>NZ_RZNC01000010.1 GCF_004078655.1 Labedella populi | reverse complement strand
CGGAAAGCGCACCCTCGCGGGCGTCTTCACCGCCTGACCGCTCTCACCCCGCGCCACCCCCTTCGCCCATTTGCGTACGCAACGGACATCGGCGGGTGCGATGACACCCGTTGCGTACGCAATCGGGGCTGACGAGGACTATGTGAGGCGCTTGTCGCCCGGGCGGACGACGCGGAACCACCGGTGACCGTAACCGTCGAGCGGCACCTCGAGCTGGCCCTTCCCGTCGGGCTGGAGGACATGGTCGTGGAACAGGTCGACGACGCGGGACTCCGGCTCGATCCGCTCCAGGGTGATCGGAACAGTGTGCGCCTCGGAGCCGAGGTTGTGCAGGGCGACGAGGTGCCCCGTGTCCGTGCGCAACGAGTGAGCGAGCACCGCGTCGTGCGGCTGCTCGAGCAGCGCGAACTCACCCCAGCCGATCTCCGGCGAGTTCCGATACGCCTGGACGAGCGTGCGGATGAACGTGAAGAGGGACGAGTCGGCATGACGCTGTTGCGCGGCGTTGACATACTCGGGGCCGAAGCCGCCCTCGGTGACCGCCGTGACGAGCTTCCGCTTCGGTGCGGACGAGAACCCACCGTTCTCCTGATCGGACCACTGCATGGGGGAGCGCACCGACTCGCGGCCCGAGAGGTCGAGGTTCTCACCCATCCCGATCTCCTCGCCGTAATACAGCACGGGCGCGCCCGGCAAGGAGAAGATGAGGCTGTAGACCATCGCGAGGCGGCGTGGGTCGCTGTCGATGAGCGGGGGGAGACGGCGCCGGATGCCGCGCCCGTGGAGTCGCATCGATTCCTCGGGAGCGAACTTCTCGAAGACGAACTGACGTTCCTCCTCACTCAGCTGGTTGAGGTTCAGCTCGTCGTGATTACGCACGAAGTTGCCCCACTGATTGCTGGATGCGAGGACCGGGCGGGACTGCAGTGACGTCGCGATCGGGCGGGCGTCCTCGCGAGCGAGCGCGAGGTAGAGCGCCTGGTTCGTGACGAAGTCGAACTGCATCGTGAGCCCGTCACCGTCCTCGGCGCCGAAGAAGCCGAACTGCTCATGGTGCGGCAGATTGACTTCGCCCAGGAGCATTCCGGTGCCGCTGCGGCGACCCACGTAGCGGCGGACCGTTCGCAGGAAGTCGTACGGGTCGTCGGGGGTGTCGTCGTCGAGCAGGTAAGGCACTGCATCGACACGGAATCCGTCGACGCCCAGTTGGAACCAGAAGCCGATGATCTTCGCGATCTCGTCGCGCACCACCGGGTTCGCGGTGTTGAGGTCGGGCTGGTGCCGGTAGAAGGAGTGGCGATAGTACTGGCCCGACTTCTCGTCGAGGAACCACGTGCCGTCCTCGGTATCGGGGAAGGCATTCTCCTTCTGATTCTTGGGTGGGGTATCGCGCCAGCGGTAGTAGTCGCGATACGGGTTGTCCTTCCCCTTGAGCGCCTCCCTGAACCACGGGTGCTGGTCGGAGGTGTGGTTGACGACGAGGTCGACGATGATGCGGATCCCGCGGTCCTTCGCCGTCCGGAACACCTCGACGACGTCTCCGAGATGTCCGTAGCGCGGGTCGACGCCGTAGTAGTCGGTGATGTCGTAGCCGTTGTCCTTCTGGGGCGACGGGTAGAAGGGGGCGAGCCAGAGGCACGTGACACCGAGCTCCGCGAGATAGTCGATGCGATGGGCGAGCCCTTCGAAGTCGCCGACGCCGTCGTCGTTCCAGTCGAGGTAGGTTTCGACGTCGAGGTTGTAGACGACCGCGGTCTTCCACCACAGGTCGCTCGTGTCCGTGACCTTCATGCGGTCACCTCCACGTTCAGGTTCGGGAAGACGTCGTTCGACATCATCTCCAGGAAGTGGGCGTGCTCGGTGCCGACGTTGTGGAGGTAGATGCGGTCCGCGCCGCAGCTCTCGAGCATCGCGAGGTGCTCGAGGAGCGGGCCCGGCTCGGCGGTGATGAAGACGGACTTCGCGACGTCGTCGGGCGTCACGTAGCGCGATACCTCGTCGAACGCCTCGGGTGTCTCGAGGTCCCAGCAGACGGGCGGGTTGAAGATGTTCGACGCCCACTGGTCGTACGCCTCGGCGAGCGCGGCGTCGTGTGTGGGTGCGACGCTCAAGTGTGTCTGCACCGTGACCTCGCCGGTGCCGCCGTTCTCGCGGTAGGCACCGATGACCTGCTTGAGCTTCTCCTCGGGCTGGGCGATCGTCGCCATGCCGTCGGCCCATGAGGCGACCCACCCGGACGTCTGGTGCGTGACCGCGGTGCCGATGAGGAGCGGCTGGACTTCGGGGAGGGACCAGACGCGCGCTCGGTCCACGGTGACGTGGCCGCGGTGCGAGACCTCCTCGCCGCGGAGCAGCGCCCGGATGATCGTGACGCACTCGAGCAGCCGCTCGTTGCGCTCGGGCTTCGACGGCCAGCGGTCGCCGGTGACGTGCTCGTTCATGGCCTCGCCGCTGCCGAGAGCCGTCCAGAACCGGCCCGGGTACATCTGACCGAGGGTCGCGATCGCCTGGGCGATGATGACGGGGTGGTAGCGCTGTCCCGGCGCGTTCACGACGCCGAAGCTCATATCGGTGCTCTCGAGGGCGGCGCCGAGCCACGACCAGGCGAAGCCCGATTCCCCTTGCCGCTCGCTCCAGGGGGCGAGGTGGTCGGAGCACATCGCGGCGGTGAAGCCGGCCTGTTCGGCCTTCTTGGCCCAGTCGAGCATCGCCCGCGGGCCGATCTCCTCGTGGGAACAGTGGAATCCGTACGTCGTCATGCTCGGCGCTCCAAGGGGTCGGGGACGGCGGTTCCTTCGACCCTCTCGCGGATCGCCCGCCGCGGCGAGGGGTTGCGGCTCGTCATGCGCGGACATCGGGTGAGCGGCGCGGGCGTATTCATGAAAAACTGACACGGATGGTATCCGGTCCAGTAGACAGTCCGCCGCGGCGCGGTTCCTCCGACAGCGGCGATGGCTGGGTCGAGGGGCCCGACGGGCGACGGTTCTGGGGTCTCTTCGGAGCGGCCGGTCTCCTCGCGCTCGACCCCGAGCGCGGCATCCTCCTGCAGCACCGGGCCGTGTGGTCTCACTTCGGCGGGACGTGGGGACTTCCGGGCGGCGCGCGCCATCAGGGCGAGTCGGCGCTCGAGGGGGCCCTGCGAGAGGCGACCGAGGAGGCCGGAGTCCCCGACGGAGCGGTGCGGCCCCGGTTCGCGAGCGTTCTCGACCTGGGGTACTGGTCGTACGCGACGGTGCTCGTCGACGTGCTCGAACCGTTCGATGCGCGCGCGACGGACCCTGAGAGCATCGAACTCAAGTGGGTGGCGCTCGCCGATGTCGACGCGCTGCCCCTCCACCCGGGATTCGAGGCGGCGTGGCCGGCGCTCCGGGAGTCGCTCACGCGACGGGCCGTCGTGATTGTCGACGCCGCGAACGTCGTGGGATCGCGACCCGACGGCTGGTGGAAGGATCGGGCGGGCGCCGCGGAGCGGCTCATCGCCGCCGTCGCGCCACTCGCTGCGGAAGGCGTTCCCGCTCCCGCATTCGATCTGCCCGAGTCGTGGTGGTGGCCGGAGTTCGTGGTCGTCCTCGAGGGGGAGGGGCGGGACGCGACTGGGCCCGATACGTCCGGCGTCACGGTCGCGCGCGCAGAGGGCAGCGGCGACGACGCCGTCGTCGAGCAGGTCGAGCGCGCATTCGACGCGGGTGCCGAGCACGTCGTCGTCGTGACCGCGGATCGTGGCCTTTCCGACCGCGTCGAGCGGATGGGAGCCGGCTTCACCGGCCCCCGCGTCCTGCTCGAGCTCAGCGGCTACTGATCCGCGACTTTCCCCTCGCAGTTTCGCCCGGCGATCGCCCGGCCGGCCGCCTCCGTTCGGGGAGCGCTACGCGCTTCGCCGACCGCCACAGCTGTTCGTGTAGCGGTCGGCGAATCACGTAGCGCTCGGCCTGTCGCGCTGCCCGGTCTCAGCGGCGGTGGAGGATGTACGGACCGTGGTGCAGGACGCCGTCGATGAACTCCCCGAAGGCCCAGAATCCGAGGTCATCGAGGTAGTCGATGCGGTCCCCGTCGATCCAGAACGAGCCCTGGAAGGCGTGGGGCCGCCCGCCGCGAGTCTCGTCGTACCGGCCGTCGGCGGTGAGTTCCTGGTAGAGGAAATCGTCCTCGTCGATCCACATGCCGACGTAGGGGCTCGCCGAGGGGGCGACGACTCCCGACCGCGACGTATCGGGTCGCGTCGGAGCCGCAGTAGTGCACTCGCCGTTCCAGTGCACGACGGCGCCGTCGACGACGATCGCCGCGACGGACTCGGGCTGTCCGAGGATGAGTGCGACCGCTGACGCGGCGTCGGGAGCGAGCTCGGCGGGCACCACGGCGAAGTTCGCCGCGTTCCCCGGCCAGAGCGACCCCAGGTCCGAGGAGCGCTCGGCGTTGAGCCCGAGGGCGGCGCGCGCGTCGACGATCACCGGCACGATGACCATCCCGGTGCAGTCGATGACGAGGGCGTTGTCGTCTCCCGCGGCCGTCTCGATCCCCGGTCCCGTTCCGACGATGAAGCCCGGGCCGAGGAGGATGTCGCCGGACTCCATGTCCCCGACGAGCGAGTCGAAGAGGTGGATCCGCGCTCGAGTGAAGAGGAGCGGTTGGGTGTAGTCCGTGGAGTTCTCCATGATCCGCTCGAGGAGCTCCGGAGTGAATGTGTTCGACATGATGGGTTCCCTTTCCGGTCCCCGGAGTCGGGGGCCGTGACCAAGACTGCGAGAGGGGCACGCCGACAGACAGGCCGCGATGCACCCCGGCGGCCGGCGACGCGGGAGGAACCGCGATGCCTCGCTCGCGCGCGGGACTCCTGTCCGCATGGCAGGGTGCGGCCCACCCTGCCTCGGTTGCGATGTGCACGGCAGACTGGGGCCATGACGACGAGTGACCTGGGCGCTTTCCTCACCGCACGCCGCGCTGCTCTCGCTCCGGACGACGTGGGTGTGCGCTGGAGCGGAGTCCGACGCGTACCCGGGCTGCGGCGCGAAGAGGTGGCGCTCCTCGCCGGCGTGAGTGTCGACTACTACGCCCGGCTCGAGCAAGGACGTGAACGCCACCCCTCGCTCTCGGTGCTCGACGCCCTCTGCCGCGCTCTCGACCTCGACGAGGATGCGCGCGGTCACCTCTTGCGTCTCGCGGACGTCGCACCGGGTTCGACGGCGCCGGCTCCCGGGACGGAGCGTGTCGACCCGTCGCTGCTCGCGGTGATGGACGCGTGGCCGGACACACCCGCTTTCGTGTTCAATCGGCGTCTCGACATCCTGGCGTGCAACGCCCTGGCCGGAGCCCTCTACTCGGACTTCGAGCGGGTGGACAATCTGGCGCGGATGATCTTCCTCGACCCGGTGGGCGCGGTCTTCTTCGCGGATTGGCGTCGTTCGGCGGAGTCGAGCGTCGCGAACCTCCGGCTCGCCCTCGGCTTCGACGCACACGACGCCGCGACACTGGTGCTCGTCGACGAGCTCGCGGCGGGAAGCGGGGCGTTCGCGGATCTGTGGTCCGGGAACGATGCGCGCGGGAAGACGCGTGAGGCGAAGACGTTCGTGCACTCGGACGTCGGGCCGATGACCCTCGAGTTCAACGCCTTCGATGTGCGAAGCGCTCCCGGCCAGCAGCTCATCGTGTATCGGGCGGAGCCGGGGTCGCCGAGCGATCATGCGCTCAAGATGCTCGGCTCACTCGACGCGACGTCGCGCGTGTACGGGTCGGAGGCCCGGGGCTGATGCTGGGCGGAACTGAAGCGTGCCCCTGAACGGACGCGCAGCTGCGGTCAGGAGAGCGGCCACCGCGCGGGCATGAGTGCGCGGAAGAGGGTGATCTCCACCCCATCGAGGACACGACTCTCGAGGGCTACGAGAGGGTCATCTCGATCACCTCGACGGGCGCGTTCCTCGGGCAGGAGGCCGCGAGCGCTGCGCTCCACGCCGACGGCGGAGGAGCGGTCGTGAACGTCTCCTCGATGTTCGGCATCGTGGGCGGCTTCGGAGGCGGGCCCGGCTACGCGGCGCGAAGGGCGCCGTGCGCACTCTCACGAAGAACACCGCCCTCGGCTGGGCGACGAAGGGCGTGCGCGTCCACTCGGTACACCCCGGCTTCATCGACCCCCCGATCCTCGGCGACCCCGACCGCTCGATGCTCGTCGACACGACGCCGATGGGTCACATCGGCCAGCCCGAGGAGATCGCGGCGGCCATCGCCTTCCTCACGAGCGACGACGCCTCCTTCATGAGGGGCGCCGAGCTCGTCGACGGCGGCTACATCGCCCGCCGACCCGGCGGCCTCCCCTCCTCGGCATTTGCGCACGCAACGGACAACCGCGGCCGTAATCTCACCCGCGGTTGTCCGTTGCGTACGCAGTTGCGACGAGGATCGCGGGTGAGCGGGACGGTGGCCCTCGTGTCGTGCGCGAGCCGCGGAGTCCGCTACGATGGACGAGTTGTCCTCACGGCAACGGGCTGTGGCGCAGCTCGGTAGCGCACTTGACTGGGGGTCAGGTGAGTTGGAGCGGCAAGATGGCTCGAAAACTAAACAACGGGATGTGGCGCAGCTTGGTAGCGCACTTGACTGGGGGATAAGGGGTCTACCCCGCTTTGGTCGGCCCGAACAACTGAAAATGAATGCCACGGGCTGTGGCGCAGCTTGGTAGCGCACCTGACTGGGGGTCAGGGGGTCGCAGGTTCAAATCCTGTCAGCCCGACGTAAAAGCCCTGGTGAGAGTAGGTTTCTCACCGGGGCTTCATCATGTCCAAGGGTCGTCTTCTGTGGTCCCCCTCTGGTCCCCCCGGCGTAGTGCGGGACGACCGCCTGTGGGTGGTTGGACCGCCTCGAACCCGCTTCCCGTGGATAAGGGGACTAAAAGGGGACCAGAACGCTTCCGACAGCATTCCCTCGACCTCGGAACGCATCACAGGCTCCTGGCCGCTGGCCGGCCGCGGAGAGGAAGGCGTTGGCCTGCTCGGCGGCGGAGGCGAGGTGGCGGTCGTCGGGGTGGAGGTAGCCGCGGGTGGTTTCCATCGAGGCGTGGCCGAGGATGTCTTGGAGGACGTGCAGCGGGATGCCGGCGTCGGCCATCCAGGTGGCCCCGGTGTGGCGAAGGCCATGTCGGGTGAGGTCGGGCAGTCCGAGCTTCGCGACGATGCCGTCCCAGTTGGTGGCGTCGCGGACGGTCGCGGTGGTGAGGTAACCGCCTTTCGGGCCGACCAGCAGGGAATCGTCTGGCTGCTTGCCTGCGGTGAGGCGTTCCAATACCGGACGGAGAGGTTCCAGGATCGGCACCCGGCGCTCTTTGCGGCTCTTGGTCGGCTTGGTCACCAAGCCGCCCTTGCCGGGGAAGACCTGCCGCCGGATCACGACGAGGTTCTTGCCGAACTCAACGTCCCCGACCTGGAGCCCGGACACCTCCGAGGACCGTGCGGCGAGCAGGGCGGCGAGCATCACGAAGTCGCTGTAGGACTGGTGCACCTTGCCGCACGCCCTGGCGAGCCGGTTGAGGGTCTTCATGTCCGGGATTGCGTGCGCCCGCGGGGAGGACTGCTCGGCCGACTGTCCGCGGAAGGTGTTGCGGTTCAGGCTCCGCTTGGCGCGGTTCTTGGCGGGGTTGATCAGCACCAAGTGGAGAAAGCAACGTTTCAGCCCCCGTAAGGCTCCGGGAGGTCAAGGGGTGGGGTCGGTGAGCGCCTGCTCGATGCGGGCCGCGGAACTCTTGAGCTCGGCCGCGGCGTCGGGGAGCGACATCCGCCCGGCAGGTGCGATCACGCTGAGCGCCCCGAGGCACCAGTCGCCGCGCATCACGGGCACGGCGATCGCTTCGACGTCATCGCCCATCCACGACTTGTTGCGCACCTCGCCGTGCCCGGTGCGCTCGACCTCGGCGATGAGTTGCTCGTGCTGGGGCGTCCGTAGCGCCTGCGCCCGCCGGTCGTAGGCCAGCAACACCTGCCCCGATGCGGACACGAGAGAGAGGTAGCGCTCCGGGTTGCGATGGATCAGCGAGCGCCGGGGCTCGCGCCGCTCGATGATCACCGCCTCCTCGCCGTGCAGCACCGCGAACGAGATCGGCTCCTTTAGCACGTCGACGAGCTCGTCCATCGCGTCGGTGATCGGATGTGGCAGGAAGTCGAGCTCGACGATCGACCGGGCGAACAGCACCGCGCCGCTGCCCGGACGGTACCGGCGCTCCTGATCCTGCTCCACCCACCCGGTTCGGCTGAGGCTCGTCAGATACTGGTGCGTCGCCGCACGGCTCCAGCCCAGTGCCTCGGCAATGCTCCCCAGGGACGCGGGCTGCGCGCCAAAGCGGCTCAAGACCTCCAAGACCTCGATCGTTTTCAGTGCTGTCTGCAGGATCGGCGTTCCGGCCATCGTCGCGTCTCCTTCTTCGGCCGATGTCGTCTGCGTGTTTCGCGTATGTAACTTTGCCGTGAAAAGGCGGTTTCGGGCATGTTCTGGCGATCAGCAGCTTCGTATGGTGGTGTGTGTCAAACAATAGCATATGCCCGTCAAACACTGTTTGACGATGAAAGGCCCTGCACCATGCGAACTTTCCCCGCCATCGCTGAGATCGCAGACCCCGATCGCTTCATGGACCCCCGCCGCCTCGGCGCGCTGCAGCCGACCCGGCTCAGCGCCTCCCGCGCGTTCATCGCAACCATGGTGCGCGACGGATGGCGCATCGAACAGGACCAGCTCGAGGTCGACCGCGCGGGCAACGGCCGCGCTCGCTACACCGTCATCACCCCGCAGGGCGCCGTCACCTTCCTCGCGTTCCTGCGCGAGCCCGCCGGCGGCAACCGCACCTCGCGCATCATCGGCACCAGCTGGGACATGATCGGCTCGCTCATCGACGGCATCGCCGACGATGCTCAGGTGCACGCCACCGAGACCGAGATCGACAAGCTCTACGAGGGTCGCGCACCGGTCGGCACCCTCGTCTGGTTCCGCTCCAACCAGTCGTTGCGCATCTTCGAGCACGTGCGCCGATCCCTCGCCGACGGCCGTCAGCCCGACCTCGCCGCCATCCGTAAGGTCGGCTACCTCATGCGCAACACCGGCCTCGACGGCAACGGCACCTTCGGCACCACCAGCTTCAAGGCGATCCCCGCCGGCCACCCGCTCGCCACCTCGTACTTCGCCCAGATGCTCGCCGCCTACCTCATGCGCGAACTCGCCGTCGACCTCGTGCAGGAACTCGCGCGACTCGACAACCCCGCCGGGGCGGTGCGCCTGTCGATCGAATCCAAGCGGGCCATCGGCGTGGGCAACGGGTCGGCGCTGGGGTTGGTCATGTTCGTCTACAACCGCCCGCTGCTCATCAACGCGTACGCCCTCGCCTACCTCGAGGCGCTGGAGCACGTGCTCACCGCGCCCATCGCCCCAGGCGACGCGCGCTTCGACCGCCTCGAAGAGCTCATCGACCGCGCCATCGCATACCGCGCCACCGAGACGACGCAGTACCGCGTGTTTACAGGCGCCCGCGAACACGCGGCGGATCTGCGCCGCATCCGCACCGTCGTGCGCGCCGCCCGCCGCGGCGACATCGTCACCGACGGCGATGAGACCCCGCTGGCCGCCGTGCACCGCTACATCCGCGGCCGGGTGAGCCCCGACGCCGAAGCGTCGCTGAACTCGCTGCTGCTCGAGCTGATCCCCGAGTACTGCGACCGCCTCGTCGCCGAGAAGCTCGTGTTCGACGAAACGCTCACGTTGGATCCGGCCCTGCCCGTCGCGCGGGTCGCCGAGCTGATTGACACGCGCTTCGGCTGGGCGCTCGAGCTCCCGCTGAACGACGAGCGGAACCGTGACCGCGTCTGGTACCAGTCCCGCGCCGCCGAAGAGCCCCGCTCCGGGCCGCGCGAGGAGGTGCCCGGAGCCCACGAGGTGATTGCCGACTACCCCGGCGCGCTCCGGGCGCTGCGCGCACTGCTGACCGAGCGCCCCGCCGACGAACCTCTGGGGTTCCTGCTGAGCGAGCGGCCCGACCTGATGCAGATCACCGAGCTCGTGCTCTCGCTCGCCGACGCCCCCTACGCGGTGCCACACGCCGACCCGCACGACACAGACTTCGTGCCGGCCTGGGTCGTGCGCCTCATGAACTCCTTTGTGCACGGGCTCGACCGCACCGAGGACTACCTCAACCGCGTCATCCGCGGCCTCATCTTCGAGGGTGCGCCCTACCGGGAAGAACTTGCCACGGCGGATGCCTCGGCCTGGTGGTGGGTGCGCCGCCAGACGACGCCCGCCCCCGTCCTCGACGCGCTCGCCGACATCCCAACGGCGCCGCCGGTCATCGAGATCAAGCCGAGCGAGACCCTGCTCGTGGCACCAGAGTTCCCGGCGGGCGAGCATCTCGTGCTCAAGTACCGCGAGGCCCGCCTGGTCGCGGGTCGCGCCATGCAGGCGCTCAACCTGCCGGCAGGCTCTTGGCATGCCGCCCGCGACTTCTTCGTCACGGCGCTGCTGGCCGACCCCGCCGCCGTCGACGCCTTCGGCGACCTGCTCGCCGGGGTGGTGACTGAGGCCGGATCGACCTCCCACTGGAGCGCACCGACGACCAACCGCACGGATGCGGCGACCACCGTCGACGGCGGCGGGCAGAGCCTGCTCGTGCTCGGCCACGTGCTGCTCAGCCTGCTCGGCGCACTAGCCGCCGACAAACCGGCCGAGGTCACGCTCACCGACCTGCAGCACGACAGCGCACTGCCCGGACTGATTCTCGGGCTCGCCCGCCTCGGCGTCGCCGCCGAGGCCGACGTCGACGATGACGGCACGGTGGTGCTGCGCATCCGCCGCGACAAAGGCGCCGGTGACGGCGGGTACGCCGCCGCGCTCGAAGCGTTCATCCGCGACGGCATCCCGCTGCCGGCGCGCTCGTGGTGGCGCGTGTACTTCCCGGCGCACGCCGGGATGTACCCCGACAGCGATTTGTCGCGCCAGCACACCGGCACCACGATCAAGGACTTCCACAAGCCCGGCCAGCAGATCACGAGCCAGTTCGCGATCGAGGAGCTCATGGGGCTGGAAGACCCCGACGACAGCGACAACCAGTCCGACTTCTTCGCGGCCACCGGCCGCGCCCAGTGAGGCCCCCCACATGCTCTATTTCGATGGATTGAACTGCTCCCCGTTCGAGTGGGACGTGCCCGACCAGCGCCCGGCCCTGCTGAAGCTGCGTGAGGGCGGCGTGGGCGGCTTCATCTCGACCCTCGCCTGGTACGAGGGCGCGGTCGAGACGATGGACAAGATCGTCAAGTGGCGCTGGATGGCCGAGGACAACAGCGACCTCGTCGCCCTGGCCACCACCTCCGACGAGATCCGCGAGATCGCCGCATCCGGTCGCACCGCCATCGTGCTCGGCAGTCAGAACATCTCGTTCCTCGAGAATCGGCTGGGCTTCGTCGAGCTGTTCGCCGAGATGGGGATGAGGGTCGGGCAGCTGACCTACAACATCCAGTCCGACATCGGCGGCTCCTGCTACGAGCCCACCGACTCGGGGCTCTCGCGCTTCGGGCGCGCGGTCGTGGCCGAGATGAACCGGTGCGGGATGGTCGTCGACCTCTCCCACGTGGGAGACCGCACCAGCCGCGACGCCATCGACGCCTCCGACGCCCCCGTCGCGATCACCCACGCGAACCCGTACAGCCTCGCTCCGCATGCGCGGAACAAGCCCGACGAGGTGCTCGACGCGCTGAAGGCGAACCACGGCATCCTCGGTCTTGCCACCTACCGGAACATCGTCGGCGAACACACGACACCGGCCGCTTGGGCCGACATGGTCGCGTGGACCGTCGACCGCATCGGCATCGACCACGTCGCAGTCGGGACCGACTTCGACCAGACCGGCGGCGAACGCGCCCTCACCTGGATGCGGCAGGGCCGCTGGGCCAAGGAGCGGCAGTACGGCGCCGGCAGCAGCAACAATCCCGCCCCCGCAGCCAAGCTCGACTGGATCACCGGGCCGCAGGATTTCCCCCACATCGAGCAGGCGCTTCGCGACCACGGCTTCAGCGACGACGAGGTCGCGCTGATCATGGGCGAGAACTGGATGCGCTTCTTCGACCGCACGACACGGAGCTAGGAAGGATGGACAAGCGCATGGATCCGGTACACACCGACACGCGCGCGATCGAGGTGGAGCACAGCTCCGGTCACTCGTTCGTGCAGGCCGAACATCTCGTCAAGCGCTTCGGCGAGCATCGCGCGATCGACGACGTCTCGCTCTCGATCGCCAAGGGCGAGGTGATCTCGCTCATCGGCCCCTCCGGCGCCGGCAAGAGCACGCTGTTGCGACTGCTGAACGTGCTCGAGACACCTGACAGCGGGACGTTGCGCGTCGGCGATGCCGCGATGACCTTCGACGGCACCCCGGTCAAGCGGGCACGCGTGCTCGCCATCCGCCGCCACACCGGCATGGTGTTCCAATCGTTCAACCTGTTCCCGCACCTGAGTGCCGTGCAGAACGTCGCGCTCGCCCAGATGCGCGTGCTCGGCCGCTCCAAGGACGAAGCGCGCACGCGCGCCCTCGCTCAACTCGAACGGGTGGGCCTCGCAGCCAAGGCCGATGCGTACCCGAGCCAGTGCTCGGGGGGTCAGCAGCAGCGCATCGGCATCGCGCGGGCGCTCGCGATGGATCCCGACCTCATGCTGTTCGACGAGCCCACCTCGGGTCTGGACCCGGAGGTCGGGGCCGAGATCCTCGCCGTCATGCGTGAACTGGCCGCCGACGGCACCACCATGGTGATGGCCACCCACGAGATGGAGTTCGCCCGGCATGTGTCGCACTGGACCTGCGTCATGGTGGAGGGCGCGGTCATCGAACGCGGTGCGCCCGCGCAGGTCTTCGACGCGCCCGAGCACGAGCGCACCCGCCGGTTCCTCTCTGCGGTACTGGGTCGCTGATGGCCGAGGCGTTCCTGCTCATCGCCGCCGCGACCGGCGCGACACTCTTGCTCACCGTGAGCGCGGCGCTCATCGGCATCGTGCTCGGCGCACCGCTCGTGCTGCTCGCGCAGAGCCGGTCGGCGATCCTGCGCGGCATCTACACCGTGTTCGTGCACGTCGTGCGCGGCGTGCCCGCTCTGGTCTGGCTGTTCATCGCGTTCTTCGGCCTCGCCGAGCTCGGCATCGTGCTGCCGGCGCTGGCCAGCGCCGTCCTCACCCTCGGGATCATCGCGATCGCCACCATGGCCGAGATCTATCGCGGCGGGCTCGCCGCGATCCGGCAGGGCCAGTACGAAGCCGGCTGGGCGCTGAGTCTGGGTCGGTGGAGCCTCGCGAAGGACATCATCTTCCCCCAGCTGTTCCGCGCGGTCAGCCCGACAACCGCCACCTACATCGTGGGCCTGCTCAAAGACTCGGCGCTGGCGTCGATCATCGGCGTGCCCGAGATCGTCTACGTCACCGGGCTCGAAGTACAGTCGCTCGGACACGGCCTCGAGCTGTTCCTGTTCGCGGGTCTGATCTATCTCGCCCTCAGCATCCCGCTCGGCGTGGTCTCGCGCGTCATCCACGTTCGGCTCACTCGGAGGTATGCGGTCCTATGAGCTCATTCCTTCCGACCACACCCGCGCCGTTGTCCTGGCTCTGGGACTGGTATCAGTGGATCCCCACCCTCCTTCCGGGCTTGGGCACGGCGCTGCTGCTGACGCTGGTCAGCGTCGGCGTCGGCTACCCGCTCGGCTTCGGGCTCGCCCTTTTGACCGAGACCCGGTCGGCGCTCGCGCGCTGGTTCGCGATCGTGGTGGTCGAGGTCGGCCGCGGCCTTCCCATCCTCGTGCTGCTGCTGCTCGTGTACCGGGGGCTGCCCTCGGTCGGCATCCTCTTCGACGCGTTCCTGTCGGCCAGCGTCGCGCTGGTGTGGTCGTCGGCGGCCTACTCGGCCGAGATCATCCGAACCGGGCTCGGTGCCGTGCCGCGCGGACAGTTCGACGCGGCCTACGCGCTGAGCATGAACCGCACCGACATGTACCGGTTGATCGTGCTGCCGCAGGCGCTGCGCGTCTCGATCCCGCCACTGGTCAACCTGGGCATCACGATGTTTCACGCGACCTCGCTCGCCACTGTCATCACGGTCGAGGAGATCATGCACATCGCCAACCTTGAAGGCTCGATCTACTTCCGCTACATGTCCGTGTTCATGGCGGCGGCCGTGATCTACCTCGCGATCACCGTTCCCGTCTCGCTCTACGCCGACCGGCTGGCGAAGCGACTCGGCGGCGTGATGACGGTGCGCAAGACCGTCCTACGCCGCCCGGCCGGATCCGTGCCGGTCAGCGCCGAATCCTGACCCACACCCACACCCACACCCGCACCACTCACCTCACTCCTCACAGTTCGGAGAATTCCCATGAGAACCCCATACCTTCTCACCCCCGTGCTCCTCGTCACCGCCGCCGCCGTGCTCGCCGGATGTTCCGGCACCGAGGAGGCATCCTCTACCTCCGCGCCCGACGCGTCCTGTACACCCGCGCACCCCGACGTGACCACCATCACCGAGGGCGTGCTCACCGTCGCGCAGTACCCCTACGCGCCGTTCTCGATCTACGAGGACGGCGAGCTGACCGGGGTCGAGGGCGACGTGATGACCCGCATCGCCGAGATGGAGTGCCTCACGATCGAGGTCGTGCCCGGCGAGTCGGCCGCGATGATCACCTCGGTGCAGAACGGCCGCGCCGACACCACGCTCGGCTCCTGGTACCGCACCGCCGCGCGCGAGGAGGTCGTGCTGCTCAGCGACCCCGTCGTCACCTCTCCGCTGTCGCTCATCTCGACCACCGGCGCCGACACCGCCGACGAGATCGCCGCGATGACCATCGGCGTCGGTCAGGGCCTCACCAACGCCGAGAACCTCGCGGAGCTGCTTGGCGACAACCTCAAGACCTACCCGTCGGGCGACGCCGCGATGGCCGACTTCCAGGCGGGCCGCGTCGACGGCGTCATCATGGGGCTGGGTGCCGCGGTCGAGCAGCTCAACCTGCATCCGGTCGACGGCGCCAGCATCATGCCGATCCAGGCCGACGAGCGCATCCCGGCGACCGTGGACATCGGGCAGACGAACTTCCCGGTCAACCAGTCGAACGAGGCGCTGGTGGAGGCCATCAACGACGACATCGCCGAGATTCGTTCCTCGGGCGAACTCGCCGAGATCGCCGAGAAGTACGACTACCCGGTCGACGCGACCGAGCCCGGCGAACCCAACCTGCTCTGACCCGCTCGGTGTGCCGGCCGTCGCGTCACGGCCGGCATGCCGCACCATGCCGTGCCGCGGCATCCGTCCTTCGACCCCTGGAAAGGAGTCGCTCGTGAGCGACACCCGCATCGACCTGCTCTTTCTCAGCGAGCCCGACACCGTGGCCGCCGGTGTGACCGACATCGCCGCCTGCATCGACGTGATGGCCGAGACGCTGCGGCTGTTCGCCGTCGGCGACTACCGGCTCTCGGGGCCTCAGGCCAACGCGCAGGGGATCAACCTCACCTTTCCCGCCGAGACGCCGTTCCCGCGGATGCCGGTGGCCGGCCCCGATCGGCGGTTCGCCGCCATGCCCGCCTACCTCGGCGGCGACGTGCACTTCACCGGAGTGAAGTGGTACGGATCCAACGTCGCGAACAAGGAGGTCGGACTGCCGCGGTCGATCCACACGATCGTGCTCAACGACCCCGACACGGGCGCGCCCGTCGCTGTCATGGCGGGGAACCTGGTGAGCGCGTACCGCACGGCGGCCGTTCCCGGCGTGGGGGCGCGGTACCTCGCCGCCGCCAACGCCCGGGAGGTCGCGATCATCGGGCCCGGCGCGATGAACAGCACCTCGCTCGACGCGTTCGTCGCGGTGCGCCCCGGGCTCGAGCGCGTGCGGGTAGTCGGCCGCGCCGCCGCCAGCCTCGAGCGCTACCTCGCGAGCGTGCGGGCGAGGCATCCGCAGCTCGACGTGTCGGTGGCCAACAGCGTCTCGGATGCCGTCGCGAACGCCGACATCGTCAGCGTCGCCACCGTCAGCCCCGCCGGAAGCGCGAACTACCCGTATCTCGACGAGCGCTGGCTCAAGCCGGGCGCGTTCGTGAGCCTGCCGGCGAACGTGCGGCTGGATGCGGAATTTCTCACCGAGCGTGCTCACGCCGTGCTCGACAGCCGGGGAATCTTCCAAACATGGGCGAAGGGGTACACCTTCCCCACGCACGAGTCGTTCGGGTTCATGGGGATGCAACTCATGGACCTCGTCGCCGAAGAGCGGCTCGACGTGGCCGACATCGCCGAGATCGGCGAGATCGTCGCCGGCACGCGCCCGGGCCGCACCGACGAGGAGCGCATCCACGTGTTCGGCTTCGGCGGGCTGCCCATCGAGGACGTCGCCTGGGGTGCGCACGTGTACCGCGCCGCCCGGCGCGCGGGAATCGGCACCCCGCTGAACTTCTGGCGTGAGCCCTTCCTCGCCTGATCGGACCGAGATGAACATCCCTGACTACGACGTGGCCGTTATCGGCCTCGGCACGATGGGTTCGATGGCGCTGTGGCGGCTGAGCCAGCGCCCCGGGCTCTCGGTGATCGGCGTCGAACAGTACGGCATCGGCCATCCCTACGGGGCATTCGCCGGCGAGTCCCGGCTGTTTCGCACCGCGTACCACGAGGGCGCCTCGTACGTGCCGATGCTGCTGCGGGCGCGCGAGCTGTGGTTCGAGCTCGAGGAGCGCGCAGGGACGCCCGTGCTGCTGCCGGTGGGCACGCTCAGCATCGGCCGGCCCGACACCGCCGCGATGCGCAACGTGCTTTCGAGCGTCACCGCGCACGGGCTGCCGCACGACGTGCTCACCACGGCCGAGGCACGCGAGCGGTACCCGCAGCACGCCCTCGACGACGACGACATCGCGGTGCTCGACCACCTCGGGGGAGCGCTGCGCCCCGAGCGGGCCGTGCTCGAAGCGGTCGGAGCCGCGGTGGCTACGGGTGCGCAGGTCGCATCCGGCGAAGAGGTCGTCGACGTCTCGCCGGTTAGCACCGATCGGGTGCGGGTCGAGACCAGCGCTCGCAGCTTCACCGCGCGGCGGGCGATCGTCACCGCGGGGGCATGGGCATCGCGCCTCGACCCCGAGATCGCCGCACGCACCGAGGTGCGCTCGGTGCTGCTGACCTGGTTCGCGCCGCGCGCGTCGCTCGACGCATTCGCTGCGGCATCCTTCCCCACGTTTATACGCGACCGCGGCGACGTGCACTTCTTCGGTGCGCCGAGCGTAGACGGTTACACCGTCAAGGTGTCGCCCGGACGGATACTGCCGGCCGCCGCCGGCGCCGATCAGCTCGAATGGCGCCCCGACCCGGCGCTGCTCAGCACCATCGGTCGCAACGCAGCATGGTTCCTGCCGGATCTGCATCCGGAGCCGGTGCGCTACAGCGTGCACCCCGACCTGTACACAGAGACCAAGGTGCCGATCATCGACGTGACCCACGATGGGCGCATCGTGACCGCGACCGCGTTCTCGGGTCACGGGTTCAAGTTCGCGCCCATCATTGGCGAGATGGCGGCTGCGCTCGCCCTCGACGGGGGCCACGCGCTGTACAACCCGGGGTTCCGGGCGGCGGCGCATCCAGTGCTGACTGGCGCGGGTGCCCGTTGAGCTGCTTCTGAGCTTCATCCGAGCTGCATCGAGGACGGACATTCATGCGAGCCACCTATCTCTTCGGCCCCGGCGACGTCGCGGTCATCGACGCTCCCGACCCGGGGCTCGTCGAACCCACCGACGCCCTCGTGCGCGTGTTGCGCGCGTGCGTCTGCGGCAGCGACCTTCATCCGTACCACGGGGCGACACCGCCGCCCGGCGGCCAGCCGATGGGGCACGAGTTCGTCGGTGTCGTCGAGTCGGTCGGCGCGGACGTCGCGACCGTGCGGTCGGGGCAGGTGGTCATCGCGCCATTCATGTTCTCGTGCGGCGCGTGCGACTTCTGCCTTGAGGGGCTGCAGACCTCATGCCGCATCGGCGGCATCTGGGGCCGCGACGGCATCGGCGGCGCGCAGGCCGAGGCGGTGCGGGTGCCGCTGGCCGACGGCACGCTCGTGCCGGTCGATGTCAGCGAGGACGACGAGCGGATTCCGGCGCTGCTCACCCTGAGCGACGTGTACGGCACGGGATATCACGCGGCGCGTACCGGAGGCGTGCTACCCGGGTCGACGGTCGCGGTGATCGGCGATGGTGCGGTCGGACTGTTCGCAGCCCTGTCCGCCGCTCGATTCGGGGCCGAGAGGGTGATCCTGCTCGGCCATCACGAGTCGCGGCTCGCACTCGGCCGTCGGTGGGGGGCGACGGATGTCGTGCCCACGCGCGGCGACGAGGCGGTGGCGGCCGTGCGCGAAATGACCGGGGGAGACGGCGTGCACGTCGTGCTCGAGGCCGTCGGCCACGCTCCGGCGTTCGCGCAAGCGATGGCGATGGTGCGCCCCGGCGGCGCGGTGAGCCGCGTCGGCGTGCCGCAGTACGCCACCGGACCGATCGGCCGCGAACAGTTCGGTGCGAACGTGACGATCACCGGTGGCCTGGCGCCCGCGCGGCGCTACATCCCCGAGCTGCTGCCGGGCGTGCTCGCCGGAGACGTGGACGCCGGCGCCGTGTTCGACGCCGAGGTGCCGCTCGATGACACCGGCGAGGGCTACCGGCTCATGGGCGCGCGCGCCGCGCTGAAGGTGCTCGTGCGGCCGTAGGGTCTTTTCGCGCGGGCGTTGGTGTGTGCTGCACCTGCACCTGCACCTGCGCTGTGCTCGGCGTTGGAGGATTCGGACCCGGATGCTCCGACATCCGGCATCGACGAGGCCCTGCAGGAGCATCTGACCGCTGACGTCGACCGTGCGCGAGCTCCCCGCCTCTCAACCATCGGATCATCTCCCACGTTGGTCGATGAACAAGATAACCGTTAACTTGTTCATTGACCAAGTACAAACTCGTAACTGCCTCCCACGACGCCGGCGAGGACCGCCCAGCTCGCCCAGCCGCCTGTGCTCCCGACGACGATGCCGAGAGCACAGGCGATCACGCCGACGGTCCAGGCCTCGGACCTGATAAGGCTTCGAGTGGCCGATGCGTCCATGCGTATCGTGCGCAAGATGGCGACGTCGCGCCGGCGCTGTTCGATGGTCACGGCGACACACAGCGACGCTCCCCATGCCGCGAGTGCCGCCGCGATGACGAAGCCTGCGGCCAACAGCACCTCCACGACTCGAAGGGCTTCCGCGTTCTCCTGCGCATTCACGGCGCTGCCGGTCACGGTGCTGATGCCTGCCAGCGTCGCCATGCCACGGATGTTGTCGATGGTTGCCGTCCTGTCCGCACTTGGCGCCGTCCCAAGCCACATCGCAGCCGGAACCGCCCCAGGGGGGCATCCACTGATGTGTCTCCAGGAGGCTCATCCCACGGTGGCGAGTTGCGGAAGCGCAGCGACGGCTTTCCGAGGCAGGACGACATTTCTGAGAGCGTCAGCTGCCGAGGGCGCGCGGAGTTCTTGGTTGGTTGACCTCTGCGAAATCCCTAGATAGCGTCGGTCGCATCCATACCTCGCCGTTGACCAGGGGGACCAAAAGGGGACCAGTGCCATGCAAACCATGCACTGCATGAGCCGCCCTGCATGATCTGATCCGTGGAACTACGCGGTTTTCAGCTTGAATCGAGCCATTTGGACGCCTGGGGGTCAAGGGGTCGCAGGTTCAAATCCTGTCATCCCGATGAAAAGCCCTGGTGAGAGGCAGCTTTCACCAGGGCTTCGTCGTTTCTGGATGTGGTCACTGGCTGGTCCACTTGCTTGATCCGCTCGAGCCGCCATCCGCACCGATGGTGACAAACTCATTGAGTAGTGGCGCAAGGTTTCTTGCGGCGTCAACGCCGATTCGTAGTACCTGCGCGGGCTCATAATGCGTCTCCAGATTGTGTCGAACATCACGCCTGTCGGTGAAAGATGCGGCAAACTGCCAGAAGATCTGATCCGTGAGGAAACGTCGTTGAGGTACATCGTGGTGGCGGTCATCGCGTAGTCGAGCGTTGCCCCGCAACGCGTGTTCGCGCCGATCACCAGAACATCGCCGAGGGTGACGTGCTGCGAATGGTGCTCACCGATCCAGTCAGCTTCACCTTCACGAACGATGATGATTCGCGCGAAGCTGTGTGCCATAGGCTCCACCGACTCCCGGTAGCTCACCGTGCGCGCATACAGCGGTGATCGTCGATGGTTGGCTGAGGTCGTGCGAAGCTGTGGTCGTCTAGTTTCGTGTCGGTCGACGACGAGAGAACTCGTCGTGTCACGGCGGATGCCGGGCGGTGCCCGCCTCATGTTCTGAGTCGGTTCACCGCCCGGCGCGCCGGCGGGTCGAGTCAGTTTTTGCGCACTAACCCCGCGGTGATGGCGCCGAGGACGGCGACCGTGGCTGTGCCGAGGAAGAGCCAAGAGAAGCCGCGGGTGATAGCTTCCGGCGCGCCGACGCCGGCTTCGATCAGTGATTCGGTGCGGAGGGCGGCGATGGTGCCGAGGATGGCGAGGCCGAGTGCGCCGCCGATCTGCTGGCTGGTGTTGATGAGCCCGCCTGCGAGTCCTGCTTCGCCGCCTTCAACGCCGTCGACCGACAGTTGCGTGGTGGTGACGAACGCGCCGCCCATACCGACTCCGATGAGCAGGCTCGGTCCCAGAATCTGGGTGAGGAACTGGGCATCGGACGGGGCGAACGACAACCAGACCAGCCCGGCGGCGAGAACGATCAGCGAACCGATCAGGGTCGGCTTCGTGCCGAAGCGGTGGATGATCGACGGCGCGAGGCCTGCGACGACGACGAGGGCCCCGGCCAGCGGAAGTTGGGTGAGGCCGGTGGTGAGGGCGTCGTAGCCGAGGACGGCTTGCATGTACACGGAGAGGGCGAAGAACAGGGCGACCATCGCTGCGCCGATGAGGAGCATCACGATGTTGCCGACCGTAAGGTTGCGGTTCTTGAAAACGTCGAGTGGGACGAGGGGCTCGGCGGTGCGGCGCTCGATGAAGACGAACAGGACACCGAGGGCGATCGAGACTGCGGCGAGGCCGATGGTCAGTGGGTGTGCGAAGCCGACCTGTTCGATGGCGCTGAGTGCGCCCACGGCGGCGACGAGTGCACCGGTGATCGTGGCCGCTCCTGGGATGTCGAGCTTGCCGTGGACGCCTGACTTGTCGCGAGTGATGAGCAGAGGGATCGCGACGAGGACGATCGCGCCGATCGGGACGTTGATGAAGAACACGGATTGCCATCCGAGGGCAGCGGTCAGGACGCCGCCGAGGAGCACGCCAGCCGCGGACCCGATGCCCGCAACCCCACCCCAGACTCCGAGGGCTTTTGTGCGGTCCTTTGTCTCAGGGAAGAGGTGGGTGAGCAGGGCAAGCGCTGCGGGGGCGAGGAGGGCGGCGGAAGCACCCTGGAGAGCGCGGGAGGCGAGGAGCATTTCGCTGGTAACCGATAGGCCTGCGAGGGCCGAGGCGGCGACGAAGCCGGCCGTGCCGATAAGGAAGATGCGGCGGTGTCCGTAGCGGTCGGCGAGACGGCCGCCGAGCAGGAGCAGTCCGCCGAAGGCGAGGACGTAGGCGGTGATGACCCACGCGAGGGTTGCGGTGTCGATCCCGAGCTGCTGGCCGAGGACGGGGAGTGCAATGTTGACGATCGAGGCGTCCAGAACGACGAGGAACTGCGCGAGGGCGAGGATGCTCAGGGCGAGCCAGCGACGAGTGCTGCGGGTGGTCGGCGCGGGCGCAGCGACCGGGGTGGTGGTGGTCATGGGTGGGGCTCCTTTCGAGGGGATGCGGGGTGCACCCGCGATCCGGTGAGTCAGTGAGGGGATCCGGGGTGACCGGCGTTGCCGGACACCCCGGGCTCATGCGCGTCAGTTCCAGAGGCTGAGCATGGTGACGATGGCGAGCGTGAGTACGCCGAACGTGATCCACCACGCGGTCTTCTCGCCCTGTCCGGTGCGGGAGGCGGCCGGGGTGGTCGCGGGGGTGACGTTGTCGGTCATGGTTCTTGTCCTTTCAGTTGAAGGTCGTGCGGAAGGGGGTGATGCATGGTGGTGGTCAGCTCCACTGGCTGAACATCGCGATGGCGATGAGCGAGCGGGGCGAGGGCGACCCAGCGCATCGTGGTCTCGTTCTTCATGTCTCCTCCTTTCACTGTGGGAGAGTGAATAGTCACTCACTCTTTCGGATCTACGAAACCGCGCGCGGCGGTGGGATTGGGTCAGTCTGGGTGGCGGATGCCGTGCGACAGGATCTGGGCCCAGCTCGCCGGGATCTCGTCGATTCGGGCAGTGACGATCAGGTGACAGAGCTGACCGAAAGCCATGAACCGCTGCACCTCGTCGTCAGAGCCAACTGAGCGCTGCTTGGCGAAGTTGGTGACCTTGGCAAGGCCTGCGCGGAGTGCGTCTCCGATCTCGGACACGTCGGCGACAGACTGGGCATGTACCTGGAGCATGAGCAGTGTGCGGTCGCGGATCAGGGCGGCGTAGGCATCGCCCATCGACTCAAGCACCGCCGCGGGTGCAGGGTCGACTGCGGCGTCAGCGCCCTCGGCCAGTGCGTCGATGATCTCGTCGAAGCAGACTTCAAGCGCGGCGACAAACAGCGATTCTTTTCCGGGGTAGAGCTTGAAGACGTACGCGGGAGAAATCTTCGCCTCGCTCGCGACATTGGCCACCGTCGTCCCGTGATACCCGCCGCGTGCGAAGGCGCGCAATGCCGCAGCGGCGACAAGGGGGCGACGAGTGTCGGCGGTGGAGAGGATTGAGCTTCGCGTGGTCATGAGAGTGACTGTACACTCACTCCGGGTGATTGGTCAATCACTCACCAGGGGCTTCTGGTTCGGAGGTGGACACGATGGAGCGGTTGATCGTCGACGCGGCAGTTATTTGCAGCGGGTTCGGGGGTGCGGTCGCCGCCGCCCGGCTCGCGCAGGCGGGCTTGTCGGTGGTGGTGCTGGAACGTGGCCGCCGATGGGAGCCGGGCGACTTCCCCCGGGACACCGCATCGGTCGATCATGACTGGCTGTGGTCGAGGGACCACGGTCTCTATGACATCCGCTGGCTCGACCGCATGGTGAGTGTGCAGGCCGCCGGGTGGGGTGGCGGATCGCTCGTTTACGCGAGCGTGTTCGCCCGGCCCCCCGCGGGAGGTCTTTGACTCGTGGCCGGATGGCTATGACAGGGATGCCCTCGACCCATACTACGACCTCGCCGCCCACATGCTGCGCGTGCGTCCCGTGAGCGTCGACCCGCTGACTGGGCACGCCCCAGTGCGCACTGTCGCGATGGAGGACGCGGAGCCGGAGACCGGTGTCGTACAGCTCCGCGGTGGAGGTGGGGTCGAGGCTGGCCGACTACGCGGTCTCGATCGGCGAGAGGTGGCAGCGTGGCAGGCCATCGACCGCATCATCAACCCCCAACCGATCAGCTACCTCGGCTGGGTGATAGCTGGGGGCGTCATCGGCTTCCTCGGCAACGAGGCCGTCGCGATCTTCCGCATCCGCGTCGGCCGCAAGATCGGCTCCGCCGCCCTCGTCGCCGACGGTGTCCACGCCCGCACCGACGGGTTCACCTCCCTCGCCGTCGTGATCGGCGGCATCGGCGTGCTCCTCGGCTTCCCTCTCGCCGACCCGATCGTGGGCCTGCTGATTTCCGCGATGATCGTCGTGCTCCTGATCGGCACCGTTCGCTCCGTCGGACGACGACGCATGGACGGCATCGAAACGGAACTCCTCGCCACGGCCGAGCATGCCCTCGAACACGAAGTCACCGGCATCGACCAGGTCCGGCTCCGCTGGATCGGGCACCGCCTCCACGGCGAAGCCGTCATCCGCGTCCACGATGTCTCCCTCGCCGAGGCGAACAGAATCGCCGCAGCCGCCGAGGACTCCGTCAAGCGGCATCTACCCAGCGTTGACGACATGGCCATCCGCACCCTCGCCAAGTAACTGCCTCAACCGGCTTCAGGATTCGCGAACTTACGGGGTTCTGTCTCAACTGCTACGGGTTCGTTGCGGCGTCTCACACCCACCAGGTGCGCCGTGCCCTCATGTTGTCTGGGGTGGGCTGCGCGGATGGTCGGATGACGGTGTTTCGGGATTCCCGAAGGCTTCCGCGCAATCCCGAAACAACGATGGGATTCGTGAACGCGCACGTTGATGGTATTGATCAGTCGGGTCGACGTCCCGGCTCAGCGCCGACCGTGATTGCCTCGACGATCTCGCGGATGGCCGAGGTGTCGGGCAGGCCACTCAGCGCGCCCGGCCACCAGTTCCCCTGGCGGACATCTGGTATCTCGGCGCAGGCGCTACGCACTGGCCACCTCATCCGGGAGATATACGCCAGCGGAGGCGACAACCGCGGCGTCAGCGACTTGTTCGGCATCGGCGTCGACTTGGCCACCCGCAATGCGAAGACGCTCGAACAGATCGATCCGCCTCACCAACGGTGATGCGTAAGTGGTAACTTACCTGTTGTGTCTGTCGTGATGATCGATCCCTGGTACGCGCTGGCTGATCCGACCCGGCGCCGGGTGTTCAGCCGGGTTGCGGCTGGTCCGTGCTCAGTGACGGAGATCGCTCGGGAACTGCCGGTGAGCCGTCCAGCCGTGTCCCAGCACCTGCGGGTCCTTCTGGACGCCGGGCTGGTGGACGTTCGCCGTCAAGGGCGTGAACGTCTTTATCGGCCTCGGCATGACGGTCTGGCCGGGCTTCGGCAGGAGCTGGAATTCTATTGGACCCAGACGCTCGCGACGTTCAAGACCCTCGCCGAACAGACCTATCAGGCGAACGCCACAGCACAGGAAGGAACCCCGTCACGATGAGCGCCTCACCCGAAGAACTCACCAGCATCCACGCTACGGTGATCGTCGATGCCCCCGCCGAGCACGCGTTCCGTGTCTTCACCGAACGCTTTGACGACATCAAGCCCCACGAGCACAACCTGCTCTCGGTCGCAATCGACCGCACTGTCATGGAACCTCGGACCGGCGGCACTGTCTATGACATCGGCACCGACGGCAGCACCTGCACCTGGGCGAGGGTGCTCGCCTACGAGCCCCCGCACCGGCTCGTGCTCAGCTGGGACATCAGCCCGCAGTGGGAGATCGAGCCGGACCCGACCCGGACGAGCGAAGTCGAAATCCGCTTCACCCCCGAATCCGCGGCGCGCACCCGCGTCGAACTTGAGCACCGACACCTGGACCGGCACGGCGCCGGATGGGAGGGCTTCATCAACCTGGAGACCGGAAATGGCTGGCCGCTCTACCTCGAACGCTTCCGTGTCGCCGTCGAGCGCCCCACACCATCCGCCTGAACCTCCGCAAAGCCTAGAGAAACCACCGATGGAATCCTTCAACGTGAACCAGCAGCTCGCCCACGCGCTCCGCGCAGCCGTCACTGGCAGCGGCGGCGAGGCAGACGCCTCCTTGCGGGCCGCCGCACTGGAGCGGGCCGCTGGAGGCTCCCCGATCGCCCAACCCTACGACGACCTTGCCCGACAGATCGGGGAAGCGGCCTACCGGGTCACGGACGCGCACGTCGTGGCCGTTCGAGACGCGACCGGCAGCGACAAGGGCGCGTTCGAGATCATCATGTCCGCCTGCATCGGGGCCGGACTGAGTCGGTGGGACGCGGCCGTCCGGGCGATTGAGGGGGCCGGCGATGCGGCTTCCTGACGTCGAGCGCGGCGACACCCTGCGCTCCCGCACCTTGATCCGGATCATCTCTGCCGTCTCCGGCATCCGCCTCCCCGATGCCGCCAGAGTCGCGTTCTACCACAAGGGCTTCGTCGGACCGATGTTCGGCGCATGGACCCAGGCGGCGATGCGCGGCCCCAGTGAATGGAGCATCGGCGAACGCGAGCTCATGGCCGCGATGGTCGCCCACTGGAACTCCTGCACCTTCTGCATCGGCGCCCACCGCGCCATCGCCGTCCGCGGCACCGACCCGCAGACCGTCAACGCGTGCCTGGCCGACTACCGAACGGCCCCCATACCGGAAAGGCTGCGCGCCACGCTCTCCTTCCTGGAGACCATGACACGAGAGCCGGACAAGCTGGACGCGACCCACGCACAAGCGGCGTTCAGCGCCGGCACGTCCCAAGCCCAACTCGTCGACGCCGCTGCCGTGGCCGCGATCTTCAACATCGTCACCCGCTATGCCGATGCGCTGGACTTCACCATCCCCACCGAGGAAGAGTTCGACAAAGCTGCCGGGATGATGCTCAAACGCGGCTACAGCTGACCGGTCGCGCGCATCCCGCCGACCGCGCCCGCTCCTTGGCGAGAGTCGAGACAAAGGCGAGGGTGTGAGTTCCGCGAAATCACACCTCACCCGCCCCTACACTGGCTCTGCACTCGTGAGTTCCCGCCGTTTCAGGTTTGCCAAGGACCGCATCGCGCCCATGATCTGAACCGGCCCTCGGACGGAGTGGCTTCGTGTCCTTCTCGCGACTTGCTGCTCTGGTTCACGAACCAGGGACACGCGGCTGCTAACGATGTTGCGGCCGAAAATGCCGCACTTCAGTGCGGCCGGTCACGTCGCGGCATGGATGGACCTGGTTGTAGGCCTCGGAGAACGGCGTCGAGCAACCGCCCGGTGCGTGCGGAGCGATCGGGGGCGGGTTCGATTCGCCAGAGAAATCCTACGAGGAGGAACACGTCTTCGGCGGTGACGTCCTGACGGACGGAGCCCTCGGACTGGGCGGCCTCGAGCAAGGTGCGTAGTGCACTGAGATCGGGCGTTTGAACGGTCCGCCCTAGTGCATTGTGCAGTGCGGTCGCCATGGCGTCGCCAAGTGCGTTCTTAAGGCGGCCGTAGTCTGCGAGCATCACCAGCCATCGCCGAAGTGCCTCCATTGGCGGGTGCTGACGCAGCAGGTCCGGCGCGGCGGAGGAGAGCTCGTCCATATCTGCTCGGTGCACCTCGATGACCAAGTCTTCCCAGGTCGGAAAGTGGCGGTAGATCGTGCCCTGACCTACGCCGGCCTCGCGAGCAATGGCTGCCATCCCCGACGCGTCGCCGGCCTCAAGCACCTGGCGAGCCGCGGCGACGATCTTGTCCTTGTTCGCTCTTGCGTCTGACCGCATCGGCCTCTCCTCGACAAGTGGACAGTTGTCCGTTATTGTTCATATGCGGACGATTGTCCGGATCGAATCAAGAATACTGCGGATGTTTCGCGTGGCGAAAGTCCGCTAGAGCGGAGACCAACATGAGCAACTACGGAACACCACTCGCGGGCAAAGTCGCAGTCATCACCGGAGGGTCTCAAGGCGTCGGATTGGGCATCGCGGAGGAGCTCATCGCCCAGGGCGCACGGGTGGCGATCACCGGCCTCGACGCTCAGCGAGTCGGGGCATCGGCGGCGGCTCTGGGCCCGGATTGCGTCGGACTCGTCGCCGATGTCCGCGACGAGTTGGCTATGTCTGCCATGTACGACGACGTCGTGGCGCGATGGGGGGGCGTGGATATCGTCGTGGCGAACGCCGTCATTGGCGACAGCAATCCGCTGGGAGCAATCACCGAGGCGCAGTTCAACAACATCTTCGACACCGATGTGAAGGGCGTGCTCTTCACAGTCCAGCCAGCGGTCGCTCGCATGAGTGGTAGCGGTGCCGTCGTGATCATCAGTTCGACAGCCTCCGTCAAGGGAACTGAGGGAATGAGCCTCTATGGCGGAGCGAAGGCCGCTCTTCGGAGCATGGTCCGTTCTTGGATTCTGGAATTGCGTGGCACGGGGATCCGAGTCAACGTCCTTACGCTAGGGGCCGTCGACACCCCCTCCCTTCGCACCGCCCTCGCCGATGCGGTGGGCGGTGACCAGGTAGATGCTGCAGTGGCAAGGATGGGCGGTGGGTCCCCGCTTGGGCGACTCCTGCAACCCCGCGAGATCGGGACGGCGACTGCCTTCCTGGCGTCCGAAGCATCATCCGGGATCACGGGCGCGGAGCTATTCGTCGACGGGGGCCTCGCACAGGTCTAGTCCGACGACGCTGGCCGCAAGCTGACGTGCGTTCAGTGGGATGGGTCCCGCGGCGCTTGCCGTGATCGCAAAGCGCACGATGACTCCACGCGATGTGCACCACCGGTTGAGATTTCCACGAGCGGCGCCGACGGATCCCGGCGCTGGCGGAAAGATGGATTGCGGTGCGCGGGTCCGGGCCTGCCTGTGACTGCTGAGGAAGGCCTACGGCTGCTGAGGAAGTTGGACTTGTGCCAGGAGTCCGTAGAGCGCATCCCGTTCGCTCGTGTCGAGCCCGGTGAACAGGCGGGCACCGTGCAGTCTTGTGCTGATCGCGTCCCAGAGTTCATATCCGCGGTCCGTCAAGATCAGCGTACGCTTCCGACCGTCCTTCGGGTGAGGCTGCCGCACGACGAGGCCTAAGCTCTCCAGCTTGTCGGCCGTGAGGCTGACGGTAGACGGGTCGCATCGCAGACGCCCGGCGATCTCACGCAGCGTGGTCGGTTCGCCCCCCGGGGCCAGGGCCCACAGCACGCCGGCAGCCGAGGCCGTGACATCGAATTCGGCCAGCACGTCGGCCACCACCGCCTGCGCCGCGTCGGCAAGGCCCAGGAGGATGCGGATCATCTCCGCCGTTCGCTCTGCGTCGGCGGGCGCCGTCTGATCGCCATGCGATGGAGAAGTCGATGCCATAGACCCATGATACGCTCCAAACTCAATGAATAATTCAATGAGTTTGGAGGATGTTGTGAATGCAGGAACTCAGGCCCACAGGACGGTACTGGTGACCGGCGGCACAGGGTACCTGGCAGGTTGGCTGCTCGTTCGGCTCCTGGAACAGGGATACGCGGCGCGCGCCACGGTTCGCGACCCGGCGCGAAGGACTCAGGTTCGGGCGGCGCTTGCTCAGCACGTCGGTGAAGACAGGGCCTCGTCGGTCGAGTTCGTCACCGCCGACCTGCTCGCCGAGGAGGGATGGGATGACGCCGTCGCGGGCGTTGACTATGTTCTGCATGCCGCATCCCCGCTGGGGTTCAGCGGAGGAGAGGACCTGATCCGGATCGCGCGTGAGGGGGCCGCGAGGGTACTCAGCGCGGCAGCCCGGTCTGGCGTCAAGCGGGCCGTACTCACATCATCGGCCGTCGCGGCGATCTCCGACGATCCACGCCCGTATGGGGTCGAGACGGTGTGGGCGGCCCCGTCAGGCACACCCGCCCGTCGCTACAACGACTCCAAGATTTTCGCGGAGCGCGATGCCTGGCGACTCGCGAACGAGACGGGGCTCGAGTTGTCGACGGTGCTTCCCACGTTCATGCAGGGTCCTCCTCCGGGTGCACCCAGTAAGGAGGGCTCTGTGGAGCTCGTTCGGCGCCTCTTGACCGGCGGCTTGCCCGCTGTGCCGCGCATCGGCTGGGATGTCGTTGACGTCCGCGACATCGCGACCCTCCATCTCCTCTCGATGACCAGCCCTCTCGCGGCCGGCGAGCGCTTCATCGGGTCGGGGGACTGGCTGTGGTGGCGGGACATGGCCCGGATTCTGCGCGAGAAAGCTCCAGAAATCTCCCGCAAAGTACCGACCAAGAACATGCCGGACACCGTCGTCAAGATGCTCGGACGATTCAACCCGCAGATGGCATCACTCCGACTCAACCTCGGCAAGCAGACATCGGTCGATGGCAGTAAGGCGCGGAACATCCTGGACTGGCACCCCCGGCCAGCCGAGGAGACCGTGCTCGACACGGCCGCCGCTCTGGCTGCGATGCCACGCCTCGATGCGGATCAAGCATCGTCGTCCAAGGCTGCCCGTTAGAACCGGCGATTCATGACCAAGCCCAGATCCTCACGACGCCCGTGGCTGCGCCGGGCCCTACTCGCAGTGGCGAGCGTTCTCGTCGCAGGGGTCGCCCTCATCGGTGGCGCATACCTCTATCTGGTACCCGCGCCCTCGGTGGCCGAGCCCGCTCTGTCTGGGTCACTCGGTCACGAGGCGCTCCAAGTGGACGGAATGTCGCGCACCTATCTCTCCTACGTGCCAGCTGATGTGCCGGACGATGCGCCTGTATTGGTGGTTCTTCACGGATCGTTCCAGAGTGGCGAGACCATCCGGACTGCTACGGGCTTCGAGTTCGATCAGCTCGCAGACGCCCGCGGATTCGTCGTCGTCTATCCGGACGGGTACGGGCAGGGTTGGAACGACTGCCGAGAACTCGCGGCAACACCCGCGCGCCAAGAGAATGTGAGTGACGTCAGATTCATCAACGACATCGTGGCGGAAATGTCTGACCGCTACGGGACGTCTGCCGACCGCTACTTCGCCGTTGGCTATTCCAACGGCGGGCAGATGGCCCTCCGGCTTGCCTCAGAAGCGCCGGAGAGGTTGCGCGGCTTGGCGCTTATCTCAGCCAATATTCCCACTGCGGACAACAATCTCTGCTCGGACGTGGGTTCCGACGTTCCTACTGTGGTGATGTCTGGGACGGCAGACCCTATCTCGCCTTTCGAAGGAGGTCCGGTGACGATCTTCGGATTCTCCCCGCGAGGCAACGTGGTCTCCGCGGCAGAGACCACCCAGGCTTTTGTGCGATCCAACGGCATCTCAGCGGAAGCATCAACCCACGCCTTGGCGCACCGTGATGAATCCGGGGAGACGTCTGTGTCTGTCGTTGACTTCAGGGAACCCGGCAAGGCCCCGGTTCGTCAGTACATCATCGAAGGCGGTGGCCATGTCGTCCCAACCAGGATTCAAGGCTTCGGGCGCATTTTCGGGGCGAGCACATTCGACGTGGATGCGCCGACGGAGATCTGGGACTTCATCGCTGCCGAACGATAAATGGATCGTCGTTCGCCCACCGGCCAATCACCTCCCGGACCGTCTGCTCCAGAACGTGCTATCCGGGTCTGAAGGGTGCCGACCGATGCGATGCGCTCTTACGCCTTTTCCCCGGCGTTATCCCGGTCCAGCGTTCTTTTGATCGGCTTTCTTGTCATATCGTCCGGATTGATCTCGGGAACGTGAACAAGGTCAAAAATGCGGGGTCGGAGCACGGTATGCACCGCGGGTTGCGCCTCGACGACTCCCGCGCAGGACGGGGACACGTGTCGGCATCCAGCTCGGGCGCCGGATCTGAAACGTTCGTCTTCTCCGATCCGGACGGCTCCAGGGTGGACTGGATCACACGATCTCGGCATCGGTGCCGAGCACATTCAGGAGTGAGAGGGCTTCCGCGGCGGGCGACCCATGGGGCGCGCTGTAGAGCACGAGGTGCTGGTCGCGATCCGTGAGCGTGAGCATGTCGCAATCGACCGTAACGTCGCCGATGGCGGGATGGCGGATAGTCTTCGTGAGCATCGCGGCGGGCTGCACGTCATGCCGTTCCCAGAGCCCCGCGAATTCGGGGCTCGCGCGGCGGAGTTCGCCGACGAGATTCGTCACGGCGGGGTCCGACGGGTATCGGGCGAGAGCAGCTCGGAGACCTGCGACAACGTGGTGCCGGAACTCCGTGGACTCAGAGTTCCCGACCGACGCCGTGCCGGCCCGTCGCGATTCAAGGAACGCTCGGCGGGCCAGATTTCGGTCTTTCTCGGAGATGTGGGCGAAGTCCCCCATGAGAGCTGCGGCGAGGTCGTTCCACGCGAGAACCTCGAAGGAGGCCGACATCACGAAGGCGGCAGTCTGCGGGAGCCGTTCGAGGAGGGCGAGGATGCTCGGACGGACATCGCGCCGGTGTGTGCGGGTACGAGTCGGTGCGGTGCCGGCGAGAAGGTGGAGGTGATCGGACTCGCCGTCGGTCAGTCTCAGCGCTTCGGCGATCCCCGCCAGAACCTCGCCTGACGGCTTCGGCGCCCTGCCTTGCTCCAGCCTGACGTAGTACTCGGTGGAGATGTGTGCAAGGACGGCGACCTCCTCCCGGCGCAGGCCGGGTGTGCGTCGTCGCGGCCCTGACGAGAGACCGACGTCCTCGGGCCGCAGGCGTTCTCGTCTGCTCCGAAGGAACTCCCCGAGCTCGTGCCGATTCATAGCGCAAGTCTGCACGTCCTGGGCCGACGGATACTGGTACTGCCTGTGTCTGCCTCCGGTTGGAGGCAGACGGGATGCTGAATGCATGTCTACCAACACCACTCATACCACCGGCACCGCGTCGGTCGGTCTCCTCACCGACAAGGTCATCTTCATCACCGGCGCCAGCCGGGGCATTGGAAAGGCCGCCGCCCACCTGTTCGCGGCAGAGGGCGCCGCCGTCGTGCTTGCCGCCCGCAACACCACCGCTCTCGACAGCACCGTGGCCGAGATCCGCGCAAATGCCGGCATGGCAGACGCCGTCGCCCTCGACCTCTCCGATCGGGCCAGTATCCGTGCCGCCATCGATCGCGTTGACCAGGTCCACGGACGGCTGAACGGCGCTTTCAACAACGCCGGTACCCCGCAGAAGCAGGTCGGCCCCCTCGACACCACGACCGATGAGGACATCAGCGAGCAGTTCGCCGTCAACTTTCTCGCGCACTGGACGGCGATGAACGCCGAGGCCGCGCTGATGCGCCGCAGTGGCGGCGGCGCGATCGTCAACACCTCCAGCATCGGCAGTCGTCGCGCGAACCCCAACCTGCCCGCCTACGGAGCCATGAAGCGCGCGCTGAACAGCATCACCGAGACCGCCGCCGCGACCTGGGCCACCGACGGCATCCGCGTCAACGGGCTCACGCCGGGCGGAACGCACACCGAAATGATGCAGGAGTGGGAGGCTGCCAGCCCCGGCATCATCGCGACAATTAGCGCCGCCACCCCGCTCGGACGGATGGCCGAGCCTCGTGAGGTGGCAGAAGCCGCCGCGTGGCTGCTTAGTGACCGCGCCTCGATGGTCACCGGTGCAATCCTCCCCGTTGACGGCGGCGCCGGAGCCTGACGCAGACGTGACGAATCGCCCGGGAAGGTGGCCGTTGTCACGGGACCGGTCGAGCATGAACGGTGAACGCTCGCGTTCGAACGGACCCGTGCGAGGATGACCGGATGGCGCACACCCCAACCCACCTCCTAACCCCCGCCGACCAGGAGCGCCGCCGAGGGCTGCGGGTGATGAAGGGGGTCGCGCTCGGCGCGCTGGTGTTCATGGCGGTGCTCTTCGTGATCGCATTTGTGCTGCAGGAGCGGTACCCACCGCTCGCCTACATCCGTGCGTTCGCCGAGGGCGGCATGGTCGGCGCGCTCGCCGACTGGTTCGCGGTGACCGCCCTGTTCCGGCATCCACTCGGCATCACGATCCCGCACACCGCGATCATCCCGAACCGCAAGGACGAGATCGGCCGGAACCTCGGCGAGTTCGTCGAGACCCAGTTCCTGCGGCGGGGGGGGGACGTGGAGCGGTGTCGTCCCGCTCAGCCTCCAGCCGAAAGCTGAACCGGTGAGTACCGAGACGGCTCGCGTCGGGGTGTTCGAGCGGACGACGGAAACATTCGCGGACGGTTCCGTGCGAATCGCGGATCTACAGGTCGCGCCCGGAGTCGTTGCGGATCCCACGGATATCCAGAGCACCGTCGCCGTCGCGGCCCCCGCAGGCGAAATGACCACCATGGCCGACATCACGTCCTGCTCAGTGAGCAGCGGCTCCGGATACTCGAACGCCGACAACTGTCTGGTTCGGGGCGGTGGTGGCCTCGTCACGAACTTCTTCTACGCGAGCTACACCCTTGTTCAGGGAGGGAACAACGATCAATTGCGCAGCACCAAGAACCCGGGTCAGACGTGCATTTACCCGTACAGTTGCACCACCCCGACTCGCTCCCAGTTCGTCGCTCGAGAGAGCCTGTCGACGAACGCGGGAGCGACATACACTGGAACGGCAACCACGCCGGTTTCCTCGCAGACGACGTACCTGAGCATTGAGGTCGGCGAGAACAGGGCACGGCCGATCTGGACCATGCCGTAACCGAAAGGAGGGCGCGATGAGCACGAACTCTTTCGACCCCGTCTACGTGACCGAAGGAATCGCACTCAACGTTCCACTGACTGTCACGATCGCGAGTCTCCTCGTGGCCGCGATAACGGCTGCGGTCGTGGCGATCGTCCGAAAAATCCGACGGTCCAGCTCCGCACCCATCGAGTGATTCGGGAAGCGCGGGAGTGCACAGGATGTTCCTGGGCTCCCGCGCTTCTTCGTTCCTCGTGAAGCCGCGGTGGTGGGGCCGCTGACGCGTTCGTCGGGGCACTCGCCGGACGGCTGATCTTCACGATCGCGCACGCCGTGCTCGGCTGACTAAGGTCAGCGCAGCAGGCCGCGAGATGTCTACGATCGAGACATGACCGACTCCCTCGTCCTCGTCGCCAACGCCGGCGACGGCAGCATCAGCACCTTCCGTCTCGTCGGCGACTCCCTCGAGCGTCTCGCGGTGACCGGCGATCTCGCTGGCACGTCGACGTTCGTCGTCGACACGGATCGAGACCTCGTCTATGCGGGGGTCAAGCCGGGCGGTGGGCGCGAGTCGGCCGGCATCGTGACGCTGCGCCTCGATCGCTCGAGCGGCGCGCTCTCCGTCGTCTCCCGCCGAGACCTGCCTGGCGGCGGTATGAACTACCTCGCCCTGGCCCACGCGGGCACGGTGCTTCTCGGCGCCTCCTACGGTGGCGGCTACGGCATCACCGCGATCGTTGAGGACGGAGTGGTGGGGGAGCCGGTGTCCCGCATCGAGTACCCGAACCTGCATTCTGTGCTCCCGAGCGCCGACGGCCGCTTTGCCTACTTCGTCTCGCTCGGAGCCGACCTCATCGCGCAGTACGCGCTCGGCGCCGACGCCGCTCTCACTCCACTCGACCCGCCCGCGGTCGAGGCGCCGACGGGCAGCGGTCCGCGCCACCTCGTGCTGAATGCGGCCGACGACGCGGTCTACGTGAACACCGAATTCACCGGGCAGGTGCTGCACTACGCGCGCGACACTGAGACGGGCGCGCTCGAACGCCACGGCGGTGCCGACGTGTTCGATCCCACGCAGGGACTGAGCGTGAGCCGATTCGGTGCCGATCCGCGCGAGGAGCACCTCATCTGGGGTGCCGACCTGCAGCTCGCCGACGGCGGACACCGCATCTGGGCGTCCGAGCGCACCGCGGCCACGCTGAGTTCCGCCGCCGTCGCGGCGGACGGTTCGCTCAGGTCATCGGGAGAGTTCGTCGCCACGGAACCCCAGCCTCGCGGCTTCGCCGTCAGCCCCGACGGCGCGCACATCGTCGTCGCGGGTGAACTCTCGACGACCGTGTCGCTCTACGCCGCCGATGGCGACCGCCTGCAGTTGCTGCAGCAGGCGGAGACGGGCCGCGGCGCGAACTGGGTGAGATTCGTGTGACCGGTACGGCCTGCGTGCTGCCACCGATCCGCGCTCACACGTCGACGCGGGCGCCGGTCTCCAGTTGGATGAAGCGCCACATCCAGTCGAGGGCGATCCGCGGCGTGAGACCGGGCGCGTGCTGCGAGAGTTGCGTCGCGAGTCCGTCGCTGTAGGCGGCGAGCTTGAGAGCGAGACCAGAGGGGTCGTCCACCGCGAACACCCCCTGTTCGACTCCTCGACGCAGCGTCCGGGTGAGGCATGCCTCCCACACCCGGATACGCGCCACGTACTCAGCGGCGACAGCCGGTTTGCGGGCGACGGCCGTCCAATAGTCCGACCACAGCCGCCAGTGGTCGCCGACGGCCTCGGTGTCGTCGAACAGCGGTTCCACGAGCATCCGCACCCCGATGACGGGGTCCAGTTCCGCGTCGACGGCTTCGATGATGGACGAGTAGAAGCGAGCAGTCTCGAGGACGACCACCTCGTTGAGGATCTCGGCGACGCTCTCGAAGTGATAGGTCACGGTGCCGACCGAGACGCCGGCCTCGAGTGCGATGTCGCGCAGACGCGTGGCGCCGAGGCCCTCGCGCAGGATGACGCCGCGCGCCGCCTCGATGATGAGCGCTCGGCGGATCTCGGGCTTCCGGCGTTGCGAACCGGAACCGACGGTGTCGCCTGTGCCCGTCACGCGGACGTCCTCGGCACGACGTCGTCGAAACGGCGATCCGCGACCAGCACGACCTCCGCGTCCGGCCCTCCGTCGCGCGCCCAGGCGCGCACCGTATTGATGATGCGGAAGGTGTCGGCGTCGGCCGTCACTCGTGAGGTGGTCTCGAGCCACGCTCGCCAGTCGGACTTCTCGAGACCGATCGCCCAGCGTGATTCCGCGGATGCCGAGAGGGGATCTCCGTCGACGATGCGATAGGTCTCCCGGCTGTCCTCCGTGAACAGGAGGCCGTCCGGGTAGGCGCGGCCGCCGCCATAACCGGGATCGACGTCGAGTACCCATTCACCCGTCTCGACATCGTGCGAGACGCTGCGTTGAGGGAGCGCTGCGGGCGCAGGTAGTCGGCGAATGGCCAGCGGTTCGGCGTGTTCGGCAGGCTCGAAGACCACGCCGTCGTCGGTCGAGCGCGTCCACACGGGCACGGAGACGGAACTGCGCTGCGGAGCGAGCGTGAGGGTCGCCTCGACCGGATGCGGCCAGACCCACGGCCAGTACGCCGACGACACCGCGATCCGCAGACGATGGCCGGGCGGGAACCGATGGCCCGTGGAGACGAGGGGCACGGCGACCGACTCCTCGACGCCCGGTTCGAGGGCGTCCGCACGCTTGCGACCGCGCCGTTTGTCGAGATTGAGGACGCCACGGGTCACGAGGGTGGAGCTGCCGTCCGGGGCGACGTCGCACAATCGCACGATGACGTGGGCGTGCGGCACGTCGCTCGTGAGGGCCAGCGTCACGGCGACGGAACCGAGAACGTCGAACGGCTCCTCGACGGGAACGTCGAAGCACACCGAACGTCCGTCCTCGGCGCGCTGGTCCGGCGGAAGATCGGTGGCGTTGCCGAAGGGGAAGAACCGTCCGGCATCGAGGCCCGTGCTCTGCGGAGACCGGACGACGACCGGCCCGCGTTCACCCCCGATGGTGTCGGCGAGCGGGACGACGTGCGTTTCCGTGACGGCCGACGGCCAGGCCTCTGCCGCGACCCAGCGGCCGGTCCGCTCGGCGTAGTAGGTCGCCGGTGGTTCCGAGTCGTTGATCCAAGCGCGGAGGGCCGGCTCGTCCTCGACGCCGTTCGCGTCGTCGAGCAGCCAGCGGTCCCACCACCGCAGGGTCTCCTGCAGGAAACCGATCCCGGGACCGGGAGCGAGTCCGCGATCCGGATACTGGTGCGACCACGGGCCGATGATGCCCTTCACCGGTGCGTCGAGGTTCTCGACGAGCCTCAGCACCGCGTCGCGATACGGGTCGGCCCACCCGCCGACCGCGAGGACGGCGGCCTGGATGCTGCCGTAGTCCTCGCAGACGCTGCCGTGCCGCCAGTAGTCGTCGCGCTCCTGGTGCGAGAGCCACACGGGGGTCATCGGCCGGCCGTGCTCGAGGCGATCGCGCCACTGCTCGACCCAGCCGGCCCCGACGATCTCGGGTCGCGGAGGCCGCGAATTGAAGGCGAACATCGTTCCGCCCCACGCGGCCATGTCGATCCCGAGCACGGCGCCGCCGATGTAGTGCACGTCGTTGTCGTAGCGGTCGTCGGTCGAGCACACGGTCACGATCGCCTTGAGAGCCGCGGGGGCGCGGCCGGCGAGCTGCAGCGCGTTGAATCCGCCCCACGAGATGCCGAACGCTCCGACCGCGCCCGTCGACCATGGCTGGGCGGCCAACCACTCGATGATCGCGATCCCGTCGTCGAGTTCCTCCGCCGAGTACTCATCGACGAAGAGACCGTCCGACGAACCGGTGCCACGGATGTCCACGCGGACGGAGGCGTAGCCCCGGGCGGCGTACCAGGGGTGACGTTCGCTGTCGCGGGGTGCCGTCCAATCGTCGAGGCGGTAGGGCAGGTATTCGAGCAGCACGGGCACCGGTCGATCGATGGCGGGTGCCCAAATGCGCGCGTGCAGTCGGGTGCCGTCGGGCATCGGGATCCACTGGTCGCGGACCGTGACGTCGTGGAGGGCACGGTGTGTCATGCGCTCTCCCATCGCCGGATTCGGTGTCCGTCGCCGAGGTCGTCCCACCCGTCGGCGTCTCGCCACGTCCGCGTTGTGTCGTCGACGCCGCGCAACACTGTGGTGCCCGGATCGAGAGTGGCGTCGAGCAGTTGCCGCGTGTACGGGTGATTCGGTCCGCTGAAGACGTCCTCGGTGGACCCGATCTCGACGAAGCGCCCGCCCGTCATGACGGCGACGCGGTCCGCGACACCCCGCACGACCGCGAGATCGTGGCTGATGAAGAGGCAGCCGAGCCCTTTCTCGTCACGCAGGTCCGTGAGCAGGTCGAGCACACCGGCCTGGACACGGACGTCGAGGGCCGTCGTGATCTCGTCGGCGATGATGAGCTCGGGGCCGGCGGCGAGGGCGCGCGCGATGCCGACGCGCTGGCGCTGGCCGCCGGAGAGCTGCGCCGGGAGTCGACTCGCGAAGTCGGGCGTGAGGCCGACCTCCTCGAGCAGCTCGGCGACGCGGTCTGGCGAGGTGCTGCCGGTGAAGAGCCGGAGCGGTCGCGCGATCGCGGCGCCGACCGTGCGCCGGGGGTTCAGCGACGTGTCCGCGTTCTGGAAGACGAGCTGCACCGAGCGTCGGAGGTCGAGGGAGCGTCGCGCGACGGGCCGGGTGAGGTCGCCCTCGATGCCGTCGTCGCCGCGGAATGTGAAGGTGCCCGATTCCGCGGGGATGAGGCCGGCCATCGCCGTCGCGAGGGTCGATTTGCCGCTGCCCGATTCCCCGACGACGGCGAGCGTCTCCTGCGCGCCGATCGCGAAAGAGACGGCGTCGACGGCCGGGGGGAGGGAGCGCGCGTACCGGACGACGAGGTCCGCCGCCGTGACGAGCGGGGGTGGGGGAGCGGACGCACGGCCACCTCCTCGTTCGGCCGACAGTCCGGTCGCGGACGTGCGGGGCGCGCTCGCGAGCAGCTCGCGTGTGTATTCGTGCTGCGGGTCCGCGAACAGCTCGGCGGTCTGGCGGTGCTCCACGATGACGCCGTCGCGCATGACGGCGATCTCGTCCGCCATGGCCGAGACGACGCCGAGGTCGTGACTGACGAGCAGGATCGCCATCTCGAGCTCGACGGAGAGGTCGCGGACGAGTTCGAGGACCGCGGCCTGCGTCACCACGTCGAGCGCGGTCGTCGGCTCGTCGAGGACGAGCAGCCGGGGTCGGGCGGCGATCGCCATCGCGATGGCGATGCGCTGCTGCTGGCCACCGGAGAGCTGATGCGGGTAGCGCTCGACGATGGTCTCCGGGTCGGGCAGACGCACATGCCGAACGAGTTCGAGAACACGCTCGTGGCCGCCCGGCAGGCCGTGGCTCTCGAGCGCCTCGCGCAGCTGCCGGCCGACGCGCATCGAGGGGGTGAGCGCCTGGCCGGCGTTCTGGGCGACGAGAGCCGCGGTGCCGCCGCGCAGTGCGCGGCGCTCGCGATCGCCGAGCGCGAAGACGTCGGAGCCGGCGACGGTCACCCGGCCGCCCACGATGCGCGAACCGCGCCGGAGGTGCGCGAGCAGGGTGCGGGCGACGGTCGACTTGCCGCTCCCGCTCTCGCCCACGAGCCCGAGCGCACGACCGGGCCGGATGGAGAAGCTGACGCCACGGACGACGGGCACGTCTCGTCGTCCGGCTGCGTAGGAGATGGAGAGGTCGTCGACGTGCACGACCGTGTCGGGCGGGGCGTCGACCGGTGACGAGGTGGAGACGGGTGCGGAGCTCACGAGACGGCTCCCTTCTGCGCGCGGTCGATGCCGAGCGACTTGCTGAGTCCGTCGGCGCTGAGGTTCAAGCCGATGACGAGGGTGGCGAGGGCGACGATGGGTGCCAGAGCGCCCAGCGGCGCGACCGTGAGGGCTGTGCGGTTCTCCTGCACCATGAGCCCCCAGTCGGGAGTCGGCGGATTCGCGCCGAAGCCGAGGAAGGACAGCGTCGAGATGAGCAGCACGATCCAGGAGGCACGCATCGCGTACTCGACGAGTACGACGTCCATGACGTTCGGCAGGATCTCGCGGAAGACGATGCTGAGCGGCTTCTCGCCGCGTGCGCGGGCGGCCGTCACGTAATCCTGCGTGATGATCGTGCGTGCGGCGCCACGGACGACGCGGGTGACCGCCGGAGCGTAGACCACGGTGACCGCGAGCACGATGACCCAGAGTCCCGAGTCGAAGACCGTGACGACGACGAGCAGCGCCAGGATCGAGGGCACCGCGAGCAGGGCGTCGACGATGCGCATGACGACCTCGTCGAACCAGTTGTCGGCGTAGGCGGTGATGCACCCGAGGACGGTCCCGATGCCGACGGCGATGGTCGTGGCGAGGAACGTCACGAGCAGTGCGTAGCGGCCGCCGTTCAGCGTGCGGGAGAGGATGTCGCGACCGTACTGGTCGGTGCCGAGCCAGTGCGTCCACGTCGAACCGGTGAGGGCCACGGTCGAGTCGGTCGCGACGGGGTCGTGGCCGGCGATCCAGGGAGCGAGCACCGCGAGCACGACGTGCACCGCGATGAGGCCGAGGCCGATCGTGAGGGCGGCGGAGCCGCTCAGGCTGCTGGTGAGGGAGGTCGCGACCCCGCGGATCCGCCCGGGGAGCCCCCCGGGTCCCGCGTTCAGGGCGGCTCCGGTGGCGTCGGTCGTCGAGCGCGTCATGAGCGGGCCTTCCGTCGGGTGCGCAGTCTCGGGTCGAGGGCGAGCGCGATCAGGTCGGCCGCGAGATTGCACACGACGTAGACGAGCGCGCTCACGACGGCGATCGCCTGGATGGTCGGGAGATCGCGGTTGAAGACGGACTCCAGCATGAGCTTGCCCATGCCGGGGTAGTTGAAGACGTTCTCCACGACGACCACGCCGCCGAGCAGCCACGCGACGTTGAGCGCGACGACGTTGAGGGTCGGCAGCAGGGCGCTCGGCACCGCGTGACGCCAGACCACCTGGCGGGTGGTGAGGCCCTTGAGCTCGGCGGTCGTCACGAACTCGCTCGCCATGACATCGATGGTGGACGAGCGGGCCGTCCTCACGATGTACGCGGCCATCGCGAGCGTCAGCACGATCGCGGGCAACCAGACGGCGGGCAGGAGCTCGGCGACCGTAGCACTGTCGCCGCGGAGCACGACGGCGGGGAAGACCGGGATCGCGATGGCGAAGAGGAGCACGAGGATCGTGGCGACCATGAACTCGGGCACGCTCATGACGATGAGGCTGACGAGCGAGATCGTGTGGTCGCTCGGGCGCCCGCGGCGCACGCCGGCGATGACGCCGAGCGTGAGCGAGAGGGCGACTCCGACGACCATCGCGGGAACCGCGATGAGCATGCTGTTGCGGAACGCGACGAGCAGGTCCGGTCCGACGGGTTCACCGCTGACCAGCGAGATCCCGAAATCTCCCGTGGCCGAGCCGAGCAGCCAGTTCCCGTAGCGCAGCCACACGTTCTGGTCGAGTCCGAGCGTCTCGCGCAGCGCGGCCACCGCGTCGGGCGTCGCGTCCTGTCCGAGCAGTTGCTGAGCGACGTCACCGGGGAGGGCCTGGACGGCGAAGAAGACGAAGAGGGAGGCCAGAAGCACCGTGAGCAGCGCGGTGGCGAGCCGCCGTAGGACGAGGAGCACGGTGGGGGCGATCGAGGCGTTCATGCGCGGAGTCCGATCGAGAGGTAGTCGAACTCGAAGCCGTATTCGGCGTAGTTGACGACGTTCCGGGAGAGCCCGACGAGCCGGTCGCCGAACATCGGGGTCATGTCGGCGGAGTCCTCGACGACGATGCGCTGGGCGTCCTGGTAGAGCATGCGGCGGCGGTCGTCGTTCATCTCGGCGCGAGCCGCGTCGAGGAGACCGTCGAAGGTGGGGTTCGACCAGGCGCTCTCGTTGTACGACGAGCCCGTCCGGAAGATCTGGTTGAGGAGCTGGTCGATCGGGCGGCCCGTGAACCAATAGCTCACCATGAGCGGCTTCTGCATCCAGATCTGCGTGTAGTACGAGTCGGCCGACGCGTTGCGGACGACCAGATCGATGCCGGCGTCCTTCACGGCGTCGCGGTACGCGACGGCCAGGGGTGTGAACACCGACTCGTAGCTCGAGGTGAAGATCTCGGTGCGCAGGCCCTCGCGCCCGGCCTCCTTGAGGAGGAAACGCGCCTTCTCCGGGTCGTACTCGCGCTGCTCGTCGAGGAACACGGCCTGACTCGGCGGTACGGGGTTGTCCCACCCCGGCGACCCGGTGCCCTGGAGAGCCGTGTCGACGATCGTCTGCGGGTCATAGGCGAGTTTCATCGCCTGTCGGACGCGCGGGTCGGAGAACTCGTCGCTCGTGAACAGCATCGGGATCGTGTACCACTGGGCGTCGGGCGCTCGGGCGACCGTGGCCGTGCTCGAGGCGGAGACCACCTGTGCCGTGGCGTAGTCAAGGTTCGTCTGGGAGATCAGGTCGATCTGACCGGCGAGGAGAGCGTTGACCCGCGCGGTGGTGTCCTGGATGGAGTAGAAGTCGATGCCGTCCAGCACGGGGCGACCGGCGAAGTGGTCGTCGAACGCTTCGATGCTGCCGGTTCCGGCGGGTTCGAACGAGGACAGCCGGAAGGGGCCGGTACCGATGCCGGTCCGGCCGATCTCGGCGGCGCTGCCCTCCGGGATGATGTAGCACTGGTACGCCGTGAGGAGCGAGGGGAACTCGGCGTTGGGCGTGAGCAGTTCGATGCGAAGAGTGAGGGGATCGGGCGCGCTCATGCCGCCGGGACCGATCATGGCGCTCAGCACCTCGCCCTGCGGAGAGGCCGTGGCGGGGTCGAGGATGTGGTCGATCGAGTAGATCGCGTCGGCGGCCGTGAACCGGCGGCCGTCATGGAAGCGGACGCCGTCGCGGAGCGCGAAGGTCCAGACGGTGCCGTCGGCGTTGGCCGACCAGTCCTCGGCGAGGTCCGGAACGGTGACGCCGCTCTCGTCGAGCCTCACGAGACGGTTGTAGAGCGCGCCGAGGTACTCGTAGGCCGACAGGGAACTGGCGGAGTCGAGGGTCTCTGCGGCCGAGGCGGCGGGGCGGGCGATACGCAGACGGCCGCCTCTGGCGGCGGTTCCGGTGGCGGCGGCCTGGGGGATCGTGGGGGTGCGTCGGTCGGGGGCGCACCCCGCGAGGGTGAGCAGACCGAGACCGGCGAGCCCGGCTGCGCCGACGAGAACCGTGCGCCGGCTCGTTTCGGGGACAAGCGGTGTCATACGGGACGACCTTCCATGTTGTCGTTCACGTGAACGATAAGGGAGATGCTCGAGCCTGGCCAGTTCGCCAGACGTCGTTCCGGCGTGTTCGGCCGAGGCCCTGCCCGGCCCGATCCGCGCGTCCACGCGGATGCGCGGGGGTGCCCGTGCACGATCGTTCGGCGTGAGGCTTAATGCAGTCGTTACCTTCGCGCGGGTGCACCGACGTCGTGGCAGGACTACCGGTCCCGTGGAGAGGTGAAATCGTTCAACCGGTCGATGACACGTCCGGAGTGTCCGCGAGGCCAACTGATTCTCGACCTCCGGTGAACGAACGGCGACGATTCTGCACCGCTGGACCCCCGGAGAACCGTGCCCGATGAACGCCCCGTGAATTCTGCGGCGCACCTCCGGGGGCTTGCATATGCGCCGATAGCGTGATCGGCGTCGCCCGCGAACCGAACGCGTGCCACCCCGTAACCGGCCCCGCCGTCTCTCCCAAAGGACGTCCCTCGATATGAAGAGCGATCAGCTCACGCGCGCCATCAGGCGTGTCAGTCCCCGCACAGCATTGACGGCCGGCGGCATCGCCGCGGCCGTCGCCTTGGCCAGTATCGGAGGCGGAATCGCCTTCGCCGCCGGTGGGCTCAACCCTCCTCCCGTCAACCCGGCCCTCGTGCATGTGGCCTCCGCGGTGCCCGACCGCATCATCCTCACTCCGACGGCGACTCCGTTCGCGACGCAAAACGTCTCGTGGCGAACCTCCGTCGACGTCACGAGCCCCCAAATTCAGCTCGCGGACATGACGAAGGGGCCCATAACGGCGTCGACGACGGTCGCCGCCGCGAGTACCACCGAGTTTGCGACCGACCTCGGCTACACCATCAAGTACCACACGGCCACGCTCACCGGCCTGGCCGAGAAGACCGCGTACCTGTACCGGGTCGGCGACGGCGAGACCTGGAGCGAGTGGCTCGAGTTCGAGACCACCGCGGAAGGTGCAGAACCCTTCTCGTTCATCGTGCAGGGTGACGCGCAGAACGACGTGAAGTCCTACGCCTCGCGCGCATTCCGTGCCGCCACCGAGGCTCGCCCCTACGCCAAGGCCGTCCTCCACCTCGGCGACCTGATCGACACCGACGTCGCCGACGCGGAGTGGGGCGAATGGTTCGGCGCGGCCGGCTTCTCGAACGCCTACATGAACATCATCGCGGCACCGGGAAACCACGAGTACTACCCGGGTCCCGACCTCACCCGTTATTGGGGTGCGCAGTTCGAGTACCCGCGCAACGGCCCGGCCGACACCGACGCCATCAAGCAGGCGTTCGACGAGAACGTCTACTACACCGACATCCAGGGTGTGCGTTTCATCACGTTGAACGCCAACATGGCTCACGGCGCTCAGCTCGATGCGCAGACGGCCTGGCTGGAGCGCGTTCTCTCGGAGAACCCGAACACCTGGAGCGTCGTCTCGTTCCACCAGCCGATCTTCTCGGTGACGTCCGGGCGCGACAATGCCAGCATCCGCAACGCCTGGTTGCCGATCTTCGAGAAGCACAACGTCGACCTCGTCCTGCAGGGCCACGACCACGCCTACGGTCGCGGCAACCTCTATTCGAACGAGCAGAACCTCCCAGAAGGTGCTGATGCGGAGACGAGCCAGACCGGTCCGGTCTACCTCGTGAGCGTCGCGGGCCCGAAGATGTACGTTCCCGACCCACTCGAGTCGAACAACTGGACAGCGAACGCCGCGCACCTGCGCAGCGTGAACCGTGACACCCAGATGTACCAGACGGTCGATGTGATCGACGGCCAGATGCACGTGGAGAGCCACACGGTGACCGGCGAGTTGTTCGACGCCTTCACCATCACCAAGTCGGACGACGGCGACAAGCTCGTGACCGACGAGACCGCAGCCTGGCCGTCTGGCCCCGGGTCGACGAGGGCCGACATCGGAGCCCCCGAGCGGCCGACGCCCGTCGTGCCCGGTGACGACACCGAGCCCACACCGACCCCGGAGCCGACGACGAGCCCCGAGCCGAGCCCCGAGCCGACCACGACGCCGGAGCCGACCACGACGCCGGAGCCGACCACGACGCCGGAGCCGACCACGACGCCGGAGCCGACCACGAGTCCGGGGCCGACCACGAGTCCGGAGCCGACGACGAGTCCGGAGCCGACGACGAGCCCCGAGCCGACCACGCAGCCGACGTCCGAACCCGAACCGACGGACAAGCCGGTGGCGAATCCCACGATCGAGCTTTCAGCGACCGGGATCGCCGCAGGCGACAGCCTCAGCATGAAGGGTGACGGGTTCTGGCCGAACGAAGACCTGGAGGTCACGCTGCATTCCGACCCGATCGAACTCGGCTTCCCGACAGCTGACGATGCGGGCAGCTACTTCTTCACCGCGCACATCCCCGCGGGCGTCGCACCCGGTGGACACACAATCGTGGTGAGGGGCCTCGAGTCCGGCGCGACGGTCGAGGCGGCCATCACGGTGCTGTCGCCCGGCTCTGAGCCCACCGGCGAGAAGGATCTCGCGGTCACCGGTGTAGCAGGAGTCGGCATCGCCGTCGCCATCGCCGGTGGGGCACTGCTCCTCGGCGTGCTCACCCTCCTGTTCGTCTACGTTCGTCGCCGCCCCACGGATGGTGCCGCGTGAATATCTCGTCTCGATCGTTTCAGAAAGGCCGTCAGTCCATGACGAAATCGTCCACGCCTCGTCGCGGGAGGCGGATGCTGGCGGGCATCGCCGTCGCGGTCGTCGCGGCCTCCCTCTTCTCCCCGGTGATGTCGCCCGGTACGGCGGCATCCGCCGCCGCCGCCGCGCCGAGCGCGCAGCACGGGCCGTCGGTCGTTCCCGATCGAATCGTGTTGACTCCAGCCGATGACCTGTCCACCACCCAGGCGGTGACCTGGCGCACCTCCCGCGGGGTCACGAGCGCAAAGGCCGAGATCCGCACCGCGACGGCAACGCCGTACCCCGGCGGCATCACGACGGTGAACGCGACGAAGAACAGCGACGTCACCACCGAGCACTACGACGAGTCGTTCCACACGGTGGAGTTCACCGGTCTGACTCCCGACACCCAGTACCAGTACCGTGTGGGAGACGGCACGAACTTCAGCGAGTGGCAGCACTTCACGACGGCGTCCGCCAGTGCCGATCCGTTCTCGTTCATCTATCTCGGTGATGTGCAGAACGGCATCAAGTCGGATGCTTCGCGCGTCATCCGCAACGCGTTCCGAGACCGCCCCGACGCGTCGATCGTGCTGCAGGCCGGCGACCTGATCAACGACGCGAACGACGACTCGCAGTGGGGAGAGGTGTTCGACGCCGCCGGCTACCAGTTCGGCACGCAGAACTTCCTGGCGGCGGCTGGCAACCACGAATACGAGGGTGCCGAACTGTCCACGCAGTGGCAAGCCCAGTTCGCCTACCCGGACAACGGACCGACCGGTACGGGGCACATCGAGGAGCTCCTGAATGGCACGGTCTACTACAACGACTACCAGGGCGTGCGTTTCATCTCGCTCAACAGCAACATCACGGACGCTGCGGTTCTCGCCGTGCAGACCGAGTGGCTGAAGGAGACGCTCGAGTCGAACCCGCACAAGTGGACCGTCGTCTTCTTCCACCACCCCGTCTTCTCGCTCGATGAGGGGCGCAACAACCGCGCCATCCGTGAGGCGTGGTTGCCCCTGTTCGAGGCGAACAACGTCGACCTCGTCCTGCAGGGCCACGACCACAACTACGGCCGAGGCAACTCGAACGATGCGGAGAAGGACAACCCCACGAGTTGGGACCCTGACCTCAACTACGACGGCCCGGTGTACGCGGTCTCGGTGGTCGGGTCGAAGATGTACTCCAACACGGGGCCGCGTCTCTGGATCGAGAACGATGCCCATCTGAAGAAGCTGCAGGGCAACGTCGAGCTCTACCAGCTCATCGACGTCTCGGGCGACACCATGCGGTACGAGTCCCGTACCGCCGACGGCGTGTACTTCGACGGTCTCACGATCGTGAAGAACGATGCAGGCAAAGCAGTGACGGACGACACTCCGCCTCAGGAGATCGACCCGTCGAACCCCGGCCCGTGTTTGGGCTGCGAGCCGAACCCCGATCCCACGGATCCAACGGACCCGACCGAGCCCGGCGAGCCGACCGGGACGGTCGACTACGAGGTCACCGGTGCGATCGACTCCGTCAACAAGTCGAACGCGGCGCTGCCCGCCGGATCGGCGTTCTCCGAGTCGAAGGATCGCCTCTACCTCGGGGACCAGAACCGGCGCACGATCAGCGAGGTGAACGTCGATACGGATGAGGTGACGCGGACGATCACGTTGCCTGAGAACATCCGTGATGTGGGGATCGATGATGAGGAGGAGCTTCTC
>NZ_RZNC01000009.1 GCF_004078655.1 Labedella populi | reverse complement strand
CGTCGCCCGACCATCATTCCCGCGGATGATCTGCGAGTGCATCTTCCGAGTGGCATGCAGACATCGTTAGAGTCGCGACCATGACAGCTCGGGTGGTGACGATCGGGAGTATCGCAGCCACTGCAGCGGTTTCCGTGCTCCTGCTCGCCGGGTGCTCAGCGGGTCCGGGGACCGATGGGACGAGAGAGGCCGTGCACCTGGGCGTCCGCGCGATTCCCGTCACGACCTCCGACGATATGGACGATTTCGCCCTCGCGGCCTCGCGGGTGAACCGCGGCGGAACGCTCATCGATGTCGATGTCGTCGAGGGGGCGAAGCGCGGAGACGTGATCGGGACGTTGTACTACCAGGTCGGCGTCCCGCGGGCCGAGTTCATGGGGGCGGCGACGGGCGAGCAGCTGTACGCGTGTTACAGCGTCGAGTTCGACTTCTGGGGCCCGCGCGGCGACTTCAACCACTACAGCTACCTTCACGAATACCCGTGTCCGACCGAAGGGGCGATCCCTGCGATCGACCTCGAGACCGACTACGGGAAGGAGACGCGGATCCTTCCGGCACCGAACGCGGCCGACGCGGCCATCGAGGTGTTGCAGCAGCTTCCCACCGAACCGGGAGACCCCGCGCTGATCGGCGGAGCCATCGCCGCGCTCTTCGATGCGTCTGGCTCCACCTCGTGGCTTCCCGTCGAGAACGCACCACCTCGAGTGGTGGTGAACGGCGGTGACGTCGGCGTCGCGATGGGCGACGAGAACGAATGCGTCCTCGTCGCGCGCGTCGGCGGGGTGACAGAGCAGAAGTCGATCGCTCCCGTGAAGCTGCGGCCGGGCGAACTCGGCTGTGCCCCGGAGTCCGCGCTCGCGAGCGATGAGGCCCGATCGAGCCCGCACTGACTGCTGTGCAGGGAAAAGAGGTCCGCTCGTCGGACGTCATACTCCGAACGGGAAGCCGACTGCCGCGGAGCCGGGTCGGAGCCGCACGGCGCGTCGAGCGGACGCCGGGGCCACGATCGAGCTCAGTAAGTCATGGCCGATGCGGCCGACCTCGTCTCGGTGCGGCACACGCTGCGTCAGCTCGTCAACGTGAAGGGCGACTGACGCGGCCGCCACGGCGAACCGTGCGGCGGCGTCGGGCGGCGAAGCCCGCGGCGTTGATCGCGACGATCGCGGGCATCGTGATGAAGAGTCCGAGCAGCCCACCGATCGTCGTGATCGCGACGTTCACGACGAGGGTCACCGCCACGAGCACGACCATGACGGCGAGGAATCCGCGCCGGCCCGTCACGGCGAACGCCAGAGCCGCGGCGATGAGCAGGACCCAGCGGGCGATCGGCTCAGCGAGCGTCCACGGGTAGGGAACGTCGTAGATGGAGAGGAAGGCTGCGACCAGGAGCAGCGCACCGCCCACCGCGATGAGCGCGGGACTCGGCGCGCGCGGCACGATCACCCAGGAGGGGAACTCGTCGGCGGGATCCGGAGGCCCGGTCCGCTCGTCGTCGAACACGATGTAGCCGTCGGGTGCGGTCGAGGCGTCGCCGGGAGCACCGGCGCGTTTCCGGGAGAGGAGCACGTTCCGCGCCTCGACCGCCTCGCGGAAGGCCTCGGCGCTCCCGCCGTCGACGTCGGGGTGTGTCCGCCGCGCGCGCGCCGCGAAGGCGTTCGTCACCTCGTGGGGCAACGCCTCGACGTCGACGCCGAGCACCTCTGCCGCGCGTTCAGGGCTCACGCCGTCAGGCTACGTCCGATCCGCCCGGAAAGGCGAGGGCCGCGGAATCAGTCTCCGTGCGTGCCGGTCACCCGAGCGGCGAGGTCCAGGACATGAGCACGGAGCGGAGCGCGGGCACGCGCTCGGTTTCGATCGTCGACGAACCCCACGAGTTCGACGTCCGGCGAGGCCTCGAGTGTGCGCAGCCACTGCCGCCCCATGCCGACCGCCCCGACGAGCACGACGCGCACGGGCCGGGACGGATCGAAGGGCCGGATGTTCGCAGTCGGTCCCGGAATCACGTCGAGCGGATCGGGTTCGTTGCAGCGCCGTCGAGCCACAGCTCGCGGGAGGCACCGCTGTGGGTGCCGCCCGTGCCGACGTGTGTGTCGGAGATCGTCGTACCGTCAGTGATCACCTTGTACAGGGCCATCGCGTGCCCGCGACCAAGACCGTAGTCCTCGGCGAGCCACGCGATCACCTCGGCGGCCTTCGTGCCGGGAACCGCGATGCCGCGCTCGGCACCCCGCGTGACCGAGAGCCGATCCCCCGATCGCGACTAACGTAGCAGTACTTGGATAAGTACTTCTGTCGGCTAAAGAGGGGACATGGAATGTCGAATCACCTGTGGGGAGTCCCGGTGTGGATGTGGGCCGTCATCGTGGCCGTGGGGCTCGTCGTGGCGGTCGTGACGATCGTCCGTGCTCGTCGTCGAGTCGTCGAGTCGTCGAGTCGTCGCTCGCCGCGCAGCGTCCGGCGCCGCGCGGTCCTCCTCGATCGGCAAAGCCGTGACCCCGCCGCAGTTCCGCGTCTTCCGAGACGACGGCGCTACCGACGACGCCCGGGACGGCGACACTTCGCGGGAGACCACCGACTGACGTGCCGCCGGCCGCTCAGCCGGCCCGGCGCTGCGCGACCAGCGGGCACTCGAACGGGTCGCGCTCGCCGAGGCCCACCCGGTTGATGTAGCGGACGACGATCGCGTACGACGTGAGGAGTCCGACCGACATGTAGGGGACGTCGTGCGTGCGGCAGTACTCCTTGACGATCACGGCAGCTCGCCGCAAGTGGGGACGCGGCATCGAGGGGAAGAGGTGGTGTTCGATCTGGTAGTTGAGGCCGCCCATCGCGACGTCGACGATGCGGCCACCGCGGATGTTCCGACTGGTGCTCGTCTGGCGACGGAGGAAGTCGAGCCGGCCGTCCTTCGGCACGATCGGCATGCCCTTGTGGTTGGGCGCGAACGACGCTCCCATGTAGAAGCCGAAGACGCCGAGCTGCACGGCGAGGAACGCCGCCGCCATCCCCGGGGACAGCACGGTGAAGACGAGCACGGGAAAGCCGACGAGCCGCACCGTGAGCATCGCGATCTCCCACCAGCGTCGTTCGACGTACTCGCGTGCGACGACACGGCGCACGCTCGACGCGTGCAGGGAGACGCCCTCGAGCAGCAGGATCGGGAAGAAGAACGCCCCCTGGTGGGACATGACCCAGCGGCTGATCGGGTTCTTGCCCTCGCGGGCACGCTCCGGCGTCACGGCGATGACGGGGAGCTCGATGTCCGGGTCGGCGCCGAGCTTGTTGGGGTTCGCGTGATGGCGGGAGTGCTTGTGCCGCCACCAGCCGTAGCTCATCCCGACGATGAGGTCGCCGACGATGAGACTCGCCCAGTCGTTGGCCCGCCCCGACACGAAGATCTGCTTGTGCGCGGCGTCGTGGCCGAGGAACGCGACCTGCGCGAAGAGGACGCCGAAGACGGCGGCGGTCACGAGCTGCCACCACGACTCGCCGATCCAGACGAAGACGCCGAGCGCCGCGAGGACCACGAGCGGGAGCCCGATCAGCTTCGCCCAGTAGTAGCCGTATCGGCGGCGGAGGAGACCCGCTGATCGGATCTGTTCGGCGAGCGCCGTGTAGTCGCTCGTCCCGCGGGAGCCGGTCTTTCGCCCCGCGGCCCGCCCTGTCGTCGGGATCACTGCATCCGTCACGTCACGCACCTCGCCTCGTCGTGGACTGCTCCCGGGGTCTGGGGGAGAGGAGATTCCAGTACACGTGAGCGGGGAGGTCGATCGGCAGGCCTTGCGGAACCTGCTCGCCGTGTGCTCGAGGCAGAGGCGTTGCGTTCAGGGGCGTCCGTGCGGGTCGAGCTGGTTGATCGTCGCGACAACGGACTCGTAGTCGCCGCGAGCCTCGCCGTAGCGGAGGAACGTGACGTTCTCGACCTGGATCTCCGTCGCATCCGGCTGCGTCTCGATGAGCTGCATCACCTCGGCGATGAAGTCCTCGAGGGGCATCGCGAAGTCGCTCTCGGCCTGGCCGGGCATGAGGTCGGTGCGCACCGACGGCGGCTCGAGCTCGAGCACGCGCACGCTCGTTCGCGCGAGCTGGAGGCGGATCGACTCGCTCAGCATGTGGATCGCCGCCTTCGACGCGTTGTAGCTCGGAGTCACACGGAGCGGAGCGAACGCGAGCCCCGACGAGACGGTCATGATGGTCGATTCCGGACGGCTCTGCAGTTGCTCGATGAACGCCGCGATGAGGCGGATCGGGCCGAGGATGTTGGTCGTGACGATCTGCTCGGCCGTGTCGAGGAAGCCGTCGGCCCGCGTCCAGTCCTCGACGCGCATGATGCCGGCCATCGGGATGAGGACGTTCACGTCGGGGTGCTCCACGATGACCTGTCGGGAGACCGTCGCGATGCTCTCAGGGTCGGTCGTGTCGATGCGGTAGGCGTGCAGACCCGGGTTCTCCGCCGTGATGCGTTCAAGGAGTTCGGTTCGACGCCCGCCGATGATGACCTCGTTGCCCTTCGCTCGGAGTGCGAGTGCGAGCGCGAGACCGATTCCGCTCGTAGCGCCCGGGATGAAGATGGTGTTTCCGCTGATGTTCATGGTCTGAGCCTCCCGCCGCTGCGGAGGCGCTTCAAGGGAGCGCATGTCGGGGGATCGGTGGTCCCTGGCTCACGGCAGGGTCCGGGACGATACTTCAGGAGTGAACCGTGACGCGCTCGCCGAATTCCTCCTCAGACATCGCGACGCCCTGCGCCCGGCGGACGTCGGTCTGAGTGCGGGACCGCGCCGCCGCACGCCGGGGCTGCGCCGCGAAGAGGTCGCGCAACTCGCCGCGATGTCGACCGACTACTACACGCGCCTCGAGCAGCGTCGGGGTCCACAGCCGAGCACGCAGATGCTCGCGTCGATCGCTCGTGCGCTCCGACTGAGCCCCGACGAGCGCGACTACCTCTTCCGCGTCGCCGGCCACAGCGCTCCCGATCGGGCCGCGACCACGGACTACGTCGCCCCGGCTCTCCTCCGCGTGCTCGATCGCCTCGTCGACACCCCGGCGCTCATCCTCAACCTGCTCGGTGAGACGCTCGTGCAGAACGACTCCGCCCGAGCGCTGTTCGGCGACGTGAGCCACCTCACGGGACTCGAGCGCAGCTCCGTGTACCGCTGGTTCCTCGATCCCGAGCGGGAGCGGGCGCACTACCCGGCGGACGATCACGACCGGCAGAGCCGCGCCAACGTCTCGTCGCTCCGCGCCGCGTATGGCGCGATGGGGGTGCAGTCGCGCGCGGGCGAGCTCGTGCGTGAGTTGCTCCGCCGCAGCCCCGAGTTCTCCCGGATCTGGGACACCCAAGAGGTTCGGCGGCGCTTCGAGGACCACAAGGTGCTCATCCATCCGGAAGTGGGTGCGATCGAGGTCGACTGCCAGGCCCTGCACACGGAGGACGAATCCCAGGTCCTCCTCGTGCTCACGGCTGCCCCGCGTTCCGAGTCCGAGGAGAAGCTGGGGCTCCTCGCGGTCATCGGCACCCAGCAGTTCGCGGACCGCACCGCCAACCCCTGACGTCGCCGCCCCTGATGCCGCCGCCCCTGATGCCCTGGGCCACTGACGCGGCCCATCCACAAGGTGACGACCGATCGGACGAACTCCTGTCGGGTCGGGCGATAACCTCTCCGCATGCGTTCAGCGCCCGTCGTCATCGTGATCGCCGTGGTGATGAGCCTCGCCGGATGTTCGTACGGATCGCCCGTGCCGGACACGAGCGTGTCCGTTGGGTGCAGTAGTTCCCCGGTATGCGAGGAATCCCTCGACGTCGACGAGATGCTGGCCCAGTGGGAGACGAGCGTCGCGGCGCTTGATCGTCCCGCGGGTACCAGCATGGTGCGGCCCGACCCGAGCGATCTCGGCGGTGGCGATCAGGCGTTCGACCTGCATTACGGGGAGTCGATTGCCTACAGTCAGTGGTTCTGCCTGTGGGAGGGGGAGTGGCTGGCCCAGGCCGATCCGTCGTCACCTGAGGCACAAGCGGCGATGGTGCGCCTGCGATCGTTCTTCGAGACGCCGACCTTCCGCGAGGACTACGGCGGCGACATCGGCCTCGTCACCATGGTGGAAGACGCTGCCGAGGGAGATCCCGAGCGATTGCAGCGCGACTTTGAGCTGAACTGTTCGGAGCCGGTGATGGGCGAACAGTGACGGAGCCCCGGCCTGCGACGATGGAAGCATGGCCCGTTCCCCGATCCGCATGAGCGCCGTGGCGTTCGCCCTCGATGTCGTGCTCGTCGTCGCATTCGCTGCGCTCGGGCGCGCGACTCACGACGGCGATGTGCTCGGCCGGTTCGGAGCGGGGCTGGCCGAGACGACGTGGCCGTTCCTCGTGGCGCTCGCCGTGGGGTGGGTGGTGTCCCTCGCGGTGCGCCGACCGGCCGCCCCGCTCCGCACCGGCGTGCCCGTCTGGCTCGTCACGGTCGGGGGTGGGATGCTCCTCCGAGTCGTGAGCGGTCAGGGGGCGGCGATCGCCTTCGTCATCGTCGCGACCATCACCCTCGCACTGCTGCTGATCGGCTGGCGGCTCCTCGCCACCCTCGTCGGTCGGCGTCACGCGAGAGCCGCCCGCTGACGGATCGGATACCACTCATCGAGTCCCGCCCTCCGGCGCGCGGTCCTTGCCGATCCAGCCCAGGTGGGTGTGGGTGAAGGCGTCAGGGCGCTTGAGTCCGTATCCGAGCGCACGGTCGACCGCGACATGGAACGCCCACGCCGACGCGGAGAGCATCGTCCACAGTCCCACGGTGGGCGCCTCGGACCAGGTGAGAAACGCGACCACGGCGAGGGCCGCAGGCCAGACGTAGGTGTGGACGGCGTTGTAGGCGGCGGCGCCGGCCCGCGTGGACAGCAGGTACCCGAGCTGCGAAAGGTCGAAAAGCAGGAACGCGGCGAGCGGGACCCACCACCAGGTGGGGGCGATGACCACGATGGCGACCATCGAGAGCACGATGATGAGTCCGCCCTCGAGTCGCTGGAGGAGCTCGGGATTGGTGAGGCGGGCCCTCTCGACCGAGTGGTCGGCGTTCGGGGCGGTCGTGCGGGGAACGGGTGTTGTCGTCATCCAGCTATCATCGCTCGCCGTAAAGCTAACGTCAATAGCCCGATGGTTAACTAAGCTGTACGCAGACCACCGACGGAGAGGCGCACCACCGCATGCCGAGAGCCGGACTGACGGAAGACACCGTTGTGGCGCGCGCCGCCGAACTGCTCGAAGGCAGCCCCACGGCGGAGCTCACCCTCGCGGCCGTGGCTGAGAGCCTCGGGGTGAAGACACCCTCGCTGTACAAGCACGTCGACGGCCTGCCGGGATTGCGGCGCGGCATGATGATCCGTGCGAAGCGCAGTCTCGGCGCCGCGCTGGCTCGCGCGACGATGGGCCGGTCCCGCGACGACGCCGTCCAGAGCCTCGCGGCGGCCTACCGGCAGTGGGCGCTCGAGAATCCGGCTCAGTACGGGCTCACGGTGAGCGCCCCCGACCCCTCTGACGACGCCGACCGCGCCGCGAGCGAGGCGGCGCTGGAAGTGCTTCTCGCGGTGCTCGCCGGTTACGATCTCCGCGGCGACCATGCGATCGATGCCGCGCGCTTCCTGCGGTCGGCCCTCCACGGCTTCGTGAGCCTCGAGACCTCCGGGGCGTTCCGGCTCTCAGCGGATCTCGAGAGGAGCTACACGAAGCTCATTGAGAGCGCGGTCGTCTCGCTCTCAAAGTGGAGCCAGTCCTGACGTCAGCCGTCGCCCGGGCGGCCCGGACCGGCTCGGTACCGGCCCGGCTCAGTACCAGTTGTTGGCTTGCGAGTGCGACCACGCGGAGCACGGCGTGCCGTAGGCGCGGTCGATGTACGACAGCCCCCAGGCGATCTGCGTCGAGGCGTTCGTGCGCCAGTCGGATCCGATCGTCGCCATCTTGCTACCGGGGAGCGCCTGCGGAATGCCGTAGGCGCCACTCGAGGCGTTCTCCGCCGTGTACGACCAGCCGGACTCCTTCTGCCAGAGGTTGCTCAGGCAGGAGAACTCGCCGTCGCCCCAGCCGTACTCGGAGGAAGCCATCGACCGCGCGGTCACCTTCGCGCCCTGCGGCGTGTTGGCCTGTGCGAGGGCCTCGGCGGCAGCGGCGGCCGCTTCCTCCTCGGCCTTCTTCTGGTCGAACGCCTGCGCGGCGGCCTTCGTGTCGTTCATGACGTCGACGACCTGCCGGGTGAGGTCGACCACGGTCTCAGAGTCGAGGGACTCGTACGCGCCGAGCTGATCCATGGTCGCGGTGAGTGTGGTCGCATCGACCTTGCCCTCGGCGTCCTCGGCCACGACGGCGGCCGTCTCGAGGACCTCGACGGCCTTGTCCTCAGCGTGAGCGGTGGCGATGCCGGCGTAGACACCGAGCTGGTCGGAGCGGAGTCCGCTCGTCGCGTCGAGCTGCGCAGTGGAGGCCGCGAGCTGTTCGCTCATCGTGCGGTCGTTGATCGCGAAGCCGGAGCCCGCGCCGAGGCCGACGAGCGCGACGGTCGCCGCGACGGCGAACCGCCGACGGCGGGTGCCCGAGCGAGTGGCGCGGCGGGCGGCACGTGTGACCGGGGGGAGGGGAGACAGCGGAGTGGTGCGGGGGGTTTCGTGGCGCATGCGTTACGTGTGATTCTTCTCGGTCGGGGAACGATCGGCGCGGGCGAGTCGGGGCTCGCGGCTTCGGGCCGTCCTCGTTCCGGACGTTCGGTTCGGATGAGTGCGTATCGGGTCGTGCGTTCGGGTTGACGGGTTCGTGCCTGGGAGCGCAGTGAACAGCCCCAGCGGGCACAAGTCAGCAAGCCTGAGGGGTCAACCTGGCAAACCTCGGGTCACTTCCTGGCAATCGCCTGAGCGAGGCGGCGCGGCGCCGTGACCGGTAGGCCTTCGAAAGAGACGAATGTCAGGCCGAGAGGACGTGCCTGGAGGCATTGAGCGTGGCCGCGTCCTCGCTCCAGAGATCGACGAACCGGGAGGCGAGAGTGCCTTCGAGGCCCGCGAGGGAGGAGACGGCGAAGATCACCGCGGCGGCCCGCTCCGGCGCGTCGGCGGCGAACCCGGATGCAAGCGCCGCCGTCCACGCCTCGGCCGCGGCCTTCACGGTCGAGTAGTTCGCCGTGTTGCGGTGCGGCTTGGTGGCAGAGGTCGACGAGACGATCGCGAGTCGGCCCGCCGGCGACGCGACGAGGTCGGGGTAGAAGGCCCGGCTGACGTGGCGGAGGGCGGTGAGGGACGTGGCGAGCGCGTCCCAGTCGACGTCCGACTGCCCGGGGATGCCGTCGCCGCGGCGGAACCCGCCGACGAGGTGGAGAATGCCGTCGACGGGACCGATCGATTCGCGCACCTGCGTCGCGAGCTCGTCGACGGCCGCCTCGTCCGTGAGGTCGACGAGTTCGGTCGAGATACCGGGCACGCTGTCGGCGAGGGCGTCGAGCTTCGCGCGGTCCCGTCCCGTCGCGATCACGCGCGCGCCGGCATCGACGAGGGCCTGGGCGGCGGCGAGGCCCGCGTCGCTCGTCGCGCCGGCCAGGAGAACGATCCGATCCGTCACGCCAGTCATGCGGCCACCCTATCCTCGGGCGCTCGTGGTTCAGGCGCGCGGAGAGGAAACGGGTTCGGACGACAGGAGCGCGGCGAGAGTGTCGTCGACAGGGGCATCGGGATCGTCGAGGATCGTGATGAGCCCTTCGAGCCAGCTGATCATCGTCGCCGTTTGGGCGAGCCAGAGCACGTGGACGGCCCGCCGGTTACGCCAGACGCGAGCGTCCTCCGCGAGCTGCGCCGACGTATCGAGCTTGTTGCGGAGTGCCCGCTCGCGCCGCCGTTGGAACGTGATCTCGGCCTCGATCAGGTGTCGGGCGGTCGTCTCGTCGAGGATCCACATCGACAGCAGTCGCATGACGACGTCGTCGCGGATGGTGTGATCCGGCTCGTCCTGCGTGAGCCACCGCTCGAGCTCTGCACGGCCGTCATCGGTGAGTACGTAGTTGGTCGCTCGCCGTTCCGTCCGCTCGCTGACCTCGATCAGCCCGAGTTTCTGCATCTTCGTGAGTTCCGAGTACACCTGCGACGGGCTGGCATTCCAGGCGCGTTCGTCGTGATCGTTGAAGATCGCGTTGAGCTCGTACCCGTTCTTCGGAATGCCGCGCGACAGCGCCGAGAGGATCGCGTGTCTGAGTGCCACGGTGGACTCCTTTCCCTCTCGAGAACATTACTGGCCGTCGAATTCATACGTCGGGATCACCGGTGAATGCTGTCCCCTAGTTCTGGAGGGTCGCCGTTTGATCGACGATCGCCCGGGCTTCGGGCGACGGCCGGATTGTTTCGAGTTCGTGTCGCTTTTCGCCGATGTAACACCGGCGAAACAGTAGACCGGTATGACATTACAATTATGGAGTATAAATCCATCACACATAACCGGTTCTTCCGGTTCGTCGTCGGACGGCTCGCCTTCACAGCGGTCACGGCGATCTTCGTCGCGGTCGTGGTCTTCTTCGCCATCCGACTCATACCCGGCGACCCGGCCCTGCTCATCCTCGGGCTCGACAGCTCACCGGAGGAACGAGAGGAGCTGCGCGGCGTCATGGGGCTCGACCGTCCCCTGATCCTGCAGTTCGTCGATTGGGGCGTGCGCGTTCTCGGGGGAGACCTCGGATACGCCTACAGCCAGTCGCGGGACGTGCTCGACGTCGTCGGTCCCGCGCTCACCAACACCCTGCTCCTCGGAGGAGCCGCGAGCCTCATCGCGGTCGTGATCGGCGTGGTGATGGGCAACCTCGCGACCTCGCGCTCACGAGCGCTGCGCCGCATCACGGACTGGTTCGAGGCGATCTTCCTGTCGGCCCCGCAGTACACGGTCGCGCTCATACTCCTCATCGCCTTCGCCGTTCTTGTTCCGGTCTTCCCCGCCGGGGGGCTCAGCTCGCGCGGCTCCGACGGTCCCGGTGCGCTCGCGCTGCATCTCGCCCTCCCGGCGATCAGCCTCGCGCTCGCGCCGGGCGCCCAGATGGCGCGCTCGCTCAAGACCTCGATCAGCACGCTGCAGTCGACCGAGCTTCTCCCGGCACTCGAAGCGCGCGGACTGTCGTCCTGGCGACTCGCCGTGCACAGCCACCACAACGCGCTCCCCCCGATGATCACGGTGCTCGGTATCCAGGTCGGCGGGATGCTCGGCGGCGCGCTCTTCGTGGAGCAGATCTTCAGCATCCCCGGCCTCGGGGCGCTCATCGTGCAGTCGGTCAATCTGCGCGACTACCAGCTGGTTCAGGGCGTCGCCTTCGTCATCGCCATCATCTTCGTCCTCGTGCTCCTCGCGGCCGACGTGATCAACGCTCTCCTCGATCCCCGTATCCGAGTCGGAAAGGTCTGACGATGATCACCGATCCCCGAACGACGTCCACGTCGGCCGTCGCTCCGACACCGACGTCTCCCCCTGGCCCCGGTGGCACGGGGCTGGCTCCCGAGCAGGTGCGCTTCGTGCGTCGTCGGCTCCTGTCACGCATGCCCGTGCGCTCGCGCGTCGCCCTCACGGTCGTCGCCGTGATCGCGCTCGTGGTCGTCCTCGCCCCGGTGCTCCCGTTCGCGAACCCGTACTCCGGAGACCTCGGAGCGCGTCTCCTCGGATTCGGTGAGCAAGGGCATCTCCTCGGGACCGACACACAGGGACGCGACCTGCTGTCCCGACTGGTCTACGGAACGCGCACCTCCCTCATCGCAGGCGTCCTCCCGATCATCATCGCGACGATCATCGGTTTGGCCATCGGCGTGACCGCCGGCTTCTCCGGTCGCCTCGCCAACCTCCTTCTGATGCGGGTCGTCGACGTCCTGTTCGCCTTCCCCGGCGTCCTGCTCGCGCTCCTCCTCGCGCTCACCCTGGGCAACGGTCTCGGCACGCTCATCCTGGCGCTCACCGCCGTGTGGATCGCCCCCGTCGCGCGCATCGCGGAGACCGAGGTGGTGCGCGTGAAAGAGCTCGATTTCGTGACGGCGGCCCGGTCGAGCGGAGCGGGCATGGGGTCGATCCTCCTGCGCCAGATCCTCCCCGTCGCGGTCCCGGCCGTCGCGGCGTACTCGACCTCGCTCGTCGGGGCGAACGTCGCAATCGCCGGCGGCCTCGGGTTCATCGGCCTCGGCGTCCCGTCGCCCCAGGCCGAACTCGGCTCGATCCTCCAGGAGATGCAGGCCGCGATATACACGAATCCGTCGCTCGCGCTCGCTCCCGTCATCGTGATCCTCGCACTCTCGGTCATGTTCCCGCTCGTCGGGGACGGCATTCGGGACGCCATCGCCGGTCGCGGTCGGGAGTCCTGATGAATGATCCCCTCCTCGCGCTCGGGACCGCCGGCTCCCTGCCGGCCGACGTCCCTCTCGCGCTCGACGCCACCGACGTCACCGTGAGCTTCGCGGGTCACGGCCGTTCGGCCCGAACCGTCGTCGACCACATCGGCCTCGGGCTCGAGCGATCCCAGGTGACCGTCCTCCTCGGAGAGTCCGGCAGCGGGAAGACGGTCTTCGCCCGCAGCATCACCGGGATGGCGCCTCACGGCGCGACCGTCACGGGCCGGTCCCTGTTCGACGGACGGGACCTGCTGAGGACCGCGGCGTCGACGCTCCGGCAGGTGCACGGTTCGCGGATCGGAAGCGTGCCTCAGGACCCGAACGCGTCGCTCGACCCCATGCGACGGATCGGGTCGCAGATCATGGAGACCCTTCTCCAGCATCGAGCCGTGGCCGATCGCCGCTCGGCCCGTCTCCGTGCGCTCGAACTCCTCGACCTCGTGGAGATCCGCGATCCCGATCGGGTCTTCCGCTGCTATCCGCACGAGGTGTCCGGCGGCATGCGCCAGCGCATCGCGATCGCGATCGCCGTGAGCTGCGACCCGGAACTCGTCGTCGCCGATGAACCGTCGAGTGCTCTCGACGCGTCGGTCGGCGTCCGCATCGTCGAACTCCTCGACGGCCTCCGCACGCGGCTCGGCACAGCGATCCTCTTCATCACACACGACATCGGCATCGCCGCGCGCATCGCGAGCGCCGATCACGATCGCGTCGCCGTCATGCTCTCGGGTCGCATCGTCGAGCTCGGCCGGGCGTCCTCGGTGCTGACCCGACCGCTGCACCCCTACACCCGTGCCCTCATCGACGCGGAGCCCAGCGCCGACGTCGAGCGCGGACGCCTCGCCGTCGTGTCGGACGAGCTCCGCACGCGCAGGGAGTGGGGACCCCTCGTCGAGGTGGAGCCCGGGCACGCCGTGTCCTCGTCGGTCCTCGAGGAGACGTCGACGAGATCCGCTCGAACGGGCTCCGCCGCTGCAACGGAAGGAGGCGCATCGTGACAGTCGTCCTCTCGGCCCACGGCGTCCGCAAGACCTACTCCGGCTTCACCGCCCTCGACGATTGCTCATTCGAGCTCCACGCCGGTCGGACGCTCGGCGTCGTCGGCGAATCCGGCAGCGGGAAGTCGACACTGGGGCGGATCGTCATGAGACTGCTGCAACCGGACGCGGGAACGGTCGAGCTCGGAGGCACCGACCTGTTCGGCCTCCGCGCGACGCCGCTCCGGACGGCGCGACGCCGGATCCAGCTCGTGCCACAGGACCCGCGTCATGCGCTCAACCCGGCGATGACCGTCGGCGACAACCTGCGATTCCAGTTCGCGGCGCAGAGGCTGCCCCGAGCGACGTGGACGGCGCGCACGAACGAGCTGCTCGATCAGGTGGCCCTCACGCGCGACTACGTGCACGCCTGGCCGTACGAACTCTCGGGAGGGCAGGCCCAGCGCATCGCAATCGCGCGGGCGATCGCCGGTCGCCCCGACGTCCTGGTGTGCGACGAAGCCGTGTCCGCACTGGACAAGTCGGTGCAGGCCCAAGTCCTCAACACATTCGCAGACCTGCAGAAGGAGATGGGCGTCGCCCTCCTCTTCATCAGCCACGACCTCGCGGTCATCGACCACATCAGTGACGACGTCCTCGTTCTGAACCGCGGCATCACCGTCGAATCCGGTCGCACGCGCGACGTGCTCGGCGACCCGCAGGACGCGTACACGCGCGAACTGCTGGCCGCCCGATCCGTCGTCGGGGTGCCCTGAACGACCGCTCCATCACGGAACACCACCCCCTGCCTCACCGCACCCACCCTCAAGGAGTGACATGCAGCACACCTCACGCCGCTCGCGCCGCCTGCTCGGCGCCGCAGCAGGCACCATCGTCGCCGCGTTGGCGCTCGTCGGCTGCTCCGCCGGCGGCGAATCGGCTCCGGACGAACAGGAGCTCGTTATCGGCAGCCAGATGGCGTCGCTCCCGAGCCTCGACACGGGAGCCATCACGCTCGCCGGCTACGAGGGACAGCGCCTCATCGGCAACCTCGTCTACGAGGGCCTGACGAAGCGCGACGTCTCGGACCCCGACGCCGCGGCCGGCGTCGCTCCTGCGCTCGCCGAGTCCTGGGAGATCAGCGACGACGGGCTCACCTACACGTTCGCGCTCCAGGAGGGTGTCACGTTCCACGACGGCACCGACTTCGACGCGGACGCCGTCGTCTACAACGTCAACCGGTACACCGACGAGAACGACCCGCACTACGACGCGGCGGTGGGCACGTACTACGCCGTGCTCGCCTACGTCGAGTCCGTGGAGGCCGTCGACGACTCGACAGTCGCATTCACCCTCAACGAACCGTTCGCATTCTTCCTCGCTGACCTCTACAACGTCTACTTCGCGAGCCCGGAGTCGCTCGATGCGGACGGGAACGAGGGGCAGGCGAAGAACCCGGTGGGGACCGGGCCGTTCGTCTTCGACGAACTCACGGAGAACCAGTCGATCAGCTTCACGCGGAACGACGACTACTGGGGTGAGGCCGCCGAGCTCGACCGCATCAGCGTCGAGCTCATCCCCGACCCCGCGGCGCGCACGGCGGCGCTGCGTTCCGGACGGGTCGACTGGATCGAGGCGGCGCTCCCCGACGATCTCGCCTCCCTGGAGGACGCCGGCTTCGTCTCGACCGGGAACCCATTCGATTGGGAGTGGTCGTGGCAGCTCTTCACGGACGTCGCGCCCTTCGACGACATCCGCGTACGACAGGCGATGAACTACGCGATCGACCGCGAGGCCATCGCGAACGACCTGCTCCATGGAACGGCGGTGCCCGCGTACCAGTTCTTCGCCGAGGCGAGCCTGTACTACGACGAGGCCGACGATCTGTACAGCTACGACCCGGAGATGGCGAGATCGCTCCTCGCCGAGGCGGGCTACGCGGACGGGCTCGACATCACGGTCGGCTACATCACTGCCGGGTCGGGTGCCATGCAGGCGAAGGCCATGAACGAGGCCCTCCAGTCGCAGCTCGCCGAGGTCGGCATCAACGTCACGCTCGACCCCGTCGACTTCTCCGGCATGTACGCGGCTCTCGGCGAGGGGAACACGGGCTGGAACGCGGCGAACCAGGCATTCAGCCTCGAGCAGCCCTCGAGCTGGAGCTGGTCGATGCTCTGCGGGACCAACTACTTCGGATACTGCAACGAGGAGTTCGACGCGCTGCACGCCGAGGCGCTCGTCACGAGCGACGATGCCGAGCGGGCGGCGCTGCTCACCGAGGCCGGACGCCTCCAGACCGAGGACGCCGGGTGGATGTACGTCGTCAACGACACCGCCCCCCGGGCGATGGCCTCCTACGTGAAGGGCTTCGAGCAGCCGAAGAGCTGGTGGATCGACTTCACGAACGTCTCGATCGAGGAGTAGCGCTTTCCCGCGTTCCCCTCATCGTCCCCGGCCGGGTCGACTCTTCTCGGAGTCGGCCTGGCCGCTTTCGTGTCGGGCAGGAACCCGGACGTCGTCGGTGGGACCGATCGCCTCGCCGAGGTGACCGGGAAGGGCGGCCGGGCTGGACCGTGTCGTCGACGGGCCGTTTCGTCGGACACCTGGCCGTCGCCCTCTCCGTCGTGGATGTCGTCGGGCAGAGCCGTCAGGCCCGCTGTCCGCCCCGACGACGGTTCTGCGGGCGCTCGCGGTCGACGACAGCCGTGAGGAGCGCACCCAACGTGAAGAGGGCGGTGAGTCCGACCGCCAGCATCGACCCGAGGGTCGGCCGACCCGCAAACGTCGTCGCGGTGAGCAGCGGGTAGAAGACGATGAGCGCGAGGCCCATCCCGATCGCGGAGCCGACCCGCTGACTGAACTGCAGCAACGAGCCCGCGACGCTCGAGCGGTAGTCGGGAATCGCGGTGAGCGAGCGCCCCTGATTCGCGGGACCGACGAGCGCGGTTCCGAACGAGGACACGAGTAGTACTGCGGCGATGACGACCGGAGCCACGGTGACGGGCACCGTGCCGATGGTGACGGAGATCGCGGTGAGGCCGACGACGCCGACGGCCGTGCCGATCAGGACGGGACGATTGCTGGTGGCCGCAGTGAAGCGCCCGGCGACCCACGACCCGACGATCATGGACAGGGCCGCCGGCAGCATCCACAGCGAGGTCTCGAGGGGGGTCTGGCCGGCACGCTGCTGCAAATAGAGGGTGATCATGAGTGTGCTCGCCGTTCCGGCCGCGTGCATGAATCCCGAGATGAGCACGCCGGCCGGCAGGTGCCGGAATCGGAAGAGTGCCGGGTCGACGAGCGGTTGGACGCCACGCCCCGTCAGTCGGCGCTCGTAACTGACGAAGGCCCCCGCCGACGCGAACCCGAGCGCGACGCTCGCGAGCATCCACACGTGGGGCGGCGTCGTCGAGGAAATGACGGAGACCGGCGCGATGGTGAGGATGACGGCCGGGACGAGGAGCAGTGCTCCGACGAGGTCGAACCCGCGCGTGCGATCGCTCGGCGGCTCGCGGAGGATGCCGATCGCGAAGGGGAGGATGACGGCACCGAGAGCGACGTTGATCCAGAAGAGGACGCGCCAGGCGTCGTCCCCGGGCACCCACTCCATCACGAAGCCGGCGAGGAGGGGACCGAACGTCGATGTCACGGCCGTTGTGCCCGCGAGGATGGCGAGGGGCTTCGTGCGTGCCTGCGGTGGGAAGAGGCGCTGGATGAGGCCGAGGACCTGCGGCATCAGGATGCCGGCACCGGCGCCCTGGACGATCCGCCCTCCGACGAGCCAGCCGGCGTCGGGCGCCAGGGCACAGAGCGCACTCGCGAGCACGAACACGGACGCGCCGACGAGGAAGACCGTCGATCGAGGCAGGATGTCGCCGAGCCGCCCGGCCGGAAGGAGGAGGACGGCGTAGGCGATCGTGTACCCGACGAGCATGAGCTGGATCGTCGTCTCGGATCCTCCGGTGGACTCCTGGATGGCCGGGAGGACGACTCCGACCTTGGAAACGTCGAGGATGGTGAGGGCAGCGGTCGCGACGAGGAGCGCGAAGATCGGCCAGGCACGGGGATGGATCGGGGGCGCACTGCGTTCCGTGACGAGCTGTGAGACCACGGGTCCTCCCGGTGGATCGATTTAACGCGACGGAAACGCTCGTCGGATATAACAATAGTGGACTATCAAACGATAGTAAGACTTGAAGGGTTGGAAAAGTAGATGAACGCTCTCGCACCCGTCGCCGACACCGCTGTCCTCATGATCGACATGCAGAACATGTATCTCGAACAGGACAAGCGCGACCGATTCGGCTGGCCGCCGATCTTTCGCTTCGACGAGGTCGTCGCGGCATGCGCCGAGCTGCTCGAGGAGGCGCGGTCCCAGGGCCTTCCGATCATCTACACGCGGCAGGTCCAACGCGCCGACGGCGCCGACATGACCCCGAGCATGCGCAAGCTGCGCGCGTCCGTGCCGGCCGCGGAGGAGGAACTCGTCGACACCCGGCCGGACGGCTGGGCGTCGGAGATCCTCGACGCGGTCGCCCCGCAGCCGGGCGACATCGTGCTCGAGAAACTGCGGTGGGACGCGTTCTTCCGCACGGAGCTGGATGTGATCCTGCGCAACCTCGGTGTCCGCCGACTTCTGGTCGCGGGTTTGCAGACGAACGTCTGCGTCGAGACGACATCGCGTTCGGCCATGATGATGGGCTTCGAGGTGGCCGTCCCCGACGATGCCGTGTCGACCGATGGCGAGGCGCTGCACGTCGCCGCGCTCGACGCGATGCGGGTCCTCTACGTCGAGGTCGCGCCCTGGCGCGAACTCCTCGCCCCGGGTGCCGCGTGGGACCGTGCCTTCACGACGCCGTCCTACGGCCGTGTGATGCCCGTCGCCCCCTGACGGGGCGCGAGGTCAGCACCGTATCGACCGCGCCGCGTCCAGGGGGTGGAGGTCGTGCGTCGGGAGTCGTAGCGTCGGAGGCATCATGAGCAGCGAAACGAGAACCCAGTCGGCCGTCGTCTACCAGGAGACGGGGGACGCCTCCGTCCTCCACCTCGTCGAGCGCGACGTCCACGAACCGGGCCCGGGCGAGGTGCGCGTGCGCGTCGTCCGCTCCGGTGTGAATCCCACCGACTGGAAGTCGAGAACGGGTGGCGGACCCGGCCAGCGGCTGCCCTTCGGTGAGGTCGTCCCGAACCAGGACGGCTCCGGCGTCGTCGACGCGATCGGCGAGGGGGTCGACGGCTTCGCCGTCGGCGACCGCGTGTGGACGTTCCTCTCGGCGCAGGAGCGGCCGACGGGCACGGCGCAGCAGTTCACGATCCTCCCCGTGAACCGGATCGCTCCGCTTCCCGACTCCGCGTCCTTCGACGTCGGCGCGAGCCTCGGCGTCCCCGCCGTCACGGCGCACCGGGCGCTTACGGTCTCGGAAGACGGCCCGCGGCGGCTCGCCCCGGGCGCGCTCGACGGTCGCATCGTGCTCGTGTCCGGGGGTGCCGGCGCCGTCGGACACGCTGCGATCCAGCTCGCGCGCTGGGCCGACGCGACCGTCATCACGACGGTGAGCGGGCCCGAGAAGGCCGAGCTCGCGCGAGCGGCAGGAGCGCACCACGTCGTCAACTACCGCGAGGACGACGCGGTGGAGCAGATCCGCTCGATCGCACCCGACGGCGTCGACATGGTCGTCGAGGTCGCGGTCGCCGCCAACCTCGAACTCGACCAGTCGGTCCTGAAGCCCCGCGGGGTCGTCGCGAGCTACGCGGACGGCGGCGGCGACACCGTCGAGGTCGCCATCCGACCCAGCATGGTCCGCAACACGCGCCTGCAGTTCATCCTCATCTACACGATGGGAGCCGAGGCGCTCGCGGCCGCCGCGGAGGACGTCACGGCCGCCGTCGCGGCGGGCGCCCTCGAGGTCGGGGAGGAGAACGGGCTGCCCCTCCACCACTTCCCGCTCGAGCAGGCCGCGGACGCGCACCGCGCCGTCGAAGCGGACACCGTCGGAAAGGTGCTCATCGACCTGGAGTGACGCGTGCGGTGGCAGCGTGGGGCGTGTGGTCGTGCCGCTGCCGACACTCATCCGGCGGACTCGATTCCGTTTCGTAACAATCGGGTGATGCAGCGCCGATCGGACGAGCAGGAGGTTCTTCCTGCTCTAGCATTTCTGACACGACACGCCGTCGTGCCGACACGGAGGGGGCCCATGCCGCTGCACGCTCACGGCTCGACCATGCGGACGCGCCTCGAACTCTTCACTCGTGGTCAGTTGCCGTTCGTCGTCATCTTCATCCTCGTGGCGCCCCTCGTCGTCCTCTCGGGCGCTGCCTCCCACCATCCGCGAGCGTTCCTCGCGGGGACCGTGGTCGCGGTCGTGTCGACCGTTCTCGGTCTGGTCGTGCCCTGGGAGCGTTTCGTCGGGCAATGGATCGTGTTGATACCGGTCCTCGATCTCGTCTCGGCCGCCCTCATCTACCTCGCGAGCCACGAAACGCTCCCCGAGGCGTTCCTCCTCTGCGTCTTCCCGGTGCTGTGGCTCGGCTACGGCTTCCACCGCTCGGGTTTACTGGTCGCGATCGCCGGTGCGCTCCTCGTCTCGCTCGTCCCGCTCGTGGCTCACGGTGAGATACCCGACAGTCCTCTCGAATGGGGACGAGCGATGATCCTCCCGCTCACGGCGGCGCTCGCCGCGATCTGGCTCAATCGACTGTCGCGGCTCCTGCTCGAGCATGCGGGACAGATCGAGCGCACCTCGAACGATCTGTTCGAGTCGGTCGTGGAGCTCGAGGACCGTAAACACCTCACCGAGGCTCTCATCGACGCGGTCGATGTCGGTGTCATCTACTACGACGGCGACGGGATGGTCCGGCACATCAACGCGACCGCTCGCGACCTGTTCCGCACCGCAGGCAAACCCGAGGGCATCGACGATCGGGCCGCGCGGCTCGTCTTCGGTCCGGATCGCCTCACGCCCGTCCCGCCCGAGCGGCAGATCCCCGCTCGGGCGCTCGCGGGAGAGCACATCGCCAACGAACTCGTCTGGATCGGAGAACCGGGGAACCAGCGAGCCGTGCTCGGCTCGGCGCGGGCCGTCACCCGTGACGACGGCAGCCGTCTCGGGACGGTCGTCGTCGCGCACGATGTCACCCAGCTCGCCCACGCCGTGCAGATTCGGGAGGACTTCCTGCTCTCGGTCTCCCATGAACTGCGAACACCGCTCACCTCGATCGTGGGTTACATCGACCTCATCTCCGACGTGACGGACTGGAAAAAGGCCGGCATCGAGCGCGAATTCGAGGTCATCACCCGCAACGCGAATCTGCTTCTCGCCCGTATCGAGGATCTGCTCCGGCTGCCTCACGCCGAAGTCGCCATCGAACCCGTCACGGTCGACGTCTCCCGGCTCGCCGAACGGAGTGTTGAGGACGTGGCCCCGCGGGCGGACTCGAGTCGGGTGAGGATCGATGTTGACGTCGCGCCGCCCGTGATCGCTGACGTCGACGAGGGGCGATTCCGGCAGGTCATCGACAATCTGCTCTCGAACGCCGTGAAGTACACGCCCCCGGGAGGGGTCGCCGCCATCTCGCTGCGAGAGATCGAGGGAGTCGCGGAGCTCCGCGTGAGCGACACCGGCGTGGGGATGTCGCCGGAGGAGGTCGCCCAGCTCTTCGACCCGTTCTACCGCGCGAGGCAGGCGCGTGACGGTGCGGCGGGCGGCTTCGGCATCGGGCTCTCCATCGCACACGGCATCGTCGAGGCCCACGGCGGAACGATCGGGGTCCAGAGCGAGCCGAACGTCGGAACGACGGTCACCGTACGCGTGCCCGCGCGCGTCGTCTCGAGTACGTCCGAGGGCTGACGAAGACCACCCCTCCCACTTCGCAGGTTGGGTGTCTAGCATCGACGGATGCGAGAGGGGACGACGGCTTCGGCGCGGTTGCGCGCACTGGACGGCGTGCGTGGGGTCGCCGCGTTCGTCGTCGTCGTGTACCACGTGAGCCTCATCGCCCGTCCGTTCGCGTCGGGAGGCGGTCGCGCGGAGGCGGTCTGGACCGGCGTGACCGAGTCCCCTCTGAAACTCCTCTTCGCGGGCACCGAGGCGGTCCTCGTGTTCTTCGTGCTGAGCGGCCTCGTGGTCGCCCTCCCGCTCGTGCGGCGCACGACGTCGTGGGCCGCGTTCTTCGCGTCGCGGCTCGTCCGGCTCTACGTCCCCGTGTGGGGAGCGCTCGTGTTGGCGGTGATCCTGATCCACCTCGTGCCACGGCGATCGGGCGCCGTCACGACCGGCGAGTGGATCGACGAGGCGAACGCGTCGACCGTGACCGTCGCCTCGTTCCTCCGCGAGGCGAGCCTGATGCCTGCGAGCTATGACATCGTCAACACGCTGTGGTCGCTGCGCTGGGAGCTCGTGTTCACGGCGCTCCTCCCGGTCGCCGTCGGCGTGTCCCTCCTGTTGCGACGCAGCGTCGGCGCCCTCGCGCTCACAGGTGTCGCGGCGGCGGCCGCGACGGTCGTCGGTCGCGTCATCGGCGTCGACGCGCTCGTCTACCTGCCCGTCTTCCTGCTCGGGACCCTCGTAGCCGTGCGGCTCGACGACCTGCTCGCGTGGGCGCGCCGGCGCCCGCGCCCGATCCTCTGGTCCGTGACCGGGTCGGGATCCGCCCTGTTGCTCATCGCGAGTTGGCTCGCCCGGCCGATCGCCGCACCGCACACCCTCGTCTCCGAGGTCTTGTGGGGATTGGCGGGGCTCGGGGCGCTCGGTCTCGTCCTCGTCGCCGTCTGCTCGGCCGCGGCGGAGCGCGTGCTCTCAACCCGGATCCCGCAGTGGCTCGGCCGCGTGTCGTTCAGCCTCTACCTGGTGCACGTCCCCGTGCTCGCGACGATCGCCTATGCCCTCGGCGACCGGTCGTGGTGGATCGTCGGCCTCATCGGTGTGCCCGCGAGCCTTCTCCTCGCCGAGATCTTCTTCCGGCTCGTCGAACGACCGTCGCACACCCTCGCCCGGCGCACCGGTCGTGCCGTCGGTCGCGCAGCCGACGCGCTGCGGGCGCGCCGTGACCGTCGCGTCGTCACGCCCACCGTCACGCCCACCGTCACGCCCGCCGGCGCGACCGTCGTCGCGCCGCCCGGAGGCCGCGGGCCCAGGCCCGAGTGACCGCGAGCGGATCGAACGATCGCGCCGACGCCACAGCGTTCCGACGCATCGCCGCGATCCGCTCGTCGGGAAGGCTGACGAGTTCCTCGATCGCGGCGGCCATCGCGTCGACGTCACCGGCGGGGACGACCCAACCGTTCCACCCCGATCGGATGATGTCGGCGGGCCCGTACGGCACGTCGTACACGATGGGGAGGCACCCGACGGAGAGAGCCTCTGCGAGGACGAGGGGGAACCCCTCCGACGTCGAGGTGAGGAGCAGGAACGACGCATCGGCGAGCCGCTCACGGGCATGGGGGTCGAATCCTCGGAGCCGCGCGAAATCGCGGGCCTCCAACCGATCGACGACCGCTTCGAGCGTCGCACGCCGCGGACCCTCTCCATACACGTCGAGGGTCACGGGGCGACCGGCCCCCGCCGTCGTGAGAACGCGCTGAGCGGCGACCGCCCGGACGGCGTGGCTGACGCGCTTCCGCTTCTCGAGTGATGCCAGCATGATGCCCGCGGTGATGTCGCGGGGCCGGGTGAGCGCATTCTGCGAGGCACGGCCGGGCACCTCCTCGCGCACATTCCGTACGACGATGACGTTGTCCTGCGGGCCGAGCAGGGCTTCGACGTCGGCACGCTGCCGCTCACTCAGGACGGCGACCGCATCGAACGCCGCGAGGTTCTCGAAGACGCGGCGCCGCGACTCACGCAATCGCCCCATCGGCCGTTCGGTCCCCTCGAGGTGCGACGCGTGCACGAGGTGAACGGTCGTGACGTGCGGGCGTCGGTACTCCGCGACGAACGGGGCCACGGTCTTGCTGTCGACGATGAGGAAGGTCGGACGCCGGGCGGACAACCGATCGAGCCACGCGGCGTACAGGTGCCAGATGCGGCCCCACGACCGCACGGGGCTGCCGCTCTCGTCGCACAGCACGATGGAGCGGCCACCGCCCTCGATGTCGCGGCGATCGCTCACGAGCAGAGTGCCATCGAGACGGTAGTGGTCCGTCTGCAGGGCACGAGCGCCGTCCTCCGACCACCGTGTGCGGCTGAGCACCGTGCCGCCGCGGCGGATCTCGGTCGCGCCAGGCCCCGGTCCGAGGGGAAGCGGTGAGAGCGGGTGCCGGTCGAGTCGGAGGGACCCGCCGGGGAGCGGGTTGTCGCGCAACCAGTCCCAGAGATTGAGGAGGCGCATCCCGTCGATGAGCTCTCCGCGCTGACGCAATCGGCTCTCGAGAGTCGGGTAGTCGGCCTGCTCGTCGAGAGTCAGGACGTCGACACGCACGCCGCCGTGGCGGACGAAGGCGCGCGTCCGCGCGAGCAGAGCCGCGGTCATGCCGCCGTACCCGTCGGAGACGGACCAGGTGAGAGCGAAATGCCGCCCGGTGGGAAGGAGCCCGCGAGCGGCGCGGGTCCGATCCGTCACGACGGTGTGCAGCCGCTGCATTGCTCGCCGCGCGATCGCGGCGGGCGAGTCGGCCGCTCGTCGTCCTGCTTGTCCTGCTTGTCCTGCTCGACCTGTTCGCGCCGCCGTCATCCACTCGTCCCCTCTCGCGAAGTGATCGCGTCGCCAGCGCGCCCCCGACCGTGTCGCCGATCACCTGCAAGCCGTCCACGTTACGCGGAATGCCCGGGGCGTGCACCGACCGGTCGTCCACGGTCGTTCGCGCCCACCGTTCGCGCCCACCGTTCGCGCCGACCGTTCGCGCCGACCGTTCCCGCCGACCGTTCCCGCGGACCGTTCCCGCGGGCAGGCGCCTGCACTAGCGTTGAGGCGTGGACCCGCTGAAGAACCACGTCGACGAAGCCGGGCGTCGCCCGTGAGCGAGGATCGTTTCGCGACGGCCGTCGCCGCGCTCTCACGCCCACACGACGGGACGGGTTCGCTCACCGAACCGATCCTCGAGGTCATCCCCGTGTCGGGCGTCTCGATCTCCACGATCGGCGAGGTGCTCGGTTCTGAGACGGTCGAGGCCAGCGACTCCGTCATCGGGCGGATCGATGAGTTGCAGTTCGACCTGGGCGAGGGGCCGTGCTGGGACGCACTGATCGGTGGCGTACCAGTCCTTGAGCCCAACCTCCGGCGTCCCGTCCGGGAATGGCCGGCGTTCTCGGCCGCGCTGCGGCACGAGCAGGACATCGGCGCGATCTTCGCCTTCCCGTTGAGTGTCGGGTCCTTGCGGTTGGGAGCGGTCGACCTCTACAACGATGACCCGCTGCGGCTCGACGAGGCCACGACCGATCAGCTCATCGTGTTCAGCGGGCTCCTCGGGCGCCGTGTCCTCGAACGCGCGATCCGGCTCTCGGGCGACTCCGAGGACGGAGTGACCTCCCGACACACGCGTCGTCTTATCCACCAAGCGACGGGTTTCGTGATCGCGCAGCTCGGCGTCTCGGCCGACGACACCGTGCTGCTCATCCAGGCGCACGCATTCGCGAAGGGCGAGAGCATGGCGGACGTCGCGCAGCGTATCCTCGACCGGACGCTCACCTTCACCGTCACGGGCGCACGGATCGAGGGGGCGCGGTGATCGAGTCGACCCGGGAGCAGCAGCTCCTCCAGGTCTTCGTCCAACTCGCGGACACTCTCGTCGCCGACTTCGACCTCGTCGACGTCCTCCAGATGCTCGTCGAGACGTGCCAGTCGACCTTCGATGTCGCCGCTACGGCTCTCCTTCTCGACCCCGGCGACGGCGGGCTCGACCTCCTGGCGTCGACGAGCGAGGAGAGCCGCACCGTCGAGCTCATGATGCTCGCGGCCGACGAGGGGCCATGTCTCGACGCCTTCCACCGGGGCGTCCCGGTCAGCGTCCCCGACCTGCGCGACGGCGAGGACTGGTCCCGCTTCCGTTCCGTCGCCCTCGACAACGGGTTCACCGGTCTCCACGCCCTCCCGATGCGGTTGCGCGATCAGAGCATCGGCGCCCTGACTCTCTTCGAGAGCGGGCCGCAGTCGCTCGGTGAAGCCGACATCCAGGCGGCGCAAGCGCTCGCGGACGTCGCGACGATCGGGATCCTGCAGGAACGGGCAATCCGAGAGAACCGACTGGCCCGACGGCAACTACAGACGGCGCTCGATTCGCGCGTCGTCATCGAGCAGGCCAAAGGGGTCGTGGCCTACACGCACAGCGAGGGGATGGACGAGGCGTTCCGTCGCATCCGCTCGTACGCGCGGGAATCGCGCCGCGCGCTCACCGAGGTCGCACGCGCGATCGTCGAGCGCGAGATCATCGTCTGACCGTCCCGGTCGCTCGCCGGGTCGATCGTCGTCGGGCTCGCGGCGGATGATGTCAAGCGGTCCGGTCGATGCGAGCGCGGCCGCTCTCAGACGTTAACGTTAGATCGACGGTACTCGGCTCGATTCGGAGCAGCCGAGTGTCGGCACAGCTCCGCCGCACCGAAGCCCGCACCGGTATCACCCGCATCCGAACCCGTCCCTGACCTGGAGGTCGCACGTGGAAACCTGGCCCGGAACCGCCTACCCGCTCGGAGCGTCCTATGACGGCGGCGGCACGAACTTCGCCCTCTACAGCGAGGCGGCGGAGCGCGTGCAGCTGTGCCTCTTCGATGAGGACGGGACGGAGACGTGTGTCGACGTCGTCGAGGTGGACGCGTACGTGTGGCACTGCTACCTCCCCAACGTGCAGCCCGGCCAGCGTTACGGCTACCGCGTCCACGGCGAATACGACCCCGAGAACGGGAAGCGTGCGAACCCGAACAAGCTCCTGCTCGACCCGTACGCGAAGGCGACGACCGGTCAGTACGACTGGGACAACGCGCTGTTCTCCTACAACTTCGGCGACCCCGACTCCCGCAACGACGAGGACTCGGCCCCCCACTCGATGCTGAGCGTCGTCGTGAACCCGTTCTTCGACTGGGCCGGCGACCGCAAGCCGCACACGCCGTACTCGGACACCGTCATCTACGAGGCGCACGTCAAGGGCCTCACCGAACTGCACCCCGAGATCCCGGAGGAGCAGCGCGGCACCTACGCGGGCCTCACCCACCCCGTCGTCATCGACCACCTGAAGAAGCTCGGCATCACGGCGATCGAGCTCATGCCGGTCCACCAGTTCGTTCAGGACTCCACGCTCGAGGACAAGGGCCTCGCGAACTACTGGGGCTACAACACGATCGGTTTCTTCGCGCCGCAGAACACGTACTCGGCCACGGGTGAGCTCGGCCAGCAGGTGCAGGAGTTCAAGTCCATGGTGCGCGCGATGCACGCCGCCGGCATCGAGGTCATCCTCGACGTGGTCTACAACCACACGGCGGAGGGCAACCACATGGGCCCGACGCTGAGCTTCAAGGGCATCGACAACGAGGCCTACTACCGCCTCGAGGAGAACGACAAGCGGTACTACACCGACTACACGGGCACGGGCAACACGCTCAACGTGCGTCACCCGCACTCGCTCCAGCTCATCATGGACTCGCTGCGCTACTGGGCCAACGAGATGCGCGTCGACGGCTTCCGCTTCGACCTCGCGTCGACCCTCGCCCGCGAGTTCTACGATGTCGACCGCCTGTCGACCTTCTTCGAGCTCGTGCAGCAGGACCCGGTGGTCTCGCAGGTCAAGCTCATCGCCGAGCCGTGGGACGTGGGCCCCGGCGGCTACCAGGTCGGCAACTTCCCGCCCCAGTGGACCGAGTGGAACGGGAAGTACCGCGACACCGTCCGCGACTACTGGCGCGGCGAGCCCTCGACGCTCGGCGAATTCGCTGCACGCATCACGGGTTCCGCCGACCTCTACGAGAATTCGGGCCGTCGCCCGTTCGCGTCGATCAACTTCGTGACCGCTCACGACGGCTTCACGATGCGCGACCTCGTCTCGTACAACGAGAAGCACAACGACGCGAACGGTGAGGACAACAACGACGGCGAATCGCACAACCGCTCGTGGAACTCGGGTGTCGAGGGCGAGACGGACGACCCCGAGGTGCTCGGACTGCGTGCGCGCCAGCAGCGCAACTTCCTCGCGACGCTGCTGCTCTCGCAGGGTGTGCCGATGATCCTGCACGGCGACGAGCTCGGCCGCACGCAGGGCGGCAACAACAACACGTACGCGCAGGACAACGAGATCAGCTGGGTCCACTGGGACAAGGCCGACGAGCCCCTCATCGAGTTCACGGCGGCGGTCTCGCGACTGCGTCGCGAGCACCCGACGTTCCGTCGCGGCGGCTTCTTCGACGGCAAGCCCTACGAGCGCGAAGAGGGCGACCCCTTCCCCGACATCGTCTGGCTCGACGCCGACGGCTCGGAGATGAAGGAGGAGGACTGGGGTGCGGCGCTCCAGCGCACCGTCGGCATCTACATCAACGGTGGCAGCATCCGGCAGCGCGACCGCCGCGGTGCCGCCATACAGGACGACGACTTCCTGTTGTACTTCAGCGCCGACGTCGAGGACGTCGAGGTGACGATTCCGCCGGCGTCGTTCGGTGCGGCGTGGGAGGCCGTCGTCGACACCGGTGAGGAGGCGGTCGACGGTCCGCCGCTGGCCGCGGGAGCGAAGCTCAGGCTCGCGTCGCGGTCCCTCGTGGTCCTGCGCGCGGCGAGCGAGCCGGAGACGGAGCCGGACCACTCCGTCGCCGCCTCGCTCGCGATGCGCACCTCCGCGATCCCGGTCATCGGCACGCAGCCGCCCGAGTCGAACGGCTGACCCGCCGCCCCCTCTCCGCGCACCCCTCCAGGCTGCCTTCATCCACGAGATACAGCTTTTGAGCGCACATACGCCGGTGTACCGGCGTATGTGCGCTCAAGGGCTTTCGGGGGGTCGGTTCGTGGGAATTGCGGGGTTTCGGAGGGCCGGGTGTCGTGGGCGCAAGGGGGTGAGCGCACCCGTGTCGCGCGCCTAGCGTGGGAATCGAGGCGCCGGTCCGTGGCGTCGGAAACGGAGTGACCATGAGTTCGATCAGTCCCGACGGCATCCGCTGGAACGACGAGGCGCGCGCCAAGATCCTCAACGACTCCGATCGCGTCCTGCGCGAGGCGGTGCTCGACGTCGCCTCGACCCACGCCGACGGCTCCTGGGAGGATGCGTTCGCCGAGTTGAACGCACGCCTCAAGGACCGGTTCATCGACTTCGAGCCCGGGCCCGACCTGCGCCGCTACGCCGAAGCCATCGCCGCCGGCGAGATCGAGGGCGCGTCGGGCGGCTCCGTCGCTCCTCCAAGCGACTCGCCGGCCGACACCGACACCGACACCGACACCGACACCGACACCGACACCGACACCGACACCGAGGCCGGTGGCGGGGCGTACGGCGACCGCACGGCAGACCAGATCGCCGCGGACGAGGGACTCTCCGAGCCCGTTACCCCCGAGTCCGACGGCTCCGCTCCCGATTCCGAGGCGGGATCGACCCCCGACTCCGATGACGCGTCGTCCGTCACCGACGGCAATGCGACGAGCGACATCACGAAGACCGGCGAACCGACCGACTGAGCACGAAGCGCCGAGCACGCCGCGAGTGAGCACGAACGGCCGCCGCGACGAGACCGTGCGCGGCGGCCCCGACGACACTGACAGCCGGACGACACTGACAGCCCGACGATACTGACAGCCCGACGACACTGACAGGATGACCGCATGAGAATCGCCGTTACCGGAGGATCCGGAAAACTCGGTCGCACCGTCGTGAGCACGTTGCGCGACGAGGGCCACGACGTCGTCAACCTCGATCAGCACGGCGAACGCGGAGACGGCTTCGTGCGGGTCGACCTGTCCGATTACGGTCAGGTCGTCGACGCGCTCGCCGGCGTGAACGACCAGCACGACGGGATCGACGCCCTCGTCCACCTCGCCGCGATCCCGGCGCCGGGCCTGCACAGCGACGTCGCGACGTTCCACAACAACATGAACGGGACGTTCCACGTCTTCTGGGCGGCGCATCGCCTCGGTATCGAGCGCATCGTCTACGCGTCGAGGGAGACCGTGCTCGGTCTCCCGTTCGACGTGCCGCCGCCCTACCTCCCGATCGACGAGGAGTACGCGGCGCGTCCCGAGAGCGTCTACTCGCTCGTGAAGCACCTCGAGGAGCAGCTCGCGATCGAGCTCGTGCGCTGGGATCCGAAGCTCTCCATCACGGCGCTGCGCTTCTCGAACGTCATGGACCCGGAGGACTACGCCGCGTTCCCGGAGTTCGACGAGGACGCGCGGGCGCGGAAGTGGAACGCGTGGGGCTACATCGACGCGCGCGACGGCGCCCAAGCCGTGCAGCGGGCGCTCGAGACGGCCGGTCCCGGCTTCGATCGATTCATCATCGCGGCCGCCGACACGGTCATGACGCGGCCGAACGCCGAACTCGTCGCGGAGGTGTTCCCGGAGGTGCCGATCGTGCGTGACCTCGGCGAGAACGACACCCTCTTGTCGATCGACAAGGCACGACGGGTCCTCGGATTCGAACCGCGCCACACCTGGCGTGACCACGCCTGAGTCTCAGGTTCAGGGGAGCGCGCGCTGGTAGCCTGAGCGGGTGATCGCGTACCTCGAGATGCTCGTGCGGTTCTTCACCGCGGCATTCGAGGTGTCGGTGTCCGCGCCGTCGGTCACGACGATCGCCGTCGTCGGTGTGCTCGCCCTCGCGGCGGGTGCCGCAATGACCACGCGAGCGGTCATGCGCGTCGTCGCGGCGCTCCTCGGGTCCACGCCGACCGATCGTGCCGTGGAACCGCCGCCCGTCGTGATCGTCTGCGCGCAGGACGACCCGACGACCGAGGGACACCCGCGTCCGCGAGCCCCGGGACGGCTCGTCCCGGCTGTCGCCCGCTGATCCGACCGTCTCGCTGACCGCTCGTCCCGGTGGGACGCGGCGAGTCGCGCGGTCTCTAGGCCCGCCGAGGTCCGATGCTGCGCCATCGCGCCATCGACCCCGACCGACGACAGCCATACGCCTCCGTTCCGTATGACCTCGTCACACAGTCAGGATCTCTCGTGAACCCCTATGAATTCGGCCCCATCGCGGCCGTGCTCGACGCCGCATACGCGGTTGTCATGTCCCTCAGCTCCCTCCTCGAACCCGTCGCCGGCACCGCCGCTGCGGCGCTCGCCGTGGTCCTCGTCACCCTCGTGGTGCGGGGGGCTCTCATCCCCGTCGGTGTCTCCCAAGTGAAGGCGGCGAATGCGCGCAAGCGGATCGCGCCGAAGCTCGCCGAACTGCAGAAGAAGTACGGGAAGGACCGCGACGCGCTCAGCCGCAAGACCCTTGAGCTCTACCAACGCGAGAAGGTCTCGCCGACGGCCGGGTGCCTCCCGATGCTCCTGCAGATCCCGGTCGTCTCGACGATCTACGGCCTCTTCATCGTCGTGACGGTCAACGGGCATCCGAACGCGCTCCTGAGCGAGCGGCTGCTTGGAATGCCGCTCGGTTCGAGCTTCGCGAGCCTCGCGACGACGGGATCCCTCGACGCGGGAACCGTCGTGATGGCGGCGATCGCCGTCGTCGTCATCGCGGTGACGGCGCAGCTGTCGCGGCGGATACTCGCCGAGCCCCTCCCCGGGACCCCGGGCGGGCCGCCCGCCGCACCCACGACACCCGGCGCTCCCGATCTCACGGGGGTGATGCGGACGTTGAGCTTCCTGCCGTTCATGACGGCGATCGTCGCTCTCTTCGTCCCGCTCGCGGCGACGCTCTACCTCGTCGTGACGACCGTCTGGACGTTCTCGGAGCGGTGGATTCTTCGGCGGCTCCTGCCGCCCGCCGACGCGACGAGCCCGGGAACGGCGCCGGTCCCCGCCTGACGAGGCGTCGGCGGCCGTCGTGCGTCAGCCGTCATGCGTCGGCCGTCACGCGTCAGGCTCCGGGCCTCGGGAGGGCCTCGGGAGGGCCTCGACCCAGCGCGCGAGGTACGCGCCGGTCGCCGCGAGGAACGTGTCGGACAGGTCGTGGCCGAGCAGCGGGTGCTCGGCGGTCGTGAGGCGGCTGTGCGGGGGAAGGAAGTAGGCGACGCGCTGCACGTCCATGAGCGTGATGGCCTCGTCGCGCAGTCCCCGCATCCAGTACACGGGCGGCCGGACGTCGAGGAGTTCGTCGTCGCCGGGCTCGTCGCCGGTGCCGAGCAGCGCCGCGATGAGGACGAGCGTGTCGAGGGCCAGCGGCGCCCGGCGCATCATGTGGACGGCGACCGCTCCGCCCTGGGAGTAGCCGACCACCGCGACGGCGCGGCGGGGGGCGGTTTCGCCGGTCGGCGCGTGGTCGGCGATCCATGCGAGCACGGCGTCGGCCGCCGGGGCGACGTGCTCCGCCGTCGCTTCCCTCGCATCGAGTCCGACGCTGAACCACGAGAATCCGTCCGGGCGCGGAAGCAGCCCGCGGAGCGACACGGCGACGACGTCGTCCGGCAGGAACGGGAAGAGCCGCGTGAGGTCCTGCTCGGTCCCACCGCGCCCGTGCAGCAGCACGACGAGCGGGGCGACCCCGTCGTCCGGCCGCGACCAGACGGCCGCCTTCTCCACGTTCATCCCCTCACCTTGCCAGACCCGCCCCTCTCCCTCCCCTCCACCTAACCCCCCTGAACACTTCCTATGTGCTCGAATTTTCGTGCACATAGGAAGTGTTCAGGGGGGTGAGAGGGGGGTTAGAGGGGTTGCCAGGTGGGTTTGTGGGCGAACGCGTAGCGGTAGTAGTCCGCATCGCGGAGTGCTGACGCCGCCGCCTCATCCACCACGACCGTCACGTGCGGGTGCAACTGGATGGCCGAGCCGGGGAGCGATGCAGACACGGGGCCCTCGACGGCACCCGCGACCGCCGCGGCCTTCTCGGCGCCGAACGCGAGCAGCACGAGGTGCCGTGCGCTGAGGATCGTGCCGAGCCCTTGCGTGATGCAGTGCATCGGCACGTCGTCGATCGAGTCGAAGAAGCGCGCGTTGTCGGCGCGCGTCTGCTCGGTGAGGGTCTTCACTCGAGTGCGCGAGGCGAAGGACGACCCCGGCTCGTTGAATCCGATGTGGCCGTCGGTTCCGATGCCGAGGATCTGCAGATCGATGCCGCCCGCTGCGGCGATCGCCGCCTCGTAATCCTCCCCCGCGTGCTCGATGCCGTCGTCGCTCCCATCGGGTGTGCGGATGAACGCGGGATCGAGTCCGAGTGGCTCGACGACCTCGCGGCTGATCACGGAGCGATACGACTCGGGGTGCGCCGGATCGATGCCGACGTACTCGTCGAGGGCGAACCCGCGCACCCGCGACACGTCCACCCCCGCAAGGCGCGGCTGCAGGGCGCGATACACCGGAAGAGGAGTGGACCCCGTCGCGAGCCCGAGGACCGCATCCGGTCGTCGCCGCAGGAGACTCACGATCTCGTCGGCGACGAGGGCGCCGGCGGACTCCGGGTCGGTGACGATGATGACTTCAGCCATGGCAGTGATCTTTCCGTGTGAATCGAGCGGTGAATCGAGCGGTGGGTGGAGCGGCGGGTCGAGGTGACAGGATCGAGGAATGACCGTGCCGAAGTACCGTGAGCTCGCCGAGGCTCTCCGTGCGGAGATCGTGCGCGCGCCCGTCGGCTCGCCCACCGCGAGCGAACGGCAACTCGCGGAGGACACCGGCGTCTCCAGGATGACAGCGCGGCGGGCGATCGACGAACTGGTCCGCGAGGGGCTGTTGACGCGACAGGTGGGACGCGGGACCTTCGTCGCCCGGCCCGTCGTGAGCGTGCCGCTGCAACTCACGAGCTTCACTGAGGACATGCTCGCCCGCGGCTACACGCCATCGAGTTCCGTGCTGCACGCCGGACTCGTGCCGGCGGACGAGCACGTCGCGTCGGTCTTCGGCCTCACTGTCGGATCCGACGTCATGCTGCTCGCACGCTTGCGCCTCGCCGACGGCGTGCCCATCGCCATCGAGCGCAGTCATCTGCGGGCGCGGCTCCTCCCGGGCATCGAGGGCATCGACTTCCGCCACGAGTCGCTCTACCGCGTGCTCATCGAGGAGTACGGCGTGCGCTTCGAAGCGGGGGAGCAGGTCATCAGGTCGGCGATCGCTCGCCCGGCCGATGCGGAAACGCTCGAGATCCCCCACGGCTCCGCTGTGCTCGAGCTCGTGCGCACGTCGGTCTCCCACGGCGAGGTCATCGAGTGGACGACCTCGACGTACCCCGGTTCCCGCTTCGAACTCTCCGCTCGGATCGCGCCGGTCACAGTTCAGGGATCCGCGCCGCGAAGCGCGCTACGAGTTCGTCGTTGAAGCCGTCATTCCCAGGCATGTTGGCGCTGCGCCACCGCGGCGCGTCGGGCGCGATCTCGTAGAGCTCGCGCAGGATCATCGTCCACACCGTCGTCGTGGCGAGGCTCGATACTGGCGCCGTCACCGGTGCATCGGGCGGCCACGTCGCGTCTCCCGGCGGCACGGCGGTGTCGATGACGATGTCCGCGACCTCGATGAGCGACCGCGCGGCGCGGCGCGGCGCGGCGAGCCCCGCCGCCGGGGACGTGATTGCGACCACTGTGGCGCCCGCCTCGGCCGCGACCTCGGCGATCTCCACGGGGAACGGATTCGTCCCGGAATTGGAGAACACGACGATCGTGTCGGCCGCGGTGATGCCCGCTCGTCGCGCTTCCGCCTCCCCCAGACCGGACTCGCGTTCGGCCGCCGTCGCGAGACGCGCCCCGGTGAAGGGCAGAACGCTCGGGTGCCAGAGCGGGCGGACGAACGCGAGCCCGCCGGCGCGGAAGAAGGTCTCGAGCACGGCCGCCATCGAGTGACCGGCGCCGGCCGGCCGGACGAGTCCGCCCTGCTCGGCTGTCCGAGCGATGGCCTCGGCCGCCGCGCGGATCTCCGCGGCGTTCCGAGCGACGACGTCGGTGACGTAGGAGCCGAGGTCGTTCACAGCCATCCCTTCGCCTCCAGCGCGTCCTCGAGGCGGGCACGCACGTGCTTCACATCGACGAAGCTCGTGATCGGCACCGCGACGGGCGCGATGTCTCCGACCTCGGACAGGTAGCTCGCCTGGGCGATCACGAGGTCGACTCGGCGACCGCGCGCCGACCCCACGTCGGAGTGGTCGATCGTCGCGTCGATGCCCATCTGTTCGAGCGCCTTCTGCGCCGTGGTCCGGAGGATGAGGCTCGAGCCCATCCCCGCACCGCACACAGCGAGCACCGACAGCATCTCCGGGCGCGGGATCGCCGCATGAGCGGCGCGCGCCGTCCGCCGTGACGACGCCGCTCCGGCCGTGTCGCCCGCCTCCGAGCCGTCGGCCGGATGGGCGGGATCGGGAACGGTGACGGCGGCCGGTGCAGAGGCGTCCGCGTTGCCCGCGGTGCCCGCGGTCTCGGCGTCCGCGTCGGCGTCCGCGGGTTCGTCGCGGTGTCGGCGCCCGAGAGCGACGAGGATCAGCACGGTCGCCGCGACGACGATCCCCGCGATCACCCACAGCGTCCACGCGCCGAGCGGGGCGAGAAGCGAACCGAGGCCCGCGAGCAACCACCCGACCACGAACCAGTCGGAGTCCGCGAGCGTCGCGAGTTCTGGTGCGGTGTCGCCCCAGACGCCCCAGCCGATCCACTGCCCGAACGCGAGGACGACGCCGTTGAGCACACCACCGAAGACCGCACCGCGCCAGCCGGCGACGGCGTTGCCGAAGACGCCGCCCGCGCCGCCGCCGAAGAAGAGCATGATCATGGGCGGAACGAGGACGAACCAGCCCATGCTCGCGAAGAGTCCCATGAGCAGCAGGAACACGACGGTCGATGAGAGGAAGCCGAGCATCACGGCCGTCGGTGCTTGCGTGAAGGTCACCGGCAGGTCGAGGGCCGGCTTCGCTCCGGGGAGGGCACGCTCCGAGAGCCCCTTGAACGCGGGGACGATCTCGGACAGGAACATCCGCACGCCGAAAAGGAGGATCGCGATTCCCGCGGCGAACCGGAGGGCTTGCAGGAGTGCCCACACGCCGGGCAGGACCGTCGCGTCGCCCATCTGCTCCTCGAGGACCGTCGCGTCGGCGAAAGCGATCGCGACGAGCATGATGACGCCGATGACGAAGGCCGTGGAGACGTTGATGTCCTTGAAGAACGACAGCGCGCGCGGCAGCTTCAGGTTCTCGGAGTCGTGCCGCTTCGGGTCGCCGAGGCGGAGCGCCTTCGCCCCGTAACCGGCGGCGATCGCGATGGTCGAGTCGGTGTGGGCGAGCCCGACTTGTTCGTCGCCCATGACCTTCCGCATGAGGGGAGCCGTCCAGAGCGGCTGGAGCACCCAGTAGCAGCCGATGAGGAGCGAGCCGACGGCCGCGAGCACCCAGCGGTTCACGTCGCCGAAGGCCTCGACGAGGCTCGCGGCGATCACGACGCTCATCCAGTACATGAGGTGGCCCGTGAGGTAGACGAATCGCGCGGCACGGAACAGGCGCACGAGCAGCAGGTGGACGAGGAATCCGCCCGCGATGATGAGTGGGACGACGGAACCCTGGCCGGCCCCGAAGTCGACGAGCGTCGACTCCGCCCTCGGTGGTTCGAGGCCCATGGCGCTCGCCACGATGACCTGGAAGCTCGACAGTCCACCGACGAAGATCTCGACGCCGATGTTGAGGACGACGACGCCGATCGTCGCGCGTAGACCGCCGGCGATGACCTGTTCGACGGGCTTGCGCTGCAACGCGAGCCCGACGATCGCGATGATGCCGATGAGCACCGCGACCTGGCTGAACAGGTTGTTCGTGATGACTTCGACGATGTCCTCGAAGGTCGACATGGGAGCTCCTGTCCTGGGACGGCGGGGAGAGATGACGGGGATGCACAAATGGTATAGCCCACTTGTTTCCGACATGCTACGACTGGAACTGGCTCTGGGGAAAGCCCTCCTGCCTAGCGCCCGTTCACGGCTCTGGCAAGGCGCTGACGTCGGCGGGCGCCCGACGTAGCGTGAAGGACATGACTGATCAGAGCAGCACCGGTCCCGAAGGCGTCGATCCCGAGCTGGCCCCGGACGGACTCGGCACCGGTGGATTCGGAGACGACGGCGTCGGCACAGCCCTTCCGGGCGACGACGCGAACGACAGCGCGACCGCGACCGGCGGCGGCTTGCCCGACGGCCGCGACGGCGCCGACGGCCCCGACGGGGCCGGAGAGCGCACCGACGATCCCGGAGCGGGCCGCCAGGGCCCGATGGTCGACGACGCGTCGATCGACTGGAGCCAGCTGGACGGAGCGGGCGACGGAGCCGGCACGGGCGCCCCCGCCGGACTCCCGACGGACGCGCAGCCGACGGACGGCGAGGCGCCGGCTCCCTGACGGTGACGGCGTCGAGCACCGACGGGGGTGGAAGCATGAGTACTGAGGACGGGTCGAGTGATTCACTCGAGGCGGTCGACGCCTGGTGGCGCGCCGCGAACTATCTGAGCGTCGGGCAGATCTACCTCATGGGCGACCCCCTCCTGCGGGAGAGTCTGCAGCCCGACAGCATCAAGCCCCGGCTCCTCGGGCACTGGGGGACCTCTCCCGCGCTCAGCCTCGTCTATGCCCACCTCAACCGACTCATCGTGGAGAAGGGGGTGCCGACGGTCTACGTCTGCGGCCCCGGGCACGGCGGTCCGGCGATGGTCGCGAACGCGTGGCTCGACGGCACCTACTCCGAGTTGTTCCCCGACGTGACGCTCGACGAGGCCGGTCTCCGGCGACTCGTGCGGCAGTTCTCCTTCCCGGGCGGGATCCCCTCCCACGCCGCTCCCGAGACACCCGGTTCGATCAACGAGGGCGGTGAGCTCGGCTATTCCCTTATGCACGCGTACGGCGCGGCCCTCGACAACCCTGGCCTCGTGGTCGCGTGCGTCATCGGCGACGGGGAGGCCGAGACGGGACCGCTCGCGACGAGCTGGTGGGGCAACGCGTTCCTCGATCCGCGCTCGGACGGCGCCGTCCTGCCGATCCTCAACCTCAACGGCTACAAGATCGCGAATCCGACAATCCTCTCGCGCATCCCCGAGACGCAGCTCGTCGAGTTCTTCCGCGGCCACGGCTACGAGCCGATCCTCGTGAGCGGGGGCTTCGACGGTGAGGATCCGATGCTCGTGCACCGGAGTTTCGCCCGGGCGCTCGACGACGCCTACGACCGCATCTGCCGGATCTGGACGAGTGCACGCGACGCCGAGACGCTCGACGACCGCACCGCCGACCGCACCGCCGACCGCACCGTCGAACGACCGCCGATGATCGTCCTCCGCACGCCCAAGGGGTGGACCGGTCCGGCGGAGGTCGACGGCGCCCCGGTCGAGGGCACGTTCCACGCGCACCAGGTGCCGCTCTCCGGAGTGCGCGACAACCCGGACCACCTCGCCCAACTCGAGCGATGGCTGCGGTCGTATCGTCCGGAGGAGCTCTTCGAGTCCGATGGTTCGCCGTCCGCCGTGCTCGATGCGCTCCGCCCCGTCGGCGGACTCCGGATGAGCGCGAGTCTGCACACGAACGGCGGAACCGTCGAACCGCTCGTGCTCCCCGACATCGCCCCGCATGCGGTGGCGGTCGACCCCGACGGCGACGGCGCCCGCACGGAGACCGCGGGCGCGACCGGGGTGTTCGGAGGGTGGTTGCGCGACGTCGTCGCGGCGAACCCCACGACGTTCCGGCTCTTCGGCCCCGACGAGGTGGCGTCGAACCGACTGCAGGCGGTGTTCGAGGAGACCGATCGCGCGTGGCAGCTGCCGACGGTGGCCACGGACGAGCACCTCGCGACCGACGGCCGCGTCATCGAGGCGCTGAGCGAGCACCTCATGCAGGGCATGCTCGAGGGCTACCTGCTCACCGGCCGCCACGGTCTCATCACGACGTACGAGGCGTTCGTCCACATCGTCGATTCGATGTTCAACCAGCACGCGAAGTGGCTCGAGTCCGCGGCGGGCGTACCGTGGCGCAAGCCCGTCCCGTCGCTCACCTACCTGCTCTCCTCCCACGTGTGGCGGCAGGACCACAACGGCTTCTCACATCAGGACCCCGGCTTCCTCAACGTCGTCGTGAACAAGCAGGCCGACGTCGTGCGGGTGTATCTGCCGACCGATGCGAACACGCTGCTCGTCACGATGGAGCACGTCTTCCGCACCGAGGACCGCATCAACGTCGTCGTCGCGGGGAAGCAGGAGCAGCCCGCGTGGTTGTCGCTCGAGGAGGCGCGCGCCCACGTCGATGCCGGGCTCGGGCGATGGGACTGGGCCGGGACGGAGCTCGACGGGGGAGACGCGGCCGACTCCGATTCGGGCGTGGATCCGGACGTCGTGCTCGCGTGCGCCGGAGACGTGCCGACGCTCGAGACGATCGCCGCCGCTCAACTGTTGCGTCAGCGCGTGCCGGGTCTGCGGATCCGCGTCGTGAACGTCTCCGATCTCATGAAGCTGCAGGACCCGGATCAGCACCCCCACGGCTTGCCCGACGAGGAGTTCGACGCCCTCTTCACGCGGGACAGGCCGGTGATCTTCGCGTTCCACGGCTATCCGACGCTCGTGCACCAACTCGCCTACCGCCGGACCAATCATGGCAACATCCATGTGCGCGGCTTCGTCGAGAAGGGGACGACGACGACTCCCTTCGACATGGTCCATCTCAACGACCTCGACCGGTACCGTCTCGCGCTCGACGTGTTGCACCGCATTCCCGGGCTCGAGGGAAAGCCGGGGATGCGGAGGCTGGCGGACGAGTGGCACCTCGCGCGCACGGAAGCGCGCGCCTACGCCTACGAGCACGGCGAGGACCCGTCGTGGATCACCGACTGGCGATTCGAGCGCTAGCTGGTCGAATCGAGGGGGAGGTTGTCGCGCGCCCAGGCGCCGAGGTCGGTGAGCACGGGGAGGAGTCGCTCGCCGCTCTCGGTGAGTGCATAGCTGACGGTCACCGGCGGCCCGGGGGCCACGCACCGGGAGAGGAGCGCCGCCTCCGCGAGTTCCGTGAGTCGGTCCGAGAGCACCGCGTCACTGATGCCGCCGACGGCCCGCCGCAAAGCGGCGAAGGAGAGCGGGCCGCGACCGAGCACCTCGATGATCATGCCGTTCCACCGCTTGCCGAGGATCGAGAAGGCGTGCGTGACGGACGCGTCGCACATGTGCACGTCCCCGCGTGACTCGCCTTGTTCTCCACCGCCTCGGTTCGCCATGACACGATTGTAGCGTGCTAGCTTTAGCGGAGTCGCTCTGAAAAACAGAGTAATGACTCCTCACTCGCACTTCCTTCCGATTGGACGAACAGTGACCCTCTTCCGCCTCGACGCCAGCATCATGCCCGCCACGTCCGCCAGCCACGCACTCGGCGACATCGTGGAGGAGCAGTGGGTCTCGGCCCACCCCGATTCCACCGTCCTCCGCCGTGACCTCGCCGCCGACCCCATCTCGGCGACCGCGTGGCAGAACTCCGTCGTCGGTCGCTTCACGCCCGAGGCCGACCGCACGCCCGAGCAGCGAGAGGCGATCGCCCTCGCCACGACTCTCGCGGACGAACTCGTGAACGCCGACGCGATCCTCTTCGCCATCCCGCTCTACAACTACGGCGTCTCGCAGCACGTCAAGACGTGGTTCGACCTCGCCTACACGGACGAGCGCATCAACCCGAGCGGCACGGCGTTGAACGGCAAGCCCGCGACCCTCGTCACGGTGCTCGGCGGCAACTACAACCCGGGATCGCCGAAGGAGGGCTGGGACCACTCCACACCGTGGCTGCGCCGCGCCTTCGCCGACGTCTGGGGCCTCGACCTCCGCGTCGTCCAGCGGCCCTTCACCCTCGTGGGTGTGAACCCGGCGATGGACGCCTTCACCGACATCGCCGCCGAGATCAAGGTCCAGGCCGAGGAGCAGGCCCGCGTCTCGGGCCAAGAGATCGCGGCACGTCGCGGCCAGGGCTCCGCGGCGTAGGTCCGCGCAGCTCGCTCTCCGGTCCCTGAGCCCTCGACGAGCTCAGGGACCGGATCCCGCTACAGCGCGAGCGCCAGCCGGTCGAGGTTGAGGAAGTTCGCGTCGCCCGGGCCGTACGACACCGTGATGGTGTTGTGCCCCGGCACGAGGGTCGCCGTCGTCGACACGGCCGCCCACGCGTCCCATTCCGACGTTCCCGCGAACGTCACGGATGTCGCGGCGCCGCCGTTGACGCTCAGCGAGCGCACCGCGTGCCCGGCGGCCGCGGCGTAACGCAACTCGACGGGGTAAGTCCCGCCGTCGACGACGTTGACGTGGAACGTCACGCTCGTCCCGCTCGCGTTCCAGCCCGCGAGGTAACCGCGGCCACTCCGACCGGCCGCGGTGCTCTCCGAGTCGACGCCGTCACGCACCGCGTTCTCGGCCTCGTAGACCCCCGACCCCTCGACGACGCCGGTGTAGCCGTCCGGCGCGGCCTGCTGCAGGATCGCGACGGTCGCTCCCGCCGCGAGGCTCTGCAGCGCCGTGGTCGAGAGGTCGGGCGTCGGGGCCGTCCAGTCGTAGCCGCCGACGCCCGCAGCGTTGACGTGGTTCGCCGCCTGGGTCGCGTTGTCGGTCAGGAGCTGTTCGTATTGCGTCTGGCCTGCCTCGTCGATGAGCGCGCGGATGTTGCGGGTGAGGATCGCCTTGAAGCCGCCCGTGTCGTCGATGCCCTCCCGCAGGAAAATCCCGGACGAGGTGAGGTTCGCGACGGCCCAATCGACGGCGTCGGTCGCATCGTCGAGGTAAGCCGATGAACCCGTGTCGAGGTAGAGCTCGAGAGCGGCCCCCGCGAAGTTGCCCTGGTTGTAGGTCCAGTCCCAATCGGTGTACTGCCCGGTGCCCGCCACGTGATCACGCAAATGGCCGGCATTGTTGAAGTTCGCGTCGAGCCAGTCGTACAGGCGGACTGCGGTCGCGCGGTAGGCCGGGTCCCCGGTCGCTTCGTAGAGCCGCATCGCCGTGTAGACGGCGGTCGCGTTCGTCGCGACGTTCTTCTCGTTGCGTGACCCGTCTCCGACGTCGACGTTCTTCCACCAGATCCCGCCGCCGTAGGTGGTGTCCTCGTAATCGGCGATGAACGCGAACATCGTCTCGGCGGCGGTGAGGTAGTCGGGGTCACCCGTGAGCTCGAAGGCCCGAACGCTGCCGCGGGCCCACCAGCCGATGTCGTCGTTCCAGTCGTTCTCGCTGAAGTCGGGGTACTGGGCCTGGAAGCCGGCGAAGACGTCGTCGATGAGTTGGCGCGATTGCGCGTCGCCCGTGCGCTCGTAGCGGTCCATGACCATCTCCCAGAGCTGCGCCTCCCACCAGTAGTCGGTGTACAGACCGCCTTGTGGCCCGTGGGCGTGCTCCGGATGGATCTGGTGGTCGCTGTAGGTGAAGAAGTAATCCGCCGAGTCGTCCCAGTAGACGTCGAGGAAGTCCTCGAACGCTTCTGTGGCCTGGTCGGCGGTGAATGCTGAGGCCGGGGTCGGTGCGTGGGCCGGTGCCACGAGAGCCAGGGCGGCGACGGCGGTGATCACGAGCCGTGAGATCGTCTTCACTGTTCCTCCTTGAACAATAAAAGTATATTGAAAGCTAGTGTCGTGCTCAGAGCGGCGGCCGTCAATATCATGGGCTCGATTGGCGCAAATCGGGGCAAGCGTTCGGTGCGGAGGTCGCGAAGGTCGTCCCCACGTGACACGTTGCAGGAATTGTGGCTTGCTAAAGCATATTTAACATGCACAATAGGAGGACGGCGACGCGGCCCCTTCGGAGGTGACGCTCGCCGCCGGAGGAGAGGAACTCAGTGAAGAGTGACGCAACAGCCCTGAGCGGCACCGTCGGCGCGACGAGCGCCCGGGCAGGATCGACGTCGATGTGGATACCCGAACTCGTGCGTTCGGTGACGGAGAGCGTCGCCGAACGGACCGATGAACGCACCGCCGCAGTCTTCGCGCGGTGCTTCGCCGACACGCTCGAAGCGACGATGACACCGCTGCCCGACGGCACGGTGTTCGTGCTCACCGGGGACATCCCCGCCATGTGGTTGCGCGACTCGACGACCCAACTCACCCCCTACCTGCACTTCGCGGCCTCCACCCCGCAGCTCGCCGACCTCCTCGTCGCGATCAACCGACGACAGCTCGACGACATCGCGCACGACCCGTACGCGAACGCCTTCAATGCTGAGGCGAACGGCGCGGGCCATCAGGGTGATCTCACCGACTCCTCCCCGAGGATCTGGGAGCGCAAGTACGAGATCGACTCGCTCTGCTACCCGATCCGTCTCGCGAGCGACATCCACCGCGCGACCGGGCGCACCGATCACCTCGACGGGCGCTTCCGAGACGCCGTCCGTCGTGTGATCGAGCTCTGGCGAATCGAGCAGGACCACGAGAACCGCTCGTCGTACCGGTTCGAGAGGCACGATGCACCGCTCACGGACACGCTCGTGCGTGAGGGACGGGGTTCGCTCACCGCTCCGACGGGGATGTCCTGGTCGGCGTTCCGGCCGAGTGACGACGCGTGCACCTACGGCTACAACGTGCCAGGGAACGCGTTCGCCGCGACCGTCCTCGCCGACATCGAGGAGATCGCGTCGGAGGTGCTCCGCGACGACGCCCTCGCCGCCGACGCGTCAGCGTTGCGCGCCGAGATCGTCGCCGGGATCCGCGAGCACGCCGTCGTGCAGGCCCCGTCACCCGGTGGGGAGACGGTCCCGATCTACGCTTATGAGGTCGACGGATTCGGTGGACGACTCCTCATGGACGACGCGAACGTGCCGAGCCTGTTGTCGCTCCCGCTGCTGGGATGGTGCGGCGTCGACGACCCGCTGTACCGTGCGACCCGCTCGTTCATCCTGAGTGACGCGAACCCCACGTACTCCGCGGGCACTGCGGGCCGCGGCGTCGGGAGCCCCCATACCCCCGACGACCACATCTGGCCGATCGCGCTCGCCGTCGAGGGGCTCACGAGCACCGACCCCGATGACAAGCGCCGCGTCCTCCGCACACTCCTCGACACCGACGCGGGCACGTCCGTCATGCACGAGTCCTTCCACGTCGACGACCCGGGCGTCTACACACGACCCTGGTTCTCCTGGGCCAACGCCATGTTCTGCGAGCTCGTCCTCGACGTCGCCGGACTCCGCACCCTCACGCGCGAGCCCGTGGCGGCGGGGAGCCTGTCATGAGTGTTCAGCCTGTCGCGTCGGGCACCCTGCCCTCCGGAGCGCTTCCCGCCGACGTCGTCGGATCCCCGGGCGCGGCCGGGGGGCCGCCGCGGCGCGGCTCCGGCTCCGGCGGACGTCGTCCTGCCCACCCCACCGCTCGGCAGATGCGCTGGAACGCCTGGGCGTTCCTCGCCGTGCCGCTCGCCCTGTTCGCGGTCTTCATGCTGCTGCCCATCGTCATGGCGGCCGTCATCAGTTTCACGGACTACGCGATCGTGGGCGACTCCGAATGGGTGGGGCTCGAGAACTACACGCGCATCTTCCAGGACGCCTTCTTCTGGATCGCCCTCCGGAACACGGCTTACTACACGCTCCTCTACGTGCCGCTCGGCCTCGTCGTGGCCCTCGGTGCCGCGCTGCTGCTCAACCGCAGTCGCCGCGCCGTCCGCCTGTTCCGCACGCTCTTCTACATTCCGGTCGTCTCGTCGACCGTCGCGACGGCGACCATCTGGTACTGGCTGCTCAACCCCCAGAAGGGCCTGCTCAACGTCGCCCTCGGCTGGTTCGGCATCGACGGTCCCGCGTGGCTCTACGACTCGCAGTGGGCGATGCCCGCGATCGTCCTCATGAGCGTGTGGGCGGGCTTCGGCGTCAACATGATCATCTTCCTCGGAGGGCTCCAGGGTGTTCCCGGCGACCTCTACGAGGCGTCGCGGCTCGACGGCGCCAACGCGTGGCAGCAGTTCCGGTACGTGACGCTGCCCTCGCTGTCACGCACGACGTTCCTCGTCACGACGCTGCTCATCATCGGCGCCTTCCAGGTGTTCGACCAGGCCTACGTCCTCACGAAGGGCGGACCGGGCAACTCGACCGTCACGATGGTCTATTACATCTACAACAAGGGCTTCGGTGCCCTCGAGATGGGCTACGCCTCGGCGCTGTCGTTCGTCCTCTTCCTCATCATCCTGATCTTCTCGCTCGCGAACGCGCGGCTCAGCAACCCGAGCGGCGACGCGGGGGAGCGACGATCGCGCCGCCTGGCGCGGAAGGCGGTGAGTGCGCGATGACCGCTCTCGAGTCCAACACGACCGCGGCCGGATCCGGCCCCGTCGAGCGCCACCGCCCGACGGCGTCGGCAACATCCACGTCCACACCCACACCCACACCCACACCCACGCCCACGCCAACGCCAACGCCGGTGGCGGACATCCCCGCTCGCCGCCGCCGAAGCACCCGCTCGCGGGTCGGATCGCTGATCTGGTACGTCGCGGTGATCGTCCTCAGCATCATCACGATCGCGCCGCTCGTCTGGACGCTCTCGACGTCGCTCAAGCCCGCAACCGAGATCCTCGCGGGAGCGCTCAACCTCATCCCGGCGGACCCCACGATCGAGAACTACCTCACCGTGTTCGAGGACGTCCCCTTCGCGCGCTACTTCGTGAACTCCCTCATCCTCGGGATCGGCGGCGCGATCACGAACGTGTTCTTCGGCGGTCTCGGCGGATACGCCCTCGCGAAGCTGCGGTTCCGGGGCCGGTCCGGCGTCTTCGCCCTGTTCCTCGCCTCCCTCATGATCCCGAGCATCGTCACGATGATCCCGACCTTCCTGATCCTGCGCGGCTTCCCGCTCTTCGGCGGGAACGACGTCCTCGGCCAGGGCGGTCTCGGCCTCCTCAACACGTACGCGGCGGTGATCGTGCCGGGCGCGGCCGGCGCTTTCGCGGTGTTCTTCATGAAGCAGTTCTTCGAGACAATGCCCGACGAGCTCGGCGAGGCCGCGCGCATCGACGGCGCGAGCGAGTTCCGCATCTTCGCGCAGATCTACTTCCCCCTCGCGAAAGCGGGCATGGCCGTGCTCGCCATCCTGAGCTTCCAGGCGGGGTGGAACAACTTCCTCTGGCCGCTCATCGTGCTCAACAACCCCGACATGATGACCGTCCAGGTGGGGCTGTCCTCGTTCGTCAACAACTACGAGACGGCGTTCGGCCCGCTCATGGCGGGCACCGTCGTCGCGAGCCTCCCCGTGCTGCTCATCTTCATCGTCGCGCAGCGCTACATCATCGAGGGCGTCGCTCACGTCGGCGGCAAGTGACGAGACGGCCCCCTTGCTCACACCCGTTCGCAGTCACCCGTTCGCAGTCGCCCGTTCACAGTCACATCACCACCAATCAAGGAGACATTCGATGAAGAAGATCACCACGGCACTCGGCATCGGCGTCGCCGCCCTGAGCGTCGTCGCTTTGAGCGGCTGCGGATCGAGCGGCGGCGACACCACCGCGAGCGGAGCCGAGAAGGTCGTCATGTGGGGCTCATGGTCGGGCGAGCAGGTCGACCAGCTCGAGGCCCAGGCGGCCGCGTTCAATGAGTCGCAAGACGACTACGAGGTCTCATACGTCGCGCAGGAACTCGTCGAGGAGAAGCTGCTCACGGCGCTCGCCGGCGGCGAAGTCCCCGACATCGTGCTGTGGGACCGGTACCAGACGTCGCTCTACGCCCCGAAGGGTGCACTCGCCCCGATCGACGAGCTCGTCGAGGAGGACGACATCGATCTCGACGCGTTCTACCAGCCGGCGCTCAGCGAGATGGAGGTCGGAGAGGACCTCTACGGGCTGCCACTGCTCGTCGACAATCGCTCTCTGTTCTACAACCAGACGCAGCTCGACGAGGCCGGCATCACTCCGCCGACGACGTGGGACGAATTGAAGACCGCGGCGGTGGCGCTCACCGAGAACGACGGCGGCACGCTCGAGCGCGCCGGCTTCGACCTCAGCGACCCCGGTCTGTTCAACCAGTACCTCGCGCAAGCGGGCGGCTCGCTCCTCAACGAGGACGAGACGAAGACGGCGTTCAACAGCCCCGAGGGCCTCGAGGTCCTCGAGTTCTGGCAGGAGCTCATGGACGAGGGCGTCTTCGAGCCCGGCTTCGGCGACGGCGCGACGCCCTTCGCCGAAGGCACGATGTCGATGAAGTACGACGGCCCGTGGGCGCTCAGCACCCTCGATGCCGTCGAGGGCCTCGAGTACGGCATCACCCCGCCCGTCGCCGGTCCCGACGGTGACACCGGCGCCTACATGGGTGGTTTCGGTCTCGTGATCCCCGAGGGTGCGCAGAACGTCGAGGGGGCGTGGGAGCTCATGAAGTGGTGGACGACCGAGCCTCAGAACGGTGTCGACTTCGCGAAGATCTCGGGCTGGATCCCTGCGAACATCGAGGCGGCGAACGACCCGTACTTCACCGAGGACCCGCACTACGCGGCCTTCATCGAGACGCTCGAGTACGCCGAGGTCCGTCCGAGCGTCGAAGGCTTCTCGGACGTCGAGGGCAAGGCCCTCGTCCCGGCTCTCGAACAGTTCCTCGTCGGTGAGCTCACGGCCGAGCAGGCGCTCGACCAGGCCCAGGAGCAGGGCGACCAGATCCTCGCGGACGCGCGCGGCTGACGCTGTCCGAGAGCCCCCCGGCCCTCCCCCCCCCCTCACTCTTTCCGAAACGGAGAAACATGACCAGCACGACCCCCGCACCCGCCACGGCGGCCTCGACCACCACCACCAGCACCAGCACCAGCACCAGCACCAGCACCAGCACCAGCACCAGCACCAGCACCAGCACCAGCACCAGCGCCGGCGCCGAGTGGTCCCACCGCGCCGACGTCGCGCAGCGCAGTCTCGATCACTACTTCGGGGCGGAGTGGCCGCAGTTCCTCGAGAACAGCCATCCCGCCGGGACCGGCGTCCCCGAGACGTTCAACTACTGGTGGCTCGCCCACGTGATCGACGCGCGTCTCGACGCGTTCGAGCGCACGGGCGACGCGGCGTGGCGGGATCAGGCCGAGGAGGGCTACCGCAACATCGTCGAACGCAACGGCGGTCAGCTCTTCAACGACTACTTCGACGACATGTTGTGGTTCGCGCTCGCGATCGTGCGGCTGCACGGGGCGACGGGGCGCGAGTCCTACCTCGCCGATGCGGTCGCGATCTGGGACCACGTGATCGCGGAGGGCTGGAACGACGCCGGCGGGGCGAGCCTCGCGTGGCGGAAGCAGCAGCTCGAGTACAAGAACACGCCGGCGAACGGTCCGCTCGTGATCCTGTCGCTGCGGCTCGAGCGCGTCGTGCCCGAGGGCGAGGCCGGGGATCGCGATTTCCGCGGCTATGCGACCACGGCGTTCCAGTGGCTCGAGACCCACCTCGTGGGCGACGACGGCTTCGTCGAGGACGGCATCAACCGCGAGGGTGACGGCCGCGTCGACACGCAGTGGCGTTTCACCTACAACCAGGGTCTCTACATCGGGGCTGCGGTCGAGCTCGCGCAGAGCACGGGCGACACGGCGCTCCTCGACCGAGCCGTGCGCACGGCGCGCACCGCGATCGCGGAGTTGAGTGATGGTGTCGTCTTCCGCGACGAGGGCGAGGGCGGTGACGAGGGCCTCTTCAAGGGCGTCTTCTACCGCTACCTCGGCTGCGTGACGCTCGTGCTCGCGGCCGCGGGACGCGACGCCGAGCGCGCCGAACTCGAGGGCTTCGTGCGCCGAGGCACCGATGTGCTGTGGGCGACGGCGTTCGACGGCGAGTGGCTGCGCCCCGCGAACGACTGGTCGGTGAGTTCCGTCGAGTCGATCCCGTACTCGACCCAGCTCAGCGCGATCATGGCGATCGAGCAGCGCGCGACGCTCGAGACGCGCTGACCCCGATCCCCCTCCCCACCTCACCCCTCCCCACCGCCCGGAACCCACCCCTCTCCGGCATTTGCGTACGCAACTCGCTCCTGCGGGTGAAATTCCACCCGCCGTCGGCAGTTGCGTACGCAAATGCTGCGTGGGGACAGGGGAAGCGGGGTGGCGAGTGACTCAGGCGCGGGGCGGGGCCGTCGAGGCGCCGAGCACGAGCTCCGTCGGGAGCAGCACCTTCTCGATCGAGCCGGGGGCGGCGATCTGCGCCCGCACGGCGTCGATCGCGCGCTCGCCGATGGCGCTCTGCTGCTGGCGCACGTGCGTGAAGCGGAAGAGGCTCGCGTCGAAGGCGGCATCCGGGTGGTCGAAGCAGACGACGGAGACGTCGTCGGGGATGCTCAGCCCGAGCCGGCGGCAGGCTTCACGCAAGAGCAATGCGATGTTGTACTCCGCCGCGAGGTACGCGGTGACATGGGGGTGCTCGCGGACGAAGGCCACGATCCGCTGGATGTCGTCCTCGGCGCTCGTCGTGCTGCCCGGGATGGTCGAGTCGAGCGTGCGCAGTTCGGCCGTGTCGTCGAGGGGGCGGTGGAAGGCCGCGTGCGCGTGCACCCAGCCGTTCCGTCGCTCCTCGCTCGAGGAGACATGGCTCGCCGCGCTCAGGAATCCCACGCTGCGGTGCCCGAGGGTGAGCAGATGCTCGGTGGCGCTCATGGCTCCGGCGAGGTTGTCGGAGCGGACCGCTGAGACGGGGATGCCGTCGAAGACGCGGTCGAGGATGACGAGCGGGAAGCGCCGGGTGACGAGTTCGAGCGCCGCCGGTGGGATGAACTCGGAGGAACTCGGCTGCAGGACGAGACCCGAGACCCCCGAGTCGATGAGCGAGCGGATGCTCGCGTCCTCGAGATCGTGATCGCCCATCGACCGCATGAGGATGACGGGATCGTCGACGCCGGCCCCGGAGAGGAGCCCCTCGACGACGCGGCTGCCGAAGGTGTCGTCGAAGTTCGTGACGACGCACCCGATAAGCGGGCGGGTGCGCGGAGCAGGTTCCGTCGGCGTCGTCCCGTTCGGGGTCGCGCTCGTCACGAACGTTCCAAGTCGCGGTCGGCGCACGATGAACCCGTCGGTGCGGAGGAGGTCGAGGGCCCGCTTCACGGTGATCGCGCTGACCGAGTACTCCTCGGACAGCTCGGCCTCGGAGGGCAGCTTGTCGCCCACGGCGTAGCGGCCGTCCACGATACGGGCGCGGAGCGCGTCGTACACCTGGCGATAGAGCACGTGACCGTCCTTCTCGAGAGCCGTCCCAATAAATATATTCAATCTACAGCGCGACTCCGCCGGTCGTGCTCCGCTTCCGACGGCCTGCAGTGACACCCACATCCGCGTTCCTCGCGGTACTGTGCATTCCGTGGTACCGTGCATCGCAGGAGGTTCTATGGACACCACACAGCTCCTCAAGGGGGTGCTCGACGCGGCGGTACTCGCCGTCATCGAGCAGGACGACGGCTACGGGTACGACGTGGTCCGGCGGTTACGCGCCGCCGGACTCGACGAGGTCGGGGAGGCGTCGGTCTACGGCACCCTCCGCCGGCTGTATGCCGCCGGAGCGCTCACGACGTACGTCGTGCCATCGGACGGCGGGCCGCACCGCAAGTACTACGGCATCAACCGCGAGGGCCGAGAGCTCCTCGCCGAGCAGCGCACCGCCTGGACCGACTTCTCCGCCACCCTCACTCGCGTGATCGCCGGGAACCCCGCCGACACGATCCCCTCGATCGGAGTAGCACGATGACGACAACGAACACCTTCGACGGTGGTGTCGACGCGGCGCACGACGATGACGTCGCTCGCTTCGCTGCCGCGGTCCGCTCCCACCTCGACGACCTCCCGCCGGACGAGGTCGAGGAGCTCGTCGACGGGCTCGAGGCCGACCTCATCGAGCAGCGCGAGGACTCCGGCGAACCGCTCGGCGATGCCCGCGAGTACGCGGACGAGTTGCGCGCCGCCGCCGGCCTGCCCCCGCGTGACTCCCGCCGCCCCGACGACGAGTGGTTCGGCGGCTTCAAACGCATGTGGAGAAACGGTTCGGCGTGGGTGCAGGAGCGCCGCGGGAACGCGGCCGTCGCGGCCGTGCTCGACTTCCTCGTCACGCTCCGACCGGCCTGGTGGGTGCTGCGCGGCTGGGTCGTGTTCGCAATCGTCTTCATGTTCGGTGCTCTCGGCCCGCTGCCCACGGAGCTGACCGGCTGGCTCCTTCTCGCCGGAGTCGTCGTCGTGAGTGTGCAGTGGGGCCGTGGGCGGTGGTTGCCCTGGGCGTGGCTGCGGATCGCGAAGACCGTGGTGAGCGTCGTCGCGATCTTGGCACTCCCCGGTCTCGTCGCGGAGGCGTCCTTCCGTGCGGGGATCGGTGCGAGCTACGCGTACGACGAGATCGAGGTCGCCCCGCAGGAGCTCAGCGCGAACGGCGCACAGGTCACGAACGTCTTCGCCTACGACTGCGCGGGTGCGCCGCTCGTCGGGGTGCAGCTCTTCGACCAGGACGGCCACCCTCTCGCCGTCGGTTCGGGCGGGAGCGACGATTGGCTCATCGCCTACGACGAGGGCGTCGAAACCGCGCTCGTGCCCAATCCGGACACGAATCCCGGATCGGGATGGAACGTCTTCCCGCTCTTCCACGCGCGCTTCGGCGACGGTGACGTGGTTCCCGACCCCGCGACCTTCGAAACTCCGGCACCGCCGTTCGATGCGGTGCAGCCGCTCGCGGGAGGCCACGAGACCTGCGCGACGGAGAAGGACGGGGAAAGCGGATCGCAGCCGGCGCCGGTCGTGCCCGAGTCTCCGTCTCCCGAGTCTCCGTCTCCGGCGCCGGCTTCCACGCCGAGCGCGCCTGTCGAACCCTGAGGGACGGATGCCGTGAGCGCAAGTCCCCGCGCCACACCGTTTCCGACCGGCAGGATGGGGGCATGCCCGCTCCTCGCCACGTTCTCCGCGCTCCCCGTTCGACGTATCGCCTGCAGATCCACGAGGGCTTCGATCTGAACGCGGCGGCCGAGCTGACCGACTACATCGCATCGCTCGGCGCCGACTGGGTCTACCTCTCCCCGATCCTTCAGGCCGAGAAGGGCTCGAACCACGGCTATGACGTGACCGACCACTCGCTCGTCGACCCGGATCGCGGCGGCGACGAGGGACTGCGAGCCTTCTCGAGCGCGGCGCGCAAGCGTGACCTCGGCGTGCTCGTCGATATCGTGCCGAACCACGTGGGCGTCGCGACCCCCGTCCAGAGCGTCTGGTGGTGGGACGTGCTCGAGAAAGGGCGCGACTCCCGGTACGCCGAGGCGTTCGACGTCGACTGGGACTTCGGCGGCGGGAAGCTGCGCATCCCGGTCCTCGGCGACGACGACCCCGCCGATGAGGGCGGCGAGCTCGGCAAGCTCACGCTCAAGACCGTCGAGGACGAATCGGGTTCGAGCGCCCTGCGCCTCTTCTACTACGACACCGAGTACCCGGTCGCCGAGGGCACGGCGCCGCAGGGTGCGGATTCCGATCCCGTCGCGGTGCACGCGGGACAGTCATACGAGCTCGTCAACTGGCGCCGTGCCGATAGCGAGCTCAACTACCGCCGGTTCTTCGCCGTCAACACGCTCGCCGCGATCCGGGTCGAGATCCCCTGGGTCTTCGCCGAGTCGCACGAGACGATCGTCGGCTGGATCCGCGACGGCATCGCCGACGGTGTGCGCGCCGACCATCCGGACGGGCTCCGCGACCCCGGCGCGTACCTCGACGCTCTCGCCGAGGCGACCGGTGGTGCGTACGTCCTGATCGAGAAGATCCTCGCCCGCCACACGGATGAGGAGGGGCGCAGCGTCGCCGAGCGGATGCCGGCGCACTGGAAGACCGAGGGGACGACGGGGTACGACGCGCTCGCGTCGATCGACCGCCTCTTCGTCGACCCCGCCGGCGAGGAGGCGCTCGACGCCCTCGACACGCGGCTGCGCGGTCACGATGCTCGACCCGTCGACTGGCGCGACATGGTTCACGACGGCAAGCGCGAGGTGACCGACGGGATCCTCGGCTCCGAGGTCGCGCGCCTCGCGCGCGAGTCGGCTCAGGTGCTCGGAACGGCGGACGCCGGAACCGGACCCGACGCAGACAGCGACGACGCGCACGAGGCGATCGCGGAGCTGCTCGCGTGCTTCCCCGTCTACCGCTCCTACCTCGCGGCGCCCGTCGAGGGCGAGGCGCCGACCGAAACGTACACGGACGGCATCGAGAACCTGCACGCGTCGGCCGACGAGGCGAAGCGTCGCCGTCCCGAGCTCACCGAGGCGATCGACCGCCTCGTGCCCGTGCTCGCCGAGCCCACGACCGATGTCGCGAAGCGCTTCCAGCAGACCTCCGGCATGGTGATGGCGAAGGGAGTGGAGGACCGGTCCTTTTACCGCTGGACGCGGCTCACGACCCTCACGGAGGTCGGCGCCGAACCCGACGAGTTCTCCGTCGACGTGGCCGAATTCCACGAGCGGCAGCTCGACCGCCTCGAGAACCTGCCCCTCAGCATGACGACGCTGTCGACGCACGACACGAAGCGGAGCGAAGACGTGCGCGCCCGGATCTCGGTGCTCGCCGAGATCCCCGAGGAGTGGGCGTTCGCTCTCGACGCGATGCGCGAGATCGCCGGAACTCCCGACGGGCCGTTCGACAACCTGCTCGCGCAGGCGATCGTCGGGTCCTGGCCGTCCGACGTCGTGCTCGAGTCCGAGGCCGCGCTCGCCGAGTACCGCGGACGGCTGCACGCGTACGCGGAGAAGGCCTCCCGCGAGGCGGAGACGTCCACGGCGTGGACGGCCCCGGACGAGGCGTTCGAGACGGCGATGCACGCGTTCGTCGACGCGGCGATCGATCACGAGAAGCTGCGCGGCATCATCGAGCAGGTCGTGGATCGTGTGCTCGCGGCCGGCCGGAGCAACTCGCTCGGTGCGAAGCTGCTGCAGCTCACGGGTCCCGGAGTGCCGGACGTCTACCAGGGCAGCGAGCTCTGGGACCTCTCCCTCGTCGACCCCGACAACCGTCGGCCGGTCGACTACGGTCACCGGCGTCGCCTGCTCGCGGAGATCGACGGCGGTGCCGTCCCCGCCGTCGACGACTCAGGAGCCGCGAAGCTGCTGGTCACCGCGTCGGCGCTCCGGCTCCGCCGTGATCGTCCGGAGCTCTTCGGCTCCTACACGCCGCTTCCGGTCTCGGGCGAGGCAGCCGGCCATCTCGTCGCGGTCGACTACGGTGGCGCGATCGCCCTTGCGACGCGTCTTCCCCTCGGGCTCGTCGCGCGCGGCGGTTGGGGTGACACGACCGTCAGCATCCCCGCCGGTGCGTACGTCGATGCTCTCACCGGTCGCGCCGTCGACGGCGTCGAGGAGGTCGCCGCGCTGCTCGACGTCCTGCCCGTCGCGCTCCTCGCGCCGGTCGACACGACGGCCGAGTAGCGAGACCCGAGCATGAACGCCCCCAGCCAGCACCTGACCCAGGAAGCAGAACTCCGATGACTCGACCGATCTTCGACGTGTGGGCCCCGAAGGCGAACAACGTCGTCCTCCAGCTCGACGGTGACCGTCTCCCGATGCGGGCGGACGGCGACGGCTGGTGGACACCCGCGACCCCCGTGGTGCCCGGACCCGAGGGGAACGATTACGGCTTCCTCATCGACGTCGACCCGAAGGAGCCGTCGAGCGCCGAGGCGAGGCCCCTGCCCGACCCCCGCTCGCGCCGCCAGCCCGACGGGGTCCACGGACTCAGTCGCACCGACGACCCGCTCGCGCACGAGTGGACGGACGCCGCGTGGACGGGCCGGCAGTTGCCCGGTGCGGTCATCTACGAGATGCACATCGGCACGTTCACCCCTCAGGGCACCCTCGATTCCGCGATCGATCGACTCGACCACCTCGTCGGACTGGGCGTCGACGCGGTGGAGATCCTCCCGGTGAATGCCTTTAACGGCACGCACAATTGGGGGTACGACGGCGTGCTCTGGTACGCCGTCCAGGAGACGTACGGCGGGCCCGAGGCGTACCGGCGCTTCGTCGAGGCATGCCACGAGCGCGGACTCGCGGTCATCCAGGACGTCGTCTACAACCACCTCGGCCCGAGCGGCAACTACCTGCCCAACTTCGGCCCGTATCTGCACGAGGGGCACGCGAACACGTGGGGTTCGTCCGTCAACCTCGACGGCGAGCACTCGGACGAGGTCCGCCGGTACATCATCGACAACGTCCTCATGTGGCTGCGCGACTTCCACGTCGACGGGCTCCGGCTCGACGCCGTGCACGCGCTCGTCGACCACCGCGCCGTGCACCTCCTCGAGGAGATCGCCGAGGAGGTCGACGTTCTCTCGGCGCACGTCGGACGGCCCCTCACTCTGATCGCGGAGTCGGACCTCAACGACCCGCGACTCATCCGCTCGCGCGAGGCGCACGGCTACGGACTCACCGCGCAGTGGAGCGACGACTTCCACCACGCCGTGCATGTCGCCGTGTCCGGTGAGACGACCGGCTACTACGAGGACTTCGAATCGCTCAGCGCGCTCGGCGACGTTCTCGAGAAGGGGTTCTTCCACGCCCGTGAGCTGTCGACGTTCCGGGGTCGTGTGCATGGGCGGCCCATCGATCTCGAGCGCACCCCCGCCTGGAAGCTCGTGGTGTTCAATCAGGACCATGACCAGATCGGCAACCGGGCGACGGGTGACCGGCTCGCGGAGACGGTCGACAACGGCGGCCTTGCGATCGCGGCGCTCCTGACTCTCACGGCGCCGTTCACGCCGATGCTCTTCATGGGCGAGGAGTGGGCGGCGTCGACGCCCTGGCAGTTCTTCACGTCGCACCCCGAGCCCGAGCTCGGGAAGGCGACCGCCGAGGGGCGCATCGCCGAGTTCGAGAAGATGGGCTGGGACCCCGACGTGGTCCCGGACCCGCAGGATCCCGAAACGTTCTCGCGCTCGAAGCTCGACTGGAGCGAGCCGTACCCGTCGGAGACGTCGGGCCGCTCCGACGCCCCGCACGCCCGCATGCTCGAGCTCTACCGAGCGCTCCTCGCGCTGCGGAAGCAGCGTCCGGAATTGACGGATCCGCGACTCGGACGTGTGAGCGTCGACGTCGACGAGACCGCACGCACCCTCGTGATCCACCGCGGGGCCGAGCCCGACGAGCTCACGATCGTCGTCAACCTCGGCGAGCAGCCGGCGTCGTTCGACGTCGCGGGCACGGTGCTGCTCGCGACCGACGCGATTCTCTCGGACGCGGACGGCGGCAGCGACAGCGCCGCGTCCGCGGCCGGGTCTCGTGGCATCGAGGTCGGTCCGCGTACCGCAGTGATCCTCGCCCGCTAGCCCGGTTGGGCTGCACGACGCGGCGGCCGTCGCCGGAAGGTGGCGGCCGCCGCGTCGTCGGAGGAGTGCCCGATCGGCGAGAGGCGCTACTGCACCTGGACGAGGACGCGCTGCCAGCCGCTCGAACCGTTGGGCGCGATGGGGGCGCGTTCCTCGATCTGGAGGTTGCCTGCTTTGTCCGTGGCGCGAACCGCGAGGTAGTGCGAGCCAGCGTCGGGCTCCCAGTCGACGTACCACTGCACCCACGTGTCGTCGTTGATCGGCGAGGACATCGTGGCGGGCTGCCAGTCGCCGTCGTCGATGCGCACCTCGACAAGGTCGATTCCGACGGACTGCGCCCAGGCCATACCCGCGACCTTCGTGGGCCCTGCGGTAATGGGTTTGCCCGTGCGCGGGGTGTCGATGCGGGAGGAGAGCTTGATGGGCGCCTCGGCGCTGTAGCCGCGGGGCGTCCAGTATGCGTCGTCCTCGGCGAAGGTCGTGACCTTGAGCTCCGTGAGCCACTTCGTCGCGGAGACGTAGCCGTAGAGGCCCGGTACGACCATGCGCACGGGGAAGCCGTGCTCGAGCGGCAAGGGCTCGCCGTTCATTCCGACGGCGAGGATCGCGTCGAGGTTGTCGTCGGTGAGGGAGGCGAGCGGCGTGCTCGCGGTGTAGCCGTCTACGCTGCGCGAGAGGACCATGTCGGCTCTGGACTGCGGCGACGCCTGTGCGAGGATCTCGCGGACCGGCACGCCGAGCCAACTGGCGTTGCCGACGAGCCCGCCGCCGACCTCGTTCGACACGCACGTGAGTGTGACGACGAACTCGCGGAGGTCCATGGCGAGGATGTCATCGAAGCTGAAGGTCAGCGGTTCGTCGACGAGACCCGAGACGGTGAGACTCCAGGTGGACGTATCGACGGTCGGGACGGTGAGCGCCGTGTCGACGCGGTAGAAGTCCTCGTTGGGGGTGAAAAGTGGGGAGACGCCGTCGATGTCGAGTTCGGCACCTTCGGGGATCGTGACCGTCGACGAGGGCGTAGGCAGGGTGACCGCGTTGCGGATCGCGGTGATCGACGACGTGGCGACGTTCACGAGGCGTGACCCGACTCCCACGACGGCCGCTCCCGCTGCCGAGATGCCGAGGATGCGGAAGAAGCCACGACGGTCGAGCGCGGCGCGGCCTGCGGGGGTTCCGGCGGCAGGCGAGGTCGTCGTCGTCGCCCCCGTCGCCGTCGCCGTCGCCGTCTTCGCGTCGCGGTGCCAGGCGCGGAGGCGCCGGGCGAGGATCAGGAGGATCGCACCGCCGCCGAGGGTGCCGAGGATGCCGGGGAGTGCCGCGAGTGGTGTCGCGCCGGCGCGGGTGACGGTTGCGGTCGTGGCGGCGATGCCGGCGATCGCGATGATGACGAGGCCGGTCGGTGGCTTGATGTACTGCAGCACGCCTCCGACGGCCGCGGCGATGACGATCGCGATGCCGAGGCTGACGAGCAGGAAGATCTTGTCGTATTCGCCGAACGTCGCGATGGCGAACTCCTTCGCCCACTGCGGGACGATGTCGATGACGAAGGATCCGACGGCGAGGATGGGGCTGCCGTTCCGGGCGACGACGAGCGCCACGAGTTCGGCGACGGCGAGGAAGACGGCCGCGCTCACGGTACCGACGAGCGCCGCCCAGACCCACGGGTGCTGGGGTCCTCGCGTCGCGCCTGCCGTGCTGGTGCCGACCGTTGCGCCAGCCGTGCCAGCCGTGCCAGCCGTGCCCGCCGTGCCAGCCGTGCCGGTCGAGTCGACCTCGCCGGTCTTGTTGTCCCGCCTCGTCACGTCTGCCTCCGAACCCGCGGGCCGGATCGCCCGCTGCATGGTGTTCGACGCGCGGCACGTGCCGGATCGGAGGAGTATCGGGGAGTCGGTGATGCCCGAGAGTGCGGACGCCGCGCTTCACACGTCAGGGTCGAGCTGCGGGGTCCGGAATGCGGGCACGCTGGAGCCGGGGTCGTCTCGGCGCTCGAGTCAGCCCGCAGCAGGAAGCGGCGGCCGAGCCCGCGATTTCGTGGCGTGCGTCCATTCGACGTGTGCCGGTCCTCTCACGTGGGGGACGCCGTTGGGCGTGCTGATGCGCCAGGGGCCGGTGTCGATGTTTTGGTGGTGGGCCCAGCAGA
>NZ_RZNC01000008.1 GCF_004078655.1 Labedella populi | reverse complement strand
TTGCGTACGCAAATGGGCGAAGGGGGTGGCGCGGGGTGAGAGCGGTCAGGCGGTGAAGACGCCCGCGAGGGTGCGCTTTCCGCGACGCAAGACCGCGACGCCGCCCGGGAGTGTCGGCTCGAACGTCGCGTTCTCGTCGGCGATCTTCTCGTTGTCGACGTACACGCCGCCCTGCGCGAGGGCACGCCGAGCTTCGCTGAGACTCGAGACGAGTCTCGTCTCGACGAGGAGCGGCAGCAGCGGAGCGCCCGGCGCCGCCGAGACGTGCGGCAGCTCGGTGAGGGCGGCGCGGAGCGTCCCCTCGTCGAGCGCCGAGAGGTCGCCGTTGCCGAAGAGCGCGGCGGACGCGTCGATCGCGGCGCGCGCCGCCTCCTCGCCGTGCACGAGGGTCGTCACCTCGAGCGCGAGTCGCTTCTGCGCCTCACGCCGGAACGGTTCGTCCGACGCGAGCCGCTCGTAGCCCTCGATCTCCTCACGGGTGAGGAAGGTGAAGACCTTGAGGCGCGCGATCACGTCGGCGTCCTCCGTGTTGATCCAGAACTGGTAGAACGCGTACGGCGACGTCATCTCCGGGTTCAGCCAGACGGCGTTGCCCTCGCTCTTGCCGAACTTCGTGCCGTCCGAGTTCGTGATGAGCGGCGTCCCGATCGCGTGGGTGTCGGCGCGCTCCACCCGGTGGATGAGGTCGACGCCGCTCGTGAGGTTGCCCCACTGGTCGCTTCCGCCCGTCTGGAGCACACACCCGTACGAGCGGTAGAGCTCGAGGAAGTCCATCCCCTGGAGGATCTGGTAGCTGAATTCGGTGTAGCTGATACCGGCATCCGAGTTGAGCCGGGCGCTCACGGCGTCCTTCTTGAGCATCGTGCCGACGCGGAAGTGCTTGCCGATCTCGCGGAGGAAGTCGATCGCGGTGAGCGGCGCCGTCCAGTCGAGGTTGTTGACCATCGTCGCGGCGTTGTCGCCCTCGAAGCTCAAGAAGTTCTCGACCTGCGCGCGCAGGTTCGCGACCCACTCGTTCACGGTCTCGGGCGAGTTGAGCGTGCGCTCCGCGGTGGGGCGCGGGTCGCCGATGAGGCCCGTCGATCCCCCGACGAGTCCGAGCGGCCGGTGCCCGGCGAGCTGGAGTCGGCGCATGACGAGCAACTGCACGAGGTTGCCGAGGTGCAGGCTCGGAGCGGTGGGGTCGAACCCGCAGTAATACGTGATCGGATCCCCGCCGAGAAGCGCTTTGAGGGCCGAGGCATCGGTGGACACGTGCACGAGCCCACGCCAGACGAGCTCGTCCCAGACGTCCTCGAAGGAGGCGTCGTTCTGTTGGGTCGGGAGAACGGGATTGATCACCGGTTCACGATATCAGCGACGTTGCGCTGACCTGATAGTGGACACGCATCAGCCTGCAGGCTAATATCGGGCAGATATTAGCCGGGAGTGTGAAGCTATGTTCGTCATCACCGCCGACCAGGTCGACAGCCGCTCGACCGACGACGCCGCCGCCGGCGCGCTGCGCGACATCGGCGCGGAGTTCGGCGACCGGCTCCGCCTCCCCCCGGACCGCACGGCCGGCGACGAGATCCAAGCGCTCACGGGCAGCGCCGACACCGCGTACCGGCTGGTGCTCCGACTGACGCGCGACGGCCGTTGGAGCGTCGGACTCGGCGTCGGCACCATCCGCGAGCCCCTCGGCGACTCCACCCGCGCGTCGACCGGGAACGCCTTCTTCGCCGCTCGTACCGCCATCGACGCCGCGAAGAGAACACCCGCCCGGTTCGCATTGCGCGCGGAGCCGCCCACGGACGAGTCCCGCGACCGCTCGACGAACACGGCTCTCGGCGCCGACGGCATCGAGGCCCTCATCGCGCTCGTGCTCGCGCTCCGCGAGAAGCGGACCGACAAGGGCTGGGAGGTCCACGACCTCCTCGACGCCGGCTCGACGCAATCGGAGGCCGCCCGCACCCTCGGCATCACGCAGGGTGCCGTCAGCATGCGCGCGCGCACCGGCTCGAGCCGCGAGGAGTTCGCCGCGTCGGAGGCGATCGTTAGGCTGCTCGAGAACCTGCACACGACCACGACGGACGGATGAGCGATGGACCTCTTCGACAGTTCTCTCGGCACCGTCCTCTACTGGATCGCGACCGTCGGGTTCGCGGCCGCCGCCCTCGGAGCCACCGTTCTCACGACCGTGCTCCGCCGCCCGCCCCTCATCACGGTTGCGGCCGTGATGCTCGGCGTCGGGATCCTCACCGTCGCACTCCCCACGCCGGAGCCGCCCCTCATCGTCGCGCTCCTGATCGGCGTCACGGCGTTCGCCCTCGCCGTGCTCGGCGGTTCCCCGGCGGCATCCTTCGCGCTCGATCTCGCGACCCACGGCAGCGTCAGTCCCGGGGCGCACGGGGGCATCATCGTCGACCGGGGCGGCCCCAATGCGACGGCCCCGCGTGAGGTGCTCCGCGGCGGTCTCGCGATCGGTTACCTCGAGCGCGCGGCCATCGCCGGCGCCCTCATCGCGGGCTACCCCGAGGCCATCGCGATCGTGGTGGCCGTCAAGGGCGTGGGCCGGTTCACCGAGCTCGCCGAAGCCGAGACCCGGGAGCGTTTCATGATCGGCACCCTGGCGAGCATGGTGTGGGCCGCGGCCTCGGCAGCCCTCTTCGTCTTCGCCATCACCTGAAAGCCCCGAAAGCGCTACACCCGTCCGAGGGCGCCAGTTCCATCTACCGCCCTCGGCACCGAACTACCGCCGTCGTCGGCACCCATCGTCGGGTGGCGCCGGTACGGGGACACGCTCGGGTCACCCAGGACCCAGAAGCGCCAGGGGAACGCGTCTCCCCCACCCGGTCCGCTCACGCCGGTCCTCGGTCCGCTGCCGATCAGGGCACGGTCGAGCGGAGTCCCGATCCGCATCTCGAGTTCGTAGGGGTCGGCGTCGAGAGCGGCACCGTCGTCGGCGAGCGGGATTCCGAGCGCCGACGCGAGTCGAGCGGGTCCGCGCGCGAGATCCCGGTCGGCCCGCGCAGCGGGGCGTCGAGTGCGCGCGATGTCGACACCCTCGACGACCTCACCGGCCCGGAGCAGCACCGCCGACGCGGTCCCCTCCGGTGAGCACACGACGTTCGTGCACACGTGCATTCCGTAGGTGAAGTACGCGTAGAGCCGCCCGGGTGGACCGAACATCGTCGCGTTCCGCGGCGATCGCCGCCGGAACGCATGCGACCCCGGGTCCTCCCCGACACCGAGGTACGCCTCGACCTCGGTGATTCGCACCCCGACGGTGCCGTGCTCGTCGGTGCGTCGCAGCACGGCACCGAGCAGGAGCGGGGCGACCTCCACTGCGGATGCGGCGAACACCCGCTCCAGCTCCGTCATGGCGTGGGCGTGGCGCCCAACGCTGCAGCGAGAGCGGCGACGCGCTCGGTGAGCTCCGACCGCTGCTCGGCGACCCGGGTGGGCGCGGTTCCGCCGGTGCCGTTGCGCGACGCGATCGACCCGGCGACCGTGAGCACGTCGCGCACGTCGGCCGTCAGTTGCGGCGAGATCGCGGCGTACTGCTCGTCGCTCGGTTCGTCGAGGTCGAGCCCGTGCTCCTCGCAGAAGCGGACGAGCGCACCGGAGATCTCATGCGCGTCCCGGAAGGCCACTCCCTTCCGCACGAGCCACTCGGCCACGTCCGTCGCGAGCGAGAAGCCCTGCGGCGCGAGCTCGGCCATGCGCTCGGTGTCGAAGCGCAGAGTCGCGACCATTCCCGTGAACGCCGGGAGCAGCACCTCGAGCGTCTCGACGGAGTCGAAGACGGGCTCCTTGTCCTCCTGCAGATCCCGGTTGTACGCGAGCGGCAGGCCCTTGAGGGTCGCGAGCAGTCCCGTGAGGTTGCCGATGAGTCGGCCCGACTTGCCGCGAGCGAGTTCCGCGATGTCCGGGTTCTTCTTCTGCGGCATGATGCTGGACCCCGTCGAGTAGCCGTCGTCGAGGGTGACGAATCCGAACTCGCGCGTGTTCCACACGATGATCTCCTCGGCGAACCGCGAGAGGTCGACACCGATCATCGCCGTGATGAAGGCGAACTCTGCGACGATGTCGCGCGACGCCGTGGCGTCGATCGAGTTCTCCGTCGGACGCTCGAAACCGAGCTCGGTCGCGATGAGCTGGGGATCGAGGCCGAGGGAGCTTCCGGCGAGCGCCCCCGCCCCGTAGGGCGACGCGGACGCGCGGACGCGCCAGTCGCGGAGCCGCTCGAGGTCGCGGACGAGGGGCCACGCGTGTGCGAGCAGGTGGTGGGCGAGCAGCACGGGCTGGGCGTGCTGGAGGTGGGTACGGCCGGGCATGACGGCCGTCGCATGGTCTTCGGCCTGCACGGCGATCGCGTCGAGGAGGCGGACGAGATCGTGACCGATCACGCGGGCGTGGTCGAGGAGGTACAGCCGCACGAGCGTCGCGATCTGATCGTTGCGGCTGCGTCCGGCGCGGAGCTTCCCGCCGAGCGCCGTCCCCGCGATCGTCATGAGTCCGCGCTCGAGGGCCGAGTGCACGTCCTCGTCGTCCTCATCCGCCGTGAACTCCCCGGACTCGACCGCGGCCTCGAGCCTGTCCAGCGCCTCGGTCATCCGCTCGAGCTCGTCGGCCGTGAGGTAGCCGGCCGCCGCGAGCCCCTTCGCGTGCGCCCGCGAACCGGCGATGTCGTATGGCGCGAGAGCGAAATCGAACTGGGTCGACTTGCTCAGACGCGCGAGTTCCGGCGACGGCCCGCTCGCGAATCGCCCGCCCCAGAGGGCCCCCGCCTCGCTCGCCCGGTTGTCCGCCATGTGTTCTCCCTGCTTCGTCGTCGCGTGTTCGATGCGTGTTCGGTGAGCGCTCGCGCGCGTCAGGCCTGCTCGAGAAGCCAGACGAGCAGCGCCTTCTGCGCGTGCAGCCGGTTCTCCGCCTCGTCCCAGATGATGCTCTGCGGCCCGTCGATGACGTCCTCGGTGACCTCGAAACCGCGATCGGCCGGCAAGCAGTGCATGAACACCGCGTCGGGTTTGGCGAGGGCCATGAGGTCGGCGTCGACGCGATAGGCGGCGAGTGAGGTGAGGCGCCTCGCCTTCTCCTCCTCTTTGCCCATCGAGACCCACGTGTCGGTGACGACGACGTCGGACCCGGTGACGGCCTCGTTCGGGTCGGTGTAGAGGGTGACCGTTCCGGCGGTCTCCCGCGCGCGACGCACGGCGTCCTCCACGACCTGCTGGTTGGGTGCGTAGCCCTCCGGTGAAGCCACCCGGACGTGCATCCCGGCAGTGGCACCGGCGAGCAGGTAGGACTGCGCCATGTTGCTTGCACCGTCGCCGATGAAGGTGAGCGTCTGCCCGGGGAGCGAACCTCGGTGCTCGCGGATCGTCAGCAGGTCGGCGAGCAGCTGGCACGGGTGGAAATCGTCGGAGAGCGCGTTGACGACCGGCACGGTCGTCCTCGCGGCCATCTCCTCGAGACCGGCCTGCGCGTAGGTGCGCCAGACGATGGCGGCGACCTGCCGCTCGAGCACGCGAGCGGTGTCGGCGGCCGTCTCCTTGCCGCCGAGCTGGCTGCTCGCGGTCGAGATGATGAGAGGCACGCCGCCGAGGTCGGCGATGCCGACCGCGAACGACACGCGCGTGCGCGTCGACGACTTGTCGAAGATGACGGCGACGGTCTGCGGGCCCTCGAGCGGCTTGACCGAGAAGCGGTCCTTTTTCAGCTCGATCGCGAGATCGATGATGGCGCTCTGTTCGGCCTGGGAGAGGTCGTCGTCGCGGAGGAAGTGACGGGTCACGGGGCTGCTTTCGGTGGGAGTCAGGCGGCGGCGGCGAGCGCGGCGCGGAAGCGGGAGTCGAACTCGGCGAGTTCGGCCTCGCCGATGATGAGCGGAGGTGCGAGCCGGATGCTTCGGTCGTTCGGCGCGTTGATGACGAGCCCGAGCTCGAGAGCGGCTCGCACGACGGCGGGGGCGACGGGCTTCGCGAGTCCGATGCCGACGAGGAGACCGGCCCCCCGCGTTTCGAGGATCAGGGGCGAATCGATCGCGGCGATGAGCGCGCGTAGCTGCTCGCCGCGCACGCGCGCGTTCTCGACGAGTCCCGCGTCCTCGATCTCACCGAGCACGGCGTTGGCTGTAGCGGTCGCGAGCGGGTTGCCCCCGAACGTGCTGCCGTGCTGGCCGGGAGAGAACAGCTCGGAGGCGTGACCGAACGTCACGAGGGCGCCGATGGGCACGCCCCCTCCGATGCCCTTCGCGAGCGTGATCGCGTCCGGCACGATCCCCGCCCGCTGGAACCCGAACCAGGAGCCGGTGCGCCCGGCCCCCGTCTGGATCTCGTCGACGATGAGCAGGGCGCCGTGCTCGGCGGTCAGACGGCGTGCCGCCTCGAGGAATCCGTCCGGCAGGTCGACGACGCCGGCCTCCCCCTTGATGGGCTCGACGAAGAGTGCGGCGACGGAGTCGTCGATCGCGTTCTCGAGCGCCTCGATCGTCGACTCGATGTATTCGACGTTGCCCGGCAGCGGTTCGAAACCCGCGTGGAGCGCGGGCTTGCCCGTGAGCGCAAGCGAGCCCATCGTCCGGCCGTGGAAGGAGTTCTCGAGCGAGAGGATCTTGTACTTCGTGCCGTGCGGGCCCTTGTTCAGGCGCGCGAGCTTGAAAGCCGCCTCGTTCGCCTCGGTCCCGGAATTGCAGAAGTAGGCACGACCGGACTCTCCGGCACCCGTGAGGCGCTTGAGGCGTTCGGCCAGCTCGAGCTGCGGGGGCGTGGAGAAGTAGTTCGAGACATGGATGAGGGTGGCCGCTTGCCGCGAGATCGCCTCCACCATCACCGGGTGAGCGTGACCGAGCGCGTTGACCGCGATACCGCCGAGGAAGTCGAGGTAACGCTTCCCCGCGCCGTCCTCGACCCAACAGCCCTCACCGCGGACGAAGAGCGCTTGCGTCATGGCGAAGGTCCGCATCATGTCCGTCTCGACGCGTTGCTTCCACTCGTTCATGACAGGCCTTTCACGACTTCGGTTCCGATTCCCTTGTTGGTGAACACCTCGAGCAGAGTCGAGTGCGGGAGGCGCCCGTCGATGATCGCGGCGTTCTCCACTCCCCCGTCGACGGCCTCGAGGCACGCCGTCATCTTCGGGATCATGCCCGATTCGAGGCGCGGCAGCAGGGCACGGAGTTCCTCTGCGTCGATCGTCGACACGAGGGACTCGCGGTTCGGCCAATCGCTGTAGAGACCGGCGACATCGGTGAGCACGATGAGCTTGCGTGCGCCGAGGGCGACCGCGAGCGCCGAGGCCGCCGCGTCGGCGTTCACGTTGAGGAAGGCACCCGGGCGATCTTCGTCGGGGGCGATGGAGGAGATGACGGGCATCCTCCCCGAATCGAGCACGTCGACGACGCCGCGCGTGTTGACGGCGACGACGTCGCCGACGTGGCCGAGGTCGACCATCGCGCCGTCGACCATCGCGCCGCGTCGCCGTCCGCCGAAGAGCTCGCCGTCCTGCCCGTCGAGACCGACGGCGAGGTCGCCGTGCGCGTTGATGAGGTCGACGAGGTCGCGGTTGACCTCGTCGCGGAGCACGTCGCGGACGACCGTGATGGCCTCCGTGGTCGTGACCCGGTACCCGCCCTTGAACTCGCTCTCGATGCCGAGTTCCTTGAGGCGCGCCGAGATCTGGGGCCCGCCGCCATGCACGACGACGGGACGCAGCCCCGCGAGCCGCAGAAACACCATGTCCTCAGCGAAGGTGGCCTTGAGCTGGTCGGAGACCATGGCGTTCCCGCCGAACTTCACGACGACGGTCGCGCCCGAGTAGTGGGCGAGCCACGGGAGCGCGTCGATGAGGACCTCGGCCTTCGCGATCGCCTCGGCCTGGGAGATGGGGGTGTGATCGATCGTCGACATCAGCTGGAGTACGCGCTGTTCTCGTGCACGTAGTCGTGCGTGAGGTCATTGGTAAGAATGGTCGCGGACGCGTCGCCCTCCTTCAGATCGATGAGCACGTCGACCGCCCGGTCCGTGAGATCCACGAGGTCGCGCGGCTGGTCGGGGCCGCCGTTCGAGCACACCATGACGCCGTTCATCGACACGTCCACGACGTAGGGGTCGAACGCGGCCGCCGTCGTCCCGATCGCGGCGAGCACGCGACCCCAGTTGGGGTCGTTGCCGAAGACCGCGGCCTTGAAGAGGTTGTTGCGTGCGACCGAGCGGCCCACCTCGACGGCGTCGTCCTCCGTCGCCGCCCCGACGACGCGGATCGCGATGTCGTGGCTCGCTCCCTCGGCGTCGCCCTGAAGCTGCTCGGCGAGGTCGAGGCACAGCTCGGTGAGCGCGGCGACGAACGCCGACGGCGTCGGCGAGACGCCGGACGCGCCCGAGGCGAACAGCGTGACCTGATCATTGGTCGACATGCAGCCGTCGGAGTCGAGGCGGTCGAACGAGACCCGCGTCGCGCTCCTCAGGTGCGCGTCGAGTTCGTTGGAGGAGACCACCGCGTCGGTCGTGATGACGACGAGCATCGTCGCGAGGCCCGGGGCCAGCATGCCGGCACCCTTCGCCATGCCCCCGATCGTCCAGCCCTCGAGCGAGCGCACGGCGGTCTTCGGCTTCGAGTCGGTCGTCATGATCGCGCGGGCCGCGGCGTCGCCACCATCGGTGCCGAGCGCCTCGGCCGCCGCCGAGACTCCGGCGAGGAGCTTGTCACGGTCGAGCTGGTCGCCGATGAGGCCGGTCGAGCAGACGAGGACATCGCCCGCCGAGAGGGAGAGCGACTCGGCGACGGCCTCCGCCGTCGCGTGCGTCGTCTGGAAGCCCTGCGCGCCCGTGAAGCAGTTCGCGCCACCCGAGTTGAGCACGATCGCGTTCGCGACACCGTCCGCGATGACCTGCTGCGACCAGATGATGGGGTTCGCCTTGGCGCGGTTGCTCGTGAACACGGCCGCCGCGTTCTGCAACGGTCCGCGGTTCACGACGAGCGCGAGGTCCTCGGCCCCGGAGCTCTTGAGTCCGGCCGCGACTCCCGCCGCCTCGAATCCTGCTGCTGCGGTCACGCTCACGGTGCCACTCCGTTCACACTGAGTCCGGTCGACTCGTCGATGCCGAGGGCGATGTTCGCGGACTGGATCGCCGCTCCCGCCGTGCCCTTGGTCAGGTTGTCCACGGCGGCCACGACGACGACGCGCCCCGCTGCCTCGTCGACCGCGAGGCCGAGGAGGGCGACGTTCCCCCCGAGGACGTCCGCCGTGCGCGGGAATTCTCCTTCGGGGAGCAGTTCGACGAAGCGCTCTCCGGCGTAGGTGTTCTCCCACGCCGCTCGCACCTCTGCGGCGCTCGTCCCGGGCACGATCCGCGCGGTCGACGTCGCGAGGATGCCGCGCGACATCGGCACGAGGACCGGCGTGAACGAGATGCTCACGTCGGCGGCGCCCGCCGCGCGCAGACTCTGTGCGATCTCCGGGATGTGGCGGTGCGTGCCGCCGACCGCGTAGGGGTTCGCACTTCCGAGGATCTCGCTCGCGAGCAGGTTGAGCTTGAGATTCTTTCCCGCCCCGGAGGGACCGACCGCGAGGACGGACACGATGTCGGTCGACTCGATGACTCCCGCGGCGATGCCGGGTGCGAGCGACAGGGCGACCGTGGAGGCGTTGCAGCCGGGGGCGGCGATCCGCGTGGCACCGACGAGTCGATCCCGCTGCTTCCGCCCCGCTTCGATGGGGAGTTCCGGCACGCCGTAGTCCCACGCTCCGAAGTACTCGCCGCCGTAGAACGCAGCCCAGTCGTTGTCGTTCACGAGTCGGTGGTCTGCTCCGCAGTCGACGACGAGGGTCGACTCGTCGAGATCGGCCGTGACCGCTCCCGACGCTCCGTGCGGGAGCGCGAGGAACACGACGTCGTGCCCCGCGAGGGTGTCGGGCGTGGTCTCGACGAGCACGCGGTCCGCGAGGGAACGCAAGTGGGGCTGGACGGACCCGAGGCGCTGACCCGCGTTGCTGTGCGCGGTCACGGTGCGGATCTCGAATTCGGGATGGGCGTCGAGCAGTCGGAGCAGCTCGCCCCCCGCATAGCCGGAAGCACCGGCGACGGCCACGGAGTAGGACATGGTTCTACCTTATTGAGTGAGACGAACGGTCGGAGTTCCGGCGACGCGTCTCGGACCCGTTGCGGGTCTCCCGGCGTCGCCTATCGTCGCTCGGCAACAAGGCGTCGACGCAGCGCACGGGCGGAGCCCAGTGCGGGAGTGCTGCGAACGAGGAGAGCCATGAGGGACAGCGTACTACCCGCGCGGCGGCCGTCGCGAATCGTCCGGGGCCGACGGTGAGGCCCATGCAGTCGGTGGCTTTGACGCGGCCCCATCCGGCCACTGTGCGAATCGCACAGCATCACGGCGGATCAGTGCTGTTCGCACATGGCTGGTGGCGAGGTGGCACTCTAGCCTGGGTCCGCGCCACTACGTCCCCTCCCCCCGACCTCGAAGGACCTCTCATGGCCAGCATCGCCCCCGCCGACGATTTCGCGCTCTCCCGCGTCGCGCCCTCAGCCCGCAAGCCCTGGTTCGGCATCGCCGTGCAGCGCTTCGGGCAGGTCTCCGCTCTGTCCCAGTTCCTCCTCGGTGCCACCCTCGGCTACAGCATGACGTTCGGCGAGGCCTTCCTCGCCCTGCTGCTCGGCTCCGTCATCCTCGAGGTCATCATGTGCATCGTCGGAATCATCGGGCAGAAGGAAGGGCTCAACACCGCCCTCCTCGCCCGATGGACCGGATTCGGCGAGGTCGGCGCGAGCCTCGTCGGCCTCGCAATCGGCATCAGCCTCATCGGCTGGTTCGGAATCCAGTCGGCGATCTCCGCCCAGTCCCTCGACGTCCTCATGCCGGGTGTCATGCCGATGTGGGCCTGGAGCCTGCTCTTCGGCCTCGCGGTCACGGCCATCGTGAGCTTCGGCTTCATCGGCATGCAGTGGCTCGCGAACGTCACGGTGCCACTCTTCCTCGTCCTCGTCGGTTGGTCCGTCATCAGCGAGCTGACCCGTCACGACATCGGCGAGCTGCTCACCGGCCCGGCTCCCGGCCCGACGATGAGCGTCTGGGCGGGAACGGGGATCGTGGCCGGCGGCCTCATCGTCGGAGCGATCATCACCGCCGACATGACGCGGTTCAACCGCTCGAAGGCCGACGTCGTGAAGCAGACGGTCGTGGGCGTGACCCTCGGGGAGTTCGTCATCGGCCTCGCCGGTGTCCTGCTCGCGCACGCTGCGGCGACCGGCGACATCGTCGCCATCGTGACGTCGTCCATCGGGTTCATCGGGCTCATCATCGTGATCACCGGCACGCTGAAGATCAACGACTGGAACCTCTACTCGTCGACCCTCGGCCTCGTGAACTTCATCTCGACCGCGTTCGCGAAGAAGCTGAACCGCGTGACGACGACCGTCGTCCTCGGCGTCGTCGGATCGATCCTCGCGGCCGCCGGCATCCTTTCGCAGTTCACCGGCTTCCTCACCATCCTCGGCGTCGCCTTCCCACCGATCGCCGGCATCATGGTCGCCGAATACTTCATCGTGAAGCGCTGGCGGGGTGAGCTGGACGCCTCTCGCGCCGTCGGGCGCCTGCCGGAGACCGCTCCGCGGATCGTGCCCGCGACGATCATCATCTGGCTCGTGTCGGCCGTGGCCGGCTATGTCATCACGTGGGGAATCCCGCCGGTGCTGTCGCTCGTGCTCTCCATGGTCCTCTACGTCGCCGCCGGCAAGCTCGGGCTGGTTCGCGGCGTCGGTCGTGCGGTGACGGCCCAATCCGCCGACGTCGATGCCCCGGCGACCACGACGGTCTGACCCTCACTCGTCCCACCCTCGCACCACTCGGAAAGAGAAAAACATGCACATCGGCATCGACGTCGGCGGAACCAACACCGACGCAGTGCTCATGGACGGCCGGCAGACGCTCGCGGGGGTGAAGAACGCGACGACCCCCGACGTCACCTCCGGCATTGTCCAGGCGATCGAGGGTCTGCGTACCGGCCACTCGTTCGACGGCTCCGACATCAGCGCTGTCATGATCGGCACGACGCACTTCATCAACGCGCTCGTCCAGGCGAAGAGGCTCGCACCGACGGCGGCGCTGCGGCTCGGACTGCCCGCGACCAAGGCGCTCCCTCCCCTCGTGGACTGGCCCGAGACCCTGACGACCGCGATCAGTGCCCGCAGCTACCTCGCGCACGGCGGCTACGAGTTCGACGGCCGGCCGATCTCGCCGCTCGACGCGGACGAGCTGCGCGGGATCGCGGCCGACATGGCCGCGAACGGCGTCCGTTCCGTCGCCATCTCCTCCGTGTTCAGTCCGGTCAACCATGACCTCGAGACGACCGCGGCCGGCATCGTCGCGGAGATCCTCGGGCCGGACGTTGCGATCTCGCTCTCCCACGAGATCGGCCGTATCGGGCTGCTCGAACGGGAGAACGCCACGATCATCAACGCGGCCCTCCGCGAACTCGCGTCCGAGATCGTCGACGGTCTCACCTCCGCCGTGCGTGCTCAGGGCATCACGGCACCCATCTTCCTGAGCCAGAACGACGGGACGCTCATGGATGAGGACTATGTGCGCCTCTACCCGGTCGCGACCTTCGCCTCCGGCCCGACGAACTCGATGCGCGGAGCGGCGCTCACAAGCGGCCTCGAGACGTGCGCTGTCGTCGACATCGGAGGCACGACCGCCGACATCGGTCTGCTTGTGAACGGATTCCCGCGGGAGACGGCGAACGAGGTGAAGGTGGCGGGCGTCCGCACGAACTTCCGAATGCCCGACGTCCTCTCCATCGGCATCGGGGGTGGCAGCGTCGTCGACCTCGACACCGGCGAGGTCGGACCCGAATCCGTGGGCTACCGGCTCACGACCGAGGCGCTCGTGTTCGGCGGCTCGACCCTCACCGCGACGGACATCGCCGTGGCCGCCGGCCGTGCCGATGTCGGAGACCCCACGCGCGTCGCCCACCTCGATCCGGTCTTCGTCACCCGGGTGCTCGACCGGATCGCCGAACGCGTCGCCGAGGCCGTCGACCGCATGCGCACGTCGCCCGAGCCGATCCCCGTCGTCGCGGTCGGCGGCGGCTCGATCCTGCTACCCGACGAGTTGCCCCTGTTCGGAGCGGTGCACCGGCCCGAGAACTACGCGGTGGCGAACGCCATCGGTGCGTCGATCGCCCAGGTCGGCGGTGAGATCGACAAGGTGTACGCCGTGAGGCCCGGAGGCCGCGACGAAACCGTCGCCGGGGTCCGCGCTGAAGCTGTGGACAAGGCCATCGCCGCCGGAGCGACGCCCGGCTCCGTCTCCATCGTCGATTTCGACGAGGTCCCCATCCCCTACCTGCCGGGCAACGCGACGCGCATCCGGGTCAAGGCCGTCGGCGATCTCGACATGGCGGTGTCGTCATGAGCTGGATCCTCACGGCAGATGCCATCGACGGCCTCGCCCGGGGGGCCGCCGTCCTCGGGACGGGCGGCGGCGGCGATCCGTACATCGGGGCGCTGCTCGCACGCCGCGCTGTGGACACCCACGGACCCGTCACGGTCATCGGGCTCGACGAGCTGCCCGACGACGCACTCGTCCTGACCGTCGCGATGATGGGGGCTCCGACCGTCATGGTCGAGAAGCTCCCGAGCCTCGACGAGGTCGTCGCGCCCGTCCGCGCTCTCGGTGCGTCGCTCGGGCGCGCCGTGACCCACGTCGCGTGCGCGGAGATCGGCGGCGTCAACTCGACGATCCCCGTCGCGGCCGCTGCTGCCCTCGGGCTCCCGCTCCTCGACGCCGATGGAATGGGGCGGGCCTTCCCTGAGCTCCAGATGGTGCTCCCCACGCTCTACGACGTGACGGCCTCGCCTCTTGCCTTCGGCGACGAGAAGGGCAACGTCGGAGTGCTCAACACGGTCGACAATCACTGGACGGAGCGCATCGCGCGGGTCGCGTGCGTCGAGATGGGCTGCTCCATCATGATCTCGGGGTTCCCGATGGACGGCAACATCGCGCGCGTCGCCCTCGTGGATGGTTCCCTGAGCCACTGCGTCGCGATCGGCGCCGGCCTCGTCGAGGCGCGCGCCGAGAAGACCGACCCGGTCGCGCGCGTCGTCGAGATCCTCCGGGGGCGCGAGTTCTTCGCCGGCAAGGTCGTCGACGTCGAGCGTGCGACGACGACGGGGTTCGCTCGCGGCCGGGCGACGATCGACGGGACGGACGGATCCCTTACCCTGTCCTTCCAGAACGAGCATCTGATGGCCGAAAGCGACGGGGAGGTGCTCGTGACGACGCCGGACCTCATCATTGTGCTGGATCACGAGTCGGGAGAGCCGATCACGACGGAGGGACTGCGCTACGGCCAGCGCGTCCGCGTCGTGGCCGCTCCGAGCGACCCACGCTGGCACGCCCCGGAGGCACTCGCGATGGTCGGTCCCGGCTACTTCGGTTACGAGACGGCGTCCCGCCGGTTCGACGGGACTCGGGAGCCGGTGCTGTGAGCTGGACACTGACCGCCGCGGACCTCCCCGACCTCGCTCGCGGCGCCACGCTGCTCGGCACGGGCGGGGGCGGCGACCCCTACATCGGGACGAAGCTCGTCGAGCGTGTGCTCGGCGACGGCGCCATCACGATTCTCGATCCCGACGAACTTCCCGACGATCTGTTCGTGATCCCCACCGCGCAGATGGGCGCTCCGACCGTCATGATCGAGAAGATCCCGGCGGGGACGGAGCCAACGCTGGCGCTTCGCACCCTTGAGAAGCACATCGGGCGCCGTGCCGACGCCACCATGCCCATCGAGTGCGGCGGCATCAACTCGATGATCCCGCTCATCGTCGCCGCGGAGACGGGCCTGCCCGTCGTCGACGCCGACGGGATGGGGCGGGCTTTCCCCGAGCTGTCGATGGAGACCTTCGCCGTCTACGGCGTGCACGGCTCGCCGCTCGCGTTGAGCGGCGAGCGCGGCGAGACGGTCGTCATCGACACCGGCGACGACGACCGGCAGATGGAATGGCTCGCGCGCGGCGTCACCATTCGGCTCGGCGGGGTCTCGCACATCGCGGAATACGCCATGACGGGAGCCGACGTGAAGCGCACGGCGGTGCCGAGGACCCTGTCGATGGCCCTCGCGCTCGGCCGCGCGATCCGCCGGGCGAGAGACGCCCATACGTCGCCCGTGCAAGCCATCGTCGACACCCTCGCACCGACGCTCTACTCCGAGGTGCGCGAGCTCTTCGTGGGCAAGGTGAGCGACGTCGAGCGGCGTACGACCGAGGGATTCGCGAAGGGGTCGGCCGTGATTGCGTCCCTCGATCCGGGCGATGACGACCATCTCGACATCGCCTTCCAGAACGAGAACCTCGTCGCCCGGCGCGGGGGCGAGGTGGTAGCGATCGTCCCCGACCTCATCTGCGTCGTCGACATGGAGACGTGCGAGCCCGTCACGACGGAGGGCCTGCGCTACGGCCAGCGCGTCCGGGTCCTCGGCATCTCCACCCCGGAGATGATGCGGACGCCGGCGGCGCTTGCGGCCTTCGGCCCGCGGGCCTTCGGCCTCGACGAGCCGTTCATCCCCGTCGAGGCCCGCCAGTACGCTTGACTCATGGTGAGGACGCTCGAACGCCACGAGCTCACGACGCTCGGTCGAGGGTATGGCGTGCTGGGGTCCGGTGGCGGCGGGACGACCACGATGTGGCAACTCATCCTCGCCGAATCGCCGCTCTGGCCGCTCACGGTCTTCGGAGTCGAGGACCTGCCGGACGAGACGCCGTGCGTCGCCGTCGCGTTCGGTGGCTCAACCCTGCTCCTCGGCGAGCGCATCCCCGGTGACGCCCCGTTCGCGCCCCTCGTGGATGCCGCCGAGCGCTGGACAGGCGTGCGGGCGCGCGCCGTGTGCGCCCTCGAGGGCGCCGGCCTGAACGGCCTCAGCCCGTTCTCGCTCGCCGACGAACTCGCCGTCGTCGATGCCGACCTCATGGGAAGGGCCCTCCCCCGTCTCGACCAGCTCACCCTCTTCGTCGACCGCGTGCCGGGGACCGTGACGATCTGTAGCACCGGTGCGGACGGCGTCGTCGTGATCGACACGGCACGCGCCGCGGACGTCGAGAAGCTCGCACGAAGCGCGATCGTGCAGGCCGGCGGGATGTCTGCAGTGCTCGTCGCGGGTTTCACCGTCGGCGATCTGCGTGAGCACGCGGTCACCGGCGGACTCGACCGCGCGATGAGGCTCGGTCGCGCATTCGAGCACGACGGTGCCGCCCCCTCCCTCCCCGAGCTCGCGGACGCACTCGCCGCTCGGCTCCTCGGAGTCGGCCGTGTGATGACCGTCGAGACGACACCGGACGACCCGTTCGCGTCGACGATCGAGATCCGCGCGGATGACGGCGCCCTCCTGCGCGTCATCGCCCGATCCGAGACGCTCGCGTTCATGAGGGACGGCCAGGTCGAGTCGGTCACCCCCGAGATCATCGTGACCGTCGATTCGCTCTCCCGTAGCGTCCTCCAGGTCGACGGCTTCACGATCGGGAGACACGTCGCGATCCTCGCGCTCCCCGCACCCGAGTGGTGGACGCAGACACCGGAACGGCTCGCGACGGTGTCGCCGGCGGCGTACGGCCTGTCCGGGTTGGACGGGCCGTGCGGATCGGACGGGCTGCCCGGGATGGGCGGGACGCCGTGACGTCGGAACTCGATCTCGACGCTCTGCTCGCGCACCCCGGCAGTGGCGGCGTCCGCGTCGTCGCCGGGTCGTCGGCCGCGCCCTGGACGCGCGTCGACGTCGAGGAGTCGGTGGCGGATCTCTCCCGCTCGGTGGCCAGCGCGCTCGCGATCCTCACGACGTCGTGGCCGCCGGCGAGCTGGCAGCAGGACGCGCTCATCCGGCGAGCGCGGGACCTCGGCTACCGCGCGATCGCGCTCCCCGGCGCCGACGCACTCAGGGCAGGAGGCCGGTACCTCGCCGAGCGGCTGGGCGTCGTCCTCCTCGAGACCGACGACCCCATTCGGCTCGCGAAGGCCTGCTGGGAACTGCTCGAGGGCCGTGACGCCCTGACCCTCGGCTACGTCAGGCACGTCGCGCAGTCGATCGAGTATCACGCGACGGGCCTCGCCGATCTCCTCCGCCATCTCTCGGCGAGCGTCGGGCACGGCATCGCGCTGGTCGATGCGGAGCGCGTGATCCTCCAGGCCGGCGGGACGCTCCCCAGGGCAGTGCACGACGCGATCGACTTCGGGCCGTGGCTCGACACCGTATCGGTCGAGGAGGGCGCCGCCTCGTCCGTGCTCGTCGACAGCCCGAGCAGGGCCGGACTCCGGCTCGCGTTCTTCGGCGACGGGCTCAACGCGGCGCAGCTCGGCGCCCTCGCCGTCGCCGCCGAGGTGGCCATGCCGGCCGTCGCCGCCCGCATCCTCATCGACGAAGTCGCTGATGTGAACGACGCCGCAGTGGCCTCCGGGCTCTTGCGCGACTTCGTCGAGCAACGCGACGGTCGCGACGCCGAGCTCGAGCAGCGCATGTTCGATCGGGGCTGGCGTACGACGGGCTTCCATGTCGCCTTCCGCATCATCGGTCGGACCCGCGTCGACACCTTCCAGCTGCTGCGGTTCGTCACCCGCGAGCTCGCCGCCCTCCCCGGGCGTTTCCACGTTGCCACGAGCGGTCGAGGCATCACCGGCTGGGCGAGCTTCACGTCGCCGCCTCCGCCCGGCGTCGTCGAGGACCTCGTAGCGTCGCTCCGAGTGGTGCACGCGTCCACGCGACGGGCCTTCAACGTCGCGACCGGTGTCGGGGCACTCCACAGCGGTTCGCCGGGACTCGTCGCCTCGATCGACGGCGCGACGGACGCCGCGCGCATCGCGGCGACGCGGTCGTCTGCCGGGTGGTTCGTGCGCATCGACACGCTCGGCCTCGAACAGCTCCTGCTGTCCTGGACCGAGAACGACACCTTCATCCCCGCCGCGGCCTCCCTCCTCGGCCCCCTCCTCGACGGTCCGCCAGACCTGCTCGACACCCTGACGGCCTACCTCGACCACGAGTCGGGCATCGCGGCGACGGCCGAGGCGATGGGTCTCCACCGCAACACCGTCTCCACGCGCATCGCGCGATCTCAGGAGATCTTGGGACTCGACCTGTCGGACGCCGAGGTCAGGCTCGCCGTCCACCTCGCGTGCCGAGCCGTTCGGCGCGCCCCCGACCGCACCACCACCCGCCGACATCGGAGCACCTCATGACGCACGGATCCGTCCCCCTCATCGCCGCCACAGGCAGCACCACGACCGCGGGAGCCCTGTCATGAGGGCCATCGTCTACGACGCATTCGGCGGCCCTGTCGAGGTGCGCGACGTCCCCGAGCCGACCGTGCCGGACGGCGGTGTCGTCCTCCGGGTGGGCGCGTCGGGCGTGTGCCGCAGTGACTGGCACTCCTGGGCCCACGGCGACGACATGGTGACCCTCCCGAACGTGCCGGGTCACGAGTTCGTGGGGACGATCACGGCCGTGGGCGCCGGGGTGTCGCGCTGGGCGATCGGCGATCGCGTGACCGCTCCCTTCGTGTGCGGCTGCGGGGTGTGCGAGTGGTGCGAACAGGGCGACGCTCAGATCTGCCCGGACCAGACGCAGCCCGGCTTCACAGGGTGGGGCTCGCACGCGGAGTTCGTCGCGGTGCACGCCGCCGACGCGAACCTCGTCGCGGTACCCGACGCCCTGTCGGACGACGCGGCGGCGAGCCTCGGCTGCCGCTTCGCGACGGCCTTCCGCGCCGTCCGCTCCCGAGCGGACGTGCGGCCCGGCGAGTGGGTCGCGGTGTTCGGAGCCGGCGGCGTCGGTCTCAGCGCCGTCATGATCGCCCGCTCGCTCGGGGCTCGGGTCGTCGTCGTGGACCGCAGCCCCGCGGCACTCCGGCTCGCGACGGGGCTCGGCGCCGACGCCGTGCTCGAGGCCGCTCCCGATGTCGCAGAGACGATCGTCGACCTCACCTCAGGAGGAGCACACGTGTCCATCGACGCCGTCGGTTCGGCGGAGACGAGCACGAGCGGCATCCTGTCGCTCCGGCGCCACGGCCGGCACGTCCAGATCGGCCTCCTCGCGGCGGAGGAGCTGCCACGGCTCCCCCTCGACCGGGTGATCACGTTCGAGCTCTCGGTCCTGGGGAGCCACGGCATGGCCGCACGCGACTACGCCGACATGCTCGCGCTCGTCGCCGACGGCACGCTTCGCCCCCAGGACCTCGTGACGGGCAGCGTCGGCCTCGAGGAGGGGGCGACGCTCCTCCCGCGTACGGACACGATGCCGTCGACGGGCATCACGGTCATCCACCCTGCGGAGTGAACCCGTTCTCACCCGCGGCCGACGAGAGAGAGGACGCCGGCCGCGTGAGGCCCCCAGACGTCACAGCGCGTCGCTTTCGACCCCTCAGCGACACGCCGACGGACCTTTGGCGTCGAATCGTGCGGCAATAATCTCACATGTGAGATACGCTGAAGCACGTGACAGACGTAGACACCCTCCCCACCACCGCAGCCCCTCTCCGTGAAGTCGGAGCCCTCATCCGCGGCGCCCGCCAGGGCAAGGGACTCACACAGTCCCAGCTCGCGGAGCGCGTCGGCACGAGCCAGAGCGCGATCAACCGCATCGAGCAGGGCGGCCAGAACATGAGCCTCGACCTGCTCAGCCGTATCAGCGCAGCCCTCGACAGTGAGATCGTCACCTTCGGTGACTCGCGCAAGAACTCGCACCTGCGGGTGCAGGGCGGAGCGAAGCTCCACGGCAGCATCGAGGTCAAGTCGAGCAAGAACGGCGCCGTCGCCCTCTTGTGCGCCGCGCTCATGAACCGCGGAACGACGCGACTCCACCGTGTCGCGCGCATCGTCGAGGTCGACCGCATCATCGACGTGCTGCGGAGCCTCGGCGTCCAGGTCACGTGGTCGGCCGACGGCAACGACGTCGAGATCAAGGTCCCCGAGACGCTCAAGCTCGACGCGATCGACGAGGAGGCCGGCCGCCGCACGCGCAGCGTGCTGATGTTCCTCGGCCCGCTCCTCGGTCGCTTCACCCAGTTCGAGCTCCCGTACGCGGGCGGATGTGACCTCGGCACCCGCACGGTCGAGCCTCACCTCATCGCCCTGCGACCGTTCGGTCTCGAGGTCGAGGCCGGTGCCGGCTGGTATCACGCGACCGTCTCCCCGAAGTCCGGCGAGCAGATCACCGTGATCCTCACGGAGCGCGGCGACACCGTCACGGAGAACGCGATCATGGCGGCCGCCGTGCGCGACGGCGTCACGGTCATCCGCAACGCGAGCCCCAACTACATGGTCCAGGACCTCTGCTTCTACCTGCAGCTCCTCGGCATCGAGGTCGAGGGCATCGGCTCGACGACCCTCCGCATCACGGGCAAGTCGCGCGTCGAGGCCGACGTCGATTACTGGCCGGGCGAGGACCCGGTGGAGGCGATGAGCCTGCTCACCGCCGGCATCGTCACGAACTCCGAGATCACGGTCACGCGTGTCCCGATCGAGTTCATGGAGATCGAGCTCGCGACCCTCAGCGAGATGGGCCTGAAGTACACCATCACGCCGGAGTATCTCGCGAAGAACGAGCGCACCCGCCTCGTCGACGTGACGGTCCACCCGTCGGAGCTGCGCGCGCCGATCGACAAGATCCACCCGATGCCGTTCCCGGGTCTCAACATCGACAACCTGCCCTTCTTCGCCGTGATCGCGGCGTGCGCGACGGGTGAGACGCTCATCCACGACTGGGTGTACGAGGGCCGGGCGATCCACCTCACCGACCTCACGCGACTCGGGGCCAACGTCAAGCTGCGCGACCCGCACCGTCTCGACATCACGGGCCCGACGCACTGGTCGGGTGCCGAGGTCAGCTGCCCCCCGGCGCTGCGCCCCGCGGTCGTCATCCTGCTCGCGATGCTCGCGGCGAAGGGCACGAGCGTGCTCCGCAACGTCGACATCATCGCGCGCGGTTACGAGCAGCTCCAGGAGCGCCTCATCTCCCTGGGCGCCTCGATCGAGTCCTTCCGCGACTAACCCACAGAGCTACACCCGCACGAGGGCGCCAGGTACACCTGGCGCCCTCGACGCGTATCTGGCGCCCTCGGTGTTCGCGGTGCCGGACCCGCTCATCCGCTGAGAGGACGAGTGAGGGCGTGACCGCAGCTGCGCTCACGCCCTCACTCGTCGTTCCGACGACTTACTCGCGGATCGTCGCGCCGAACCGACTCCCCGCGAGCGCCGCTCCGGCGAGCTTCGCCTCGCTCGCCTCGGCCGCTGTCAGGGTGTGATCGTTCGACCGGAACCGCAGAGCGAACGTGAGGCTCTTCGTCCCCTCCTCGAGTCCCGCACCCCGGTAGTCGTCGACGAGGCGGATGTCCTCGAGCAGGTCCCCGGCGCCTTCCCTCACGGCGGCGAGCACGGCAGCCGCCGCGACGCGCTGCTCGACCACGAGCGACAGATCCTGGGTCGCCGCCGGCATGACGGCGATCGGAGACGCATCGATCGTCGTCGGCGCCGCTGCGATGACGGCGTCGAGGTCGAGCTCGAGCGCGGCGACCGTGCGCGGCAGGTCGGCGTCGAGCGCAACAGCCGGCAAAAGCTCTCCTGCGTAGCCGATCAACGCACCACCGACGCTGAGGACCGCTGTGCGTCCGGGGTGGAACGCGTGGTGGCGGCCCTGCGCGACATCGATCCGCACCCCGGTCGCGAGTGCGATCACCCGGACGGCGGCCAGGACGTCAGCCAGACCGGCCGGAACCGCTGGCTCCCCCGCGCGCTTCGGGAGGCGGTTCCCGAGCGAGACGACACCGACGTGTCGCGGCTGCGGCGGAATTCCGTCCTGCAGTTTCGCGAGCTCCTCGGCGCTCGGACGCCCCACGGCCGACGGCAGGACACGCTGACCGTACGACCGACCGCGTGCGGGACGGAAGACGGTCCCCGCTTCGAAGACGGTGAGGTCGGTGAGCCCACGCGAAGTGTTGCGGCTCGCGACGGCGAGAAGGCCGGGCAGCAGAGAGGTCCGCAGGAACGGCACGGTTGCGTCGAGGGGATTGGCGACGCGCACGGACTCGGGCGTGTCACCGTCCGGCGCGCCGAAGAGCGCATTCTGCTCCGCAGCGACGAACGGGTAGGCGAGGACTTCCGTGGCCCCCCAGGCGGCCAGCGCGTCGGCGACCCGTCGCCGGATCACTTGGGCCGGCGTGAGGCCGCGTCCGGGCGGAGCGACGGGAAGGACCGCGGGGATACGGTCGTAGCCGAGGATCCGGGCGACCTCCTCGGCGAGGTCGGCACGCTCGGTGATATCGGGACGCCACGAGGGCGCCACGACGGAGAGGTCCGGCTCGGAGTCATCGACCGTGCACCCGATCTCGCGCAGAGCGGCGATCGTCTCATCGCGTTCGGCCTCGAAGCCGACGATGCGGGAGACGTAGCCATCGGGCAGCGAGATGCTCGAGGGCTGCTCGGCGTCGTCGATGGCCGTGGTCTCCTCGTCGACACGGCCGCCGGCGAGCTCGACGAGGAGCTCGGCGACGCGATCGGCCGCGTTCGAGGCGACGTTGGGATCCACGCCCCGCTCGAAACGCTTGGACGCCTCGCTCGGCAGCTTGTGCCGACGAGCCGTGCGAGCGATCGAGACCGGATCGAAGCGCGCCGCCTCGATGAGCACGTCCGTCGTCGTCGAGCCGATCTCCGTGCTCGCCCCGCCCATGACACCCGCGAGCCCGATGGGGCCGCTGTCGTCGGTGATGAGCAGATCCTCGGGATCGAGGGCACGGTTCTGCCCGTCGAGCGTCGTGAGGTGTTCCCCCGGTGCAGCCCGACGGACGACGATGCCGCCGCGGAGCGCGCCGAGATCGTAGCCGTGGATCGGCTGACCGAGCTCGAGCATCACATAGTTCGTGATGTCGACGGGCAGGGAGATCGACCGGATGCCCGCGAGGCGCAACCGCGACGACATCCACATCGGGGTCGGCTTCGACACGTCGACCCCGCGCACGGTGCGCGCGACGAAGACGCTCGCACCGGCGCGACCACGGATGGGCGCGGAGTCCTGGATCGAGACCGGGTAGCCGCCCTCCCGTGCCGGCGGGCGCGAGAACGCCTCAGCGGGATCGGTGAAGGCTGCACCCGTCGCGTGGGCGTACTCGCGCGCGACGCCACGGATGGAGAAGGCGTAGCCGCGATCGGGCGTCACGTTGATCTCGACGGCCGAGTCGTCGAGCCCGAGGAGCGCGATCGCGTCGCTCCCGACCTCGGCATCGCCGAGTCCGAGCTCGACGAGTCGGAGGATGCCGTCGTGCTCGTCGCCGAGACCCAGCTCGCGGGACGACGCGATCATGCCGTCGGAGACGTGACCGTAGGTCTTACGAGCCGCGATGGGGAACGGACCGGGGAGCACGGCGCCCGGGAGCGTCACGACGACTTTGTCGCCGACGAGGAAGTTGCCGGCGCCGCACACGATGCCGTGCACGCTCTCGCCGCCGTCGGCCGCCGTCTCGCCCTCGGGCGCGACGCGGACCTGGCACCAGCGAATGGTCTTGCCGTTCTTCTGCGGCTCCTCGACGAAGTCGAGGACCTCGCCGACCACGATCGGTCCGGAGAGCTCGACGCGGTGGATGTCCTCCTCCTCGAGACCGACGCGGACGAGCGCGGCGTGCACGTCCTCCGGCGTCGTGCCGGGCGCGAACTCGACGAACTCCGCGAGCCAACTGAGCGGAATCCTCATCGTCACACCACCATCCCGAACTGCTGCGAGAAGCGGATGTCGCCCTCGACCATGTCGCGCATGTCCTGCACGTCCGAACGGAACATGAGCGTGCGCTCGAGGCCCATTCCGAACGCGAAGCCGGAGTAGACCTCCGGGTCGATGCCCGCCGCGCGCAGCAGGTTCGGGTGCACCATGCCGCACCCGCCCCACTCGATCCAGCGCGCACCGCCCGAGAACGTCGGGTGCCAGAGGTCGAGTTCAGCACTCGGCTCGGTGAAGGGGAAGTAGCTCGGCCGCAGACGGATCTTCGCCTCGTCACCGAAGAGCGTGCGCGCGGCGTGCTCGAGCGTTCCGCGCAAGTGCGCCATCGTCAGGCCCTTGTCGACCGCGAGACCCTCGAATTGACTGAAAACGGGGGTGTGCGTCGCGTCGAGCTCGTCGGTGCGGTAGGTCCGTCCGGGCGCGAGCACGTAGACGGGCAGCTCGCGCTCGAGGAGCGCCCGGATCTGCACGGGCGACGTGTGCGTGCGCAGGACGAGGTGCGAGTCGACGGGGTCGATGAAGAACGTGTCCTGCATCGCCCGTGCGGGGTGGTCCGCGTCGAAGTTGAGGGCGTCGAAGTTGAACCACTCGCTCTCGACCTCGGGACCCTCCGCGATCTCCCACCCCATGCCGACGAAGACGTCGGAGACACGCTCCTGCAGGAGCGTGAGCGGGTGGCGCGCGCCGGGGCGGTAGGCGGTGGCGACGGCGGTCACGTCGACGGTCTCTGCGGCGAGGCGGGCGTTCTCCTCCTCGAGGACGAGCTCCTGCTCCCGCGCCGAGAACGCCTGGTTCACGCGACCCCGCGCCTGGCCGACGAGCTTGCCGAGCGGCGCCTTCAGCTCGGGGGCGACATTGCGCAGTTCACCGTTCAAGCGGGCGAGCGTCGAGCGCTCCCCCGTGTGCTCGGCGCGGACCTGCTTGAGCGTTGCGGAATCGGTCGCGCTCGCGACGGCGGCGAGGGCCGCGTCGACCGCGGCGGAGACCGCTTCTTCCGTGATGGGAGTGGGTTCGGACACGATCACCCAGTCTAGTGAGTCATCGTCGGGCCGTCGGCGTCAGAGGTTCGACGACGCAGCAGCGGAGGCCGTGTCCTCGCCCGCGCCGAGGGGAGCTCCTCCCGCGCCGGCAGGACCAGCCGCACCGAGCCGCCGCGAACCCGAACCTGTCCGACGCGAAAGCCACCGGGCGAACCACGACAGGAGGAGGTTGATGGTGAGGTAGATCGCGAGGGCCACGAAGAACAGCGAGAACATGTAGCGATTGCCGTAGAAGTTCGCGAGGTAGTTCGTCGTCGTGCGGAGCAGCTCGGGATAACCGACGATGTAGCCGAGGGAGCTGTCCTTCAGGAGAACGACGAGCTGGGCCACGATGATGGGGAGCATCTGCCGGAACGCCTGCGGGAACTCGATGAGCAGCCGTGTGCGCAGCGGCGTGAGCCCCAGACTCAGGCCGGCCTCCCGCTGCCCCTTGGGGAGCGACTCGATGCCGGCGCGGAGCGCCTCGGCGATGAGCGTCCCGTTGTACACGACGAGCGCGGCGACCACCGCCCAGAGGGCCCCCGTCGAGAAGACGAGGAGGATGAAGAGCATCATGAGCAGCACGGGCATGCCGCGGAAGAACTCGATGAGGACGGTCGCCGGAATTCGGACCCACGGGTTGGCCGCCGTGCGCAGGATCGAGAGGACCACTCCGAGGATGAGCGCTCCGACGGCTCCGAACGCGAACGCCTGCAGCGTGCGGACGGTCGCTTCACCGATCGATCGCCAGACGATGGGTTCGGCGAAGATGTCCCAGCGGGACTCGTCGAACATCCCGGGGAGTTCGAGGCCGCCTGACGTCTGGCGAGGGGCTGCGAGCGTCATGACGACCCAGGCGAGCCCGGCGGCGATGAGGACGATCCCGACGACCGAGAGGATTCGGGAGAGGCGCCGGGCCTTGGGACCCGGGGCGTCGAAGAGGATTGCTGAGCCGCTCATCGCGTCACCGCGACCTTTCGCTCGAGGTGCGCGGCGATCTGGCCGAGCGGCACCGTGATGACGAGGTAGAAGAAAGCGACGCCGAGGAGGAGCGCGATGACCGCGTTCCCGTTCTGGTTGACGAGGGCGCGGCCCGCAGCGAAGAGCTCGGGAACGAAGAACGCGCCCGCGATCGAGGTGTTCTTCGTCAGTGCGATGAACACGTTGATGAGCGGCGGGATCGTCATGCGGATGGCTTGCGGGAAGACGACGAGTCCGACGGTCTGACCGAATCCGAGCCCGAGGCTCCGTGCGGCCTCGGCCTGTCCGATCGCGACCCCGTTGATGCCGGAGCGGAGCGCCTCGGCGACGAAGGGCGACGTGTAGACGGACAGGGCGATGAACGCGAACGTCAGGTAGGGGAAGTCGACCCCGAGGATCGGAAGCACCACGGCGCAGAAGAAGAACACGAGAGTGAGCGGCGTGCATCGCACGATCTCGGTGTACACGGTGGCGAAACCGCGGAGCGACGCGACCGGGGAGATCCGGAACACGGCGATGATCGAGCCGATCACGGTCGCGAAGAACCCACCGACGACGGTGAGTTGAAGGGTCATGAGGAACCCGCCCCAGAAGGTGGGGAGGTTGTCGAAGATCACCTGCACGGGCGAGGCCTCTCTGGTGGAGCGGGAGCGGGCGAGCGGTCCCTCGCACATGTCGTGCGCGAGGGACCGCTCGTCACGGGGTCAGTCCTCGTAGCGGTTGACTGTCGGCGGCTCGACGTACGGGAGCACGGCGCCGGCCGTGTCTTCCCATGCCTGCTCGTACGAGCCGTCCTCGTAGGACTCCTCGAGGACGTCGTTGATCCAGTTGCGGAACTCGGTGTCGTCCTTCGCGAGGCCGATGCCGTAGGGCTCCTGCGTGAACGGTTCGCCGACGACCTTGAACTCGCCCTCGTTCTGGGCAGCGAGGCCCGCGAGGATGACGTTGTCGGTGCTGACCGCGACGACCTGGCCCGTGCGCAGCGGCTCGAGGCAGTTTGCGTACGTGTCGGTCAGGACGACCTCTGCTCCGAGTTCGGCGAGATTGTCGGCAGGGGTCGACCCGGAGACGGAGCAGACGGGCTGACCGACGAGGTCGTCCTCGCTCTCGATGTCCTCGTTGTCCTCGAGAGTGAGGATGGACTGACCGGCCTCGTAGTAGGGGCCTGCGAAGGAGATGACTTCCTTGCGCTCGTCGTTGATCGTGTACGTCGCGATGACGATGTCGACCTGACCGTTCTCGATGAACGGCTCACGGTTGGCCGAGACCGTCTCGGTCCACTCGATGTCCTCTGCCGCGATACCGAGCTTCGCGGCGATGATCTTGCCGATCTCGACGTCGAAGCCGACGGGCGTGCCGTCGGGGCCGACGAGACCGAACAGGGGCTGGTCGAACTTCGTGCCGATCGTGATGGAGCCGGCCTCGGCGAGCTCGGCCATGGTGCTTCCTTCAGCGAACTCGGGCGATTCCTCCACCTCGGTTCCCGGGTTGGCCGAATCACTCGAACCGCCGCACGCGGCGAGCGCGAACGCGCTGGCGGCCGCGAGGGCCACCAGGGAGAGCTTCTTGCGCATCATGAGATATCCCTCTTCTTGGTTGTACTGCTGCTGTGTTTCCCTGTCGCCGAAGCGATGAGGCTGTGGGGATCACCCGAGCGAGGCGGATGCCTCGCCCGTCAGTGATTGAGGATCTTCGAAAGGAAGTCCTGGGCGCGCTCGGACGTGGGATTCGAGAAGAACTCCTCGGGCTTCGCCTGCTCGACGAGTTGGCCATCGGCCATGAAGAGCACCCGGTCGGCCGCCTTCCGCGCGAATCCCATCTCGTGGGTCACGACGATCATCGTCATCCCCTCTTTCGCAAGACCGACCATGACATCGAGGACCTCGTTGATCATCTCCGGGTCGAGCGCACTCGTGGGCTCGTCCATGAGGATGAGCTTGGGGCTCATCGCGAGCGACCGGGCGATCGCGACACGCTGCTGCTGACCGCCCGAGAGCTGGGCCGGCATCTTGTTCGCCTGGTTCGCGACACCGACGCGCTCGAGGAGAGCCATCGCGCGGTCCGTCGCATCCTTCTTCGACATCTTCTTGACCTTGATGGGCGCGAGGGTGACGTTCTCGAGAACCGTCTTGTGGGCGAAGAGGTTGAACGACTGGAACACCATTCCGACGTCGGCCCGCAGGGTCGCGAGAGCGGCCCCCTCCTCCGGGAGCTTCTTGCCGTCGATCGTGATCGACCCGGAGTCGATCGTCTCGAGACGGTTGATCGCGCGGCACAACGTTGACTTGCCCGACCCGCTCGGCCCGATCACGACGACGACCTCGCCGCGGGTGACGGTCGTCGTGATGTCCTTCAGGACGTGGAGCTCGCCGTAGTGCTTGTTGACGCCCTCGATGACGACGAGGGGTTCACCGAGTTTCGCCGTCGGAATGGACGTCGTCTCCGGCATGTATCGCTGCTCCATGCCTCCACGGTATGTGAGCGTGTGTTACCTCCGCATTGCGGGGAGTCACCGTTACCCATTCGTGACGTCATGATGGGCCTGTGGGCGACGGTCAGGAGCGCTGGGCGAACGCGCTCTCGTAGAGGCAGACGGACGCTGCGGTCGCGAGGTTCATCGACTCGGCGTGACCGAAGATCGGCACCGTCACGGCACGATCGGCGAGACCGAGCATCTCGTCCTCGAGGCCACGCGCCTCGTTGCCGAACACCCACGCGGTCGGCTCCCCGAGCACGCCGTCGCGCCGCACATCGAGGAGGCTCTCCCCCTTCACATCGGCGGCGAGAACTCGCATCCCGGCTGCACGCGAACGGCCGACGACGTCGGCGAGGTCGGCGTCCACCGCGACGGGGAGGTGGAAGAGCGAACCCGTGGTCGACCGGACGACCTTCGGGTTGTAGAGGTCGACAGAGCGACCGGTCAGGATGACGGCGTCGGCACCGGCGGAGTCGGCTGCTCGAATGATGGTGCCGAGATTGCCCGGGTCGCGCACCTCTTCGAGCACGGCGATCAGGCGTGGAGGTTCCGCGAACACGTCCTTCAGGGCGGTGGGGAACTGCCTGCAGACCGCGACGACGCCTTGCGGTGTCACCGTATCGGCGAGAGCCGCGAGCACGTCCTCGGTGACGAACTCCACCTCGAGGCCCTCCTCGGCCGCGGCCGTCGCGACCGTCGGGTAGCGTTCGAGGGCAGTCGGCGTGGCGAAGAACTCGAGGACGAGGTCCGGCTTCCACGTCAGCGCTTCACCGAGGGCCTGCGGCCCCTCGAGCAGGAAGAGACCGCTCTCCTGGCGAGCGGAGCGCTTCGCCAGTTTCGCGACGGCTCGAACACGGGGCGAACGCGGGTTGTCGATCACCTCGCCAGTCTAGGGCGGCGACTCGTCGCGTCCCCGACGAAACGACGGACCGGCCGGGGAATCCCCCGACCGGTCCGGTCATGATGCAGTCGACGCGATTATGCGGCGTTCTCGCCCTTCGGGGCCGACGTGTCGGCGGGCAGGGCAGCCTTCGCGCTCTTCACGAGAGCGGCGAACGTGGCGGGCTCGTTCACGGCGAGTTCGGCGAGGATGCGACGGTCGACCTCGATGCCGGCGAGGCCGAGACCCTGGATGAGGCGGTTGTACGTGAGACCGTTGGCGCGGGACGCAGCATTGATGCGCTGGATCCACAGGCGGCGGAAGTCACCCTTACGGGCACGGCGGTCGCGGTACGAGTAGGTCAGGGACTTGGTGACCTGCTCCTTGGCCTTGCGGTACAGGCGCGAACGCTGGCCGCGGTAGCCCTCAGCGCGCTCGAGGATGACGCGACGCTTCTTGTGGGCGTTGACGGCCCTCTTTACTCTTGCCATTTCTTAAGTCTTCCTTGCGTTCGTGGTCGGCGGATCAGATGCCGAGGAGCTTCTTGATGACCTTGCGGTCCTGAGGGGCGACGACCTCGTCACGGTTCAGGCTGCGCTTGCGCTTGCCCGACTTGACCTCGAGGTTGTGGCGCATGCCCGCCTGCTGCTTCATGATCTTGCCGCTGCCGGTGACCTTGAATCGCTTCTTGGCACCGGAGTGCGTCTTCTGCTTAGGCATTCTTTTCCTCCTGCTTAGCCGCCTTGTTCGCGGCGCGTTGTGCGTTGGCCTCTGCTTTGGCCTCGGACTTGTTCTTGAGCGGACCGATGATCATGACCATGTTTCGTCCGTCGATCGTCGGGGTGGACTCGACGGTGCCGTATTCGGCAACGTCCTCCGCAAACTTCTGAAGCAGACGCACACCGAGCTCCGGGCGCGACTGCTCGCGTCCACGGAACAGGATCATCGCTTTGACCTTGTCGCCGGCCTGGAGGAATCCCTCGGCGCGCTTGCGCTTGGTCTCGTAGTCGTGTCCGTCGATCTTGAGGCGGAAACGAACCTCCTTGAGGATCGTGTTCGCCTGGTTGCGCCGGGCCTCCTTGGCCTTCTGCGCAGCCTCGTACTTGAACTTGCCGTAATCCATGATCTTGGCCACAGGCGGCTTCGAGTTGGGTGCGACCTCGACGAGATCCAGGTCGGCTTCCTGCGCGAGACGCAGGGCCACCTCGATCTTCACGACGCCCACCTGCTCTCCACTCGGACCGACGAGGCGGACTTCGGGGACGCGGATACGGTCATTGGTACGGGGATCGCTGATGCGTGGCTCCTCTTCTAGAGACTTCCGGCCACTCGCGGAACGGTCGTCCGGCGAGGCGAAAGGAGAAAAGCACACACCCGAGCACGACACGTCGTACTCGGCACCGCACCCGGAACCAGAATCACCGTGTCGCATCGTGCAGAGCACGACGGTCCACAGGCTGGTTGTCGACCGGTCATCCGATTCCCGAAGGAGCCGGCGCCCGGCGGAGTGCAACGACCCGGTAACCTGTAATCGGTCAAGCGCGGGTGGGAGTTCATCCACTTTCGTACCGGGACAGATGTCCCGGAGCCCGAAGCAGTCTAACAGAGGAATGCAGTGAGCAACAGTGAGTCCGGATCCATCCGTTTCGAGGACGGCGCATCGGAGGCGACTGTCGCCGACGTGACGCGGGACATCGCCGATGTCGCTGCCGTCGAGGTCATCACGACGACGGCCGTGCACCTCATGAGTGCAGCGGCCGTGAAGTGCGGCCTCGCCGACGATCCCGAGTCGCAGCAGGACCTCGACGAGGCGCGGAAACTCATCAACGCCCTCGCGGGCCTCATCACGGCCGCGGCTCCCGAGGTCAGCGACATGCACGCGCGCAGCCTGCGTGACGGGTTGCGGTCCCTGCAGCTCGCCTTCCGGGAGGCATCGACCGTCCCCGACGCCATCGGTCAGGGACCGGGCGAGAAGTGGACGGGACCCGTCAGCTGACCGCACGCCGTCACGCCGTCACTCCGATGTCGTGAGTTTCACGGCGAGCGAGTCGACACGCGTCGCGATGACCTCGTCCGCAGCCCAGCGTCGCGCGAGCCGCTCGAGGATCTGATCGAGTTCCGCACGCGTCAGTCCAGCGACGAGTTCGAGGACGACCTGCACCTCGGGAGCCCGGAGCCGAGCGTCCGGGTCACCATGGTTCACCCGCACGGCGATCACGCCGAGTTCCGTCGAGATCGACGCGTCGAACGCGGCGAAGACCTCGGGATCGTCCGGGGCGGAGGTCCACGGCTCGTTGCGGGCGACCGACCAGAGCGCCGGTCGGCGCACCACGAACTCGGTCTCGCTTCCCGGGTCCACCACGACGAGTTCGGTGTCCTCGGACGCCGCCGCGAGGGCGACGCGCGTGCCGTCGGCGGGAACGGGCCTGGCGTCCGAGTTCCAGGCGGACATCGCCGTGACGGACGAGAACACCGGGAGCACGGCCCGTCCGTCCGGGCCGGCCACCGAGACGATGGACAACTCTTGCGTCTTCTCGACGCGCAGCCCCTCGGCGTTCTCCTCGACTCCCCCGGCTTCGGCGACGAGGGGGATGAGGAAGCGGGCGGAACGGATCACGTCGACGACGTCGCTCTGGGAGGCCGCACCGGTGCGGAACCGCTCCAGGACGTCGAGGAGCTCGGGCGGCGCGGAACCGTCGTCGCCCGCGTGCGCCGTGTCGTGGTGCCCGAAGGAACGGTTCGCCCACGGACGTCCTGCGGAGTCCGCAGGCTCAGTCCCCGGCGACATCCAGCGCCTCGGCGAGCGTGAACGCACCCGCGTAGAGCGCCTTCCCGACGATCGCCCCTTCGAGACCCTGCGGGACGAGCGCGCGCAAGGCGGCGATGTCGTCGAGGCTCGAGACCCCGCCCGACGCGATCACGGGACGATCGGTCCGGCTCAGGACCTGCTCGAGCAGGTCGATGTTGGGTCCGCGGAGCGTACCGTCCTTCGTGACGTCCGTGACGACGTAGCGCGCGCACCCGGCCTGCTCGAGACGCTCGAGGACCGTCCAGAGGTCGCCGCCCTCCTGCGTCCACCCGCGAGCCGCGAGCGTCGTGCCGCGGACGTCGAGCCCGACGGCGACGGCCTCGCCGTACTGACCGATGACGTTCGCCGCCCACTCCGGGTTCTCGAGGGCGGCAGTGCCGAGATTGATGCGCTTGGCCCCGCTCGCGAGAGCGGCTTCGAGCGACTCGTCGTCGCGGATCCCGCCCGACAACTCGACGTTGACGCCACGGACCTGCTTGATGACGCGACGGATGACCGCTGCGTTGTTCCCGCGCCCGAAAGCCGCATCGAGGTCGACGAGGTGGATCCAGTCGGCGCCCTGCTTCGCCCAGTCGGTCGCCGCGTCCACCGGGTCGCCGTAGTTGGTCTCGGTGCCGGCCTCGCCTTGCGTCAGTCGGACGGCCTTGCCGCCCGCGATGTCCACGGCCGGAAGCAGCACGAGGTCAGGGGACTGGTTGAACTCGCTCATGGTGTGTCCTCGATCGGGTTGGAGTCGACCGCTCGCGGCCGCACACGATCCTAGTCAGAAGCGAGGGAGGTGAGCCAATTGGACAGCAGGCGGATGCCCGCCTCCCCGGACTTCTCCGGGTGGAACTGGGTCGCCGAGAGCGGACCGTTCTCGACGGCCGCGAGGAATCGCTGCCCGTGCGTCGCCCATGTGAGCCGGGGCTGCGGAAACGGGGGCTCGACCTGGAGCGACCAATCGGACGCAGCATAGGAATGGACGAAGTAGAACCTCTCGTCCTCGAGACCCTCGAAGAGCACGCTCCCGGCGTCCGGCTCGACGGTGTTCCACCCCATGTGCGGGAGAACGGGGGCCGTGAGCTCCTCGACCGTGCCGGGCCACTCGCCGAGCCCCTCGGCCTCGACGCCGCGCTCGACGCCCCGGTCGAAGAGGACCTGCATACCGACGCAGATGCCCAGCACCGGACGGCCTCCCGCCAGACGCTTGTCGACGATCTCGCCACCGCGCGCCGCGTTGAGCGACTCCATCACGGCTGCGAATGCACCGACGCCCGGAACCACGAGACCGTCGGCTTCGAGCGCCGCCCGCCTGTCGGATGTCAGTTCGACGTCGCCACCGGCTCGCTCGAGAGCCTTGACGGCGGAGTGGACGTTTCCGGATCCGTAATCGAAGACGACGACGCGGGCACGACGCGCACTCACAGCGCACCCTTCGTCGAGGGCACGCCGACCACGAGCGGATCAAGCGCCTTCGCCTGGCGGAATGCACGGGCGAAGGCCTTGAACTCCGCTTCGGCGATGTGGTGAGGGTCACGCCCGCTGAGGACGGTCACATGCACGGTCATCGCGGCGTGCACCGTGATGGCCTCGAAGATGTGGCGCACCATCGATCCCGTGAAGTGTCCGCCGATGAGGTGGAACTCGAAGCCCGCCGGCTCGCCGTCGTGGACGAGGTAGGGCCGACCGGAGATGTCGACGACGGCCCGGGCGAGCGCTTCGTCGAGAGGGACGTGCGCGTCACCGTATCGCGAGATACTCGCCTTCGATCCGAGCGCCTCCCGGATCGCCTGACCGAGCACGATCCCCGTGTCCTCCACGGTGTGGTGCACGTCGATCTCGACATCGCCGGACGCCCGGATCGTGAGGTCGGTCAGCGAGTGCTTGGCGAACGCCGTCAGCATGTGATCGAGGAACGGGACACTCGTCTGGATGTCGCTCGTCCCGGTGCCATCGAGGTCGAGACGCAGATCGATCGAGGACTCGGAGGTCTCCCGCTGGATGCGCGCGACCCGGTTTCCACTGCTCATGCCGTCGAGTCTAGTTCCGCCAGCGCGTCGAGGAACGCGGTGGTCTCCGCCTCGGTGCCGGCCGAAACGCGCAGGCACCCGTCGATCGCGAGGTCACGGACCAGGATGCCGCGCTCGAGCAGCGCCGTGAAGACGGCGTGGGGGTCGCGGACTCCCCCGAAGAGCACGAAGTTGCTCTCGGTGCGGTACGGGCGGTAGCCGAGTTCGGTGAGGCGCATGACGATGCGGTCGCGCTGGACCCGGATGTCGTCCACCATCGCGAGCATCTCGTCGCTGTGGCGGAGCGCCGCCGTCGCAGCGGCCTGTGTCAGTGCGGACAGGTGATACGGCAGGCGCACGAGTCGCAGCGCGTCGGTGACCGCGGGCGCCGCGGCAAGATATCCGAGCCGGACTCCGGCGAAGGCGAAAGCCTTGCTCATCGTCCGGGACACCAGCAACCGACCGCGGCCGGGGAGGAGGGTGAGAGCGCTCCGCGTTCCGTCCGGGGCGAACTCGGCGTACGCCTCGTCGACGACGACCATGCCACGGGTCGCGTCGTAGACCGCCTCGATCGTCTCCAGTGAGAGCGGTGTGCCCGTGGGATTGTTGGGAGAACACAGGAAGACCAGGTCGGGATCGTGCCGGCGCACGGCGCTCGCGGCCGTATCCGGTGACAGTTCGAAGTCTTCGTCGCGCCCCTCGGCGATCCAGCCGGTCCCGGTGCCGTCGGCCAGGAGGGGATACATCGAGTACGTCGGTTCGAAACTCAACAGCGACCGGCCGGGGCCGCCGAACGCCTGCAGGACCTGCTGGAGGACCTCGTTCGATCCGTTGGCGGCCCAGACGTTCGCGGCGGTGAGTCGTTGGTCGCCGACGAGATCGCGATTCAGGTAATCGGCGAGAGCCTCGCGCAGGACTGCGAACTCACGATCCGGGTAACGGTTGACGCCGAGGACGGCCACGACCAGCGACTGCACGATGTCGTGCGCGACCGCCTCAGGGATCTGATGGGTGTTCTCGTTGACGTTGAGCGCGACGGGCACCGTCTTCTGCGGGGCACCGTACGGAGTCTTGCCGCGCAGGTCGGCGCGGACGGGCAGATCGTCGAGGGAAGTCACCCGTCGAGCCTACCCATCGACGACCCGGGATCGAGAGCGGCGGACGAGGGCGTGCCCGGCCCCGTCGCCCTCACCGCGCCGAGTAGGCGGACGGGATCGCGAGACGCTGCCCGGCCTCGACCGAGGACGACCCCAACTGGTTGAGAGAGACGATGTCGGCGACGACGTCTCGGGGATCGGAGGCGGGTGCGATGCGCTCAGCGACCTGCCAGAGCGACTCCCCCGCGTTGATCGTCACGTACTCGAAGTCGACGACCGCCGCGCTCGATCCGGCGCCGTCCGAGGTCGCGATCGCCGAGGTCGCGTTGATGCCGGCGACGGCGCCGAGAGCAAGTACGGGCGAGATGACGAGGGTCGCGAGGACGAGCCGACCCCGGCGCGTGATGCGCAGGCGGGCCGACGCGGGCTTCTCGCCGAGCGATCCGGTGCCGAATGGAACGGTACTGAACGATGCGGTACTGAACGATGCTGCGGTCATGTTGCTCTCCTCGTGATGTGAAGCACCTCACCGGTCTGGCCACTCGTCGGCTGACGTGTGTGGTGAGGTACTGCTCCGGAAGGAAGCGAGTTCGCTTCGAGCCCTCGGCCGGGAGGTCTCGAAGCGAATCTCTGTTCCGAATATATCTTCGAACGTTCGAACACGCAAGGCGCGTGTTCGGATGATTCCGGCACCGATTCCGCGACACACTCGAACAGATGTTTGTCTGCCGGGCGAACCGTGGATACAGTTTCGATGTCGGAAGACAGCAGATCACGAGCCACCGACATCGAGTCGTCGGGGCGGAAACGGCGGGCAGGATGAGCGACGAGACGAGCGGCACGAGGGGTGGCCGCAAGACAGAGGCCTCGGTCGCGGACGGCGCAACCGGCAAGGGCACACGACGCCGCAAGAGCCTCAGCGACAAGCAACTCTCGATCCTCGACGTGATCCAGCGCTCGGTCAGCCAGCGAGGCTACCCGCCGAGCATGAGGGAGATCGGCGACGCCGTCGGGCTCGCGTCCCTCTCGAGCGTCACCCACCAACTCAACCAGCTCGAGCTCTCCGGCTACCTGCGCCGCGATCCGAACCGGCCCCGCGCGCTCGAGATCCTCATCGAGCTGCCGTCAGCGGCCTCCGAGTCGCTCGACTACGAGAACTCGACGCCCGTCGGCGACGCGGCGATGGTGCCCCTCGTCGGTCGGATCGCCGCCGGCGTCCCGATCACGGCGGAGCAGCACGTCGAGGAGGTCTTCCCTCTCCCCCGGCAGCTCGTGGGCAAGGGCGAGCTCTTCATGCTCAATGTCTCCGGCGACTCGATGATCGACGCCGCGATCTGCGACGGCGACTGGGTCGTCATCCGCGCGCAGCGCACCGCCGACAACGGCGACATCGTCGCGGCGATGCTCGACGGAGAGGCGACGGTCAAGGTGTTCCGCCAGCGCGACGGCCACACCTGGCTCCTCCCCCGCAACTCGAATTTCGAGCCGATCCTCGGCGATCAGGCCGAAGTGCTGGGAAAGGTCGTCGCGGTTCTCCGCTCCGTCTGACCCTCGCGGTCGAGCGGAGGCTCAGACCTCCGCGACCTCGTCCGTCGTGTTCGGGCGACGCGCGGTCACGAACTCTCCCAATTGGGCCGCGATCTCCTCGCTCACGAGGGCCTCGACTCGCGTGCCCTCCTCGACGTAGTCGATCGAGGTCACCTGAGCGCGCCGATGGAGCATGGAGATGAGCTCACCCCGGTCGTACGGCACGAGGGCCTCGATGACCACACTCGGCCGCGGGAGTGCCTCGGCGATGCGGTCGAGGATCTCGGGGATGCCCTCACCCGTACGCGCCGACGCGAAGATCGCTGTCGGCTCGAGTCCGCGGAGGATGAGCCTGTCGTCCTCCGAGACGATGTCGCTCTTGTTGAAGACGACGATCTCGGTGATGTCCCGTCCCCCGACGTCCCCGATGACATCACGCACCGTCGCGATCTGGGATGCGGGATCCGGGTGGGACGCGTCGACGACGTGCACGATGACGTCGGAGTCGGCGACTTCCTCGAGGGTGGACCGGAAGGCCTCGACGAGTTGGTGCGGCAGGTTGCGCACGAACCCGACGGTGTCGGCGAGTGTGTAGGTGCGGCCGTCCTCCGTCTGCGTGCGGCGGACCGTGGCGTCGAGCGTCGCGAAGAGGGCGTTCTCCACCAGGACGCCGGCCCGCGTGATGCGATTGAGCAGGCTCGACTTCCCGGCGTTGGTGTAGCCGGCGATCGCCACGCTCGGCACCTCGTTGCGCTTGCGGTTCGCCCGCTTCGCCTCACGAGCGGGCGCGAAGCCCTTGAGCTGAGCGCGAAGCTTGGCCATCCGGGTGTTGATCCGGCGTCGGTCGAGCTCGATCTTCGTCTCACCGGGACCGCGCGAGCCCATTCCGGCGCCCGCCCCACCGACCTGGCCACCGGCCTGTCGGGACATCGACTCGCCCCAGCCGCGCAACCGCGGGAGCAGGTACTCGAGCTGGGCGAGTTCGACCTGCGCCTTGCCCTCGCGGCTCTTGGCGTGCTGGCTGAAGATGTCGAGGATGACGGCGGTGCGGTCGATGACCTTCACCTTGACGACGTCCTCCAGCGCACGCCGCTGGCTCGGGGCGAGCTCCGTGTCGGCGATGACGGTGTCGGCGCCGAGGGACGACACGATGGCACGCAGTTCCTCGGCTTTGCCCTTGCCGAAGTACGTACTCGGGTCCGGGTGCGGGCGCCGTTGGAGCACACCGTCGAGTACGACGGCTCCCGCGGTCTCGGCCAGCGCGGCGAGCTCCCGCAGCGAATTCTCGGCGTCCTGCAGCGAACCTTGCGAGTACACGCCGATGAGTACGACGTTCTCGAGCCGCAACTGGCGGTATTCGACCTCGGTGACGTCCTCAAGCTCCGTCGACAGGCCACCGACCCGGCGGAGCGCCTGGCGGTCCTCCCGGTCGAACTGGTCGCCGTCAGCGCTGTCGAAGTCGGCGCTCGCATCCGTTTGAAGGGCCTGCGCACGGCCGGAACCGAATAGGGAGTATCCGGCCGACGGACGCCCCGCGTTCGCCAGCACTCGCTCGACCGCGTCGTCGTTCTCCTGGCCGTCCACGGGGGTCTCATTCATCCGGTTAACCCTACTCTCTGGCTCTCCTGTACCGTACGTCTATGCCTGGCGACCACTATTTCACCCCCTCGCCGGATAGTGAGATGGGCTTGCGCCCGCTCACCGTGACCCTCGCCGGATCGACGCGCCGCCTCCACACAGGCAATGGGATCTTCAGCCCTGATCGCATCGACGTCGGTACGACCGTTCTCCTCTCCTCCGTCCCACCGCCTCCTCCCGGTGGGGACTTCCTCGACCTGGGATGCGGGTGGGGTCCGATCGCGCTCACCCTCGCACTCGAGGCTCCGCGTGCGACGGTGTGGGCCGTCGACGTCAACGAGCGGGCCCTCGAGCTCGTCCGGCGCAACGCGGAGAGCCTCGGCCTCGACAACGTGCGTGCCGTCCTGCCGGACGACGTTCCCGAGGACGTGGCGTTCCGCACAATCTGGTCGAATCCACCGATCCGCGTCGGGAAGCGCGAATTGCACTCGATCCTCGAACGCTGGGTGCCTCGCTTGCGGCCCGGCTCGGACGGCTATCTCGTCGTGCAGCGCAACCTCGGGTCGGACAGCCTGCATCGGTGGCTCGACACGACTCTCCCCGAGGAGTTCAACGTGACGCGCGCCTCCACGGGCAAGGGGTACCGCGTCCTGAAGGTTCGCCGTCGAGCGGAGCCGGCCGCAGACTGATCATCGGCTCGTCCCTCAACGTCACGCGAGGTCGAGCGTCCCCGTGTAGACGAGCTCTGCCGGACCCGACAGAGCCACGTGCTCGCCGTCCTCGGCCGCGAACATCCGGACGCCGAGGCGCCCGCCCGGTACGTCGACGCGCCACTGATCCGGCGCTCCCCGGCCCGCCCAGTGCCGGATTGCGAGAGCGGCAGCAGCGACGCCCGTGCCACAGGAGAGCGTCTCTCCCGATCCTCGTTCGTGCACGCGCATCCGGATGCGTCCGACGCCCTCACGGACGAGCGGGTCGTGGGCGACGACGAGTTCGACGTTGGCGCCCTCAACGGGAACCGGGTCGAGTTGGGGCGCGTAGCCGAGGTCCGCTCCGATGAGTTCGTCCTCGTCGGCGAGGGCGACGACGACGTGGGGATTGCCCACGTCGATACCGAGGCCCGGTCGCGGAACGTCCACGTCCTTCACGCGGACCAGCGGGTCGGTCCGGTCGAGTCGCCACCGCCCGAGGTCGACCTGGAAGCCGTCCACGCCGCGCTGCACGTCTTTCACGCCCGCGCGCGTACCGATTGCGAGTGTGTCGCCCGTCTCGAGCGTGGCGAAGCCGTTGTCGACGAGGAAGCGCGTGAAGACCCGAATTCCGTTTCCACACATCTCCGCGACGGACCCGTCCGCATTGCTGTAGTCCATGAACCACTCCGCCTCGGGAGCCTCGGCGAGCAAGGCACGCCCCTCGGGAAGGTTCTGGGAACGGATGGCGCGGATCACGCCATCGGCCCCGACCCCGAAGTGGCGGTCGCAGATGGCTGCGATCTGAGCGGGAGTCAGAGTCGCGTCACCGTTCGGATCGGCGTACAGGACGAAGTCGTTACCGGTTCCATGACCCTTTGTGAACTCGATCGTCGTCGGCATGGCCCCAATCCTACGGGCGGGCGGAGAGGCCGACGACCGGACGGATCGCCGCGAACGCCTCGTCGACGACGCGGACGTCGTCCGCCTCAAGGACGTGGGCTCCCTCGTAGCGCCGGAACCACGAGACCTGACGACGAGCGTATCGGCGCGTCAACCGTTGCGTCTCCGCGATCGCCCCCTCCTGGGTCGCTGTCCCGTCGAGCTGTTGGAGCGCCTGGGCGTATCCGATCGCCCGAGAGGCGGTCACCCCACGACGAAGCCCGACCGCGTCGAGCCGAGCCACCTCGGCGAGCAACCCGCCGCGCCACATCCGTTCGACCCGCTCATCGAGCCGCTTCACAAGGTCCTCGCGAGGCGACGACAGGACGAGAATGCTCGATTCGGGTCGCGCTGATTGGTCTGGAAGCAGTCCGGTCGCCGGGTCCCCCGTGAGTTCCGCGATCTCGAGGGCACGCACGAGGCGACGGCCGTTGCTCGACCCGATCCGCCGGGCGGCTTCGGGGTCGACGCCGGCGAGGCGGGCATACAGTGAGCCCGGACCGGTCTCCTCCAGTTCGCGCTCGAGACGATCGCGCACCTCCGGGTCGGTCCCGGGGAAGGAGAAGTCGAAGAGGACGCTCGAGAGATACAGCCCGGATCCGCCCACCAGGATCGGAACCGCGCCGCGGCCCGCGATCTCCTGGACGATGCGTCGAGCCTCGATCTGATAGCGCGCCACGGACGCTTCCTCGGTGACATCGAGAACGTCGAAGAGGTGGTGCGGTACGCCGAGCCGATCGTGCTGGGGGACCTTCGCGGTGCCGATGTCCATCCCACGATAGAGCTGCATCGCGTCCGCGTTGATGATCTCCGCGGGCACTCCCTCAGCGATCAGCCGTGCCGCGAGCGCCAGGGAGAGGTCGCTCTTGCCGGTCCCGGTCGAGCCTCCGATCGCGACGACCCGAGCCGGACGGAGCCCGTTCACCGCTGGTCGTCGTCGGGGTGGTAGATCGGGAGTGTCCCGATGGTCGACGACGTGGTCGGCTCCGGTCTGCCGACCCGCAGGGAGGGAAGACCGAGTGAAACGGGTCGAGGACCGCTCCCCCCGCCGCTCGGCGCAGTCGGGATGCCGCACGACTCGGCCTGCGCACGATCCCACGCGTCCCCGGACCGGGTTCGACGGACGGACACGCCGCCGTGGGCTTCTGCCAGGAGATGCCAGGGGGCGGCGTACGTCACGCGCGCCCGGATCACGTCACCGGGCCGTGGGCGCTCCATCCCGTCATGCAGAGCGACGTGGACGAGTCGCGAGTCCTCGGCCCGACCCGATACGCGAGCCGTCTCGGCGTCCTTCTTCCCGTCGCTCTCGGAGACGAGCACCTCGACGTCACGGCCTATCTGCCCCTGGTTCTCCTCGAGGCTGATGCGATCCTGCAGCGCCGTCAGACGCTCGTAGCGCTCCTGGACGACGGCCTTCGGGATCTGGTCGTCCATCGTGGCGGCCGGCGTCCCGGGGCGGATCGAGTACTGGAAGGTGAAGGCTGAGGCGAAGCGCGCCTCAGCGACGACACGGAGAGTCTCGGCGAAGTCCGCTTCGGTCTCGCCGGGGAAGCCCACGATGATGTCGGTGGAGATTGCGGCGTGCGGGATGCGTTCCCGTACGCGCTCGAGGATGCCGAGGAAGCGCTCGCTCCGGTACGACCGGCGCATCGCGCGGAGGATACGGTCCGACCCGGACTGGAGCGGCATGTGCAGCTGCGGCATGACGGCGGGTGTCTCGGCCATCGCGTCGATGACGTCGTCGGTGAAGGCCGCGGGGTGGGGACTCGTGAACCGGATGCGCTCGAGTCCGTCGATGGTCCCCACGGCCCGCAGGAGCTTTCCGAAGGCGAGCCGGTCGCCGAAGTCCACACCGTACGAGTTGACGTTCTGCCCGAGCAGGGTGACCTCGACGGCGCCGTCGTCCACAAGCGCCTGAACCTCGGCGAGGATGTCGCCCGGGCGACGGTCCTTCTCCTTGCCGCGCAGAGCCGGGACGATGCAGAACGTGCAGGTGTTGTTGCACCCCACCGAAATCGACACCCATCCGCTCGACACCGACTCGCGCCGGGTGGGGAGGGTGGACGGGAAGGTCTCGAGCGACTCGAGGATCTCGAGTTGGGCCTCACCGTTGTGGCGCGCCCGCTCGAGGAGCGTCGGAAGAGAGCCCATGTTGTGGGTGCCGAAGACGACATCGACCCAGGGAGCCTTCTCCAGGATGACGTTCTTGTCCTTCTGCGCGAGGCACCCGCCGACGGCGATCTGCATCCCGTCGTGACGGCGCTTGATGCTCGCGAGTTGTCCCAGGTTCCCGTAGAGCTTGTTGTCGGCGTTCTCGCGGACCGCGCACGTGTTGATGACCACGACGTCCGGCTCCACACCGTCCGCCCGCGTGTACCCCGCGGCTTCGAGCGAGCCGCTCAACCGCTCCGAGTCGTGCACGTTCATCTGACACCCGTACGTCCGGACCTCGTAGGTGCGGACGGCGGACGGAGCAGAGCTATCTTCCGCTCCAGTGCTGAGGGCCGGAACGGCGCCGAGAAGCGCAGCGTCTGCGGTGTGGAGGTTCGAGTCGATCGTGCTCATGATGCGGTCAGTCTACGACGCGACACGGGTCGGCCTCCGCGTCACCGCCACGCGCGCGAGGACTCCCCCGTTCACCGGAAGCGCGGACCACCCGAGGGCGCCGAGCGCTTCCGCACGACTTCGGACACGACCTCACGGACGAGACCACCCGGGTAGCCACGACGTGCGAGGAAGCCGGACAAGCGACGCTCGACGGTCTGAGCATCGAGTGAACCGAGTTGACGCGCGCGCTTCTCCGCGAGATTTCTTGCGGCCGCACGCTCGTCGTCGGCGTCGATCTCTGCGACGGTCTCGGCGACGATGTCCGACTCGAGGCCACGAGCGGAGAGCGCCCTAGCTACTGCAGCCTTGCTCTGCCCCTTGACCTCGGAGAGCCGTCGCCGGAGCTCCTCGGCGAGGACGCGGTCGTCCACGTACCGCAGATCGATGAGGCGCGCGACGAGGGTCTCCGCCTCCTCCCCCTCGAGCCCGTTCTCCGTGATGAGTGCCCGCACTTCCGATTCGCTCAACGCTTTTCGCGACAGCGCGCGCAGGACCCGCTGCTCGACGACGGCCTGCTCGACCACCTCCGGGGCGTTGCCGTCGTCCGACTCGGCTCCGGATCCGGAGAACGCGAGGGACAAGACCACAGCACCCGAGTCGTCGCTCGGCGAACGCGATCCCGACCCGGCGCTGCGGTTCCGCTCGGACGAGACCGACCCCGCCCCCGCCCCCGGCAGGTAACTGACGGGGGCGAGGCGGGCCTCGGAGGACGAATCACGCACCGCGTCGGGCCGCCAACTCGTCGGGAGCCGCCTCGTCACTCTTCGGAACGCCGATGCCGAGCTTGACCTTGATCTTGCTCTCGATGTCTGCGGCGATGTCCGGGTTCTTGAGCAGGAAGTTGCGGGCGTTCTCCTTGCCCTGGCCGAGCTGCTCGCCGTCGTAGGTGTACCACGCGCCGGACTTCTTGACGATGGTGTGCTCGACGCCGAAGTCGATGAGGCTGCCTTCGCGCGAGATGCCGACACCGTAGAGGATGTCGAACTCCGCTTGCTTGAAGGGCGGCGCCATCTTGTTCTTGACGACCTTGACACGCGTGCGGTTTCCGACGGCCTCGGTGCCGTCCTTGAGCGTCTCGATGCGACGGATGTCGAGGCGGACCGACGCGTAGAACTTGAGGGCTTTTCCACCGGCGGTCGTCTCGGGACTGCCGAAGAAGACACCGATCTTCTCACGGAGCTGGTTGATGAAGATCATCGTGGTGTTGGTCTGGTTGAGACCACCGGTGAGCTTGCGCAGCGCCTGGGACATGAGCCGCGCCTGGAGACCCACGTGCGAGTCGCCCATCTCGCCCTCGATCTCGGCCCGCGGCACGAGCGCCGCCACCGAGTCGATCACGATCAGGTCGATCGAGCCGGAGCGCACGAGCATGTCGGCGATCTCGAGAGCCTGCTCACCCGTGTCGGGCTGGGAGACGAGCAGCGCGTCGATGTCGACGCCGAGCTTCTTCGCGTACTCGGGGTCGAGAGCGTGCTCCGCGTCGATGAAGGCCGCGATGCCACCGGCGCGCTGGGCATTGGCGATGGCGTGCAGGGTCAGAGTGGTCTTACCCGACGACTCCGGACCGTAGATCTCGACGATGCGGCCCCGCGGGAGCCCGCCGATACCGAGCGCGACATCGAGGGCGATGGACCCGGTCGACACGACCTCGACGGGAGCACGCTCGTCGCTTCCGAGGCGCATGACGGAGCCCTTACCGAACTGGCGGTCGATCTGGGCGAGAGCCGTTTCGAGTGACTTCTCGCGGTCTGCGGGTGATGGCATGGGATCCTTCTCTCTGCGAATGAAGCGCTTCTCGTCGAGACGTTCTCGCCGATGGCACTCACGTGGTGCGCCTATAGGCTGCCGGTACGGCAAGGCTGGAGCGTGAGGCGTTGATGTCTCCGACGATAGAACGCACCCCCGACATCGGCCGGCGGTGCAGCAGCATCGGTGGAGATCCGGCGCTTCTCACCCGTGTGTACGACGGTAGCAGGACCCGAACACATGTTCGATCCTCGACACACCCGTGTCGAAGATGGATCCGTGATCAGGTGCGCGGCTCCGGTCGGCCGACGCCGGCTCGCCTGCTCACGGGGACGTCCGTCTCGTCGCAGAGAGCGAGCCACACCCTCCGGACCTCCATCCCGGCGTCGAGGGCCTCTCTCGCCGAACGCCCACCCAACGCCGAGAGGGAGAGGTCGTTCACGAGGACCCGCCCGTACCCGTCGCCGAACTCGTCGACCACCGCGATCTCGAACTCGCTGCGCTTCATGCGTTCCCTTCCGGTGGTTCGGTAACTGCTGGTCATCAGCGGCCGGGGCCACCGACGACGAGACCCCGTCGAGCGATGCTCGACGGGGTCGTGACGTCTGTGATGTCCGTGGGGTCGCGGTGGACCGGAGTCCCCGCGGCCTGCGCTCCGGCCGGATGCTCTCTCGGCGTTCAGCCTGCCACGAGGTCGGCGTCGAGCTCGACGACGAAGTCGTCCGGAACGGTGTCGGGGATCGGGTCGATCCCCTCGAGCACGGCCAAGCGGTCGCCCACTTCGCGCATGATGACCGAGATCGGAGTGTCGAGGGCCTCGGCGACCGACGCGAGGATCTCGCTCGACGCTTCCTTCTGCCCGCGCTCGACCTCGCTCAGGTATCCGAGAGCGACGCTCGCCTTGCTGGCGACCTGGCGTAGCGTCCGGCCCTTCTGCAGACGGAAGTCCCGCAAGACGTCCCCGATTTCCTGACGAACCAGAACCATTGGACCCTCCCCTTCTGCGAATAAGCCTGACGGCCCCGCCGGTGCGGATGTGTAACGTTACTACATCCGTCGATTGCGAAAACCCTAACCCTGGTGACTGGAGTTTTCGTGTGTGTACACGGGATGTAACGGCGAATTAACGCACGCTATTCCCGAGCATCTCGAGCGCGAGTTCCACGGCCGCCGAGCGGATTGCAGCGCGGTCTCCCGCGAACTCGGCCTCGCGCGAGAGCAGCCCGGCATCGGTGCTCACGGCGACGAAGACCGTGCCGGGTGGCCGACCCCCCTGGCTCGAGGGACCGGCGACACCGGTGGTCGACACGCCGATCGACGCCGGGCCAGCCGCCGTCGCGAGGACGCATCGCACGCCGGCGGCCATCTGGCGGGCGACCTCGGCGTGAACGGGTCCCTCCCGCTCGAGGAGACCACGATCGACCCCGAGCACCGAGGACTTGAGTTCGGTGTCGTAGGCGACGACGGCTCCGCGGACCACGGCCGATGCTCCGGGCGTCGCGATGAGGGCTGACGCGAGGGCTCCGCCGGTGAGCGACTCCGCGATGGCGACCGTGTGGCCCGCCTCCCCGAGCGCACGGATGAGATCCGCTGTGTCGACCGTCATGGGCGCGAGCGGCGGGCTGCGCGAGCCCCGCGCGCCTCCGCGGCCATGTAGTCGACCCCGCTCGCCACGGTGAGGACGAGCGCGGCCGACATGAGGACGACGTTCACCACCATGATCCAGTCGCCGACGACGGGGGCGAGCGGCGCGAGGGCGACGGAGATCGCGACGGCCTGGACCACGGTCTTGAGCTTGCCCATCCACGCCGCCGCGACGACGTGATCGGAGAGGACGACCATGCGGTGCACCGTGATTCCGACCTCGCGGACGAGGATCACGATCGTGATCCACCAGGGAAGCTCCGAGAGGATCGACAGCGCGACGAGGGCCGCTCCGGTCAGGACCTTGTCGGCGATGGGATCGAGGAGCTTGCCGAGGTCGGTGACGATGTCACGGCTGCGCGCGATATAGCCGTCGATCCCGTCGGTCGCGATCGCGACGACGAACACGGCGGTCGCCGCCCAGCGCAATCCTCCTCCTTCCCCCGCGTCAGCGAAGAGCAGCCAGAGGAAGACCGGCGCGAGCAGCATCCTGACGACCGTGATCACGTTCGGGAGGTTCAGGTTCCGCGGGGCGGAACCGTGCCCCATCGCGCCGTCGACCACCGTTCACTCCCTGCCCGTCAGGCCCCAGGCGTCCTCGTCCGAATCGCCGTCGACGACAGGATAACCCGCGAATTGATCCTCGACCGGGTCACCGGTCGCCGGGAGCACGGCCGCTGGAGCGGCAACCGCTGCTGCGGGAGCCACCGGTGCGGCCCCTACGGGGTCCTCGCCGCGCATACGGGCCATGACCGCCGGAAGCTGTTCAGCGGTCACGAGCACATCGCGCGCCTTCGACCCCTCGGACGGACCGACCACCTCTCGCGACTCGAGCAGGTCCATGAGCCGGCCCGCCTTGGCGAACCCCACGCGCAGCTTGCGCTGCAGCATCGAGGTCGAGCCGAACTGGGTCGACACGACGAGTTCCGTGGCCGCGAGGAGGAGCTCGAGGTCGTCGCCGATGTCGGCATCGACCTCCTTCTTCTCGGCGACCTGGGCGACGTCGGGCCGGTATTCGGGTCGAGCCTGCGCCGTCACGTGCTTGACGACCTTCTCGATCTCGGACTCGGCGACCCACGCACCCTGGACTCTGACGGCCTTCGACGCGCCCATCGGCAGGAAGAGCGCATCACCCTGGCCGATGAGCTTGTCCGCCCCCGGCTGATCGAGGATGACGCGGGAGTCGGTGACACTCGCGACGGCGAATGCGAGGCGCGAGGGCACGTTCGCCTTGATGAGACCCGTCACGACGTCGACCGACGGACGCTGCGTCGCGAGCACGAGGTGGATGCCCGAGGCCCGTGCCAGCTGCGTGATGCGCACGATCGAGTCCTCGACGTCGCGCGGAGCGACCATCATGAGGTCGGCGAGCTCGTCGACGACGACGAGGAGGTACGGGTACGGCTTGAGGACCCGCTCGCTGCCTGCCGGCAGGACGATCTCGTCCGCGATGACGGCCTTGTTGAAGTCGTCGATGTGGCGAAAACCGAACGACGCGAGGTCGTCGTACCGCATGTCCATCTCCTTGACGACCCACTGCAGCGCTTCCGCGGCCTTCTTCGGGTTCGTGATGATGGGCGTGATGAGGTGGGGCACGCCGGCATACGGAGCGAGCTCGACGCGCTTCGGGTCGATCAAGACCATGCGGACTTCGGTGGGCTTCGCCCGCATGAGCAGGCTCGTGATCATGGAGTTGACGAACACCGACTTTCCCGAGCCCGTGGATCCCGCGACGAGGAGGTGGGGCATCTTCGCCAGGTTCGCGACGACGAAGCCGCCTCCGACATCCTTGCCGACGCCGATCGTCATGGGATGCGTGCTCGCCGTCGCCGCGTTCGACCTCAAGACGTCGCCGAGGGTGACGATCTCGCGGTCCGTGTTCGGGATCTCGATGCCGATCGCACTCTTGCCCGGGATCGGCGACAGGATACGGACTTCGTTCGAGGCCACCGCGTACGCGAGGTTCTTGGACAGTGCTGTGACGCGCTCGACCTTGACCCCGGGACCCAGCTCGATCTCGTACTGCGTCACGGTTGGCCCACGGGAGAAGCCGGTGACCTTCGCGTCGACGCCGAACTGGTCGAGCACGCTCGTGATCGACCGCACGGCCTCGTCGTTCGCCGCGGACCGCTGCTTCGCCGGGGAACCGGCGCCGAGGGTCGCCGTGGAGGGCAGGCTGTAGGGCTGCGTCGGAGTGGTCGGCTTGGCGAGGGTCGCCTCATCCTCCCCGCGCAGCGCAACGCTCCCGAGCCCGGGCAGAGCCTCGGTGTCGCCGGACACCGAGTCGTCGTGGAGCCCGACCGCCGCGGCCGGCGATCCGGAGTAGTCCGCGACGGCGCGTTCGGCCGCAGAGAGATCGCCGAGGACCTCCGTGTGAGACGTGACCGCCCGTGGGGCCTCGGGCTCGACGGGAGAGTCGAAACCGCCCACCGTCCCGCCACTCAGCAGCTCGGTCATGTCGTCGGCGCCGGTCGACTCGAAGGAGGGCGCGTCCTCCCGGCCGCTCTTGTTTCGACGCCACCACGGCAACGATTCCTCGGCGGGCTCGGCCTCGTCGAGCACACTCGTCTTCGCCTCGCCTGTCGCGCGGTCGTTGTGCTCGGCGCCGAACATCCACGCCCAGAGCTGACGCAGACGGGCGGGTACTTTCGCGGGCGGGGTCTTCGTGATGATGAAGAGGCTGAGCAGCGTGAGGAGGGACAAGACGACGATCGCGCCGATGGGGGTGATCACCGCGGCGAGCGGGGCACCGATCACCCAGCCCACGAGACCACCGGCCGTTGCGAGAGCCGGCATGCCGCCCGCGCCCGGACTCGGCTGCGTGCTCGCGACGTGGCAGATACCCGTGACGCCGAAGAGGAAGAGGCCGAGTCCGATGCCGACACGCCCGTTGTCGTGGACCGACGAGGGGTGCCGGAAGAGCCAGTACGCGAGCATCAGCATGACGACTGGGAGCGCGAAGGCCACCCGCCCGAAGAGGCCGCCGAACGAGTAGTCGTGGAACGAACGGGCGACGTCGTTCGTCGTGCCGAACCACTCGACCGCCATGCCGACGATCGCGAGGAGGACGATGAGGAAGGGAACACCGTCCCGGCGCTGATCCTTCGTGAGCGTGTCCGACCCCAGGGCGCGCGCCGCACCCCCGGCGAGGTGCGCGAGCCCCATCCAGCCGCGCACGAGGAGGTTCGGACCCGACTCGGGCTCCGGCTCCGGGAGCGGCACCGTCTTCGTTCGCGTGCGCGACGGCGTCGACCGCGTCGATGCGCGGCCTTTTCCAGACGACTTGGTGCTCGTAGCCATGTCCCCAACGGTACGACGAACCCCCGTCATCCCGCCGGAGTGACTCGGGTTTAGCGCGGACCCGCGTCGTCGCCTCCGGCGCGTAGTCAGCGGAGGATCTTCACCATGGTGTCGGAGCGCTCGGTCGAAGCCACGACGACGAACCCCTCACCGACATAAAGCCGATGAGCGAAGTTCCCGTGGTCGACGCTCAGGGAGAGCCGGGCATGACCGGCGGCGCGCGCCATCCCGCACAGCCCACGCAACAGTTCACGGCCGACTCCCTGGGCGCGCCACTGTCGGGCGACACCGAGGGTGAGTTCGGGAACCCCTCCCCCGACGAAACCGGCACCGGGCTTCGAGCTGTCGAACAGTCGGTACCAGCACGCCCCGATGCGGTCCCCGGAACTCGATTCCGCCACCACGCCGCCATCTCCCGGCCTCATCCAGCCCGAGACGTACAGCGCGAGCGACGGATCGGCGAGGACCTGCAGCCGGGGCCGCTGATTGCGGGGCGACCAGTTCGCCGCCTCCACGAGCATGTCGGCGAGGAAGCGCGCATCATCGCCCAACGCTGGCCGCAGCAGGAACGCCGTCATGCGCGAACGATAGTCCGCGAACGTTTCGGCGGCGTTTCCGGAGTGTCAGATCCGAATCGCGTCGATGGGTTTGACACGAACCGCGACGATCGCAGGGATGAGCCCCGCGAGGGCGCCGACGAACGTCGCCGCCACGAGCCCGAAGACGGCGGCGCTCATGGGGAACGCCGGAGGGTCCGCCACCATGCCCTGGGTCAAGAACTCCTCGACGATCGGCAGCTTGACGATGAGCACGGCGAGCATCACGCCGACGACTCCGGCGACGGCGGTCGCGACGACGGACTCCATCATGACCGAGAAGAACACTCGGCTCGAGGTCGCTCCCATCGAACGGCGGATCCCGATCTCGCGGATGCGCTGGCGCACCGTGACGAGGGCGATGTTGAGTAGCCCGAGGGCTCCGAGCAGCAGGATCACGGATCCGATCCCGATCGTGAGCATGCGCAGTACAGCCGTCGGGTCATCCATATACGCGCCGTAGTCGGTGCGGTAGATCTCGACGGAGGCCCCCTCCCCCAACCGGGACTCGAGATCGAGCTCGACGAGGTTCATGAGCTCCTCGCCCGCCTCCGGCGGCACCCACATCTCGTACATCGGTGAGAGATGGTCGAGGTCGCCGGGAGGGAGGATCGCAGACGCGGACTCGGCGAGCATCATGAGACCAGGCTCCGTATCCCACGACGGACTCGCGTACACACCGATCACGACGAGAGTCGCGTCGCCGAAACGGCTCGACGTCACAGTAGGGTGGGTGCCCAGATCCGGTGAGCCGATCCGCTGCCAGAAGGCCTCGTTCACGACAATGGCCGGCGCGAGGCGATCGGCGTCGCCGACCGCGAACCAGGACCCCTCGTCGATCCGCGTGCGGTGCAGAGTGGCGTACGGGCCGTCGACGAAGACCATGGACGTTTCCGCGGTTCCGTCAGAGAACTGCACGGGTGAGTAGTCGCTCACGACCCGAGTCGCATAGGAGATGTCGAAGCGCTCGAGCGTCTCGAACCACGCTCGGTCGGTCTTCTCCCGCGAGAGGCTCCCGGCGGGCGTGAGGTTCGCGCTCATGGTGAACGGCCGACCGGACGAGCTCTCGGCCTGCTCGAGGACGGCGCGTTGGGCGATCTCCGTGACTGCGACGCTCGCCGAGAGGGCGGAGACGGCGACCGTGACGCCGACGAGCGAGAGGAGGACGCGGCCACGGTGGACGCGCACTTCCTGCCAGGCCTCCACGATCGCTCCCACGACGGAGGTGACGATCCGCGTCACAGTCCGACCGCTCGCTGCTCCACCGCGGCCGCCGCGGTGGCCTCATCGACCGTGAGGACACCGGAATCGAGCCGGAGGTGCCGATCACCACGCGCGGCGATCGCGGGGTCGTGAGTGATCGTGACGAGGGCTGCGCCCTGCTCCGCGACGATCTCATCGAGCAGGTCCATGACCGATTGCCCCGTCTCGAGGTCCAGTGCACCCGTCGGCTCGTCCGCGAGGATGACGCGCGGCGTCCGCACCAGGGCCCGAGCGATCGCGACGCGCTGCTGCTCACCGCCCGAGAGGCTGCTCGGCAGGGAGTCGAGCCGGTGGCCGAGTCCCACGCGCTCGAGCATTTCGCGGGCGATCCGTTCGCGACGCCAGAAGGACGTGCCGTCGGCGTAAAGGAGCGGAACGACGGCGTTCTCCATCGCCGTTCTGCCCTCGAGCAGGTTGAACTGTTGGAAGATGAACCCGATCTCGCGCCCACGGATCCGGTCCCGATGCCCCGAGCGCATCGACCGGACGTCGACGCAGTCCCACCGCAACTCCCCCGTGGTCGGCAGGTCGAGCAGCCCCAGCAGATTGAGCAGGGTCGACTTGCCGGACCCGGAGCGGCCCACGATCGAGACACGGTCGCCCGCGTCCACCTCGAGGTCGACCCCGGTCAGGATGGTCAGCGCGTCCGAGTCCGCGATCTGGACGGTGCGCGTGACGTCATCGAGCTCGAGGAGGCTCATCCCTCTATGGTCCCGTCGTCGCAGAAGACGGTGCCGTCCGGCTCCTCGATGCAACCGTCACCCGCGCCGACATCGGTGGGGTCGTCGACGGGGATGAACTCGAGCACGCTCGCCCCCTCGTCGATCCCGCTCACCTCGACGATCGAGCCGTCGTTCAGTCCGAGCCCCACAGGGGTCTCGACGGGCTCGCCGTCGTCGCCCATGAGCCACACCGATCCCTCCTGCGAGTTGCCCTTGACCGCCGTGACGGGCAGGACGAGCACGTCCTCCGCAGATCCTCCCGGCATCGAGATCGTCCCGGTCAGCCCGGAGAAGACGGTGACGTCGCCCGGGACCGCGCAACGGACCGTCGCACCCGCTGCCGTCTCCCCGCCGCCGAGGTCGTCGCCTCCCTCGGGCGCACTGCCGGCCAGGGGAACGCTGATCGTGAGATTCGTGCACGTGAACGACCCCGGCCCGCCGACGACCTCGACCGCCGCCTCCGTCGGCTTCTCCTGCAGCCGGTACTGCTCCTCGGGCGCGATCGTGCCCGTGACGCTGAAGGTGGGGGGCGCGATGCTCGCGACCGTGTCGCCGATCTCGACGACCTGCCCCTTCACGACCGGGAGAGCACTCACGACACCGGCGACCGGAGCCGTGACCTCCTCGGTACGGTACAGCGGGGCCCGGTCGGTGACGGTCTCCTCACCGGTCTCCTCGTTGACGTCGATGACCGGGTCCTGGACGATCTCCTTCCGCACGACGGCGATCACATCACCCTTGCCGACCGTCGCCCCGGACCCGACCCGGAGCTCGAGGATGTCGCCGGCGAGCGGCGCCTTCGCCTCGGCGGCCGGATCCGCAACGATCGATCCGTCGACGAGCACGTCGTTGATGACCGATCCACGCTCCACCGTCACGATGGACTCGGAGACGGTACCGGTCGGCTCGGCCGGCGCCGCTTCCTCGGAAGCGTCGGGGAAAAACGCGAGCTTGACGAGGGCGACCGCGATGATCGAGAACACGAGGAGCCGGATGATCGGGAAGATCCACTTCCGCCAGACGCCCATGACCCACCCTCCGTCGAGCCCTCCCCGGGCGCGCGATCGAGGTCAGCCTATGGGGACGCCACGCAGGGCGTCATCAGCCTGTGGATGGATTTGCGGTCAGGCCTCGATGACGAGCGGAACGATCATCGGGCGGCGACGGTATGAGGTGTTGACCCAGCGGCCCACGGTCCGCCGAACGGTCTGCGAGAGCGCGTGCGAGTCCCGCACACCGTTGGATGCGGCCTCGGCGAGAGCGGCCGCGATCTTGGGCTTGACGGCGTCGAACACCGCGTCGTCCTCCGCGAAGCCGCGCGCGTGGATCTCCGGGCCGACGACGAGTCGCCCCGTCTGGGCCTCGACGACGCAGATGATCGAGATGAAGCCCTCCTCACCGAGGATGCGACGGTCCTTCAGATCCGCGTCGGTGATCTCGCCGACCGTCGACCCGTCGACGTACACGTACCCCAGTTCGAGCTGCCCGACCACACGCGCGACGCCGTCCCGGAGGTCGACGACGGTACCGTCCTCCGCGAGGATCGTGTTCTCCCGCGGGACCCCCGTGTCGACGGCGAGCTTCGCGTTGGCCGACAGATGCCGGAACTCGCCGTGCACCGGCAGCACGTTCTTCGGCTTCAGGATGTTGTAGCAGTAGAGCAACTCGCCGGCAGCCGCGTGTCCCGACACGTGCACCTTCGCATTCGCCTTGTGGACGACGTTCGCCCCGAGCTTCGTGAGCCCGTCGATCACGCGATAGACGGCGTTCTCGTTCCCCGGGATGAGGCTCGACGCGAGGATGACGGTGTCTCCCGGGCCCGGCTCGATCGCGTGGTCGAGGTTCGCCATGCGACTCAGGACGGCCATCGGCTCTCCCTGAGAGCCGGTCGACATGAACACGATCTTGTCGTCGGGGATGTCGTGGGCCTTGCGGTAGTCGATGAGGACGTCGTCCGGCACGGTGAGGTAACCGAGGTCGGCCGCGATCGTCATGTTGCGGACCATGGAGCGGCCGAGCAGCGCGACGCGTCGGCCGTTCGCCGCGGCCGCGTCGAGGACCTGCTGGACCCGGTGGACATGGCTCGAGAAGCTCGCGACGATGACCCGCCGTGGTGCCTTCGCGATGACGGAGTCGAGCACGGGGCCGATCGAGCGCTCGAGCGGGGTGAAACCGGGCACGTCGGCGTTCGTCGAGTCGCAGAGGAAGAGGTCGACCCCCTCCTCGCCCAACCGGGCAAAGGCGCGGAGATCGGTGAGCCGCCCGTCGAGGGGCAGCTGGTCCATCTTGAAGTCGCCCGTCGCGAGCACGAGCCCGGCCGATGTCCGCACGGCCACGGCGAGCGCGTCGGGGATCGAGTGGTTGACGGCGATGAACTGGAGCTCGAACGGGCCGAGCCGCTCGACGTCGCCCTCCCGCACCGTGAGCGTGTACGGCTTGATGCGGTGCTCCTTGAGCTTCGCCTCGACGAGGGCGAGCGTGAGTCCCGAGCCGATGAGAGGGATGTCGGCTTTGAGTCGGAGGAGGTACGGCACCGCCCCTATGTGGTCCTCGTGGCCGTGGGTGAGGACGACTCCGACGATGTCGTCGAGCCGGTCCTGGATGGGCGAGAAGTCCGGGAGGATGAGGTCGACGCCCGGCTGATTCTCCTCGGGGAAGAGCACGCCGCAATCGATGACCAGCAGCTTGCCGTCGATCTCGAAGACGGTCATGTTGCGACCGACCTCGCCGAGCCCGCCGATCGGGATGACGCGCAGCGTTCCGGCCTCGAGCGCCGGCGGTTCGATGATCTGGCCGGTCATCCGCCCTCTTCCTGTCGTGATTCCTAGCGAGTGGTTCCGTGCACCTTGGGCAGAGCGCCGCCCGCGGCGGCGTTGCGGTCGGGCCGGAAGTTGGAGAAGTCGACGCCCGGGATGTCGGCGACGAGATCGATCTCGTCCTCGATGTGCGCGGCCTCCCATTCCTCGGGGCCGACGAGGGGCAAGCGGACGCGTGGACTCGAGATGCGGCCGAGGCCATGCAGGATGTACTTCGCCGCGACGGTCCCGGGAACGTGCGTCATGACGGCACGGACGAGAGGCTCGAGACGCTTGTGAGCCGCCGTCGCCGTGGCGAGGTCGCCCGCGTTGACCGCATCGATCATCTGACGGTAGGGCGTGGCCGCGATGTTGGCCGTCACGCCGATGAGGCCTGATGCACCGATCGAGAGGTGCGGGAGCACATTCGCGTCGTCGCCCGAGAAGTAGAGGAGGTCCGTCTGGTTGAGGACCCGGCTGACCTCGGAGAAATCGCCCTTCGCGTCCTTCACGGCGATCACGTTCGGGTGCTTCGCGACGCGCAGGATCGTCTCGTAACGGATGGGTACACCCGTGCGACCGGGGATGTCGTAGAGGATGACCGGGAGGTCGGTCGCGTCCGCGATCATGCGGAAGTGCGTGAGGATTCCGGCCTGGGTCGGCTTGTTGTAGTACGGCGTCACGATCATGACACCGTCGGCCCCGGCCCGCTCGCTCGCCCGGTAGAGCTCGATGGCATGCGCGGTCTCGTTCGAACCGCCGCCCGTGATGATCTTCGCCCGCCCGGCGGCCACGGATTTGCCGACCTCGACGAGCCGGAGCTTCTCCGCGTCGGTGAGGGTCGACGTCTCCCCCGTCGTGCCGGTGACGACGATGCCGTCCGCGCCGGCGTTGATGACGTCGTCGATGTGCTTCTCCACATCGTCCCACGCCACCTCGCCATCGCTCGTGAACGGAGTCACGAGTGCGACGAGGACCTGACCGAAGGGATTCTGTACGAGAGCCACGGCTCCAGGTTATCGGTTCAGGAGTCTCTCGGTCGCGCCAGGGGTGCCCCTCTGCCCGCGTGCCGGGTTAGGCTCTGCTCGAGTCGGCGGCGCCGCCGACACCCGCGGCGAGGACCCGCCGGCGACGACCTCTGGAGGACACCATGGCAGTGACGAGTGAAGCGACGACCGTCTGGAACGGCTCCCTCTTCGAGGGGTCCGGCTCCGTCTCCCTCGACTCCTCGAAGGCCGCGACGCTCGACGTCGACTGGAAGGCCCGGTCGGAGGGCTCGAGCACGACGACGACGCCCGAGGAGCTCCTCGGAGCCGCACACGCCGCGTGCTTCTCGATGGCCTTCGCGAACGCTCTGACGGAGGCCGGCTTCACGCCGACCAACATCCAGACGACCGCGGCCGTCACGTTCCAGCCGGGTACGGGTATCACGGGGAGTCACCTCCTCGTGAGCGCCGCCGTCCCCGACATCTCGGGCGACGACTTCGAACGAATCGCCGGGGAGGCGAAGTCGGGCTGCCCCGTGTCGCAGGCTCTCGCCGGCATCCCCATCACGATCGAGGCGAGCCTCGCATGACGGTCGCCTCGTGAGAATCGTCGTCTCGGGCGCCGGTGGCCTCATCGGCTCGGCCCTCGTCGAGCGGCTGCGCCGGGGCGGCGACGAAATCGTCCGGCTCGTGAGACGGCCGGCGGACTCGGCAGACGAATCCGCGTGGGATCCGGCGACCGGGCGGGTCGATCGGCGCCTCATCGCGTCCGCCGACGCCGTCGTCAACCTGTCAGGCGCCTCCATCGGACGGTTGCCGTGGACACCGCGGTACAAGCGGACGATCCTCGACTCCCGGCTCACGACGACGACGACACTCGCCGCGGCGATCGCCGATTCGCCGACACCCCCCGCGGTCTTCGTGTCCGCGTCGGCCGCGGGCTACTACGGCTCTCGGCCGGGCGAGACCCTCGACGAGTCGAGCCCCGGCGGGAGCGGCTTCCTGAGCGGGGTCACGGTCGCGTGGGAGCGCGCCGCGCGCGGCGCCGGAGACGCGACGCGTGTCGTCCATGCCCGGACCGGGATCGTCGTCGCGACCGCCGGCGTGCTGAAGCCCCTCATCCCACTGACCCGGCTCGGTGTGAGCGGACCGCTCGGCGGCGGGCGGCAGTACTGGCCCTGGGTCTCGCTCGAGGACGAGGTCGGAGGTCTCGTCCACGCCCTGCGGAGTGACGTCTCCGGCCCGGTCAACATCGTCGGGCCGACGCCGGCCACGGCCGACACCCTCATGCGCGGCCTCGCCGATCGCCTGTCGCGGCCCTACTGGTTGCCGGCTCCGGCCCTCGCCGTTCGCGCGGCCCTCGGCGACGCCGCCGACGACCTCCTGCTGATCGATCAGGCGATCACCCCGCGCGTTCTCGACACCGACGGCTACGTCTTCCGCCACCCCACGGTGTCGGACGCGCTCGACGCGGCGCTCAGCGCTCGAGCCTGATCGCCTCGCGGATCGCCGAGCGCGCGCGGCGCCGGTCACCGGCACCGTCGTAGGCGAGACCGAGCCGGTACCAGGCGCGCCAGTCGCTCGGAGCCGCTTCGACGTCGGCGCGGAAGGCGGGGAAGGCGGCGTCGACGGCATCGCGATCGAGTCGGCCGCTCGGTCGTGCGGGGAACTCCTGCTCGGGCAGACCGCCCTCGCCCTCGAGGACACGGCCGAGCCGTTCGGCAGCCGCTCCGAACCGGATCTCGCGGACGAGAGCCCAGGCGCCCACAATCGGGAGCACGATGAGGGCGACCCCGATGCCGATGGCGATCGGCTCGCCCGTGAGCACGAAGAGGACGGCGCGCTGACCGACCAGGACGAGGTAGAGCGCCAGCAGGACCGCCATGACGAGGACGGCGACGCGACCCTTCACGGACGGCCCGGGAGCGTGATCCCGAGGTCGACGAGGCTCTCGAGGCCGACGACGAGACCCCGCGCGTCGCGAGCGGCGGGCAGAGCGAGGCGAATGCCGGTGTCGTAAGCCGCCGCCGGCTCGATCGTCTCATGGGAGACGGTCAGCGTCTCGCCGTCTCCGCCGAAGACGACGTCTTGCTTCGCGACGACCCCGCGGAGTCGCATGCTGTGGATCGGGATGCTCGCGACCTGCTGCCCCCGCGCCCGCTGGTCGACGTGCGGCGCCTCGACGGGCCCGGCGTCGCGGCGAGCCGTCGCCATGAGTTCGGCGGTGCGGACGGCCGTGCCGCTCGGGGAGTCGACCTTCGACGAACGGTGCGCCTCGAGGATCTCGATCGAGTCGAAGAAGCGAGAGGCCGCGGCGGCGAGGGTCGTCGCGACGACCGAACCGAGAGAGAAGTTGGGGATCACGACGACGCCGCGATCCGATCCCTCGAGCCGACGACCGAGTTCCACCAGTCGCGACGACGACCAGCCCGAGGTGCCTACCAGGACGTTCGAGCCGTTGCCGATGGCGCGCTCGACGACACTCGGGCTGACCGCGGGAGTCGTGACGTCGACGACGAGATCGGCCCCCTCGAGCTCACTCAGCGCGCTCGTCGATCCGAGCGACGCGACGAGTTCGAAGTCGTCCGATCCGTCGATGATCGCCGTGATGAGTGTGCCGAGCTTCCCGCGCGCTCCCGCGACGGCGACGGTGGTTGTCATGCCTCCAACCTACAGGCGGGCGCTACGATCGACGGCGTGGTGAGCTTCATCGAACAGGCGACGGACGAACCGATCGCGCACGGCCTTCTGACCGAGTACTTCGCGAGCCGGGAGCTCGGTTTCACGGGAGGCGTGTACCGGACGGTCTTCCCCGATCCGGCTCGCTTCACACCCCCGGACGGCGTCTTCCTCGTCGTCCTCGACGACGACGGTCGCCCCGTGGGATGCGGCGGAGTGCGGTCACTCGACCCGACCGTCTTCGAGGTCAAGCACCTCTTCCTGCGCGAAGAGACCCGTGGCCGCGGCTGGGGATCGTTGCTTCTCCGCGAGCTCGAGCGACGAGCCGGCGCTCTCGGTGCGACCGAGATGGTGCTCGACACGAACGCGAGCCTCACCTCCGCCGCTGCGCTCTACCGCTCGGCCGGCTACGAGGACGTCGAGCCCTACAACGACAACCCGAACGCGACGAACTGGTACCGCAAGCGACTCGTCGCCGACTGATCGGATCCCGCTCAGACCGGGAGCGGGTCAGGCAGACCGGTGCGGAGTTCGACCGGGAGGTGCGCGAGGTCGTTATGCGTCAGCATGCTCCACGGCCGTCCCGGTTTCCGCTGCATGATCGTGAGGCCGCAATTGGCCTGGTCGATCGTCATCCACTTCCAGGCGGGAGCGCCGAGGACCTCGCGGACGAACCAGGCGATCACGAAGTTGTGCGTGATGAGGACGTCGTGCCGCTCACCGGGTCGCGGGGCGAGGTACTCGGCGACGGCGTCAGCCATCTGGGCCGTGCCGGCCTCGATCTCCTCATCGGTGACCGACCCGAAGAACGGCTCGTACGCGGAGGGGGTCTCCGGGGTCTTGCCCGTCGGGACGCAGTCGAAGAGCAGAGAGGACTCCTCGGGAGAGATCGACGGGAGTCGCTGGGCGACGATCGAGGCCGTCTCGGCCGCGCGCTGCAGGGGTGAGTGGTACGCCGCGGTGAGGGGCAACCCGCCGAGGCGCTCGGCGAGCAATTGAGCCTGTCGCCGACCTCGAGCGGAGAGGGGCCCGTCGGGCATGCCGTGCTGAGCGTCCTGCTGCTCTCCGTGGCGAACCAAATAGAGGTACTGCGACATCCCTGCGTTCCTCCTCGAGCGTTCCGCTGATCCGGGGTGTTGGGTGATCAATCACCACCGGGACGGGCCCACGCGTAAACGGGCACCGCGGTGACCGGACGGAAAGCGACGGTGCGATTCGTCTCCCCCAGCCTATGCCAGGGGGCGGACATCGGCACGGCGGACCGATGGGCGTGTGCGAAGTCGGGTCAGGAACTGACCCGGTCGAGTTCGACCATCTGCGTCCGGCTCAATTGGACGCCGGACGCCGCGACGATCGCGTCCACCTGGTCCGCTCGGGAGGCACTCACGACCGGAGCGGTGACGGCGCTCTTCGCCAGGAGCCAGGCGAGCGCGATCGAGGCAGGCGCGGTGTGATGCTCCTCGGCGATGTGGTCGAGAACGGAGAGGATGCGGAGCCCACGACGGCCGAAGTGAGTGGCCGCACGCACCGACCTCGAGCCCCCACCGACGAAGTCGGCACGCGATCGGTACTTCCCCGTGAGGAAACCGTTCGCCAGTGCGTAGTAGGGCAGCACGCCGAGGCGCTGACCACGCACCACGAGTTCGGCGTCGCCCTCGAACCCGCGTCGGTTCATGAGGCTGTACTCCTGCTGGACGCCGACGAACCGCGGAAGCCCCATCGACGCGAGGATCCGGGCCTCGACGAGGCGCTCCGGGGAGAAGTTCGAGGCCGCGATGTGACGCACCTTGCCGGTCTCCACGAGCCAGGCAGCGGTACCCAGCGAATCCTCCAGCGGGACGCTCGGGTCGTCACCGTGGAAGAACAGCACGTCGATGTAGTCCGTCTGCAGCCTCTCGAGCGAGGCCTCGACGGCGCGCACGAGGTTGACGGAACCGAGACCGGGTGCGTCGGGGTGCCGCCCGACCTTGGTGGACACGACCATGTCGTCGCGGTTGCCCCGGTGAGCCATCCACGCACCGATCCGTACCTCGCTGAGTCCACCGGCGTAGCTGTCGGCTGTGTCGATGAGGTTGCCGCCGTAGTCGGCGTACCGGTCGAGGATGTGCCGCGTCTCGTCGGCCGAAGCGGTCCAACCGAACACGCTGCCGCCCAGGCCGATCGGGAACACGCGGAGAGCGGTCTCCCCGAGGGGCCGGCGGACACGCGAGCCGATACCGGGGAGTCCTGGCAGGACGCCGATCGGCTCCGAGGGGTGCACGTTCTCGCTCGCCGAATGCTCTCGATCCATGGCGAGGGAATCGAACGACGGTGCATGGCGGCGAGTCTCCGGCATGTCCGCCCCCTCTCGTCTGCAGGCCGTGCGGCGTGCCCGTGAGGGAAGGTTATGTCACACCACCGACGGTGCCGGGCTGAACGTGAGGCCTGGCGGTGACAACTCCATAACGATTGGCTAACGGCCCCCGGAAATGGGCTATGGGGCGAGAACGCACGACGGCCCGCCCCCGGAACAGGGGCGGGCCGTCGTGGGCAGAGGATCAGGCCTCGGCGGGCGCCTCGGCGGGCGCGGAGTCCGCACCGTTCTCCTCGGCGACGACCGGCGCGAGCGAGAGCTTGCCGCGGTCGTCGATCTTCGTGATCTCGACGAGGATCTTCTGGCCGACTCCGAGCACGTCCTCGACGTTCTCGACACGCTTGCCACCGGCGAGCTTGCGCACCTCGGAGATGTGCAGGAGCCCGTCCTTGCCCGGGAGCAGGGAGACGAACGCACCGAACGTCGCGATCTTCACGACGGTTCCGAGGAACTGCTCGCCCACCTCCGGGTTCGTCGGGTTGGCGATCGCGTTCACCTGGGCGCGAGCGGCCTCGGCCGACGGGCCGTCGACGGCGCCGATGTAGACGGTGCCGTCCTCCTCGATGGAGATGTCGGCGCCGGTCTCGTCCTGGATCGCGTTGATCGTCTTGCCCTTCGGGCCGATCAGTTCGCCGATCTTGTCGACGGGGATCTGCACGCTGATGACGCGCGGAGCCGTCGGGGCCATCTCGTCGGGCTGGTCGATCGCGGCGTTCAAGACAGCGAGGATCGTCAAGCGCGCCTCCTTCGCCTGCGTGAGCGCTGCCGCGAGGACCGATGCGGGGATGCCGTCGAGCTTCGTGTCGAGCTGGATGGCCGTGACGAATTCCGACGTACCGGCGACCTTGAAGTCCATGTCGCCGAGCGCGTCCTCAGCGCCCAGGATGTCGGTCAGAGCCGCGTAGCGCGTCTGACCGTCGACCGTGTCGGAGACGAGACCCATCGCGATACCCGCGACCGGCGCGCGCAGCGGCACACCGGCGTTGAGGAGCGAGAGGGTCGACGCGCACACGGAGCCCATGGAGGTCGAGCCGTTCGAGCTGAGCGCCTCGGAGACCTGACGGATCGCGTAAGGGAACTCCTCGCGCGCCGGCAGCACCGGCACGAGTGCGCGCTCGGCCAGGAAGCCGTGCCCGATCTCGCGACGCTTCGGGCTGCCGACTCGACCGGTCTCACCGGTCGAGTAGGGCGGGAAGTTGTAGTGGTGCAGGTAGCGCTTCGACTTCACCGGCGACAGCGAGTCGATCTGCTGCTCCATCTTCAACATGTTGAGCGTCGTGACCCCGAGGATCTGCGTCTCACCGCGCTGGAAGATGGCGGAGCCGTGCACGCGCGGGATGACCTGCACCTCGGCGTCGAGCGGGCGGATGTCGGCGAGGCCACGACCGTCCATGCGGATACCCTCGGTCAGGATGCGCCCGCGGACGATCTTCTTCGTGACGGCCTTGTACGCCGCGCTCACCATCGGGGGAACGTCGCCGCCGAGCTCGCCGGCCTCGACCTTCGCCTGGATGTCTGCCTTGACGCGCTCCTTGAGGGCGTCGTCGGCGTTCTGGCGCTCGACCTTGCCTGCGATCTGGTAGATCGCGGCGAGCTCGTCGTGAGCGATCGCGTCGACCGCGGCGAAGGCCTCGTCGGAGTAGGGCAGGAAGACCGGGTAGTCCTGGATCTCCTTGGCGCTCTGCGCAGCGAGCTCGGCCTGCGCCTTGACGAGGGCCGTGATGAACGGCTTCGACGCCTCGAGCCCCTCGGCGACGACGGCCTCGTTGGGCTTGGTCGCGCCGCCCTGGATGAGGCCCCAGCTGTGCTCGGTCGCTTCAGCCTCGACCATCATGATCGCGACGTCTTCCGCACCGTTCTCGTCGACGACGACACGGCCGGCGACGATGATGTCGAAGACGGCGTCCTCCAGCTGCGCGGCCGTCGGGAAGGCGACCCACTGGTCACCGATGAGCGCGAGACGCACACCGGCGATCGGGCCGGAGAACGGCAGTCCCGAGATCTGCGTCGACGCGGAGGCCGCGTTGATCGCGAGTGCGTCATAGAACTCGCCGGGAGCGATCGAGAGGACGGTGATGACGATCTGGACCTCGTTGCGGAGACCGTCGACGAACGACGGGCGCAGCGGACGGTCGATCAGGCGGCAGACGAGGATCGCCTCCGTCGAGGGGCGTCCCTCGCGACGGAAGAACGAACCGGGGATCTTGCCGGCGGCGTAGCTGCGCTCCTCGACGTCTACCGTGAGGGGGAAGAAATCGAAGCCGTCGCGCGGGTGCTTTCCCGCGCTCGTGGCCGAGAGGAGCATCGTGTCCTCGTCGAGGTACGCTGCGACGGCGCCCTGCGCCTGCTGAGCGAGTCGGCCGGTCTCGAACCGGACCGTGCGTGTGCCGAACGTGCCGTTATCGAGAACGGCTTCGGCGAATTTGATTTCGGGACCTTCCATTGAGGTCTTCTCTCCTTCGTTCACCGGTGCCGACGCCGACGCTGGACGCAGGCGGGCACCTCGGACGCGAAGCAGGAACAGGCAGTACATCCTCAGGCTGATCAGCCTGGCTGATCTCCAGTAGAAAATCGCCGTACGTCCGTACGGAAATCCACCACCGAGGACCAGCTTCCTGCCGGGCCTGCTCCGCGTTGCATCGGCGCGACCGGACGGCCGCACCACTCCTCAGGCTATCAGACGGCTCTGTGGACGACCGGGATGATCCGGCGCCGCACAGTCCCTCTGGGTGCTGACCCGGGTTCTGTCGAGAACCGGCGTCATGACCCGCACGAGGGGTCACATCTCCTGAGGTGGGGGGGGAGAGCCCGACGGGACGACGCGAGTCGCCCCGTCGGGCCACTCCTCCTCTTTCCCACCCCCGACGTCGAGGAGCTCAAACCCATGCGATTGCCCTCTCTCATCCGAATCGGAACAGGACTCGGCGCCGCCGTGCTCGGTTTCGCGGCCATCGTCGTCCCGGCTGCGGCCGTGGCGGCGGAACTCGACGCGATCGACAGCGTCTCGATCCTCGCGCCGGATCCCGACGATCCCGCAGCGCCGCTCACCGTCGGTCAGGAGTTCCTCCTCTCGGCAGAGTGGAGTGTCTCCGACGACGCACATCCGGGAGACACGTTCAGCGTCGGCTTCCCCTCACCCATCTCCGTGGCCTGGGCCCAGAGCTTCGACCTGCTCGATCCCGACGGAGCGGTCGTCGGCACATGCGACGCCTCCGGACAGTCGATCGAGTGCGCTCTCGGCGACTACGTCCTCGAGCACGATGACGTGCACGGTTCGCTCAGCGTGCGGGCGATCGCGTCCGCGACGACCGGCGCGGAGACCCTCACGTTCGAGACGTCGACCGGAGCGATCGTGACCGCTCCGATACCCGGCGGAGGCATCGTCGCGGACGAACCGGGCGACGGCCCCACGGACATCCGGAAATTCGGTGGCATCGCACCGGACGGTTCGTCCGCGCGGTGGTCCATCGAGGTCCCGATCTCCCACCTCGAGCGGCTCGGCGACGGAGTCGTCCTGACGGATCACTACGACGAGCGCCTCGAACTCGACGTGGCGTCCGTCTCCATCGCCTACGTGAGTCCCGACGGGTGGGCGGCCTGGATTTCCGACCGACGAGCCGAGGCTCTGCCGCTCTCCTCGGGCGAGTGGACCATCGAGAACCACCCGACGACGCACAGCTTCGACCTCCGCTTCCCCACCCCGCGAGCAGCGGGCGGCTGGTATCTCGTCTCCTACGCGACGCCCTTCCCGACCGACGTCCGCGTCGGCGATGTGTTCGAGAACACCGTGACCGCGGCGGGCGTCACGGTCACCGACGGCGCGGTGGAGTACGTGGACGCCGGCGGGAACGGCTCGGGTCAGGGCCGCCGCTCGATCGCTGTGACGAAAGCGGTCGAGGGCGTCGCCCCCGCCGTCGACTTCGTCGTCGCCCTCGACTGTGTGGACCGGGCGGGAGAGCCGGTACGCGGCTTCCCCCAGCGCTCGTCGGTGCGCGCGGGCGAGACCGCGACCTTCACGGGAGTCCCCGTCGGCGCCGCGTGTGTCCTCTCGGAGCCCGAGAACGGTGGAGCCGACACCGTGTCGATCTCTCCGTCGCCGCGTCTCACGGTGACGAGCGGTTCTCCGGCGATCATCGAGCTCGTCGTGACGAACACCTTCGAGCCGACACCGACACCGACACCGACACCGACGTCCACGCCGACCGACACCCCCACGCCGACGGATACACCCGGCGACACGTCCACTCCTCCGGCGTCGACCCCGGTACCGACGTCGACGGATCGTCTCGCACGGACGGGTTCGGAGGCCGTCGGAGCCGCGATTGGCGCCGCGTCCGCACTCCTCGCGCTTGGTGCTGGCATCACGGTCGCCACCCGGCGCCACCGCACGCACTGACCGGAGAGCACGAGGCGGCGGAGGGTGAGCCCCCACCGCCGCCTCGTGATCGGTCCGGATCAGAACCCGGCGAGGCCACCGAGCATGGTTCCCACGGATGACCCATCGCCGAACGACGCCGGGTCGAACGGATCGACCGCTAGGGGCTTCGACTGGCGCACGGCCATCGCCGCGGCGAGCTCGCGGGCGGCGCGTTCGACGCGCTCCTGCAGCGGGCGCACCGTGTCGCCGTCCGCGTCGCCCCAATCGGAGGATGCGGCGAACACCCCCGTCGGGACCGCATCGGCATGCAGGTAGGCGAAGAGTGGCCGGATGGCGTAGTCGATCGCGAGTGAGTGCCGGGCCGTGCCCGCGTTGGCTCCGATGAGCACGGGGGTCCCGGTGAGCGCCTTCGGGTCGAGGACGTCGATGAACGTCTTGAACAGCCCGCTGTAGCTCGTACTGAAGATCGGTGTCACGACGATCAGACCGTCGGCCGACGCGACGTCGTCAAGCATGGCGTCGAGTCGCACGGACGGGAACCCGGTGATCAGGTTGTCCATGAGATCCCGTGCGTATTCGCGGAGTTCGATCGTCGTCACCGACGCCTCGACATCGCGTTCGGCGAGGGCGGCGACGGACGCCGCCGCGATGCGGTCGGCGAGCAGGCGGGAGGACGACGGCGTACTGAGACCCGCGGTCACGACGACGAGTCGACGATCAGACATGGGTGTCCTCCTTTTCGGGAGCAGCGGCGGTCTCGACGGTGGTCTCGGCGGCGCGCGCCTCCGCGACACGCGCCGCGTGCGTCGGAGCATCCGGGACCGACTCCGGACGATTCACGGCGAGCTCCTTCCGGAGCACGGGCACGACCTCCTCGCCGAGGATGTCGAGCTGCTCGAGCACGGTCTTGAGCGGGAGGCCGGCGTGGTCCATGAGGAACAGCTGGCGCTGGTAGTCGCCGAAATAGTCACGCATGGCGGCGTACCGGTCGATCACCTGCTGCGGGCTGCCCACGGTCAGAGGCGTCTGCTCCGTGAAGTCCTCGAGGCTCGGCCCGTGCCCGTAGACGGGCGCGTTGTCGAAGTAGGGACGGAACTCCGAGACGGCGTCCTGCGAGTTCTTCCGGATGAAGGCCTGACCGCCGAGCCCGACGATCGCCTGGTCGGCTCGCCCGTGACCGTAGTGCTCGAAGCGCTGGCGATAGAGCCCGATGAGGCGCATGAAGTGCTCCTTGGGCCAGAAGATGTTGTTCGCGAAGAAGCCGTCGCCGTAGAAGGCGGCCTGCTCCGCGATCTCCGGGGTGCGGATGCTGCCGTGCCAGACGAACGGCGGCACGTCGTCGAGGGGGCGGGGCGTCGACTGGAACCCCTGCAGCGGGGTGCGGAAGCGTCCTTGCCAGTCGACGTACTCCTCACGCCAGAGCCGGTGCAAAAGGTTGTAGTTCTCGAGTGCGAGCTCGACGCCCTGGCGGATGTCCTTGCCGAACCACGGGTAGACCGGGCCGGTGTTGCCGCGTCCCATCATGACGTCGACGCGGCCGTCAGCGAGGTGCTGGAGCATCGCGAAGTCCTCGGCGATCTTCACCGGGTCGTTCGTGGTGATGAGAGTCGTGCTCGTGGAGAGCAGGATCCGCTCGGTCTGCGCCGCGATGTAGCCGAGCATCGTCGTCGGGCTCGAGGGCACGAACGGCGGGTTGTGGTGCTCACCGGTCGCGAAGACGTCGAGACCGACCTCTTCAGCCTTGAGGGCGATCGCGACCATCGCCTTGATCCGCTCGTTCTCGGTCGGCGTGCGACCGGTCGTCGGATCGGTGGTGACATCGCCGACGGTGAAGATGCCGAACTGCATCATGAGTGCACCATTCCTTCTAATCTATTCATCTGAATACGAATAGCAGAACGGCAAGGGGTCCGGCCTTATTCCCGCCGACCCATACGCTAAGTGGACGACGAGGAAGGTCCCGATGGTAGACACCGCGAACGCCGAGGTCCCGCAGAAACCGGCACGACGGCGTGTTCCGTATTGGGACAACGTCCGGTTCGCCTGCATCGTCCTCGTCGTCGCCGGGCACGGCATCCAGCGGCTCACCTACGACTCGGACTGGGCGCTCACCGTCTACCTCGCGATCTACGCGTTCCACATGCCGGCCTTCGCCGTCGTGAGCGGATACTTCTCGAAGTCCGAGCCGCCCGGCCGTCGCCAGATGTCGCGGCTCATCACCGACATCATCCTTCCGTACATCATCTTCGAGTCGGTGTGGACCCTCGTCCAGTTCGTCGTCGAGGGGAAACAGGAGCTCAATCCCACGCAGCCGTCCTGGACCCTGTGGTTCCTCCTCGCCCTCGGGATCTTCCGGCTCGTCCTCCCTTACCTGGCGCTCATCCGATGGCCCGTCTTCTGGGCGATCGTGGTATCCGTCGGCGTCGGGTATCTCGACAATGTCAACAGCACCTTCTCGCTGTCCCGGACGCTCGGGATCCTGCCCTTCTTCGTGATCGGTTGGCGGTTGCGGACCACTCCCCTCGCGGATCGCTGGCATGCGGCGAGCACCCGCGTCCTCGTTGGGGTGCGTATCGCCGCAGTGGCACTGTTCGTCCTCACGGTCGCCGTGTTCTGGACCGGAGTCGACCTCTGGCGCCGTATCGACGTGCGGTTCTGGTTCTTCTACGACGACTCCTATGACGGCCTCGGCGAGGACCAGTGGTGGGCCGGCGGTGTGAGGCTCGGACTGATCGTCATCGCTCTTCTGCTCGTCGCAGCCCTCTTCTCCCTCGTGCCGCGCCGGGAGACCTTCTTCACGACCTTCGGCCAGTACACGATGTACGCGTACCTCCTCCACAGCTTCGTCCTCTATCCACTCCGAGAGACAGGTGTCCTGCGCGACGAGAACACCACGCGGCTCTGGCTCGTCGCCATGCTCATCGGAGCCGTGCTGCTCACGATGGCGCTCTCGTCGAAGCCGGTGCGGACGGTGTTCCGCCCGCTTGTCGAACCGAAGCCGCGGTGGTTGTTCTCGGACGACCCGGATCGGCGGCGCGGCGAGTCGCGGACCGACCCGACGGGGGCGCGACGGCCCTCCGCGCTCCGGGAACCGGCCGCGACGCGTCGCGGCAGCGATCGCGCGGACGGTGCGCCGCCTCACTCGACGGCGGGCGACTGATCTCCGGACCGCGTCGACCTCAGAGCAGCGACGCCGCAACCCGTCCGGCCGCCTCGGCGAGCGCGCGGCCGTAGGCGGGACCGTGTCCCGCGGCGTGCACCGCGAGCGGGTGCAGCTGGTGGAGCGGAACGCGCTCGCGCCAGCCATCGCCCAGCGGATGGGCCCCGTCGTACCCGGAGACGACCTCGTCGAGGAACGGACACCCGAAGAGGGCGAGCATCGCGAGGTCCGTCTCCCGATGACCACCGTGGGCCGCAGGATCGATGATCACGACGCCGTCAGCCCCCCACAGCACGTTCCCCGACCAGAGGTCGCCGTGGATGCGGGCCGGCGGTTCGTCGTCGTCGAGCGCTCCGCCGGCGATGGCGTCACAGACGTCGCGGACGAGCCGGGCGCCGTCCGGACCGATGGTGCCGACGCGTTCGGCGACCGCAAGGAACGGGAGGACGCGCGTCCGTGCATAGAAGGACCCCCACGACGACTCCGACGATGCCGGCATCTCCCGGCGTCCGATGAAGAGCCGACCGGTCCATCCGGCGGGCGGGCTGCCGAAAGCGGGGGCTCCGGCACGGTGCGTCGTCGCGAGCGCCTCCCCGAACCGTCGGGCGGCCTCGGGCGTCGGAGGCGACTCGTCGATGCGTTCGAGCATGATCGTGCTGCTCGAGACGTCGAGGACGCGGACGACGCGGGCTCCTCCAGCAGCCGCCAGCCACCGGAGCCCCGCCGCTTCAGCCGGGTAGGCGTCGGCCGCGGCCGGGGCCGACTTGACGACGGCGGCGGTCGACACGGCTCAGTCCGAGGATCGCGACCGGCTGATGAGGACGTACGCCACCACGGCCACGATGAGAGCGACGAAGACCGCGAAGACGGCCTTCACGATGAACCAGGCGACACTGAACAGGAATCCGACGAGCCACCAGGCCACGATGAGGGCGAGGATGAACACGACGATCGTGACTGCTGTGGCTGCTGGGCTCCTGCGCATCGTCTTCCTTTCGTCGGGTGTTCGAGAACAAGGGTATGGTCACGCGGAACGGGCCGCCACCCAGGAGGGTGACGGCCCGTTCGGCAAGAAGTTCGCGGTGTCAGCGAGAACCGACGGCAACCGGTGAGGTCGCTTCTAGCGACGCAGTCCGAGGCGCTCGATGAGCGCACGGTAGCGGTTGATGTCGACGTCCTGGAGGTAGCCCAGGAGACGACGACGCTGGCCGACGAGGAGGAGCAGGCCACGACGCGAGTGGTGGTCGTGCTTGTGCTCCTTCAGGTGCTCGGTGAGATCCTTGATCCGCTTGGTCAGGATAGCCACCTGGACCTCGGGGGATCCGGTGTCTCCGGGGTGGGTCGCGTACTCTTCGATGATCGCCTTCTTGGAGTCTGAATCGAGTGCCATAGAGGGATCCCCTTCCTGTTCGTTGCGCGGTGCCCATGACCTGATGTCGGGGCTCTCTTTATCCGCGGCCGTTCGACGGCAACTTCCCCACTTTAGCAGGCATCGGTGTCGGCGGAGCACCACAGTCCCCGAGAGGGTGGACGATCCGTCGCGAGGTCGGTGGCGTGTGTGAAGATGCTCGCACGCGACGAACGACGGGGGACGACGACCATGACGAACGAGATGCACACCGACCGGATCGACGCGGCGACCACTCGAGCGCCCGCGGGAATGACCCACGGTCGATCCGGATGCGCCATCGTCCCGCCCTACCTGCTCGAGCGGCTCGCCTCGCTCGACGATCCCGGTTTCGGCCGCGCAGCGGCGGCGGCCCGGCACTCCCTCGTCAGGCGGACCGTCCACTCGAGGCCGGCGGGGGTCATGACCGACCCGGCCGCGGCCCTGACGACCGCCCGGCCCGACGACGCCTCGCAACTCGTCCGCTCCATCTTCGACGCCCGTGGGACGGAGCAGCTTCCGGGTGCCCTCGTCCGGTCGGAAGGCGGACGACCCACGGGCGACCCCGCCGCCGACGAGGCCTATGACGGCCTCGGCGCGACGCACGCACTTCTGCGAGAGGCGTTCGGCCGCGCGTCGATAGACGATGCGGGCCTTCCCCTCGAAGCGACGATCCACTTCGGCGACGCCTACGACAACGCGTTCTGGGACGGCGCCCGCATGGTCTTCGGCGACGGCGACGGCCAGGTCTTCGAACGGTTCACACGCTCGCTCAGCGTCATCGGGCACGAACTCAGCCATGGCGTCGTGCAGTACTCCGCCAACTTCGTCTACGAAGGGCAGTCCGGAGCACTCAACGAGTCGGTCGCCGACGTCTTCGGCGCACTGGTCGAGCAGCACGCCGCGAGGCAGTCGTCGGACCAGGCGAGCTGGCTCATCGGCGTCGGTCTCTTCACCGACCAGGTCGAGGGTCTCGCCATCCGCTCTCTCGCGGCCCCCGGAACCGCCTACGACGACGACGTCCTCGGCCGAGACCCGCAGCCCGGTCACATGCGCGATTACATCGACACCCGGGAGGACAACGGCGGGGTTCACCTCAACTCGGGCATCCCGAACAAGGCCTTCCACCTCGCCGCCACCACGATCGGCGGCTTCGCGTGGGAGGGTGCCGGTCCCATCTGGTACGACGCTCTCACCGCGGGCCGTCTCACGGCCGCGGCGACCTTCGCGGAGTTCGCCGCGCAGACCGTCTCCTCCGCCGAGTCGCTCTTCGGGATCGACTCGCGCGAGCACGCCGCCGTGGTCGCGGCCTGGACGTCGGTCGGAGTCCTCCCCAGCGAGTGAGGCCCTCGCCCGGCCCGACCGCGGCCGAGCGTAGACTTCGGCCATGAAGGTCGAGGTCTCGCGGAATGGCGGATTCGCCGGCATCACTCGCCGGTGGCAGGCCGACGTGGACGCCCAGCCCGATAAGGACGACTGGATCATCCTCATCGACGATCTGCCGTGGGACCGGGTGCCGTCACAGCCGAGCGAGCCCGACCGCTACACGTGGGTCATCCGCATCGCAGCCCCCGACCGCGCGGCCCCGAGCCACGAGGCGGCTCTGCCCGAGCGCGAACTCACGGGACGCTGGCGCGAGCTCGTCGACCGGGTCCGTGAGTGCGGAGAGGCCGTTCCACGGGAGCGATGAGGCCGACGCGCGCTATCCCTCAGATCGCCGTCTCGTCGACGATCTCCTCGTCGAGCGCCTGGCCGCGCTTGTCCGCGAGCGCGAGAGCCCCGATCGCGGCGATGACGAAGAACGCCGCGAAGACGCCGAAGACGACCCCCGTGGAGGCGACCCCGATGATCGCGGGAACCGCGATCGGAGCAATGATCGAGGCGATACGACCCACTCCGGCGGCCCAGCCGGCTCCCGTGCCCCGGAGCGGCGTCGGATACAGCTCGGGCGTCACGGCGTAGAGCGCGCCCCACGCCCCGAGGTTGAAGAACGAGAGCAGCATTCCCGCACCGATCACGTGCCACTCGACGGAGGCCAGCCCGAAGAGCGCGGCCGCCGCAGCAGATCCGACGAGGAAGGTCGCGAGAGTGCGATTGCGGCCCCATCGTTCGACGAGGATCGCGGAGACGGCGTAGCCGGGGAGCTGGGCGAGGGTGATCAGCAGCGTGTAGCCGAAGGAGCGCACGAGATCGAAGCCCGACGCGAGCAGGATGGACGGCAGCCACACGAAGGCTCCGTAATAGGAGAAGTTGACGCAGAACCAGACGATCCAGAGAGCGAAGGTCTGTCGCCGAACGGGACGGGCGAAGAGCACACCGATCCCGGCGCTGCTCGCTCGCGGAACCACCGTGGCCGTGGGTTCGGCCTCCGCCGGCGGGCTCTCGACGCCGGCCGAACGCTCGAAGCGCCGGACGGTGTCCTCCGCCTCCCGGATGCGGCCTTTCCCCTCGAGGAACCGGACCGATTCGGGCAGGCCCAGACGGATCACGACGGCGTACACGGCCGGGACGGCTCCGAGGGCGAGCGCCCAGCGCCAACCGTCGTCGCTCGCGGGGATGACGAAGTACCCGATCACGGCAGCGAGGGTCCAACCGACGGCCCAGAAGGATTCGAGGATCACGATCACGCGGCCGCGGATGCGCGGCGGCGCGAACTCGCTCACAAGGGTCGACGCGACCGGGAGTTCGGCACCGAGCCCCAGCCCGACGAAGAACCGCAACACGATGAGCGCTCCGACCGACCAGGCGAGGGCCGATAATCCGGTCGCGATGCCGAACACGAGGAGCGTCACCGCGAAGACCTGTCGCCGCCCGATGCGGTCGGCGAGCAGGCCGCCGAGGCTCGCTCCGATGGCCATGCCGACGAAGCCGGCCGACGCGACCCAGCCGAGGGTGCCGCTGTCGACGGACCAGGTGGTTCCGAGTGCCGCGATGACAAAGGAGATGAGGCCGACGTCCATCGCGTCGAGGGCCCAGCCGACGCCCGATCCGACGAGGAGCCGACGGTGCTGCTTCGTGAAGGGGAGTCGGTCGAGTCGGTCGAGCCGGGAGGCGCCGGGTCGCGCTCGACCGGTAGCGGTGTCCGTGTCCATTCCCTCATTCTCACAGGCAGGGCCCAGCGGCGGGGCGACCGACGCTCCTAGGCTCGTCTCACGGGCGATTACGGCGCGTCCCACCGGACAGGTCGCCCGCTTTCGCAGACGAAAGGACCACCATGGGCTTCCTCGACAGACTGCTCGGCCGCGACGACGCACCCGACCGCCGCCAGCAGCAGCGCTCCGGCGTCCCCGCCCGGAGCGACGACGAGATCGCGGTCGAGCGCTACCGCTACCTTCTCCGGACGGCACCGCCCGAGACGATCGAGCAGGTACACGCTGAGGCCTTCGAGAAGCTCACGCCGGAACAGCGCCAGATGGTGTTCGACGACCTCTCGACGAACGCGCCGCACGGTGAGGCGCCACGGGACTCCTCCCCCGCCAGGCTCGCGTCCGCCGCCACCCGTTCGGAGCTCCGAAGCCCCGGCACCCTCGAACGGTCGTTCGGTGGCGGTCGTAGTCCGGGCTTCGGCTCGATGGTCGGCGGTTCGCTCCTCGGTACCGTCGCCGGTTACGTGATCGGCTCGGCGATCGTCAGTTCGTTCCTCCCTCCGATGGAGGGCGCCCCCGATGCGGGAACAGAGGGCGACGCGGGATCAGAGGGCGAAGCGGGAACGTCGGAGGCATCGGGAGCGGACGGCGGCGGGGACTTCGGCGGAGACATCGGGGGCGGGGACTTCGGCGGCGGGGACTTCGGCTTCTGACGCTCAGAGGGAAGCGGCGAGCATCTCGAGCGTGCGCTGTCGCGACGGCGACGACGCCGGGTCGATCCCGTCGTGCTCGGAGGCCGACGGCACGATCATGATCTCGTCGACCTCGAAGCGCGAGGCGAGGTCGACGAGAGCCGACGCCGCCGTCGCCACGTCCCCGATGATCGAGGACCGCCGCATCTGATCGACGAACTCCTCCTGGAGCGGCGTCAGCTCTGCTACCGCAGCCTGTTCCACCGTGGCGAGCGCGCCGAGCTTTCCACCGGTGCGCAAGCGTGCCATGAGCTGGAGCTGAGGCAGCGCGAGAGCATCGGCTTCTTCGTCGGTCTCCGCCACCACGACGGATGCCGTGACGAAGGTGCGCGGGGCGTCGAGGAACGCCGACGCCTCGAAGCGACTGCGGTAGAGCTCGACGGCGCGCTCCGCTCCACCACCGCCTCCCGCGAAGTGGTGAGCGAAGACGTACGGCAGGCCGAGGCGGGCAGCGAGCATCGCCGAGTAGTCGCTCGAGCCCAGAAGCCATGCCGCCGGAACCGAGCGCGCGGCGGGGGTCGACCGCAACGCGTACTCCTCACCGGACGTCAACCGCACGGGCGTGCCGTCGGCGGAGAGCAGGGAGATCAGGTCCGAGACCGCGTCCGGGAAACCATCGACGGCCGTCGTCGGGCCGGAGCGGGCGAGGACGGCGCTCACGACCGGGTCGCTCCCGGGGGCCCGTCCGAGACCCAGATCGATCCGGCCAGGGGCGGACGCCTCGAGCAGAGCGAACTGCTCGGCGATCACGAGTGCCGAGTGGTTCGGGAGCATGACCCCGCCCGAGCCCACCCGGATCCGGTGCGTCCGGGCGACGGCGAGGGCGATGAGCACCGCCGGATTCGTGGAGGCGACCGACGCCATGTTGTGGTGTTCCGCGAACCAGAAGCGTTCGAACCCCAGCCGTTCGGCCGTTTCCACGAGCCGGAGCGATGCGGCGAGCGCATCGGACGTCGATTGTCCGCTGCCGACGGAAACGAGATCGAGAACGGACAGGTGCACGGCGACACGACCTTTCGCTCGGCCGAGGCGGCCGCTCTCAGGATACGTCCGAGAGGGCGACCGCGCGTCTTCCCCGGGGACGGCTCTAATCGAGAAGCTGGTACCACCCCGTGCCCCGCGCGTGCTCGAACACGAGGTTCGTCTCGGTGTGGGCGACGGCGGGGTGACCCGTGAGGTAGTCGATCACGAAGTCACGCAGCTCCGCGGCGTCGTGGGCGGCGAGATGGAGAAGGTAATCGTCGCGACCGCCCATGTGGAACAGCGCCATGACGCCGGGCCACGTGGGCGCCTCGGCTCGGAACCGTTCGATCTCGGGGCGAGCGTGCTTCGTGAGGCGTACGGCGATGATGGCCTGGATGGGTGCGCCGAGTGCCGTGAGATCGATGTCCGCGTGGTACCCGGTGATGTGACCGCTGCGCTGGAGCCGGCGGACCCGCAGTGACACGGTCGATTCGGCGATGCCGAGCTCCGAGGCGAGAGCGGAGCCCGAGGAGCGCGCGTTCTTCGACAAGAGACGCAGGAGCGCCCGATCCGTGTCGTCCAGCTGATCGTTCTTCGTCGTACTCACGCGTCGTCACCTGCCTGTCGGGTTGCGGATCGAGGCACCCTCATCGATACCTCACCCTCCGGGAGTCTACGGAACGGGGATCTGCTCGCTTCCCCCCACAACGCGTGACTCCCGGCAGGGGGGCGCAATAGTCTCAAGCCATGGAGATCCTGATCACCGCAACGGCGGTCCTGTCAGCCGCCGTCCACGTCCTCATCTTCTACTGGGAGTCGGTGGCCTGGACGAGGCCCGCCGTCTGGAAGCGGTTCGGACTCCCGAGCCAGCAGGACGCCGAGACGACGAGCGCCCTCGCCTACAACCAGGGCTTCTACAACCTGTTCCTCGCGATCGGAACGCTGCTCGGGGTGATCCTCTATGCCGTGGGGCTCGTGGGGGCCGGGCTCGCGATCGGCCTCTTCTCCGTGGGCAGCATGGTCGCAGCCGCCCTCGTCCTCGTGACGAGTGGACGCGGCAGGATACGGAGCGCCCTCGTCCAGGCGACGTTCCCGCTCCTCACGATCGTGCTCGTGCTCGTGCAGCTCGCCACCACGACCGGCTGAATCACCCTCCGACACGACGGAACCCCCGGTGGACCTGAGTCCACCGGGGGTTCCCGACGTATCGAGTCAGCGCACTCCGAGGAGGTCGATGACGAAGATCAGCGTCTCGCCGGAGAGCTGGTGCCCCGAGCCGGCCGGGCCGTACGCCTGCTGCGGCGGGACCGTCAGCTGACGGCGACCACCGACCTTCATGCCCGGGATGCCCTCCTGCCAGCCCTGGATGAGGTTGCGGAGGGGGAAGGTGATGCTCTGGCCGCGGCTCCACGAGGAGTCGAACTCCTCGCCCGTCGAGTGGGAAACGCCGAGGTAGTGGACCTCGACCGTCGAGGACGCCTGGGCCTCGTCACCGTCGCCCACCACGAGGTCGACGATCTCGAGGGTCTCGGGGGCGGGCCCCGTGGGAGCGTCGATCTCCGGCTTCTTGTTCAAATCAGTCATGACACCATCCAACCCCCCGAAGACCGGTCCGTCAAAGGGGCGGGCTTCCTCACGGTTCGGCCCCGGGGGGGGGGGGGGGGGGAAAAATGGGGTCTTGCGCACGCGCCCGTCTCGGGCGCATGATTCTTACACGTATTCATCGCCCGGGCGACTCGCAGGCACTGCCGCAGCACCGGGCGATGAATCATGTTCCGGGTCGGCGACCGCTCCGCACGCGGCCGAACAGCTAGCCTAGAAGCGTGAAGTTCGCCCACCTCAGCTCCCCTGCCCAGCCCGACGCCGGAGTTCGGCTCGCCGTCGTCGTCGAGGGCGGCGCGATCTTCCTCGACGACATCCTCGAGGATGCGCCGGTCACGCTCCAGGACCTCATCTCCAGTGGCGACGACGAACTCGCACGCGTACGCGCCTACGTCGGCAACGCGACATCATCGGGGCTGGAGCCGACCCCGCTCGCCGAGCTCGAGCACGCCTCGGCCGTTCTCGAGCCGCCCGTCGTCATCGCCGTCGGCCTCAACTACTCCGCCCACTCCTCCGAGCTCAACCTCAAGACGGATCAGGCGCCGACCCTGTTCACGTTGTGGCCGAACTCGCTCACGGGCCACGATCACACGACTTCGTGGCCGCGCGAGTTGAGCGAGCAGGTCGACTACGAGGCAGAACTCGGCGTGATCATCGGAACGCCCGCCCGCAACGTGAGCGAGGAGGACGCGCTCGATTACGTCTGGGGCTACACGGTCGTCAACGACATCACCGCCCGTAACATCCAGTACTCCGAGACGCAGTGGACGCGGTGCAAGTCGTTCGACGGCTTCACGCCGACCGGTCCCGTCGTCGTCACAAAGGACGAGGTCCCCGACCCCCAGGACCTGCACGTGACGACGGTGCTCGACGGCCGCACCCTCCAGGACTCGTCGACAGCGCTCATGGTCCGGAGCGTCGCACGCCTCATCGCGCACATCTCGGGAAGCACGACGCTCCTTCCCGGCACGCTCATCTCGACGGGAAGCCCGGGAGGCGCCGGCTACTCCCGCGATCCGCAGGTGTTCCTCCAGGACGGTTCGACCGTGACGGTGGCGATCGACGGCATCGGAGAGTTGACGACGCACTGCCGCATGCTCTGATTCCGATTCCGACTCAGTCGGACGTGGCCGCGTCGACGTCGATGACGGGGATGGCCATCGTCGTGGCCTCGAGCCCCGACAGACGAGCGGGCGACAACTGCTTCTCGACCTCGTCACGCGACATCAGGTCGGCCTCGACCACGAGGTCTGCGACGTTCCGACCCGTGAGCAGAGCGGTCTTCGCGAGCGCGGCGGCCGCGGTGTAACCGATGAACGGGGTGAGCGCCGTGATGACGCCGACGGAGCTGCCGACCATGGTCCCGAGTCGTTCCTCGTTCGCCGTGATGCCATCCACGCAATTGACACGCAGGGTCCAGCAGGCCTGCGCGAGCCACGTGACGGACTGCAGGAGCGAGTGGGCGATGACCGGTTCGAACGCGTTGAGCTGCAGCTGGCCGGCCTCCGCCGCCATCGTCACCGTCATGTCGGCTCCGACCACGGAGAACGCGACCTGATTGACGACCTCCGGAATGACCGGATTCACCTTGCCCGGCATGATGCTCGACCCCGCCTGCCGCGGCGGCAGGTTGATCTCGCCGAAACCCGCCTGCGGCCCGCTCGACAGCAGACGGAGGTCGTTGCAGATCTTCGACAGCTTGATGGCCGATCGCTTGAGCGTCCCGCTGAACGACATGAATCCGCCCGCGTCACTCGTCGACTCGATGAGGTCGGGTGCCGTCTCGAGCCGAAGGCCCGTGATCTCGTTGAGGTGCGTCACGACGGACGCGGCGTAGCGCGGGTCCGCGGTGATTCCCGTCCCGATCGCCGTGGCGCCGAGGTTGACTTCGGCAAGCAGCCAGAGCGTCTCGGACAGACGCGCGTGATCCTCGCCGAGCGTCGTCGCGAACCCGTGGAACTCCTGGCCGAGCGTCATGGGAACGGCGTCCTGCAACTGGGTGCGACCCACCTTGAGCACGTGGCGGAACTCGACGGCCTTCGCCGCGAAGGAGGCACGGAGCTGTTCGAGCTCGTCGAGGAGGTGGCGCAGCGCGAATGCGAGCGCGATCTTGATGGCGGTGGGGTAGACATCGTTCGTGCTCTGGCTGCGGTTCGTGTGATCGTACGGCGAGAGGAAGGCGTAGTCGCCCTTGGGGCGGCCCGCGAGCTCGAGCGCGACGTTGGTGATGACCTCGTTCGCGTTCATGTTCGTCGAGGTACCGGCACCGCCCTGAATGACACCGGTCACGAACTCGTCGTGGAACCGGCCGTCGATGACGAGTTGACAGGCCCGGTCGATGAGCTCGGCCTTCCCCGCGTCGAGGACGCCGAGGTCGGCATTCGTCCGCGCGGCGGCCTGTTTGATCGAGGCGAGCGCGACCACGAGGTCCGGGTACACCGAGATGGGCCGCTTCGAGATGGGGAAGTTCGAGAGGGCGCGGGCGGTGTGGATGCCCCAGTAGGCGTCGGCCGGGATCTCGAGCGAGCCGAGCGAGTCGGTCTCGAGCCGGGTTTCCCGCGCGGTCGCTCGGTGGTCGTACGTCGCTTCAGTGTCTGTCATCGTTTCGCTGCCGAAGGGGTTCGTCGAGACGGGCGGCACTGCGGTGGCAGCGCGCGCGGCCGTCGCGCTCGGGGTGTGGGTCACGGTTGGCTCCATTGCCGGTGTCGATGCTCGTGGCGGGACGCCTCCGAGTCTAGCCGGGGGCACTTCCGGCGCCGGGATCGCGCACGAGCGTGTGGAGAGGACCGTGAACGGCGTGGTCGTTAGAGTGAGGCGACCGGACGGAAGGACGACCCTGTGGCGACGATCTACGACGTGGCGCGTCTCGCCGGTGTCTCTCCGGCGACCGTGTCGCGCGTCTTCAACGGCACCACCGTCACACCGGAGAACGAGCGGGTCGTGCGAGACGCGGCCGCTCGACTCGAGTTCGTGCCCAATCGGACGGCGCGGACGCTCCGCCGTCGGAACAGCGACATCATCGCTCTCGTCATCCCGGACATCGAGAATCCCTACTTCACGGCGCTCGCGCGAGGTGTCGAGGACGAAGCGCGCGCCGCCGGCTACTCCGTCGTCCTCTGCAACACGGATGGCGACGTCACTCGGGAGTCCGACTACCTCGAGGTCGCCGTGTCCGAGCACATGGCCGGCGTCATCATCGCCGCCGCGAGCGACCAGAGTGATCTCTCCCCCCTTCTCAGTCGGCAGAAGGCGGTCGTCGCGGTCGACCGCGTGCCGCACGGTGCGGCGATCGACGCAGTGACCATCGACAACGCCGTCGGCGCCGAGCTCGCGACGCGACTCCTCGTCGAGCGCGGCTACGAGCGCATCGCGTGCATCGCCGGGCCCGACGATGTCGAGACGTCGGTCGCCCGGATCTCCGGGTGGCGCGACGCCTTGTCCCGAGCGGGTCTCCGTGCGGACCATGACCTCCTCGAACACGCCGACTACCGAGTCGAAGGCGGATCCGCGGCGATGGCTCGCCTGCTCGGGCGCACAGATCCACCGGACGCGGTCTTCGTCGCGAACAACCTCATGAGCGTCGGAGCGCTGAGAGTGCTCCGGGACGCCGGTATCCACCCACCGGAGATCGGCGTCGCATCCTTCGGAGCGCTCCCGTTCTCGACCTCGGCCCCCACGGGCGTCTCGATGGTCTCGCTCCCGGCCCGAGAGCTGGGGGCGTCGGCGGCACGGATGCTGCTCGCCCGCATCCGCGGTGACCGGCAGGCACCGAGGACTCTCGTCCTCGAGGCGACCGCGATCGACTGAGCCCTCCGCAGTGGGTTCTGCGCCGCCGTCGCTTGCGTCTGAAATCGATTTCTGCAACGCTGATCGTGGCCGCACCACGGCCGGTCATCACATCGACGAGGACGGATGCCGAGGCAGGTCACGTCCCTCATCGACACCGACACGGATATCGACCCGAGGAGATCGCCTCATGAGCTACACCCTTCCCCCCACCCGCGAGCATCCGACCGCCGAACCACGGACGATCTACTCGGTCGCCTCCGGCGACCTGCGGCTCTCCGCGAACACGAAGTGCTGGCCGACGCAGGAGGCATTCGAGGGTGATGTGACGCGCGCCGCCAGCGGCTTCGGCTGGAGTGTGAAGCGCGCCCACGGCGTCGATCCGGAGAAGGGTCACGGCTTCATCGATAGCCAGCGCCTCGGCATCGAGGTCTTCCGGGACATCCCGAAGGACGCTCCGGTCGTCGTCGTCGACGCCGTCTGGCAGTACAGCCACCACGTCCTCGCCGGCCTGCGGAGCCACGAGGGACCGATCCTCATCGTCGCGAACTGGGCCGGGGACTTCCCGGGGCTCGTCGGGCTCCTGAACCTCACGGGAAGCCTCACGAAGGCCGGCATCGTGTACTCGTCGCTCTGGAGCAAGGACTTCACCGACGAGTGGGCGCTCGGCAAGTTCGAGGAGTGGCTCACGACCGGATCGATCACCCACGACACGAGCCATGTCCGCGACCTGCCGTCGCTCGACGAGTCCTCGGACGAGGTCGGACTCGGCCGGGCCCTCGCCCGGGAGCTCCTCGAGGACAAGGCCATCATCGGCATCTTCGACGAGGGCTGCATGGGCATGTACAACGCCATCATCGACGACGAGCTACTCAACGCGATCGGCATCTACAAGGAGCGGCTGTCGCAGAGTGCCCTCCTCGCGGAGATGAATCGTGTGAGCGACGACGAGGCCGCCGCGGCCAAGGCCTGCCTCGACGAGGCCGGACTGACGTTCCACTTCGGCGAGGACGAGGAGACGGAGCTCACTCCGGCCCAGGTCCACAGCCAACTGAAGATGTACATCGCCGCACTGCGGATGGGAGACGACTTCGGTGTCGACGCCATCGGCATCCAGTACCAGCAGGGCCTCAAGGACATGGTCCCGGCGTCCGACCTCGCCGAGGGCCTCCTGAACAACGTGTCGCGGCCGCCGGTGCGCTCGCGCGACGGGGCTCGCGAGCTCTACGCCGGAGCGCCGCTGCCCCACTTCAACGAGGTGGACGAGGGCGTCGCCGTCGACGCGCTCATCACCAACCGGATCTGGACGGCGATGGGCCTCGACCCCGCGAACACCCTCCACGACGTGCGGTGGGGCGAGGAGTACGACGGCGAGTTCGTCTGGGTCTTCGAGATCTCCGGCTCCGTTCCCGCGAGCCACAACGGAGGATACGACAAGAGCTACAGTATGCGGCAGCCGGCGATGTTCTTCCCGCTCGGCGGAGGCACCCTGAGCGGCGTCTCGAAGCCGGGAGAGATCGTCTGGTCCCGCGTGTTCGTCGAGGGCGGCGAACTGCACGTCGACCTCGGCCGCGGCCACGTCGTCGATCTGCCCGCCGAGGAGACTCAGCGTCGCCTCGACGCGACGGACCCGCAGTGGCCCATCATGCACGCGGTGCTCGACGGCGTCAGCCGCGACCAGATGATGGCCCGCCACAAGGCGAACCACGCCCAGGTCGTCTATGCGCCTGACGCCGAGACGGCCGACAAGGCCGTGCTCGCGAAGGCCGCGTTCTTCGCGGAGCTGGGCGTGCACGTCCACCTCGCGGGGGACGTCGCGATCTAGCGCGGGTTCTCCACAGCGGCAGTACCGAGTCCCTTTTACGATACCCCTCCCCTCCTCCTCACCGCCGTGCAACCGCGCGCCGACGCGGATGCGGACGTGCAGTACTCCCGGTTGAACACGACCCTCGGCACCTCGTTCGATGGTGCACGCGCCTTCGAGCAGCGCCTCACCTCGATGGCGTGGGTGGCCGGAGCGGCGGGCGCGCTGGTCGTCGGCTTCGTCTCCGTGCGCATCCGGCGGGTCGCGATCGCCTCGGCGCTGCACACGCGGGTGCCGCGTGGGTCGCTCGCCGCGGTCCTCGCTCTCGAGACCGCCGCTTGGGTCATCCCGGTCGCGATCGTGGCGGTCGGGGCCACGTCCGTCTTCGCGGCGAGCGGCGCCGCAGCGGATCGCGCGACGACGCTGCTGCTCACCGGTCGCGTCGTCGCCCCGGCGGTCGTCTGGGCGTTCACCGGCGCCGCGCTCGCCTTCATCACCACTCGCGAGCGGCATCTCTTCCGGTACGTGAAGGACCGCTAACGCTCGGACGAGGGATCCCCCGCTCGCGTCAGCGCTTGCGCGAGAACGCCTCGATGCGCTCCTCCGGCGTGAGCTCTTCCATGCGCGTGATGAACGCGTCGTCGAAGGTGTCGAACGTCGTGTGGTCGCCGAGCGGCACGACACTGTGGACGATCGTGTCGTCGTAGACGTGCAGCACCTGGAACGACTGGCCACCCGTCATGCCGTTGACGGCGCGCTGCGGCATCGCGAGATTCATCGTGTAACACGTGGCTGCGGACACGGACACGGGGATGCCGTGGAACGTGCCGTGGGCCGAATAATGCAGGTGCCCGCCGAGGATCGCGCGGACGTCGCGCCCGCGGAGGACACCGGCGAGAAGGTGCTGGTCACGCAGTTCGAGCAGGTCGAACATCGGCTGCGGAGTGGGAATGGGCGGGTGGTGCAGTGCGATGACGGTTCCCCGCTCGGCGGGACGCCGGAGCTCCGCATCGAGCCACGCGAGCTGCTCATGCGAGAGCTCACCGTGATGGAAACCCGGGACGCTCGTGTCGAGTCCGATGAGACGGAGGCCGTCGAGGTTCCAGGCCCGGTCGATCGGTGCGAGGCTCGGCGCCTCGTCGAGGAGGCCGACGCGCATCGCGTCACGCTCGTCGTGGTTGCCGGGCACCCAGCACAGTTTCGCACCGAGCGCCTCGACAGCCGGCTCCACGAGTTCGCGCAGACGCCGATACGCGTCCGGCTCACCGAGGTCGGTCAGGTCGCCCGTGAAGACGACGGCCGACGGCTCCATCTTCATGGCGGCGAGCTGGTCGAGAGCGGCCCGCAGGTTCTCGACGACCGGGATGACGCCGTACAGCGGTTCCCCTCCCGCGACGAGATGCGGGTCGCTCATGTGCACGATCGTCTGTCGCGCGGGCGGGTACTGGCCCATCTGAATCCTCGACATGCATCGAGACTAGCCGGAGCCCCTGACGCCGCTGGAGCCCTGACGACTCTGGAGTGCCGACGTCCCTCGGGACGCCTCGGCGGCGTCGATAGCATCGGAGACGTGGAACCGATCGAGCGCCTCTTCTCCTACGGCACGCTGCGTCTTCCCGCCGTCCAGGAGGCGACCTTCGGCCGCGACGTCCCCACGACGGACGACAGCCTCCCGGGCTTCCGGATTGCGAGCGTCACCATCACGGATCCACACGTCCTCGCGGTGAGCAGCACAGCGGTGCACCCCGCGCTCACGTGGACCGGCTCGGCGGAGGACGTCGTCACCGGCGCCGTCCTCGAGCTGAGCACGGTGGAACTCGCGAACGCCGACGAGTACGAGGTCGACGACTACGTGCGCGTCGCCGTCACGCTCTCCTCGGGCATCGCCGGGTGGGCGTACGTGCACAGGGACGCCCTGCCTCCGACCACGCCCTGACCCGGTCAGGGAGCGGTGGGAGGCGCCGTCACACGATGCCGAATGCCGCCTCGATCGGGCCGCGCACGAAGTAGATGAGGAAGCCCGCCGCGACGACCCACAGGAGCGGACTCACACTGCGGGCCTTGCCCGAGAGGGAGCGCACGAGCACCCAGCTGAGGAAGCCGACGCCGATCCCGTTCGCGATCGAGTAGGTGAAGGGCATCACGGTGATCGTGAGGAAGGCCGGGAGCGCGACGCCGAAGTCCGTCCAGTCGATCTCCGACACCTGAGCCATCATGAGGGTTCCGACGACGACGAGGGCGGCCGCCGCGACCTCGAGCGGCACGACCTGCGTGAGTGGCGTGAGGAACATCGAGAGCAGGAACAGCGTGCCCGTGACGACCGACGCGAGCCCCGTGCGGGCTCCCTCGCCGATGCCGGCGGCCGAGTCGACGAAGACCGTGTTGGAGGAGGTCGAGGTGGCGCCACCCGCGATCGCGCCGATGCCCTCGACGATGAGAGCCGGCTTCAGTCGCGGAAAGGTGCCGTCGACGTCGGAGAGGCGCGCGCCACGCGCCAGCCCGGTCATCGTGCCCATGGCGTCGAAGAAGTTCGTGAACACGAGCGTGAAGACGATCATGATCGCGGCGAGCGCGCCGATGCGGGAGAAGGCGCCGAACGGGTCGAACGCCCCCACGAGCGAGAGGTCCGGCAGGGAGACGATCGTCGTCGGCAGCACGGGTGTGTTGAGGTTCCAGCCCGCCGGGTTCGTCCCGAGCGACGGACCGACCGCGAAGATCGCCTCGGCGACGATCGCGAGGATGGTCGTCGCGACGATGCCGATGAGCAGCGCGCCCTTCACACGCCGGGCGACGAGGACACCCATGATGACGAGCCCGATCACGAAGATCGCCGTCGGGAGAGTCATGATCGACCCGCCCTCGCCGAGCTGCAGGGGCGGGGAGGCGACGCCCGAGGTACGGACGAACCCCGCGTCGACGAGGCCGATGAAAGCGATGAAGAGGCCGATTCCGACGGTGATCGCCGCCTTCAATTGCGCGGGTACCGCGGCGAAGATGAGCGACCGCAGGCCCGTCGAGGCGAGGACGACGATGATGACGCCGTTGATCACGACGAGCCCCATCGCCTCGGCCCACGTCACCTGACCGACGACGTTGACGGCGAGGAACGAGTTGATGCCGAGTCCCGCGGCGAGCGCGAACGGCAGTCGGGCCACGACGCCGAACAGGATCGTCATGACACCGGCCGTGAGGGCCGTCGCCGCGGCGACCTGCGCGGCCGGAAGCCAACCGTCGTTGACGTCGAGCGCCGCCTGGTCGGCCGAGAAGCCGCCGATGATGAGCGGATTGAGCACGACGATGTACGCCATCGCGACGAACGAGACGAGTCCACCGCGGACCTCCGTCGCGATCGTGGATCCTCGTGCACCGATCTCGAAGAAGCGGTCGAGCGTCGCCGACACTCCGCCTCGACCCCGTGTGGACGTGGACATGGTCCTCCTCATGCTCGCGTGAACCGCACCAGCCTATGGCCGAGGACACGTCCACCGTGACGCGGACGCCGTCCACCCTCCGATAGCATTCGACGACCGCACCGACCCCACGAGAGGACGAGCAGCATGCCCCTGCCCTGGACCGTACACGGAGACGGAAAGGACGTCGGTGCCCACGAGATCGTCATGCCCGGGGAGAGACTCTCCTGGCCCCGCACGATCGGGCTCGGCGCCCAGCACGTCGTCGCGATGTTCGGGGCGACGTTCCTCGTCCCCGCCATCACCGGATTCCCCCCGACCGCCACGCTGTTCTTCTCGGGGATCGGAACGATTCTCTTCCTGATCATCACGAAGAACCGCCTCCCGAGCTACCTCGGCTCGTCGTTCGCGTTCCTCGCACCGATCGGGGCCGCCATGGCCCCCGGCGGCCCCGGCATGGGCGGAGCCCTCTTCGGCATCTTCGTCGTCGGACTGATGCTCGCACTCGTCGGACTGCTCGTCCGCGTCACGGGCACGGGCTGGATCGACGCACTCATGCCGCCCGTCGTCGCCGGCACGATCGTGGCGCTCATCGGCTTCAACCTCGCTCCCGCCGCGTGGGGCAACGTGCAGCAGGGGCCGCTGAGCGCGACCATCACGTTGCTCGCCGTGATCCTCTGCACGGTGCTCTTCCGCGGCATCCTCGGTCGGCTGTCGATCTTCCTCGGCGTCGTCGTGGGATACATCGCAGCCGCGCTCCTCGGAGAGGTGAAGTTCGAGGCGGTCGCCGATGCGGCCTGGGTCGGCCTCCCCGACTTCTCGACGTGGTTCGGTGTCTTCGGTGACCCGGATTCTCTCCCCGCCTTCTTCGGTGTCCTTCCCGCGTTCCTCCCCGTCGTGCTCGTCCTCATCGCCGAGAACGTCGGTCACATCCGCGGCGTCGCCCAGATGACCGACTCCGCGCTCAACAAGCAGACGGGCAACGCGCTCCTCGCCGACGGCCTCGCGACGATGCTCGCCGGCGCGGGCGGAGGCTCGGGAACGACGACCTACGGCGAGAACATCGGTGTCATGGCCGCGACGCGTGTCTACTCGACGGCCGCGTACTGGGTCGCGGGCATCGTGGCCGTCCTCCTCGCCCTCTCACCGAAAGTCGGGGCGGTCATCAACACGATCCCGGCCGGTGTGCTCGGCGGCGTCACGACGGCGCTCTACGGTCTGATCGGCATCATCGGCGTGAAGATCTGGCTCGAAAACCACGTCGACTTCAACAAGCCGGCCAATCAGTTCACGGCGGCGACGGCGCTCGTGATCGGTGTCGCGAACTTCGTATGGGACGCGGGGAACGGCGTGAGCTTCAACGGCATCGCTATCGGAACGATCGCCGCGATCGTCGTCTACCACCTCATGACGGTCATTTCGCGTTGGAGAGGGACGGATTCGCCCGCCTCCGAACCGGCCGCTCCCGGCGCGTCCACCGAAACAAGTCGCGTCGGGTGAGCGTCGCGAGGAAAGAGGGCCCGTCACGATGACTCGTGACGGGCCCTCTCTCGGAGATCACACGTGTCACCCGCCGTGCAGGGCGGGGACGATCAGATAGATGCCGAAGAGCACGGCTGCGGCGCAGAGTGCGAAGCACGCATACGCGCAGTATGTCGCGAGTTGACGCTGCCGCGCCGTGAGCGGGTTCTTCCGAGCGGCCTTCGCGGCCTTCTTCTCGGCCGCCGCGATCTCGGCGGGCGTGAGCACCGTGATGGCGTCGGTGAACTCTGCCGGCACGACCACGGGTACGCGGCCGCCCATCACGAGCAGGCGCAGCCCGAGCGCGTAGAGGCCGACGACGACGATCGTGCCCGACAGGGCCGCCACGAAAACGATGACGAATGCCGCCCAATCGATCATCGGACGCTCCTCTTCGGCTTGGGGTTCTTCTTGATCTTCACGGCTTCACCGGACGCGGCGACCTCGCTCACGACGTTGTGGTGTCCCACCTCGTCCTTCATCGAGCGGAGGAAGATGAAGATGATGAAGCCGAGGCCGAGGACCGCGTCGACCATGACGCCCCAGAAGCCGAGGTGGGCGATGAACGCGGCGATCGCGCCGACGACGGCCGCCGACGGCAGGGTCAGGAGCCAGCCGATGCCGATCCGGCCGGCGGTCCCCCAGCGCACCTTCGAGCCCCGCCGGCCGAGGCCTGAGCCGATGACGGACCCCGACGCGACCTGCGTCGTCGAGAGCGCGAAACCGAGGTGGCTGGAGGCGAGGATCGTCGCGGCCGTGCCCGTCTCGGAGGCGAAGCCCTGTGCCGGCTTCACGGCGGTGAGCCCGGTACCGAGGGTCTTGATGATGCGCCAGCCGCCCATGTAGGTGCCGAGGGCGATAGCGACGGCACAGACGACGATCACCCAGAACTGTGGACCGTCGTGGTCGGAGTCCTGCAGTCCCACCGTGACGAGCGCGAGGGTGATGACACCCATCGTCTTCTGAGCGTCGTTGGTGCCGTGAGCGAGCGCGACGAGTGACGAGGAGAAGATCTGCGCATAGCGGAAGCCCGAGCGTCCGTCGGGCTTGCCGTCATAGCGACGCGTGATCGAGTAGGCGAGTTTCGTGGCCGCGAACGCGACGATGCCGGCGGTGACCGGAGCGAGAAGCGCGGGAAACACGACCTTCGACAGCAGCACGCCGTAGTCGATCGCGTTGACGCCGAATCCGACGATCGCCGCACCGATGAGCCCGCCGAAGAGGGCGTGGGATGAGCTCGAGGGCAGTCCGTAGAGCCACGTCACCATGTTCCACACGATCGCGCCGATGAGGCCGGCGAAGATGAGCTCCGGCGAGATCAGTATCCCCGAATCGCCCTCCCGGATGATCCCGTTCGAAATCGTCTTCGCGACCTCGGTGGACAGGAACGCTCCCACGAGATTGAGGATCGCGGCGAGTGTCACGGCGACCTTCGGCTTCATCGCACCCGTCGCGATGGGTGTCGCCATGGCATTGGCGGTGTCGTGGAACCCGTTCGTGAAATCGAAGAAGAGAGCCAGGGCGATGACGAGGACGATGAGCAGGGTGGCTTCTTGCACCGGGATTCTCTCGGTCGGGACACGTCGTCCCGTTCACGGAGTGTTCACGGGGATGTCAGCGGAGCGGACTTGCCTTGCCGGTTCGAAACGGCTCCGGAAATCCTCGCACCCGTCCGCTCGGAGGTCAATTCTGACCTGCGACGCTCATGCCCGTCCCGACCATCCCGGGTGATCGCTCCGCACGACCGAGCTGAGGTCCTCCCCGAATTCGAACGCAGCGTCCACGCGACCGCCCGCGAGCACGTCGGGGAGCCAGGCGCGCGCATCGTCCCACATCCGCTCGAACGGCACGCGACCGAGCGGCCACCATTCGGGGTCGAGTTCGGTCGACGGCTCACCGTCGCCGACGAACGATCGGCAGACGAAGACGAACGACCGCTGCGACCACTCCGGCTTTGTGGGGAACGTGTAGTCGATGACACCACGAGCCTCGAGCGCCGCGGGATCGACGACGATGCCGGTCTCCTCCGCCACCTCGCGGACGACGGCGTCCTCCGGCGACTCCCCCGGTTGGATCTTGCCGCCCGGGGCGACGGCACGACCGGCCCCGAGTCCCGTGAGCTTCCGACCGACAAGGACCTCCTCGCCCATCGATCGCCGCCGGACGAGGTAGCACACGACGACGTCAGGGTGGCGCTTCACGCCGACCGACTCACATCTCCTCGTGCGTCGTCGGGTCGCCGCCGAACAGGCGCCCGTCGGGACGGCCGAGGGCGGTGATTGCATCGACGTCGTCGGCGCTGAGTTCGAAGCCGAAGACGTCGAAGTTCTCCTTCTGGCGGGAGGGCGTCGCCGACTTCGGGATCGCGATGACGCCCCGCTCGAGATGCCAGCGCAGCACGATCTGGCCCGGCATCACGCCGTACTTCTCCGCGATCGTCGTGACGACCTCGTTCTCGTGCGGCTTCGCGGCCTTGCCGAGCGGACTCCAGGCCTCCGTCGCGATGCCGTTGGCCTCGTGGAAGGAGAGCAGGTCGGCCTGCGGGAAGTACGGGTGCAACTCGATCTGGTTCACGGCGGGGACGACACCCGTCTCGTCGGCGAGCCGAGTGAGGTACTCCCGGGTGAAGTTGGAGACACCGATCGAGCGGGCGAGGCCGCGCGATCGCAACTCGATCATCGCGCGCCAGGTGTCGACGAAACGGTCGACGGAGGGGTTCGGCCAGTGGATGAGGTAGAGGTCGACGTGGTCGACGCCGAGCCGCTCGAGCGAACCGGTGAGCGAGGCGATCGTCTCGTCGTAGCCGTGGTCGCGGCCGGGGACCTTCGTCGTGATCTGGACCTCGTCGCGGGGCAGACCGGAGGAACGCAGGGCCTCGCCGACCTCCTCCTCGTTCTCGTAGTTCACGGCAGTGTCGATGAGGCGGTAGCCCGCATCGAGGGCGGAGCGGATGGCGGCGACGCCGTCGTCGCCCTTCAAGGGATAGGTGCCGAAGCCGATGGTGGGGATCTCGTGGCCGTCGTTCAGTCGGACGCCGGGAATCGCAGTCATGTTCCGACCCTACGCCGCCGAGCGTTAGCGTTGGAAACATGACTTACCCCGAGCCGCCCGTCGCGGCCAAGCGACCGACCCTCCGCGAGCACCACGGCGATGTCTTCGAGGACCCGTACGAGTGGCTGCGCGACAAGGAGTCTCCCGAGGTCGTCGCCCATCTGGAGGAGGAGAACGACTTCACCGAGGCGAGCACGGCGCACCTCGAAGCCCTCCGCGGCCGAATCTTCGAGGAGATCAAGGCGCGCACGCTCGAGACCGACCTGTCGGTGCCCGTCCGGGAGGGGAGCCACTGGTACTACTCCCGGAGCTTCGAGGGCAAGGAGTACGGCGTGCACTGCCGCGCACCCATCTCCTCCCCCGACGACTGGACACCGCCCGAGCTCGACGCCGAGACGGAGGTGCCGGGAGAGGAGGTCCTGCTCGACGGGAACATCGAGTCCGCCGGCCACGACTTCTTCCGCATCGGCAGCTTCGACGTCTCCCGCGACGGCGCCTGGCTCCTCTACGGCGTCGACACCGAGGGCCACGAGCGCTACCTGCTGCGGGTCCGGGAGCTCTCGACGGGCCGTGAACTCGACGACGAGATCCCGGGCACCTTCTCCGGTGCGATCTTCTCCCCCGACGGCCGGTACGTCTTCTACTCGACGGTGGACGAGGCCTGGCGACCCGACACGATCTGGCGGCACGAGGTCGGAACGCCGGTGTCCGACGACGTCGTCGTGCACCACGAGGACGACGAGAGGTTCTGGGGCGGCATCGGGCTGACCCGGAGCGGCGACTACCTCGTCATCGGCCTCGGCTCCTCGGTCACGAGCGAGTACCGGATCGCCCCGGCGAGCGACCCGTCGGCGGAGTTCCAGGTCGTCTGGCCCCGCACCGAAGGCGTCGAGTACTCGATCGAGCACGCGCGCGTCGGAGCCGAATCGGTCCTTCTCGTCCTCCACAATCACGGAGCCCCGAACTTCGAACTCGTCGCCGTGTCTCCCGATGCTCCCGGCGACGGTCCGGCCGACGCCACCGTCGTCGTCGCCCACAGCACGGAGCGGCGCCTCGAAGCCGTCGACGCCTTCGCCAACCACCTCGCGTTCTCGTATCGGCGGGACGGGCTCACCCAGGTCGGGACCGCGGTCCTCGGGCCCGACTCGGCACTCGCCGACATCACGATCGACGAGCTCGCCTTCGACGAGCCGCTCTACTCCGTCGGCTTCGGCGGCAACCCCGAGTGGGAGCAGCCGACCCTGCGGATCGGCTACGGCTCGTTCGTGACCCCGTCGAGCGTCTTCGACTGCGACGTCCGCACTGGGGAGCGGGCGCTTCTGAAGCAGCAGCAGGTGCTCGGCGGCTACGACGCCTCGGACTACGAGCAGTCCCGGGAGTGGGCGACGGCGGAGGACGGCACCCGCGTGCCGATCTCCCTCGTCTGGAAGAAGGACGGGCGCACCGGACCGCGGCCGTTCCTCCTCTACGGGTACGGCTCGTACGAGTCGAGCATCGATCCGGCGCTCTCGATCGCGCGGCTCTCCCTGCTCGACCGTGGCGCGGGCTTCGCGATCGCGCACGTCCGCGGCGGCGGGGAGCTCGGCCGGGCCTGGTACGAAGACGGCAAGCTCCTGTCGAAGAAGAACTCCTTCACCGACTTCGTCGCGTGCGCCCGTCACCTCGTGGCCGAGGGCATCACGCGTCCCGACACTCTCGTCGCCGAGGGCGGGAGCGCCGGCGGCCTCCTCATGGGCGCCGTCGCGAACCTCGCTCCGGACGCCTTCGCCGGCATCCACGCGGCCGTCCCGTTCGTCGACGCGCTCACGACGATTCTCGACCCGAGTCTCCCGCTCACGGTGATCGAGTGGGACGAGTGGGGCGATCCGTTGCACGATCCCGAGGTCTACGCGTACATGAAGGGCTACTCGCCGTACGAGAACGTGCGGGAGGGCGTCGAGTACCCGCACATCCTCGCGACCACGAGTCTCAACGACACCCGCGTCTACTATGTCGAGCCCGCGAAGTGGGTCGCGCGGCTGCGCGAGGTCGGAGCGCCCGCGCTGCTCAAGACGGAGATGGTCGCGGGGCACGGCGGTGTGAGCGGACGGTACGCGCAGTGGCGCGAGCGCGCGTTCGAACTCGCCTGGATCCTCGACGTCCTCGTCCTCGAGGCCGCCTGACCGGATCGCGACTCTCGGCCGCAGGAACGGCGAAGGGCGCCCCTCTCGAGGTGCGCCCTTCGCCGTTGCGGGCTATCGCCGGGATCAGCCGAAGAGGATCGCGGCCTCGTCGTAGCGGTCCTGCGGCACGGTCTTGAGTCGGCCGACCGCGTCCGCGAACGGGACGTTGACGACCTCGGTGCCACGCAGAGCGACCATCGTGCCCCACTCCTCGCGCATGATCGAGTCGATCGCGGCCATGCCGAGGCGCGTCGAGAGGACCCGGTCGTAGGCGCTCGGCACGCCGCCGCGCTGCAGGTGACCGAGGACGGTCGCGCGGGACTCGACACCCGTGCGCGCCTCGATCTCGGGAGCGAGCATGTCGGCGATCCCGCCGAGCCGCGGGCGGTTGAACGCGTCGAGGCCCTTCTCCGAGTGCGCCGTCTCCATCGTGTTGAGGGTGAAGCCCTCCGCCACGACGACGATCGGGGCGCGACCGCGGTCGGCGACGTTCTGCACCCACTCGCAGATCTGCTCCATCGACTGGGGCTGCTCGGGAATGAGGATCGCGTGGGCGCCGGCGGCCATGCCGGCGTGCAGGGCGATCCAGCCGACGTGGCGACCCATGACCTCGACGACCATGCAGCGCTTGTGGGACTCGGCGGTCGTTCGGACGCGGTCGATGGCCTCGGTGGCGATCTCGACGGCCGTGTCGAATCCGAACGAGTAGTCGGTCGCGTCGAGATCGTTGTCGATCGTCTTCGGGACGCCGACGATCTTGAGGCCGGCGTCGGTGAGACGCTTCGCTGCGGCGAGGGTGCCCTCTCCGCCGATCGCGATGAGGGCGTCCACGCCGATGCGGTCGAGCGTGGCCTGCACGTTCTCGGGCCCGCCGTGGGGACCCTCGAAGGGGTTCGTCCGGCTCGTCCCGAGGATCGTGCCGCCTTGCTTCGACAGTCCGCGGACGGTGTGACGGTCGAGGGGCATCGTGAGGCCCTCGACGACGCCGCGCCAGCCGTCGCGGATGCCGACGAACGACTGGTTGTGGATCTTCGTGCCCTTGAGGACCGCTCCGCGGATGACCGCGTTCAATCCGGGGCAGTCGCCACCGCTCGTGAGCACACCAATACGCATCGAGTTCGCCTTTCGACTGTTCACGGCACGCTCGCGCTCGCGATCGCCGCCAACTCGACCCTAGCGCGTGAGAGCGGAGTATTCTGACAGGCATGGATTACACCCCCGAGGCCTCGAGCATCACCATGTTCACGACGGAATGGTGCGGCTACTGCGCCCGGCTGAAGAAGCAGCTCGACGGCGCGGGGATCGCGTACACCGAGATCGACATCGAGAACGTCGAGGGCACCGCGGACTACGTCGCGAGCGTCAACGGCGGCAACCAGACGGTCCCCACGGTCGTCTTCCCCGACGGTTCGACCGCAACGAACCCCTCCCTCTTCGAGGTTCGCGAACGCATCTCCGCCTGAGGGACGGGATCAGCCGATCGCGACGGACCCGGTGAGGACGGCGACGAGCAGCATCACGAGGGACACCACGACCGCCCGCCACCGCCACAGCACCTTCTTGTGAGGATCACGCTCGTTCTCCCGGTATCGAAACCTGCCGGCGGTCGGGGCCGACACCGACGAGGAGGCGATCAGTCGTACGCGTCGCGCCCCGCTCGGCACCGAAATGGCCGCGCTTGAGGCTCTCGCCGCCGACATCGTTCTCCGATCGCTCGATACGGCACCTGCGTCCGCAGGACGATGTCCGACGGAGATACTCCTCGGTTCTCACCGCCAGTCACGACACGACCGTGGCCAGCCATCTCGTGATTTCGGCGGAGAGACCGGCAGGCGCGTCGAGCTGGATGAGGTGGCCCGCGTCCTGGATGAGGGTGACGGAGGCATGGGGAATCGCGGCGCGCAGTCGGTCGGCTCGATCCTTCGGTATCCAGGCGTCCTCGGCTCCCCAGACGATGTGCACCGGCTCGGAGATGGTCCCGTATCGTGCCTCCACCTCGTCAGTGAATCGCTCGTCGGCCTCCGCGATCTGCCGGTAGAACGCACCCTGTCCCTCTTCACCCAGCCAGGGACTCACCAGCATGTCGAGGTCGTCGTCGCGGACACCGCGGTGACTCGCCCCACGGATGTACGCCTCGATCGCACCGCGGTGCACTGCGGACGGCAACTGGGTGAAGACCTCCGCGTTCTGCTTCACGAGGTTGAAGAACGGCGACCCCCACGGCGACAGTGCCACAACGTCGACGAGACAGAGCGAGGCATAGGCCGCGCCGTGGAGCACTCGCGCGCGCAGGGCGACGGCGCCCCCGAAATCGTGAGCGATGACGTGGGGCCGATGAAGACCCCATTGCTCGAGTAAGAACGCGAACAGCTGGCCCTGAGTACCGAGATCCACCGCATGAGACGGGTCCTTGGAAGACGCACCGTAGCCGGGCATGTCCCACAGATAGACGGTGAACCGCCGCGAGAGAGCGTCGGCGAATGGCCGCCACAGCGCGGACGACCACGGCGTTCCGTGGAGAAGCACCACGGCCGGGCCAGCACCGTGACGGTCCCATTTGACGCTCCGACCCTGCCACATGATCTCTCGAGTCAAACGATGCATAGTCATCCTCCGATTGTTCCAAGGATCAGTCGATCCTGCCGTAGGAGGACGGTTCTCTCCGGCATGGCGTGTTTCAGTATCGGGTGATCCGTGTGATCGGTGTGAGGCTCGGACGGTCGAGGCGGCACCTGGCTCGCGTGCTCGTCATCGGATGACGGCGGGCACGCGATCGGAATACCGCCGACCGACGGTGGATCCGCCGACCTAGGCGGCCGCCTCGATCGCCTGCCCGAGCAGGTGGATGAGCGCGTTGAGCTGGACGGAGTCGCTCGAGCCGCGGTCCTGGTCGGAGCCGTCGAGGGCGCGCGCCGCGAGCCCCTGCTTCGAATCGATGAGTTCGGCGATCTTCGTGTCGATCGTGTGGGCGGCGATGATGCGCCACGCCGTCACCGGCTCGTCCTGGCCGATGCGGTGGACACGGTCGATCGCCTGCGTCTGCTCGGCCGCCGTCCACGACAGTTCGGCGAGCACGACGTTCGAGGCCGCCTGCAGGTTGACGCCGACGCCGGCCGCCGTGAGCGAGCAGACCGCGATCGACACCGAGTCGTCGGTGTTGAACGCGTCGATGGCCTGCTGCCTCGCGATCGCCTGCTGGTCGCCTCGGATCGAGACGGTCCCGATGCCGCGCGACTGGAACACGCGCTCGGCCTGGTCCATGACGTCGATGTGCTTGGCGAAGAACACGACCTTGCCGACGGAGCGGGCCAACTGAGCGGTGTAGTCGGCCGCGAGCCCGGCCTTCGCCTGGCCGATCTTGCGGACCATCGTGAAGACGTTCTCCTGCCCGCCGGCGCCCTTCGACTCCTCGAGCTCGGACTGCGCGACCATCCGGAGCAGCTCCGTGGACGGGTCGCGCCAGTCGTCGCCCCGCGCCTCGGCGGCGCGCTGGAAACGTGTGAGCAGTCGGGCGCCGAGCTCGCGCTCCGCGTCGCGGATGGAGCGTCCGAGTTCGTCGTCGAGTTCGACGGGGAGATCGGCCACGCGCTTCGCCGGGAGGTCTGCGGCGACATCGACCTTCCGACGACGCACGATGCCCATGTCGATGACGGCTTCGCGCGCCGCGCGGTAGAAGCCGTGGTCGGCGGGCGTCAACTCGGTGGCGTCGAGCCGCTCCATGAGCTCGGCCGTCGGCTTGTCACCCGAGACCCAGCCGAGGAACTGCCAGATCGCGTTGAAGTCCTCGACGTCGTTGATGAGGGGTGTTCCCGTGAGGGCGAGCATGAGCGGATCCCCGCCCGGCGCGTTCTCCCGGATGCGCTGCGCGAGCGACAGCACGTGCTGCGACCGCTGCGAGTGCAGGTTCTTGATGAAGTGCGCCTCGTCGACGACCATGCCCTTGAACCCGAGCTGACCGAGCCAGCCGAGGTGGCGATCGAGCACTTCGTAGTTGACGATGACGACATCGGCGAAGGCGTCGATGTCGCGGCCGTCGCCGTGGATGACGGTCGCCCGACGCAACGGCGTCCAGCGCTCGACCTCACGGGCCCAGTTCATCTTGACGACGTTCGGCACGATGACGAGCAGCGGGTAGGCATCGGCGACCGAGGCCGCGAGCACGGATTGCGCCGTCTTGCCGAGGCCGGGCTCGTCGGCGAGGAGGAAGCTCCGGTGTCCTTCCCTGACCGCTTCGACGAAGCGGGCCTGGTGCGCCATGATCTCCATGCCGCGCGGGGCGAGCCGATCGATCTCCGGCGCCGCGGGAAGCTCCATCGAGGCCGCTCCGCCTCCGGCGCCCTGCTCGAACGCCTTGTACAGCGGGCTCATGAGTTCCCAACCGTCGAGCCGGCGGCGAGGTGTGGTCGTCTCGACCGCCTTGCTGAAGTCCGGAGCGAGGAACGGGTTCGCGAGCTGACGGGAGACCACGGACTGCGGGAGGACCTGACGCTCCGCGAGCTCCGCGGGGATCATCGAGGGGGCCTCGGCCTTCTGCGTCGAGATGATGAGCTCGTCGGGGCTGAGTTCCGCACCGGATTCGATGAGCCAGTCGCGACGCAAGCGCTGCGCGACGGGGCTCGTGGTCTGGTCCACCTCGAGCAACTGGATGAGCGAGGTGTCCCGAGCGGCCGTCTTCGCGAGGATCGTCGCGACTCCGTCGAGGCGCTTGAGCAGCTCGGCCCGCGCGGCGTCGCCGATGGCCTGGTCGGCTTTGACTCGCGCGCGCTCCTCACGGACGAGGAACGCGATGACCTGGAACTTGACGCGGTTCGTGGGGCCGACTTTGCCCTTTTGAGCCTTCGCCTCGACCTCACGCACCTTGCGCGCGAGGATCGGGATGAGCGGCGCGTCGTCGTCATGACGAGCCACGGCTCGGCTGGACGATCTTCCCGACGAACGTCGGTGACCGGAGTACGGCATGCTCCTCCTGAGCAGTCGAGGACCCGACGCTGACGGCGCCGGCCTGATCGAGTCGCTCGTGTGTTCCGTCCGATCAACGCGAAATGATGCCCGCGGATCGTCGAGCCCCCACATGACCGACGGAACCATTCTACGGCACCCGGCGGGTGCTCGCGCACGGCGTGTGGACCGGGCGCACGGTCAGTCTCCGCCGCAGAGTCAGCCTCCGGGCGTGATGTCCGTCCACGCACCGTACTTCGCCGAACGGCCGTCTCCCGAGGACCGGCCCGTGAGACGCCGCTGGATCCACGGCACGACGTGCTCCCGGTAGTAGGCGAGTTCGTCGCGGAAGCGGACGGCCGACTCCCCGCCCGGAGCATCGATCGTCCAGCTCCGGGGATGCTCGTAGCCGAGCGTCGCGAGCACGCGCGCGGCGACCCGGTGATGCCCGATCGAGCCGAGGTGCAAGCGATCGCGCGACCAGTAGGGCGAACGTGCGAGTTCGCGGTCGGACCAGTTGTCGGCGAAGAGGACGCCGTGCTCCGCGGCGAGCGCCGCGACCGACGCATTCAGCGCGTCGCCCTTCGCCTCGATCCGCGCCTGCATCGGGAGACCGGCCGTCGGGTTGGCCCCGCTCAGCAGCACGAGCTGGGCCCCGGACGCCGCGACCCGGTCCATCACGTCGCTCATCCGGTCGAGCAGGCGCTGCGGGTCGCTCCGGGGCCGCAGGATGTCGTTCCCGCCGCCGTTGAAGGTCACGAGGGTGGGTCCGAGAGCAAGGGCGGCCGGCAGCTGCTCGTCGATGATGGGGCCGAGGAGACGACCACGGATCGCGAGGTTGGCGTAGCGGACGCGAGCTCCCGACGCAACGAGACCTTGCGCGACGAGGTCGGCCCAGCCTCGCACTCCCCCGTCGGGCAGATCGTCGCCGACCCCTTCGGTGAAGCTGTCCCCGAGCGCGACGTACCTGATCTCGTCCATCGCCTCAGTCTCGCACCGTCGGTGCGTGCCGTTCGCACGCGTGCGCTCGGTGTCGGGCGCTCAGCGCTGCTGCGGAGTGAAACCGCGGAGGCGGAGGCTGTTGAGCACGACGAAGACGCTCGAGAACGCCATCGCCGCGCCGGCGATCATCGGGTTGAGCAGCCCGAACGCCGCGAGCGGGATCGCCGCGACGTTGTAGGCGAACGCCCAGAACAGATTGCCGCGGATGATGCCGAGGGTCCGCCGCGACAGGGCGACGGCGTCGGCCGCTCCCGTCAGCCCCTCCCGCACGAGGGTGATGTCGGCGGCGTGCATCGCGGCGTCGGTGCCGCCGCCCATGGCGATGCCGAGATCGGCGGCCGCGAGCGCTGCCGCGTCGTTCACACCGTCGCCGACCATCGCAACGGTGCGGCCGGATGCCTGGAGCCTCCGGATCTCCTCGACCTTGCCCTCGGGGACGACGTCGGCGACCACGCGCCTGACCCCGAGCTCGTCCGCGACCCGGCGGGCGACCGCCTCGGCGTCGCCCGTGAGCATGACGGGTTCGAGCCCCATCCGCCGGAACGATGCGATCGCCTCAGCGGTGTCGGCGCGCACGGTGTCCGCGAGTTCGACGACTCCGGCGGCACGCCCGTCCGCGGCGACGACCACCGCGGTTCGCCCCGCGCGGCCGGCGTCGGCGAGAGCCGTCTCGATCTCGGAGCCGAGCTCGACTCCGAGGGAGGAGAGGAAGGTCGCGCGACCGACGGCGACCGCGACGCCGTCGATGGAGCCCTGCACACCGAGACCGTCGCTCGACCGGAAGTCGACGACGTCGCTCCGCTGCTCCGCGGGGACGGCGACGGCGATCGCGCGCGCGATGGGGTGTTCCGAGGCCGCCTCGAGGGACGCGGCGTACCGGAGGACCTCGTCGCGCTCGGCTGGACCGACGGTGACGACCGAGGAGACCGACAAGTGACCCGTCGTGATCGTCCCCGTCTTGTCGAGCACGATCGTGTCGATGCCCTTCGCCGCCTCGAGAGCGTCGGGGCCCGTGATGAGGATTCCGAGGCGGGCTCCCCTCCCCGTCCCGACGAGGAGCGCGACGGGAGTGGCCAGCCCGAGGGCGCACGGGCACGCGATGATGACGACGGCGACGGCCGCCGTGAAGGCCGCGGCGGCCGAGCCGTCGAGGACGAGCCACGCGACGAGGGTCAGGATCGCGAGGACGATCACGATCGGCACGAACACCGCCGAGATGCGGTCGGCGAGCCGCTGGATACGGCCCTTCTCCGTCTGAGCGTCCTCGACGAGTCGCGCCATGTGGGACAGACGTGTGTCTGCGCCCACTGCGGATGCACGGACGAAGAGACGACCGCCGGAGACGATGGTCCCGCCCGTCACGGCGTCGCCCGAGACGACGTCGACCGGGACGGACTCGCCCGTGATCATGCTCGCGTCGACCGAGGCGCCGCCGTCGACGACGATGCCGTCGGTCGCGATCGTCTCGCCCGGGCGCACGACGAAGACGTCACCCACGGCCAGGTCGCCGATCGGGAGGAGGACCTCTTCGCGCGCTGTGGCGAGCAGATCGCCCGTGGCGCGCGGCCGCTCACGCAGGACCGTGACATCGCGTGCTCCGAGTTCGAGCAGGGCACGCAACGCCTCTCCGGCGGCGCGCTTCGAGCGGTTCTCGATGACGCGGCCAAGGAGGAGGAGGACGGTGACGCCCGCGGCGACCTCGAGGTAGATGATCGACGAGGGGTCGTCTCCCGTCGGCAACAGGGAGAACTCGTGCCTCATGCCCGGCATACCGGCCATGCCGAAGAACAGGGCCCACACCGACCAGAAGTATGCGGCGAAGGTGCCGAGGGTGATGAGCGTGTCCATGGTCACCGAGCCGTGCCGCAAGGTCACCGCCGTCGAGCGGTGGAACGGGTAGCCGCCCCAGAAGACGACGGGCGTCGCGAGGACGAGGGAGAGCCACTGCCAGTTCGTGAACTGCCATGCCGGCACCATGGCGAGCACCACGACGGGGACGGCGAGCACGGCGCTCACGACGAGACGGGACTGCAGCGTGGTCGCGCCGACCGCGCCGTCGCCGTGGTCCATGTGGGAGTGCTCCGGCTTGTCGGCCTTCTCGGTATGCGGTGCCGGCGGGCTCTCGACCGTCGCGGTGTATCCGGCCCTCCCGACCGCGGCCACGAGGTCGTCGACCGGTACCGATGGGGGGAAGCTCACGCGCGCCTTCTCCGTCGCGAGGTTGACCTGGGCGCTGACGCCCTCGATCCTCTCGAGCCGCTTCTCCACGCGCGCGACGCAACTCGCGCAGGTCATGCCCTCGATGAGGAGGGTCGCCGTCTCGTCAGTCCGCTTCGTCGTGTCCATACCCGTCCCAACCCTATACCCCGGAGGGGTATTCCTGCAGTATCGGGTGCCCGTCAGGCGCAGTCCATCGACGTCGGCATGCGACGACCTTGCTGCTCGGATGAGCACTGCGATCACGAATCCTGGTCATCGTGCCCTCCCGCCGGCAGCCGCCCCGGCGTAGTCTGGGCCGATGGCACGCACATCCGACCCGGGCGGCGTCCGTGGCCCTCAGATCGCCGACGCCCTCGACTCGCTCGCTGATGCCCTCGCCACTCTCACGGATGCCGCCTGGGACACGGAGAGCCTGTGCGCGGGCTGGAGCGTCAAGGACGTCATGGCTCACCTCGCCTGGCGCGTCGGATCCCCGACGCACCAGATGGCGGCGGATCTCGCGCGAGCGACCGTGAGCGGCCCGCACCTCAATCCACTGCGGTCGATGGACGACATCGCGCACACCCGCGCCGACGGCCTCTCCGGCTGGGACCTCGTCGGGGAACTCCGCCTGATCGCCGAGGACAAGCGCGCCGGGCGTGGTCGCACCAACCCCGGAGAGCTCTTCGAGGTCGTCGTTCACGGCTACGACGCGGCTCACGCTGCGGGCGTGCACGTCCCCTTCACGGCGACGACGACCCACGCCGTCGGGCGCCAGGCTCTGCTCCTCGCCCGGCCACGCGTCCGTGTCGCCGTGCGGACGCGCACCTTACTCGCCGCCGACGACGGCTGGAGCGTCGGATCCGGCCCCGTGATCGAGGGAACGGCGGAAAGCGTGGTCCTCTACCTCACCGGTCGCCGCGCGCCGACGACGGAGCGGCCGAGCGTATTGGCCCCGCGACCGACTCGCGCCCCGCGCCCCGGCGTCGCCTGATGACGCGGCGGTGAAGACCGCCGTCAGGACCGGCCGAGGACCTCGCGGACGCGCTCGACGTCGTTCCTCATCTGAGCGATGAGGGGACCGATGCCCTCGTACGCGACCATCCCGCGGATGCGCTCGACGAAGCGCACGTCGACGACCTTCCCGTAGAGGTCGATGTCCTCGTCCAGCAGGTACGCCTCGACCTGACGCTGCGGGACGCCGTCGAACGTGGGGTTGTTCCCCACCGAGATCGCCGTCGGATAGACGTCGCCGTCGACCGCGAACCACCCCGCATAGATTCCGTCGGCCGGGATGAGCCCGTCCGAGTCCGGCGAGAGGTTCGCCGTGGGGAACCCGAGTTCGCGTCCCCGCTTGGCGCCGTGCACCACGACGCCCCTGACCGTCGGCACGTGACCGAGGAGCCCGCCGGCCCCGGCCACGTCGCCCGCGGCGAGCAGGGAGCGGATGCGCGTCGACGAGACCCGGCCGGCCGGCCCGACGAGCACGTCGCCGACGGTGCGGACGACGAAGCCGTGCTCGGCTCCGAGGCGTTCGAGCGCGGCGACGTCGCCGGCCCCGCCGCGACCGAATCGGAAGTCCTCCCCCACGAGAACCGATCGGGCGTGGATGGTGTCGACGAGCACGTGCGAGACGAATTCCTCGGGAGTGAGACGCGCGAGCGCCTCGTCGAAGCGGAGAAGCAGGGTGGCGTCGACGCCCGTCTCGCCCAGGAGGCGGAGCTTCTGCTCGACACCCGTGAGCGGTTCGGGGCAGAGCTCGGGGCGCAGCAGCGCGAGCGGGTGCCGGTCGAACGTCACCACGACGCTCGCGAGCCCTGAGGCCCGCGCATCGGAGAGCAGTTCATCGATGACCGCTCGGTGGCCGGCGTGCACGCCGTCGAACTTCCCGATCGTCACCGCCGAGGGACCGAAGTCCTCGGGAACGTCCTCCGGTCCGGTGAAGACCATCATGCGCTGCGGACGTCCTCGACGGCGACCGAGCGACCGGTCGCGCCTCTCGGAGCGCGCCGGGTCAACCAGAGCAGTCCGAGCACCGGCAGGACGAGGGGGATGAAGAGGTAGCCGCTGCCGAAGTGACTCCACACCGACGCGTGCCCGAACAGCTCGGGGACGACGAGGCTCAGGACCCCGACGATCAGCACGCCCGCGAGCTCGAATCCGATCGTCGCGATCGCGACGCGACGCCAGGCCTCCCCGGGGACCACGAGAGCGACGGTCGCGACGATGTAGACGACGGCGGCGAGCGCCGAGAGCGAGTAGGCGACGGGAGCCTCGTCGAACTTGGACACGATCTGGTAGAACGACCGCCCCGTCGCCGCGAGGGCGAGGATCGCGTACACGACGACGAGGACCCGGCCGACACCCGAGGCGGAGGTGCGCGCGGGCGGAGAGGATGACACGGTCATAGAAGTCCCAGTCTATCCGCCCTGCACGAACCAGATCTGGTGCATGCGATAGACCATGACGGCGATCGCGAGGTCCGCGACACCGAGGATGACCGTCGCCCACTTCGACCGGTCGACGAGCGCCCAGAAGCCCGCGCCGATCGGCAGGAGGATCGCCGAGCCGAGGTACAGGCCGAACTCGAGGGCGTCACCGGTAGGCGTGTTGCCGACGGCGGGCGACACGATCGACACGACGAGTTGAACGATGAGGAGGAGTTCCACGACGACCGTCGCGCCGAGTGTGAGGTCGCTCGGCTTGCGGCCGGCGAGCCCGAGGACGAGGCAGAGCAGTCCCGCGGCGACCGCGACGGCGACCTGGACCGTCGTGAGCCAGTCGATCACGAGGGCTCCGTCGGAAAGTTGACGAGGCTGCGGAGCGCCCCGCGCTCGAAGCGGCCGATACCGACGAGGCGGCCGTCGGGAGCGACGGCGGCGAGTGGTTCCCCCACGGGGATCCGGGCCCCGGAACCGTCGCTCTCGGGCACGGTGACGACCTTGCCGTGCCCCAGGTCGACCGCGGCCTGCGCGTCCAGGTCCACGACCGACAGGAAGCGCGCAGCGGCGGCGGCGGGCGAGATGAGCGCGTCGTCGACGGCTGCCCCGGTGTCGGGGTTCTCACCGAGGGCGTCGAGAGTCGCCGCCTCGGTCACGGAGAACGCTCCGACACGGGAGCGCCGCAGCGCGGTCAGATGGCCCCCGACCGCGAGAGAGCTCCCGAGGTCTCGGGCGAGCGCACGGATGTACGTCCCGCTCGAGCAGACGATACGCACGTCGAGGTCGATCGCCTCGGGTGACCGTCGTTCCGCGAGCACCTCGAACTCCCAGACCGTCACGGGGCGCGCGGGCAGCGAGACCTCCTCACCGGCGCGCACCTTTGTGTAGGAGCGCACGCCGTCGACCTTGATGGCGCTCACGGACGACGGCACTTGCTCAATGTCGCCCGAGAGCGCAGCGATTCCGGCGAGGATCCCCTCCGTCGTCACGGCGGAGATCGTCTCCGGCGCCGCCGTCTCGACGACGTCACCCTCCGCGTCGTCCGTCACGGTCGTGCTGCCGAGCCGGATCGTCGCAAGGTATTCCTTGTCGGCGCCGACGAGCCACGTGAGCAGTCTCGTCGACGGCCCGAGGCCGAGGATCAGCAGGCCCGTGGCCATGGGATCGAGCGTGCCGGCGTGACCGACCTTCTTCGTTCCGGCGAGACGCCGCACGCGCGACACGACCCCGTGACTCGTCATCCCGTCGGGCTTGTCGACGAGGAGGATTCCGTTCGGCATCGGGTCAGCAGCTGTCCGCGAACCGGCGAACCGGTCGCCCGGGATCGGTGTTGTCGACGATCGCGACCGCTCGGGTGCGGGGACGTGCCGAGGCGAGGTATCGGCGCTGCTCCTCCGGCGCCGATTGGCTCGGCACCTCGAGGAAGACGGAGTAGTTCCAGATCCCCACGAACTCCGGTCGGTGGAGGTACGGACCATCGAGCAGCAGCACGGCGTCCGCCGGAGCGGTCGCCGCTGCGCTGTCCGCCGAGACGCGGAACGGCGTGTCGCCGCCCGTTCGGAACGGGACGACGAGGGCGCTCCGGAACGTCGCCTCGTCGAGCGGGCCGGAACCCGTGTCGGCAGAGAACCCGGACGCGCTCGCTCGGACGACGGCGTGACCGACCTCGGTGAAGGCCGCGGCGAGGTCGTCGGCGAACGCTCCGGTCCCCGCCCCGTCGATGCCGTCGATCGCGACGATCGGGCGGCCGGAGCCGTAGTTGTGCAAGACCTCGTCGCGCAGTTCGCGCAGTACCTCGAGGCGCGGTTCCGTGGCGGCGCTCATACGTCGAGCCTACTCGCGCGCGACGAGCGCGTCGCCGCTCCGCGGATCGATCGGGGACGCGGAAGAGCCTAGAGTCGAGGGGTGACGACGGGCGGGCACCAGGCAGTGGACAAGGTCGTCGGCCCGGTCAGCCTCTGGTACCGCGAGCATCACCGCGACCTGCCCTGGCGGCGAGCGGGCTTCACCGCGTGGGGCACCCTCGTGAGCGAGTTCATGCTCCAGCAGACCCCCGTCGCGCGAGTCGTCCCACGCCTCGAGCAGTGGCTCGACCGGTGGCCGACGCCCGCGGACCTCGCCGCGTCACCACCCGGCGACGCCGTGCGCGCGTGGGACAACCTCGGGTATCCGCGCCGTGCGCTCTGGTTGCACGCCGCGGCCGTCGAGATCACCGAGAGGCACGGCGGCGAGGTACCGCGGGACGTCGACGCGCTGCTCGCCCTCACGGGGATCGGTGATTACACGGCGCGTGCGGTCGCGGTGTTCTCCTTCGGCGACCGTCATCCTGTCGTGGACACGAACACGCGGCGTGCCATCGCGCGCGCCGTGCAGGGCCAGGGCCAGCCGGGACCACCGCAGTCCCGCCGCGACCTCGCGGCGATGGAGGCTCTGCTTCCCGACGACGTCGTCGAGTCGGCGGTGTTCAACGCGGCGATGATGGAGCTCGGCGCCACGGTGTGCGTCGCCCGCTCGCCGCGATGCGACGTGTGTCCCCTCGCCGACGTCTGCCGGTGGAGGGCGGCGGGCTACCCTGCCTACGACGGCCCGAAGAAGCCGGTGCAGAAGGCGTACGCGGGCAGCGACCGTCACGTCCGCGGACTGATCATGCGGGAGCTGCGCGCTGCGCACGTTCCCGTCAGCGACGAGGAGATCGTGACGCTGTGGCCGGACGACCTCCAGCGTGAGCGAGCCCTGTCGGGTCTCCTCGCCGACGGCCTCGCCGTCAGATCGGACGACCCCCGGGCACCCGGCTACGTGTTGCCCTGATCCGCCCCGCCCCTAGCGGGCGTCGGTATCGGCGTCGGACTGGTCGTCCGATTCGTCGTCCGATTCGTCGTCTGAGTCGTCGTCCGAGTCGTCGTCCTCGTCGAGGTCGCGCGGCTTCACGTAGGGGTCTGCGTCACCCGCGTACGCGGCCGTCGATGCGAGCCGCTCCGTCTCCGCGTCACGCTCGCGCGCCTCCCGCAGGAGGTCGTCGATCGCCGCGGCGTTCTCGGGCACCGCGTCGAGTTGGAACTCGAGCGTCGGCGTGAGCCGCGCCGTGATGTTCCGACCGACCTCGCTCCGCAGCAGACCCGTCGCCGCCTTGAGCGCCGCGGAGCTGTCCGCGCGCTCTTCGTCGGTGCCGTAGACCGTGTAGAACACGGTCGCGTGCTGCAGGTCGCCGGTCATCTGCACATCCGTGATCGTCACGAAGCCGAGCCGCGGGTCGCGCAGACCACGCTGCAGTCGAGCGGCGACGATCTCCTTGATCCTGTCCGCGAGCTTCCTCGCGCGAGCGACGTCAACCATGGCTCTTCCTTCCTCTGGTCCGCGCGATGGCGGGGAAAAACGGGAAATGCCCGCCGACCCGGAGGTCGGCGGGCACGCCACGCGGGTCAGCCGCGGGGCTTCTCCTTCATCTCGATCGTCTCGATCTCGTCGCCGATCTGGATGTCGTTGAACTTGCCGAGACCGATACCGGCCTCGAAGTCCGTCCGAACCTCGGTGACGTCGTCCTTGAAACGACGCAGCGACTCGATCGCGAGGTTGTCCCCGACGACGACACCCTCGCGGATGACGCGCGCCTTGGCGTTCCTCGTGATCGTGCCGGAGCGCACGATAACACCGGCGATGTTGCCGAACTTCGAGGAGCGGAAGATCTCGCGGATCTCCGCGACACCCGACTGGACCTCTTCGTACTCCGGCTTGAGCATGCCCGTGAGGCTCGACTCGACATCGTCGAGGGCGTTGTAGATGACCGAGTAGAACCGGATGTCCACACCCTCGCGAGCGGCACGCTCACGCGCCTTCGGGTCGGGGCGCACGTTGAACCCGATGATGATCGCGTTGTCGATCGTCGCGAGGTTCACGTCCGACTCCGTCACCGCACCGACACCGCGGTGGATGATGCGAAGCTGCACCGAGTCGTCGACCTCGATCTTGAGGAGCGACTCCTCGAGCGCCTCGACGGCACCCGACACGTCGCCCTTGATGATGAGGTTGAGCGACTCGACCTTGCCCTCTTCGAGAGCACGGGTGAAGTCCTCGAGGCTGATGCGCTTGCGCGCCTTCGCCAGCGAGGCGTTGCGCTCTGCGGCCTCACGCTTCTCGGCGATCTGACGGGCCGTGCGATCCTCCTCGGTGACGAGGAAGGTGTCGCCGGCGCGCGGGACGCTCGAGAGGCCCTGCACCTGCACCGGACGCGACGGGCCGGCCTCGAGGACCGTCTCGCCGTTCTCGTCGACCATCGCACGGACACGTCCGTACGCGGTTCCGGCGACGATCGCGTCACCGACGCGGAGCGTACCGGACTGGATGAGCACGGTGGCGACCGATCCGCGGCCCTTGTCGAGCTTGGCCTCGATCGCGACACCACGAGCGTCCTTGTTGGGGTTCGCACGCATGTCGAGACCGGCGTCGGCCGTGAGCAGGACGGCGTCGAGGAGCTCGGCGATGCCGATGTTCTGGCGGGCGGACACGTCGACGAACATGACGTCTCCACCGAACTCCTCGGCGACGAGCCCGTACTCGGTGAGCTGCTGGCGCACCTTGGCCGGGTTCGCGTCGGCCTTGTCGATCTTGTTCACCGCGACGACGATCGGGACGTTGGCGGCCTGAGCGTGGTTCAACGCTTCGACCGTCTGCGGCATGATGCCGTCGTCCGCCGCGACCACGAGGATCGCGATGTCGGTCACCTGCGCACCACGAGCACGCATGGCGGTGAACGCCTCGTGACCCGGCGTGTCGATGAAGGTGATGGCGCGCTCGATACCCTCGTGCTCCGTGCTGACCTGGTATGCACCGATGTGCTGCGTGATGCCACCGGCCTCACCGGCGACCACGTTCGCATTGCGGATGGCGTCGAGCAGTCGCGTCTTACCGTGGTCGACGTGACCCATGACGGTGACGACCGGAGGCCGTGCCTCGAGGTCCTCGTCGTCCTCGGCCTCGAGCTCCGCATCGATGTCGATGTCGAAGCCCTCGAGGAGCTCGCGGTCCTCGTCCTCGGGCGAGACCATCTGGATCTTGTAGCCCAGCTCGTCGCCGAGCACCGCGAACGTCGACTCGTCGAGCGACTCCGTGGCCGTCGCCATCTCACCGAGGTGGAACAGCACCGTCACGAGGTTGCCGGGGCTCGCGTCGATCTTGTCGGCGAAGTCCGCGATCGACGCGCCGCGGCGCAGTCGCACGACGGTGTTGCCGTCGCCACGCGGGACCTGCACGCCGCCGATCGACGGGGCCTCCCGCATCTCGAACTCTTGCCGCTTCGTCCGCTTCGACTTGCGCGACTTGCTCTTGCCGCCACCACGACCGAACGCACCGGCGGTACCACCACCGGGTCCACGGCCGCGGCCACCGCCGCCACCCGGACGACCGGCGAAACCACCGGCCGGACGCTGGGCGAAGCCACCGGCGGCACCGGGAGCACCGCCACCGGGGCGCTGGAAGCCACCGCCGCCGGGACGACCGCCACCGGCACCGCCCGGACGCTGGAAGCCACCGCCGCCGGGACGACCGCCGGCACCCGCAGGACGCGGCCCGCCGGGACGCGGCGAGCCGGGGCGCGGAGCCTGGGGACGGGGGATGTTCGAGGGGGACGGGGTCGGGCGCTGGCCCATGCCCTGGGCACTCGCGAACGGGTTGTTACCGGGGCGAGGGCCGGCCGGACGCGATCCCATGCCCTGCGAGCTCGAGAACGGGTTGTTCCCGGGACGCGGGGTACCGCCCGGACGCGGAGCGCCTCCGGGAGCTGCGGCTGCGGGCTTCGACTCCGGAGCCGGTGCAGGTGCTGGTGCGGGCGCCGGAGCGGCCTTCGCTGCGGGAGCGGCCTCCTCCTGCGGAGCAGGGCTCGGCGCGGGAGCGGCCTTCGGCGCGGGGGCCGGAGCCGGAGCGGGTGTCGGAGCCGGGCCCGGACGGTTGGCCGACGGCGACGCCGGACGGTTCGTCGACGATCCACCGGGACGGGCGGCCGACGGGGTCGCCGTCGACGGCTTGGACGCCGGCGTCGCCGATGCCGCGGGCGCGGCATCGGCGAGGGCCGCACGCAGCTTGCGTGCGACGGGGGGTTCGATGCTCGAGGACGGTCCCTTCACGAACTCGCCCAATTCCTTGAGCTTCGCGAGGGCGACCTTGCTGTCTACACCGAGTTCGGATGCGATCTCGTGTACGCGTGGTTTGGCAGCCACTTCTCTCCTGTCTGGGTCTCCCCAGGCAGGGGGGACCGTTAGTTGTGGACGGGTCTCATTTCGAGCCGCTCATCAGTTGTCCATTAGCCGTTCAGCCTGTTCTCTAGTGAGTTCGTGTCGAGCGGGGTCCGCACGCGGAAGGCCCGGGCGAAAGCCCGCTTCTTCTCGGCGAGTCGGAAGCACTCGATGTCGGGATGCAGCCACGCCCCGCGTCCCGGGAGAGCGGCACGATCGTCCACGACGACCTGAGCTTCCCTGACGACAAGTCGCACGAGAGTGGACCTGTTGGCGCGCGAACGGCATCCGACGCACGTTCTGACAGCTTCCATCCTACACCTCCCCGGGCGTACACCCTGAGCGTGCTCCGCCGACATCGGACGCCGACGACTCACTCGTCGAGGATCGAGTCCTCTACTCGTCGAGGATCGAGTCCGGCTGGATGACCGTATCAGCGGACATTCGCCCGAACGCTGCGCGTCCGATCGAATGCGCGAAGA
>NZ_RZNC01000007.1 GCF_004078655.1 Labedella populi | reverse complement strand
TGGTCTACGGGGCCGTGCCGTCGCGCGGTGTCGAGGTGCTCGACGCGGAGACGGGCGCATCGCTCGGAGTCGTGAACGGCACCCTCGGTGCCTACTACGTCGCGGCCGATCCGGCGAAGGGCTACGTCACCACCGCGTTCTTCGAAGACGTGCCGGATGCGATCAACATCGCTGCTTTCGACGTGAGCGATGGTTACATGCAGGTCTGGGAGCAGGTCACGCGGCCGAACGCCCGTCAGCTCGACGTCGACTCGACCAACGGCTTGGTCTACGTGGGGTACACGGGCACCGCCGCGGGTACCGGTGGATTCTCGGTGCACGACATCGCGACCGGTGAGGTGGTGGCCGACATGGCCGATCCGTCCTTCGGAAAGGACGGCTACGGTATTTCGATCGACGAGGAGCGCCAGCGCGTCTTCGTGTCCAACCGCGACTTCCGTCTCAATCCGCCCGGCTCGGAGCTCGCTCCGGTCGCCGTGACGGTGAGTCAACGCACGGGAGCGACGGACCCGACCGATCCGACGGACCCGACCGATCCGACGGACCCGACCGATCCGACGGATCCGACCGACCCTCCGGCCGGAAGCGAGTACACCGCCTCGGCGCTCACGGCCATTCCGTCGGCCGAGCAGGATGGTGAACTCGACGTGAAGCCGGTGGGTTCCGTGGTCGACCCCGAGACGGGCCACCTGTTCGTGGGCAACGAGCAGCGACCGGCTCGCATCCTCGAGATCGACCCGGTGACCGACACCACCGTCGCCACCCACGTCATGCCGAACGGCACGGACGAGGGCGTGCGCGACGTTGCCATCGACACGGAGAAGAACGAGCTCTACGTCGGCTACGGCAATTCGTGGGTGGTCATGGACCTCGCCGACGACTCGGTAGTGCGTGGACCGTTCGCCTTCACGGCGAACGTCCGTGGACTCGATGTCGACCTCGCCACCGGGCGGGTGTTCGGCGCCACCCGAGGCAGTGGTTTCGAAGTGCTGGACGCCACCACGGGGGAGTCGTTGCAGGTCGTGACGACCCCGGGGGAGAACTGGTCGACCCACGGCATCGCGTTCGATCCCGAGGCGAACCGTCTTTACACGACGAACAACGGTACGGGAACAGAGGGCGTGCGCGTCTACGACGGCACGAGCTTCGACCTGCTGCAGTCGCTCGCCGTCGTCGACCCTGACTACAGGTCCGTCGCGGTCGATCCGGTGACGGGGCGGCTCTACATCGGGCATTCGAGCGACGCGTTCGAGGCGAGCGGTGTGCGGGTCTTCAGCGGGGCCGATCTCACCGAGATCGCGAACTACCCGGGCACGGCGTATGGGAACAAGGTCTACGGGGTCTCCGTGGATTCGGAGCGCGGCAGGGTCTACGTATCGGCCCGGGACCGTTTCCCCACCGGCCTGATCGTCCTCCAGCGAACCTCCGAGTAGGTCGCCGGCAGGCATCTCGCAGATCCGCCACCTCCTTTCAGCTCTCGTGGTTCGGAGCGGGAGGTGGCGGATCTGCGTCGACGGGGAGCGCGTCGTCCGGCCAACCGGATGCTGATCGAGATGCCGAGACCTCGGCATCACGCCGCGCCAGGCCAGACAGACCGTGACGGTCACGGCACTCGTCGGCCTGATCGTCGCGCCCACGTGGGCTCATGTTGCGCCTACCGGGCATCGGTGCCGGTTCCTCGGGAACGTCGACATCGGCGCCGATCCGCGGGAGGAGCATCTGATCTGGGCGGACAGACACCGACGCTCACGCTGGAACCGCGTGTAAGGATGACTGGATGGCACACAATCGGACACAGTTGCTGAGCCCCGCCGACCAGGAGCGCCGCCGGGGGCTGCGGGTCATGAAGGGGGTCGCACTGGGCGCGCTGGTGTTCATGGCGGTGCTGTTCGTGATCGCATTTGTGCTCCAGCAGGAGCACCCGCCGCTCGCCTACGTGCGTGCGTTCGCCGAAGGGGGCATGGTCGGCGCGCTGGCCGACTGGTTCGCGGTGACTGCGCTGTTCCGGCATCCGCTCGGCATCCCGATCCCGCACACGGCGATCATCCCGAACCGCAAGGACGAGATCGGAATCAACCTCGGCGAATTCGTCGAGACCGAGTTCCTGCGCGGGGACGTCGTGCGCACCAAACTCGAGAGCGCCGGGGTCGCCGCGCGGCTCGGGGAGTGGTTGAGCGTGCCGGAGCACACCGAACGGGTCGGCACTGAGGGGGCGCTCATGGCGGCGAGCGTCCTGCGCGCCTTGAGCGACGACGATGTGCACGACGTCATCGAGGACCTCGCCCGCAAGCACCTCATCGAACCACAGTCGGGTCCGCCGCTCGGCGCCCTGCTGGGCCGGACCGTGCAGTCCGGTGCGCACCACGGTGCCGTGGACCTCGCTCTCGACAGCATCGGGACGTGGTTGGCGTCCAACCACGACTCCTTCGCCGGACTCGTCTCGCGGCGCCTCCCGTCGTGGGTGCCCTCGATGGCGACGCGCCTCGTCGACGACGCCGTCTACAACGAAGCCGTGAAGTTCGTCGCCGCCGCTCAGGCCGACCCGCAGCACCCCGCCCGCGTCGCGATCGACGGGTACCTCGCGCGCCTGGCCGACGACCTGCAGCACGACCCGAAGACCATGGCGCGACTCGACGACGCCAAGGCGACGCTCTTCGACAGCCCGCGCGTACGCGAGTTGGCCGCCGAGGCGTGGAACACGGCGCGCGCCGGCCTGCTCGACTCGCTCGCCGACCCGCAGAGCGGGCTCCGCCGACGCGTGGTGCAGGTGCTCGGCGACATCGGCGCGCGGCTGACGACGGATTCCGCGCTCCAGAGCCGTGTCGACGGCCGAGTCGTCGACGCCGCGGTCTTCCTCGTCGACCGGTACCGGCACGACATCGCGTCCATCATCACCGACACCGTTTCACGCTGGGACGCGGAGGAGACTACCGAGAAGATCGAGCTCATGGTCGGGCGTGATCTGCAGTACATCCGCCTCAATGGCACCGTCGTCGGGGCGCTCGCCGGACTGGTGATCTTCACGATCGCGCACGCCGTTCTCGGCTGACCGAGGTCGCCGCAGTGGGCCACGGGATGTCTACGATCGAGGCATGACCGATTCCCTCGTCCTCGTCGCCAACTCCGGCGACGGCAGCATCAGCACCTTCCGTCTCGTCGGTGACTCCCTCGAGCGCCTCACGGTGACCGGCGATCTCGCCGGAACCTCCACGTTCGTCGTCGACACCGAGCGCGACCTCGTCTACGCGGGAGTGAAGGCGGGCGGCGGGCACGAGTCGGCCGGCATCGTGACGCTGAGCCTCGACCGCTCGAGCGGCGCGCTCTCCGTCCTCTCCCGCCGAGCCCTGCCCGGCGGCGGTATGAACTACCTCGCCCTGGCCCGCGAAGGGAGGGTCCTGCTCGGAGCCTCGTACGGAGGCGGCTACGGCATCAGCGCCGTCGTCGACGACGGGGTGGTGGGAGAGCCCGTCGCCCGCATCGATTACCCCAACCTGCATTCCGTGCTTCCGAGCGCCGACGGCCGCTTCGCCTACTTCGTGTCCCTCGGTGCCGACCTCGTCGCCCAGTACGCGCTGGGTTCGGACGCCGCGCTCACTCCACTCGACCCGCCCACCGTCGACGCGCCGAGCGGCAGCGGTCCGCGTCATCTCGTGCTCAACGCGGCCGGCGACGCGGTGTACGTGAACACCGAGTTCACCGGGCAAGTACTCCACTACGTGCCTGACGCCGAGACGGGCACGCTCGAACTCCGCGGCGCGGCCGACGCGTTCGACCCCAGTCAGGGACTGGCCGTGAGCCGCTTTGGCGCCGATCCGCGCGAGGAGCACCTCATCTGGGGTGCCGACCTGCACCTCGCCGACGGCGGGAACCGCATCTGGGCGTCCGAACGCACCGCGGCCACGCTCAGTTCCGTCGCCGTCGCGGCGGACGGCTCGCTCACCTCCTCGGCATCGTTCGTCGCCACCGAACCCCAGCCCCGTGGCTTCGCCATCAGCCCCGACGGCATGCACGTCGTCGTCGCGGGTGAACTCTCGACGACCGTGTCGCTGTACGCGGCCGAGGGTGACCGACTGCAGCTGCTGCAGCGGGCCGAGACGGGCCGCGGCGCGAACTGGGTGCGATTCGTCTGACCTCGGTGGCGGGACCGAGCCCCCGTCACACAGGGGCCGGCCTCGACGAGGAACGGGAGTCCTCGTCGAGGCCGGTGTCAGATCTCGGCTACGGCTGTGTGGACGGTGTCTGCTTCCAGTCGGGTCGGACCTTCCAGGCGATGAAGGCACTTGCCGCGAAGAGTGCACCCAGCACCGAAGGGATCCAGGGCTGGATCGTGGAGTCGGGGTTGATGGCGGACGGCATCAGCAGAATCAGCGCGGCTCCTGAGGCGACCGTGACGATGAAGAAGACGAGGAATCGACCGGTTGAACGCTTCATTCCTCTAACCTCCGTTGAAGCAGCCCATGACTGCGGGGATGGAAGCGCCGCCGACCACTGCGATTCCAGCGATGCATGCAGCACAAATAGTAGCAGTGGGGGGTGTGACGGGAACAGAGCATGAGCCGCCGCAGAGCACCAGGATGATGCCGGCGACGACAGCGCTCACGCCGAGTACCGCCATGAGGCAGGTCGTCGGATCCATCGCCTTCGCGCTCGCCGACTGTGCCGAGAGGGTGCTGGGGTCGATCTGGGCGGAGTGGATGAGCGCCCCGTCGCGGTAGGTGTGGAGATCGATCAGGCCGTCCGCGCGCTCGACGACCGTCGACTCCGAGTACTGCGAGAGCTGCCCGGCTTCGTCCACGATGTACGAGACGTTGCTCGGCTGGATGAAGTCGCCACCCTCGAGGGGGAAGGTCACCGAGGTCGCTTTCACGCCGTCGATGTCCAACGCGTACGCCTTGACACCCTCATATTTCACGAACTCCGGAGACGTCTGAGGCGCGATGCCGGCCGCCTCAGCGAGGCTCGTGGCTTGTGATGCCGCCGCGGCCGACGCTTCGCCGTCGAGCAGGGTCATCTCCGCCGAGCCGTCGGTGCCGACGGTCTCGACGTTCGCGGGCTGTGCCGCGCACTCTGCGGTCGCCTGAGCTTGTGTGCTCGATGGGGCTTTCCCGACGAGCGCCGGGGTCGTGGCCGAGGCCGTTCCCGTACTCAGCGTCGTCGTCAGGACCGCTGCCAACACGGTCGCCAACAGGCCGCCCGTGAGTCTCGCTCTCACATGGACTTTCGACGTCATTGTTCTCACCTTCCCGATCTGCGAATGGCCGGCGCCGACTGCGCGGGGCCAACGCAAGCCGACCACCGTCGATGGGGCGGAGCAAGGTTCGGCGGAGCTTCATGGCCCTGGGGCCAGGAATACGACGAGGAGGCGCGATCAGAGACTGATGATCCCGAACTCGGTGGCCCGGAGGACGATCTGCAGGCGGTTCTCGACGTTCCACAGATGATTGATGTGACGGATGTCGGCCTTCACGGTGCCCTCGGCATAGTGGAGTGCCTCGGCGACCTCTGCGTTCGACAGTCCCTGTGCGATCAGTTCGATGATCCGTCGCTCGCGATCGCTCAGCGCAGGCGTTTCAGGAACCGGGCTGTCATGCGCTTCGATGGCTGAACGCACGAATCTCTCCTGGACTTCGGGTGAGACGACGCGATCACCGGCATGGGCCGCGACGATGGCGTCGACGATCTGCTCCGGCGTGGAGTTCTTCACGAGGTATCCACATGCCCCGGCGCGCAGGATCTCGAGCGCACGCCACTCCGTGGTGAACGTGGTGAGCGCTAGGACGCGGCAGCGAGGGTTCCACTGCAGGACGCGCCTGGTGGCTTCGATGCCGCTGATCTCGTGCATCTTGATGTCCATGACGACGACGTCGGGCTTCACAGTTCTGCAGGCGTCCACCACCTCGGAACCGTCCGTCGCCTCACCGACGAGTGTGACGCGATCGTCGTCTGAGATGAATACGCGGAGCGCGTGCCGCACGAGGGCTTCGTCGTCGACGACGAGAACGCGGACAACTCCAGCCACCTCTCCACGGTACCGCGGGAACACCGGCGGATTTCTAGCCCTGGGGTCAGAATTCCGTGACCCCAGGAGCATGACTCGTAGGGTGGAGACACTATGGCCGATGTCGTCCCGAGGACATCGACATCGACATCGGCCCGAGCGAAGGAGACGATGATGGGACTGATCAACACGTACGGTGTCGGAGCATTCGTCCACGTGATTGCCCGGTCGAACGCCGACCTCGGCGACTGGCTCTGTCAGATGCTGGGCATCTGTGCCTGAAGCCTTTCCGGCTTCCAGCACTGACCGGGAGCCGGTCCTCGCCGTGCGGTCCTCCATCGGGGGGATGCTGCGCTCTCGCGCCTTCTGGGAACAGCGTTCCCTTCATCCGGTTGCGCGGCTTCTGCTGGTGCTGGCTGTCGGCGTGCTCCTGTGCATCGCCATCGCGTTCATCCTCGCAAGCGGGACCTTCACCCGATACGACCTCCTCGCGGTCGCGCTCTACTTGAGCCTGGCTGCCTTCGCCTGGCATCCGACGATCGCGGCGGTCGTCGTCATGGTCATCAGCGGCGTCGGCGTCGTTTTCACCGGCAGCGGCGGCGATCTCCTCGAGCTCGCCATCGCCCTCAGCCTGGTTGCCGCGACGTGCGTGCCATGGGTGATCGTCGCCCACGTGGCGTTGCTCGGGGCTCTCACCACGTATATCGCTCTCAGCGGGCCGACACTAGCCGAGGGTGGTGTGTACGGCATCGCCGGAATTGCGTTGATCGCCTTCCTGGCAGGCATTGCATTCCGTCTGGTAGCCGCCAGGGAGACGGTTCTCGTCGCTGAGCGAGCGCGCATAGCGAAGGACCTCGAAGCCATCGCGCGGCATGATCAGGAGCGCATCGCCGATGAGCTCCACGATGGCATCGCGCATGATCTGACGCTCATCCTGTTTCACGCGCGGGCGTTACCACGGCAGCCGGACCGCGCTGGTCGGCAGGTGTCGCTCACCACGATCGAGGAGTCCGCAGAGCAGGCATTGCAGAGTATTCAGTCTCTGCTCTCGCTGATCCGCGATACGAAGACCGAGGGTCCTCGGTTGCGCTCCACCCGCTACGAGGGGAGTGTCACGGAGGCTGTCACATCGCTGGGTGCTCTTCTGCACGATGCGGGAATCCCTACGAGCGTTGCGACACCGAGCGTGCCGCTCGGTGTCGCAACGACCGCTGAACGAGTCCTCACCGAGACCGCCGTCGAAGCGGTTACCAACATCATCAAGCACGCCCCGAAGTCGAAGTCGGCGAGCATCGGCATCCATGTCCGTCCCGACGCCGTCGAACTCGTCGTGAAGAACGTCGCCCCGACCAGCCTGACCGCGGAGGATCACACGACGGGGGGACGCGGCTTGCGACGTGCACGGCAGCGACTCGCGAGCAGCGAAGGACGGTTGGAATCGGAGAGGACGCCGGAGGGATGGTCTCTCCGGGCGGTCGTTCCGGCTGACCCCGATAGTGCATCTGAGCACGGAGGCGTCAGCGCCTTCCCGCCTCCCTGACCAGGGAGAACCATCCTGGAACGCAGCGGAGAGAACTGCTCGGGCGCGGGACAGAACCCTCATCCAGCGTAGAATCTCGTGTGCCCTCAGATCTTCCGAAGCCCAGCGGTATCGCCCCAGCGGACCTCGAGATCACGCTCCGTGTCCTCGAGCAGCTGCCGGACGTCGACGAGACGCACCCCGACTTCATCGCCGTGCGGCAGGCGACCGCGAAGATGTTCAAGGCCGTGAAGCGCGCGCACCGGCTCGAGAAGCGCGCGGTCGTCGCCGAGGCCGACCGCCTCGTGATCGCCGCGACGGCGACGGGGGCCGCCGACCGCATCGATGACGAGACCCGCGGCATTCCCATCGGCACCTCGACGACGGCGCCCACGGCTGGAACGCTGCTCAAGTCGCGCCCCTGCTACATGTGCAAGCAGCACTACACGGTCGTCGATGCGTTCTACCACCAGCTCTGCCCGTCGTGCGCGGCGCTGAGTCACGCCAAGCGCGACGCCCGCACCGATCTCACGGGCAAGCGCGCTCTGCTGACAGGTGGCCGCGCGAAGATCGGCATGTACATCGCGCTGCGGTTGCTGCGCGACGGCGCCCACACCACCATCACGACGCGCTTCCCACGCGACGCAGTGCGGCGGTTCACGAGCCTGCCCGACTCCGCGGACTGGATCTCGCGGCTCAAGGTCGTCGGCATCGACTTGCGCGACCCCGCCCAGGTCATCGGACTTGCGGAGGACGTCGCCGCGGCCGGCCCCCTCGACATCCTCATCAACAACGCCACGCAGACGGTGCGCCGCTCGCCCGGCGCCTACCAGCCGCTCGTCGACGCCGAGCTCGCGCCGCTGCCGGACGGACCGCTGCCCGAACTCGTGACCTTCGGCCACACCAACGACGAGCACCCGCAAGCGCTCGCGCGCTCGGTCACGGCCCACCCCATCCTCGCGGCCGCCGCGGCGCGCGCCGACGAGCTCACGGAGCAGGCGATGGCGGCCGGCTCGAGCTCGCTCGAACGGCTCGCGGCGGGCACCGCGATCGACGCCGGCGGCCTCCTGCCCGACCTCCACGACGTCAACTCGTGGACCCAGCACGTGAACGAGGTGGACCCGCTCGAGATGCTCGAGGTGCAGCTGGCCAACACGACGGCCCCGTTCATCCTCATCTCGAAGCTCCGCCCCGCCATGGCGGCGAGCGCGGCGAAGCGCACCTACGTCGTGAACGTGAGTGCGATGGAGGGCGTCTTCGGCCGCGCCTACAAGGGGCCGGGTCACCCGCACACGAACATGGCGAAGGCCGCGGTGAACATGCTGACGCGCACGAGCGCGCAGGAGATGTTCGAAACCGACGGCATCCTCATGACGAGCGTCGACACGGGCTGGATCACCGACGAACGCCCTCACCCCACGAAGATCCGTCTCGCGGAGGAGGGCTTCCACGCGCCCCTCGACCTCGTCGACGGAGCCGCGCGCGTCTACGACCCGATCGTGCGCGGCGAAGCGGGGGAGGACGTCTTCGGCGTCTTCCTCAAGGACTACCGGCCCGGCTCGTGGTGATCATCCCGGCACCCGGCACACGCGTCGTCGTGCGCTACCTACTGCCGAGCGGCCAGGCGACCGACGCCCTCGGAATCCTGGTCAGTGCGGATGCGACGACTCTCGTCGTCGACGGGAAGCGCGGCCTCGAACACATCGACGTCGACACCGTGATCGCCGCGAAGCCCGTGCCGCCGCCGCCAGCACCGCGGCTTCGCAGGCCCTGACCCCGACGCCGTCGAGACGCGCCGACACCGCCCGCAGGACTCGGCGGCGTGGGCGCCAGCGGCAACCCCGTTTCGGAGGTGCAACGCACCTTCTGTTTCTGATTTGTAAACAAACCTTTCAGAAAGGAAGGTTGCCTGTTAGCGTTCCCGCACAACCACTGACGATCGCGAGGAGCAACCGTGGCAGACACCGATTGGGCCAATCCCGGCACTCCGGCGCTGTTGCGGATGCTCAATGACCGTAAGGCGCTCGCGCTCCTCATCGAACACGGACCGCTCACCAAGAACGAACTCGCACGTCGTTCGGGATTGTCTAAGCCCACGGCGGCCGAGATGGTGCGCCGTCTCGAGGAGGCCGAACTCATCTCCGTCGACGGAGAGCAGACCGGCCGCCGCGGTCCAGCCGCGGTCACCTACGGGGTGCGCGCGGACCGAGAGGTCGGCGTGGCGATCGATGTGACTCCGTCCGTCGTGCGATCCGTCGTCGTCGACGTAACCGGACGCGAGTACCCGGTACACGCCGAACCTCTGATCGCCAACGGCACCTCCGCAGGGGTCGTGCTCCAGAACGCCATCGATGCCGCGAGCGCTGCAGCCGGGGTCCTTTCCTCCGCGATCACCGCCGTCAGCGTCGGCATCCAGGCGGCCGTGGATCCGCGCACCGATGAGCTTCTCTACAACGATTTCATGCCCGGCTGGCCGCGTCAGCGCGTGCGCTCCAGCCTCTCCGAGGAACTCGGAGTGGACGTCGTCATCGAGAACGATGCCAATCTCGCCGCCGTCGCAGAGCGCTCGCTGGGCGGGGGAGCAGACGTATCGAGCTTCGCTCTGCTCTGGATCGGCGAAGGCTTGGGTGTGGCGGTCGACATCGGTGGCCGCATCCACCGGGGGGCGACCGGTGGCGCCGGCGAAATCGGATACCTCGCGGCCAGCCCGCACATGCACGCGGCGGATAGCGGAGAACTCGTTCAGGACCTCGTCGCCGCCGCGGTGCTCGTCGACCTCGCTCGAGACCACGGGCTCTCCGTCGATGGATATCCGGAGCTCCTTGCGCTGCTGGGTTCCGATCTCGCCGCGAGCCCGCGACTGGCCGATCTGCTCGACGACCTGGCTCCGCGCGTCGGAACCGCAATGCTTCCACTTGTGGCGGTGCTCGATCCGGAGCTCGTGGTCCTCGCCGGTCCCACCGGGAGCTTCGCCGGTGTGCCGCTCGCCCAGCGTGTCGAGAGGTGGATGGCCGACAACACGCGCTGGTCGCCACGGGTCGCCACGGCGCTCGTCGACGATGCCCCGGTGCTTCGGGGAGCCCGGCTCGTGCTGCTCGACACGGTGCGCGCGGCCATCCTCGACTCGGTCGCAGCGCTCGGTACCTGAGGTCCTCGCTGTTCGACCCCTCAACGTCTTTTCCTGACCGTACCTCGCCATCACCGCTCCACGTCACCACCCGCACAACCGCTCCACCCGACCACCGGTCCCGTCACCACCAGGCACCCCGGACCACCGCTGCACCCTGCAGCACCGATTCGCCCATCGCCAGCACCACCGAGATCAGCAAGGAGCACCGTATGACGCAGAACCGAACGCTCCGACTGACGGTCATGTCGACCGTTGTCACCGGAGCACTCATCCTCGCCGGCTGTTCGAGCGATTCCGAGCAGACCATCGCCGAGTCCGCGCCCGAGAAGCTCGAGGGCACCGTCTCACTCTGGCACTTCTTCAGCGGACGCGAGGCGGAGGTCGTGCAGTCCGTCATCGACGACTTCGAGGCCGCCAACCCTGATGTGACCGTCGAGGTCAACTCTGGTCAGGACGACGACAAACTGCAGAAGGTCATCTCCTCGGGAGGCAATATCGACGTCGGCCTCTCCTACTCCACGGCGATCGTCGGCAAGTTCTGCTCGACGGGTGCTTTCGTCGACCTCAACCCGTACATCGAGCGCGACGACGTGGATATGGACGACGTGCTCGAGCGCACCCTCGACTACACGTCGTACGACGGCGTGCAGTGTACGCTCCCGGCGCTCACCGACACCGGGGCGCTCATGTACAACAAGACGATCTTCGATGCCGCCGGCATCACGGAACCGCCGAAGACACTCACCGAGTTGCACGACATCGGGATGGAGCTGACGACGTTCAACGCCGACGGCTCGATCAAGCAACTCGGCTTCAACCCCCTGGTCGGCTTCTACGAGAACTCGCCGTCCCACTTCGCGGCGATGACGGGGGCTTCGTTCCTCGACGAGGACGGCAATCCCGACTTCGCCACGGATCCCGCGTGGAGCGAGGTCATCGAGTGGCAGAAGGCGTTCGTCGACGAGATCGGTTACGACAAACTCCAGCGCTTTACGGCGGGGCTCGGTCAGGAGTTCTCCGCGGATAACGCCTTCAACGTCGGCAAGGTCGTGATGAACATGGACGGTGAGTACCGAACGGCCTTCCTCGCAGATCAGGTTCCCGACCTCGACTACGGTGTCGCACCGCTGCCGGTCGTGGACGACGCGCCCGATCTGTACGGGGCCGGCTGGCTGGGCGGCAACGTCGCGGGGATCGCGAAGGGCTCCGATAATAAGGAACTGGCGTGGGCGCTGCTCAAGTTCATGACCACGGATACGGATGCCGTCGTGAAGATGGCCAATGGGCTGAAGAACATTCCCACTCTTCATTCCGCGCTGGAATCGCCCAACCTCGAGGTCAGTGACGAGTACCGCGTCTTCCTCGAGGCGGCGCAGCACGAGCACAGTGTGACGATGCCGGCGACGGCCGATGGAGCCGCCTACGCCGAGAGCTTCGCCGACTTCTGGACCACGTATCAGACGGGCGAGTCGGCAGACCTCGAAGAGGGTCTGACAGAGCTCGACGCCCAGATCGCCGACGCCTTCGAACTCGCGGGTCAATGACCTCCGTCATCGATCGCCTCGGGAGCCCGGCCGCGACCGGGCTCCCCGGGCCCCCCGCCTCGCCACGTATCCCGCGTAAGCGTCGCCGACGGATCGCCGCAGCAGCGATGGTTGCCCCGACCGTCGCCGGTCTGTTGGTCTTCTACGCGTATCCGTTGGTCGCCTCGATCTACTACTCGTTCACGAGTTACGACCTCTTCTCGCCCCCGCGCTGGGTGGGGCTGACGAACTACGAGTTTCTCTTCACGAGCGACCCGCGGATCGGCAATGCAGCGTTGAACACGCTCTGGTTCGTCGTCGTGCTCGTGCCGATCAAGATCGTGGTGGCCCTCGCGATCGCCGGGCTCCTCGCCCGCCGCACCCGCGGGTCGGGGTTTTGGCGCACGGTGTTCTACCTGCCTTCGCTCGTGCCCCCGGTCGCCGGGGTGGTCGCGTTCGTCTTTCTGTTCAACCCTGGCAGTGGCCCGGTGAACGTGGTGCTCGGCTTCTTCGGGATCGAGGGTCCGCTGTGGTTCAGTGATCCAGCGCTCTCAAAGCCATCGCTCGTGCTGTTGGGCATCTGGATGATGGGGGATCTCATGGTCATCATGCTCGCCGGACTGCTCGACGTGCCGAGGGAGCTGTACGAGGCGGCGTCGCTCGATGGCGCGAACGGTTGGCAGCAGGTGCGCTTCGTGACCCTGCCGACGATCCAGCCGATCCTCGGGTTCTCGGTCGTCACGGGGGTGATCGCGGCGCTGCAGTACTTCACCGAGGCAGCGGTCGCGTCGTCCGTCGCGAGTGGGCAAGCCGCGGTCGGATCCGGTACGGCTTCGACCCTGGGCTACCCGGGCGACTCCCTCCTCACCTACACGCAGTGGCTTTACGTCCGCGGCTTCAGTAACTACCAGCTCGGCTACGCGTCGGCGATGGCGGTCGTCCTCTTCGTCACCGCGTCCATCCTCCTCGTGGTCGCGATGCGACGTATCAGCGCGTTCCACCCCGAGGAGGTCTCATGACCGCCGTGACGACGGCGCCCGCTCAGGTCGGGTCGGACGAACCCGCGGTCCGCCGGCGTCCCCGGAGGCTCGTGGGGCGCGCTCTGCTCGCCTGGATCGCGGAAAATGCCCTGCTCCTCGCACTCGCTGTCGTGTTCGTCTCACCGGTCGTGTTCGTGGTGTTCACCTCTGTGATGCACTCGAATCAGGCGCTCACGGGAGATCTGTTACCGAGGTCGCTCGAGCTCGGAAACTACGTGAGGATCTTCAGCGAGGCGCCCCTGGCCACCTGGTACGGCAACACCGTGCTCTACGCGGTGCTGAGCACCGCGTTCATGCTCGTCGCGTCGGTGCCGGCCGGGTATGCACTCGCCAAGTTGCGCTTCAGGGGGTCCAACGTCATCTTCCTCGCGATCGTCGTGGCGATGCTGCTCCCGCCGCAAGTGACGGCGGTGCCCGTCTACGTGATGTGGAGCGAGTTGGGGCTCACCGGCTCACTCTGGCCGCTCATACTGCCCAACCTGCTGGGCGATGCGTTCTCGGTGTTCCTCATCCGCCAGTTCTTCCTCACCATCCCGACCGACTTCGCGAACGCGGCGCGGATGGACGGCGCAAGCGAGTGGGGAGTGCTCTGGCGCGTAATGATCCCGATGGCCCGGCCGGGAATCGCCGCTGCGGCCATCTTCCTGTTCTTCCGGTCGTGGAACGACTACTACGGTCCATTGCTGTACGCCTCCGAGAACCAGGCAGCCTGGCCGGTGGCCTATGGCCTCGCAACGTACCGCGGTATACACGGCACCGATTGGGCCGGCACCATGGCGCTCACCGTCGTCGTGCTGGTGCCCGTCGTGGTCGTGTTCTTCCTCGCCCAGAAGGTCTTCGTCGAGGGAATCGCCCTCTCTGGAGTGAAAGGCTGACCGTGAAACTGACGATCGTAGGGGGCGGCTCGACCTATACCCCTGAACTTCTCGACGGCTTTGCCCGCATGCGCGACGTACTTCCGATCGACGAGGTCTGGCTCGTCGATCCGGATGAGGATCGGCGCGGGCTGGTGGCCGCGCTCGGCCGCCGGATGCTCACGAGAGCAGGGCATCCGGGGACCATCCACACGACGGGTGAACTCGCCGTCGGCGCAGCGGACGCCGACGCCGTGCTGTTCCAATTGCGGGTCGGGGGCCAGCGCGCGCGTTACGGCGACGAAACCTTCCCCCACGGGGCGTGTTGCATCGGCCAGGAGACGACGGGGCCCGGCGGGTTCGCCAAGGCGCTCCGGACGGTGCCTGTCGTCCTGGACGCGGCGGAGACCGTGCGCCGTGCGGCGAAGCCGGACGCCTGGATCGTCGACTTCACGAACCCTGTGGGGATCGTGACGCGCGCACTGCTCGAGCGCGGGCACCGTGCGGTGGGGCTGTGCAACGTCGCGATAGGGTTCCAGCGCCGGTATGCGAAGCGTTTCGGAGTCGAACCGCACCAGGTGAGGCTCGATCACGTCGGTCTCAACCACCTCACGTGGGAGCGTGGCATCCACGTGATGACGGATGCTGGGGAGCGGGACGTGCTTCCTCAGCTGCTGACCGACGAGCTCGCCGAGACGGCGGAGTCGGTGCATATGGCACCGGAACTGCTGTCGATGCTCGGGGCGATCCCGTCGTACTACCTGCGCTACTACTACGCCCACGACGAGGTCCTGAGCGAGCAGCTGTTCGAGCCGCCGCGCGCGCAAGTCGTCGCCGAGACGGAGCGCGTGCTGTTGAAGAAATACGCCGATCCGACCCTGGATGTGAAGCCTGTCGAGCTCGAGCGTCGGGGCGGAGCGTACTACTCCGAGGCTGCCGTCGACGTCCTCGCGTCGCTCACCTCAGATCGTGGTGACGTGCAAGTGCTGAACGTCCGCAACGATGGCGCGTTGCCGTTCCTGCCGGACGACCACGTCATCGAGGTGCCGACCCGGGTGCGCACGGCGGGTCTCGCCCCCCTGCCGGTGCCCGAACTGCCGGCCGACATCCGCGGCCTCATCGCCCACGTCGCGGAGTACGAACGACTGGCTTTGGACGCCGCACTCGATGGCGGGCGGGAGCGGGTCACCCGTGCTCTGCTCGCCCACCCGCTCGTCGGTCAGTGGAGGCGAGCGGAGAGATTGACCGACCTCCTCCTCGAGGAGAACGCGAGCTACCTGACGTGGGCCTCGTGAAAGCGTCCGCCGGCTCCATCGGCGCAGAGAAGAGCCGTGGGGGAGTGGCAGAACCGTCGGGGCCTCGCCTCGATCCCATGACGGCGGGCTCCGGGGATGTCGAGGCGGTCCTCGCGTTCGACGGAGGCGGCAGCAAGACCGACGTGATGATCGTCGGGCTCGACGGCTCACCATTGGCGCACGTGCGCGGGGCGCGCTCGAGCCCTCAGACCCTGGGATGGGACGTCGCGCGTCCGGTCCTTCAGCGGCTCCGTGACGACGTCATCGCGGCCGCCCCCCAGGCGAGGATCGTCGCGACGCACGTCTACCTCGCCGGACTCGACCTGCCCGTCGAGCTCGACGAGGCCCGCACCGCGCTCGCGCACTGGTCACCGGACGTCGTCGACAACGACCTCTTCGCGCTTCTGCGAGCAGGCACGAGTGACAGAGACGCCGTCGCGGTCGTGTGCGGAACCGGTATCAACGCGATCGGCGTCCGGGCAGACGGGGCGGTCGCGCGGTACCCGGCGCTCGGCGCGATCTCCGGTGACTGGGGCGGAGGCTCTTTCCTCGGGCGCGAGGCGCTCTGGCATGCGGCCCGCGCCGAGGACGCCAGGGGGCCGGAGACCGAACTGCGTTCGGCCGTACCTGCGGCCTTGGGGCTGAGTTCGGTGTTCGAGGTGATCGAGGCGATCCATGTCGGTCGGCTCGGTCATGACACGTTCGCTCAGCTGTGTCCGGTGCTCTTCGATGTTGCGGCGCGGGGTGACGCGATAGCGATCTCGGTCGTCGACCGACAAGCCGAGGAGGTGGCCGTCATGGCGACGACAGCGATGCGCAGGCTCGATCTGCTCACGTCCGCGGTGCCGGTGGTTCTCGGCGGAGGGGTGTTGGCGTCTCGAGACGAGCGTCTCGTCGGCGGCGCATCCGCTCGCATCGCTCGGGAGGCTCCGCTGGCGCGGGTGAGTGTCGTGACGACGCCGCCGATCCTGGGTGCGGCATTGCGGGCGCTCGAGAGCGCGGGAGCGACGACCGCCGCCCTCGAGAGATTCTCTGAAGCCGTCAGCGGGCGCCGTTGGGAACGGGCAGGGGTCTGACGACGAGCACGGCCCCGGTCGTCCTGCCGACGGTAGGCACTGTACGGTCCTGCCGGCCCTTCTCCCGCGAGCATGGCCGGGAGTAATGTCCCTGAGAACAGCCGAGCGCGCGAGGGAGACACCATGAGCAGTGACCCGTCCTGGACGCAGGTCGTGAAGACCGCCGAGCCGGAGCAACCGGAGCTGAAGAGGGCGCTCGGCCCGGGACTGCTGCTGCTGTTCATCGTCGGCGACATCCTCGGGACCGGGATCTACGCGCTCACCGGTCAGGTCGCCGCGGAGGTCGGGGGAGCGGCGTGGTTGCCGTTCCTGCTCGCCTTCGCCGTCGCGACCGTCACCGCGTTCTCCTACCTGGAACTCGTGACGAAGTACCCGCAGGCGGCGGGAGCCGCGCTCTACACGCACAAGGCGTTCGGTGTGCACTTCCTGACGTTCATCGTGTGCTTCATCGTCATGACGTCGGGCATCACGTCCGCGTCGACCGCGTCCCGCGCCTTCGCCGTGAACCTCGCGATCGGTTTCGGGCTTCCCGACGGCGTGGGTCTCACGCTCCTCGTCGCGCTGGGCTTCATCGTGCTCATCATGCTCGTGAACCTGCGCGGGGTGACCGAGAGCGTCTGGCTCAACGTCGTTCTGACGCTCATCGAACTCTCCGGGCTCCTGCTCGTGATCTTCATCGGCATGTGGGCGATCTTCGGCGGCAATGCCGATTGGGGCCGCGTCGTCGCGTTCGAGACCGCCGAGGACAAGAACGTGATCCTCGCCGTGAGCACGGCCACGTCGCTCGCGTTCTTCGCGATGGTGGGCTTCGAGGACTCGGTCAACATGGCCGAGGAGACGAAGAACCCGAGCAGGATCTTCCCGCGGATGATGCTCACGGGACTCGGAATCGCGGCAGCGGTCTACGTGCTCGTGTCGATCACCGTCGTCGCTCTCGTTCCGATCGGCGAACTCGTCGGGAGCGAGACCCCCCTCGTCACGGCCGTCGAAAAGGCGGCTCCGGGCTTCCCGATCAACTCGCTGCTGCCGTTCATCTCGATGTTCGCGGTCGCCAACACCGCGCTCATCAACATGATGATGGCGAGCCGGCTGCTCTACGGCATGAGCAAGCAGCGTGTCCTGCCGGCGTTCTTGTCGAAGGTGTCGCACTCACGGCGCACGCCGTGGGCCGCCATCCTCTTCACGACGGTTCTCGCTCTGGCGCTCATCACCTACGTGTCCCTCGACGCCGAGGGCTCGGTCGTCGCGCTGCTCGGCGGTACGACCTCCCTACTCCTCCTCACGGTCTTCGCGATCGTCAACGTCGTGGTGCTCGTGCTGCGGAAGCAGCCGGTCGATCACGATCACTTCACGACACCGACGGTGATGCCGATCATCGGTGCGATCACGTGCCTGTACCTCGTCCTCCCGTTCACCTCTGGGCGGCCGGGCGGCCAATACGGCATCGCCCTCGTCCTCCTCGCGATCGGGGTGGTGCTGTGGGGTGTCGAACGGCTGTTCCGCCGCTCGAGCCGGGAGCCCGCAGACACGACGAGTCCGACCGACAGCTCGTCGAGTTGAGCTGAGCCGACCCGACCCGACGCGAGCCGAGCCGAGCCGAGCGGACCCGCGAACCGAAACGGGGAGGTACCGCCGGGATCAACTCGCGTCGTCCGCGGGAAGGTAGGGCTCGAGCCAGGCCATGGTGCCGTCGCGGACGGGAACCGTCATCGTCGTGTCGTCGTCGTCGACCGCGACGGTCACCTCGGTCGTGGCACCGGGGATCTCGTCGGCGGTGTCGAAGATCTGGGGGTTCTCGTGGAGGGCGTACTGCTGGCCCGGATCCAGGCTGAGCGAGACGCTGTCGTCGGCGTCTGAGAGCGTGACGTCGACCGACGCGTCCGACTCGTTCAGGAGGACACCGATGAGGCGCGCAGGCTCGCCCGCGTCGCGGGTCACGACGAGGAGGTTGTCGACGCTCACCGGCCCCGCCTCCGCGTTGGCGCCGAGATTGATGGCTTCGAGTTCCTCGGGCGGCAACGGTTCGTCGGCGCAACCGGCCAGAGCCGTCATGAGGGCGACGGCGGTCGCTCCGGTCCAGAAAAGTCGTGCGCGCATTCTCCACTCCGTTCGTCGTGTCGCTTGCAGAGTTCGCGGCAGGTTAGTCACTGCTCCTGGAAACCGGCGCAGAAGACGGGCCGGAGACGACCCCGATCGGCGACGGCACCCCTACCGGACGGAGCGAAGCGCATATATCGTTGAGTATCGTTCACATCGTTCCGAGGAGAACATCATGGCCAACTCGTTCCCGACCGCGAGCATCACCCCCGACGCCATCTGGCAGGCGATGGAGGACTTCCGGTCCCGCTTCGAGAAGAGCGCGGGCACGCGGATGGGCCGCGGCGACGTCCGCGCGGCCGTGATCGCCCTCCTCGCGGAGCAGCCCATGCACGGGTACCAGATCATCCGCGAGATCGAGGACCGCAGCGGGGGGAAGTGGAAGCCCAGCCCCGGCTCCGTGTACCCGACGCTCCAGCTGCTCGCTGACGAGGGACTCATCAGTGCCGAGGAGTCGAACGGCCGGAAGACCTACTCCTTGACCGACGCCGGCCGCGTCGAGGCCGAGTCCGCCGATTCGGCGGCACCCTGGCGCGCGGAGACGTCGGAGAACGGCTCCGAGTTCGCCGCGCTCCCCAAGGCGGGCGTCGAACTCGCGCGAGCGGCCGCTCAAGTGGGGCGGACCGGCACCCCGGAGCAGGTGCAGCAGGCTGTCGCGGCACTCGACGAGACGCGTCGCCGACTGTACGCCATTCTCGCCCAGGACTGACGGGTGGCGACTGCTCGTCGCGCCCCGGGAGCAACCGCTTCCGGAGCCGGGAACACGCGAGCCCGCTATCGGCGAATCCTGCGCTTCGCGGCCTGGAACCTCGCCGTGACGTGGTGGTTCGAGCTGTTCCTGCCCCGGATCGGCCTGACGGTCGTCGCCGAGCGCACACGAACGCGGCGCATGAAGCGCTTCGCCCGCCGCTTCCACGTGCTCGCCGTCGACCTCGGCGGATTGATGATCAAGGTCGGACAGTTCATGTCGTCGCGGCTCGACGTACTACCGCCCGAGATCACGAGCGAACTCGAAGGACTGCAGGACGAGGTGCCGGCGGTGCCGTTCCCGGCGATTCGGACGCTCGCCGAGTCGGAGCTCGGCGTTGCGCTCGACGGGACGTTCGAGCGGGTCGACGAGGTCCCAGTCGCGGCGGCGTCCCTGGGTCAGGCGCATCGCGCCGTGCTCGGTCCGCTCGACGCGGCCGACACGGGGCTCCACGGCGTCGTCCTCAAGGTGCAGCGGCCGGGCATCGACACGATCGTCGCGGTCGACCTCGCGGCACTCCGCAGAGTGGGCGGCTGGCTCAGTCACGTGCGACTCGTATCGGATCGGGTCGACGCTCCCGCGCTCGTCGAGGAGTTCGCGATCACGAGCCTGGAGGAGATCGACTACCTGCACGAAGCCGTCTCCTCCGAACGATTCACCGCGGACTTCGCAGATGACGACCGGGTGAGTGTTCCCGCCGTGGTGTGGGAGCGGACGACGCGACGGGTCCTGACGCTCGAGGACGTCACGGCCATCAAGATCACGGACGTGGACGCCCTGACCGCCGCGGGAATCGACCCGGAAGAGGTCGCGCGGGAATTCGCGTCCGTCATGTTCGACCAGTTGTTCGGGACGGGCTTCTTCCACGCCGACCCCCACCCGGGCAACGTCTTCGTCACGCCGCATTCGCTGGGCCAGGGAACCCGCCCCTGGACCCTCACCTTCATCGACTTCGGCATGATGGGGGAGATCACGCCGACCACGCGCCGCGGGCTGCGGAAGCTGCTCATCGCGGCAGCCTCGCGCGACGGAGCGGGGCTCGTCGACGCCGCTCGCGATGTCGGTGTCCTCCTGCCGACGTCCGACACGAGCGAACTCGAGCGCGCCATGACGCAGCTCTTCGCTCGCTTCGGGGGGATGGGGTTCGCCGAACTGCGCGAGGTCGATCCGCGAGAGTTCCGTGCGTTCGCGGAGCAGTTCGGCGACGTGGTGCGTTCGCTGCCGTTCCAGCTTCCCGAGAATTTCCTCCTCGTCGTCCGGGCGATGTCCCTCACGTCGGGTGTCTGCAGCGCCCTCAATCCGGCGTTCAACCTGTGGGACTCGATCGAGCCCTACGCGGCGAGGCTGATTCGCGAGGAGCGCGGAAACGTCGTGCAGGACGTGACGGAGCGTGCGATTGATGCGGCGGGCGTCGCCGTGCGGCTCCCGGAGCGCCTCGACGGCCTCGTCACCCGCTTCGAGGAGGGGACGGTGTCCGTCACGGCGCCAGAGGTCGAGCGTCGGCTCGGGCGGCTCGAGCGCTCCGTCCGCCGGGTCGTCGCCGCTCTCGTCTTCGGAGCGCTTCTCGTCGCAGGCGCGGTCCTCCGGCCGGACGACGAGGCGCTCGGGACGGTCTTCATGCTCGGATCGATCCTCCCGCTGCTCGTGGCGCTCTTCGGGGGCCGATCCCGCGGGTGAGCGCCGCCGGGCGGGGGTCCCGGCCTGGAAGCGTAGTAACTAGAGTTATCAACAATTTTAGTGAAAGCGATCGAGGAGCCCTCATGAGCGCCGCCCCTGACCGCTCCGACCGAATCCGACAGATGGTCGTGATTGTGAGCGCCGTCCTTGCGCTCATCGGCTCCTTCATCGGATCGGGGGCCGTCATCGGAACACCCATCCAGGAGCAGGTCGGTGGCACGCTCACCGCCGACTCGACCCTCATCGTGCCCGCCGGCCCCGCGTTCTCGATCTGGTCCGTCATCTACACGGGACTGATCGCGTACGCGATCGGGCAACTCCTCCCGTCGCAAGCGGCGCGCGAGCGGAATCGACGTCTCGGCTCCCCGATCGTCGCGACGATGCTGCTGAACCTGGCCTGGATCTTCCGCCTACCGCCCTCGGAACCGAACGAGCGCCCTCGCTGATCGTGACCGTCCCGCCCACGTCACGCCGACGCGGCCCGCCGGGCGGGTGTTCCGGCGCGAGGGAGCCACGTCGGTCGCGAGGGCGCCTGGTCTACATGGCGCCCTCGTGCGGGTGTAGCTCTTTCGGGGAGGGGAGGGGTGTCGTCAGCGGCCATGAGCGCGCGACGGCATCTGGGTGGCGAGCTTGCCGCCCGAGACGTCCAGCAGGGTCCCGGTGATGTACCCCGCCTGATCGCTCGCGAGGAAGAGCAACAGGTCGGCGACGTCGTCGGGCGTCTCCCATCGGCGCAGTGAGAGCGTGTCGAGAAGACGATCCTGCTCCGTCCCCGGCATCTCCGCGAAGCCGTTCATCGCCGTCGGCACCATCCCCGGCGCATAAGCATTCACGGTGATGTTCCACGGCCCGAGCTCGGAGGCCAGCACGCGGGTGAACTGCGCGACGGCGGCTTTCGACGCCGCGTACGCGGCGCTCCCGACGCTCGGGATGATCGCCGCGAAGGACGCGGCGTTGAGAATGCGCCCGCGACCCGCCCGCCGCATCACCGGCGCGACGGCCTGGCTCATGAGGAAGACACCCCCGAGGTTCACATCCATGCACGTGCGCCAGTCCTCCCAGGTGAGGTCGGCTACCGCCCCGGACACGTTGATCCCCGCGTTGTTGACGAGGACGTCGATCGTGCCATGGCTCTCGACGACCGCGTCCACGGCGCGGCGGACGGAGGCAGGATCGGCGACGTCGCACGTGAGCGCCTGGACCCGCTCGTGCTGGGGAGCGGTGGCCTCGGGACGGGTGAGATCGAGGGCGACGACGCGGGCCCCATCGTCTGCGAACCGCTCCGCGATGGTGCGGCCGATGCCGCGGCCGGCTCCCGTGACGACGACCACCTGGTCGGTGAGATCGAGGTGCATCCGTGCTCCTTTGCTCGGTCGGACGCGCGCCGTCCGTTCCTCCAGCAGACTATTCGTGTTCGGGCGAGTGGGCCCGTTCGCGAGGAGCGAGGAGTTCGACGGTGGACGATCGGGTGCTGTGGATCACGGGCGGGGGCAGCGGAATGGGGGAGGCCACCGCGCGAGCCGCCGCGTCGAACGGGTGGACCGTCGTGGTGAGCGGCCGCCGCGCCGCCGCGCTCGACTCTGTCGTCGTGGACATCCGGTCGACGGGCGGCGAGGCGTTCGCCGTCCCCCTCGATGTGCGTGATCCCGGGGCGGTGCGGGACGCGGCGGACACGATCGTCGCCGACCACGGGCGGCTCGACGGACTCGTTCTCGCCGCCGGGCTGAACACGCCCAACCGCCGGTGGAGCGACCAATCGCTCGGTGACTTCCGCGACATCGTCGACACCAACCTGACGTCCGTCGTGGCGGTCGTCGATGCGGCGCTCCCGGCGCTGCGGGCCTCCGCCGGTGTCGTCGTGGTCGTCTCGTCCTTCGCGGGATGGTCGTTCCAGCCGGCAGCGGGGGTGGCATACTCGGCGACCAAGACCGCCCTCGGTTCCGTCGTGCGCACTCTCAACGACCAGGAGGCCGTGCATGGCGTCCGGGCCTGCCACATGTGCCCGGGCGACGTGGCGACGGATTTCCTTGACCAGCGACCCACCGTCCCCGGCGCGGAGGCGCGAGCGGCCATGCTCACGCCGGACGACATCGGCGACGCCGTGCGCTTCGTGATCGACACTCCCTCCCACGTCCGCATCGACGAACTGGTCATCTCGCCCGTCTATCGCCGGTAGGGCGATCGGTGACGCCACTAACGTGGGAGCACGCGCCGTGCAAGGAGTATCCGTGGTCGTGACGCAACTCGATGTCGCTCGTCGTGCGGGCCCCGGTTCCGTCGTGGGGCTGAGGCGCTGACGGCGACGGCCCCGGTGGAGCGGATCCACCGGGGCCGTCGCCGTTCGCGCGGTCGTCAGTCACCGGTGATGATGCGGCGGAGGTCCTCGATGGGGATCTTGGGGGAGCGGTCGGCGCGCACGAGACCGTTCGTCTCCTGCCCCGTGTCGGTCAGCTGCGTGTAGCAGAAGCCTGCGAGCGGGGCGGCGGCGCGGACGGCCCCCACGATCCCGCCGACGCGCCGTGCGAAGTCCTGAGCGTCGCTCGCCGAGCTGTACCCCCAGGCGCCCTCGACGTCCTGGTCGATGTAACTGACGCCGCCGAACTCGGTGAGCATGACCGGTTGCCCGGCGTCCGGCTGTCCGACGGAGATCCGCCGCCCCGCCGGCCCGAACCCGTCGAACAGGTCGGTGATGGCCGCGGTCGAGCCGTACCGGTGCGCGAGGATCTCGGGGTCCGCCTCGTAGTCGTGCACGGTCCAGATGTCCGATCCGGCGTGTTCCCACCCGTCGTTCGAGATCACGGGGCGCGAGCCGTCGAGGCTGCGCGTGAGATCGGAGATCGACCGGCTGAACGCCTGTTGGCGCGGATCCGAGGCGATGTGCTGCACGCCCCAGCTCTCGTTGAGCGGCACCCACGCGACGATCGACGGGTGGGAGCGGTCCCGACGGACGAGAGCCGTCCACTCGGTCGTGAGCGCCGCGATGGCGCGCTCGCTGAACTCGTAGGCGCTCGCCGTCTCTCCCCAGATCATGAGGCCCAAACGGTCGGCCCAGTACAGGAAGCGCGGGTCCTCGGCCTTCTGGTGAACGCGCGCGGCGTTGAACCCGAGGTCGAGGATGAGCTGCACCTCTCGGCGGAGGGCGTCGGCGTCGGGGGCGGCGAGGTGGGACTCCGGCCAGTAGTTCTGGGCGAGCACCGACCGCAGGTACAGGGGGCGGCCGTTGAGCAGGAACCGCCGATCCGTCGCCTGGACGGAGCGCAGCCCGAGGTAACTCGACACGGCATCGACCGCGGAGGACCCGCGCCGGAGAGTGATCGTCGCGTCGATGAGACGCGGTGTCTCCGGGTTCCACAAGAGGTGCTCGTACTGCTGGCCGTTCCGCTGCCTCGCGAGGTGCAGCGTGATCTCCGTCGTGCGATCGAGGAGTCGGACGCTCGTCCGGGCGAGGAGCTCGCCCGCGATGCGCAACTCGACCGTCGCGTCGAGCTCCTCCGCCGGCCGGGCGTCGAGAGTCAGCTCGAGGGCGACGCTGCCGTTCGGCACGTCGCTCGACCACGCGAGGCCCTCGACGTGGGTCTCGGGCACGACCTCGAGCCAGACGGGCTGCCAGATCCCCGTGGTGCGGTGGTACCAGATGGCGTGGGGCTCCTCGAGCCAGTCCTGCTTGCCGCGCAGGATGGCGACGGCGTGCGGATCGTCCACCGCGCGGACCACGAGCTCGTTGTCGCCGTCGCGGTCGAGGACGTCCGTGGCATCGATCGAGAACGGCGTCTGACCTCCTGTATGACTGCCGAGGTGCGTCCCGTTGACCCAGACGTCCGCCGTCCAGTCGACGGCACCGAACCGGATCATCACGCGGGCGCCGTCGCCGGCGGCTCCCGCGTCGGCGATGTCCTCCGCGGTGACCCGACGGCGGTACCACGCGACGTGGTGGTATCCGGTATCGCCGATTCCGGACGCGGGCGACTCCGGCGGGAAGGGGACGACGATCGTGTGATCGAAGTCGACCCCGGCCGGCGCTTCGCGCGGGTCGTCACGGAACGCGAAGTCCCACTGCCCGTCAAGTGGGCGCCACGCTCCTCTCACGAGTTGCGGCCGGGGATAGGTTCCGTCCTGCTGGGAGGCGACGGGAAGGGGTGTCGTCATGTGCTTGCTCGTCTCACGATCTCGAAGGGAATGGTCTTCTCGGTGTCTCCGTCGTCGTCGCCGTCGTCCTGGAGGAGCAGATCGAGGGCGACGGTCGCGATGGCCTCGGTGTCGGGAGCGACCGTGCTGAGCGCCGGCGAGCTGTACCGGGCCTCCTCGATGTCGTCGAACCCGATGATGGCGACGTCGTCGGGCACGACGACGCCGCGGGTGGCGAACGTGTGCATGGCCCCGAGCGCGAGCAGGTCGTTGAACGCGAAGACGGCGTCGAAGTCCACTCCGCCGGCGAGGAGCGATTCCGCGGCGGCCGCTCCGTCCCGTCGGACGAACTGTTCGACGACGCACACGAGCGCCTCGTCGAACGGGATCCCGGCGTCGTCGAGGGCGGCGCGATAGCCCTCCAGGCGGAGATCGGCGGTCTCGGTGGCCGCTCCTTCCTGGGCCCCGATCGCGGCGATGCGTCGTCGACCCGTCGAGATCAAGTGGGTCGTTGCGGCGTGGGCCGCCGCCGCGTTGTCGACGGTGACGTGCGGGAACGGACTCGCGCCGATGTGTTCGCCGAGGAGGACGAGGGGAGTCGTGTCGAGGCGCATCGCGAGGTCCTCCGCCGTGACCGACAAGGCGCTCAGGATGAGACCGTCGGTGAGGGGGACCCCGATGCCGTCGCTGATGCGGCGCTCGGCCTCGGCCTGGCCGTTGGTCTGATGGATGAGGACCGTGATCGATCGGGCCTCCGCGGCCCGCACGAGCGCCGAGGCGAGTTCCGCGAAATAGGGCTGGGCGAGGTCGGGGAGCGCGACGGCGATCATCCCGCTTCGACCGCTCCGCAGATGGCGGGCGGCCGCGTTCGGTCGGTACCCGAGCTCCTTGATCGCACTGCGGACGCGGACCTTCAGATCCTCTCGGACCCAACCGGTCCCGTTCACGACGTTCGAGACCGTCTTCGCCGAGACCCCGACGTAATCCCCGACGTCTTTCAACGTGGTGCGGCTCATGGGACTCCTCTCTCGTCGCCGTCGATCACATCGTTCAACGTTTACCATGCCCGACGTTCTCAGCTCTTGTCCAACGTTTACCGATCTGAAGACCCCGGATGAGTGGTTCATCCACATGGGACTCGTCGACCTCGAACGAGGTGCTGATCGGGTGCTCGCGCGGCGGAAGACGGCGGCCTTCGACCGATTCCAGGAACTCGCGAAGGGCACGGGTACGGTGCGACCCGTCGGCGCGTCCGCCACCGGCGGCTGATCGTTCGGGGCGGACTTCCGGCCGAGGGGTGACGGATGCGTCCGTCGCCCCTCGGCCGTCTCGTCGTGCGCGACCCGCCCGGGACCCCGCCCTCCCCGGTCCCACACGGGAGTTCCGGAATCATAAGCACATGCTTATGAGGCTTTACAGAATCGGTATTGGACGCTTCCCTCCGCCGTCCCACAGACTCGCTCGCAACCGTTCGGATACGGACAGTGGTTGAGGAGGAGTTCACGTGAGTTGGCGCGTTGGTGTGGATACCGGGGGAACGTTCACGGACGTCTGCCTGTACGACGACGAATCGAAAGCGATCGTCGTCGGCAAGATCTCGAGCACACCGGCGGATCCCGGCCGGGCCGTCCGTGACGGTGTGTCTGCGCTCATCGCCCGGGTCGTCGGAGCCGACGAGGCGGGCGGCGCGATGGGCCGTATCGATTATTTCGCCCATGGCACGACCGTGGCGACGAACGCGCTCCTTCAAGGGCGTGGTGCTCGGACCGGACTCATCACCTCCGCGGGATTCCGGGATCTCCTGGAGCTCGGACGCCAACGCCGACCGAAGCTGTACGACCTCGAAGCGCAGAAGCCCGTCGCCCTCGCCCCGCGCGACCTCCGGATCGAGGTGGCCGAACGGGTCCGCTACGACGGAACGGTCGACACCCCGCTCGACCTCGAGGAGGTCAGAGCAGCCGCGGTGTCGCTGCGGGAGGCGGGGGTCGAGGCGGTCTCCGTCTGCTTCCTCTACAGCTACCTGAACCCCGCGCACGAGAGCGCCGTCCGGGCCGTCCTCGAGGAGGAGCTCCCCGGAGTGTTCCTGTCCATCTCCCACGAGGTGTTGCCGGAGTTCCGGGAGTACGAGCGGCTCTCCACCGTGATAATCAATTCGTTCATCGGTCCCGTGATGGAGGGGTATCTGTCTCGACTGAGGCACGGGCTCGCCGCCGATGGACTCCGTGTCGAGCCGAAGGTGACGCAGAGCAACGGTGGCGTCATGTCCTTCGTCACCGCCGAGAAGATGCCCGTTCGAACGGTGCTCTCCGGTCCCTCGACCGGAGTGGTCGGGGCCGCGAGGCTGTCTGCCCAATCGGGCATCGACGACATCATCACGTTCGACATGGGAGGGACGTCCTCGGACGTCGCCCTCGTCACCGACGCGCGTCCCACCTCCGCGACCGGAATGGACCTCGACGGGCGGCCCGTGCGTGCGCCGATGCTCGACATCAACACCGTCGGAGCCGGCGGAGGTTCGATCGCGTGGATCGATGACGGTGGGCACCTCAAAGTGGGACCGCAGAGCGCCGGAGCGGACCCCGGCCCCGCTTGCTACGGCCGCGGCACGACGGAGCCGACGGTGACCGACGCCAACGTCGTGCTCGGGATCCTCAACCAGGAGTCCCTCCTCGGCGGCGCGATGCCGATCGACGCGAGTCTGTCGTTCGCCGCGGTCGAACGGCTGGGTGCTCGTCTCGGGATGTCGACCCTCGACACGGCCCAAGGAATCATCAGCGTCGTGACAGCCAACATGGCGCGGGCGATCCGTGTCATCTCGGTGCAGCGCGGCTACGACCCGGCCGACTATGCGCTCGTCGCTTTCGGCGGTGCCGGCCCGCTCCACTCCGCCCGGCTCGCGCACGAGCTGGGCATGGAGCGGACGATCATCCCGCAGCGCCCCGGCGCGCTCTCGGCACTGGGCATGCTCATGACGGACCTCCGCAGCGACTACACCCGCACAAGCATCACCCTCGTGGCGCCGGAGCAGATCCCGGTCTTCGCCTCGACGTTCGACGCGCTCTCGGCGCAGGCCCGCGACTGGTTCGACGCCGAAGGCCTCGCCGAGGGCGACCGCAGTCTCCGATGGGTGCTCGACGTCCGCTACGTCGGCCAGAACTATGAGATCGGTGTCGAGGTTCCCGTGGAAGAGGTCACGGAGGAGTGGATCGCCCTCGTTGCCGCACGATTCCACAGCGCACACGAGAAACGCTACGGCTACAGCACGACGAGTGAACGCGTCGAGGCCGCCACGTTCCGCGTCGAAGCCATCGGCGATGCTCCGCAAGCCGCGTTCCCGCGCGAGCCGATCGTGGGCGCTGACGCGACGGCCGCGGTGATCGGCGATCGGGACGTCTACCTCCCCGAGGCCGGGCGACGCGTCTCCGTCCCCCTCTACGCGCGTGACGAACTCCGTGCGGGCAACATCGTGACCGGCCCGGCCGTCATCGAGCAGTACGACACCACCGCTCTCGTCCTGCCGGGCGAAGAGGCCGTCGTCGACGAGTACCTCATGATCGTGACCCGTCCGTCGCGCGGCTCGGACCCCTCGGTCGCCGTCGCGTCGGACGAGCGCATCCTCAGCACGAAAGGACAGTCCGAATGAGCGCGACGGCGTCGGAACTCACACCCGTCCAGGTGGAAGTGATCGGTTCGGCACTCGAGTCGATCTGCGACGAGATGGGGGAGGCCCTCGTCAAGACCTCCTACTCGCCCAACATCAAGGAGCGGCGGGACTGCACGACGGGCATCTTCAACGCGGGAGGGGAACTACTCGCGCAGGCCGAGCACATCCCCATGCACCTCGGATCCCTCATGGGGATCGTGAACGCGATCACGGACCGCTACGCGCTCGAGGACATCCGCGACGGTGACTCGTTCGTGGGCAACGACCCCCACATCGGCGGCGGAACGCACTTGCCCGACATCGTGCTCGTCACGCCGATCTTCGTCGAGGGCGCTCTCGCTGGGTGGGCGACGAACCTCGCGCACCACTCGGACTACGCGGAGCGCGGTCACGAGCACATCTTCCAGGAGGGTCTGCGTATCCCGCCCGTGCGGTTCCTGCGCGACTGGACGTATGTCCCCGAGGTCATGGACCTCATTCTCACGAACATGCAGGTCCCCGCCGAGCGCGTCGCCGACTTCAACGCGCAAGTCGCGGCGAACCGACTCGGCGTCGCCCGCTTCCGAGAGATCTCCGAGAAGTACGGGCCTGCGACCATCGAGGCGGCGGGGCAGGAACTGCTCGACTACACCGAGCGCAAGGTGCGCGCGGGGATTCGCGAGGTGCCCAACGGCCGGTACCGGTTCTCCGACACGTTCGACTGCAACGAGCTCGACGAGCAACTGCAGCTCAGCGTCGTGATGACCGTGAGCGACGAACACCTGGACTTCGAGTTCACCGCTCCGGAACAGGTGCGCGCGAGCATCAACATGGTCGAGACGGCGTTGCTCGCGACCGTCTACTACGCCGCGAAGACCGTCGTGGGACCGGACATCCCCGCGAACGGCGGGCTCGGTCGCGCCATCTCCGTGTCGGCCCCGCGCGGCTCGGTCCTCAATTGCGTCGCCCCCGCAGCGGTCAACGGTCGGATCCAGCTCTGCCAGCGCGTCGTGGACCTCGTGCACGGGGCGCTCGCGGACGCCGTGCCCTCCCGCGTGATCGCCGCGTCGAACGGCGCCGTCACGGGAACCCAGTTCTCGGGCACCGACCCGCGCACCGGCCGCTACTACGTCTACCTCGAGACGATCGGCGGCGGCTACGGCGCCGGATGCGCGTACGACGGGCTCGACGGCGTCCAGGCCCATATGACCAACACGTCCAACCTGCCGGTCGAGGCCCTCGAGAGCGAGTACCCGCTCTTCGTGGAGCGGTATGCGCTCATCGACGGCTCGGGAGGAGAGGGGGAGCACCGCGGTGGCATGGGGATCCACCGCCAGGTGCGTGTCGAGCACGACGACTGCCAGTGCGAGGTCGGGATGAGCCGGATGCTCTCCCGCCCGTGGGGGCTTCTCGGCGGGACGGCGGGGCAGAGTGCCCGTCTCGAGAAGAACGGCGTCGTCGTGCCGACCGGAGACGTCGTGCACTTGTCGCGTGGCGACTCCATCAGCGCGATCACGGCGGGAGGCGGCGGGTACGGGGACCCGGCCAACCGCCCGAAGGACGTCGTCCTCCGGGACCTCCGCGAGGAGCGCATCGACTCGTCGACGGCCGAGCGGATTTACGGCGTCACGAATGACGAGAACAGCGGCGGTGCCGCATGACCCCGCTCGACGCCGACGTCGCGGTGGTGGGCCTCGGGTCGTGGGGCGCCTCGGCACTCTGGCGTCTCGCCAGCCGCGGCATGCGTACGATCGGGTTCGAAGCGAACCGCATCGCGCACCCGTACGGGTCGAGCCACGGCCACACCCGGTTGTTCCGGGTCGCCTGTCACGAGCACCCGGGACTGACTCCGGTCGCGCGGCTGGCCCGGGACCTCTGGTACGAGCTCGGCGGGATATCCGGCACCGACCTGCTGCACCAGACGGGCGCGATCTCCATCGGGCCCCGGGGCGGGCGCGCACTCGGGAACACTGCGACGGCGCTCGCCGAATCGGGTGTCGACGCCGAGTGGCGGACGATCGGCGAACTGCGGGAGACCTATCCCCAGCATGCTGCCCTTCCCGACCACTACGAGGGGATCTGGGACGCGGAGTCCGGTTACGTGCTCGTCGAGGTCGCGCTCGTCGCGGCGGTCGACGCGGCGAAGGCGGCGGGAGCGACGGTATACGAACGCACGGCCGTGACTCGGGTCGAGCCGGACGGCGACGCGGTGCTCGTCGGGACGGCGGACCGCACGTTCCGAGTCGGCCAGGTCGTCCTCGCCGCGGGGCCGTGGATGTCGATCATGCAAGACCTCGTCAGCCTCACCGCGTACCGCGCGCCCATGCTCTGGTGGCGGCCCACCGCCTCGCCCGAGGACTTCGAGCTCGAGCGGTTCCCCGCGTTCATCCGGCACTACGACGACGAGAACACGATCTGGGGCCACGGCAGTGTCGGCGACATCCCGGTCAAGGCGGGCCTGTCGAACGACCCGCGATCGAAGATCGCCGTGCATCCTGACCGTCTCGAGAGGTCTGTGCGGCCGGAGCGGGACTGGGCGGGCTCCGCCGAGGTCCTCGACTGGGCCGTCCCGGGCCTCGGCCCCATGCCGTACGAGGTGGCTCCGTGCATGATCACGGAGAGCCCCGACAAGCAGTTCGTCGTCGGACGCATGCCAGGCAGCGAACGCATCGTCCTCGCCGGCGGATGCTCCGGCCACGGCTACAAGCACGCGACGGCGATCGGGGAGATTCTCGCGCGCATCGTGACGGACGAGGAGCGCATCGTCGAGACCGACTTCATGGACCCGCTGCGGTACGCGTGACGAACCGCCGGCATCGTCGCCGGAGGGACAGCACGCGCCGTGGCATCAGACGACCCCGGGTCGTCACCCCACCGCACCATCCATCGAACAGCGATACCCACGCACCACGATCAGGAGGAACCATGTTGCACAGGACAGAGCCGTGGCGGCCGTCGTCGCCCGGCGCACGGCGGAACAAGCGGGCGATCGTGGCCGCGGCCCTCGCGACGGGGCTCGCGCTCACCGGCTGCGCCTCGGCCGCTCCGGACCCCTCGGCGGCGCCCGAACAGACTCTGCGGTTCGGCCTCTCGGGCGAGCCACAGGACGTGAAGGTCGGCGCCGACCAGGGCTCGACGGGCTATACGCTCGACGCGCTCATCCACCGTGGCCTCATGGCGTATGACGCCGACGGTGCGCTCGTTCCCGCGCTCGCGGAGAGCTTCGAGGAGATCGATCCCGCGACCTACTCGTTCACCCTCCGCGAGGGACTCGAGTTCAGTGACGGGACGCCGCTCACGAGCGCGAACGTCAAGAACACGCTTCTCTTCCTCGCCGATCCGGAGAACGGCGCGCGCACCCTCGCCGCCATGCGCAACATCACCGAGGTCGAGACGCCCGACGACCGCACCGCGATCGTGCACCTGTCGGAGAACAACGCCGATTTCGTGGCCTACCTCGCCGACTCGACGGCCTTCATCGCTCCCGACGACGCCCTCTCGGCCGACGCGATCGCGACGGTCGGTGCCGGTCCGTTCGTCATCGAGCAGGACGACGCGGGCGTGCAACTCGTCCTCGCGCGCAACGACGCCTACTACGACGCCGACTCGGTGACGCTCGACAGCATCGACCTCGTGTTCTACCCCGACGGCACGGCACGCACCAACGCGCTCGTGTCGGGAGACGTCGACCTCATCGACTACGTCCCATGGGAGCAGTTCTCGACCCTCGAGTCGACCGACGGGGTGACCATCGACGTCCAGAACGGCCTCCTCATGGACATCGAGTTCAACGTCACCGACGGCCCGTTCGCCGACCCGCTCGTCCGTGAGGCCGTCGCCTATGCGGTCAACCGCGACAGCGTCGTCGACGCGGCGTTCTTCGGCAACGCCAAAGCGATCTACGGACCGCCGATCCCCGAGTCGAGCGACTACTACACGGAGGAGTCGCAGGAGCTCTGGGAGTACGACCCCGAGCACGCGAAGGAGCTCCTCGCCGAGGCCGGCTACCCGGACGGATTCTCCACCACGATCCTCACGACCTCTCAGTACGTCTTCCATCAGGACACCGCGCTCACGGTGCAAGCGGACCTCGCCGAGATCGGGATCGACGCGGAGCTCGACAGTCCGGACTGGGCGACGCGGATGGAGAAGGCCACGAGCGGCGACTTCCAGATGAAGATCAACGGCTGGGGCGGCATCGTGTCCGAGCCCGCCTACCTCGAGTCGTACCTGGGCGGTCCGGACCTCGCGAAGAGCTTCGGCTGGAACGATCCGGAGATCATGGCGGCCCTCGCGGCGGGACGCACGGGCGCCGACGTCGACTCGCGCAAGGCGGCATACTCTGAGGCGATCGATCTCATGGGGACGAACGTCCCGTTCGTCCCCCTCGTGCAGCGCGGTCAGGCGTTCGCCTACAAGGACACGGTGACCGGGTTCTCGAACCTGCCCGGCTTCCTCACGTTCTTCGCCGGCTACACGCTCGCGTCCACGAGCATCAGCGCCGGCTGATCCCGACCGTCCCGCTCTCATCCATCGGAGGACCATGATCTCCTTCATCGCCAAGCGCATCGGCGTCGGCCTCGGACTCGTCTTCGTCGTCTTGACGTTGATCTTCCTGGCCATCCACGCCGTGCCCGGTGATCCGGCGGCCGTCCTCGCCTCCGGTGGAGCGAGCGGGACGGCCACGCCGGAGTCCATCGAGCGACTGCGCGAACAGCTCGGCCTCGACAAGCCACTCGCCGTGCAGTACCTCGACTACCTCGCGGGCGTCGTCACGGGGGATCTCGGCTCGTCGTTCCGCGACAGTCGCCCCGTCGTGACGACGATCCTCGAGCGGCTCCCCAACACGATCGAACTGGTCGTGCTGGCGTGCGTCGTCGGCGCGGTCGTCGGCGTCGTGCTCGGCGCCGCCGCCGGTCGCTTCGGCGGCTGGGTCGACTCGCTCGTGACCGCGTTCTCGAGTCTCGCGATCTCGGTCCCCGTCTACGTGCTCGGTACGGTCTTCATCCTCATCTTCTCGCTCACGCTCGGCTGGTTCCCCGCAGGGGGGTTCGTGAGCTGGCAGACGGACCCCGTCGGGCATCTGCGCTTGCTGCTGCTGCCGGCGCTCACCCTCTCGATCGCGTTCATCGGTGTGACAGCGCGGATGACACGCTCCTCCGTCGTCGAGACGTCACGGATGGACTGGGTGCGGACGGCGCGGTCGTGGGGGCTCACCCCCTCGCGTGTCTTCTCGCGCCACGTACTGCGGAACTCGATGACTCCGGTCGCGACCGCGATCGGACTCGAGGTCGGGATCATGCTCGGCTCGACGGTGCTCGCAGAGCGCGTCTTCAACTATCCCGGGCTCTCCGCGCTCCTCGTCGATTCGGTCGTGAACCGGGACTACCCCGTTGTGCAAGGAATCGTCATCGTCATCTCCGTGCTCTTCATCGCGATCAACATCGCGGTCGACCTCGTCTACCGCTTCCTCGATCCGAGAGTGAGGTAGCCCCATGCTCAGCCGATTCCGCCGGATCGCCGGCGCCTTCAGCGTCGTGCGGTGGACCGCGCTCGCCTTCGTCCTGCTCCTCGTCGTGCTCTCGGTGCTTGCGCCGATCGTCGTCCCGACCGATCCGCTCGCCCAGGACGTCGCCAATCGCCTCCTGTCGCCCGGTACTCCCGGTCACGTTCTCGGGACCGACGAGTACGGCCGGGACGTCCTCGCCCGCATCCTCCACGGAGCGCGCGTCGAGCTGCTCATCGCCCTCGGAGCGAGCGCGGTCGCTGCGGTCATCGGCTCGCTGCTCGGCCTCGTGGGCGGCTACTTCGGCGGCGTCGCCGAGTTCCTGACCATGCGGCTCGTCGGCGACGTGCTGCTCGCGTTCCCCCCGGTCATCCTCGCGCTCCTGATCGTCACGATCTACGGACCGGGGGAGTGGACGCTCATCGCCGTGATGGGCATCCTCTTCGCGCCCGGCTTCGCGCGCATCGTGTACGGACAGACGCTCTCGGTCAAACGCCTCGAATACGTGGATGCGGCGAAGGCGTTCGGTGCGCGGACCGCGACGGCGCTGTTCCGGGTCGTGCTCCCGAACGTGACGGCCCCGATCATCGTCCAGTTCTCGCTCGTCATGGCCTCGGCGATCCTGCTCGAGTCCGGGTTGAGCTACCTCGGTCTCGGGGTGGTCGCGCCGGCACCGTCCTGGGGCGGCATGGTGGCGTCGGGGCAGCGGTACATGGGGAACGACCCTTCGACGATCCTCGTCCCGAGCATCGTCGTGGTCCTCACGATCCTGTCGTTCGGCCTCTTGGCCGATGCGCTGCGCGACCTGCTCGATCCTCGCGCGAGGAAGGGAAACCATGCCTGAGAACACACCGACCGCCGACTCGGCGTCGACGACGGCCTCCGCCGTGCTGCGCGTCCGTGACCTGTCCGTCGAGTTCGGATCGGGCTCCGACTGGCGGGCCGTCACGCACGACGTCTCCTTCGACGTGCGGGCGGGTGAGACCGTCGCGCTCGTCGGCGAGTCGGGCTCGGGGAAGTCCGTGACGGCGATGTCCGTTCTCGACCTCCTCCCCGGCAACGCACGACGGCGGGGCACGATCGAGCTGTGCGGGGAGGACCTCGTCGGAGCGGGCGCGGCTCGGATGCGGGCGGTGCGCGGTCGTGACGTGGGCGTCGTGTTCCAGGAGCCGATGACGGCCCTGAACCCCGTCTACACGATCGGCACTCAGCTCCGGGACGTCCTGCGCGCACACGCCCGATTGAGCCGGCCCGAGGCGGACCGGCGGGCACTCGACCTGCTGCGCCTCGTGAACCTGCCGGACCCGGAGCGTCGGCTCGGACAGTACCCGCACCAGCTGTCGGGGGGACAGCGTCAGAGGGCGATGATCGCGATGGCGATTTCGGGGGACCCGAAACTGCTGATCGCCGACGAACCGACGACCGCACTGGATGTGACGGCTCAGGCCGAGATCCTCGATCTCCTGCTCGACCTCCAGTCCCGACTCGACATGGCGCTGCTCCTGATCACGCACGACATGGGCGTCGTCGCGGACATGGCGACGCATGTCGTCGTCATGAGGGACGGCCGAGTCGTCGAGGACGCGCCCACCGCCCGTCTCTTCGCCGCTCCGGAGCACGCCTACACGCGGGAACTGCTCGACTCGGTGCCGTTCCTCGGCCGGAGTGAGATCGTCGAGCGGCAGCCGACGATCTCACTCCGCGTGGTCGAACCGGAGGAGCCCGCGGCGACGCGCGACGACCCGACCGACACGGTGCTCGACGTGCGCGACCTCGTGATCCGCTACCCGGGTCGCTTCGGCGAGAAACCCTTCGTCGCGGTGGATCACGTCGATCTGCGCGTCGGGCGGGGCGACGTCGTGGGACTCGTCGGTGAATCCGGGTCCGGCAAGTCGACCATCGGCCGCGCCGCGATCGGTCTCGTCCCGGTGACCTCGGGCTCCATCCGTGTCGCGGACGTCGACCTCGCGAAGGCATCGCGAGCGCAGATGCGCTCGGTCCGGCGGGCGGCGTCGATCGTGTTCCAGGACCCGGCATCATCACTCGACCCTCGAGCGACCATCGGTGCAAGTATCGCGGCTCCGCTGCGCTGGAACGACGTCGAGAAGGACCCGCGCCTCCGGGCACGGAGAGCGCGAGAACTGCTCGAACTCGTCCGACTCCCCGCCGATTGGGTGGACCGATACCCTCACGAGTTGTCCGGCGGGCAGCGCCAACGCGTCGGTATCGCCCGCGCCCTCGCCGTCCGGCCGAGCATCCTGATCGCCGACGAGCCCACATCGGCCCTCGATGTCTCCGTACAGGCCGCCGTGCTCCGGCTGCTGCTCGAGCTGCAAGCGGAGCTCGGCTTCTCCTGCCTCTTCATCAGCCATGACCTGTCCGTCGTCGAACGACTCGCTACGCGGGTCGTGGTCCTCAATCGCGGCCGGGTCGAGGAGCAGGGCGACACGCGTCAGATCCTGCACCATCCGCAGGAGGAGTACACCCGGCGTCTCATCCAGGCCGTCCCGGTGCCGGATCCCGTCGTGCAGGCGGATCGCCGTCGACTCCGCCTCGAGAGCGCGAACGCCTCGTGAGCGACACGGCGCCGGGAGCCACGCCGGGCGACGCGCTCTCCTAGGCTGACGCCATGGAGACCCGGCGCCTCGAGTATTTCGTCGTCCTCACGTCGGAGAGGAGCTTCGGGCACGCCGCAGCGCGGCTGCGCATCTCGCAGCCGGCGCTGTCCCAGCAGATCCAACGACTGGAGCGGGACCTGGGCGCGAAGCTCATCGACCGTTCGGTCACGCCGTTCGAGCTCACCCAGGCGGGCATCAAGCTCCTCGCCCACAGCCGGAAGCTGCTCGACGATCTCGAGGAGATCGACGCCCTCGTGACGGACTCGCGCGTCGGTCGGGTCGGACGCCTGCGCATCGGGATCGTGCCGTCGCTGCTGTACGGCGACCTCCCGGCGATGATCCGCACGTTCCAGGGGCTGTTCCCCGGTATCGATCTGCGCGTGAGCAAGGAGAACACCAACGACGTCGTCGACATGCTGTCGATGGCGCAGATGGACGTGGGGCTGCTCTATTCGAAGCCGCGCGGTGAGGTGCTGAGCCACTCGGAGTTGTACGTCGACCCCTACGTCGTGGTGCTGCCGTCGGACCATCCGCTCGCCGTGCAGGACGAGGTCTCGCTGGGGCAGTTGCACGACGAGGAGCTCCTGATGTTCCCGCGCCATGGTGCGCCGGAGGCGTACGACGGCATGATCGCGGCGTGCGTCGCCGCGGGCTTCTCGCCGCGTCGCACGATGATCAGCGGAACGACGTACACGGATCAGATCGGTTTCGTGGCAGCCGGACTCGGTGTGAGTCTCCTCCCCAGTCGACTCGCCACGGTACGGATGAACGGCGCCGTGTACCGGCCCATCGCCGCCCCCGCTGTCACCTCGATCGCCACGATCGTCTGGAACTCCTCGGTTCAGGACCCCACGAAGGGCATCTTCGTCGACTGGTTCCGCCGCCGCGTCCGCGAGACGGCTCCCGCGCCGCTGCGCCGGTGACCGGTGCCGCACCGCTCCGACCGAGGTCGGAACGGCGCGGCCGGACTCAGGGCGCGACCGGTCCCGAGCCCGCGCCCGTCCGCTCGATCACGGCCGCGACGGCGGCGTACTCCTCCGACGTCAGCTCGATGCGCGAGCCGCCGATCCAGCCGCCGATTTGGTCGGGGCGACGCGCGCCGACGATCGCGGCGGTGACGCCGGGGAAGCCGAGCACCCACCCGATCGCCGCTTCCGCCGTCGTCACGCCCCGGTTCGCCGCGATCTCGGCGAGGGCGTCCGCTACGGCGAGGTTGCGGCTCAGCCCCTCGCCGCGGAAGTCGTCGTGCCGTGACCGCCAGTCGTTCGAGGGGAGCGCCGCAGCGCGTTCGGCGGAGAACGAGCCGGTCAGCAGCCCGGACTGCATCGGACTGTAGACGATCACACCCGTGCCGTTGGCCGCGCACCAGGGGATGACGTCAGCGGCAGCGTCGCGGTAGATCGCCGAGAACGGGGGCTGCAGCGAGTCGACGTGACCGATCGCCTCGGCGCGCGTCAGCTCGTCGACGTCGTGGTTCGAGAGGCCGATCGCTCGGACCTTACCCGCAGTGCGCAGGTCCACGAGTGCGGACCAGTACTCCTCAAGGGGCGTACCGTCCTCGGCCGGCCAGTGCATCTGGTAGAGGTCGATCGTGTCGACGGCGAGGCGGCGCAGCGAATCGTCCACCTCTCGGCGGAGGCTGTCCGGGTGCCCGACCTTCCGCTCCCCGGTGTCGAGCGCGTCGTCCTCCGACCATACGAGGCCGCCCTTGGTGAACACGAGCGGGCGCTCGTCCTCCGAGAGCTGCTGCAGTGCTGCGCCGACGACGGCCTCCGAATGACCACGCCCATAGACGGCGGCGGTGTCGATCCAGTCAATGCCGGCGTCGACGGCCGCGAGAATGGTCTGCACCGACTCGTCGTCGTCCTGTACCCCCCAGCCGTACGACCAGGCCGAGCCCCCGATGGCGAACGCGCCGAGTCCCACGCGCGTGACGTCGAGGCCGCTCGTGCCGAGGGGAGCGGACGAGAGCGGTGTCGAGGGGGCGGTGTCGGTCATGAGGGGGTTCCTTTCAAACGGGACGGGGTGCCGGCGGCCACGGCGGCCGTCGGACGGGAGATGAGCGAGATGAGGTGGGCGGCCTGCTGCTCGACGGCGGCGCGGGCGGCGCGGAGGTAGCGTCGGGGGTCGACGACATCGGGCTCGTCGGAGAGCAGTGAGCGGATGGCATCGGTCATGACCCTGTTGAGCTGGGTCGAGACGTTCACCTTCGTGATCCCGCTGACGACGGCTTCGGCGACGAGGGCGTCCGGCACCCCGGAGGTGCCGTGCAGGACGAGTGGGACGGACACGGCCGAGCGGATGCGCCGGAGCAGCTCGAGGTCGAGAGCCGCGGACTGGGTGACCATCGCATGGGACGAGCCGATGGCGATCGCGAGTCCGTCGACTCCCGTCGCCGCGACGAAGTCGGCGGCGTCAGCGGGGTCCGTGCGGGCGTCGGCCACATGGGCGCCCTTCCCGCCGACCTCGCCGAGTTCGGCTTCCACCCAGAGCCCGTTCTCGTGTCCCCACAGGGCGGCTTCGCGCGTGACGCGTGTGTTCTCGTCGTCATCGAGCGCAGACGCATCGATCATGAAGGAGCTGAACCCTGCGGCTGCCGCCGTGCGACAGAGTTCGAGTGATGTCGCGTGATCGAGGTGCAGTGAGACCTCGGCCTCGGAACGCTCTGCGAGAGCGAGGCACGCGGCGGCGAGCGGCGCGACGTCGCCGCCGTGATAGCGGACAGCGTTCTCGCTCACCTGCAGGATCACGGGTGCGGCGCACCGTTCCGCGGCCGTCACGATCGCTTGCGCGTGTTCGAGTTGGATGACATTGAGGGCGGCGACCCCCCGCCCGGTCGCTCGCGCTCCGGCGACGAGATCGGCGGTGGTGGCTACGGTCATACGATCGGGTCTCCTCTCGGACCGGACGTATCGTCCGGGTATGTGGTCCTGTCGGGTCCCGGAGCAGCACCCTCGACGGCGCACTGCGCGAGGAGGGCGGCTCCGAGGGCGGAGAGCTCCGACTCGACGAGGAAGGTGAGGGGCAACGGGCTCGTGCGAGCGCGGATGCGGCGCCAGAGCGGCTGCGCGACGGGGGCTCCGCCGACGAGGACACGACGCGCGGTCGTGTCGCAGGCCTGCATGAGACGGCGAGTGATGTCGGCCGCGGCGGCCGCTTGGGACTGCAGGATGTCGAGGATCGGGCGGAGGTCGGCCTCGCCGGGGACGATGGCGCCGTCCGTGGGGCCGTCGAGACGGGAGAGCGCGTCGTAGAGCGCGTCGAGGTCCTCCTCGGTCCCGCTCGCAGCGAGCGCCTCGGCGAACGCTGCCCCGGAGGACTGGGCGACGTGCACGTAGGCGTGGCGACCGTCCACAAACGTGCCGATGTCGAGAGCCGCGTCGAGTGTGCCGTTCGGGACCTCGTCGACGAGCACGAGTTGCGACTCCGACGTTCCGACCGAGATGAACACGTCGCCTGTCTCCCGTGCGCCCGCGCCGAACGCGCCGCAGAAGTGGTCGTGGCCTCCGGCGACGACGGGCACGCCGAGCGGCAACCCGTGCGCGGTCGCGATGTCGCCGGCGGTCGCGCCGATGGCACGGCCCGAGTCGGCGAGCGCGGGGAGGCCGAGCGCTCCGATTCCGGGGATTCCGGCGTAGCGCTCCTCGTCCCACTCGCGGTCGGCGGCGTTGTAGAAGTCCGTGCGTGAGGCATGCGAGCGATCCATCACGGCGGTGCCGGCCCCGACCGCGCCGACCAGCCGTGCGGCGACGTATCCGGACAGATCCGTGAACGAGGTCGCGGACGCGACGGCTTCGGGGGAGCGGAGGGCGAGGGAGGCGAGCTTGAACCGCGACGCCTCCGGGTGGCGAGGGGAGTCGTGCGTGACGGCCGGATCGACCGCGTACCACGTGGGCACCGAGCCGACGGCCGCTCCTGACACGTCGACGAGCACGACCTCCTCGCCGACGGACGCGACGCAGACGCCGCCGAGGTCCTCGCCCCCGACGACGTCGAGCACGGCGCGTGTTACGGATGCGGTCACGTCGAGCACGTCGTCGGGCCGCCGCCGATCGCCGTCGGCCCGACGCTCGACGGGGGTCGCCGTCGATGCGGCGTGCAGGACCCGGCGCGACACGGCGTCGTAGACGAGCGCCTTGGTCCGGGTCGTCCCGACGTCGATGCCGAGGTAGCGGGTCACCGGGCGCCCCTCTCCTCGGGCTCGCGGGCGTCGGAGGGGGAGAAGGTGACGTCGCGCGCATAGCCGGCGAGCGCGCTCGTGTCGTCGAGGCCCGCCTGCAGCTGGGCGGCGTTCGCGACTCCACCGGCCGTCGCTCGACGGAGGGCGTCGGCGAGTGACCCGCCGTCGGCGACGGTTGCGACGAAGCACGCGAGGAAGGTGTCCCCGGATCCCGTCGCGTTGACGGCGTCGATCCGCGGGACGTGCACCGTCCACACGCCGTCCGCGGTCGCCACCAGGAAGGCCGAGGCGCCCATCGTCACGATGACGACGGACGTGCCGCGTGCCACTTGACGCCGCATCGCCGCCGTCAGTCCCGAGAGGGACGTGGCCTCGGTTCCGGACGCGGCGACCCCCGCAACGGCTTCGAACTCCGTCCGGTTGCACTTCACGATCCACGGGGCCGCCTCGAGGGCCATCCGCAGCACGTCACGGCTCGCGTCGACCGCGACGAGCGCTCCGCGGGAGCGCCCGGTCCGGACGACGTCTGCGTAGAACCCGGTGTCGAGACCCGGCGGGAGACTTCCGGTGCAGACGACGAGGTCGCCGGCCTCGAGATCGGTTGAGAGGCGCCGCGTGAGTTCGGCGACCTCGGTCGCGGAGACCTCCGGACCCGGTTCGTTGAACACCGTGGACCGGCCCGTCGACTCCTCGACGATCACGGGGGTGATCCGCGTCTCCCCTCGGATCGGCGTGTGCCGGTCGTCGATACCGAGGGTGCGGCACTCGCGCGCCGCCAACTCGGCGACGGGACCGCCCAGGAAGCCGTAGAGGCTCACGTTCACGCCGAGCGAGCGGACGGTGCGGGCGACGATGAACGACTTGCCGCCCGCCTTCGCGACGACGGAGCGAACGCGGTGCACGTGCCCCGGGACGAGGTCTCCGACCGTCTGGATCCGGTCCATCGCAGGGTTGGGGCCGACGATACGGATGCGGTGGGTGGTCGTGGTCGGCCAGTCGCGCGGGTCGATCGGCTCGGTCGAGTCGGGCATCCTCACAGCACCTCGGACAAGAACGATCGCAATCGAGGGGACTGCGGATCGCCGAAGATCTGCTCCGGGGGGCCCTGCTCGACGATGCGGCCGGCATCCATGAAGACGACCCGGTCCGCGACCTGACGGGCGAAGCCCATCTCGTGGGTCACCACGACCATCGTCATACCCTCGCTCGCGAGTTTCATCATGATGTTCAGGACGCCCTTGACCAGTTCGGGATCGAGCGCAGACGTCACTTCGTCGAACAGCATGATGCCGGGTTGCATGGCGAGGGCGCGTGCGATCGCGACGCGCTGCTGCTGGCCGCCGGAGAGGTTGAAGGGGCGGGACGAGGCCTTCGCCTCGAGCCCCACTTCGCGCAGCCGGTCGAGGGCGATGCGCTTCGCCTCCTCCTTCCCGACGCTCTTCACCCGCTCGAGGGCCACGGTGATGTTCCGTTCCACCGTCATGTGCGGGAAGAGGTTGAAGCTCTGGAACACCATGCCGATGTGGCTCCGGACGGCGTTGATGTCGGTGCGGATGTCCGTGATCTCGTCGTCACCGACGCGGATGGACCCCGAGCTCGGCACCTCGAGGAGGTTCATGCTGCGCAGGAGGGTGGACTTCCCGGAGCCGGACGGTCCGATGATGCACACCACCTCGCCGGGGCGGACGTCGAGGTCGATCCCCTTCAGGACCTCGTTCTCCCCGAACTTCTTGTGCAGACCGTTCACGGTAACGCCGAACGTGGTCATGCGTGTGCTCCTTCACTCTCGGTGGTGTCGACGGCGTCCTCGATGATCACGGGGACCTTCCCGGTCCGCAGCCGCTTGTCGAGCCAGTTGACGTAGTAGGTCAGGGGGACCGTGATCAGGAGGTACACGAGCCCGGCCGCGACGAGCGGCGAGAGGTTGCCGACGCGCTGCGACATGTCCTGGCCGATGCGGTAGAGCTCGCGCTCGCCGACGGCGAGTCCGAGGACGTAGACGAGGCTCGTGTCCTTCACGATGCCGATGAACTGGTTGGTGAGGGCGGGGAACACGTTGCGGACGCCTTGCGGCACCACGATCCGTGCCATCGCCGTGCCGTAGCTCATGCCGAGCGCCCGTGCCGCCTCGAGCTGGCCGTGGTGGATGCTCTGGATGCCCGAGCGGAAGATCTCCGCCATGTAGGCGGAGCCGATCAGGCCGAGCGAGACGATCCCGTAGGGGTAGGCGCTCGGCCCGAACGGCTGCACCCCCATGTAGGGCAGGCCCTGCCCGATGAGGAAGATCGTCAGGATGACCGGCAGACCGCGCAGCAGGTCGACGTAGACCCGAGCGGGCCAGCTGAGCCAGCGATGCCGCGAGATGAGCGCCATCGCGATGAGCATCCCGATGAGGAGCGCGATGAGGGTCGCGGAGATCGCGAGGATGAGCGTGTTGACGAGTCCGACGGCCACGAGATCTGGCAGCACCTTGAGGATCAGCTCAGGGTTGAAGAACATGTCGATGAAGTCGTTCATGGTGGCAGTTCCAATCGACGACGGTGGCGGGCCGTGGGGCCCGCCACCGGAACGTCACTCGTTGGGGTAGGAGTTGTCCGGGTGCTCCGCGTAGTAGCCGGACAGGAAGTCGAGTTGCGGCTGGACGTCCTCCGTGGTCACCCACGTCGTGAAGATCTCCTCGTACGTGCCGTCCTCGAGCATCTCGCGCAGGGTCTGATTGATCGCCTCGCGGAGGTTGTCCGCGTCCTGGCGCAGGACGATAGCGGCCCCCCGGTTGTCGTCGTTCACGGCGCTGAACGCGACGCGCACGTCGTACTGCTGCACGTACTTGTCGGCGGCCTGGCCGTCGAAGAAGGCAGCGTCGATCGTGCCGCCCTCCAGGGCGTTGAAGAGCGGTGCCTCGGCCGGGAAGTAGACGATCTCCGAGTCGGTGAAGTACTGCTCTGCGTACTCCGCGTTCCGGCTCGCGGACTTGACGCCGACCCGCTTGCCCGCGAGGTCGTCGGCCTCCTCGATGGCCGACTCGGTGGGGACCGTGATCGACATGACACCCGTGTACGTGGGGAGCGAGAAGGAGACGGTTTCACGACGCTCGTCGGTGTCCGCGATGGAGGACGCCGCAGCGTCGGCCTGCCCGACGGCCACACTCGGAAGGATCGTGTCGAACTCCTGCGTCTTGATCTCGAGGGTGAGACCGAGACGGTCGGTGACCTCGGTCAGCATCTGCACGTCGAAGCCCTCGAACTCGTCGTCGTCGTTGACGGATGCGAAGGGGGCCGCATCGCTGTTGACGAGAAGCTGCAGGGTGCCCGGCGTGACGGTCTCGAAATCGGCTGTCTCCTCCGATCCCGTGCTCGTGCTCGCGCTCGTGCCGGCGCAGCCGGCGAGGGCGAGCGCCGCGACGGCGAGGACGATGGTGCTGGTCGTTCTGTTTCTCATGTGGCGCTCCTGGTGGTTGTGTGTTGACGGGTGAAGCGGTGCGGGTCGAGTGGAGAGATGTCGGTAGTGGTCCGGCCGAGGATGGCGAGATCCGCTCCGATCTCGCCGATGGCCGGCGAGTGCTTGAAGCCGTGACCGGAGCACGCGGCGAGGAGGACGACGTCGGGGTGTTCGCGCAGCGTGCCGACGGAGAAGTTCTCGTCCGGAGTGAGCGTGATCATGCACCCCTTCGCGTGCACCGCCGTGGGCACGAGTCCGTCGAACTGCCGGGAGACGAACTCCTCGACGCGCGCGGTCTCGGCCGCAGTGACCTCGGCCGGGTTCCGCGACGGGTCGCCGACCACGGGACCGTCCTGATCGTGCAGCCCGACCTTGACGCCGAACTCGTCGATCATCGGCGCGCCCCAGCCGCGGAGATCCCCGTCGTCACGTGTGAAGACGGGGAAGCGCTCGGGCGTGAAGTCATCGGCGCTGCCGTCCCGGGGAGTGAACCAGGTGAGGATGGCCCGGCGAACCACGAACGGCGTGGGGAGGTCGGGCAGGAGGCGAGCCGCCCACGCTCCGGCCGAGAGGATCAGCTTCTTCGCGACCACCGTGCCCCGGTCGGTCTCGATCGTGACGCCGTCCACGGTGTCGTCGATGCTCAGCACGCGCGTGCCGTCCCAGACGGTCGCCCCGGCGGCACGGGCGAGCTCGACCGCCGTCGTGATCGCGAGTTCGGGGCGCACGACGCCCGTTGCCGGATCGAGGAGCCCGCGATCCCCGTCGAGCACACGGTGCTGCGGGAACCGGTGGCGGAGCTGCTCGGGGTCGAGGACCTCGAAGGGCATGTCCCGAGCCTCGAGCGCCGACCGGGTGTCGCGGATGAGGTCTCCGTCGGCCGGACCGATGGTGACGCCGGACACGAGGCTCAGGATCTCGCGGCCCGTCTCCTGCTCGAGTCCCGCCCAGATCTCCCGGGAGCGACGGGCGAGGTCGACGTACAGCGGTCCTTCCGACGCGCCGCCGCGGAACAGACGCGAGCGGCCGTGCGACGAGCCTCGATCGTGCCCGATCGGGAACTGCTCGATGCCGAGCACGGACGCTCCCCGTCTCGCAGCGCTGAGCAACGCGTGGCTGCCCGCCGCCCCTACTCCGACCACCGCGACATCAACGGTCTTCTCGATCACGTCTGTGCTCCCTTGCTGTGTTGGATGACACACAACCACAGGCAAACACAGATGGTCAAGAAGAAATACAGAATGAAACAAAGCTAAGATCAGAACGAAACGCGGACGTAACGGAGGCTCACGAGGCCACCGCTACTGTTGCTCCGAGACTGACGGAACGCGACCTCCAGGAGGAGACAGGCATGAGCGACGGCGATCGGCTGTATGCGGAGGAACGCCGATACGCGATCGTCCAGAGCGCGCGTCGCGCCGGCCGCGTGGAAGTGGCTGCGCTCGCGCAGGAGTTCGGCGTCACGCCCGAAACGGTGCGAGTCGATCTCAATGCACTCCAGGCTTCCGGCATTCTTAAGCGCGTGCATGGTGGCGCCGTGCCGGTCGAACGCACACTCTTCGAACCGCAGATCGCCAGCCGCGTGGAGTTCGCCGACGAGAAACGCGCCATCGCCGGTGCGGCGCTCGCCGAACTCCCCGAGGCGGGGGCGGTATTCCTCGAATCGGGCTCCACGTCGATGTTCCTCGCCGAACAACTGCCCCGCGGCCGCTCGCTTTCCGTCTTCACGAATTCGCTCCCGATCGCGACCTACCTCGCGACCGTGCCGGAGTACACCGTGCATACCCTCGGCGGTCGCGTCCGCCCCGTGACGCTCGGCGAGGTCGACACGGTCGCGATCCGCACCCTCCACGGGGTGAATATCGACGTCGCCTTCCTCGGCACGAACGGGCTCTCGGCCGAGTTCGGACTCACGACTCCCGACCAGGCGGAGGCCGATTTCAAACGTGCGACCCTCGCGAGCGCCCGCCGACGTGTGCTTCTCGCGGACCGCAGCAAGGTCGGGACCGTCGCTCTGTGGCGGTACGGCGATGTGAGCGACGTGCATGTCGTGGTCACGAGTTCGCGGGCCGACGAGCGCGAGATCGGGGCCCTGCGCGAGACCACGGGACGCCTCGTCCTCGTGTGACCTCGCCCCGTGTCAGACGGCGACGGCGACGCTGACGGCGACGGGAGAGCATTCGAGCAGCTCGCCCACTTCGCCGGGCAGGTCAGCCACGACCTCCGGAACCCGCTCATGACCATGTCCGGCTTCATCGAGATCGTGAGCGACAGTCCGGAGCTGGAACGCACCGCAAGGCGCCGCCGCCCTCGCTCGAGCCGAGTCGGCCGCCGACCGCGTGGCCGCGATGATCACCGACCTGCTGCGCTTCGCCCGCATCGGCGGCGCACATCCCCGGCGAGTCGAGATCGACCTCGACGGCCTCGTCGCCACGGTGGTGGAGGACCTGCATAACGGGTGTTCGGTCTGATGGAGCGCGGCGGCGCCGAAGAGGTCGTGGGGACGGGGATCGATCTCTCCACCTGCCGGCGCATCGTCGAGGCGCACGGTAGCCGCAGCGGCATCGAGGACTCGTCGCTCGGCGGGGCCAGCGTCTGGTTCGTCATCGCCGATACCGCCGCTGACCCCGCCGCTTCGCCGGTCACCTCTCCCCCGGAGCGGATCAGCGGGCCCTGACCAGGGCTCCGCGTGCCGCGGCGTCGATCGTGTCGGACACGACCGCCGGCTGGGTCAGGAAGAGTGCGTGGCTCGCCGAGACCGTGGTGATCTCGGCGCCGATCCGCGACGCCATGTGCTGCAGCATCGCCTGGTCGAACGCCTTGTCCTCCCGGGCGATGACGGCCCAACTCGGCTTCGTGCGCCATGCCGCGTTCTGAACGGCCGCGCCGAAGGCCGACATGTTGATGGGTACCTGCGAGTCGCGCAGGAAGGCGGCGTCGGCGTCGGTCGTGTCGTGCGCGAATCCGGCCTTGAACGCGTCGTGGTTGAGGATTCCGAACCCGTCGTCGCCCACATCGATCACGAAGTCCGGAGTGGGGGCGAATCCCTCGTACTGCTGAGCCGTGGTCTCGCCGGCGTCGGGTGCGAGCGCGGAGACGTAGACGAGGCCCGCGACGTTGGGGTGGACACCGGCCTCGGTGATGACCGTGCCGCCCCACGAGTGGCCGACGAGGATGGAGGGACCCGACTGGCGGTCGAGGATGCGCGTGGTCGCGGCCACGTCGTCCTCGAACGAGGTGAGCGGGATCTGCACGATCGAGACGGTGTAGCCGCGCGCGGTCAGGTTCTCGTACACGGGCCGCCAGCCCGAGCCGTCGGCGAACGCGCCGTGCACGAGCACGACGTTCCTGATCGGCTCATCGGGCGTCGCCGAGGGGGAGATCTCCGCCGTGGTGTCGATGGTGCTCATGATGCTGTCCCTTTCCGTCGTGACCCGGATCGTCCCGGGCGAATCGTCTGCTCGAACGCTCGTCGAGCCATATGCAATATATTGCGATGAAGACCGCCGCGCAAGAGCCGTTACGGAGATTGTCCGCTCGTTCTCAGCGAGCCGAGATGCGTTCTATCGTTGGAGCATGAAGAAGGACCGATCGACGCTCAAGGCCGTGCTCATCGGCCTCGGGGCGTTGCTCTACGGCGCGTCGCCGGTCGACGTCATCCCCGAGATCATCGCGGGTCCGCTGGGATTCGGCGACGACGCCATCGTCCTGATCGGTGCCGGCGTCGCCATCTGGCGCATCATGCGGCGGCGCAGCATCCGGCGGGGGAACACACAGCCCTGAGCCACGCGGTCGCGGCGCCGGCGCGCGAGCACCGCGGCGACGCGGGACGAGTTTTCGACACTTCAGGACGCCGCTCCCGCGGTGCCGTGGGAGTCGGTCCGCTCGATCGTCGTTGAAGAGTTGGGAGACGAGCCGGACGACGTGTTCGACGCCTTCGATCCGGAACCACTCGCGTCGGCATCCATCGGCCAGGTTCACACGGCGGTGCTCCACGACGGTTCCGCTGTCGTCGTCAAGGTCCGGCGGCCCGAGGCCGTTCAACGGGTTCACGAAGACCTCGAGATCCTGCGCGTGCTCGCCGAAGGCGCTTCTCGTGTCTCGGACCTCGCCGCAGGGTTCGACGTCCGCGGCCTCGTACGAGAGTTCTCCGACACCCTCCTCGCCGAACTCGATTACCTCCGGGAGGCGCGGAACGCGGAGCGTCTCGCGCACAACTTCCGAGCACGCTCCGACGTGCTCGTCCCGAGCGTTTCGTCGGCGACGACGACGTCGCGTGTCCTGACGCTCGAACGCTTAGGCGGCATCAAGGTGGACGACATCGCCGCGCTCGAGGCGGAGGGCATCGATCGCCGAGCCCTCGCGCGCCGGGGCGCCGGCATCGTCCTGCAGATGATCTTCGATGATCGATTCCTCCACGGCGACCTGCAACCGGGGAACCTCTTCATCCAGCCGGACGGCTCGGTCGCCCTCATCGACTTCGGGATGGTGGGTGAGATCTCCGAGGATCTCCGCGACGACCTCGCCGGCTTCCTCGTCGCATTCGCCTCGGGTGAGGCGGGAGCGCTCGCCGATGCGGTGATCGATCTCTCCGTGGCGGCCGCTCCCGTCGACCGGGCAGAGGTGCGAGCGGCGATGGCCGGCTTCGTGGAGGAGTATGCGGGACGCTCGCTCGGTGAGATCCACTTCTCCCACCTCGCAGCCATCCTGTTCGGCATCCTCCGGCGTCATCGACTCCGCCTGCCGCGCGAGACCGCACTGGTCTTCAGAGTCCTCGTCATGGTCGAGGGGATCGGTCTTCGGCTCGATGCCGACTTCGACCTCTTCTCCGTCATCGAGCCGTACGCACGTCGTCTCGCGATGGAACGCTTCGCTCTCGGCTCGCTCCTGCGTCGAGCGGTCGGCGCGACGGCGGACGCGGGTGAACTCGCACTCGAGCTTCCCGGGGCGCTCCGGCGGCTCCTGGCGGAGGTCGATCGCGACGGCCTGCAATTCCGCATCCGCGCGGCGGAGCTGGAGCCGCTCGTCGAACGTGCGGAGCGCATCGGCAACCGCTTGGTCGCGGGGATGATCACCGCGGCGCTCATCGGAGGCGTGGGGCGACTCACGACGGAGGGGAGGCGGTGGCGCAGTTGGCAGGACGCCCTCATGGGGACCGGAGTGACGATCACGAGCGTGCTCACCGGCTATCTGCTCTGGACAGCTCGCCGCCGCGGAAGCGACGGGAAGAGGCGGCGTTGACGATGAAGCGCACACGATTGACCGACACCCTGGCGGTGTCGCTCGCACTCCTCGGGTCGTTCAACGCACTATCGGCCATCGCGGGCGGCATCGCGATCCTCGCCACCGACGGTCTCGGCATGCCGATCTCGATGCTGTCGGGCAGCCCGTTCACGTCGTTCCTCTGGCCGGCCGTCATCCTGATCGCTGTCGTCGGCGGAACGCAGGTCACGGCCGTCGTGCTCGTCGTCGCCCGGAGAGCGGAGGCCCTGGCGGCGTCGGCCGTCGCGGGCTTCGGGATGGTCATCTGGATCTTCGTCGAGACGGGCATCATCCGCGGCCTGTCGTGGCTGCAGATCGTCTACTTCGCCACGGGTGTCCTCCAGCTCGCCCTCGTCATCGTTCTCTCCGGCGCTCTGTCGTGGCTGCCGTCATGCCGATGGGCGCGTCGATGTCTGGTCGTGGATCGGCGAGAGGGGGCTGACGAGGAGACGCGGAGGAGACCTGCTACTGTCGGGGAAACGCCCTTTCGATCGGGCGTTTTTCCGTGTGCGCCAACAGAAGAGGCATCCCGATGAGCCTGGTCAGACTGAACGACGTCACCGTCCGCTTCGAGCACACTCCCGTCCTCCGGGAGGCGTTCTTCCGCCTCGAGGAGAAGGACCGGGTGGGCCTCATCGGCCGGAACGGCTCCGGAAAGACGACGCTCTTGAAGCTCGTGCTCGAGCAGGTCCAGCCCGATACGGGCACGGTCGCGATCGAGAACGGGACCCGCATCGGGTACTTCTCCCAGTTCTCCGAGCTCGACGGCGACGCGAGCATCGCCGAGGTCCTCGACGGCCTCTTCGGCGAGGTGCACGCGGTCGAGGCCGAGCTCGCGGCGATCGATGCGGCGATCGCCGCGGGCCTCTCCGCCGGCGCGCTCGACCGCCTCATCGAGCGGCAGGCCGAACTCTTCGGGGAGATGGAGCGTCTCGGCGGCTGGGACTACCCGCGGAAGATCGACCAGGCCCTCACGACGCTCGGCTTCACGGAGGAGCACCGAAACGCGCCGATCGACCGCCTCTCGGGCGGCTGGCGCAACCGTGCGGCGCTCGCAAAGATCCTGCTCGAGGACCCCGACGTGCTGCTGCTGGATGAACCGACCAACTTCCTCGACGTGCCCGGCGTGGAGTGGCTCGAAGCCTGGTTCCGCGACTTCCACGGCGCCGCGATCATCGTCTCCCACGATCGCAAGTTCCTCGACGCCGTTGCGACGCGCATCGTGGAGGTCGAGAACTTCCACCTGCACGAGTACCCGGGGAACTTCGACGAGTACGTCGTGCAGAAGCAGTTCCGCCTGAAGACGCTGCAATCGCAGTTCGTTCACGAGAACGAGCTCCTCGCCTTCGAGGCCGAGGGCATCGCGGACCGTCGCGAGGCGGCGAAGAACGGCGGCAAGAACCTCGGCAAGCAGCTCGCGGGCATCAAGAAGTCGCGCGCGCCGCGGCCCGTCGACGAGATCATCACTGAGATATATGGAGGCCTGCACATCAAGGACGTGCTCTGCCGGGTCGTGGGTCTCGGCAAGTCGTTCGGCGAGCGCACACTCTTCACCGGACTCGACCTCGAGGTGCGCCGCGGGGAGCGCATCGTCGTCGTCGGCGCGAACGGAAGCGGCAAGAGCACCCTGCTGAAGGTCCTCACCGGTGAGGAGAAGGCGGACGAGGGCAGCGTGACCTGGGCGTCGGGGGCGAAGGTCGTCTCCTACAACACGGTCCTCGCGGAACTCGACCTCGACGACACCGTCACCCACGCCGTCAACGCGATGCCCGACAGCCTCGCGCTCACGGCGACGCGGAAGGCCGTCGGCCGGTTCCTCGCGATGTTCCAGTTCTCGGAAGCCGATCTCAAGAAGCGCATCCGCGAATTGTCGGGCGGTCAGCGTGCCCGCGTCGCGATGGCGCAGTGCTTGCTGTCGGGCGCCTCGGTGCTCCTCCTCGACGAGCCGACGAACCACCTCGACCTGCCGAGCACTCAAGTGATGGAGCGAGCGCTCGTGCATTTCCCGGGCGCCGTCGTCGTCGTGAGCCACGACCGGTTCTTCGCCGAGAAGGTCGCGAATCGCCGCATCACGTTCGCGGCGAATGGTGCCGAAGGAGCCGAACTGGACGTCTCCGCGGCGTAGCGGACTCGCGCCGGCTCGGACTCGGGCTCGGACTCGGACTCGGGCTCGGGCTTGGGCTCGGACCCGGACCCGGACCCGGACTCGGACTCGGACTCGGACTCTGTTCTCAGGCTCGGCCCGAGGCGGCGAGGATACGACGCACCTCGTCATCGCTCGTCGGAGAGAAGTCCTCGTACGCCTCGCCGACGCTCCACAGCTCGGTCGGCTCCCACGGGCACACGACGGCGTCGACGAGGGGCCGCACCCGTGCGCACGAGCCGGAGAGTCCCACGGGCACGGCGACGATGACGCGCGCCGGCCGCTCCGACCCGATCGCGGCGATCGCGGCGCGCATGCTCGCGCCCGTCGCCATCCCGTCGTCGACGAGTACGACGGTTCGGCCGGCGACGTCGGAGGGAGTGCGCGCTCCCCGGTAACGGCCCTGACGACGGCGCAGTTCGCGTTCCGCCACCGAAGCGGCGTCACTGATCATGCGCTCCGCGGGACCGAGCTCGTAGGGCCGAGCGGTGATCTCCCGGTTCTCGACGACCTCGATCCTCCCCGCGACGGCGGCGATGGCCCCGATCGCCACCTCGGGTTGGCCGGGGAAGCCGAGCTTTCGGACGACGAGGACGTCGAGCGTGCCCCCGAGCGCCCGGGCAACCTCGTCGGCGACCGGCACCCCGCCTCGCGGCAGGCCGAGAACGAGCGGCTCATCGTCGGCGAATCCGCCGAGCGACTCCGCGAGGAGACGTCCGGCATGCCTTCGGTCCACATAGCGGCGAACCCGCCGATCCTCGACCATGCCGCCCCCTCGCTGTAGCGAAGCTCCGTCCACGTGCGTTCGCGCCTTCCACGGTAGGAGCCCGAGGGATCGACGGTGAAGGGCTTGATCCGGGCCGATCGACGTGGTTGCGTAGCCCACGGCCGGGCGCTCCCGCGTCGGCCGAGAACGACAACCGAGGAGGACGCCATGGCCCATTCGGAGATCGACGACGCGTTGTGGGAGGACTTCCACGCCGTCGTCAATATGACCTCGCGGGAGCTCCGCGACTGGCTGGAGACGGACGCGGCCGGGACGGAGACGGAGGCCCTGCCCGATCAGGCGGGCGATGAACGATCGCGCACGGTCTTGGAGATCCTCGGCAAGCGCCGTACGGATCTGACGACGGATGACGTGGAGGTCATGCAGTCCGTCGTCGCGGAGATCAGGGCCGAGCGGGGCGAGGCACTCGACACGGAGGCCGGTGACGACGAGTGGCGGCGCCGGCTCATGTCGATCGGCCACGATCCGCTCAAGCCCTGACCCTGGGGGAACCCGTACCCGGCCCCGGTTTCCGGGCGTAACATCGCCGGTGTGAAGCGACCTGAACCGACCACCGTCGGCGGTCTCCGTGCCTCCGGGCACGAGCTCAAGACCGTCCGAGCCGAGATCCGCGACAACCTGCTCTCCGCCTTGCGTGAGGGCCGGGATCCGTGGCCGGGGCTCCATGGGTTCGAGACCACCGTCATCCCGCAGCTCGAGCGCGCGCTCATCGCGGGCCATGACGTCGTGCTGCTCGGCGAGCGCGGCCAGGGCAAGACCCGCCTCCTCCGTACCCTCTCCGGACTGCTCGACGAGTGGTCACCGGTCATCGAGGGCTCGGAACTCGGTGAGCACCCGTTCGATCCGATCACGACGGAGAGTCTCCGCCGAGCCGCCGAGCTCGGCGACGACCTGCCGGTGGTCTGGCGGAGCCGCGAGGAGCGGTACGTCGAGAAGCTCGCGACCCCGGACACGTCGGTCGCCGACCTCATCGGCGACGTGGACCCGATGAAGGTCGCCGAGGGTCGCAGTCTCGGCGATCCCGAGACGATCCACTTCGGCCTCATCCCACGCAGCCACCGGGGCATCGTCGCAATCAACGAACTGCCGGACCTCGCCGAGCGCATCCAGGTCGCGATGCTCAACGTCATGGAGGAGCGCGACATCCAGATCCGCGGCTACGTGCTGCGCCTACCGCTCGACGTGCTCGTCGTCGCGAGTGCCAACCCCGAGGACTACACGAACCGCGGACGCATCATCACTCCGCTCAAGGACCGCTTCGGGGCCGAGATCCGCACGCACTACCCGACGGAGCTCGTCGATGAGGTCGCGGTCATCCGTCAGGAAGCCGATCTCGGCGCCGACGTCCCCGACCACCTCGTCGAGATCCTCGCCCGCTTCACGCGGAACCTGCGGGAATCGAGCGCCGTCGATCAGCGCAGCGGCGTGAGCGCGCGCTTCGCGATCGCGGGCGCCGAGACGATCGCCGCTGCCGCGCTGCACCGCGCCGCGCGGCAGGGCGAGGCCGAAGCGGTCGCTCGCCCCGTCGACCTCGAGACGGCCGTCGACGTGCTCGGCGGCAAGATCGAGTTCGAGTCGGGGGAGGAGGGGCGCGAGGAGGAGATCCTCGATCACCTCCTGCGCACCGCGACAGCCGAGACGGTCCGTGCGCATCTGCGCGGCGTCGACTTCGCGGTGCTCGTCGACGCGATCGAGAACGGTGCGCTCATCACGACCGGTGAGCAGGTCGCCGCCCGCGACGTGCTCACGGGACTGCCGGCGCTCGGCGAGTCGGAGCTCTACGACGAGATCTGCGATCGCCTCGGTGCCACGAGCGACGGCCAGCGTGCCGGCGCGATCGAGCTCGCTCTCGAGGGGCTGTACCTCGCTCGTCGGGTCGGCAAGGAGTCCGGCGGGGGCGAGACCATCTATGGCTAGGGCGAACCGTCGCCTGACACGGGCCGCCCGGTACGGCAAGTACGTCGACGGCCCCGACCCGCTCGCGCCGCCCGTCGACCTCTCCGAAGCGCTCGACGCGATCGGCGCGGACGTGATGGGGGGATCCTCGCCCGAGCAGGCGCTCCGCGAGTTCCTCCGACGCGGGCCGCGCGACGGCTTCGGGCTCGACGACCTCGCGCGACAGGTCGCGGAACGCCGACAGCAGTTGACGCGCGAGCACAACCTCGACGGCACACTTCAGGAGGTGCGTGACCTGCTCGACAAGGCCGTCCTCGCGGAGCGCAAGCAGCTCGCGCGAGATGCGCTCATGGACGAGGGCGAGCGCGCCCTCGCGGAGATGCAGCTCGACAACCTGCCGTCCTCCGCCGCCGCTGCCGTGAGCGAGCTCGGCGACTACACGTGGCACAGCGCCGAGGCCCGTGGGGACTTCGAGAGGATCAAGGACCTCCTCGGGCGGGAGATGCTCGATCAGCGTTTCGCCGGTATGAAGAGCGCCCTCGAGAACGCCACGGACGCCGATCGTGAGGCGATCGCGGAGATGCTCGGGGACCTCAACGACCTGCTCGACGCCCACACGCGGGACGCCGCCGACCAAGCGGACTTCGACGCGTTCATGGAGAAGCACGGCGAGCACTTCCCCGAGAATCCCCAGACGATCGAGGAACTCATCGACGCCCTCGCGGCCCGCTCCGCCGCGGCCCAGCGGATGCGCAACTCGATGACGCAGGAGCAGCGGGACGAACTCGATGCGCTCGCGCAGCAGGCGTTCGGCTCGCCAGACCTCCTCTCGGAACTCGGCCGCCTCGACGACTCGCTGCGCTCCTTGCGGCCCGGCGAGGACTGGAGCGGCGGAGAGCGGATGGAGGGCGAGCAGGGACTCGGACTCGGTGACGGCACCGGCGTCTTCCAGGACATCGCCGACCTCGACGAACTGTGGGACCAGCTGTCACAGTCCTACAACGGGTCGCAGCTCGACGACCTCGATCTCGACAAGCTGTCCCGTCAGCTCGGGCCCGACTCCGTCGTCGACGCGCGCGCACTCCAACAGTTGGAGAAGGCGCTCCAGAATTCCGGCACCGTGAGGCGCGGCTCCGACGGTCACCTGAAGCTCACGCCGAAGGCGATGCGGCATCTCGGGAAGCAGCTCCTCCGTGACATCGCCGACCGGATGTCGGGGCGCCGCGGCGCGCGCGACCTCCGCGGAGCGGGAGCGGCGGGGGAACTCTCCGGAGCGACGCGCGAGTGGGCCTTCGGTGACACCGAGCCGTGGGATGTCACCCGCACGATCACGAACGCCGTCACGCGAACCGCGGGCGACAGCGGATCCACGGCCGGCGGCGTCCGGATCGAGATCGGCGACGTCGAGGTCCAGGAGACCGAGGAGCGCACGCAGGCGTGCGTCGCACTGCTCGTCGACACCTCGTTCTCCATGGCGATGGACGGACGCTGGGTTCCGATGAAGCGGACCGCGCTCGCTCTGCACACGCTCATCTCGAGTCGGTTCCGCGGTGACGAGCTGCAGCTCATCGCATTCAGTCGCGCGGCCGCGGTCATGGACATCGAGACCCTCGTCGGCCTCGACGCCATGTGGGACAAGGGCACGAACCTGCACCACGGGCTCCTGCTCGCGAACCGGCACTTCCGGAAGCACCCCAACGCGCAGCCCGTCCTCCTCATCGTGACGGACGGCGAACCGACCTCGCATCTGGAATCGGACGGTGAGGTGTACTTCAACTACCCGCCGGACCCCGTGACGGTCGCCTACGCCGTGCGGGAGTTGGAGAACTCGCAGCGCTTGGGCGCCCACACGACGTTCTTCCGCCTCGGCGACGACCCGGGGCTCGCGCGTTTCATCGATGCGATGGCTCACCGCGTCGGTGGAAGCGTCGTCGCCCCCGAGGCCGACGACTTGGGTGCCGCCGTGGTCGACTCCTACCTCGGCTCGCGCCGCGGCGACGGCGGTCTCTTCTCCCGCTGGGGCTGAGCGCCGGCGGTCGCCGTGCTCAGAACAGCGGGTACGGGACCGCCGGCATGTGTGCGGAGGGGGAGGGGAACACCGCCCCGGAGCGGAGCCCCTCGAGGCGCGCCGCGAGGGCGTCGGTCTCGGCGATCGTGAGCAGACCGGACAACTCGTCGCCGAGCGTGCCGTAGAGGTCCTCGAGGACGCGGTCGAGCCCGGCGAGCTCCTCGGGGGAGAGAGGCTCCCCGAGCCAGCCCCAGAGCACCGTGCGCAGCTTGTACTCCTCGTGGAAGGTCAGACCGTGATCGACGCCGTGGCGGTGACCGTCGGGCATCGCGAGGATGTGGGCGCCCTTGCGGTCGGCGTTGTTGACGACGATGTCGAAGACGGCCATGCGGCGGAGCGCCGCCGTGTCCTCGTGCACGAGCGCGACGACACGGTCGTCCTCGTCGACCCCGTCGAAGACGAAGCGCCAGCCCTCGTCGGGCACCTCGTCGGCCGGAACCAGATCGACGGCGTCCTGCTCGGGGTCGGCGTCCTTCCACAACTGGACCATGCCCATCCCGAGCGGACCGCCACGAAGCCAGGTGCGGGGGACGACGTTCCACCCGAACGACTCGGAGACGAGGTACGCGGCGACCTCGCGCATCGCGAGCGACTCGTCGGGGAAGTCCCAGAGGGGACGTTCGCCGGCGATGGGCTTGTAGACGACGGAGGTGTCTCCGATCGTGCCGAGGAACGTCGCGTTGGACGCCGTGGTGATACGGCCCGTGAGCTCGAGCCCGCCGTCGAGATCGTGCTCGCGCCCTTCCTCGCGCCCTTCCTCGCGCCCTTCCTCGACGGGAGCCATCAGAGGAGGCCGGGCAGCTCGCAGGTGTGACCCTTCGGGTCCATGGGCTGGGCGCAGAAGGGGCAGATGGGGCGCCCGGAGCCGACGATCTCGCGGGTGCGCTTCGCGAACGCGCGGGCCGTGCCGACGGGCATCTTGAGCAGGAGGACCTCTTCCGGCTCTGACGCGAGGGGGTCGTCCGGGTCCTCGTCCTCGTCGACGAGCGAGTAGGCCTGCAGGGTGATCTGCGACGTCGCGGGGTCCCAGCCGAGGGCCATGGTCCCGGCGCGGAACTGCTCGTCGACGGGCTGCTCGAGGGGCTCGTTGTCGACGAGCTCGACGGGAGTGTCGGCGGGGATGGTGAGGGAGTCACCCTGCGCGGCCATGAGGCTGTCGAGGATCTCGTCGATCTTCTCCGCGAGCACGGCCGACTGCTCCTTCTCGAGAGCGACGCTCACGAGGCGACGACCCGAACGCGCCTGCAAGTAGAACGTGCGCTCGCCGGGGCGGCCGACCGTGCCGACGATGACGCGGTCCGGCCAGTCGTGTTCGTGGACGATCGAAGGCATATCTCTATGTTAGGAGCGCGTGGGACTCTCGGGTCCCGCTCCGCCGCCGATGGGGACATCTCCCGCCTCGGGTTGTGCGCGGAGCCAGGAGAGGTCGCCGGAATCGGTGTTCGTCGCGATCACGTCCGGCCGGTCCGGTCCGTACCGCACGATCGAGACGGACGCCGGGCCGACCGAGATGCGCTGGAAGAGGTCGAGGTGCATGCCGTACGCGTCCGCCAGAACCGACTTGATGATGTCGCCGTGGCTCACCGCGACCCAGACGGCACCCCCTCCGTGTTCGGCCTCGAACTCCGCATCGAGGCGCCGAACCGCGGAGACGGAGCGGGATTGCATCGTGAGCATCGACTCCCCGGCGGGGAACGTCACGGCCGATGGCTGCTTCTGCACCGTCGACCAGAGCGGCTCGCCACCGAGATCTGTGAGGGTCCGGCCCTGCCACTCGCCGTAGTCGCACTCCGTGATGCCCTCCTCGAGCGGTGCCGTGGGAGAGCCCTCCTGCCGGTCGAGGATGAACCCGGCCGTCTGACGGCACCGTTCGAGCGGGCTCGAGACGACGCCGACGAGTGGGACCGCTGCGAGGCGCTCGGCGGTGCGAGCAGCTTGCGCACGACCGACGTCGTCGAGGAGTACGCCGTCCATCCGGCCCGCGAGGACGCCACTCGCGTTCGCCGTCGTTCGGCCGTGCCGGACGAGGATCACTGTGGCCATGCTCCTCAGCCTAAGCGCGCCAACGGGCCTCTCGTCCGGGCGGAGCACGACAACCGCGACCGATCGGGGTGGGGGGATTCGCTCTTCCGTCGCGAACGAGCTGGGTCCGCGCCGGAAGGCGGGTTCCGCCCCCGTGGAGTTGAGCTTCCGCGCCGAGGCGACGGCCGCCCTGGACATCGTGGCCTCCGACTTCGAGGGGTGGGGGCCGAGAATCGTCACGAAGATCCGCAGCGGATCGCCCGCGACGGAGATCGTCCGGGCGGCCGAGAACCTGTCAGCGGATCTCGTGGTCGTGGCGAGCGGTGGGAAGGGACTGAGCGAGACGATCCTCGTCGGCAGCACCGCTCAGCGCATCCAGCACTCCGCCCGGCGTCCCGTTCTCGTGTGCCGCCCGCTCCGGACGCCGCGGTAGCGCCGCGACTCGCGGGAATCGGCCGGACTCCTGTTCCGTCGGCGCCGAGCCTCCCCGCGTCCGCCCCGATCAGGCTCCGGGCGCGCGCGGCCGCGAGGGTCGACGTGTCACGATCGCGTATGACCGATCGCCTGATGCTCCTCGACACCGCGTCGTTGTATTTCCGCGCCTTCCACGGCGTACCCGACTCCATCCGCCGCGCGGACGGCACTCCGGTGAACGCTGTTCGCGGGCTACTCGACATGATCGCTCGACTCACGGCGGAGTTCGGCCCGTCGGACCTCGTGGCCTGCTGGGACGATACCTGGCGTCCGACGTGGCGGGTGGCGCTCGTTCCCAGCTACAAGGCGCAGAGACTGGCGCGCACGACGTCCGACGGGCTCGACGTCGAGACGGTCCCAGAGGGACTGACGGTCCAGATCCGGTTGATCCGGGTGGTGCTGCAGCTCGCGGGGATCGCGGTCGTCGGTGCCCCGGATCACGAGGCCGACGACGTCATCGGGACCTACGCGCGCCATGCGCCCTCGCCCGTCGACGTCGTCACGGGTGATCGCGATCTCTTCCAGGTGATCGACGACGACCGCGACGTCCGCGTCGTGTACACCGCCAAGGGGATGAAGAACCTCGAGGTCCTCACGGCGAAGCAGGTCGTCGAGAAGTACCGCGTGCTGCCCGAGCAGTACGCCGACTATGCGACCCTGCGCGGTGACGCATCCGACGGCCTGCCCGAGGTCGCGGGGATCGGTGAGAAGACGGCGGCGTCGCTGCTCGGCGAGTACGGGACGCTCGACGCGCTCCTCGATGCGGTCGAATCGGACGATGCCGGACTGTCGGCGTCGGTGCGGGCGAAGCTCGAGGCCGCGGCCGACTACCTGGCGGTCGCGCCGGCCGTCGTCCGCGTGGTCCCTGATCTCGACCTGCCGCCGCTCGACGAGGTCGGTGCGACGCTGCGGCCCGTGACCGGGGAGTCGCGCGCCGAGCTCGAGCGGCTGCGCGACGAGTGGAACCTCGGCGGCTCGGTCACGCGGCTCCTCGCTGCCCTCGACACGCACGCCTGACCCCAGGAGGGGGAGGGTGCACCGCGGGACCTCGGACCGTGATGGAATGTAAGGGTCACCTAAGGAGCCCGCCCATGTCCTCCATCGATGCGACGATCCCCGACCATCCCGAGCGTTCCGCCCGACCTCAGCGGCCGGCCCGTCCGCAGATCACCCTCGAGGTCGTGCGTCGCGAGCAGCTGACCCCGCACCTCGTGCGCATCGTCCTCGGTGGCGACCAGTTCGAGGCCTTCGCGCCGAACGACAGCACCGACGCGTACGTGAAGATCTTCTTCGCAAAGCCCGAGCTCGATCTCGAGCCGCCGTACGACGTCGCCGCACTGCGCGAGACCCTCGCCCCGGAGGATCTGCCCGTCACGCGCACGTACACCGTCCGAGCCATCGACACGATCGCCCGCATCCTCACGATCGATTTCGTCGTGCACGGATCGGACGGTCTCGCCGGCCCCTGGGCGGACGGCGCGCGCCCGGGCGACCGTCTCACCTTCGCGGGACCCGGAGGCGGTTATCGGCCGGATCCGGAGTCCGACTGGCACCTCTTCGCCGTCGATCAGTCTGCCCTTCCCGCTGCGGCGGCCGCGCTCGACGAGCTCCCGCGGGAGGCGCGCGGACTCGTGTTCGTGCAGGTGCCGGACGTGTCCGAGGAGATCGAGCTGCCCGCCCCGAGCGGTGTCGTCGTCCGTTGGGTGCACGGGGTCGAGCCGGCGCTCCTCGTCGACGCCGTCACCGCGGTGCCCTGGCTCGACGGGCGGCCGCAGATCTTCGCGCACGGCGAGCGTGAGGCGATGAAGGGCCTCCGGAACCTCTTCCGCGAGCGTGGCGTGCAGCGCTCTGAACTCTCGTTGTCCGGGTACTGGGCGCAGGGCCGAACCGAGGACCGGTTCCAGGCCGAGAAACGCGAACCGATCGGCGTCATCGAGCCCGTCTCCGACTGACGGGGAAGCGTTTCGGTCCCTGAGCTTGTCGACGGGTGGTGACCGTCGTCCGTGTGCACGTGTGGGGCGCTTCGACCAGCTCAGCGACCGTGGGGTCACGGACCGGTACGGGGCTCAGTTCTCCGTCGGTCGCCGTCGGGCGACGAGCGTCGCGTCGTGGACGTCCATCGTGACGCCGTCACGGGTCATGGTACGGGGCCGTTCCTCGGCGGCGATCACCTCGAATCCCGCCGGCAGCGCGGGCAGGAGCTCCTCGGCGTGGAACATCGCGCGTCGGTGGCTCTCCGAGAGCTGCGTGATGACGGCCGACGGCGCATGCCCGACCACGAGGAGGTGGCCGCCGGGCGCGACGGCCGCGGCGAGCCGACGCGTGACATCCACCATTCCACCGTCCGGCGGATGCAGGAAGTGCGTGGTCACGAGGTCGTACTCGCGGCCTCCGGAACCGAAGCTGTGCGCATCGACCTGCCACCAGTCGGTCCGCGCCGCGACGCCGGCGCTCACGGCGTGACGAGCGGCGCGCGCGAGGCCGTTGGCGCTGAAGTCGGCGCCCGTCACAGTCCAGCCCTGCCGCGCGAGCCAGACGACGTCACCGCCCTCACCACACCCGACGTCGAGCGCCGTGCCCGGCGGGAGCCGGGAGGCCTCGGCCACGATTTGAGCGTTCGGGTGCCCGCTCCAGACGCTCTCGTCGCCGGAGTACCGGTCCTCCCAGGCCGCGGGCTCGAACATGTCGCTCGCCGGCCGGTGGGCTGCTGCGTCCCAAGGGGCGTGGTCGTGGCTCATACGCCGACGCTACGGCCGCACTGCGTCGGTGGCCCAGCTGCGTTGCTGTCTCGGCAACACGCGATCGCTCGCAACCGCCCGCACATCGGTGGGAGAGCGCGATCAGCGACTCGAGACGAGGCGGAGGCGGCACGCGAGTTCGAGGGCGAAGCGGACGTCCGGGTCGTCGAGCTCGAGCTCGAGCGTCTGCTCGATGCGGCGGATCCGGTAGTTCACGGCGTTCGGATGCAGCGTGAGGATCTCGGCGGCCCGCGCGAGAGAGTTGCGCGTGCTCAAATACGCGAGCAGGGTCCGCACGGACGTCTCGGCGCGTTCGGGCCCGAGGGCGTCGAGCGGGGCGAGCACGTCATCGAGCAGTGTGCGACTGAGGGGAGACGCGTAGAAGTCGAGCAGGACGCGACGCAGCCCGGTGACGTCCGTGACCTCGACCGCTCCGAGACGCCCACCTGCGACGGCCGATTCCGCGGCGATGCGCGCTTCCGTAGCCGACTGACGGAGTCCGCCTGCCCCGCTCTGGGGGGTCCCGAGGCCCATCGTGAAGGTCCACTCCGTACCGACGAGCACGGCTGCCTGCTCGACGAAGCGCTCGACGACGTCGCGGAGGCGTCGTTGATGGTCGGCGGCACCGAGCTCCTCCGATGCGACGATGAGCAGATCGTCGTGGAACGCCGCGACGTGCCACGTCTCGTCACGGTCGTCGACGAGCTGGAGCGCCCGCACCTCGAGGGCGGCGACGAGCGACGGCGGGACGCGGCGCTCGCGGTCGTCGGGAACGCGAGGGATGAGCCACGCGACGGAGTGGGAGAGCTGCACGGGCAGGCCGGCGCGCGCCGCATCGACGGCGAGACCGTCGATGCGGGACGACTCGGCGAAGAGCAGCTCGACGATCAGGTCGGCGCGGGACCGAACCGGTCCGAACCGGTCCTGCGTCTCGCGGGAGAGGGCGCGCGAGAGCACCGAGGCGATCACCGGGCGGGCGATCGACACGGCGGGGTCGTCGCGCGCCGCGACGAGGCGACCGATCGGGACCTCACCGATGCACACCGCGTCGGCGTCGGACCAGCGCACGCCCGGCACCTCGTCGATGTGCACGTCGACGCTCAAGGCGGCGCTCGCCACTTCGAGAACCACGGTCCGGATGTCGTCGGTCCCGGCGTCGGCGGCTCGGCTCACCGCCTCGATCGCATGCTCGGCGCGGGAGAGCGCACCGGCCGCGCCTCGCCGGACGAGGCGGTCGACGAAGACCGCGAGCTCGCTCGGTGCCGCGTCCGCTCCGAGGATCACGAGCGCGCCTCGGCGGGCGAGGGTCCGGGAGGTCTCCGAGAGGGTCACGTCGCCGGTGAGGACGAGCACGGCCGCTCCCGAGGAGATCGTCCGCCGCACGGCGATGTCGATCTGGTACGCCCGAGGCGCTTCGGCCGTGGGAAGAGTGGCGATCACGAGGCTGCCGCGCGTCGCGCGCGCGAGATCGTCGAGAGCGAGCATCTCGACGCCGAGCACTTCGACGCCGTCGGGGTCGCCCGTGAGCACCCGCGTGCGGAAGCGCTCCGCTTGCTCGATGATCTCCCCGAGCTCGACGCGGTCCGACGTCGTTTGTTCCATGAGCACAGTCTCTCCTGATTCCCGGTTCCGTCGCCACATTGTCGCGAGGGAGAAGTATTCCTACGCTCGAATCATGAGCACCACGAGCGAGCCCTTGCGGCTCATCACACGCGACGACGTCGCGCCCCTCGCGGCGGGCGCGGCCGTCTTCGGGACCGGAGGCGGGGGTGCCGTGCACACGGTGCAGCTCTCCGTCGAGACGTCGATCGAGCGCTTCGGGCCGGTCCGCCTGATGCAGGTCTCCGAACTCGGCCCCGACGATGCGGTCATCCTGCTGTCGGGGATCGGTGCTCCTTCCGTCGGCATCGAGATGCTCGGCGCGAGCGCCCAGGTGCACACGCTCATCGCCGAGGTCGAACGCATCATCGAGCGCCCCGTCACGGCGGTCATGGCCGCAGAGATCGGCGGCAGCAACGGTGTCTCACCCGTGGGGTGGGCCGCCTCGCTCGGCGTCGCCGTGCTCGACGCCGACGGGATGGGACGGGCGTTCCCGAAGTCGACCATGATCTCGATGAACGTCGCGGGACTCGCGAGCGAGTTCGCCGTCATGGGCGACGTCGTCGGCAACGTGAGCGTTCTCCGCACCCTCGACATGGCCTGGCTCGAGCGCCACGCCCGCGCCTTCACCGTCGCGGCGGGCGGCATCGCGATCGGAGCGCACTACCTGCTGACCGCGGAGACGGCGCCGGGAGCGGTCATCGAGGGCACCGTCACCCGTGCGATCGAGGTGGGCAGGCGTCTCCTCGCATCCACGGACCCCGTCGCCGACATGGCCGACGAGCTTGCCGCCGACGTTCTCGTCGGCGGCAAGGTCATCGACATCGAACGGCTCACCGAGGGCGGCTTCACGCGCGGCTCGGTCACGATCCAAGGCATCGGCACCGACCGGGGACGCCTCCTGCGCGTCGAGATCCAGAACGAGAACCTCGTCGTCATCGAGGACGGCGAGATCATCGTGAGCGTGCCCGACCTCATCACCATCGTCGACACCGAGACGGGCGAGGCGATCTCCACGGAGCTCCTCCGCTTCGGTCAGCGCGTGAGCGTGCTCGCGTGGGCCTGCGATCCCTTGTGGCGGACGGAGCGCGGCCTCGAGCTCGCCGGTCCGGACGCCTTCGGGTACGACCTCGAGTACGTGCCGTTCACTCCGCGGACGGAGGCCGTGCGATGAGCGCCCGGGACCTCTCGGTCGGCATCGACGTCGGTGGCACCAACACCGACGCCGTCGTGCTCGATGACGACGGCCGTGTCATCGCGTGGACGAAGCAGGCCACGACCGTCGACGTGACGGGTGGGATCCGAGCGGCTCTCGCGGCCGTGCTCGCCGACATCGGAACTCGTCGTCACGATGTCTCACGCGTCATGCTCGGCACTACACACGCGACGAACGCGATCGTCCGGCGCCGTGACCTCGGCCGCGTCGCCGTGATCCGGCTCGGCGCCCCCGCCTCGACCGACTTCCCGCCCCTCGCCGGGTGGCCCGTCGAGTTGCGCGACACGATCCTCGCCGGCTCGTTGCTCGCGGGAGGCGGGCATCTCGTCGACGGCTACCCCATCTCGAGCCTCGACGTCGACGGCATCCGTCGTTTCCTCGACGAGCACACGGGAACGGCGGACGCCGTGGCCGTGTGCGGCATCTTCAGCCCGTCGTTCCCGGACCAGGAGCTCGAGGTCGCATCGCTCGTCCGGGAGCATCTCGGACCCGACATCCCTGTCTCGCTCAGCCACGAGGTCGGAGCGCTCGGCCTGCTCGAGCGGGAGAACGCGACCGTCCTGAACGCCGCGCTCTACCGCGTCGCACGGGAGGTGACGGAGGCGTTGCTCGTGGCCGTCGCCGACGAGCGGCTCGACGCCGACACCTTCTTCGCCCAGAACGACGGAACCCTCATGGCCGTCGAGTACGCGGCGCGCTACCCCGTGCTCACGATCGGCTCGGGGCCGGCGAACTCGATCCGTGGGGCCGCCCGCCTCTCCGGTGCCGAGAACGCGATCGTCGTCGACGTCGGCGGCACGACGAGCGACCTCGGGGTGCTGGTCGACCGCTTCCCACGGGAGTCCACCCTCCCGCGGGAGATCGGCGGAGTGCGCACGAATTTCCGGATGCCCGACATCCTCAGCCTCGGTGTCGGCGGTGGCACGATCGTGGACCTCGCGAACGGCGTGCCCCTCTCCGACTCGGTGGGACACCGCATCTCCGAGGAGGCGCTCGTCTTCGGCGGCGGGACCGCGACGTTGACGGACGCCGCGGCGGCCGCGGAGCCCGGCGTCATCGCCGGTCGCTCGCTGCCCTCCCTGGACAAGGCGACGCGCGGTGCCCTCATCGAGGCCCTCGCGATCGCCCGCGACCGGATCGAATCGGCCGTCGAGCGTATGTCGCTCGGACGCACGAACCTCCCGCTCGTCGTGGTGGGCGGCGGCGGCTTCCTCGTCCCCGACCGCATCTCCGGGGCGAGCGACGTGCTCCGACCGGAGCGCGGCAACGTCGCGAACGCGGTCGGGGCGGCGATCGCCCTCGCGGGCGGTCGAGCCGACCACATGGGCGACTACGCCGACCGGCTCGACGCGATCGAGGCCGCGAGCCGGCAGGCGATCGAACGCGCCATCCAAGCGGGGGCCGACCCCCGCACCGTCGAGGTCGTCGACGTACTCGAGACGCCCGTCTCGTACGCGACGCGCCCGACCCTCAAAGTGTCCGTGAAGGCAGCGGGACCCCTCGCCCGGATCGAACGCACCGACACCCCTGCACCACCCGTTTCGTACTCGACGAAGGGCAACTCATGATCAGGAACGTCCGGCGGGCCGTCATCACGACGACCGCCATCAGCACAGCACTCGTGCTCACCGCGTGCGGCGCGAGCACCGGCGGAGGCGAGAGCGCCGACCCGGAGGACTTCGTCTCAGGCGGCACCTTCGCGATGAGCCTCAACGAGGATCCGGGCGACTTGTCGCCGCTCACGGGCGTCAACCTCGCGCAGCGCGCCCTCGTGCCGTTCGGTTACGAGTCGCTCGTTTACATCACGCCGGAGGGCGAGACGGTGCCGTGGATGGCGGAGAGCTGGGAGGAGTCCGGCACCTCGATCACGTACACCCTCAAGGAGGGCCTCACGTGCGCCGACGGCACGGAGTTCACCGCCGAGACGGCGGCTGCGAACTTCGCGTACCAGGCGGACCCCGACAATGGCACGTTCTGGTACGGCTCGAATGTGACGGAGGACATGACGGCGTCCGCCGACGGCAATGTCCTCACGATCGAGAGCGCGACCAACAATCCGTTCCTCCTCCAGAGCACGGGCGCCGTCGAGATGGTCTGCCAGGCCGGCCTCGACGACCCGGCGTCCCTCGCCGACACGACGAACGGTACGGCGCTCTTCGAGCTCACCGACGTCGCCGCCGGCTCCGAATACACGTACACGAAGCGCGACGGCTACACGTGGGGTCCAGAGGACGTCACGAGCGAGACCGAGGGACTGCCCGACGAGATCGTCGCGCGCGTCGTGACGGACGAGGCCACTTCCGCCAACCTCTTGCTCTCGGGCGAGCTCAACGCCGCCCCCATCATCGGTCCCGACCGTGAGCGCGTCGAGGCCGCCGGCCTCGACTCCGTCGGCATCCTGAACCCCATCGGGCAGATGCTCTTCAACGAGCGCGAGGACCGGCCGACGTCCGACGTCCGCGTGCGCCAGGCGCTCACGCTCGCCCTCGACCGTGAGGCGATCGGCGAACTCGTCACGGACGGCAACTACCAGGAGTCGGTCTCGCTCGTGAACAAGATCCCGCTCACGTGCGTCTCGGACGGACCCCTGTGGGAGCTCCCCGACCCCGACGTCGACGCGGCCGCCGAACTGCTCGACGAAGCCGGGTACACCGCGGACGCGGACGGCGATCGCGGACTGACGATCCGCTTCCTCTACGACGGCGCCACCCCGACCCACGGTGCGGCCGCGGAGGAGGTCCAGGCTGAGTGGTCGGAGCTCGGGATCACAACGGACCTCGTCGCCGAGGACCCGACGGGCTGGTCGACCGACCTCTACCAGACGTACGACTGGGACACCGGCTTCATCCAGCTCGCCCCGTCGAGCCCGGTCGTGTTGAGCCTGTTCTTCCTCGGCGCGACGAGTGAGAACGGCGGCTACAACTTCATGTCGGTCACGAACCCCGAGTACAACACGCTCGCGGAGCAGGCCTTCACGGCTCCCGACGCCGAGACCGCGTGCGACCTCTGGCTGCAGGCAGAGAAGGAGCTCATCGACCGCGTCGACACGTTCCCGCTCGCCGACACGGAGTCGCCGACGTGGCTGAACGGTGCCACGCTGGAGATGCCGGGCAGCATCGCCCCGACCACCATCAGAATGCTGGGCTGACCTCATGACCATCCCCCCGGCGCCGAGCCCGGCCTCGGTCCTCGCCTCTCCGACCCCGGTGACGCCGGCGTCCGGTGACCGGGGGGATCGGCTCCGTCAGCTCGTCGGCTCACCGCGACTCGCGTTCGTCCTGCGGCGTCTTCTCCGCGCCGTCGTCTCGCTCGTGATCGTGCTGATCGCCTCGTTCTTCCTCGTCCACCTCGTCCCGGGCGACCCGGTGCGGGCCGCGCTCGGTCCCACCGTGTCTCCCGAGGCTGTCGAGGCCCTCCGACGGGAGCTCGGTCTCGACCTCCCGCTCGGCCAGCAGTTCCTCGACTACCTGCGGGGACTCGTCACGGGCGACCTCGGCGTCTCGGTCACGTCGCAGCGGCCGGTCGGGGCGACGCTCGCCGAGCGACTCCCGACGACGCTGCTCCTGTCCGTGATCTCCTTCGTCGTCGCGGCGCTCGGAGCGTTCCCGATCGGCGTCGCGACGGCCGTGTCGTCGCGGAGCGGCCGCCACCGCGCCGCGGACCTCGGCGCCTCGGGACTGCTCGGTGTCCTCATCGCGGTGCCGAACTTCCTGCTCGCGGTCCTCCTCATCTCGGTCTTCAGCGTCGGCCTCCAGGCGTTCCCGCCAGCCGGCTGGGGGCAGCCGTCGCAGGTCGTGCTCCCGGTCATCGCCCTCGCGGTCGGCCCACTCGCGTACCTCTCGCGCATCGTGCACGTCGAGATGCTGCGCGTCCTCGACGAGCCCTACCTCACCACGGCGCGCAGCAAGCGGCTGCCGAACCAGATCCTCTACGTCCGTCACGCCCTGCCGAACATCGTGGCCGCGACGCTCACGGCCGGAGGGGTCGTGCTCGTCGGGCTCGTCGCCGGCACCGTGCTCATCGAGACGGTCTTCGTCATCCCGGGCATCGGGTCGACGATCGTCTCCTCCATCACGGCGAAGGACTACCCGCTCATTCAGGGCGTCGTGCTCGTCTACGCGATCCTCGTCCTCGCCGCCAACCTGCTCATCGATCTCGCCTTGGCCGCGCTCGACCCGCGCTCGGCGATCGCGGAGGCCTGACCCATGTCCACTCGATTCACCCGGACGCTTCGGACTCCCGCGGGGATCACCGTCATGATCGGCGGCGTCGTCGTACTCCTCGCGACGGTCTTCGGCCCCGTCCTCTTCGGCGAGGCGGCGACGGCGCGCGACATCGCCGGTCGGCAGCAAGGGGTGAGCCTCGAGCACCCCTTCGGAACGGATGAGCTCGGCCGAGACCTCCTCGCCCGCGTGATCGTCGCGACGCGGGTCTCCGTCCTGCTCACGCTCGGCGCGACCGGCATCTCCGTGATCGGCGGCGTGCTCGTCGGCATCATCGCCGCCGTGCTGCCCCCGGTCGCGCGCCGGCTCGTCAACGCGCTCATCGACATCCTGCTGTCGTTCCCGTGGCTGCTCCTCGCCCTGTTCTTCTCCGTCATCTGGGGCACCACGGCGACGGGAGCCATGCTCGCCGTCGGCTTCGCGGGTATCCCCGTGTTCGGCCGTCTCGTGTCGACGCTCGCCTCCTCGGTCGCGGGGAGCGACTTCGTGCACGCCGCGCGCATCCTCGGGAGCAGTCCGCTCCGGACGTCGGTGCGTCACGTCGTGCCCAACATCCTCCCGCCGCTGCTCGTCAACACGGCGTCGCACGCGTCCGTCACCCTCCTGTCGTTCGCGGCCCTGTCCTTCCTCGGCCTCGGCGTCCAGGCGCCCGAGTACGACTGGGGCCGGTTGCTCAATGAGGGCGCCCGGCGCATCTACGTCGACCCGATGGCCGCGATGGGCCCGGGTATCGCGATCGTCCTCACCGGTGTGGTCTTCTCCCTCCTCGGCGCGCTGTTCAGCGAGAAGCGCTCGAATCGCACCTTGCGCGCGCTGCCGCGTCGATCACGCGCCGAGACCCGCGCGATCCCGACGGTCCCCGAGGCCGCTCCCGTGGTCGAGGCCGTCGACCTCCGCGTCTCCTTCCGTTCGGAGGACGGCGGTCTCGTCGAACGCGTCCACGGCGTGACGCTCAGCGTGGCACCGGGGGAGATCGTCGGCATCGTGGGGGAGTCGGGCTCCGGCAAGTCCGTCACGGCCATGGCGGCCGCCGGCCTCCTCGGTCCCGATTCGCTCGTGGAGAGCGACTCCCTCGTGTTCCGTGGCATCGACATGACCCGCGAGCCCACCTCGGTCGAGAAGCGCCGGCTCGCCCTCGAGCAGGCGATGATCTTCCAGGATCCGCTGAGTTCGCTCAACCCGTCGCTCACCGTCGGTCGCCAGTTGCGCGAGGTCAGCGAGATCCACGGCCGGATGAGTCGATCGGCCGCCGCGGCGCGGGCCATCGAGGCCCTCACCCTCGTCCGGATCCCCGATGCCGCCCGGAGACTGCGACAGCTCCCTCACGAGTTCTCGGGCGGTATGCGCCAGCGCGCCATGATCGCCATGGGACTCATGGGGACCCCTCGGCTCATCATCGCCGACGAACCCACGACGGCCCTCGATGTCACGGTGCAGCGCCAGGTACTCCGCGCCCTCCGGGACGCGCAGCGCTCGACGGGAGCCGCGATCCTGCTCATCTCCCACGACATCGCCCTCGTCAGCGGCTTCTGCGACCGGGTCGTCGTGATGCGGGGAGGACGGATCGTCGAGGAGCTCGCCGCCGATCGGCTCGACGACGCCCGCCACCCCTACACGCGCGGCCTCATCGCGTGCGTCCCCGACATGGGGACGGACCGCGACAAGCCGCTGCCCGTCATCGATGCGGAACCTCCCTCGGGACGAGAACCGGGTACGAGCGCTTCCACCGATCCCACGGCCGAGCACACGGAGGTCGTCGCATGAGCGAGCTCGAATTCCGGAGGGTCAGCGTCACATACGGCCACGGTCGCACAGCCCACGTCGCCGTCGAATCCGCCGACCTCGTCGTACGTCCCGGCACGACCCACGGGCTCGTCGGGGAGTCGGGCAGCGGCAAATCGACGATGGCACGGATCGCCGTCGGGCTCACGCCCGTCTCGGGCGGATCGATCCTGCTCGACGGCGTCGACATCACGAATCGCGCGAGAGAAGCACGGCTCGCGCGCCGCCGTGTGCAGATGGTGTTCCAGGATCCCTTCAGCGCTCTCGACCCACGCATGCCGATCGGCGCCTCGATCGCCGAAGGTCTCCTCGCGACCGGGAGGTACTACAACCGCATCGATCGCGAGAGCCGCGTGCACGCGCTCCTCGATCGGGTGCACATCGACCCGGCGCGGGCGGGGGAATCGCCGTCGGCGTTCTCGGGAGGGCAGCGGCAGCGCATCACCATCGCGCGCGCCCTCGCCGCTGAGCCCGCCGTGCTCATCGCGGACGAGATCACGTCGGCCCTCGACGTGTCCGTGCAGGGGGTCGTGCTGAACCTCCTGCGCGAGTTGCAGCAGGAACTCGACCTCACGATGCTCTTCATCTCCCACAATCTCGCCGTCGTCCGCTACGTGAGCGATGAGGTGAGCGTCATGCGCGCCGGCCGCATCGTCGAACACGGCGAGACGTCGGCGGTCCTCGCCCACCCGGCCGATCCGTACACGCGCGAGTTGCTGCGCTCGGTACCCGTCATGGGCGAACCGCTCGAACTGGAGGACGCATGACCGACGCCGACCGACCGATCCTGCTGCGCGACGCGCGACTGCTCGGGGTCGACGAACCCCGCGACGTGCTCGTCGCCGGCGGACGGATCGCCCGCATCAGTGCCCGCCGCATGCTCGTCGTGCCCGGCGTGCCGGAACTCGCCCTCGACGGGCGCACGCTCGCCCCCGGGCTCTGGGACGGACACGTGCACTTCACGCAGTGGGTCGTCAAGCGGGAGCGTGTCGACCTGGCCCCCGCGGACAGCGCCACGGCAGCCGTCGCGATCATGCGGGCAGCGTTGCCGACGTCCGACGCGCGCATTCTCGTCGGCTACGGCTTCCGCGACGCCCTCTGGCCGGACGCCCCGAGCCTCGCGGCGCTCGACGAGATCGCGCCGGACCGGCCGCTCATGCTCATCAGCGGAGACCTGCACTGCGGCTGGCTCAACTCCGCCGCCGCGCGCCTCTACGGGCTGACCCTCCCGGAGGACGGCATGCTCCGCGAGACGGAGTGGATCGGAGCCCTCGGCGTGCACGACCGTGGTGCGCAGCCGGGCCTCGCGTCCTATCGTGCGGCCGCCGCCGACGCGGCGCGACGCGGCGTCGTCGGGATCGTCGAGTTCGAGAACCAGGACAACGCGACCATCTGGCCGGAGCGCGTCGCCGCGGGGGTCGATTCGCTTCGCGTCGAGGGGTCGGTGTGGCCCGAGCGGCTCGAGGAGGCGATCGGGCGGGGACTGCGCACCGGGGACCGTCTCGACGACGCCGGTCTCATCTCGTTCGGCCGGTTGAAGATCGTCGTCGACGGCTCCCTCAACACGCGGACGGCGTTCTGCTGGGCACCGTATCCGGGCCTCGACCCGGCCGACCCGCACTCGTACGGCGTCCAGGCCGTGAGCCCGGAGCAACTCGTCGGGCTGCTCCGACGGGCGCACCAGAACGGCATCGCCCCCGCCGTGCACGCGATCGGCGATCAGGCGAACACCGCGGTGATCGACGCATTCGAGGGCCTCGGCATTCCCGGGATCGTCGAGCATGCGCAACTCGTCGCAGCCGAGGACTTCGAGCGTTTCGGGCGCCTCGGCCTCGTCGCGAGCGTCCAGCCGGAGCATGCGATGGACGACCGCGACGTCGCCGACCGGCACTGGCACGGCCGCACCGATCGGGCATTCGCGTTCCGCTCCCTCCACGAGGCCGGCGCGACCGTGCACCTCGGTTCCGACGCGCCCGTGGCGCCGCTCGACCCGTGGCTCGCGATCTCCGCGGCCGTCTCGCGATCGCGTGACGGCCGCGACCCGTGGCACCCCGAGCAGACGCTGCCCGTCGACCTGGCCGTCTCCGCGAGCGCACGTGGCCGCTACACGATCGCCGAGGGGGAGGTCGCGGACCTCGTCGTCCTCGACGCCGACCCGCTGACGGCCACGGCCACGGAACTCCGCGAGATGCCCGTCGCCGCGACCATGCTGGGCGGACGATGGACGTGGAACGACCTCGAGGGCGGCCTCTGATGCCCGTCACGATGGTCGACGACGTCCGCATCCACTTCGAGGTGACCGGCGACGAGCGCGGCGAACCCCTCGTGCTCATCGGCGGGGGTGCGACGCAACTCATCGACTGGCGCGACGAGTTCGTCGATCTCCTCGTCGCCGAGGGCTTCCAGGTGATCCGCTTCGACCACCGCGACACCGGCCTCTCACAGCGTTTCGGAGGGGTCGGCGACGTCGACGGCGGCTACTCGGTCGCGGAGGCGGCCGAGGACGTCCTGCGCATCCTCGACACCATCGGGCTGCCCTCCGCGCACCTCGCGGGGCACTCGATGGGCGCGATCATGGCGCAGTACCTCGCGCTCGATCACGCCCACCGTGTGCGGAGCATCGTGCTGCTGTCCTCGATCCCGGGACTCGATCCCGTCTACCTCTCGGCGGCGGAGGCCGCGACGGCCGAGAGCACCCCGGTCGCGGCCGAGGCACTCGCGCGCGAGGACGCCATCGAGCAGTTCGTCGGCTACCAGCGCTCGATGCACGCTCCGGCGTTCGAGTTCGACGAGGAGGACGAGCGACGCCACGCCGCCCGCCAGATCGATCGCGGTTACGAGCCGAACGGGTTCCTGCGTCACGGCGCCGCCCTGGTCCGCGCGACGGATCGCCTCGAGCGGCTCCGCTCCCTGTCCATCCCTGTGGCCGTGGTCCACGGCAGCGAGGACACCCTCCTGCTGCCGCTCGCTGCCGAGCTCACGGCCGAGGCCGTCCCCGGCGCCGAGCTCCGGATCTTCGAGGGCATGGGACATCGACTCGAACGGACGTTGTGGCCGGACTACGTCGACATCATTGTGCGCACAGCGCGCCGAGCGACGGGAGGAACCGATGCGTGAGAACGCCGACTACGCGATGACCGATCCCGACGAGGTGCGGGCGCTCATCCGCTCCGCGCCGTGGGCGACGATGGTGAGCGCCACGACGGACGGACCCGTCGCGTCGCACTATCCGTTCCTCCTCGAGGAAGGGCAGGAGAGCGGCGAGATCACGGTCGTCTCGCACGTCGGGCGTCCGGACGAGCGCCTCCACGAGCTCGGCTCCCACGAGCTGCTCGTGATCTTCTCCGGCCCCTCCGGTTACGTCTCGCCGGGCTGGTACGACGTCCCGGCCGCCGTGCCGACGTGGAACTTCGCGACGGTGCACGCGTACGGCGTCCCGGAGATCCTGAGCGACGAGGAGAACCTCGCCGTCCTCGAACGGCTCGTCGACCACTTCGAGGATCCGCTGCCGAATCCCTACCGGATGCGGCGGACGCTCGAGAACGCGGCGTACGCCGAACGGATCGTGCACGGCACGGTCGGCTTCCGGCTGCGGGTCGCGCGCTTCGTGGCGAAGGACAAGATGAGCCAGGACAAGCCCCCGGAGGTGGTCGAACGGGTCGTGTCGGCGCTCGAGGAGCCGGGTCCGTACCGGAACGACGCCCTGGCGCGCCGGATGCGGCGCGCGCTGCTGCCGGGGTCGGGATCGTGAGCGGGGCCGGGGGCGCGGGAGGACGGCCGTTCGACGGATCCGCTCTACTCGACGACCTGATCGACGTCCGCCGCCGACTGCACGCGTGCGCGGAGGTCGGCCTCGATCTCCCCGACACGCAAGCCGTGATCCTCGAGGAACTCGCGGGTCTCGACCTCGAGGTGTCGCTGGGGCGGGGACTCTCGTCCGTCACGGCGGTTCTCCGGGGCGGTCGGCCGGGACCCGTCGTACTGCTGCGCGCCGACATGGATGCGCTCCCGATCGTGGAGGCGACGGTGCTCCCGTTCGCCTCCACGACGGGGGCGATGCATGCGTGCGGCCACGACCTCCACATGGCGGGCCTGCTCGGCGCGATCCGGCTTCTGCACGAGCGCCGTGCGGAGCTTCCCGGGACCGTCGTCGCGATGTTCCAGCCCGGCGAGGAGGGCTTCGCGGGTGGGCGCCTCATGATCGAGGAGGGCGTGCTCGACGCGGCGGGCGAGCGGCCCGTCGCCGCCTATACCGTGCACGTCGATTGCGTCACGGACGGTGGGTCGTTCGTGACGCGAAGCGGACCCATCATGGCGAGCGCGAGTGGTCTCCGGGTCCGGGTCGGTGGGACGGGCGGCCACGCCGCCTTCCCCGAGCACGCGATCGATCCGGTCCCCGTCGCGGCGGAGATCGTTCTGGCCCTCCAGAGTTTCGTGGCGCGCCGGGTCCCCGCGACGGATCCCGCGGTCCTCTCGGTGACGCGGATCACGAGCGAATCGGCGGCGGCCAACGTACTCGCGACGGGTGTCGTGATCGAGGCGAACATCCGCACGCTCTCGCGGGAGACCTTCACCCTCCTCCGCGAGCGCCTCGCACCGCTCGTCGTGGGGATCGGGGAGGCCCACGGTTGCGCGGTCACGACCGAGTACGTCGATTCCTATCCCGTGACCGTCAACGACCCGGCCGAGACGTCGGTGGTCCTCGGCGTCCTCGACGGCCTGGACGGAGCCGACCACGTGAGCCGCATGCCCAGTCCGTCGATGGCCTCCGAGGACTTCGCCTACGTGCTCGAGGAGGTGCCCGGCACCCTGGTGTTCCTCGGTGCCCGCCCGACCGACGTCGACCCCGATCATGCGCCCGGCATGCACTCTCCGACCGCGGTCTTCGACGACGGAGTCCTGGCCATGCAGGCCGAGACCCTGGCCACCCTCGCATGGCACCGCCTCACTCACCCCTGACCCCCCACCCTGATCCCTCCCCGCCCCCGCCCCCCAGAGAGCTACACCCGCACGAGGGCTACACGTGCACCTTGCGCCCTCGTGTCCAAACTGCCGCGCTCGCACCCGTCACGAGGGATCAGGCGACGCGGCGGAAGCGCGGCCCGCTGTAGCCGCTGCGGTCGACGTGCTCGACGAACATCGCGACCGGGCGCACCCAGAACGAGTAGTCGTCGTAGAGGGTGCGGTAGAACACGAGCGCCTCGCCGGTCTCCGTGTGCGTGCCGACACCGTACACCTCGTATCGCTGGCCCCTGAAGTGCTCATAGATACCGGGGGAGACGCTGACGGGCCCCGCGCTCACGGCCCCGGTGATGGGCTCGTCGTCGAGATCGTTCGCAGTCACATCGGCCACCCTAGCGAACCCGGCGCTGAGCGGAACGGACGTCAGTGCTGCCCGACCGCCGCGCCGTGCGGCCCGTCCGCCGTCGCACCTGACGCCCACTCCGAGCGTCCCCCTTTTGACGAGGTCGCGTCTGAATGCCACAGTTGCACGGGACCTCAGGGGGAGCGAAGCGATGGCATCAGACGGTCGGACAGTGGAGCGTGCGCGAGCGGGCGCGGGGGCGCTCATCGCCCTCGGGGTCGCCGCGGGTTTCCTCTCGGGGCTGTTCGGGGTGGGCGGCGGAATCGTCGTCGTCCCGGCCCTCCTGCTCCTCGGGGTCGATCAGCGACTCGCCGCCGGGAGCTCCGTCGCCGCGATCCTGCCGACCGCGGTCGTCGGAGCCGTCGGCTACGCGATCTCGGGCCAGGTCGACTGGTTCTCCGGAGCGCTCCTCGCCGTCGGAATCATCGCAGGAGCGCAACTCGGCACCTTCCTGCTCGCGCGGATCTCGAAGACGGCGCTGTTCTGGGGCTTCGTGGCGTTCCTCCTCGTCGTCGTCGTGAGTCTGTGGTTCACCGTCCCGGAGCGTTCCGATGCGATCGATCTGACCGTCTGGACGGGGATCGCTCTCGTGCTGACCGGTGGGATCACCGGAGTGCTCTCGGGTCTCATGGGGGTCGGCGGCGGCATCATCGTCGTGCCGGTCCTCATCGCGTTCTTCGGGGCGGGGGACCTCGTCGCGAAGGGCACCTCGCTCCTCATGATGGTCCCGGGCTCGATCTCGGCGACCGCTGGCAACGCACGGCGGAAGAACGTGGATTGGCGCATCGCCGCACTCGTGGGAGGCGCCGCGTGCATCGCCTCACCGGTCGGCATCGTCGCCGCGACGGCCATCTCCCCGTTCTGGTCGAACATCGCCTTCTCGGTGCTCATGGTCGCGGTGGTCCTCCAGCTCGTCGTGCGCCACGTGCGCTCGCGGCGGTCGAAGCCCGCGTCCTGAGTCGCCCACCGAGAGCCTTTGACGGGGTTACGGTGACACCACGGCGCTCGTCGTGGTGCCTTGTCTCGAACGGGCGGCTAGCCGCACCACATCTGTCGCATCGGTTGCATCTGACGCGTCGTCCGCCTCGACCGCGTGCGCTGCGAAGGCTCCGGCGGCGAAGCGGGCGGTCGCCCGCGCGGCTTCCGAAGCACCGTCGGCGAGCCAGGTCGTCGTGATGCCGTCCAGGATCGCGACGAGATGATGGGCGAGCTTTTCCAACGGGGCGGTCCATCGCGCCCCCATCTGCTCCGCGGCGCGTTCGAGCATCGATGCGGCCGCGGTCAGATAGCCCCGTACTGCGCACTCATGCGTCCGCCGTCTCCGCGGCGGCGCGCCGTGATGGCGGGGTGTGACACTGGACGGGTGACAACGCTCCTCGACCTCCGCGCGGAGATCGCCGCGCACCCGTCGAACGCGTGGGCCACTCGGCAGGGCTGGCAACCTCTCGTCGTGGGTTCGGCACGGTCGCGTGTGCTCCTCATCGGTCAGGCGCCGGGTCGACGCGCGCAGGCGAGTGGCATCCCGTGGGACGACCCGAGCGGCGTGCGCCTGCGGTCGTGGCTCGGGGTCACCGATGCGGAGTTCTACGACACGGAGCGCTTCGCGATCGTCCCCATGGACTTCTACTACCCGGGCAAGGCCCCAGCGAGCGGAGATCTGCCGCCCCGCCGTGACGTCGCGCCGCTCTGGCACCCGCGGATCCTCGATGTCCTGACCGGCGTGCGTCTCACGGTCCTCGTCGGATCGTACGCCCAGCGGCACTACCTCGGTCGACGTCGGGCCCGGACGCTCACCGAGACCGTTCGGCGTGCTCCCGAGTATCTGCCGCTCTTCCCGGTCGTGCATCCATCGCCGCTCACGCTCGGCTGGCAGATGCGCAACGACTGGTTCGACGCCGAGACGATCCCGATGCTCCGTGCCCTCGTGGCAGAGGCGATCGGCGGGGGCGGAGCGACGGCGGCGAGCGTGACGGCGCCCGAGAGCGGCGACGGGTGAGCCGCTACTTGAGGAGCCGGGAGAGGACGCGGTCGGCGAGCGGCTTGCCGTGGGTCTGGCACGTCGGACAGTACTGGAGTGTCGAGTCGGAGAAGATCACCTGACGGACGGTGTCGCCGCATACGGGGCAGGCTTCTCCCGTCCGTCCGTGCACGCGCAGTCCCGACCGCTTCTCCCGCTTGAGTTCCGTGGCGTCGAGTCCGTCGGAGCGCTCGACGGCGTCGCGCAGCGTGTCGCGCAAGGCGCCGTAGAGTCGCGAGACGTCGTCCGGCTTCATCGACGCCGGGGCGAACGGAGACATCTTCGCCACGTGCAGGATCTCGTCGGAGTAGGCGTTGCCGATCCCTGCGATGACCGCCTGGTCGCGCAGCAGGCCCTTGATCTGGGATCTGCCGGAGTGGGCCAGGATGTCCGCGAAGACCTCCTCGGTGAAGGCGTCGTCGAGCGGGTCGGGGCCGAGACGGGCGATGCCGGGGACATCGAGCGGGTCACGGACGACCGACAGTGCGAGGCGCTTCGTCGTGCCGGCCTCGGTGATGTCGACGGCGCCGCCCCCCGCGAGCACGAGTCGAGCGGCGAGTGGACCCTTCCCCGGCCGGGTCGTGGAGCGCTGCGGCGTCTCGTCGCGCCAGCGCATCCAGCCGCCCCGGGCGAGGTGGATCACGAGGTGCACGTCTCCGACGGAGAGGTCGAGGAACTTCCCGTGCCGAGAGACACCGAGCACGGTCGCACCGCTCAGAGCAGTGACCGGCGGGTCGACGGTCTTGAGTGCTGCGATCGCGAACACGTCGAACCGATCGATTGTCCGTCCGCGCAACCGCGCGTCGAGACCCTGGGCGAGCGCGTGGACTTCGGGAAGCTCGGGCATGCTCCCATCATGCGCCGTAGCACCGACGGCGGCGAGGCCCCTGGTGTCGCTCGGCGACGATCAGGCAGCGCGTTCGACGAGGTCGACGGGGATGGGACGCCCGTACCGGTCGATGATCCGGAGCCCGCCGGTCGCGTCGGCGGTGTCGTTGAGGGCCTCGACCCAGGCCAGTTCCAAGGGCACGTCTCCCGGCTCGTCGAATTCGAAACTGAGCGGGGCGTTCGGACTGAGCCAGAGCGAGCGTTCGCGCCCATCGATCGAGCCGTCGATCGTCCAGGTGAGGAGGAACGACTCGCCACGCCGGTACCGCTGAATGATCGCATACTGCAGGTGTGCGAGGGTCGCGTCGTCGAGGCGCAGCACCGAGTCGTTGTAGATGACCGAACCCATGTCTTCCCTTCCGCGGTCTCCGGCCGAGCATATCCATAATGCGCAAGAGCGGGTGGGAGATCGCCGCGAAGACTGGGGATGACTTCGGCGCGTCCAACGGGGCGGGCCGGGGTCGCGAGCGCCTAAAGTAAGAGCATGTCGGCGGTTCAACGGAGAGATGTCGCCACGAGCGATCGTGAGCTCGCGAGCGAGGTGATGCGCGCGGCTTTCCCGGGCATCTCGTTCACAGCCGCGGACGACAGGCCTTTCCTCTTCCGGCACGCCGTCACGGGTGACGCCCGACTGACCGCCTACTCGCTCACGATCGAGGGGACGGCGAGCGGGACGGGGACCATGCCGGAGGGCATCGCGGTCGGGGGAGTGCGGTCCGGCCGATTCGACGTCTCCTACGACCGCGAGACCGTCGACACGGCGCAGCCGTACCTGCGGCCCCCGGGCGAATCGAGGATCCTGTTCCAGGACGCCCACGTGCAACTCGTCGCGCTGGATCTCGAGGCGTTCTTCGCTGCCGCCCGCCGTTACGTCGAGCGCGAGAAGCTGCCGTCCCTCCTCCCGCGACCGGGGCGCACGGCGCCCCTGACACCCGCGGCGGCGCGGAGCTGGCGCATCGTGTCGGATCGGGTACTTGCGGCCGCCGCCGATGAGGCCGCGTTCGACTCGCCGCTCGTGCGGGATCGATTGTTCGACACCATGGTGCGGGTCATGCTCTCGAGTTTCGAGATCGCGCCGGGCGCAGCCTGGGCGGACGAGCGGGCCGTGCCGGCCGGAGCAGGGGTGCGGCGAGCCGTCGCCTACCTCGACGAGCACGTCGCCGAGCACGTGACCCTCCCCGACGTCGCCGAGGCGGCGCGGCTCTCGGTGCGTTCGGTTCAACACGTCTTCCGGCGACACGTCGGGACGACGCCGCTCGGGTATCTCCGGGATCGCCGTCTCGACGCCGTCCGGCTCGAGCTCATCGCATCCGACCCGGCCGAGTCGACCGTCGCGGACATCGCGAGGCGGTGGGGGTTCGCGCATCTGTCGCGCTTCTCCCAGGCGTACCAGGCACGTTTCGGTGAGTACCCCCGCGTGACGATCCGAAGCTGACGGCGTCAGGCGAGCGCGGCGGTCGACGCCCTCGGAGCGCCCAGGGTCGTCCGGCGTGCACGAGCCGCCGCGACCCCCGTGACGAGGAGCGACCCGACGAGCCACAGCGACAGGACACCGAGTCCCGGCGTGATGCCGATGTCGCCGCCCGCGATGAGCGACCGGAAGGACTCGACGGCGTAGGTCAACGGGAACCAGCCGTGCAGGGCCTGGAAGAAGGTCGCCGCGGTCTGGACGGGATACGTGCCTCCCGCTGACGAGAGCTGGAGCACGACGAGCATGAGTCCGATGAATCGTCCGGGGGCTCCGAGGAGCGAGACGAGCGCCTGATTCATGGCCACGAAGGTCACGCTCGCGAGCGCGGCCACGGCGTAGAGGCCGCCGAGGGAGGCCGCCTCGACCCCGAGGACGAGGTGCACGATCGTCACCATGAGTGCGCTCTGGACGACCCCCATGGCCGCTCCGGGGAGGAAGCTCCCGAACGCGACGAGCCACGCGGGACGCTGCGACACGACGAGGGCTTCGGAGAGCGGCTTCATCATGAGGTAGAAGGCGAGCGCCCCCACCCAGAGTGCGAGCGACATGAAGTACGGTGCAAGGCCCCAGCCGTAGGCCGGCACCTCGTTCGCCCGGTCGGCGTCGAGCTCGACGGGGGCCGAGGCGACGTCGCTCAGGCGTGCGGCGTCTTCGGTCGAGTAATCGGGGATGTCGTCCACGCCGTCCGTGAGACCCCGGGACAATTCGGCCGATCCGGAGCTGAGCGACGAGAGGCCGTCGTCGAGGCGCTGCGCGCCGCGCGACGCCCTCGAGGCTCCGTCGGCGAGGGCCGACCCGCCACCGGCGAGACCATCGGCGCCCGCAGCGACCCCGGCGGTGCCGTCCGCGAGAGCGTCGGCCCCGGTGGCCGCTTCGGCGATCGCCGTCGTGAGCGAGTCGAGCGTGCCGACGAGTGTGTCGATCCCCGAGGAGAGGTCCGTCGCGCCGTCGTCGACCTCGGCTGCGCCGGCGGCGAGAGTCGACGCGCCCTCGGCGAGTGCCGCGAGTCCCGGGTGGTCGTCCGTGCCGACGAGCGCTGCCGAACCGGCGGCGAGTCCGCCAGACGACGCGGCGAGGCCCTCCGCGACCGTGTCGGCCTCCGAGGCCCGTGCGGCCAATCCCTCGAGGGCGGCGAGGCGCTGCGCATCCGTCATCGTCGCGTAGTCCGCCACGAGGGCCGTGAGCCCGGACGACAGCGACGCCGTACCTCCCGCGAGCCGGGTCATGCCGTTCGAGAGCTGCGCCGCGCCGTCGGCGATCGACTGAGCACTCGATGCCGCGACCGCGGCCGTGGCGTCGAGGTCCGCGGCACCGTCGGCCACACGGTGCGCGCCGCTCGACACGGCGTCCGAGCCGGTGTCGAGTGCGGCAGCACTCTCGGGTAGCTCCGCCGTCGCACCGTCCAGTTCCTGCAGCCCGGCGCTCAACCGCTCGGCGCCCTCGTCGGCGCTGCGGGCTCCGGCGGCGAGGGTCGAGGCGCCGCTCGACAGGTCGAGGGCGCCGCTCGCGACATCGGCGAGGCCGACGACGAGGTCGTCGGCGCCGTTCTCGGTTTCGTGGGCGCCGGACGCGAGGTCCGTCGCCCCCTCCGCGGCCTCAGCGACCTCGTCGTGAATGTCGGAGAAGCCGAGGTAGACGTTCTCGAGGTACTCGGCGGAAACCTGCGCCGACAGGCTCTCCGTCACGGCCGTGCCGACGCTCTTCGCGACCGAGCCGACGATGACGTTCGCGCCGTCGTTCGTCTCGATCGAGAGGGTCGCGGCTCGAGCCGCGTCCGCATCGTCGTCCGCAGGGGAGACCGCCGCGGCGGAGAAGTCCTCGGGGACCGTGAGTACGACGAGGACCTCCCCGGAGGCGAGGTCGGAGGCGGCTGCGTCAGGGGCCTCCTCGATCCAGTCGAAGTTCGTCGATTCCCGACTCGCGAGCAACTCGTCGGTGAGTTCGCGCCCGAGATCGACGGGCTCGGCGGCATCGGTGTTCGGTGTCGCCCCGCGGTCGAGGTCGACGATCGCCGCCGGCACCGCGTCGAGGTGGTGGGTCGGGTCCTCGTTCGACCAGATGAGCGATCCCGCGTAGATGAGCGGGATGATCGCGACGCCGAAGAGAACGACGAGTGTACGTCGTGAGGGGAGGAGACGCTCGCGGAGAGTGGGGGAGGTGGTGGGTGCGGTCATCGGCTCGTCGCCCCTGGCATCGTGGAGGTGCGGAGGGCGGCGTCGACGTCCTCGGGCGACGAGCCCGTCGACGACAGGAGCAGCACGCCGACGCGACGGGTCATCTCGTCGACGCTCGCCCGGTCTGACGGGTCGGTCCCGAGCCAGGACGTGATGGTCCAGAAGACGCCGGCCGCGAGGAAGTCGGCGAGCTCGTGGGGGAGGAGGGAGTCCGAGATGACGGGAGCGAGAGGCGAAACGGTCTCGAGGCGCTCCGAGAGGAAGCGGATGACGCTTGCTGCGAAGATCTGGCCGGCCGGGCCCTGGACGGCGCGGAGGTAGAAGTCCGAGTGCTCCGCGAAGTGCGCGATGAGTTCGCGCACCGTGCGCTGTGTGAAGGATGTCCAGGACTCGCCGATGTTGTCGGGTGTCGCGATGCTCTCGAAGGCCTCGCGGACACGCGCGAGGGCGGCGGCGTGCACGAGCGTCGGGAGATCGCCGAAGTGCTGGTAGAACGACGGCCGGCTCACTCCCGCGGTCGCGACGAGGTCGGTGATGTTGATGAACTCGGTGCCGCGGTCGTCGAGCGCGGCCGTCGCGGCGGCGATCAGCGCGTGCCGCGTGCGAGCGAGGCGCGGGTCGGGGAGGGTCATGGCGCTTCTTTCTTACGGATGTAAGAAATCTTACGACTGTCAGATTGAGCGGTCAAGATGCGGTACTGCGGTGTCCACGACGAGAATGGGGGAGTGAAGAACATTGCACTGCCGCAAACCGATCTGACCGCTTCCGATGTGATCCTCGGGCTGATGAGGATCAGCCCCCTCAGCGACGAGGAGATCCGCACCCTCGTCGCGACCGCCCGCGAGGCGGGCGTCACCATGTTCGACCACGCCGACATCTACGGCGACGAGCGTCACGGCGCCGAGAAGCGCTTCGGCGACGCCGTCACCTTCAGCCCGTCCGAACGCGAGTCGGTGATCGTCCAGAGCAAGGTGGGTATCCGCGACGGCTCCTTCGACTTCTCGAAGGAGCACATCCTGCGGACCGTCGACGAGTCGCTCGCCGCGCTGCGGCTCGACTACCTCGACATCCTGCTCCTGCACCGTCCCGACACGCTCGTCGAGCCCGAAGAGGTCGCTGCGGCGTTCGACGAACTCGCTGATGCCGGCAAGGTGCGCAACTTCGGCGTCTCGAACCACACCCCCGGTCAGCTCGATCTGTTGCGTCGATTCGTGACGAAGCCGCTCGTCGTGAACCAGGTGCAGTTGAGCATCACGCACGCGCCGATCATCGCGTCGGGCGTCGCCGCGAACATGGTCGGCCTCGACCAGTCGGTGGATCGCGACAACGGCATGCTCGACTACGCGCGCCTCCACGACATCACGCTCCAGGCGTGGTCACCGTTCCAGAAGGGATTCTTCGACGGCGTGTTCCTCGGCGACCGCGAGAACTTCGCCGAGCTGAACGACGTGCTCGACGAGCTCGCGGGGCAGTACGGTGTCACTCCCATGGGCATTGCGACCGCATGGATCACGCGTCACCCGGCGAAGATGCAGGTCGTTCTCGGCACGACGAAGCCCGGCCGTGTCCAGGAGGCCGCGGCCGGCTCTGACGTGACTCTCACGCGTGAGGAGTGGTACCGCCTCTTCACCGCGGCGGGCCACATCCTCCCGTGACCCCGCGCCGTCACCTTCCCTGACCCACCACGTAGCGCGTTTGTGCGCAGATCGCCCGGTACATCGGTAGATCTGCGCACAAACGCGCTATTTCGTGTGGGGATCGTGGCACTCGAGGCCGTCGCCGATGCCGAGGGCGGGCCGAGCCGAGCCGAGCCGCGCGAGCGTCAGGACAGGATGTCGCGTGTGACGAAGCGTCCCATCGCGAGGGAACCGAAGACGACGACGTAGACCAGTTGGAGGAGTGCGTTCTCGCCGAAGCTCGTCAACGAGATCGGGTCGCGCAGCAGGTCGCCGAAGCCGAACCAGTGGGTTGTGAAGAGGTACGGGTGGAGCGCGGAGAGCTGCGACAACGACCCGAGGATCTGCGATGTGATCGAGAGGACGACGGTCGCCGCCATTGCGCCGACAGGCACGTCCGTGAGCGTCGAGATGAACAGTCCGATGGCGGAGAGCCCGAGGAGCGAGACGGCGACGTAGACGGCGATGAGCAGTGCTCGACCGATCGCCTCGACCACCGGGACCTCCGTGCCCGACAGCACGGTCACCGGCCCGATGGGAAACAGCGCGAGCCCGATGAGGATGCCGACGATCATGACCGTGAGCGCCGCAGTGAGGCAGAAGACCGCTGCGGCGGCGAACTTCACGAGGAGCAGCCGGATGCGCCCGACGGGTGTGATGAGGAGGTATCGCAGCGTGCCGAGTGAGGCCTCGCCGGCGGCGGAATCACCCGCCACGACACCGATCGTGAGCGGAAGGAAGAGCGGGACCGCAACGGTGATGGCGGCGAAGCCGGTGAACAGGCCGTTGCCCGCGATGTCGCCGACGAAGGAGGGGCCGCCGCCCTCTCCCGAGAGTCTCACGGCGATGGCGAGGAGGACGGGGATCGCGGCGAGGGCGCCAAGGAGAGCCCACGTGCGGCGTCGCCGGAAGAGCAAGGCGAGTTCCGAGAGGAGGAACGCGCCGGCGCCTCGGCCACGACGACTCGGTGGGGTGCCGACCCCGGGGCCATCGGTGGTCGCCGCGATCGCGTCAGCGTTCGACATCGAAGCCCTCCCCGGTGAGCTCGACGAAGCGCTCCTCGAGCGATGGGCGCCGCACGGCGACGCCACGGACGCGGACGTCGGCCGCGACGAGCGCAGCGACGAGGTCCTCCGACCGGACGCTCGACGGGAGATCGGCATCGACACGAGCGGCATCGGCGGACGGGCCGCCGGAGTGGGCGTCGCGCGCGACGTGGGGTTCGAGGCCGTGGCGAGCGAGCACGCCGATCGCCTCACCCGCGTCGGGCGTCAGGAGTTCGAACGCCGCGGTCGTGCCGCGGAGTTCGTCGAGCCCGCCCTGGGCCACGAGGCGTCCCGTTCGCATGACGGCGGCGTGAGTGCAGAGCTGCTCGATCTCCGCCAGTAGATGGCTCGACACCAGCACGGTCGTGCCGTCGGCGTTCAACCCGCGGATGAGGGCACGCACCTCGCGCGTACCCTGCGGGTCGAGTCCGTTCGTCGGCTCGTCGAGGACGATGAGGTCCCGCGGCGAGAGGAGTGCGACGGCGATGCCGAGCCGTTGCTTCATCCCGAGGGAGTACGACCCGACTTTCTTGCGTGCTGCGGCGGACAGTCCCACGCGGGCGAGAGCGTCGGCGACCCGCGAGGACCTCGTGCGGGTCGACGTCGCGGGTTCGGCAGCATCGAATCGTGTCAGATTGGCGGCTCCAGAGAGGAACGGATAGAAGCCGGGACCCTCGACGAGGGCGCCGACACGGGGGAGTACGTCCGACGATCGCGACGGCATCTCGGAACCGAGCACCGAGATGGTGCCGGTGCTCGGCGCAGCGAGGGCCAGCAGCATGCGGATCGTCGTCGTCTTCCCGGAACCGTTCGGTCCGAGGAACCCGAAAACCGAACCCGTCGGGACGTCGAGATCGAGCGCCGAGACCGCCTCGTGGTGTCCGAATCGCTTCGTGAGGCCGCGCGTCTCGATCGCGAGCCCACCCCCGGTCATCGGGCGGCCGCCTCCAGTGCGCCGAGCGACACGGCTCCCGCGAGCACTCGGCCGTCGTCGGTGAAGAGCACGTTCACGAGGGCCGACGACAGGACGCGACCGCCGTCGACGGGCGTCGTCACGGCGTCGAGTCCCTCGAAGACGGACGCGTCGCCCGCGGGCAGTTCGACGATCGTGGTCCAGCCGGTGCCGGAGGTCGTCGCGCCCGGGAGCGTCGAGTCGTCGGCGTCGCCAGGCGACACCGAGTCAGAGTGACCGTCGACCGGCACGGTCTTCTCGGTCACCTCGACGCCGCTCGGCGGCGTGAAGGTGAAGAGGTCGGCGTCCGGAGTGGAGAAGTCGATGCTCGTGTAGGCGACGCTCAACGCCGGAGAGGAGTCGCCGTCGGCCGTGACGGCGATCCCGAGTGGGAGGCCCGTCTCGCCGTCGATCGACACCACGACCGACCCGACGAGGGAGGAGTCGTCGCGCGGCGTGAGAAGGAGTTCGTACGCGCTGCGACCCGCGACGGTGGCGGTCGAGCCGACGGCGACGGTCGTCGACTCGTCGAGCGAGGCGAGCAGGTCCTCGGCGACGGAGGAGGGCGTCGGGACGTCGGTGTCCGGAGCCTCCGGCGCGTCGGGCAGGTCACCCGAGGCGGTCACGTGCGCAGCGGTCTTCTCGCCGGAGTCGTACACCCAGAGGCCGTCGTCGGCCGTCGCGATGACGTCGCGCTCGTCGAGCCGGTCGAGGACCTGCAGGCGTACGCCTTGCTCGGCGTCGACGTAGACGCGGGCGTCGTGCGAGGTGGTGGCGAGCTCCATGATCGCTGTGGCGATCGACGACTCGCCGCCGCTCGCGCTCGTTCCGCCGAAGCCGGAGAGGTCGGGAAGGCCGAGGTCGGAGGTCTGGGTGAACTCGCCGGAGAAGGCTCGGACGTCGCTCTCGGCGACGAGGGTCAGCAGCTCCTGCGGGGTCTTCTCGGGGAGGTCCTGCGCAGCGTTCGTCGACAGGGGGATGGCGATGGCCGCGGCGACGGCGATGACGGGTACGGCGGCGAACGGAACCCAGCGCTTCACTGACGTGTTCATGTCTCGAGAATCGCACGCGAAACTGTGACCCGCATCCGACCAGGGGTGTATCTGTGGAGCATGCCGGTGGTACTCGGATGTGGTCGCTCGGTGCTCGGGAGGTGTGTCCGAGCGCGACGAAGCAGCGCAGCGGGCAGAATCGATTCATGAGTCCCGCAGCGCCGGCCGTCGTCTCCGTGAGTCTCGATCGCGGCCACCACTTCAGCAAGCCGACGGCCGCCGAGATCGTCCTCCTCGAAGGGCTCGGTGTCGAGGGCGACGCCCATGCCGGGACCACCGTCCAGCATCGCTCGCGGAAGCGCTGGCACAAGGACGAGCCGAACCTCCGGCAGGTGCACCTCATCCACAGCGAGCTCTTCGCCGAGCTGTTCGACGAGGGCTTCTCCGTGGCGCCCGGTCAGCTGGGCGAGAATGTGACGACGACCGGCGTCGAACTCCTCGACCTCCCGCGCGGCACGGTCCTGCATCTCGGAGACGAGGCGAGCGTCGAGATCACGGGGCTCCGGAACCCCTGCGTGCAGATCGACCGCTTCCAGGACGGACTCATGAAGGCGTGCATCCGCGTCGACGACGGCGGCGCCGTCGAGCGCCGCACGGGCGTCATGGCCGTCGTTCGCTCCGGCGGCACCATCCGCCCGGGCGACGGGATCACCGTCGTCCTCCCGCCCGAACCGCACGAGCCCCTCTCGACCGTCTGATCCGGAGATGCTGACGGGTCGTGAGGGGCTCGAGTCGGTCGCCTGCGCTCAGTAGCGCGGCTTGCGCTCCGGGCGGTCGTCGCGGAAGCCACCACGCCGGTCGCCGCCGCGGTCGTCGTTCCGGTCGCGGAAACCGCCACGGTCGCCGCCGCGCGGGGCGTCGGTGCGCGGACGCTTGCCCGGCGCACCGCGGTCGGGACGCAACTCGATGAGCTTGCCGCTGATGCGCGTCTCGGCGAGCTTCGCGAGCTTGTCCTCCGAGAGGTTCGCCGGGAGCTCCACGAGGGAGAAGTCCGGCCGGATGTCGATCATCCCGAAGTCCTCCCGGCTGAGGCCGCCCTCGTTCGCGAGGGCTCCCACGATCTGGCGGGGCTCGACGCGCTGACGGCGCCCGACCGCGATGCGGTACGTCGCCATCGGTCCGCTCGACGGGCGCTGCCGCCGCTCCGGCCGGTCATCCCCGCCGAAACGGCTGCCGCCGCCGAAGCGGTGCTCGCGGTCGCCGCGCTCGGGACGGTCGCGACGTTCGGTGAAGCTCTCGGAGCGGTCCTGGTTCGGGTCGAGCAGGAGGGGCTCGTCGCCTTGCGCGACGACCGCGAGGGCTGCGGCGACGTCGGCTTCGGGCACGTCGTGGTGCGAGACGTAATGGCCGATGATGTCGCGGAACCGGTCGATGCCCTCCGTCTGTCCGAGCGCCGCAGTGATCTGGTCGTCGAAGCGCGAGAGGCGCGTCGCGTTGACGTCGTCGGCCGTGGGGAGGCGCATCTGCGTGAGCGGCTGGCGCGTCGCCTTCTCGATCGAGGTGAGCATGCGGCGCTCGCGCGGCGTGACGAAGCTGATCGCGTCGCCCGTGCGACCCGCGCGGCCCGTGCGGCCGATGCGGTGCACGTACGACTCGGTGTCGATCGGGAGGTCGTAATTGACGACGTGGCTGATGCGGTCGACGTCGAGTCCGCGAGCGGCCACGTCCGTCGCCACGAGGATGTCGAGCCTGCCCGACTTCAACTGGTTGACGGTGCGCTCGCGTTGGGCCTGCGCGACGTCTCCGCTGATGGCTGCGGCCGTGTAGCCGCGGGCGCGCAGCTTCTCGGCGAGCGTCTCGGTCTCGCTCTTCGTCCGCACGAAGACGATCATCGCCTCGAAGTTCTCGACCTCGAGGATGCGCGTGAGTGCGTCGACCTTCTGCGGGTAGGAGACGACGAGGTAGCGCTGCGTCGTGTTCGAGGAGGTCGTCGTCTTGCTCTTGACGGTGATCTCTTCGGGGTCGTTGAGGTACTTCTGCGAGATGCGGCGGATCTGCGCCGGCATCGTCGCGGAGAACAGTGCGACCTGCTTGTTTGACGGGGTGTCGGCGAGGATCGTCTCGACATCTTCCGCGAAGCCCATTCGCAGCATCTCGTCCGCCTCGTCGAGCACGAGGTACTTGAGCTCCGAGAGGTCGAGGGTGCCCTTCTCGAGGTGGTCCATGATGCGGCCGGGGGTGCCGACGACGACATGCACCCCGCGACGGAGCGCGGAGAGTTGCACGCCGTACGCCTGCCCGCCGTAGACGGGGAGGACGTGCACGCCCCGGAGGTGGGCCGCGTAGCTCTCGAAGGCCTCGCACACCTGCAGGGCGAGTTCACGGGTCGGCGCGAGCACGAGGGCCTGCGGCTTCTTCTGCGACGTGTCGAGGCGCGAGAGGATCGGGAGCGCGAACGCGGCCGTCTTGCCGGTACCGGTCTGCGCGAGGCCGACGACGTCGCGCCCCTCGAGCAGCGTCGGGATGGTGGCGGCCTGGATGGCCGACGGGGTCTCGTACCCGAGGTCCTTGACGGCCTTCAGGACGGTGTCGGCGAGTCCGAGGTCGGCGAACGTCTGGGTCTCGGGGGCCTGCTCGGCGGCGGCGTTCGCGGTGTCCGTCGACGCCGCGTCGCCCGGCTCCGTCGTGTCCTGAAGGGAAGTCATCCTTTAAGGGTACTCGGTGCCCGCCGATCGGCCGACCGTTCGTCGAGAGGGCGGAACGTGAATGGGGAGAATCGAGCGCGCGATGACGGTGCTCGTCGCTAGCATCTGATCATGTCGACGATGCCTGGTACCTCTTCCGCAACGCACGCCGAGCCTGCCGCCCCTTTCGACGGCCGGCACCCCGCCGATCGTCACGACCTGATCCGGGTCGTCGGCGCGCGCGAGAACAACCTCAAGAACGTCTCCGTCGACCTGCCGAAGCGCCGGCTCACGGTGTTCACGGGCGTCTCGGGCTCGGGGAAGAGCTCCCTCGTGTTCGCGACGATCGCGGCCGAGTCGCAGCGCATGATCAACGAGACGTACAGCTCGTTCGTGCAGGGCTTCATGCCGAGCCAGTCGCGCCCCGACGTCGACGTGCTCGAAGGGCTGACGACGGCGATCCTCGTGGACCAAGAGCGCATGGGAGCGAACGTCCGCTCGACCGTCGGCACCGCGACCGACACGGGTGCCCTCCTCCGCATCCTCTTCAGTCGGCTCGGGGAGCCGCACATCGGCGCTCCGCAGGCGTTCTCGTTCAACGTCGCCTCGATCTCGGGCGCCGGCGCCGTGACCTTCGAGAAGGCCGGCGTCACGACGAAGGAGCGCCGCGACTTCTCCATCACGGGCGGCATGTGCCCGCGCTGCGAAGGCATGGGCAAGGTCAACGACATCGACCTCACCCAGATCTACGACGAGTCGAAGTCGCTCAACGAGGGCGCTATCACGATTCCCGGCTACACCGCCGACGGCTGGGGCGTGAAGATCTACACGGGTTCCGGTTTCTTCGACCCGGACAAGCCCATCCGCGACTTCACCGAGAAGGAGCGCCACGACCTCCTCTACAAGGAGCCCGTGAAGGTGCGCGTCTCGGACATCAATATGACCTACGAGGGCCTCGTCCCGAAGCTGCAGAAGTCGATGCTCTCGAAGGACAGGGAGGCGATGCAGCCGCACATCCGGGCCTTCGTCGACCGTGCGGTGACGTTCGCGACGTGCCCGGAGTGCGGCGGGACCCGGCTCAATGAGGGCGCACGGTCGTCGCGCATCCGCGGCATCAACATCGCCGAGGCGAGCGCGATGCAGATCAGCGACCTCGCCGACTGGGTGCGTGCGCTCGACGGGCCCTCCGTCGCCCCCCTCCTCGCGGCGCTGTCCGACACGCTCGACTCGTTCGTCTCGATCGGGCTCGGCTATCTCTCGCTCGACCGGCCGGCCGGGACGCTCTCCGGCGGCGAGGCGCAGCGCACGAAGATGATCCGTCACCTCGGGTCCTCGCTCACGGACGTCACGTACGTCTTCGACGAGCCCACGATCGGTCTGCACCCGCACGACATCCAACGCATGAACGAACTGCTCCTGCGTCTGCGTGACAAGGGGAACACCGTGCTCGTCGTGGAGCACAAGCCCGAGGCGATCGCGATCGCCGACCACGTCGTCGATCTCGGCCCGGGTGCGGGCGTCCACGGCGGCGAGATCTGCTTCGAGGGAACCGTCGAGGGGCTGCGCGCGAGCGACACGCTGACGGGCCGGCACCTCGACGACCGCGCCTCCCTCAAGGAGACGGTACGGACCCCGACGGGTGTGCTCGAGGTGCGGGGAGCGTCGGCGAACAACCTGCGAAACGTCGACCTCGACGTTCCTCTCGGCGTCCTCACGGTCGTGACGGGTGTCGCGGGCTCCGGCAAGAGTTCGCTCGTGCACGGCTCGATCGCGGGGCGCGAGGGCGTTGTCTCGATCGACCAGGGCGCCATCAAGGGGTCCCGGCGCAGCAACCCCGCGACGTATACGGGTCTGCTCGAGCCCATCCGGAAGGCATTCGCGAAGGCCAACGGCGTCAAGCTTGCTCTCTTCAGCGCCAACTCGGAGGGTGCGTGCCCCAACTGCAACGGCAACGGCGTCATCTACACCGACCTCGGCGTCCTGGCGAGCGTCGCGTCGACGTGCGAGGTGTGCGAGGGCAAGCGCTTCCAGGCGTCCGTGCTCGAGTACACGCTCGGCGGGAAGGACATCAGCGAGGTGCTCGCGATGTCGGTCGCCGAGGCGGAGTCGTTTTTCGGCAGCGGCGAGGCCCGCACGCCGGCGGCGCACGCGATCCTCGATCGGCTTGCCGATGTGGGGCTCGGCTACGTGAGCCTCGGGCAGCCCCTCACGACGCTCTCGGGCGGCGAGCGTCAGCGTCTCAAGCTCGCGACGCACATGGGCGAGAAGGGACGCGTCTACATCCTCGACGAGCCCACGACGGGCCTCCACCTCGCCGACGTCGAGAACCTCCTCGGCCTGCTCGATCGCCTCGTTGAGTCGGGCACCTCCGTCATCGTCATCGAGCACCACCAGGCCGTCATGGCGCATGCCGACTGGATTATCGACGTGGGGCCGGGGGCCGGCCATGACGGCGGGTCGATCGTCTTCGAGGGCACTCCCGCCGACCTCGTCGCCGCGCGCTCCACCCTCACGGGCGAGCATCTCGCCGCCTACGTCGGAGCCTGAGCGAGCACGCGCCACGAGGGCGGTTCGACCGCGGATATATGACAGCCCAAAGGCGAGGGGAGTGAGCGCTCAGGCGGGCGGGGTCTCGCGGTCGACGGTGAGTGTCGTGATGCCGGGGAAGCGCACGACCGTGCGTTCCGGTGTGTCGACGAGGGTGATGAGGACGTCGTCGCACGAGCGGCAGCGCACGATCGAGCCGTGCGCGAGCGCGTCCGTCCCGTAGACCATCTCCGTCGCGATGGTCGTCGTGTCGCCGCAGCCGCCGCAACAGCACACGGCGGTTGTCATGTCGGTGCGGAAGATCTCCGACAGCGATCCGGCGAGGGCGTTGCCGTCCACGTGACTCGTCATGGTCAGCCTCCGAACCGTTCGGTCTTGACGGACTGCGGATCGTGGCCGAGTTCGACGAGGGCGCGGGCGACGGCCTCGACGAACCCCGTGGGGCCGCACACGAACACGCCGGGTGCATCGGCGGCCGAGATCGTCAGGGCCTCGATGACGTCGCGCGTGACGCGCCGGGGCGGAGTCGGCCAGTCGGCCGGGGTCGATCGCGTGTAGACGTAATCGACGTGGAAGGTCTCCGATTCGAGGGACGCGAGTTCGTCGGCGAAGAAGCGATCCTCGGGCGTGCGCACCGAGTACAGCAGCCGGAACGCCGTGGTGCTCCCGGACATCGCGTGGGCGCGGGCCATGGCGATGAGCGGGACGATGCCCGAACCGCCCGCCACGAGCTGGATCGGCCGCGTGTCCTCCGGCGTCCACACGAACCACCGGCCGAGCGGGCCCTTCACCTCGAGCTGGTCGCCGGGGAGCACGTCGTCCACGAGGTACGGAGAGACCTCGCCCGTGGGGAACCGATCGACGGCGAGCTCCACGGTGCTCCCGTCTCCAACACTCGCGATGGAATACGAGCGGACCGCCTGGTAGCCGTCGGGGGCTGTGAGGCGCAGGTCGAGGTGCTGGCCGGCGAGGTTGCCGGGCCAGCCGTCGACGGAGATGGTGATGCTGCGTCCCGTCGGAGTCTCCGTTCGCGTGTCCGTGACCGTCCCGACCTTCCAGTCCGTCACCGCTCGGTCACCGCGTCGTGAAGCGCGGTGTCGTGGGGCCCGGTGTCGCGGAGCTCGGTGTCGTGAAGCGTGCTCACCAGTACCGCTGCTCCTGCCAGGGGTCGCCGTACGTGTGGTAGCCGTTCTGCTCCCAGAATCCCGGTTCGTCGTCCTTCATCATGACGAGACCGCGCACCCACTTCGCGCTCTTCCAGAAGTACAGGTGCGGGACGAGGAGACGGGCGGGCCCGCCGTGCTCCGGGTCGAGGTCTTCGCCGTCGAACTCGTACGCGATCCACGCCTTCCCGTCGAGCAGGTCCTCGAGGGGGAGGTTCGTCGTGTAGCCGCCGTAGGAGTGGGCCATGACGTAGTCGTAGCTCGACTCGACCTCCTCGAAGAGGGTGTCGAGGGAGACGCCGCGCCACGACGTGCCGAGCTTCGACCAGCGCGTCACGCAGTGGATGTCGGTCGAGACGAGCTCGGACGGCAGCGCTCGGAACTGCTCCCAGTCCCACGTGTGCTGCGCGCCCGTCTCAGTGCGGATCGAGAACGACCACTCGGCGGTGTATATCTCCGGCGTCGGACCGGCCGAGAGGACGGGGAAGTCCTCGGTCAGGAACTGACCGGGCGGCAGGTCGGGTGCGCTCTCGCGAGCCCGCCCTCCGAATCCACGACTGAACACGGCCATGTCGATCCTCCACTCGTCGGCGACGCTCGTGCGCTCATCGTACTGAGCGGGAGGCGTCCGCGACCAGCATCGGGGCGAGCGGCTTCGGGGGTCAGGCGACCGTGACCTCGATCGTGTGCCAGCCCTCCGCGCCATCGGGGACGACCGGGACGGACCGCTCACCTTGCGTCGTGCTGTCCGAGTCCGTCGCCCGCACCTGGAGGCGGTGGTCGCCGGCGGGCGCGTCCCACTCGAAGACCCACTGGACCCAGGTGTCCGCGGAGATCGGCGTCGCGAGTCGAGCGGGAGCCCACGCCTGGTCGTCGATGCGGACCTCCACGCGGTCGATACCCGTGTGCTGCGCCCAGGCGACCCCGGCGACGGCGACCCGGCCGGCGGGGACGCGGGCGCGGTTCGTCGGCACATCGATGCGCGACTGCGTCTTCACGGGTCCCTGGGCCGACCAGCCGCGGTCGGTCCAGTAGGCGCTGGCGTCGGAGAAGCGAGTGATCTCGAGCGATGTGACCCACTTCGTCGCCGACACGTAGCCGTAGAGCCCGGGGACGACGAGCCGAGCGGGGAAGCCGTGCTCGAGGGGCAGCGGCTCGCCGTTCATCCCCACGGCGATGAGGCTGTCGCGGTCCTCCTCCTGCAACACCGAGAGGGGAGTGCCCGCCGTGAAGCCGTCGATGCTGCGGGAGAGCACCATGTCGGCGCCTTCCCGCGGGCGGGCACGGGCGAGCAACTCGCGGAGCGGGTAGCCGAGCCAGACGGCGTTGCCGATCAGATCGCCGCCCACCTCGTTCGAGACGCACGCGAGCGTGACGACGCTCTCCTGCATGGGCAGTTCGAGGAGTTCGTCGAAGGTGAGCTCGAACTCCTCCTCGACCTCGCCGAAGACGCGGAGGCTCCATTCGGACGGGTCGATGCTCGGGACCTGCAGCGCGGTGTCGATGCGGTAGAAGTCGGTGTTCGGAGTCACCACAGGGGAGAGCCCGGGGATCCCGAGATCCGCTGCCGCGGGGATCGGCGCGGCAGGCGAGACCGCCGACGGGAGGCGCAAAGTGCGGCGGGCGGCGCCGGCGGCCGCCGAGGCGGCGTTCGCGACGCGTGCCCCGACGCCGACGAGCACCGCGCCCACGGCGGTCGCGCCGGTGAAGACGAGGAATCGGCGGCGGCTCACCGCTGTGTCGGCGAGGGACGGGTCCGGGTGCGCCCCGAGCACATCGGCGTCCCCGTCGCCGATCCACGCGCGCAGTCGCTCCGAACCGACGCGGAGGACGAGGACGCCGGCGCCGACGCCGACGATCGTCGGGCTCGCCCACATCCCGGTCGCCCCCGACCGGGTCGTCGCGGCCACGACGGCCACGGCCCCGACGACCGCGAGCAGGACGGTACCCCAAGGGGACCGGCGCCACTCGAGGAGGCCGGCCACGACGGCGAGAGCCGCAACGAGGACGGCGAGAACGAGGAGGAGGACGATCTTGTCATTGGTTCCGAAGAGCGCGATCACGAGGTCTTTGACCCATGAGGGCACGAGATCGATCACGAGCGAGCCCACCACGAGCAGGGGGCTCGAGGCCGGATCCACCATGAGGGCGACGAGCTCCGCGATTGCGAGGGTCACGAGGGCTGACAGCAGCCCGACGGCGCCGGCGAGGACAACCGGGCGGGGGGTCGGGTTCCTCGACGAGGCGCGCGTCGCCGCGGGTGGGCTGGGGCGCTCCGGACTGCGAGTCGACATGGCGGTCATGGTAGTCCTCGAGGCTGGGTCGCTGCCCCGGGCCGACCGCATCGGAACTAGGGTGAAGTCATGACGAGTATCGCGCTCGGACTCCCCGGCATCCGGCGTGCACCCGACGTGCGTCCCGACACCACCGGACGCCCCGAGACCGACGGTCTCGTCGACCGCTTCGGTCGTGTCGCGCGCGACCTCCGGGTCTCGATCACCGAGAAGTGCTCGCTCCGCTGCACCTATTGCATGCCCGAGGAGGGCCTTCCGCCGATCGCCCGGAACGACCTCCTCACGCCCGACGAGATCGCGCGCCTCGTCGGGATCGCCGCGCGCGACCTCGGCGTACACGATGTGAGGTTCACGGGGGGTGAGCCGCTCATGCGCGCCGACCTCGCCGAGATCCTCGCCAAGAGTTCGGCCGTCGCGCTCGGCGCCTCGATCTCCCTCACGACGAACGGGATCGGTCTCGACAAGCGCATCGGCGAGTTGATGGCAGCGGGTCTCACGCGGGTCAACATCTCCCTCGACACCGTCGACCGCGACCACTTCGCCCGGCTCACGCGCCGGGACCGGCTCCCGGCCGTGTTCGCGGGCATCGAGGCGGCCAAGCGCGCGGGACTCACGCCGCTCAAGATCAATGCGGTCCTCATGCGCGACACGCTCGCCGGCGCGACCGATCTGCTCGCGTGGGCGCTCGAGAACCGAGTGAGGCTGCGCTTCATCGAGCAGATGCCGCTCGACGCCGACGAGGCGTGGGCGCGCGACAACATGGTCGACGCCGCCGAGCTGCTCGCGGTGCTCGGCTCGCGGTTCACCCTCACCGACCCGCACCGCGAGGACCCATCGGCGCCCGCCGAGGAGTGGCTCGTCGACGGGGGCCCCGCGACCGTCGGCATCATCGCCTCGGTGACGCGTGCGTTCTGCGAGACGTGCGACCGCACGCGGTTGACGGCGGAGGGCACCGTCCGCTCGTGCCTCTTCGGCGACGACGAGACCGACCTCCGCGGGCTGCTGCGCGGAGGAGCGGACGACGCCGAGATCGCGGACCGCTGGCGCGCCGCCATGTGGGGCAAGCAAGCGGGACACGGGATGGCGTCGGCCGACTTCGTCCGGCCCGTCCGGAGCATGGGGGCGATCGGTGGCTGAGGGTGCGGTGCTCGTACGTTACTTCGCGGCGGCGGCCGAAGCCGCGGGGCGCGAGGAGGAGAGCATCGTCGCGGCCGGGACCGTCGGCGAGCTCCGGAGGCTCCTCGTCGACCGCTACGGCGATGCGATGGCCCGCGTGCTCGCGTCCGGCTCGTTCCTCGTCGACGGAGTCGTGAGCCGCGATGACGCCCGCTCACTCGGCGCACGCGTCGACGTCCTTCCGCCCTTCGCCGGCGGCTGAGAACTCCGACCGGGCGAGGCTAGAGCCCGACCCACTCCGTCGCGCCGTCGGCGAGGTGCTGTCGCTTCCAGATCGGGACGGTCTTCTTGATGAGATCGACGAGCCGCTCGCACGCGTCGAACGCCTCGTGGCGGTGGGCGGCGGCGGCGGCCGCGACGAGGGCCGTATCGCCGACGACGAGGGAACCGACCCGGTGCACCGCGACGACGCGCACGCCGGTCTCGCGCGTGATCGTCTCGCAGCACTCGGCGAGGAAGCGGGCGGCCTCAGGATGAGCCTGGTAATCGAGCGCGGACACCGACTCGCCGTGGTCGTGATTCCGGACGATGCCGCGGAACGTCACGAGGGCGCCGTCGTGGTCGGTCAGCACGGCGTTCTCGACGGCGGCGACATCGATGTCGACGTCGCTGATGAGGTCGAGCGAGCGGATGAGTTGAAGCGCGTCACTCATGCGCGCCCCCTCCGGCGATCTGGGCGACGAGGTGGTCGAGCAGCCCGTCGAGGACGCCGAGTCCGTCGGCCACGCCGCCGCGGGAACCGGGCAGGTTCACGATGACCGTCCCGCCCGACGTCCCCGCGAGGCCGCGACTGAGCGCGGCCGTCGGGGTCTTCGCCGCACCCGCGGCGCGGATCGCCTCCGCGACGCCCGGGAGTTCACGGTCGAGGAGTCGACGGGTCGCCTCGGGCGTGCGGTCGGTGGGCGACATGCCCGTGCCCCCCGTCGTGACGATCACGGCGGGGGCGCTCGCCACGAGGTCGTCCAGCGCCGAAGCGACGTCGGCGTCCGCAACGATCCGGACGCTGTCCACCGCGTAGCCCTGGTCGGAGAGCCACGCCGCGATCAGGGGCCCCGTCGTGTCCTCGCGCTCGCCCGCCGCTCCCGCGGTCGACGCGACGAGGACGGCAGCGGTCCCGGCGCGGACGGCGTTCCGTGTCCAGTGACCGCGCTTGCCGCCGGTCTTCTCGACGAGCTTGAGGTCGTCGAGGATCGCCTCGGGGTCGACGGCCTTGACCATGTCGTGGAGCGTGAGCCCCGCGATCGCGACGGCCGTGAGCGCCTCCATCTCGACGCCCGTCCGCCCCCGGGTCTTCGCGGTGGCCGAGACGACGATCGACGACTCGTCGAAATCGAAGTCCACGGACACCGAGGAGAGATCGAGGGGGTGGCACAGGGGGATGAGATCGCTCGTCCGTTTGGCGCCCTGGATGCCGGCGATGCGGGCCGTCGCGAGCACGTCGGCCTTCGGCAGGTCGTCGGCCCGCACGAGCGCGACGACGTCGGGGCGCGTGAGGAAGCGCGCAGAGGCGGTCGCCGTCCGGTCGGTGACGTCCTTGCCGCCGACGTCGACCATGCGGGCGCGTCCGTCGGAGTCGAGGTGGGTGAGCGCGGAGGGAGGGGCGTCGGTCATGTCGTTCATGCTGTCACGTCGTTTATCGTCATTGTGCGTCAGCCCGCCTCACAGCGCCCAGGTCGCGACGAGGTCGCCCGCGCGGAGCGCCGTGACGTCCTCCGGAACGATGACGAGGACGTCCGCGGCCGCGAGAGCCGCCACGAGGTGGGAGCCGGGGCCGGAGACGAGCGACACGTGGTCGCCGTCGATCCGTCCCCTGAGGAACTGCCGCTTGCCCGGGACCGAGGTCAGATCCGCCGCGAGCGGCCGCCGGGCGACCACCCGCTCCGGTCGTCCCGCCGCCCGACGGAGCAGCGGGGCGACGAACACCTCGAACGACACTTGCGTGCTCACGGGGTTCCCGGGGAAGCAGACGACCGGGGTGCCGTCGACCGTCGCGACAGCCTGTGGACCGCCGGGCTGCATCGCGACGGAACCGACGTCGGCGCCGAGGGGCTCGAGCGTCTCGCGGACGACCTCGTAATCGCCCATCGAGATGCCACCGGACGTCACGACGAGATCGGCGGCGACCGTCGCGGCGTCGAGGGCTCGGCGGAATTCGTCGTGATCGTCGGCGACACGGTGCCGCGCGACGACCTCGGCTCCCGCGGCGCGCACCGCGGCCACGAGCGCCGTCCCGTTGGAGTCGAACACCTGCCCGGGGCGAGGGTCGGCACCGGGGGCGACGAGTTCCGCCCCCGTCGTGATGACGGCGACGCGGGTGCCGGCGCGCACGGAGACCGTCTCGATACCGGCCGCGGCGAGGACCGCGAGGTGGCGGGACGCCAGGCTGACGCCCTCCGGCAGCAGTTCATCGCCGACACGGACGTCGCTGCCGCGCTCACGCACGTAGTCCCCGCGGGCCCGGGCACGGTCGATCGAGATGGAGTCGGTGCCGACGACCCGGGCGTCCTCGACGGGCACGACGGCGTCGGCACCGTCGGGCACGACGGCGCCCGTCATGATCCGCACGACCGTCCCGGGATGCAGCGCGTCCGGCTCGGCGGCCCGGGCCGAGACCTCGCCGACGACGGGCAGTGTCACGGGGACGTCGGCTACGTCGGCCGCGACGACGGCGAACCCGTCCATCTGGGAGTTGCGGAAGAGCGGCAGGTCCACGGGGGACGCGACGCTACTCGCCGTGACGCGACCGAGGGCGTCGTCGAGCTTCACGAGCTCCTCGCGGGGCTCGAGTGCGGGGGCGAGCAGCTCCGCGATGCGGGCGACGTGCTCCTCGACGGAGCGGCGGTGGAAGGACGCCATGGCGGTTCAGTACCTCACGATCGACGGGTCGACGAGCCGGGACCAGGCGTCGATTCCGCCGTCGAGGTGCACCGCGGAGATCCCGTTCCCCTCCAACTGTTCGCGCGCCGCCGCCGATCGGATTCCCTTGTGGCAATAGACGACGACGGGGCGCGACGTGTCGATCTCACCGAGACGCCCCTGCAGCTCTCCGAGTGGGAGCAGGACGGCGCCCGGGAGCCGCGCGATGCTGGCCTCCCACGGCTCGCGCACATCGACGAGCGTCACGGCGTCGAGGCGCGTCGCGAGGTCCTCCGCCGAAACGCTCGTCGCGGCGTCGACCGGGGCGAGGCCGCAGAAGGCGTCGTAGTCGACCAGGCCCGTGATCGGCGCGGCGTCCGGGTCGGCCGCGTAGGAGAGCTCACGGAACCCGCCGCTCAGGCCGTCGAAGACCGTCACCCGTCCGATGAGCGGCGTGCCGACGCCCGTGATGATCTTGATCACCTCGGTCGCCATGAGGGAGCCGACGACGCCGACCGTCGTCGGAAGCACGCCGCCGACCGCGCACGAGAGCACCGAGCCCGGAGGGGGCGGCGTCGGGAACAGGTCCCGGTACTGCGGCCCGCGAGACGCCCAGCTCACGCCGACCTGGCCCCCGTACTGGGAGACGGCTCCCCACACGAGCGGGAGGTTGAGGATCGTCGCCGCGTCGTTGACGAGGTAGCGGGTGGGGAAGTTGTCGCTGCCGTCGACCACGAGGTCGTAATCGGCGAGGACGGATAGCGCGTTCGCCGCCGTGAGGCGCTCGCTCTGTCGGACGACCGTCGCGTCGGGCGCGAGTGCGTGGACGCGATCCGCCGCCGAGTCGACCTTCCGCCGGCCGACGTCGGCCACGCCGTGCACGAGCTGGCGGTGGAGATTGCTCGTCTCGACGACGTCGTCGTCGACGATCCCGATCGTCCCCACTCCAGCGCCCGCGAGGGTCGGAATGACGGTGCTGCCGAGTCCGCCGGCCCCGACGACGAGGACTCGACTCGCGCCCAGGCGGTCTTGCGCGGCCTCGCCGAATCCCGGAAGCACGATCTGGCGGGCGAACCGGGCGGAATCGGGCATGCGGCGATTATCGCACCCGGGTGCCGGCAGCCTGAGCCGGTCGCGCCAGCCTCTCCGATCCGCTCGACTTCGCCGCGCCGAACGCTCGGTAGGATCGGCGCGACGGACGTAGCTCCGCGGAAGGGCACCATGACGGCACTCGGCAGTACTCGGGCGACGCGCATCCGGGCAGCAACCGCTGTGGCCGTCGTCCTGGGACTCGCGGGCTGCGCCGGCGCCGACACCGGTGGGACATCCGTGCCGGCCGGACCGGAGGCGACCGAGCTCACGGGACAGGTCACGGTCTTCGCCGCCGCGTCCCTCACCGACGTGTTCGGCGAGTTCGAGACCCGCTTCGAGGAGCTCAACCCGCAGGTCGACGTCGTCTTGAGCTTCTCGGGGAGCTCCTCGCTCTCCGAGCAGATCCTGCAGGGGGCGCCCGCCGACGTCTTCGCTTCCGCCGATCTCGCGACCATGGCCGCGGTCGAGGACGAGGGTGCCGCCTCGGGCCCGATCGCCTTCGCCTCGAACACCTTGCAGATCGTCGTGCCCGCCGGGAATCCCGGGGACGTCTCGGGACTCGACGACTTCGCGCGCGCGGATCTCTCGATCGCGGTGTGCGAGGAGGCGGTGCCGTGCGGCGCCGCGACGGCGGCTGTTTTCGAGGCAGAGGGGGTCGAGTCGGCCCCCGACACCCTCGAGCAGGACGTGAAGTCGGTGCTGACGAAAGTGCGTCTCGGAGAGGCCGATGCCGGTCTCGTGTACCGCACCGACGTGATCGCCGCCGGCGACTCGGTCGAGGGCATCACGTTCGAGGGAGCGGGCGAAGCCATCAACGTGTACCCGGTCGCGGTGCTCACGGAAGCCCCCAACCCCGCGGCCGCCGCAGCGTTCGCCGACTTCGTCCTGTCCGACGACGCGCGGGCTGTTCTCGACCGGGCCGGCTTCGGTGGCGCGTAGCGACGGGCGACGCCGCGGTCGGTCGGTCCGTGGTCTCGCCCCGCTCGTGTGGATCCCGGCCGGGATCGCGCTCGCCCTGCTCGTCCTCCCACTCGTCGCGCTCGCGGTACGCGCACCGTGGGCGCGACTGCCCGCGCTGCTCGCACGTTCCGAGATCGCGAGTGCGCTCGCCCTCTCGCTCGGGACGGCCCTCCTGTCGACCCTGATCGCCCTCGTGCTCGGGATCCCTCTCGCCCTCGTCCTCGTGCGTTCGGCCGCCTGGCCAGCGGTTCCACGACGGGTCCTCCGCGCCCTCGTGACGGTGCCCCTCGTGTTGCCGCCGGTCGTCGGTGGCGTCGCGCTTCTCCTGCTGCTCGGGCGTCGGGGTCTCATCGGTGGTGCGCTCGACGCGTGGTGGGGCTTGACCATCCCGTTCACCACGACGGCCGTGGTGATCGCGCAGGTCTTCGTCGCGATGCCGTTCCTCGTGCTCGCCGTCGAAGGGGCTGTGCGCGCGTCGGACCGGCGCTTCGAGCAGGTCGCCGCGACCCTCGGTGGGTCGCGCGCGACGGTCTTCCTTCGTGTCACCCTGCCCCTCGTCGCCCCCGGCGTGAGCGCCGGGGCCGTGCTGTGCTTCACGCGCGCCCTCGGCGAGTTCGGCGCGACGATCACCTTCGCCGGCAGCTTCCCCGGCGTCACGCAGACGCTCCCCATCGCCACGTATCTCGAACTGCAGCGCGACCCGGACGCGGCGATCGCACTGTCGTTGGTCCTCATGATCGTGTCCGTCGTGGTCCTCGTGGCCCTTCGCGACCGGTGGATGCCGGGAGTGAGCGCATGAGCGGGGGAGACCTCGACGTACGGCTCACGCTGGGCCGCGGCGACCTCGTCCTCGACGTGGCGCTGACCGCCTCGGCCGGCCGCGTGCTCGCCGTCGCGGGGCCGAACGGCGCCGGCAAGACGACGCTGCTCGAGTGCGTCGCGGGAGTGACCGTCCCGGACGCGGGACGCGTCGTGATCGGCGACCGCGTGCTGGAGGACTCCGTCGCCGCGATCCGGGTGCCGACCGAAGCGCGCCGCGTCGGCATGGTCTTCCAGGACTACCTGCTCTTCCCCCACCTCACGGTCCTCGACAACGTCGCCTTCGGCCCGCGGTCGACGGGCGCGGGGCGGCGGGAGGCGCGGGAGCGCGCCGGGGAGTGGCTCGACCGATTCTGCCTCGCGGGCCTCGCGGAGCGACGCCCCGACCAGTTGTCCGGAGGCCAGCGACAACGAGTCGCGCTCGCCCGCGCCCTCGTCACGGATCCCGACGTCCTCCTGCTCGACGAGCCGCTCGCGGCCCTCGACGTCGAGGTGCGCGACGAGGTGCGTGTCGAGCTCGGGAGGCACCTCGCCGACTTCCGAGGAGCGACGGTCGTCGTGACGCACGATGCCGCGGACATCCGGGCCCTCGCCGCCGACGTCGTGATCCTCGAACGCGGTCGCGTCTCGCACTCCGGGACGGTCGACGCCATCTTCGGCGCTCCGACGACCCCCTACGCGCGCCGGCTCCTGGCCCGTGCGATCGACTGAGCCGTCGCGAGGCCCCGGCGTCGGCGCCGGGTGGCAGGATCGACACATGACCAGTGCGCCGGCGACGATGGACGACGCCCGCGCGACGGAGACGGGGTGGCGATCGACGCTCGCGCCGTTCCGGACGGCGGAGGGGGACCCCACCTCGGACGGCGGCGGGACAGGGGACGGACAGCCGCCCTCCTCCCGTTCCGGTTCGACCGCCGGTGGTCGCCGCCCGTACACCCGGCTCGCACTGCAGTTCGAGCTCCGTGAGCTCATACCGCGCGGCACCCACCGGTGGAACGGCCCGACATCGCGGTCCGCCGGCGCGCCCGTCAAGCGCGGCGACCCGCCCGGTACCGGGGAGTTCCGTCTCGCCGTGCGCCCGACGGCGGAGACCTCGCGCGGGTGGGCCCGCGGCCAGATGACGTGGACGAATCTCCCGCACCTCCTCAACCGCCTGAACCTCGACCCGGAGCAGCACCGCTGGTTCGCGGAGCTCGGGGCCCTCCACCGCGCGGTCGGGGCGCTGACGCTCGACCCCGACGCGAGCATGGTGTTCCTCGACGAGTTCGCCAACCCGGTGCTGTGGGCGATGCTCGCGCAGACCACCGAGCTCGGTATCCCGCTCATCGGGACGGGGTCCCGGTCGAGCGTCACCGTCGGGGCGTCCGCCCGACTCGTGCTCGATGCCGCACGGACTGAGGGCGGTGTGCGGCTCGCCCCGCTGCTCACGATCGACGGCGACGAGGTCGACCTGGCACACGCGCGGCCGATCGGCACCCACGGCGTGTCGATCGTCGATCCCGCGAACCCGCGAGCGGTCCTGATCGCGCCGACCGAGCGCTCACTCACCGGCGATGAGCTCGCGATCGTGCGCGGTGCCGGTCCGCTCGCTGCCGAGGTGCTGGTGCCCGGTGACGACGTCGACGACCTCCTCACGACGTACCTGCCGGGACTGCGCGAGCGGATCGACGTCTCGAGCCACGACGCCTCCGTCCCGCTGCCCGCCCTGTCTCCGGCGACCCTCGTTCTCAGCGTCCGTTTCGGGACGCGGCACGAGACGGAGCTGTCGTGGCGATGGCGGCGTTCTCGCGGCGGCGGGTCGATCCCTCCGCTCGACGAGGTCCTCCCGACGGGTACCGTGCCGACGGCGTGGCTGCCGGGGGAGGACGCGTCCTCCAACGATGCGCCCAACGACGGTCGCGACAAGGCGACCGTCGACGCGCCCGTCCCGCTCGACGTCGTGCTCGACGGGGTCGAGTCCGCCGAGTTCGCGACCGAGCTGCTCCCGCGTCTGCGCCTCCTACCGCGGGTGCGCGTCGAGACGACGGGCACCCAACCCGCGTACACGCGGCTCACCGGCGAGCCGGAGCTCGTCGTCTCCACGATGCCGAGCGATCGCCGCGACTGGTTCGACCTCGGCGTCACCGTGACGGTCGACGGCCGGACGATTCCGTTCCTCCCGCTCTTCACGGCGCTCGCGAAGGGGCGGAAGCGCCTCCTCCTCGTGGACGGCACGTACCTGTCCCTCGCGCACCCCGCTTTCGCCCGTCTCGCAGAGCTCATCGAGGAGGCGAAGGACCTCGCCGAGTGGGAGACCGCGCCCATCATCAGCCGCCATCACGTGAGCCTGTGGGCGGACTTCGAGGACCTCGCGGACGAGTCGGTCCCCGCCGCCGAGTGGCGGGCGCTCGTCGACGAGGCGCGCGGCGATCGTCCTCGGGCGGTCCCCGTGTCGAGCGGGATCGCGGCCGACCTCCGCGCGTATCAGCACGAGGGGTTCTCGTGGCTCGCCTTCCTCTGGCGGCATCGGCTCGGCGGAATCCTCGCCGACGACATGGGGCTCGGGAAGACGCTGCAGTGCCTCGCGCTCGTGCAGCACGTCGTGGACGGATCCGATGCGCCGGCGGGGGCGGATGCCGAGGCGCCGTTCCGGCCGTTCCTCGTCGTGGCCCCGACGTCGGTGGCACCCGGCTGGTTGGCCGAGGCCGCTCGCTTCGCGCCGGGTCTCGTCGTGCGGCGCGCGACGGCGACGGAGGCCGCGGGCGGGACACCGATCGCCGACCTCGCCAGCGGAGCCCACATCGTCGTGACGAGTTACGCGCTCCTGCGCCTCGACGCCGAGGCCTACCGCACGGCGGTCTCCGGCGGCTGGTCGGGCGTCATTCTCGATGAGGCCCAGTTCGTCAAGAACCAGGCGTCGCTCGTGCACGAGGCCGTGCGCGACCTCGAGGCCGAGTTCGTCCTCGCCGTGACCGGCACGCCGATCGAGAACTCGCTCACCGAACTGCACGCCATCCTCTCGCTCACCTCTCCCGGCCTGTTCCCCTCGGCTCGTCGATTCGGTCAGGAGTACGTGCGCGTGATCGAGGACCCCGTGGGCGGCATCACCTCGGGTGTCGGCGCGGGGAGCGCTCCCGCCGTCACCGAGGCGCTCCGCGCGGAGCGCCTCGACCGGCTCCGCCGCCGGATCGCGCCGTTCCTCCTGCGCCGGACGAAGGAGATCGTCGCGCCCGAGCTGCCCGAGAAGATCGAGCAGACGATCTCGATCGATCTCGCACCCGAGCATCGGGAGCTCTACGACCTCTACCTCCAACGGGAGCGACAGAAGCTCTTCGGGCTCATCGAACACCTCGACCGGAACCGGTTCATCGTGTTCCGCTCGATCACGCTCTTGCGCATGCTCGCGCTCGACGCCTCCCTCGTGAGCGCCGACTACGCGGACGTCCCGTCGAGCAAGCTCGACGGACTCGTCGATCACCTCCGGGAGGTCGTCGCCGAGGGACACCGGGCACTCGTCTTCAGCCAGTTCACGAGCTACCTCGATCGGGTGAGGTCCCGCCTCGAGGCCGAGGGTATGGCGACGACCACCCTCGAGGGTGCGACGCGAGACCGTCAAGCGGTCGTCGACGGCTTCCGCTCCGGAAATGCCCCCGTCTTCCTGATCAGCCTCAAGGCCGGGGGTTTCGGACTGACCCTCACCGAGGCCGACTACGTCTTCCTGCTCGACCCGTGGTGGAATCCCGCGAGTGAGGAACAGGCGATCGACCGCACTCACCGCATCGGTCAGGACAAGAACGTGATGGTGTACCGCCTCATCGCGACCGACACGATCGAGGACAAGGTCATGGCCCTCAAGGAGCGCAAGGCCCTGCTCGTCGACAGTGTGCTCGACGACGGCGACGTGTTCGCCTCGGCGCTCGACGCCGACGACATCCGTGAGCTGTTGTCCTGAGCCGCCGAGTGGGCCGGAAGCGCCTGCGGCGCGAATAGAGTTGGCTTCAGACAGTTTTCTCGGGAGGCACTCACTATGACCGATCAGCATTTCGACGTCGTCGTCCTCGGAGCGGGACCCGGCGGCTACGTCGCCGCGATTCGCGCGGCCCAGCTCGGGAAGTCCGTGGCGATCGTCGAGGAGAAGTACTGGGGCGGTGTCTGCCTCAACGTCGGGTGCATCCCGTCGAAGGCTCTCCTGCGCAACGCGGAGCTCGCCCACATCTTCACCCACCAGGCCAAGACCTTCGGCATGAGCGGTGATGTCTCGTTCGACTACGGCGTCGCGTTCGACCGCAGCCGCACCGTCGCCGACGGTCGGGTCAAGGGCGTCCACTTCCTCATGCGGAAGAACAAGATCACCGAGTTCGACGGGCGCGGAACGTTCACCGACGACCACTCGCTCTCGGTCGCCCTCTCGAACGGCGACACGGCGTCGATCTCGTTCGACAACGTCATCATCGCGACGGGATCCGTCGTGCGACTGCTGCCGGGTGTCGAGCTGAGCGACAACGTCGTGACCTACGAGTCGCAGATCCTCGAGCGTGAGCTGCCGTCCTCGATCGTCATCGTCGGCGCCGGCGCGATCGGCATGGAGTTTGCCTACGTCATGCGCAACTACGGTGTCGAGGTCACGATCGTCGAGTTCCTCGACCGCGCCCTGCCGAACGAGGACGTCGACGTCTCCAAGGAGATCACGAAGCAGTACAAGGGCTACGGCATCCCGATCATGACCTCGACCAAGGTCGAGAAGGTCACGGACGAGGGCTCGCAGGTCACGGTCACCTACACGGCCAAGGACGGCTCCACGGGCACGCTCACCGCAGACAAGGTCCTCATGTCGGTCGGCTTCGCTCCCCGCGTGGAGGGCTACGGGCTCGACAAGACGGGCGTGAAGCTCACCGAGCGCGGCGCCATCGCCATCGACGGTCGGATGCGGACGAACGTGCCGCACATCTACGCGATCGGCGACGTCACGGCGAAGCTGCAGCTCGCGCACGTCGCGGAGGCGCAGGGCGTCGTCGCGGCGGAGACCATTGCCGACGCGGAGACCCAGGAGCTCGGCGACTACCGGATGATGCCGCGTGCGACGTTCTGCCAGCCGCAGGTCGCGAGCTTCGGCCTCACCGAGCAGCAGGCGCGCGACGAGGGGCACGACGTCAAGGTCACGTCGTTCCCGTTCATGGCGAACGGCAAGGCGCACGGCCTCGGCGAGCCCACAGGCTTCGTCAAGCTCGTCGCCGACGCCGAGTACGGCGAACTCCTGGGTGCTCACATGATCGGCCCGGACGTGTCCGAGCTCCTGCCCGAGCTGACCCTCGCGCAGAAGTGGGACCTCACGGCGACCGAGCTCGCGCGTAACGTGCACACGCACCCGACGCTCAGCGAGGCGCTCCAGGAGGGCTTCCACGGGCTCACCGGTCATATGATCAACTTCTGATCGAGCGCTGCGCGACGGGTCCGTCCCGGAGCGGCGCGGCAACGAACGAATGGACGGCCGGTCACCGATCGGTCGTCCGTTCGCTTTCACGACGGCGGCATGGGAAGGACGCATGGACATCCTCATCGTCGGAGTCGCGGCGCTGCTCGTGATCGCGGCTGCGACGGCGCTCGGGCCGAAGCTGCGCATCGCGTCCCCGCTCATCCTCGTGGTGCTGGGGATCGTCGTGAGCTTCACGCCGATCCTTCCCGAGTTCGAAGTCGACCCCGAGTGGATCCTCGCGGGAATCCTGCCGCCGCTGCTGTACTCGGCGGCCGTTTCGATGCCCGCGATGAACTTCCGGCGGGAATTGAACGCCATCGGCGGGTTGTCCGTCGTCCTCGTCGTGATCTCCTCGGTCGTCCTCGGTCTGTTCTTCTCCTGGGCGATCCCCGGACTCGGGTTGTGGTGGGGCATCGCGCTCGGGGCGATCGTGAGTCCGACGGACGCCGTCGCGACCTCGATCGTCAAACGTCTCGGCGTCGGCGGGCGCGTCGTGTCCGTGCTCGAGGGCGAGAGCCTTCTGAACGATGCGACGGCTCTCGTCCTGCTCCGCTCCGCGGTCGCCGCGACCGCGGCAGCATTGTCGTTCTGGGAGGTCGTCGGGCAGTTCGCCTACGCGGTCGCCGTCGCCGTCGTCCTCGGCTTCGTGGTGGGACACGCCAACCTGTGGGTGCGGCAGCGCGTCACCGATCCCACCGTGAACACGGCGATCTCCTTCGCCGTTCCGTTCCTCGCCTCGATCCCCGCCGAGGAGTTCGGCGCCTCCGGCCTCGTGGCCGCGGTCGTCGCAGGGCTCATCACGGGTCACGGCGGCGCCCGCCGACTCCCGCCGCAGCACCGCGCCTCCGACGCGCAGAACTGGCGCACGGTGGAGCTCGTCCTCGAGGGTGCGATCTTCCTCATCATGGGGCTCGAGCTCTCGGCCCTCATGGAGGACGTCGAACGTGCCCACGAGGGAGTACACAATGCGGTGATCGTGGCGCTCGGGGCGCTCCTGCTCACGATGCTCGTCCGGGCGGCCGTCATCGCGCCGCTGCTCGGATACTTGCGACGTCGACGTCTGCGGAGGGAGCGCATCAAGCCGCGGATCGAAGCGTTCAACGAGAGGCTCGGCGAATCGGGCGAACCGGTCGACTGGCCTTTCCGTCAGGATGCGGGACCAGACCGCGTGCATCGGACGCGCATCCGGATGCGGCGACTGCTCGCCGATTTCGACTACTACCTCACGGCGCCGCTCGGCTGGCGTGAGGGCGGGGTGCTCGTGTGGGCCGGCATGCGCGGCGCGATCACTCTCGCGGCGGCCCAGACCCTGCCGGCGGACACTCCGAACCGCTCACTCCTCGTGCTGGTGGCCTTCATCGTCGCGGCGTCGTCGCTCCTCGTGCAGGGCGGCACGCTCGGGTTCGTGGTGAAGCGCCTGCGGCCGGCAGGCCCTGACCCGGACGCGCAGCGTGCTGAGCGAGCTCAGCTGCTGGCGATGCTCGCCGACGTGGCGCACCGGGTGCGAGAGGAGCACGGCGTCCCCGCCGTCCGTCGTCCCGAAGCCGACATCGGAGCGGGGGAGCGATCCGTGTCGGAATACGGCGCCGTGGATGATCGTTCCGTGGATGATCATGCCGTGGATGACGGCGTGGCGGACAGCAGCGTGGTGGACAGCGTGATCGACCGCCCCGACGAGTCGGCTCGGGGGCGCGAGCGCGTCGCGCGGCACGCCCGGGTTCGAGCTCTCGCTCTCGCCGTCGTCACCGCACAGCGTGACGCTCTTCTCGATGCCCGTGATGACGGCACGTTCGACGCGGAAACGCTCGATTCCGCTCTTGCGACCCTCGACGCCGCGCAGATCAGCATCGAACTGCAGGGGGCACCGCCCGAAGTGTGACGGGCAGGCCGGGCACGATCGGCGAGATCACTCTTCGTCGACGAAGCCGTCGTCGATCGAGTCTTCGTCCGTGAGGAGCTCGTCGTCATCGGCGAGCTCGTCCTCGTCGCTCAGCACGACGGGGCGGTCCTCGTCCGGCACGACGATCGTGTCGCCCCGATCCGTCTGCACGGTTGCCGGCGCCTCCTCATCGATGATCGCCTCCTCGTCCACGTCGGACGGCGGTACGGCGTCGCTGCGCCACTCCTCGAGATGCGCGGGATGCGCGTCCGGGTCGACAGTGCCTCCTGGTCGGGGGAGACCGGCGGACGTGATGTCGGGATCGGATCGGTCGCTCATACGCTCGTCCTCCTTCGTCGGGTCGACTCCACCTCTCCAGCCTGACCCCGCGACGACGAGAGCGCAACCGGAACGAAGAAGAGCGCATCTCCTCCGCTCATCAGCCTGTGGCGGGGAGTGGTGGTCGTGCTCGCGCTTTCGTAACGTGCGTCCATTCGACGTGTGCCGGTCCTCTCACGTGGGGGACGCCGTTGGGCGTGTTGATGCGCCAGGGGCCGGTGTCGATGTTTTGGTGGTGGGCCCAGCAGAGGAGGACGCCGTTGTCGACGTGGGTTCGGCCGCC
>NZ_RZNC01000006.1 GCF_004078655.1 Labedella populi | reverse complement strand
CACCACACCACCGACACTCCCCCAAGCTGGCGCGAGGCGGTGGAGAACCCGGTGGGCGGCCGGTTTGTGGACGACGAGTCGCTCCCGTGGCGGGTGCCCTTCCACAAGCTCCGAACCCCACAAGCTCCGAACCCCACAAGCGCAGAAACCCACGCTCAGTCCATCGTGTCGAGGCGGGCGCGCAGATCGGCGACGATGCGGGATTCGCTGTCGTAGTAGGCGAGACCCCAATCGGCGACGAGCGCCGCGTAGCGCCGTTGGTGGTCATCACCGAGCATGTCGCGCACGCCCTGCAGGTCGGCGCGTCGCGCATCGAGATCGCGCAGGTGCTGCTCGAGCATCTCCTGAAGTCGCTCGGGTGTGGATAACCGGCCCATGAGGAGCCGCAATGCGACAGGGTGTTTGAGGACGGGGAAACCCACCTCGCCCTCGAAGAGCCAGCGCTCGACGGCCTCGCGGCCCTCCGGCGTCACGCGGTACCGCGTGGGGCCGTCGCCGGGCTGCTCGGCCACGAAGCCTTCGACCGAGAGCCGACGCAATTCGGTGTAGATCTGGCTCATCGCGGGGGAGACCCAGTAGTAGCGGAGTGTGAAGTCGGCGCGCTGCTTGAGTTCGTACCCCGTCATGCCCGCTGCGGAGTCGGCAGCGGAGTCGGCTTCGGAGTCCGCGTCGAAGGCGAGCAGACCGAGGAGCGCGAAGGCCGTTGGGGGTAATCCCGGCATGGACACGATCGTATCTTCCTGGTAGGAATGTTCCTAATCGGAATATGCGGTTGAGGCTGACGCTCTCGTCATCATTTCCGCGGCGAACGAGGGGACTCCCATGACCGAACCCGCCATGACCGATCTCGCCATCGAGACCCACGGCCTCGTCAAGGTCTTCGGTGACAACCGCGCCGTCGACGGCGTCGATCTCGCGATCCGCCGCGGCGGCGTCCACGGCTTCCTCGGCCCGAACGGCGCCGGCAAGACGACCACCATCCGGATGCTCGCGACCCTCGCCCGCCCCGACGGCGGCACCGCGACGGTCCTCGGTCGCGACGTCGTGACGGAGGCGGACGAGGTCCGCCGCCGGGTGAGCCTCACCGGTCAGTTCGCGTCCGTCGACGAAGACCTCACGGGCCGCGAGAACCTCCGCCTCATCGGTCGCCTCTTCGGTTACACGGGGGCGAGCGCCAAGCGCCGCGCCGACGACCTCCTCGACGCGTTCGCCCTGTCCGACGCGGCCGACCGGCAGGTCAAGAAGTACTCGGGCGGCATGCGCCGGCGCATCGACATCGCGGCGAGCATCGTCGTGACCCCTGAGCTCCTCTTCCTCGACGAGCCGACGACGGGCCTCGATCCGCGGAGCCGCAACGAAGTGTGGGACATCGTCCGCGCGATGGTCTCGAGCGGCACGACCGTGCTCCTCACGACCCAGTACCTCGACGAGGCCGACCAGCTCGCCGACCGCATCAGCGTCATCGACAGGGGGAAGGTCATCGCTGAGGGCACGTCATCGGAGCTCAAGGCGTCCGTCGGGTCCGGGTCCCTCTTTGTGAGGGTCATGGACCGGGACGACCGCGACGCCGCTCGTGCCGTGCTGGAACGCGAGCTCGGCGTGGAGGTGCGCGACGAGGCGGACCCGAACGCGCTCACCGCGACCATCGACGAGCAGGGCCGGGTGACCCGTGCGCTCTCCGCCCTCGATGAGGCCCGCATCCCGCTCGCGCAGTTCTCGCTCGGGCAACCGACGCTCGACGAGGTGTTCCTGTCGCTCACAGGTCACCACGCCGAGGAGAAGACCGACACCGAGGAGGCCGCGGCATGACTCTCGACAGGACCCGGACGGAGGACGCCGACGAACCCGGAGGCGCCGGACTGAACACCGAGCACGACCGCGGATCGAAGATCCTCTCGGCCCTCGCGAGCAGTGAGCGCCCCTCGCCGCCCGGACCGCTCTCGACGTCGCTCACGTTCGGCTGGCGCGCACTCCTCAAGATCAAGCACGTGCCCGAGCAGCTCTTCGACGTGACGGTCTTCCCCGTCATGTTCACGCTGCTCTTCACGTTCCTCTTCGGCGGCGCGCTCGCCGGCAGCACGGTGGACTACATCCAGTTCCTCCTGCCCGGCATCATGGTGCAGGGCGTCATCATGATCACGATGTACACGGGGACGACGCTGCGCACAGACCTCGAGAAGGGTGTTTTCGACCGCTTCCGCTCGTTGCCGATCTGGCGGCCGTCGGCGCTCGTGGGGATGCTCCTCGGTGACGCCGTGCGCTTCACGATCTCGCTCACGGTCACGGCGCTGCTCGGGCTCCTCCTCGGCTGGCGTCCCGGCGGCGGCTTCGGTGGCTTCGTGATCGGCGCGATCCTGATCCTGCTGTTCTCCTTCAGTCTCGGCTGGATCTGGACGTTCCTGAGCCTCGTGTTGCGCACGTCGGGGAGCGTCATGGGGGTGAGCATGCTCGTGATCACGCCGCTCACGTTCGGCAGCAACATCTTCGTCGACCCGTCGACGATGCCGGGCTGGCTGCAGGCGTTCGTCGAGGTCAACCCGGTCTCGCACCTCGTGACGAGCGTGCGCGCGGTCATGGGCGGCACCGACCCGGGTGCGAGCCTGCCGCTCACGATCGTCTGGTCCGCGGTGCTCATCGCCGTGTTCGGCACACTCACGATGTGGCGCTACCGCGACGCTCGCTGATCATCGGGCCCCTGCACAACCCGGTGCGGGGGCTGGATGAGCGTGACTAGCCTCGATGTATGGCATTGCAACGGTTGGTCCTCGTCCGGCACGGAGAGAGTCTCGGAAACGAGGCGGCGTCCCTTGCCGAGAGCACGGGATCGCAGGTCGTCGACATCCCGACGCGAGACGCGGACACGCCCCTGTCGCCGACGGGGGCGGAACAGGGCAGCGCCGTCGGCATCGCCCTCACGGGACTCGGGCTCGACGAAAGTGCTGCCGTCTGGAGCTCCCCGTACCTTCGAGCGCGCCACACGGGCGAACTGGCAATCGCGGCCGCTGGTCTCCGCCTCGTCCCGCGTATCGACGAGCGCCTCCGCGACCGGGAGCTCGGCGTCCTCGACAAGCTCACGAGCGCCGGTGTGCTCGCCCGGTACCCCGACGAGGCGGCGCGGAAGGCGCACCTCGGCAAGTTCTACTACCGTCCGCCGGGGGGCGAGTCGTGGGTCGACGTGGCGCTGCGGCTCCGCTCCTTCCTCGCGGACGCAGTCGCGGCACCGGCGGACCACGGCGTCGTCTTCGCGCACGAGGCGATCGTCTACCTCATCCGGTATGTGCTCGAGGGTTGGGACGAGGGGACCGTACTTGACGCCGCCCGCACCGCGCCCGTGCGGAACGCCGCCATCACGGTGCTCGAGCGGGGCGATGAAGCCGGCGCACCATGGCGCGCGACGCTCGTCGGCGATGTGTCGCACCTGCAGCGGTCCGGAGTCGAGACGACGATGCATGCGGGGGCGGAACATGCCGAACGACACTGAGTCGAACAACACTGAGTTGAACAACACTGAGTCGAACAGCACTGAGTCGAACAGCGCTGAGTCGAACAACGGCACAGCATCGCAGAGCCCGAGCGAGCCGAGAGACGCCACCCCCGCCCTCTTGCGCGACTGGGGCCAGCCGCAGCCGGGGGAGTCGAAGTACGACCGTGGCGTCGTGCTCATCGTCGGAGGAGCGCGGCGCAGTCCAGGCGCCGTCGCACTCGCGGGAGTGGCCGCACTGCGCGTCGGTGCCGGTCGCTTGACGCTCGCTGCAGCCGAGTCGGTGGCCGTCGGACTCGCGATCGCGGTTCCCGAGAGCGGCATCGTCCCGCTCGCGGAGACCGACGAGGGAAGCGTGCGCGGAGATGCCGGCAGTGCCCTGGAGGGCGACGTCGGGAGCGCCGACGTGGTCCTCGTCGGACCGGGCCTCGACGACCTGGACGGCGCCGCTCAACTCCTCGACGAGATCGTCTCGCTCGTCGGCGACGACACCGTCGTCGTCCTCGACGCCTACGCGCTCGCCGCCGTGCATGACGATCCGAGCCGGGTCTCGTCGCTCGCGGGCCGCCTCATCGTGACGCCGAATCCGACGGAACTCGCGTTCCTCGCCGATATCGAGGAGGAGTTGCACGGCTCCGACAGCGAAGCGGTGCTACGCGCCGGGCGCGACGTCGCCGAGCGGCTCTCAGCGGTCGTCGCGACGCAGAACGCGGTCATCGCGCCGGACGGTTCCGCGTGGACGATCACGGCGGGCAACCCCGGTCTCGGGACCTCCGGGAGCGGGGACGTCCTCGCCGGCGCGATCGCGGGCATGGCCGCGCGTGGTGTCGAGCCCGCACGGGCCGCGGTCTGGGGAACGTATCTCCACGCCGCCGCCGGGGACCGACGCGCCGTCGACGCCCCCGTCGGCTTCCTCGCGCGCGAACTGTCCGACGAGTTCCCGTCCCTCCTCGCCGGGCTGCAGTAGCTCCGCCCGCAGGATCCGAGCGAACAGGCCGACGACGGGTGCGATCGCCGCTGCGAACGCCGGCCACGCTACTTCGTTCGGGCGGTTCTGTACGTGTGGTCGAGTTCGTCCCGATCCCCGTCGGCGAGCGCGGCACGCGCCCTGGCGTACGCCTGGTCCGCCATCCGCGAAAAGATGACGGAACGATCGGGTCGCCCCCGCCCGAGTGCGGCGAGACACTTCTGCAGCCGGATCTGGACCTCGATGATCGCGGCACCGTCGCGCGCGAGCGGGCGGAATGCGTCGACGACGAGGTCGTCGAGCCGCACCGGGCTGACGAGGACGTGCTCGTAGGAGACCTCCTCCGTCGGCGTGCTCGCGAGTGTCGTCTCGAAGACGCGCTGCAGTGCCGCGATCACCTCGATCGCCGTCCCCGGATCGTTGGTCGACGACGACAGTGCACGGCTACCGATCTCGGCCAGCGCGATCACTCCGAGGCGCGGATCCTGTTCGTAATCGCGGTGCGGTTGTACTCGGAAGGCGTCCGCCAGCGACGTCCGTACGGACTCGTCGATCCGGCCCGCCACGGAGACGAGCGGCGTCCGCGGGTCCACCAGGGTTCCGGGGAGCCGCCGCACGTACACCTCGACGTCGTTCTCGGCGGCGACACGCTCCATCCGATCCAGATCGATGAACGTCACGTATCCGGAGGACGTCCCGCACACGCTCGTCAGCCCGTCGGGGAGCTCGGAGTAGCTGCGGGCGCCGAGCGCGGGTGACTCTGCATGTGTCGTGAGGGTTCGGGAGGCGGCGGCCTCGACGCGGTCGATGACATCGGCCATCCGGCCGAACGTCGACAGATGCGAGATCCAACTCAAGAGCGTGACGACGATGAGGGCGACCATGACGAGTGTGCCGAAGAAGAGGATCGTCCGTCCCTGCTCGCCGTAGTAGCCCGTCGACAGCGCGATGATGCCGACGAGCGAGAACGTGAAACCGCCGACGAATGTCGAGAGGGCGTTCTGCGAGGTCCTGTCCTCGATGAGCAGTTGCGTCGCTCGCGGAGTCGCCGTCGTCGTCGCGGACGAGTACGCCGTCACCATGGCGGTGAGGGAGAACGTCGTGACCGTGAGCATGGAACTCGCGATGATCTGGAGGATCGTGCCGACCGAGTCCTGGCCCAAATCGACGACGATGCGGAACGGAAAGAGTGTGCCCACGACGCCGGCGGCGAGGGCGAAGACGACGGCGAGTCCCGTGAAGAGGGCTGCCCGGGCCCACACCTTCCGGGCGATTCGCCGGAGCGCGGCTCCGATTCCGTTGGTCATCGCGTCCTCTTCCTGCGGCGTGACGTGGACACGCCGTCGCCCCATCATCCCCCGCGGGTCTCGCCGATGTCGGGGGTCGCGCGTAGCGTCTCGGCATGGACATCATCCTCGTTCCCGGTTTCTGGCTCGACGCGTCGTCCTGGCGCGACGTCACCCCCGCTCTCGAGGCGGCGGGCCACCGCGTTCATCCACTCACCCTGCCCGGGCTCGAGTCGGTCGATGCGGATCGCGGCGGCATCGGCTTGCGCGACCACGTCGACGCCGTGGTCGCGGCGATCGACTCGCTCAGCGAGCAGTCGGGAGACCGCGTCGTGCTCGTCGGGCACTCCGGAGGCGGGGCGATCATCCACGCGGCCGTCGACGCCCGTCCCGACCGCATCGTGCGGGCGATCTACGTCGACAGTGGGCCGCTCGGCGCCGGTGGGGTGATCAATGACGAGTTGCCGTCGGAGGGCGACGACGTGCCGCTGCCGCCGTGGGAGCTCTTCGAAGACGCCGACCTCGTCGATCTCACGGACGAGATGCGCGTGCAGTTCCGTTCGCGGGCCGTCCCCGAGCCGTTGCGCGTCGCTTCCGACGCGCAGGAACTACACGACGAGCGTCGCTACGACGTGCCCGTCACCGTCATCGCATGTGAATTCCCCTCGTCGCTCCTCACGGAGTGGATCGCGGGCGGCCACCCTTTCGTCGCCGAACTCGCGGCCATCCGAGATGTCGAGTACCTCGACTTGCCCACGGGCCACTGGCCGCAGTTCACCAAGCCGACCGAGCTCGGGCAACTTCTTCTCGGGGCGGTCGACCGCGGCCGCTGAGCGAATACTCGCTCATCTCAGCCGTGACCGGGCGACCTCGACGAGGGAGCACACGAAGTCCTCGTACGTCATGCCCGCCGCGGCGACCATCGCGGGCACCTGTGAGAGCTCCGTCATGCCCGGCATCGTGTTGACCTCATTGAAGACGAAGCCGCGGTCGTCGAGGAAGAAATCCACGCGAGCGAGGCCGCGGCATCCCAGGGCACGGAAGATCGCCGTCGCGGCGTCAGAAACGCACGCGAGCTCGTCCCCGGTGAGTGGGGCCGGGACGAGGAAGCGCGGATCCCCGCCGTACTTCCCGGCGACGTCGAAAACGGATCCCGGGGCCCGGGGGATCTCGAGCGCCGGGGCGACCGACAGTGCGCCGTCGGCCTCCTCGAGGACGACCACGTCGATCTCACGCCCCACGATGAGCTCTTCGATGAGGACGCCGGCGCCCTGCCCGGCTCCACCGATCGCGCTCTCGACCTCGGCGGCGGAGTGAGCGATCGAGACGCCGTGGCTCGAACCTCCCGTGACGGGCTTCACGATCACCGGGAAGGGGCGGAGCCGTCGAACGTCGTCGAGGGAGTACGAGCGCGCCGTGCGAGTGCCGACGCTCTCGGCCACGAGTTTCGTCGCGCGTTTGTCCATCGCGAGGGCGCTCGCGACGACGCCGGAGCCGACGTAGGAGACGCCGATCGTCTCGAGGAACCCCGCGACCGTGCCGTCCTCCCCGTTCACGCCGTGAAGCGCGGGGAAGGCGACGTCGGCACGGCCGATCTCCGCGACGGCCTCCGCCGATCCGAGAGCCCGATGCCCTCCGATGTTCCACGAGCCGTCGCGGCCGATGCGGACGTCGAGGACGTCGTAGTCGGTCGAGAGCGCCCGTCGGATGCCGGCTGCCGACGCCAGGGACACGTCGTGCTCCGAATTGCGCCCACCGGCGATGACCGCGACGATCGGCCGCCTCACCGGGCACGCTCGAGGGTGTCGGTGCTCTCGTCGCTCGCATCGGGCCCCGGGTCGGCCTCGTCGACGGCCCGGTGCTCCCGCCGGATGCGCGGCCCGAGACCGGTGACGATCTCGTGCTCGATCGTCCCCGCCCAGTCGGCCCACTCCCGTACCGTCGGCTCGCCCGCGCGTCCGGGCCCGAAGACCACAGCCCGCTCGCCTTCGACGACCGGGACGTCACCCGCATCGACGACGAGCTGGTCCATCGAGATGAGTCCCACGACGGGGCGACGCACGCCCCGGATGCTCACGCTCCCGTGGTGGGAGGCGCCACGCGGCAGCCCGTCGCCGTAGCCGAGGGGCACGAGCGCGAGCCTCGTGTCCCGGTCCGTGTGGTGGCTGAGACCGTACCCGACGCCGGTCCCGGCCCGGACGTCGCGCACCGAGACGACGGGGGCGTCGAGCGTCATGGCGCCCTCGAGCGCGAAGCGGTGCGCGGGGTCGATCCCGAACAGACCGGCGCCCACGCGCGTGAGGTCGAAGCGGGTGTCGGGGCGGGACAAGGCGGCCGCTGTCGCGGCGAGGTGCCGCACCGTCGGGCGGAGTCCGGCGCGCGCCGCCATCCGACATCCGTTCACGAAGCGCTGTCGCTCGAGGACGTTCTCCTCAGCTTCCGGGTCCTGAGCGGACGAGAGGTGCGCCATGACCCCCACGACTCGGATCGCGCCGCGTTGCTCCCACTCCCGTGCGAAGAACATGAGCTGCTTCCACTCGGAGGCAGCGGCGCCGTCGCGCGCCATCCCGACATCGAGGTGGAGGTGCACGCGTACCGTGCGGCCGCTGGCGACGGCGGCGCCCGCGATCGCGAACAGGTGGCGCACACCGGGAACCGCGAGGTCGACGTCGGCCGTGATCGCGCTCGCCCAGTCCGCGTCGACGGGGTTGAGCCAGCTCAGCAGGGGAGCGTCGACGCCGAGTTCGCGAAGCGGCAAGGCCTCCTCGATCGAGGTGACGCCGATCCAGCTCGCCCCGGCCGAGAGCACGACGGCTGCTTGCGGCCCGTGTCCGAACGCGTCGGCTTTCAACACGGCCATGAGCGGCGTCCCGGTCGAACGCACGATGCGGCGCACGTTGCGTGCGACCGCACCGTCGTCGATCAGGAGACGCGATCCGTCGTGCATGGGGCTCCCTTCCGCCGCCCTCGTCGAGCGGACGCTCCACGCTACGAGCGGCGGCCACCGTCCCTCGTCAGCCGGAAGGGTGAAGCGAGCCGTGCCGCATACATCCCGCGGATGAATCGCGCACGGCATGTTCAGGGACGCCTGAATCCGGCCTTTGACAGATGGTCAGACCAACACGTATAGTCGCTTCATCGATGGTCAGACCATCATCAATCGACCGGCGCCTCACACCGTTGTGGGCCTGTCTACGAAGGAGTAGAAACGTGAACCTCTTCTCGCTCATGCAGAAGCGAACGGCCGAGGCCGGACCGATCCGCGTCGGCGTCATCGGAGCCGGCAAGTTCTCGTCGATGTTCCTGACCCAGGCGGTCGGAAGCTCCAACATCCACGTCGTCGGCGTCGCCGACATCGACGTCACCAAGGCGCGCGCCGCCCTCGCCCGGACCGGCTGGCCGGAGGAGCGCTACTCCTCAGCGTCTCTCGACGAGGCGGTCCGCTCCGGCGGCACTGCGGTCATCGACAGCTCGGACGCGCTGCTGACCCACCCGTCGGTCGAGGTCATCCTCGAGATCACGGGCAACCCGCTCGTCGGGACCTACCACGCGGTGACTGCGATCGACAACGGCAAGCACGTCATCATGGTCAATGTCGAGGCGGACTGCATGGTCGGTCCGATCCTCCAGCGCCGGGCGCAGGCCGCGGGCGTCATCTACTCGATGGCGTACGGCGACCAGCCGGCCCTGATCTGCGAACTCGTCGACTGGTGCCGCACCGTCGGCTTCGACGTCGTCGCAGCGGGCAAGGGCACCAAGTACCTCCCCGAGTACAACTACTCGACTCCCGACACCGTGTGGAACTACTACGGCTTCACGGACGAGCAACTCGCCTCCGGCGACTACAACCCGAAGATGTTCAATTCGTTCCTCGATGGCACGAAGTCGGCCATCGAGATGGCCGCCGTCGCCAACGGCACGGGTCTGCAGCCGCAGGAGGAGGGCCTCCTCTTCCCCGCCGCGAGCAAAGACGACCTGCCGACGGTCTTCCGCGAGAACCGCTTCGACGGCGGCAGCCTCACGCGTCGCGGGACGGTCGAGATCGCGTCGAGCATGTACCGTGACGGCACCGAGGTACCGGACAACCTCCGCTGGGGCGTGTACGTGACGTTCGAGGCGACCACCGACTACGCGGTGCAGTGCTTCGCCGAGTACGGCGTGCACACGGACGCGACCGGTCGCTACGGATCGCTTTACCGCCCGTACCACATGATCGGGCTCGAGCTCGGGGTCTCGATCGCGGCCGCGGTGCTGCGCAGCGAAGCGACCGGGTCGCCCACCGGCTTCCGCGGTGACGTCGTCACGACGGCGAAGCGGGATCTGCGCGCCGGCGACACGCTCGACGGTGAGGGCGGTTACACCGTCTTCGGGAAGCTCGCTCCCGCTCATCTCTCGCTCAGCCGCAACGCGCTCCCGCTCGGGCTCGCTCACGGTGCCAAGCTCATCCGCGACGTCCCGAAGGACCGAACCGTCTCGTGGGACGACGTCCAGCTCGACGAATCGCAATTCGCCGTCCAGATCCGCCGCCAGCTCGAGGCCGAGTTCCGCGCCGAGCACGCCGTCGCCGGCTCGCTCGCGTCCGTCTGACGACGGCGCTCGAAGGTCTGACCGTCGAACCATGGAGACTACGATGGACGCACTCGCCCTCGCCGGGGCGGGCAGGCGAACCGGGGAGTTGACGCGTGGTGACCGCGAACGATCGGTGGGAGCCCGTCCAGCGGCTCCGCACGTACGAACAGGTGATGGCGCAGATCGAGCAGCGCATCCTCGACGGACGACTGAAGGCGGGGGACCACCTCCCGAGCGAGCGGGAACTCGCCGTCTCGCTCGGCGTCTCGCGGCCGTCGCTGCGGGAATCGCTCCGGGTCCTCGAGGCCCTCGGCGTCGTCGAGATCCGGCGGGGCGGCGAGGGCGGAGCCGTCCTCGTGCAGACCCCCGGGTCCGGCATGGTCAATCTGCTGAAGCTGCAGATCGCCCTCTCGCAGTTCTCGTGGACGGACGTCCTCGAGACCCGGCTCGCTCTCGAGACGTGGTCCGTCGAGGAGGCCGCCTATCGATCGACTGAGGATGACCACCGGGAATTGGCGGCGATCCTCGATCGGATGGACGACCCGTCCATCGACGCGCCGGAGTTCAACAGTCTCGATGCCGCCTTCCACATGAGGATTGCGGAGTCGACGGGCAACGCCCTCACGGCTCACTTCATGGGCTCCCTTCGAACCGCGATCCACCGCCAGATGGTGGAGATGTACGCGGAGCTGGAGGACTGGCGGCGGACCGCCACCACCGTGCGGCGCGAGCATCGCGAGATTCTCGACCTCATCGTCCGGAAGGACGGGAAGACGGCCGCGCGGGCCGTGCACGCGCACATCAGCGACTTCTACAAAATCGGAGCGATCGACGGGGTTGACGCCCCCGGCTGACGCGGGAGAACCGACTCCCGGTCGATCTCGGACGAGACGCCTCTCGTTCATATCAAGGGAGATACGGACCAACGATGACAACCACGACAACCCCTCTGGACCGCAGCAGCCGAGCTCGCGACGGTTCGCCGGACAAGCTCCGCACCGCCATCGGCAGTGCCGTCGGAACGACGATCGAGAACTACGACTTCCTCGCGTACGGGACGGCCGCGGCGCTCTACTTCAACACGGTGTTCTTCCACTCGGAGGACCCGGCGATCGGGCTCCTGCTCGGCTTCGCGACGTTCGGCGTCGGCTTCGCCGCCCGCCCCATCGGTGGCGTGATCGGTGGGTATCTCGGCGACAAGATCGGCCGGAAGCCTGTGCTCGTCGGGGCACTGCTCCTCATGGGCATCTCGACCGTCGCGATCGGCATCCTGCCGACGTACGCGCAGGTCGGGCTGCTCGCACCGATCCTCCTCACCCTCATCCGCATCATCCAGGGTCTCGCCTTCGGTGCGGAGTGGGGTGGCGCGATCCTCATGACCTTCGAGCACGCACCGTGGAAGAAGCGTGGCCGCTACACGGCGATCCCGCAAGCGGGCGTGCCGCTCGGACTGCTGCTCGCGAACCTCGTCTTCCTGTGGTCGAGCACGCTCGACAGCGAACTCGCCTGGCGGCTGCCGTTCCTCCTGAGCGCCGTGCTCATCATCGCGGGGCTCATCATCCGTGCGAAGGTCAGCGAGTCGCCCGAATTCGAGGACACCAAGAGCCTCGGCCTCGTCGTGAAGAACCCCCTCAAGGAGGTCCTCAAGAACGACTGGCGCACGATCCTCCGGGTCATCTCGCTGCGGCTCGCGGAATCGGGCGGCTTCTACGTCATCGTCACGTTCATGCTCTCGTATCTGACGAGTGGGGACGAGCCGATCACCGAGCGCTCGACGGCCCTGACCGGACTCATCATCGCCGCGGGCATCGGGCTCGTGACGACGATCCTCTTCGGCGCCCTGTCCGACAAGGTCGGTCGTAAGCCCGTCTACCTCGTCGGTTCGCTCCTCGTCATGGCATTCGGCTTCCCGATGTTCCTCCTCGTCAACACGGGGCTTCCCGTTCTGATCGTGCTCGTCTACATCATCGCGATGGCCGTCATCCACGACTCGCTCGCGGGCACGCAGGGCGCGTGGTTCTCCGAACTGTTCGACACGAACACGCGGTCATCCGGAGCGTCGATCGGTTACCAGTTCTCCGCGGCAATCTCCGGCTTCATCCCCCTCATCGCGACGGCGGTCGCGATTCCCCTCGGGTGGGGCGGGGTCGCCCTGGTCTACATGGCGTGCGGACTGCTCGGCGTCATCGGCACCCTGGCGACGAAGGAGACGTGGAACGCCTCCCGTCGCGCCGAGGTCAACGCGGTCATCGCCGGACGCTGACCCGCGGAGTCCTCCCGTCCGACCCGCCTACCGGGGAGGTCGCGCGGGCCTCGCACTCCTTCGTGTGGCGGGCAGGCACACTCGCCCGCCACGCCTCGTTCCCCTCCAGCCAGGAAGGCACCATGAAGACCATCGTTCTGGACGACGACCCCACCGGCACACAGTCCGCCACGGGAGTGACCGTGCTCCTCGAGAGCGACGCGGATCTCCTCGAGGCCGCACTCACCGAGTCCGACAGCGTCTATGTGCAGACGAACAGCCGTGCCCTGCCCGAGGCGGAGGCGACCGCTCTCGTGACGCAGATCCGTGTCGACGGCGAGGAGGCCGCTCGCCGTCTCGGATCGCCCGTCCGGTTCGTTCTGCGCGGGGACTCGACGCTGCGCGGCCACGTTTTCGCTGAGACCGAGGTCTTCCTCGAAGACGATCGGGCCGATGACGCGCTCATGCTCTTCGTGCCGGCGTTCCCCGACGGCGGCCGGACGACCATCGACGGCGTCCACCTCGTCCGGTTGAACGGTGAGACGGTGCCGGCGCACGAGACCGAGTACGCCGACGACCCCGTGTTCCCGTTCTCGACGGCGGTTCTCGTGGACTACGTCGCGGAGAAGTCCTCGCGGCGCGCGGTCCCCGTCGCCCTCGACGTCGTGCGGTCGGGCCGATTCGCCGAGGCTCTCGTCGCGGCACCGGCGGGCTCCGTCGTGGTCCCGGACGCCGAGAACGGCGAGGACATCGCTGCGATCGCGCACGGCGTGGACACCGCCACGCAGGCGGGCGTGCGCATCGTCGTCCGCTCGGCCGCACCCCTCGCCGCCGCTCTCGCGGGCGTCACGAGCGCGGGGCTGCTGCCCGTGCCCCTCGTCCCGGAGCCGCGACCGACCCTGCTCGTGTGCGGGTCCCACACGGCGGGCGCGACGGCGCAGCTCGCACCGGTCGTCGACGCATGGGGAGCCCCCGCGATCATCGACACCGCTCACGCTCTCGGCGACCCGTCGGCGGCGGGCCGGCGGGCCGCCGAGTCCATCCGCGAGCAGTTGGACGCGCGCCTGCTCGGCATCGTCACGACGGAACGCGTGCGCTCCCGCGAACACGGCACCCTCGATCACGGTGAGCGGGTCATGGCCGCGCTCACGACAGCGGTGCGGTCGGTGCTGCCGGCGGTCGACGTCGTCGTCTCGAAGGGCGGGATCACCTCGGCCGAGGTAGCGCGCACCGGCATCGGTGCCTCGTCGGCCGTGGTGCTCGGCCAGGTGCTGCCCGGCGTCTCCGTGTGGTCGATGACGACGCACGACGGCCGCGAGGTGCTCTACGTCGTCGTCCCCGGGAACGTCGGGGAACGGGACACACTCGAGCGCGTCCTCGAGGCCGTGGGGTTGTGAGGACCCCTTCCTTCCCCGGCGGCGGACTGGTTGTCGTCGACACGGCGACCACCCGCTGGCCGCGAGGCACCGCTCCGCCTCCTTCAGGCCCCTCCAGCAGCGCTACAGGGGCCTGAGACGTGTGAGCAGGAAGGCGAGCGGCCCTCGTCAAGCTGTCGTCGGTGATCCCGGCGGTCGTTAATGTGGGGCCGAGACGCTCCGCCGACCGGGCGGGCGGTGGAGGCGGTGCGGATGAACGAGACATCGACCCTACGGGTGACGCGACGCACGATCGCGCGGCGACGAGGGTTCTGGGCGACATTCCTCATGGGAGCGGCCGTCATGGCGGCGGTCGACGAGATCGTGTTCCACCAGCTCCTCCGTTGGCACCACTTCTACGACCGGTCGACGACCGACGTCGGGCTCGTCTCGGACGGCGTCCTGCACGCCGTCGAGCTCGTCGCCCTCGTCGCGGGGTTCTTCCTCCTCGCGGATGCGCTCCGACGAGGAGCGGTCGACGCGCTCACGATGTGGTCGGGTTTCTTCGTCGGCGCCGGCACCTTCCAGATCTGGGACGGGCTCGTCGACCACAAACTCCTGCGCGTGCACCAGGTCCGGTACGACGTCGTGCTCCTCCCCTACGACGTGGCTTGGGTCGCCGCGGGCGTCGTGCTGCTGGTGCTCGGTCTCCTGCTCGGACGCCGAGCGGACGGCGAGCGGTCGACATGACGGACGCGACGGTCGTCCCGGTGATGTCCGGCGTCCTGAGCGTCACGCGCGAGCACGACCACGGGGGAGCGGTGATCGGTGTCGCGTGGCTCCTGCTTCTCCCCCTCGCTCTCGCCGCTGTCGCCTACCTGGGAGCGGCCGCCGCGGAACGCTCACACGGCCGGCGCGCGTGGCCGTGGTATCGGGACGTCGCCTGGAGCGCCGGGCTCGCGATCGTGGCCGCGACCCTCGTCGGCCCGCTCGCCGATGCCGCGCACGAGGACCTCGCCGCCCACATGGTGGCGCACCTGCTCGCCGGGATGCTCGCCCCACTCCTGCTCGTGGCGGCGGCCCCCGTCACGCTCGCCCTGCGCTCCCTCGACGTCGGCCCCGCGCGGCGTCTCTCGCGACTGCTCGCGAGCGCCCCTCTCCGGGTCCTGACGCACCCGGTCGTCGCGGCGACGATCGCCGTCGGGTCCCTCTGGCTCCTGTACGCCACGCCCCTCGCCGCCGCGATGCGCGACGTCCCGCTCGTGCACGAGCTCGTGATCGTGCACGTCGTGATCGCCGGATACCTCTTCACGGCGTCGATCGTGTCGGTGGACCCGGCACCCCACCGTGCCGGGTACCCCCTCCGGCTCGGCGTGCTGGTCCTCGCGATCGCCGCCCACTCCGTGCTCGCGAAACACGTGTTCGCCGTCGCCCCGACCGGAACGGCGATCGTCGAGGCGGAGCGAGCGGGACTCGTCATGTACTACGGCGGCGACGCCGTCGAGCTCGTCCTCCTCATCGCGTTCTTCGCCGAGTGGTACCGGTCGGCCGGTCGGCGGCTTCGCGTGGGCGAGCGCCGCGCCCTTCCCGGCCCGGGCTGACTGAGGTGCTGCGCGCGGATGACGCCCGCAAGTGCGACCCTCGCTATGTCGCTGCGAGGTGCTGGGCTGGGCTGGGAGATCGTTTCGACGTGACGGCGCCGAGACGGAGCTGCGGAACCCGAGGACGGCGCGACGCTGCTGTTCGTGAATGTGCCGGAACCGAAGACGATCAAAAACCGCCTGCACCTCGACTTCGCGGGGGACGATCGGGCGGCGGGGGTCGGGCGACTGCTCGGTCTCGGCGCGACCCATGCGGACGTCGGCCAGTCAGGGGGGAGCCCTGGGTCGTCCTCGCGGATCCCGAGGGCAACGAGTTCTGCGTCCTGTCCGCGCGCTGATGTGCGGCGGGAATCGCAAGAGGGAGCCTGAACGCGCTGGCGGACCGGGCGCTCACGCGACCGGTTGCCCCCCGTCGATGCGCAGCGTCGTCGCCGTGAGGAACCTGCTCGTCAGGGCGAAGACGACCGCGGCGGCTATGTCATCGGGCGTTCCGACCCGCCGCGCGGGGTTCGACGCTCGGATGTTGTCGAAGAACGTCTCCTTGTCGGACGTGTCGTCCCATGATCCCGAGTCCACCACGCCGGGAGAGATGCCCACGACGCGGATAGGCGCTACCTCGGTGGCGAGAGCCGGCACGAGGGCGTCGACGGCGCCGTTCGCCGTGGCCATCACCGTGAGGGTGGGAGCCGGGCGGACCGATGCGTAACCCGAGAACAGCACGATCGATCCGTCAGTCGGCATGGTCGGGACGAAGTGCTTCGTGAGCAGGATCGGTCCGACGACCTTGGCCGTAAAGGCCTCGTTGATCGCACGGCGCTCAAGAGTCGAGAGCGGACCATTGGCGTGGTCCGCAGCGACGGACACGATGTGGTCGACCCGGCCAAGGCGCTGGGCGGCCTCGGCAATCGTCGTTTCGTCGGAGAGATCGAGACGGATCGCCTCCGCTCCGCGACCGATGCGAGCGGCGACGTGATTCGCGGTCTCGGATCGGCGGCTCGTCGCAATGACGTGCGCCCCCGCTTCGGCCGTCGCATGGGCTACCGCCGTCCCGATGCCTGAACCGGCGCCGACGATGAGGACACGGGCTCCGTCGAGTTGTGGCATGAGTTCTTCTCCTTCGTATCGATGACCGGCCACCGGCCTTTGAGCTCACGAGGGCGACGCTGAGCGCGTCAGTGGCGTGTGACGTTGGCGTTCACCCAGTCACGCAAGTGGGCAAGGGGTTCGCCGGCGCTGACCCCGAGGGGGGTGAGCTCGTACTCGACCCGGAGAGGGACCTCGGCGAAGACGGTTCTCGTGACGAGCTCGGCGTCCTCGAGTCGTTTGAGCGTCGAGGACAGGACCTTCGGTGTGATGCCCTGCAGGTCGCGGCGGATCTCGCCGAAGCGGCGCGGCCCATCTGCGAGGGCGCCGATCGCCAGGGCGGACCACTTGTTGGCCAGGAGATCGAGCATCTCCCGGCAGGGGCACGCCGCCGCGTACACGTCGTTCCTATCGCAAGCGTCAACGGTGAAATGCTGTTCGATGGACATGACAGCACGGTACGCCGATTGCACGGTACCTCCAAGTACTTTGGTACCCGGCCGATACTGGCGAGCCGACTCATCGACGTGCCGGGGTATCTGCCGGAGGGAACGGGCCGTCGTGTACGCGGCGGCGCCTGTGGCGTTAGAGGGATGCGACGCCGGCCTCGGCGATGACGGCATCCTGCTCGGGCGTGCCGCCACCGGAGCCGATCGCTCCGATGAGTACGCCGTCGGCGTCGCGAAGCGGAAGGCCGCCCGCGAGGAACGTCAACTGCTCCGGCGTTGCGTCGCCGAGTGTGAACAGCGGCGCACCGGGCTGGATCGCCCCGACGAGGTCACCTGTCGCCGCGCCCCCGAAGAAGACGGAGGTGCGTGCTTTCGCGACGCTCGAGTCGATGGACACGAGCGGTGCGCCGTCCTGGCGCAGGAGGGCGACGAGGCGAGCGCCGGTGTCAAGGATTGAGATCGACGACGGCACGCCCGTCTCAACGGCCTTGGCCTCGGCTGCCGCCAAGACGCGCTGGGCTTGCTCGAGAGTGATGTTAGACATGATTTCCTTTCGTTGCGTCAGTGACGCTGTGTCGCTGACGGGGTCTGGTGGGCGACGACGACCTTGCCAATCACGCGGCCTCCTTCGACGAGGCGATGCGCTTCTCGGAGGGTGGTCGCGTTGATCGGGGCAAGGATCGACGTGGCGGTCGTACGCACGCGTCCCTCGTCGACGAGGCGCGCGACCTCCTCGAGGATGTCGTGCTGCCGGCGCATGTCCGCGGCGTCGTGGAGTGAGCGCGCGAACATGAACTCCCAGTGCCACGACAGAGCCTTGGACTTGAGCGGGACGACGTCGACGACGCGGGGGTCGTCGATCGCGACGATCTGACCGAAGGGCTTGGCGACTGCTACGTAGTCGGAGATGCGCCCCTCAGAATTGGTGCTCAGGATCCACTCCACGCCTTCGGGGGCTATCGCGTGGACCTGGGCGGGCAGGTCGCTGTGGTGGTCGACCGTGGCGTGCGCCCCGAGGGACAGTGCCCATTCGGCGCTTTCCCGTCGCGATGCTGTCGCGATGACGCGGATTCCGGGACGCAGCACTCGGATGAGCTGGATGGCGATCGAGCCGACGCCGCCGGAACCTCCGACGATGAGGATGGTGCCGGTCGCTTCGGGATCGATGCGTAGCTTGTCGAAGAGGCTCTCCCACGCCGTGAGGGCAGTGAGGGGAAGGGCTGCGGCCTCGGCGGCGTCAAGCGACCGGGGCTTGTGCCCCACGATGCGCTCGTCGACGATCTGGCGATCCGCGTTGCTGCCGGGCCGATTGATCGCCCCCGCGTAGTAGACCTCGTCACCCGGGGCGAACAGGGTGACCGACTCGCCTACCTCGATGACCGTCCCGGCCGCATCGAAGCCGAGCACTCGCAGTCCACCATCGGGTTCGACTCCACTTCGGAGCTTCACGTCGACCGGATTGACGGATACCGCGCGAACGTCGACGAGGACGTCGGACGGGCCCGGCACGGGGGCCGGGATGGTCGCGGGGATGAGGCTTCGCTCACTCGTGATGGGTAGGGCGGCCGTCTGGCCGACCGCTCGAATATCGTTGTCTGAGGTCATGGAAGAGACGGTAGAACCCGCGGCGTGGTTTCCCGCAAGGGCAGTGAGTTACCCCGTGGATACTGCTGCCGCTCGGTCGGGGTGCGCCGCTACAACGGCCGCGTCGGATTCGATGGACCACCTGTATTCGACGACCGATAACGTGCGGCGCTCAGGAGGCGAATCGGACACCGAGTCCTCCGTCCACGTCCCAGCTCGCGCCCGTCACGAAGCTCGCCGCGCGCGACGCGAGGAACGCGACGACCGCAGCGATCTCGTGGGGCTCTCCGATCCGACCGAGCGGGTGAACGCTCGCAAGTCGCTTCCAGGCTGCTGCCGGGTCCGGCATTTCGTCGTACTGGGCGACCATCGGCGGGGTCCGAACGTACCCGGGGCAGACAGCATTCACACGGACGTCGTCGGCGGCCAACTCGAGGGCCATCGAACGGGTCAGTCCGAGGATTCCGGCCTTGGCCGCGGCGTAGGGGAACAGGCCCGGCCGTGTGAGGTGTGCATGGATCGACGCGATGTTCACGACGGAACCGCCTCCGGCCCGCAGCCCCGACAGCGCCGCCCTCGTGCACAACCAGGCAGCTTTGAGGTCGACCGCCATGAGTGCGTCCCAATCGTCGCTCGTCACCTCCTCGAACGCGGCGGCGCGGCCGACGCCCGCATTGTTGACAAGGACTTCGACGCGCCCGAGCTCCTTCTCTACCTCGGCAAACGCCTCGGGGATACGTGACTCGTCCGAGACATCGCACGAAATGAATCGGTGCCGAGTGCCGAGGCGCGCCGCGGCCGCGCGGCCCGTGATCTCGTTACGGCCCATGACGGCGACCCGCCATCCCTGAGCAGCGAGCGTCATTGCGATCGCGTGGCCGATGCCTTGGGTTCCGCCGGTGACAACCGCGCTCCCGCGATTGTCACCGTGCGGAGCGGGAGCGGCAGAATCGGCGACGTCGTCGCTCACGGTGCCGGGGTGAGATCGGTTGCGGCGGCGGAGGCCTCCTGCGATTCGACGTCGGCCAGGCGCTCCCGCAGCGCGTCGCGAATGTACCGCTGCGAGTCGCTCCCCGTAACGAGTCGCAACGGAGCCGGTGTCACGCCGACCGAGGCGATGATCGCCGCAGCGACCTTCTCCGGATCGCTCACCGAGGGCAGAGCGGGGTTCTGGATACCGCGACTCATCGCAGCGGGAGTCCCGTCGTACGCGGACATCGGCTCCGGCAGGCGCGATCCGCCCACCCGGAAGCCCGTCGCGGCGCTACCCGGTTCAACGATCGTCACCCCGATGTCGAAGGGTGCGAGGTCGCGGGCATTACCCTCCATGAATCCTTCGACCCCCCACTTGCTCGCGTGGTACAGCGACGCCCCGGGGTTTGTTGCCTGTCCGCCGTACGTGGACACCTGGATGAAGCGTCCCCCGCCCTGCTCGCGGAAGTGCGGCACGACTGCCCGGAGCAGCTGGATGGGGCCGATGAGGTTCGTCCCCAACTGGTGTTCGATCTGGTCGTCCGTCAGTTCCTCCGCCGCACCGAAGAGCCCGTACCCGGCGTTGCTGATCACCACGTCGATGCGGCTGAGGTCCGTGAAGGCCGCCTCCACGGCGCGCCGGATCCCGGCGGTGTCGGTCAGGTCGAGTTCCGCCGTCCAGAGAGCGTCGCCGAAGCGTGTCTGCAGGTCCTTGAGGCTCGTCGTGTCGCGAGCCGTCGCGGCCACGCGGTCGCCCCTCTCGAGAAGACGTTCCGCGATGATGCGACCGAATCCTCGATTCGATCCGGTGATGAGCCAGGTCCGTTGAGCCATGTCGTGAATCCCTTCGATGTTGTGGACGGCTACTCTGGCCGCCGGAGAGCCTCCATCGTGCGCGCGAGCCGCACCCGGACCCAGCCCCCGCTTATCCCAGTCCTCAGAGGGACAGCATGACCCTGCCGCTGGCGCGTACCCTCGGAGCGTGGATCAGGACAACCTGCTGGGGGAATTCCTCCATGCACGGCGTGAACTCGTGCATCCCGAGGAAGTGGGACTGCCCGTCGGCCAGAGGCGACGTGTCGCCGGACTGCGCCGCGAGGAAGTCGCATCTCTGGCGGGGATCAGCACGGAGTACTACGTTCGCCTGGAGCAGGGGCGGGACCGGCACCCGTCCGAGCAGGTAGTCGATGCGATCGCCGACGCGCTGAGGCTCGATGTGGAGAGCAAACGGCATGCGTTCGAGCTTGCGAGGGACCGCTCCCGCCAGAGGAAGTTTGCCGGTGCACGTGCCGAAAAGGTACCTGCCGGTGTCCAGATGTTGCTTTCGACGATGAACGTCCCGGCGTTCGTGCTCAATCGGTATCGGGACGTGCTCGCCGTCAACGATCTCGCGACGGCCATGGAGCCGTCACTCGTGGTGGGGAGCAATCGGCTCGTTTCGCTCTTCACGGACCCGGAGGCTCGCGCGTATCACCCGGACCTCGACGCCAACACTGCGAGCGTCGTCGCTCAACTCCGTGCCGACATCGGCACCGACGACAGAGACCCGAGGTACCAGGCCCTCGTCGGAGAACTGTCATTGCGGAGCGAGCAATTCCGACGGCTCTGGGCGCGCCACGACGTCAGGCTTGGCGGGTCGGACTCGGCCATCGTCGAGCACCCCGAGTGGGGCGAGATCCGGTTGCGCCGGGAGAAGCTCGCGATGGTCGGGACCGACCTCGTCCTCGTGATCTACCACGCGGATCCGGGCAGCAGGTCGGCCGACGTCATCGCTCAGCAATGGTTAGCGATAAGGACGGGAGCGGGGGAGGACGGATGAGTCATCGAGGCGACGTTTCAGTCCTCGAGAGGCGGCTCCGTCTTGAGCCGAAGAGGATTCGGGAAGGCGACGTTCGCCATCGAGGGGGCGTCGCGCTTCGCTCCCGCTGACGGCGTGGTGTTCGTCGTTTTGGCGATGCCGAGTTTCGCAGATGTCCTGTGCAGGTGCGAGCCAACCGTCCTATCGTGATTTCGGGGTTTTCACTGCACCACGGTCTGGACGAACCTCCGTATCTCCCCAATGGCCGTGTCCAGTTCAGCCCCCACTCGGCTGAAGTCGTTGTCTCCGGCGCACGCGACAAGCGCTCGTTCCCACGCCAGCATCATCACTCCACTGTGCAATCGGCTCTCCATGGTCCCGGTGGGGAGGCCCATACGTTCGTCATTCGCGGCGGCCAGCGCTTGCGCCCAGACGTCCTGCTGTTGGAGATGGCGCCGTCGGAGCGCGGGTTCGGACTGCCCCAGCGCGATGACGGTCGCCCAGCGTTCCGGCGTTGCCATCACCGAGTCGACCGCGACGTCGAACGCCGCGCGAAAAGCCTGCAGCGACGTCTCACGAGGCGGACGAGCGGCGACAGCTTTCGCCACGGACGAGCCGAGCGACTCCGTCGGCTGCAGGACCGCGTCCTCCTTCGTGGGGAAGTAGCGGAAGAACGTCCGCTCGGAGACCCCGGCGGCGGACGCTATCGCGCTCGCGGTCGTGCCGGTGAAGCCCACCTCTTGAACGAGGCGAACGGCCGCGTCCGTCAGCTCTCCGCGAATCGTCTCGCGCATCCGCTGCCGGATGCCGATGGGATGCGGTTCGGAGTGTTCCATGTGTTCGATCCTACGCTAGAGTCATTCGGTGCCTATGTGGCAGTCACTGACAGATGAGCCGGAGGACTCACGATGAATGAATCGATAGAAATCGGGAAGTACACGATCACGGCGCTCGAGGACGGTGAGTCCCATCTGCCGGCCTCCGCGTACCCGGGAGCGGATTTTTCCGTGTACCCGGGACTCCTGGACGAGGCGGGAACGCATCGAATCCGCATCGGAGCGCACCTGGTGCGCGGGCCGGCGGGAACCTCTCTCATCGATGCCGGTGCTGGGCCACTCTCGTTGCCGTTTCCGCCGGCGCTCGCCATGGCGAACGGCCTGACGAACCCGCCTCGTTACCTGGCCGAAGCCGGATCGCTCCCGGCCTCGCTTGCTGCCGTAGGTGTAGCGCCCGAGGACATCACCGCGATCCTCGTCACCCATCTTCATCTTGATCACGTCGGTTGGGTCATGAAGGACGGCGAACCTTTCTTCGCGAATGCCGACGTGTACTACGGCGCTGAAGACTGGGAGCTGCTTGTAGATGGCGCACCCGATGACGATCCGGCTCGGCTGGTGATGCAGGCCGCCGCTGAGGCGGGCATCCTGCGCACCTTCGCGCCTGGTTCGACTGAGGTCCTCCCCGGTGTCACGGCGACCCATGTTCCCGGGCATACTCCGGGTCATAGGACGATCGAGATCGAGTCGGAAGGTGAACGGATCATCTTCGTTGGTGACCTCGTCGAGCTGCCCGCGCAGCTCGCGGACCGGGAGATCCATTTCATGACCGACCACGACCGGGAAGAATCCGGTGCGGCGCGAGCTGCGCTGTTCGCTCGGGCGAAGTCGGAGGGTGTCGTCATCGCAGCGGCCCACCTCACGAACCCGACTTTCGGGCTGATCACCGAGGATGGTGCCTGGAGGGACGCCAGGGCTCGCTGAGGGCCACGGAAGGACACGGCCGGCGGCGTCGCCACGGGAGAGCGGCTCGCTGAGCCGGCAGAGGGCTGCGCACTGGGTGGATCTCACGCGGTCTCTTGGGGCGGAGACCGTCCGCGGCGTCTCTCGCGACTGCTCGCGACCGCCCGTCGAGCTCGTCCTCCTCATCGCGTTCTTCGCCGAGTGGTACCGGTCGGCCGGTCGGCGGCTCAGCGTGGGCGAGCGCCGCGCCCTTCCCGGCCCGGGCTGACGGAGGTGCTGTGCGCGGATGACGCCCGCAAGTACGACCCTCGCTATGTCGCTGCGCTGGGATGACGTCGTCGTCGATCGCCGTGACCGGCGGACGCTCAGTGGGTCCCGAGCCCCACGTACATGGAGCCGTGCAGGTCGGCGACGTGATCGAAGGCGAGTCGGCTCGCCGCGCCGGCGTCCCGCGCCGTCAATGCGGCGATGAGTTGCGCGTGCTCCTCGTTCGACGACCTCAGGTAGTCGATCCGGTAGGGGATGAAGTAGGCGTAGAGCTCGTGCGAGATCCGATGGTGCAGTTCGCTCGCAGCGGGGAGCCCGGCCGCGGCCACGAGCCGTTCGTGGAACGCCGTGTCCGCCGAGCGGTATCCGGCCCAGTCGGACGCCGTCCGCATCCGTTCCGTGAGCTCGGTGAGTCGCTCGAGATCCGCGTCGCTGCGGGTCGCCGCGGCGACGCTTGCGAGTCCCGCCTCGAGTGCGGCCCGCTGATCGATGAGCGCGTGCACACGGTCTGCATCCTCCCGATACGCGGCGACGGTCGACGTGTCCGCCGCACCTCCGCGGGGCGGGGCGTCGGCGATGAACGTGCCGCCCGCGTTCCCGCGCCGTCGCACGAGGACCCCCTCCTCGCTCAAGGCCCGGTACGCGCGTCTCACCGTCATCGCGCTCACGTCGAACGCGACAGCCGTGTCCTCGGGGGCAGGGAGGCGCTGGCCGGGCCCGAGCATGCCGAGCTCGACCGCGAGGGCGATGCGCGCGCGGACGGTGTCGACGGCCGTCGTGCGCCGGATCGCGCCGAGCGTCGGGGACGAGAGGTCCATCGTGCGCTCCTCGTCTCGAGTCGGTCGGCGCGATCCGCTGCGTCGTCAGTCGGCGACGCCCGCCGCGGTGGTCGACGTGCGAGCGTCGTCATCCTCCTCGACGGCGTCGAGCCGGAACCGCTTCCCCAAGACGATCCCGAGCACGAGCGCGGCGACCGGGATGAGCGCGAGGACCGTGCTCACGGTGACACTTCCACCGGTGACGAGGGTGAAGTTCGACAGGACGAGCCACATCGCGAAGGCCAGTCCGATCACCGCGAGGATCGGGAACACGCGTGCGCCCCACGCGCGTCCCGCCGCGACCTGCGGGCGGCGCGCGAAGAACACGAACACGGCCACCGATGTCGTGAGCATGAGCAGCACCATGCCGACCGTGGCCACGCCCGCCATCGACCCGAAGACTCCGACGAGAGGGTCGAGGCCGGAGAGCGCGAGCAGGGCGAGGATCGCCGCGGCGGTGATCGTCTGCACGATCGACGAGAACGACGGCGAGTGGTGGGTCGTGTGGCGGTGGCCGAGTCGTCCGGGCAGTGCGCCCTTGTGGGCGAGCGTGAACTGGTAGCGCGCGATGACGTTGTGGAACGACAGGACGCACGCGAAGAGGCTCGTGATCAGGAGCACCTGGATGACGTCGCGCATGATGGGGCCGAGGTAGGCGGTGGTCGTGTCGAGGAGGAAGTTCCCCTCGCCCGCGAGCGTCTGCTGCGCGACGGCGACGGCGTTCCCTGCGCCGACGCCCGTGATGAGCGCCCAGCAGGAGACCGCGTAGAACACGCCGATGATGATGACGGCGAGGTACGTGGCACGCGGGATGGTCTTCTCGGGGTCACGCGCCTCGTCGCGGAACACCGCGGTGGCCTCGAATCCGATGAAGCCGGTGAGCGCGAAGAGCACGGCGACACCGATCCCGCCCGTGAAGATGTTGGCCGGGTCGAAGCTCTCGACCGCGACACCGTCCGCTCCGCCGGTCGCGAAGATCACGACGTCGAGGACGACGACCACGAGGATCTCGAGCGCGAGCGCGACGCCGAGCACGCGAGCGCTCAGATCGATGTGCCGGTAGCCGAGCACGGCGACGATCGCCATGGTCGCGAACGCGTAGAGCCACCACGGCAGCGAGGGGCCGCCGAAGAAGGTCACGAGGTCGTCGAGTGCCCAGCCCATGTAGCCGTAGATCCCCACCTGGATGGCGGTGTACGCGACGAGTGCGGTGAATGCGGCACCGAGGCCGAGCCGGGAGCCGAGGCCGGCGGTCACGTACGAGAAGAAGGCCCCGGCCTCCTTCACGAACGGCGTCATGGTCACGAAGCCGACCGAGAAGACGAGCAGGATCACGGCGGCGAGGGCGAAACCGATCGGAGCACCGGCGCCGTTTCCGCTACCGACGGCGATCGGCACATTGCCGCCGATCACCGTGAGCGGAGCGGCGGCGGCGATCACCATGAAGACGATGGAGCCCGTGCCGAGGCGGCCGTCGAGGCGTTGCCGTGGCGGGGCGATGGGGGAGACGGTCATGGGTTCACTTTCATGTGCGGTCCGAGGTCAGCGGCGATGTCGGCGGTGGGGCCGGCGGCGAGGCCGGTGGTCGGGTGGGCCGGGAGTGGAGGAGAGCGGGTCTCAGTAGAGGTCTGTGCGACGGTCGGCGAGGTAGGGGTTCTCCTGCCGTGCGCGTCGGGTGGCCTCGGGATCGATCGTGGCGATCAGGAGGCCGGTGCCATCGGCTCCGAGGGAATCGATGACGACCCCGTCCGGTCCGACGATGCTGCTGCGCCCGACGTAGGTCAGGTCCCCCTCGGACCCGACGCGGTTCACGTAGACGACGTGCAGTTGGTTCTCCCACGCGCGCACGGGGATGAGTCGCTCCGCGATGTGCGCGAACGGTTCCATCTGGGCGGTGGGGACGATGACGACGTCGACGGAGCCGAGTGCTGCGGCACGCACGGTCTCGGGGAACTCCACGTCGTAGCAGATGAGGACGGAGATCGTGACGCCGTCGATCTCGATGGGCTCCGGGAGGGCGTCGCCCGCGACGAAGAGGCCGCGGTCGAGTTCACCGAAGAGGTGGGTCTTCCGGTAGCGCAGGAGTTCCGCCCCGTCGGAGTCGACCACCACGAGGCTGTTCGCGATCGCCCCGTCGCCGACGGGTTCCGGGAACCCGGCGACGACCGCGATGCCGCTGTCGACGGCGATGCGAGCCACGCGGTCGACGAGGTCCGGGGTGGCGAGGGGCGCGAGACGGTCGCCGATGTTGTAGCCGGTGATGAACATCTCGGGCGTGACGAGGACGCGGGCGCCACGATCGACCGCCTCGCGGGCGGCGCGCGACAGGATCCGGAGGTTCGCGTCGACGTCTCCGGGGACTCCGTCGTGCTGGAGTCCGGCGATGGTCAGGGTCATTCGGTCGCTCCCTCTGGATGCGTCGGTGCATCCGATCAAACAGATCAAAATGATCCTAATGATGTCGGTCGTGTTTCGTGCGCGTTACAGCCCGCCCGGATGAGCGCGAGCGTGCTCGGGGACCCGGTACCGCGGTACTACACGCGGGTTCCGAAGGGCAGTCCTGCGGCTGACGCGCTCTCGCGCCGCTGTCCGTAGCGTCGATCCCGAACGAAAGGACGACGCATGATTCACGCACGCGGTCTCACCAAGAAGTACGGTTCTCGCACGGCCGTCGATGGCATCGACTTCACGGTCGAGCCGGGACGGGTCACCGGGTTCCTCGGCCCGAACGGTGCCGGGAAGTCGACGACGATGAGGATGATCGTGGGCCTCGACCGACCCACGGAGGGATCCGTGACCGTGGGCGGACACCCGTACCGCGCGCACCGGGCCCCGCTCCGCGAGGTGGGCGTCCTCCTCGACGCGAAAGCGGTGCACTCGGGTCGCACGGCTTACAAGCACCTCCTCGCGATGGGCGCGACCCACGGCATCGGGAAGGCGCGAGTGCACGAGGTCATCGGCCTCACGGGCCTCGACTCGGTCGCCGGCAAGCGGGTGAAGGGGTTCTCGCTCGGTATGGGGCAGCGCCTCGGCATCGCCTCCGCGCTGCTCGGCGACCCCGCGACACTCATCCTCGACGAACCCGTCAACGGTCTCGATCCGGAGGGCGTCCGCTGGGTGCGCACCCTTGTCCGCGGCCTCGCGGCGGAGGGGCGCACCGTGCTCCTCTCCTCCCACCTCATGAGCGAGATGGCGCAGACCGCGGATCAACTCATCGTGCTCGGTCGCGGCAGGATCCTCGAGAACGCCCCGATCGAGGACGTGATCTCGCGCACGAACGGGACCACGGTCCGCGTGCGCACACCGGACCTCGCCCGACTCGCTGCGCTCCTCGCCGGCGACGGCATCGCGGTGAGTCGTCAGCCGGACGGATCGGCACAGGTCTCCGCTGTCACGCCCGAGCGCATCGGCGAGACTGCGGCCGCGGCCGGGCTGCCGCTCCACGAGCTCACGGTCGTGTCCGGATCGCTCGAGGACGCCTACATGACCCTGACGGCCGACGAGGTCGAGTACCGCACGGCCGCACCCCGGAAGGAGACCGCACGATGACCGCCCTCACCCCTCGCCCCACCGCCCGTCCCGTCCACGCGGCGAGGACGGCGTTCGTCGGACCCGAGTCGCGACTGTCGTTCCCGCGCGTCGTCCGATCCGAGTGGATCAAGATCACGAGTCTGCGCTCGACCGTGTGGTCGCTCCTGATGATCGTCCTCTCGGGCGTGGGGCTCAGTCTTCTCCTGGCCGCGACCATGGAGTCCGCGGGCCTGCCCGACGGGCCCTCCGTCGGATTCACGCTCACGACCGTCACCCTCGGGGTGATGTTCGGGCAGATCGTCGCTGCCGTATTGGGTGTTCTCGCCATCAGCGGTGAATACTCGACGGGGATGATCCGTTCGACGCTCACAGCCGTGCCCACACGCCTTCCGGTCCTCGCCGCGAAGGCCGTGGTGCTCTTCGTGCTCGTCGTGGCCGTCGGACTCGTGACGCTCGTCGGGGCGTGGGCGGCGACGTATCCGCTCTTCGCCGCCGCGGGCATCGCGACGAGCCTCGCCGAACCGGGCTTCTTCGTCGCGATTCTCGGCGCGGCCACCTACCTCGGACTCACCGCGGTCTTCGCGCTCGGGATCGGGACGCTGCTCCGCTCCGCCGCCGGCGGTGTCGCGACGGTGCTCGGCGTCATCCTCGGTCTGCCGCTCTTCCTCCCGCTCGCCGCTCTCGCCTTCGACTGGGTCGCCGATGTCGGGCCGTTCCTGTTCACGTCGGCGGGCGAGGCCATGGCCGCCCTCCCGCTCGATGCGCCCGCAGGCACGGCACCGGTGAGCGGGGGCCCGCTCGAACCGTGGGCGGCCGGGCTCGTCGTGCTCGCATGGACGGGTGTCTCGCTCGTACTCGCGGGCCTCAGCCTCCGCAGGAGGGACGCCTGAACGACGACGAGAAGCGAAGCGCGTCCGACGCCCCTGACGGGGCGCCGGGCGCGCTCGCGTTGCCGCGGCCTCCGGGCGTCGTCCGTCGGTTCTTCCGTGAGCATCCGTGGGTCACGGACTCACTCCTGGCGCTCGTCTACCTCGTCGGGGCAAGCCTGCTCGCCGTGCTCGCGAGCGAGGACGGCGCCCCGCTCTGGATCGTCGTCCCCCTCGCGCTCGCCGGAACCGCCGCGCTACTGTTCCGCCGCCGCCGTCCGGTGCTCGTCTTCGCCGTCGCCAACGTCCTGTACCTCTTGTCCACGCTCGCGGGCACGACCGCCGAGAGCGTGTTGCCCCTCCTCGCGATCTACGCCGTCGGCGTCTATCGGTCCAGCCGGGCCGCGTGGGCGTGCTTCGGCGTCGGTTCGGCCGCCGCAGCCGCCGACGGTTTGCTGCTCGCGTTCCGTACCCGTTTCGGGAGCCCGATCCTCGAGCCGATCGAACCCCCGGTCTCGGGCGACCTGCTTGCGGACTGGACGAACAACACCGTGGGTGTCGTCGTCATGCTGCTCATCGCGACCCTCATCGGCACGAACATTGGGGGGCGCGTGCGGTACGTCGCGGCGCTCGTCGACCGGGCGGCGCAGCTCGCCCGCGAACGTGACCAGCAAGCCGAGATCGCGAGTGCGCAAGAGCGCGAGCGGATCGCGCGCGAGATGCACGACGTCATCGCGCACAGTCTCTCCGTCATGGTCGCCCTCTCCGAGGGTGCGAGCGCCGCCGTGGAGGCCCGACCGGATCAGGCGAAGCTCGCCATGGGGCGCGCGGCCGAGACGGGACGGAGGACGCTCGGCGAGGTGCGCCGGCTCCTCGCCTCGGTGCGCTCGGATGCCCACGGCGATGCGGTGGAGGTCATGCCCCAGCCGGGCGCCGGGGACATCGTCACGCTCATCGAGGAATTCGAGCGGGCGGGGCTCCCCGTCCGACTCGATCTCGTGGGCGTCCCCTCGGCGGATGCTGCGCTCGGCCTCACGGTCTATCGGATCCTGCAGGAGTCGCTCACGAACGCCTTGCGGCACGCGCGCGGCGCGACCGTGGTCGTCGCGCGCGTCGAGTGGTCGGCCGCAGCCGTCGAGATCACGGTCGAGGACGACGCCCCGGTGCGCCCCGGCGCCGGGTCGGACCCCGGCCGCGGGCTCGTGGGGATCCGCGAACGTGCGGCGCTGTACGGGGGTCGAGCGACGATCGGACCCCGGGAACCGAACGGGTGGCGCGTCGTCGTCCGCCTTCCGAGAAGAGGAGACAACGCGTGAGCGCAACCATCAGGATCCTGATCGCCGACGATCAGGAGCTCGTGCGCTACGGCATGCGACTCGTGCTCGAGGCCGAGGCCGACCTCGAGGTCGTCGGCGAGGCGGAGGACGGCGCGGCGGCGGTGCGGGCGGTCCAGCGGCTGCGGCCCGACGTCGTCCTCATGGACGTGCGCATGCCGGGCGTCGACGGGATCGAGGCGACGCGGCGCATCACGTCGCTCTACCCGGAGACCCGTGTCCTCGTCCTCACGACCTACGACCTCGACGACTACGCCTTCGGCGCGCTGCGCGCCGGAGCCTCGGGATTCCTGCTCAAGGACACGCGACCGGCGGCCCTCACGAGTGCGATCCGCGCCGTCGCGGACGGCGACGCCGTCGTCGCCCCGCGCGTGACGGCGAAGCTCATCGAGCTCGCCTCCCCGCGGCTGCCGGGGCCTGCTCGGAACGACGCGGACACGGCGCTGTCGGTGCTGACGGCTCGGGAGCGCGAGGTCCTCCAGCGCATCGGCGAGGGCGAGACGAACGGCGAGATCGCCGAGCGCTTCTTCCTGAGCGAGTCCACCGTGAAGACCCACGTGAGCCGGATCCTCTCGAAGCTCGGGCTCCGTGACCGGGTGCAAGCGGTGATCCTCGCCTACGACCTCGGCGTCGTCGGTCGCTGACCGGAGTGACAACGCGCCGAACCGGCCCCGTCCGCTCGTGCGGCGCCTCCGAACGGGAGCGCGCGCGACGGATGGGGCCGGTTCGGGCAGGCCCGCCTCGAGGGGCGGTCAGCCCACCGGGTCCGCGGAGACGAGAACCTTCATGCCTCGTCCCGCGCGCAACTCCGCAAGCGAGTCGACGACGGCATCGAGGCCGACGGTCGTGACCCAGCCGGTCGTGTCATACGCTCCCCGGGCCATCGCCGCGATGACGGCGTCGAAATCAGCCTGTGAATAGCCGAGTGTGCCGGCGATCTCCGTCTCCGCCATCACGAGCATCGTGGGGTTGAACTCGAAGCCGCGTTCGTGGAGCGCGACGATGACGACGCGGCCGAGCGGAGTGAGGTTCACGATCGCCGACGTGACAGCTGCTCCTGCTCCCGCGGCGTCGAACGCGACATCGACACCGCGGCCGCCGGTCGCCTCGGCGACGCGCCCCGCGAGATCCTCAGAGGTCGGGTCGACGAGCAGGTCCGCGCCGAGCGCCGCGATCGCCGCGCGCCGGGATTCGCTGGGCTCCGAGACGATGATCGTCTCCACTCCGTGCGCCCGGAGCGCGAACCAGACGCCGATGCCGATGGGGCCGGCGCCCGCGATGAGTGCCGTTTGACCGGGCCGTACATTGCTGCGCTCGACGGCGTGCCATGCGACGGACATGGGCTCGACGAGTGCTCCGAGCGTCAGGTCTACGTTCTCGGGGAGCACGTGGAGCTTCTCCGCCGGCACGGTCGTGAACTCCGCCATGCCACCGCCGTCGGACGTCAGGCCGTGGAACCCGATCTTCGTGCATGCATTGAAGGCGCCCTTCTCGCACGCGGCGCATTCGCCGCAGTAGTAGACGGGCCAGACGGCGACTCTGTCGCCGACGGACACGTTCGTGACGCCATCACCGAGCTCGACGACGGTGCCGGAGAACTCGTGCCCGAGCACTTGCGGCGGGGTCGAACCCGTGACGGGGTGCGGTTTCGTGAAATCGAGGCCGGACGCTTCCGGCGAGTAGTAGACGTGCAGGTCGGATCCGCAGATGCCGGCGAAGGCGTTGCGGAGCTTGACCATTCCCGGAGCGGGAGTGGGCTCGGGGACGTTCTCGATGCGGAGGTCCTCCTTGGCGTGGAACACGGCGGCTTTCATCGTCGATCCTTTCCGTTGATCGTGCTGGTGGGGTGGTTCAACCGAGGAAGGGGCGCAGATCCGGATAGCCGGACGTCGCCCACGCTCCGTCGACGACGAGGTTCTCGCCCGAGATGTACGACGCGTCGTCGCTCGCGAGGAAGAGGGCTGCCGATGCGATCTCGGCGGGATCCGCCGCGCGTCCGAGCGGGATCCGCTCCATGTACGCCTCCTGAACGCCGGGGATGCTCGTGAGTCCGCCCGTCATCGGGGTCGAGACGAGACCCGGCGAGACGGCGTTGACGCGGATCCCGTGCTCGGCGAGTTCGAGTGCCGATTGCTTCACGAGCATCGCGGCGCCGGCCTTCGACGCGGTGTACCCGACGCCGAAGAACATCGGGACGAGAGAGTTGAGTGACGCGATCGTGACGATCGCGCCCGGCTTCTTCTCCGCGATGAAGGCTCGAGCGGCCGAACGGGTGCCGTAGAACGCGCTGTACAAGTTGAGCTTGACCGTGAAGTCCCAGTCCTCAGCGCTCACGTCGAGGAGGCTGCCGGCCTTGGATCCGCCCGCGACGTTGAACATCGCGTCGAGGGTGCCGTACGTGGACACGGCCGTGTCCACCACGGACTGGACGTCGTCCTCCTGAGTCACGTCGGCGCGGATCCCCGTGACGTTCTCGCCGAACCTGTCCGACGCGGTGGAGACGAGTTCCTCGTTGACGTCGGCGACGACGACACGGGCTCCCTCGGCGAGCAATCGCTCGGTGATCTTCGCGCCGATGCCGGAGACGCCCCCGGTGACGACCGCGACGCGGTTCTCGAAACGTGTGGACATGGTGCTCCTTCCGGCGCCTGCTCCTTTGGCGGCGACCATATCCAGGCTACGCCTATCGGACACATGTTTGATAGTCCGTCGGGTGTCATCATGGAGCCATGGATCCCCGTCAAGCCCGCACCTGGTCGAGGCTCGTCGAGGTCGTGCACGAGATCGCCGCGGAACAGCCCATCGACGAGGTCAGCGTGGCGGAACTCGCACGTCGAGCGGCGATCACCCGCGACACGTTCTATCGTCACGCGAGCGGACCCGCAGACCTGCTGGCCCGGGTCCTTCGAGCGGAACTCGACGAACTGCTCGCCGACTTCAGCAAGGATGCGGACTCCCGAGGAGGAGGCCTCGCGGTCTTCGACGTCGCTGAGCGCGCGCTCCTCGCGCACATGCGCGAGCACCGCTCCATCTACCGCGGCGCGATGTCGCCGCGATTGGTGCCGGCGCTCCGCGACATGCTCGTCGACACCATCGAGCGGTCACTTCTCGATCTTCTGGAGCGGCATTCGGAGATCGCCCCCGATGGCCCGGCCGGCGTGGACCGTGCCCGCCAATTGCGCGTGTCCGCCGCCTATGCGGCGTCCGGCACGATCGGCGCGATCGAGGTGTGGCTCGCGGACGACGAGCCGGCGGCGTCGGACGATGCGGCGCGCGCGATCCTCGCGGCGTCGCCCGCATGGTGGTTCACGCCCGTGGAGTGAGCAACGCGGCGCTCGCGGCCCGGCAGGTGCTCGCCACCCCTGACGGCCGGGGAGGTTGCGGATTTCGTACATTTCACCGCTAGGGACGGTGGTAATCCTCCGTCGGCTGCACCATGATGAGACAAATACGTGATTCGACCCCTACTCGAGGAGCACCGAAAATGTACGCCGTCGTCAATCCAGCAACGGGCGAGACCGTCCGCGAGTACCCGACCATCACGGACGACGCGCTGCAGGACGCGATCGCATCGGCCGACAGCGCCTTCCGCACGTGGTCGCGTCGGGTGTCGGTCGCCGATCGGGCCGCGCTCATCGCACGCGTCGCCGCCCTCCACACCGAGCGTCGTGAGGAGCTCGCCGAGATCATCGTCCGCGAGATGGGCAAGCCGATCGAGCAGGCGCTCGGCGAGGTCGACTTCGCCGCAGCGATCTACCAGTACTACGCCGACAATGGCGAGGCGTTCCTGGCCGACGAGAAGATCGAACTCTCCGACGGAGGAGGCGACGCGTTCGTCCGCCGCGCCGGGCTCGGCGTGCTGCTCGGCATCATGCCGTGGAACTTCCCGTACTACCAGGTCGCGCGCTTCGCCGGACCGAACGTCGTGGTCGGCAACACGATCCTCCTGAAGCACGCGCCGCAGTGCCCCGAGTCGGCTGCCGCCATCGCCGACATCTTCGCCGTGGCCACCGAGGAGCTCGGCGCTCCCACCGGCGTCTACGTCAACGTCTACGCGACGAACGACCAGGCCGCGACGATCATCGCCGACCCGCGCGTGCAGGGCGTCTCGGTCACCGGGTCCGAGCGCGCGGGAAGCGCCGTCGCGGAGCTCGCCGGTCGACACCTCAAGAAGGTCGTGCTCGAGCTCGGCGGATCCGACCCGTTCATCCTGTTGTCGACGGACGACCTCGACTCCGCCGTGCAGGACGCCGTGAACGCCCGTATCGACAACAACGGTCAGTCGTGCAACGCCGCGAAGCGGTTCATCGTGCTCGACGAGCTCTTCGACGAGTTCCAGCAGAAGTTCGTCGACGCCTTCACGGCGTCGCAGCCCGCCGACCCGACCGCCGACGACACCGTGCTCGGTCCGCTCTCCTCGGCCGCGGCGACGGCCCGACTTCAGGAGCAGCTCGACCGCGCGATCGCCCAGGGCGCCACGGTGCTGGCGAAGGGCGAGACGACCGGCAACTTCTTCCCGCCGGCCGTGATCACCGACGTCACGCCCGAGATGGACGCGTTCCACGAGGAGTTCTTCGGACCCGTCGCGGCGCTCTACCGGGTCTCCTCCGAGGAGGAGGCCGTGGAGCTCGCGAACGACACCCCCTTCGGCCTCGGCTCGTACGTCTACACGACGGACCAGGAGCAGGCGCTGCGCGTGGCGGACCAGATCGACGCCGGCATGGTGTGGATCAACGTCGTCCTCGGCGATGCGGCCGAGCTGCCCTTCGGCGGCGTCAAGCGTTCCGGTTCGGGCCGCGAGATGGGCCGCTTCGCGCTCGAGGAGTTCGTCAACAAGAAGCTCATCCGCATCGCGGGCTGAGCGTCGGCACCTGAGCCCTGTCGAAGGGTCGCGACCTCGCCGCACGCGACCGACCGGACGCCCACGAGGACAGTCAGGCGGGTCCACCGATCGGTGGATGTCGCTGCGGGCGGCTGAGGGGAGCCGCAACGGCAACTCAGGACGACGGCAGCTCGTCCGCCAACCTGCGCCGGTTCGGGACACCGAGCTTCAAGCGGGCCTGATAGACGTGCGACTCGACCGTTCGGACGGAGAGGAACAGACGATCGGCGATCTCGCGGTTGCTGAGCCCCTCCGCCACGAGAACCGCAATTTGATGCTCGCGCTCCGACAGTCGCTCGGCGGGGGAGCCGCCTCCCCCTGCGCGGGCGCGGGGCCCTGGTCCGTACGTTGCGAGTTGCTTCCGCGCTTGCGACGATCGGAGAGCGTTGCCGGCACGTTCGTGCTCTCGGATCGCGTCCTGCTGGGCCTGCCGAGCGAAAAGGTAGGCGCCCATCTCCACGAACTCCGCCGCGACGGCCTCGAGCTTCCTCGGGTCACGTTCGTCGCGAGCAGTGACGTGGCGATCGAGGACGAGACCGAGGGGATGCTGAATCTCGCCGGCCGTCCTCCGCAGGGCATCGCGATCGGTGGCCGTGCCGCCGCCGAACACGATGACGAGGTACAGGTCCACGACGTGCAGAGACGGTGAACCTGCAGAGAGCTCGAGGAGTTCGCGTTGCAAGACGTGGGTGTCCACGGTTGTGCTCTGCGCAGCCGTCACGTATCGCGCTCGCGCATAGAGGTGACGCGTGATCGGAGTCCGCTCCACCGAGAGTCCCTCCGCTCGGCGCAAGGAGGCTTCCGCCGCCGACGTATCGCCGAGGAGTGCGAGGACGAGGGCGTGCTCTGCGTGCATCCCGCTCCGCCACCCCGTCGAGTCGGTCGTCGTGAAGCGGCTGACGGCGGTACGGTACTCGAGGTCGGCGGCCCGGAAGTCGCCGCGGAGGAGGTCCGCGACGGCGCCCGCGTAGCCGAGGAATGCGAGCGCCGGTCCGCCCTCGCGGATGGTCGTGCGGGCGACGAACGCGTCGACGTCGCCGAGGAGATCCCTCCCGCCCGTTCTGAGGTTGAAGCGCAGGAGCGCCTCGCCCGAGAGGGTCGTGACGTGGCCGATCTCGTCGATGGCGTCTCCCGTGAGGGGATCGGTGTTGATGCGTCTGGCGATGTCCAGGAGGCGATACGCGCTCGCCACGTCCCCGCGGTAGCCGTGCGCCGCCGCCGTCTCTACGGCCGCGCGCACGCGAGTCGAGAGCGAACACGTCGTGTCATCGACGATCTCCTCGCCGTGCCGCACGACCTCGTCCCAGCGCATGAACGACAAGGCGACCCGTGCTCCGGCTGCTCTGACCTCTCCGCGCAGGAGGGGTCCGGAACCCGGCCAGCTCGGCGCCGACGCACACAGGTCGGACAAGCGGTCGTGCCGACCGAGGCCCATGAGGAGAGCGCACCACCACGTGAACAGCCGGTAGCACTCGTCGTCGTCACGCAACAGCGGCACGGCCGATTCGAGGACGGTGAGCGCTTCGTCGTCGTGGCGTAGCGCTGAAAGCGCCCGTGAGAGCGCGAGGCGCGAGTCGGCCGATGGGCCGATCGCCTCGGCCATGCGCGCGAACATGAGCGCGTCACGGGCGTTGTCCCGGTCGATCGCACGCGCCGAGGCCGTCAGCACGATGCGTTCGACGACCAGGTCGTCGTGGCGCTCGACGGCCTGCGCGAGCCGCTGGTCGAAGGACCAGCGCATCGCGAGATCGGTCGCCTCCTCGCCGCTCAGGGTGGTCTCCGGCGACAGGACGTCGCCGAGAGCGTCGACGAGACGTTCGACCTCGTCGGCTTCACCCGCCATCTCGCTGAGCGACGAGAAGATGCTCGATGCGAGCAGCATGCCGGGGACACGTGGATCGAGCCGGAGGTGGCGCTTCACGAGGAGACGGTCGACAGCGCGAGCGTCGATGACGCGTGAGAGTCGCGCTCGAGCGACGCCGCCCAGTCGACTGACGAGCGCGAGGGTCACGCGCTCGCCCGTGCTCAGCTCCGCCAATTGGTACCGCAGGACGTCGCGGATGCGCGCCGTGATCGGGGCCTGACTGTGCCCCGGACCGAGGCGCTCACCGTCGGTCTGCTCCATCAGCCGTCGCACCATCTCCACGAGGACGAGGCGCGACCCGCCAGAAGCGTGATGCAGTTGCGCTCGGCGGATCCTGTCGATGACACCGCGACCCGCCACCTCTTCGATGAGCTCGTCCGATTCGCCGGCGGAGAGGGGACGCAGGTCGATTCGATCCACACGGTTGCTGATCCACCATTCGTCGAGCTCGGTGAGCGTCTCGGGATGAGCGCGCCGGGCCTCTGACGAGGAGCTGGGCGCCGCCGTCGCGAGCACGATGACGCGACCGGCGTGCATGGCCCGCGTGATCCACTGCGCTGATTCGACGTCGAGGAAGTGGGCGTCGTCGATCACGACGACTGGAGTGCCGACGCCGGATACGTCGGTGCCGGTCAGCAGGGCTGCCACGGCGGGGTTCGTGAGGAGCGCTCCCATGGGGGTCATGGCGAGAGAAGCGGCGGCGCGGACGAAGAGAGGTGTCTGCGTCGACGGAGACAGGGTCCGGAGGACGGTGTCGGCGAGATGGGTCTTCCCCGACCCGAGGGTTCCGGAGATTAGGATGCTCCGGCCGTCCTGAAGCGCTGCGACGATCGCGTCGACGCTGCGACCGGAACCGATGACGCCGGAGCTCAGGGGCGTCCTCGCGGACGCCCCACTTCTCTCAGCGTCATCCGTGATCACGTTCGCGGCCTCCCCAATCGTTCCCGCCGTTGGGGCCCCACGCGATCTCATGTTGAGACTCCCAGAGCGCTGTCGTCGAGACTCCGAGAGCGCTGTCGGCAGGTCGTTGCCGGCACCTCAAAACCTAGTGGACCAGTAGCCACCATACGCAGTGAATCGGTAGCGGGGGCTGCGGTTCTCAGTAGTCGCCGACGATGCCGTAGCGCGATCGGCGACACCCCCCCGGTCATCGCGGAACCCCCAGTGGGGGTTGCCGGAAAGCCGCCGGGCGGCGTCCCCCCTCGAACGAGTGACCCGGTCCGACCGCCTGAGGGGTGTCGGGGTCCGAACCCGCACGCGCGCACTACGGGAAGGTGCGCACCAGTAGTGATATCGGAGGCGGCGCTCCCTACCGTCGGCAAGGGAAGGCCGCGATTACCCGGATCCGGCGCCCCGACCTCAAAAGGACTGCCATGACCCCGACACGTTCCACGACAGCCTCCCGCCGCCACAAGATCTTCGCCGTTCTCGCTGGGGGCACGCTCGTCGGCGTCGCCGTCACAGCGACTCTCGCCGCATGGAACGACACCGAGTGGGTGTTCGGCGGCAACGGTTCCGGCGGGCCCGGCATCGGGACCTCGACCTTCGAGGTGGAGCAGAACACGGTCGTCCCCTTCGCCGCGGCCGGCTTCGTGAACGAGGAGTCCAACCCCGGTGGCGAGATGATCTTCGGTATCGACGGGCTCTCCCTCGCTCCCGGCGACCTCCTCTATGCACCCGTGGCGCTCCGCACGAGTGCGGATTCCGTCGCGGGTGACGTGCTGCTCCAGCCGGCGGTCGCCGCCGACGGGCCGGCGAGTGACGACCCGGCCGGGTTGCTCTTCGGTGCGCTCGAGGTCAGGGTCGCGACGGACGACGCCGCATTCACGTGCGACGCCTCGGCGTTCGCCGGGGTCACCGGCGGGCCGACGCTCATCGCGGACGGGCTTCTTGCTGCGACCGGCGGTTCGGCGACGCAATCACTGCTCGAGAGCTCGGGCTCGACGCAGTTCTACTGCTTCGAGGTGGAGCTCCCGGCGGCACCGACGCTGCCGACCGGCACGGCCCTCGACGATCTCCAGGGTCGCTCCGTCGCTCCCGCCTGGGAGTTCGCGTCCGAGTCGAACTGAGGTGACGATGCCGTCGCTGCTCGAGCAGACCCGGATCGACGCTGAGGTGACAGCTCCTGCCAGGACATCGACGACCGCTTCGGTCCTCGTCACGATCGCCGGCCTCGTCGGTATCGCCGTGCTTGCCTGTGTGGCGTCCGGGTGGGTGTTCGGATTGTCGGTCATCGTGTTCACGACGGGGTCGATGGCCCCCTCGATGCCGACCGGCACGGCGGCGATCGTGCAGCACGTGGATGCGTCGCGCGTGATGGTCGGAGACGTCGTGACGGTGCCCCGTCCCGGCGGAGCGCTCCCCGTCACCCACCGGGTCGAGTCGGTGGGGCTCGTGGCGGACGACGCCTCTGCTCGTTCGCTCGTACTGAAGGGCGATGCCAACGACACTGCCGACCGCGAGCCGTACGTCGTGCGCGCCGCCGAGCGGGTGCTCGTCGCGGTCCCGGGCGGTGCCGCTGCGCTCTCCGTCCTTCGCACACCGGCGGCGATCGGTATCACCGCCGGGCTCGTGGCGATGGTGTTCGTGTGGTCGTTCTGGCCGCCTGAGCGCCGACCGTTCGAATCCCACAAGTCCTCAGACCCGTCGAGCGGCTCACCGTCGATGACGGCGCCATGACGGCGGGCAACAGGAGGACGCCGCGGTATGCCGTGGTGAGGGCGGCCGCTTCCGCGGCGGTCGGCTCACTCGTCTGCGGGGTCGTCCTCCTCTCCGGCTCGGCTCATGCAGCGCTTCAGGTGGTTCCCGAGAACGGAGCGCCCGGTCGTCTCGTGCTGTCGTCCGACCCCTACCCCGCGCAGCTGGAGGCCCTGAGCCCCGGCGTCATCCGATATTGGGAGGTCACCGCGACGATCGAGGGGTCCTCCGACGCTTCGCTCGTTCTCGAGATTTGGAAGGACGGCGATCTCGTCGAGCACCCGGAGGGTCTCGTCGCGACTGTTGAACGGTGCGACGTCGCGTGGACAGGAGTGCCCGACAGCCCGCGCTGCCCCGCCGGCTGGGAGGTCGTGACTGACGCGCGGCCGAGCGACGACTACTCGACCGTGAGTCCCGTCTTCGACCTCCACGGGGTCGATCCCGTCGACGGCACGCATCTCCTCGTCGGCATCGGCCTCGAGTCGACCGATGCCCGCGACGAGTCGCTCATGGGATTGAGCGGCGACATCGGTCTCGGCCTCACGGCGGCGGCAGAGGATCCGAGCACACCCGGACAGCCGAGTACTCCTGGTCGTCCGATCGGCATTCCTCTCACCAACGATCTGACCCGCCCGACGGACACGCCGGCCGGCGGCCTCCCCGTTACCGGTGCGGATCCGATCGGGCTCCTCCTCGCCGCGCTCGGCGCGCTCGGGCTCGGCGTGACCGCGCTCGCGACTCGCGGGCGAGGAGCGACGGGCGATCGGACGGCGGGTTCAACGGTGGCCGCGCGACTCACGCTCCCGAGCGGGAGGGATGACGTATGAGAAGCATTCCTCGGCACGCCTCAGTGCCCGGACGGATCAGCCGACGAGCCGTGTGTGCCGTCGCCGCGCTCGTGGTCCTCGCGATCGTCCCCCCTGACGTCTCGGCGACCGTCGCCGGCTGGAACGATGCGGAGTGGGGGCACACGACGGTCGGGACGTCGAGTTTCGACTGCGGCGCGGATACGGGCTACACGACAGCCGCGAGCTCGACATTCCTCCGTGGGGAGTTGCTCGGCCAGGATCTGGACGACGTCGCGGAACTGGAGGAGCTCGTCCTCGTCCGCCCGGCGGTTGGACCCGCGATCGTGCAGCCGGCGTCGGCCGTCGACCTCGGGAGCGGCGACGCCGATCCCACCACGGACACGTTCGGGCGACCGCTCGCCGTCGACCTCCTCGACGGGATCGTCGGGCTCGACCTGACGGGCCTCGACGTGGGTCTCCCCGCCGGCTCTGCTGGAGCCGTCAACCAGGTGGCACGCGTGACGACCACGGGCAGCTCGGCCGCGGCATCAGGACTCGTCGACGACAGCGGGGCATTGCTCGTCTCGTCGGAGACGCCGACCGACCAGTTCCCGGAACCCGCACGGCTCTCCCTCGACGGCCTCGTGCCCGAACTGCAGGGCGTCGTCGACCCCACGATCGAAATCGGCGCCGTCGGATCGCAAGCGCACCTCGATTGGTGCGCTGCCGCCGAGAGCGCCGCGTGGGGCGACGGATCCGTGACGGGAGTCAGGCGGGAGTACGGCATCGCCGGTCTCGCGCTCGACGTCGACAGTCCGACCGTCGGAGCTCTGGCGGACGCAGCCACATCGACCGCCGCGAGCCTCGACGCCGCCGCGTCCTCGCTCGTCGGGAGTAGCGGCCTCGTGAGCCTCGCCATCCGCGACTCGATCCTCTCGGCGCTCGTCGACGAACTGTCGCTCGGCGCGCTGACGGGCTCGATAGCGATTACGGGACTCGACCTCACGCGGACCCTCGAGCCGTTCCTCGTCACTCCCCTCACCGACGGGGTCGTGACGATCGACCCCGTGGCCGGGTCGCTCCGTGTGGATCTCGCTGACCTCCTCGGTGATGACGCCCGTGGTGTGAACGATTTGCCGCCCAACTCCGAGCTCGTCATCGACGCGGATGTCGTCGATGATCTCGTGGCTCGAGCCGGCGGCCTCCTCGACACGTGGACGGCTGCGGTCGTGTCATCGCTCCGCTCGGCGCTCCTCGCCGCTCGGATCGTGGTGGACGTCTCCGCAGTCGTGAGTCTCGGCGCGACCCGCATCGTTCGCCTCGACGTCGATCTCGATGCAACGATCGGCGAGGTGCTCGCAGGCACGGCGAGCGTCGCCGTCGACACCGAAGTGCTCGGACTCGTGTCGGTTCTCGACGCAGTGCTCTCCGTGCTCGGAATATCCGTGAGCGGACTGGTCAGCACGTTGCTCGGGTTGGGTCCGACACTCCTCGCCGCCATCGCGTCGCAGCTCACGGCTTCGCTCATCGACCCGCTCGCCTCTGGGGGTTCGAGTCTCACGGCTCTCACGTCCCCCGTCGTCGGCGTGCTGGAGGGCCTCGTGTCAGCGCTGCCATCCGTGCTCTCGATCATGGTGAACGTGCAACCGGATCAGCCGGGATCTCCGCCCGGCCCACTCCTCGAGGTGCCGACGAAGGAGTCGAGCGGCGAATTCTCGGTGAGCGCTCTTCGCATCGGTTTCCTCGACGCGCTGGTTCCGAGCGGCGGCCCCTCGTACATCGAACTCGCGACCTCGGAGGTCGGGCCGAACACGGTGCCGCCTCGATCGTGACCTCGATACCGGCCGGCGCATCCTGCCCCCGTGACCGAAACGGCCACGCGGTCGCTTACCGGTGCGACCGGCTCGCTTCGTCGCGTTCCTGGACGTGTTCCTCCCGGCCGCGGCTAGGGCGCGCCCTTCGGGACCGGCCACACGTAGTCGAGGTCGGCGGGGGTGTCCGGGAAGAGCTCGCCGTAGAACTCGGGATCCTTCCGGAGCAGGTTCGAGCGGTGGCTCTCGTGGATGTCCTCGCGACCGAGCCACGGCGGTGGCGGGGTCTGACCGAGCTCGTAGGCCAGGAGCTCGTCGATGACGGGAACCCGGAGGTTCTGGCGGCTGAGGAGCGAGGGGATCGCGAGGACGGCGAGCGTCTTCTCGCGGCACGTGTCGGCGAAGCCGCGACGCTCCCACTCGGTGCACGTCGCATCCTGGTAGACCATGAGGCTCGGCCGGTGACCGCGCCACATCTTCGCCACCGGGTGATGCCGCCAGCCGTAGCCCTCGACGGTGAGCGCGCGCATCACCTGGAGGGTCTCGACGCGTTGCTTGCCAAGTCGCTTGGTGTCGAGCGCACGGGCGCTCCGCTCGAAGTCGGCGTACGGCAGGAACGTCTGCATCCCTCGACGCTAAGCGGGTGACGCGTGCTGCTGCACCCGGTGGCGCGCGCCCGAGTGGGTGTGTACGGATCCAATGGCAGGAGACGGCCGTCGTGGAGCGTGCGGGTCAGCCCTTCTCGTCGAGGTCCTCGTGCGGGTCGTCCTCGTGCGGGTCGTCCTCGACGGTGCGACGAGGATTGCGGCGCGTCCGGGCGATCCGAAGCAACTGCGTCGCGAACACGGCGGCGATCACGAGAGGGATCGCGATCGCCGCCGTGATGACGAGCGAGATGATGGTCGTCAGGATGTCCATGGTGCTCGTCACCGCTCCAGGAGGCCGAGGGGATCGGCGGTGCATTCGGCGAACGCGTCGTCGTCGCCGTGGTCCGACAATCCGACTCCGGCGACGTAGTCGCGCGCGGTGTACTCGGGGCCGACGAGTCCCGCCTCCTGGAGGCATTCGACCATGATCGTCGCCTCGTCGAGGTTCTCCGGGTTCCGGTCGATGGTGTCCTTGAGCGTGAGCACCTGGATGCCGCCCTCCCCCATGCAGGCATCGGCGTCGTCCTCGGCGGCCTCGTCCGAAGGGGTGTACTCGAGCGTTGAGTCCGCCGCGAAGGAGGCCTCGACGCCGAGGTCGCCGAGGCACTCGACGATCCGGTCGCGGAAGTAGGAGTACTCGAGTTCGTCGATCGCGCCGTCCGCGAGGGCCTCGCGCTCCGCCGTCGTCCCGATGCCGTACATCGTCATCAGCAGCTCGGCCCAGGGCCCCTCGAACGGCGTCGGAGGCACCATGAGGGTCTCGGTGTCGTCCGATCCGGCGCTCCCGCCGCCCGGCCGATCGCCGGTCGCGGAGGCGCAACCGGCGATCGAGCAGGTGACGACGAGCGCTCCCACGGCGATGGCCGCGCGGAGCGCCCGCCCGGATCGACCCGTGCGGCTCAGTACGTGTCCCAATAGGCCGTGTTGCCGCCGATGTAGGTCGCGCTCGTCGACGCCCGAGCCCACTTGCCGGGTCCCGCGCTCTTCTTCGCGCAGTGACGGATGATCGACCCGTCGCACGCCGTCGCCGAGTGGTACTTGGGCTTCTCCCTTCCTGTCGTGGTCGCCGAGCCGACCGGCCCGACGCACCACGAACGTAGCGAAGATACCCATACGGATACCGTACTCGATCGAGGTGTGGAGAACTCGATGGTCCGGGGCCACGGAGGGAAGCGACCCCGACGCCCCGGCGTTTGCGCACGCAACGGACGACGGTGCCGCGAATTTCACCCGCCGTCGTCCGTTGCGTGCGCAATTCGCGGGTGGATCCGCCCGAGTGCTTGGATGGACGCATGGACTCCGCCGCGCACGTCGCCGATCTGGCCCGCTTCGTCTCCGCCTCCCCGTCCTCGTATCACGCGGCTCGTGAGGTCGCCGATCGGGCGATCGCCGCCGGATTCACGCTGCTCGACGAGGCGTCGGACTGGGCCGATCTCGAGTCGGGCTCCCGGGTGGTGATCGTGCGGGACGGCGCCGCGATCGTCGTCGCGGTTCCCGTGGGCGCGACCGCGACGACCCCGTTCCGGATCGTCGGAGCCCACACCGACTCTCCGGCCTTCAAGCTCAAGCCGAAGCCCACGACGGCCGCGGCCGGTTGGTTGCAGGCCGGTGTCGAGATCTACGGCGGGCCGCTCCTCAACTCGTGGCTCGACCGTGAGCTCGAGCTGGCGGGGCGGCTCGTCACGCGAGACGGACGCGAGCACCTCGTGCGCACCGGACCGTACCTGCGGATCCCGCAGCTCGCGATCCACCTCGACCGCGACGTCAACTCAGGACTCACTCTCGACCGCCAACGCCACGTCCAGCCGGTCTTCGGAGTCGGCGACGTGACCGCCGGCGACCTCGTCGGCCTCCTCGCCGATCGCGCGGGAGTGGCATCGGAGGACGTGCTCGGCTATGACATGCTGACCGCCGACACCCAGGAGCCGCGCGCGTTCGGACTCGACGACGCGCTCTTCGCCTCGGGCCGTCTCGACAACCTCAGCTCCGTGCACGCGGGGCTCACAGCGCTGCTCGCCGCGGCGGGCGACGACACCGACGGATCCGATGGCGAGGCCGTGCTCGTCCTCGCCGCGTTCGATCACGAGGAACTCGGTTCGGAGTCGCGTTCGGGGGCGAGCGGTCCGTTCCTCGCCGACGTGTTGTCACGCGTCGGGGCGGCCCTCGGTGCCGGGCCCAGCGAGGTCGCGCGTGCCTTCGCGTCGTCGTGGGTCGTGTCCGCCGACGCCGGTCACGCCGTCCACCCCAACTACCCGGAGAAGCACGACGCCGTGAACCGGCCGCAGGCCGGGCGCGGGCCCCTGCTCAAGATCAACGCGAATCAGCGCTATTCGACGGATGCGCACGGTGCCGCGCTCTGGGCGCGTGCGAGCGCGGCGGCCGGCGTGCCCTTCCAGGAATTCGTCTCCAACAACACGGTGCCGTGCGGCTCGACGATCGGACCCCTCACCGCGACCCGGCTCGGCATCCGTACCGTCGATGTGGGGGTGCCGCTCCTCTCGATGCACTCAGCGCGCGAACTCGTGCACGTCGACGATGTGACGGCGCTCGCGGCGACCGCGACCGCGTTCTTCCGAGGGGTCTGATCGGAAGCGGGCGGGAGCGCCGGCCGCTCCCGCCCGCCGTTCGGCCGTACGGCGTCGTGTGCGCCGCCTGTCAGCCGCGCACGGCCAATTCGTAGACTCGGGCGATCTTCGCCTCCGTCGTCGATGCCGACGGGTTCGTCACCACGAGACGGATCTGGTCCACTCCGCTCACGCCGACCGCCACGTCACGCGCGGCCTGCGTGTTGCCCGTGACCGCGGCCGCCTGCTGCCAGCCGGCCGAGGTGTGGACCTCGATCGTGAAGTCCACGAGCACCACACCCGAGCCCCCGTTATAGCCGCTGTAGACGCCGACGGAAGAGACGTCCTGCGCCGCCGCGAGAGACACGGTCGCCGTCGGTGTCGTGTCACCGACGGCCGAGATCCAGCGCCCGGCGTTCGTGCAGTCACCGTCCGTCAGGTTGTCTCCCGAGTACGTCTGGTACACGGAGGACACCTGCACGCTCGCGCCCACTGCCTCATGCACCGTGCACGGCGATACATTGGGCTCGCCGGCCAGCCAGTCCTTCACGAACTGCCCCTGGAACTCACCACCCATGAGATTCCAGTCATAGTCGAACATCTGAGGCTTCCAGAAGTTGTCGAGGATCCACGCCTGCCAGCCGATCCACGGGTGCGCGTCGATGTACTCGCGGAACGGGACTCCCCAATTGGAGGTTGTCCCGTTCGTGATCGGATCGGAGAACTCGCCGGGAGGATTCCATCCGAACTCGGTGATCACGACGGGGATCGACGCCGCCGCGTTGCCGAATTTCGAGTCGAGCAGCGCCTCGGTCGGCGAACCCTGGTTGGGGTAGAGATGATAGACGTACGCGAGGTTGTCGTCCTCCACCGGGTTCGTGAGAGCGCCGTTCAGCATCGTGCTCCACTGCGGCGAACCCATGAGGAGCAGCGTGTCGGGAGCCGTCGTGCGGATGGAATCGACGACGGGCTGGATGTAGTCCTTCCAGGTGTTCCAGTTCGCCGGGTTGATCGGCTCGTTGAAGACCTCGAAGATCACGTTCGACGTGCCGCCGTAGATCGGGGCGATGTAATCCCAAAACCGCTTCACCATCGACTGTGGAACCGCGCCGGCCGCGTCTCCGTAGTCGCGCACGAGGTGCAGGTCGATGATGAGGTAGATGCCGAGGTCCACGGCCTGGTCCACGTACGGCGCGATGTACTGGGCGTCGTAGGCGGCGAGGTCGGTCGTCGAGCTGATCTCGGTGACGGGCAGGCGTACGACGTCGGAGTTCCAGCCGGCCGCGGTGTCGGCGGCCAGATCGATGAGCTCCGACGTCGGCTTGGAGTTGCAGTACTCGCACAGGTCGTTCTGTTCCGGGGCGAGCACCGAGACTCCTTGGAGCGTGACGCCGTTGCCGTTCTCGTCGCGAATCCAGTTGCCGTCCACCCGGAGGGCCGGAGCGCTTCCTGCGGGGGCGGCCGTCGCGGTCGCAGGGACACCGGCGAGGGCGAGTGCCGCCGCGACGAGGCCGGTCAGCGCGAGCGCCGTCCGACGGGATCGGTGTGGTCTGAACATGGTTCTCCCTCTCCTTCCGTCCGCCGCCTCGTTGCGACGGACGAGCCTCGGCCTCAGGGGACCGGGACGTCTTCCGCGTCCACCGGTTCGGGCGTCCAGTGGTGGGTGCGCACCTCCTCCGACCACTGCAGCGTGACGCCGAGGCGGTCGGTGAGGAGGCGCTGGTAGTCGGCGAGGAGCGTGGGGTCCTCGCGGACCGCTCGCGGCGGTCGGCCGTGCTCGAGCGCGAACGATGCGAGCGCGCCCACGGCCTCGCCGATCGCCCACTCCACGGGATGCAGGCGGTAGCAGCCATTCGTGATGTGCGTGGACCCGATGTTCTTCGCTGCGGGCAGCAGGTTGTCGACGCGGACCGGCAGGAGCGCGCCCAGCGGGATCTGGAACGGGTAGGCCTCGATGTCCACATACGTCCGTCCCGACGTGCTCGGGTGCAGGTCGATCCGGTAGTGGCCGATGCCCACGCTGTCGGGGAAGAGCTCGCTCCCGACGTCGGCGCCGCGCGCCTCGACGCCCACATGCTGTTCGAGCACCCGGAACTCGGTGAGGGCTCGGCGGGCCTCCCGGATGTACGGGGCCTTGGCGTAGCCGTCGTCGGTGCCTGTCACGTCGCCGCGGAGGCGGAGCCCGCGATAGCCGGTGCCGCCGTCCTCGCGCGGCGCCTCCGTCTGCATCCAGTAGAGGAAGGACGCGGAGAGCTCACGGCTCGCCGCGAGGGCGCGGGCGGCGGAGCTCTCATCGACGCCCAGGATCGGCGCTTCCCAGTAATCGATCTGCGGCCAGTTGACGATGGTCACGTCGGAGTCGATCGTGCCCTCGCGGAAGTTCTCGGCGGCGAGGATGCGGCGAAATTTCCAGAGGTCGAAGGGCACCTCGCGCGTCGGCTGCAGTTGGAAGAGCGGACGGGTGTGCACGCGCAGACTGATGGGGTCGACGTCGGTCCATGACAGCTGCGGCCCCGGCCAGAACGGTGCCACGTGCGTGAGCCAGTGCTCGTAGCGCTCGGGTCGGTCCCCGACATGGTCCTCGCCCGGCCGGTGCTCGAGTGCGAAGCACCACGAGATCGCCTGCTGGTCGAGGGGGTTCGCGGTCTCCGGGGCATGAAGCTCGCCCGTGTCGTCGCGTCCCTCCGCCCCGATCACGTGCTCTACATCACCGAGCGCGAGGAGGTCGCCGAGTTCGGTCGCATCGATGACGATCGGGGCGGAGAGGTCCCGCTCGATCCCGTCGCGGCGGCGGCGGACCGTGACCGAGCCCACCGCGTCGCCGCGCATCTCCACGGCGACCGGACGATGCTCCAACAGCACCTCGAGCCGCCCGGACGCGATCCACGGCGCGAGCATCTCGTCAATCGCGGAGAGCGCGACGCGCGGTTCATGGCAGAGGCGGCTCACGACCCCGAGACCCGGGTTGATGTTCTGTTCGGAGGCTGCGGCGGCCGTGAGCGGGTAGTTGCGGCGGTAGTAGTCGCGCACGCGGCGGCGGAACTCGGCGTAGCCGGGACCCGTCGCGGGCTCCTCGATCCACGCGTTCTCGTCCGGCGGCACCGCCTGGCTCGTGAGCTGACCGCCGAGCCAGTCGGTCTCCTCCGTGAGGAGCACCCGCCTGCCGAGTCGCACGGCGGTGAGGGCTGCTGCGACTCCGCCGATGCCACCACCGACGATGAGCAGGTCGGGGGATGAGGGTCTCATCGTGCACTCCCGTCGGGGCCTGCGGCCGAACCGCTCCGCACCGCTGCCCTGACGGAGGCGATCGTCTCGCCTTCCACAACCTCGCACGCGACGAGCACGCTCTCGCGCGGGGCGTCAGGGTCCTCGACCATCTCGATGAGCCGGTCGACGGCGATCCGCCCGATCTGCTTGCGGGGGATGCGCAGATCGTCCCACCGCACCCCGGCGCCCGCCGTGTCCTCGAGCACGGCGACGGACACGTCTCCCGGGATCGACAAGCCGCGCGCCGTGAGCCTCTCGCGGAGGGTCTCGGCGATGCGCTCGCTCTCGACGACGGCCGCCGTGACCGAACCGTCGGCGAAGCCGTCGAGCACGGCGTCCGACAGGCCACTCTCGTCGGACAGGAAGCCGGGGGAGGAATCGCGGATCCCGAGCTCGGTGACGGCGGAGCGATACCCGTCCCGACGGTCCTCGTACGGCTCGCCCTCGATCGACTCGCGGACGAAAGCGAACGAGCGGTGCCCGTGGTCGAACAGCCGCCGTACGATCTCGGCTGCGGCCCGACGGTAGTCGGGGATGATGCAGGGGAAGGGCGCCCCGAGTACCTCGCGTCGACCGATGTGCACGAAGGGGTAGCCCTCGTGCCACAACCGGGCCAGCTCATCGCGGTCGGGAGACATGCCGAGCAGCACGCTGCCGTCGGCGATCGTCAACCGATTGGTTTCGTCGCGGTAGATCTTCCGCGCCCCGCCTCCGTCCCCCGTCGAACTGAAGAGCACGAGGTCGTGCCGGGTCTCCTCCGCGCGCTCCTCGATGCCGAGGAGGAACTGGAAGTAGAAGCTTTCGCGGGCGTTCGGGAAGAGCGCCTCGAAGGTGTGCACGCCGAGCAGCTGCGTACGCTTGCCGCGCAGGTTTCGTGCGATCGGGTTCGGGACGTAGCCCAGCGTCGCGATCGCGTCGAGGATGCGCTTGCGCGTCTCCTCCGGGATTCGGGAGTCGGCGTCGCCGCTGATCACGCGCGAGACGGCCGACTGGGAGACGCCGGCGAGAGCCGCGACGTCCGATTGCCTGGCCGCGCGCTGTCGTCCGGTGGAGTTGGTCATCGGCGTTCCTCCGTGAGTTTCCGGGTAATGAGTTCCGTCATGGTCGAGCCGGAGAGTTCGTCGGCACGGCCCTCCTCGTGCAGCCAACAGTCGGCCCAGCGGCCGTCGCCGAGCTGCGCGCGCGGAGGAGGAGTGGTCGTGCACTTCTCCATCGCGAAGGGGCAGCGCGGGTGGAAGCGGCATCCCGACGGCGGATCGATGAGGCTCGGGGGTTCGCCGAGCTCGTCGGCCGCCCCGAAGATCTCGTCGCGATCCGCCGCGACGTCGCGGTGTGGATCGGGTGAGGACTCCACGAGCAGCTTCGTGTACGGGTGCTGTGGACTGGAGATGACCGCGTCCTTCGGACCTGCCTCCACCATCTGGCCCGCGTACATCACGACGATGTCGTCGCACAGGTAGCGCGCGCTCGCGATGTCGTGGGTGATATAGAGGAGCGCGAGGCCGTCCTCGCGGCGCAGCGTGTCGAGCAGGTTGAGCATCTCGAGCCGGATGGACACGTCGAGCATCGAGATGGGCTCGTCGCCGAGCAGCACGCGCGGTTCGACGGCGAGCGCCCGTGCGATGACGACGCGCTGCCGCTGTCCGCCCGACAGCTCGTGGGGGAACTTGTCGACGTAGTCGCTCGCTGGGGTGAGGCTCACGCGCTCGAGGAGCGAGGTCACCCTCTCCTCGAGGGCCGCCTTGCTGCGGCCGTGGTGGTGCAGTCTCACGGCCCGTTCGAGATTGTGTCGCACGCGGTGGAGCGGATTGAGCGAGCCGAAGGGGTCCTGGAAGATGAGCTGCACGTCCTTGCGGTACGCCTTCTGCACGGCTCGCTTCCGGATGCCGTCGCCCGCGACGGGCACGCCGTCGAGGCGAATGACACCGGACGTCGGCTCGTAGAACCGGGCGAGGATCCGCGCGAGCGTGGTCTTCCCGCTGCCGCTCTCCCCGACGACCGCGGTGATGCGGCCGGGTTCGAGCCGGATGCTCGCGCCTTCGACGGCGCGGACGACGGAGGAGTCGCCGAGGGAGTTCGCGACGGCGAAGTGCTTCGCGACGTCGATGGCTTCGAGCACGGGTGCGGTCATGGGATGAGCTCCTCGTCGTGGAGGTGGCAGGCGACCGATCGAGCGTCCGGGGAGTCGGGGTCGCCGTGGGAGAGGAGGGGAGGAAGGATGTCGCGGCACCGGTCCATCACCGCGGGGCAGCGCGGCGCGAACGGGCAGCCGGCGGGCAGCGCGCGGAGGTCCGGCGGGCTCCCGGGGATGCCTTCGAGCCGCGTCACGGGTGCGTGGAGCGGCGGGAATGAGTCGCGCAACCCCCGCGTGTACGGGTGCAGCGGCGTGCGGTAGAGGTCCTCGGCGGAGGCGAGCTCGACGATCCGCCCCGCGTACATCACGGCGATCCGATCGGCGAGTTCGAGCAGGAGCGAGAGATCGTGGGTCACGAACACCACGGCGAAGCCGAATTCGCGCCGGAGCCGCAGCACCTGGGCGAGGATCTGTCGCTGCATGACCACGTCGACGGCGGTCGTGGGCTCGTCCATGACGACGAGCTCCGGTCGGCACGCGAGGGCGAGCGCGATCGTCGCCCGCTGCCGCATTCCGCCCGAGAGCTCGTGCGGGTAGCTGCGGGCGCGATCGGCGGAGATGCCGACGAGGCCGAGCAGTCGCCTGGCCTCTTCCCACGCTGCCGCGTTGCTCATCGACCGGTCGTGCACGCGCAGCACGTCGACGAACTGGGCGCCGAGACGCATGACGGGGTTGAGGGCGTCCATCGCGCTCTGCAGCACGATCGAGAGGCTCGTCCAGCGCAGCGCCCGCAGCGCGCGCGGTTTGAGCGGCACGAGGTCGATCCCCGGTTCCCCGGACTGCGGGTGGAACACCACGTGACCGCTCGTCGTCACGGCGGGGGGCCGCTGCAGTCGGGTGAGCGCCGTGATGAGCGTGGACTTGCCCGAACCGGACTCGCCCACGACGCCGAGGATCTCGCCCCGTCTCAGCTGGAAGGTCACGTCGGTGCAGGCGCGTACGGGCGCCCCGGCTCCCGCGTACTCCACGGAGAGTCCGTCCACGTCGAGCACGATCTCCGAGGGTGTCGCGGCGGCGGTGTCGTCGCCCGGTCGTGTGCGTGTCATCGTCATGTCAAACCCCTTCCGGCGCGAGTGCGGTGCGGCGGATCGCCGCCGTGCGCTTGGCCACGCGGCGCGAACCCGAGCGCAGCTTCGGGTTGGCGAGCTCGTCCACGCCGAAGTTGATGAGAGCCGCGGCCGTTCCGACGAGCGCGATGCAGAGGCCCGGCGGCACGAACCACCACCAGAGCCCGCGGAGGACGGCGCTCTGCTGCTGGGCCGCTTGGATCATCGTGCCCCAACTGATCGCCGACGAGTCGGAGACGCCGAGGAATGCGAGCCCGGCCTCGGCCATGACGGCGCCGATGAGCCCGCCGAGGAACATGGACGCGATCCAGCCGTAGAGGTGGGGCATGACCTCGGTGAAGATGAGGCGGCGGTTCGACTCCCCGAGCATGCGCATGGCCTGCACGAAGTCGCGGTTGCTCACGCTCATGGCCTGGGCGCGCAGGGTGCGCGCGCCGCCGGCCCAGCCGAAGACGCCGATGATGAACGCGATCATCACGAGGCCCGTGCCCTGCAGATAGCCGGCGAGAACGAAGATGAGCGGGAGCACCGGCATGACGAGGAACAGGTTCGTGAGGAAGTTGAGGGCGTTTCCGGTCGTGCCGCCGAAGTAGCCGGCCGGGACGCCCACGAGGATCGAGATGACGGTCCCGACGATCGCGCCGAGGAATCCGACGAACATGGACCCGCGCGCTCCCTCGACCACCTGGGCGAGGACGTCCTGGCCGAACTGCGTCGTCCCGAGTGGGTGAGCGGCGCTCGGCGGCGAGGAGATCGCGGAGATGTCGTTGGCGCGTGCGTCGAGTCCGAGCACGGTGCTTGTGAACCACGGCCCGAGGATCGCGAGGAGCACGAAGAAGCCGAGCACGACCACGCCGAAGGTGACCTTGCCGTTGCCGAAGAGGTCGTATTTCATCTCCCTCAGCCCTCCTCTCGCACGCGCGGATCGAGCCACACGTACACCGAGTCCGCGATGAGATTCGCGAGCAGCACGGTGAGGGTGACGAGCAGGAACACTCCCTGCATGACGGGGTAGTCACGTTTCTGCAGCGCGGAGAACAGCAGGTAGCCGATGCCCGGGTAGCTGAAGACGATCTCGGTGAGGAGCGCTCCCCCCACCACTCCGCCGAGTGCCATCGCGAACCCGGTGAACTGGGGGAGCATCGCGTTGCGGGCGGCGTAGCGCCACCGCACTCGGGCCGGCGAGAGGCCCTTCGCCTGCGCGAGGAGGACGTAGTCCTCCCCGACGGTCGTGACGGTCATGTTGCGCATCCCGAGCATCCAGCCGCCGAATGCGGAGAAGACGATCGTCGCCGCGGGGAGAGCGCCGTACTGCAGCACGCTCGCGATGAACGCGGGTTCGAACGCGATCGCGAGGTTGGGGTCGTAGCCGCCGGAGAGCGGGAACCAGCCGAGGATGAAGCCGAAGAACCACAGGGCCAGGAGGGCGACCCAGAAGTAGGGGACGGAAGAGAGGAACGTCGTGAGCGGCGTGACGATCGCGTCGAAGCGTGTTCCCGCCCGCCAACCCGCCGCGACACCGAGAGCCGTTCCGAGGACGAACGCGGCGATCGTCGTCGTGCCGACGAGCAGGAGCGTCCAGGGCAGGCCCGTCGCCACGAGGTCCGCGACGGGGACCGGGAAGTTCACGATCGAGACGCCGAGGTCGAAGCGGGCGAGTTGGCCCAGGTAGGTCATGTACTGCTCGAACAGGTTGTCGTCCGGGTTGCCGAAGAGTCCTTGGATCGAGACGAGCGTCGCGGGCGGGAGTGCCTGACCGCTCACGCGCTCGAGCTGGTCGATGATCGCGGCGGACGGGTCGCCCGGCATGAGGCGTGGGATGACGAAGTTGAGCGTGATGGCCGACCATGCGGCGACGAGGTAGAAGCCGAGGCGCCGGACGAGGAACTTCCCGCGCTTGCGCCCCTTCCTCCTCCGCGTGACCTCGAGGGGGCCGGAAGCGGCGGCGGCCGGCGCCGCCGCTCCCTGAGTGGTCGTCATGACGCGGGCTCGAGCCCGAGCAGCGTCAGGATCGTGTCCGGCCCCAGGCTCGGTGCGGGTACGGCGTCGAAGTCGTCGGGCGTCGGCCAGCCGGTCCAGTTCGACGCGTTGATGTCGACGAACCAGTACGAGTTGTAGAGCGGGGTGAACGGGACCTCGTCCACGACGATCTTCTGCATGTCGAGCGCGAGCGCCTTCATGGTCTCCTCGTCGGCGGCCTCGGTCATGCCGGTGAGGATTTCGTCGGTCTCGGGATCGCTCCAGCGCCCGATGTTGGTGGCTGCGGAGGTGCCGACCGGTTCGACGTAGCGGCTGTCGAGGAAGTTGTAGACGCCGTAGACGCCCGCGCCTCCCGTCGTCGCGATCGTGAGGTCGAACTCGCCCGTCTTCTGCTGGTCGTAGAGGGTCGCGCCCGGTGCTCCCGCCGGGGTGACGGTGATTCCGAGCACCTTCTTCCAGCTGTTGATCATGATGTCCGCGTACGCGTTCCAGCCGAAGTCCTGGTTGAAGGACAAGCGCGGGCTGTAGCTCTGGCCGTCCTTCACGAGCGCACCGTCCACGACCTCGTAGCCGCTCGCGTCGAGCGCCGCGAGCGCGGCGTGCTCGTCGACCTCCTGCACGAAGCCCCGGTACTCGGGGGCGAGCCAGTCCTCGTAGATCTGGTCGACGAGCCCTGTCGGGCCGGCCTCGGTGCCGGGCCGGTTGAGCGTGGCCGTGATGTCGGAGCGGGGGATCGAGAGGGCGAGCGCCTGCCGCAGGTTCACGTCGTCGAAGGGGGCCTGGGCCGTGTTGTACATCATCGAGTACGCGCCGCCCGTGGCGTAGAGCTGGTACAGGTTCGTCTCGGGGTCCTTCCCCACGAACTCGTCCTCGGCTCCCGGCCAGCTGGCCGGGGCCCAGTCGACGTCGCCGCGGAGGAGTTGCGCCTTCACGGTCTCACCGTTGGTCGCGAGGATCTTGAAGTACGTCATCGGCATCTCGCCGCCCCAGTAGTCGTCGCGCGCCTTGAGGGTGACCTGCTGGCCCGCGAACGCGTCGAGGGTGAACGGGCCCGTGCCGATCGGGTCGGGATTCGTCCAGGTCGTGAGGTCCTGCTCCTCCCAGATGTGCTGCGGCACCATCGGGAGCGAGCTCGACGAGAACTGGTTGAGCGCCGCGAAGGAGGGGGAGTCGAAGCCGACCGTGACGGTGAGGTCGTCGAATTTCTCGACCGACGTGTAGGTGACGCCCGCGAGGTTCAGTTCCGGCCTCTCGAGGGGCAGCGAGAGCGAATAGAGCGCGTCGTCGGCGTCGAACGCCTCGCCGTCGGAGAACGTGACGTCGTCGCGCAGCGCGATGGTGAGCGTCGTTCCGGCGTCATCGAAGTCGAACGACTCGGCGAGCCACGGCTCCACGACCGCGCCGTCGCTGTAATCGACGCGAGCGAGGGGCTCATAGATGAGTTCGGCGTTCGGCGCCTTCTCGGTCGCCGGGCCGAGGACGTTGTAGTTGCGGACGTACGTCGTGCCGCCGTCCGATTTCCCGTAGACGATCGTGTCGGTGTGGGCGGTGCTCGTCGTTCCCGCCGACGAGCACGCACTGACGCTCGCGACGAGGGCGATGGCCGCGATCGCTCCGATGGTGCGGGACCTGAAGGACATTCCTGTCTCCTTTGACTGGATGTGTCGTCGGTGTTCGGGGGTGCGCTCATACGTATGACCGACTAGACCGCGAGATACATGCGGTGCTACTACGTATGAGCAACAAGGTAGCGACGTCCTTCACACCCTGTCAAGAGCCGAGTTCCCGACGGGGATAGGGTGTGCGGACGGCGAGGATCCCGCGGCACAAGCGCCTCATCGTCCTCCTCGCCGAGGCGGTACTCGCTCTCGCCGTCATCGGTCTCGAACTCCTCGCCCACGCCTGACCCCGGGTGGGACGGGCCGGGCGGCCACGGGCGACGGACGGCGCGCCGGGGGTTCGGCGCAGCCTGTGGAATCTGTAACGAGCGCGAAACACGGTCGCGACTCCCGCTGAAACATGAGTCCGACACGATGTGAGGCACGCGTCACGATGTCGCGTTAGCGAACAAGGGGTTCTCAATGGATCAAGGAAATACTGCGTTCATTCTGATCGCTGCCGCCCTCGTGCTGCTCATGACACCGGGGCTGGCGTTCTTCTACGGCGGACTGGTCAAGGCCAAGAGTGTCATCAGCATGATGATGATGAGCTTCGGTGCGCTGGGTCTGATCGGCGTGCTGTGGGTGCTCTACGGGTACGCGATCGCGTTCCCGGGAGCCGAGGGCACGCTCTTCCCGTGGGCCATCGACGGTGGCGCCATCGGCCTCACCAACGTGCTCGAGACACCCGAGGACGCGGCCTACCCGCCACTCGCCTTCGTCGCCTTCCAGGCGACCTTCGCGATCATCACCGTCGCTCTCGTCTCCGGCGCCATCGCCGACCGTGCGAAGTTCGGCGCCTGGATGGTCTTCGCGGGAGTGTGGGCGACGCTCGTCTACTTCCCCGTCGCGAGCTGGGTCTTCAACTTCGGCCTCGCCGATGACGGATCCTTCGCCTACGGCGGCTGGATCACTCACGGTCTGCAGGACGTCTTCGGTGTCGGCGCGATCGACTTCGCCGGTGGAACCGCCGTGCACATCAACGCCGGTGCCGCCGCGCTCGCGCTGGCCCTCGTCCTCGGCCGCCGCGTCGGGTTCCAGAAGGGCGTGCACGTCCCCCACAACCCGCCGTTCGTGCTCCTCGGCGCGGGCCTGCTGTGGTTCGGCTGGTTCGGCTTCAACGCGGGCTCCGAGCTCGCCGCCGACGGCACCGCTGCTCTCGCCTTCGTGAACACGATCGCCGCTCCCGCCGCCGCGCTCCTCGCCTGGCTGCTCGTCGAGAAGATCAAGGACGGCAAGCCGACCTCGATCGGTGCCGCCTCGGGTGCCGTCGCCGGCCTCGTCGCGATCACTCCGGCGTGTGGCTCTCTCGACCCGATCTGGGCGATCGTGCTCGGTCTCATCGCCGGTGCGGTCTGCTGCCTCGCGATCGACCTCAAGTTCACGCTCGGCTTCGACGACTCGCTCGACGTCGTGGGCATCCACCTCGTCGGTGGCCTCATCGGAACGCTGTACCTCGGCTTCTTCGCTCGCGGCACCGGCCTCTTCATGGGCGGCGACGCGTCGCAGCTCATCGTCCAGGCGATCGCGGCCTTCGCGGTCCTCATCTACTCGTTCGTGCTCGCCTTCATCATCGGCTGGATCATCCAGAAGACGATGGGCTTCCGCGTGAAGAACGAGGACGAGCTCGCCGGCATCGACACCGTCGTTCACGGCGAGGAGGGCTACGTCTTCACGGACGCCCGCTAGTCACCACGCGTACGACACACCTCCAGGACGCGGGTCCGGCTCTCGAGCCGGGCCCGCGTTCGTCGTCCCATCCCGTGCCCTCGCCCGCCTCGGTCTCCCACCACCCGGTTCCCTCGACGTCTGCGTACGCAACTCCTCCCCGCGGGTGCACTTCCACCCGCGGAATGCAGTTGCGTACGCAACTGCGGGGGTGGGGATCGGGGAGCGGCGCGGCGGAGTGGCGAGGCGAGGGTGCGGAGGGCGTACAGTTTTTCTCAGCCCGTGAGTCGCCACTCGCTGGCGCGTCTCCCGTGATGAAGGACCAACACCCATGAAGATCCTGTCGATCCAGTCCGCCGTCGCCTATGGTCATGTCGGCAACTCGGCCGCCGTGTTCCCGCTCCAGCGCATCGGTGTCGAGGTGCTTCCGGTGTACACCGTGAACTTCTCGAACCACACGGGGTACGGCGCCTGGAAGGGGCCCCTGATCGCCCCCGAGCAGGTCGCCGACGTGATCGCCGGCATCGAGGACCGCGGGGTCTTCCCGGAGATCGACGTCGTGCTCTCCGGCTACCAGGGCGGCGTCGGCATCGGCGACGTCATCGTCGACGCCGTGAAGCGCGTCAAGGAGGCCAACCCGTCCGCGATCTACGCGTGCGACCCCGTGATGGGCAACGCCAAGTCCGGCTGCTTCGTCGCCCCCGAGATCCCCGTCCTCCTCCGCGAGCGGGTCGTCCCCGCCGCCGACCTCATCACGCCCAACCAGTTCGAGCTCGGTTTCCTCACGGGGACGGACCCGTCGACGCTCGAGTCGACACTCGAGTCGGCCGATCTGGCGCGGGCGATGGGCCCGCGGACGATCCTCGTGACGAGCGTCGAGCGTCCCGATCGAGAGCCCGACACGATCGAGATGCTCGCGATCGACGACAGCGGTGCGTGGATCGTGACGACGCCGATGCTGCCGCTCAAGGCGAACGGATCGGGAGACGTCACGGCGGCGCTCTTCACCGCGCACTACCGCGAGACGGGCAGTGCAGCCACGGCGCTCGAGCGCACGGCGTCGAGCATCTTCGACCTCATCGACGCGACCCACCGCTCGGGTCAGCGCGAGCTCCAGCTCGTCGAGGCGCAGGAGTTCTACGCGCACCCGCGCATGCAGTTCACGGCGGTCAGGGTCCGCTGATAGTTCCCCTCGCATTTGCGTACGCAACCGCGGTTCGCGGGTGAAAATTCACCCGCGGTGGGCAGTTGCGTACGCAAAACCGCGGGAGGCAGGGGTCACTCGGCGAGGATCGCGTAGAGCGCGCGACGGGTTTCGTCGAGCTTCTCGGCGGCGGCCGTGCGCTGAGCGTCGCTCGCGTCCTGCATGAAGGGTTTGATGACCCGCATGAGTTTCATGACGCTGGTCTGGAAGGCGTCCTCGCCCTCGCTCTTGTCGGTCGCCGCCGCCCATGCCGCGTCGATCGTCTCGGCGTTCTCGGCGACGTAGGCCGATCCCGTCTCACTGAGTGCGTAGACGGTCTTCGAGCCGGACTCCTCGGCGAGGATGAGATCCTCGTCGACGAGCTGCTGCAGCGTGGGGTAGACGGAACCGGGACTCGGTCGCCAGGTGCCCTCGCTGCGCTCGGCGATGCTCTTGATGAGCCCATAGCCGTTCGTCGGCCCGTCGGCGAGAAGGGAGAGGATCGCGAGTCGGACGTCGCCGCGGCGGGCACGGCCGCGCCCGCCGCGTCCCGGGCCGAAGCCAGGACCGGGGCGAAAGCCCGGACCGAATCCTGGACCGGGACCGAAGCCGAAGTCGCGACGGCCGCCTCCGCCCGGGCCGCGGTGCGGGTGCCCCGGCTGGAAGCGGGACCGGTCGCGACCGCCGCCGTGGTGTAGGCGGTCGTGGGGAAGGTCGTGACCGCCGTGGCGCTCGTAGTCGTAGTCGTGGTCGTTGGCGTGGTCGTGGGTATGGGGGCGCATGAGCGCTCCTCTCGTCGTGGGTGAGTTCGGAGAATCGCGGGACACTCGATTGTCGAGTCGACCATCTCAGATGTGTCGCGATGCGTCAACGATATGTCGGTAACTATCGGTTGTCAACCGAAGTCACAGCCGGCCGCCTCGCGCTGCGCCGCCTCGCGCTGCGCCGTCTCGCTCTGCGCCCCGCCCACCCGCCCGGTGCACCACGACAGGTCGCCGACACTCACCTCGGGTTGTCACGAATCTGCGGTCCGAGGGTGTCTCACCGCAGATGTACGACGACCCAGGGGAGGGGGAGAGGGGCGAGGCGGCAGCGCGCTAGGCGGTCGCGGGGGGAGCCGTGGTCTGCCGACGCACGAGGCGCGTCGGCAGGCGCACGTGCATGTGCTCCGGCTCGTCACCGGCCATGAGTGCGATGAGCATGTGCGCGGCGGACGCCCCGAGGTTCTGCATCGGCTGGCGGATCGTGGTGAGCGCCGGATTCATCTGGGACGCCTCCGGGATGTCATCGAAGCCGACGACGGACAGGTCCCGCGGTATCGACAGACCACGCCGCGATGCGACCTCGACCATCGCGATGGCCGAGAGGTCGTTGGCGGCGAACACCGCCGTCGGCCGATCCGGCAGGGAGAGCAGTTCGACTGCGGGTTCTCGCGAGGTCTCCTGCTGGTAGAGGCCGATGCGGACGAGGCGCGGGTCGAACGCGATGCCGCCCTCCGACAAGGCCCGTTTGTACCCCGCCTCGCGGGCGATCGACGACCGCAGGTCCGGTCGTCCTGCGAGGAACCCGATCCGGCGGTGTCCGAGTTCGATGAGGTGCTTGGTCGCCTGCATCGCGCCGGCGAAACTGTCGGACTCGACCGTCGGCAGATCGGCCCGACCCGTGTGCGGATCGATCGCGACGACGGGGATCTCCGTCGATGCGCTCACGACCGTGGGTGTCACCATGATCGCGCCGTCGATGAGCGTGCCGCTCAAGCGGCTGAGTGATCGGCGTTCCCAGCCCTCGCTGTCGCGCTGCCGCGTCCCGCTGTATGCGAGGAGGTCGTAGCGCGAGTGGTGCAATGCGGCGCCGACCCCCTTGAGGATCTCCGAACTGAACGGCTCGAAGTCGGCGACGAGGACCCCGATGACGCCCGTGCGATGCGAGCGCATACTGCTCGCGACGAGGCTCGACTCGTATCCGAGCTCGTGCACGACGTCGAGGACGCGTTGCGCCGTCGACGCCGAGATGCCGTACCGGCCGTTCACGGCCTTCGAGACCGTCGCGACGGAGACGCCGGCGGCAGCGGCGACGTCATGGATGGTGGGACGGGCCATGCCGAGAGCATACGCCTGGGGGAGGGGCGTGCTCGTCCCGCTCGAAATGGTTTTCGAAAACGTTTGACACTTTTTCGCGGGCCGCGTGAGACTGAGGCCGTCCGAGGGGACGCGCCACAGCAGAGACGCCGGCGTCCGCCTCGACCCGGACCCCTCGCGGGGAACGGGTTCACACCCCCTGATGCCCGAAAAGGGCTGATGCCCGGAGACGGGCAGCACCGCTCAACGAAGAGAACAGGTTGAACCATTCATGAAGGCCACCAAGATCCTCGCCGGATCCTCCGCCCTCCTCCTCGGAGCACTCGCCCTGAGCGCGTGCTCGAGCGACTCCGGCGGCGGCTCCTCTGACGGAAGCGTCGCCATGACGCTCTGGCAGAACTCCACCACGGGCCCCGGACAGGAATTCTGGGACCAGACCATCGCCGACTTCGAGGAGGAGAACCCGGGCGTCACGATCGAAGCCCAGGCGATCCAGAACGAGGACCTCGACGGGAAGCTCCAGACCGCGCTCAACTCGGGCGACGCTCCCGACATCTTCCTGCAGCGCGGCGGCGGCAAGATGGCCGCCATGGTCGCTGCCGGACAGCTCATGGACCTGACGGACAAGCTCTCCGACGACGCGACCTCCGAGATCCCCGAGGGCTCGTTCTCGGCCAACTCGCTCGACGACGAGATCTGGGCCATGCCGGTCGCCGTCCTCCCCGGCGGTATCTTCTACAGCCAGGACCTTTTCGACGAGGCCGGCATCGCCGAGGCGCCCACGACGATCGACGAACTCGACTCCGCCGTCTCCGCACTGAAGGACTCGGGCGTGCAGCCCGTCGCCCTCGGTGCGAAGGACGCGTGGCCCGCCGCCCACTGGTACTACTTCTTCGCGCTGCGTGAGTGCAGCCAGGACGCACTCGCCGAGGCCGCCGACACGATGTCCTTCGAGGACGAGTGCTGGGTCCGCGCGGGCGAGGACCTCGAGGCGTTCGCCGAGACGGAGCCGTTCAACGACGGCTTCCTGACGACCGCTGCGCAGCAGGGTGCGGGAAGCTCCGCGGGATTGCTCGCGAACCACCAGGCCGGCATGGAGCTCATGGGCGCCTGGAACCCGGGCGTCATCGCCTCGCTCACCCCTGACGAGAAGCCGCTCCCCGACCTCGCCTGGTTCCCCTTCCCGGAGATCGAGGGCGGCGACGGCGGCGAAGGCGCCATCATGGGCGGCGTCGACGGCTACTCGTGTTCGGCTTCCGCTCCGCCGGAGTGCGCGGACTTCCTGAACTACCTCGCGACGAGCGAGGTCCAGGAGAACTACTACGCGGCCTTCAACGCCCCGCCCGTCAACACCGTCGCTCAGGAAGCCGTGACCGAGCCCTACCTGCAGCAGATCCTCGAGGCCTACAACGCGGCCCCGTACGTCTCGCAGTGGCTCGACACCGTCTACGGGCTCAACGTCGGCAACGCGCTCAACGTCGGCGTCGTCGATCTGCTCGCCGACAAGGTCTCGCCGGAAGAGCTCGTCGACGCCGTGAACGCCGCGGCAGCAAAGGCCTAGGCAGCTCATGCTCGACACCCAGGTGAGTTCGTCCGCCGAGGCGGACACCCCGGCGGACCTCGCTGACAGCGAGGCCCGCCGGGCCACCGGGCCCCTGTCGCCGCCCCGTAGCCCCGTGCGGACGCGGGGCGGCGTGTGGGGCGCCCGCGCCGAGATCGCGCTCCTCGTCGGGCCGGCGCTCCTCGTCTTCCTCGCCTTCGTGATCTTCCCGATCGTCATGGCGGCGTACTACGGCTTCTTCAGCTGGGCGGGGTACGGGGTCCCCACCGACTTCGTCGGCTTCCGGAACTACCTCACGATCCTTCAGGACCCCACATTCCACGACGCCGTGCGGCACAACGCGATCATCGTCGTGCTGTCGCTCGTGCTCCAGGGACCGATCGCGATCCTGCTCGCGCTCCTGCTCAACCAGAAGCTGCGCGGCCAATCGATCATCCGCGTGCTCATCTTCGTGCCCTATGTGATCTCCGAGGTCGTCGTCGGCACCGGCTGGAGTCTCATGCTTCAGACGAACGGCGCCGTAAACGGTCTCCTCGAGAAGCTCGGGCTCGGGTCCTTCACCCAGGACTGGCTGTCGAACCCCGACATCGCCATCTGGACCCTCATGACGATCATCACGTGGAAGTACATCGGCTTCGCGGTGATCCTCTTCCTCGCGGGACTCCAGGGCATCCCGGAGGAGCTGTCCGAGGCCGCGGCCATCGACGGTGCCTCCTACTGGCAGATCCAGCGGTCGATCACCCTGCCGCTACTCGGTCCCACGCTGCGCATCTGGGCGTTCCTGTCCATCATCGGCGCCCTCCAGCTCTTCGACCTCGTCTACATCATCTGGGGCCAGTACGTCTCCTCGACGGCGGGCACGTCGACGATGGCGACCTACCTCGTCACGAACGGGCGCAACGCCGGAAACTACGGCTTCGGCAACGCCGTCGCGGTCGTGCTGTTCCTCATCTCCCTCGTCGTCGCCCTGATCTACCAGCGCTACGTGCTGCGCCGCGACACCGATGGCGCCCTCACGGGAAAGGCCGGACGATGACCGCCTCACTGCAGACCGTCAACATCCCCGGCGTCCGGCCTCGCGGTCCCCGGTCGAGCAGCCCGCCCGTGCGTCGCGGCGTCGGTCGCCCCCTCGGCTACGCGGCCGCCGTGATCGTCATCATCGCGATGCTCGCTCCCGTCGCCTTCATCGTCATCGGCGGCTTCCGGTCGAACTCCGAGATCACGACGGATCCGGTCGGCTGGCCCTCCGTGTGGAACATCGGCAACTACATCGACGTCCTCACCGGCGGGATCTTCTGGCGAGAGGTGCTGAACTCGACGATCGCGGGAGTCGCCACGACGGCGGGTGTCGTCGTGCTCGGCCTCATGGCGAGCTACGTCCTCGCCCGCTACCGCTTCCGCGGACGCGGTGCGCTCTACGCGGTCTTCGCCGCCGGACTCATGTTCCCCATGACCGTCGCGATCACGCCCCTCTACATCCTCGTGAAGAACCTCGGGCTCATGAACTCGCTCGGCGGCGTCATCCTGCCGCAGATCGCGTTCGCCCTGCCGACGACGATCATCATCCTCGTGCCGTTCCTCCGGGCGATCCCCGACGAGATCCAGGAGGCCGCCTTCATCGACGGCTGCAGCCGGCTCGGCTTCTTCTGGCGCATGGTCGTGCCGCTCGCGATGCCGGGCGTCATCACCGTGGGCATCCTCGCCTTCATCGCGAGCTGGAACAGCTACCTGCTGCCGCTCTTCATCCTCAACAACGAGGCGACGTTCACCTTGCCGCTCGGAGTGCAGGCGTTCTCGTCCCAGTACTCCGTCGACACCGCGAAGGTCCTCGCCTTCACGTCGCTGTCGATGATCCCGGCGCTGCTGTTCTTCGCCTTCTTCGAACGCCGCATCGTCGGCGGACTCACCGGGGCGGTCAAGGGTTGACCGCCGAAAGGACCGTCTCCGTGACCGACGTCATGCCCACCAACCAGACCACCAGTCAGACCACCAGCCAAGCGACGAGCCCGTCAGCAGGCGGCGGCGAGGTGCGCGTCGACACGCGAGGCGGCACGTCGGGGCCCTCCGTCTCGGAGCGCGTGCGCGAGCTCCTCGATCGGATGACGCTCGAGGAGAAGATCGCTCAACTCGTCGGGTTCTGGGTCGACCAGGGCGACGAGGTCGTCGCGCCGCTCGCGGGCGAGATGGCGACGAGCGCCCGATACGATGACTTCACGCGTGACGGTCTCGGCCAGCTCACCCGCGTCTATGGCACGCGGCCCGTCGCCCCGGCGGAACGCGCGGCCTGGCTCTGGGGCGAGCAGCGGCGGCTCGTGAACGAGACCCGCCTCGGCATCCCCGCGCTCGTGCACGAGGAGTGCCTCACGGGTCTCGCCGCCTGGCAGGCGGCGACGTTCCCGACGCCGCTCGCGTGGGGCGCCTCGTTCGACCCCGACCTCGTCGAGGAGATGTCCCGGCTCATCGGCCGCTCGATGCATGAGCTCGGGGTGCACCAGGGCCTCGCACCGGTGCTCGACGTCATCCGCGATCCCCGGTGGGGTCGTGTCGACGAGTGTATCGCCGAGGACCCCTACGTCGTCGGCACCATCGGCACGGCCTACGTCCGCGGTCTCCAGGCCGAGGGGGTGCACGCGACCCTCAAGCACTTCGTCGGGTACTCGGCATCTCAAGCGGGACGCAACCACGCGCCCGTCCACGCCGGACCGCGCGAGATCGCCGACGTGCTGCTCCCACCGTTCGAGATGGCGGTCTTCGACGGCGGCGTGCGTTCGGTCATGAATTCGTACGCCGAGATCGACGGTGTCCCCGTCGGCGCCGATCCCACCTACCTCACGGACGTGCTCCGCGAGCGGTGGGGCTTCGACGGCGTCGTCGTGTCCGACTACTTCTCCGTCGCGTTCCTCCAGCTGATGCACGCCGTCGCGGCGACGCCGGGCGAGGCGGCCGCGCTCGCGCTCGGTGCGGGGATCGACGTCGAGTTGCCGACCGGTGACGCGTACCTCGAGCTCGCGGCCCTCATTCGCGCCCGAGTCGTCGACGAGGCGCTCGTCGACCGTGCCGTTCTGCGTGTGCTCGACCAGAAGGAGGACCTCGGTCTCCTCGACGAGACGTTCGACGACGCGCCGACGGAGATCGACCTCGACTCCGCGGAGCACCGGGCCGTCGCGCGGCGACTGGCTGAGGAGTCGATCGTGCTGCTCGCGAACGACGGCGTCCTTCCGCTCGCTGCTGCCGACGGAGCTGCCGTCGGAGCTGTGAGCTCCGCCGGAACCCCGTCACGAGTGGCCGTGATCGGTCCGAACGCGGACTCGCCGGAAGCGCTCATGGGCTGCTATTCGTTCGTCAATCACGTACTCGCCCATCACCCGGGGGTCGAGCCCGGCATCGCGCTTCCGACGGTGCTCGAGTCGCTGCAGGACGAGTTGGCGGGTGCGGTCGTCTCGCACGCCGTCGGCTGCGCGGTCGAGGGAGACGACCGCTCGGGCTTCTCTGAAGCCCAGGATGTCGCTCGGGACGCCGATGTCGCCGTCGTGGTCGTCGGGGACCGCGCCGGACTCTTCGGGCGCGGCACTGTGGGAGAGGGCAACGACGTCGAATCGCTCGAACTCCCGGGTGTGCAGCGCGAGCTCGTGGAGGCGATCCAGGCGACCGGCACACCGGTCGTGCTCGTCCTCCTCACCGGCCGGCCGTATGCGATCGGGTGGGCTCTCGACGCCGCCGACGCTCCGGCCGCCGTCGTGCAGGCTTTCTTCCCGGGGGAGGAGGGTGGACGGGCGCTCGCGGGGATCCTCGCCGGTCGCGTGCACCCGAGCGGACGGCTCCCGGTCTCGTTGCCCCGGTCGGCGGGAGCGCAGCCCTTCTCGTATCTGCACCCGATCCTCGGGGGATCGTCCGAGATCACGAGCGCGGACACGACTCCGGTGCGGCCGTTCGGGTTCGGCCTCGGCTACACGCGCTTCGAGCACAGCGACCTCGCGGTCGACGGCGACATCGTGGCCGGAGGGTCGTTCTCCGCGACGGTGCGGGTCCGGAACGTCGGCGAGCACGCGGGAGCGGACATCGTCCAGCTCTATGCGCGCGACGTCGTCGCCTCCGTCACGCGGCCCGTCGCTCAACTGGTCGGCTACGCCCGCGTCGCGCTGCAGCCCGGTGAGGAGGCCGTGGTGCGGTTCACGGTTCCGACCAGCCGGTTCGCGTTCACCGGCCGGCGCGGCGCGCGGATCGTCGAACCCGGAGTCGTCGAGCTCTGGGTCGGGCCGTCGAGCGCCGACAAGGAGACGACGGCGTCGATCGAGATCACCGGCGACGAGTACACCGTCTCGACCGCCGACGCCCGCATCGTCCGCGTCGACGTCAATGTCGCCAATACCGATGCCGATGCCGATGCCGATACCGAGCGCCCCGTGGAGTCTACCCGCGTGCGCTGACCATCCCGCTGTCGGCTTGCGAGCCGGTCAGGGGGCACTGAGCCTGTCGGGGTGGTGCGCCTCGACAGGCTCAGTGGTTGGGGCGAACCCACAGGCGCTCAGGCGCGCGGGTCGACGATCGCCTTGAGCGTCTCGGGGGCGGTCGCGGCGTCGAGGGCCGCCTCGACATCGGCGAGACCGAAGCGGCCCGTCACGAGTGAATCGAGGTCGACGCGGCCCGTGGAGGCGAGTTTGATCGCGAGCGGCCACGTGTTGGCATAACGGAACACACCCGTGACCACGAGCTCGCGTCCCTGGATGCGGGAGACCGGCAGGGCGACCTCGTCGGCTCCCATCCCGACGAGCACGACGCGACCCGCCGGCGCGACGGCCATGATCCCCGCGCGAACGGCCGGGGCGGCGCCGGACGCATCGATGAAGGCGTCGACGTCGAGCTCGAGGGTCGCAATGTCCTCGGCACGAGGATCGATCGTCCGTGTCGCTCCGAAACGTTCCGCCTGCTCGCGACGCTCCGCGACGACGTCGCTCACGATGATCTCGGTCGCGCCGAACGCGGCCGCGACCTGGGCCACGACGATCCCGATCGGTCCGGCCCCCGCGATGAGGACGCGCGAACCGGGGCCGACGCCCGCCTTCTGGTTCGACCAGATGCCGACCGAGAGGGGCTCGCAGAGCGCCGCCGCCTCGAGGCTCATCGAGTCGGGGATGCGGAAGGCGAAGTCGGACTGGATGGCGACGAACTCGGCGAAGGCGCCGTCGATCGGCGGGGTCGCGTAGAACTCCATGTTGACGCACAGGTTGTAGCGGCCGTGCTTGCACTGCGAACAGACGCGGCAGGCGCGCTGCGGTTCGATCGAGACGCGCTCGCCGATCCGCGACGAGGGCACGTCCTCTCCGACGTCGACGATGATGCCCGCCGCCTCGTGGCCGAGGATGAGTGGCTCGTCGACGACGAAGTCACCGATGCGTCCCTCATGGAAGTAGTGCACGTCGGATCCGCAGACGCCGACCGCCGCCACCTGGACGATGACCTGGTCACGGTCGGGAACGGGGCGGTCGAGGTCGCGCATGACGACCGATCCTGCCTCGAGGAGCACGCTGGCTCGCATGGTCGACGCCGACGCCGGCGCCGACGACGGTGACGGCGTCGAGGCGGAGGACGACGCGGTTGGCGAGTCGGCGGGCGCAGCGGGGACGTCGGCCCCCCGGTCGCTGAGGGGTGCGGGATCGTGGGACATCGTGAGGCTCCGTTCTCGAGCGCTGCGAGCCGCGCTCTTCGGTTACTGTAGGGGCGTCGAGTCGCAACATGTGAAGATCTCGATCGCGAGGCGGCGCTCACGAGTCTCGGCCGCGTGGGTCGCTTCGGGTGACGGGACACCGTCCGTTCACCGGCGCCGTCGATCATGAGGAGATCGACGCATAAAGGACCGGGACCATGTGGGATGTCTTCACCGCGCTCTCTGCACTCTCCGTCGCGATCGAGGACGCCGTGACGGAGAGTGTCGGGCTGCCCTACGTCCTCGTCATCGTCGCTGCGTTGTGCATGGTCGACGCCGTGTTCCCCGTTGTCCCGAGCGAGTCCGTGCTCATCGCCGTCGCGACGGTGTCGACGTCCGCCGCGGTCGCGACGTCGCCCGCCGCGCCCGTCATCTCCGCGGACGCCTCCGTGACTGCCCCCGCGATCGGCCCGCCCCTGTGGGCACTCGTGCTGGTGGCCGCGCTCGCCGCATGGATCGGCGACCACCTGGTCTTCCACCTGGGTCGTCGGATCGGACCCCGGCGGCGGGCGTGGCTGCGGCGACCGCGGGTCGTGCGCGGCATGGCGTGGGCGACCCGCGCCCTCGCCCGCCGCGGTGGGCTCTACATCGTGACGGGCCGGTTCATCCCGGGCGGCCGGGTCGCCGTCAACTTCGTCGCGGGATCGACGCGGTACCCGCCTGGCCGCTTCGCGATCACGGCGGGTGTCGCCGCGATCGTGTGGGCGTCGTACTCCGTCGGCATCGGGGTGTTCTTCGGGGCCGTGTTCGACGGGCAGCCGCTCCTCGCGATGTTCGCCGGGATCGTCGTCGCGCTCGTCGCAGGGATCGTGCTCGATGCGGTGTTCGGTCGACGCGAACGTCGACGGGACGGGACGACGACGGACGAGCTGAGGGGCTGAGGACCCGAGCGGCTGTCGAGCTGCGGTGCTGAGGGGCTGACCACCGCGTCCGACCTCAGTCGCGGCGCGCCGGGCGCATCGTCTCACGCGCACGCGCGGCGAACCGCAGGGCGGTGTCCGAGATCGTCGACTGCATCACGCGGACGGCGCTCATCGCGGCGACGTCCGCCGGGCGGGCGAGGCTGATCGTGCGGGTGAGCCGGGGGTCGGCGAGGCGGACGGACCGGAGTCCCGGCCGGTCGATGAGGACCATCACGGGCACGATCGCGACGCCGAGTCCGCGCTCGACGAACCGCAGCACGGCGTCCATCTCGGCGCCCTCGAGCACGACCTCCGGGTGCAGGCCGGCCGCCTCGAAGGCGGCGTCGGCCATGCCACGCAGGTCGTACGAGGAGCTGAAGACGACCTGCGGCAATGCAGCGACCGCGGCGAGATCGATCGTGTCGCCCGTCGCGAGCGCGTCCCGCCGCGGAGGAGATCACCACCCGCTCCTCGACGAGCAACGGCGTGACCGAGAAGCGCTGGGCCGACCGCTCGTCCGACGTGGTGACGAGCGCCAGGTCGAGCTCGCCGCTCGCGAGCTCGTCGAGCCGCCGCCGCGATCCGTGCTCCGAGAGGTACAGCTCGATCGCGGGGTGATCGGCGTGGAACGCGCTGAGCACCTCCGCGACGAGGCTGATACAGAGCGTCGGCGTCGCCCCGAGGCGCACCCGGCCGCGCTCGAGTCCGGCGAGTTCGGCGAGTTCGCGACGGACCGAGCCCGCGTCCGCGAGCATGCGGCGGGCGAGCGGGAGCAGGGACTCCCCGGCGGTCGTGAGGCTGCTCGCGCCGCGGGCGCGGTGGAAGAGCTGCGAGCCGAGATCCTGTTCGAGGGCGGCGATCTGGCGACTGAGGGACGGTTGCGCGAGGTGGAGCTCGTCGGCCGCGCGAGTGAAGTTGCCGAGACGCGCGACCGCGACGAAACCGTGGAGTTGCTCGAGGTTCACTTTCATGGCGTATTCGCATTGCAGCAACCCGCAGCATGCATTGGAGTAATCGCGGGAGGTTCCCGCGTTGGGGCATGTCCGCTTCCGACTCGTCCGCTTCCGACTCGTCCGCTTCCCGTCCGCCGTCCGCCTCAGCACCCACCCCTCGTGCCGCCCGTGTCCCCAAAGGATGACAGCGCGCGGACGGGGTTCTTCACATTGCTCGTAGATCTTCTGGGCCGGGTCGGGGCACGATGGGTACAGGATGACGATGAGGGGGACCGGATGAGCGTGCGTCCGACGCTGCGGATTTCGCCGGCCGAGCAGATCGGGGCCGTCCGCGTGGAACGGGTGCCGCTGTGAGCGCGCGTCCCGCTCCGGCGTACCCGGGCATGGTGTTCGGCTACCGCTGGATCGATCCGCGGATCACCGTCGTGCACCGCGAGGACGGACAACGCGAGGTCGTCTACGGCAACGTGCACGTCCCGCGCCACGAACAGCGGGCGTGGGCGTTCGCGGCGGTGCGGCTCGACCGCATGATGCCGCACATCGTGCTCGAGAACCTCCGCGGCGGTGGGCTGATCGCCTGCAGCGTGGGTCTGCCCGACGGGAGGCGGCTGCGCCTCGAGGGTGATTTCAACCGGACTTTCGCCCTCCACGTCGCGGAGGGCTACGAGACAGACGCGCTGTATCTGTTCACGCCGGACCTGATGGAGCGCGTGCTCACCATCCCCGCGAAGCTGGACCTGGATATCGAGATCGTCGACGACTGGCTGCTGATCTATTCGGCGATCCCGATCGTCTCCCTCGAGGCGGCGAGGGGTGTCCCCATCCGCGAGACGAGCGTCCTGCCGGCCCTCGAGGAGCTTGTCGCCCAGCTGATGCCGAAGATCGGGGCCTGGGGTCGTTGGAGCGACCACCGCGAGCCGGATGCTGGCGCGGTCTCGCCGGCGGGCCGGCGCATGCCGCGGCCGCGGGGCCGATTCGACTACGTCGTCCACGTGCTGTTCTGGGGCGGGCTCGCGGGCTTGTTCTGGCTGTGGTGGTCGCTGAACTGACGATCCGGATGGGCGGCCCTGCCCCGGCTGGGAGGACGAGGAGGCGGCCTACGCCAACGAGGTGCGCAGCACGCACGACGTCCCGTTCGGCAATGCCGCGCTGTTGCGCAACGACCTGGGCAACGCGGCGGCCGGGCTTCCCGCGGAGCTGCGTGGGTGGATCCACTCCTCGGTCGAGATCCGGGTGGTCGATGTCCCGCTCGTGGTGACAGGATCGTTCTATGACGTTCGGGCCAGGCGGAGCGACCATCGACCGGTTCATCGATTGGCTGGGCAGCAGATCCGCCGAGCAACTGGAACGAGCTCTCCGGCTTCTTCCTCGCCCTCGCCCCGCCGACGTCAAGGCCGCGCAGCGGCAACTGCTGGTCGTCAGGACTTCGGCCGCCGCGAACCAGTCGCTCAACAAGTCTCTGCGGGACATGTGGTCTCAGTCGGATGCCCGTGACGTGCTGGGTGCCGACTTCATCGTGTTCGCCGACGCCGTCGAGCTCGCCGGGCGAGCGGTTCTCGTGCGTCACCGCCTGGCTCCCGAGACGTTCGATCTCATCGTGCGGCCGTTTCGGGATGCCGGATTCGATTTCGATCAGGAGGCCTGAGCCGATGGTGACTATCGCGCGTTTCGAGCCGTCGGTTCCGATCTCCGAGCCGCGAGGTTCCGCGCGAGAGCCTCTACATTCCGTCCAGCACCGGATGGTGCGGTCGCGGTGTCCGCATGGTGCCGACTGAGCGCTCGCGGTCGCGGCACCGGGATGACCGTCCCGGTGACGGCACCCCGACCGAACGTGGAGATCCGCTTCATCGATGTCCGAATCTGATGCAAGGATCGAGACTGTGACATTCGGTGCGCGCGGTGCGCAGATCGACCGCTTCGTGGGCTGGCTCCGGGGGCTCGAGGTCGGCGACCTGCAACGAGTCGTCGCCGTGATTCCGGTTCCCCGTCCGGCCCATATCAAGGACGCTCAGCGCACGCTCGATTCGGTCAAGGTCTCGGCGGCGCAGAATCAGTCCCTCAACAAGGCTCTCCGTGACCTGTGGGCCGAGTCGGGAGCGCGCGATGCGTTCGACGACGCCGGTCTGTTCCTTCGTCTCGCGACCAACACATCCATGGCGGGCCAGGCGATCCTGGTTCGCGACCGCCTGGCTCCGGAGACGTTCGATCTCATCGTGCGGCCGTTCCGGGATGCCGGATTCGATTTCGATCAGGAGGCCTGACAGTCGATGGCGATTTCCACCGTGCTGGGGCTGGCACCGACCGCGGTGGTGCTGTTCTCCACGGCGCTCGCCGACCTCGTCATCTGGAACGATGGCGCGTTCCTGGTCGCGAAGTTCCCCGGGGCGGTGGAGTAGCGGCAACGCCGATGCGCTGCAGGCCGACCTGGCCGCAGCACTGGACGGCATCCCCCGCTGACCTCGCACAGTGGGTGCACCCGTCGATCGAGATCCACCTCATCGATGTCCGTCCGTGATGACAGGATCGGTTCTATGACGGAAGATGCGAGGCGCGCAGTTGCCAACCGTTTGATCAGCTGGATGGAGAGCACCGCCGACGATGTCGCCAGCATCAACGGGCGTCGTCCTCGCCCGCGTCCTCCTGAGCTGAAAGCTGCTCAGGACGCGTTGCTGAAGACTCGCGCGCCGGCTGCGCAGAAGCAAGCGATCACCAAGGCGACTCGGGATATGTGGGCTCGGTCCGGGATTCGCGAGGCACTTGGATCCGATCCCGAGTTCATGGGGTTCTCGAGTGCGTTCAACATGGCCGCGCACGCGGTCCTCGTGCGTCACCGGCTCGAGCCGCAGACGTTCGATCTCATCGTGCAGCCGTTCCGGGATGCCGGGTTCGATTTCGATCAGGAGGCCTGAGCCGATGCTGACGTTCACCCGTTTCGAGCCGGCGGCTCCGATCTCCGAGGACGCGATCGCCCGGTTCGCGCCGAACGCTCCCGAGGGGGCGGCGGAGATGTGGCGCCACTACGGCACGGGGGTCGTCGGGGATGGCTTCGTGCGGGTCGTCGACCCCGCGCGGGGCGCGCAGATGACCGAGGGAGTGCTGGGGCTGGCACCGACCGCGGTGGTGCTGTTCTCCACGGCGCTCGCCGACCTCGTCATCTGGAACGAGGGCGCGTTCCTGGTCGCGAAGTTCCGCTGGGGTGTCGTTCAGTACACGGACCGCGCTGTGACGCTCGAGCAGTTCACGCAGTGGCTGCAGGACGAGCAGCGGCTCGACGAGGCGTTCGAGCGGCAGCCGTACCCTGCGGCGGCCGCTCGCGATGGCGTTCCCGCCGTCGAGCAGTGCTTCGGGTTCGTCCCCCTGCTCGCGGTCGGCGGTGGCAACTCCGCCGACCACCTGCAGAAGATGGGGCTCTGGGAGCACATCGCGCTGATCGTGCAGCTCGCCGGTCCGCCGAAGGTCACGGGCCTCCTGGTGCCCCCGACCGAGCCGCAGGGCGACGCGACGGTTGGCCAGGCCCCGGCATCGGACGGAGGCCTGGTCGTGGGAGAGGGACGCCCGACTCCCGACCAGCAGCGCCTGATCGACATCGGCGTGGACTACTGGCGACGCATGATCCCGGCGGACGCACCGCTCGGCTACACGCTGCTGCCGGAAGACGACGGCGTCGTCGTCTCGTACGCCGTTCGCGGCGGTGGACGGATCTACGTCGCGACGGACGGATCGGCCCTGTTCACGTACTCGTCGGCACCGCCGCACGAGGCGCTCGAGGTGTTTCGCTCGGGCCGCCGCACGCCGCCGGAGCACTTCCGGCCGGCCGATGGCACGCGCCGCTGACCCCGCCGATCACTGCCTCCCGAGGATGCCGAACCGATCGACATGGAAATGAACGAGTCGCCGATACTGGCCGAGGCGCATCTGCGCACCGAGATGGCGGGCGCGCTCGTGGAAGCTGCGCCCGCCGCGTGGCGCGAGCTGCGGTACATCGCCGCGAGCGTCGGGGGCGTGACGGACGTCCAGGCGTCGGTCGTCTTCGATGACGAGCGTGTGGAGCCTCTCGATGCTCCGGGTTGTGTCTCCTTGCTGCGCTCGAAGCTGCGCACGGCGGTGTACGAGCCGGGCAAGGGCACGTGGTTCTCGATGACGCTGACGGTGACTCGCGATGGTCGGGCGGAGGCGACGTACGCCTACGACGAGGAGCCGTGGTCGCACGTGCCGATCGTCTCGTCGGCGTGGTTGGCCGATCAGGAGAAGTTCCCTCGTGACTCGGAGCATCGTCCCGCGTGGCTGCAGCGGAAGCTGGCCGGGGCGGGCCACTCGGACCCGCCCCGCTGAGGAACTGCACGAGCTGTGCGCGATCGAGCCGGCGCTCATCGGGATCGGGGACCTGCCGGTGGGGTCCGACCTGCAGCTGGTGCACGACGAGCTCGGCATCCGGGTCGTCGACACGGCGACGGGCCGCGAGGTTCCGCGCGAGAGCCTCTACGTTCCGCCCCAGCACCGGTCAGAGCGCCCGGAATCGGCGCACGGCCCCCTCTGACGGAGCAGAAGGCCCGCTCCTCGATCGCGATCGAGGAGCGGGCCTTCCGGGTGCTTCTGTGATGGGCGACTACTCCACGCGGGCCGTCTCGACGCGGCTCGCGCGGCGGTTGGCCACGATGAGCGCCGCGCCAGCGACGAGGAGCAGGGCCGCGAGGCCGAGGAAGCCCGTCGACTCGCTACCCGTGACCGCGAGGCCTTCGCCGTCGCCGGCATCCGCGCCGGCACCCGGGCCGGCGCCCGGTCCGTCGGCTGCTACCGCTGCGACGAGCGAGAAGGAGACCTCGTTGGACGGCTCCGAGATCGGGAAGCCGGACTCGGCGTCGTCGATGAGGATGGCGGCCGCGGTGTACTCGTCGGGCTCGAGAGCGAGGGTGACGCTCCACGTGCCGTCCTCGGCCACGACGATCGGGTCCTCGGGGTCGGCCGGCTCGGCAGCCGCGGCGACCCGCGAGTTCGCGGCGACGAGTTCATCGGCGAGGTCCTCCTCGAGCTCCTCAAGGAGTTCCGTCGGGATGACGAGGAGCAGGACGTTCGCGCCCGGCTCCCCGGTTCCGGTGAAGGTCACCTGGTCGCCCACGACCGTCTCGTCCTGCTCCGGGCTCGTGATCGTCGGGGCGTCGACGAGCTCGTAGGGGAGGAAGAAGTACGTGTAGGCGTCGCCGTTCGGCTCACCCTCCGTGGTCTGCGTCGCGTAGACGTCCTGGATGAAGAAGGCATCCGCCGGGTAGGTGACGGTCGCGCTCCACTCGCCGTCGACGACGAGGATGGGGGAGTCGACGAGCAGCGGCACGTCAGTGGCGGCGTCGACGAGCTCGACGATCGAACCGCTCGTACCGGTGCCCGAGATCACGACGTCGAAGGAGGTGAGCTCCTCGCCCTCCGTCGGCGTGATGATCGCGAACTCGACGTTCTCGCCATCGCCCGGAACGGGTTCGACGGCTGCGGGGAGCTCGAAGGCCACCGTCTGGATGCCGGTCGCCTCGCCGTCGACGGTCTGCGTGACCGTCGCGGTCTGAGCGACGGGCGCGTCGTCCGCGTACGTGACGGTCGTGCTCCATGCGCCGTCGACGACGACGATGTCCTCTGCGAGGACGGTGGCCATGGCGTCGACGATCGTGACCGTGGCCCCGTCGGTTCCGGTGCCCTCGAAGAGGACGGCACGGGACTCGAGGGCCGTTCCGGCGGGGGCGGTCACGGAGAACTCGACCTCGGTCGGTGGGACGGCGGCCGGAAGTGTGAAGCTCACCGGAGTCTCGCCATCCGCCACCCCGGCGGTGGTCTGCACGACGGTCACGTTCTGCGCGACGTCAGCGTCGTCGGCGAACGTCGCCGTGACGCTCCACGCACCGGCGTCGACCGTCACGGGATCCGTGCCGGGGAGAACGGCGCCGCCGGCGTCGACGACGGTGATGACGGAGTCCTCGGTGCCGGCGCCGGCGAACAGGACGGTGCGGGATTCGAGGGTCGCGCCGGGAGCCGGGGAGGTCACGACGAGGTCGGCCGGCGCCGCGGCGGCGGGGCCCGCGGCGATGAGGGCGCTTCCGAGAGCGAGCGAGAGGACGGCGGGCAGCGCGAGGGCTTTCCGCCAGGACAGGGGTCGAGGCACGGGCATCTCCAAGGGTGGGGGATCGGATGCGTTGCCGTCTCAACCGCTCGAGCAGTGTTGCTCGAGCCCAACCGCTCGTTGTCGCGCCATCGCTTCGTGTCCTCCGAACGGAGGACACTGAGCCTCACCGTACTGGGCGGATTCATAGACCTACCACCCCCCGTTTCCGTCACATCGCGTGAACCGGCCGGTGGGGTGTGGAGTAGCCGCCGGGCTTCCGGTCCGTCCTCGGACGTCGGGCGCGATCAGCCGGTGGCGGGGAGTGGTGGTCGTGTTCGCGCTTTCGTGACGTGGGTCCACTCGTGGTGTCCGGGTCCTCTCACGTGGGGGATGCTGTTCGGCATGGTGATGCGCCAGGGGCCGGTGTCGATGTTCTGGTGGTGTCCCCAGCAGAGGAGAACGCCGTTGTCGGTATGTGTCACCCCACCGTCTCGGTACGGGATGACGTGGTGGACTTCGCACCATCCGGCAGGGATGGAGCAGTCGGGGATGATGCAGCCGCCGTCTCTCCCGGTGATCGCGCGGCGCTGGGTGGCGTTGAAGCAGCGTTGCACGGAGCTGAGGGACAGGATCCGTCCGTTCGCCCCGAAGGTCTCGAGCTGGAACCCGCCCGTGTCGATGAGACGCTCGATCGTTGCGACAGGGACCGGGGTGTTGAGTCCGTCGATGAATCCGACACCGTTCGGGTCGTCCAGGTCGGCCGCGGTCACGGTGACGATGACGGCCGGTGCGGCACCGCCGAGCTCGGGGGCGCCCGCCATGCGGGCTGCGGCGTTGATGATCGACGCGAAGATGTCGTGGCGCTTCTGGTCGATGTCGCGGATGTCCGACGGGTCGCGGAACGCCGCATCCGGGTCCGCGGTGGGGTCGGCGGTGGGGTCGGCATCAGGGTCGGTGAAGGAGGGGCTGCGGAGGTGCGCGTCGATGAGGCGCTTGAGGCCCGCGCCCACTTCTCCCATGAGGTATCCGGTGAGCGGGATGAGTCCGTCCGGCGTTTCGCGGCCGAAGTGCAACTTCCGTCGTTTGCGGGCGCGTTCTTCCTTCGGTCGGGCACCGTCGGGGTCGATGCGGGCGATGAACAGGGCGGCTTGCCCGCGGACGAGGTCCACACGCAGGGGCGGGTGGGTGTCCTCACCGGCGGCGAGAAGCACCAGCCCGCGTTCGGCCTCGTCCAGCACGTCGGCGGAGACCCGCCCGGCGACGCTGTCGAGTTCGCGAATGAGCAAGCCGGCGGCTTCGACGCCGAGACTCCCCGCAGCGACGGCGGCCGCGATGTGACGGTGCGCGGGCGCGATGACGGAGCCGGACAACGAGATCGTGGGCGTGAGAGCCGCGCCGACGCGGATGCGGGCCTTCGCGGTGACGACGGACACGCCCGTCATCTTCGCGAGACCGTCTTCCGCGGTTTTGTGGCCGAGTTCCCCGAAGGTGTCGATGGGGCCGCCGGAGCGGCCCGCCGCGTCCGCGGCGACACGCAACCGCAACGCGTCGACGACGCGACCCAACGACTCGATCTCCCTCACGAGCACGAGGTAGTCATCACCCGAGAGACGAGCGGGAACGAAGGCATCGAGAGGCGCGGCGAGCTCGTCGACCGCGTGCGCGATCGCGACTCGAAGCTGCGTCTCGTGTTCCCCCATAGGAACAGTGAACACCACACCACCGACACTCCTCCCGGCTGACGCGAGGCGGTGGAGAACCTGGTTGGTGCCCGTATGTGAACGACGAGTGGCGGCCGGAGGTGCCGCCCGTAGACAGGCTCCGGGACTGTGGCAGCGGCGTCGGTGCCTGCGAGTAGCGTGGGAGAATCGGAAGGAGCTGGCCATGGCTCGGATCTTCATCACCGGTTCGGTCGACGGCCTCGGCCGCGCGGCGGCGGAGGAACTCATCGCCGCCGGACACGACGTCGTCGTCCACGCGCGCAACGAGGAACGCGCCGACGCGCTCGGGGCGCTCCGCTCGCATACCCTGGGCGTCGTCACCGGCGACCTCGCGCGAGCCGGCGACACCCACTACGTCGCCGATCAGGTCAACGCCTTCGGGCGAATGGACGCCGTCATCCACAATGCGGGCGTCTACCTCGAACACGACCGCGGGACGACCGTCGACGGGCACGCCCGCACCTTCGCGATCAACACGCTCGCGCCCTTCCTCCTCACCGCGCTCATCCAACGGCCGGAGCGGCTCGTCTACCTCAGCAGTGGACTGCATCGAGGCGGCACCGACTCGCTCGACGACCTCGATTGGATGACTCGGCCCTGGGACGCGGGTCAGGCCTACGCAGACAGCAAGCTCCACGTCACGACGCTCGCCGCGGCGATCGCGCGCCGCTCGGGAACGCTCACGGCGTCCGTGGACCCGGGGTGGGTTCCCACGAGGATGGGCGGGCCCTCCGCGACCGGCGATCTCCGACTGGGCCACATCACGCAGACGTGGTTCGCGACGAGTGGTGAGATCGATCGGAGCGTCTCCGGTGGCTACTGGCATCACAAGGCGCAGCAGCGGCCACATCCGTCGGCAGTCGACACCGCGTTCCAAGACCGGCTCATCGAGGCCCTCGAGGCGATCACCGGCGAGAGGTTGGGTGGCGCATGAGCGGCTACACGGCGCGGCGCGTGCTCGTCACGGGAGCTTCGCGCGGAATCGGACGGGCCACCGCTGTCGCCTTCGCCGCCGCCGGCGACCGGGTGGCCGTCCACCACGGCCACAGTCGGGCTGAGGCCGAGGAGACGCTCGCGCTTCTCGACGGGAGCGGGCACGTCATCGTCGCCGGGGATCTGAGTGACGCCGACCAGGTCCGGCGAATCGCTGACGACGCGGTCCGCGGCCTCGGCGGCATCGACGTGCTCGTGAACAACGCGGCCGTCGGCCCGTCTGCTGCCAACCGTCACGGCATCGCGGACGCGTCCTACGAGTCGTGGCAAGGCGCATGGCGCTCGATGGTCGACGTCGACCTCGTCGGGACGGCGCATCTGATCTTCTGTGTCGCACGGCACCTCATCGAACAGGGGGCGGGGGGAGCGATCGTGAACGTCGGCTCCCGCGGCGCCTTCGTAGGGGAGCCCGAGCATGCCGCCTACGCAGCGAGCAAGGCGGGACTGCACGCTCTCGGTCAGTCGCTCGCCGCCGATCTCGCGCCGCACGGAATCGCCGTCGCTACCGTCGCGCCGGGCTTCGTCGCGACGGAGCGTCAGACGGTCCGGCTGTCCGGCGAAGTCGGCGAGGCGATCCGCTCGCAGAGTCCGTTCGGCCGCGTCGCCACTCCGGAGGAGGTCGCCGCCGCGATCCTGTACCTCGCGTCGTCGGATGCGCAATGGGCGTCAGGTGCCATCCTCGACCTCAACGGGGCGTCGTACCGCCGCAGTTGACGGGACGGAACGACCCCCCTCACGACAGGACGAGCTCGATCGCAGGGTGGCCGGCGAAGATCTCGATGACGATGTCGGCGTAGGTCTGCCCACGGCCCGCCTCGAGTTCCGCGATCGCCGAGCGGGCCCGGGCGCCGTCGTACGCGGGATTGTCGAGCTTGGCAGCGTAGTACGCGATCGTCGCCTCCCGGCCGAGCGCGCGGCGCGACGACTCGGAGTCGGTCCACCCCAAGCGGGCGGTATCGACGCCGTGCAGCGTCCCGTATCCGCCGCGAAGTAGGTCGTCGAGGGCGTCGAGGCTCGCCGCGAGGGTCCAGGTCTCACCGGCCATGAAGACGCGATTCACCTCGTCGTAGAACGACTCGATCCCGGTGATGCGGCCTCCGTCGAGCTGCAGCGAGACCGTCATGCGGCAGTGCCGATCAGCGCGAATGCTCGGCGGAGGCGTGGGCCTCCTCGATGATCGCGAGGACCTGGAGGCTGTCGGCGGGGTCGACGGGGAGGGGGCCCTCTCCGCGGATGGCCTCGGCGAGCCCGCGGTAGAACGCGGGATAGTCACCCGGCAACGTCTCGACGGGGTGCTGCTCATCGCCCGCGCCGATGAGGCCCCACGCGCTCTCGGGCGTGCGGCCGTAGCCCTCGTCCGTCGGCGGCACGCCGTCTCCGAGCTGCTGCTCCTGCGGATCGAGCCCGCCGATCACGAACGCGGCGCTCGTGCCGCGCACGCGGAAGCGGTCGGTGGGAAGCGCGCTGACCGTGCTCATCGACAGTCGCGATCGCACCCCCGACTCGTGGGTCATCGAGAGGAGGACGTCGTCGTCGGCCGAACGACCGGCACCGCGCGTGTCGATCTCCGCGTGCACGGCCGAGACGGGGCCGAAGAGCTGGATGGCCTGGTCGATGAGGTGCGGACCGAGGTCGTAGAGCACCCCGCCGCCCTGCTCGACGCGGGCCTCCGACTTCCATCCGGCGCGCAGCGTGGGGCGCCACCGTTCCATCCGGGACTCGAACGAGAAGACCTCACCCAGTTCGCCGCGAGCGGCGAGGGCACGGACGGTCAGGAAGTCGCCGTCCCACCGACGGTTCTGGAACACCGACAAGACGGTGCCGCGCTCTTGTGCCTCCCGCAGGATCTCGCCGCCCTCGGCGGTCCCGACGGCGAACGGCTTGTCGACGACGACCGCGAGGCCGAGCTCGATGGCTCGCAGCGCGAGCGGGGCGTGCGAGGCGTTCGACGTCGCGATGACGACGAGGTCGAGGTCGCCCGCACGCTCGAAGAACTCGTCCGGATTCGAGACGATCTCGGCGCGCGGGTGCGCGTCGCGCGCGTCGTCCGCTCTCGACGGGTCGCCCGTCACGATCAGGTCGAGGCGGTAGTTCGCGTCGGCTGCCAGAAGGGGCGCGTGGAACACCCGCCCCGATAGTCCGTAGCCGATGACCCCAGTACGTATGTGCTCCGTCACCCCTCCACGCTAGCGCGGTCGGGGCGTTCCCTCTGCCCCTCGTGCCGATCGACGTGGCGAACCGGGGGCATGCCGCGCGTGCCGGCACCCTCTTTCGGTGGTGCCGCGTGGCGCCGCGCCGGGTCGGATCTCCGTTGCCTGCTCCGTTGCCCGCTCCGTCGCCCCGCCGCCGGACGTCCGCCGCCGGGCCTACGCTCGACATATGGCGAGTCGACCGGCACCTATCCCCGGTGACCGGGCCGATGGCTCGCAGCGGCGCATGCACGTCGCCCTGCTCGCCGCCGGGGTCGCGACGTTCGGAGAGCTCTACGCGGTGCAAGGGGTCCTGCCCCTCATCGCGCGCGATCTCGGCGTCACGCCGGCGGAATCGGCGCTCACGATCTCCGTCGCCACCGGAGGGCTCGCCCTCACCGTGCTGCCGTGGGCGTCCGTCGCCGAGCGCATCGGCCGGTTGCGGGCGATGCGGATCGCGCTCCTCGCGTCCGCCGTGCTCTCGGTGGTCGCGGCCGTCGCGCCCACGTTCGAGCTGCTCATGCTCGTGCGCTTCCTCGGCGGCGCCGCGCTCGGAGCGGTTCCGGCGCTCGCCGTCGCGTACATCCACGACCGCACCACCGGGGCGGCGGCGTCCGTCGCGGCCGCCGCCTACGTCTCGGGCACGACGATCGGCGGCGCTGCGGGGCGCATCCTCGCCGGCCTGCTCTCGGAGGAGCTCGGGTGGCGGAGCGCACTCCTCGTCGTCTCCGCGGTGAGCCTCGCGAGCGCGATCCTCTTCGTCGTGCTCGCGCCCCCAGCCGCGGTGCAGCGGTCGGGCGGCGTCGGACTGCGTTGGCGCGAGAAGATCGGCCGCGCGCTCGCGGATCCGACTCTGCGTGTGCTGTTCGCCGTGACCGTCCTGCTCGTCGGTGTCTTCGTCGCGGTCTACAGCTACCTCGGGTTCCGGCTCGAGGCGCCGCCGTTCCTCATCCCACCGGCGCTCGCGTCGCTCATCTTCCTGACGTATCTCGCGGGAACGGTGTCCTCCCGGGTCGCGGGCTGGTGGAGCAGTCGGCTCGGCCGGCGCACGGTCGCGCTCGTCGGACTCGCCGCCATGGCCGTCGGCATCGCGCTCATGCTGAGCGACGCCGTGCCGGTCCTGCTGATCGGCCTCGCCGTCTTCACGGCCGGCTTCTTCGGGTGCCACGCGACGGCGACGGCGTGGGTCGGGGCGCGGGCGGAGGGAGAGTGGCGCGGCCAGGCGAGCGCGCTCTACACGATCGCGTTCTATGCGGGCTCGGCGATCGGCAGCTGGCTGCTGGGGCTCGCGTTCCAATCGGGCGGTTGGTCGCTGCTGTCCGGGCTCTCGCTCAGCGCGCTCACGGTCGTCGCGGCCGGGACCGCCTCCCTCCGGTCGGACGAGCGCTCACAGCCATGAGAAAGCCGCGCCCCTCCACATCCCGCCGTCGAGGGGCGGACGCCGTCACGATCGCGGCATAGCCTGACGGGGGAGGTTCACATGCCGTTGCCGATCGAGGACTACGCACTGCTGGGCGACAGCCGGGGGGCCGCGCTCGTCGGCCGCGACGGGTCGATCGACTGGTTGTGCGTGCCCCGGTTCGACTCCTCCGCCGTCTTCTCGGCGCTTCTCGGCGGTCCCGAGCACGGGCGCTGGTCCCTCGCACCGGTCGCGCCGTCGCATGCCGATCGCTCCTACCAGAACGGCTCCGTCATTCTGCGCACTCGTTGGACCACTGACGACGGTGAGGCCGACACGATCGAGTTCATGCCCACCGACGGCGATACGTCGTCGGTCGTGCGGCGTGTGGTGGGCGTGAGTGGCACCGTCCGGTTCCGCCAGGAGCTCATCGTGCGTCCCGACTTCGCCGACATCGTGCCATGGGTGCGTCAGCTGCCACAGGTCGCGGACGCACACCGGCTGCTCGCGATCGGCGGACCGGACGGCGTCCTCGTCACCGGCCCAAGACTCCACGCCGACGGCACGCGGCACGTCGGCGAGTTCGAGGTCGCGGCGGGTGAGACGGTGGACATCGTGCTCACGTGGTTCCCGTCGTGGCGCGAGGTGCCGGTCGCCGACGACGTCGACGTGCTGCTCGGCGGCACCGTCGCCCGGTGGGCAGACTGGGAGCGCACGTGCACGCACGAGGGGCCGCACGGCGATCACGTGAGACGGTCGCTCACGCTCCTGCGTGCTCTCACGCACGACCGCACCGGCGGAATTGTGGCAGCGGCGACGACGTCGCTTCCCGAGGCGTTCGGCGGTTCGCGCAACTGGGACTACCGGTTCGTGTGGCTGCGCGACGCGTCGCTCACGGTGTCGACGCTGCTGCGCCACGGATTTCGGGACGAGGTCGAGCACTGGCGGTCGTGGTTGCTGCGGGCGATCGCCGGCGATCCCGACGACGTGCAGATCATGTACGGGCTCGCGGGGGAGCGCGAGCTTCCGGAGCGCGTCGTCGCGCGGCTCCCAGGGTACGAAGGGGCGTCGCCGGTGCGTATCGGCAATGGTGCCGTCGAGCAGTTCCAGGCGGACGTGCTCGGCGAGACGCTCGTCTGCCTCGACGATGCGCGCAGCGCCGGTCTCGCCGACCCACCCGAGTCCTGGGCGCTTCAGCGCGCCCTCCTGAAGCGGCTCGAGCGCACCCGCACCGACCCGGACAACGGCATCTGGGAGATCCGGGGCGAGCAGCGGCGCTTCGTGCACTCGCGCGCGATGGTCTGGGCGGGTTTCGACCGGGCGGTCCGCGGCGTTCGCGAGCACGGACTGCCGGGCGATGCGACGCGGTGGGAGGCGCTTCGCGACGAGGTGCGCGCCGACATCGACGCGCACGGCGTCAGCACGGCGCATGGCGGTTTCACGCAGTACTTCGGGACCGACGAGGTCGACGCGGCGCTCCTGCAACTTCCTCAGGTGGGGTTCTGTGCTCCCGACGATCCACGGATGCTCGCGACGGTCGAGCGCATCGAGGGTGACCTGATGGCCGACGGCTTCGTGCTGCGGTATCGCGCCGAGACGGGCGTCGATGGAGTCCCCGGAACGGAGAACCCCTTCCTGACGTGCTCGTTCTGGCTCGTCGAGCAGTACGCGCGGACGGGTCGCACCGCCGATGCCGAGGCGCTCATGGGGCGCCTGCTCGCTGTCGCCAACGATCTCGGCATGCTCAGCGAGGAGTACGACCCGGTCGCGAAGCGGCAGGCGGGCAACACCCCGCAGGCGCTGACCCACCTCGCCCTCATCCGTGCCGCCGACGCCCTCGCGGGTACCCTCCCCTCCTGGCCCAAAGGGCTACACCCGCGTGAGGGCGCCACCTACACCTAGCGCCCTCGAGTCCGACCTGGCGCCCTCGCTCCGCGTGCTCTTGGGCGGCGCCTCGTCCGCCTCGTCCGCGTCGACCGCCACACGCCGCCAGTCTCGATCCCGCGAGGGCGGCACGTCGGTCATGAGGGCGCTAGATGTAGGTGGCGCCCTCGAACGGGTGTAGGGCTTTGGGGGAGGGGGAGGGGGAGGGGGAGGGGGAAGGGGAGGGAGGACAAGGAGTGGGCGGGCGCGGGCGGCGCTGTTAGCATCGCGGCACCGACACGATCCTTGAGGGAGGACTCGTCATGGGCAAAGATGCCAGGCGACAGGGCAATCGATCCGTGCAACCGAACGGACGGGCAGGTGAACGACGCCCGGCGGGAGGCGGCGAGGCCGAGCCCGTGCTCGTGCAGGACCCGGACCTTCCCCCCACCGCGCTCGACGAGGCCGACGACCGGACGGTCTGGACACCACCGAAGGTGATCGTGTGGGTCGCGATCGCCCTGCTCGGCGGCGTCGCGTGGACGATGCTCGCGCTCGTGCGCGGCGAGACGGTCAACGCGATCTGGTTCGTCTTCGCGGCTGTCTGCACCTACCTCATCGCGTACCGGTTCTACTCCAAGTTCATCGAGCGGACGATCCTCCGCCCTGACGACCGCCGCGCGACGCCCGCCGAGTACGACCAGAACGGCAAGGACTTCGTCCCCACCGACCGGCGGGTCCTCTACGGCCACCACTTCGCTGCGATCGCCGGCGCCGGGCCGCTCGTCGGTCCCGTGCTCGCCGCGCAGATGGGCTACCTGCCCGGCACACTCTGGATCATCATCGGCGTGATCCTCGCGGGCGCCGTGCAGGACTACCTCGTCCTCTTCTTCTCGATGCGCCGGGGAGGCCGCTCCCTCGGCCAGATGGCGCGCGATGAGCTCGGGGTCGTGGGCGGTACCGCCGCGATCATCGCGACGCTCGCGATCATGGTCATCATCGTCGCGATCCTCGCGCTCGTCGTCGTCAACGCCCTCGGCGAGAGCCCGTGGGGCGTCTTCAGCGTCTCGATGACCATCCCCATCGCCCTCTTCATGGGTGTCTACCTGCGGTACCTCCGCCCGGGCCGCATCACCGAGGTCTCGATCATCGGGTTCGTCCTCCTCGTGTTCGCGATCGTCGCGGGCGGCTGGGTCGCCGAGACCGAGTGGGGTGCCGCGGTCTTCACCCTCGACCGCACCGTCATCGCCGTCGGCATCATCGTCTACGGGTTCGTCGCGGCGATCCTGCCGGTGTGGCTGCTGCTCGCGCCCCGCGACTATCTCTCCACCTTCATGAAGATCGGCACGATCGTCATGCTCGCCGGGGCGATCATCCTCGTCCGGCCGGAGATCACCGTTCCCGCGTTCAGCGAGTTCGCAGGCGGTGACTCGGGTCCCGTCGTGAGTGGATCCCTCTTCCCGTTCCTCTTCGTCACGATCGCGTGCGGTGCGCTCTCCGGATTCCACGCGCTCATCGCCTCGGGCACCACGCCGAAGCTCATCGAGAAGGAGAAGCAGACCCGCTTCATCGGCTACGGCGGCATGCTCATGGAGTCCTTCGTCGCGATCATGGCGCTCGTCGCCGCGATCTCGATCGACCGGGGCATCTACTTCGCGATGAACTCGTCGGGGGCGGCGACGGGCGGCACCGTCGAGGGCGCCGTGGCCTTCGTCAACTCGCTCGGGCTCGTGGGCGTTAACCTCACACCCGAGGTGCTCATGCAGACCGCTGCGAACGTCGGCGAGGAGTCGATCGTCTCCCGAACGGGCGGCGCCCCGACGCTCGCCCTCGGCCTCGCGCACATCATGCAGCAGCTCATCGGCGGCACCGCGCTCATGTCGTTCTGGTACCACTTCGCGATCATGTTCGAGGCGCTCTTCATCCTCACCGCCGTCGACGCGGGAACACGCGTCGCGCGGTTCATGCTGCAGGACACCTTCGGCAACATCAACAAGAAGTTCCGCGACCCGGACTGGCGTCCCGGAGCGTGGATCTGCACGGCCGTCATGGTCGCGGCGTGGGGCGCGATCCTCATCATGGGCGTCACCGATCCGCTCGGCGGCATCAACACCCTGTTCCCGCTCTTCGGGATCGCGAACCAGTTGCTCGCGGCCATCGCGCTCGCGGTCTGCATGGCGATCGTCGCGAAGCGCGGTTACGCCCGGTGGCTGTGGATCGTCGCGGTCCCGCTCGGTTTCGCGGCCGTCGTGACCATCACCGCGTCGATGTTCAAGATCTTCTCGCCCGTCCCGGCCGTCGGGTACTGGGCGCAGAACGCGGCGTTCCGGAACGCACTCGAGACGGGCGAGGAGAGCTTCGGTACCGCGACGTCGCGCGAGGCGATGGAGGCCGTCGTCCGCAACACGACCGTGCAGGGCATCCTCTCGATCGTGTTCGTGACGCTCGCGATCATCGTCATCGGGTTCGCCGTCTGGCACACGATCCGGTCGATCCGGACCGGTGGCGGCGTGAGCTCGGAGGACCCGGCACTGCCGTCGCGTCGCTTCGCCCCGTCGGGTCTCATCGCGACGAAGGCCGAGAAGGACCTCGAGAAGCGGTGGGCCGACGTGGACGCGGACAAGCGACCCGCGCGGACGGGCCACTGATGCCGACGGCGCCGGGAGGCGTGCGCGGGGCGGATGGGCGGGCGTCGGCTGGTCCGCCGGTCCGCGATGACGCCGTGCCGCTCGGCGTGCTCGTGGGCGCGGGCGTCGTCCGCGGGTGGCGAGCGGTTCGGTGGTTCGTCACCTCGATGATGGGCGACACGGCGTATGCGACGTTCGTCGAGCACCAGCGACGAGAGCACCCGGGCGACCCGGTCCCGGACGAGCGAACCTTCTGGCGGGAGCGCTTCGCGGAGCAGGACAGGACGCCGGGGTCGCGGTGCTGCTGAGAGCGCCCGCGCTCCGCTTCGACCGAATCGGGAGGCGAGCCGGTTGTTCAGGAACCGGCTCGCCTCTCCACGGTTCGGCGCGGTAAACCCAGCGCTCGCCGTGCTGCGGGAGGACGCACCCTCCGGCAGTGGCCGCTCCGCTCGCCGTCGGGAAACGGCCGGGTAGCGGAACGAGCACAACACTGCCCGACGGATGCGGGCGGGTGGCGTTCGTCACCCGCCCGCATCATCCCCCGTGGGCGCGACGGCGCCGGTTGCTCCGGTCGCTGAGCCCGTCGAAGCGTCGACAGGCTCAGGCGCGGGCGACGTCGAGGACGACGACCGACCAGGAGAGCGGCGGGAGCGTCGCGCGGACGGCGCCGTCGACGATGTCGACGTCGCGCAGCGGCACGAGGCCGACCCGGTCCTGGTCATCGGCGACGTTGGCCGACTTCCGGTCGCCGTCCTCCGGAACGGTGAGGACCTCGGCGGAGCGCACCGACGACGCGCCGAGGCCGCGGAGGTCGACCGTGAGGTCGCCGGCCTCCTCGAGCGAGCGGTTCGCGAGGAACAGCGCGATCGTGCCGTTCTCCTCGTCCCACGTCGCGGCGGCGTCGATCGCGTCGACGTCGCCGTAGCGCTTCGTGGAGACGTGCGAGGAGTCGATCGCGAGGCGCAGCACGCGACCCCGGGCGAGCTGCGCGACGCGCGCGAACGGCCAGAAGATCGACTGCCGCCAGGCGGGCCCGCCCTCCTCCGAGCGGATGGGGGCGATGACGTTCACGAGCTGCGCCTGGTTCGCGATCTTCACGCGGTCGCCGTGGCGGAGGAGACTGTTGAGGAACGTGCCGACGACGACGGCGTCCGTGACGTTGTAGGTGTCCTCGATGAGGCGCGGGTGCTCCCGCCACTGTCCGGCGGCCGTGATGACGTGCGGCTGGTCGTCCGTGTCGAGGCCGGACTGGTACCAGACGTTCCACTCGTCGAACGAGATGTTCACCTGCTTCGTGTGCTTGCCCGCGGCCTTCACGGCATCGATCGTCGCGACGACGCCGTCGATGAACGCGTCCATGTCGACGGCCTCGGCGAGGAACGAGGCGACGTCGCCGTCGTGCTCCTGGTAGTAGGCGTGCATCGAGACGTAGTCGACCTCGTCGTACGCGTGCGAGAGCACGGTGTGCTCCCACGTGCCGAACGTCGGCATCTGACGGTTCGACGACCCGACGGCGACGAGCTCGATCGACGGGTCGACGAAGCGCATCGCCTTCGCCGTCTCCTGGGCGAGCCGCCCGTACTCCTGCGCCGTCTTGCCGCCGATCTGCCACGGGCCGTCGAGCTCGTTGCCGAGACACCACAATTTGATGTCGAACGGATCGGCCGCGCCGTTCTGACGGCGCAAGTCGGACCAATAGGTGCCGCTCGGGTGGTTCGCGTACTCGACGAGCGCGCGCGCCTCCTCGACGCCGCGCGTGCCGAGATTCACGGCCTCCATGATCTCGACGTCGGCCTCCCGGGCCCACTCGACGAACTCGTGCAGACCGAACGCGTTGGTCTCGACCGTGTGCCACGCGCCGTCGAGGCGGCGGGGACGCTTCTCGACGGGACCGACACCGTCCTCCCACAGGTAGCCGGACACGAAGTTGCCGCCCGGGTAGCGCACGACGGTGGGGCCGAGCTCGCGCACGAGCTCGAGCACGTCGCGCCGGAAGCCGCGCGAGTCGGCCTGGGGGTGGCCGGGCTCGTAGATGCCGGTGTAGACGCAGCGACCCATGTGCTCCACGAAGGAGCCGAAGAGTCGGCGCGGGACCTCGGCGATCGTGAAGTCGCGGTCGATGGTGATGCGGGCGGTGGTCATTGCTCTCCTTGGTGGTGCGGGAACGGTGAGGGCGCAGCGGTCAGTGCGGAGGTGCCTCCGCGCTGACCGCAAACCCATGTGTGAGTGTGCGTGTGCGTGTGTGCGTGTGTGCGTGTGTGCGAGTGGAACGGGGCGGGCGGCTACTGGCCGCCGAATCCCGTGGTGGCGACGCCCTTCACGATCTGCTTCTGGAAGACCAGGAAGACGGCGATGAGGGGCAACGCGGCGAGCACCGCTTGCGCCATCACCTGGGCGTATTGGACTCCGTACGCGCTGATGACGGTCTGCAGGCCGACGGGTAGCGTCATGAGCGTCGTGTCGTTGATGACGAGGAACGGCCACAGGAAGTTGTTCCACGCGCCGATGAACACGAAGATCGCGACGGCCGCGAGGATCGGGCGCGACAGGGGGAGCACGATCGACCAGAAGATCCGGAACCGTCCAGCGCCGTCGACGCGAGCGGCGTCCTCGAGTTCGATCGGCACGCCGTCGAAGAACTGCTTGAGGATGAACACCATCGCCGGGACGACCACCTGCGGCAGGATGAGGCCCCAATAGGTGTCGACCATGTTGAAGGCGAGCATCTGGTAGAAGAGCGGGATGATGAGCGCTTGCGGCGGAACGACGATCCCCGCGATGACCACGGCGAACAGCCACTTGCGCCCGCGGAAGTCGAGCCGCGAGAACGCGTAGGCGGCGAGCGCCGAGATCGCGAGAGTGATCGCGGTGATCGCCACGGACGTCGCGAGGCTGTTCCACGCCCAGAGCCACACGTTCCCCTGCGACATGATCGCGGTGAAGGCTTCGGCGGTGGGGCCGCTCGCCCCGATCCACGAGGGATCGCCGGATGCGGCGTCCGTCTCGGTCTTGAACGCGGTCGCGACGGCCCAGAGGAAGGGCAGCAGCCACCCGATCGCGAGGAGCAGCAGGACGGCGAACGCGGCGATGCGAAGCGGGCCGAAGGGGCGGTCTCCGGGTTTGCGCGGGTGGGCCTTCTCCTTGGCGGCCGGAACGGCGATGCTCCGGGTTGCGGTGACGGTCATCGCAGGTTCCTCCTCCGGGAGACGACGACCGCTTGCGCGACGCCGATGACGACGATGAGGGCGAAGAAGACGTAGGAGATCGCGGCCGAGAAGCCGAACCGGTAGCCCACGAATCCGGCCTCGTACATGTATTGGACGATGGAACGGGTGGTGTCGCTCGAGACGCCGCCGAGCATCTGGTACGCCTGGTCGAAGAGCTTGAGCGAGGCGAGGACCTGCAGCATCACGATGAGCACCGTCGCCGGACCGAGCTGGGGGATCGTGATCGACCAGAGCTGCCGCCACGGGCCTGCGCCGTCGAGCGACGCGGCCTCGTACTGCTGGGCGGGGATGTTCTGCAGGGCCGCGAGGTAGAGCAGGAAGTTGAAGCCCACTGTCCACCACACGGTCGCGATGACGATCGCGTACATGTTGGTTTCGGCGTTCTGCAGCCACGCGATCGGTTCCAGGCCGAACGCCTCGAGGATGTTGTTCGCCGCGCCGATCTGCGGGTTGAAGATCCACACCCAGATCTGCGAGATGACGGTCGAGGCGAGCAGGAACGGCATGAAGAACGACAACCGCCAGAGCCACTGGCCGGGAATGCCGCGGTCGACGAGCACGGCCATGATGAGCGCGATGAGGACGAGCGGCACGGTCGAGAGCACCGTGAACCAGAGCGTGTTGCCCATCGAGCGCCACATGGTGGGATCGCTGAGCGCTTCCGCATAGTTGGCGAAGCCCACGAAGGCGCCGCCCGTCCCGGTGAGGGACTGATCGGTGAAGCTCAAGTAGATGCCGTGGATGATCGGCCACACGAGGAACAGGACGAACGCGATCATGAACGGGGCGAGGAACGCCCAGCTCACGAGCTGTTCGCGGCGGCCTCTGGCGGGGTTGCGTGCCGGGTCGGACGAGCCGGTGACGATTGAACGCGTGTTGTCCCCGGTGACGGGGCCCCGCCCGGTGACGCGAGCTGCTTGAGGTGCTGTGGTCACGATCCGAACGTCCCTTCGGGGTCTGCCGGGTTGGGTTTGGCGAGCAGACCGTCGACGCGGCGCCGGAAGTCCGTGATCGCGGCGGCGGGGTCGTTGCCGCTGAGGAGCACACCCTGCACGGCGGCGCCGAACTCGCTCTGGAAGTTCGAGCCGGAGCCCGTGAACCACGCGGGCGGGTCGTACTGCACGTACTGGGCGGCGTCGGCGTAGTTCGCCTGAGGGACGAGGTCCGCGTAGTCGGGGGATTCCGTCACGGGGAGGTATGCCGGGATGTGGCCGGCCTCCGCCCAATCGAACGAGCCCTTCAGGAGGTCGGCGACGAACTCGTACGTGAGTTCCCGTTTCTCCTCGTCGGGGCTCGTCTGGTGGGGGAGTACGAACGAGTGCGAGTCGGCGTAGACCGCGTCCGTCCCGTAGAGGGTGGGGATGCGGCTCGCGTTGAAGGGGAGCTCCGCTGCCTGCATCGTGCGCAGTTCCCACACGCCCGTGAAGAGCATGCCGCTGTTCCCGGTGGCGAATTCGGCGACGGCGGTGCCGTAGTCGGACTGGGCGGCCGCGATCTCGCCGTCGAGCAGCGTCTGCATGTAGGTGAGGGACTCGATGGCTGCGTCGTCGTCGAGTACGGCCTTCTCGCCCTCGGGGGTCTCCATCGTGAGGCCGTGTTGCGTGTAGAGGGTGTAGAAGAGGCGCCACATCTGAGCGCCGTCGCCGAGGTAGCCGAAGGAGAGGCCGTGACCGGTCGATTCCGCGGCGACGGCACGGGACAGTTCGAGGAACTCCTCCGGGCTCGTCGTCGGTGTGAGCGATCCGTCGCTGTCGAGCACCCCGGCGGCGTCGCAGATGTCCGTGTTGTACATCAGGACGAAGGGGTGTGCGTCGAGAGCGACGCTGTAGAGGTCGCCGCCCGCGTGCCCCTTCTCCCAGATGGGAGCGGGGAACGTCGACTCGTCGACGCCGAGTGAGGCGAGCTTGTCGACATCCCACGGGTCGAGGAGGCCGCCCGGCGCGTAGCCGGCGACGCGCGTCGCGTGCATGATGGCGACGTCCGGCGCACGACCGCCTGCCGCCGCCATCGCGAGCTTCGTGTAGTAGGGCGTGCCCCACGCGAGCACCGTCGGGTGCACGCGGTAGGCGTCTTGTGACGCGTTGGCGGTGTCGAGGAGTCCCGACATCGTCACACCGTCACCGCCCGAGAGCAGATGCCAGAACTGCAGCGTCTGGGCGGTGGTCGCGCCGCCCAGGGTCGGGGCGCAGCCCGAGAGGAACGCGGTGCCCGCGAGGGCCGCCGCCGTTCCCGCGAGCATCTGCCGTCGCGAAATGGGGGTTGATGGTGTCATGTCACTCCCTTGTGACTACGTCTACCTACCGAACGGAATAAGCATTACATCGATGTAATGGGGTTGGCAAGGGCCTGTTGCGGTCGCCCTCCTCGAGCCCAGATCGAGCCGGAGGAAGGGCCGCAATAGGCTCCACGAGTGACGCAAGAGGTTCGAACGCGACCGAAAAACCGTCTGGCGCTCATGCCGTCGGGGCTCATCTCGGAGCGGGACGAGTGGCGCGTCAGCGGACTCTTCGGGCGAGCACTCCCGAGATGAACAGTTGCACGAGGGCCTCGGCGTCGTATCGGGCGTCGTGCGTTGCGCCGATGCAGAGATTCCCGATGCCTTTGAGCACGTTGTACGCATCGATCTGCGGAGGGGTGCCAACCGATTCGACCGCCGCCTCGAGGAGCGAACCGCAGACCGGGACCAGGCGGTCGACGAAGTAGGCGTGCAGGGCGTCGGATCCGGCGCTGTCTCCGTGGAGGGCGCCGGCGAGCCCGTGCTTGGTGACCAGGAAATCCACGAACAATGCGACCCATGCCCGCAAGGCCGCCTCGGGCGTCGCGCTCTCCGCGAGCAGCCGTGGGCCGGCGTTCGCGCACGCCTCGACCTGATGGCGGTACACCGCGACCACAAGCTCCGGACGCGTGGGGAAGTGACGGTAGATGGTGCCCATCCCGACACCGGCCTCCGCTGCGATCTCCCGCACAGGAGCGTCGACCCCGGATCTCACGAACACCGCTGCCGCTGCGTCGAGGAGTGCCTGCTCGCTCCGACGGGGACGTCCCACTTTCGTGGACCTCGTGGCGCGCGGCTGTTCGCTTCCGGCGTCGGCCATACGACTCTCCTCGCTCGCTCGACTGCTCGTACTTGCTTTTCGGAGCACCGTTCCGTATTGTTGCGGAGCGACGCTCCGATAACAAGTATCGCAGAGCGCGATCCTCGGAAAGGGATTCTGCCATGACCTCGTCAATCGTCGACACTCTGGACGGCATCGTGGGCGCCGGTGCTCCGGTCGTCTCCGTAGCGCCCGTCCAGTTGTCCGCCCCGGGGCGGCCCGTCCCGCTGGAGGCGCGAGTGTCCGCTCCGGCAACGGGCACGAACCTCCCCGTCGTGGTGTTCTCCCACGGAAACGGGTGGAACCTGGACGGGTATGCGCCGCTCGCGGCGTTCTGGGCCTCCCGCGGGTTCGTCGTGATCCAACCCACTCATCTGGACTCGCGCCGGAACGGGTTCGGGTTCGATCACCCGTTGTTCCCGACGATCTGGACCGAGCGGATCACGGATCTCACACGGATCCTCGATCAGCTCGGCACCATCGAGGCCGCCGTACCCGGACTCGACGGCCGCGTCGACCGCACTCGCGTCGCCGCGACCGGCCATTCCTGGGGCGGGCAGACCGCCCAGACGCTCCTCGGCGCGCGAATCCTCGATGAGGCCGGCCACGTCGGTGAGGACATGTCCGACAGCCGCATCACCGCGGGCATCCTGTTCGCGGCCACGGGCGTCGGGGGTGACGACCTGCACCCGTTCGCGCAGGCGAACTTCCCGTTCATGCGCCCCTCGTTCCAGGAGCTGACCACACCGACCCTCGTCATCGCCGGCGACCACGACCAGTCGAAGATGTCGAGCCGCGGCCCCGACTGGTTCACCGATGCGTATACGTACAGTCCCGGAGCCACCGACCTCCTCACCTTCTTCGGTGCCGAGCACTCGCTCGGGGGGATCGTCGGATACGAGGTCGCCGAGACCACCGATGAGAATCCGGAGCGGGTCGCCGTCATCCAGCGGATGACCACCGCCTACCTGCGGGCCGCCCTGCACGTGGACGAGAACAGCTGGCGCGCTGCCCGCGCCGCCTTCCGCGACAGCGCCGACCGCATCGGCCGCCTCGACAGCAAGTAGGTCGCAGCGGCAGATCCTCTCGCCACCTATCAGCCGCCGAGGGTGGCGAGGGGTCTCACGAGCACCATCCGATTAAGACGAACAGAGAGGGCAAGATCATGAGCCGGTGGACACGGGAACAGCTCGAGCGAGTCGCCGCAAGCGACGACTTCCACATCGCGCCGTACCGGGACGACGGGCGCACGCCCGGCACGTCGATCTGGGTGTGGGCGGTACCCGTCGATGACGTCGTCTTCGTGCGGACCGAGAACCCCGCATCGCGTTGGTTCGCTGCCGCGATCCGCCAGCGCGCCGGCCATGCCACGCTCAATGGCCGCACCGCCCCCGTGTCGTTCGACCACGTCACCGACGACGCCTTGATAGACCGAATCGATGCCGCGTTCACCGCCAAGTACGCCGACGACTCGTACTTCTCGGTCGCTCTCCTGCAGGGCTCCCGAACGCGCATCGTCGGTCTCGTCCCGATGAGCGCGTTCCCCTGAGGACCGTTCCTCGCCGGTGAGCGTGCGATGCCTCTGTCACTGGGAGAAGGCGTCCGGCTCGACGAGGCTCCCGATCGTCGGCCGGGGGCGGGAGCCCTCCGACGTGATTCCGTGTTTGAGCGCGGCTTCGTGGACTTTCACGCGGCGTAGTGCGCGAGGGCCGCGCGGATCAGCTCCGAACGCGTCTTGTGCTCCCGCTCGGCCGCCGCATGGAGCGCCGTCGCCCACGCGGTGATCTGGTCCTCCGTCACGGGAGTGCCGTTGATCGATTCGCCGGTGCTCATGCGAATAGTGTGTTACGAAAGTCTGACTTCGACGGATATGGTGCGTGATCGCAACCGCCAGGGCCCGTGCGGCCTCCGCAACTAAGCTCGACCGGATGCCCTCCCGCGGAACGCCCCCACCCTCGCTCACCTCTGTCGACCTCGACGACACAGACGCGGTACGCGATGGCTTCATCCGCGTGCGGGGTGCGCGGGAGAACAACCTGCGCAATGTGGACGTGGACGTGCCCCGCGACAGCATCGTCGCGTTCACCGGGGTGTCGGGGTCGGGGAAGACGTCGCTCGCGTTCGGGACGATCTTCGCCGAGGCGCAGCGGCGGTTCCTCGAGTCGGTCGCGCCGTACGCCCGTCGGCTGATCGCGCAAGGCAACACTCCGCACGTCGACTCGATCACGGGGCTGCCGCCGGCCGTCGCGCTGCAGCAGCGGCGCGGGGCACCGAGCTCGCGCTCGACCGTCGGCACGCTCACGACGCTGTCGAACTCGGTGCGGATGTTGTACTCCCGGGCCGGCCGGTATCCGGAGGGCGCTGAGCGGCTCGAGTCCGACTCGTTCTCGCCGAACACCGCCGTCGGCGCGTGCCCGCGCTGCCACGGGCTCGGCATCGCGCACGACGTGACCGAGGCCTCCGCGGTGCACGACGACTCGCTCAGCATCCGCGACGGCGCCATCACCGCGTGGCCGGGAGCGTGGCAGGGCAAGAACCTCCGCGACGTGACCGCCGTGCTCGGCTACGACATCGATCGCCCCTGGCGCGAGCTGTCGCGGGAGGACCGCGACTGGCTCCTCTTCACCGAGGAGCAGCCCGTCGTCGAGGTGCACCCGCAACGCGACCGCGTCGCGAAGCCCTACAAGGGGCGGTTCTGGAGCGCCCGCCAGTTCGTCATGCACACGCTCGCCGACTCCCAGAGCGAGACGCAGCGCACGAAGGTGCTGCAGTTCGTCGAGTCCGGCCCCTGCTCGCTGTGCGGGGGGAGCGGACTCACGCGCGCGGCGCTCGCCGTGACCGTCTCCGGCCGCACCATCGCGGAGTTCAATCGGCTGCCGCTCACCGAACTCGCGGAGCTGCTGCGGCCGATCGCCTCCGTCGAACACGCTGCGGCGGCGACGTCGAAGGCGTCGTCCGGCGAGGGGACAGAGGTCGCCGTGACGATCTCGCGCGACCTGCTCGCCCGTGTCGAGGTCCTCACCGGTCTCGGCCTCGGCTACTTGAGTCTCGACCGCTCGACTCCGACACTCTCGCCCGGTGAGATGCAGCGACTGCGTATCGCGACGCAGTTGCGCTCCGGCCTCTTCGGCGTCGTCTACGTGCTCGACGAGCCGAGCGCGGGGCTCCACCCCGCCGACGCGGAGCCCCTCATCGAGGTGCTCGAGGGACTGCGCGCGAGCGGCAACAGCGTCTTCGTCGTGGAGCACAACATGGACATCGTCCGCCACGCGGACTGGATCGTCGACGTCGGACCGGGGGCCGGTGCGCACGGCGGCGACGTCCTCTACAGCGGGCCCGTCGACGGGCTCCCGGAGGTGGAGGCCTCGATCACGCGGCGCTTCCTGCGACCCGCCGAGTCCCCGTCCGCGTCGGCGGAGTTGCGGCATCCGGTGGCGCGGCTCGAGCTGCGCGAGGTCTCCCTCCACAACCTCCGGAACCTCGACGTCGACGTGCCGCTCGGTGTGCTCACCGCGGTCACGGGCGTCTCCGGTTCCGGGAAGTCGACGCTCGTCGGCCGCGTCCTCGCCGAACGCGCCACGGAGCACCCGCTTGTGAGCCGCGTCGTGCAAGTGGATCAGAAGGCGATCGGCCGCACCCCCCGCTCCAACCTCGCCACCTACACGGGTCTCTTCGACGCGGTGCGGTCGACGTTCGCGGCGACCGACGAGGCGCGCGCTCGCGGCTGGACGGCCGGCCGGTTCTCGTTCAACGTCGCCGGCGGTCGCTGCGAGGTGTGCCAGGGCGAGGGGTCCGTCTCCGTCGAGCTGCTGTTCCTCCCCGGCAGTTGGGCGCCGTGCCCCGAATGCCATGGCTCGCGCTACAACGCGGAGACGCTCGAGGTGCTGTGGCGGGGAGCATCCATCGCCGACGTGCTCGCGATGACCGTCGACGAGGCCGCCGCTTTCCTCGCCGATGTCCCGGCCGCGTCGCGCGGACTCGAGACCCTGCGGCAAGTGGGGCTCGGCTACCTGCGCCTCGGTCAGCCGGCTCCGCAGCTCTCCGGCGGCGAGGCGCAACGCATCAAGCTCGCGACCGAACTGCAACGCGCCCGCACCGGGCACACGCTCTACCTCCTCGACGAGCCGACGTCCGGGCTGCACCCGTCCGACGTCGAGCTCCTCGTCGAGCAGCTCGCGCGACTCGTCGACGCCGGGAACACCGTGGTGCTCGTCGAGCACGCGATGAGCGTCGTCGCGGCCGCCGACCACGTGATCGACATGGGGCCGGCCGGCGGTGACGAGGGTGGCCGCGTCGTCGCCGCCGGCACTCCCACGGAGGTTGCGGCGTCGGCGGAGAGCCGCACGGCGCCATACCTCGCGGTGCAACTCGACGGGAGCCGGACACGCGCGGACGCCTGATCCTCGCCGCACGCCTGATCCCCGCCCACGCCGCGCGCCCGCTCCCGGACCCGCACCCGAACCCGAACCCGAACCCGAACGAACGAGGTCTAGCGCCGTGCTGCTCAAGCGCCCACACTGAGGACATGCACGAGGTCCCCGGCGCGAGCGCGCGCGATCTGCCCGCTCCGCCGAGCCCCGAGGAGGTCGCCGCTCGATTCGGGCGGTCGGTGTTCGGGCTGGTGCCGCAGCCTCACCTGAGGGAACTCGACATCCTCTCGACGGTCGCGACCGGCCAGGAGCTCACAGAGGTGTCGGTGTCGTACTCCTTCCTCGCCGAACCCGGCGACACGACAGATCCGCGGAACCTGGTTCCGACGGTCCGTGACATCGACGGCTGGCTCGAAAAGGCCGAGCGGGACCGGCAGCCCGAGTGGTTCGTGCGATCTCTCCAGTCCATGCGGTTCCCGATGATGTGGGAAGCGGCGCGGACGGCGTCGCGAGAGGATCCGTGGGGCACCCCGATCGCCGAACGCCTCGCCGCTCACATGGACCACGTGCTCATCAACACGGCGGATGAACGTCGACGGCGAGACGGCGGCTCCGTCATCCCCTTCCTCGACGTGGGAGTGTCCGCGGCTCATGCCCGCCCGACGACGGTCGCGGTCGACGGCTCCGAACGGACGGGCATACGGATCGACACCGACCCGACCGTGATCGGCTGGGCCATCGAGGTCGACGACTCCCTCGTCTCGATCGTCCTCGACCGTGATCGGGCGGAGCGCCTCGACGTCGCGCTCGTGACGCGGTGGGGCAGCTGACGACGCCCGCGGCACGACTCGCGTCACATTGACGGCGACTCCCGTCAGCCGCCGAACTCGCCCATGAGGATGAGCGGGGTCTGATTGGCGTCGCAGACCTGGGTGACCTCGTAGATGGTGGACATGGTGTCGTCGCTCAGGGCCTCGCCGACCGTGCGGTCGGTGCTGCTCGCCAGCGCGTGGACCTTCGCGAGCGCGTCGGCGAGTGAGGGGGACGCGGTGACGGCCAACTCGGAGAGGTCGCCGACCGCGGTGTCGACGCGCTCGGTCCACTCCTCCTCCCCGAAGGCGGCGTAGAGAGTGAGGCCCTGGTCGGCGTTCATGAACGCGCTGTACACGTCGGAGAAGCGGTCGCAGTCCTCGGTCACGACGGTGTCGTAGACGAAGCCCTCCCGCGAGAACGTCGGGGTGGCGACCCACGGAACTCCGTCGGTCACGGTGACGCGCATCCGGGGGATCGTCTGCCCCGTGACCGGCCACGCCAATTCCTGCGTCCCGTCGCACACGCCGCGCAGGTGAGACTGACCCGCCATCATCGTGTCGCCGAGTTCGACCGCCCAGCGCTCGCCACCGTCGCACTCGAATGCGATCGTCACGGACTTCGCGCCGCGGGGGATCGGGAATTCGAGGCCCGGGTCGTCCGACGGTCCGGTGCCCGAGAGGGGCTCTGCCGTGAGCGGCGTCAGCGTGGGCTCCGAAGCCGCGGGCGTCGATTCCGGATCGGGCGTGCCTGTGCCGGACGCGCACCCGGAGAGGACGAGCGCGCCCACGAGGACGAGGAGGCCGAGTGAAAGCACGCGGGGTACCCGCATGAGGCGTCGTTCCTGTGCAGCGGCCATGGCGCCCCCTCGTTGTCCTGGAAGATGTCTACCAGTCGCGCTGCATCCGGTGCCAGTGCCGAAAGCGCGTCTGCCCGTTCACGGTGTCACGGACGACCGTCGTGCTCGCCGAGTTCGACGACCGTTACCGGCCGAAGCCGTCCATCCCGTTCTGGCCGGGCCTCGCGAAGGAGAGCCACGGCACCTTCATCGCGGACCGCTTTGTGCTGCCATGGGTGTACTGGAGTCTGATCCTGCAGGGCCGGGCGTGAAGGGTCCCTCGGGCGCGCTCGTCGTCGGCGAGGGGTGGTCCGCCCGGGCAGGCGTCACCGCCCACGGCCGCTGACTCCAGAACTCGAGCAATTGGGCTCCGAGCCCGAAGAGGATCATCGGCGTCCAGACGAGGATGTTCAGCCACGGGATGTTCAGGCCGACGATGAGGATCGTGCCGCCGACGAGTGACATGACGACGGGGTGCTGGCGATCACGGAACACGAGGCGACCCAGGTAGTAAGCGCCGTAGACGAAGGTCGCGAGCGTGAGCACCGTCCACAGCAGCCCGACCGCGAGCGCGAGCGGTGCGCCCACGAACGTCACGAGAAGGAGCAGTATCGCGGCGGGGGCGGCGATGGCGGCGACGAAGCCCACGAGTAGCGCCTTCCACGGCGACGGCACGAGGTGATCCGTCACACGACGCAACCACCGGGGGGCGAGAAGTCCCGCCGCCAGCGTCACGAGGCTGAGGGCGACGAGCGCGAAGAGCACCCCGAGCAGCCAGCCGACGAGGAGCACCTGCGGAGAGACCTCGACATCGGTGGACTCGGCGGACTCGATGCGTTCGACGCTGCCGCCGACTGCGCCGGCGTCGATCCGGGCGTCGGTGTCGCTCTCGTAGGTCACATCGCCGCCGACCGTCCCCTCGATGCTCAATTGGTCGACGCTCAGGAGCAGGTTCCGGTCGACCGATCCGGAGATCCCGATGCTCGAGGCCGCCGCGAGGACGTCACCGCCGAACGATCCGGTCTCCGCGACGGTCAGCTCCGCTGCGGCGATCGTGCCGCTACGGCTGACGCCGCCGCTGATCGCGACCGACTGCGCAGCGACCCGGACGTCACCGTCGACGTTCCCTGTGATGGTGATGTTCTGCGCGGCCGCGATCACGTCGCCCGTGATGTCGCCGCTGATCGTCACGCTCTGACCCGCAGCGTAGACGTCACCGTCGACGTCGTCGGAGACGTCGATGCTGGAGCCTGCGTAGAACTGGGCGCCGTGCAGCTCGGAGGTCGTCGTCGACTTGGGGAACGGCGACGCGGCGGTCGGGATGGTGGCGGAGCCGGCGCACGCGAACACGACGACCGCCGTGAGAGCGGCGCCGACGAGTCGATGGGTGGCGGCGAACGAAGACATGATCGTGCCTCTCTGCGGGGCGCACGCCGTCTCGGCGTCGCGGCGGGTGCCGCGGCAGGGGCGCCGTCGCGCCGAGACCGATTCGTCGGCCTCACGTCGAGTGTGCGTCGCGGCGGCTCCCTGTTCCAGGGTCGGAGGTCCTGTGGAGCTCCGCTGCCCCGGCAACGTCTAGCCGGGGGGCTCAGCCGCCCGTGCTCGCGCGGACGATCAGCTCGTACGGCACCGTGACGGAGCGGGCGGGTGCCGTGCGCTCCGTCATCCGGCGGTCGAGGAGTGCCAACGCCTCCTCAGCGACCCGGCGGAGGTCGAACCCGATCGTCGTGAGGGCAGGGTTCGAGAACCGCGCGATTTCGACGTCGTCGAAACCGGTGACGAGGACGTCGTCGGGGACGCGCTTCCCCTGAGCGGCGAGGCTGTGAAGGACGCCGAGGGCGAGCGTGTCCGTGAAGGCGACGACGGCGTCGAACTCCACGCCGCTCGCGATGAGGTCCTCGACCGCGGCGGCCGCTGAAGGGGTTGTCCAGGGGAGCGGATTGATCTCGAGCCGCGGATCGGGTTCCATGCCCGCGTCGCGGAGCGCGTCGCGGTAGCCGTCGAGGCGCAACCGGCTCGCGGCCGTTTCCTTCTCGGGGTTCTCGTCGCCGCCGATCGCCGCGATCCGGCGTGCTCCTCGTGAGATGACGTGCCGTGTGATGTCGCGAGCGGCGGCGCGGCTGTCGACGATCACGTGGTCGGTGAGACGCTGCTCGACCTCGCCGATGAGCACGACGGGCGGGAGATGGTCCGCGTACTCGATCGCGGAGTCCTCCACGCGGATGGGGTTGAGGATCAGCCCGTCGATGAGGTGCGCCCGCGCACGTGACAGCAGCTCGAACTCACGACCGGGCTCGGCGCCCGTCTCCTCGACCTGCACAGCGAGGCCGCGCTCGTGCGCCACCTCGACGAGATCATGCAGGAGCTCGGCCGAGTAGGGGGTCGCGAGGTCGGGAAGTGCGACCGCGATCGTTCCTGACCGCCCGTTGCGCAGGCCCCGCGCGCTCAGGTTGGGGACGAAATGGAGCTCCGTCATCGCAGCCTCGACACGCTCGACCGTCTCGGGCCGCACGAAGACCGTGCCCGTGACGACATTCGACACGGTCTTCGGAGAGACCCCCGCGAGCGCGGCGACGTCCTTCATCGTCGCGCGCGCCCGTCCTGCCATGTGCTCAGGATAGGGGAGGGGTGTGGTGCGGCAGATCGCGCGGTGATCCTGGAAGAGCTAGTCCCGAGCTCGAACCCCTCGCCGCGTCCGGGTTCGCGCCGGTGTTAGCGTGGACGACGCGGCCTCGATGCCGACCGCACGGGCGGTCTGGAGCAGTCTGTCGGGGTGCTGCAGCCGCCGAATCACAGGAGCTTCTTCGTGCCACTCAACGTCATCCATGTCGGCCTCGGTGGTTGGGGAGGGAACTGGGCTCGGATCGCCATACCGAGGGTGCCGGACGTCGACGTCGTCGCGGTCGTCGACATCGACGCGGGAACCCGAGCGGACGTCCTCGCGGCGATGAAGCGTCCGGACCTGCCGGGCTTCGCGTCGCTCGACGAGGCGCTCGGCGCCGTCTCCGCGCATGCCGTCATCATCACCGCGCCGGCGGTGACCCACGTGCCGCTCGCCCTCGAGGCGCTGGATGCCGGGAAGCACGTGCTCGTGGAGAAGCCCTTCGCCAACACCGTCGAGGAGGCCGCCGTCGCGGTGCGCCGGGCTGCGGAGAAGAACCTGGTCCTGCAGGTCAGCCAGAACTACCGCTTCTATCCCGCGCCGCGCGCGGTGCAGCGATTGCTGACGGCGGGCGAGATCGGCGAGATCTCGGCGATCAACATCGACTTCCGCCAATGGGACAACGACGCTCCGAAGTCCACCCATCGGCATTACCGGTTCCCGCACCCGCTGATCAACGACATGGCGATCCACCACTTCGACCTGCTCCGCAAGATGACTGGTCAGGAGGCCGTGAGCGTCTACGCGAAGGTGGGGGATCCGTCCTTCAGCCGGTACGACGAGGAGGCCTCCGCCGTCATCATCATCGAGATGGAGTCGGGTCTCGTCGTGAGTTATCGCGGCAGCTGGGTGAGCCGGGGCACGCCGACCGCGTGGGCCGGGGAATGGGCGATCGACGGGGAGAAGGGGCAGATCGAGTTCACCAGCAGGCTCGGGGACAACCCCGACGGTGACCGGGTGTCGCTCCGTCGCCCCGGCGGCGAGCCCGCCGCGGTCGGTCTCGAGGACATGCCGCTCTTCGGGCGGTCCGCCGGCCTGCAGCACTTCGCGCAGTCGATCGCTTCGGGGACCGTGCCTGAGACGGCCGGAGCCGGAAACTTGGGGAGCCTCGCCTTGATGGCGGCGGCGGCGCGCTCCGCTGTGTCGGGTCGCACCGAGCCCGTGATCATCCCCGAGGTCTGATCAGCGACCGTCCGATCCGGACGGAGTGACCTCGTCAGGCGGTGGTGATCCGCGCGAGAACCGTGGCGGGGGAGACGGGGTCGCCGGGAGACGGGGCGTCGTCCGCGAGGTCGACCGTGCCGGCGACGGGCGCGATGACCGTCGTCTCCATCTTCATGGCCTCGAGGACCGCGATCGTGTCGCCCTTCTCCACGGCGGCGCCGTCCTCGACAGCCCAGCGCACGAGGGTGCCGGCCATCGGTGCGAGGACGTCGCCGTCCGCCGCGGCAGCGGACGGACTCGATCCCGCGGTGGAGGCGGAAGCCGGGTCGGAAGCCGTCCCGACGCCGGTCGTGAACGACCCCGCGAGCGCCGCGGGGAGTCGCAGCCCGAGACGTCGTCCATCGACCTCGATCCAGGAGGAGACCACGTCGGGCTCGGCCGGCTCTTCCGCGAGCGACTGCGGCGCGGTCCGTTCCGCGAACGTCGTCTCGATCCACTGCGTGTGCACCGCGAAGCCGTCGCGCGCGGTGAAGTCCGCGTCGTCGAGCACGGCGCGGTGGAAGGGCAGCACGGTCGCGACGCCCTCGATCCGGAACTCCGCGAGCGCGCGGCGGGCGCGGGCGAGCGCTGCATCGCGATCGACGCCCGTGACGATGAGCTTCGCCATCATCGAGTCGAAGCGACCAGAGACCTCCGAACCCGATTCGACTCCCGTGTCGAGCCGCACGCCCGGGCCGGTCGGCGGAGCGAAGAGCGCGATCGTGCCGGGGACGGGCAGGAAACCGCGCGCCGGGTCCTCGGCGTTGATGCGGAACTCGATCGAGTGTCCATGGACGGCGGGCGTCTCGGTGATCGACAGCGGCAGCCCCGCGGCGATGCGCAGTTGCTCGCCGACGATGTCGGCGCCCGTCGTCTCCTCGGTGACCGGATGCTCCACCTGGAGGCGCGTGTTGACCTCGAGGAAGGAGAGCAGGCCGTCCGACCCCAGCAGGAACTCGACGGTCGCGGCGCCCCGGTAGTCCGCGGCCGCGCAGATGTCGCGCGCCGCGACGTGGATGCGCTCGCGCTGCTCGCCCGTGAGGAACGGGGCCGGAGCCTCCTCGACGAGCTTCTGGCTGCGGCGCTGGAGTGAGCAGTCGCGCGTCCCGAGCACGACGACGTTGCCGTGCCCGTCGGCGAGGACCTGCGCCTCGACGTGGCGGGGACGCTCGAGGTAGCGCTCGACGAAGCACTCAGCGCGACCGAACGCCGCTACCGCCTCGCGGCCGGCGGATTCGAAGAGTTCGGCGACCTCGTCGAGACGACGCGCGACACGCATGCCGCGACCACCGCCTCCGAACGCCGCCTTGATCGCGATCGGGAGGCCGTGCTCCTCCGCGAAGGCGACGGCTTCGGCGGGGTCGGCCACGGGATCGGTCGTGCCCGCGATGAGAGGGGCGCCGACCGACTCGGCGAGCCGGCGCGCGGAGATCTTGTCGCCGAGCAGCTCGATGCTCTCGGGACTCGGCCCGACCCACGTGAGACCGGCGTCCCCCACGGCGCGCGCGAAGTCGGCGCTCTCGCTCAGGAACCCGTATCCGGGATGGAGGAGGGTCGCGCCGGACTCCCGCGCGGCGGCGAGCAGCTTGTCGGAGTCGAGGTACGTCTCGGCGGCGGTCACCCCGTCGAGCCCGTACGCCTCGTCGGCGAGCCGCACATGGAGGGCGTCGGCGTCACCGTCGGCGTAGACGGCGACCGAGGTGTACCCGTGGTCGGCGCACGCCCGCGCGATGCGGACGGCGATCTCGCCGCGGTTGGCGATCAGGACCTTCTGGGGTGCGTGGGCGGTCATCGGTGATCCGTTCGTGCTGTCGGGGTCGGGTCTGCGGTGGTGGGTGTGGTGGCGGACGTCGCGGTGGGCGCGACCTCGGGTGTGACGTCGCGATGGTCTCCGGTGCCGAAGCCGCCGATCTCCCGGAACTCCGAGCGCACGCGGAAGCGCACCCGGGCGCCGACCGGCAGGTGCCCCGCGAGGGCGACCTGGTCGGACACGATGGCGCCGATCACCGGATAACCACCCGTGAGCGGGTGGTCCGCCAGGAAGAGCACGGGCTGACCGTTCGGCGGGATCTGCAGCGCCCCGGCGACACATCCCTCACTCGGCAGCTCCTCGGAGCGCGCTCGCTCCACGGGCGTCCCGGAGAGGCGCACGCCCACCCGGTTCGACTGCGGGGTCACGTCCCACGCGCGGCCGGTGAGCGCGTCGACGGCATCAGGGGCCAACCAATCGGTGCGGGGGCCGAGCACGATGTCGAGCACGGTCTCCTCGCCCACCCGGGGGAGGGTCCGCGCCGGTGCGGCTTCGAGGGCGACGGCCGTCGGATGCTCGACCGGCCGCACCCCGAGGATGTCGCCCGCCGTCAGCGCAGCCGGTCCCACTCCCGACAGGGCGTCCGTCGACCGGCTGCCGAGCACCGGTTCCGCCGCGAAGCCGCCCCGGACGGCGAGATAGGAGCGGACGCCTTCGGTCGCCATGCCGATGTGGAGTTCGTCGCCGTCGTCGAGGGCGAACGCCGTGTGGGCGGGGACGGAGCGCGTCCCGCCGGCCGCACGGACGACGGAGAGGGGGACGGGCGCTCCCGCGACCGCGACGACCTGAGGTCCGCGCGCGCGGACCTGCAGCCCGCCGACGACGATCTCGAGGGCCGCCTCCGCGGTGTCGTTGCCGACGAGCCGGTTCGCGGAACGCAACGACACGGGGTCGAGAGCGCCGGAGGGGGAGACGCCCATGCTCGTGTACCCGGGCCGGCCGAGGTCCTGGAACGTCGTCTGAAGACCCGGGCTCACGACCTCGAGCGCCGACTTGAGCGCCGACTCGGGCGCGACGTCGGCGACCTCCGCGATCGCCGCGGCGGCCGATACGGAGGGACGCTTCGTGTCCTCGAGGTCGAACCGGACGCGGTCGCCGGGCTCGAAGAATGCCGGGCGCTCGCGGGAGAGGTCCCACATCGGCACGTCCGTCGTTCCGATGAGTTGCCAGCCGCCCGGGCTCTCCCGCGGGTACACGCCGCTGTACGTCCCCGCGAGGGCGACGGATCCGGCCGGGATCCGCGTGCGCGGCGACGACCGGCGCGGGACGTCGAGGAACGGGTCGCTCCCCGTGAGGTACGCGAATCCGGGTGCGAACCCGACGAAGGCGACCGTGTATTCGGCGGCGGTGTGCCGCCGTACCACCTCGTCGGGGGTGACCCCGAGCAGTTCCGCGACCTCCGCGAGGTCCTCGCCGTCGTAACGGACGGGGACGCGGTGGAGCGGCGCGTCCCCCGAACGGACGGCGTCGAGCGGTCGGCGGCGCACGACGGCGGCCAATTCCTCGGCGGAGACGGCGCTCGGACGGAAGGAGACCAGCAGGGTGCGTGCGCCTGGCACGACGTCGACGACTCCGGGCACCGGATCCGCCTCGAGCGAGGCGGCGAGCGAGAGGGTCTCGTCGAGATCGGCGAGTTCGACGAGGACCGCGTCGTCGCGGACGGGCAGGACGCGCACGGTCACGAGCGGCCGACGCCTCCGAGCGGCGCGGCTCCCGAGTCCTCGGCGTCGAGTGCGGCGGCGCGATCGGTGTCCCCGGCGCTCGCGCTCGTCGCCCCGAGGGCCTGCGCGAACGCCTCGATGCCGATCCCCGCGTCCGCGAGGGCCGACCGGACGCGCGCCGCCATCTCCGTCGCCCCGGGGCTGTCGCCGTGCACGCAGATGGAGTCCGCGCGAACGGATACGATGCTGCCGTCGATTGCGGTCACGGTGCCCTCGGTCACGAGGGTCACCATCCGGCGGGCGATGTCGTCGGGGTCGTGCAGGACCGCGTCGGCCTCTCGGCGGGACACGAGCGTGCCCTCGGGTGTGTAGGCGCGATCGGCGAACGCCTCCGTCGCCGTCGGGAGCCCGCGGTCGGCGGCGATCCGCAGCACGGCACTGTCGGGCAGCCCGAGGAGCACGAGCCGTGCGTCGACGGCCGCCACCGCGTCGACGACGTCGCGTGCTTGCCGCTCGTCGTGCGCGATCGTGTTGTAGAGGGCGCCGTGCGGCTTCACGTACGTGACCTCGCCGCCCTCGGCCCGCGCGATGGCCTGCAGCGCTCCGATCTGGTAGATCACGTCGGCGACGAGTTCGGCACTCGCCACGTCCATGTTGCGGCGCCCGAAGCCCGCGAGGTCGCGGTAGCCGACGTGGGCCCCGATCGTGACTCCGGCGGCCACCGCGCCGCGCACCGTCTCGCGGATCCCCACCGGGTCGCCCGCGTGGAACCCACACGCGATGTTCGCGCTCGAGACGATACCGAGCATGCGGGCGTCGTCACCGAGCGTCCACCGGCCGAAGCTCTCGCCGAGGTCGCTGTTGAGGTCGACGGTCATGGTGTCCTCCGTTGTCCTGTCGTGCTGCGGGTGCCGCGGGGTGCGGCGGGTCGTGCGGTCGGTGCCGGGCCTCGTCACCCGGTGACGAGCGCGAAGATCGGCCCGACGGCGTTGACGGCCATGTACCACGTGACGACGGCGGCGATCGTGCCGATGATGAGCAGCCACTTCGGGTAACGGTACCCACCGAGCACGCGCGGCCGGAACCACCCGATGTACATGAAGAGGGTGAGGCCGATGGGGAGGATCAGGCCGTTGAGGCCGCCGACGAACACCAGCAGCGTCGCGGGCGCGGTGCCGATGGAGAGGTAGACGGCGAGAGAGACGATGATGAAGCCGACCGTCCAGTAGTCCGCGGCGCGCCCGGCGATCTTCGCGGAGAACACCGGCAGGAAGGACACCGACGTGTACGCGGCGCCGATGACGCTCGTGATGGCGGCGATCCAGAAGACCGCTCCGAAGATGCGCAGTCCCGTCTCGCCGGCGGCCGCCTGGAAGGCTTGAGCGCCCGGGTTGCCCGTCGTGTCGAGCACGACGCCGCTCGCGACGACGCCGAGGATCGCGAGGAAGAGCACGTACCGCATGACGCCGGTCACGAGGATGCCGTTGAGCGCTGCCCGGTTGACCTCCCTGATGTGCTCAGCACCGGCAGTGCCGCTGTCGAGGAGCTTGTGGGCTCCCGCGTAGGTGATGTAGCCGCCGACGGTGCCGCCGACGATCGTCGTGATCGTCGCGAAGTTGATCTCGTCCGGCCACACCGTCTGGCGGAACGCATCGCCGAGGGGCGGCTGCGAGATGATCGCGACGATCACGGTGAGGACGATCATCGCGAGTCCCGCGACGATGACGACGCGGTCGATCACGACGCCGGCGCGCTTCACGAGGAAGATCGCGATCGCGATGGCCGCGCTGATGACACCACCGATCTTCGGGTCGAGGCCGAAGAGCGTGTTGAGACCGAGCCCCGCTCCCGCGATGTTGCCGATGTTGAAGACGAGCCCGCCGAGCACGATGAGGACGGCGAGCACGTAGCCGCTGCCGCGGAGCGCCTCGTTCGCGAGCACGCTCGCGCGCTTGCCGGTCACCGTCACCATGCGCCAGATGTTGAGCTGCACGGCGAGGTCGATGAGCACGGACGCGAGGATGCCGAACGCGAACGCCGCGCCGAGCTGCGCGGTGAAGGTCGCAGTCTGGGTGATGAAGCCGGGGCCGATGGCTGACGTGGCCATGAGGAAGAGGGCACCGAGCAGTGAGCGGCGGCGCGACTTCGCGAAGGCCGTGATCTCCTCGGCGGAAGCGGGCGCCGGAGTGGTCGATTCGGTCATGGTCGAGGTCCTGTTCGCAGAAGGGGTTCCGATGAAGGCCGAGGTGAAGGCGGAGCATGCCGGCCGGGGGTGCGACCCAGACTAGGACTGTCGAACACTCAATGGGAAGTTGTTCAACGATCTTTCGTGTGAAGAGTTCGTTACACCGATGTTTCGTCCCCCGATCGTCGCGCGGCTCCGGCCGGTAGGCTCCGAGTGTGACGCAGCCTCCCGACGACGACGAAGTGCTTGACCGCGCGGAGAAAGCCGCGGCCGACATCCGGTCGTCGATCATCTCGGGAACCTTCACCCCCGGGTCGCGGTTGTCGGAGCAGGCGCTCGGTGATGCGCTCGGGGTGTCGCGGAACACCCTGCGCGAGGCGTTCCGCATGCTGACGCAAGAGGGCCTGCTCGTGCGTCGCCCGCACGCCGGGGTCATCGTCGCGGTGCCGTCGCTCGCGTCGATCATCGACATCTACCGCGTCCGCCGCATGATCGAGGGGCAAGCGCTGCGGGGCGCTCCGCCGAGGCACCCCGCCGGTCGAGCGCTCGTCGCCGCGGTCGAGGCGGCGCTCGCGGCGCGCGACGCGGGCGAGTGGGCCGCCGTCGGCACCGCGAACATGGAGTTCCACCGCGCGATCGTCTCACTCGCGGACAGCGCGCGGCTCGACCGGATCTACGCGAACATCTCCGCCGAGCTGCGGCTCGCGTTCGGCATCATCGACGACCCCGAGTACCTGCACGCGCCCTACGTCGACCGCAACGCGAGCGTCCTGCGCGCGCACCAGGACGGCCGCTCCGACGACGCGGCGGACGAGCTCGACGCGTACCTGATCCAGTCGGAGCGCACACTCCTCGCGGCCTACGCCCGTCGCGACCGCGACGGGTCCTGACGCCGGCGGTAACGAGCGAGAGACAACCTCTGCCTCAGATCAGGTGTCTCATCCCGTTCTTCGGGTAGAGCTCGTGCCTCGAACGCCATGTACCGGTGTCGTCGACGAACCATACGCCGTTCTCGATCGCCCAGATGTACCAGCGGATCTTTTCCGCCACAGTCACGATCGGGAAGTTGAGAACGGAGGATGTCATGTCCGAGAGGAGCACAGAGGAGTCGGGCAGCTGGATGTTGCTGGTCTCGATGACGTCGCTCCTCGACCCGCGGTTGAACGTCACCCATCGACTCTCGACGTAGCGATCGCCGTCGCCCTCGTTCCTCATATCGAGGATCATCTGCGCGTACTCGATCGACTCGCTGAGCTCTCGGAAATCCCAGCCGGACCCGATGGTGACAGGAGTATCACGAGAAGGACGGGGGCCCATTCCGTTGTGCCACATCCATACCGCTTTGACGTCATCACTGAGGGGGAACCCGTATCGTTCCTCTATCTCAGTGATCTCCGCAACCGTGAGGCCGGGCCGCAGATAGTCGATCGCGACGGAACCTCGGGCTCGTGCGAGCTGCTCGTACTGCTCGAGAAGGGCGGAGACGTCGTCGTAGGCCACGTCTCACTTCCCATTGCACAACGCAAGAGACGGCAGGGGCGTCGCGGTCGGCGGCAGGGGGATGGCAAGGAACTGCCGCTCCCCCACCGGCTTCGACGTGAGACCGCACGCTCGAAGGAACGAGTAGTACACCGTTCCTTGGTACTGGTTCTGAGCTCCGTCGATGGCTTTGAGACTCGGCGCAGGAACGGCGTACCCGCCGCCCTGCACGCTCGCGTAGAAGGGGTACTCGTCACAGTTGAGCCCGGAACCGGGCACGCCCTCGCAACGAGGGTCATTCTCGTACCACCCCGAACGAGACGGGTTCTCCCCGGACGGCCGATAGTCGAGTTGCACCCACCCGGGCACCCGCTGAAGTGCTTCGAGATCGTGGTTGGTCGCTTCGGGCACGTCCGACTGGCCGGAGGAGAAGATGGGGAGGTCGCGGCATGTGCGGTGGGGGTCGCCGTAGGTGCCGGCATACGCGACCAACGCATAGCACTGCTTGAGGACCGTCCGCGCGATCTCGTCGGACACTCCGTTGGCCGTGGCGAACTGGGCCGCTGACTTCGGCAATCGCCACAACGAGGGGAGGGATCCGGGCACGGCCGGCGCGGAGCTCGGGCCTCGGCCGGTGCCGTCGACCCACGACGGGGTGGAAGCAGGTGTGGTTCCGGCGCCGACGAAGTGCGCGGCGATCATCGCGAGTTGCGCCGCCCCGCCGGCGGTCCGAATCGCGAGGATGACCGATCGAGTGGTGGCCCCGGAAGCGGAAGCGGCGGCCTGGCACGCGAGAGTCTGATCGGTGACGCTCGAACCGGCGTTGTGGGTGCCGGGCTGGAAAACCGTCGACTCGCAGATCTTCTCGAGCGGCACGCCCGCCAGAGCGAGCGCAAGCGCCTCGGCATCGAGACTCGAGTTCAGGTCGTTGACGATGAAAACGGCTGAGGTGGGCGCGTAGCCGGGCTGCGGGGCGGCGGCACCGACGGAGCCGGCGTTGCGGCCGTTGAACGATCCACTGGTGGAGTACGAGTAGAGCGTGCCGTTGCGGGTGTCTTGGGCGGTGGCCCGATAGCTCTGCCCGCTGCCTTCGATCCAGATCTCGTACGCCACGTTGGGAGCGGGCGACCAGCCCTGTTTCTTGAGTTCCGCCTGGCTCACTCCCTCGTACGTGGACTTCCCGAGAAGGTTGTGATACGTCATGGCGTTCACCATGTTGCGGAGACTGGAAACCGCCGCGGGGTCATAGATCGACGCGGCCTGCGCAAGCCCTGCCGGATTCACTATCGTGACCGCCATCAGGGCGGCGATGAAAGCAACAGCAAGACGTTTCACGTGATCCCCATCCCTCAATGAGCAAACAATCACACTGTGTCAGCAGCCGAAGAACGCCGCTTGCCCCACTCCGAGGCACGACGCCGCAGCGGTCCGGGTCCTCACTCCGACCGAGTGCAAGGTCGGTGATCCGACCGACCTAGGCTGACCTGCGGAGGTGCACATGAGCGCACGGAGGAACAGCGGCGGACCGACGGCCGAGATCTCGAGGGGGTCGCGCACGCGGCGGAGGATCGGGCGGATCGCGCTCGGCTCGTTCCTCGCCTTCGCGGGCAGCAGTCACCTCACGTTCGCGCGGGAGGAGTTCACGGCGCAGGTGCCCGACTTCGTGCCGCTGCCGAAGGACGTGACGGTTCTCGCCTCCGGTGTCGTCGAGGTCGCGCTCGGTGCGGCCCTCCTGGCCGTGAAGCGCAAGCGACCGCTCGTCGGCTGGATCGTCGCGGCATTCTTCGTCGCGATCTTCCCCGGCAACATCGCCCAGTACGTCAACAAGGTCGACGGCTTCGGACTCGACACGGACGCGGCCCGGCTCGCCCGGTTGCCGTTCCAGCCCTTGCTCATCCTCTGGGCGCTGTGGTCGACGGGAGCCTGGCGCTGGTTCCGCGCCCGCCGCTGAAGCAGGACTCAGTCCTCGACGGGCGGGACGTCCGTCCAGGTGGCGCGTTCCGCGGCCGTCGGCGACACCGGAACGCGACCGGCACCGTCGGGCTTCGGGATCGCCCCGAGCAGCGCGCGCGTGTAGGGGTGGCGCGGCGCCGCCCAGATCGCGGCCGTGTCGCCGGACTCCATGACGCGACCGCCGTACATCACGAGCGTCCGGTCGGCGATCCGCTGCACGACCGCGAGGTCATGGGAGATGAAGAGCATTCCGGCGCCGAGCTCGGAGACGAGGTCGCGCATGAGCGCGGCGACGCTCGTCTGCGTCGACGCGTCGAGAGCCGAGATGGGCTCGTCCGCGACGAGGAGGTGCGGCCGCGCGGCGAGCGCCCGAGCGATCGCGATGCGCTGCTTCTGACCGCCCGAGAACTGATGGGGGAAGCGCGAGACTGCCGCGGTGTCGAGGCCGACGCGCTCGAACCACTCCTCCGGGCGCGAGCCCTCGAGGCCTCGCGCTCGCGCCGCGGTGATGCCGTCCGACACCTGATCGCCGACGCGGCGGCGGGGGTTGAGCGACGTCGACGGGTCCTGGAACACCATCTGGATCGCGGTGAGTTCGCGCGCGCGCCGACGGATCCCGAGCGCCGTGACCGCGCCGCCGTCGAAACGCACCTCGCCCTCGGCCGGGCGGTCGATGCCTGCGACGGCGCGCGCGACGCTCGACTTGCCGCTGCCGCTCTCGCCCACGAGGGCGACGGTCTCGCCCGCGGAGATGCGGAGGGAGACGCCGTCGACGGCGACGACGGGCGGCGAGCCCGGGTAGCGCACCACGAGGTCGTGGGCGTCGAGGACGATCCGGTCGCTCATGCGCCGCCTCCTTCGAAACGTGATCCGGGAAGCGCGGCGAGCAGTCCGCGAGTGTACTCGTGCTGCGGCGACGCGAAGAGCGTCTCACGATCGGCGGCCTCGACGACGCGACCGTCGCGCATGACGGCGACGTCGTCGGCGACGGCGCTCATGACACCGAGGTCGTGAGTGACGAGGAGCACGGCGAGGTTCCGTTCCGTCGCGAGGTCGCGGACGAGCTGCAGGATCCCGGCCTGAACGGTCACGTCGAGGGCCGTCGTGGGCTCGTCGGCGAGGAGGACGTCGGGATCGCACGCGAGCGCGATCGCGATCGCGATCCGCTGGCGCTGACCTCCCGAGAACTGGTGGGGGTAGCGGCCGAGCGCGTCCGACGCGCTCGGCACGTTGACGCGCTCGAGCAGCTCGGCGGCGCGGTCGCGCGCGGCCGCCCGGCCGAGCCCCAGGTGCGTGCGGATGTGGTCCGTGAGCTGGTGGCCGACGGTGAGCTGCGGGTGCAGGGAGGACGAGGGGTCCTGGAACACCATCGCGATACGGCGGCCACGAATGCGGTTGAGTTCGCGACGACGCAAGCCGAGGATCTCGGTGTCGCCGAGGCGGATCGAGCCGCCCGTGCGTGCGTTCCGGGGCAGGAGCCCCAGCACGGCGAGCGACGTGAGCGTCTTGCCGGACCCGGACTCGCCCGCGAGGCCCTGGATGCGGCCGGGGTGAAGCTCGAGGGAGACGCCCTTCACGAGCGGGCGTCCGATGTCGACGGTGAGGTCATCGATCGTGAGGATGTCGCTCATGCCGCCGCCCCCGTCGCCGATGCGGCCCGGTCGGCCTGGTTCTCGTGCGCCACCTCGCCGGTGGGGTCGAGGATGTCGCGGAGCGCGTCACCGAGGAAGTTGAAGGCCGCAACGACCGTGAGAATCGCGAGTCCCGGGAAGACGCCGAGCCACCACGCGTCGAAGTTCTGGATCGCCCACGAGATCATCGATCCCCACTCCGCGGTGGGCGGCTGGGCCCCGAGGCCGAGGAACGACAGCCCGGACAGCAGCAGGATGGCCGCGCCGATGTCGAGGGTCGCGAGCACGAGCATCGGCCCGACGATGTTCGGGAGAATGTCGACGGTCAGGCTCGTGAGCGGCGAGCGACCGAGCAGGCGACCCGCGATGACGTAGTTCTGACCACGCAGTCCGAGCACGAGACTGCGGGTGACACGGGCGTACTGCGGCCAGGAGACGACGATCGCCGCGATGACCGCGTTGAAGAGCGACGGCCCGAGGGACGCCGCGATGACCATCGCGAGGATGACCGTCGGGAAGGCCATCACGAGGTCCGTGATGCGCATGAGCGTCTCGTCGACCCAACGGCCGAAATAGCCGGCGACGGCACCGACGACGGTGCCGATGACCATGGCGGCGACGACGAGCATGAGGGCGAGTGGGATCGTCACGGTCGCGCCCGTCATGAGCCGCGAGAAGATGTCGCGACCGGTGCCGTCGGTGCCGAGCAGTGTGTCGACACCCGGCTCCTGGAGTCGCGGCAGGACCTGCGCGTTCGGCTCGAACGGCACCCACCAGGACGCTGTGAAGGCGACGATCACCCAGGCGATCGCGATGACGGCGCCCACGATCCCGAGCGGGGAACGCCATGCGCGCGGCCAGCGCAGCCGCGTGCGCCGGCCCGCGGAGGCGAGCGCGTCGGTTCGGTTATCGGTGCTCATGCGAGCCTCACCCTCGGGTCGAGGACACCGTAGAGCAGGTCGACGACGAAGTTGATGACGAGGTAGATGACCCCGACGACGAGGCCGACGCCCATGATGCCGGGGAGGTCGAGGTTCGAGGCCGAGTTGTACGCGTACGTCCCGAGCCCCGGCCACGAGAAGACCGACTCGACGAGCACCGTGCCCGAGAGGAGCGCGCCGAATGCGACACCGACGACGGTGAGGATCGGCAGCGAGGCGCCCCGGAGCACGTAGTCGAGGACGACGCGCGCTCCGCTCAATCCCTTCGCGCGGGCGGCGCGGACGTAATCGCTCGCGAGCACCTCGAGGACCGAGGTGCGGATGAAGCGCGTCAGCAGGCCGATCGTCACGAGGGACAGGACGAGGACGGGGAGTGCGAGGTGGGCGGCCGCGTCGAGGAAGCCGACGCCGTCCCCGTTCAGCAGGTAGTCGATCGTGTAGAAGCCCGTGACGCGCGGCGGCGGGGTGATCGAGGGTGAGATCCGGCCAGAGCCGGGCGCGATCCGCAATTGCAGGAAGAAGATGTAGAAGCTCACGAGGGCGAGCCAGAACGTCGGGACGCTCAAGCCCACAAGGGTCACGACCCGTACGACCTGGTCGGTGACGAGCCCGCGGCGGTACGCCGCGAGTGTCCCGAGCACGATGCTCACGGCGAGGCTCACGACGATCGCGGCGATCGCGATCTCGACGGTCGCGGGTACGGCGGTCGCGAGGTCGGTCGTGACGGCGCGACCCGTGACGAGGGAGGTCCCGAGGTCACCGCGCAGGAGGTTCCCCATGTAGAGGAGGTACTGCACGACGAACGGCTGGTCGAGCCCGCGGGAGCGGATGAAGGCCTCGCGCGTCTCCGGGTTCTGAGCGGCGCCCTCACCGAGAGCCGCCGAGACCGGGTCGCCCGGTACGAGGTTCGTCAGCGTGAAGGTGACGATCGTGACGCCGACGAGCAGGAGGACCGACGTGCCGGCGCGGCGGACGAGGTACCGGGCGAGGGGAGACCTCGCCCGGTACCTCCGAGCGCCGGCGCGAGCGGGCGCCGGGCTCGTGGTTCCCGTGGTCACGCCGCTCAGCCGGCGGGAGTGATCTCGGCGATGTCGACGTCCCACACCGAGTTGTAGACGGCGCCGGTCACGCTGTCGGCCGTCGCGATGTTACGGCCGGGCACGATGAGCGGGACGAACGGACCCGACTCCTGCATCGCCTCGGCGAAGGCCGTGAAGTCCTCCGTGCGCTCGTCGACGTCCGTCGCGCTCGCTGCGGCGGCCGCGAGGTCCGCGATCTCCGGGTTGGCGGAGGCGTCCCAGCCGGCGCGCAGGCCGACCTTGAGTCCCGGCGCGAAGGGGAGGAAGTTCGCGGAGTCCGCGTAGTCCGGGCCCCAGAACCAGAGGCCGAAGCCCTCGGTGCCGCCGACGTACGCGTCGAGCTCGGTGGCGAACGGTGCCGGCGCGAGTTCGACGTTGAGGCCGATCTCGGCGAGCTGCGCCTGGATGCGCTCAGCGAGAGGGGTGAACTCCACACCGCCGACGGGGTAGTCGTTCGGGAACTGCAAGCGGAGGGTCTGGCCGTCGTAGCCGGACGCCTCGAGAGCGGCCGTCGCGCGGTCGAGGTCCTGAGTGACGCCTTCCTCGAGCGCGCCCTCGAAGCCCGTGGGGATGACGCCCGTCGCCTGGGTCGCGCCCGCACCGGCCAGCTCGAGGAGCGCGTCGTAGTCCAGCGCGTAGCGCACCGCCTCGGAGAGGTCGACGTTCGCGAGCTCCCCGGCCACGTCGGGCGACTGGTTGAGGAGGAGGAAGATCGTCTGGCCGGAGGGGACCGAGTCGACGGTGAAGCCGTCGTCGAGGCCCTCGACCTGGTCACCGTTGAGGTCCATGGCGACCATCGTGTCGCCGCCCTGCAGGTTGATGAGCTGGGTCGCGCTCTCGGTGACGTTGCGGATGACGACGCGGTCGTACGCGGGCTCCTCGTCACCCGTGTACTCGGGGTTCTTCGTGAGGACGACCTGCGACGTGAGGTCGAGCGTGTCGAGGATGAACGGACCGGAACCGGCGGATTCGCCGTCGAGGTAGCTCTGCGCCGAGTCGGAGCCGTCGGTCGCGCCGCCGTTCTCCTCGACGACGTCCGCGTTCACGATGCCGAGCGCGGGGTTCGCGAGGATCGCGGGGAGCTGGAGGAGCGGGGTCTCGCTCGTGATCGACACGGTGCTGTCGTCGATCTTCTCGACGGTGAGGCCGGTGAGGAGGAAGTTCGGCTTCGCCTCGACCATGCCCTGGATGCGCTGGAGGGAGAACACGACGTCGTCGGCGGTGATCTCGCTGCCGTCGGAGAACGTGCGGCCGTCCTCGAGCGTGAAGGTGAACTCGGTCGCGTCGTCGTTCTGCTCCCACGAGGCGAGGCCGGGGACGGGCGTCGTGACGTCGGAGCCCTCGAAGTCGACGAGGGTCTCGTAGAGGGCCTTCGCGACCATGTTGCCGGTCGGGTCGTAGGTGTGGCCGGGGTCGGTCGTCTCGATCGAGAACGCGGTGTCGATGACGAGCGAGCCGCCGCTCTGCTCCGCGTCGTCGGTGTTCGCGGAGTTGCCTCCGGAGCAGCCGGCGAGGAGGAAGAGTGCAGCGGTGCCGAGGGCGATGGGTGCGAGACGGCGCGGAGCGTGCATGGGGACTCCAGGAGAAGAGGGGGTGACAGATCGGGAACTGGCCTTGTCCTGCTGTGGACGACCGTGATCAGATTGGCACGGACGGCGACGATCTGTCCAGCCATTCCATCCGTGCTCAGCACGCAGCAGAGCCGCAACTCCGATCGGAGATCAGAATGTCCAGCAAGTCAACGGAAGTCGGCGCGTCGGCTGGACGAAATGCGGCACTCGACGAGGTGAGCTACAAGATTCTCACAGTGCTGCGCGACAACGGCCGCATCTCGATCGCCGCGCTCGCGGATCTCGTCGGCATCTCGCGGGCGAGCGCCTACACGCGCGTCGAATCGCTCGTGCGCGACGGCGTCATCACGGGATTCTCCGCTCGTGTCGACCCGGCCAAGGCGGGGCTGTCGATCTGCGCGCTCGTCTTCGTGACGGTGCACCCGCAGTCGTGGGAACCCTTCCGTGAGAAGGTCGTCGCGATGCCCGACGTGGAGTACTGCGTGATCACGACGGGTGAGCACGACGCGATGGTGCTCATCCGCGCGACGGATGTCGGCGGTGTGCATGCTTTCGCGACGGGTGTCATCGCGATGCTGCCGGAGGTGCGAACGGTCGTGAGCGTCGTCGTGCTCGACGAGGTCGTCCGGAAGCCCTTCGTCCTCCCGACGGACATCCCGGAGCGGCCTGAGACGTCGCGCCTCGGCATGACCCGCTGGACGCCCGCCGCCGAGGGCCGCGACACGATGGCCGCGCGAGGCTGACGGCCGCTGAGCCCGTCGCCGTTCAGGCCGCGGGGGCCTCGACGCACACGCTCAGCTGCGGGGCTCCGTGCATCTCGTAGTGCTCGACGAGGCGGAGCATCCCGTCGTCCGTGAGCTCGATCTCGCTCTCCCCGTCGCCCGTGACGACGCTTCCGTCCGACGCGAGCACGTGCACGAACGAGACCCAGATCGTGTCGTCCGTCCGGGTGCCCACGAAGCGGCCGATCGTCACGGTGTCGCCGGTGTAGTCACCCCAGATCATTCCGTCGGCCTCGAAGTAGCGGAACACGCTCGGGGCATCCGGGTCGACCACGGAGGTCGTCGACGAGACCATCGTGAAGACGCGGCCGTCGAGGGAGGGGAGAGTCGAAGTCACGCCCCGATCCTGCCAGACGTGGCGACCTCGTCCGTTCACGAGGAGAAGCGCAGCGTGATCGTGCGCGACTCCGGCCGCAGATACTCCGTCGGCCAGACGTCGGGTCCGCACGCTCGTGTCCCGAGGCCGTGTTGGGCCGCGTCGATCGTCAGGTACGTCGCCGTCGGCGGCGGCAACTCGTGCGGGTGCCGCGCGGCTGCGATCTCCTGAGGTGTGTGGCGCCGCACAGTGAATCCGGGCAGCCGACCGGCGGAATCCGCTTCGGCATCGACGCGCAACCACACGCCATCCGCTCGCGAGAGCTCGAGACTGCGGAGCTCGGAACGGTGGCCGCTCTCCTGCGGCCGCGCGTACGGGACGACGAGGTCGTCGACCGGGGACGAGAAGACACCGACACGAGCGGCCCGGAGGCTGTCCGGGTAGTTCTCGAGCGGACCTGTGCCGAACCAGGTCGCGTCCGAGACGTCGAGCGGCAGGGCGAATCGCACGCCGATGCGAGGCCAGACGCCCTCCCATCCACGTGACGGAGTGATGCGCACCCGCAGACGAGGGCCTGTCGCGTCGAGCCGCCACTCCGTCTCCTGCCACACGCTCTCGGCGCCCTCCGGGGCGCTCCAGCGTTCGAGGGAGCGCACGCCTGCGAGCTCGCCGTCGTCGTCGACGCGGTACTCGAGCCGCTCACGCCGGGGACGCAGGAGGTCGAGGCGCGCGGCCAGCCAGTACTGTTCCGAGGACGGCGCCGGTGTCCCGAGTCCCCGATCCGAGCGGGGGTCCGCGAGGTCGAGCGACCCTCCGTGCGCACCGTGGTCGTTGTCCGTCGGCGCCCGGAAGAGCTCGAGTCGCGGTCCGCTCATCAGCTGTCCCGCGATCGATTCCAGGGCGCCGTCGATGCCGAACGCGACTCCACCGCGCCCCGAGCCGCCCGACAGTGCGCCGGACACCCACCCAGCGGCATCCCCGGGTGTCCGGGCGCGACCGGAGCGCTGCCGCGCAGCCCGCGCGCGCATCCACTCGACGGGCGTCGCCGGATCGTCGAGCGGAGCGAACGGCGCGTGCGGTTCGATCGGCTGGGTCTCCTCCACGAGGAACTGCGACCGCGCGATGACGTGTCCGGCGGGCGCCCATGCGGCGTCATCGAGGAGGACCGCCTCGACGGTCAGCCACACCTCGGCCTCGCCGATGGATGCGACGAGGTCGGGACCAGGCAGCACGGCGCTCGAACCGGCGGGCACCACGTCGCCGCCGCGCTCGGCCGGCCGCAGGACCCCCGCTCCGAGCTCGACGCCGTCGCGCTCGAGACGCCACACGATGTCGAGGTCGCGCGTGTCCGCGGCGAAGCGGTCATTGGTGACCTCGATCGACCCGTCGGAGAGGCGTCGGAAGCGGATCGGCTGCTCGACGGCCGCGAACTCGGCGAGCCCGGGAGACGGGGTGTCGTCGCTCAGGACGAGGCCGTCCATGACGAAGTTGCCGTCGTGCACCTCCTCGCCGAAGTCGCCGCCGTACGCGAAGAACTCGGTCCCCTCGGGCGTGCGCGTCCGCAACCCGTGGTCGCGCCACTCCCACACGAAGCCACCGTGGAGGCGCGGGTACAACTCGGTCAGTGCGCGGTACCGGTCGAGCAGCGCGGGTCCGTTGCCCATCGCGTGGGCGTACTCGCAGTGCAGGAACGGCTTCGAGCGCTGCCGAGACGACTCCGACGCGGTGCAACCGAGGAGGAGGGCCGTCGAGTCGTCACGGCCGATCGACTCCGTCTCGGGGAGGGACGGATACATGCGCGAGTACACGTCGGTGTACTGGCCTGTGTAGTCGCCCTCGTAGTGCACGGGGCGCGAGGGATCGCGGTCGTGCACCCAATCGGCCATCGCCGCGAGGTTCGCGCCGGTGCCCGACTCGTTACCGAGCGACCAGATGATGACGCTCGGGTGGTTCTTGTCACGCTCGACGGTGCGGCGGATGCGGTCGAGGTAGGCGTCGCGCCAGCGCGGGTCGTCGCTCGGGTTCTGCACCCAGCCGTGTGCCTCGAAGCCGTGGGTCTCGAGGTCGCACTCGTCGATGACCCAGAAGCCGAGCTCGTCGGCGAGGTCGAGCACGCGCGGGTGCGGCGGGTAGTGGCTCGTCCGGATCGCGTTGACGTTGTGCCGTTTCATGAGGGCCATGTCGGCGCGGGCGTGCTCCTCGTCGAAGACGCGGCCGCGGTCGGGGTGGGTCTCGTGCCGGTTGACGCCCGAAAAACGGACCTTCCGCCCGTTGACGAGCAGCCGGTCGCCGACGATCCGCACCGTCCGGAACCCCGCGCGGAGCGTGAGGCGCTCGCCCGCCGACTCGACGTGCACGTCGTACAGCGTCGGTCGGTCGGGCGACCAGGGCTGCACGCCGGGGACGTCGATCGGGGTGATCTCCGCGGCCGAATCCCAGATCTCGATGAGCCCGAGCTCGGGGACACGGACGGTGACGGGGAAGGCGTCGGCCGCCGCATCGACGTCGATCGCCAGGGTGCCGGCGCTCGTGTGCTCGTCGAAGTCCGCGGAGAGTGTCACGTCGTCGATGCCGCCGACGGGGCGGGCGAGGAGGGTCACGTCGCGGAAGATGCCCGGCAGCCACCACTGGTCCTGGTCCTCGAGGTAGCTCGCGGCCGACCACTGGTGCACGCGCACCGCGATCGTGTTCTCACCGGGGCGGAGCACCTCGGTCACGTCGAACTCCTGCACGAGCCGACTGCCCGTGCCCGTGCCGATGTCCTCGCCGTTGAGCCAGACGCGATAGGCCGACTCGACGCCGTCGAAGCGCAGCAGCACACGCTCGGTCCCGTCGAAGCCGCGCGGGAGGTCGAACGAGCGCCGATAGTCGCTCGTCGGGTTCGCGTCGGGCACGTGCGGCGGATCGACCGGGAACGGATACTGCACGTTCGTGTAGATGGGCGAGCCGTACCGCCCGTCACCCTGCAGCACCCAGTGAGAGGGCACGGGGATTTCGTCCCAGTCGGCGTCATCGAGCGCGGGGGATCCGACCTCGTCTGCGCCCTCGCCCTCCGGGAGGACCCCGATGCCGCCGAGGGCGCCCGGTGCCCCCGCGAGCAGCCGGAACCTCCAGGAGCCGTTCAACGACAGGCGCGGTGCGTCCGATTCGAGGAACGAGCGCGGCGGCGTCCGCCGGCCCGACCCGGGGGAGAACGAGGTGAGGTGGTCGACATCGATGGTGGTCACGCTTTGACGGATCCTTCGGTGAGGCCGCCCCGCCAGAACCGTTGCAGAACGACCATGGCGATGGCGAGCGGAATGATGGACAGGAGCACGCCTCCCGTCGTGAGCTCGTAGAACTCGGGGAGGCGGTCGACCTGGCTGCGCCAGTTGTTGAGGCCCAGCGTGATGGGGAACAGGTCGGAGTCGGAGAGCATCACGAGTGGAAGGAAGTAGTTGTTCCAGATGCCGACGAGCTGGAAGAGGAACACCGTCACGAGCGCGGGTGTCATGATCCGGAGGCCGAGGGTGTGGAAGATGCGCAACTCGCTCGCCCCGTCGATGCGGCCCGCCTCGATGAGCGACGTGTCGACGGTCGCATTCGCGTAGATGCGGCAGAGGAACAGACCGAACGGCGAGACGAGCGACGGCAGCAGGACACTCCAGTACGTGTTCGCGAGGCCCAACTGGCTGAAGAGCAGGAAGAGCGGCAGGGCCGTCGCGGTGCCCGGGACGAGGACGCCGCCGAGCACGAGACCGAAGATGGTGTCCCGTCCGCGGAAGTCGTACTTGGCGAGCGCGTACCCTCCCGCCGCCGCGAAGTACGTCGCGAGCAGGGCGCCGACCCCGGCGTAGAGCACCGAGTTCGCGAACCAGCGGAGGAAGACCCCACCGTCGTACGAGAGCACGCGGCCGAGGTTCTCCCACAAGGCGAAGGTCGGGGCGAACCAGAAGCCGTTCGTCGCGAAGAGGTCCTCGGTCGTCTTCGTCGCCGCGACGATCACCCAGTACGCCGGCACGAGGAAGTAGACGGCGACGAGAGCGAGGACGACGGTCACGATGATCGTCTTCGCGGGGGAGCGGCCCGCCGAGCGGTCGGAGTCGTCTCCGCGCGATCTCCGTCGTGCGGCTCGAGCGGAGTCGGAGGCGGTCGTGAGAGAACGGGTGTCGTTGGCGGTGGGATGCGCGGTCGCGGTCATGACGACCTCCGGTTCGTGAGGCGCAGGAAGACGAAGGAGAGGAGGAACGCCACAAGGGCGATGAGCACCGACTGGGCGGCGGCGACGTTGTAGTCGTTGTACGCGAAGGCCGTCGTATAGGCGCTGAGGTTCGGGGTGTACTGCGAGTCGATCGCGGGCGCGACGTCCTGCAGCACTTGCGGCTCGGCGAACAGCTGCAGCGTCCCGATGATCGAGAACACCGTCGTCAGCACGAGCGCCGGTCGGATGAGCGGGAGCTGGATGCTGCGCGCGACCCGCCACGAACTCGCGCCGTCGACCCGTGCCGCCTCGTAGAGCTCGGTCGGGATCGACTTCAACTGGGCGATGATGATCATCATGTTGTAGCCCGTGTAGGTCCACGTCACGATGTTCGCGATCGACCAGAGCACCGTCGACGGACCCAGGAAGTCGAGCGGCAGACCGACGGCGCTCGCCATGTCGATGATCGGGCTGAGACCCGGGACGTAGAGGAACGACCACAGGATCGTCGCGATGACACCCGGGATGCCGTACGGGAGGAAGTAGGCCGCGCGGAAGAAGCCGGGCCATCGCGCCGAGGCCGACTCGAGCAGGAGCGCGAGGATCGTGCACAACACGATCATCACGGGCACCTGCACGATTCCGAAGAGGAACATGCGCCAGATCGAGGCGACGAAGTTCCCGTCGGCGAGGGCCTGCGCGTAGTTCTGGAACCACGCGAACCCCGTCACGACGCCCGCCTCGCCGAAGAGGCCGGAGCGCGTCACCCGTGTGAAGCTCGACCCGATCGCCACGATGATCGGCAGGATGAAGGTGAGCAGGAACAGGGCGAGGAACGGTGAGATGAGGATCCATGGCGCCGCTCCGCCCGAGCCGGCGCGGCCCCGACGGCGGCGCACGGACGCCGGTGCGCCCGCTGTCGTGATGTTCTCCGTCGCCGTCATGAGTCCGCCTTCCGGATCGTGAGGCCCTTGTTGCGGAACGCCGTCATGATCTGCTGCTCGGCCGTCGCGACGGAGTCGACGAGGCTGACGCCCGCGGCCTTTCGGCGGAAGCCGTCCGACAGGATGTTGAAGGACTGCTGCGTGATCGGCCACCACGACCAGTCGGTGTTCTGCTGGCGCGTCGCGGGTTCGAAGACCTCCGTGTTGTAGGCCTGCCCGCCGAAGAAGTCGGAGCCGGCACCCTCGCGCACGGATCCGATCTCGTCCTTCGCGGGCGACCACCCGATGCCGCTGTTCGTGATCATCGCGTCGATGCCCTCTTGCGTGGTCGTCATCCACACGGAGAATTCGAGAGCCTCCCGTGGGTGCTTCGAGTTCGCGAGGATCGCGGCGGTGGAACCGCCGAGGAAGCTCGAGCCGAAGCTGTTCTCGAGCGACCAGCGTTGCATGGGTGCGACGCGCCACTTGCCCTCACCGCCGCTGATGCCCTCGATGAGGGCATCGCCCCAGCTCGCGCTCGTGCACGCCGCGATCTTCCCGTCGGCCGCCGCGGCGAACCATCCGGGGGAGTACGGGGCGTTCGCGGTGTCGACGAGGTCCTCGTCGATCGCCGCGTCGAAGAAACGGGCGACCTCGAGGGTCGCCTCGTCCGTCATATTGATGACCCAGCCGTCCTCCTCCGTCGAGAGCCAGCGGGCGCCGGCCTGAGTGGCGAAGGCGGTGAAGGTCGACGCGTCGGCCACGGGGAAGCTCTCGAGGTAGACGCCTCCGGCTGCTCGGAGCTCACGGGCGACGTCCGCCCACTCGTCCCATGTCGCGGGCGCTTGTGCACCCACCGTCTCGAGGAGCTCTGGCTGGTAGTAGAAGCCCATCGGTCCCGAGTCCTGCGGGATCGCGAAGACGCTGCCCTGGAAGGTGACCTGGTTCCAGAGGGTCTCGTCGTAGAGCTCGGCGTACTCGTCGGCGCCGTAGCGCGAGAGGTCGACGAGGCCGTTCACGAGCAGGAACTCGGGAACCGTGCGCATCTCGACCTGGGCGATGTCGGGACCGCCCCCGGCCGCGAGGGCCGAGTACATCTTCTGGTAGCCCCCGTCGTTGCCGCCCGGGATCCAGACGACGTCGACCTGGATGTCCGGATTCTGGGCGTTCCAGACGTCCGCGACCTTCTGGGCGTCTTTGAGCCACGCCCAGTAGGTCAATCGGACGGTCTCGCCGGGAGGAGCGGCCCCGATCGTGGGGGCCGTGTTGACGGTCGTCGTGCCGGGCGTCGCGCATCCGGAGAGGAATGCCGCGGCGCCCGCGCTGAGCCCGAGGCTCAGCGCTTGGCGTCGAGTGAGTTGTCTCATCTGCCTTCTTCACTTCATCGTGGTGTGGGCTGACGCACCGGGTGCGCCGGAGTGCGCTCACGCTAACACAGAATTCGAGTACTCACTCGAAATTCATCTGCGTTACGCTGGCGGCCTGACGCCGCTCGCGCGTGCGTCCTTCGACCGCCACGGAACCCGAAACCGAGAGGCCGGTGACGTCATGAGCGCACCCGACGGCAGTGCCGTCCGAACGCCCGCCCCCGGTGCCGGGGTGAGACGCCGCGGGCCGTACGCGAAGTCCGCGGAGCGGCGACGCGCGATCATCGACGCGGCCTTCGATGTGTTTGCGAGCCGTGGCTACCGGGCGGGATCCTTCCGCGAGGTCGCGGAACGCGTGGGCATGAGTCAGACGAGCCTGCTGCACTACTTCCCGTCGAAGGAGGCGTTGCTCGTGGCCGTGCTCGCGCGACGCGACGACGTCGAGCCGGAGCCCGATCCCGACGAGGTCGCTCGGCGCGCCGGCGAGGGCGCCCGGGGTCGCGCGGCGCGCTTCGCCCTCTCGATCGAGGCGCAAGCCGAAGCCAACGTCGGTATCCCGGGCGTCATCGAGTTGTACGCGGTGCTCTCCGGAGAGGCGGTGACGGCCGATCACCCGGGTCGGGAGTACTTCGTCGAGCGGTTCGAGAACCTGCGGCGGGACTACGTCGAGGAGCTCACCGCGCTGCGCGAACTCGGCGTCCTGCGCGACGGAGTCGACCCGGTACGTGCCGCGGCGTCGATCGTGGCGCTCTGGGACGGCATCCAGCTCCAGTGGCTCTTCGACCGCGACGCCGTCGACATGGCCGCGGCCCTCCGCGACTACCTCTCCCTCATCCTCCGCCTCCCCTCCCCCTCCTGAACACTTCCTATGTGCTCGAAAATTCGTGCACATAGGAAGTGTTCAGGGGGGAGAGGGGGTGGGGGTGGGGTTACTGGGGTTCGGGGCGCTTCTGCTTCGCGGGCCAAGCGGGCTCGTGCTCGCCGTTCCAGACCGAGATGACGCCCCACGCGACGGCGGCGATCGGCACGGACAGGACCGCGCCGACGATGCCGCCGAGGATCGTTCCCGCGGTCAACGCGACGAGGATGACGAGCGGGTGCAGCTTGAGCGAGCGTCCCATCAGGATCGGCTGCAGGAAGTTGCCCTCGAGCTGGTTGACGCCGACGACGGCGACGAGCACCCACACGGCCGTGATGGGGTCGTTCGCGACGAGGGCGACCAGGACCGCGAGCGCTCCCGCGAGCGTCGCTCCGACGAGTGGGATGAACGCGAGCACGAAGACGATGACCGCGAGGGGCAGCGCGAGCGGCACCTGCAGGGCGAAGAGCACGATGCCGATGCCGATCGCGTCGACGGCCGCGACCGCCGCCGTGCCGCGGACGTACCCGCCGAGCGTGTCGACGGCCTTGTCACCGATGCGGCGCGCCCGCGCGTACTGCTGCCCCTCGAACGGACGCAGCATGAACTCCCAGATGCCTGGCCCGTCCTTCAGGAAGTAGAAGAGCACGACGACCATGAAGAAGAGGCCGACGAGGAAGTTGCTCGCCGCACCGACGCCGGCGAGCGCTCCGCTGCCGAACTGGCTGCTCGTCAGGAAATCGACGGCACTGTCCCGGAAGCCGGAGATCTGCTCCTCGCTGATGTCGAACGGAAGGGTGAGGAACCAGTCGTACAGCTGGTCGATGCCTTGAGCTGCGGAGTCGACGAGCTCGTCGAGCTGATTCCGCACCGCCACATAGATGAGATACCCGACGCCGCCCAGGACGACGACGATCGCGAGCAACGAGATCCAGGTCGCGAGTGCCGAGGGCACGCCCTTCCGCCTCATCCAGTGCATGAACGGGTGGAAGGCGGCCGCGAGGATGAGGGCGATCGACAGGGGGATGAAGACGAGCGTCAATTGCGTGATCACGTAGACGACGCCGATGACGACGATGAGGATCGCGATGAGCTGCAGGCTCCGTGTACCGAGCCGACCGAAGCCGTCGCTCCACAGGGCGGAGGCGGGCCGCTTCACCCCCGGTTTGGCGCTCTCGTCCGGTGCGGCGGTCTTCCTCGTGTGATCGAACCAACCCATGACGTGCTCCTCGTGTGTGTGCGGCGTTCCGTTCCCAGTCTGGTCGAACGTCGGCCGGTTGGCGCGAATCCCGACGACCTTGTCAATCGGGGTCGATCGTGTCTCGTGGTCGAGTGCTCGCTCGGACCGCCGGTTCGTGTCGAGGCATCGAGTCGTTCGCGGCCGGGCCTTCGAGTGCGGCCGGGGTGGATTCGGGGGTGGTCTTGACCTCGCGTCGGGGTCGCGCATGAGTCGCTCGCGAGGTGCCGCCAGTAGCTTGCTGAGAGTGTCCTGATCGCGTGCTCACTGCATCCGCGTGCCGGTACTCCGACCTTGCCGCCTGCCCCGAGGGAAAAATCCGTGCCGATCACAGTCCCCCGCCGACTTCGCCGAGCCAGCCGAGACGGGCGATCGAGCGTCGAGCGCCGTGTTTTGCCGTACGTGGCGCTCGTGGCGCTCGTGGCCGTCGTCAGCGGCCTCTTCACCGTCTTCGTGACGGCCACTCCCGCTGAAGCGCGCTACGCCTCCGGCGGCTCGGGAGTGCATCGCGGCAGTGTCGACTGGTTCGAGTGGGGAGCGGCGGGAACGGCGATCGCGAACGGCGCTTCCCGCACGAACACACGGACGATCGATGGGCAGACCCTCGCGACCACCTGCACCATCACCGGACTCACCGGGCAGATCCGCGCCACCCGGCCGGGAAGCTTCCAGGGCGACGGGCTTGACGACCTTTACAACATCGGGGGAACGGGGACGAACAATCAGCTCGTCTCGGGAATCGCGAACGCCGTCGCCGGGACGGCCCCGACGTTCACGTTCAGCTGCGCCGTCACCCTCGACGGTGTGCCGGTGCCACTGCAGGGGCTCGTGATGGCGGATGCGGAGACGAGCACCGTCGAGAGTGGCAGCAACGAGTTCGTCCAGGCCCGTCCCCTCCAGGCGGCCACGTGGCGCATCATCGACCGCTACCGGGCACCGGCCACCTGCACCACGAGCACGCAGGCCATCCTGAACGCTAACGGCACGCTCCGGCTCACGCCGAACGGGCCGTGGTGCTCCGGGGGTGCCGGTCCGATGGCCGTCGCGTTCATGGAGGGCGCGACGAGCGCGGCCGTGACCCTTCAGGGCGGCGGCGTCTCGGCCATCGCGCTCGGCGTCGTCCTCGGCTCGGACTTCGGCGACGCGCCCGCGAGCTACGGCGCGGCCGGAGCCCTCATCGCTCCGGCCTGGACCGGTGGCACCGTGCCGGTCGGCACGACGGCCGTGTCCAACTCGACCTTCACGCTCGGCACGCAGGGCCAGCCGGCGCTTCGTCTCGGCGCGCGGACGACGTCGGAAGGCGCGCCCCTCTACAGCACGAACGCCTCGGGCGACGGTACGAGCGACGATGGCGTCGTCCCGACACCGATCACCGCCAACCCTGGGGGCCTTTACACCCTCCCGACAACGTCGTGCACGGGCACCGGATACGTGGCGGGCTGGATCGACTGGAATGGCAACGGCCGGTTCGACACCGGAGAGCGCTCCGGCGTCGTTCCGTGCGCGAATGGAGCCGCCGCACTCTCGTGGAGCGTTCCCGCGGACGCCGTCCCGTCCAACGGCACCTTCCTGCGACTGCGTATCGCAGCGGACGCCGCGAGCGCCGGTCAGGCCACGGGCCTCATGACTTCCGGTGAGGTCGAGGACTACCAGGTCACGCTCGACGTGCCCACGGCCGGTCCCCTCGTGGACTGCACGACCGACGGTGACATCTTCAACACGGGCTACAACGCCGCGACGGGCGGAATCCTCCCCGACAACGCGAAGGACGCCAACTGGGATGTCATCGGCCCGTTCGGAACGGGTGCGTACCCGGTGCAGATGCCCCCGGCCGGTCAGACGTGGGCGTCGGCCAACGTCGGCAACATCGTGCCCACCGCGTGGGCTGCGAGCCCCTACGGCAACGCCCAATGGATCTCGCAGCAGACCATCACGAATCCCACCAGTCCAACGGGTGACTGGTACTACCGCTACGCCTTCGTCCTCGACCCCGACGTGTCACCGGAGTCCCTCCAACTCGACCTGAGCTTCTACGCCGACAACAACGTCGCGGAGGTCTTCGTCAACGGTGTCCCACAGAGCGGCAAGACCACCGGCCTGCCGCAGGCGCCAGCCGGAACCAACCAGTACCTGTACGCCGGATTCCAGCTCGGGAACGGAGCGGAGACGAGCCTCCGCGACGACTGGAAGGCGGGTGCCAACGAGATCGTCGTGCAACTCAAGAGCGGCCAGCCGATGGAAGGCTTCCTCGCCCAGTTCCGGCCGAGCGCGATCTGCCCGCTCCCCGCCCTCGACATCGAGAAGACCTCAACGGCGACGAGCGATTCCCGTTCCGGTGACACCGTGACCTACAGCGTCACGGCGACCAACACGGGTGACGGGGACTTCACGGAGTCCGCCCCCGCATACCTCGCCGACAACCTCGCGGGTGTGCTCGACGACGCCGCCTACAACGGTGACGCGACCGCGGCGGTCGGCGGCTCTGCGGCCGGTGAGCTGACGTATACCGAACCGACGATCGCGTGGACGGGTCCCCTCGCATCGGGCGAGGCCGTGACGATCACGTACACCGTGACTCTCCGCGACCGCGACGGCGACGGCGAGATGCGCAACGTCGCCTGGGCCCCGTCGTCGCCCCCGGGCGAGCAGCCGGCCCCGCCCGCGTGTGGTCCGCCCACCGCGGAGGGCGTCGATCCGGTGACGGGCGAACCGTGTGCCGTCGTCGAGGTCGAGCTTCCGGCCCTCTCGATCGGCAAGAGTTCGACCCCGAGCGAGCTGCCCGCCGTCGGCGAGACCCTCGCCTACACCGTTCGGGTCACGAATGCGGGACCGGGCGACTACAGTGCGGCCGCTCCCGCGTCCTTCTCCGACGACCTCTCGGAGGTCCTCGACGACGCGACGTTCGAGGTGGACTCGATCACCGCGACGATCGACGGTGAAGCGATCACCGGGCCGACATACTCCGCGCCGATGCTGTCCTGGAGCGGGTCACTCGCCGCGGGCCAGACCGCCGTCTTCACCTATACCGTGACCTACACGGGCGCGGGCGACAGCATGCTGACCAACTCGGCGTGCGTGCCGGACTCCGAGGCGATCGGGGCCTCGTGCGATTCGGTCATGGTCCCCGGAGCGAGTTTGACGCAGCGGAAGGTCGCCGTCCCGTCGTCCTCGCCGCTCGCCGCCGGCTCGACGATCGCCTACACGCTGTCCTTCGACAACGACGGTGAGGCAGCCGCGGACGTCGACACCTTCGACGACCTCACCGCCGTGCTCGACGACGCGGACGTGATGGGCGCGATCTCCGCCAGCGCCGGACTCACCGCCGCGCGCGACGGGAACCGGATCGTCATCACGGGCTCCGTCCCCGCCGGCGCGATCGGCACCGTCACGTACACCGTGACGGTCCGACCCGACGGCGAGCGGGGAGACAACCGTGCGCTCAACGTCCTCGGCCGGGACGTCCCCGAGGAGCTCGAGTGCGTCCCCGCGGATCCCGACGCGCCCGATTGCACGGTCAACGAGATCCCGCAGCTGAGCTACACGAAGTCCGTCGTGGCCTCCGCCGAGCCGATCGTGCCCGGCACGACACTCGAGTACACGATCACCGTCACCAACTCGGGGGCGGCGACCGGCACCGTCTCGCGCTCCGACAACCTCACGGGAGTCCTCGACGACGCGACTCTCACGACGGCTCCCGCGGTCACCGGTGACGGGGCCGTCGTCGCCTCGCCCGTGGTCGATGGCATCTTCTCCCTCTCGGGCACGCTCGGTGCCGGTGGCGCGGCGACGGTGACCTACGCTGTCACGGTCAACGAGGAGGATGCGCGCGGGGACAATCGGGCGGCGAACTTCCTCGTGAGCGACCGCTCCGAGGAGCCTCCGACCGAGTGTGCTCCCGGCAGCACCGACTGCACGGTGACGGACCTCCCGCGCGTGACCTCGTCGAAGTCGGTCGACCCCGCGTCCGGCACGTCCGTCGATGCCGGTGACGTGCTCACCTACACGCTCACGTTCACGAACGACGGCCTGGCGGTCGGCCCGGTGGACTTCACGGACTATCTCGCCCGCGTCCTCGATGACGCGGCCGTGACCGTGTCGCCGGTGTCCTCCGATGACGCACTGTCTCCGGTGCTCGGTACGGATTCACTCGTCGTGACGGGCTCGCTCGCGGTCGGTCAGACGGTGACGGTCACCTATGCGGTGACCGTGTCACCCGATGGTTCGCGGGGTGACAACCACCTCGGCAACTTCCTCCGGGAGACGGACGACGTTCCGCCGACCGTCGACGAGGAGTGCGCGTCGGATGATCCGAACTGCACGAGCAGTCGGAGTCTCCGGTGGCCGAGGGCACGGTGCTCACGTACACGCTGCACTTCGAGAACATCGGGCAGGGTGCGGGCACGGTGAACGAGGTCGACGACCTCACACATGTGCTCGATGACGCGGATGTCACGACGGAGCCGAGCTCGGGTGTGCTCACCGTCGTGCGTGATGGTGCACGGATCGCGGTGACGGGTTCGCTCGACGCGGGTGCGTCGACGACGATCACGTATTCGGCGACGGTCCGGGCGGACGGTGAGCGTGGCGATGACGTCGCGGCGAACTTCCTGTTGAAGCCGGTGGACGGGGAGGTTCCGCCGGTTCCGGAGGAGCCGGTGTGTCAGCCGACGGACGCGGAGCGTCCGGACTGCACGCTCACGCCGATCGGGCGGCTTCTCGTCTCGAAGGCCGTCGAGGCATCGAGCGATCCGATCGTTCCGGGCACGACGCTGACGTACACGATCACGTTCGACAACCAGGGCCGGGGCCCGGTTTCCGTGGACAAGTCGGACAACCTCACGGGTGTGCTCGACGACGCGACGCTCACGACGAACCCCGCGGCCTCCGACGACGCGCTCTCGGTGAGCGACGTGGAGCAGGGCGTCTTCACCGTCACGGGCGAGCTCGCCGCGGGACAGGTCGAGACGGTGACCTACACGGTGACGGTCGGCGACGAGGACGAGCGCGGCGACGACCGGGCGACGAACTTCCTCGTCGACGACCCGTCGCTGCCGCCGCCCGCGACGTGCGAGCCGG
>NZ_RZNC01000005.1 GCF_004078655.1 Labedella populi | reverse complement strand
GCGATGAGCTCACCTACACGCTCACCTTCACCAACAGCGGCAACGCCGTCGGCGCCGTCGACTTCACCGACCACCTCGCGAACGTGCTCGACGACGCCGAGGTGACCGCGCAGCCGGTCTCCTCCCATGCTTCAGTCACGGCGAGCGCGGTCACCGACGAGCGCGTCGTGGTGTCCGGCACGCTCGCGCCCGCGCAGACGGTCACCGTCTCCTACACCGTGACGGTGGCGCCGGACGGGCAGCGCGGCGACGACGTGCTCGGGAACTACCTCGTGCGCGGCGATGCGGCTCCGCCGACCCAGTGCCTGGACGGAGACGTCGACTGCACGGTCAACCCGGTGCCCGAGATCGTGGACTCGAAGTCGGCGGATCCGGTGTCGGGCTCGTCGGTGGCGGCGGGTCAGACCGTCACCTACACGTTGTCGTTCCGTAACGACGGTGCGGCGGCGGGGGTGTTCGCCCGGGACGACGTGCTGACGGGGGTTCTCGACGATGCCGACCTCGTGGGCGAGCCAACCGTGGACGGCGACGGCGACATGGCGACCAAACTCGTGGACGATCGTCTCGTCGTGACGGGCTCGCTCGACCCGGGCGCCTCGGCGACCGTGTCGTACTCGGTCGTCATCCGTCCGTTCGCCCAGCAGAGCGACCACGTGCTGGGCAACGTCCTCGTCCGCGCGGGCGGGGAACCGCCGGCCACATGCGAGCCCCCGGAGGGTGAGGACGCCGATTGCACGGTGCATCCGGTCGGCGAGATCGCGGCGACGAAGTCCGTGGACCCGGCGTCGACGACGGCGGTGGAGCAGGGTGACGTGCTGACGTACACGCTCACGTTCCACAACACCGGGGCGGGTGCCGCAACGGTCGACTACCTGGACCGAATGGGCGATGTGCTCGACGATGCGACGCTCACCCGCTCGGCGCGGGCGTCGGTCGACGCGCTCGAGCTCGAATTCTCGGGCGACGTCCTCTCGATCGGTGGACGGCTCGAGGCCGGCGAGACGGCGACGGTGACCTACTCGGTCACGGTCATGGCCTACGACCGTCAGGGCAATCACGTCCTCGGGAACTACCTGGGGCTGAGCAACCAGAGCCCGACGGGGATGTGCGCCGACGGGAGTGCGCTGTGTACGACGAACCCGATCCAGGTGCCTCCTCCGCTCGCGATCACGGGCGGCACGATCGGCTTCGGTGCCATCGCCGCCGGTCTCATCGCGATCATCCTCGGCGGCGTGCTGCTGGTCGCGCGTCGTCGCCGCGAAGCCGGTGAGCCCGCCGAACGGGACGGCGAGGACGGAGCGCTCTAGCAGGCCCGCCGTCGTCGGACCCCCGCCGCCGACGCCCTCGAGACGATGCCCCGGCCGGCCGGATCCTCGGTCGGCCGGGGTGACCGTGCTCACGGCGGTGGCCGACGTCGCTGCGGCAATCGGCGCGGGTGCCCGGTTCCTCGTGAGTGCCGGCATGCTCGCCGCCCCGCAGACGCCGCCGATGCGGATGTTCCGCTGCTGCGGGCGCTGGCTCACCCCCCCAGGATGCGGTCGTCGCAGGCGACTCTGGACCGCATCGCCTTCCTGGTCCGCGAGGCTGTCGCCGAACTCGGCTGAGTGCCTTGGGACGACCCGGCTGACGTCCCGCCCTTCTCGGTCGTCCTCACGGACGATTGCCCAACACAACCAGCGCTCGCGGGATCTGCTTCTCGACGCGATCGAGCACCTCATCCTCGAGCGGCCCTATGAATCCATCTCGATGCGCGATGTCGCCGAGCGGGCGGGGATCAGTCGGACGGCGATCTACAACTACGCGCCGGACACCCTCACTCTGCTGATCGACGCGGCAAAGCGAGGCAGCGGAGAGGTCGACGCGGCGATCGCCGATCGGGCCGAGGACGACGCGATTCCTCCGTCGCGGCGCCTCCGCGACATCGTCGTCACGCTCCTCACGGAACACGCGCGGAGTACGAGCGCATTCCTCGCGATGCAGTCGATCGAACAGGCCCTGCAGCAGGAGCGCATCACGGTCGTCGTCATCCCCCTGCGCGACCGCATCGGCGACCGCATCCTCGGTGTCGTCGCCGCGGGCGTCGCCTCCGGTGAATTCGCGCCGGTCACAGACCCCGGCCTGACGCGAGCGCTCATGGTCGGCGTCATGCAGGCGGGGCTCCGGCGGGTGGGGAACTCGCGTCCGCTCAGCGTCGCCGAAGCCGACACCGTCGCCCTGTTCCTCATCCGCGCTCTGCAGGATCCGAAGCCGGGGTCCATCGCCCCCCGGTGACGCCCCGCTCGGGAACGGGGCCCGAGTCGACGGGCGAGGACGCGCGTGTGGCCGTGCCGGCACTGCAGCGGCCGACCTCTGTTAACCCCGTGTTACATTTCGCCCGATGCTGGACGACGGCGCGCATTGCATCATATGCTGACAATGCAGTCCCACATGGTAATAAACCGGGACTCGAGTGAAGGGGTGAGCGATGGCCGTCGACACGCACGACCGCGAGTTCCTGGATGCCGTGACCACCGCGACCCCGACGATCGAGTCGGTCGTCGACTTCGTCACCGCCCACCCCGAACTCGCGCACCAGGAGACGCAGTGCGCGGCACACCTGGTCGCGCAGCTCCGCGACGCCGGCTACGCCGTCACGGAGGGCGTCGCGGGTATGCGCACGGCGTTCCGGGCCGAACTCGCCTTCGGCGCTCCGGGCCGTTCCGTCGGCGTCATCGCCGTCTACGACGCGCCCGCCTCGATCGACGAGACGGGTGCCGTCGTCCCCGAGCACTCCTGCGGCCACGGCCCGCAATCGGGCGGCGTGATCGGCGCCGCTCTCGCCCTCGCTGCCGTCGGCGACCGGCTCGCCGGCTCCGTCGTCATCGTGGGTTGCCCCGCCGACGAGATCCACTCGCCGCTCACGCGCGAACTCGGGAGCGGCAAGGCCCTCACCGCCGCCCACGGCGTGTGGGACGACGTCGATGTCGTCCTCTACCCGCACCCCGAGTTCATCGACACCGTGTGGCCGTCATCCCTCCTCATGCGCCGCGAGACCGCGCGCGTCGTCGGTCGGCGCACGCTCCGCCGCGACGTCGTGTCCACGCCGCTCGCCGCCCTCGAGAACGTGTCGCGGATCGCCGCGGCCATCGACCCGGCCACCCTCATCATCGAGTCCGTCTCGGTCGACGGCGACGTCGAGGAGAACGCGGGCATGACCTTCGAGGCGAGCTTCCTCCTCTTCGCCTCGTCCGAGGCCGAACTCGACGCCCTCGCGGCCGAGGTCCACGACCTGCTCGGCCCGGCCGATTGGTCGCGCGGCGCCGCCATCTCCGCGGTCCGCCCCGACGCCGGTGTGACCGCGCTCGTCGGCGACGCCTTCGCCGCGGCGGGACGCGACTTCATCGCCGAACCCGACCCCCTCGCCTTCGCGACCGACTTCGGGAACGTCACACAGGTCGCTCGCGCAGCGATCGTCGGCGTCGGTCGCGCGGAGGGGTGGCGGTACCACACGCCCGACGGCACGGCGGAGTTCGCAGGAGCCGCCGGCAAAGAGAACGCGGTCGTGACCGCGCAGGTCATCGGCCTCTCCGTCATCCGGATCGCCGCGGCGACGGAGCTGTAGTGACTCCGATGACCCGGCCACACGCCGTGCGCGACACGGCCCACACAGCACGCACCATGCACAGAACAGATGGGAACGTCACATGACCGACAGCCGACGCCGCGCCGAGATCTCGGGCGGAGGCTTCGCGGGACTCACCGCGGCCACGGCCCTCGCCCAGAGGGGCTGGAAGGTTCGCGTGCACGAGCGCGCTCGCGAGCTGCGGGCGGAGGGTGCAGGCATCGTGCTCTGGAACAACAGCCTGCAGGTGCTCGACGCGATCGGCGCCGGTCCCGACCTCGCATCGCGATCGATGACGCCCCCCGCCTACGAGACGCGCATGAACAACGTCATCCAGTCGCAAGAGACGCTCGAGGGTGTCCGCTGGCGCACGATGACGCGGCCGCACCTGCACACGACCCTCCTCACCGCCGCTCGCGAATCGGGCGTCGAGATCCTCGCGGGATCCGAGGTCGTCGGCGCGACGGCGGACGGCGTCGTGAGCTTCTCGACGGGCGAGACCGCCGAGGCCGATCTCGTGATCGGCGCCGACGGAGTCGGCTCGGCGGTGCGCGACTCGCTCTCCATCCCCATGAAGCGCGAGCGTTCGGGCGACGGCATCACCCGGTTCCTCGTCCCTCGCCGGAAGGCCGAGCTGCAGGCGCTCGAACCCGACACGGAGTGGGACAACGTCATCGACTTCTGGAACCTCGACCCGCGCGTCCTCCGCGTCCTCTACACGCCGGCGAACGACGAGGAGCTCTACATCGCGCTCATGTCACCCTCCGCGGACGCCGACGGCTCCCGTGTGCCGATCGACCTCGAGCTGTGGACGTCGGTCTTCCCGCAGCTCGCCCCCGTGCTCGAGGCCGCCGCCGGCATCCAGGGCCGCTACTACGGCTACCAGACCACGCGGCTCGACCACTGGACCGAGGGGCGCGTCGCCCTCATCGGCGACTCGGCCCACGCCATGTGCCCGGCGCTCGCGCAAGGCGCCGGAACGGCGATGCAGAACGCGTACACCCTCGCCGTCGCGGCCGAAGCGGCCGCGGACGGCGACATGGCGGCGACCCTCGTCGAGTGGGAGCGACTCGAGCGCCCCATCACCGACCTCGCCCAGGACCGCTCGCAGTGGTACGCGGACACCCGCGAGATGGCGAAGGGCAACCAGTTCGTCGGGGAGAGCATCCAGACGGCCCTCTACAACCCCACCGACCCCCACCGACACGAGGTCCACGCATCATGAGCATCGACTCCATCTACAAGATCCGCGCCTGGCACTCCTTCGTCCAGGAGACGGTGCACGAGCTCGGACCGTCACCCGAGCAGCCGCTCGTGAAGGCCGCCGTCGCCGTGGTGTTCGAGAACCCGTTCGCCGGGCGCTGGGTGGAGGACCTCTCCCCCCTCACCGACGCGAGCGCCGGTCTCGGCACCGAGCTCGGCGAGCGCGCCGTCGCGCTCCTCGGCGGGAGACCCGTCGAGAGCTACGGCAAGGGCGGCCTCGTCGGCGTCAACGGCGAGCAGGAGCACATCGTCGCGTGCGTCACGACGGTCTTCGGCAACGCGCTCCGCGACGCCGTCGGCGGCGGGACGGCGTGGATCTCCTCGGCCTCGAAGGTCGCGGGGACCGGGGCGTCGATCGACATCCCCCTCGCCTTCAAGGACGAGGTCTATGTGCGATCCCACTACGACGCGATCACGCTCACCCTCCCCGACGCGCCCCGCCCCGACGAGATCGTCATCATCGCGGCCGTGGCCACGGGCGGTCGTGTCAACGCCCGCGTGGGCGGGATCACCGTCGCCGACGTGACCGCGCGCGGCTGACCCGCCGTCCAGAACCCAGCAGACCGACCAGACCCGACCCACGGACGAGAGACATCGAGGAGCACCCATGACCTACTCGCACACGCAGTACTTCGAGGACGCGTCGATCGCGTCGATCCTCGCGGACGTTGCGCGAGCCCACCGCATCCTCGAGCTCGAGGGCCACGGCGACATGTCCATGGGGCACTTGTCGTTCCGCGACCCCTTCGGCCGTGGCTTGTGGCTGAAGCGCGGCAACCTCGCCCTCAGCGAGGTCGACGCCGACGACTTCATCCTCATCAGCTTCGACGGCGACGTGCTCGAGGGCACCGGGCTGCGCCACCTCGAGTGGCCGCTGCACGCCGAGATCATGCGCGCCCGGCCCGACGTGAACTTCGTCGGACACTCGCACGCGCACTACTCGACGATCCTCGGCGCGTCCGAGGAGACGCTCAAGCCGTACAACAACCACGGCGTGTGGTTCGCGTACGAGGGCGTCCCACGATTCACCGAGACGAGCCACATCATCACGACGGTGCCGCTCGGCGTCGCCGCCGCGAAGACCCTCGGCGCCGCGCAAGCGATCCTCCTCGCCAACCACGGCGTCGCGTTCGTCGGCAGCACCGTCGCCGAGGTGACGCTCACCGGCATCTTCCTCGAGAAGGCCGCGCGCTTCCAGGTCGACCTCAAGGCCTCCGGCTTCGCACCCATCGAGCCGGACCCCGAGGAGACGAAGGAGAAGTTCGACCGGATCTACCCGGCGAAGGCGCAGTACAACTTCTGGACGTTCTTCAACCGGCGGCTCGAGCGCGTCGAGAGCGCGTTCGGCCTGGGGATCTCGCCCATCGCCCTGCCGCCGGGCATCTGACCCGCACCGCCAGACCACTCCACCCCTTCCCACCCCCGTGAAAGAGAGCACCTGATGAGCAGTCTTCCCACGATCGCCACCGTCATCGGTTCGGGCACGATGGGCCCCGGCATCGCCGCGACCCTCGCGCGGGCCGGCGCCACCGTGCGCCTGTACGACATCTCCCCCGATGCGATCGCCCGCGCCGAGGCCGCGTACGACGTCGTGCGCGGCGTGCTCGAGTCGGTCGATTCGCCGTCGGCGCCCGGCGGTTCCGTGAGCTTCGGCACCGACCTCGACGCGGCGCTCGCCGACACCGAGCTCATCATCGAGGCCGTCCCCGAGAAGCTCGAGCTCAAGCAGAAGGTCTTCGCGGACCTCGAGGCGCGCATCGGCGACGACGTCATCATCGCCACGAACACCTCGGGTATCCCCATCACCACCATGGCCGAGTCGATGACGGTGCCCGCGCGCCTCATCGGCATGCACTGGTCGAACCCGCCGCACCTCATCCCCATGATCGAGGTCATCCCCGGTGAGAAGACGTCGTCGGAGCTCGTCGACCAGCTCATCGAGATCGTGAAGGCGTTCAACTACGTGCCCGTCCTCGAGAAGGAGATCCCGGGCTTCGTCGAGAACCGCGTCCTCTACGCGATTCTCCGCGAGTGCATGGCGCTGCTCGAGGAGGGCATCGTGACGCCCGAGGGCCTCGACGCGTGCGTCAAGTGGGGCATCGGCTACAAGCTGTCCGTCGTGGGCCCGACGCGCCTTCTCGACATGGCCGGACTCGACATCTACCAGGCCGTGTCCGGTTACCTGAACAAGGACCTCGACGCGAGCACCGACACCCCGCAGTTCATCAAGGACAAGATCGCGGCCGGTCAGCTCGGCTTCAAGACCAACGGCGGCATGTACGAGTACGGCGACGGCGACGTCGACGCGAAGCGCAAGGAGATCATCACGGGTCTCATCGCGGCGCGGAAGACGCTCGCCTCGATCCCCAACGTCTGATCGGGGACGTCGATGGGTTCCGCGGTGACCGTCGTCGACATCGGCGACGGTCTCTCCCGCACCCGGGGCGCGGCGGTCGACGTCGCGTTCCGGGTGCGGGGGAGCGGTCCTGCTGTGGTGCTGCTGCACGGCACGTCGGCGAACCACGCGGTGTGGGAGCCGGTCGGCGATGTGCTCGCCGAGAACGCGACGGTCGTCGCACTCGACCAGCGCGGGCACGGCCGGAGCGACAAGCCCGCCACCGGGTATCGCGGTGAGGACTTCGTATCGGACGTGGAGACTGTGCTCGACGCCCTCGGCATCGAGCGCGCCGTCGTCGCGGGCCACTCGCTCGGCGGCCGCAACGCCTGGCTCGCCGCCGCGCGCCTCCCGGATCGCGTGAGCGGTGCCGTCGTCGTCGACTACACGCCGTACGTCGAGCCGGCGGTCCTCGACGAGCTCGACGTCCGCGTCGCCCGCGGCTTCCGATCGTTCGCGGATCGCGCCGAGGTCGAGCAGTACCTCCGCGACCGTTACGCCGCGATCCTCCCGGGTTCCATCTCGCGCCGCGCCCTCTGGGGCTACGGCCCCACCGAGGACGGCCGACTCGAGCCGCTCGCCTCACCGAGGGCGATGACCCAGCTCATCGAGGGCTTCCGGACCCCGTACGACGAGGAGTTCCGGAGCGTCCGGGTGCCGATGACGCACCTCCGCGGCCGGGGGAGCGCAATCGTCAGCGAGGCCGCATGGGCTCGTGCGATGATCGACCGCCCGGACGACCTCTTCGTCGTCGTCGACGACACCGACCACTACATCCCCGAGGAGCGCCCCGCGCTCGTCGCCGCCGAGATCACCTCCGTTCTCGGAATCTGACCGAAAGGACGACCACCATGCCCCTCTTCATCGCCGACCTCGCCGTCTCGAGCCCCGACATCGAGAACCTCGGTGCCATCCCCCTGAACTTCACCGCAGACGGCGGCAACGACACCCCGTCGATCGAGATCTCGGGAGCCCCCGAGGGCACCGTCGAGCTCGCACTCATCGTCAACGACCCCGACGCTCCGCTTGCGCAGGGCTTCACCCACTGGGTGGTCTACGGCATCGCGCCCGACGCGACGACGCTCGACCTCTCGGCCCCCGGCGTCCGCGTCGCCCCGAACGGCGCCGGCCAGGCTGCGTACTTCGGACCGCAGCCGCCCGTGGGTCACGGCGTGCACCACTACTTCTTCTTCCTCTACGCGTTGGGCACTCCGGTCGAGGGCGACCCGTCGCGCGAGGAGTTCCTCGCGACCTACGCCGACTCGATCATCGAGCAGGCACGCTTCGTGGGCACCTTCCGCCGCGACTGACCCCGCCGAACCCCCTCGTCGCGACGAGGTTGTGAACGTCGAGATCCGGCAAGAGCAGATTGCGAGATCCCTCGATCGCGATACCGATAGGCGCGTCCCGGCTGATCGTTGCCGTCGACTCGGGACGCGGTCGTATTGCAACGGCGGCTTGGCGTGCGAGGCCCGGAGCGCGCGTGCTGCGCGGGTGGGGAAATGGTCCTGGTCATTCCGCGAGGTTGCCAACCGCTTCGCGGTCGATGCCTCCGCCCAGGAGGCTGGGGATTCACGTCGGTCGCGGCCAATGCCGGCGAGTGACGGATCTCATCATCAGAACGCTGAGCGGCCGGCGCGGTCGAGCATCAAGACTCGGAATGACCTGGTCGCCAGAAGGAAACGAGGTGACTGGGGCTCTCAGGAGAACCGGGTTCGGCCGCCTCCGGGCGCGACAGACGCGCGGCAAGATGTCGTCGCGACGGCCGCGTTTGCTATCCGTGGAAAGTTTCTGATCCGGGGGCTCTCGGGCTGGGCGACCCTCCACGCAATTTCCGGAGCAGGACCCCGAGCTGAGCGACTTCGGCGGATGTGAGCCGGTCGGAGGCGAACTGGTCGACTTCGTCGCGCACGGCGGCCGACGCCCCTCGTAGGACGGCTTCGCCGGCAGCGGTGACCGACAAGAGGGACGCGCGGGCGTCACCGGGGTCTGAGCTGCGTTCGAGAAGCCCGGCTGCTTCGAGGCGGGAGAGCAACTTGCTGGCACCACCTTCTGTGATGGAGAGGTCACGTGCGACATCAGCGCCACGGCTGCGGCCGCGAGCCGCCACGACGCGGAGCGATTCATACCACGACGCGGGTACTCCTGCTTCGGCGCGGGTGCGGGACTCGACGCTGTTCCACAGAACGATCTGAGATCGCACGAGATCGTCGAAGAGTTGTGCCGAATCGTGCCGCCCGCGAGTGATACCGCTGTCCGGAGGGCTTTCGCTCCTGCTCTCGAGACCGTCTTCGGAGTCAGCGCGTTCGGCGACCGCGTCGAGGTAGCGGGCGATCTCTCCGGCTACGGCAGGATCGACTGGCGGCTTGAGGATCATCGCTCGCAGTTCGTGCGCGCGCGACGACTCATCCAACAAAGCCTGGCCAGCCGGGGTGATGCGTACCTGATTTCCGCGTCCATCGACGACGCACTCTTCGCGCTCGACCAGTTCACGGCGCTCGAGCGCCGTGACTGCGCGCGAGGCGCGACTGAAGGACAGCCCTCCGCGGGCGGCGATCTCGCCGATTCTCACCGAAGCGGGGGCATCATCGCCGAGGCCGAGCAGGACGTCGAACTCGACGAGCGTCACACCGCTCGTGGCGGCGAGTTCCCGCTCGAGCCGCCGGGGCACTGCGGCCGCTGCACGGAGGATGCCGCTCCACAACCTGTCCTCGGTGCGCAGGATGCGCCCTCGTTCGTTCGGCGTCATGTCGAGATCCTACAGGTGCTTGCGTACGCAAGGACGTTGTGTAATGTCATTACTTGCAAATGCATATATCTCCACGAAAGGACACGTCCATGGCAGACCTCAAGATCGCGATCATCCTCGGAAGCACTCGCCCCGGCCGCAACGGCAAGGGAGTAGCGGACTGGGTGTTCGCGAAGGCATCCGAGCGCACCGCGGCCGACTACGAGCTCATCGACCTCCTCGACTATCCGCTGCCGCACCTCGATGAGGCTGTCCCGCCGTCGATGGGCCAGTACACGAACGACCACACCAAGCAGTGGGCACAGAAGATCGCTTCATTCGACGGCTTCATCTTCGTCACCCCTGAGTACAACCACTCGACGTCGGGCGTGCTGAAGAACGCGATCGACTATGTCTACGCCGAATGGAACAACAAGGCCGCCGGTTTCGTGGCCTACGGTTCGCTGGGGGGCGCCCGAGCCATCGAGCACCTGCGCGGCATCTCTGCCGAACTGCAGCTCGCCGATGTGCGCCAGCAATTGAGCTTCTCACTGTTCACCGACTTCGAGAACTTCAGCACTTTCGCTCCGGGTCCTCAGCACGACGGCGCAGCTGTCGTGCTGTTCGATCAGCTCGAGGCCTGGGCTGGCGCGATGAAGACGCTCCGCTAGGAGCCACCCGGCGGGCGGAGCGTAATCAGGCGCTTCGCCCGCTTTCCCTCTCGCCAGAACTGCGTCCGCGGCACGCTGGCTCTCGTCGGTGCTGCTCGCTCCGGCACAACGGCCTCGTTCGAAATCGGCGACTCTCTCATCAAGGGGTGGACCTTCAAGACCATCGTGCAGGGAAGCTCGGTCCCACAGGTGTTCATCCCCAGATCATCGATCTCTGGCGGCACGGCTCGTTCCCGTTAGAAAAGCTCGTCCGCGAGTACCCGTTGAGCGGTATCAACCAGGCGTTCGAGGACTCCCGCACCGGCCTCACCGTGAAGTCGGTCGCCATCATGCCCGAAGCCTGACTGCCGACCCGTCACCAGGTGACGGAGGCGGTGACTCGGTACGAACGGAACGATCACGCCGTGGTCGTGCTGGGCGCGGTCCTCCTGGCACGTCGAGAGAATTCCGCGCATGTATTTTGAATGACTGGGAATGTATTGACGCAACGTTCGGTTCCTCCCTCTGTAGGCGGACTGCCTACGACCTGAACAAGGAGATCATCATGGCCACCCCGCTCGAAATCGTTCAACAGCTTCTGAGCAATCCGACCGACGCCGACAACGTCAACGCGATCCTCGCACCCGATGCGAAGTACGTCTCCCTCAATTTCGACACCCCGGACCTGCAGCGCATCATGCCGTGGGCCGGCAGCCATGACGAGCCAGGCGCCCTGCTGCAGACCTTCACCGACGTCAACCGGTATTGGACGAACGAGGCCTTCGAGATCACCGACTGGATCGAGCAGGACGGCAGCGTCGCGGCCTTCGGATCGTTCACCTACCGTTCGACAGTGCTCGGCAAGCAGGTCACGTCCGCCGTCGCCATCCTCGCGAAGGTGGTGGACCAGAAGGTCACGTACATGCAGTTCATGGAAGACACCTTCGCGACCGCCCGCTCCTTCCGCTCCGGCGGAACATGGACGATCCAGTCAAACCCCGACGGCACGACAATCGAGGTCTGAGTCATGCAGTTCGGAATCTTCTCGGTCAGCGACATCACCGCCGACCCGACGAGCGGCTCCACCCCGAGTGAGGCGGAGCGTATCGAGGGCACCGTGCTGATCGCGCGGAAGGCGGAGGAGGTGGGGCTCGATGTCTTCGCGATCGGCGAGCACCACAACCCCCCGTTCTTCTCCTCGTCCCCCACGGCGCTCCTGTCGCACATCGCTGCGCTCACCGAGCGGCTGATCCTGTCGACATCGGTGACTCTGGTCACCACGAATGACCCGGTGCGCCTCGCCGAGGAGTACGCGATGGCTCAGCACCTGGCCAAAGGGCGCCTCGACCTTACGCTGGGGCGCGGCAATACGGTGCCCGTCTACCCCTGGTTCGGGAAGGACATCAGACAGGGATTGCATCTGGCGCTGGAGAACTACAATCTGCTGCATCGGCTCTGGCGCGAGGACGTCGTCGACTGGGAGGGGCAGTTCCGGACGGCGCTCCAAGGCTTCACGTCGACGCCCCGCCCACTGGACGACGTTCCCCCGTTCATATGGCACGGCTCCATCCGCACTCCGGAGATCGCCGAGCAGGCCGCGTACTACGGCAATGGGTTCTTCGCGAACAACCTCTTCGCCCCCATCGGCCATTTCAAACCACTCGTCGAGTTCTACCGTCAGCGATTCGAGCACTATGGACACGGAACTCAGGAGCAGGCCATCGTCGGTCTCGGCGGTCAGGCATTCATCGCGAAGAGATCGCAGGATGCATTCGACGGTCTCCGCCCCTACTTCGCGAAGGCGCCCGTCTACGATCACAGTCTCACTCTCGAGCAATGGGCCGAGAGAAGTCCCCTCGCGGTAGGCAGCCCTCAGCAGGTGATCGACAAGACACTCGAACAGCAGGAGATCTTCGGCGACTACCAGCGCCAGCTCTGGATCATGGACCACTCCGGGCTGCCGACCAAGACGGTCCTCGAACAGCTCGACCTCCTGGGCGAAGAGGTCGTGCCCGTGCTCCGCACGGAGATGGCCGCACGCCGCTCGCCTGGCGCCGCCGAAGCGCCGACCCATGGGTCACTGGTGAGGGCGAAGTACGGAGACGGCGAACCCCGCCAGCCGCGCCCGAACGCCAACCGTGGCGACAACGTCACCGGCACCTCGCCGTACCAGGACAGTGATCCGTCCCAGCCTGCCCGTCATCCGGTGTTCCAGTGACCCCCGATACCCGTCTCGCCAACGAGGCCTGGGAGGCGCTCTTTCGCGCTCAGGTTCTCTTGATGCGCCGATTCGCTGACGATGACATCTGGATCGAGGTGACGCAGAACGAATACGACGTGCTCTACACCCTCTCGAAGGCGCCGGACGGTCTCAGTATGGTCGAGGTCAATCGCGGCATTTTGATGTCCCAGGGTGGAGTGTCGCGACTCGTCCAAAGGCTCGTCGGCCGCGGCCTCATCGAACGGTGCACCGATGCGCGCGACCGTCGCGCGTCATCTCTCCGTCTGACACGTGAGGGGGCGGAACTGCAGCGCACCGTCGGACGGCGGCACGCCCGCTCGGTCGCAGAGGCAATGCAGCGAGCTCTCGATACCGAAGACCTCCGGCTCATACGCGAACTCGGTCGGAGGATCGTCGCGTCGGAAGGCAACTCGAGGACACCGTCATCACAGGCACCCGTGAAACGTGAGGAAGAACTGACATGACCGAACTCGACTCGGAGACGCGACGCCTCGTCATCGTGAACGCAGGCACGAGCGACCCCTCCTCGTCCCGGATGCTCGCGGATCGCATCGCTGGAAAGACGATCGATCGGCTGAACGCGGATGGCATTCACGCCATCGTCCAGACGATCGACCTCGGGCCCCTCGCGGGCGAGGTCGGTCACGCCATCGTCTCCGGCACTCCGGAGGGTGCTCTCGCCGAGGCGATCCTGTCGTTGGCCGGTGCCGACGGCGTGATCGCGACGACGCCCGTGTACAAGGGCGGTATGAGCGGATTGTTCAAGTCGTTCGTGGATGTCCTGGACAACGACCTCCTGATCGCGACGCCGGTGGTGCTGGCGGCGACAGCCGGCAGTGCACGCCACGCCCTCGTCATCGACGACCAACTCCGTCCGCTCTTCGCCTTCATGAGGTCGCTGCCGACACCTACGTCCGTGTTCGCCGCGCCGGAGGACTGGGGTGACCCCGCTCTGGGGAAGCGTATCGATCGCGCGGCCCTCGAGCTGTCGGCGCTCGTTGGAAGCGGGATCGCCGCAAAGATCAGCACCGAGGGGTGGAAGAACTATCAGCACGGCTGGGGTGGCGTCGCCGCAGGACAGGACGCCTACGCCGTCGATCTCGGTAGCGACCTCATGCGGATCGCGGCCGGCGGGCGATGACACTGTCGGAGTTCGCTCTGTCACGTCCGCACACGGCATGAAAAGCGTCCGATGCGACAGTCGCATCGGAATTCTCAAGAAGAAAGAAGGGCCATCGTGGCCAGATTCGACAACAAGGTAGCGATCGTCACCGGAGGAGGAAGCGGCATCGGGGCGGAGATCTCCCGCGAACTCGCCGAGGAAGGAGCCTCCGTCGTCATCACCGACATCAAGATCGAGGCCGCGCAGACGGTCGTCGACGAGATCGTCGCGGCCGGAGGAAGAGCTGCCGCGTTCGCCCAGAACACCGCGAAGTGGCAGGACTCGGAGGCAGCCGTCGCCTTCGCGCAGGCGACGTTCGGTGGTCTCCACCTCGCCGTGAACAACGCCGGTATCGGCGCAGCGCCGCAGACCATCGGTGATTACGACATCGCCGCCTGGGACCGAGTGCGGGCTGTCGACCTCGACGGTGTCTTCTACGGTCTCAAGTTCCAGCTTCCGGCGATCGTCGCCGCGGGCGGCGGTGCCATCGTGAACATGGCCTCTGTCCTCGGCTCCGTCGGCATCGCGCAGAACGCCGCCTACGTGACGAGCAAGCACGCGCTCATCGGTCTGACGAAGGTGGCCGCGCTCGAGTACACGTCGCAGGGCGTCCGTACCAACGCCGTCGGACCCGGCTTCATCGACACTCCGCTGGTGCGCTCGAGTCTCTCGCCCGAGGCGCTCACCGCGCTCGAAGGCGAACACGCCTCCCGCCGTCTTGGTACCGACAAGGAGGTCGCTGCGCTCACGCTGTTTCTCTTGAGCGATGCCGCGTCCTTCATCTCCGGCAGCTATCACCTCGTCGACGGTGGTTACTCAGCGCACTGATTCCGCAACCAACGGCTGCCCGCCCGCGGTCATCGCAGGTGGGCAGCCGCGGGCATCAGATCCTGCAACGAGCTCAAAAGACTTGAGACCGGCCGCTGCATGTGTCCGACCTCGTGTTTTCACCGGACGCGGGTCAGCCGCCGAAGCGCGCCGCGAAGGACTCGGCGATCGCGATGACCGCGGCGTGGACCGGGCCGGCCGTGATCGACGGGATCACGGACGCGTCGACGACGTGGAGGTTGTCGAGGCCGCGGAAGCGCAGGTCCGGCGTGACGGGGGCGTCGTCGGCGGAGCCTATCGCGAGCGTGCCGACGGGGTGGTGGTGCGTGATCGCGGCGCGCGCGATGAAGGCATCCGCCTCGTCGGGTGTGGACACGGATGGGCCGGGCAGCACCTCGGCGTCCCGCCAGTGGGCGAGTTCGTCCGATCGGCCGACCATGCGGGCGTGCTCCAGCGCCAGCCGGAACATCTCGCGGTCGTGGGCGGTGTCGAGGTAGTTCGGGTCGATCACGGGCTCATCGCCGATGTCCGAACCCGAGATGCGGAGCGATCCGCGGCTCGTCGGGTTGGTGACTCCGAAGAGGAGCGTGTAGCCGGCGCCCGGCAGGACGTGCGCGGCCTCGGCCGTGAACGACTCGGACGCGCTCGGGCCGACGACGCAGCCCACCACGATGTCGGCCTCGCCGGTCGTCCGCTCCCAGCCGTCCTTCGACAGGTACGTCATCGACTCGGACAGCTGCAGACGGCTCGCAGGCACGGGAATGCGCGAGGAGTAGAGGTTGCCGGCGCCGAGCAGGTGGTCGTGCAGGTTCTTGCCGACCTGCCGCGACTCGATGAGCGTGTCAACGCCGGCCGCCGAGAGAACAACGGGATCGCCGACGCCCGAGCGCATCAGGAGGAGGGGGTCGCCGATGGAGCCGCCGGTGAGGATGACCTCGTCGGCCTCGAGGATTTCGTCCTGGCCGTCGCGCGTGACGGCGACACCGGAGACCCGCGCGTCCGAGAACAGGAGACGGTGGACGGTCACGCCCGTGAGCAGGGTCAGGTTCGGCCGGCCGAGCACGGGGTCGAGGTAGACGTCCGACACCGTGACGCGCTGTCCGTCGCGGATCGTGAGCGAGTTCGGGGTGGCGCCGAGCATCTCGCCTTGACTGTGGTCGGGGATCCGCGCGACGCCGAGCGCCTCCCACGCCGCGAGGTAGTCGAGCACGAGCGGGCTCGACAGGTCCGGGCCCGGCAGCAGGACGGGGAGCGGACCGGCGTCGCCGTGCACGTCGCTCGCGCCGCCGGAGAACGTCTCGGAACGGATGAAGGCGGGAAGGAGCGCGTCCCACGACCAGCGGTCGTCGCCCGTCGCCTCGACCCACCGGTCGAAGTCGGCGCGGCAGCCGCGCATGTGCGCCATCGCGTGCACGAGGCTCGACCCACCGGGCCCCCGGCCGCGCGCCCAATCGAGCGATCGGCCGGCGAGCCCCGGTTGCGGGGTTGTGCGGTACGACCAGTCGTACGAGCGACCGTGGATGAACGGCCACAGCTCCGGCCGTCGCATCTCGGGATCGGTCACACGCTCACCGGCCTCGAGCACGGTCACGCGGCGGGACGGATCGGCGCTCAAGCGATTCGCGATGACGCTCCCCGCCGAGCCCGCCCCGATGATGAGGACGTCGGAACCCATGGCGGCGCTCAGTTGCGTGTGTGGCCGGCGTCGACCACGAGCGTCTGGCCCGTGATCCACCCAGCCTTCTCCGAGGCGAGGAACGCGACGGCGGGCGCCACATCCTGCGGGAGCCCGCGGCGGTCGAAGGCCTGCATCGGCACGACGTAGTCGAAGCCCGACTCGTGCGGGCCGGAGAGCACGCCCTCACTTGCGATGATGCCGGGAGCGACCGCGTTGATCGTGATGCCGAGCGGGCCGAGCTCGCCCGCGAGCCCGCGGACGAGGCCGATCGAGGCGCCCTTCGTCGCGACGTAGTGGGCGCAGTCGGGGGTGCCGGCGACGAAGGTGTTCGAGGCGATGTTCACGATGCGACCGTAGCCCGCCTCACCCATGACCGCGGTGACGGCGTGTGTCATGAGGTAGATGCCGTCGAGGTTCACCGACATGACCTTGCGCCACTCCTCGAAGGAGATCTCCGCCCAGGGTGTCAACGGCACAAGGGCGGCGTTGTTGACGAGCACGTCGATGCGGCCGAACTCCTCGACGACTTCGGCGACGACGGCGGCGACGCGCTCGGGGTCGCTCACGTCGAGGATCTTCGCGACGCCGGAGTTGCGCTCGGCGACGGCGGCGGCGCCCTCTGCGTTGACGTCGGCTACGACGACGGTCATGCCGTCGGCGGCGAGCTCGTCGGCGATGGCGGCGCCGATGCCCTGGGCCGCTCCGGTGATGAGGGCGACGCGTTTCGTGGACTCGGGCATGTCGGGTTCCTCTGATTCGGGTGGTGCACTGCTGATGGGAGAGTCGTGCGGGAGACGGGGAGGGAAGCTGATCGGCCTAGGAACCGCCGTAGTACTCGGGGGCGAGCTTCCAGCCCTCGAACGAGGCGAGCTCGTGCGACGGGTAGATGTCGGCGTCCTTCGTGCGTGCGAGGTAGTTGAGACGGCGGATCGCCTGGACCGACTTGGCGGGGTCGAGGTGGAAGCCCGCGATCCACTCCTTCTCGAGCGTCGTCCGTGTGTAGGCGGCGTCGCCGCAGAACAGCATGTTCTTCTCGTTCTCGAGCTCGACGAGCAGGGAGTAGTGACCGATCGTGTGACCGGGCGTCTCGAAGAGCCAGACCCCGGGGACGATCTCGTAGTCGCCCGAGATGGGGCGGTACTGGACGTCCGCGTGATCGAAGGACATGTCGGAGTAGCCGAGCCGCTCGAACGGCTCGGGCACCTTCGCGTGACGCAGCTCCTCGGTGTGTACGAGGGTCGTCGCCTTCGTGAGGTGCTTGTTGCCGCCCACGTGGTCGAAGTGGAAGTGCGAGTTGACGACGATGTCGACGTCGTCCGGCGTGAAGCCGCACGCGGCGAGCTGCGCGGGGATCGTCTGCTCGGGCGTCTGCAGCGGGAGTTCGAAGGGGAGCACCTTGTTGACGTGGTCGAGGTCGAAGCCCGTGTCGTAGAGGATGAGCGCGTCCGGGTGCTCGATGAGCACGCTGTAGACGGGGAAGCGGACCGGGTTGCCGGCGTTGATGTGCCAATGCACGTCCGACTCGTCGATCACGAGAGTCCCTCCGTCGAGGAGGTATACCTTCGGGTCCGTCATGGCGGTACTCGCTTCCTGGAAATTATCACTCCGCGTTAAGTGATGATCACGTTATGAGAAGCGATTCTCAACTGTCAAGGAATCGGCCGCGAGTTTACGGACCGGAAACACCGAGCCTCAGTCGGCCGCGACGGCAGGGAAGTCCTCGAACATCGGCATGCCCGTGTAGTAGGCCCAGCGGTAGCAGTGCTCGAGCATGGGTTCCGCCGCGAAGTCGCCGACGCACGTCGCGTCCTGGTAGCGGTCACCGCTGTCGTCCACGTAATGCGCGCGGCAGAGCACGCGCCACGACGTGTCGCTCACGCTCTCGTCCTCGATGGGATGATCGGAGGGAAGCCAGCACTCGGTACGGGTGATCGCCTCCGGGTCGACGTTCGACGTCGGGCCGGCGACGGCGGCCAGCGTAGCGAGCGCTTCCTCGTCCTCCTCGGAGAGCGGAGGGGCCGAGCTGCAGGCCGCGAGGGTCGAGGCGAGCAGGACGGCGAGCATGGCGTGGATGGAGCGACTCATGGGTACAACCTCCCGCAGACGGCGTCGACCGGCAGTGTTTCCGACAGGTAACAAGTGAATTTCGTGCTTGGCAACCGCAATTTATTCTCATATCGTAGCGCTACCCCTGCACAATGTAAGAGGAACTTGAGACCAGCACTCCTCGAGGCCCCGGGGGTCCATCACCCTGAGAGGAAGATCTCGGCAATGAACGGATACACCAGCGGAGCCCGCCGCAGTAGGGCGTCACGCGTTCTCATCCTCACGGTCTCCGGCGCGCTCGCCGTCGCCCTCACCGCGTGCTCCTCCGGGCGCGGCGGTAGTGGCGACACGGGCGGAACCGACGACTCGGCCGGAACCGACGTCACCCAGTTCGCCCTCGTGGCTCCCGAGAACGAGTCGGACTACGGCTACAACCAGGCCGGCATCGACGCCGCGAACGGTGCGGCCGAGGAACTCGGCATCGACGTCACGATCGTCCCCGACGCGGGCTACGACAACATCGAGACCGTGCTCAACCAGGTCGCCGACGGCGGAGCGCAGTTCATCGTCGCCCACGCTTCCGGCTACAACGTCGGAGCGGCCGCCGCGGCCGCTGCGAAGAACGTCCCGATCCTCATCCAGGACGCGGGCGAGGAGGAGAACGTCCCCGACCTCATCGCGGCCGTCAAGCCCGAAGGCCAGGAGGGCGGGTATCTCGCGGGAGTCGCCGCGGCCATGGCGACGACCTCCAAGACGGTCGGCATCGTCGTCTCCGCCGACAACGCGAACTGGTTCGCGATGTCGTCGGGCTTCGCCGAGGGTGTCTACAGCGTCGACCCGACCATCCAGGTCCTCTACACCTCCGTCGGACCGGCCGCCTACGCCGACGCCGCCGGTGGCAAGACCGCGACGGAGCAGATCATCGCGTCCGGCGCCGACGTCGTCTTCGGCATGGGTGACGGTGCGACGCTCGGATACCTCCAAGCGATCGAGGCATCGGAGGGCGTCATGTACATCGCCGACATCGGCGACGTCACGCCCGGCCTCAACGACACGAGCAAGCTGCTCACCTCCGTCCGGTGGAACTACGAGCCCGCCTACGTGCAGGCGATCAAGGACATCGAGGCGGGGACGTTCGGCGAGAGCACCTACCCCGTGGACGTCGAGAACGGCGGCATGTACCTGCAGGAGACGGACGCCCTGACGCCCGAGATCATGACGGCGGTCGAGGAGGCCTCGACGGCCATCGCCGACGGCTCGATCACGCCCACGATCGCGACCTCGGCCGACGAGGTCGCGGGCATCATCGCGGCCAAGGGCGAGTAGCACGGCGGTCGGTGCCGGAGACCGCCCTCTCCGGCACCGACCTCCTCCTGTCGCAAGTCCCCTCCTCCCGCACACTCAAGGAGCAATCGTGACGACAACGGCCACGAGCGACGTCATCTCCCTGCGAGGCATCACGAAGGCGTTCCCCGGCGTCGTCGCGAACGACGACGTCTCCCTCGACATCGTCCCCGGTCAGGTCCACTGCCTGCTCGGGGAGAACGGCGCCGGCAAGTCGACGCTCATCAGTATCCTCGCGGGCATGCAGCAGCCCGACTCCGGGACCGTGTCGATCGGCGGGACCGTCGTCGACATCTCGTCGCCGAAGGTCGCCGTGGACAACGGCATCGGTGTCGTCCACCAGCACTCGACCCTCGTGCCGGCGTTCACCGTCCTCGAGAATCTCATGCTCGGCGACGGCGGGGTCCTCCTGGACGAGAAGCGCGCGACCCGGCGGCTCGAGGAACTCGCCGGACTGCTCGGCGTCGAGATCGACCCCCACGCGCTCGCCTCCGACCTCGGGCTCGGCCAGCAGCAGCAGGTCGAGATCGCGAAGGCGATGTGGAAGGGCAGCCGGCTGCTCGTGCTCGACGAACCGACGTCGATGCTCACGCCTCAGGCGATCGAACACCTCGCCGAGAGCATCGCCCGCGTCAAGGCCGAGGGCCTCGCCGTCGTCCTCATCACCCACAAGCTGCGCGAGGCGTATGCGATGGGAGACTGCGTGACCATCCTCCGCGCCGGTCGCAACGTCGGCCACATCTCCACGGAGGAGCTCGCGACCTACTCGGAGCAGCAGGCGCAGGACGCGATCCTCGCCGCGATGTTCGGGGAGGACATCGTCGCCGTCGGCGACGAGGCCACCGAACTCGCGGGCGCGACCGAAGCGAGCAGGGAGACCGCGGCGATCGACTTCGCGAGCCGCCCGGTGCGGCTCGAACTCCGCGGCGCCTCGAGCCGCGGTGCGGGGCGCGACGTCGATGTCGAGGACGTGTCGCTCACGCTGAGGGAGGGCGAGATCCTCGGGATCGCGGGAATCGACGGCCACGGCCAGAACGCGCTCTCGGAACTCGTCGCGGGACAGCGGCCGGCCTCGACGGGCACGCTCGTCTTCGACGGCGACGACATCACACGATCCGGTGTCCGGGGGCGGCAGCGCCTCGGCATCCGCTACGTGACCGACGACCGGTTGCACGAGGGCACCGTCGGTTCGATGTCCGTCGCGGTCAACCTCGTCATCAAGCGCATCGGCGAGCAGCCGTTCTGGCGCTCCGGCCGCATCCAGCCGAAGGCCGTCGACGCGGAGGCGAAACGCCTCATCGACGAGTACGGGATCCGCACGCCGTCGCCCGCGACCCGCGCCGGGACGCTCTCGGGCGGCAACATCCAGAAGATCCTGCTCGCACGCGAACTGACGAACGGCGCCCGACTCGTCGTCGTCAACAAGCCGACGTACGGGCTCGACCTCAAGACCGTGCACCTCGTGCGCGAGATCCTCACGGACTTCGCCGCGCAGGGCGGCTCCGTCCTCCTCCTCTCCACCGACCTCGACGAGCTCATCGAGCTGTCGCATCGGATCCAGGTCATCTCCCGCGGACGCCTCGTGGGCAGCGTCGTCAACGACGGCCCGGGTACCGCCGAAAAGGTGGGCCAGTACATGACAGGCGCGATCGAAGGCACCGACTGATGAAGACCGAGACCAGTTCAGCCCTCGTCCAGGGCTTCGTGAGATCCGTCGTCCCCGTGCTGCTGGCCCTCATCGTCTCGGGGCTCATCATGCTCGCGATGGGAGCGAGCCCGCTCGACTTCTTCGCCGGGGTGTGGCGGTACGGCATCACGGGCAGCAACTGGCAGCGCAGCCTCGCGCTCATGTCGCCGCTGCTCATCGTCGCGATCGGCATCATCGTCGCCTTCCGCGGCCAGCTCTGGAACCTGGGCTACAACGGCCAGTACCTCCTCGGCGCCGTCGTCGCCTCGGGCCTCGGGCCGATCCTCTACGCGGTGATGCCGGCGTTCCTCGCCACGATCATCGTGTTCGTCGTCGCGGTGCTCGCGGGTGCGGTGTGGTCCCTCATCCCCGCGATCCTGAAGGCGCGGTACGGTACGAACGAGATCATCACGTCCCTCGTGATGTCGTTCATCGCCATCGGGGTCGTCAACCTGCTCATCAAGGGTGTGTTCAAGGACCCGGGTGTCACGACGCCGCAGACGACGGTGATCCCGGAGGACCAGCTCCTCCCGTACATCCCGGGCACCGAGATCCACATCGGGTTCCTCATCGCCATCGCGCTCGCGATCGTGGCGCAGATCGTGCTCAGCCGGACGTCGTTCGGCTTGCGGATCGACATCTTCGGTGCGAGTCCCAAGGCGGCGCGCCACGTCGGGCTCAACTCGACCTGGATGGTCGTCCTGCTGTTCGCGATCTCGAGCGGCCTCATCGCATTCGCGGGGTCCGTCGACATCCTCGGTCAGTTCACGTACCAGCGCGCCGACTGGGACCCGCGGTACGGTGACGCGGTCATGCCACTCGTGTTCCTCGCGCGGTTCCGGCCCGTCGCGGCGATCCCGTTCGTCGCCTTCTACGCCGTGCTCGCGACCGGCGGCACGCTCGCCGCCCAGCAGGCCGGCCTCAACGTCGACTTCCTGTTCGTCATCGTCGGTCTGATCCTGCTCTTCATGACGATCACCGAGTACATCGGCAACCGCCGCGCCCTCGGGCAGAGCTACGTTCCCGCCGGGCTCCGACGCACCGTACTCCAACCGTTCACGCGCACTTCCGAGAGGACTTCGGCATGAGCGAGATGCTGTCAGCGACCTTCATCACCGTCTTCATCGCGACGGTGATCGCGCAAGCGATGCCGCTCATGCTCGCGGCCGTCGGCGAGACGATCGGCGAGCAGGCCGGCATCCTGAACCTCGGTATCGAGGGCGTGATGCTCATCGGCGCCTACACGGGCTTCGTCGTCACCCTCATGACGGGGAGCTTCTGGATCGGGATGCTCGCCGGGGCCATCGGCGGCGTCGTCGCGAACGCGGCGATGCTCGTGCTCAACGTGTGGCTGGGGCTCAACCAGATCGTCATCGGCCTTGCGATCACGCTCATCGGCGAGGGCATCACGAGCGTCCTCTACCTGCAGAATTACACGAGTTCCCCGGCGAGCCTCGGCGCACAGCCGCGCATGCCGATCCCCGGCCTCTCTGAGATCCCCGTGATCGGGCCGGCGCTCTTCCGGCAGTCGGGCATCTTCTGGCTCATGATCGTGCTGATCCTCGTGCTCGCCTTCGCCCTCGCACGGACGAGCTGGGGGCTCTCGACCCGATCCGCTGGGCAGAAGCCGTCCTCCCTCGACGCGGCCGGCGGCAGCGTCATGCGGACACGTTCGACGGCCGTGATCCTGAGCGGCGTGCTCGTCGGCCTCGGCGGCGCCTACCTTGCGCTCCTCACGACCGCGACGTTCAGCCCCCACCTCACCAACGGGCTCGGCTTCATCGCGATCGTCATCACGATGCTCTCCCGCGGACGCATCCTGATCGTGATGCTGACCTCGCTCGTCTACGGTCTCGCCGTGGCGATGGGACCGGCCCTCCAGGTCATCGGCTTCACCGTGCCCGCCGACATCATCAAGATGTTGCCGTTCATCATCGTCATCGTCATGCTGATCGTCTTCGCACGGAGTTCGGTCGTTCCGCCAGCGCTCGGTGCGCCGTACACCCGCGGGGCACGATGACGGCCAGGCCTCCGCTGCCCGCCGCTAGGATCGATCGGAGCCGATGACCATGACAGCCGACGACGAGAACCTCGAAGAGCCCACCGCGACACCGGCCGAACCCCAGCGGACGAAGGGTGTGGACAGCGCGCGGCGCGCGCTGCAGATCCTGCTCGAGTTCAGCGAGAGCACGCCTGAACTCACGGTCGACAACGTGCTCGAGAAACACGACATCTCCGTCCCGAGCGCCTACCGCTACATCTCTCTGCTCCGTGAGCTCGACCTCATCGAGGAGCGCGAGAAGGGCCGGTTCGTCCTGTCGCCGCAGATCCTGCGTCTCGCGCGCGCCGCCGAGACGGCGATCGATTTCCGCGCCCAGGTGCAGCCGATCCTCAACCGCATGGCCGAGGAGACGGGTGAGACGGCCCTCTACCTCCGCCGCGTCAACGATTCGGCCGTGTGTCTCGCGATCGCCGAGTCCGACCACCCGATCTCGATCTCGTTCCAGCCCGGCAACCTCATGCCGCTCTACGGCGGCGCCGCAGCGAAGCTCCTCCTGAGCGAGCTGACACCGGCGAAGCTCGCCCAGTACTTCTCGAGGCTCGGTTCCGTGCTGTCGAAGAAGGAGAAGAAGAGACTCGAGGAGGACCTCGGGCCGCTCCGCGAAGCCGGGTACGCCGAGAGTGCCGGTGAGGTCGACCGCGGCGTGTGGGCGAGCGCTGCGAGTGTGCACAGCAACGGGCTCTCGCTCGGCGCACTCACGATCGTCGCGCCCGACTACCGCCTCACGGACGAACACAAGGCGCGCATCGCCGACGCCGTGCGTGCGGGGGCCGCGGCCTTCCAGGACGTGGTCGCCGACCGCACGTGACGCGACTCGCGCGTGGCCGGCGGCGCCCGGACGGCGCCGCGTGGACCGGAGGGTCAAGCCCGAGATTCCCGCATCAGTGGCGTGATCGGGTTGCGGAATGGCCGAGGCCGGTCCTCGGGCGTACCGGGGACCCGTCAGGGGAGGGTCTTCAGGTGTTCGACGAGCGCGGCGAGCACCGGCAGCTGACCCGCGTGGATCTTGTCGGCGGCGGTGAGCAGGTCGTACCAGCGAGCATCGTCGATCTCCGGGAATTCGACGAAACGGCCCGACCCCTTCGGCACCTCGATCGCGATCGTATTGCTCGCGACGGTCAGATCGCCGAGATCGTGTTCGACCGCGAAGACGGTGATCACCTTGCCCGACGATTGTCGGAACTCTCCGAGTTCGACGTACCGGCCATCGGGAGCGGGCACGCCCGTCTCTTCGGCGAACTCGCGCCGTGCAGCGATCTCGGCGGTCTCATGCTCGCCGTACTCGCCCTTCACGACGCCCCAACCGCGAGCGTCCTTCTTCGCCCAGAACGGACCGCCTGGGTGCACGAGCCAGACCTCGACGCTCTCGTCGGTATGGCGGTAGGGGAGGATTCCGGCGCTGCGCTTCACCTCCCCATTCTCGCTCCCGTCACCGACACCGGTGACGGGAGCGAGACGTCGGCGCCCGCCGCGTCGGGGATCGCGGGCGGGCGCCGGCCGGCGGGGGAGCCGGTCTTGCAGTACCGTGTTAGGTACGTTTCCACGCTAGATGCCGTCGGCGATCGTCGCCAGTCGGCTAAAGAGGGGACCCCGACGGCGACGGGCGCGTCCCCGCGGAACCGATGCGCCGGATCCGCGAGAACGCGCCCGTCGGGGTGCGTCCGCGTGCAGTTACTTGGCGAGGAACGTGAGCAGGGCCTCGTTGATCTCGGCGGCATGCGTCCAGAGCATGCCGTGAGGCGCGCCCTCGATCTCGACGTAATCGGCGCTCGGGACGAGCTTCGAGAAGACGCGTCCGGTCGAATCGATCGGAAGGATGCGGTCGTCCGTGCCGTGCACGATGAGCGTCGGCACGTCGATCTTCGCGACGTCCGCGCGGAAGTCGGTCAACCAGGTCGGCTGTGCCGCAGTGGCGGCGAAGGGTGCCGATCCGATCGCGGTGATCCAGCTGGCGTGCGACGCCTGCTCGCTGAGGCGCGAGGGGATGTTCTCGTCCTCGTTGTAGAAGTTCTTGAAGAACTCGGTGAAGTAGGCGTATCGGTCGTTCGTCGCGGCCTCGAGCAGTCCGTCGAACACTTCCTGGGGGACGCCCGTCGGGTTGTCCTCCGTCTTGAGCAGGAACGGCTCGAGCGAGCCGAGGAAGGCGGCCTTCGCGATGCGCTCCGAGCCGTAGGTGCCGAGGTAGCGGCCGAGCTCTCCGGTGCCCATCGAGAAGCCGACGAGGACGACGTCCTGGAGATCGAGCGTCGTGAGGACCGTGTCGAGGTCGGCCGCGAAGGTGTCGTAGTCGTAGCCCGTCGTGACCTTGCTCGAGCCGCCGAAGCCGCGCCGGTCGTAGGTGATGACGCGGTAGCCGGCGGTCAGGAGCGCCGCGGTCTGCTTCTCCCACGACGCACCGTCGAGCGGGTAGCCGTGGATGAGGACGACGGGCTGGCCGGCTCCGTGATCCTCGTAGTAGAGCTCGATGTCCGTGCTGTTTTCGGTTCCGACGGTGATGTAACCCATGGTCTGTTCCTTTTCGTCGAGTGCTCTCGAGGATCGTTCCGATGAAGCGGTCCCACGAAGGGAGAACGGTCGTTCTCCGTTGGTGCTCAATCTAGAGAACGTTCGTTCTCAAAGTCAAGTAGTGTGGGTGTCATGACAGTGGCCGCTTCGAGAACACTCGCGAACGACACCGCAGCGCGAATCGTCGCCGCGGCCGATGTGTTGTATTACGCCCGAGGATTCCAAGCCGTGGGGATGGACGAGGTCCGATCGGCAGCGGGTGTCTCGTTGAAGAAGCTCTACCAGGAGTTCCCGTCCAAAGAGGCGCTCGTGCTCGCGGTCCTCGAGGCGCGGCACGAGATGTGGGAATCAGGGGTGACGTCGGCCGTCTCGCATGCTGCGAACGCTCGCGACGGTCTCCTCGCCATCTACGACTACCTCTCGAGCTGGTTCTCCGACGAGTCGTTCCGGGGCTGCGGATTCATCAACGCCTTCGGTGAGCTCGGAACGGTGTTCCCCTCCGTGGCGGAGATGGCGCGTGAGCACAAGGAGTCGTTCCAGCGCGATGTGGCCGCCCTCGTCGCCCGCGCGGGCGCCGACGCGTCTCTCGCGCCCCAGCTCGCGCTCCTCGCCGAAGGCGCTCAGACGACGGCGGCGATCTCCGGGTCGGCCGAGTCGGCCCGTCATGCTCGCGCCGCAGCCGAGGTGCTCATCGAGGCGGCACTCGCGCGCTGACGGGTCTCACGGGGTGTCCGCGGGGCGGAGGGCGAGCCGCCCGAAGGCGCTCCCTCCACTCCCGCACGCGGCCATCCCCCCCCGAAGGGGATCGCGACGCCGCGAGCACCGGCCGCGAGGCGACCGGTTCGCCCGCTCCGCATGGCGGTGACCGTCGGGGCGACGGCACCTGCCGTGTAAGGACGAGGGTCGAGAACGGGCGTTCTCAACCGTGATGAGACTAGAAAACGTTCGTTCTCGAAGTCAAATCGACGCGCTGCTGCGACCTCAGTCGCGCGCGGCTTCGAGTTCCAGCACGGCGTCGAGGAGGGCGTGTGCGACCGCGTCCTTGGAGCCGTCCACCTCGGCGACCGGGACGCCCGCGCGATCGATCACGATGACCGCGTTGTCGTCGGCGCCGAATCCCGTCCGCCATCCCACGACGTTGAGCGCAAGCAGGTCGGCACCCTTTCGCGCCATCTTCGTGCGGCCGAGCTCGAGGAGGGCCTCCCGGTCGGGAGCGGTCTCCGCAGCGAATCCGACGACCACCTGCCCGCGTGGGCGTTCCGCGGCCAGACCGGCGAGGATGTCCGGAGTCCGCTCCAGTGTGAGGCTGAGCGCGTCGCCCGAGTCGTCCTTCTTGATCTTGGACTCGGAGACGGTGGCGGGTCGGTAGTCGGCGACCGCTGCGGCCATGACGACGACATCGGCGGTCGCGGCCTCGGCGCGCATCGCCGTCGCGAGCTCCTCCGCTGTCTCGACCCGGATCACCTCCGTGCCGAATTCCGTGCGAAGGTCCCCCGTCGCGGGTGCGACGTCGGCGTCGAGGTGGGCGGTGACGAGAGTCACGCGCGCCCCGCGCGCCGCCGCAGCGCGGGCGATCGCGAGCCCTTGCTTGCCGCTCGAACGATTCCCGATGAATCGCACCGGATCGAGCGGTTCGCGTGTGCCGCCCGCCGAGACGACGACCTGGCGACCCGCGAGATCCTGGGGGGCCGAGGCCGGATTCGCCTCGCCGTCGACGCGTGCGAGGGCTGCTGCGACGATGTCCTCCGGCTCGCTCATCCGCCCGGGGCCCTCGTCCGGCCCGGTCAGCCGTCCATACTCGGGGCCGACGATGCCGACTCCGCGTGAGCGGAGCGTCGCGATGTTCGCGACGGTGGCGGGGTGCTGCCACATCTCCGTGTGCATCGCGGGAGCGAGCACCAAGGGAGCGCGGCTCGCGAGCACCGTGGTGCCGAGCAGATCGTCGGAGAGACCGTGCGCGAGTTTCGCGAGGGTGTTCGCGGTCGCGGGGGCGATCACGATGAGGTCGGCCGCTTGACCGAGCGCGACGTGCCGGACGGTGTCGACGCCCTCGTAGAGCGAGGTGGTCACGGGGTTGCCGCTGATCGCCTCGAGAGTGGGGAGCCCCACGAACCGGAGGGCGTTCTCGGTCGGGACGATGTGGACGTCGTGGCCCGCCTTCACGAAGAGGCGTGCGACCCCGACCGCCTTGTAGGCGGCGATCCCGCCCGTGATCCCCACGACGATCGTCAGCCGCTCGGCCATGCGCCACCTCTTCCGGGCGGTCAGGACCCGCCGTTCGTCTAGTCTGACGTAGTCCGTTCGCCAACGCCCGGGAGGCCGTCGCATGTGCACCGTCGTCGTGGGATTCGAGCCCGGGAGCGCGTGGCCCGTCACCATGCTCGGGCTGCGCGACGAATCGCCGGGCCGGCCGTGGGACCCGCCGGGCGCCTGGTGGCCGGAACTCGGGGACGGTGTGGTGGGGCTGCACGACCGCGAAGCGGGCGGTGCGTGGCTCGCGACCAACTCCGGAACGGGGCGCGCGGCGGTCATTCTCAACCGCCGCGAGGAGTTGCCGGAGCCCGAGGGCGGCTGGACATCGCGCGGCGTCGTCCCCCTCGAGGCCGTCACGACGGGGGTCGATCCGCTCGTCGTCCCGCGGACGCGTACGTTCAACCTCGTCGAGATCGCCCCCGATCGTGTGCGTTTCACACGTTGGGACGGCACGCGCGTCCAGTCAGTCGACCTCGGGCCGGGCGTGCACATGATCACGCACGAGGGCCCCGACACCTTCGATGTGCCCCGGGTGTCGCGCTGGCGTCCGCACTTCATCGACGCCGGTCGCCCGACCGGGTCGCCCGGAGGGGCGGATTGGGATCCCTGGCTCGACGTCTTGCGTGAGAGTTCGCAGCTGCCGCCGGATCATGCTGAGGCGATCGTGCGCCAGGACGAACATGACGGCTTCGTCCTCGCGTCGCTCTCCGTGACCGCCTTGGCCCTCGGGCCGGGCGGCGTCGACCTGCGCACGGCCCGCCTCGACGAACCGGGCCGTCTCCCGGAGCGCCTCGACTGGCTGGAGGCGTGAGGTGACGTACACGGTGCGGCGGGCCGAGGTCCGCGACATGGATCCCCTCGTGCTCTATCGGATCCTGCAGGTGCGGAACGCGGTCTTCGTGGTCGAGCAGGTCGCAGCCTACGACGACATCGACGGGCGCGATGCGGAGTTCGGCGCCGAACTCATGTGGGCTGAGGAGGACGGCGAGATCCTCGCGACGCTGCGCATCCTCCAGGAGACGGACGCGATCCGGATCGGCCGGGTTGTGACCGCGGCCGCCGCTCGTGGTCGCGGGATCGGCGCCGATCTCATGCGGCGCGCCGTGCAGCGCTGCGTCGAGGTACGGCCGGACGAGCCGATCCTGCTCGACGCACAGTCCCACCTCGTGGACTGGTACGCGCGGTTCGGCTTCGTCGTCGAGGGCGAGCCGTTCGTGGAGGACGAGATCCCGCACCGCCGCATGCGGCGTCCCGCGGCCTGAGTGTCATCAATGCGGGGCAGCCCTTCTTACGTGAAATCTCTCGGAGCACGACGGTCCCGATGCGGCGTATCGAGCGAGGAGGCTCCCGAGCCGCCCACGTACCGCGGGCCGAAGGGGTGGGGGATCGAGGCGCCCCGCAATCCCCCGGGGAACGACGGCTCGCCGGGCTAGCCTCGAGGACATGCGCGATTGGACCGAACACGTCATCTGGTGGCACGTCTATCCGCTCGGCTTCGTCGGTGCCGACACGACGGGGCAGGATCGCACGCCGACCCACGAGCTGCGCCGCCTCGAGGGCTGGCTCGACGACGTCATCGCCCTCGGCGCGAATGGGATCGCGCTCGGCCCGATCTTCGCCTCCTCGACGCACGGCTACGACACGATCGACTACTTCCGCATCGACGAGCGCCTCGGCGACGAGGACGACTTCGCATCGCTCGTGACGGCGGCCCACGATCACGGCATCCGGGTCCTGCTCGACGGGGTCTTCAATCACGTCGGTCGGGAGTTCCCCGACACCGCCCTCCTGCGCGAGGGCGGCACCTTCGAGGGACACGACGCCCTCGTCGAGTTGGACCACGACGACCCGGCGGTCGCCGATCTCGTCGCTCGCGTGATGATCCACTGGCTCGACCGAGGTGCCGACGGTTGGCGACTCGATGCCGCATATTCGGTGCCGCCGGCGTTCTGGGCGCGTGTGCTCCCGCGGGTCCGCGAGGTCCACCCCGACGCATACATCGTCGGTGAAGTGCTGCATGGCGACTATGCGGCGATCGTCTCGGAATCCGGAATGGACGCGGTCACGGAGTACGAGTTGTGGCAGGCGACCTGGCACGCGATCGCGGAGATGAACTTCTTCGAGCTCGACTGGACCCTCACGCGCCACAACGAGATGCTCGACACCTTCGTTCCGTACACCTTCGTGGGCAATCATGACGTCTCGCGGCTCGCCACGCGCATCCCCGACGAGCGCCACCGGGCGCACGCCCTCGTCCTGCTGTTCACCCTCGGGGGGACGCCGTCCGTGTACTACGGCGACGAGCGCGGGCTCGAGGGGCTCAAGGAGGAGCGCTTCGGGGGCGACGACGCCATCCGCCCCGAGTTCCCCGCGTCACCCGCCGAACTGCCCCGGGGGCGCGAGGTCTTCGCCCTGCACCAGGAACTCATCGCCGTGCGGCGCCGACACGCGTGGCTGCATACGGCGCGGAGTCGGACACTCGCGCTGACGAACGAGACGCTCGTGCTGGAGGTGCGCTCGGGCGACGACCGGCTCGTGGTCGCCCTCAACCTCGACGATGCGCCGCTCGTGCTGGACGGATTCGACGGGGTCGATGCCGGGAACGCGATCGCGGGGGCGTTCGACGGTCGCGTCGTCCCGCCTCACGGCTGGGCCATCCTGGCCTGACCGCTCCGACACCGAGTGGGTCGACGGGGCGGGGTGGACCGGTCAGTCGGCGGAGGCGGCCTTCTCGGCGCGGCGTCGGTCGCGTTCGGCGTCGGCCGCCGCGGCTTCTTCGGGGGTCGGAGCGGTGCCTCCGAGGTGGCGGGGTTGCCACCACTGGCCGGTGCCGTCCTGCCGGTATCCCGCTTGCAGCGTGTCCGTGAGCGACTGCAACTGGGCCTTCAGTTCGGCGAGCTTCTCGGGCACCGAGTCCTCGGGCGTGACGCGGATGGGCTCGCCGTACGCGAAGTCGACCTCGACGCCGATGCGGTCCCGCAGACGGATCTTCCGATTCTTCGTGAGGAGACGCTGTCCGCCCCATACCGCAACGGGGATGACGGGCACGCCGGCCTCGGCCGCGAGCCGCACGGCCCCGGACTTGAGGTCGCGGACCGTGAACGAGGCGCTCACGCCCGCCTCCGGGAACACGCCGATGATCTCCCCGCGTCTCAGGGCGGCGACGGCCTCGGCGTAGGCGGAGGCGCCTGCCGACATGTCGACCTCGATGTGCTTCATGCCGCGCAGCAGCCATCCGACGATCGGCTTGTCGAAGGCGCGCTTCGTGGCCATGAACCGCACGCGGCGGCGCGTGTGCAGCCACGTCTGCCACTCGACCAGGGCGAACTCGAGGTAGCCGAAGTGCGTCATCGCGAACACGGCACCACCGGTGCGAGGGATGTGCTCGAGTCCCGTCGCACGGCGCTTCAGACGCCACGACGCGAACAGTGCTCGACCCGCGCCGATAGCGGCGGAGTAGATGGGCTCGGGGGATCGCCTCGTCATGTCTATAAGCGTATGGGGAGGCTCCGCAAAGACGTGGGGAGGGCGGGGGCGTTGTGGCCGGCCGTCGCCCTGGTGTAGCGGATCGGTGCGTGCTCAGGCGGGTGCGCGCAGGGCGTCGACGCACTGCCGCAGTGTTGCGACGAGGGCGGCGCGGTCCTCGGGGGCGAGGGGCTCGACCATACGGTTCTCGACCGTCTTCACGGCGGCGCTCGCCGTCCGGAGCTGTTCGCGCCCGCGGTCCGTGAGGCGCGTGGGGATCGCGCGGCCCGAGGCCTCGTCGCCCACCCTCTCGACGAGGCCGTCGCGCTCGAGTGACTGGAGAAGCACGTTCATCGACTGCCGGGTGACGAATGCCCCGCGCGCGAGCTGGGAGTTCGAGAGCCCGGGGCGTTGCGCGAGTAGTTCGAGACAGGAGTAGTGCGTGATCGTCATGCCCAATGGCCGCAGCGCGGCCTCCATGCTGATGCGGAGAGCGCTCGACGCCTCCTTGAGCAGATAGCCGACGGAGGTGTCCAGATCGATCCCGTTGCGCACTTGACCCATGTCAGCATTCTGACATACGCTCGCCTATGTCAGAAACCTGACATCCGCTTCAGGAGGACACCATGACCACGATCGGCCCCGACTTCATCTCACTCCAGGTGCGCGACCTCGACCGCGCCGCCGACTTCTACGAGCACCACCTCGGCCTGACGCGCCAGCCCGGTCCACCGCACGCCGTCGTCTTCGACACGAAGCCCGCCGCCTTCGCGGTTCGCGAGGCGGTTCCCGGCATGGACCTCGACGCCGCTCCACTCGGGCGAGGCGTCGCGATCTGGCTGCATGCCCCCGAGGCGCAGAAGGTCCACGACGCGCTCGCCGCGGCCGGCGTCGAGATCGCGTCCGCACCGATCGACGGCCCCTTCGGGCGCACCTTCACCGTCGTCGACCCCGACGGATACAGCATCACGTTGCACGACAAGGCCTGACGCCTCCGGGGAGTCGGCGGTCGAGCTCGATCTAGAGCGCGGCGACCCGGGTGACGTGCACGACGGCCACGCCCTCCTCCTCGGAGGCGGCGAGGTCGACGTCGGCGAAGATCCGCCAGTCGTGATCGCCCTCCGGGTCGTCGAGGATCTGTTGCACGTGCCAGACGCCCTCATCCGGTCGCTCTTCGATCGAGAGCATGCGCGCGCTCCGGGCATCCGGGCCCGTGCCGATCGAGTCGTGCTGCGCGTAGTAGGCGTCGAGCGCGTCGCCCCACTGGGCCAGCCCGAACCCTGCCGGGCCGTCGAGCTCCATGAGGCCCTGCTCGTCCTCGAGTGCCATGAGTTGCACGCGCCGGAACAGCTCGTTGCGCACGAGCACCGTGAATGCACGCCTGTTCCGCAGCACGCTCGGCGGGGGCGGCGGGGCGACCGGCGCCTCCGGATCGATCGTCGGATTGATGAGCCTCTCCCACTCGTCGAGGAGGCTCGAATCGACCTGGCGGACGAGTTCACCGAGCCACTCGACGATGTCGAGGAGCTCCTCGCTCTTGAGCTCCTCCGGGACCGAGTGACGCAATGCGCGGTAGGCGTCACCGAGGTAGCGGAGCACGAGACCCTCGCTCCGACCGAGCGCGTAGTAGGAGACGAACTCGCCGAATGTCATCGCCCGCTCCGCCATGTCGCGCACGACGGACTTCGGCTTGAGCTCGTAATCGCGCACCCACGGCTGCGTCTCGGCGAACGTCTCGTAGGCCGCGGTCAGCAGCTCCTCGAGCGGCTTCGCATAGGTGACGTCCTCGAGGAGTTCCATGCGTTCCTCGTACTCGATGCCCTCCGCCTTCATCGCGCCGACGGCATCGCCCCGCGCCTTGTACTCCTGCTGCGAAAGCACGGGACGCGGGTTGTCGAGGGTGGCCTCGATGACGCTCACGATGTCGAGCGCGTACTCCGGTGATGCCGGGTCGAGCAGATCGAGTGCCGCGAGGGCGAACGGCGAGAGCGGCTGGTTGAGGGCGAAGTCGTGTTGGAGCGGCGCCGTGAGCCGGATGATCGGCCGGAGCGGCGTGCCGTCCTCGGCGACATCGCCGTGCACGACCTCGACCACCTCCGCCGTGACGAGGGTGCGGAAGATCTCGATCGCACGGCGGGCGAGCGCGTATTTCCGGACGCGCGGTTCGTGGCTCGAGAAGATGAGGTCGCGCACGTCGGAAAGGGCGTCGCCACCGCGGGAGATGATGCTCATGAGCATCGATGCGGTCATCTGCATGCGGCTCGTGAGCGGCTCGGGCTCGGCCGCGAGGAGCTTCTCGAAGCTCGCCTCGCCCCACGAGACGAAGCCCTCGGGTGCCTTCTTGCGGATGATCTTCCGCTTCTTCTTCGGGTCGTCGCCCGCCTTCTCGATCGCGCGCGCGTTCTCGATCTCGTGCTCGGGGGCCTCGACGGCGACGTAGCCGGCGGTGTCGTAACCGGCGCGGCCGGCCCGACCCGCGAGCTGGTGGAACTCGCGCGCGGTGAGCTGACGCATCTTCGTTCCGTCGAACTTGGTGAGCGCCGTGAGCAGAACCGTGCGGATCGGCACATTGATCCCGACGCCGAGCGTGTCCGTTCCGCAGATCACGCGCAGCAGCCCGCGACCCGCGAGCTGCTCGACGAGACGGCGGTACTTCGGCAGCATCCCCGCGTGATGCACGCCGATGCCCGAGCGCACGAGTCGGCTGAGCGATTTGCCGAACGCCGTCGTGAAACGGAACTCACCGATCGCGTCGGCGATCTCATCGCGCGCCTCTCTCGAGAGCATCTTGATGCTCATGAGCGCTTGCGCGCGCTCCATCGCCGCCGCTTGCGAGAAGTGCACGATGTAGACGGGGGCCTTGTCGGTGTGCAGTAGTTCCTCGACCGTCTCGTGAATGGGCGTGCGCTCATAGGAGTGGAAGAGGGGGACGGGGCGCTCGACGCCTGTGACCTTCGCGACGGGGCGACCGGTGCGCTCTTCGAGGTCGTCCGCGATGTCGGTGACGTCGCCGAGGGTCGCGGACATGAGGAGGAAGCGCGCGCGGGGAAGTGTGAGGAGAGGCACCTGCCAGGCCCAGCCGCGGTCGGTGTCCGCGTAGTAGTGGAACTCGTCCATGATGACGACGTCGACGAGCGCCTCCTCGCCGTGGCGCAGCGCGAGATTCGCGAGGATCTCGGCGGTGCAGCAGATGATGGGGGCGTCGGCGTTCACCGACGTGTCCCCTGTGACCATGCCCACGTTCTCCGCGCCGAAGACATCGACGAGCTGGAAGAACTTCTCACTCACCAGGGCCTTGATCGGCGCCGTGTAGTAGCTGACCTCGCCGCGCGCGGTCGCGACGGCGTGGGCGGCGATCGCGACGAGCGACTTCCCGGTCCCGGTGGGTGTGGAGAGGACGACGTTCGCGCCCGTCACGATCTCGAGGACCGCCTCCTCCTGTGCGGGATAGAGCGCCGTGCCGCGTTCCTCGGCCCACTCCGCGAACGCGGTGTACGCGGCGTCCGGGTCGTCGGTCGTCGGCATGCGTTCGAGGAGGGTGGTCACCCTACGACGCTAGTCGCTCCCGCTTCGGCCCGCCCCGTTCCGTTCCCACTCCGCCACGGACCCCCTTCCCCGGCGTCAATTGCGTACGCAACGGACGTCCGCGGCCGTAATGACACCCGCCACTGTCCGTTGCGTACGCAATCGCTCGGTGGTGTGGGCGGCGGAGGTCAGGGGTGCAGGGGGCGGGGAGCCGAGAACACGGTGTCGACGCCGGGGGAGTAGAGGACGGAGTCCGGTGTGCGGCCGGCGAGGTCCGGAAGGTCGGCCGCGGTGAGGAGCTCGTCGTCGAGGTGGACGAGTTCCGCACGCTGCAGCGGCCACGGCTCATGGGAATTGCGGCTGTACGTCGTCCGGCCGAGGTGGCGCTCGTGGAAGGCCCAGCGCGCCGAGAGGAAATCCGCGAGCGGATCACTGACGACGGGTTCGTCGAGCACGCGCGCCACGAGGTGCGTCGATGGTCGGCCCGATCCGAAGCGCCGGGAGCGGTAGGCCACGAGGTCGACGCGGCGGCCGAGCGACATCCGCGCCCACCGGTAGTTCAGCCCGAACGCCACCCGCGCGGCGAGTACGGGCACGAGGTGCGACGCTTCGAGCGAGGCGAACACGACGCCGCGATGGCCGGCGTCGTCGACGGAGTAGTGTCGCACGTTCACTTCCGGGAAGTCGCCGAGCCACGGGACGGGCGGGCCGCCGAAGAACGACGAGCGCGACATCTGAAAGGCGATGAGCCCGACCCACGCGCTACCGTCGAACTCGTCCGGGCGAGTGCCGACCGGGAATCGTGACGCGATCTCGGCGGCGTCGACGCGCCAATGCACGAAGGTGACGTCACTCCAACGCTGCGAGAGGATGCGCCGGCCGGGAAGCGGCGGCGCGCTCGGCGTGATCGGTTCGGGTCCGTCGCTCATTCCGGTAGCTTCGCAGAGAGCAGTCCGTCGCGGCGCGGCTCGGGGGATCCGGTCAGCGGTACCACGCGGCTCGACCGAGGAAGGTGTCGTCGAGCATCATGCGGACAAGGCCGAGGCGGAAGACCTTATAGGTCTGGTGTCGCGCCTCCCGGAACGACGCATCGACGCGCGGATCGGGAGAGTAGAGGTCATTGACGCTTCCCATCCCGCCCCGCAGCATCCGCCCGACGTGACGATGGATCTTGCGCCGTTCAGCGGGGGAGTCCGTCCTCTCGAGGTTCCGTGCGATCGAGCGGAAACCGTCGGCCCAGTAGGTCGCGGTCGGGCTGTCGAGGCATCGAGCGAGGAGCCGAAGTCATCGAGGGTACGCACGGCGTGCGCCTGGTCGTCCGATCTTCGCCCGATGATCATCGTCGCCAGATCAGCGGGTCCGCTGTCAGCCCACCGGCCCCGTGTCCAGCCGCTGAGCCGAGTCGTGCTCCTCGATAGGGTCAAGCCATGAGTAAGTCCCCCGGGTCGGTGGCCGTTGCGTTGATCGCTGTCGCCCTCCTCAGCGGGTGCGGCATCTCGATCCCCGCTGACCCCGACGGTACCCTGGAACGCGTGACCGGCGGTGAGCTGCGTGTCGGCGTCACCGAGAGCGTCCCCTGGACGGAGATCGAGGGAGGCGGAGATCCCACGGGCACCGAGGTCGACCTCGTCGAGGAGTTCGCGGAGAACATCGACGCGGACATCGAGTGGTCCGAGGGTGGCGAGGCGGATCTCGTCTACCGCCTCGAACGGGGTGAACTCGATCTCGTCATCGGCGGCTTCACCGACACGACACCGTGGACCTCGAAGGCCGCGATGACGCAGCCGTACGCGGAGTCGACGAACCCGGAGGGGAAGACGGCGAAGCACGTGATGCTCACCCCGATGGGGGAGAACGCATTCCTCGTGCGGCTCGAGCGGTTCCTTCTCGAGGGGGAGGGGGAGCAGTGACGAAGGCCACACCCCGCTTCGGCCGAACCGAGCTGCCCGACCGGCAGGCGGACGTCCTGAAGGCGTCCATCCGCATCCAATGGGCGACGCTGGCCTTCCTCGTGATCACGATCGTGCTCGTCTACCTCGTGCTCGGGAACTCGCAAGCGATGAAGGCGGCGTGGATCGAGGACTTGCTGTCCCTCGCCCCACCGCTCGCCTTCCTCATCGCGGTCCGCATCGTCAACCGGACCCCGACCATGGGGAACCCGTACGGCTTCCATCGCTCGGTCGGCGTCGCGCACCTCGTCGCGGGCGTCGCGCTCTTCGTCATGGGCGCCTACCTCATCGTGGACTCCGCGTCCGGGCTCCTCTCCGCGGAGCACCCGCCGATCGGATCGGTCGAGCTGTTCGGTAACGTCATCTGGCTCGGCTGGCTCATGATGGGCGTGATGGCGCTCACCATCCCCCTGCCCATCTACTTCGGGCACCGCAAGATGGCACTCGCGAAGGAACTGCACGACAAGGTGCTCTACGCCGACGCCGACATGAACAAGGCCGACTGGCAGACCGCCGTCGGGTCGATCGTGGGCGTCGCGGGCATCGGCATCGGCTGGTGGTGGGCCGACGCGGCGGCCGCGATCTTCATCGCCTCGAGCATCGTGCGGGACGGCGTGAAGAACGTCCGGGCGGCGGTCACCGACCTCATGGACTCGCGCGCGACGACGTTCGACGACGGGAAGCCGCATCCCCTCGGCCGCCGCGTGGTGGACGAGGTGCGCGCGCTGCGTTGGGTCGACGACGCCGGCGTCCGCTTGCGCGACCAGGGTCACGTCTTCCACGCCGAGGTGTTCGTCGTGCCGCGTCGGGGCAAGGTGTCGCTGAGCGAGCTCGAGGACGCCCGCGACCGACTCATCGCTCTCGACTGGAAGCTGCAGGACGTCGTGCTCGTTCCCGTCGAGCAGCTCCCGGAGGAGGTCGGCGGTTCCCTCCACGACCACCAGTCGGAGCGCAACCGGTAGAGGGCCGTCCACTGTCAACGGGCGGACGTGCGGCCGTAGCGTCGGTTGGATGGAGGGACGACAACGGAAGGACGACTCATGCTGGGTGAACGACCGATCGATGCGATCCTGCTCGTGACGGACCTCGACGAGGCCCGTGAGTTCTACGGCGGCACGCTGCAGCTCGAGGTGATCGAGGCCAACGAGAAGACGATTTCGTTCCGGGCCGGTGAGACGCGCCTCAAGGCTTCCCTCAGCACGACGGGCACGAAGGACGAGCAGACGCAAGCGTCGTGGCGCGTCGACGACGTCCGCGCCGCTGTCGAGTGGCTGCGGTCGCGCGGCGTGCAGCCCGAGGAGTACGACACCGACGAGCTGAAGACCGAGGACGGTGTCGCCGACCAGGGCGATGCGTACGTCGCCTGGATCACCGACCCCTTCGGCAACGTCCTCGGCGTGGAGCAGTCGAAGTCCTGAACCGGCGGTCGGCCGGGCGAGGCCCCCCTCACAGCCTCGCCCGGCTACGGCGTGGGCATCCGGCTTGATAGGCAAGTGGTTACTTGCTTATACTCGTCGTATGGCCGACGTGTTCAAGGCGATCTCCGACGAGACGCGCCGGGCCATCCTCGACGAGCTGATCGAGCGCGACGAGCAGACGCTCTTCGAACTGTGCTCGCGGCTCGCGATGCGTCACGCCGTGACCTCGTCGCGGCAGGCGGTCTCGCAGCACCTCGACGTCCTCGAGGCCGCGGGCCTCGTGCGTCGGGAGAAGCGCGGCCGCTACACCTTCCACACCATCGACACCCGACCGCTCGCGCAGATCGCCGAGCGCTGGCCCATCACGGAGGCGCCGCAATGAAGCTTCAAGCCGTATCCATCTTCGTCGACGATCAGCAGAAGGCCCTCGACTTCTACGGAGGAGTCCTCGGCTTCCAGACGGCCGCCGACGTGCCGATGGGGGAGCACCGATGGCTCACCGTCGTGTCTCCGGAGGATCCGACCGGAACGCAGATCTCTCTCGAGCCGAAGGACCACCCGGCCGTCGTCCCGTTCACGGACGCACTCGCCGCGGACGGTATCCCCTTCTGCGTGTTCGGCGTCGAGGACATCCACGCCGAGTGCGAGCGACTCACCGGTCTCGGCGTCGTCTTCACGCAGCAGCCCACCGACATGGGTCCGGTCACGGTCGCGGTGCTCGACGACACGGTCGGAAACCTCGTCCAGCTCGCCCAGTACACCGGAGCCTGACTGCCGCGAGGTTCAGTCGCGGCGGAGCATGCGGTCGACGGCCTCGGCGACGAGCGCGTCGTCGACCGGTCCGACCGTGAGGGCGCGGTGGATCGTGAGGCCCTCGATGAGCGCATCGAGCAGCATCGTCGTGTCCGCGTCGAAGTGGCGCCGGAGCGCGATGCGGCTGCGCGTCATCCACCGGTCGGTGATGGTGCGGAACTCCGGTCGGCGCGCGGCGAGCGTGTAGATCTCGTGCGAGAGGACGAGGTCCTCTGGGTGTGTGAACACGTCCTTGAGGATGATGTCGACGACGGCTCGGCGCGCCTCGTGGGGCGTCGTCGCGGCGCTCATCCGCGCTTCGAAGCGGTCGGCGACGGTGTCGGCGAAACGGTTGAAGGCGGCCTGAAGCAACTCGTCCATTCCGGCGAAGTGATAGGTCATGGAGCCCAGTGGGACATCCGCCTCGAGCGCGATGCGGCGGTGTGACGCTCCGGCGACGCCTTGCTCGGCGATCACGCTCAAGCATGCGTCGATGATTCGATCGCGCCGCTGCGGGTCGGTCCTCCGCGCGGCGTTCACGGCTCGACCTTCCGGGGCGCGCGGGCCGGGGCCGCCGGCGCGTCGTCCGTCGTCATGTGTACGAGTGTACACATCATGTGTACGCTCGTACACGTGCCTGCACCATCCCTTCCCGGTCCCTCCCGTGAGGAGCGCCGGGCCCGTGCCGCCGTGAATGCGCTCTTCCTTACAAACGGGGCCCTGATCGCGAATGTCGTCCCGCGATATCCCGAGATCAAGGCCGATCTCGCCATCGACAACGCCGCCTACGGCATCGCGATCGCGGCCTCGGCGGCGGGCGCGATCGTCGCGGGTCTCGGAGCCGCAGCCCTCCTCCGCCGTTTCGGATCGGCGCGCACGGCCGTCACCGGCACGATCCTCACGGCGCTCGCGACGGTGCTCGTCGCGTTCGCGCCGTCGCTCGCGCTCTTCGCGGGCGCGCTGCTCGTCTCGGGCGCGCTCGACTCGATCACCGACGTCGCGCAGAACTCACACGGCCTGCGCGTGCAGCGCCGCTACGGGCGATCGATCCTCAACTCGTTCCACGCGACGTGGTCGATCGGCGCCGTCCTCGGCGGTGTCATGGCGGCCGGGGCGATCGCGCTCGACCTGCCCCGTCAGGTGCACTTGCCGATCTCCGCCGCGATCTTCGCCGTCGTGTCGCTTGTGGCGTTGCGCTTCTGTCTCCCGGGTCCCGACAGTGATGATGCCGCTCCCGTAGACTCGAGCCCCGGCGCCTCCGGTCGAGCGGGGCTGCGCCCCCGCACCGTCTTCCTCCTCCTCGCGCTCGTCGCCGTCGCCGTCTCGGGGATCGTCGTCGAGGATGCGGGTTTCTCGTGGGCGACGCTGTACCTCGACCGCGACCTCGGCGCGTCGATGGCCGTCGCGGCATGGGGCTTCATCGCCCTGGTCGGCGCCCAGTTCGTCGGACGCCTCCTCGGCGACGCCTTCGTCGATCGCTTCGGGCAGCGGAACGTGGCACGCGCGGGCGGTGTCATCGCCGCGCTCGGCATGGGTGCTGCGCTCCTCTTCCCGTCCGTGCCGGGCACGATCGCGGGCTTCGCTGCCGCGGGATTCGGCGTCGCGACCCTCATCCCGGCAGCCATGCATCAGGCCGACGAGATTCCCGGACTCCGCGCGGGCACGGGGCTCACGATCGTCTCGTGGCTCATGCGGCTCGGATTCCTGCTCTCCCCGCCCATCGTCGGCCTCATCGCGGACGCATCGAGCCTGCGTCTCGGACTCATCCTCGTGCCCCTCGCCGGGGTCGTGACGCTCCTACTCGCCGGTGTACTCGGGCCGCGTCGCCGCATCACGGGGTGACGGTCAGCGGTGGGTCTCGAGGAGGGTGATGAACTCGTCCGCCATCGCGAGCTGCTGCTGCAGCCTCGCTCGCCGCTCTTCGGCTTCGGCGAGGAAACGTTCGAGGGCCTCGCGTGTCGCGGCGTCCGGTTCGTCCGCCATGGTGTCGATGACCTGCAGGAGCTCCGCCATCTCCTCGAGGGTGAAGCCGAGGGGCTTCATCCGGCGGATGAGGATGAGGCGGTCGTAGTCGCCTTGGGTGTAGAGGCGGAATCCGCCCTCGGTCCTGCCGGACGCGCTCACGAGCCCGACCTCGTCGTAGTGGCGGAGCGTGCGCAGGGAGAGGCCGGTGCGTTCGGCGAGTTCGCCGATGTGCATCGTCGTCGGTTCGGTGGTCACGCTGGCCTCACTTCAAGTCAACCCTTACGTTAGGGTAGAGTCATGGGTATCGGCTGATCGAGCCGAGAACCCCCACCATCTTGCCGCGTCGCTGAACGCATGCTCGGATGGCGCGACGAAGCGCCGGACCTCGCACTCTCCCCACCGGTCCTCGCGCTGAGGGCCCCGACTCTGACTGGAGCCCCTCCATGCCCATCGGCACGAAGACCCTCTCTCGCGAACGCTATCGAGCGGAACCGTCGGTCATGACCGCACTCCGCACGCCCCGCATCCTCACCCGTGAGGTGCTTGCGGGCCTCGTCGTCGCACTCGCGCTCATCCCCGAGGCGATCTCGTTCTCGATCATCGCGGGCGTCGACCCGCGGGTCGGACTGTTCTCCTCCTTCGTGATGGCCGTCTCCATCGCGTTCCTCGGAGGTCGGCCGGCGATGATCACCGCCGCCACCGGCGCGATCGCTCTCGTCATCGCGCCCGTCGCGCGCGAGTACGGCATGGACTACTTCATCGCGACCGTGATCCTCGGCGGGATCTTCCAGCTCATCCTCGGTGCCCTCGGTGTCGCGAAGCTCATGCGGTTCATCCCGCGGAGCGTCATGGTGGGCTTCGTGAACTCGCTCGCGATCCTCATCTTCTCCGCGCAGCTCCCGCACCTCATCGGCGTTCCGTGGCTCGTTTACCCGCTCGTGGCCATCGGCATCGTCATCATGGTCGTCATGCCGCGCCTCACGAAGGTCGTCCCGGCGCCGCTCGTCGCGATCGTGCTCCTCACGGCGGCCGTGATCGTGACGGCGATCGCCGTTCCGACCGTGGGAGATCAGGGCGAGCTGCCCCGGAGTCTGCCCGAGCTGTTCATCCCGGACGTGCCGCTCACCTGGGAGACGTTCACGACCATCGCGCCCTACGCGATCGCCATGGCCCTCGTCGGTCTACTCGAGTCGCTCATGACGGCGAAGCTCGTCGACGACATCACGGACACGCACTCGCAGAAGACGCGGGAGTCCCTCGGCCAGGGGGCCGCGAACGTGCTCTCCGGTCTGTTCGGGGGCATGGGCGGCTGCGCCATGATCGGCCAGACGATGATCAACGTGAAGGCGTCCGGCGCACGCACCCGCATCTCGACGTTCCTCGCCGGGGTCTTCCTGCTCATCCTCGTGGTGGTCCTCGGTGATCTCGTCGCGATCATCCCGATGGCGGCTCTCGTCGCCGTCATGATCATGGTGTCGGTGGCGACGTTCGATTGGCACAGCATCCGGCCGTCGACCCTCCGCCGTATGCCCATCGGCGAGACGGTCGTGATGGCGGCGACCGTGGTCGTGGTCGTCGTGACCCACAACCTCGCGATCGGCGTGATCATCGGGGTCATCGCGGCGATGATCGTCTTCGCCCGCCGCGTCGCTCACTTCGCGACCGTGGAGCGCACCGTGGACGACGGCGCCGCTGTTCCCACCGCCTACTACGCGGTCACGGGCGAGTTGTTCTTCGCCTCGAGCAACGACCTCACGACCCAGTTCGAGTACGCCGCCGATCCGGAGCGCGTCGTGATCGACATGTCCCGTTCGCACATCTGGGACGCGTCGACGGTCGCGGCGCTCGACGCGATCGTGACGAAGTACGAGAACCACGGGAAGCGCGTCGTCATCGAGGGCATGAACGATGCGAGTGCGAGCATGCACTCCCGGCTCGCCGGCCACTTGGGCTCGGGCGAGTAGGGCCGGCCGGACCCGGCGAAAACGACGGAGCCGCGGGTGTGCATCGCACCCGCGGCTCCGTCGTGTTCGGTCAGTGGTCGGTCAGACGCCGACCGTCGGGGCGGACCCTGCCGGGGGCTTCCGGTGGTCGGCCGTCTCGCCGGGCACCGTCGTGTCGTCGGCGGGCAGGACCACGTGGTCGATCGCCCCGGTCGTCGCGGTGGTGTACCACTCGCTGAGCGACGGATCCTCCGTGTCGAGCCAGGCGCCGGCACCCTTGTGGGCCTCGACCTCGCTGACACCGAAGACGAAGTCGTCTCCGTGCTCCTCGATCCCTCTGCGGACACCCTGCGAGATCGCCGTGCGCGCGAACCGCTGCCGCAGCACGTAGGGGTCGGTGCGCAGTTCCTTCGCCCACGACACCATGATGCCGATGACGACGAAGGCGAACGGGAGCGCCGTCACGACCATGATCGACTGCAGACCGCTCAGCGCCGTCTCCCCTCCCGCGAGCAGGAGGGCGAGCGCACCCGCTCCGAGGAGCAGGCCCCAGACGATCGTCACCCAGGTCGAGGGTTCGGGCTTTCCGCGCTGACTCATCGACCCCATGACGATCGCGGCCGAGTCGGCTGACGTCACGAAGAAGATGACGATCGAGAGCATCGCCACGACGGAGGCGATCGCTCCGAAGGGCAGCTGGTCGAAGACGGCGAACAGGACGGCGTCGGAGCCTCCGGCGTCGCTGATGGCCGCACCGCCCTGCTCGAGCCACATGGTCGTGCCGCCCATGATCCCGAACCACACGACGCAGACGAGCGAGGGAACCATGATGACGACCGTCACGAACTCCCGGAGCGTCCGGCCACGCGAGATCTTCGCGATGAACATGCCCACGAACGGCGTCCACGAGATCCACCAGGCCCAGTAGTAGGTGGTCCAGCTCGACATGAAGGCCGACGCCTCCTCGCCTTGCGTCGGGTTCCTCACGAGCATGGTTCCGAGCTCTCGGAAGAAGTCGATCATCGCGGCCGGGATGAGGTTCAGAAGGAACAACGTCGGGCCGGCGATGAAGATGAAGACGCCGATGATACCGGCGAGCACCATGTTGATGTTCGACAGCAGCCGGATCCCGCGCTTGATGCCGGAGACGGCGGAGACGACGAAGAGAGCGGTCAGGATCGTGATGGTCAGGATGAGGAATCCGTTGCCGAGCGGACCGATGCCGGTGACGTATTCGACGCCCCGACCGATCTGCAGCGCGCCCATACCGAGGGTGACCGCGGTGCCGAAGAGCGTGACGATGATCGCGAACACATCGATGACGGCACCGAGGGGCCCCTCGGTGCGCGAGCCGAAGATCGGTGTGAAGATCGCCGAGATCAGCGGGGACCGCCCGCGGCGGTATGCGGCGTAGGCGATCGCCCCGCCGACGAGCGCGTAGAAGCCCCACGCCATGGGGCCCCAGTGGAGGAACGCCTGGGCGAGCGCCGTGTTCATGGCGTTCACTGTTCCGGCCTCGGGAGTCGAACCGGGCGGGGGCGAGTTGAAGAAGGCGAGCGGCTCGGCCGGCCCCCAGAACAGCAGCCCGATGCCCATGCCGGCCGAGAACAGCATCGCGATCCAGGAGACCGTCGTGTACTCGGGCTTTTCGTCGTCGGAACCGAGACGGATCCCGCCGGTGCGGCTGTAACCCACCCAGAGCATGAAGATGATCACGGCGATCGCGAGCGCCGAGAACAGCCAGCCGAAGTTCATCGTGACCCACCCGAGCGACGCCCCGCCCGCGGCGCTGATGCTCTCCGGCGCGGCGAAGCCCCAGATCACGACAGCCAGGACGAGCGTGCTCGCGATGGCGAGCACGACCCAGTTCGTCGGGAAGGTGCGACCCGTCTTCTCGACTCCGATCCCGGGGATCAGCGCCGGGTGGACGGGGATCATCCCCGGATCGTTCACCTCGCGGATGACCGATTTCACGGGATCCGGTCTCGGGGGAACAGGGTTCTTTCGTGAGTCGACCATGCGGTCCTCGCGTTTCGTATGTCGTCGTGCGTTGCGTATGCGTCAGGCGTGTGTGTTCGGCGAACAACCATAGCAACGAGACGAGCGAGCGGCCAGGCGACGGGCGAGGCGGCGGACCGGCGGAGGCGGCTCACCCGATGATGGGCCGCTCCTCGGGCACGTCGTAGAGAAGGTTCCGCTGCCGAACCGCGAGCGCGGCGGCGAGTCCCGCCGGTCCGATGCGCCCGGCGACCATGAGCGCACTCAGCACGTACTTGCCGAACGGGTGGAGTTCCTCGCTCAATCCGACGGACAGGCCGCACGTGGCGAAGGCGGAGATGACCTCGAAGAGGATGCGGTCGAGTGGCGCATCCGTGACGAGCATGAGGAGCGCGGTCGCGCTGAGGACGAGGGTCGCCCCGAGGAACGTGACGCTGATGGCGAGCCGGAGCGTGGCATCGGGGATCGTTCGGTTCGCCGCGCGGACGTGCCGGTCACCGCGCGCCTCGGCGACGATGGCGAGGAACAGGACCGCGATCGTCGCGACCTTGATCCCTCCGGCCGTCGACGCGGATCCGCCGCCGACGAACATGAGCGCGTCGGTCGCGAGCAGCGTCGCGGGCAGCGACTCACCCGTGTCGGTGAGGGCGAAGCCGCCTGAGCGCATCATGACCGACGAGAACAGGGAGTGGAAGATCTTGTCTCCGACGCCGAGGTGTCCGACGGTTCCCGCGTTGTTCCATTCGAGAGCACCCCAGGCGATGGCGCCCGCGACGAGCAGCATCGTCGTGACGGAGAGCGTGAGCTTGGTGTGCAGCGTCCAGCGGGCTTTGTTGAAACGGTGCGTGATGATCGTGAGGAACACGGGGAAGCCGAAGCTCCCGACGAAGACTCCGACCATGATCGGCGTCAGGATCCAGAGATCCTGCCCGTAGGCGGCGAGGCCGCCTACGTTGGAGACGAAGCCCGCGTTGTTGAACGCCGACACGGCGTAGAACACGCCGTGCCAGACCCCGTCCCACCAGCGCTCGTCGACCATGACGAAGCGGGGTACGAGGACGACCGCGAGCGCCGCCTCGATCGTCAACGTCGTCAGGACGACGATCCGGAGCAGGCTTCCGACTTCGCCGAGCCCGGAGGACCCGATGCTCTGCTGGGCGAACACCTTGCTCTTGACCCCGAGCCGGCGGCTCACGGCACGCGCGAGCAGCAGCGCGATCGTGATGATGCCGAGGCCGCCGGTCTGGATCGCGACGAGGATGATGACCTGACCGAGGAACGACCAGTGCGTGGCTGTGTCGACGGTCACGAGGCCGGTGACCGTGACCGCAGACACCGCCGTGAACATGGCGTCATGCAAGGGGGTCGAGCGGCCGTCGGCGGATGCCGCCGGGAGGGAGAGGAGCACCGTGAACAGGGCGGCGGCGAGGATGAAGACGAGCGCGGCGGTCCGGGCCGGGGTCTTCTTCGCGGCGTCGCCGATCGCCCCGGCGATGCGGTGACCGAGAGGGCGCACGAACGCTCCCGTCGGCGACTGCGGCGACTGCGGCGACTGCGGCGAACGGGGGCGGAGCGGTGACGTCACGGGAGACCTCCTTCGAGACGCGAGGAACCGGGGCCGGACGGTCGTCCCGGCCCAATCCGAGTCAGCTTAGGTCAGACAGGGCCCGTCGACACAGCCTTCGCCCTCCGGAACCGCAGGTTGAGTGTCACGGCGAGGGCCGCCGTGACCGTGAGGATGACCGCGGCCAATCCGACGGCGTAGACGCTGATCATGCCGTACCCGCCCGCGGCATCGGGGTCGAGGAAGAAGTAGGGGTACCAGTTGGCGGATCGGCCCCGCACGAGCGTGTAGATCGCCCAGACGACGGGGAAGGCCAGAGACAGCCAGACCGCCTTCGGGGGAACGCGCTGTCGGGTGAAGAGCGCGAAGTCGAGGATCGCGTACACGGGGAGGACGAAGTGGAGCAACCGCGACGACAGAGGCGCCTGGAGGAGGAACGGTGCGAGAGCCTCGTTGAAGATGAGCAGCGCGAACACTCCGCCCGAGATGACGACGTACGACGTCGCGAGGAGTCGGAGCACCGTGAGCCAACGGGGCTCCGGGCGGCCACGGACGCCGAAGACGATCGCGAGGGTGAGGGCGATGACGGCGATGATGTGGCTGTGGATCGTGAAGTAGCTCATCACGTTGACGGCGTAGCACGTCCCGTAGATGTAGAAGCAGCTCGTCCGCGACAGAAGCGCCCACACGGTCGTGACGAGCGCCACGGATCGAATGGCCGTAATGACGAGACGCACGGCGCACCTTCCGACGAACGAGTGGTGTTACGCAGCGTACCGGCCGGCGGATAGCTTCTTCGGTCACCGGGCGCCAGAGGTCGCCCGAAACCGGTGAACCGTGTTCACTGGTGGGGTCGACGTCCGCTGACCGTCAAGGAGCATCCATGTGGTTCGACTCGTGGTCCGATGTCTGGCGGGTGCTGCTCGTCGGGACCGCAGCATACGTCTTCCTGGTCCTCCTCCTCCGGTTGTCCGGGAAGAGGACCCTCAGCCAGCTGAACGCCTTCGACTTTATCGTGACGGTGGCGCTCGGCTCCACTCTCGCGACGATCCTTCTGAGTTCGGACGTCGCGTGGGTCGAGGGGGCGATCGCCCTCGCCCTGCTCGCGGCCCTGCAGCTGCTCGTGGCCTTCACGACGTCACGACTCCCGCACGTGCAGAAGATCGTGAAGTCCCGACCCACCATGGTCCTCACCGACGGGAGGGTCGATACTCGGGCACTCGCCCGCAATCGGCTCACCGAGCAGGAGCTCCATCAGGCCGTCCGCAGCAGCGGGGTGGGGGATCTCTCACTCGTCGCCGCCGTCGTCCTCGAGACGAACGGGAAGCTCAGCGTCATCCCGAAGCAGCAGCTCGGGGACGGATCCGCCCTCGCCGACGTGGACGGCGACGTCGGGCGGTGGTCCTCCTCGGACGACTGACGGGTGCCGAGCGGGGACCCCGGCTGCCCCGCGCCCGGCGTACTCTCGACGGCGTTCCCTACGCTGGGTTCATGACACGATCCGTCGACCCCTCGTCCGGCTGTCAGAGGGCCCGTGACGAAATGGCCCCACGCGCGAACCACCGCACCGGGACGGAGGGCGGCCGATGAACGGCGACCTCCTCCTCAACATCGCCCTCGTCGTCGTCTTCGTCCTCGTCGGTGGCGTTTTCGCCGCCACGGAGATGGCGCTCGTCACCCTGCGCGAGAGTCAGGTGAACGCGATCGCGCAGCGCGGCAAGCGCGGCGAGAAGGTCGCGGGCCTCGCCCGGAACCCGAACACCTTCCTCTCCGCCGTGCAGATCGGCGTGACCGTCGCCGGGTTCGCGTCGGCCGCGTACGGCGCGTCCTCGATCGCCCCGTCCGTCGCGCCGCTGTTCGTGTCGCTCGGCCTGTCGGAGCCGGTCGCCTCGACCGTCGCGACGATCGCGCTCACCCTCGTGATCGCGTACCTCTCGCTCGTGCTCGGCGAGCTCGCACCGAAACGCCTTGCAATCCAGCGGAACGCCGCATTCGCTTACGCCGTCGCCCCCGTTTTGAACGGGTTCGCGACGCTCATGCGTCCCGTCATCTGGCTCCTGTCGGTCTCGACGAACGCGGTCGTGCGCCTGCTCGGCGGCGACCCGAACAAGTCGGGCGAGGAGCTGACCGAGGAGGAGTTGCGCGACATCGTGTCGAGCCACGAGGGCCTGCCCGACGATGAGCGCCGCATCCTCGACGACGTGCTGTCGTTGCGGGACCGCCAGATCAGCGAGGTCATGCGGCCGCGTCCGGAGGTCGCGGCGCTCGATGGTGCGGGGACGATCGCGGACGCCGTCGATCGCGTCCAGGACCAGCCGTTCTCGCGCTACCCGGTGGTCGACCAGTCGATCGATGACATCACCGGCTTCGTGCACGTGCGTGACCTCTTCGACGCGGCGTCCGAGGACGCCACCCGCCCCCTCACGGCCGTCGTGCGCGACATCCCGTACCTGCCGTCGACAGCGCGAGTGCTGCCGACGCTCACGGGCATGCGGGCGAAGAACCAGCAGATCGCCGTCGTCGTCGATGAGTACGGCGGGACGGACGGCATCGTGACGCTCGAGGACCTCGTCGAGGAGGTCGTCGGCGAGATCTTCGACGAGTACGACACCGATGTGGCGCCAGACGAGCTCGCCGCGGAGGGCGGTCTCGTCGACGGTCGCCTCAACATCCAGGACTTCGAGGAGACGACGGGGCTGCAGGTGCCCCGCGGTACATGGGACACCGTCGCCGGGTTCGTCCTCGACCGACTCGGCCGTCTCGCGGCCGTCGGAGACTCGGTCGAGCTCGACGGTGCCACGATCCAGGTGACGGCGATGGACCGGCGCCGCATCTCGGAACTCCTCGTCACGAAGCGCCCCCGCCCCGCCGATGATGTCCCCGCCGAAGGCGACGCGCCGCGCCCGTCCGACGCAACCCGGTGAGGTGTCCGGTGTGGTCGCTCTCGCCGTCCGGGAGGCGACCACAGGTGACACCTCACGGGAGGTGGGGGAGGGTCAGTCGGTCGTGAGCTCGATGAGGATGGAGTGCTGGGGGAAGAGGATCGGCCGCTGCAGGCCCACCGACATGAGGGCGCGCCCCGAAAGGGTCACGCCGTCCTGCGCCCACGGTAGCGGCGACTGCCCGGGGCCGAGCACACGGGGGAGCGGGGCGGGTACGCGAACCGTGTAGAGGCGCGCGGGGTCGAGCCCAGCGAGGACGAACCGTCCCGGCGGATGCGCGATGCCGGTCGTGACCTGGGTCAGGGCGAAGAGTCCCCACGATCCGTCGTGCGTGATGGCGCCCCGCAGGTCGATCGCGGGATCGGTGACGTCCACGTGAACGGTCCGTGCGGTGTGGAGGCGATCACGCCACCGCTTGTGGGCGGAGATCCAGTCGCCGAGGTGTGCGCGCTCCTCCGGAGAGGCCTCGCGCACGTCCCACTCCACGCCGAAGTGGCCGAAGATCGCGCCGGCGGCTCGAAGGTCGAGGCCGAGCGTCCGTCCCGTCGAGTGCGACGTCGGGCCGCTGACGTGCTCGCCCATGAGTTCGGGTGGGAGCAGCAGCCCCGTGTAGCGCTGGATGTCGAGCCGCTCGATGGGGTCGATGCAATCGCTCGTCCAGACGCGATCGGTGTGCTCGAGGATGCCGAGGTCGACGCGGGCGCCTCCCGATGCGCACGATTCGATCTCGAGCCCGGGATGGCGACGGCGGAGCTCGTCGAAGAGTGCATAGAGCGCGACGGTCGCCTCGTGGACGCCCGCACGCCCCGTCATCGAGGAGGCGCCGTCGACGACGTCACGGTTGTGGTCCCACTTGATGTAGGCGATGCCGAGCTCCGCGACGAGCGCGTCGATCCGCTCGAGCAGGTAGGCCGAGACCGCCGGGTTCGCGACGTCGAGGACGTACTGCTGTCGTCCGGGGAGCGGTGTGCGCCCTGCCACGGCGAGCATCCAGTCCGGGTGTTCCCGCGCGAGGTCGCTGTCGAGGCTCACCATCTCGGGTTCGAACCAGAGCCCGAACTCGAGCCCGAGCGAGCGGACGTGGTCGGCGAGAGGGCGGAGTCCCTCCGGCCATACCGTCTCGTCGACGTACCAGTCGCCGAGGGACGTCGTGTCGTCGCGTCGGCCGCGGAACCAGCCGTCATCGAGGACGAAGCGCTCGGCGCCCACGCCGGCGGCGACCTCCGCGAGCTCGGCGAGACCGGCGAAGTTCTGATCGAAGTAGACCGCTTCCCACGTGTTGAGCGTCACGGGGCGCGGGCGTGACGGGTGAGTCGGCCGGGCACGGACGTGTTCGTGCAGTCGGGCGGAGAGCGCGTTGAGCCCATCGCCCCAGGTTCCGTAGACGGTCGGAGTCGTGTACGACTCGCCGGGTGCGAGGACGATCTCGCCGGAGCCGAGCAGCTCGCCACCCATGAGCAGGGTCTCGCCCGTGACGCGTTTCTCGGCGCGGATCACGTGGTTGCCGCTCCATCCCACGTGCAGCGCGTGGGCGATCCCCCGCTCGAAGCCGAAACCCGGTTCGCCCGCGACGAGCAGCAGGGTCGCGTCGGCGCCGGGGCGGCCCTTGTGACTCGACCGCTCGTGGGTGCCGATCGTGAACGCGTGGCGTTGCGGCGAGCGCTCGTGCAGGTGCCGTCCCGTCGTGTCGAGGATCTCGCGCGCCGACGGCGGCACGGGGAGCGTGACGGCGAGGGCGTCGAGCGTGTATTCGTCGTCGCCGGTGTTCGTGAGGGCGATGGTGCTCGTGACGACGCCACCGGCGCCGATCGCGAGCCGGAACTCGGCGCCGAGGGCTGCGGAGGGGTCTGCGGCCTGGGCGATGATGCTCGTCGCGGGCCCGTTCGTCCTGTCCGCTCCGGTGTCCGCGTCGCGCACGGCCTCCACGTGAGTCGTGCGGAGGGCGGGTGAGAAGCCGAGTCCGCCGGTCCGGTGCCCGCGCAGACCGGGCGAGCCGAACCACCCGTCTGCGTGCTGCGGCAGCAGCGTGAGTGGCGCCGGGTCATCGAGCCCGCCGGACGCCCGCTGCGGGATGGAGGCGGTCGCGAGGTCGCGCAACTCCCCGTCGGCGACCTCTCCGAGGTCCTCTCCCCACCAGAGGATCGTGGGGAGGGGGGTCGCGAGGTCGATGACGACGCTCGTGCCGCCGCGCCGGAGATGGAGCATGTCGCGTCGTTGCATGACTTATTTCTACGGTAGAAATAAAGTGCGGTCAAGCCGGGCGGTCGCCGCGGGCTGACCGGTGTGCAGCGCGGAGGGGATCGGACGATGAAGCAGATCACGACAGGCGGGCTGATCCCGTCCGCCCGAGAGCTCGCCCGCCAGATCCTCATCCACGGCCCCGTGACACGCGCTGAACTCGGGCGGACCCTCGGCCTCTCGCCCGCGAGCCTGTCCCGATTGACCCGGATGCTCACCGACGCCGGTTTCATCGTCGAGGGTCACGGGCCCGCGGACAAGGCGCTCGGCCGCCCCGTTCGGCCCCTCGACGTGCGACTCGACCTCGGCGTCGTCGTGGGCGCGAAACTCACCGGGGACGCTATGACCGTCGTCGCCACCGATCTCCGTGCCCGAGTCCTGCGCCAGGCGGAGCGGCCTCTCGAAGACCGTCGCCCCGAGGCGGTCGCGGCGATGCTCAGGGGGCTCGTAGCCGACATCACGCACGGCGAGCGTGTCCTCGCGATCGGGGTGGGACTCGGCGGACTCGTCGATCCCGACGGTGTCGTGCGGCACGCTCCGTACCTCGAGTGGCGCGACGTGCCGCTGCGCGAGATGCTCCGGGGCGGCTCCGGCTCCGATGAGACCCTCGTCATCGAGAACGACGTGCTCGCACTCACTCGAGCGGTGCAGTGGTTCGGCGCCGGCCGCGGACTCCGCGACGTGGCCGTCGTGACCATCGGCATGGGCGTCGGCTACGGGCTCGTCATCGACGACCGTGTCGTCGCCCGTCCCGACTCGGGCGTCGGACTGGCCGCGCATCTCCCGCTCCGCTCCGACGGGTGGACGTGCGTGGAGGGCCACGTCGGGTGTGCATCGGCGATGCTCACGATCCCGGGGATCGTCGGGGAAGCGTCCTCACGCATCGGCCGCTCCCTCGACTACGCCGACGTGTTGCGGCTCGCCCACGGGGGAGAGGCGGAGGCCGCGGCGGTCGTCCGGATGTCCGGTGCCGCGTTCGGTCGGCTCCTCGCCCTCGTCGCCAATCTCACGAGCGTGAGTGACATCGTCATCGCGGGGGACGGCGTGGCGCTGTACGACATCGCGCGATCCGAGGTGCGCGCGGCGCTCGACGCGGACCGGCGACCACTCGCGGGACCGGTTCGCATCGTGAGGGATCCGAGCGGCTTCGACGAATGGGCGCGAGGGGCTGCCGCCGCCGCGATCCAGTCGTTCCTCCTCGACGACTGACGTGGGCCGGCGGGTGGATCGCTGTCATCCCGTGTGGGTGGACGGCGGGGGGCCGACGGCGTGCAGGCGGCGCCCCGTGGGAGCGGGCGGCTCCTCCTGGTCCGTGAACTCGAGCGGGGCCGCCTCCTCGATCGCGATCGAGACGCCCTGCGTCACGAGGCACGACAGGCGGCTCCCGCCGGCGAGCGTCACGACGACGAACCGCCCGCCGTCGCGCGCCGCAGTGAGGATGTCCTCCTCCAACCCGTCGACCGATTGCGCGACGTCGAGCGGATACGATCGTCCGCCCAGGATCAACGTGTGATTCATCTCGTCCCCTCCGTCGGTCAGCGCATCCTCAAGACGACGGTAAGAAGCGACTCCCCCTTCGGTCGAGCACTTGACCTCTTCCCGTGGCCCCCGGTTACGATGTCGGCCCGCCCACCGGGGGACGACGCCTTCCCGACGTCGGCCGTCACGGCTTCCTCGGCCTGACTACGTCCGGATCACGGGGACGGGGTCGCTTGAGCCGGCGAACGGCTGACGACCCGAGTATCACGCGCTGACGCGGAACCGGCGCCCCTCGAACCCCACGACGTCCCCGACGGCGAGCTGCCGCCCCCGGCGCCGGTCGACCTCGCCGTTCACGGTCACGAGACCGTCGGCGATGATCTCCTTCACCTCGCCCCCGGAGTCGAGGATCCCGGCGAACTTGAGGAACTGCCCGAGGCGGATCATCTCTCCACCGATCACAACGTCCTCGGTCGGCGTTCGCTTCGTCATCCCGGAATGCTAACCGATGCGCCCTGCCCAGCAGACCTGGTGTTCAGGCATTCGGGGGCCCGGCGGCCTCACGTCAGGAGGCGGGCGCCACACTCACGGTCCACGTGACCCCGAAGCGATCGGTGAGCATGCCGAACCCGGGGGACCAGGCCGATGCGGCGAGCGGCTCGATGACCGTTGCGCCCTCGGACAGCGCGGTCCACGGGCCGGTCACCTCGCCGAGACTGTCGCCGCCGAATGCGACGAAGAACGGTGAGTCCGTCACAGTCGTGCCGTTCTCTCGGTGGGTGGCCGCCACCGCTCGCGGCTCGCTCCGCCCGGGTACGTCGTACGCCATGACTCGGAATCCCACGGGAGAGAAGGCGGCGCCGAAGACCACCTTGTCGCTGTCGGGGAGGCCGGCCGGCATGCCGAGGTCCCCATACGTGGTGACGGTGCTGTCGCCACCGAAGGCCGCGGCGTAGAACGCGAGGGCCTCTCGTGCCTCGCCGTGGAAGTTGAGGTGGGTCGTCGTGGTCAGGGTCATGGTGTCTCCTCGATAGGTGAGCGTCCGCTCGTGTCATTACCGATTGGGGTGAGACCAGGGTCCGTGCCATTGCGGTCAGGGAACGTCCGGTATGTGAGAGAGGATGTCCCCATGCCGGTCTCCGATTCGCCTTCCACGTCGAAGCGACTGCTCGCGCTGCTGTCGCTCCTGCAGACGCGGCGTGATTGGCCGGCACCGGCGCTCGCCCGTCGGCTCGACGTGAGCGAGCGCACCGTGCGCCGCGACATCGGCCGCTTGCGCGAACTCGACTACCGGATCGACGCCACGCGCGGTCCGGACGGCGGATACCGCTTGCAGGCCGGTTCCCGGCTGCCGCCGCTGCGGTTCGATGATGAGCAGGTCGTCGCCATCGTGCTCGCATTGCGGACCGCGGGGGCGCTCGGGGCGGATCTCGACGAAGCGGCGGAGCGTGCCCTCGGTACGATGTCGCGTCTCATGCCCTCGCACCTCGCGCACCGCATCACGGGTCTCGTGTCCGTCTCAGCGGCGCCGACCGGGGGAGCGCCGACCGTCGTCGATCCGGCCGTCCTCCTCCGGGTCGGCGAGGCGATCCGGGCGGGGGAGGAACTGCGCTTCGGCTACGCCTCTCCGGGCGTGTCTTGGGAGGACCGCGTGCGCAGGATCGAACCGCATCACCTGCTCCTGCACGTCGGCTGCTGGTACCTGATCGGCTATTCCGCCGAGCACGAGGAGTGGCGGGTCTACCGCGTCGATCGCATGGAGCTCCGCAGCCACAACGGGCGTCGGTTCGCGCCCCGCGTCGTCCCCGGCGGTGATCCTGCGCGCTACCTGTCTGCGCGCTTCCGCGGGTCCGACGGCGAGGGCAGCTGGGCGTGCTGGGGCGAGGCGACGGTGCATGCGGCGCTCGCCGACGTCGCACCCTTCGTCGGGGACGGGACCGCGGAGACGCTCGACGATGAGCGGTCGCGCGTCCGGCTGGGCTCGTGGTCGTGGGGGAGCCTCGCCGCCACCCTCAGTCGCTGGGAGGTGCCCCTCTCGGACGTTCATCCGCTCGAGCTGCGTACAGCGTTCGCCGCGCTGGCGGCTCGGGCCACCGCGGCCGCGACGGGCCCCTCGACCGTCACGTGATTGGGACGCCGCGGCGTGCCGCAGCCCCCTCGCGCACGGGGCGATCGCGTGCGCAGTGGACAACTGCGGGTGGAATTGCACCCGCAGTCGCCGTTGCGCACGCGATTGTGGACTGTCGAGGCGGCTCAGTCCTGACGGCCGTGGGCGGCGACGAGTTCGTCGTAGCCGACCCTGTAGTCGGGATACTCGAGGTGGCCGAGCACGGAGCGGAGTGCCGTCCCGTCGAAGGCGTTGCCGCTCGGTTCGTTGCTCTCAGCCGTGGGCGGTGCCGTGACACCGAGCCGTGATGCGATGTGGTCGACGACCGCGCGGAGTGCCGCCGGTTCCTCGTCGACGGCGTGGAGGACGCGTGGAGGTGCCTCCATGGTCAGGAGTACCTCGAGCGCACGGGCGAGGTCGGCCTCGTGGATCCGGTTCGTCATCCGCCCACCGTCGACCGAGGGTGCCGTGAGGGTCTGCCGGATGAGGAAGTCGCGGCCCGGACCGTAGATCCCGGCCGGGCGGAGAATGATCGCGCCGAGGATGTCGACGGCGGCCGACTCTCCGTCGATCAGCATCCGCGCCCGCTCGGTCTCACCCGTGGGTTCGCCGGATTCCGTGATCGGCTGGGGGCCACGCCAGCTCTCGAAGACGCCGGTCGACGAGACGAAGACGGTGCGGGTGGGCCGCGTGGGCAGTGCCGCGGTCAACCCGGAAAGGGCGGTCCGGTAGCCGCCGTTCACGGCACTCGGCGTGAGGGTCACAACGAGGGAGTCGGCGTGGGGGAGCGGGGTGGCGCTCGGTTCGGAGAGGTCCGCCGCGATCGACGAGAACGTCGGCGGAACGCCGCTCACGTCGCGACGGAGCGCGACGACCCGGCCCCCCGCGGCGATGATGCGATGGCCGAGCGCCGTGCCGAGCTTCCCGCATCCGGCGATGAGGGTGGTGCCGGGTGCGCGCGCGGGGAGAGTCGTCACGGACCGACTGTGCCACACCCGAGCAACTGCGTACGCAACGGACAACGGCGGGTGCAATTCCACCCGCCGTTGTCCGTTGCGTACGCAAACCCGCCGGGTGAGGGCCTCAGGGCGGACGCGACCAGGGAGGACGCGCCCTGAGCGAGGCACGGCCCTCGGGGCTCGGTACCGAGCACGGCGCTACGCTGAGCCGTGATGAGCGAGAGCGAAGCGGGTCGGCCGGTCGGCGTCCGTGACGTCGCGCGTCTCGCCGGCGTCTCGACGCAGACGGTCTCGCGTGTGCTCAACGACTACCCCGGCATCCGGGACGAGACGCGCCAACGGGTGCTCGACGCGGTCGCGTCGCTCGACTACCGCATCAACAACGCGGCGCGCGCTCTCGGCACACGTCGTTCACGCATCATCGGGGTCGTCGCCTCCGACACCTCGCTGTACGGTCCGTCGGCGGGGATCACGGCCCTCGAGGCGGCGGCTCGCGAGCGGGGACGTTGGATCGCGACGGCCTACGCCGACGCGGACGACGCCGAGTCGGTGCTCGCGGCGGTCGGACATCTCCTCGCCCAAGGCGTGGACGGTATCGTGCTCGTCGCGCCTCATGTGGGCACGCGTGCGGCTGTCGAGAAGGCGGCCATCACGATCCCGGTCGTGTCGCTTCACGCCGAACCGGGGGCACGTCAGGCGGACGGGGCGGCACTCACCGTCACACACCTCGCGGATCTCGGTCACCGCCGGATCGCCGAGATCGCCGGCCCGTCTGACTGGTTGGAGTCCTCGGTCCGGAGTGCGGGCGTCGCCATGGCGGCGGCGCGGTCTGGCGTCCAGGTCGTCGCGCGTTGGGAGGGCGACTGGACGGCGTCCTCCGGCCACGCACTGGCGGAAGCAGTCGAAACGTTGCTCGCGGGCAGGAACGCCGGAACGGACAACAGCAGGAATGTCGGCAGGAACACGCCGACGGGGATCGTCGTCGCCAACGACCAGATGGCGCTCGGCCTCATGGCGGGCCTCACCGCGCGCGGCATCGCGGTTCCGGGCGGCGTCTCGATCGTGGGGTTCGACGACAACCCGGATGCGGCGTTCTACACGCCGGCGCTCACGACCGTGCGCGTGGATGTGGCCGGCGAGGCGCGTCGCGCCATCGACGCCGTGCTCGGCGAGACGGGCTCGGAGCCGGCGGCACCACGGCTCGTCGTGAGGGCATCGACGGAGGCCTTCTCGCGCTGATCCGATCGGATCTCGGTGTTCGGGCCTGCGCAGACCGGGCCTCTGGCGGCGAGAGCATGTTACCGGTAACATCATTCGGAGCCGGTGGGAGCCGGCGCTCGACCACTTTCACTGGAGAAACGTATGACGAGCCCTGCCGCGGCGACGACGCCCCCGCCCCACCTCTCGGATCCGGACATCCTGTCGGCGATCGAGACCGTCAGGGCGGACGTCGCCCGGCTCCACGGAGAGCTCGTCCGTTATGGGCTCGTCGTCTGGACGGGCGGAAACGTCTCCGGCCGTGTCCCCGGTGCCGATCTCTTCGTCATCAAGCCGTCCGGGGTCTCATACGACGACCTCACCCCCGAGAGCATGATCCTGTGCGACCTCGACGGCAGCGTCCTCCCCGGTACGCCGGGCAGCGAACGCACCCCGTCGAGCGACACCGCGGCCCACGCCTACGTCTACCGGAACATGCCGGACGTCGGCGGCGTCGTGCACACCCACTCGACGTATGCGGTCGCCTGGGCGGCCCGCGGCGAGGAGATCCCGTGCGTCATCACGGGCATGGCCGATGAGTTCGGCGGGCCCATCCCGATCGGCCCGTTCGCGATCATCGGCGACGACTCGATCGGCCGGGGCATCGTCGAGACGCTGTCGGGTCACCGATCCCGTGCGGTCCTCATGCAGAACCACGGCCCCTTCACGATCGGGGTCGACGCGGCCGATGCCGTGAAGGCCGCCGTGATGTGCGAGGACGCGGCCCGCACGGTGCACATCGCGCGCGAGGCCGGTCCGCTCATCCCCATCCCGCAGGATCGCGTCGACGCGCTCTTCTCGCGGTACCAGAACGTGTACGGCCAGGCATCGGACGAGCGCCGATGAGCGGCGCAGAGGCGATCCTCGCTGGGCGCACGTCCCTCGGCATCGAACTCGGTTCCACCCGCATCAAGGCCTGCCTCGTCGGGGAGGACCCGTCGGACGTGCTCGCGACCGGGAGCCACGACTGGGAGAACGCATTCGTCGACAGGATGTGGACGTACTCGCTCGACGACGTGTGGACGGGTCTTCGAGCGGCCTTCGCCGACCTCGTGGCCGATGTCGAGCGTCGTTACGGCGTCCGACCGGAGACCGTCGGCGCGATCGGGATCTCGGCGATGATGCACGGCTACCTCGCGTTCGACGAGAGCGACGAACTGCTCGTTCCGTTCCGGACGTGGCGCAACACCACGACGGGCCGCGCCTCGGAGGAGCTCTCCGGACTGTTCGGTGTCAACATCCCCCTCCGCTGGTCGATCGCGCACCTGCACCAGGCGGTACTCGACGCGGAGCCGCACGTCCCCGACATCCGGTTCGTGACGACGCTCGCGGGTTACGTCCACTGGCGGCTCACGGGTGAGAAGGTCCTCGGGGTGGGCGACGCGTCCGGCATGTTCCCGATCGACTCGTCGACGACCGATTACGACGCCGACCTCCTCGCGCGCTATGACGACCTCGTGGCTCCCACCACGCCGGGGTTTCGACTCCCCGACGTGCTGCCGACCGTGCTCGCGGCGGGACGTCCGGCGGGAGAGCTCACGGCGGACGGCGCAGCCCTTCTCGATCCGACGGGAGCGCTCCGCCCGGGTATCCCGATGTGCCCGCCGGAGGGTGACGCCGGAACCGGCATGGTGGCGACGGGAGCGGTCTCGCCGCGCACCGGCAACGTGAGCGCCGGGACGAGCATCTTCGCGATGGTCGTCCTCGAACGCCCCTTGCAGCACCCGCACCCCGAACTCGACGTCGTCACGACGCCGGGGGGCGATCCCGTCGCGATGGTGCACTGCAACAACGGCGCGAGTGAACTCGCCGCTTGGGTGGGACTGTTCCGGCGCTTCTCCGAAGCCTCCGGAGCCCCGGTCGACGCGGACGCCGCCTTCGAGACGCTCTTCCGCGAAGCGCTCGAGGGCGATTCCGACGCGGGGGGACTACTCGCGTACAACCATCTCGCGGGTGAACCGATCGCGGGTCTCGACGAGGGGCGGCCTCTCGTCGTCCGCGCCCCGGACAGTCGCTTCACGCTCGCGAATTTCATGCGGGCACAGGTCTACGGCGTCTTCGGGACCCTAAGCCTCGGCATGCGCGTTCTCGCGGATGAGGGCGTCGCCCTCGACACGATGTTCGCCCACGGCGGCGTCTTCCGCACGGCGGGCGTCGCGCAGCGGTTCTTGGCCGCCGCGATCGATGCGCCCGTCGCGGTCATGCGGACCGCGTCGGAGGGCGGCGCGTGGGGCATCGCCGTCCTCGCGTCGTACCTTTCGGCGGCTCCGTCCGGTGCGTCTCTCGGCGATTACCTCCACGACCACGTCTTCGCGGGTGCCGCGATCGACACCGCGGCACCCGCGCCCGACGACGTCGCGGGCTTCAGGGTCTACCTCGCGCGCTACGAGTCGGGGCTCGCCATCGAACGCTCCGCGGTCAGCGCTCTCTGACGCTCCGCTCACGACGCCCATTCTGCAGACAGGAAGAAGGACCTCCCATGCCCGCACTCACGACCTCGTTCGATGCCCTCGAGATCTGGTTCCTGACCGGCAGTCAGGGCCTCTACGGCGAGGACACCCTCCGCCAGGTCGCCGAGCAGTCGCAGACCATCGCGACGACCCTCGGCGACTCGGGGCTTCCCGTCCGCATCGTTTGGAAACCCGTTCTGACCGACTCGGCGTCGATCCGTCGCGCGATGCTCGACGCGAACGGCGACGACAACGTGATCGGGCTGATCGCATGGATGCACACGTTCAGTCCGGCCAAGATGTGGATCGCGGGGCTCGACGCTTTGCAGAAGCCGCTCCTGCACTTCCACACGCAGGCGAATGTCGAGTTGCCCTACGCCGACATCGATTTCGACTTCATGAACCTCAACCAGGCGGCGCACGGCGACCGCGAGTTCGGCTACATCCAGACGAGGCTCGGCGTCGCGCGGAAGACCGTCGTCGGTCACGCGACGAACCCGCGCGTCACGGCCGAGATCGCGACGTGGAGTCGCGCGGCCGCGGGGTGGCACGCCGCGCAAAACATGAAGCTCGCGCGGTTCGGCGACAACATGCGCTACGTCGCGGTCACGGAGGGCGACAAGACCGAGGCCGAGCACCGTTTCGGCGTCCAGGTCAACACGTGGTCGGTCAACGAGCTGGCGGCCGCTGTCGACGCCGTGCCATCCGATGCGATCGACGCGCTCGTGGCGGAGTACGAGGAGCTCTACGACGTCGCGCCGGAGTTGCGCGTCGGCGGCGAGCGGCACAGCTCGCTCCGTGACGGTGCGGCGATCGAGCTCGGGCTGCGCGGCTTCCTCGAGGAGGGTGGCTTCTCCGCCTTCACGACGAGCTTCGAGGACCTCGGGTCACTCCGGCAGCTGCCGGGACTCGCGGTGCAGCGCCTCATGGCGGACGGCTACGGCTTCGGCGCCGAGGGCGACTGGAAGACGGCCGTGCTCGTGCGCGTCGCGAACGTCATGGGCAGCGGACTGCCCGGCGGCGCGAGCCTCATGGAGGACTACACGTACGACCTCGTCGACGGCGCCGAGACGATCCTCGGGGCTCACATGCTCGAGGTGAGCCCGACGCTCACGACGGCGAAGCCGACCCTCGAGGTCCACCCGCTCGGGATCGGCGCCAAGGACGATCCCGTCCGCCTCGTCTTCACGGCCGACCCCGGCACGGCCGTCGTCGTCGCGCTCTCGGATGTCCGCGACCGGTTCCGCCTCACCGCGAACGTCGTCGACGTCGTCGAGCCGCGCGCCCCGCTCCCGAACCTCCCCGTCGGTCGCGCCGTGTGGCAGCCGCGGCCCGACTTCGCGACGTCGGCGGCCGCGTGGCTGACCGCGGGCGCCGCGCACCACACCGTGATGTCGACGGCCGTGGGGATCGAAGCCTTCGAGGACTTCGCGCGCATTGCGGGTGTCGAGCTCCTCGTGATCGACGAGTCGACGACGCTCCGCGCGTTCGAGCAGGAGGTGCGCTGGAACGCCGTCTACCACCGCATCGCCGACGGCCTCTGACCCGCCCCTCTTCCTGGCGCATCTGCGTACGCAACAGTCATCCGCGGGTGAAATAGCACCCGCGGATGACTGTTGCGTACGCAAATGCCGGGGGTGGCGGTGGGGGCACGTGCGTTTGGATTCCGTGAGGACGGCGGAACGGGTGCGATCTCGGGTGTCTACTCGGTTGCGGTGCCCGATATCGGGCACCGCCAGCCGTATCGGCGGGCGTGAACCGCCTCCAGGAGGAGCCGTCCGTTGCTCGACATCCTCTTACGTACTCGGTATCCCGCAACGGGAGACGATCCCCGACCGTGGCTGCGCGCAGCCGGTCAGATCGAGGTCATCGGCCTCGCCCCCGACGCGCTCCGCGACCGGCTCGCCGGTGGCCGGATCTACCCCGCCGAACGCATCGACGCCGCGCTGTCGAACTACTTCCGCCTCGGCAACCTCACGGCGCTGCGCGAGCTCGCCCTGCTCTGGCTCGCCGACGAAGTGGATAGCGCCCTCAAGGACTACCGGGCCGAGCACGGGATAGACAGCAAGCGGGAGGCGCGGGAGCGCGTCGTCGTGACCCTCACCGGCCCCGGCATGGGTGCGCCGGCGCGTCGCTCAAGCGGCAGCGTGAGAGAGGTGCGCCTCGCAGCGGGCCAGGAGGTCGCCGCGGCGGGCGCCCGCCGCGCGGGCGCTGTCCATGACGCTGCGGCCCGTGCGGCTCTGCGTTGTGACGTCGAGCTGCGGGCAGGCGAAGAGCACGTCGTAGAAGGGCGCGAGGGTGCCGTCCGAGAACGCCGTCATCCGACTGAGGGCCTGCACCGGTGTGCCGTAGCGCTGACCGGAACAGAGGTTGACGTCGGCACCGCCGTCGATCAGGCGCTGCAGGAGAGCGGGCTCGGTCGCGAAGTCGTGCTGCATCGCCGAGAGCAGCGTGTGCAGGGCGTTGACGTGATCGCCCGTTTCGGCCGCCGTGTCGGCGCCATCGTCGATCAGCCGATTGGCGATGGCGACACGCGCCAGCGGGTCGGCGTTCTTGAGCGCGTACATGAGCACCGTCGTGCCCGTACTGTCGGACCACCCCGCTTGTTCCGGCTGGTAATCGGCGAGGAAAGCGCGCTCGCTCTTCCGGGTGTTGCGGAACACGGTGGGATACGTCATGTTCCAGTGTCGCAGGTTTGCGAGGAAGCGCCGACGATTCCGTGAAGATCGACCGGGCATCGTGTTCGTCTAGGGGTGTCTTCCTCGATGGGCGGCCAACTCGCAAGGGGCTGCGCAGCGTCGACCGGCTCACGACACTGGGGAGCATGACCGACATCGGAATGCGGGCGTCGTCGACGCTCCTCAGCGCGCGCGGCCCGCTGAGCGCCTCCCTCCTTCAGCTCCTCGAGAGCCGCCCCGACGATGTGGGCGCGATCACGTCCTGGCACGACGCCGTGCAGGGGACGCTCGCGTCGACGAGCGACGTCATCGTCGACGACGACATCCAGTTCACACTCTTCCTGCTCTACTCCCTGCACTACGGCGGACTCGTCGACCCGGACGGTGTCTGGGAATGGAACGTCGACCTGCTCTCGGGGCGTGCGCGCATCGAGGCGACGTTCGACGGCCGGCTGCGCGACGTCGTGCCGATGCCGGAACTCCCGGAGGCCCGGAGCGCCGCGGTCGCCGCGATGCTCTTCGAGCTCACCAAGCCAACGCCCGGTCCGAGCCTGTCGCGTTTCCTCGCGCGGAAGGCGACGGCCGAGCAGGCACGCGAATTCCTCATCCAACGCACCGTCTACACACTTCGCGAGGCCGATCCGCATTCGTGGGGGATCCCGCGCCTGCAGGGGCGCAGCAAGGTCGCGCTCGTCGAGATCCAGTCGGACGAGTACGGGGCCGGGCGGCCGGAACGGCAGCACGCGGCGATCTTCGCGCGCACGATCGAGGGTGTCGGACTCGATGCGACGTACGGTGCCTATCTCGACGACATCCCCGCGATCACCTTCGCATCGCTCAACGTCATGTCGATGTTCGGCCTCAACCGACGACTGCGCGGAGCGATCGCCGGCCACCTCGCTGCGTTCGAGATGACGTCGTCGATCCCCAACAAGTCCTACGGCGACGCGTTCCGGCGGCTTGGCTTCGGCGAGGACGTGACCGAGTACTTCGACGAGCACGTCGAGGCCGACGCCGTGCACGAGCAGATCGCCGCACACGATCTCGCCGGGTCGCTCGCCGAGGACGAGCCACACCTCCTCGCGGACATCGTCTTCGGGGCGAGCGCGGGGTTGTACGTCGACGGACTGCTCGCCGACCACATCCTCGAGGCGTTCGAAGCCGGCCGGTCCTCACTTCGCTCGTCCTCACGGTCGGTATGAGCGACGCTCCGAGCACCCCCGGCGGCGTCCGTGACGATCGCGGCGTCCGTGCTGATCGAGGGGCTCGCGTGGAGAAGCGGCTCGATGCCGAGTACGTGCTGCCGCTGCGGTGGAACGAGGACGAGGAGACCGGTGAGGGGTCGATCGAGCTCGCCGACTACCTGCGCCGACTCGACGGCTGGATCGATGTGACCGTCGTCGACGGGTCGGACGCCCCGATCCTCGCAGCGCATCGGCGCCGGTGGGTCGACGAGTCGCGTCCCACGGCACTCCGGCTCATCCCGGCCGAGCCGTGGCCGGGCCGGAACGGGAAGGTCGCTGGTGTGATGACGGGGATCCGTCGCTCCCGCCATGAGCGCGTCGTGATCGCGGACGACGACGTGCGGTACGACCGCGAGTCGCTCGCGCGCGTGCTCACCCGGCTCTCCGACGCCGATATCGTGCGTCCGCAGAACGTCTTCCGACCGATGCCGTGGCACGCACGGTGGGACACGGCGCGCTCGCTGCTCGCGCGTGCGACGGGTGGTGACTTCCCCGGGACCTTCGCCTTCCGCCGCTCGACGCTCCTCCGCGCGGGCGGGTACGACGGCGACGTGCTGTTCGAGAACCTCGAGCTCCTGCGCACGGTGCGCGCCGCCGGTGGCCGGGAGGAGCGTGCCGACGACGTCTTCGTCGCCCGGCGGCCACCGACGACGCGCCGCTTCCTGGAGCAGCGCGTCCGGCAGGCGTACGACGAGTGGGCGCGGCCCGGGCACCTGGCCGTCGAGCTCGCGATCGCCCCCATCGTCGTGTCCTCCCTCCGCACTCCGACGCGGCTCGTGGCCGTCACGGTGGTCACCGTCGCGCTCGCCGAGGCCGGTCGTCGCACGGCGGGCGGCGCGGCGGCGTTCCCTCCGTCATCGTCGCTCTGGGCACCGCTGTGGCTGCTCGAGCGCGCCGTCACGAGCTGGCTCGCGGTCGTCGCCCGCGCACGCGGCGGCGTCCCCTATCGCGGCGCGCGCATGCCGGTGGCCGCGCATTCTGTTCGAGAGGTACGCGACCGGGTCGCGGGAGTCGGAGGTCCGTCGTGACTCGTGACGAGGAACGGGTCCGCATCTCGCCGTATCCGGACGGACCGCTCGTCGTACGCGGCGACGTCGTGATCGTGGGGCCCGACGGCGAGGAGATCGTGCCCAAACGACGCACGGTCGCGCTGTGCCGGTGCGGCGTCTCGGCGATCAAGCCGTGGTGCGACGGCACCCACAAACTCGTGAACTTCCGGACGGAGCCGCCGGCGCCGGAGTGAACGCGACGGGCCGTCGGACGTCGGCAGCGGTTCGGAGCGGGACGTCACCCGGTCTTCATCCGCCGGCCCTGGAATGGGGGAGAGACGTCCACCGGGGAGGAGTAGCGTGGCGAACAGTCCTCGAGGGCATCGCCCTCTCACGAGCTCTGCACCGGCGCCGAGATCGAACCCTCTGTACCGTCCCGACCCGGTAGTGGAGTTCTGGTGGCCCTCACAGTCACGCCGTACGGCGAACGCAAATTCGGATCGACCAACGCCCGGCCTCGCATTCGCGAGGTCTACGACTCGACGTCGGGCTGGCGCGACAGCCCCGAGCCGGGTCTACGGCTCGATGAGCAGAGCGCTCGGCAACTGCAGCGCCGCGGCTTCACCGCGGTGCGTGTGCGCTGGCGGCTGCGCACCGTCGAGATCGTCTTGAGGCGGTACCTCGGCGAGTGACCGTCCTCCCGCCCCATCGTCGAGTCCCTCGGCTACGAGCAACCAAAGAGCTACACCCGTCCGAGGGCGCCAGGTAGACCTAGCGCCCTCGCACCCGAAGTGCAGCCTTCGGCGCCCCCCCTGGTGTGCGGGCTTCGATTCCCGGCAATAGTCGTGAGGGACGACGAACCCCCCGTGACCACAGGGTCGCGGGGGGTTCGTCAGCGAGAGGCGTGAATGTCAGCTCGTCGTCTCGCGGCGGCGGCCGTGGATCAGGGCAGCTCCGATGCCGGTGACGAGCAGCGCGAGCGCCGCGAGCAGCGCCCCGGCGGGCTCGGCTCCCGTGACGGCGAGGCCATCGCCCGCGTCCGGATCCGCGTCCGGTCCGGACGGCGCCATGCCGTCGTCGGGGACCGTCGGGTCCGTCGGGTCCGTCGGGTCCGTAGGGTCACCGGGCGTGGGCTCGCCCGGGACCTCCGCGAGAGTGCACACAATCGTGCCTTCGCGAAGCGAGAACCCGTCCGTGCCGTTGTCGTCCGACCACACGACCAGCTTCACACCGTCGACGCACTGATCGTTCGGCGCGATCGCGAGGCCCTCGTTGTTCACGTTCGGCATGTCGGCCGGACGCTCCACGACGAGGACGACCCCGAAGGCGCCGGGGGCCGCCGCGATTCCCATCGCGCCCTCGGCCGGAGCAGGAGCAGTGGCGTCGATGTCGAGGATCGCGGAGCGGCCGTCGCACGTGTCGTCGCACACCGCCCAGAGCAGGTCCGTCGCACTGTCGTACTCGAGTTCCATGATGCTCGGGAACCCGCTCTCGATCGTCGCGATGCGCTGCAGGTCCGTCGAGTCCTGGTCGAGCGCGTACACGTAGAGCGAACCGGTGGCCTCGAGTCCGACGACGAATAGGCCGCCGCCGTGGCCCGGGTAGTCGGCCGGGTCGTAGAGCGAGCCCGTGCTCTCGTCGACGAAGCCCTTCGCGAGGAGGTCGGCGTCCGGGATCCATGTGATGCCCTCGAGACCGGCGTTCGCGCCGATCGTCGGGACGTCGCTCGCGAGGTCTGCGGCGAGGTTCCACTCCCGGTCGGCCGAGAGCTCCGTCCCCGTCGCGGAGACGTCGTAACGGATGACCGACGGGCGGCTCGTGCCGGAGACGTCGTTGTTGCGCTCCGTGGAGACGAAGACGCCGCCGGCCGAACCCGCGTCGGTGAGCGCGACGCCCTCGGCGTCCACGTCGCCCGTTCCGTCGGCGTAGTGCAGCGCCTTGCCGGATTCCCACCCGGGAGTGGACGATGGGGTCCACTGGCCGTCGATGTTGTCGAGACGGTAGAGCGTGCCGGGACCGTTCTTGACGGCCCAGAGCGTGTCGGCGCCGGTCGCGCCGGCGGAACCCGTGTCGGTGTCCTCGAACACGAGACCACTCATGTTGCTGCCGAAGTAACCGGCCTCGTCGACCGTCGAGACGGACTCGTCACCAGGCCAGGGTGCCGTGACGAGGTCGCCCTCGCAGGCATTCGGGGCTCCCTTCGTCGGCTCCGTCGTCGCGGCGAACTCGCCGGTCCCATCGGGGCAGCGGCCGTAGGTCGTCGCCGCGTGCCCGGTCCAGGAATAGGCGTCCACGAGAGTCGTGCCGTCGGCCGCGAAGAGTCGGGCCGAGTCGGTGCCGCCGAGACCGAAGCCGCCGTCGACGTCGACGTCGATCGCGAGGTGCGCACCGGCCTCGACGGTCGTCCCGGCCGGGATCGCGAGCGTGCGCGCGTCGTTGTCGTCCTTGAGGATCATGCCCGAGATGTCGACGGGCGTCGCGCCGTTGTTGACGATCTCGATCCAGTCGACGGGATCGGCGCCGCTCGAGTCGATCTCGTTGATGCGCACGGGCAAACCGCAGTCGTTCAGGGCGGCCTTCGTGACGGAGGTCATGAGGACGAACTCACCGGCCGCGTCGGGGCAGCGCCCGTAGGAGGTCGCCGCGTGGCCCGTCCAGGCGTGCTGGTCGACAGTCGTGGCGCCGTCGGGAGCGAAGAGGCGCACGGCGTCGTTCGCACCGAGGCCGTAGCCGAGTTGCGTCTCCTCGACGATGAAGAATCCCCCTGCCGCGATGCGCGACCCTGCGGGCAGCACGCTCACGTGGGTGTCGTCGCTGTCCTTCACGATCCAGCCGCTCAGGTCGATCGCCGCGGCCGTCGGGTTGACGAGTTCGACCCAGTCACCCGGCGTTCCGCCGTTCGACTCGATCTCGTTGATCCGCACGTCGGCGCCCTCCGGCGCGGGCACGGCGTTCGCGGCGCCTCGTGTCGACTCGAGGGTCTGCACGAAGCCGCCGCCGCCGTCCGGGAAACGTCCATAGGTCGTGGGGGAGTGCATCGACCACGTGTACTCGTCCACGAGGGTCGTGCCGTCCGTGTCGAACAGCCGCACGCTGTCCGCTCCGCCGAGACCGAAGGTCATCTCCGGCTCGCCGACGACGAGGAAGGCGCCCGGCTCGATCGTCGACCCGGCAGGAACGACGAACGTGTGCGTGTCGTCGCTGTCGCGGAGCACGAGGCCGGTGGCGTCGACGGCGACGAGGCCCGTGTTGGTGAGCTCGATCCAGTCGCCGGGCTCGCCGCCGCTCGACTCGATCTCGTTGATGACGACGGCGTCGACGGCGTCGAGGGAGCAGGCGTTCGCGGTGCCGCGGGTCTGCTCGACGGTGAGGATGAACTCGCCGGTGCCGTCGGCGCAGCGGCCGTAGCTCGTGGCGGCGTGGTCGGTCCACGCGTAGCTGTCGACGAGGGTCGTGCCGTCGGCGAGGTAGAGGCGGGCCGTGTCGGCTCGGCCGAGGCCGAAGGTCATCTCGGGTTCGCCGATCACGAGGTAGCCACCCGGGGCGACGATCGAACCGGAGGGGAGCGCGTCGGTGCGCTCGTCCTTGTCGTCCTTGATGATCCAGCCGGAGACGTCGACGGCCGTCGTGCCGGTGTTCGTGAACTCGATCCAGTCGCCGGGGACGGCGTTGCTCTGGGCGATCTCGTTGATGCGGATGGGTGACGCCTCTGCGGCGGTCGCGGTCGGAGCGATCGCGAGGGTCGCGAGGAGTGGTGCGGCAGCGGCGAGCGCGAGGAGCGCGCGCGCCGATGGTCGGGTGGGTGTGCGCATGGGGTGCCCTTCGAGGCGAGCGTGTGGCGGCCCGGGGACGTGAGCCGTCGTCGAGTCTGTCGGCACCCGGCGAACCCTGGGTGAACACCAAGCAAACGCCGTCCCCTCCGCCCCGAAAGGGCTACTGCCGCACGAGGGCGCCAGGTCCACCTGGCGCCCTCGGCACCGGTGTACCGCCCTCGTTTCGAGCAGGGCGCCAGCGGGACAGCACGTCACACACAACCGCGCAAGAGGGACGACACGACCTCCGGCGGTTGCCCATACTGGGCCGACCGAACACGAGGAGGACAGGATGAGATCCGTCGCCGATCAGAGCGTCGCGGAACTGGGGGGACGCATGAGCGTGCTCTCCCGTCAGAAGAGCGACCACATCGAGCTCGACCGGCTCCTGCAGCGCTTGGGGGAATCGACGCACGAGGAGCAGCTGCCCGTGCTGCTCGATCTCTACCGTCTCGTCTTCCCTCACGCTTTCGCGGAGGAATCGGTGCTCTGGCCCGTCATGCGCCGGGTCCTTCCGGACGGCGGGGAGCTCACCCTCCAGGTCGAGCAGGAGCACCAGGAGGTGAACGAACTCGTGACGCGGCTCGAGGATCTCGAACTCGGCTCGGTCGAGCGCCAAGCGGCGATCGACCGACTCGTCGACGTGCTGCGCGAGGACGTCCGGGACGAGGAAGACGAACTATTCCCCCGACTGCAGGAGCGAGTGCCCGCTGGCCGACTTCGGCTCCTCGGTCTCGCCTGGGAGGTGACGCGGCGGATCGCGCCGACGCGCGCGCACCCGATCGTGGCGCGGCGCCCGCCGGGCAATGTCATCGCCGCGCTGCCGCTGTCGGTGCTCGACCGGTCGCGTGATCGACTCGACGCCCTCCGCCTGCGCGGAGCGGGTCGAGGGGAAAGCGCCCTGCTCGCCACAACGACCGCCCTCACTCGAGCCGCACACTCGATCGAGCACCTTCCCGCCATGCGGCGGGGCGAGGATTCGTCGACACGTGTCGACCCTCGCCCCGGTCGGCCGAGGGCCGCCGCATCCGCCTCGGCGATCGCGGGAGTGCTCCTGGTGGTCGCCCTCGTGCGTCGGGCCCGTCAGAGGTCGTAACCTCCCGAGACCTCGACGTCCTGACCGGTGACCCAACGAGCCTCGTCCGACGCGAGGAGACCGATCACGGCGGCGACGTCGTCGGCCTCACCGATCCGGCCGAGCACCGTGCGACGCGCTTGCGGTTCGATGAGCTCGGGGAACCGCGAGAACGCATCGTCGCCGAGCCGGGTCCGCGTGACTCGGTGCGAGACGGAGTTCGCGCGGATGCCGCGCGCACTCAACTCGCGAGGGCGCTAGTTCGCAGCCGAGGGCGCCAGGTGTACCTGGCGCCCTCGGACGGGTGTAGCTCTTTGGGTGGGGTCAGCGCGCGGTGCGCGACGTGCGACCGCGGAGGCCGGCGACGGTCGTGAGGGCGATTCCCGCGAGGAGGACGAGCGTGCCCGCGATGATCGGCACGGTGGATTCCGAGCCGGTCACGGCGAGGGGCTCGCCGGAGCCGCCCGCGCCGGAGGTTCCGGAGCCGCCGCCCGAGCCGTCGCCGCCATCCGAGCCGTCGCCGGATCCGTCACCGGATCCGTCACCGCCCGAGCCGGGGAGTGGCGCCGGGGTGGGGCCGTCGGTCGGGGCCGGCGCGGGAACGACCGCGGCCGCGACGATGACGATGGTGTACGACTCGGTGTCGGTCACGCTGTCGCCGTTGTCGGCCTCGACCGTGACGTCGTAGCTGCCGGGAGTGGTCGGCGTGCCGGAGAGGGTGCCCGTGTCAGAGTCGAGTTCGAGACCCGGCGGGAGAGCGCCGTCGACGACCGTGAAGCTCGAATCGGGCGTGCCGTCGGCCTCGATGTCGAATGCGTACTCCGTGCCGACCGTGCCGTCATCGGGAGCATCGGAGATGATCTCCGGCGTGGTCGTCTCGGTCGTGCTGCCGGCTCCACAGGGCTCGGGAGCCGTGATGAGGTTGGAGTCCAGTGTGACGGCCCCGGTGAGTGCGAGGAGCCGGCCGGCGATGACCGCCGACGTGTTCGCCGTGACCGATTCGCCGGCGATGACGGTTCCGGCGAATTGCGCCGCACTTCCGATGGTCGCGGAGCTCCCGACCTTCCAGAAGACGTTGCAGGCGCTCGCGCCGCCGGAGAAGGTCATGACCGTCGCCGAACCGATCGTGAGGGAGCTGTCCGCCTGGATGACCCACACGCTCTCGGCCGAACCGGAGAACGCGAGGTCGCCGTTCTCGGCCAGATCGATCGCGCCGCCCGAGTAGACGCCGGGAGTCAGCGAGCGGCCGTCGAGCTGCGTGATTCCGCTCTCCTGCGGCGTGAGCGAATCGGCGACGCCGAACGCGGCCGACGCATCGGTCTGAGCGTCCTCGGCCTCCTCGACGTTGACGTAGAGCTCGCCTCCCACGATCACACCGGGTCCTTCGGTGAATCCCGTCACGGAGGTCCCCGGGCTGAGCCCTACGTCGCCGTTCACGACGGTGGGGCCGGTGTTGGTCACGGTCTCGTCGCCGAGTACGGCGAAGGTTGCCGCGCGACCGAGGTTCACGGGGCCGTCGATGATGATGTCCGCGTGGGCGGCCGACCCGAACGCGAGCGCGAGTACGGCGGCGAGGCCGAGAGTGGCGGCCGAGCGGGGGAGGGCGGATGAATGGACCGAGGGGGCCATGGCGGCACCTGACTGCGAAGAGGAGGCACCAGAGTGGACGCAGTCGATGCGTCAGTATGTTCCCCGTTAACCTCTGACTACACCCGGGAGTGCTCGTCCGCAAGAGCGCGGCGGGCGCCTGGCAATCGGCCCGGCGCTCTTCCACGGTCGTCGTTCGTGTGAGCGGACCCCCGGGAGGTGCGGATTTCTGCGGCCGGTCGGGCCGATCGTCGTGCTCGGCCCCGCGGTGCGGCCGGCCGTCTCGCCCCGAAAGGGGGGATGGAGGCGGGCGACGACCGGAGAGCGACAGGCATCGTCGATGCGCTCCGTGAGGTGGACTGAAGGGCGCTCGCGCAACCGTCGATTCAGATCGCTCGCGTGATGCGATCATGGGTCGCATGGGATCTATGAATGTCGACGGACAGAGCTACGACTTCGAGGATCGGTTCCTCGCGCACGTGCAGGTCGTCCTCGCCCAGAAGATGCGTCGCCACGAGAGCTTCCTCCTGTCGTGGACGTCACCGTCCCACGAGGAGGCGTACGGCCGGGTCTCGGTATGGATCAGTCCCGCCGCCGTCGTCAGCTTCCGTTTCGCCGGGTCACGCACGGCGGCGCTCAATCACGCCTGGCTCGAGACGATGATCACGGCGACGCACTCGACGAGGGGCCTCGACCTCGACGTCCAACGCGAGCCGGTCGAGGGCTCCCCGGCCTCCGGCTGATTCCGCACGGCGAGCGCTCTCCGACTCTGCGGCGGGCACTGCATACGGGGTCGATCCACATTGCGCAACGCCACGCGGTCCCGGGCGCTTCGCGACAGAGTGAGCGAATGCGATGCATCACCTACGCCGGCGAAAACGTGATCACCTCCGATGACGCCGCGGCCACCCTCGTCGAACTCACCGCTGCCCTGGCCAAGCGCGGCCACGCCGAGGCTGTACGGTTGCCGATCGTGCTCGAGGACAGCGGGGCGCACGAGTGGGCCGAGCTCGTCATCGGCGTCGGAAACGACGTGCTCTCCATCCCGCACCCGTGGGAAAGCGGGGACGTCGACTTCTCCGAGGAGACCGTCGAACTGCGTCGCCAACTCGACTCCGTGCGTCCGGCCCGTGTCGCCGAGATCGTCGTGGGCGGCGACGGTCCCCGCACGGGTTTCGATGGCGAGGAGGACGTCGACCGGTTCTTTGATCTCGACATCACGTTCGACGACGGCACACGGCGCTGAGGACGGTGCTTCCGGCATCGCCGATCCGGTCATCCGGCTCGGCGATTCGTCGTTTCGGGGCGGCGCGGCAGGGGTCGCGCAGGGGTCGCGGAGGGGGCGCCCAGGGGTTCCAGTGAGGTCGCCGGAGCGATGCGCAGCGGGGTGTGGGAAGGTAGAGGGTCTGCGGTTCTCTCCACGGGAGGTCCGCACCGACAGCGGGAGCTCTCCATCCGAGGTGATTCCGCGACATCCCCGCCCCCACGACGACGCGTGCATCAGCATCGTCGGAACCGCGTCTCCGATCCTCTCGGTCGCGCGTCGGGGCCCATCGACTCCGGCACCCCAGGTGGTGCCACCCCTCGCGCCGCACCGAGCGACGCCCGTTCCGAAAGCACCCATACGTGACTCTCAAGAAGACCCCCCGCCACGAACTCGACCTCCCCACGCCCCGCCGTCTCGCCGACGGCGGTCTGCGCGTGACGCCCCTCGGCGGCGTCGGTGAGGTCGGCCGCAACATGACCGTGTTCGAGCACAAGGGCAAGCTGCTCATCGTCGACTGCGGCGTGCTCTTCCCCGAGGAGAACCAGCCCGGCATCGACGTCATCCTCCCCGACTTCACCGCGATCCGTTCGCGCCTCAAAGACGTCGTGGCCGTCGTCCTCACGCACGGACACGAGGACCACATCGGCGGGGTGCCGTACCTCCTGAAGGAGCGGCCCACGATCCCCATCGTCGGTTCGCGCCTGACCCTCGCGCTCGTCACGGCGAAGCTCGAGGAGCACAAGATCACGCCGAAGACGGTCCAGGTGAAGGAAGGCGACGAAGTGCAGTTCGGTCCCTTCGGCACCGAGTACTTCGCCGTCAACCACTCGATCCCCGACGGCCTCGCCGTCGCGCTCCGCACGAGCGCCGGCACGGTGCTCTGCACCGGCGACTTCAAGATGGACCAGTTCCCGCTCGACCGTCGCATCACCGACCTCGGCGGCTTCGCGCGTCTCGCCGACGAAGGCGTCGATCTCTTCCTCACCGATTCGACGAACGCGGACGTCCCGGGCTTCACGACGAGCGAGGAGGACCTCGCCCCCGCGATCGACCAGGTGTTCCGCACCGCGCCCCGTCGCATCGTCGTGTCGAGCTTCGCGAGCCACGTGCACCGCATCCAGCAGGTCATCGACGCGGCCGAGCGCCACGGTCGCAAGATCGCGTTCGTGGGACGTTCGATGGTGCGCAACATGGGCATCGCCGCCGAGCTCGGCTTCCTGCGCATCCCCAAGGGCATGCTCGTCGACATGAAGGCGATCGAGAAGATGCCGGACGAGAACACCGTCCTCATCTGCACCGGCTCGCAGGGCGAGCCGATGGCCGCACTGTCGCGGATGGCCAACCGCGAGCACATCATCGAGATCGGCGAGGGCGACACGATCCTGCTCGCGAGCTCGCTCATCCCCGGCAACGAGAACGCCATCTACCGCATCATCAACGCCTTCACACGCTGGGGCGCGCAGGTCGTGCACAAGGGCAACGCGAAGGTGCACGTCTCCGGCCACGCGAGCGCCGGTGAGCTCACCTACTGCTACAACATCGTGAAGCCCTCAGCCGTGCTGCCGTACCACGGCGAGTGGCGTCACCTCACGGCCAACGCGGCGCTCGCGCGCAAGACGGGCGTCGCCGACGACCAGGTCTTCGTCATCGAGAACGGCGTCTCCGTCGACTTGGTCGACGGTCGATCGAGCATCAGCGGCCGCATTCCGGCGCCATACATCTTCGTGGACGGGCAGACCATGGGTCTCGCGACCGAGACCGCCATGAACGACCGCAAGGTCCTCGCCGAGGAGGGCACGATCACGATCCTCGCGATCGTCGACTCGACGACGAACGCGCTCCTCGAGCCGCTCGAGTTCTTCGCGCGCGGCTTCGTCGAGGAGAAGGGCTGGGAGGAGAACGCCAACAAGGCGATCACCGAGGCCCTCGCGGGCGCCGGCCCGCGCTCGAAGACCTCGGCCGACGAGCTCGAGGCCCTCATGACGCGCACGATCGGTCGCTGGCTCTCGCGCCGGCACCGCCGGAACCCCGTCGTCACGACGATCGTCGTCGACGAGTAGGACGACCGCTCGGAGCCCGACCGAATGTCGGTGGTCACGGGGAGACTGAGGGGACATGGATACCGTGACCGCTCCGTCCTCTCCGTCCTCCGAGGCTCTCCCGCGTCCGGCGCGGCCGCTGCTCGAGATCACGCGCATCTATGCGGAACCGGCGGCGGCCGCCGCCGAGCGGGGTCGGCAGATCCTCGCGCGGTGGCCGGAGGCCGAGGTCGTCGAGGTGCCGAGCCACTGGCAGATCCCCGAGCTGCACGGCGACGAGCGGAATGTGCGGCGCTGGGTCCGCATCAAGACCGAGGCGCTCGTGCTCGGCACGAAGAAGACCCTCACCGTGCGTCCGAACGGTCGTTCGGCCGACTTCATCGCGCCCTCGCACGCGAACGGCTGCGCCATGGCGTGCGTCTACTGCTACGTTCCGCGACGCAAGGGCTTCAGCAACCCGGTCACGACGTTCACCAATATCGAGCAGATCGCCGCGGCCATCGCCAAGCACGCCACGAAGCAGGGCATCAAGCTCGAGCCGAACCAGTGCGACCCGGACCTCTGGGTCTACGACCTCGGTGAGAACAGCGACTGCAGCGTCGACGCGATGATCAGCGACAACGTACGCGATCTCGCCGAGCTCTTCGGTGCGCTTCCCAACGCGAAGGGGTCCTTCGCAACGAAGTACGTCAACCGCGACATGCTCGAGTGGGACCCTCAGGGCAAGATGCGCGTGCGTTTCTCGCTCATGCCTGCAGAGACGGCGAAGCTCGTCGACATCCGCACGTCGCCTGTACCCGAGCGGATCGCCGCGATCGACGACTTCGTCGAGGCCGGATACGAGGTGCATGTCAACTTCAGTCCCGTCATCATCGAGGACGGTTGGCAGGAGAAGTGGGCGGAGCTCCTGCAGCAGCTCGACGCGTCGACCTCGCCGGCGGCCAAAGCGCAGATGGCGTGCGAGGCCATCTTCCTGACCCACAACCGCGCTCTCCACGAGGTCAACACGGGCTGGCATCCGAAGGCCGAACAAGTGCTCTGGCGTCCCGACCTGCAAGAGGCGAAGGTGTCGCAGAACGGTCAGGCGAACGTCCGCTACCGCTGGGAGGACAAGCAGCAGTACCTGCGCGAGTTCCTGCAGCTCGTGGAGCGGTACGCGCCGTGGTGCCGGGTCCGTTACGCGTTCTAGTGCAGGGCCTGTCGAGCGCTCAGCCGCGGTGGCGTCGGATCCGGATCGGCCCTTTCGCCGTGGACGGATCGACGACGTTCCCGCCACCACCGTCATGAACCGGCGTCATGAATCGGCGGGTGCGCGGTCTCTCGGATGGGCCGTGCGAACGCGCCCGAACAATCCGAAGGAGTGCCATGACCACCACCACCTTGAGTCCCCTGCCGCAGCGTTCGACCGAGGGAACCGGCGTCGACCTCGTGGGCGGAAGTCACACCGCCGATCAGCGGCTCGCCGCTCTCGTCGACGAGCTCTCGGACCGCGACCGGCGTCACCTGGCCGAGGCGGCCGCGCGGCGTCCCGTCCTCTGGCTGCTCGCGATGACCGCGACGGCCGTCGCACTCGCCCAGATGGCCGTATCGATCGCCGTCGCCCCGTTCTGAGGGGTTCGCGCCCGAGACTCCGCAGCGCTTAATTCCTTCCGTCGCCGTCAGAGACCGGGCGGGGTGTACGACGTGGAGAAGATCCGCCCCTCAACGCCACCACGCTCGCGGCGCTTCATTCGCGACCCCGGGCTGCCCACCCGGTCCGCGGACGTTCTCGTCAGCGCGCGGCGGGACGACGTTCGTCTCCGCTGCGCGCCAGATCGGCCTCCAGCTCGCGCACGATGGGGAGCACACGTTCCCCGAAGGCCTCGACCTCCTCGATGAAGTGCAGGAAGCCGAGGAGGAAGAGGTCGACGCCCTTCTTCTTGTATTCGATGATGCGGCGGGCGACGAACTCCGGGTCGCCGATGAGCTGGGTGCGGAAACCTCGTTGTACTGGACGAGGTCCTCGAACGAGGAATCCGCCCACATGCCCTTCTTGTCGCTCGTCGACGGTCCGGCCTGTTGCACGGACTTCCGGAAGCCCTCGACGGAGGCTGTGTCCGTCTTCGCGATGATCTCCCGCAACTGCTCGCGCGCCTCTTTCTCGCTGTCTCGCACGATCGCGAAGCCGTTGAGCCCGAACCGCACCGTGCGGCCGTGCTCCGCCGCCACCCGCGTGGTGCGGGATCGTGTGCTGTTCCGTTGGTCCGTCACCGTGCTCGTGGTCCTCGCCCCCGCGCTCGTCTCGGGGCTCGAGGTCTGGGCCCCCGCCCTCGCGGCGGCGGTCGTCCTGACCGTCGTCTTCGCGGTCCGCCGCCGGTCGGCCCTGCGGTTCTCGCTGCTTCCGTGGCAGCTCGTGCTGTTCGCCTCCGGACTCTTCCTGACCGTCGACGCGGCGCAGGGCCTCGGCCTCACGCACGCCGTGGCGGCTCTCGCCGGCACGGGAGACGGACCGGCGGAACTGCTCCGGCTCGCGTCCGTGTCGGCGGTCGGCGCGAACGCGCTCGACAACCTCCCCGCGTATCTCGCGTTCGAGCCCGCCGCCGGGAGCCCGGAGCGACTCGTCGCGCTCCTCATCGGCGTCAATGCCGGCCCCCTCGTGACGCCGTGGGCGTCGCTCGCGACGCTGCTCTGGCACGGGCGACTGACGTCGCTCGGGGTCGAGATCTCGTGGTGGAGGTTCGCCGGACTCGGTCTCATCGTCGCCCCGATCACCGTCGTCGCCGCGACCCTCGCGTTCGCGCTCACACTCTGACCGGTGGCCTAGCGCTCTCGCGGCCCGCTGTACATAGCCAAGTCGTCTAGCTATGTCGAGTGAGGATGATTCCACCGCACCGGAGTTCCGACGTCACGACCGGGGATTCGCACAGCGTGATGCAGACGTTCGCCGACCGAGCGGACGGACCATCCCCCCGTCAGCGGATGTGACGGAACGTGATCCGCGCTCGGCGCAGGGGGAGGCCCAGTCGATCCGCGCGGGAGTAGGCGACGAGGATCCCGGCGATCCCGCCGACCGCCTCGACGACCTCGGGGAGCGACATCCGATCGGTCTCGACGTGGGTCGCGAAGCGGTCGGTGCGCAGGGCCGCGTCGTTGTCGTCGAAGTGCTGTAACGGCCAGCCCTCGGGGTCCTCGAAGCGCGCGCGGACGCGGCGCCGCACGGAGTCGCGGGACGCGAGCAGCGTCACGTGATGCGTCTCGACACCGGCGGAGTGGAGGGTGCGGAACACGGTCTCGTGGCGGTCGGGGTCGGCGAGCGTCATCGGCACGATCACCGGGCCGGGGTGTCGCAGCGCGAGATCCGCGAGCAGCTCGGCGATGGTCGGCGTCCACCAGGGCGTCTCCTGGAAGTCGACGCGCAGCTCCGGCGGGTACATGCGCTGGATCCCGATGCCGAGCAGCTCCGGGTCGGAGACGACGCTTCCGCGGACCTGGCGATGCAGCTCGTGGGCGACGTGGGTCTTCCCGACGCCGAACGTCCCGTTGATCCACAGCAGCACGCTCCGACCCTATCGGTGGGGGCACCGGGGCCCGCGAGACCGCCGTCCGCACCCCGCCACGGTCGTAGGCTGGAGGGCATGCCAGCCGACAGACGGTTCACACCCGCGCCCGACGTCGCCCATGAGGGCACCGACGTCGTCGCGATCCTCTCGGCGATCGCGGGCGGTCTCGCGGTCGCGTGCTTCTTCGCCCCGTGGTTCTGGGTGATCTACGTCGCGATCGGCGTCGCGGTCCTCGGCTTCCTGCTCGGACTGCGCTCCCGCAAGCGGCTCCAGGCGGATCCGACACTCGGCGGAGCCGGGCTCTCGGCCTTCGGGTTCCTCGCATCGATCGTCGTGCTGATCGTGCGACTGCCCGTGCTCGTGATCGACATCTCGGTGCTCCTCGGCGCGAGTTAGACCGCGGCGGGCGCGGCCGGATGGAGCGCGGATCGACCGCGGATCGACCGCACCGCTCCGCCTCTCCGTCACGTAGCATGTCGGGCATGGCATCCGATCGCTCCGACGACATCGATCACCTCGACTTCGAGACCCCGAGCGATCTGGAACGTCAGTTCGCGGCGCCGGCCGCACGTCGGGACTCACCCGTGACGCCGATCGCGTCATCGCAGCGTCCGGAGCCCGACGACGATGACGACGAGGACGGCCCGACGCGACTGCCCTCCTACCGTCGACGCCGCGCGATCATGTTCCTCGTCGCGATCGTGCTCCTCGTCGCACTCTTCCTCTCGAGCGGCATCCTGAGTCTCTTCCGCCAGGCGCCGGCTCCCACGGACGACGGCGACCGCACGGTCAACGCCACCCGCCCCCTCCCCACCCCCTAAAACGAGAGAGCTACTGCGGCTCGAGGGCGACAGTTCCACGGGGCGCCCTCGCACCCGAACTGCGGCCCTCACGGCGCGGTGACGGCGGCCCGCGACGGCGGCCCGATCGGGGGATGGGCCGGCCGACCCTCGCGCTCCTACTCTGGGATGAGTCGGAGCGTGGCGCGGGGGAAGGAGTGGCCGATGGTCGCGACCCTGCACTTCAGCGGTCCCGTGTTCGAATGGCGGGGTCCGGCCCCCATCCATTTCGCGCGCATCCCCGAGGACGGCGCTGATCTCCTCGGCGAGCGCGTTCCTGTCGTGTCCTACGGCTGGGGGATGGTCCCGGTGTCCGTCCGCATCGGCGACACCGAGTGGAGGACGTCGCTGTGGCCGAAGGAAGGTGGCTACGTGCTGCCGGTGCGGGATAAGGTCCGCCGGGCGGAGCGGATCGCGCTCGATGGTGTGGTCGACGTGAGGATGACGGTGATCGGATCCTGACGGCTCGCCGGCTCGCCTCCCCGAGGGCGCCACGACAAACTGCCGCCCTCGGGCCGCAGTAGCCCTCTCAGACGAGGAGTCGGCCGAGTTCGTCCGCGCCCGCCTCGAGCGTCGCGAGCACATCCCCCGGGTCCTCGATGCGCGAACGGGGTGCCGCGAAACTGACGCTCGCGACGAGTCGCCCGCGCTCGTCGCGGATCGGCACCGCGAGGCATCCGAAGCCCGGGACGAGTTCGTCGACCTGTCGAGCGAAGCCGGCGCGGCGGGTCTCCTCGACGATCGCGCCGAGGGTGTGGCCGGATCGCGTGGACGTCGCGGAGACGCCGCGCTCGGCCAGGAGGAGCCGCCCCATGGCGGATGCGTCCCAGTCGCGTACGATCCGGTTCTCGTCCGAGAGGGGGAAGTCGTCGTCGACATCGACCACGGCGATCCGGTCCGTGTCGTAGCGGGCGAGATGGACACCTCCGCGGATCCCGGAACGCAAGCGCTCCATGACCTCGCGCGCGGCACGGGGCGGCGGGGACGGTGCGACGAGATGCGCGAGCTGGACGACCTTCCGGCCCAGAGTGAAGCCCGTGAGATCGGGCATTCGGACGAGGTACTCCTCCTGGACGAGGAGATTGATCAACCGGTAGGTCGTCGCGCGCGGCATCCCGAGGGCGTCGGAAATCTCGCGCGCGGTGACCCCGGCGCCGCGCGCCGCGACCTCCTCGAGCACCGCCAGAGCGCTGTGGATGGCCTTGGGCTGGCGCGCTCGCACGTCGTCGACGAGCGGTCGGGAGGGGCGGCCTCCGTCAGGTCCGTCCTCGGGTCCCGCTCCGTTCGTCGCGCGTGCCACGTCGCTCACCGTCACCCGCCGCCGGACCGTTCCGTCCCGCCGGGCCGTCCCGTGCCGTGGCCGCGGAGGGCGCCCCCGAGTACATCGCTCGCGATGGGCTCGTCGTGCACGCCGATCCGGTGCCTCAGGCCGGGGACGTTCCGATCGCGCACGAGCGCCCACACGAGGCCCGCCGCCATGACGGCGAGGAGCACCCACACGCCGGGCGAGCGTTCGCTCTGCGATTCCTCGCCGAGGTAGACGAGGAGAGCACCGAGGAGCAGACCCACCGTGAGGATCGAGCGCACGACGGGCGGCCAGGTCAGTTCGCCGATCCGGTGGAGGAACACGGGCGCGGCGGCGCAGACGAGGACGTAGGCGGTGATGTACCCCCCGGCGGCGACGACGATGAGGACCTGCATCGTGTCCCAGAGCGCTGCTCCGAGGAGAGCCGCGCCGACGGGTACCACGGCGACGAGCGGAGTCGACGCGACGACGGCGACGAACGGCGTCCGGAAACGTGAATGGGTGCTCCCGAGCACGGCCGGAGCGAGTCCTTCCCGCCCCATCGAGAAGAGCACGCGGACGAGCGCGGTCATCGACGCGATGGCGCACGCGACGAACGAGGTGGCGATGCTCAGATCGAGCAACGCGCCGACCCACGCGACACCGAACGCCGACGCCAGCTGATCCACCGGCATGACGCTCTCCGACATCCGTTCGCCGATGACGTCGAATCCGAGGACGAAGCTCGTGCTCGAGAGCACGTAGAGCGCTCCCGACACGACGACGGTCCAGACGATCGCGCGCGGGATGGTCCGGAACGGCGTCCGCGCCTCGACACCGAGGGTCGCTGCGCTCTCGAAGCCCACGAAGGCCGTGAGACCGAGCACGACGCCGACGGCGAGCGTGGGCGGCGAGACGGCCGCCGGCGACAGGACGCTCCAGTCCGCGCGTGGCGCGATTGCCTGGAGCAGGAGGACAACGAGCGTGACGATGATGCCGACGGACACCGCCTCCACGACGAGGGCGACGCGAGTGGAGACGCGGATACCGCGCGCGAGCACGAGGGCGACGAGGGCCGCGACGAGGGCGATCGTCCCGGCGAGGAGCACGGGCGACGCGTCGACGCCCGGGACGACGCGTGCGAGCAGGACGGACGCGTACGTCCCGGCGCCGCCGAGCGCGAACATCGAGATGAATCCGTACCCCGTCAGCAGCGCGACCCCCGCGACGAACGACGCCCGCGTGCCGAGGCCCTTCGCGACGAACGTGTAGAGGGAGCCCGTCGCCGCCATCCGGCGAGTGAACTCGTTCACGGCGGAGGCGACCAGGAGGGCGAGGACGGCGGCGAGGGCGAGCGACCACACCTGGGCGGCGCCCGCGACGACGCTCAGAAGGAGGGGCACCGTGGTCGCCGCGGCCGACGGCGCCGTGGCGGAGACCGACTGCCCGAGCACGTCGGCGAACCCGATGCTGCGCCGGGCGAGGCCGTGCATGGGGGAGCGCGATCCGATGCCGTCGATCGGTCGAGGGTCGCTGATCGCGCGTTCAAGAGCCGTCATGGTGCTTCTTCCTGATCGCCGCCCACGATACGAGCGTGTCGTTGCGGCACGACGACGGCCGTGTTTCGAGCGGGTCAACCCTGAATGAGACAGCCGCGCCGGACCGTCCCATTCACGACCTCCGAGTCGTTACGCACGGGAGACATCGCCGCAACGCGACCGGACCACAGTGGAGCCGAGCACCGCCACCGTCCCGTCCACCCCGACAACAGGAGATCCCCGTGACCGTCATGAAGGACCCGGCGCAGAGCGCCGCACCGATTCAGAAGGACCGCGCCCTGAAGGGGTCGCTCGGCGTCACCGCGATCGTGTTCATGGTGGTCGCCGCGGCCTCGCCGCTCACGGTCATCGGCGGAGCGGCGCCCCTCGGCATCCTCCTCGGCAACGGGGCAGGCTTCCCGAGCCTCTACGCGATCTCCGCCGTCATCCTGCTCCTCTTCTCCGTCGGGCTCGCGGCCATGACGAAGGTCGTGCCGAAGCCGGGCGCCTTCTTCACCTTCGTCGGCTACGGCCTCGGGCGGAGATCCGGACTCGCGGCCGCGTACCTCGCGCTGCTGACCTACACGACCATCCAGGTGAGCGTGCATGGCTACGTCGGCTACATCCTCCAGGTCACCGTGAGCGGCCTCGGCGGCCCCGACATCCCGTGGTACGTCTACTCGATCGCCGTGATCGCACTCGTCGGTCTGCTCGGGTACCACCACATCGACCTCTCCTCGAAAGTGCTCGGCGTGCTGCTCGTCGGCGAGATCGGCATCGTCCTCGGGCTCGTGGCGGCCGTCGTCTTCAGTGGGAACGCTCCGGAGGGACTCTCGCTCGCACCGTTCACCATGGAGAACCTCGCCTCCGGCAACCCGGGCGTCGGCCTCATGTTCGCGATCGCGGCCTTCATCGGCTTCGAGGCGACGGCCATCTTCCGCGACGAGGCGAAGGACCCCGACCGCACGATCCCGCGCGCGACCTACGCCGCCGTCATCGGCATCGGTGTCTTCTACACGCTCGCGTCGTGGGGTCTCGTGATGGCCGTGGGTCCCGAGGGCATCCTCGGCGTCCCGCTCGACCAGGCCGGCTCGCTCATCATCGTCACGACGGCGCAGTACCTCGGTGTCGTGGGCGAGGTCATCATCAACGTGCTCCTCATCACGAGCATGTTCGCGTGCGTGCTCTCGTTCCACAACGTCCTCACGCGGTACCAACACTCGATGGCGAACGCGGGAGTGCTCCCCGCCCGACTCGGCGACGTGCACGCGAAGCACCTGTCGCCCCACGCGTCCTCGCTCGTCCAGACCGCGACGGCGGCCGTGCTCATCGCCGCCTTCGCCGTGCTGGGGCTCGATCCCGTCCTGCAGGTGTTCACGTGGTTCGCCGGGGTCGCGACACTCGCCATCGCCGTGCTCATGGCCGCGACGAGTGTCGCCGTGATCGCCTACTTTCGGCGCAATCGCTCCGCCGACGCTCGCATGTGGAACACCGTGATCGCCCCCGTGCTCGGCTTCGTGGGCCTCGTGGTCTCCTCCGCCGTCATCATCGCCTACTTCCCGATCATGGTCGGCGACGTCGACGCCACGGGCACTCCGACGTTCGGGGCGGTCAGCGTGTTCCTGCTCGCGCTCGTCGTCGTCTTCCCCCTCATCGGCTGGGTCCAAGGCGCCGTGCTGCAGCGCCGTTCCCCCGCCACCTACGCCGACCTGACGGAGGCGATCTCCTCCTGACGTACAGCCGCCGGCGGACCGACCCGGTCGCCCTCCTCTCCCGACTCCAGTCCCGACTCCAGCTCCGACTCCAGCTCCGACCAGCATCGAAAGGCCAGACATGACGATCGCCGACCTCCACTCCACCGACGAGAGCACGAACGCGGACGGGGGCGTGCACCCGCTCGGAAACCTCACCGCGGCGGAGTACGAGACCATCCGCTCGATCGTCTCCGCGTCCGACGAGTTCGCCGAGACGGTGCGGTTCGCCTACGTGGGCCTCGACGAGCCGCACAAGCGCGAGGTGCTCGCCTGGCAGGCGGGCGACGCCCCGCTCCCCGACCGCCGGGCACGGGTCCTCCTCCTCGACATGGCGACGGGCCGCTCGACCGACAACATCGTGTCCCTGACGGCGGGGACGTTCGAGACCCGTCAGATCCTCGACGGGTCTCGCGGGCAGCTGCCGATCCTCGACGCCGAATTCGAGGAGATCTGGAGCATCGTTGCCGACGACCCGCGCTGGGTCGACGCGCTCGCGACGCGCGGGCTCACCGTCGACCAGGTCATGTGCGTTCCGCTCTCGGCCGGGTCGTACGACTTCCCGGAGGAGAAGGGCCTCCGGATCCTGCGCGTTCTCGCATTCCGGCAGGACTATCCTGAGGACCACCCGTGGGCGCACCCGGTCGACGGGCTGAGCGCCTACGTCGATGCGGCGAACCGTCGCATCACGCGCCTGATCGACGACCGAGTGATGCCGATCCCCTCGACGAGCGGCAACTTCGACGATCCCGCGCTGCAGGGCGCCCCGCTCGAGACCCTCAAGCCGATCGTGATCACGCAGCCGGAGGGCGCGAGCTTCGACGTGGACGGCGACATGGTCACCTGGGCGAACTGGCGGTTCCAGGTGGGCTTCGACGTCCGCGAGGGCCTCGTGCTCCGTCAACTGAGCTTCGACGACCACGGCGAGACCCGCCCCGTCATCTACCGGGCGTCAATCGACGAGATGCTCGTGCCCTACGGCGACCCCAGCCCCGTGCGCTTCTGGCAGAACTACTTCGACACGGGGGAGTATCTCTTCGGCCGCTACACGAACTCGCTCGAGCTCGGCTGCGACTGCGTCGGCGAGATCCGCTACTTCGACGTGACGGTGGCCGACGAGCTCGGCGCCCCGCGGACCATCTCCAACGGCATCTGCATGCACGAGGAGGACTTCGGGACGCTGTGGAAGCACAGCGACCTCTTCACGGGCTCCAACGAGGTGCGCCGCAGCCGTCGCCTCGTCATCTCGTTCTTCACGACCGTCGGCAACTACGACTACGGCTTCTACTGGTACCTCTACCTGGACGGCACGATCGAGTGCGAGGCCAAGCTCACCGGTGTCCTCTTCACCTCGTCGTTCGCGGGCGACGCCGAGGACGGCACCGCATACCCCTTCGCGTCGGAGGTCGCTCCCGGTCTCGGAGCCCCCTACCACCAGCACCTCTTCTCCGCCCGCCTCGACATGATGGTCGACGGAGTCGCGAACGCCGTCGACGAAGTGGACGCCGTTCGACTCCCCGTGAGCGAGACCAATCCGCACGGCAACGCCTTCACCAAGCGCGTCACGCGGATCCGCGGCGAGGCCGAGTCGGGGCGCACGGCGGACGCCTCGGTGGCGCGCAGCTGGTTCGTCTCGAGCACGGAGAAGACGAACGCCATGGGCCGCCCGACGGGATACGTCCTCTATCCCCAGGACGCGCCGACGCTCATGGCTGATTCCTCCTCGTCGATCGCCCGGCGCGCGGAGTTCGCCACGAAGCACCTCTTCGTCACCAAGTACGACCCGGCGGAGCGATACGCGGCGGGCGACTTCGTGCACCAGAACCCCGGCGGCGACGGACTGTCGCGCTTCATCGCGGACGACGCCCCCGTCGACGGCGAGGACATCGTGGTGTGGCACACCTTCGGTCCGACCCACTTCCCCCGTCCGGAGGACTGGCCCGTCATGCCGGTCGACTACGCCAAGTTCACCCTCAAGCCATACGGTTTCTTCGATCGGAATCCCGCGCTCAACGTCCCGGCGCCCGTCGTCGCCCACTGCTCGATGTCGCCGGGCGCAGGGGTGCACGGCGAGCACGCGGGTCACGGCCACGCAGGGGCGCACGACCACGCCCACATCGATCACGGCGGCCACGACCACGCGGGTCATGACGGCACAGCGCACTGACGGCCCGTGACCGAACTCCTGCACGTCGCGGCGCTCCTGCCGGCGACCCTCGGTGTGTGCTGCACCGCGGCCCGCCGACGGGCGACGCCCGAGCTCGTGGCGGCGATCGTCATGCTCGTGGTGATGGCGGATCTCGCGCTCGGCGTCGTCTCGGTGCCGCCCATCACCTGGACGGCGGTGCTCGTGGCGACGGCGTTGAGCGTGGTCTGGTCCTCCCGGCGTCGGGAGGACCGGTCGCCCGTCGGGCGGGACGCCCCGGGCACGGGACGGGGTCCGGCGGTCGCAGCGGTCGCTCCGATCACGGGGAGGCACACGGCTCGCGGGATGAGCGTGATGACGGCGGCGGGCGCCCTCGTCATGGCCGGTCTCGCGTCCCTCATGTCCCCCGCCGTTCCCGGCTCGGCCGACGCGGCCGTCACGACGGCCTCGTCGGCGGCGGTGGGCGGTCATCACGCCGTGGACGCGCTCGGCGGCGTCCTCCCCGCTGCCGTCCTTCTGGCGGCGGCCGTCTACACCGGAGTCGTCGTGTGGGGCGTCGTCCGCGGGGTCCGGGAGCGGCGGAGGCGTCTGGAGACCGCCGAGCTCGCGAGCATGGCGACCTCCGTCGCCCTCATGGCGCTCGTCGTCGCCGTCTGAGCCGTCGCCGTCTGAGCCGTCGTCCGAGAGGCCGTCGTCGAGCGCGCTCCGCAAGCGGTCAGGGGTGCCGTCTACACTCGTGACGTCATGACCCCACTCCTCCGCGCACCCGCCGATCGTCGCGCGGGAGCCTGGTGGTGACCGCTCGCCGCCGTCCCGCACGGTCGAGCTCGCGGAGTCGGTCTCGGCCCCGTCCCCGCCGCCGTTCGACGGGATCGGGCGGACTCGTGGCCACCGCCGTCGTCGCCTCCGTGGTCGCGGTCGGGATCGTCGTGTCCCTCGTCGTCCTGGCGACGGGGGTCGGCTCGACCGGCCCCGACGCCGATGCCGCTCCGCCTCCCGGCGCGACGGATCCCATCGTGGAATCGAACCAGATCGACGCCGTGCCCGTGCCCGCGAACCGCTCCGTCTCCGCCCTTCCCGACCCCGACTGGGTCGCCGAGATCGCCGGGCGCACCGGCATCCCCATCCGATCGTTGGCCGCCTACGCGGGCGCGGCTCTGCGTCTGGCCGAGGAGCAGCCCGACTGCCGGCTCGAATGGACGACCCTCGCCGCGATCGGGAGGGTCGAGACCGTGCACGCCACGATCTTCGACTCGGCGCTCGATGATGACGGGCGATCATCGCCGCCGATCGTCGGGATCGCGCTCGACGGTGACGGTGTGCTCGCGATCGCCGACACGGACCACGGGGCGCTCGACGGCGATGCGCAGTGGGACCGCGCCGTCGGTCCGATGCAGTTCATCCCGTCCACCTGGGCGATCGTCGGAGCGGACGGGAACGCCGACGGCGTCGCCGACGCCCAGCAGATCGACGACGCGGTCCTCACGGCCGGGCGCTACCTCTGCGCGCACGAACGCGATCTCTCGAGCTCCGCCGACTGGATCGCCGCCGTCCACGCCTACAACCCGAACACCGAGTACAACAACGCGGTCGCGGACTTCGCCGACCGGTACGCCACGGCGGCGAACGGCTAGCGACGGTCGGTGTGCGCCGTCGCGCCGACGGGTCGCGGCAGCCCTCCACCGCATCGATCGCCCGGCCGACGGGGCCCGACGGCTACCGATACGATGGTCGGCATGGTGAAAATGGCCGAGGCGCTCGTGCGCCTGCAGACCCTCGCCGAACTCCCCACGGTCGCCACGGTGGCCGCGGCATTCCGTGAGGCCGGTCACGAACTGGCACTCGTCGGGGGCCCGGTCCGCGATGCGATGCTCGGGCGGGGGACCAACGACCTCGACTTCACGACCGATGCGCGCCCGGACGAGATCCTGCGGATCGTCACACCCATCTCGACCGCGCAGTGGGACATCGGCCGCGAGTTCGGCACGATCGGCGCCCGGATCGACGCCGAGACCGTCGAGATCACCACGTACCGGGCCGATGAGTACGACGGCACGACGCGGAAGCCCGTCGTCGCGTTCGGGGACTCGCTCGAGGGCGACCTCGTGCGCCGCGACTTCACCGTCAACGCGATGGCCCTGCGGGTTCCCGAGGTCGCACTCGTCGACCCCTCCGGCGGTGTCGAGGACCTCGTCGCCGGGATCCTGCGGACGCCGATCGAACCGGAGGTCAGCTTCGGCGACGATCCGCTGCGCATGTTGCGGGCCGCGCGATTCGCCGGGCAGCTGGGGTTCTCCGTCCACGCCGATGTGCGCACCGCGATGGCGGAGCGCGCGGCGACGCTGGACATCGTGAGCGCCGAGCGCATCCAGGGGGAGCTCACCAAACTGCTCTCGACGGACGCGCCGCGCGAGGGGATTCGCCTCCTCGTCGACACAGGGCTCGCCGAGCGGTTCCTGCCCGAGATCCCGGCGCTGCGGTTGGAGATTGACGAGCACCACCACCACAAGGACGTGTACGAGCACTCCCTCACGGTGCTCGACCAGGCCATCGGGTATGAGAAGCAGAGGCACCCGGGGGAGGCGCCGGACCTCGTTCTGCGCCTCGCGGCACTCCTCCACGACATCGGCAAGCCGGCCACGAAGCGCACGGAGGCCGGCGGGGTGACGTTCTACCACCACGACATCGTGGGCGCGAAGCTCGCGAAGAAGCGGCTCACCACGCTCCGGTACGACGGCGACACGATCCGCGACGTCGCGCGCCTCGTCGAACTGCACCTCCGCTTCTTCGGGTACACCGAAGCGGCGTGGAGCGATTCCGCGGTCCGGCGCTACGTCCGCGACGCCGGTCCACTGCTCGAGCGGCTTCACATGCTGACCCGCGCCGACGTCACCACCCGCAACCGCCGCAAGGCCGACCGGTTGGGCTTCGCCTACGACGACCTCGAGGACCGCATCGCCGTGCTGCGTGAGCAGGAGCAGATCGACGCCGTGCGGCCGGAGCTCGACGGCAACCGCATCCAAGAGGTGCTCGGCGTGCCCCCGGGACGAGTCATCGGGGAGGCGTACCGCTTCCTCCTGGAGCTGCGGCTCGACGACGGCCCTCTCGGCGAGGAGGAGGCGGAGCGCCGTCTCTTGGCATGGTGGGCCGAACGCGACGAACGCGGTTGATCGTGCGAGCCCGGGTACCTGGATGCGCACTCACATCGCGGAGGTGAGGGCCTCTCACTGGGCCGATCCGGGGTGTCGGGCGTATCCTTTCCTTCGGTCGTCCCGCCGAAGCGGCATGCGGACGGCCATGTAAGGCGGAACCCGAGGCCACGACCGCCGTGGCATTCCGCCCGTCGGAGCCGGGCAGTGAGGTGTCCGGTACCGCCCGGTTCGCGTGTCGCCCGCCGATGCCGACCGGACCGAGAAGCCGAAGGACGCCCCATGACACATCGCATCGCCCGCCTCGCCGCCCTCGCCACCGCCGCCTCGCTCGCATTGGCGGCGTGCGCTCCCGAGCCGCGGCCCGACGCCGCGGACCCCACGACCGTGACCTTCCGCTTGTGGGACCCGACAGTCGCCGCGGCGTACGAGGACTCCTTCGCCGCCTTCGAGGAGGAGCACGCCGACATCGACGTGCAGATCAACGTCGTCGAGTGGGCCGATTACTGGACGGATCTCCGGACGGATGTCGCCGAACAGACGATGGACGACCTCTTCTGGGTCAACAACTCCTACTACGGGGCGTACGCCGACGCCGGTACGCTCGTCGACATCGACGAGGCCCTCGGGGAGGCGGCGAAGGACGCGTGGGAGCCGAGCGTCGTCGACCAGTTCACACGTGATGACACGCTGTGGGGTGTGCCGCAGTTGTACGACGGCGGCGTCGCCGTTTACTACAACGCGGCACTCCTGGAGGCCGCGGGTCTCACGCCCGCCGACATCGAGGACCTCACGTGGTCGCCGGACCCCGAGCAGGACACGTACACTCAGGTCGCCCGGTCCCTCACCCTCGACTCGTCCGGGCGCGCCGTCGGCGCCGAGGGCTTCGACCCCAATGCCATCACGCAATACGGCACCAACCTCGCCTACGACCTCCAGGCGATCCTCCTGCCGTTCATCGGCTCGAACGGCGGCACCTTCCAGGACGGCGAGCGCTTCACCTTCGGTGAGGAGAAGGCCACGGAGGCCATCTCCTACGTCGTATCGAAGATTCGGACCGACCGCGTCGCACCGAGCCCGCGCGAGACGAACGAGAACGGCGACTTCAGTCGTGATGCGTTCGTCGACGGACGGATCGCGATGTTCCAGTCGGGCGTCTACAACCTGAAGAACGTCGAGGCCGGCGCTGAGTTCGAGTGGGGCGTCGTCCCCATCCCGGAGGGCCCGGCCGGCCGTGTCTCGGTGACGAACGGAGTGGTCGTCGCCGGAAACGCCGCGTCCGAGAAGCGGGACGCCATCACCGAGGTCCTCGAGTGGCTCGGGTCGGAGGACGGCGCTGCTCCCCTCGGCGAGACGGGTGCGGCGGTACCCGGCGTGACCGAGGCGCAGAGCACCTTCTTCGACTACTGGGAGGAGCAGGGTGTGGACATCGACCCGTTCTTCGATGTCGTCGGAGATGACACCATCCCCGCGCCGACCGGTGCGGACTTCGCGAAGGCGCTCGAACAGTACGACCCGATCCTGCGGGACGTCTTCCTCGGTGTGGTCCCCGCCGACACCGGTCTCCGTCGGGCGGAGGACGCGGCCAACACGGCCGTCGCGGGCTGACCACCCCGCACGTCCCGCTGAGCCTCCCCAAGTAGTCACTTTGAGCGAATTGCGTCCCATGTAGGCGACGCATTCCGCTCAAAGTGACTACCCGAGCGGGGAAAGCGCGTGGGCGTCTGCCGTCCACAGATAGGGCGAGCGCCACTTGTCCACCGAGGGCGGCTCCTCGGGCATCCGGCTACGGCCTGTCAGCGCAGACTGCGTGCATGTCTGACAGGAGTTCGTTGCAGGGACTGCCCCTCATCTCGTCGAAGGACCACCGCAGTCTGGGGCGGCAACGGCGCCCCTCCGACGCCGACGGCGAGAGGCGGATCCGGCGCGGGGTGTACGTCGCGTCCGAACAGTGGGATCGTGCCGACGACGCGGCGCGGTATGTCTCGCGGATCCGTGCCGTCGCCGCCACGCGTATGACCGACATCGTCTTCTCGCACCAGTCGGCTGCGGTCCTCCTCGGGCTGCCGCTGCTGGGCGGCAGCCCCCTCGCCGTTCACGCGACGACGTCCCCGGCCTCTCGGCGGCGAAGTCGCGCGGGCGTGATGTGGCACCACGTCCGACTCGAGGGGGGCGAGGCCGTCGGAGAATTCGACGGTCGCATCAAGTACTCGCGGAATCGTCTCCCGGGCGAGGCGTCGGTCGAAGACGTCGTCTGGGCGGAGAAGCGCCGCGAGGACGACCTCCGCGCGGCGCAGTCAGAGGTCGTCCGATGGACCTGGCAGGACGCCCTCGACGGGACGTCCTTGATCACCGCTCTGGCACGACACGGAATCGCGGCCTCCGCTCCTCATCGATCGCTCCCCGTCTTCACGAAAGGAAAATCATGACCATCACGATCGTGCCCAACGCCACCCTCGCTCTCAGCCGCGGCAGCGCGGTAGTCAGTTCGAGCGGTGCGCGACGCGCAGAGGCGACCCACACCGCTCGAAGTGACTACATGGACGTGGAGCGGAACACGCGCATGGCGGTTCCCCGCGATGTCCGGTACGATAGGCAGGTTGCCCGCGTGGATCCGATCCGCTTCCCGCGTCGCAACGATGCTGATTACCCTCCTGTTGCAGACCGTCTGCAGCCGTTCAAGTCCGAAGGAGGTGGGTTAGTGACGCATCAGTACGAACTCATGGTCATCCTGGACCCCGAGATCGACGAGCGCACTGTCGCTCCGAGTCTCGACAAGTTCCTCAACGTCATCCGCAACGATGGTGGAACGATCGACAACATCGACATCTGGGGCCGTCGTCGCCTCGCTTACGAGATCAACAAGAAGACCGAGGGCATCTACGCCGTCGTCAACTTCACGGCGAACTCCACTGCGACCGACGAGCTCGACCGCCAGCTGAAGCTGTCCGAGGCCGTCATGCGCACCAAGGTGCTGCGTGCGGAAGAGGGTTTCGCCCTCGTCGCCGCGGAGAAGAAGCGCGCTGAGGCCAAGGCCGCTCGTGCCAGCAAGGCCCCCGCCAAGGCTGCCGCGAAGGACGCCTAGTCAGATGGCCGGCGAGACGATCATCACCGTCGTGGGCAACCTCACGGCCGACCCCGAACTGCGCTACACGCAGAACGGGCTCGCGGTTGCCAACTTCACGATCGCTTCCACCCCTCGTTCCTTCGACCGGGCATCCGGCGAATGGAAGGACGGTGAGGCGCTCTTCCTCCGGGCGAGCGTGTGGCGTGAATTCGCCGAGCACGTCGCCGGTTCGCTCACGAAGGGCAGCCGCGTCATCGCGACCGGTCGCCTCAAGCAGCGTTCCTACGAGACGAAGGAAGGCGAGAAGCGCACGTCGATCGAACTCGAGATCGACGAGATCGGTCCGTCGCTGCGTTACGCCACCGCACAGGTGAGCCGCGCGCAGTCGTCCGGTGCCGGCGGTGGCGGCGGTCGTGGTGGGGCTCCTGCCGTGACTGACGAGCCGTGGGCCGCGAGTGCTCCCGCCACGTCGACCTCCGGGTCGGCGGACGGCTGGAACACGCCGGGCTCCTACTCGGACGACACTCCCTTCTGATCCTCCTGACCGCAGCGGCGCAGCGCGTCACGAGCGGTGAGAACACTCTTCATACGTAAAGGAAACCCACATGGCTGGAAAGTCTGGCGGCCCGAGCCGCAAGCCCGCCCGCGGGAAGGGCGCGAAGAACGCGGCCCCCGCGAAGGCGATCCGTGTCGGCGTCATCGACTACAAGGACGTCGCCACGCTCCGCAAGTTCATCTCCGAGCGCGGCAAGATCCGTGCTCGCCGTATCACCGGTGTCTCCGTCCAGGAGCAGCGCCTCATCGCACGTGCCGTCAAGAACGCGCGCGAGATGGCTCTGCTTCCCTACGCCGGTTCTGGCCGCTAAGGAGCGCTCCCATGTCGAAACTGATTCTGACGCACGAGGTCACCGGCCTCGGCACCCCCGGCGATGTCGTCGAGGTGAAGAACGGGTACGCCCGCAACTACCTCATTCCGCAGGGCTTCGCCGTGGCGTGGACCCGTGGTGGAGCGAAGCAGGTCGAGCAGATCAAGGCGGCTCGCGCCGCTCGTGAGCTCGCCACCCTCGAAGAGGCGCAGTCGCTCAAGGCGAGCCTCGAGTCGAACACCGTGAAGCTCGCCGTCAAGGCGGGTGCGGAGGGGCGTCTCTTCGGCTCGGTCAAGACCGTCGACGTCGCGGAGGCCGTCAAGGCCGCCGGGCTCGGCGAGATCGACCGTCGCAAGATCGAGATCCCGACCCCCATCAAGTCGGTCGGAACCCACGAGGCCACCGTGCGCCTCCGTGAGGACCTCTCCGCGACGATCACCCTCCAGGTGGTCGCGAGCAAGTAAGTCGTCGAGCGGCGCTCACAGCCCGCTCCACGTCGCCTCGAGGCGGCGATCGGACTCCGGTCCGGTCGCCGCCTTTCGCGTGTCGGGACCCGAGCGCCTGAGAGGGGAGCGTGCGGGGTTCTGCGCTCGACGGAACATGAGTACTGCTCGGTGATGAGGGGTGAATCGCAGATTTCTCGGGCGATGAAAGTGTGCACTTGTGCACAGGCTGCTTGTCAAATCAAAACCCTCAAGCGGTACTTGAAGCTGTTTTTACCCACAGGCGGTGGAAACTCTACTTTCCCGATGAGAGGCACTTTATTCGACCGTATCGCCCTAGTCTGGTCGAGTTGTCCACAGGTTCTGTTCACAAGCTCTGCGGCGTTTCGCGCACTTTCCCCACAGGTTTATCCACAGGGGTCATTTGTCGCATTCGTTCCACCGTTCGTAGGGTGGGGCAACGCCGAACCGAACCCGCCGAGCCCGCTTCTCCCGGATGTCAGAGGTACCCGATCTACTGGGACTATGGCGCCGGACGTCGCCAGCGAGGGCCCGTCCGGGAACATATTGCGATCGAGCGTCGCGCGGTGACTCCGAGTCCCGCGTGGGGCTGGTCCGTCACAACCGTCCTGGTCCAGTCAACATCCGAGGGAGTACGAATGTCGATCGCTCATCTGGGCCTCTCCGACCAGTTCCCCGGCGAGGAGACCCGCCAGAACGAGCGAACCCCTCCGCACGACATGCTCGCTGAGCAATCGGCCCTCGGCGGCATGATGCTCTCGAAGGACGCCGTCGCCGATGTCGTCGAGACGGTGCGCGGTGGCGACTTCTACGTGCCCAAGCACGAGATCATCTTCGACGCGCTCCTGTCGCTCTACTCGCACGGCGAACCGACCGACGTGATCGCCGTCACCGACGAGCTCATCAAGACCGGTGACCTGCAGCGCGCCGGCGGTGCCGATTACCTGCACACGCTCACCTCGCTCGTCCCCACCGCCGCGAACGCCGGGTTCTACGCCTCGATCGTCGCCGAGCGTGCCCTGTTGCGTCGTCTCGTCGAGGCGGGCACCCGCATCGTGCAGATGGGTTATGCCGGCGAAGGCGAGGTGCTCGACCTCGTCAACAACGCCCAGGCCGAGATCTACTCCGTCGCCGCCAACGACAACACCGAGGACTACGTCCCCCTCAACATCGCGGTCGACGCGGCCATCGAGGACATCGAGGCGGCGAAGGGTCGAGATGGTCAGTTCACGGGAGTCCCGACCGGTTTCTCGGGCCTCGACCAGCTCACGAACGGGCTCCACCCCGGCCAGATGATCATCATCGCCGCGCGACCGGCCCTCGGTAAGTCGACGCTCGCACTCGACCTCGCGCGCGCCGCCGCCATCAAGCACAACATGCCCGCGATCTTCTTCTCTCTCGAGATGGGGCGCTCCGAGATCGCCATGCGACTCATGTCGGCCGAGGCGTCGGTGCCGCTCCAGAGCATGCGCAAGGGCACGCTCGACCAGCGCGACTGGACGACGATCGCGTCGGTCCGGGGCCGCATCAACGACGCGCCCCTCTACATCGACGACAGCCCCAACATGACCCTCGTCGAGATCCGAGCGAAGTGCCGTCGACTCAAACAGAAGGTCGGATTGAAGCTCGTCGTCATCGACTATCTGCAGCTCATGACCTCGGGCAAGCGCGTGGAGAGCCGCCAGCAGGAGGTCTCGGAGTTCTCGCGTGCGCTCAAGCTCCTCGCGAAAGAGCTTCAGGTGCCCGTGATCGCCCTCTCGCAGTTGAACCGTGGTCCCGAGCAGCGCGCCGACAAGAAGCCGGCCATCTCCGACCTCCGCGAGTCGGGCTCAATCGAGCAGGACGCCGACATGGTCATCCTGCTCCACCGTGAGAGCGCGTACGAGAAGGAGAACCCGCGAGCGGGCGAGGCTGACCTCATTGTCGCCAAGCACCGTAACGGTCCGACCGACACGGTCACGGTCGCGTTCCAGGGGCACTTTTCCCGGTTCACGGATATGGCGCCGATCTAGGAGCACCGATCATAGGTTCTCCGCGAAGATGGCGGAATCTCAGATGAAGTGACGCCTCATTGGGGATTCGCCACGTTCCTGAAAACGTGCAGCCGGACGTGGGGACGCCCACCCTGTCGGACGTGTGACGGCGACTCTTCGCGGGAGCGTGGCATGCCCCGGCTCTCTTTGGTGCGAACCTACTCCGACCCCTGGTCGTCCCTCGCCCTCATGGCCGAGAAATGGTGCCCATGGCTTCCGGCGACGGCCGCCAGGATTTCGTCGGCGGAATCGCCACGGACGTGCGAGTACTCATCGGAGATGTGACGTGCGAGTTGGTCGATCACATTCGCCAGAGCGATGCCGTGAGCGCGGACGCGATCGCTCGTCGAGCTCGCCGCAGCATCCCGGAGCACGAGGATGAAGCGCATGGCGTGCGGAGCGGACAAGCGCTCGTCGCGCTCGGCGAAGTAGAAGATCTCGGCGTTCTGCGTGAGGTCCGCTGACACTTCCGCGAGGGAGTGCGTGACCTTCGCCAGTAGGGCGCTGGCTCCGGCATCGTCGACGTTGTCGAGCCGGGTGAGGCCGGCGTCCGCGAGGGCGGTGAGCTCGATCGCGAGCGTCCTCCGGCGTCCGAGAGCCGGGTAGACCTGCATGAACCAGGACACCGATGCCGTGAGGAGTCCGAATCCGCCGAGCGCTTCGAGCGGCGACAACAGGCGCAGGGCGTCGACCGTCGGGACCGCGTCCCCGTAACCGAGGGTGGTGAGCGCCACCATCGAGATCGTGATGGCCTCGGCGAAGGGGTGATGACGGTACGGATCGACGCCCGTGTACGCGAAGCCGCCGGGAACGTGGGGAAGGTAGATGAGGGCCCATCCGAGCGTGCTCAGCATGACCCAGCCGACGGTCACCGTGAGAATCGCCAGCGGACCGAGGCTCGGAAGCGGTCGTCCGCCCCGACCTCGAATTGACCAGGCCGCCCGGAACACGAGGTGGGACAGACGGCCCGTTCCGCTCGGTCGGAGGAGCGTCTGGAAGACGTCGTTCGCCGTGACGATCAGCAGGATCGCGCCGAGAATGGTGGAGAGCACGGCCATGGCGCTCAGTATGCCAGGAGCAAGGAGCCGCGTTCACCGAGGGTGGCGGTGCGGCCCCGCTGTCCGCACATTCGCCGAGCGGCAATCGACTCACGGTGCCGGGGTGCCGGGGTGCCGGGGTGCCGGGGTGCCGATGCCGATGCGGATGCCGACCACGGCGTCCGCGCGCTGACGCGTGCGCGTGAGCCGCGCGGACGCGGTGGTGACGACGGTCTCCTCCGGCCTGCTCAGCGTCGCAGCCGTGCCCTCGTGCGGGTGACTCCCCGCAGCGAGGCGCCGACGGGCTGCCCGAGGTAGATGCCGAGCGATGCCCCGACGGCGAGGCTCACCCCCACGACGGCGGCGCCTGCGAGGGTCGTGAAGCCGGCGAGGAGGACCGCCGCGCTGTCGCCGGACTCGACGATGCTGAGCAGGCCGCGGAACACGGCGGCCCCCGGTACCAGGGGGAGTATCGCCGCGGTCGTGATGGCGACGCTCGGGACGTGGAGGCGATAGGCGACGAGTGTCCCGACGAAACTCCCGACGAAGGCGCCGACCCCGCTCGCGGCGGCTCCCTCGAACCCGAGCTGCGACGCGGTGAGGTAGACGAACCATGCGACGAGACTGAGCGCCGCGCTGATCCCGATGATCCTCCCGCCGGCGCCGTTGAACACCGCCACGGCGACCGCGACGAGGGTCGCGCCGGCGAACTGTAAGGGGACGGAGCCGAGAGGGAGCGCTTCCGTCGGCGGGACCATCGCGAGACCGATCACGCGCGCGGTCTCGAGACCCGCGAGGATGCCGAGCACGACACCGAGCGTGTGCGTCATGAGTTCGAGGATCCGGCCCGTCGCCGTGAGCGCGAAGCCGTCGATGGCGTCTTGCGCCGCGCCGACGACAGTGAGCCCGGCAAGCATGAGGACGACGCCGGACGCGACGATCACGGACGGCCGGACGTCAGCGGCGATGTCCCAGCCCGTTTCACCCAGCAGCGGAGCGCCCGCAGCGATCACCGTCAGCACGAACGCGCCGGCGACCTGACTGAAGAAGAAGGGCACCTGGGCTCGAGCGAGGGCGTACTGGGTGAGCGCCGCGAGCCCCGCGGCGACGAACGCGAGGACCATGACGAGCCAGTTGCCGCCGAACATGACCGCGACGCCGACGGCGAGCAGGGCTTGCGAAGCGATGACGATGGCGGGCGGGTAGCGGAACGGCGCGCGGCGGATCTCGCGGTAGCGGGTTCGGGCTGTCGTGAGATCGAGCCCGTCCGCCACGTCGACGAGCAGGGCTTGCAGGCGTTGCAGCCGAGCGTGGTCGGGCGCCGATCCGCGCACGACGCGCAGCAGGGTGATCGGTTGTGCGGCACCGTCGCGGTGATGAGCGACGGTGATCGAGTTGTAGGTCACATCGACATGCACGGGATGGAGGCCGTACGCGCCGGCGGCGCGGACGATCGCCGTCGTGACGCCGCTCGCGTTCGCTCCGGACACGAGCATCGTCTCACCGATCCGCATAGCCAGGTCGAGGATCTGAACGGCGAGCCGATCGTCGACGATCGGCAGCGTGTCGGTGAGTGTTTCCGTCCGCCGCTCGGGCCGATCGAAACCGGGCAGCCAGGTCAGGATGCTCCGTTCACGCCGACTCATCGCGGTGGTGCTCCTCAGGTTCGGCTGCGTCGATCCGGACGAGTCTAATCGGCCGGGGCCGACGAGCCGGCTCGCGGCGTAGCCTGAACCTCATGATCGATTCGCGTGCCCGTACCGCCCTCGAGGTCGCCGACTGGCGACGTCGGGTGTTCGCCCTCTACGACACCGTGCGCAACGAGGACGACCCGGCGAGAGCGCATCAACTGTGGCGCACCGGTCGTGACGAGCTCATGGGCTCCCACCCCGCGAGCCCGCTGCAGGGCGATGAGCGCGCACGCTTCACGGGCCTCCCGATCGCGCCGTACGACCCGGCGTGGCGCTTCGAGCTGCCGATCGTGCCGACCGAGCCCGCCGGCTTCGAGTTCCCGACAGGAACGGATGGCGTCGTCCCCTTCGAGCGGCTCGGGAAGGTCGAGATCCCCGGCGTCGGCTCCCTCGACGTCTGGCGGCTCATGACGTATGGCGGCGGGCTCTTCGTCCCGGTGCGCGATGCGCTCGCGGGTCGTGAGGGCGGTACGTATGGCGGCGGGCGATACCTCCTCGACACGATCAAGGGTGCCGACCTCGGGCTGGACGCCGAGCGGGAGTCCCTCGTGATCGACCTCAACTTCGCGTACAACCCGTCGTGCGCGTACGACCCGGCATGGGCCTGCCCGCTCGCCCAGCCTGGCAACGTCGTCGGCGTACCGGTCCCGGTGGGTGAGCTCTACGGCGTGTGAGTCGAGATGTGTATGAGTCGAGGGGGTGTGTGAGTCGAGGGGCGTGCCGTCGGCGCTCGGGGCCCGGTCGGACCCCGCCGGGTGACCGCGTAGACTGGAGGGGCTCCGCAGAACCCACCGAAAGAGGCCCCGACCGTGGCTCATCCCGCCGACGTCGATCACGGCGCGACCCTCGGTTCGTCGAGCCGCATCGCCCGCGCCTACTGGCCGGTCCCGCTCGTGCGTGCCGCCGCCGCGGCCGCCGTGGCCCTCGTGACGACCTTCTCGCTCGACCACTCGAGCATGCTCGGGCTGCTCGTCTTCGGGGTCTTCGTGCTCGGCGCCGGCGTGCTGGGCGGCGTGTTCGGCGCAGCACGTCTCGGTGGCGACACGACGTCCCGCCGTTTCTTCCTCGGCCAGGCCGCGGTGTCTGGCCTCGCCGCCATCGCCGCCCTCGCCTTCGCGATCCTCGCGCCGACGCCGCCGGCCTACGTCTACCTCGTCGTCGCCTGGTCGCTGCTCTCCGGCCTCCTCGAACTCGGAGCGGGCGTCGTCGCCCGCTCCCGGATCTCCCTTGCTCGGGACTGGATGACGGTCGGCGGTCTCACCGTCCTCCTCGCGATCGTGTTCCTCGCCGTGCCGCCGGACTTCACGACGAACTACTCTGGCGCGCAGGGCGTTTCGGGCACCATGACGACATCGATCATGGCGGTCGGTCTCTTCGGCGCCTATGCCGCGATCATCGCCGCCTACCTCGCGATCGGCGGCATCACGCTGCGTGGCGAGCGGAACCGCGGAGCCGCCTCCGGCGATCCCCGAGAGACAGGACGGGTCGCCTCATGAGCCGCGACGGACGACCCAGCATGCGCGACGTGCTGAAGCCCCTCGAACTCCTCGCGCTCGCGGCGGGGATGGGCCTGTTCACGGGGCTCATCGCCCTGATGTCGACCCGTGACGTGGTCATCGCGCTCGTCGGCTTCGGCATCGCCTTCATCGTCGCTCTTGTGCTTCTTGCGATGTTCGCTCTCTCGATCGCCCCCACCGAGGACGAAAAGCGCGACATCGCCGAGCAGGACGGCCCGCCCTCGGCGCACTAGATGCGCGCGTGGTCATGCTTGCGACCGTGACGGGGCGCGTCCCTCGACACGATCGTGGGTCACTCGACTCCTCGAGTGACCCACGGTTCCTCGTGCTGACGTGCGCGGCTACGGCAGGTAATCGACGAGGTCGGACGCGACCCCGACGTACGACGCGGGGGTGAGCGCCAGCAACCGGGACTTCGCTTCGTCGCCGATGTCGAGACGGTCCACGAACTCCGTGAGATCGGCGTGGCCGATGCGCTTGCCGCGCGTCAGCTCCTTGAGCATCGCGTAGGGATCGGAGATCGAGGAGCGGCCGGCGACGACCTCGGCGCGGATGACCGTCTGGATCGCCTCGCCGAGCACCTCCCAATTGCCGTCGAGGTCGGTGGCGAGCGCGGCGCGGTCGAGGTCGATCTCGCCGAGGCCGCGGGAGAGGTTGTCGAGCGCGAGGAGCGAATGTCCGAGCGCGACGCCGATGTTCCGCTGCGTCGTCGAGTCGGTGAGGTCGCGCTGGAGGCGCGACGTCACGAGCGTCGCGGCGAGGGAGTCGAGCAGAGCGGAGGAGAGCTCGAGGTTCGCCTCGGCGTTCTCGAAGCGGATCGGGTTGATCTTGTGCGGCATCGTCGACGATCCCGTCGCCCCCGCTTGCGGGATCTGGCGGAAGTAGCCCATCGAGATGTACGTCCAGACGTCGGTCGCGAGGTTGTGGAGCACCCGGTTGGCGTGGGAGACCCGCGCATAGAGTTCGGCCTGCCAGTCGTGCGACTCGATCTGCGTCGTGAGCGGGTTCCACGTGAGCCCGAGACCCTCGACGAACTCCTTCGAGAGCGCCGGCCAGTCCGCGGCGGGGTCTGCCACGACGTGTGCGGAGAAGGTCCCCGTCGCGCCCGAGAACTTGCCGAGGTACTCGGTGCCGTCGATCTGCGTCGCGATGCGCGTGAGCCGGTGGGCGGTGACGGCGAGCTCTCGCCCCATCGTCGTCGGCGTCGCCGGCTGGCCGTGCGTCCGCGCGAGCATGGCGTCGTCACGGAACTCGACGGCGCGCGTGGAGATCTTCTCGATGACGCCGCGGTACTTCGGGAGCCAGACGCCGCGGACCGCGGCGGACACCGTGAGGGCGTACGAGAGGTTGTTGATGTCCTCGCTCGTGCACGCGAAGTGCGTCAGCTCGGCGATGGCGTCGAGTCCGAGAGCGGACAGCCGCGACCGCACGAGGTACTCGACGGCCTTCACGTCGTGCCGTGTCGTGGCCTCGAGGGCTGCGAGTTCGTCGATCTCCTGCTGGCCGAAGTCGCGGACGAGGGAGCGGAGGGCGTCGCGTTGCGCCTCATCGAGCGGGCTCGAGCCGAACATCGAACGGTCGGTGAGGAAGATCAGCCACTCGACCTCGACCTGGACCCGTGCACGGTTGAGACCCGCCTCGCTGAGGTGCTCGCCCAGTTCGGTGACGGCGGCGCGATACCGCCCGTCGAGAGGGCTGAGCGGCTGAGGGGGAAGTGCGGTCATTGTGTTGCTCCCTGACGGACGGCGGGTTGGAGTTGGCGGAAGAGTGCGATGCACGCCCGCTCTATCATCCCAAGAACCTCGTCGAACATCCGATCGTCGGAGTAGTAGGGGTCCGGCACATCACCGAGATGCACCTGACCCGCGTCGAATGCCAGCAGCAGTCCGATCTTGCCCCGGTCCTCGTCCGTCGTGGCCCAGGAGCGGAGGATGCGTTCGTGGCTGCGGTCGAGCGCGACCACGAGGTCGAGGTCCGCGAACCACTCCGCCTCGAATTGACGCGCGCGATGGGCCGTTCCGTCGTAGCCTCGCCGGTGCAGGGCCGCGACGGTCCGGCCGTCCGCCTGCTCACCCACGTGCCAGTCGCCCGTTCCTGCCGAGGCGACGCTGACGTGGGCGCCGAGACCCGCTCGTGCGGCGAGGCTCGTGAACACGACCTCCGCCATCGGGGAGCGGCAGATGTTGCCTGCGCACACGAAGCAGATGCGGAACGGCTCCACTGTCTTCGTCGTCGGGCCGTCGAAGTCCATCCGCTCATTGTGGCCCACCGAGTGTTCGCTGCACAGAGCGGATCGCACCCGTCGTCCAGAGCCTGGCTCCCGGCGCGTTCATCCCCGGGGATCCCCGGCAGCGCGGCTCGGGAGGGTGCGACCCGCGCACAGTGGGTCAGCCGGGCAGGGGATCCGGCGAGAAGGAGGGACATGTCCGAGTTGACCCGTGACGGGCTCGAGAGGATCCGGGAGGCGTTGAGAGCGGAACGGTGGGCCGTCGCCCGACTGCACGCCCTCGCGAGTGCGTCGGCCCGTGAGGTGATGGCCCGAGCCGACGCGGAGGAGTGGGACTCGCGTGCGGCGGACCTCTTCCGATCCCGATTGACGGAGATCTCCGAGGAACTGACGTCGGCGCGCCGAGCGCTCGCGCGGGCGATCGATGCGATCGATCGGGCTCTGCTCGCGCTCGCGAACGTCGTGCCCGTCGAGGAGCCGGCGGGGGTGGCCCGATGAGCGAGATCGAGGTGTCGACGGGAGCACGATCGAGCGTCGACACGGACGAACTCCACGAGCGGGCGATGTACCTCGACATGCTCGCGGCCACGGTGTCCGCGTGGCGCTTCGACGTGCGTGAAGCCGTCGCTGCCGTCGCATCGGTACCGGAGGCCGCGCCGTACGACTTCGCGCGCGACGATCTCGTCGCAGCGACGGCTGCTCTCGAACGGGCCTCCGACCAGGCCGCACGCGTCGGTGCGGCCGCGTCCGTCGCTGCTTCGGCATACGGAACCGCCGACCGAGTCGCCAACTCCCTGATGGACTGGGCCGGAGGGCTCGCCGGACGGGCCTTCGGATTCCTCGCGGCGCGGGCGCTCCCTGCGCTCATCGCACCGATGGCGAGTGCGGCGGGTGCGGCTCTTCCCGTGGTGCTTCCGGCGCTCGTGGCGGCCGGCGTGGTCTGGGCGAACCCCGTATCGAGACGGGCCGTCGCGTCGCTCGGCGCCGACTTCGGAGCCTGGGTCACTGCACAATCGAGACATGTGGCGAACCCCGCGGCAGTGGGGCTCATCCGAGCGGCGGTGTCTGCGACGGACGACGTCGTCGCCGGCGCGCTCCGAGCACCGCGCGGTGCCATGGACGCGGGACTGGTCGGGGTGGTCTCGTCACCACTCGTCGCGGCCACCGCACGCGCGCTGGACACTCCCGTCAGTGTCACCCCCGTGGGATCCGGCCGGAGCGTCGTCGCGCCGGCCTCGGTCGCCGAGGTCGCCGCGCGCATCCCGGCGAACGCGCCCGGGCAGCCCCAAGTCCGCGTCGAGAAGTACCAGACGGGCGACGGCGCTGCGTCATGGGCCGTCTACGTGGGGAGCACCGTCGAGTTCGGCGTGGGTGAATCCGCGGAAGCGTTCGACCTCGAGTCCGCCGTCGGCTCCATGGCGGGCGAGGACGGGGCTGCCTACCGCGCGGTCGTGCAGGCGATGGAGGATGCCGGCGTGGGGGCGGCGGACCCGGTCGCACTTGCCGGTCATTCCCAGGGCGGCCTCGTCGCGGCGGCCGTCGCCGAGAGCGGCGACTACGCGGTCGACTCGCTCGTGACGTTCGGTGCCCCCACGGCCCAGATCCCCGCGGCCGACGGTGTGCCGACTGTCGTCGTCGAGCACTCGGACGACCTCATCCCGGCGCTCGCGGGTCAGGCTCCGGCCGATGACGCGCGGACGGTGGTCGCGCGGGACACGTTCTCCCGGGAGCAGGAGGGCGACTCGCTCATGAGCGCCCACTCGATCGAGGAGTATGCGCGCACGGCGGAACTCATGGATCGGTCGGACGACCAGAGACTCGCGGAGTTCCGCGAGGCGCTCGTGCGATCAGTGCCGGAGGGAGCGCCGGGGTCGTCCGTGGACTACCGGGCGGACCGGGTGCTGCCGTGACGGCGGCCGCTCAGTCGCGCGAGCGCAGCTGCGGCCGCAGGATCAGGTTGAAGATTCCGTTGATGATGGCGAAGACCAAGGCTCCGAGCACACCCCACCAGAAGCCGTCCACCTGCAGGCCGAATCCGAAGAGCGACGTGATGGCGGCGACGAGCATGAGGAGCAGGCCGTTCACGATGAACGAGATGAGCCCGAGCGTGAGGATGTACAGGGGGAAGGCGACGATGCGGATGGCCGTGCCCACGATGCTGTTCACGAGGGCGAAGACCACGGCGACGATCAGATAGGTGACGACGGTCGCGACCCAGTCACCGCCCGTCCAGGGGGTGACGGAGACGCCGGCCACGATGAGAGTGGTGAGCCAGATCGCGACGGCGTTGATCACGATGCGAAGGAGGAGTCCGCCCATGCCGCCACTATCCCACGGAGACGGACGGCGACGCCACCCTCCCATGGGGCCCACGATCCTCCGCGACGGCGCGACCCGGGTATTCCGGACCGGTTATGGGCCGCGCGTCTACACTCGAAGGGTGACAAACCCCGAGCAGCCGATGGTCAAGCTCCGTCCGGAGATCCTGGCCACTCCTCCGTACCGACAGGGGAAACCGGCCGGCGCCGACGCATTCAAGCTGTCGAGCAACGAGAACCCCTTCCCGCCGTTGCCCGGGGTGCTCGAGGCCGTGATGTCCGCCGTCGCCGTCAACCGGTACCCCGACGCCTCGGCGCTCGCGCTCCGGGAGGTCCTCGCCGAACGACACGGCCTGAGCGTCGACGAGGTGCACGTGGGGGCGGGGTCGGTCGCTCTCCTCAGCCAACTCATCACGGCGGCAGCCGGCCCGGGCGACGAGGTCGTCTACGCGTGGCGCTCCTTCGAGGCCTATCCCGGGCTCGTGACCGTCGCGGGCGCCACGAGTGTCCAGATCCCGAACCGGCCGGACCACTCCCACGATCTCGAGGCGATGGCCGCGGCGGTGACCGAGCGGACCAGAGTGGTCATCGTCTGCTCACCCAACAATCCCACGGGCACCGTCGTGTCGGCCGACGAGATCGACGCGTTCCTCGATCGCATCCCGTCCGACGTGCTGGTCCTCCTGGACGAGGCGTACGCCGAGTTCGTGACGGGGCCGGGAGTCGTCGACGGACTGCGGCTCGTCGGCACTCGTCCGAACCTCGTCGTGCTGAGGACCTTCTCGAAGGCCTACGGCCTCGCCGGCCTGCGCATCGGCTGGGCCGCCGGGCCCGCCGTCGTGCTCGACGCGGCGCGAGCCGCCGCCATCCCGCTCTCGGTCACGGAGCCGGCGCAGCAAGCGGCGATCGCCTCACTGCGGCTCGAGGACGAACTCCTCGCGCGCGTCCGTTCCCTCGTCGCGCTGCGCGACTCCCTCGCGGGAGATCTCCGCGCAGCGGGGCTGGCCGTCCCCGAGGCCCACGGCAATTTCCTCTGGATACCGGCGGGGGACGAGGCCACCCGAGCGGGAGAGATCCTCGTCGAGAGCGGTGTCGTCGCCCGGGTCTTCCCGGGGGAAGGCGTGCGCGTGTCCGTGGGTGAGGACGACGCCGCGGGGCGAATCGTCGTCGCCGCGGCCCGGATCGTCGAGATGCTTCCCGCCCACCACCCCGCAAGACGAACGGAGGTTCGAGTTGACTGACGTGACCCGCACGGTGGCGGATGCGCCCGTGCAGTTCCTCGCTCCCGACGGGACGTTCGCGCCGAACGCCGCCGCCGAGGAGTACGCGGCTTTCGTCGACGGTCTCGATGACGCGGCGCTCCAGCGGATGTTCCGCGACATGGCGCTCGTCCGGGCGTTCGATGTCGAGGCCGGGAACCTCCAGCGGCAGGGGCAGCTCGCACTCTGGGTGCCGAGCCACGGCCAGGAGGCCGCCCAGGTCGGATCGGCGTACGCGATGAGGCCGCAGGATCACGTCTTCCCCTCGTACCGGGAGCACGCCGTCGGTCTGGTCCGCGGCATCGATCTGATGAACGTCATCCGCCTTCTCCGCGGACTCACCCACGGCGGTTGGGATCCCAAGGACCCGCGGAACGGCAACTTCCACCTCTACACGCTCGTCATCGGATCCCAGGCGCTGCACGCGACGGGATACGCCATGGGCATCGCGTTGGACGGCGCATCGGGAACGGGTGACCCCGAGAGCGACCAGGCCGTCGTCGCCTACTTCGGCGACGGCGCGACGAGCCAGGGAGACGTGAGCGAGGCGTTCGTCTTCGCCGCCAGTTATCAGACCCCCCAGGTGTTCTTCCTGCAGAATAACCACTGGGCCATCTCGGTCCCGGTGTCCCGTCAGTCGCGCACCCCGCTCTACCGGCGTGGAGAGGGATTCGGCATCCCGAGCGTTCAGATCGATGGCAACGACGTGCTCGCGAGCTACGCCGTCACGGCGAAGAACCTCGACGAGGCCAGGGGCGGAGGCGGTCCACGGCTCGTCGAGGCGCTCACGTACCGCGTCGGTGCGCACACCACGAGCGACGACCCCACGAAGTACCGCACCGACGACGAGCTCGCCTCGTGGGTGGCGCGCGACCCGATCGTCCGCTTCCGGGCGTACCTCGCCGGGCGGGGCGCGTCCGACGAGTTCTTCGCCGGCATCACGGCGGAGACGAAGGACTTCGCCGCCGACACGCGGCGGCGCACCCTCGCCCTGGAATCGCCCCCCGCCGAACTCATGTTCGAGAACGTCTACACCGACGAGCACCCGCTCACGGCCGAGCAGTTCGAGTGGCTCGAACGATACGAGGAGAGCCTCGAAGGGGGCGACGCACGATGACCGAGACCACCACCGCCCACGCGCCGACGACGACCGAGTTGGCCACCATGCCGATGGCCAAGGCTCTCAACGCCGGACTCGCCGCCGCGATGGCGGCGGACGAACGGGTCCTGCTCATGGGGGAGGACATCGGCACGCTCGGAGGCGTCTTCCGTGTGACCGAGGGCCTCAAGAACACGTTCGGCGAGAACCGGGTGATCGACACCCCGCTCGCCGAGTCGGGCATCGTCGGCACGGCGATCGGGCTCGCGATGCGCGGCTACCGCCCCGTGTGCGAGATCCAGTTCGACGGCTTCATCTTCCCGGGCTTCGACCAGATCACCACGCAGCTCGCGAAGCTCACGAATCGTCACGAGGGCAATCAGGCCTTCCCCGTCGTCATCCGCGTCCCGTACGGCGGACACATCGGTGCCGTCGAGCATCACCAGGAGAGCCCGGAGGCCTACTTCGCGCACACCCCCGGCCTCCGGTCCGTGAGCCCGTCGACACCCCACGACGCCTACTGGATGATCCAGGAGGCCATCGCGGCGAACGACCCCGTGATGTTCTTCGAGCCGAAGAGCCGATACTGGCAGAAGGGCGCCGTCGACCTCTCAGCTCCGGCCGTTCCTCTGCACTCGAGTCGTGTGGTGCGCCCGGGCAGTGACGTCACGGTGCTCGCCCACGGCGCCATGGTGAGCGTGTTGCTGCAGGCGGCCGAACTCGCGGCGGCGGAGGACATCAGCCTCGAGGTCGTCGACCTCCGGTCGATCGCCCCCGTCGACTACGCGCCGATCCTCGAGAGCGTCCGGAAGACGGGGCGGCTCGTCGTCGCCCAGGAGGCGCCCGGCTCGGTCTCGGTGGGGTCGGAGATCGCCGCGACGGTCGCTGAGCGGGCGTTCTACTCGCTCGAGGCGCCCGTGTTGCGTGTCTCCGGCTTCGACGTACCCTTCCCGCCGGCGAAGCTCGAGGGCATCTACCTGCCCGACGCCGATCGCATCCTCGAGGCCGTCGACCGCGCCCTCGCCTATTAGTCCGATCTCAGGAGCACCAGCATGAGCGAGCAGAACATCACCCTCCCGGACGTCGGCGAGGGCCTCACCGAGGCGGAGATCGTGTCCTGGCACGTCACACCCGGCGACCGGGTCGAGGTGAACCAGGTCATCGTCGAGATCGAGACGGCCAAGTCGCTCGTCGAGCTGCCGTCGCCCTTCGAGGGTGTCATCGGCTCGGTGCTCGCCGAGGAAGGTCAGACCGTGGAGGTCGGCGCGCCGATCCTCACCGTGCAAACGGCCGTGGCGAGCACGCCCGAGTCCGCGGCGTCGGCATCGGCGGCAACCACAGGGGCGGTCGCACCCGAGACGATTCCCGCCGGCCCGGTGGACGACGCCGAGGAGGCCGCGACGGACGCCGCATCCTCCGTCTCGCCGTCGGAGGACGGCGAGGGTTCCGTCCTCGTGGGCTATGGAACCGGGGGCCACGCGACGTCGCGCCGCAAGAAGGGCCTCGCGGCACGGCGGCCCGCCCCGCCGGCATCCGTCCCGGCTGCCGCCGCAGGTCCTGTCATCGCGAAGCCTCCCATCCGGAAGCTCGCTCGCGATCTCGGCGTCGATCTCGCGGAGGTGGAGGGCACCGGTCTCGCCGGTGAGATCACCCGTGACGATGTCGTCCGGAAGGCGAGCCAGGCGAGCGTGTTCCGCAACATCGAGACTCCGGCGTGGGGCGACAGCCGAGAGGAGCGCATCCCCGTCCGGGGCGTGCGGAAGGCAATCGCCAACGCGATGGTGTCGAGCGCATACAGCGCGCCTCACGTGTCCCTCTTCGTCGACGTCGACGCGACCCGCACCATGGAGTTCACGCGACGCCTCAAGGCGTCGCCCGACTTCGCGGGCGTGAAGGTCTCGCCGTTGCTCGTCATGGCCAAGGCCATGATCTGGGCGGTGCGGCGCAATCCCATGGTGAACGCCACGTGGACGGACGAGGAGATCATCGTCCACCACTTCGTGAACCTCGGTTTCGCCGCCGCGACGCCGCGAGGACTGCTCGTGCCGAACGTCAAGGACGCGCAGGGCATGAGTCTGCTCGAGCTCGCGAAGGCCCTCGAGCAGAAGACGCTCGAAGCGCGCGACGGCAAGACGCCGCCGGCGGACATGCAGAACGGCACCATCACGATCACGAACATCGGCGTCTTCGGCATGGACACGGGCACCCCGATCCTGAACCCGGGTGAGGTCGGGATCGTCGCGCTCGGGACGATCAAGCAGAAGCCGTGGGTCGTCGACGGCGAGGTCCGCCCCCGTTATGTGACGACCCTTGGAGCGTCCTTCGATCACCGCGTCGTGGACGGCGATGTCGCGAGCCGCTTCCTCGCCGACGTCGCGTCGATCGTCGAGGAGCCGGCCCTCCTGCTCGAGTAACGATGACAGGGGAGAGTCGTCTTCCCTGATGGGTCGGCGGCTCACGACGGGCCGAACTCCCGTGATGAGCGCCGCCGATCCTGCACAGCGACCGCGAGACGCCGCTTCTCGGGCCGCCGGGTAACAAATCCACAACGGTTCGTGAACATCCCGATGAGAGGCGCTTTCCGCTCTGTCGTGCGGGCTGAGGAATGCGCCAAAAGGGCCCCGTCGAGAGTCCTCCGGTTCGCGCTCGTGCCTCATGGGCGTTAGCGTTGGGGAGGCCCGCGAGGGCCGAGAACTGAGTCCGCGAGAACGCGACGCAATCCCGCTGGGAGTGCCGCGCGATCGTATGGCGAGGGCGTCGGTGCCGGTCCCATGACCGGCCCAGCGGCCGTCCCGATTCGCTGTGACGCGAGCACCGGAGCATCCTTCAGGGGGATCTCCCGTGTCGTCACCGCTTGATGGGAGAGACGTCCGCACACGCACTCAGCCCGGGCGAGACCAGGAGAACCGCGAGGCGGTATTCGTCGCGCGCGTTTCGGAGTGCAGTGAGCAACGAGCGAGAAAGCAACGACGTCGCCATCCGGGCGGACGGGATCTACAAGGTGTTCGGGCGGCGTCCGAAGGAAGCGGCGAAGCGACTCGCCGACGGGGCCGACCGGAACGCGGTCGCGGGACTCGGGACGGCGGCGGTCATCGACGCCACGTTCGACGTGACGGTCGGCGAGATCTTCGTGGTGATGGGCTTGTCGGGGTCCGGCAAATCCACCCTGATCCGGATGCTCAACGGTCTCCTCGAGCCGACGGCCGGATCGGTCGAGGTCTTCGGCACGGAGGTCGCCGGTGTCTCGGAGGCCGCGCTCCGCGACGTGCGTCGGAAGCGCGTCTCGATGGTGTTCCAGCACTTCGCGCTGTTGCCGCACCGAACGGTCATGGACAACGCGGCCTACGGGCTCGAGGTGCAGGGAGTACCGGTCGCCGAGCGGCGGGAGCGCGCGCAGCGCGTCCTCGAACGCGTGGGCCTCGCGGGCTGGGAGGACAAGTTCCCCGGCCAGCTCTCGGGCGGCATGCAGCAGCGCGTGGGCCTCGCGCGAGCGCTCGCCGCCGACACCGACATCCTGCTCATGGACGAGGCGTTCTCCGCGCTCGACCCGCTCATCCGCCGTGAGATGCAGGAGCAGCTCGTCGAGCTGCAGCGCGAACTCGGCAAGACGATCGTCTTCATCACTCACGACCTCAACGAAGCGATGTTCCTCGGCGACCGCATCGCCGTGATGCGCGACGGCCGCATCGTGCAGTTGGGGACACCCGACGACATCCTCACGGATCCCGCGAACGACTACGTCGCGCAGTTCGTGCAGGACGTCGACCGCGCCCGCGTCCTCACTGCCGCCGGCGTCATGGAGCCCGCACGATCCGTCGTCTCCGCGACGGCCGGTCCGCGAGCGGCCCTCCGGACGATGCGGGATCTGCAGACCTCCGCGGTCTTCGTGGTCGGCAACGGCCGCAAGCTCCTCGGAGTCGTGCACGACACCGACGCTCTCAAACTCGTCAAGCGCGGGCACAAGGACCTCATGCCGATCGTGCGGACGGACGCGTCGACGGTCACCGGCGAACAGCACCTCGTCGACCTGTTCGAGCCGTCCGCCGAGAGCCCACTGCCCGTCGCGGTCGTCGACGACGCCGGTCGTCTCCTCGGCGCCATTCCGCGAGTGACGCTCCTCGCCGCGCTCGGCAACGTGACGAGCAGCGCGATCACCTCTGAACTCGCCGTCGTGGGGCCCGCACCGACCGTGCCCGTCGACGTCATGACCGAGACGCTCAGGGAGACGGCCGTGCTCAGCGACGAACCGGACGCAGCCATCGAAGGGACCCACGCATGAACGACCTCCGCCTTCCCCTCGGCGAGTGGGCCGAAGACGTCGTCGATGTCATCACCGACGTGTTCCAGCCGCTCTTCGACGTGATCCGGACGGTCTTCCTCGGCCTGTACGACGGGGTGGACTGGGTCCTCTCGACCCCGCCGTTCTGGGTCGTCATCATCGTCGCCGCCGCCCTCGCGTTCATGGTGAAGGGCTGGAAGCTCGCCGTCGGATCGGTGCTCGGATTCGTCGTGATCCAACTCGTCGGCCAGTGGGCCAACGCGATGGACTCGCTCGCGCTCGTCCTCGTCGCGGGCCTCGTGGCCGTGGTCGTGAGCGTGCCCGTCGGCATCCTCGCCGCCCGGTCTCAGGTGGCGTCGACGATCGTGAAGCCGATCCTCGACTTCATGCAGACGATGCCGGCGTTCGTCTACCTCATCCCCGCCCTGATCCTGTTCCGTGTGGGCGTCGTCCCCGGCATCGTCGCGACGATCATCTTCGCGATGGCACCCGGCGTGCGCCTCACCGAGCTCGGCATCCGCGGCGTCGACCGCGAGGTCGTCGAGGCCGGTCAAGCGTTCGGCGCCTCGCCAGGGCGCATCCTGCGGCAGATCCAGTTGCCGCTCGCGCTCCCCACGATCATGGCCGGGATCAACCAGGTCATCATGCTCGCGCTGTCGATGGTCGTCATCGCGGGGATGGTCGGCGCCGGCGGGCTCGGCGGTGAGATCGTCGCGAGCCTCAACCGCATCGACATCGGCCTCGGATTCGAGGCCGGACTGTCCGTCGTGATCCTCGCGATCTTCCTCGACCGGGTGACCGCGTCGTTCGGCACGCGGGGCGCGAAGCGCTCGGCCACCAAGTCGGTCGACGAGAAGCCGGCGGCGAACGGATCGGGCGAGGGCGCCGACGATGACACCCGTCGTGACACTCGCGACGAGGCCCGCGACGAGGCTGAGAGAGTCGGCGGCGGCGGCCCCCGGCGCGCACCCACCATGGGTGGCTGAAGCCGTCCGTACCCAGGACCCCCACCCCCCGGAACCCGCGGGGAAGAAAGGAAACAATGAAGAAGCACAGCAGGATCGCCATCGCGGCGGTCGCCACAGCAGGACTTCTCGGACTCGCCGGCTGCGCCGGCGATTCGAGCGACTCGGCCGGAGGTTCGGACGAGGCGTCGAAGGACATCACGATCGCGGTCTTCAACGGCTGGGACGAGGCCGTCGCCACGAGCGAGCTCTGGAAGGCCGTGCTCGAGGAGCAGGGCTACAACGTCGAGCTCGAGTACGCCGACGTCGCACCGGTCTTCGCTGGTCTCTCGTCGGGCGACTACGACATGACCACCGACGTGTGGCTTCCCGGCACGCACGCCTCGTACCTCGAGGAGTTCGGCGACGACATCACGGACCTCGGTGCGTGGAACGACGAGTCGAAGCTCACGGTCGTCGTGAACGAGGACGCTCCGATCGACTCCCTCACGGAGCTCGCGGACAACGCTGACCTCTTCGGCGACACGATCGTCGGCATCGAGCCGGGCGCGGGTCTCACCATGGCGATGGAGAACGAGGTCATCCCCGGTTATGGGCTCGAGGACATGAACTTCGTCACCTCGTCGACCGCGGCGATGCTGACCGAGCTTCAGACGGCGACGGAGTCGGGCGAGAACATCGTGGCGACGCTGTGGGACCCGCACTGGGCCAACACCGCCTACCCGGTGAAGGAGCTCGAGGACCCCGAGGGCGCACTGGGCGGCACGGAGTCGCTGCACACCTACGGCAAGGCCGACTTCGCTGAGGAGTTCCCCGAGGTCGCCGAGTGGATGGGCGACTTCGAGATGGATCTCGACACCCTCTACTCGCTCGAGCAGGTCATGTTCGTCGACTACGACGGTGACGACTACGGCCCCATCGTGGAGCAGTGGATCGAGGACAACCAGGATTACGTCGACGGCCTCACCAGCTGAGTCGATCGTGTCGGATGAGACGGGCGGTGCCGAAGGGCACCGCCCGTCTTGTCGTCTCCGGTGTGATGTGATCGCGGATGTCGTGCGCTCGGTCTCGCCCGCGGTCGGGCGGGTTCAGCGGACGAGTGTCGGTGCGCCCGGGAATGGACGGCGGGGGAGCCGCGTTGCCCGTCCCTATGACCACTACAGGACTCTCGACCATCGGATTCATCGGCTCCGGGAACATCGGCGGTCAACTCGCCCGCTTGGCCGTCGCGCACGGGTACCGGGTCGTCATGAGCAACTCGCGCGGGCCCGAGACGCTCGCTGACCTCATCGAGGAGCTCGGCCCGCAAGCGCGCGCCGCGACCCCGGAGGACGCGGCCGCATCCGGCGACCTCGTCGTCGTGACCGTGCCGTTCGCGGCCTACCGTTCGGTTCCCGTCGCTCCGCTCGACGGCACGGTCGTCGTCGACACCAACAACTACTACTTCGAACGTGACGGACACATCGCGGAACTCGACGACGCGACCACGACGGTGTCGGAGATGCTCCAGGCGCACCTGCCCGGTTCACGCGTCGTCAAGGCGTTCAACAACATCATGGCGAAGGACCTCACGACGGACGGCCGTCCGGCCGGCTCCGCCGACCGCCGCGCACTCCCGATCGCGGGGGACGACGCCGAGGCCAAGCGCATCGTCTCGGAGCTGCTCGACCAGTTCGGGTTCGACGCCGTCGATGCGGGCCCTCTCGCGGACAGCTGGCGCTTCGAGCGCGATCAGCCGGCGTACGGCACCCGCATGACCGCCGCCGACGTCCCTGCGAAGCTCGCCGACGCACGGCGCGCCTGAGGCGGCCCGACGTCTCTCTCCGCGCATCGACGATGGCGTTTTTTTGATAATGAATGTCAATAGCAGGTAGAGTTGCGGTCATGTCTCGACGTCTTCCCGCCTTCCTGCTCGCCGTTCCCGCCGCCGCACTCGTCCTCTCGGGCTGTGCGACAGGCTCGGGGTCCGGATCGGACGGGTCGACCGGCGGCTCCTCGACGGGTGTCTCCGTCGTCGCGTCGACGAACGTGTATGGCGACATCGCGTCCACGATCGGCGGCGACGCCGTCGAGGTGACGAGCATCATCGACTCGGCCGCGAAGGACCCGCACTCGTACGAGGCGACTGCGCAGGATCAGTTGACCGTCTCGAACGCCGCGCTCGTGATCGAGAACGGCGGCGGTTATGACCCGTTCATCGACACCCTCGTCGAGGTCGCGGGTGCGGATGACCTCGTGGTCCTCAACGCCTCCGAACTGTCGGGTCTGATCCCGGGCGAGGAAAGCACCGCCCATGCCGACGAGGAGCACGCCGAGGGCGAGGAGCACGCGGAAGGCGAAGAGGAGCACGCGGAGCACGAGCACATCGAGGGCTTCAACGAGCACGTCTGGTACAGCATCGACGCGATGGACGCGCTCGCGCACGATCTCGCCCACGAGCTCGGCGAGATCGACCCCGACAATGCGGAGACCTTCGAAGCCAACTACGAGGCGTTCGCCGAGGATCTCGGGAGCGTGACCGCCGCAGCGGACGCGATCGCGACCGAGCACGAGGGCGAGGGCGTCGCGATCACCGAACCCGTGCCGCTCTACCTGCTCGAGTCCGCGGGATTCGTCAACGTGACGCCGGACGCCTTCAGTGAGGCGATCGAGGAGGGGACGGACGTGTCACCGGCGGTGCTCGCCGAGACGCTCGACCTGTTCTCCTCCGGTGACGTCGCGCTGCTCGCCTACAACTCTCAGACCTCCGGGCCCGAGACGGAACGTGTGCTCGAGTCGGCGGAGGCGGAGTCGGTGCCGGTGGTCGATTTCACAGAAACGCTCCCCGACGGTGACGACTACATCGGCTGGATGACCGCCAACCTCGAGGCCGTCGCCGACGCCATCGGATGACCGCTCCCGTATCCTCACGTGCACGAGCGACGCCCCCGAGGGTGTTGGATGGACGAGTGGACGATGAGCAGCGTGAGGGCGGCGACGTCCTGCGTCTCGAGAACGCGTCACTCGGCTTCGGCGAACGGACCCTCTGGAGTGGTCTCGACCTCAGCGTGAAGCGCGGAGAGTTCATCGCGGTGCTCGGACCGAACGGGTCCGGAAAGACGAGCCTCTTGAAGACCGTGCTCGGTCAACAGGCCCTCGATTCGGGGCGGGCTCTCCTCGGAGGCGCCCCCGTCCGCAGCGGCGATCGCCGCATCGGCTACATCCCCCAGCAGAAGCTCGTGCCGCCGGGGACTCCGCTCCGCGCACGCGACCTCGTGGCGCTCGGGGTCAACGGGCACCGCTTCGGACTGCCGTTGCCACGGCGCGGCGAGCGGGAGCGCGTCGAGGAGCTGCTCGCGGACGTCGGAGCGACGTCGTACGCCGACCGTCCGGTCGGCAGCCTCTCGGGCGGTGAGCAGCAGAGACTGCGCGTCGGCCAGGCGCTCGCCGACGACCCCGTCCTGCTCTTGTGCGACGAACCCCTCCTGAGCCTCGACCTCGCGCACCAGCGCGGGGTCTCCGAGCTCATCGACCGCCGGCGGCGCGAGCACGACACGGCCGTGCTCTTCGTCACCCACGACATCAACCCGGTGCTCGACAAGGTGGACCGCATCCTCTACCTCGCGGGCGGGCGGTTCCGTGAGGGCACGCCGGACGAGGTTTTGCGCGGAGAGGTGCTGAGCGAGCTCTACGGCTCGCCCGTCGACGTCTTCCGCTCTCACGGCCGGGTCGTCGTCGTGGGCGTCCCCGACGCCCAGACGCACGCGCACCACACGCATCACCCTCCCGACGAACGGCCGGGGGCGCACGCGTGATCGATCTCGACACCTACGTCCAACTGCTCGGTCTGGTTCAGAACTCCATCATCGCCGGGGCCGTGCTCGGTCTCGTCGGCGGACTCGTGGGCGTCTTCGTGATGCAGCGGGACATGGCTTTCGCGGTGCACGGCATCAGTGAGCTCTCCTTCGCGGGAGCGGCCGGCGCACTGCTGCTGGGCGTGAACGTGGTCGCGGGCTCGCTCGTCGGCTCCCTCATCGCGGCGATCCTCATCGGGTTGCTTGGGGCGCGCGCTCGCGATCGGAACTCGATCATCGGTGTGCTCATGCCCGCCGGTCTCGGCCTCGGGATCCTCTTCCTCGCGCTCTACCCCGGTCGGAGCGCGAACAAGTTCAGCCTGCTCACGGGCCAGATCATCGCCGTCGACTCGCCTCAGCTGGCGTGGCTCGTCGGGATCAGCCTCGTGGTCCTCGTGGCGTTGCTCCTCATCTGGCGTCCACTGACGTTCGACTCGCTCGATCCCGACGTCGCGGCGGCCCGCGGAGTGCCGAGCCGCTTCGTGGCACTCGCCTTCATGGTCCTGCTCGGACTCATCGTGGCGGTGTCGGTCCAGATCATCGGTGCGCTCCTCGTCATGGCACTGCTCGTCACCCCCGCGGCGGCGGCGCTGCGCGTCTCGGCCTCACCCGTGCTCGTGCCCATGCTCGCGAGCGTGTTCGGGCTCTTCTCGGCGGTCGCGGGCATCCTGCTCGCGATCGCGGGTTCACTGCCCATCAGTCCCTACATCACGACGATCTCGTTCGCGATCTACGTCGTGTGCCGACTCGTCGGCCGGGCCTCGCGCCGCCGCCTCCGCGCCGCCGTCTGAGTCAGGCCGGTGTCGGTTCCGCAGCTCAGCGCTCGGACGCATCCGCTCCCGCGCCGCCTCGGCCTCCCGACCGCTGCTCGCGCACGACCTCCTGGAACTCCTCGTCGAGACTCTGCGACGCCTTCACGGCCGTGACCATGCCGCTCAGGAACTTCGCGACCGCCGCCAGTTCGTTCTCGTCGAGACCGTCGACGAGGGCGATCATGCGCTGGTGCATGCCGCCGAGCGTCTCGCGGACCTCGTTGTCGCTGTCCACCGTCGGCACGACGATGACGGCGCGACGATCGTTCGGATGTGGTTCGCGGGTCACGTGGCCGCTTCTGCTCAATCGGTCGACGAGGGCCGTGACCGACGCCGACGTGACGCCGAGGATGCGGACGAGGTCCCGCTGGAGGACCACGCGGTCCTCCCTCTGGGCCTTCAACAGGTAGCGCAGTGCGATGAGGTCGGTCTCGTTCATGCTCATCGAGGAGCGCGTCCGAGACCGCATCTCGGTCTCCGCGTCACGATAGTGGCGCAGGAGGTTGAGCACATCGACGCTCGTCGCGCCGGCGTGCTGCGGGTACCAGTAGCCGGAGGAAGGCTCGTCGGTGCGCTCGGGCTGTCCCGGCTCGCGTCGGCGGAACTCGTCGGACGTCATGTCAGGCCGCGGTGCGCTCGATGCGGGCGTAACGGGGGCGCGGTGCGAAGAGGGCACGTCGGCGACGCACGGTTCCCGCGAGCGCTCGCTCGGCATCACTCACGGACGTGAACGTGCCGATGACATCGCCGTCACCGTCGCACGCGACGACCCGATCGGCGCCGGACCAAATCACGGGTCCGCGCGGGAAGCGGTTCACTGTAGTCGATGCGTTCGGGTTCTGCATCATTCTCCTTGCCGGGTGAGTAGCTAGACGGCCTAGCTATATGGTCATCTAAGTAAAGCCGACGAGATCGTCCGGCGCAACGCCCTCGAAAGGACCACACCGATGCCCGCCTCCCCGTCACTCGTCTGGGCCCACCCGGACGCCCCGCTCTGGGTCGCCGTCGGCTCGACGGTCGAGGGCGATTCGCACGCGGGAGTCGTCGAGCGGGTCGCCGGGTCCTTCGTCGCCGTGGACGGCCTCGGTACCCGCCTCGGCGCATTCCGTCGCCGCGAGGAGGCGTCGTCCGCCGTCCGCGCCGCGTGGGCTCGTGGGACGGGGCGGCCGTCTTTGCAGAGCATGCGGTCGCGCGGGGAACTCTCGTCCGTATCCTGATCCTGCGGGGCCACCGCGCGAAGGCGCGGCTATCCTGGGAGGGACGGGCGGACGGCCGAGGAGTGGTGGAGATGGCGAAGCGGAACACATGGCAGCGTGAGGCCGTGCGTGAGGCGCTCGACGAGACCACCGGCTTCATCAGCGCCCAAGCGCTCCACTCGCAGCTGAAGGGCGGCGGGTCCCCGATCGGCCTCGCGACCGTCTACCGGGCGCTCGCCGACCTCGCCGTCGATGGCGCAGCCGACTCGCTGCAGTCGCCGGAGGGCGAGAGCCTCTACCGCGCATGCGAGACGTCCGGCCACCACCACCACCTCATCTGCCGCTCGTGCGGGCTCACCGTCGAGATCGAAGCGAACGAGGTCGAGCGGTGGGCCGTCTCCGTCGCGTCGAAGAACGGCTTCACGGAGGCGCAGCACGTCGTCGACATCTTCGGGCTGTGCAGCGAGTGCACGGCGAAGGCCGCCGCCCTCCGCTGACCCCCTGTCTCGACCCGAGCACCGACCCGTGAGGTGTCGCATGTCGTCGCTCACCGGCATCGAGTAGCGGCGAGTTGCGACACCTCACGGGCGTTGTCAGCGGGCGATGTCGGTGACGAAGCTCTGGACGCGCTGCCGCAGGATCTCGATCCGGTGCTGACGCGCGGCTTCACGATCGAAGCCCAGGTAGGCCGACGGCGGAAGGACGCGTACGTTCTTCGAGCACTCGAAGTGTGAGCACACGAGCGTCGCGACGGTGTTGCCGTTGCGTCCCGCAGCTCCCGATCGCCGTGCGCTGAAGAGCACGACTTCGTTCGGGAGGGTCACGTCCTCGCACCACGAGCACTGCGCTTTCGCGCCCGGCCGGTCACCGCTCTGACGCAGGATGACCCCGACCGGGGCATCGTCGACGTGGGCGACGACGTACCCGAGCGCGGGAGACTTCGGATCGCGCCAACCGAGGAAGTCCCGGCGTTCCCAGTCGAGCTCGTCGAGGGTCGGAGGCAGGAGGACCTCCTTGCGCTCGCGCTGTGAGGCGTTGACGAAGGAGGAGCGGATGTCTTTTTCCGTGAGGGGGAGCATGGTTGTGCCTTTGCTGTCTGGCTGCTGCTGTCTGGCCGCCCGTCGAGCGACGTGGCCGCCGGTGAGTCGGAGAGGGGACGGACGGCGTCGGCCGCACCCGCGTCGGGCGGGCTCGTGACGCGGCCCGGGCGCGGCGCAGAGCGCTCGCGGTCACCGAGGAACAGCGTTACCTGATGTCGGCGTACGAGACGCCGACGACCTCCGAACGCCCGACGGGCAACGAGGGGGACAGGATGGTTTTCACGACGACGATCCTACGCGCTCGGCCGGGCCGGGCAGCGGAAGCAGTCAGAGCGCGGCGAGGGCCTCGTCGATGATCGCGACGCCGCGGCGGGCCTCCTCGTCCGTGACGACGGCCGGCGGGACGACGTGGAGCCGGTTCTCGGCCGTGAACGGCAGGAGACCACGGCCGAGCAGATCGGCCTTGAGCGCACCCATCCGCTTCGCGTCGAGCGGCGTGCGCGCTTCGCGGTCGGAGACGAGCTCGACCGCCCAGAAGACGCCCGTCCCGCGCACCTCTCCGACGATCTCGTGCCGCGAGAGCGCCGTGAGAGCCGGACCGAGCACGTCGGATCCGATCCGCTTCGCGTTCTCGACGACGCCTTCCTCGGCCATCGCGGTGATCGTCGCGATGACGCTCGCCGCAGCGAGCGGGTGCCCCGAGTAGGTCAATCCGCCGGGGAAGACGCGCTCGTCGAAGTGGTGGGAGATGGGGTCGGAGATGACGACACCGCCGATCGGGACGTAGCCCGAGTTCACGCCCTTCGCGAAGGTGATGAGGTCGGGTCGCACGTCGAACGCGTCGAATGCGAACCACTCGCCGGTCCGCGCGAAGCCCGCCATGACCTCGTCGAGGATGAGGAGGATGCCGTAGCGGTCGGCGATCGCCCGAGCGCCCGCGAGGTAGCCGGGCGGCGGCATGAGGACCCCTGCGGTGCCTGGGATCGTCTCGAGGAGGATCGCCGCGATCGTGTCGGCACCCTCCGCCTGGATGACGCGTTCGAGGTGGTGCAGCGCCCGCTCCGACTCCTGCTCCGGTGTCTCCGCCCAGAACTCGGAACGGTAGAGGTAAGGACCGAATGCGTGCACGTGGCCCCGCGCGAACTCGTTCGGCATGCGGCGCCAGTCGCCCGTCGCGACGATGGCCGCCCCGGTGTTGCCGTGGTAGGACCGGTAGTGGGAGACGATCTTGTCGCGACCCGTGACGAGACGCGCCATACGGATCGCGTTCTCGTTCGCGTCGGCTCCCCCGTTCGTGAAGAAGACCTTCGAGAAGCCCTCCGGGGCCCGCTCGAGGATGAGGCGCGCCGCCTCCGCTCGCGTCTCGTTCGCGTGGGCCGGGGCGACCGTCGTGAGCCGCGCGGCCTGCTCCTGGATCGCGGCGACGACCCTCGGGTGCTGGTGACCGATGTTGACGTTGACGAGCTGGCTCGAGAAGTCCAGGTACTCACGACCGTCGACGTCCCACACGGTGGAGCCGAGGCCGCCGGCGAGGGGGAGGGGCGCGAGGGATCCCTGGGCGGACCAGGAGTGGAAGACCGTGCTGCGGTCGCTCGCGGAGACGGAGGCGTTCGTCGCGCCGGTGGAGGGTGCGCCGGTCGGGGCTGCGCCGGTCGAAGCGGCGTGAGGCGAGGAGGTGGTGGTCATGGTGGCCTGTCCTTCGAAGCGATCAGTACTTCACTGTATGCGCGACCCGCTCGCGGGCGAGTGGCGGATTTGTCGATACGATCGACTGTCGGATCGACAAAGCGCGAGGACCGGAGGTGCGTGTGCCCACGACGCTGCGCGCGCTCCTCGCGACTCCGGCCTTCCGGTTGCGCCTCGTCGCGGGTGCGGAGGCTGCGTCGCCCGTCCTCGACGAGCCACTGCTGTGGGCCCACAACTCCGACCTCCTCGATCCGACGCCGTGGCTCGAGCCCGGCGGCTTCCTCCTCACCGACGGGACGCACCTCGGCCCCGGATCCCGGCGCGAAGAGGTCGACGCGTACGTGTCGAGACTCGTCGCGAGCGGCACGCGGGCGCTCGGCTTCGCGACGGGGATCGTGCACGACGTCATCCCTGCGGTGCTCGTCGACGGCTGTGTCCGCGGGTCCCTTCCGCTCCTCGAGGTGGCCGACCGCACCCCGTTCATGAGCATCATCCGCCACGTGTCCGACGTCCTCGCGGCGGAACAGCGCGAGCGGCTGGAGTGGTCACTCGCGGCGCAGCGGGCGATCGCTCGTGCAGCGCTCCGTCCGGACGGACTCGGGGCGATCCTCGACGAGCTCGAACGGAGGCTCGACTGCTGGGTCGCACTCTTCGACCCCCTCGGGAACCGCATCGACGTGCGCACGCGCATCCCGATGCCGGACGGTGCAGAATCCGTCGTGGAGGAGGCCGTGCGCGCCGCGCTGGCGCGCGGCAACCGGTCGAGCGCCCGGGTGATCGTGGGGTCCGACGCCGTGACCGTCCAGACCGTCGGCCAGCGGGGCCGTATCCGCGGTGCGCTCGTCGTGGGTACGGCGGCGCCACTCGACGCCGCCGAGACCGACCTCGTCGCGAGCGTCATCGCGCTCGCGAGCATCGCCCTCGAACAGAGTCGCACCGTCGAGACGGCCCGCCGCCAGTTGCGCTCCGGCCTCCTCGAACTCGTGCTCTCAGGCGTCGTCGATGTTGCGAGTCGGACGGCCCAGCGCCTCGGCGGTCGGCTCCCCGATGCCCCCGTGCGTGTCGCCGTGATCTCGATTGCCGACGAGGGACGGTCGCTCCTCGACGAGCTCGACCTGCTCTCGGGCACTGACTCGGGGCGCGTCTTCGTGGCGGAGCGTGACGACGAGATCGTGGCCGTCGTCGCCGCGGGCGATGAGCCGGTGGCCGAGTCGAGCGTGCACTCGGCCAGTGGGTCGTTCGAGCGGGTGCTCGCTCGTCGGGGTGTTCCGGTCGGACTCTCAGCCCCCATCGGGTGGAACGACCTGTCGAGGGGGTTGGCGGAAGCGCGGCAAGCGGCCACGCGGGCGACGACCGACCGCCCCGTCGTGCGTTTCGAGGGGCTCGCGGAGGAGGGCATGCTCGGACTCCTGCAGGCGAGCGGTGCCGAGACGCTCGCGCGGCGTTTCCTCGCCCCTCTCCTCGCCCTGCCCGTCGCGGAGCGCGAGCTCGCGGTCCGGACGGCGACGGTGTGGCTCGAGCACAACGGTGCATGGGACCCGCCGGCGAAGGAACTCGGAATCCATCGCCAGACACTGCGCAACCGCATCTCGTCCCTCGAATCACTGCTCGGGATCGACCTCGGTGCCTTCTCGGCGCGCTCGGAACTCTGGACGTCGCTCCGCCTCCTCTTCCCCTCCCCCTCCCCCCACTAAAAACTTCCTCTGTGCTCGAAAATTCGTGCACAGAGGAAGTGTTCAGGGGGGTGAGGGGGGTCAGTTCTGGGGGAAGCCCAGGTTGATTCCGCCGTGGGAGGGGTCGAGCCAGCGGCTCGTGATCGCCTTCTGCTGCGTGAAGAACTTCACACCCTCCGCGCCGTGCGCCTTCGTGTCGCCGAAGAGCGAGTCCTTCCAGCCACCGAACGAGAAGGTCGCGACGGGAACGGGGATCGGGACGTTGATGCCGATCATCCCCACCTGGACCTCGTTCTGGAAGCGGCGAGCCGCTCCACCGTCGTTCGTGAAGATCGCCGTGCCGTTGCCGAACGCGCCGCCGTTGATGAGCGCGACGCCCTCCTCGTACGACGGCACCCGGACGACCGAGAGCACCGGTCCGAAGATCTCCTCCGTGTAGGCGCGCGACGTCGTCGGCACGTTGTCGAGCAGGGTCGGCCCGAGCCAGAAGCCGTTCGGGTCCCCGTCGACCTCGATGCCGCGGCCGTCGACGACGACCGTCGCGCCGTCCTCCTCGGCGATGCCGATGTAGGAGGCGACCTTGTCGCGGTGCACCTCGGTGACGAGGGGGCCCATGTCGCACGAGCGGCGCCCGTCGCCGACCGTGAGCGTCGCCATCCGCTCGCCGATCTTCGCGATGAGGTCGTCGGCGACGGGCTCGACCGCCACGACGACCGAGATCGCCATGCACCGCTCGCCCGCCGAGCCGAAGCCCGCGTTGATCGCGCTGTCGGCCACGAGGTCGAGGTCGGCGTCGGGGAGGACGAGCATGTGGTTCTTCGCACCACCGAGGGCCTGGACCCGCTTGCCGTGTGCCGTTCCCGTCTCGTACACGTACTTCGCGATGGGCGTCGAGCCGACGAAGGAGATCGCGCGGACGTCGGGGTGCGTGAGGAGGCCGTCGACCGCCTCCTTGTCGCCGTTCAGCACGGTGAAGACACCGTCGGGGAGACCGGCCTCCTTCCAGAGCTTGGCCATCCAGATCGCGGCGGACGGGTCCTTCTCGCTCGGCTTCAGCACGACGGTGTTACCCGCGGCGATCGCGATGGGGAAGAACCACGCGGGCACCATCGCCGGGAAGTTGAAGGGGCTGATGATGCCGACGACGCCGAGGGGCTGCTTCGTCGAGTACACGTCGATGCCCGTGGAGACCTGCTCGGAGTACTCGCCCTTGAGGTGGTGCGCGAGGCCGGTCGCGAACTCGACGACCTCCTGGCCGCGTGCGATCTCGCCGAGGGCGTCCGAGACGACCTTGCCGTGCTCGCTCGTGATGATCTCGGCGAGCTCGCCCTTGCGCTCGTTGAGGAGCTCGCGGAACGCGAAGAGGATGTTCTGCCGCTTGGCGAGCGACATGTCGCGCCACGCGGGGAAGGCAGCGTGCGCCGAGGCGATCGCCTTCTCGATCTCCGCCTGGTCGGCGAGCGCGACGTGCTTCGTCGCGACGCCGAGCGCCGGGTCGTAGACGGGCGCGGTGCGCCCGCTCGAGGAGGGGGATTCGGCCCCGTCGATCCAGTGGGGGACGACGGGGAGGTTCGTGGGGGTGTCGGTCGTCATGATCTCTCTCGCGTGGGGAGGCGTCGGACGCTGGCCGCGTCGGTGACCACGTTAGTTCTCCCGATTTGTCCGGACAATGTCGATTTGTCCAGTCCGTGAGGCGAGAGTTCGACAGATTGTCGCGCTCCCCCGCGGGAGACCCGGAGTCTCGGCGGTTACCCTGGTCTCGTGCCAGCCGAGACCTCGAGAACGACCACGACAGCGGTGCCGCCGTTGCAGCGGTCAGCGGCGACGGTCCGCAAACCCGCCGGCTCCTGGCGGGCTCCCGCGATCGGAGCGGGGATCGTCCTCGCGATCCTGATCGCGATCCGGGCCCTGAGCCCCGAACAGCTCGACGTGCCGCAAGCATTCAGCGACTTCTTCACCCTCACGCTCAGCGTCCTCATCGAATCGCTGCCTTTCGTGGTGCTCGGGGTGCTGCTGTCGATACTCGTGCAGGTGTGGCTGCCCGCCGGCGTCATCGAGCGCTTCCTGCCGAGTCAGCCGTTCCTCCGGCGGGCGTGCATCTCGCTCCTCGGCATGTTCCTTCCGGTGTGCGAGTGCGGCAACGTGCCCCTCGCCCGCGGTCTCATCATGCGCGGCTTCACCGTCCCGGAGTCGATCACCTTCCTGATCGCGGCGCCCATCCTCAACCCGATCGTCATCGTCACGACGCACGCCGCGTTCGGCTGGGACAGCGGCATCCTCGTCTGGCGCATCCTCGGCGGCTTCGTGCTCGCGAACCTCATCGGGTACGTCTACAGTCGCCATCCCCGCCCCGCGTCGTTGCTGACCCCGGCATTCGAGGAGGCGTGCCGCCGCGAAGAGCACTCCCACGGCACGCGAGTCGGTCAGAGCATCGAGCAGTTCCAGACCGAGGCGCGCGCCGTGATGCCGGCCCTCATCATCGGTTGTTCGATCGCGGGAGCGGTCCAGGTGCTCGTGCCCCGTGCGGCGCTCGTCGAGCTCGGGACGAACCCGGTGCTGTCGGTCGCAGCACTCATGCTGCTCGCCCTCGTCATCTCGATCTGCTCCAACGTCGACGCCTTCTTCATCCTGAGCTTCGGATCGACCTTCCTCCCGGGCGCGATCGTGGCCTTCCTCGTGCTCGGCCCGGTCGTCGACGTCAAACTGCTCGCCCTCATGCGCACGACCTTCACGACGAAGACCCTCACGCAGATCACACTCATCGCCGTGCTGTTCACGGGAGCACTCGGCTTGGTGGTGAACCTTGTCGGCTGAGCACGGTTCCCGGTTCCTCGGCGCCGGCCTCATCCTGGTCATGAGCGTGTGCGCGCTCTGGCTCGCGGTCACCGGTCAGCTCGGGATCTACGTCAATCCCGGCAACACGCCGTTCATCGTCGCGATGTCGGCGATCGCCGTGATCGCGAGCGTCGCGGTCCTCGCCCGTCCTCGCACCGGCCACGAGCACGAGCACGGCGACGAGCCCGCCGGCCACGAGCACGATGCCCTGGCCGGGCACCCGCACGTCGAGGACCTGCTGCACGAGGTCGACGGCACCACGTCGGCACTCGCGGGAGACCCACGCCCCGCGCGTCGCGCCCTCTCCGGTGTGCTCGGGGCGGCGACGGCCGTCTTCTGCGCCGTCTTCGCCCTCGCCTTCCTCGTGCTCCCTCCCCGCGCGATCAGCGCTGCGGTCGCCGAGATCCGCGACGTCAACGCGAGCACCCTCCTCACGGATCCGGGGGACCAGACCGTCGAGCTCACGGCGAACGGCGACTACTCCACCTACGGGCTCCGCGAGTGGGCGTCGCTACTGCGCCAGAGCACCCATCCGGAGAGCCTCATCGCGACGCCGTTCGAGGCGATCGGCTTCGTCACGCCCAGTGAGGATTCGGCCGATTCGTTCGTGCTGACGCGTTTCGTCGTGAGCCACTGTGCGATCGATGCGCAACCCGTCGGGGTCACCGTCTACTCGCCCGGCTGGGACGAGCGATTCGAGGTGGGGTCGTGGGTCACGGTCGACGGCGCCTTCGCCGTGGCGCCGGACGCCTCGGCGGTCAGCCCCGTCTCCGTCTCGCCCGAGTCGGTCGATCCGACCCCCGAGCCGGACGTCCCCTATGAGTACTGATCGGCTGAGTACCGATCGTCGCGCCGGTGCGGATCGGAGCGTGGCAGCGCCGTCGGGCTCGCGAGCGACCCGGTTGGCCGCACGCCGCCGCTCGGTGTTCCGGCGCACGCTCGCGGCGACCATCGGAGCGCTCCTCGTCATCGTCGTCGGCGCGGGGGCCGTGGGGCTGCTCCAGGGGCCGCAGCTCGCGCGCGCGGACATCGATGTGGCGTCGACCGTCGCGGACTCCGGTGCCCGGCTGATCCTCTACGCCGACCGCCCGATCCGGGAGGTGTCGGCCGATGACGTCACGGTGACGCCGGCGGCACCCGTGACCGTCCAGACGGAGGGGACGGCGATCCTCATCCGCTTCGACGCCGTGCTGGCATACGACACCGACTACGAGGTGACGGTCGACGACGTGCGGTCGCCGGGGTCCGCCCCCTTGTCGGATTTCGCCTACGCCTTCTCGACGGGCGAGCCGCCGCTCTACATCCTCGAGCGCGACGACACGGGCGACGACCACATCCGCCGGATCGACATCGCGGGGGAGGGGGAGACGGTCTTCGCGGCTCCGCGGATCCAGCAGTTCGAGGTCGTGGCGGACGACCTCGTCGTCGCGACGATCACCGACGAGGACCACTCCCAACTCTTCTCCGTTCCGCTCTCGGGGGGTGAACCCACGGAGATCCCGCTTCCGGGTGAAGGGCGCGTCGAGCAGTTGCAGTCGTCGCCCCGTCAGTTCCTCGTCGGGTTCCTCTACTCGCAAGACGCCGGTACGGCGACGAGCATCGAGAGCGGCCTTTTCGTCCTGCGCACGAAGACCGATGATCCTCCCGTGCGGGTCCGGGCCACGGGCACGGAGGAGACGAACGTCACACAGTGGTCCTTCGTGCCGTCGACGACCTCGGTCCTCGTCCGCACGTTCGATGACGAGCTCGTCGTCGCGGACGCGCTCGTTCCGGGGGATCCGGTGCTCCTCGGCGACGCCCTCTTCATCCACGGGTTCCTCGTCGACGAGCAGACGGCGATTGTGGAGCGCATCGATGCGATCGTGCAGGTCGATCTGCTGACGGGGGAGGAGAGTCCGTTCCCGGTCCCACCGGACCTGACGGGCAACCCGGGTGAGCTCGCGTCGCTCTCAGGCTCGGCGTACGTACGCATCTACTCGCAGTACGACGCCGCGTCCGGTTCGCTCAGTCAGTCCGTCGAGCTCGTGGACGATGAGACCTCTCGGCGGCTCTACGCCGTCGACGACGTCGGCACCTCGATCCTCCAGGTCTGCGCCTCCCCGAACGGGCAATACATCGCGGTCGTCGAGGCCCGGAACCGCGCAGAATTCGGCTCCGATCTCTACCCCATCCTGCCGATGCCGCGGGGCGTCTCGACCGTGCTCATCGAGCGGAAGTCTGCCGAGGTCGCGGCGACGATCGCCGGTTTCGACCTGCCGTGGTGCGCGCGTCCGCCGACGGACTGACCGGGGACGCCGCTAGCCTGGCAGGACGGCGGGGACGATCCGCCGCGAGAACCGCAGGGGGACAGATGTCGAAGCGTGCAGTGATGGCGGCCGTGGTGCTCGCCGCGGGGATCGCTCTGGCCGGCTGCACGAGTGGCTCGCCCGAGCCGTCGTCGTCGCCGAGCGCCGGGGGATCGACGCCCACGCGTCCGACGCCGACCGCGACGGCTCCGACCCCTTCGGTGACGGCGACCCCGGCACCCACGCCGACGCCGACCTCTCCGGCGTCGTGGACGGCGGAGAGCGCGTACGCCGCGTGCGTCGCGTTCCATCGTGACAAGACCGCTGCCGACGGGCTCGACCCCGACTCCGCCTCGTGGAACCCCTACAGCCCGGACGTCGTCCGGCAGAACGGCTCGGAGTGGCTCGTCGACCTGATCGGCACCGTCGAGGACGACGACGGCAACGTCTACGACGGGATCTTCTCGTGCACCGTCGGAGGTACGCCCGCCGCTCCGAGCGTTTCGGAGTCCGCCGGGATGTGACGTGCTCCCGCTATGCCGCGGGTGCGCGCACGGCCGGCATGACGAGTCCCGCGACGATCGTGAGGGCGGCCGCGATGATGACGGCGAGGAACACCGCACTCGAACCGGATTGCACGGCCGCGGCTGAATCCGGTCCGCCGGAACGGGCGATCACCGAGTTCGCGATCGCTCCGAAGACGGCGACACCGACCGCGCTGCCGATCGAGCGCATGAACATGTTGGCGCCCGTCACGACGCCGCGCTCCTCCCACTGGACCGACGACTGGGCCGCGATGAGGGTCGGTGTCGCGACGAGTCCGAGACCGAGTCCGACGACGAAGCACGAACCGGCGACGAGGAACGCGTTCGGTGTCCCGGCGCTCGCCCAGAGCATGAGTGCTCCCGCGACCGAGGTCGCGAGACCCATGAGCGCCGTCGGGCGGAAGCCGACGCGCAGATAGATCCGCCCGGACTGCGACGCCGTGATGGGCCAACCGAGCGTCAGGGCGGCGACCGCGAGCCCGCCGACGAGCGGCGTCGCGCCCGCCGACACCTCGAGGAACGTCGGGACGAACGAGGTCAGCCCGACGAGGATCGCGCCGACCCCGAGCGAGATGAGCGACGTCGTCGTGATGAGGCGCCGGCGGAAGATGGTGAGCGGGAGGACGGGCTCGGCGGCGCGCTGCTCGATGAACCCGAAGATCACGAGGAGGACGGCCCCGGTGCCGAACGCCGTCAGGCTCTGCCACGACAGCCAGTCCCACGCGTTGCCGCCCTCGAGGACCGCGAGGATCACGAGCGTCAGCCCGACGGTCAACACGCTCGCCCCGGCGATGTCGACGCGGTGATTCGTGCGTTCGATCGTCTCCTTGTGGTGGCGCCGCAGCATGTACGCCGCGAGGAGACAGAGCGGGATGTTGACGAAGAAGATCCATCGCCAATCGAGGTACTGCGAGAACAACCCGCCGAGGGTCGGGCCGACGACGGACGAGATCGCCCACACGCTCGCAAGGTAGCCTTGCGCCTTCGCGCGCTCCCGCACCGTGTAGATGTCGCCGGCGATCGTCACGGAGACGGGCAGCACGGCTCCGGCACCGAGCCCCTGCACGGCACGGAAGACGATGAGCGACGTCATGTCCCAGGCGAAGCCGCAGAGGATCGAGCCGAGCAGGAAGAGGCCGATGCCGGTGAGGATGATGGGCGTTCGGCCGACCGTGTCGGCGAGCTTCGCGTACACGGGCACCGACACCGCTTGGGCCAGCAGATAGACGGAGAAGAGCCAGGGGAACTGAGCGAAGCCGCCCAGATCCTTCACGATCGACGGCACCGCCGTCGCGATGATGGTCGACTCGATCGCGATGAGACCCGTCGCGAGCATGAGGGCGATGAGGACGGGGCCTCGCGCGGAGCGGAAGCCGACCTCCTCGTCGGTCACGGTCACGAGTGGGGTCCGGGGGCGGCGAGGCAAGAAGGCACGGGAAGCCCAACGCGATCGCGCCGAGCGCATTCCCGATTCCGGCGATCCGGAACCGGGGTCACTCGGCTGGGTTCACTCGGCTGCGACGTACAGGACGTCCGTCCACTCGCCGCCCACGGTCCACCGACCGGTGTCTTGAGCGCCCAGCGGAAGCGCCACGAGGACGTTCCCCTCGAGGGTCTCGCCGGAGTCGATGTCCTCCGCGAAAGCGAGATCTGTTCCGGGGGGTACCGCCGGCACCTCTCCGGGGTAATAGGCCACGTTGGCCGTCGGGGCGAAGGCGACGTAGATCTCGTTGTAGACCGTCGCGGTGCCGTCGCCGAGGTAGGTGATCTCAGCGGAGACGTACGCGTACTGGCCGAGGCCCCCGACGAGGTCATCGGAGACGTGGATGTCGGCGTTGGCCGTCTGCACCTCGTCGAGTGCGTCGAACGTCGCATCCATGAGCGTGATCTCCCACCGGGGCTCGCCGTCACGCGTCACTACGACGGTCTCCCCGAGGCTCAGCGGTGCGTCGAAGGTCCCGTCGGACGCACTGTCGTCGAGGGGAGCGATCGTCTCCTCGGCATCGTCGTACCCCGTGCTGTAGACGTCGCTCGTGTTCCAGCCGAAGAGCGCCGTCGATGCCGTGGCGGCGAGGACTCCGGAGTAGACGACCGCGAGTGCGACGGAGACGACGAGGGCGACGACACTCGTGATGGTGCCGGCGAGCGCCAGTCCCCGCCCGCGTGCGAGCAGGAAGAGGGCGGCGATGCCGAGCCCGGAGCCGGCGACGGCGAAGCCGACGCTCGCGAGGTTCACGATCGGAACCGTGCTCCCCATCACGGCGAGAACGCCGAGTGCGAGGGAGGCGATTCCGAGCGCGTGCCCGACGCGGGGGCCGGACGAGGCCGCGGCGGTGGCGGGCGCCGGTTCACCGGAGAGGGATTCGGCGAACGCGTCGCGGATCGTCACGGGCGGGGTCGGGAGCGCCGGTGGGTAGGCGGGCGGCACAGGTGAGTGGGGAGGGACGGGGGAGTCGGGCATTCGTCGATCCTCGCGCACCGCTCGCCGCCGCCGCGCGTCCCTGTTGGAGTGACAGCGGCGTTGGAGTGACACCGACGTCGGCGCGACACCGACCGCTTCCTCGTGTAGGATGGCTCTTTGGCTGGGCGGACTCCTTTCGTCCATGCACGTGCGACAACTCCCATCAGAACCATCCCCAGAAGCACCCGGGGGTTGAGTCGCGCCGACAAGAGATCTTGGGCGGAACACTCGTTCCGCGGTATCGACAGGAGAGAACCAATGGCAGCAGTGTGCCAGGTGACCGGAGCCGTTCCCGGCTTCGGACACAACATTTCGCACTCGCACCGGCGCACCAAGCGCCGTTTCGACCCGAACGTTCAGAAGAAGACGTACTACGTGCCGTCGCTTCGTCGTAACGTCACCCTCACGTTGTCCGCCAAGGGCATCAAGGTCATCGACGCCCGTGGCATCGAGTCCGTCGTGAAGGACCTGCTCGCACGTGGGGAGAAGATCTAACCATGGCCAAGCAGCAGGACGTCCGTCCCATCATCAAGCTCCGTTCGACGGCCGGCACGGGGTACACCTACGTGACGAAGAAGAACCGTCGCAACGACCCCGACCGTCTCGTGCTCAAGAAGTACGACCCCGTCATCCGTAAGCACGTCGATTTCCGAGAGGAGCGCTAAACCATGGCCAAGAAGAGCAAGATCGCCAAGAACGACCAGCGTAAGGTCATCGTGGAGCGCTACGCCGCGAAGCGCCTCGAGCTGAAGAAGACCCTCGTGGACCCCAATGCGACCGACGAGGCCCGCGAGGCCGCACGTCTCGGCCTGCAGAAGCTCCCGCGCGACGCGTCGCCGATCCGCCTCCGCAACCGCGACGCGATCGACGGGCGCCCCCGTGGGCACCTCTCGAAGTTCGGCATCTCGCGTGTGCGTTTCCGCGACATGGCGCACCGAGGCGAGCTGCCCGGCATCACCAAGTCGAGCTGGTAAGCACCACCGCGTCACACGCGTTCGAAATGGCGGCCGGTCCCCTCGGGGGGCCGGCCGTCGTCGTCTGCGGGCGGTGCGGAGCGCGAGCGGAAACGCCCGCCCGTGGGGGCCTCTCCCCGTCGGGGGTGTCGGGCCCGGCTGTTAGCATCGCAGCATGCCCAGCACTCGGAGATTCAGGGGGTTCGCGGTGCTTGCGGCCATGCTGCTGACAGCGGCCGGCCTTACTGCGTGCACGGTGACCGTCGAGGGAGAAGCGGTGCCGGCGGACCAGCCCCCGGGCATCAACGTCGACATCCTCGCGGCGGGCGAGTCGGTCGACATCGACAGTGACCCGGGTGCGACGAACGACTTCTGGGATGACAACGCCTCCAACGCGAGCGCCCCCGAATACGAGCCGCCGCCCGAGGGTGAAGAGGCCCTCACCGACAACCCCACGGGCGTCGTCGTCGACCCGACCACGGGACCGGTCGAGGCCGTCGACCCCGAAAGCCTGCAGGACTCGTCGGCGGGCAACCCCTTCGCCGCACCGGGGCTCTCGGGTCAGACGCAGGGTCGGTTGTACGGCGCGTTCGACGACCAGACCGCCTACGTGTGCTCCGCGACCGTCGTGACCTCCGCCGGTAAGAACATGGTCGCGACCGCGGCCCACTGCGTCTACGACGCCTTCGGAAAGCGGTACGCCCAGAACCTGCAGTTCGTGCCGGCCGACCACAATCAGATGGAGGAGACGCCGTTCGGCATCTGGTACGCGAACACGATCTTCGCGCCCACCGAGTTCATCGAGCAGGCCGAAGCCGATGCAAGCGGGCGCACCGCGGGAGACGGCTGGTACTACGACTTCGCCTTCCTGAGCATGGACGCGAACGAGGACGGCCAGCAGATCCAGGACGTCACGGGGGGCCAGGGCCTCTCCTTCGGCGGCGAACTCGACGGCGTGCTCTCGATCGGTTACCCGGCGGCTCCGCCGTTCGACGGGATGACGCAGCGGTACTGCTCGTCGAGCAACGTCGCCGACCGCTACACCAACGACTACGTTCTCTCGTGCGACATGACGGGCGGCTGCTCGGGCGGAGCGTGGCTCACGAAGTTCGACTCGACCACGGGGGCCGGTTACCTCATCGGCTCGAACTCCCGCGGAGGGGGTGGGCAGTTGTTGAGCGCCGCGCTCGGCGAGGTGGCCCTCGCGCTCTACAACCAGGCCGGAGGGGGAGCGTGACGCGGCCATCGTGGCGGTCCCTCGTCGGATGCGCCGCCGTGGCCTCCGTGGTCCTCGGCGCGACCGGGTGCGCGACGCGGGAGGTCGACGGCGAAGCGCACGCCGACACGGCGGCTCGCCAGGATTTCCTGCAGGCGGTCTTCGAGGAGCGGTTCGCCGCCGCCTCCGAGCAGCTCACGGCCGGTTCCGACATCGCGGGGTTGGAGTTCGTCTCCATCGTGGGAGGCTCCGAGGAATTCGACCTCACGCGTGACGTCGTGTTGCTCGGCGAGCCGGCGACGGTGGTCGTGCGCGAGAGCTCGAGCCGTGAGGGCGACACGATCGACGTCTACCACGAGGGCGGCGCGGACACCGATTTCCTCCTGCTCGGGCCGATGTTCTCCGAGCTGAGCCCGACACTGTGGACGGAGGTCCCCACCGTCATCGGTGCGAGCGATGACCCGTGCGCTCTGCCCGCCCAGCGGGTGTTCTGCGGCGCGGCGGCGGCGTTCGAGGAGCGCAACGACGACTTTGTGCCCGTCTACGACCTCACGACGGACGACGGCGGCGCATCGCGGGTCAGTGTCACGACGTCTCTCGCCACCATCGCGGCGCAGGCCGAAGTGCTCGCCCTCCCCGCGGGCCTCGTCGACACCGAGGACCTCGACGAGGACGCTGTCGCCACGATCACGATCGAGAGTGACGCCGAGGGTGCGTTCGCCGCGATCGAGCTCTCCGCTCCACTCGGCGGCGACGCGGGTCGGCTCCTCGTCGGTTTCGCCACGAGTGGGCCTGTCGACCCCGACGACGTGCCCGAAGCGCCGTCGCCGTTCGACGTCACGACGATCCCCGAGGCGGACGTCGACGCGTTCTACGAAGAGATCCAGAGGTTGAGAGATGAGTGACGGTCGCACACCCACGGGCCCGGAGGGCCAGCAGCCGGATCGTGCCGGAGCCGAGAATCCCCCGCTCCATTCGCCCCAGCCCGCACAGCCCGGTCAGCCGACCCAGCAGGGTCAGCAGGGTCTGCCGACCCAGCAGGTACCGCCTCACCAGCACGGGTACGGGCAGCAGCAGTGGTGGAATCAGCAGCCGAACGGCGGCGCCTCCCCGCCGCCCAGAGACCAGCCGGACCGGTACCCCGGGTCCGCCGTTCCGCCCCAGCGCTACCCGACGCCGACGGCCCCGACGCAGCCGTTCGGTGCCCCGGTGCCTCCCGCCGCACGCCAGCCGGGCCAGCCGGGCCAGCCGGGCCAGGGACACCCGGTCCAGTACGCGGCCGGCCCGGGACAGCAGCACGCGGCTTCGCCCGGCTTCGGACCGTACAGCCAACACGGCGGTGCTGCGGGGGCGGGCTCGCCCGGCGACGCGCCGAGAACAAGGCGCCGGTTCTCGTGGGGCGCCGCCTCCCTCGGTCTCCTCGCCGGTGCGGCTGTCGGAGCACTCATCACTCTCGCGGTGACGGGGCAGTTCGTTCGCCCCGTCTTCACGGGTGCGTCCGTGGAGGACGGCGTGCAGGGTGTGCTCGAGGACGAGTTCGGGCTCCCCGACGTCGACGACGTGTCGTGCCCCGAAGAGCCCAGTGCGGCGGCCGGTGCAGAGTTCGCGTGCGCATTCACAACGGGTGACCGGGAGTTCTCCGTCCAGGTACGGGTGCTCGACTCAGGGGGCCAGTACCTCGTCGGCGCCGTCACGAGCGGGGACTGACGCCTCGCCTCGCGCGGAGGCCGTCGGTCGGCCGGCGGTGTCCGCGGGCGTCGTCACGAGAGCTGCACGTGGCTCGTGGGGGTCGCTCGAGGAGCGCCGCGCGAGGCCGCGGTGACCGACACGCCGGAGGCGATCTCGGCGCACAGCGCGTAGTTCCGCGGAATCTCGCGGATTTCTGTTACATTCGAGGCGGTCGAGAGACCGGTCGCCGTGCCGAAACGGTCGGCGGCCGCTACAGGAGAAAACGACTGTACTTCGTAACAAGGTCCGAGGAGGACACTTCATGGCTGATAAGTCGCTTAACAAGACCGAGCTCGTTGCAAAGATCGCTTCGGAGTCGGGCCAGAGCCAGGCTGCGGTGAGCGGCGTTCTCGACGCTCTGTTCTCGGTTCTCGCTGACTCGGTCAGCAACGACGTCAAGGTCAGCATCCCGGGTTGGCTCGCGGTCGAGCGCACGTCGCGTGCCGCTCGCACGGGCCGCAACCCGCAGACGGGTGAGACGATCCAGATCGCGGCCGGTCACTCGGTCAAGGTCTCCGCCGGCTCGAAGCTCAAGGCCGCCGTCAAGTAGTCTCGGCTCCACAACGCCTCGATGGGGCGGTCGACGCATGCGCGTCGACCGCCCCATCGGTGTCTTCCGCCCCGCTCTCGTTTCCTTTCCCCCTCCCCCCCGCATTCGCGGTCCTCACCCTCATTCCCCGGCCGCACCTCGTTCCCCAGCGCCATGTGCCGACTTTTCGCCCTCCGGCGTCGAGGATGGACGACAGCCGTGCAGATCGACGGGCGCGGGCGGACGGTCAGGCGGCAGCGCGTACGCTTGAGGGGTGAATCGGACGACGCGCATCCTCGGTCCGGCGGTGCTCGTGCTCGTCGGCATCCTCGCACTCGTCGCGGCTCTCGCGTTCGGCGGCGGTGCCGCTCCGATCTCGATCGGAGACCCGGGCCCCGTCGCGCGGTGGGGGCTTCCCCTGGCCAAGATGTTCGTCAACCTCGGGGCCGCCGGCCTGATCGGCGCCATCGTCCTCGCGCTGTTCGCCCTCGGGCCCGGTCGCGAGGAGTTCGCGAAGACGCTCGACGTCGCGTCCGCGAGCGCCGCCGTCCTGACGGTCGCTTCGGGACTGACGGGCTTCTTCACGTTCCTCGTCGTGACGAACACGCCGTTCGCGCTCGACGACGACTTCGGTGTGCGGCTCGGCTTCTTCCTCACCGAAGTGGAGGCGGGGCAGGCGTGGCTCACGACGACGCTGCTCGCCGCCACTGTGACCGTGCTGTGTTTCGCCGTCCGCAACCTGACGGCGCTGTTCTTCGTGGGGGTCCTCGCCGCGGTGAGCCTGCTGCCCATGGCCCAGCAGGGCCATGCGGCCGGAAGCGCCGGCCACGACGCCGCGATCACCGCGCTCGGGCTGCACCTGCTCTTCGCCGCCGTGTGGTTGGGCGGGTTGCTCGCCCTCGTGATCATCCGGCCTGCGCTCACCGCCGGTCGACTCCCGGAGGTCCTGGCGCGGTACTCGACCCTCGCGCTCGTCTGCTTCGTGGTCGTCGCCGTCTCCGGTTACGCGAGCGCCGAACTGCGGATCGGGAGCCTCGACCGGCTCGCGACGCCCTACGGCCTGCTCGTGGTCGTCAAGGTCGCGGCCCTCGTCGTGCTCGGGCTGTTCGGCGCCTCCTACCGTTCGATCCTGCTGCGCCGCATGATCGATTCGGGACGTGAGCGCGCGCGGTTCTGGTGGATCGCCGTCGCCGAGCTCGGCTTCATGGGAGTGGCCTCGGGCGTCGCTTCCGCGCTCGCCCGCACCGCGACCCCGGTGGCGGAGGCGGAGGCGGCACCCACCGTGCAGACGCCCGCCCAGGTGCTCACGGACGAGCCCCTCCCGCCGGAGCTCACCCCCATCGGCTACCTGACGTCGTGGAACATCGACCTCCTCTGGGGGCTGTTCTGCGCCTTCGCCGTCTTCTTCTACGTCGCCGGGGTCGTCCGACTGCGCCGCCGGGGCGACTCCTGGCCTGTCCTCCGCACGGTCTCGTGGATCGCCGGCATCGTCCTGCTGTTCTGGGTCACGAGCGGCGTCGTCAACGTCTACCAGCAGTACCTCTTCAGCATCCACATGCTCGGGCACATGCTGCTCGCGATGGCCGTCCCGATCCTGCTCGTGCCGGGCGCTCCGGTCACACTCGCGATGCGGGCGATCCACAAGCGCTCCGACGACTCGCGCGGCGCCCGCGAGTGGATCCTGCTCGCGGTGCATTCGCGTTACGCGACGGTGCTCTCCCACCCGATCGTCACGGCGGTGCTGTTCGCCGGCTCACTCTGGGTGTTCTACTTCACCCCGGTGTTCCGGTGGGCGATGACCGACCACATCGGTCACCAGTGGATGATCGCGCACTTCCTCGCGACCGGTTACCTCTTCGTGCAATCGCTCATCGGCATCGATCCCATCCCGCACCGGTTGTCCTATCCGCTGCGGCTGTTCCTCCTGCTCGCCACGATGGCCTCGCACGCGTTCTTCGGGCTCACGATCATGTCCTCGCACGGGCTCTTCCTCGCGGACTGGTTCGGTGCGATGGGTCGCACGTGGGGTGCGACGCCGATGGAGGATCAGATCGTCGGCGGCGGGATCGCCTGGAGCATCGGCGAGATCCCGACCGTGATCCTCGCGATCGTCGTCGCCGTCCAGTGGGGACGCAGCGACACCAAGGAGCAGAAGCGCGTCGACCGCGCGGCCGACCGCGACGACGACGCCGAGCTCAAGGAGTACAATGCGCGGCTCGCGGAACTCGCCGACCGCGACGTGACCCCGTCCCGCTGAGAGCGCTACACCCGCACGAGGGCGCCACGTGCACCTATCGCCCTCGGCACCGACGTGTAGCACTCGCGGGGGACGACGCTAGGCGGTCCCGTCGTGGCCATCAGGCCGCCCGGAAGGTGAGCTTTCCGCGCTCGGCGCGCGTGAGCGGCGGGATGGATCGCAGCAGTTCGCGCGTGTAGTCGTGGCCCGGTCGGTCGAAGATCTGCTCGGTGTCGCCCGTCTCCACCGCGACGCCGCGATACATCACGAGGACCCGGTGCGCGAGGTTCCGCACGACCGACAGATCGTGCGAGATGAAGATGATGCTGAGGCCGAGCCGGTCCTGCAGGTCCACGAGCAGATCGACCACTTGCGCCTGGATCGTGACATCGAGCGCCGAGACCGGCTCGTCGCAGACGAGCACGTCGGGGTCCCGCATGAGCGCACGGGCGATGCCGATCCGCTGTCGCTGGCCGCCGGAGAACTGGTGCGGGAAGCGATCCATCATGTCCGGCTTCAGCCCGACGAGGTCGAGAAGTTCCGCGACGCGGTCGCGCCGCTCGGCCGTGGATCCCGTGCGGGCGACGGCGAGGGGTTCCGCGATCACGTCTCGGACACGCATCCGCGGATCGAGTGACGTGTAGGGGTCCTGGAACACCATCCCCACTCCCGACTGCGCGGCCGGTCGTCGGCCCCGCGTGCGCCGCGTCACGTCGCTGCCGAGATATTCGACCGTGCCCGAGTCGACGCTCTCGAGACCGACGATCATGCGCGCGAGGGTGGACTTCCCGCTTCCCGACTCGCCCACGATCGCGAGGGTCTCCCCGCGGCGGAGTTCGAGGTCGACGTGCGCGACCGCGTGTACCGCCCGGCGGGCGAGCGGGGATCCGGCGGAGAACGTGCGGTCGAGGCCTGTCGCCGTGAGCACCGGGCTGCTCGAGGCGTCGGCTGCGCTCAACACGCGAGCAGGCGACGGGTGCGGCGCGGAGTCGAACAGCTGCCGGGTGTACGGATGGTGGGGAGCCGCGAACATGGCGTCGGCGTCGCCCGTCTCGACGACCTCGCCGTGCCGCATGACGACGAGTCGGTCGGCGACCTCGGTCACGACCCCGATGTCGTGGGTGATGAGCAGGACGCCCATGTCGAGCCGACCGCGCAGTTCGTGGAGCAGTCGCAGGATCTGCGCCTGGACGGTGACGTCGAGCGCCGTCGTCGGCTCGTCCGCGATGAGCAGGTCCGGTTCGAGGGCGATCGCCATCGCGATGAGGATGCGTTGCCTCATCCCGCCCGAGAACTGGTGCGGATAATCGTCGACGCGTGACGCGGGCGAGAGGATGCCGACGAGGTCGAGGAGTTCGATCGCCCGGGCCCGAGCCGCCTTGCGGGAGACGCCGCGATGAACCCGCACGATCTCGCCGAGTTGGTCGCCGACCGACAGGACGGGGTTGAGGGACGAGAGCGCATCCTGCAGGACCATGCTCATCCGCTCGCCGCGCAGCGCACGTCGCTCGCCGGCGCCGAGGGACAGGAGGTCGATGTCGCCGAGCCGCAGGGCGTCCGCGGTCACGATCGCGGCGTCGTCCTCGATGCCCATGATGGCTCGTGCAGTGACGGTCTTGCCGGACCCGGATTCGCCGAGCAGCGCGACGAGTTCCCCGGGACGGACGTCGATGTCGACGCCGCTCGCGGCCGTGGACGTGGTGTGCTCACCGCGGAACTCGATGCGCAGGCCGCGAACGTGCAGCACGGGTGAGGGTGTCTGGGTCGCTGAGGCCGCGTCGATTGATGCCGTCGTCATGCCTGTCATTCTGCACCCTGAGTTCGGCCGAAATGTTTCACGCGCGTGAAATCCGCACCGAAATAGCGCACGTATGTTGACAGCAGTGCCGGAAATCGTGATTGTTGGGTCGTGGGGCGCCGAGAGCTCCCTCGCCGCCCGATCCGGACGGCCCTGAACCACGAAGGAGGCACCACCGTGCTCGAACCCTCAGAGCGCTACACCGGCTACACGGCCTACGAGTACCTGGAAGCGGGCGTCGACTACCGGCACTTCGACTACGCGAAGCAACTCGGCCGCGTGCCCGAATATGCCGGTCTCGACTTGAGCTCGGCGCAGGCCGAGCGCACACAGCGTCTGCTCGACCAGGAGACGGTCATCTCCCTGCACGAACACGTGCAGGTCTTCCCCGAGAACATGGACTACTTGCGTGACCACATCCGCCAGGGACGCGAACCCACGGGGTACGAGGGTCTGTCGCGCTCCGGCCTCACAGCCGTCTTCGACAACGGCATGGACGGGACCTGCTGCATCTCGAGCGACGCCGGTTGGAAGTACCAGGACGTACTCTTCGATCTCGGCGTCCGTATGGCGGACCTCGCGCACCAGGACTTCGTCATCAAGGGCGAGACGCTCAAGGACATCCAGTACGCGAAGGAGACGGGACGCATCGCCCACATCTTCGCCCTCGAGGCCTCGACCATGATCGAGAACGAGGTCGACCGGCTCGACGTGCTGTACGGCTTCGGTGTGCGCCAAATGGGCATCGCCTACTCGGAGGCCAACACCCTCGGCAGCGGACTCAAGGAGCGCGGCGACGGCGGTCTCACCTACTTCGGCGAGCGCGCGGTCGCCCGCATGAACAAGCTCGGCATTGCGATCGACATCTCGCACTCGGGCGACCGCACGTGTGTCGACGTCATCAAGGCGTCGACGAAGCCCGTGTTCATCACCCACGCCGGCGCGCGCGGGTTGTGGCCGACGAGCCGCATGAAGACCGACGAGACCATCATCGAGTGCGCGCGTCGCGGCGGTGTCATCGGCATCGAGGCCGCTCCGCACACGACGCTGTCGCCGTCGCATCCGCTCCACTCGCTGGAATCCGTCATGGATCACTTCCAGTACTGCGTCGACCTCGTCGGCCTCGAGCACGTGAGCTTCGGGCCCGACACGCTCTTCGGCGACCACGTGGGCCTCCACGAGGCGTTCTCGTCGAACCTGTCTCTCGGTCAGGCGCACGCGAACGTCGACTACGAGAAGGTGCCGTACGTCGACGGCGTCGAGAATCCCGCCGAGGCGTTCGGCAACATCATCGGCTGGCTCGTGAAGCACGACTACTCCGACGACGAAATCCGCGCGGTCGTCGGCGGTAACACCCTGCGCGTACTCGAGGAGGTCTGGGTCTGATGCACTATCGGAGATCGATGATCGTCGGCGTGGCCGCTGCCGCCGCGCTGACACTGAGCGCTTGCGCACCGCAAGCGCCGGAGGAGAGCGGGGGCGGGTCCGCGGAAGCGGGCGACGCGACGCTCACCATCGCCACGACGACGGACGTCGTCAACTACAACCCGCTCATCGGCAACAGCCGGAGCGACTACTGGATCACCAACCTGATGTATCCGCACTTGCTCAGCATCGCGAACGACGGCAGCAAGGAGCCGCAGTTGGCCGAGGAGTGGGGCTACGTCGATGAGACGACGGGCTACTACGAGATCCGCGACGACATGACGTGGAGCGACGGCGAGAAGCTCGACGCCGAAGACGTCGCGTACACGATGAACGCAGTGAAGAAGGACGCCCCCTCGGGGACGTTCTATGGCCAGCTCGCGAACTTCGAGTCGGCCGAGGCCGTCTCGGACACGCGTGTCGAGATCACTCTCACCCAACCGGACTCCTCCATCGTCGAGGAGATCGGCTTCTGGGGGAACGTCGTCCCGCAGCACGTCTTCGAGCCGGCCGGATCGACGGCCGAGTTCGCGAACGACGGCAGCGACGGCGGCTGGGTGAGCGCCGGTCCGTACCTCCTGACCGATGTCCAGGTCGGCCAGAGCTACACGATGGAGCGCGTCGAGGACTACCCGCTCGTCGAGGGCGGGACGCCGATCGCCGCGAAGGTCGTCTACCGCGTCTTCCCCGACGTGAACACCGAGATCCTCGCGCTCCAGAGCGGCGAGGTCGACGTCATCGCGAACGCCTTGCCGCCGGCTCAGGTCGAGCAGCTCCGCAACACCGACGGCATCGAGATCGCCGAGGTCACGGGCCTCGGTTATGCGCACATGGTCTACAACATGCAGAACCCGGACCTCGCCAAGGTCGAGGTCCGCAAGGCCCTCGCTCACGCCGCCGACTACCAGGCGATCCGTGACGTCGTGTTGCAGGGGCAAGCCGACTCCACCGGGTCGAGCCCTCTCATGCCGGTGCTCTCGACCTACTACGACGACTCCATCGAGGAGTACGAATTCGACACCGACCTGTCACGGTCTCTCATGGAGGACGCCGGCTATACGGCCGACGCCGCCGGGATGTTCCCGGTGAGCTTCCGCCTGATCTACTCCCTGCAGGACAGCGTGACGAGCCAGTGGGCTCAGCTCGTGAAGGAGAGCTCGGCCGAGGCCGGAATCACGATCGAACTGCAGGGCACGGAGCGCAACACGTACCTCGCGATGACGAACGAGGGTGACTACGACATCTATGCGGGCAACTTCGCGATCATGGACGACCCCGTGACGAACTTCACGTTGTCGTACCTGCCGGGTGGAGCCATCAACTACACCTACGTGGACGACCCCGAGCTCAACGCCCTCATCGAGGAGGCCTCCGCGGCCTCCGACGTGGACGAGAAAGTCGAGATCATGCAGGAGGCTGCGGCCATCGTGCACGAGCAGGTCTACGACAACATCATGTACACGCAGAATCTGTACATGGCGTACAGCTCGGACTGGGACGGCTTCGTCTCGAAGCCGAGCGAGCTGCTCTCGATCGTGAATCCTGTCTCCGTCGCGAGCGCGTTCCCGGTCTCCGAATAGCCGCCGAGTAGTCCAACCGGTCCACAGACTCGTCCGCCGACGAGTCCACCCTCAGACAGGAGAGTCGCCAGCGTGTCCATCGCTCTGTTCGTCCTTCGCCGACTCGGCCGGGGGATCCTCACGATCTGGTTCGCCGTGACCGTGACGTTCCTCCTCCTGCGTCTCCTCCCCGGTGACCCGGCGCTCGCCGTCGCGAGCCCGAACATGACGGAGGAAGCGCGGGCGACTCTCCTGCAGCAGTACGGCCTCGACCAGCCGCTGCTCACCCAGTACGTCCTCTACCTCGGTCGCCTCTTTCAGGGCGACCTCGGGACGTCGTTCACCCAGTCGATCCCCGTGCTCGACGTGCTCATGGAGCGCTTGCCGTGGACGCTCCTGCTCACGGCGACGGCGCTCGTGCTCACCGTCGTGATCGGGATCCCCCTCGGTGTGCTCGCCGCATCGCACAAGGGCGCGTTCCTCGACCGGTTCGTGCAGATCGTCGGCGTGACGGGGCAATCGCTGTTCGTACCGAGCGTCGGCATCGTGCTGCTGCTCGTGTTCGGCCTGAACCTCGGCTGGTTCCCGATCGGCGGTGCGTACACGGACGGCGTCTACGGCGGCGAGTGGTACGTCTCCGTTCTCACGCACCTCGTGCTCCCGGCGTTGTCGCTCACGCTCATCCAGCTCGGTTCGTACGTGCTCACGATGCGGGCGACCCTGATCGACGCGCTCGGCGACGACTACGTGACCCTCGCGAAGGCGAACGGTCTCTCGCCGCGGCGCATCCTCTGGAAGCACGCGCTCCGCAATGCGCTGCTGCCGGCTACGACGCTCATCGGCCTGCAACTGGGCTTCCTCGTCGGAGGTGCCGTTCTGACCGAGACGGTGTTCGCCTACCCGGGTATCGGCCGGGGCATCTACGAGGCCGTCACGCAACTCGACTTCCCCGTGCTTCAGGGCGCGTTCCTCCTCCTCGCCGTCACCGTCGTCGCGGCCAACACGCTCACCGACATCACCTACGGATTCCTCGACCCGAGAGTGAAGACCTCATGACCACTCCGCTGCCGGAGAGTGCACTCGTCGATTCCACGCCGGAGCCGTCAGCCATCGGAGCGACCCGAGCGAGCCGAGCCACGTGGCGCGCGTTCCGACGCATGCCGCTCGGGATGATCTCGCTCGGGATCCTCGTGGCGCTCGTGCTCGTGAGCGTGCTCGCGCCGGTGCTCGCCCCGTACCCCGCCGGTTATGGCATGGACGTCTTGCGTCCACCGAGTGCCGCCCACGTCTTCGGGACCGACGCGCTCGGTCGCGACGTGTACGGGGAGGTCGTGTGGGGCACGCAGCAGTCCGTGCTCGTGGCGGTCGCCGCGTCCGCGATCGCGATCGCGTTCGGAACCGTCGTCGCCGTCGTCGGCGCCTACGTCCCGAAGCTCGACGCGCTCATCAGCGTCGTCGTCGATCTCACGCTCTCCCTTCCCGTCCTGCCCCTCATGATCCTCATCGCGGCCCTCGTAGGACCCAGTACGTCGACGATCATCCTCGTCGTCGCGGCGTTCTCGTGGCCGGAGGTGACACGACTCGTGCGTTCGCAGGCGCTCGCGGTCGTGAAGCTGCCGTACGTCGACGCCGCGCGGCTCATGACACGGAATCACGCGTGGATCGTCGGTCGCCACGTGGTGCCCGCAGTGACGCCCGTCATCGTCGTCTCCGTCGTCGTGACGGCGTCGCGCGCGGTGCTGTCCGCGGCGGGCCTCGCATTCCTCGGCCTCGGCGACCCGACGACGTGGTCGTGGGGACGCATCCTCTACGAGGCACAGCAGTCGGGTGCCATGGTGAGCGCGTGGTGGCTGACGCTGTTCCCGTCGCTCGCGATCCTCGCGCTCGTCCTCTCCGCCACTCTCCTCTCGATCGCCTACAACGACGCACGGAACCCGAGGAATCATGCCCGCTGACATCCGATCCGCCGACGGTGAGACCCGGGACGCCTTCGAGCAGCGCCTCGCCCCGGCGGTCTTCCACCGGATCCGGGAGCGCGTCGTCATGGCGCTCGCCGATGAGGGCCTCTCGGCGGTCCTCACCGACGACCCGGAGGACGTCGCCTACCTCACGGGCTTCTTCCACCACCCCGGCGAGCGGCCCGTCGCCGTCCTGCTGCGCGACGACGGCCGCATCCTGCTGCTCGTTCCGGAACTCGAGCGCCAGCACGCCGAGGAACAGGAGGCTCAAGCCGAGATCGTGACGTTCGCGGAGTATCCGGGGCTCGAGTCGCCGTTCGCCCCGCTCGCCCGTGCGAGCGGGCCGATGCGCGGGCGGGTAGGGGTCACGACTCTCGTCACGCACCACCGGCTACTGCTCGCGAGCGCCGCGTTCACCGGCGTGGACTGGGTTCCGACAGAGCTCGTCACGCGGGCCCGTCAGGTGAAGTTCCCCGAGGAGATCGTCCTCCACCGCGAGGCTGCGCGTATCACCGACCGGATGCTCGAGGCGGGTGTCACCCTCGTCACGGATGCGGTCGCCGGCGGAGGACCGTTGCCGAGCGAGCAAGAACTCGCGAGCCACGTCGGCTCCGTCGGCGTCGGCGCGATGTACGCCGAGCACCGTGACGTCGTCGTGGTGTCGTTCCTCGCGGGCGGCCTGGTCTACGCCGGCGCCAACTCGGCCATCCCGCACGGGCTGCCGTCGGCGTACCGACTGGCACCCGGGGACACCTTCATGCTGTCGCTCGGCTGCGCCGTCGGCGGGCGGTTCGTCGAGGGTGAGCGCACGTTCGTCCTCGGCGATCCGAGTGACGAGCAGCGGCTCTATCACGACACCGTGCGCCTCGCTCAGGCCGAGGGATCGCGCGCGATCGCTCCCGGGGTGCAGTGCAGCGACAGCAACGCCCGGTGCCTCGACGTCATCCGCGGCGCCGGTCTCGGGCGTTACCTGCGGCACCGTCAGGGACACGGGATCGGCCTCGGCATGCACGAGCCGCCGTGGCTCGAAGACGGAGACGCCACGCCGCTGCTGCCGGGGATGATCGTCTCGAACGAACCCGGCCTCTATGTCCCGGGACACGCCGGCTACCGCATCAGCGACAGCGTGCTCGTGACCGAGACCGGGTCCGAACCACTCACGGGTTTCCCGCGCGACCTCGACTCCTGCACCATCCCCCTCTGATCCCCGTCGATTCCCCTCGATACCCGCCCGACCACCGGAAGGACACCCTATGACCGAGAACGTCTCCGCCGAGTTCGCGAAGGCCACGAGCCCCGCGCAGCGCATCGTGATCAACGGCAACGAGCTCGCCGTCGAAGTGCTGGGTCCCGAAGGCGCCCCGGTGATCCTCACCCACCACGGCGCCCCCGGACTCGGCTCGCGCGCCGAACCGAGGGCGAGTTTCGGGCGCCTCGCCGACGAATACCGCGTCATCGTCTTCGACGCCCGGGGGAGTGGGGAGAGTGAGGGCTCTGGAGTGTTCAGCCACGAACAATGGGCCGCGGACCTTGACGCCCTCCGGGAGTGGGTCGGCGCCGAGACCGTCGCCATCGCGGGCGGCTCGTACGGGGGCTTCATGGCGATGGAGTACGCCACCCGCTATCCCGACCGCGTCGAGGCGATCGTCCTCCGCGACACCGCACCGGACAACGGCAACGCCCACCTCGCTCGCGAGAACGCGCTCGCCTCGGATCGCGTCACGATCGACATGGAGAAGTTCGACCGCATCGACGAGGGGCGCGTGCGCGACAACGACGACCTTCGGGACTGCTGGCGCGAGATCCTCCCGCTGTACGACTACACGTACGACCCGGAGGCCACGGAACGGAAGGTCGAGGCGACGCCCTACCGCTTCGAGGCCCACAACTACGCGTTCTCGACAAACCTCCCGAACTACGACCTCAAGCCGCTGCTTCCGACGATCACCGCTCCAATGCTGATCACGGTGGGCCGTACGGATTGGATCACGCCGGTATCGTGTAGCCAGACCATCGCCGACCTCGTGCCCGGGTCGCGGCTCGCCATCTTCGAGCACTCGGGGCACTCGCCGCAGATCGAGGAGGCCGAGGAGTGGACGAGGACCGTTCGCGGATTCCTGCACGAGGTGTACCCGCCGTCCTCGACGCCGACGGCGGCCGTGTGAACCCCAACGCCCTCGATCGACTGAGCGACCTCGACAAGCGCATCGTCGTCGCGATGCAGCGCGACGGCCGAGCGTCGTGGCGGGCGATCGCCGATGCCGTGGGTGGGACGGTCGCTACGGTCACCCGGCGGGGCCAGCAGCTCATCGCATCGGGCGTCGTCCGGGTCGCCGCCGTTCCGGCCCTCGGCGCCCACGGGACGTACGACGCGTTCTTCGTCCGGATCACGTGCCGGCCGGGGATGCAGATGGCCGTCGCCGAGCAGCTCATCGCACAACCGGACGTGCGGTTCTGCACCGTCGTGACGGGCAATTACGACATCATGGCGGAACTCGTCGTGCGCGGCGGGGCGACGCACTATCCGCAACTGCTCGAAGACCTCCAAGGCATCGACGGCGTCGCCCAGTGGCGCAGCGACCTCATCATGCACGTCTACAAGGTGAGCTTCGACTGGGGGCGTCAGCTCTATGGTGAGCGCATCGATCAGGACGTCGCGGCGATCGAGCCCGAGGAGCCGGAGACGTGCAAGCCCGAGCACTTCGACGACGCCGATCTCCAGATCCTCGCGGCGCTGCGCGAGGACGGCCGTGAGACGTTCCAGCGCATCGCCGACGGGCTCGGCATGAACGAATCGAGCGTGCGCCGGCGGTTCGAGCGCATGCGAGCGGCGCGGTGCGTCGACATCCTCACTCTCGTCCCGTCGGCCGCGCTCGGCATGGGCGCCGAGACCCTCATGACCGTCCGCGTCGCTCCCGCTCGCCTCGACGCCGTCGCACGCGAGCTCGCACGCTACCCGTTCGTGAGGTACCTCGCCGCGATGCTCGACGAGAACGCGCTCCTGTGCGAGGTCATCACTCCGGCGGTTCCCGAACTGTACCGCTTCATCACGGAGTCGCTCTCGAGGCTCGACGGGGTCGAAGGGTGGAGCGCGAACATGGAGTTGCTCTATTTGAAGCGCGGCTTCATCGAGACCCCGTGGTGGCGCGGCCAGGTCGCCCCCTCCCGCTGAAAGCGCTACACCCGTCTGAGGGCGCCAGTTGCACGCGGCGCCCTCGACACCGACGTGGCGCCCTCGAGCGGCACGGTCGAGTGGGAACGTGCGGGTCGCCGACGGCACCACCGATATCCCGCCAATGAGTCGCTCTGCATCCGCTCGGGCATGGACCGTCCGCCGAGAGCGGCAGTTTGGTCCCGAGGGCTGTCGGTAGAGGTGTAGCCGTCGTGCGGGTGTAGCCCTTTGGGAGGGAGGGCGAGAGGGTGACGCGTCCGTTAAGATTTGAGGGGCCGCGCGGTGGGACGGTCCGACGACGGAAGGGGTGCGCGTGGACGCTGTGCCCCTCTCCGCTGAACAGCAGGAGGTCTTCGACCTCATCGAGACCACGATGGAGCACGTCTTCGTGACCGGCCGGGCCGGCACGGGCAAGTCGACCCTCCTCAACCACCTCTCCTGGAACACGTCGAAGTCCATCGTCATCGCCGCGCCGACAGGGGTCGCGGCGCTCAACGTCGGCGGTCAGACGATCCATTCGCTCTTCCGGCTCCCGATCGGTGTCATCGCCGACCACCCGATCGACCAGAACGATCAGCTCCGCAAACTGTTGAACGCCGTCGAGACGCTCGTGATCGACGAGGTCTCGATGGTCAACGCCGACCTCATGGATGCGATGGACCGGAGCCTCCGGCAGGCGCGGCAACGTCCGCACGAGTCGTTCGGCGGCGTGCAGGTGATCATGTTCGGAGACCCGTACCAGCTCGCGCCGGTGCCGGGCGACGGTGACGAGAGGGCCTACTTCGCGGACACCTACCGCTCGATGTGGTTCTTCGACGCGAAGGTCTGGCGGGAGGCCGACCTCCGGATCGTCGAGCTCCGCGAGGTGCACCGGCAGCAGGATGAGGACTTCCGCTTCATGTTGAACGCGGTCCGCCACGGCCAGGTGACCGCGGAGATCGCCGGGATCCTCAACTCGACGGGTGCTCGAACACCCCCCGAGGACGGGGTCATCACACTCGCCTCCCGGAACGACGCCGTCACGCGGATCAACCGTGTCGCCCTCGAACAGCTGCCCGGGCGCGCTCTCACCGCGAACGCGGAGGTGAGCGGTGACTTCGGCGGCCGCAACTTCCCGGCGGAGGAGGCCCTCGCGCTCAAGGTCGGTGCTCAGGTGATGTTCCTCCGCAACGACACGGCCGGCGAGCGCGGCATGCGGTGGGTCAACGGAACGATCGGCACGGTGACGCGCATCCAGGGGAACGTTCGCGTCGAGGTCGACGGCGAGGAGTTCGACGTCGAGCCCGCGACCTGGGAGCGGTACCGCTACAGCTACTCGGCGACGACGAAGCAACTGAAGCGTGACATCGTCGCGGAGTTCACCCAGTTCCCGCTCCGACTCGCGTGGGCTGTGACCATCCACAAGAGCCAGGGCAAGACGTACGATCGTGCCGTCGTCGACCTCGGACAGCGGGCCTTCAGCCCGGGGCAGACCTACGTCGCCCTGTCGCGGCTCACGTCACTCGACGGCTTGTACCTCACGCGGCCGCTCCGCCCGTCGGACATCATCGTGGACCCGGACGTGCAGCGTTTCATGGCCGACGTGAGACGGCCTCCGACGGTCGGCTGAACCGGGCCGGTTCTCGCGGCGCGAGGCGGAGGGGCTCAGTGGCCGCCGTGCCCGTCCTCGATCGCGGGGCCCGGGACGTCGTGACTGCCGTGGGGAACGGCGAACTGGCCGGCCCACGTGCCGGAGAGGGCGGGCGTCACGAGGGCGGCGACGAGGGCGGCGGACGCGGCGAGGGCGCCGATGAACCGCCACGGGTGCTCATCGGCGTCGCGGGTCGCTGCGGCCGGGACGCCGGCGCGCGGCGGGGTGCTCGTTCGACGACGAATCGAGAAGAGCACCGCTCCCGCGGCGACCACGCCGAGGACCGATGCGGCCGCCAGCGGACCGAGGGGCAGCAGGCCTCCGACGCCGAGCGCGATGCTCGCAGCCCAGAAGGCGACGGGGAGAAGAGTGAGGATCGCGAACGATCGCGGAGCGGGGACTCGGCCCTTCACGAAGGTGAGGACCGCCCACGCGGACTCGGCGACGCCCACGAGGACGAAGACGATGAAGAAAGGGAGGGGAGAGCCCGCGCCGACGGCGAGGTGCACGAGTCCGGCACCCAGACCGAACACGGCGACCATGCTGCTGATGTTCCTCGACACGGGCTCTCCTCTCTCAGGTGCGGTGGACGTGCGCCGACCGGTTTCGTGGTGTGGTGGGGTCAGCTCATCACCGACCCTGGCGGTCGCCTCAGACCGTCGCGGTGCGCGAACGCTTGTCGGCGCCCAGGCCGGCACCGAGCAGGATGATGGCGCTCGCGAGGTGCAGGAAGTGGTCGGCCGTGTTGAGGGCGAGGATGTTCAGCGCCGAGTCGACGATGAAGAACCCGACGATGCCGAGCAGCAGGTAGACGGCGCCGACGACCGTGTTGACGGTGCGTGCGGCGGCGACGCTCGAGAGCCCCGCGATGAGCAGCGCGGCGCCGATCAGAAGGTGGGCGATGTTGTGGAGCGGGTTCACCTCGAAGATCCCGAGGAGCAGTCCGCCCTCGGTCGCGATGAAGCTGACGCCGCCGGTGACGGCGAAGCCGAGCAGACCGACGAGCAGGTAGACGGCGCCGAAGATCGTGGCGACCAGGCGGTTCACGGATGTACGCATTTTTTCCTCCTTGGTGCACGGCCGACTCCGCCGTGTCTTCTGATCATTCGGAGGAGCGGGCACGCTGGTTTGGTCCCACTCTCGCAGCCGCTGCTCAGGTTGCTCGCCCCCTAGGAAATCGGAAGCGCGGTGATGTACCATCGCGCGGCTCCGCGCGCGTGGGCTCGCCTCGGCACCGGTGCGCCCCTCCCCGATCGATCGGGCCGGCGGATGATACCGACTCTCTAACGGTGCGGTCACGGCCCCGTCCGGGGCGAGCCGCCGCCGGTAGAATCGGCGCCAGGACAGAGGGGGACATCACACGTGCGCTTCCGATCAGGAATCGGTCGCCGACTCATGGCGGTCAGCGTCGCGGTGACCCTCCTCGCTCTCGCCGGTTGCTCGACGGACGGCTCGGCGGCGATCGACCTTCCCGCGCAGACCGACGCGCCCCTCACCGGCGACATCTCCGGCCGCATCGACGACGCGGTGGATCGGGCGATGTCGCTCGCAGCCGCTCCCGGGGCCATCGTCGGCGTCTGGGCGCCGTGGTCCGGGTTCCAGCTGAAAGGCTACGGCGAGGCCGAGATCGGCGGCGAGGCGATGTCGCCCGACATGCACTTCCGCGCCGCGTCGACCACGAAGGCGATGACGTGCACGGTGCTCCTGGGGCTCGTCGACGAGGGCCGTGTGGCTCTCCACGATCTCGCGAGCGAGTTCGTGTCCGTCGTCGGCATCGAGGGCATCACCCTCGGGCAGCTCTGCCAGAGCACCTCGGGTCTCGGCAACTTCCGATCGACGTTCCAAAGCCAGTTCGTGAGCAACCCCACCCGGCGCTGGGTCCCAGAGGAACTCGTCTCCGACGGAGTGGCGCGTTCGAGCGATGCCGCTCCGGGATCCGCCTACACCGACGATGACACCGCCTACGTCCTGCTCGGGATGGCGTTGCAGCGCATCGGTGGCGAACCGCTCGGCGACCTGTTCGAGAAGTACGTCTTCGACCCGATCGGGATGCGGGAATCGTCGCTGCCCGCTGCGGCCACGACCACCCTGCCGGAGCCCGCCGCGCACGGATACCAGGTCGTCGGGGACGACTGCGCGGCCCCGAAGGACCTGTCTGAGCTCTCACCGTCGATGCTCGGTACCTCGGGCGGGGCCGTGACGACGGCAGACGATCTCAAGCGGTTCGCGCAAGCGTTCGCCACCGGTTCGATGTTCTCCGACGAGACGGCGAAGACCCAGTGGACGACGGTCCCGCTCGGCGGCGACGCGCCGACGTGGCAGGGATACGGCTACGGCGCCTTCCAGATCGGTCCCCTTCGCGGGCAGGTGGGGAATATCCCGGGGTTCTCGACCGCCGCGTTCAGCGACCCCGCCACGGGCCTGACCGTCGTGGTGATGCTCAACTCGTCATCGGCACGGGGAAAGCTCGTGCGCGCTCTCGCGCTCGAGCTCGCGTCGTATGCTGCGGCCGCCCCCGCGGCGGACGGCCAGACGCGGCCCGAGCCGACGCTGCCGTGGTCGCCGGAGCAGATGCAGGCGGAGTCCACCTCCGCGGCCGTCTGCCAGGAGGGGCGGTGAGTCGGCGATGGTGCTGAGCGCCTTCGACCTTTTCAGCGTCGGGATCGGTCCGTCCTCCTCCCACACCGTCGGTCCCATGAGGGCCGCTCGCCGCTTCGTCGTCGGACTCGACGCTGACGGTCTGCTGTCCGCGGTCGCGCGGGTCCGCGTGGAGCTGTTCGGCTCGCTCGGTGCCACGGGCCACGGCCACGGGTCCGAGAAGGCCGTGGTCCTCGGTCTCGAGGGCGCGGAACCTGAGACCGTCGACACCGCCACGGCGGATGAACGCGCGGCTCGGGTGCGGTCGGAAGCGGCGATCACCCTGCTCGGGACGCGGCGCATCGGCTTCGCGGAGGACGACCTCGTCATGCACCGTCGGCGATCACTGCCCGCTCATCCGAACGGTATGGGCTTCGCCGCGTGGGACGCTTCGGGCGCCCTCGTGCGGGAGCGCGTCTTCTACTCGGTCGGCGGCGGGTTCGTCGTGGACGAGGACGCGGTCGGCGCCGACCGGGTCGTCGTCCGGGAGAGTGCGGTGCCGTTCCCCTTCACGACGGGGGCCGAGCTGCTTCGTCACTGCGCCGACTCGGGACTGTCGATCAGCGACGTCATGCTCGCAAACGAGCGGGTGTGGCGGAGCGAGGAGGAGATCCGTTCGGGACTGCTCGCCCTCTGGCACACGATGCAGGAGTGCGTGCGCGCAGGGTGCACGACGACGGAGACGACGCTCCCCGGTGGTCTGCGCGTGCCACGTCGGGCACCGAAGCTCTTCGCCGCTCTCGCCGCGGAGCACGAAGCCGGTGAGGACAACCCGACGGAGTGGGTCAACCTCTTCGCTCTCGCGGTCAACGAGGAGAACGCGTCGGGCGGGCGCATCGTGACGGCGCCGACGAACGGTGCGGCCGGCATCGTCCCGGCCGTCCTGCACTATTACGAGCGGTTCGTTCCCGGCGCCGATGACGACGGTGTCGTGCGGTTCCTGCTCGCCGCCGCGGCCGTCGGCATCCTCTTCAAGGAGAACGCATCCATCTCTGGGGCGGAGGTCGGCTGCCAGGGCGAGGTCGGCTCCGCGTGTTCGATGGCGGCCGGCGGCCTCTGCGAGGTCCTCGGCGGGACGCCCGGGCAAGTGGAGAACGCCGCCGAGATCGGCATCGAGCACAACCTCGGGCTCACGTGCGACCCCGTCGGCGGCCTCGTCCAGATCCCATGCATCGAGCGCAATGCGATCGCGAGCAACACCGCGGTGAACGCGGCGCGCATGGCGCTGCGCGGGGACGGCGTACACACGGTGTCCCTCGACAAGGCCATCAAGACGATGCGCGAGACGGGTGCCGACATGAAGGTGAAGTACAAGGAGACCTCGCGCGGCGGGCTCGCCGTCAACGTCATCGAGTGCTGACCGGCTCACGATGGCGGGAAAGCGCGGAATCGTGACGGCGTCGCGCGGGCCGACGACGTCGGTGCGGCGGTAGCGTCGGGTCATGCCGATTGTTCCCGACAGCAAGAACTGGACCTGGGTGCTCGACGAGACCTGCACGGAGTGCGGCCTCGACACGCGGACCGTCGCGTTCCCCGACCTGCCCGCCCGCGTCCGAGCGAACGCCGCGGCCTGGCCGCACGTGCTGGAGCGGTCCGACGCCCGGGTGCGACCGGACGAGGACACCTGGTCGCCGCTCGAGTACGGCGCCCACGTCCGCGACGTGTTCCGGATCTTCGACGGTCGCTTCCGAGTGATGCTGACCGAGGACGACCCGACCTTCGCGAACTGGGACCAGGACGCGACGGCGATCGAGGACCGGTACGCGGAGCAGGACCCCGCCGTGGTCGCCGCCGAGCTCATCGAGGCGGCGGAGACGGTCGCCCGGACGCTCGAGGCTGTGCCTCCGGCGGCGCTCGGCCGCACCGCGCTCCGCAGCGACGGTTCGCGCTTCACGGTCGAGTCGCTCGGTCGGTACTTCCTGCACGACCCCGTTCATCACCTCCACGACGTCACGGCCTGACGGCGCCACGGCCTGACGGCGTCATGGCCTGATCGGCACGACGACCGCGCCCCCGCGTGCGGGCGGACCGGCGGCGGCCCGGGGGAGGGGATACTCTGGGGACGTGAGTGAGCAGCGGAAGACCCAGTCGATGAAGCCGGAGACGGCGGCGAAGAAGCTCGGGATCTATCTTCCCGCGACCCCGACGGAATTCCAGGAGGGCGAGCTGACGCGCGACGACTTCCTCGAGCTCCAGGCGAACCCGCCCGAGTGGCTCTCCGAGCTGCGCCGGACGGGCCCTCACCCCCGGTCCGAGGTGGCCCGGAAACTCGGCGTCTCGAATTCGGGTCTCGCGCGCGCGGGAGTCGACGACGTCCTGACGACGGCCGAGATCAAGGCGCTCCTCGAGGAGATGCCGGAGTGGCTCGTCGCTGAGCGGGCGACCCACGCGGCGGTGCGCGAGGACGCTGCGCGATCGGCCGAGAAGAAGGCGGAGAAAGCGCGGAAGGCCGAGAAGGCGGAGCGCTCCGCCCGCTGATCGAGGACGGGTCGCGAGCATCGCGCGAGCGAAGGCCGCCGGGGAGCTTCCGGCGGCCTTCGTGTCTCTTCGGGTGGTGCGGCTAGACGAGCCAGCGCTGCTTCTGCACGATCGGGAGGCTCTTCCACCAGCCGCGGTCGTGACGAAGGTCTTCTCGGCGGCGATCGCAACCGGTGCGGCGGCGATCGCCTCGGATGCGGCCGAAGCCCTGGAGCGTGGCGGTCATGGTCTCGTTCCTACCGGGAACTGTTCGAGTGGCGGTCTGTTTCCGATCCTCAGTCCTCTCGCGGGTCCGGTCTCCTCACAGGGTCCAGGGTCCCTCGGTCCCTCGTGGTGTTCCGGGCGACGCGTCGCTCGGTGCGAGCGCGCAGGTCGCGCTTCATCCGCGCCCATTCGGTTCCTGTGACCGTTCTGCTCATCGTGGATCGTGTCCTCTCGTTCTCGACCGACGATTCCGGACCGAAGGAGGCGACGGTAGGGCCGAAGGTCCGTTCGGACGCGTCTTCGCCGTCGCCACGGGCCGAAGGTCCCTGTTCCGGGTACCGCGGCCCGCCTACCGTCGTGATCATGACGATCAGTGACACTCCCCTCGGTTCCCTCCCGCTCGGCGCGTCCGACTCCGCCTGGCGCGGGTTCGCCGCCGGTGCCTGGACGGAACGCATCGACCTCCGGGACTTCATCCAGCACAACGTGACGCCCTACAGCGGGGACGCGTCGTTCCTCAGCAGGCCGACCGCGCGGACGACGGAGGTGTGGGAGAGCGTCTCCGCCCTGTTCCCCGCCGAGCGGGAGCGTGGCGTCTACGACGTCGACGCCACGACCCCCTCGACGATCACCGCTCACGCCCCCGGCTACATCGACCGGTCGCGGGAGATCATCGTCGGCCTGCAGACGGACGCTCCCCTGAAGCGCGCCATCATGCCGTTCGGGGGCTGGCGCATGGTCGCCGGCGCCCTCGAGACCTACGGCTACCCGGTCCCCGCGGACCTCGAGACCGTCTTCACCCGGTATCGCAAGACGCACAACGACGGCGTCTTCGACGTCTACCCGTCGTCCGTCAAACGCGCGCGGCACAGCCACCTCATCACGGGACTGCCGGACGCCTACGGGCGTGGACGGATCATCGGCGACTACCGCCGGGTCGCGCTCTACGGAGTGGATCGACTCATCGCCGCGAAGAAGGAGGAGCGCGCCGAACTCGACGGGATGCCGTCGACGGAGGACGTCGTCCGCGATCGTGAGGAGAACGCCGAGCAGATCCGCGCCCTCCAGGAACTCGTCGAGATGGCGCGGAGCTACGGCTTCGACATCTCGCGCCCCGCGGAGAACGCCCGCGAGGCCGTCCAGTGGCTCTACTTCGCCTACCTCGGCGCGGTGAAGGAGCAGAACGGGGCGGCCATGTCGTTCGGGCGCAACACCGCATTCCTCGACGTCTTCATCGAACGCGACCTCGCCGACGGCTTCATCGACGAGCGGGAGGCGCAAGAGCTCGTCGACGACCTCGTCATCAAGCTCAGGATCGTGCGGTTCCTGCGCACACCCGAGTACGACGCCCTCTTCTCCGGCGACCCGACGTGGGTCACGGAGACGATCGGCGGTGTCGGTGAGGACGGCCGGCCACTCGTCACGAAGACGGCCTTCCGCTTCCTGCAGACCCTGTACAACCTCGGGCCGGCACCGGAACCGAACCTGACGGTGCTGTGGTCGCCGGACCTCCCCGCGGGCTTCAAGCGCTTCTGCGCTCAGGTCTCCATCGACACGTCCGCCATCCAGTACGAGTCGGACAGCCTCATCCGGGACGCGTGGGGTGACGACGCCGCGATCGCGTGCTGCGTCTCGCCGATGCGTGTCGGGAAGCAGATGCAGTTCTTCGGCGCCCGGGTGAACGTCGCGAAGGCCCTGCTCTACGCGATCAACGGCGGCCGGGACGAGGTGACCGGCGAGCGCGTCGTCCTCGATCGGGAGCCGATCGCCGGCGACGTGCTCGACTACGACACCGTGTGGGCTGCGTACCTCGACCTCCTGGAGTGGCTCGCCGGGACCTACATCGACGCGCTCAACTGCATCCACTACATGCACGACAAGTACGCATACGAACGACTCGAGATGGCGCTCCACGACCGCGAGGTGCTCCGCACCATGGCGTGCGGGATCGCGGGGCTCTCGGTCGCCGTCGACTCGCTCTCCGCGATCCGCCACGCTCGCGTCACTCCCGTACGGGACGCGCGCGGTCTCGTCGTCGACTACGTCGTCGACGGGGAGTACCCGACGTACGGCAACGACGACGACCGGGCGGACGCGATCGCGGTGGAGATCGTCGAGCGCTTCATGGCGATGCTCCGGAAGCACCCCACCTACCGGGGCGCCGTGCACACCCAGTCCGTGCTCACCATCACCTCGAACGTGGTCTACGGCAAGAACACCGGGAACACTCCCGATGGACGCCGTGCCGGCGCTCCCTTCGCCCCCGGCGCGAACCCCATGAACGGCCGGGACAGCCACGGCATGCTGGCATCCGCGCTGAGCGTCGCGAAGCTCCCCTACGACGCGGCTCAAGACGGCATCTCCCTCACCACGACGGTCGTCCCCACGGGGCTCGGGCACACGGCGGCGGAGCGGGCGGACAACCTCGTCGGACTGCTCGACGCGTACATCGAGGCCGGGGGCTACCACCTCAACGTCAACGTGCTCACACGTGAGACCCTCGAGGACGCGATGGAGCACCCGGAGAAGTACCCGCAGCTCACCATTCGCGTCTCGGGATACGCCGTGAACTTCGGCCGTCTCACGCGCGAGCAGCAGCGGGACGTCATCAGCCGCACCTTCCACGGCTCCGTCTGAACGTCGGAGGACGAGCGATGACCATGGGGACCGTCCCGGCGACGGGAGAACCGCTCGGCGCGGACGGCGGACACCTCGCCGTGCCGGCAGACGAAGCAGGGCGGCTGCTCGAGGCCGGGCGGTCTCTCGAGCTGGCCGCCCGCCGGGCCGGTAACGCGGGTGTCGTGCACTCGTGGGAGCTCGTGACAGCCGTCGACGGACCGGGGACGCGTATGACGCTCTTCCTGTCCGGGTGCCCGTTGCGCTGCCAGTACTGCCAGAACCCGGACACGTGGCACATGCGTGACGGCGAGCACACGGCGCTTGAGACGATCGTCGATCGCCTCGAGCGCTACCGCGGGGTGTTCGCGGCGACGGGCGGAGGGCTCACGATCTCCGGGGGTGAGCCCCTCATGCAGTCGGCCTTCGTCGCCGCGATCTTCGCCGCGTGCCGACGGCTCGGCATCCACACGGCTCTCGACACGTCGGGCAACCTCGGCGCGCGGGCGTCGGACGCGTTGCTCGATGACACGGACCTCGTGCTCCTCGACGTGAAATCGGGGATCCCCGAAACGTACCAGGAGGTCACGGCCCGCGAACTCGCGCCGACGGTCGCGTTCGGGGACCGCCTGAGCGCTCGCGGAAACCACATGTGGATCCGCTTCGTCCTCGTGCCCGGGCTCACGGATGCCTACGACAACGTCGAGGCGGTCGCCGACATCGTGTCGCGGTGGTCGACGGTCGACCGCGTCGAGGTCCTCCCGTTCCACCAGATGGGCGCTTCGAAATGGGAACGGCTCGGCGTGCCGTACACGCTCGCCGAAACGCGAGCCCCCGACGACCGGCTCCTGGAGCGCGTCCGCGCGCAATTCCGCTCTCGCGGTCTCACCGTGTGGTGACCGACGGGAAGACAACCACCGGGCGATCCTCGCCCATCACGGAAGGAAGAGATCATGACCGACCACATCGTCCCGGGGCGCTTCTCGGGGAAGACGGCGATCGTCACGGGCGCAGGAGCCGGTATCGGTCGTGCGACGGTCGAGAGGCTGCTCGCCGAGGGCGCTCGCGTCGTCGCGACGGACGTTGTGCCCGAACGGCTCGACGCACTCGGCGCCTCGGTCGAGACCGGTGAACTCGTCACCGTCGCGGGGGACGTCAGCGCTCAGGAGACCATCGATGCCGTCCTCGCCGCTGCCGAGGGGCGCGTGGACGCGCTCGCGAACGTCGCAGGCATCATGGACGGTTTCCTCCCATCGGAGGAGATCGATGACGCGACATGGGAGCGCGTCATGGCGGTCAACGTGACGGCGATCATGCGGCTCACCCGCGCGGTGCTTCCGCACATGCGCGCGGCGGGATCGGGGTCGATCGTCAACGTGAGTTCCGAGGCGGGTCTGCGCGGGTCGGCGGCGGGCACCGCGTACACGACATCGAAGCATGCGGTCATCGGCTACACGAAGAGCACGGCGTTCTTCTACACGCCGCAAGGGATCCGGTGCAACGCTGTCGCTCCCGGAGGGGTCGCCACGAGCATCGAGGCCCCGTTCCGGTCGGCGTTCGCCGGCGAGCGACTGGGGCCGATCATGCAGACGAACGTGCCCCCGATCGCCACGGCCGCGCAGCTCGCCTCGGCGATCACCTGGCTCCTGAGTGACGACTCGCTCAACGTCTCCGGCGCGGTGCTCCCGAGCGACGGCGGCTGGGCCGCGATCTGATCGCGGCGGCGATCTGATCGCCGCCCGCAGGCATCAGTAGGACGAGGCGCCCTCTGCGGTCGCTGGGGCTGAACCGGCCGCGGGGGTGTCGCCTGCTGCTTCCGCGAGGATCGATCGCGTTCCCGAGAGCCCGAGGCGCGTCGCGCCCGCGTCGATCATGGCGAGGGCGTCGCCGAGGGTCCGGATGCCCCCGCTCGCCTTCACCTCGGCGGCGTCGCCGACGGTCTGCTTCATGAGCCGCACGGCGTGCACCGTCGCACCACCCGCGGGGTGGAATCCGGTCGAGGTCTTGACGAAGTCTGCTCCCGCCGCGACGGCCGCGCGGCAGGACGCGACGATCTCGTCGTCGGTCAGGGCGGCCGACTCGATGATGACCTTGAGGACCCCCGGAGCAGGGATCGCGCCACGCACGGAGGCGATGTCCGCCTCGACGAGATCGAAGCGCCCGGCTTTCGCGGCTCCGATGTCGATGACCATGTCGATCTCGTCGGCCCCGCGCCCAACGGCTTCGAGGGTCTCGGCGGTCTTCACGGCGGTCGTGTGCTTACCCGAAGGGAAGCCCACGACGACGGCGACGGCGAGGTCCGCGTCGGTCGGGATCGTGAGCGGGAGGAACGAGGGGGAGACGCACACCGAGAACGCGCCGAGTTCGATGGCCTCCGCGATGTGGGCGTCGATGTCCGCTTGCGTCGTCTCCGGCTTCAGGAGGGTGTGGTCGACGCGACGGGCGAGCGCGGTGGATTCAGCGGTGGGGGTGGGCATGACGACCTTCCGGAGGCGACGACGGTGGACGACCGCGACGATGCGGAAGACACCCCATTTTACCTCCCCGGAGGTGTCGCCTCCCGTCCCCGGACGCGCGGGCTTCTGCTCTCCCACCACCCCGACGTGCGTGTGTCGGGGTGTGACGAGTGGGGTTACGTGGGGAGCAGCGCGACCGGCAGGATGAGAACGACACCCGACGATGGAGGCCCGTGATGAGCACCACCCGCAGAATCGACACGACTCATGCCGGGAGTCTCCCGCGCACACCGGAACTCATCGCCGCGAACGACGCCCGTCGGCTCGCGGAGGACGGCTTCACACTCGAGCGCACGCCCGAGTTCGAATCGTTGCTCACGACGGCGGTCGCCGACCTCGTGCGCCGCCAGCTCGACCTCGGCGTCACGATCGTCGGCGACGGTGAGTTCGGCAAGGCGATGACGAGCGCGGTCGACTACGGCGCCTGGTGGTCGTACTCGTTCCAGCGCGTGAGCGGGCTCTCGGTCACGGGGTCCGACATCTTCTCGCAGCAGCCCGTGCGCTCGGCGCCGGGAGACGTGCGACTCACGAGCTTCCCCGATCGCCGCGACTGGACGATCTTCGCCGAGGCCTATCAGGACCCGAGCTCGGGCATCTCGACGGGCAGCACCGCGACGGCGTTCCCGAGCACGACGGGTCCGCTCGAGTACCGCGGGCACGACGCGATCGCCTCCGACATCGCCAATCTGAGGGCGGCGCTCGCGGAGACCGGAGCGGAGCAGGGCTTCATCACCTCGCTCTCGCCGGGAAGTGGAGCGCGCATCGCGAACGACTACTACGCGACCGACGAGGAGCACATCTGGGCGTGGGCCGACGTGTTGCGCGAGGAGTACGCCGCCATCATCGAGGCGGGCCTGACGCTGCAGATCGACGACCCGTCGATCGCGGAGAACTGGGACCAGATCAATCCGGAGCCGAGCGTCGAGGACTACCGGGCCTTCACGCGCATCCGCGTCGACGCACTCAACTACGCGCTGCGTGACCTCCCGGAGGACCGGATCCGCTTCCACCTCTGTTGGGGCTCCTGGCACGGCCCGCACACGACGGACATCGAGTTCCGGCACATCGCCGACCTCATGCTCGCGATCAACGCCGGTCAGTACTCCTTCGAGGCGGCGAACGTGCGCCATGCCCACGAGTGGAAGGTCTGGAAGGACCTCGAGCTGCCGGCGGGGAAGAAGATCCTGCCGGGCGTCGTGAGTCACGCGACCAACGTCGTCGAACACCCGGAACTCGTCGCCGACCGGATCGAAGCGTTCGCGTCCGTCGTCGGCGCGGAGAACGTGGTCGCCTCGACGGACTGCGGGCTCGGCGGCCGCATCCACCCGCAGATCGCCGTGGCGAAGCTCGCGTCCCTCGGTGAGGGCGCACGCATCGCGACGGAACGCCTCTTCGGCTGAGTCCGCTGCAGCCGGCTGCCGTAAGCGGCTCCACGTCCGGCCGGTCGGCCCGTGTCGAGGGCTGGCTCCCAGCCCTCTCCTCATCTAGCGTCGTGACTCGTGCTCCCGATCGGGAGTCGTTGGCCGTCGAGGAGTGCCGCCGAATGACCCTTTTCCGACCGGACCGCAACCCCGTATCGTCATCGTCGCGTGTGACGCGTGCTCTCGAAGGCTTTCGAGCATCGTTGTGGGTGATGCCCACGGCGGCCGTCGTCGTGACGATCGTGGTCGCGTTCGTCCTCTCGCTCGTACGGCCAGCCGGGACCTCGCACTGGGCGGAGCCGTTCTGGCCGGGCGACGCTTCGTCGGCCGCCGGCTTCCTTCAGGCGGTCGCCACCGCCACCATGGCGGCAGCGACACTCACCTTCTCCCTCACCGTCGTGGCCCTGCAACTCGCGTCTCAGCAGTTCTCGCCGCGACTGCTCCGGGAGTTCGCTCGCGACAGGGTCACCCAGTCGGTCCTCGCGATCCTCGTGTCCACGTTCGTCGCGGCACTCGTCGGGCTGCGCGGGGTCGACGCCGACGACCCCCTGCCTGTCCTGCTCCTCGGATTCGTGCAACTTCTCGCCCTGGCGTCGACGATCGCCCTCGTCTTCTTCCTCGGGCACATCGTGCGGGTGCTGAGGGTCGACACGATGATGCTCGCGGTGCACGCGGAGACGGTGGCGACGATGCATGCGTCGTACCCTCCTATCGAGGACCACTCGCGGGATGTGGGTCCCGGGCTGCCCGGTCCCGCCGGCGGGTCCATCGTCGGCTCACTGAGTAGTGGCTTCATCCGCACCGTGCACTGGGAGGCCCTCGTCGATACTGCGCGACGCGAGGAGGTGCTCATCCGCATGGGGGTCCGTCCAGGAGACCACGTCACGGAGGGGTCGCCCGTGCTCGCGGTGTGGCCCGTGGGAGAGTCGACGTCGGTGGACCTCGAGGCGCTCGAGCACGCGGCCGACGCGGCGATGGAATTCGGCTTCGAACGCACGATCGAGCAGGATGTCGCGCTCGGCTTCCGGCAACTCACCGACATCGCGGTCAAGGCGATCTCGCCCGGGGTCAACGATCCCGTGACGGCAGCGCACGCCGTCGGTTACTGCGCGGACCTCCTTCGGCGGCTCCAAGGTCGACGACTCGGACCGCGCCGGTACGAGGACGCGGAGGGCACGGTCCGGCTCATCGCTCCCGATCGCGACATGCGCTACTACCTCGACCTGGTGTGCGGACCGGTGCGTCGATTCGGGAGGGGCGAGCCGATGGTGTTGTGCGCGCTGCTGCGTCTCCTCCGCGATGCCGCCGCAACGGCTCGTGACGAGACCCAGCGTGAGGAGATCCGACGTCAGTCCCTCTTGATCGTCGACGACATGTCGTCCGACCTCCTTCCCGCGGACAGGGAACCGGTCCTCGATCTGGCTCGACGCGTCGAGACGGCACTCGCGGGAGATGTCGACTCCGCTTATCGCGATCGCGCCGGTGAGACGCGGTCGGTCTGACACTTCACGCACTCCCAGGGGGCCTCGAGCGAGCCGTGCCACGCGGGAAGGTCGTCGGTCTCTCGGCAATCAGTCAGTCAGTCAGTCAGTCAGTCGGGAGCATCGAGCGGGAACGACTCCTCCTCCTCCTGCCTGGACGGAGTGAAGCGGCGACCGGTGACGGACCGCGGTCTCACACGGACGACGACGTCCTTCCGCCCGTGGAGGAACGGCGGGCATGATCGTCGCCCGTCCCGATGCCGATCCCGGCCGTGGTGACCGCCGGGATCGGAGCGATGAGCACGGGAGCCGGAGCCCGCCCGAGCACACGGTCACACGTCGTGCCGAGGGGGTTCAGTTCGGGTGCCCGTGATCGCCCGAGGACGAGGAGGGAAGCACCCGCCGCGAGCCCGGTGAGTCCCGTCACCGGATCGCTGTGCAGGAGGCGAGTGCTCACCTCGACGCGGGGGTCGGCCTCCACGCCGGCGAGCGCGTTCTCGACGGCCGCCATGACGTCTTTCGAGCCGGCCCCGTCCTGCTGTGCGCAGTGCACAAACAGGAGGGGCTCGCCGAGGGCGCCCGCCTCCGCCAGACCGAGGGGGACGAGGGACTCGACGTCCCCCGCGGTCTCGATCCCCACGACGACCCCGCGCCGCCGGGTGCCGACGAGCGGAGGGACCACCATGACGGGACCACGTGCGGCCGCCGCGACCTGGACGCTCCGCGAGCCGAGCACATGGTCGGAGACGGTGTCACCGGCCGGCGTGCCGACCACGAGCAGGTCGTCCGGTCCGACCGCATGCGTGAGCGCCCACGCGACGGGGCCGTGCACCACATCGAGTTCGACGGCGACGTCCGGCCTCTCGGCACGGACGGATCGACCGACGGCCGCGATGCGCGCGGACGCCTCCCTCGTCATCTGCTCGGCGAAGTCGATGCCCATCGATCCGGCTTCCTCCTCCACGACGGTGACGAGTCGGACCGGCTCTCCCGTGCGGCGGGAGCGCTCGAGTGCCCATGCGAGCGCGACGGTCGACTCCACGGATCCGTCGACTCCGACGCCGATCGTCGTATCGACCGGGGTCGCGTCGACGGGGTGGTGTCGCTCAGGGGAATGGGTGGTGGTCATGACGGATCCTCCTTGATCGTCTCGATGACGGTGGTGCGGGGTCGTACCCGACAGCGTGCGCTCATCGCCCCATCGACGACAGGGTCCTTCGTCCCGCGGCCCGGCCGCGGGAGAGGACAGTCGCGGCCGGGGTGTTAGCAGCCGACCATCGGAAGCGGTAGGCCCTGCCGCCCGCAGCGGCGTCGTCCTACGGTCGTTCCACACGCGACGGCCACGGACGAGAGGGACACATCATGCTCGAGGACTCGAACAACACGGGAGACGTCAGAGGAGATGACGATCTCGAGCAGCCGGACCCCGCCTCCGCTCCTCCTGAGGAGCCGGGCGACGACCTCGGGGAGGACATCGGCGACCAATTGCAGATCCTCGACCCGGATGACGGGGCGCAACCGGCCGACGACGACGGCGAGGCGGGCGAGCCCGCCTGATCACGAATCGTTGCGCGGCCGCCTCGGCACCTCGACGGAGCGACGGGTCCGGGAACGCACGATGAGCGTCGGACACACGGGTGCGGCGACGACGTCGTGGCTCGTGGAGCCGACGAAGAAGCGGTCGAACGCCGTCGTGCCGTGCGAGCCCACGACGAGTAGTGCGGCGCCTTCGGCTGCTTCCCGGAGGACCCGGCTGACCGCGACGTCGCTCAGGATGCCGCCGACCTCGAGTTCGGGATAGTGTTCCGACGCCTCCTCGACCGCGGCATCCAGGATCTTCCGGTGGGCGTCCTCGTAGAGCGTGAAGTCCATCGCGAGCTCCGATCCCATCGCGGCGGCGAAGGACGCTCGGTTCCAGGAGTGCAGGAGCTCGAGGCGCGCCCCGAGTCGTTCGGCCTCGCGGGCCGCGGCGGCGATCGTGACGCGATCGTCGACACCGCCCGATATCCCGGCGACGACGCGCGCAGGGATCGCCGACGCCTGCCAATCCTCCGGGATCACGGCGAGGTCCGTGCGCCCCACCGTCGTCAGCCGGACGGCCATCGACGGGTGGTGGAACACCGGGGTCCGGTTCGCGTTCCCTGTCCCGACGACGAGGAGGTCGGCGTCCTCTGAGGCGTCGAGGATCTCCCGGGCGGGGGAGCCCCACGAGAGCAGGGTCCGGAACGCGTCGTCGTCGAGAACCGACCGCAACGCGTCCGCCGCATGGTGCAGGACGCGCTCGCCGTTCAGCATGACCTCCTCGATGACGACATCGCCGAGGACGGGGTCCGGCTTCAACACGGTCAGGACGTCGACGACGACCCGGGAGCGCCGAGCCCTCTCGACGGTCCACCGGAGCGCGGCGTTCGAGGTCGGAGTCGGATCGAGGGCCAGCACGATCCGTTCGGGCGATCGCGCGGGCCCGGCGGGGAGCGCCGGTCGCAGGGGCGAGGATCCGAGGGATCCCATGGTGGTGGTCATGATGTCGTCCTCTCCGTGATCGTCGGCGCCCGATCGAGTGGACCACCGATCCCTCACAGTCTCCGCCGACGGCGACCGTCGCCTTAGAGGCTTTGGTCCCGTCGGGAGGACCTTCGGCACTGTGAACGGCCTGCTCGACGACCGACACTCGAAAGCGCGGTCCGGAGAGGTCCGGGGCGCCGACGGAAGGAGTGGTGATGATGGCCGAGAACACGAGGGCCGAGGAGGACGGACGACGGGGTGTGATCGTCGTGGGGCACGACGGCTCCTCCGGAGCGGAGAGAGCGCTGAAGGAAGCGCTCGAAATCGCTGAGGGCGCGGGGGCGTACGTCGAGATCGTCCGCGCCTGGACGATCGACACCGCGCCTCCCGGCACCCTTTTCGCCGAGGGAACCGTGGCTCCCGTCGCGGAGGTCGACGACGCCGTGCGCGCCCGCTTGGAGAAGGACGTCGCGGCGCTCGTCGCGCAGCATCCGTCGGTCTCGGTCGTGTGTCGGGCGACGCTCGGTCATGCCTCCGAGGTGCTCCTCGACGCTGCGGAGACCGCGCGAATGCTCGTCGTCGGTTCTCGCGGTCGCGGGGGCTTCGCGGCGCTCCTCCTCGGCTCCGTCAGCGACCAGTGCGTCCGGCACGCCCGGTGCCCGGTCCTCGTGGTGCCCCCATCGAGCCGCGGACCCGGGAGGCGGGGACGACCGTGAGCGCTGCTCTCGGGTTCCCCCGCTCCTGTCCGGGTTCACGGGGCGCCGGTCGAGGTCCGGTCGCGAACGAGGATCTCGGTCGCGAGGGCGAGGCTCTTCCCCCACACGACCGCCCGGTCGAGTTCTTCGTCCTCCGGGTGGCTCCCGATCGTGACACGGAAGCTCTCGGGCGCGAGGACGCTCCGGCGACCGGTCCGAGCGAGTCGGCGTGTGATGCGGTGCGACGCCGCGCCGCTGAGCGGCTTCGGGATGTCGGCGCGCGTGTCGAAGGCCGCGCAGAGGGTGTCTGCGGGGGGAAGCCCGTCGAGCCACTCCCGCACGCCCCGATCGAGCGCATGCTCCTCGAGCTCCAGATGCCGCTCGGGATCGGCGCTCCAGTCGGCCGCTTGGGCGCGACTCTCCGGGCGAGGCAGGGAATGGGCGTGGGTGGGCGCGCCGACGACCAGCAGGTCGGCTTCCGCGACATCGGCCGCGGTCACGTCCGCGACACATGTCACGCTGATCCGGTGCGGGGGAGTCGCTCGGCGATGCTCGATGCCCCGCGCGATGCGTTCGGCGATCGACCGGGTGTTGCCGAACATGGACTCGTAGACGATGACGACGTTCATTGTGTACCTCCACCCCCAGGATGCTCGGGCGTGGTGGCGTTCCCCAGGGCCGAAGGTCCCCGTCGTCGGGACCGAGGGGTCAGGGAATCGAGGAGTCAGGGAGTGCGGTGTTCGACTCCGTAGACGGCCGCTTGCGTCCGCCGTTCCATGCCGAGCTTGTCGAGGAGGGAGGACACGTAGTTCTTGACCGTCTTCTCCGCGAGCCCGAGCTTCTCGCCGATCTGACGGTTCGTGAGTCCGTCGGCGATCGAATCGAGCACTTGCCGCTCGCGCAACGACAGGGCGACCTCGATGCGGTCGTCGGGCGGCGCCGATTCGGTGACGACGGTGCGGCGGACGTGCGGGTCGATGAGCCGCTTCCCCGCCGCGACCGCGCGGATGCTCTCGATGAGCTTCTGCCCCCGGATGTCCTTGAGGACGTAGCCGGCGGCTCCCGCGAGGGCGGCCGCGTACATCGCGTCGTCGTCGTCGTACGCCGTCAGGATCAGGCAGTGCACCTCCGGGTGCGCCGACCGGATGTCCCGACAGACGTCGATGCCGTTGCCGTCGGGAAGTCGGACGTCGATCAGTGCGACGTCCGGGATCGTCGCGGCGATGCGTTGACGCGCCTCTCGTGCCGTCGAAGCCTCGCCGATGACGGTCAGGTCCGGCTCCCGGCCGAGGAGTCCGGCGACTCCCTGCCGGACGACTTCGTGATCGTCGATGAGGAATACCGTGGTCATGCTCGTCTCCCTGTTGACTGCGTCAGCGGAACGGTCCATTCGAGGAGGGAACCGGAGGGCTCGCGTGGTCGGAGCGAGAAGGTGCCGCCCCACCGGGCCGCGCGCTCCGCGAGGTTCCCGGTGCCGCTCCGACGGGTTCCTCCTGCCGGGCCACGCCCGTCGTCCTCGACGCGGACGACGAGCCGGTCGGGCTCGGCGGCGACGGTCACCGACGCCGACGACGCCCGGGCGTGCCGGGCGACGTTCGAGATCCCCTCCGTCACGACCGCGATGACGTCATCGACCATGTCGTCCGGGAGGGACGAATCGATGGGCCCGCTCAACTGCAGCCGTGGTGTCGGCCCGCCGGTGTGGTCGTGAGACGTGACGACGTCCATGATGCGGTGCTTGACCGACTCCCGTGGGCGTCTCGAGGTGAGCGCGAAGATGGCGGTGCGGATCGAGCCGATGGCCTCGTCGAGGGCCGTGACCTGCTCCTCGACCCGTTCCCGGAGCCGATCGTCGGCGATCTCCGACCCGGCCGCCTGCAGATTGAGCCCGGCGCCGAAGAGCCGCTGGATCACGTGGTCGTGCAGATCCCGGGCGATGCGGCCCCGGTCCTGGAGGACGGAGAGCTTCTCGCGGTCGGCGCGCCCCCGCTCGAGCGCGAGCGCGATCGCGCACTGATCCGCGAAGTCGGCCGCGAGCTCGAGGTCGGAATCGGAGAACCGCTGTCGGCCCTCGACGCGGGAGACCGAGAGAGCACCGATCGTGGCGTCATCGGCGAGGAGCGGGAGGATCATCGACGGGCCGAGGATCATCGACGCATCGGACTCCGAGGTGTGCACGGAGCCGAGGCGGTCTCGGCGCACGGGTGCCCCGGAGTCGAGAGCATGCGCGGTCAGGCTCCCCTCCCGGGGAAAGACCATCGCCCGGAAACGGTCGCCGTCGGCCCCGGCGACGGTGTCGACGATGAGCTCGCCGTCGCGGTGGGGGAGGATGACGCACACGACCTCGGCGTCGGCGAGTTGAGCGGTCACCTCCGCGATCGTGGCGAGCGCGTCGTCCTGCCCGCCCGAGAGGAGCGAGGCGGCGATCTGGGCGGACGCGGCGCTCCACTGCTGCCGGCGTCGTGTCTCCTGGAAGAGCCGCGCGTTGTCGATCGCGACGCCTGCCGTCGCGGCGAGACCGACGAGCAGCTCCTCGTCCTCGGCACTGAACCCGCCGCCGCTGTGCTCGGTGAGGTAGAGGTTCCCGTACACTTCGTCCCGGACCCGGATCGGCACGCCCAGGAAACTGTCCATGGGCGGATGGCCGGCCGGGAAACCGCTCGACCTGCGGTCCTCGGAGAGATGCTCGAGGCGGATCGGGTGGGGGTCGTCGATGAGCGCGCCGAGGAGCCCGCGTCCGTGGGGGTAGTGGCCGATCACCTCGGGCAGGTCAGGTTCTCCGCCGACGTGGATGAACCGCTCGAGCCCGCCCTCCGGGCCGATGACGCCGAGAGCGCCGTAATGCGCGTGGACCAGATCGACGGCGGCCTCGACGACGGTGCGGAGGACACGCTCGAGATCGAGCTCGTCGACCATCGCCCGGTTCGCGTTGATAAGGGATCTGAGTCGCTCTTGCGACTCCAGCACGCGCCCGCCCCACGCGTCGAGTCGGGACCTCTCGCTGTCGGGGCCGCGATCGGTCACGTCCGCCGCGTCAGAAGCGCTCACGCTCAGCCTCCCTCGAGTGCGCGGTCGGGACCGTCTCACGCGACGGCCCGCCTCCCAGTATGGGCCCGTCGGTGCGCACAGGCGACTGGCGTCCGGATCGAGTCCGGATCGGGTCCGGTTTCATACCAAGCAGGTCAGGGGCGAACGGTCACGTCGACCGGGCTCCTGCGACCGCGCGCAGAGCCCAGAGGATGGAGACGACATCGACCGCCTCCTGCAACCAGGCTCCCACGAGAGCCGGGAGCAGGCCCACCGCGGCGACGATCATGAGTGCGATGCTCAAGGCGATGCCGATCCCGATGCTCTGGAGAGCGACGGTGACCGTCTCTCGACCGATGAGCAGGGCCCGCGATACGCACGAGAGGTCGTCCCGCAAGAGGACGATGTCGGCTGAGTCGCTCGCCGCCGTCGAACCGCGCGCTCCCATCGCGATCCCGACGTCGGCCGCCGCGAGCACGGGGGCGTCGTTGACGCCGTCGCCCACCATGACCACCGGGCGCTCGCGAACGGCGGCGATCGCCGCGACCTTGTCCGACGGCAGGCACCCCGCTCGCACGTCGTCGATGCCGACGGCCGCCGCGACGTGGTCGGCGGTGACGCGGTCGTCGCCCGTGAGCATCATGACGTGACGGACGCCGTGCGCCCGCACGTCGTCGATTGTTGCGCCCGCTTCGGCCCGGACGTCGTCACGGAACACGAGTGCCCCGGCGAACCGGCGACCGATCGCCGCGTAGACGGCCATCTCGCCGGCGTCGAGAGGCGTCGGTGCGACGTCGGCTCCGATGTGGGCGGCGACGAACGATCGCTTTCCGACGGCCACGACGGTTCCGGCGATCGTCGCCGTCACCCCGTTTCCCGTCGTCTCCTCGGCCTCCTCGGGTGAGGAGAGGGGGAGGCGGTGCGCGTCGGCCGCGGCGATCATCGCGCCCGCGAGGACGTGCGTCGACGCCTGCTCGGCGGACGCCGCGAGTCGCAGCAGCTCGGATCCGTCGCCCTCCTCCGGACGCACGGCGACGAGCGCCATCGATCCGTGCGTCAGTGTCCCGGTCTTGTCGAAGGCGACGGTCCGTGTCCGGTGGAGTCGCTCGAGGCTCGAGCTGTCCTTGATGATGACGCCGCTCCGCGAAGCGCGACTCATCCCCGCCAGGAACGCGACCGGCGCTGCGATGATGAGCGGGCAGGGGGTCGCGACGACGAGCACCTCGGCGACGCGGACGGGATCGCCCGCCAGCAGGCCCGCCGTGACGGCGAGGCCGAGCGAGAGCAGCGTGTACGGGATCGCGAACCGGTCGGCCAGCCGCACGAGGGGGGACCGGCTCGCGGACGCCGCTTCGACGAGCGCGACGATCTGGTGGTATTGACTGGCTTCCGCCGTGCGGATCGCACGGATCCTCACGGGCGCCGGGCCGTTGATCCCGCCGCTCAGGACCTCGTCGCCGGCGACCCGCTCGACCGGGACGCTCTCGCCCGTGAGCGTCGACTCGTCGAAGACCCCTGTGCCCCCCACGAGGACCCCGTCGACGGGGACGATCTCGTGCGATCGCACGAGGAGCTCGTCACCCGGACGGATCGCCTCGACGGGGACATCGGTGAGCGTCCCGTCCCGATCGATCCGATGCGCCGTGCGCGGAGCGTCGGCGACGAGGGCGCTCAGGTCGCGCTTCGCTCGGCTGGCGGCGTAGTCCTCGAGGGCCTCGCCGCCTGTCAGCATGAGCACGATCACGAGAGCCGCCCAGACCTCGCCGACGGTGACGGCGACAATGATGGCCGTGATCGCGAGGACGTCGACGCCGACCGATCCCGAGCGGAGGTCGCGGATCATTCGCAGGCTGGAGCGTATGGCCATGGTGACGGCGGCGGTCGCGGGCACCCATTCGGCCCACGGCCAGCCGAGGACGAGGAAGACGAGGCCGACGGCGCCGACGAGGATGGTCGCGAGCACGAACGGGTATCGTCGTGCCGCCGCGACGACACGCCAGGGCACCGACGGACCCGCCGGAGCCGCCGGAGCCGCCCGCGGTGCGTCGTCGCGGCGTGGAACGAGTGTCATCTCCGCCCTCCCCTCCCCTCCCGGCATGGGCGGGGGCACCGCGTTCAGGCGACGCGGTGCCCCGCCTTCTCGCGTCAGAACTCGAAGACGAGTCGCGCGAGAGCCTTGCCCGAGAGCACCTCGTCGATCGCCTCGTTGACCTGGTCGAGCGACCGGGTCTCGGCGATCACGCGGGTGCGACCGGCGGCGTGGAGTTCGAACACCTCGGTGAGGTCCTGTCGTGTGCCCACGATCGAGCCGATGATCGAGATGCCCTTGAGGACCGTCTCGAAGATCGACACCGACATCGTCTCCTCCGCCGGGAGGGCGACGCAGATGAGGCGACCGCCACGGTTCAGGGAGGAGAACGCCTGTTCGAACACCCGAGGGGATGCGGCGAGGACGATCGCGACGTCCGCGCCGCCGAGAGCGGTGATCGCCGCGACGGGGTCGACCTTCGCGGCGTTCACGACGTGCGAGGCGCCGAGCTCCGTCGCCAGGTCGAGCTTGGCGTCCTCGACGTCGACGGCGATCACCGTCCCGCCGAAGATGGTCGCGTACTGCAGTGCGAGGTGTCCGAGACCGCCGATACCGAAGACGACGACGCGTTCGGTGGGGACGATGTCCGCGACCTTCGCGGCCTTGTACGTCGTCACACCCGCACACGTCAGGGGAGCGGCGTCGACGGAGGAGACGCCGTCGGGCACCGGGACGACGAATCGCGCGTTGGCGACGGTGTGCTCCGCGAAGCCACCGTCGACGGAGTAGCCGCTGTTCCGCTGCTGCTCGCACAACGTCTCGCGTCCGTCGATGCAGTATCGGCAGTTTCCGCACGCGAAGCCGAGCCACGGGATCGCGACGCGCTCGCCGACACGGCGCTCGGTGACTCCCGCGCCGAGCGCCTCCACGATGCCGACGCCCTCGTGCCCGGGCACGAAGGGCGGTTGCGGCTTCACGGGCCAGTCGCCGTGAGCGGCGTGGATGTCCGTGTGGCACAACCCGCACGTCTCGAGGCGGATGAGCACCTCGCCGGGCCCCGGCTCGGGAACATCGCGGTCGACGACCTCGAGCGGAGTGGTGAACGATGTGACGACGGCTGCCTTCATGGGTCCTGTCCTTGGTCATCGCGTGACTGATCCGTTGGGGTGATGGATTCACGCGGTCTCCATCGCAACTCCACTCTTCGTCATCGGGTGCTCGTGCGTCAGGGCCGAAGGTCCCCCCTCGGCTCCTCCGCCTGCTCGTCCGCCTGCTCCTCCGCGGCTCCCGCGAGTGGGGGATGGTGAGCGATGGGGACGGGCTTCCGATCCACAGGTGGAGTGCGGTCGTCGCGAAGCGCAGCTCCTACGCTCACACGCGCGTCGTGGAAGCGACGGCCGGAGATCGAGGCCGGAACGAGGCGGACGAGAATCGCCTTCTCCGTCGGATGTGCGGGGAGGATGGCCGAGAGCGGGGCGTCGTCGAGGAGTCGGACGGCCGAGGCCACCGCGCGGACCACGACACTCCAGCGGAAGACGCCGTCGTTTCCGTCCGCCTCGAACGCCACGGCCGGCGCCCTCGTCAGGTCCATGTGCTTCGCCCCGAGCGCCGTGCGGAAGTACACGTGGCCGGCGTGCACCGCGTAGGTGACGGGGAACACGTCCGGGGAGCCGTCGGTGCCCTCGACGGCGAGACGGCCGACGTCCGCCCGCTCGAGCAGCCGCCAGCACTCCGCCGTCGACAGTTCCTCGACGAACTCGTCGTGTCGGTTCATGAGCCCTCCCCTATTCGTTGTCCCTCCGGTGTTCGCCGCTGCGCTCGCGGCGGCGTCCGGTCGCTCCGATCGACGGCGGCCCCACGTCCACTCGGCGACGGCGGGAAGGTCCTCACCGTGCTCGCGCGTGCACGCACGCGCCTCGAGGCGCGCGTCGACCATCCGCTGCCGGAGTGTCGCGTAACGGGCAGCGAGCCCGGGGACGCGGTCGAGGACGTCGATCACGAGCCGGAAGCGATCGAGGTCGTTGAGCATCACCATGTCGAACGGCGTCGTGGTCGTGCCTTCCTCCTTGTATCCACGGACGTGGAGCAGGGAGTGGCCGTTGCGGCGGTAGGTGAGACGGTGGATGAGCCAGGGGTAGCCGTGATACGCGAAGATGACGGGGCGATCACTCGTGAAGACGGCGTCGTACTCGCCGTCGCTCAGCCCGTGCGGGTGCTCGCCCTCGCTCATGAGTCGCATGAGATCGACCACGTTCACGACCCGCGTGCGCAACTCGGGGATCTCCTCCCGGAGGATCGATGCGGCCGCGAGGACCTCGAGCGTGGGCACATCCCCGGCGCACGCGAGGACGACGTCCGGTTCCTCGCCGGCGACCTCGGTGCCGGCCCACTCGAAGATGCCGAGGCCCCTCGTCATGTGGGCGATCGCCTGCTCCATGGTCAGCCAGTTGAAGGTCGGCTGCTTCCCGGCGACGACGACGTTGACATAGTCGACGCTGCGAAGGCAGTGGTCGTAGGTGGAGAGGAGCGTGTTCGCGTCGAATGGCAGGTACACGCGCACGACGTCGGCCTTCTTGTTGACGACGTGATCGATGAAGCCCGGGTCCTGGTGCGAGAGCCCGTTGTGATCCTGCCGCCAGACGTGTGAGGAGAGCAGGTAGTTGAGTGAGGCGATGGGTCGACGCCAGGGGATGCCCGCACTCACCTTCAGCCACTTGGCGTGCTGATTGAGCATCGAGTCGACGATGTGCACGAAGGCCTCATACGTGTTGAAGAGGCCGTGCCGACCGGTGAGCAGGTAGCCCTCGAGCCATCCCTGGCACTGATGCTCACTGAGCATCTCCATCACTCGCCCCGAGCGCGCGAGGTGCTCGTCCGACGGCAGATACCCGGCGTTCCACTGCTTGTCGGTCACATCGAGCACGGCTCCGAGCCGGTTCGAGGCGGTCTCATCCGGTCCGAAGATGCGGAACGTCGTGGGGTTCGATCGGGCGACCTCGGCGAGCCACCGCCCGAGCACACGCGTCGGTTCGTCGACCGTCGCACCCGGGGAGGGGACGTCGACCGCGTGGTCACGGAAGTCCGGAAGGACGAGGTCACGCTTCAGGACGCCCCCGTTGGCGACGGGGTTGGCGCTCATCCGAAGATCGCCGTCCGGGGCGAGATCCGTGATGCGTTGGACCGGTGCGCCACTGTGGTCGAACAGCTGCTCCGGGCGATACGACCTCAGCCAGTCCTCGAGGATCTGGAGGTGCTCAGGGGTGTCCCGGGCGCTCGCGAGCGGGACCTGGTGGGAGCGCCAACTGTTCTCGGCCGCGTGACCGTCGATGGTCGGCGGGCAGGTCCAGCCCTTCGGGGTGCGCAGCACGATCATGGGCCATGCCGGGCGCCCCTCGAGCGTGCCCTCCCTGGCCACGCGCTTGATGCTCGCGATGTGATCGAGCACCTCGTCGAGGGTGTCGGCGAACCGCCGGTGTACGGCCGCCGGGTCCTCGCCGTCGAACCCGCCGGACACGAGGTAGGGAGTGTGGCCGTACCCCCTCATCAGTTCCATCAGTTCGTGCTCGGGGATGCGAGCGAGCACCGTGGGGTTCGCGATCTTGTAGCCGTTGAGGTGCAGGATCGGGAGTACGACGCCATCGCTGACGGGGTCGATGAACTTGTTGCTGTGCCAACTCGTGGCGAGGGGCCCCGTCTCGGCCTCGCCGTCGCCGACGACCGCGGCCACCAGGAGATCCGGGTTGTCGAACGCGGCACCGTAGGCGTGCGACAAGGCGTATCCGAGCTCGCCGCCCTCGTGGATCGACCCCGGCGTCTCGGGCGACGCGTGGCTCGGGATCCCGCCGGGGAAGGAGAACTGGCGGAACAGTGCCCGAAGTCCCGACTCGTCCGGCCCGATCTCGGGGTTGAGCTCCGTGTAGGTGCCGTCAAGGTAGGCGTTCGCGACCATGCCGGGCCCGCCGTGCCCCGGTCCCGTGATGTAGATCGTCGACATGGCGCGTTCGCTGATCACACGATTCAGGTGGGCGTATATGAGGTTCAGCCCGGGCGTCGTCCCCCAATGCCCGAGGAGGCGCGGCTTGATGTCCTCCCGCGTGAGCGGTCGACGCAGCAGCGGGTTGTCGAGCAGGTAGATCTGACCGACGGAGAGGTAGTTGGCGGCTCTCCACCACGCGTCGATACGGTCGAGGTCCGCATCCGACGGTGGAGTGGCGATCGGACGCGCGAACGCTCCGGAGGAGGGCGTCGTCGTCGCGGGGTCCGTCGGCGTTACGGGGGACGAGTGTGTCACCGTCATTCGTGTTCTCCCTCGGGGGCGCTGCGCGCCGTCGCATCAGGCCGGGGCGGGAGCCCGCCATCGGCAGTCGCCGGGGTCATGGCTTCGATCCGCTCCGCTCGGTCCGAGGAGTCGGGGACGATGAGCACCGGTACCGGGGAGTGTCGGATGACGGCCTCGGTCGCGGAGCCGAGGAGGAGACCGGCGAAACCGCCGTGTCCCCGAGCACCCATGACGACGGCTCGCGCCCCGCGAGCGGCCTCGAGGAGGACGGGTGCGGCAGGGCCCTCTCGAGTCAGCAGGGCGGTCCCGGGCGGCAGCGAGCGACCGAGGACGCGAGTGGCCGAGCGGTGGAGGTTCTCACGGGCGTCGTCCTCGGGTGACCAGGCGGGCGGAAGCGATCGTCCGCCGACGAACGATGCCGGCTTCCTCCAGGCGATCACGACGTGGAGCGGGCTGCCGAGCAGGTGGGCGGCGTCGCCGGCGATCCGGAGAGCCTCGAGCGACGCAGGCGACCCGTCGACTCCGACGACGATCGGCCGTTCGTCAGTGGTTGAGAGGCTCCGCAGCACGACGTCCTCCGGGCCGCGCGTGATGAGGACCGGGCACGGAGAGTGCCGAGCGACGGCCTCGCTCACGGAGCCCAGCAGCAGCCCGGCGAAACCGCCGTGGCCGCGACTCCCCACGACGAGGAGCGAGGCGTGCCGAGCGGCGGCGATGAGGACCGGTGCCGGCGCGCCGGGACGGGTGGAGGACGAGAGGTCGTCCGGCGACGCGGCACCGAAGGCGGTCGACAGGGTGGCGGAGAGGTCGTCGCGGGCCTGGGCCTCCGGAGACCAGTCGAGCATCGTCGCGTAGCCGTCGTAGGCCACGCTGGGGTACTGCCACGCGAGGACCGCCCGGAGCGGGGCCCCGGTGAGTTCCGCGACGCGGCCCGCCGTCCGGAGCGCGATGATGGACTCGGTAGAACCGTCGACGCCGACGATGATCGGTCGAGGGTGAGCCGTGATCGGGCCCTCCTCGCCGAGGGGCGCCGTGAAGCCGTCTGTCGTGGTCATTCCGGCAGTCTCCTCGCGGCGTGATCCCGCGCACAGGGTCGAACGTCCTCCCGGTCGGACCCGCCGAGTGATCGCGTGGCGACGTAGGCGCGAGCGGTCATGGCGAGCGACTCGCCCCACCGTCGCGCGCCATCCTGCTCATTCCCGCTGAACATCGCACGGGGGAGCAGCAGGACCCCGGCCGGCCTCCGCCCAGGTGGTCTGGGAGGTGCGGTGGGAGCCCGCGCGGGGCAGAGCGCGGCGTCGACGGTCGTACTCGCCGTATCGTCCGTTCCGGCCGTTCCCCCCGTGCTGGCCCTCGGTGTTGCTGCACGTGCGGCGACGACGAGCTCGTCGCCGCCGCACGGCTTGGTCTCGGCGACCCACGGCATCACGTCGTCTTCGCACACGTGCGCGAAGACGCCTCCCCGGCGGATGCCGTCGGCAAGGACCTCGGCGAGCGGGCGTGTACCCGGCTCGTGGGGGTCGACGAGGATCCGAGCACGCACCATGTCGGATCACACCGCCGGGACGATGACCACGGGGCACACGGAGTGCGCGGCGACGGCCGCCGTCACCGAACCCATGGTGAGACCGGAGAACCCTCCGCGGCCGCGGCGGCCCAGCACGACGGTGTGGGCGGTCGCGCTCAGGGCGACGAGCGCCTTCGCGGGCAGGGAATGCACGGTCCGAGGCCGCACTCGTGCCGGTCGAGCCGAGCCGAACGCCGTGTGCAGCGCGTCATCGAGCGTGCGTCGCGCCTCCGGCTCCGGCGACCACTCCGACGGCGGAAGGAAACCGCCGGCGAAGATCGACGGCCACTCCCACGCCGAGATCACGTCGACGGGGAGATCCAGGGCATCACCCAACGCGACGGCGTAGCGCAACGCGGCGATCGAGGTCGCGGATCGATCGACGCCGACGACGATGGGTTTCCCGCCCGACCCGGTCGCCGTACCGGTCTGCTCGGGTCTGTTCTCGCGTGCCATGGGTCCAGTGCACCACCGGGCGCGGCACTCATGCAGGGTCGAAGGTCCCGTGTGCTCGGCGGCCTGTCGGGATGATCGGTGCCTCTTGGGATGGTCGTCGGCCTACCGGGCGGGAGATCGACGGGACTCCGGACGCGTCGGGACGGGACCACTCGTGAGCGCCGTGACCCCGTCGCTCACCACGGCTGTCGGCACGCCGATGTTGAGGAGGACGTCGTGCGTCACGCGACCGACGGCGGCGGGCGCCGACACGGCTTGGGACCGCCCGACGACGAGCAGGGCCGCTCGCGCCGACGCGCGGACGAGCGCCGGCGCCGCCGGGCCGTGGACGACTCGCGAGCGGATGGTGAGACCCGGGTACATGCTCTCGGCGCGACGGCGGGCGGCCTCGAGAGACGCGACGGCCCTGTCCCGCTCACGATCCGCATCGCGTAGGTGCTCTCCACGCGCGACCGGGATGGAGCGGACGATCACGAGTTCGTCTCCGAGGTCGTGGGCCTCTCGCGCGGCGAAGACGAGCGCCGCGCGCCCGTCGGGCGAGTCGTCGAGACCGACGACGACGCCCCGCGCCGTCGACTCCGGGACGGCCGGCACGACGATGACGGGGCTCATCGACGCCGCCACGAGCTGCAGTGAGCGGGACCCGAATGACGACCCGCGGAGGAACCCCGTCTTGTGCGACCCCACGACGATCGCACCGACGTCCGGGTACGTCCTCGAGATCGCCCATACCGGGTCCCCGACGGTGAGAGCGGTCTCGATCTCCGTATGGGGCGCGACTGCGGCCGCTGACAACCGCTCGGTGGTGAGGAGCTCCTCACCTCGGAGGTCCGGATGCCCCGTCGTCGACCGCTCGGCGGCACCGTCGACGACGTGCACGACGACGAGCCGGCGCCCCGATCGCTCGGCGCACCGTGCCGCCCACTGCAGCGCCGCACGTGACGGCTGCGAGCCGTCTACCCCCACCACGAGCGTGTTGTCCATCTCGACCTCCGTGCCGTACCGGGGTGGAGTCGTCGTGACGACGGGCGACGACCACCCACCGGATCCCAGTGTCACGCGCGGCTCGTCGAGCGGGCAGGGTCGAACGTCCCGGTCGCGCAGCGCGAGATCGTGGGAGGCGTCACCCCGACGCGGTCGTCCCACTCGCTCACCGAGAAGTCCGTCGAGAAGAGCACGGCGAGGGCCTCTCGTCGCGCTCGTTCCGAGTGGGTCGCGTGCGGGACGGAGCCGCCCCCGTCGAGGCGCGACTCCGCCGCGGTCACCGACACGAGGTGACTGAGGTCCGCGTCGGGGTCCTGGGCGAGCTCGGCGGCTCCCGCCACCCGGAGGCGGTGGCTGCCGGCGAGGCGGGAGAGCGTCATGAGGCGTTCGAGCACCGCTCGTCCCGCTCCAGCCGGAAAGGTGACGATCGTGCGATTGCCTTCCCCGAGGCTCGCGACGGCGGACGCCATCGTGTCCCCGATCGATGCGAGAGGGGACACGCACAAGATGACGGTCCCCCGCGCGAACCGCGCTGCCGGTGCTGCGGCCTGCGCTGCCGGCGGTGTCGTGCTCGCGTCGACGGACGGCAGCGATGTCGCACGGGCAGCGGCAGCGGGGACGGGAGAATCGAGCAGGTGAGGCACGGCTGTCCTTTCAGGAGGGTCTGAAGCAGTCTGAACGGAAGGCGAGCAGGGCCACAGGGACCTTGGTCCCACCGCTCGCGATCCGGACGGATAACACGAGCGACGGCCCTGCGACAATGGGGGGCGTCCGGCCGGGGCGCCTCCTAGCGTTGAGGCCACCGAGCGGCGCGTGCGCCGTTGCGGGAGAACGACACCACCGCACGCGATGACGGAGGACGAATCATGACGACAGACCAGTACACCTTCGACGACCCGACGACGCGTTACCCGTCGATCAGCCCCTCCTCCGGCGAGGACCAGCCGGAGCCAGGCCTCGACGCCGAACTCGGCACGAAGGCGGACCTCGGAGAATTGACCTACCGCGGCACGGGTCGGCTCGAGGGTCGCAAGGCCATCGTGACGGGCGGAGACTCGGGCATCGGCGCCGCGACGGCGATCGCCTTCGCTCGTGAGGGCGCCGACGTGCTCATCTCCTACCTCCCCGAGGAGGAGGAGGACGCCCAGCGCATCGTGGGCTTCATCGAGGAGGCGGGCCGCAAGGCCGTCGCCTTCCCCGGCGACCTCAAGGACCCCGCGTATTGCGAGGCGATCGTGACGCGTGCCGTCGAGGAGTTCGGCGGTCTCGACATCCTCGTCAACAACGCCGGGAAGCAGATCGAGCAGGAGTCGCTCGAGGACATCGACGACGTCCAGCTCGAGGACACCTACGAGACGAACATCCTCGCGATGTTCCGCGTCACGCGTGCCGCCCTCACGCACCTGCCCGCCGGGTCGACGATCATCAACACGACGTCGATCCAGGCGTACAACCCGTCGCCGACGCTCGTCGACTACGCGTCGACGAAGGCCGCGATCAACAACTTCACGAAGGGACTCGGGCAGCAGCTCGCGCCGAAGGGCATCCGCGTGAACGCCGTCGCCCCCGGCCCGATCTGGACGCCGCTGCAGGTCTCCGACGGGCAGCCGAAGGAGGACCTGCCCGACTTCGGCAAGAGCGTCCCGCTCGGTCGTGCCGGTCAGCCCGCCGAGCTCGCCCCCGCATTCGTGTTCCTCGCCTCGCCCGAGTCGAGCTACGTCGTGGGCGAGACCCTCAACGTGAACGGCGGCAGCCCGACCCCGTGATCCACCGATCACGATCCACCGCGGCGGGGCGTCCATCGTGACCCGCGACGACGACCGACACGCGCAGCAGCCGCTGCGCGTGTCGGTCGTCGTACCCGTGAAGGACGACGCGGAGCACCTGCGGACGTGCCTCGCGGCCCTCGCCGAGCAGACGGTGCCCCCGTTCGAGATCATCGTCGTCGACAACGGCAGCCGTGACGACAGCGCTCTCGTGGCGGTGTCCGGGGGAGCGAGCGTCGTCGCCGAGCCGACTCCGGGGATCCCGGCCGCCGCGAGCGCCGGCTACGACTCCGCGCTCGGCGACGTCATCGCGCGCCTCGACGCCGACTCGATCCCGCCGACGGAGTGGGTGGAGCGCATCGCCCGTCACTTCGAGGCGGATCCCGCGCTCGGCGCCGTCACGGGCCCCGGCGTCTTCTCCGAGCTCCGCGGCGCCTCCCGCGTGCTCGCTCGCACGTTCTACATGGACGCGTACTTCGTGCTCGTCGGAGCGGCGCTCGCGCACTGGCCCGTGTTCGGCTCCAACTTCGCCATGCGCAGTGACGCGTGGCGTCGGGTGCGCTGTTCCGTGCACCGCGACGACCCGGAGGTCCACGACGACATGGATCTCAGCGTCTTCCTCGGCCGTGCGCACTTCATCCGCCTCGACCGCGACCTCGCCGTCCCCATCTCGGCGCGGCCGTTCGGCGATGTGCGCTCGATGTGGAAGCGCAACCGCCGGGCGTTCCACACGCTCCGCGTCGGTGGACGGGCGGCGTCCTCGGTGCGCCGCTGGCGTGATCGACTCGTCCGGACGCGGTAACGCCCCCCGGGCCCTCGTCATCCTCCCGGCCGAGCGGAACGGTACCCGCGGGTGAGGCGATCGGGGCGCGGGCCTCCTAGGCTGGCACCACGCGTGTGTCGACCCGGGTCGGTGATCCGGCGACCGGATGCGCGGGGGAGGATCGGATGGACCTGGCGCTGCTCGTCGAGCGGCTGCGGAACTGGCGGCTCCGGGTCGACGTCTTCGTCGCCGCGGTGGTCGTGATCCTCGCGCTCGATCCGCCCGTCGAGGTGGATCGTGCCATGCCGATCGTCGCGATCCTCGCGGGCGTCGGCATCGTGGCGCGGAGTGTGAGCCCGTCCGTCGCGCTCATCTCCGTCTGGTTCATGGCCGGCTCGCAGATGATCGTCAACGAGCGACCCGGGTTCGCCGCCATCGCGATCCTGCTCGTGCTCTACTCGTCCGCACGCGTCGGGAGCGTCATCGAACTCGCCGCTTCGGCCGCATCCGTCGTGATCGGCGGCGTCATCGCCACGAACTACCTCATGGCGGGGACGCGCTACGCCATCATCGCGTTCAGCTCCTCGGGGTGGAGCGCCCTCGCACTCATCGCGCCGACCGTCGTGCTCGCCGCCGCGTGGCTCGCGGGCTTCGCCGTGCGGTCGTTCCGCGGGCAACTGCGCGAGTCGGAACGGCGGGTGATCGCGGAGGATCGGACCGAGCAGGCGCTGAGCGCCGCCGAGGCCGAGAAGGTGCGCGCCGACATGGCTCGCGACGTGCACGACATCGTCGGACACTCGCTCGCCGTCATCATCGCGCAGGCGGACTCCGTGCAGTTCCTGGACGACGTCGGCCGCGTCCGAGCGGTCTCTGCGACGATCGCCGACACGGCACGGCGGTCGTTGCACGAAGTGCGCGAGGTCCTGAGCGGCACGACCCCGGGAGAAGCCGAGGAGGAGCCGCCCGACCTCGACACCCTCGTCGAGCAGATCCGTGCCGCGGGGGTGACGGTCGAACGAACGGTGCGCGGCGAGCAGCGACCTCTCGACGCGAGCCACTCCGTCGTCGTCCGTCGCGTCGCGCAGGAGATGCTCGCGAACGCGCTCCGGCACGGCGACCCGGGTGCCCCGATCGTTCTGCGCGAGGTGTGGCGGTCGAACGACGTCGTCGTCGAGGTCGAGAACCGCGCGATGGCCGAGGCGACCCCCGACAGCGCCGGTCGCGGCACGGGATCGGGCATCGCGGGGATGCGGCAGCGCCTCGCCGCCGTCGGCGGTTCTCTCGAGGCCGAGGCGGTCGACGGCGTCTTCTCCGCACGTGCCCGCATCCCCCTGCGCACCGGAGTCGGGACGGTGACGCCGTGATCCGCGTCATGCTGGTCGACGACCAGGAGCTGTTCCGCGGAGGGGTGCGCGTCGCTCTCGACGCCCAGCCCGACATGGAGGTCGTGGGCGAGGCCGGCGACGGTCGAGAGGCCGTCGCCCTCATCGACGAGGTCCGACCGGACGTCGTGCTCCTCGACATCCGGATGCCCGTGATGGATGGTGTGGAGACGGTGCGCACCCTCTTCGACGGGTCGCGCTCGTCGCTGCCCCGCGTCATCGTGCTCACGACGTTCGCGCTCGATCGTGCGGCGGCCACCGCCATCCGTCACGGCGCGAGCGGTTTCGTGCTGAAGGACGCGACGCCGGCCTTCCTCGCCGCCGCGATCCGCGCGGTCCACGCAGGGAGTACCGTGCTCGCAGCCGACGAACTCGGCGAACTGTTCGCGACCGACGTCCTGGCAGCGCCCGCGGCCCCGCCGCCCGCCGAGTATCGGGAACTGAGCGCACGCGAGCAAGCGGTGTTCCGGCTCGTCGCGCGCGGCCTCTCGAACGCCGAGATCGCCGAGCGCGAGTTCGTGAGCGAATCGACGGTGAAGACGCAAGTGAGCAGTATCCTCGCGAAACTCGCGCTCCGGGACCGCGTCCAGATCGTCGTGTTCGCACACGACCACCGTCTCGTCGACTAGGTACAGGGCGCCGTCCGATCGTCTCGTCAGAGAGCCGCGCCGCAGCGGAAGACCTCGGCGGCGAGGGCATCGACCGCCGCCCGCGCGTCTGTCGATGCGGCTCCGGGCGGCGTGTCCTCCGCCCAGATCGTGAAGGCGATCGTGGTGCCGTCCGCCGCGTCCGCGATCCCCGCGAGTCCCGACATGTCGCTGAGGGTGCCGGACTTCGCGCGGATACGGCCGGCGGCGTCGGCATTCTCGGTGGAGAAGCGGCCGTCCTCCGCGAGGGTGCCCGTCCGACCCGCCACCGCGAGCCCCTCATCGACGACCGACAGGTCGTCCCGGTGCCGTGCGATCTCCACGAGCAGGCGCGTGACGAACGCAGCAGGCACGGCGTCGTCCCTGCTCAGGCCGGAGCCGTCGGCGAGCCGCAGATCGTCGACGGGGAGGCCGAGGTCGGCGAGCGCTCCAGTCGTGCCGGCGTCGATCGCCTCGAAGTCGCTCCCCGCACCGCGCTCGATCGCGACGAGCCGCGCGAGCGATTCCGCGAGCGTGTTGTCCGAGTGCGTGAGCAGGTGGCGGACGAGGTCCCGCACGGGGGCTGAGTGAACGGACCCGAGCCGTTCGGCGTCATCGGGAGCATCCACGAGCCCGCCCACGGTCACGTCGGAGCCGAGCAGTGCGGCGAATGCGGTGGCGGCGCGGCCGACGGCCGAGTCGCCGCGCGGCGAGTACGCGCGGGTCGGGTCGTCGCGGTCACCGTCCACCATGAGGGCCGTGATGTTCGACACCGATCCCGACGTGCGCGCGGAGTCGGGCCAGCCCGGTTGCCACGCCGGCCCGGAGAAGAGACCCGCGTCGACCTCGAGACGACGGACGGGGACGCCCGCGAGCCGCGGATCGCGCGACCGGGCGTCGAGCACCTGCCGGGCGAGGTCGTCGAGGTGGGGAGCGCCCGGATAGACGGATTCCTGGCCGCTCGGGAGCCGGCTGAGAGTCGGGTCACCACCGCCGACGAGTACGACGGTGTCCACCTCGGTCCCCTGGACGACCCGGGTCTCGATGGTCGTGTCCCCGCCGAGGGTCGCGACGGCTGCGGCCGCCGTGAGCAACTTCATCGTGCTTCCCGTCGCCGCCGCATCGCCGCTCCGGATGCCGACGAGCTGCTCGCCGCTCGAGACGTCGCGGGCGTCGAGGTGCAGAGTCCCCGACGACCACGAACCGACCGCGTCGTCGATCCGGCACTCCCCGGCCGGCGCCACGAATGGGTCGGTGGGCGACATCGAGCCTGCCGGGAACGGGGACCAGTCGTTCACGGTCACCATGGTCGCCCCGACGATCGCGAGGAGGGTGGCCCCGACCACGGCGGTGGTCCGGCGCACCCGTCGTCGCCTCGTCGCTTCGGTCTTCCGTTCGCGTTCTCGACTGCTCACACCTCGACGCTACGGATCCGTGAGTCGCGGCACCTCGGTCGCACGGACATGACGCGTCATCCCCGAGACGGAATCCGTATCAGCCCTTGACGGCTCCCGAGGTGAGGCCCTGGACGATGTACTTGCTCGCGAACGCGAACATCACCATCGTGGGGATGATGGTGAGGACCGCTGCAGCGGACATCGATCCCCAGTCGATGTTGTAACTCGTGATGAACCCGTTGAGAGCCGTCGGTACGGTTTTGTTGGCGTCCGAGGTCATGAGCGTGACCGAGAGGAACAGTTCGTTCCAGCAGCTCACGAAGTTGAAGATGAAGGCCGCGACGATACCCGGCGTCATGATCGGCACGAGCACCCGGAAGAGGGCGCCGATGCGACTGCAGCCGTCGATCATCGCGGCCTCCTCGAGGGCGTCCGGGACGTTCTCGAAGAATCCGCGCAGCATGATCGTCGAGAACGGGATGCACATCGCGATGTAGACGAGCACGAGGCCGCTGCGATCGTTCACGAGCCCGAGGTTGACCATGAGCTGGTAGAGCGGACCGAGCGCGATGAAGCCCGGGATCATCTGGGTGACGAGGAACGCCATGAGCACGGCGCTCTTCGCGCGGAACTCGAAGCGCGCGATGACGTACCCCGACAGCAGCGAGATGAGCGTCACGAGCGTCGCGGCGACGACCGAGACGATGATGCTGTTCGTCAGGTACGTGCCGAAGTTCGACACCGCGAAGAGGTTGACGAAGTTCTCGAGCGAGAACGTCTGCGGCCAGTACTCCACCGGGAACGCGTAGATGTCGCGACGCGGCTTCACAGCCGTGACGACGATCCAGTAGAGAGGGAAGAGGGTGATGACGAGCCAGATGGCGAGAGCGACGATCCGGACGGTCTTCCCGGTGCGCGATTGCGTCGTGATCATCGGTACGCCTCCTTCTTCTCTCGCGTCGCGAGCAGATAGAACACGGCGAAGATCGCGAGGACGAGCATGACGATGAGCCCGAGGGCGCTCGCCCGGCCGTATTCGCCCTGCTGGGTGATCGAGATCATGTAGCTCGTCACGATGTGGGTCCGCCCGCCCGGGCCGCCGCCGGTCATGCCGAAGATGAGGTCGGGGAAGTTGAAGATCCAGATCGTGCGCAGCAGCACGGTGAGGGCGAGCGTCGTCCGGATGTAGGGGACCGTGACGTGCCAGAAGGAGCGCACCTTGCCGGCGCCGTCGAGGGCCGAGGCCTCGTAGAGTTCGTCCGGCACCGATTGGAGCGCCGCGAGGATCATGATCGCGAAGAACGTGACGCCGTACCAGACGTTCGCGATGATGACGGCGGGCATCGCGAGGGCGGGAGTCGCGAGCCAGGGGAGTGGACTGTCGACGAGGCCGCTCCGCATGAGGAGGTCGTTGATGACGCCGAACTCGCTGTTGAACATCCAGCGGAACAGGACACCGATGAGGAAGCCGGAGACCGCCCACGGGAAGAACACGAGCGCCTGGTAGATGCCGCGGAACCGGAACTTCCGACGCATCCACAAGGCGAGGGCGAAGCCGATCACGAACTGGGGGACGATCGACCCGATGACCCAGACGATCGTGTTGCCGACCGTGCTGTAGAAGAGCGGATCGGAGAGCACGACGCGGAAGTTGTCGAGTCCCGTCCACGGCTGTTCCGCGACGTTGTAGATCGTCCACGTCCTGAACGCGCCGAGGCTCCCGGAGAGCATCGGGTAGTAGGTGAACACCGCGACGATGACGAATGCCGGAGCGAGGAACGCCGCGATCGTGAGCGCGCGGCGCCGGGTGAAGGCGCGGCGACGGGAGGCGGGGGGCCGTGAGGGCCCATCCGCCGGAGCGGCGAGCGGTGTCGCCCGCCGCTCCGGGAGGGTGGTGGTCACGGTCTCACTTCTCCGATGCGTACTTCTCCGACCAGTACTCGTCCCACCCGGCGAGAACGTCCTCCGGGGTGGACTCGCCGAGCAGCATCGACTGCAACTCGCGGTCGGCCTTCTTCTCCCACTCGGTCCACCATTCGACGGCGCGCGGCTGCACGACGTTCATGTAGGTGTCCGGGTCGGTGTTCATCGAGACGTACGTCGCCCAGGGACCCTCGGCGAAGTAGGGGTCCTCTTGCGCCGCGGTGACGATGGGGACGAGGGAGTTGCCCTTGGCGAAGGTGAGGGGAGCGTCGCCGGACGAGAGGTACTCGACGAGGGCGACGGCCTCCTCCTTGTGCTCGCTCGACTCGGCGACGCCCCAGCCCGCCGAGGCGAGCGGCTGCGCGGCCTTGCCGGAGGGCCCGACGAGGAGCGGGGTGGTGCTCCACTGGCCCTCTTCGAGCGTCGAGTCGTCGCGGATCGTCGCGATGACCTCGGGGTCCTGGAGGAGGAAGGCGGTGGAGCCGGATGCGAAGCCCTGCACCATCTCGGGGTAGCCCCACGCGATCGACGAGGGCGGCGAGCCGTTCTCGAAGAGCTCGAGGTAGTCCGTCATCGCTTCCTCGGCCTCGGGCGTTGCGAAGACCGTGGAGCCGTCCGGAAGCAGGAACGCGTTCTCCGGGTCGATCTCGTCGGCGGCGTAGGCCGTGATGATCGCGGCGGCGTTCGACGCCCCGTTCGTGCCGCCGCGGAACGCGTAGCCGTATTGGTTCGACGAGGGATCGTTGATGGCGGAGGCCATCTCGATCATCTCCTCCCAGCTGTGCGGGGGCTCGTCGAAGCCCGCCTCCTCGATGAGGTCGGTGCGGTAGAAGAGGCTGAGGCCGTAGAAGCCGTAGGGGATGAGGTAGGTCGGCCCCTCCTCGTTCGCGAAGGACTTCGCGTTCTCGGTGAGGGCGTCCCAGCCGTCCCAGTCGGCGAGGTCGCCGTTCATGTCGTAGAGCCAGTCGTTCGCGGTGAAGGGACCGACGGTCGAGTCCTGGACCTCGAGGACGTCGACGCCGTTTCCCGCCTGCAGCATCTGCTGCAGGGTCGAGAGGGCCTGCTCGTTGGGAGGGGACACGAGCTCGACGGTGACGCCCGGGTTCTCCTCCTCGAAGCCCGCGATGAGTTCCTTGAGGATCTTCTGGCGGGCGGGGTTCGTCAGGGTTTCGACCATCTGCAGGGTGACGTCGGAGCCGTCGCCGCTGCTCGAGCCCGAACACCCGGTGAGGGCGAGGGCGCCGGCGGCGAGCATCGCCACGAACGCCGGTGTGCGGTTCTTCATGTGTTTCCTCCGTGCTGTCGAGAGTGCGGTGGGAGTGGGGTGGGGGAACGAAGCAGAGGGGCCGGAACGGAGGCCGGTCAAGCCGTCGCGGACGTCGGCACGGGTACGGCCCGAGCCGCGAGGGTGTCGAGGGACGCGTCGGGGTCGGCCGAGCGCGCGGCATGCAGGGCGGCGACGGCGGGCACGCCGGTCTCGACGAAGCGCGCGTAGTCGTCCGCCGTGTTGTAGAGGTGGGCCGAGAGGCGCAGGAAGCCGCGGCCGCGCCACGAGGTCGTCGCAGTCTGGAAGCCGAGCCGCGCGAAGACGCGGTGCAGCATGTGGGCGTCCTCCGGCGTGCTCACGACCCCCGGGGGCAGCTCGACGAGTCGCAGTGCGGGAGCGTGCACGGGCATATCGACGTGGGCGCGGACCCCCGTCGCCTCCTCGAGTGCCGACGCGACCGTGGCCTCGGCGTGGGCGGAGAGCGCCGACACGTACTCGCGCATCGTGTCCCAGCCGAACTCCTCCTCGATCGTGTGCAGTGCATGGGGAGCCGAGAGGATGGCTGTGAGGTCGACCGTGCCCTGCGTGTCGAAGCGCTGGGGGAACGGATCCGGTGCTCCCCACGAGTCGATGAGCGGGAAGAGGTCGTTCGCGACTCGAGGGGAGACGACGACGGCGGCGGTTCCTGACGGTGCGCATGCCCACTTGTGCAGGTTGCCGACCCAGTAGTCGGCGTCGATGCCGTCGGCGGGTCGGGGATACAGTGCGGGGGCGTGGGCGGCGTCGACGAGGAGCGGGACGCCGAGCGCGTCGAGGCGTGCCGAGATGGCCGCGACGGGGAAGACCCGCGCCGTCGCCGAGGCGATCTGGTCGACGATCACGAGCGCCGTCCGATCGGTCGTGGCACCCGACACGGCGGAGACGACGTCGTCGTCCGAGGAGTCGAGATCGAGCGGGACCATCGTGATGCTGCCACCGACCCGGCGGACGGCGCGCTCGGCCGCCATCCGGACCGCGCCGTAGATGTGGTCCGTGACGATGATCTCGGCGCCGGGCTCGAGCTCGAGCGACTGCAGGACCACGGTCACGCCGGCGCTCGCGTTGGGGACGATCGCGGTGAGCTCCGCGGGCGTGCCGAGGAAACGTGCGATCTGCTCGCGGGCCTCACCGACGCGCACCGGAGCGGTGGAGAACCAGGCTCCCGGTCCGCTGTTCATGAGGGTCACGAGGGACACGTGGTGCTCGATGGTCGCCGTCGGGACGGCGCCGTACGATCCGTGGTTGAGGTGGACGACGTCTCGCGCGAGACTCCACGAGTCCCGGGCCGGACGGCCGTCTCGGGACAGGATGGCGGCCGGAGCCTGGGGGTGGTCGAGCGCGAGGGGCATGAAGAGCCTTCCCGAGAAGTCATCTGATCTCTTGGGCTCGAATGAGCTTACGGATACGGTAGTGACGACGGCGCGTCTTGTAAACAACCGATTCCGCGGGGACGTATCCGGGCGGGAGGGGAGAGCGTCAGGAAAGTCATCAGATGAGTGAGGTGGAAGGCGCGAGCCTCTACGATGACAGTCACACGAAAGGTCGCCCATGACGGTGATGAAGACGGCTCTCGACGGGCTTCGCCACATGATCTCCTCGGGGGAGCTCGGACCGGGCCAGAGATTTCCTCCCGAGGCCGAGCTCTGCAGTCGTCTCGACGTGTCCCGAAGCTCCCTCCGCGAGGCCGTCCGTGTCCTCGATACGCTCGGGGTCATCGAGGTGCGCCATGGATCGGGCACCTACGTGTCCCGGCTCGATCCGGCCGACGTGGTGCGCGGGTTCTCGCTCACGGTCGACCTGCTCCCGCTCGACGGTCTCCTGCAGCTCTTCGAGATCCGTCGTGTGCTCGAGGGCAACGCCGCGGCGCAGGCCGCCGCCCGTGCCCCGGAGGGACTCGTCGAGCGGCTCACTGCCCTGTGCGACGCCATGGAGGCGAGTGGTGACGTCTCGACCGTCGCCGAGCTCGACGACGAATTCCACGAGGCGATCTCGGTCGCGGCGGGGAACCCCACGGTGACATCGCTCATCGCCGTCTTCCGCTCGCGCGGTCGCCACTACAAGATCTTCGATTCCGACCCCGCCGCGCCCGTCAAGCGGACGAGCGACGAGGGGCACCGAGCGATCGTCGAGGCGATCGCGCGCCGCGATCCGGCGGCCGCCACGGCGGCGGCCGCATCACACGTCGCACGGACCGAGTTCTGGCTGTCGACGCTGCAACCGGCGCCCGAGAACTGAGGGCGGCGGGCGAGCGCTGCCGTCGTCCGGTGGGGGCCGTCAGCTCTGAAGGGTCGGATCGGGGAAGAGCGTCTCGACGGAGGGCTTCCGTCGGCGGGACCGGGCCCATACGACGAAGCCGAAGAGCGTGAACGCCCCGTAGAAGACGTACATGAAGCCGGAGGCGTAGTAGCCGGCACTGAAGAGCAGGGGCACGCCCACGAGGTCGACGGCGACCCAGATGAGCCAGAACTCGACCCAGCCCTTCGCCATCCCGTAGGTCGCGAGCAGGGAGCCGACGAAGATCCACGCGTCCGCCCACACGGGTTCGTACGATCCGAGCGCGCGGAACAGCGGCGTGAGGAGGGCGGTGCCGCCCACGAGGGCGACGACGAGGAACACCCGATTCCGCCACCCGGCCCAGTGGGGTTCGACGGCCGTGCCGCCGTTTCGGCTCGCAGTCCGCCACCGGTACCAGCCGTAGATCGACACGGCGATGAACATGATCTGCCGCCCGGCCTGGCCGAGGAGATTCACGGGATTCGGGGTGTTGAAGACGGCGCCCAGGAAGACGGTCAGGAGGAGGAGGTTCCCCACGATCCCGATCGGCCACGCCCAGACCTTGCGGCGCATGCCCCCGAGAGCGCTCAGGAGCCCGAAGACGTTGCCGAGCACTTCGCGCCAGAGGATCGCCTGGTCACCGATGCGCAGTTGCGCATCGAACAGCCACAGTATGAACTCCACCCCGCCCCTAACGCGCCCGCCGCCGGAACCCTTCCCGGCCTTCCCGGTCCCCTCCCACCCTAGGGTCGCGCCCGCCGCCCCCCGCTCTCCCCCTTAAACACTTCCGATGTGCACGAAAATTCGTGCACATCGGAAGTGTTCAGGGGGGTCAGCGGGGGGTGACGCCGTGGAAGCGGAGCGTGACGAGCTGGAAGGGGCGGAGGGAGAGGGTGAGCGTGTCGTCGTCCGCGACGAGCGCCTGCTGGTCGACGTCGCGCTCGAGGAGGTCCGTCTCCGTGACTGACGCGAACGCGAAGCCCGCCGTCACACGCGAGCGCGCCTTCGAACCACGCGCCTCGTAGAGGCGGACGACGACGTCGCCGCTCCGGTCCTCCGCGAGCTTCACGGCCTCGACGACGACCGCGGTGTCGTCGACCGTGAGCACCGGCGCGATCTCGTCGGCCCCGGTGATCTCGCGCGGCGGGATGTTCAGGCGGTAGCCCTCCGCTGCGGCGTCGAGCACGTCGGCTCCCACGCGGATCGACGTGCGGAGGACGTGGCGGCCCTGATCGGCGTGCGGGTCCGGGAACGTCGGTGCCCGGAGGAGCGACTCACGCACGAGCGTCGTCGTGCCGCCATCGCCGCCCCGGTCCACCTCGCGGGTCGAGCGGGTGATGTCGTGGCCGTACGTCGAGTCGTTCGCGACGGCGACTCCGTAGCCCGGCTCGCCGACGTGCACCCAGCGGTGTGCGCTCGTCTCGAAGCGCGCTGCGTCCCACGACGTGTTCGCGTGCGTCGGACGGTTGATGTGCCCGAACTGGATCTCGCTCGACGCGCGCTCCGCGTGCACGTCGAGGGGGAATGCGAGCTTCAGGAGCTTCTGCCGCTCGTGCCAGTCGACGTCCGTCGTGAGGTCGAGCGTCGGCCGGTCGGCCGCGAGCGCGAACTCCTGCACGAACGTGCTCTCGCCGTGCGATCGCGTGACGCGCACGACGGCCCGCCGCGCGTCCTCCGACACCACCTCGATCGCATCGACCACCGTGATGGCGGAACCGTGCCGCTGGTAGTGCACGTCGATGTCCCACGCATCCCACTGAGCGGGGGTGTCGCGGTAGATCCAGAGTTGGCCCGCGCGCTCGCCGGGGGCGACGAGTTCACGCTCGGCCACGACGTCGAACAGGGAGGAGACGAGCCCCTCGCCGTCGATGACGACTCGGAGCAGACCGTTGTCGAGCGTGATGTCGTCGCCGGAACGGTCGACGCGCACCCCGTCCGCATCGGTGCCCGCGGACGCCGAGCCGCCGCCCAGTGCGGGGACGCCGTCGACGCCGTAGGGGCCGGCGTTCGCGAGCAGGACGTTCTCTCCCGCGCCGGCGAGAGCTGCGAGCGACCGCTCGACGATGCCCTCGAGCACACCGGCGACGCGCTCGTAGTGCGCCTCGGCGACCTCGTACACCCAGGCGATGGAGGATCCCGGGAGGATGTCGTGGAACTGGTTCAGCAGGACCGTGTGCCACGCCTCGTCGAGTTCCGCCCACGGGTACTCGAGGCCCGCGCGGATCGACGCGGCGGTCGCCCACAGCTCCGCCTCGCGCAGCAGGTGCTCGCTGCGGCGGTTGCCGCGCTTCGTGCGCGCCTGCGACGTGTAGGTGCCGCGGTGGAACTCGAGGTAGAGCTCGCCCGACCAGACGGGCGGCTTCGGCAGCTCGGCCTCGGCGCGTTCGAAGAACGACAGCGGGCTCGCCATCTCGACGGTGGGGGAGCCCTCCAGGCTCTTCGTGCGCTCGGCCGCCGCGACCATCTCGCGCGTCGGTCCGCCGCCGCCGTCGCCGTAGCCGAAGGGCACGAGCGACGCGTTCGCGTCACCCTTCTCCTTGTACTGGCGCTGCGCCCGGTGGAGGTCCTCGGCGGAGAGGACCGCGTTGTAGGTGTCGACGGGCGGGAAGTGCGTGAAGACGCGGGTCCCGTCGATGCCTTCCCACGCGAACGTGTGGTGCGGCATGACGTTCGTCTCGTTCCACGACGGCTTCTGCGTCAGGAAGTACCGCGACCCGGACGCGCGCACGATCTGCGGCATCGCGGCGGAGTAGCCGAAGGAGTCGGGCAGCCAGACCTCGGGGGTGTCGATGCCGAACTCGCGGAGGAAGAAGCCCTTCCCGGCGACGAACTGCCGCGCCATCGCCTCACCGCCCGGGAGGTTCGTGTCGGACTCGACCCACATGCCGCCGACGGGGACGAAGCGGCCCTCGAGGACGCGCTCACGGATGCGGGCGAAGAGGTCCGGGTAGAACTCCTTCATCCACGCGAACTGCTGCGCCGACGAGCACGCGAAGAGGAACTCGTCGTTCTCGTCCATGAGGGCGAGGACGTTCGAGAAGGTGCGGGCGCACTTGCGGATCGTCTCGCGCACGGGCCAGAGCCACGCGGAGTCGATGTGGGCGTGGCCGACCGCGACGAGGCGGTGCGCCGACGCGTACGCGGGGGAGGCGAGGAGCGGTGCGAGGACATCACGACCCGCTTGTGCGGTCCCGGCGACGTCGTCGGGGTCGACCGCGTCGATGACCCGCTCCAGCCCGCGCAGGATCTCGGCGCGGCGCGGGAGCTCGTCGCCGAGTTCGCGCCACAGGCCGTCGAGCGTCCAGATGTCCTGCGCGAGCTCCCAGACCGTCACATCGCGGAGGGCGACGTCCATGATCCGGGTGCGGTAGAGGGGCTCGTCACCCGACGTCGCGAGGTCGCCGAGGTGGGTCGGCGCGTACACCGACTCGCCCTGCACGTCGGGGTTCGACGCCGCCTCGACGTACAGGTCGATCGCGTCGCCCGGCCCGAGTCGCAGCGGGACGGCGTTGTTCATCGGTTCGACGGCCTTCACGATGTTCCCGTCGGTGTCCCAGACGAGCCCCTCGGCCTGGAAACCGGGGTGTCCCGTCACGAAGCCGAGGTCGAGGAGGAGCTCGATCGCCGTCCCCTCGGTCGTCCACTCCGCCGGGATCGTTCCCGTGAGGTGGAACCACGTCGTACCCCAGGGGCGGCTCCACTCCTCGCCCACCGTGAACGGGCGGAACTCCTGGCCGACCGCGTCGGAGAACGGCACGGGCTCGCCCGGGACGTCCCATGCGGTGACGGTGAGGGGCTCGCGCTCGCGGTAGATCGCCGGAGTCACACGTTCCGACACGAAGCGGCGGATGCGGAGGTCGACGAAGCTGACGGGATCTGGCATGAAGAGGATTCCTTCTGTGAGGGGCGTCGGTCGATGATCGACGCGCCAGGGGCGGGTGTCGTGCAGGAGTGGACGGATGGGGAGAACGGGGGACGTCGGGCGAGGGTGGAGGCGTCGCGCGTCAGCCTTTCACGGCGCCGGCGAGTGCGAACGACCCCCCGCCGAGCCGGGTGACGAGGACGTAGAGCGCGAGAACGGGGACCGAATAGAGCAGCGAGAACGCGGCGAGCTGCCCGTACGCGACCGAGCCGTACTGGCCGAAGAACGAGAAGATGCTGACCGCGGCCGGAAGCTTCTCTGGGCTCAGCAGGAGCACGAACGGGATGAAGAAGTTCCCCCACGTCTGGATGAAGACGAAGATGAACACGACCGCGATGCCGGGCCGCATGAGTGGGACGACGATCGCGCGGAGGGTCCGCATCGCCGACGCCCCGTCCGTCCACGCGGCCTCCTCGAGGGAGATCGGGACGGAGTCCATGAAGTTCTTCATCATCCAGATCGCCATGGGCAGCGAGGTCGCGGCGAGGAACAGGATCGTTCCGACCATGTTGTCGATGAGGTTGAACGCCACGAACAACGCGTACACCGGCACCATCATGGCGGTGATGGGCAGACACGTGCCGAACAGCACGCCGTAGAGGAACGGTTTGTTGATCCGCATCGAGTAGCGCGACAGCGGGTACGCGGCGAGGATCGCCGCGAGCACCGTCACGACCGCGCACCCGGCTGAGAGGATGAAGCTGTTCGTGAGCGGGATGAGCGACGTCTCGGGCGTGAGGACCGTGAGGAAGTTGTTGAAGGAGGGCGCCTCCGGCCACTTCACCGACAGGCTCGCGCTCGCGTCGAGCGACGCGAGGACCAGCCACACGAGCGGGAGGAGGAAGACGATCCCGATCACGACGAGCACGATGCTCGAGAACCAGCGCATCGCACGGCCACGGGGGGCGGCCATGCTGAATTCCCGCTTCGCGTCCGCCGTCGTGATCGACCGCGTCGACGTCTCCGGCCCCACGAGGGCGCGTTCGGCCGCTGTGGTCTTCACCATGTCAGTCCACCTCCGGCTTGAGGGCGCGGATGTAGAGGACGCCGAAAACGGCGCCGACGAGGAGCAGGATCGTCGCGATCGCGGTGCCGAAGCCCAGCTCGCCGAAGCGGAAGGCCTCCTGGTACGCCAGCAGCGGCAGTGTCGTGCTGTCGGTGCCGGGACCGCCGCCCGTCATGACGAAGATGAGGGCGAAGACGGAGAGCGTCTGCAGCGTCGTGAGCATGAGGTTCGTCGAGATGCTCCGCCGGATCATCGGCACGGTCACGAGGGTGAAGCGCTGCCACCCGCGTGCACCGTCGACCTCCGCCGCCTCGGTGATCTCCGGTGGGACGTCGTTGAGCGCCGCCGTGTAGACGAGCATCGAGAACGCTGTGCCGCGCCAGATGTTCGCGAGGATCACGCAGAGCATCGGGAACACGTAGAGCCAGTTCACCCCCGGGATACCGAGTCCCGTGAGCATCGTGTTGAGGGTGCCGCCGTCGTTGAAGAAGGCGTATGCGGCGAACGAGGCGACGATCTCCGGGAGTACCCATGCGGTCACGACGATCGTCGAGACGATCACGCGCACGGGCTTGTGCGACGACTGCATGAGGACGGCGAGTCCAAGGCCGAGCGCGTTCTGCCCGATGAGGGCCGAGGCCACGAGGAACACGAGCGTGAGGAGCACCGACTTCGGGAAGTCGGGGTCGCTGAAGAGGCTCGTGTAGTTGTCGAGACCCACGAACTCCGCGTTCGAGGCGGAGGCGCCGCTCAGTGACGAGTCGGTGAGCGAGCCATAGAGCGACGAGACGACCGGACCGAGCAGGAAGACGGCGAGCAGGACGATCGCGGGCAGCAGCGGGGCGCTGCGGAGGAGCGTGCGTCCGGGTCGCCGCTTCCGCTGCGCCGGCCGCCCGGCCCCGGGCGCTGTGGGAGCGCCCAGGGCCGTCGGAGCGGTGGTCGTCATCAGTTCGACGCCGCCATGGTGTTCTCCTCGCCCACGATCCCGATGACCGCTTGGTCGTAGGTCGCGGCGGCCTCCTCGGGTGACTGCTGACCGGTCATGACAGACTCCATCGCGACGGTGATCTCCGCCGAGATCTTCGAGTAGTCGGAGTTCGCCGGACGGAAGTGCGTGTCGGACACGAGCTCGGAGAAGAACCCGAAGGTCGGGTTCGCGTCCGTGTACTCGGGGTCCTCGGCGACGTCCGTGCGGACGGCCACCTGGCTCGCGGCGACGTCGTAGCTGAGCGAGTTCTCCTGGTTGAGCGCGGTGCTGATGAAGTCCCACGCGGCGTCCTTGTTCTGCGATCCGGCGCCCATCGCGAGCGTCCATCCGCCCGACATGCTCGTGCGGCCGGGCTCCTGCCCCTCCTGCGTCGGCATCGCGGCGACCTGCAGCACCTCGGACCACTCCGGCCACGGCGACGATCCCGTCTCGATCCAGGTCCCGCTCGCCCACGAGCCGTCGAGACTCATCGCGAGCGTCCCGCCCGGGATCCACTCGCTGTTGATGGTCGTGCCGATGTTCTTGTCGAGGGCCTGCTGCGGTGTCGGTCCGAGTCCGCCCTGGTAGATGTCCTCGATGAAACCGAGCGAGTCCTCGAAGCCCTGCGAGCCGAGGATCCACTTCTGCTCGTCGGTGTCGAAGAGTTCGTCCTCGGTGCCGGAAAGCAGCATCTGGAAGCCCTGCATCGAAGCGCCCTCCGACTGGCCCTTGCCGGAGTAGATGTTGAAGGGCACGATCTCGGGGTCGTAGGCCTTGACGGCCTCGGCCGTCTCGAGGATGTCGTCCCAGGTCTCGGGCGCCCAGGGCACCTCGACGCCGGCGGCGGAGAGGATCTCCTGGTTGTACCAGATCGCGCGTGTGTCGGTCCCCATCGGGATGCCGTAGATCTTGCCGTCGTCACCGGCGCCCGCCTGTCGCGCGTTCTCGGGGAACTGTTCCCAGTCCTCCCACTCGGCGATGTAGTCGTCGAGCGGGGCGAGGTAACCCGCCTCGACGTCCGTCTTCACCATGAAGGTGTCCTCGTACATGACGTCGGGCGCCGTCGCGGCTGACCGGTTCATGAGGGCGAGCTTCGCGAAGTAGTCGGCTTCCTGGGCCTCGATCGGGACGAGTTCGACCGTCATCCCCTCGTTGGCGGCTTCGAACTCCTCCTTGACCTTCTTCATGTGTGCGTCCATCTGAGTGAACTGCCCGAACTTCTGGTACGCGACCTTGAGGGTGTCCGCGTCGCCTCCGTCGCCTCCGGCTGCGCAGCCGGAGAAGAGAAGGACGGAGGTCGCGGCGATCGCCGCGATTCCGAGGTGGCGCTGTTTCATGGTGCTCCTTTGCTCCACGACCGTCCCCGGCTTCGTGGCGACAGTGCCACGGCCCGCGGTCTCGGTATATGTAAAACGATTGGAGTAACCCATGTCAATACATTTCGGGGAACCGTTATGCGGCTGACACCGACACCGACACCGACACCGACACTGACGCTGACACCGACACCGACACCCACACCGACACCGACACCGACACCGGTGTCGTCTCGACGAGCTCGGTGACGGGGCTGGCCGGTCAGCCGGCGATGAGGAGTGCCGACGGGCGCGGCGACAACGTCTGGTCGAGGACGAGGCAACCTGCCCCGACCGCCGCGACGTCCTCGCCGATCGCCGAACTCTCCACGGTGACGGGGTGACTCGGGATGAGGGCGGGGTCGTCGGCCACGAGGCGCTCGATCCGCTCGCGGAGGATGGGGGCGATGCGTCGCCAGAACGGTCCGCCGCACACGACGTGATCGATGTCGAGGAGATTGACGACGGAGACGAGGGCGCGAGCGATGTGCGTCGCGGCGTCGTCGGAGATCGCAACGGCTGCGGCATCCCCGCGGCGGGCCGCCGCCGTGAACTCGGTGAACCGGTGGTCCGTCTCGTCGAAGTCGATGTGTCGGACCGGCCCGTCGAGCGGAGTGTCGATGGAGGCCGTCGGGCCGAGGATACCCGAGCTGACGGCTCGCTGCACGAGGCGGAAGGGCACGACGAGATCGCCGACGCAGCCCCGCCGCCCGCACGCACAGACGGGACCGTCCGCTTGCACCATGAGATGCCCCATGTCGCCGGCGTTGTCACTCGCTCCGCGGAGCACCTCGTGGTCGACGACGAGGCCGATGCCGATCCCGGTGCCGTAGTAGAAGAAGGCGAAGTTGTCGCGGTCCTCTCCGGAGTCCACCCATAACTCCGCGACGGCGGCCGCGGTCACGTCCTTCTCGAGCACGACGGGGAAGCCCGTGGCCTCCGCGAGGGCGTCGCGGAGCGGGACGTGCTGCCAGCCCTCGAGGAGTGGAGGGTCGAGCAGGATGCCTTGCGTCGAGTCGAGCGGTCCGGGGGCCGCGATGCCCACACCGAGCACACTCGCGCGCGCGACGTCCTCGCGGGCCAGCAGGGCGCGCACCTCCTCGGCCATGAGCGCGATGACCGTGTCGGGGTCGGCGGCCGACGGAGTGGGGGTGCGGTGGTCGGCGACGACCTCGCCCGCGAGATCGAGCAGCGCGTAGGTCACGACGGTGGGATCGAGGTGCACCCCGACGGCGTATCGGCTCGTCCGCACCAGCTCGACGAGAGTTCTGGGCTTGCCCGGTCCGGCGATGAGTCGCTCGCCCTCCTTGACCAGACCGGCCTTCAGCAGCCTCCGGGTGACGTTCGAGACGGTCTGGGCGGACAGCCCGGTCTCCCCCGCGATCTCGACGCGGCTGAGACCGGGGGAGGCGCGACGGATCAGGTCGAGGATGACGGCCTGGTTGTAGTCGCCGACCGCCAGCAGGTTGTGTCCTTTACGCAACGAGCCCCTCTCTCCCGGCCGATGACGACGTGAGGGCTCGATCCGTTCACGCGGGCCCCCGGCGTTCTCACATCATGAACCATCCGGCGCCTTTCGGGAGGTCGACCCGACTTTTGAAGGTTTAGAGGGGTTTTTCTCATTCACAAAAAGGGCCATGGAGAGCATCGACAACCCGTATACACCGAACGCCGGCGCGTCCCCCGAAGTGCTCGTCGGACGAGAAGATCAGACGTCGGCATTCGATACCCTGCTGCGGCGCCTGAGTCGGGGGAGATCCGAACAGTCGATGATCGTGACGGGTTTGCGAGGCGTGGGTACTGACACTTTCGCCAGACGATGTTCTCACAGCTGAAGGCAGCGTTGTTGCGCCTCTCGCCACGCGATCGATGGACCGAACGTGGTCGACGGGCGGCCGAGGTGTTGAGCGCGTCCGCCGTATCCGTCGATCGTTCAAGGAACATGGTCGATGTCATGGGACATCCCGCCCGCCGAGGGGGATGCCGATCATGGTGACCTCGGCATGGATCTCGCGGATGTCCTCGTAGCCATCGGTGAGGCCGCTCGGGAGCAGGAGAGGGGGCTCGTGCCGGTCGCGAGAGGGCCGCGATAGCGATTTGCGCTGCGCCGCGCAATGCCGCGCGCCCGTGCCGTGCCATCGCCTACTGTCGCCCGAGTGAGTACGACCGACGACACTGCAGATATCCACGACGCGGCCCCTGACGGCGGCGCGCTCAAGCGCGACATCACCGGCAGACTGCTCTTCCTTTTCATCCTCGGCGACGTGCTCGGCGCTGGCGTCTACGCGCTCGTCGGGACCATCGCCGCCGAGGTGGGCGGCGTCACCTGGGCCCCGATGATCGTCGCCCTGCTGTTGTCCCTGCTCACCGCGGCGTCGTACGCGGAACTCGTGACCAAGTATCCGAAGGCCGGCGGATCGGCGGTGTTCGCACAGCGCGCGTTCCGGTCGTCGTTCGTCTCCTTCCTCGTCGGATTCAGCATGCTCGCCGCGGGGATCGTGAGTGCGGCGGGGCTCGCGCTCGCCTTCAGCGGCGACTATCTGGGCACCTTCATCGACGTGCCTCCCGTGCTCGGCGCGGTCGTCTTCCTGCTCGCGGTCGCGCTCCTCAATGCGCGCGGCATCAAGGAGTCGATGCGCACGAACCTCGTGATGACCCTCATCGAGACCTCCGGTCTCGTCCTCGTCGTCGTGACGGCGGCGATACTCCTGGGTGGCGGAGGCGGCGACCTCTCGCGTGCCGTGACGTTCGCCGAGGGGATCGATCCGGTTTTCGCGGTGTTCGGCGCCGCGATCCTCGCCTACTACTCCTTCGTCGGATTCGAGACGTCGGCCAATGTCATCGAAGAGGTGCGCGATCCCTCCCGCGTCTACCCGCGCGCCCTCTTCTCCGCGCTCCTCGTGGCGGGCGTCATGTACGTCCTCGTCGGAACAGCGGCGTCGATAGCGCTGCCGGCGGACGAGCTCGCGGACTCGACCGGTCCGCTCCTCGACGTCGTCGCGGCGTCCGGGGTGGGTGTGCCCGCATGGCTGTTCAGCCTCATTGCACTCATCGCGGTGGCGAACGGCGCACTCCTCACTCTCATCATGTCGAGCAGGCTCGCGTACGGAATGGCGAAGCAGCGGCTGCTCCCGTCCGTTCTCGGTCGCGTGCTGCCGAAGCGCCGGACGCCGTGGGTGGCGATCGCCCTCACCACCCTCGCCGCCATGGTGCTCGCCTTCACAGGGGACGTGGCGACCCTCGCCGAGACCGTCGTGCTCCTCCTCCTCTTCGTGTTCCTCAGCACCAACGTCGCGGCCCTGGTGCTGCGGCGGGACCGGGTGGAGCACGAGCACTACCGCGCCTGGACCGTGATCCCGGTGCTCGGCGCGCTCTCGTGCGTCTTCCTGTTGACGCAGCAGAGTGGGGAGGTCTGGTTGCGTGGGCTCCTGCTGCTCGCGATCGGTGCCGTGCTGTTCGTGATCACGGCGCTCGCGCGACGACGGACGACGCATGCCGACGCGTAGTCGGAGTCGCCATTCCGCGAGCGTCGGCAGATGGCGCGGCTGGGGCGCCGCCCATCGCAAGCGGTTGGAGCTGACGGGCGGTCTCGTCGTCGACATCGTCGACACGGGGCGGCCATCGGGAGCACCCACGGGTCATCCGGTCGTCCTGCTCGTTCACGGGATCGGCATGACCTCCGCGAGCCTCGAGCCCGTCGCGACCGCCGTCGCCGCGACGCACCGGGCCGTCTGCGTCACGCTCCCGGGCTACGGGGGAACGCCGCGCCCGCCCCGTCCCCTGTCGGTGGAGGACGACGCCGTCGTCGCCGCGGAGGTCGCCGAACTGCTGGGCCTGCGCTCAGTGGTGGCGGTGGGGCAGTCGATGGGTACACAAGTGTGTGTGGAGCTTGCGCGGTCCCGGCCGGATCTCGTGACGGGGCTCGTGCTCGTCGGCCCGGTCGTGGACGACCGCCATCCCCGGGTGATCGATCAGGCGGTGGCGCTCGCCGTCGACAGCACGCGCGAGCGTCCCCTCGCGAACGCCATCGTGATCCGTGACTACCTGCGCTGCGGCCCCCGGTGGTACCTGAAGACATTGCCCGCCATGCTCGCCTACCCCACGATCGAGCGCGCGGCCGAGGTCGCCGCCCCGACCATCGTCGTCCGCGGCTCCCGTGACCCGATCGCCGGGACCGAGTGGGTCCGTCGCCTCGCCGCGAGCCTCCCTGACGGGCGTGTCGTCACCCTTCCGGGCGCTCATCACGTGCAGTTGATCGTGCCCGACGACGTCGCCGCTCTCGTGCGCTCGCTCGCGAATGACCGATCGCGCGCGATCCGTCAAGGCCATGCACGGCACGGCCGGAGCGACCACGATGGCAACACAACGACACTCGAGAGAAGGAGCAACGCATGAAGACGAAGTTGATTTTCCTGGCCGGTGCCGCCACAGGTTTCGTGCTCGGTTCCAAGGCGGGTCGTGGCGCGTACGAGAAGATCAAGGCGAAGGCCACCGAGACCTGGGAGGACCCGAAGGTCCAGAAGGGACTCGAGACGGCCGGTGAGTTCGTGTCATCGCAAGCGCCCGTCCTGGGCAGCAAGCTCCAGGACGCGGCGTCCACGGTCGCGAGCAAGGTCAAGAAGGGCACGGGCGGTGACAGCACGTCGAGCGGCAGTGCCTCGAGCGACAGTGCCTCGAGCGACAGCACGTCGAGTGACAGCACGTCGAGTGACGGCACGTCGAGTGACAGCGGCGACGTGACGCCGGGCTCGGCCTCCACGGACCGATGACCGGGGCGGGAGACGCGTCGGCCCCATCGGCCGACGCGTCGATCCCCCAGCTCAACCTCGATCTGGAACGCGCCCGCCTCGAGTTCCGCGAGACCATCGGCGCGATAGAGGAGCGGGTGAACATTCCGGCCCGGTACCGCCGCTGGCGGCAGAAGGCGCGGGGTGCCGACCGTGCTTTCCCCGTCGCGATCGCCGCGGGCGTCGCGATCGGTGTCGTCGCCATCATCGGCATCGTCCAGGCCGTCCGGTCGCACCGTCACTGATCCGGGTCACTGATCCGGGTCACTGACCGGCGCGGGTGACCGACCGGTCCGGGTAGCGCACAACTCAGCAGGAGGGGTAGGGCCATGGCGGAAGACACCGCAGCCACCAGAGAACGCACGGCACCAGATCCGGACGATCCCCGTAAGCCGGATGACCCGACGGACATCCAGAAGCCGACGCTCCTGTACGTGCTCAAGAAGACGCTGCGCGAGTTCAGCGCGGACCAGTGCACGGACCTCGCAGCGGCGCTCACCTACTACGCCGTCCTCGCGCTCTTCCCCGGGCTCCTCGCCGTCGTGTCCATCCTCGGTCTCTTCGGAGCAGCCGAGAGGACCACCGAGACGGTCCTGACGATGGTCGAGAGCCTCGCAAGCGCCGACGCCGTCGCGGCGTTGAGGGATCCGATCGAGCAACTCGTGTCCTCGCCGGCGGCGGGGTTCGCCTTCGTCACCGGTCTTCTCGGCGCCCTCTGGTCGGCATCCCGGTACGTCGGCGCCTTCGGTCGCGCGATGAACAGGATCTACCAGATCGACGAGGGGCGCCCCATCTGGAAGCTCCGCCCGACCATGCTCGGCGTCACCGTCTTCACGGTCGTGCTCCTCGTGATCGGCGCTCTCATCCTCGTGCTGAGCGGACCCGTCGCCGAGGCGATCGGCGACGTCATCGGGCTCGGCCCGGCGGCACTCATGGTGTGGAACATCGCGAAGTGGCCAGTGCTACTCGTCATCGCGGTGGTCGTCATCGCCGTGCTCTACTACTGGTCGCCCAATATCAAGCAGCCGAAGTTCCGGTGGATGAGTCTCGGCTCCGTGCTCGCGCTCGTCGTGTGGGTGATCGCCACCGCTGCTTTCGGTTTCTACGTCGCGAACTTCAGCAACTACAACGCGACCTACGGGTCGCTCGGCGCCCTGATCGTCTTCCTGCTGTGGTTGTGGATCACGAACATCGCGCTCCTCTTCGGTGCGGAATTCGACGCCGAACTCGAGCGCGGTCGTGAACTCCAAGCGGGGATCGCCGCGGAGGAGACGATCCAGTTGCCGCCCCGCGATACGAAGCAGAGCGACAAGAAAGCCGACCAGCATGCGAAGGACGTGCTCGACGGGCTGAAGCTCCGCACCTCCCACGGCAAGACCCCGCCGGAGGACGGATCGTCCGACGGGAACCACGATCACGATGAGAAGAACGATCATGACGAGAAGCAGGAGCGCACCCATGGCCGGCACGGCTGACGAGAAGACCACCGGGGGCGCCGCGAGCACCCCGCCCGCTCCGAGGACCCTCACGGGACGCGCCGTTCCGAGCGCGGTGGGGCCGGCCGACGCGACCATCGACACCCCGGAGTCGCCGGCCGAGTACATCGGGAGGGCCCGCGCGAAGCGGCCACGCATCGCGCTCGCCGGGCCCTACGGGCACCCCATGCACGCGGTCGTGATCACGCTCCCGATCGGCGCGTGGGCGGCGAGTGTCGTCTTCGACATCATCGCGTTCTTCGTCGACGACCCGAGCGCTTTCACGCTGGGGGCTGCGGTTCTCGTCGCGATCGGCCTCGTCGGAGCGGTGGTCGCCGCGCTGCTCGGCTTCCTCGACTACAGCCAGATCCCCGCGGGGACCCGCGCGCGCGCCGTCGCCACCGTGCACATGGTGGCGAACCTCCTCGCGATGCTGCTCTTCACGGTGAGCCTCGTGACCCGGTGGTTCACCGGACTCGACGAGATCTCGGTCCCCGCATTCGTGATCAGCCTCGTGGCGATGGCGATCGTGGGGGGATCGGGCGCACTCGGCGGAGAACTCGCGTATCACTTCGGCGTGCGCGTCGCGGACGAGGACGAGCAAGCGCGCATCTTCGGGGCACGGCGGCGCTGACATGGGGAAGAGTCTCGGACGCGTCGTCGTCATCACGGGGGCGTCGAGCGGGATCGGGCGTGCAGCGGCGCACCGATTCGCATCGGAAGGGGCCCGCCTCGTGCTCGCCGCCCGCTCGGCGGACAGCCTCGAGGAGGTCGCGGACGAGTGCCGCGCTCGTGGCGCCGAGGCGCTCGTCGTCGTCACCGATGTGTCCGACGAGCGACAGGTCGACGCTCTCGCCTTCGCCGCCAACGCTCATTTCGGTCGCATCGACGTCTGGGTCGCCAATGCATCCGTCTTCAGCTACGGCTCCTTCGAGGAGACGCCGCCCGACGTGTTCCGCCAGGTCATCGAGACGAACCTCTTCGGCGTCGTCTACTCCGCCCGGGCCGCACTGCCCTTCTTCCGGGCCCAGGGCGGCGGGAGTCTCGTCATCACGAGCTCCCTCTTCGGCAAGGTCACGGCCCCCTATGTCGCGCCGTACACGGCGAGCAAACACGCCACGTTCGCGCTCGCGCAGGTCCTGCAGGAGGAGCTGAAAGGCACGAAGATCCGGGTGAGCGCCGTGTTGCCCGCGACGATCGACACCCCGATCTACCAGCACTCCGCGGACTCGCCCGGAGTTCAGATGCATCCGCTGCCTCCGCTCGTGACCCCGAAGCGGGTCGCGAAGACGATCGTCCGGGCCTCGCACGCGCACGGCCCGCGCACGAAGGTCGTCGGCAACATGCAAGGGTCGCTCATCGCATTCAACGGCCTCGCTCCCGAGAGCTACAAGCGCGCGGTCCGCCCCGCGATGAGGGTCATGGGGATGCGTCGTACGGACGAGCCGCAGACGCGCGGGAACGTGTTCGAGCCCGGGGGAGCGACGAACAGCGTGACGGGGGGCTGGGCGCGCCGGCGCCGCCGCCGCTTCCTGCTCGTCTCGGCAGGAGCGCTCGCCCTCCTGGCGGTGGCGCGAGCGCTGCGCTCCTGAGCCGCTCCTTCCTCACGAGCCGGGCTCGACCGATCTCAGCGTGATCTCCGTCCACGTACGGAGTTGACGCCACCGTCCGGAGGGTCGAGCACCGTGGGCCGGTACGGCCGGTAGCGGCTGCAGGACGTCGGCGTCGGCGAGTGCCGAGACATCGAGATCCGCGATCTCCCCGACGTCGGCCACGGAGACCTGGAACGTGCGGAAGGGGCCGAGCGGCGGGGGAGACCCGAGCACGGCGAGATCGACCTCCGACAGCTGCGGCGTCTGATCGAGGAGGAACGCCGCGGCGTGGAGCGCCAGTGCGTCCCCGCCGTCCCCGCCGTCCCCGCCGTCGGTGTCGCCCGTCGTCCAGGCGGCGATCTTCCAGAACTGCAGCGGAATCCGCGTGCCTCGGTAGAGCGGGTCTCGGGGGCCGAGGACCGGTCCCGTGAAGACGGACAGCAGGAGGCCGGTGGCCTCGGCGTAGGCGAGGACGTGGTCCTCGAGGCCCACCCAGAGTTCCTTTCCCTGATTGAACTCGGCGGCCTGCGGGGCCGCGTTCGTGTAGCAGAAGGTGTCGATGTTGGCGGCGACGGCTTCTGCCTGCTCTCCCCAGACGGGATCGCGCCGGCGGACGAGGTGTCCGCGGTCGAGGTCGTTCCGCGCGTAGACCGCCGGTCCGGTCTGCTCCTCCGCCGGGATGCGATCGTCGAGATGCCAGTCGTCACCGCGACCGACGTCGACGATCCGGGCGCCGTCGATGTTCACGCCGGTGACCGCCGCGAGACGTCGATCGGGATCGAGGGCGACCGTGAAATGGGTGTACGGCAGGATCCTCGGCTCGGCGACGGAGCGGGCACGGGGGAGGGGCAGCGGTACGGCGAGGAAGTCCTCGTCGTACCCGAGAGGGAGCGACGGCGGCGTGGCGGCGGACGGCGGGATCGTCATGAGGGCCAGTGAATCACCACCGTCCGACGTCCGCGTGAACGGACGGGGTCGTCGCGACCGCGGAGGCGGCGCGTCCGGCCGCCTCCGCAACCCCTCGCGGGCGTGGAAAGGGGTTAGCCCCTTCCGTCTACACTGTGGGGATGACTGAGCCGAGCGACACGTCCTCCGGCTACTGGTACGGACAGGAACGTCGCACGACGCACGCCGTCGACGTGCTTAACGCCCTGCGTCGCTACCGGCGGTCCGAGACGGCGATGCGGCGTCGCACACGGGAGTCCATGAAGATGGGCGAGACGGACCTCCTCGCCCTCCAATTCCTGTTGCGTCGCTCCAAGGAGGACGTCCCCGTCGGACCACGCGATCTGTCGACCTACCTGCAGATCTCGTCGGCCTCCACGACGGTGCTCATCGACCGTCTCGTCCGCAGCGGCCACGTCGAACGGCGGCCGCACCCGACCGACCGCCGGGCGCTTCTCCTCGTGCCCACCGTCGCGACGGACGACGAGGTGCGCCAGACCCTCGGGCAGATGCACAAGCGGATGCTCGCGGCCGCGGAGACCCTCCACCCCGATGAGCTCGAGACGGTCGTGCGCTTCCTCGACAGCATGCGCAACGCAGTCGACGCCGTCGATGTCCACGACGCCCACGACACCCACGGGCCCGCATCGGAGCCGTCACGAGTGGGGCGGAGCGCGAACCCCTCGCCGTCAGGACGCTGACCGTGGCGCAGCCCTCGGCCACTCACGCGCTGAGACCCACCCGGCGGGCGCTCTCCTCCCAGAGTCGTTCGGCGAGCATCCCGTCGTACGCCTGCGTGCTCGTCTTCGCGATGGACCGCTTCTCGTAGTACTCGCCCGGTTCCCAATCGGTGCCGGGTGAACTCGTCGCGAGCCAGACGAGTTGCTCAGCCCCCGTCTCGGGACCCTGCAGGAGTACGCGACGGAGCGGAGTGCGGTACACGAATCTCATGAGGCTCGTGGTCTCCGACGCGAACCCCGTCGCGATCGTTCCCGGGTGGAAGGCGACGGCGGCGAGTCCGCGGTCGCCGTATCGGCGTTCGAGTTCCCGCGTGAAGAGGATGTTCTCGAGCTTCGCGTTGCCGTACGCGCGGTTCGCGGAGAAGCCCTGCTCGGTGTCGAGGTCGTCGATGTCGAGCCGGCTGAAGAGCCGTGCGGCGGCACTCGACGTCGCGATCACCGTCGCTCGGCTGGCGAGCAGCGTGTCGATGAGGAGATTCGTCAGGAGGAAGGGGGCGAGGTGATTCACCTGCAAGGTCTTCTCGAACCCGTCGACCGTGCGTGTGCGGTCGCCGAAGACGCCGCCGGCGTTGTTCGCGAGGACGTCGATGCGGGGGTGGTTCTGGCGGAGGGCGGACGCGAGGTCGCGCACCTGGTCCAGTTCCGCGAAGTCGGAGACGTAGCGGTCGGCGCCGAGCTCGTCGGCGACCGCGTTCGTCTTCTCGCGTGAGCGACCGACGATCACGAGGGCGTGGCCGTCGCGCGAGAGCCGGCGGGCGGCGGCCGCACCGATCCCGTCGCTCGCACCGGTGATCACGATCGTCCGTCGTTGCGTCATGCCGCCACCCTACGGCGCTGGGCGGATCCGTCGAGAGGATTGAAACTGAGTGTTGCTCGGGTATTGCGCACGGCCCTCGTCCGGGGGACGATGGGAGAGTCGCCGGTGAAGGGAGTCCGCCGTGGTGGTCAGGAGTCTTCTCGCCGTCAGCGCGGCCGCGTTCGTGGTCCTCGTCGTCCTCTCCGGCTTCCTCGGCGTCGCGATCGTCCAGGACGTCATCCCGCAGATCGGCACCGTCGGCATCGCGAATCTCGAGCTCGAGCATCTCCTCGGCACGAGCTGGGCGGCCAACGCCGCTCTGCTCGCCGGCGTGATGGCCGCCGGCGCGGCGCTCGTCATCGCCCGACGATCCCGCCGGCTCTGATCGGCGATTGGCTCTGATCGGCGATTGGCTCTGACCGGCGGTCGTCGCACCATCAGCAGGTTCTTCGCCGCCCATGGTGCCCGCCGCTCGCGCGAGCGTCGTTTCGCACGTCCGGAGCCACGTGACGCTGTCCACCCCGTGTTCCGGCGGGTCTCCCGCCGCTAGCGTGGGGACATGTCGACGAACACACGCGTGATGGCCTGCACACCCGAAGACGTCTTCGGAGTCCTCAACAACGGCTGGCTCTTCCCCGTCTGGGTCGTCGGAGCCTCGCGGATGCGCGACGTGGACGACGACTGGCCTCGCCCCGGGAACAAGCTCCAACACTCCTTCGGCGTCTGGCCGTTCCTCATCAACGACGAGACGACGGTCCTCGAGTACGACCCGCCGCGGCGTGTCGTCATGCAGCCCGCCGGATGGCCGATCGGCGAGGCGCGCGTCACGATCGAGGTGAAGCCGCACCACCGCGGTTGCGTCGTGCGCATCAGCGAGCAGGCCGTCAAGGGTCCCGGTTCTCTCGTGCCGGCACCGCTCGTCGACATCCCCCTCTTCCTGCGGAACCGCGAGACCCTCTTGCGGCTCGCCTTCATCGCCGAGGGGAAGTCGGACAACGGCGACGCTCCGGAGAAGGCGTGATCGGCGCCGCTGCCGATTTCGACACCGACGTCGACGCCGTCGTCGTCGGTTCCGGTCCGAACGGCCTCGCGGCGGCGGTGACACTCGCCCGCGCGGGATTGTCGGTCCGTGTCCTCGAGCGGAACGCGACGATCGGAGGCGGTGCCCGGACGGCCGAATCGACGCTACCCGGATTCCTGCACGACGTGTGCTCCGCGGTCCATCCGATGGCTCTCGCGTCCGGGTTCTTCCGGCGCTTCCGGTTGCAGGAGCGCATCGAGCTCCGGCTGCCCGAGGTCTCCTACGGTCACCCGCTCGACGGCGGTCGCGCGGGGATCGCCTACCGGGACATCGATCGCACCGCCGATGCGCTCGGGCGTGACGGCGCCGCCTGGAAGCAGCTGATGGGGCCCCTCTCGGCGCACGCCGACGAGGTCGCGCAATTCGCGGGTTCCCCCATCCTCCAGATCCCGCGCCACCCGGTGACGGTCGCCCGTTTCGGTCTGCGCGCGCTCGAGCAGGGTCTACCCATGTGGAACGCCCGTTTCCGCGAGGACGTGGCACCGGCCATGTTCACGGGAGTCGCCGCACACTCCATCCGTCCGATGCCGAGCCTCGCGACGGCGGGAGCCGCGCTGTCCCTCGGCGCCTACGCGCACGGTCGGGGCTGGCCCGTCCCGGTCGGAGGTAGTCAAGCGATCATCGACGCCCTCGCCGACGATCTGCTCGCCCACGGCGGCGAGATCGTCACGGACGCGGAGGTCACCGACATTGCCGCGCTCGGTGACGTCCGCGCGGTGCTCTTCGACACGAGCCCGCGCGCACTCCTGCGCATCGCGGGGGACCGGCTGCCGAGCGGATACGCGAGACGTCTCGCGCGTTTCCGATACGGCAACGCGGTCGCGAAGGTCGACTTCGCCCTCTCCGGCCCCGTGCCGTGGACGAATGAGGAGCTCCGCCGGGCGGGGACCCTCCACGTCGGCGGCACCCGCGCCGAGATCGCGTCCGCCGAAGCCGATGTGGCCGCCGGGCGCCACAGCTCAGCGCCCTATGTGCTCGCCGCGCAGCCGTCGATCCTCGACGCCGGCCGTGCTCCCGCCGGCGGTCACGTCCTCTGGGCGTACACACACGTCCCGCGTGACTCGTCCATCGATCAGACCGAGACCATCACGCGACAGATCGAGCGGTTCGCTCCCGGTTTCCGTGATCTCGTGCTCGCCACGTCGAGCAAGACGGCGCAGGACATGGAGAATGACAACCCGAATTACATCCTCGGTGACATCGCCGCGGGTGAGGCGAGCATGAGCCAGCTCATCGCGCGTCCCGTGCTGTCGACCGACCCGTGGCGTACTCCCGCGAAGGGCGTCTACCTGGCATCCTCCTCGACGCCGCCCGGCCCGGGTGTCCACGGCCTCGCGGGGTGGTACGCGGCACGGAGCGCCCTGCGCCACGAGTTCGGGATCACGGCGATGCCGTCTCTCGCGCCGTGACGGTCGGTGTCCCGGCACCGTCGGCGGACGACCGGCGGAGTGCGCGTCGGTCGTCGGGGCCGGTGCGCACACTCCGTCTGCTCCTGCTCTCCTCGCACCCGGGACCGACCGCCGCGGTCACCGTCCTGTGTGTCGTACTGGGCCTCGCGATCACTCTCGAGCCGTGGCGACTGCTGGTGCTCGGCGCCGCCGTGCTCGCCGGGCAGCTGTCGATCGGGTTCTCGAATGATGCGATCGACGCGACCCGCGATGCCGAGGTGGGTCGCGTCGACAAGCCGATCGCGCGCGGGGAGATCAGCCGCCGCACCGTCGCCGTGGCCGCGGCGATCGCCCTCGTCCTCGCGCTCGCGCTCTCCGCGGTGCTCGGCGTCGGGATGCTCGTCGCGCACACCGTCGTCATCGCGGGAGGGTGGGTCTACAACGCCTGGCTCAAGCGCACCGCGTTCTCGGTCCTGCCGTTCGTCGTGAGCTTCGGCACGGTGCCGTCGCTCGCCACCCTGTCGGCGTCGGAGCCTGCCGGTGCCGCCGCGTGGGCGAGTGCGACGGGTGCGATCCTCGGCGTCTCGATCCACTTCACGAACGCCCTCCCCGATCTCATCGACGACCGGAGGACGGGCGTGCGCGGGCTGCCGCACCGGCTCGGCCGCCGGGTCGCCGGGGCACTCGCGTTCACGGCTCTCGCGCTCGGAGCCGTCGTGGTCCTCGTCGGTCCGACCCTGTTGAGCGGGGCGTCACCCGGACGGCCGCCCGGCGTCGTCGAAGTCGTGGGCTTCGCCGCGACCCTCCTGATCGCTCTCGTCGGCCTCGTGCTCGCGGTGGGTCGGCCGGCGCATCGGTTGCTCTTCCGCCTCGTGATGGCCGCGGGGCTCCTCATCGCGATCCAGCTGGCGCTCGGCGGAGTCCGCCTCGTCGCGTGAGCCTCTACTGTGCAGCGTGTGCCGTGCGTGTCGTGCGTGTCGTGCGCACGGAACGGATGAGGGTCCGGGCGATGCCGCGCGCGAGCGCCGTGGTGTGGCGGGGGTCCCGCAACCGCATCGCGAGGTCGCCCGTGACGAGCAGGAGGAGCTCGTCTCCGAGCAGCGCCGCCTTCCCGCCGCGCCCGCCGCCGTCCTGCTCGCGGACGAGGGGCCGGGAGAGATCGCGGAGCCGTGTGCGCAGAGCCTCCGAATCGCGCCGCACCGCGGCGGCGACCTCCTCGGGCCCGTGTTCGTACTCGGCGGCCGTGCCGAGGACGGCGCACCAACGCGATCCGAGAGGACGTTCGCGGAAATCGTCGAGTGCGTCGAACACCGCGAGCAGGCGGTCCTCGTCGTCGTCGTGACGGGCGACGGCCTCATCCCATGTCGCGATCCACGCGCGATGGCGGCGGTCGAGGGCGGCCGCGAGGAGCGCTTCCTTGCTCGCGAAGCCCCGGTAGAGCGTTGCGGCGGAGACTCCCGCTTGCTCGATGACGGCGTCGATCGGCGTCGCCGCGATGCCTCGAGTGAAGAAGAGGTCGTCCGCAGCGTCGAGCAGTCGGGTCTCGGTGCTCTCGCGGATCGCCATGACAGCACCCTAGACTACAAAAGTGAAACGTGCGTTTTCGTTTGAGTCCACCTCGTCGCTCGTCCTCGTGACGGCGGGGACCGGACTGATCGCCGCGACCTACGGGCTCATCCGGCTCGCTTTCGGGCTCTTCCTCCCCGACGTGCGGCGGGAGCTGGGTCTCGCCCTCGACACAGCCGGGGTGATCTCCGGCGGAGCGTCGGTTGTGTACTGCGTGGGGGCGATCGCCGGATTCATCTTGGCCTCGCGCCACGCCCGGATCATCGCCACGGCCGCCACGATCGCCGGTGCTGCGGGAGCGCTCGGTATGGCCGTGGCCCCGAACGTCACGCTCTTCGCGGTGTTCGCGATCGGGAGCTCCGCCGGCGCGGGACTCGCATCGCCGGCTCTCGTGACCCTCGTGGGGCGGAACCTCCCGGAGCGTTCCGTGCCACGGTTCCAGACGGTCGTGAACGCGGGCACGGGTCCGGGACTCGCCCTCGCGGGTCTCCTCGCTCTCCTGCTCCTTCCCGACTGGCGCGCAGCCTGGTTCCTCTCCGCCGTGTTCACGGTCATCGTCGGCGTGCTCGTGCTCCTCGCCGATCGCGGGCCCGCCCCCGACGCCTCACCGGCCAGGGCGCTTCCGCCGCTGTCGTGGTACGTGGACCACACGCGTGTCATCGTGGCGGCGCTGCTGATGGGATTCGGATCCGCGGCGGTGTGGACGTACGCCCGCACCGTCCTCGTCGATGCCGGGTCCGGCGAGACCCTCTCGATCACGGCCTGGGTGGCACTCGGCCTCGGCGGGTCGACCGTGATCCTCTCCTCCCGGTTCACCGATCGCGCGGAGCCGCGCCATCTGTGGGCCGTGACCGCCGGTCTCATCGCGATCACCTCGGCGATCGTCGGCGTCGGTTCGGAACGACCCGCCGTCATCCTCGGTGCGGCCGTCATCTTCGGCTGGGCGTACACGGCGGGCAGCGGCGCGCTCATCGGATGGACGATGCGGATCGATTCCGAGCGCGCGGCCGCGGGCACCGCCCTGCTCTTCGTCGTGCTGATCCTCGGCCAGGCCATCGGAGCGGTGGCCGCCGGCCTCCTCGTCGTCGTCGCCGGATACCCCCTCGCCTTCCTCGCCGCCGCCGCTGTCGGCGCGGGGGCCGCCGGCATGGGAGTGACCCGGACCCGGCATGGGAGTGACCCGGGTCCGGCTGCGGCTGGGTCGCTGAGGTAGCGGCACTGAGGTTGCGGCACTGGACCCGCTACCGATGGGCGGCTCAGTCGCCGCCCATCGCGTAGACGCGCCCGAGACGGGATCCCCCCGTGCCACGCAGCACTCGCGAGAGCACGGCCGCTCGCGCTCGGATTCCGATGGACGTTCCGGGAGCGCTCAGGGCCATGTTGACTTCCGCCTGCCGAGCGGCGGCGACGGCCGCGGTGCGTCGCGTGCGGTCCCAGGCCTCGAGCCGATCCGATGACGCGCTCCCGTCCAGGAGAGCGACGACGACGGGCACGAGCGCGGCGACGTCGAGCCACCCGAGATTCATCCCCTGGCCGCCGATGGGACTGATCTCGTGGGCGGCATCGCCCACGATGGCGATGCGTGTGCCGACGGCGAAGCGTTCGGCGAGGGAGCGCCGAACCCCGAAGGCGCTCACGAGGGTCGCCGAGGCCGGGTCGACGGTGATGCCCGTTCGTGTCGCGACGAGGCGTGCGAGCACGTCCGCTCCGGCGTGAGGCAACAGCACCGGAGTGTGTGCGACGAAGCGCCGCACACCACCCGGGAGGGGGAAGGACTCGACGACGCCGTCGGGCGTGAGCGTCACGACCGCGTCCTCCCCGTCGTCGGTCGTGTCGGCCACGTCGCCCATGAGGTAGCGGTCGCGGTAGCTCCGGCCGCTCGTCCGCACGCCGAGTCGGCGCCGCGCGGGACTCTCGGTGCCATCGGCGATGACGACGAACCGCGCGCGCTGTTGCGTCTGGGTGCCGGTCCGAGCGGTGCCCGTGCCCTCACCCCTCACCGTCACTCCTCGGGGATCGGGTGCGACGCCGACGACGTCGAGGCCGTACCGGACGGGCGCGGTGCCGATCGTGCGCAGCACCTCCTCGAGGAGCGCCTCCGTGCGATGCTGCGGGAGCGTCGCGACGAAGGGGAATCGGCGCGAGACGCCGTCGAACGACACCGTGCCGACGTGGCGGGGCCGCACTGCCGTGCCGATGAGCGGGGCGACGCGGGCGTGACCACGTCGGACGCGGACGGCCTCGTCGATGAGCGGCTCCGCCGCTCCGACGCGCTCGAGTGCCGCGAGCGCGGGAGCGTGCACGCCGATCGCGCGGGAGAGCAGCGCTCGCTCGTTCCGCTTCTCCCACACCTCGACTTCGAGTCCCGCGCGCGCGAAAGCTCCCGCGGCGAACAGACCGGTCGCTCCCGCTCCAATGATGAGGACGTCGATCATCGCCGGTCGTGCCCATCGCCGGTCGAGGCCGACTCCATCCCGACGGCGTCGAGGAGGGCGAGGACCCGGAAGGGTGCGTGCCGCTCCACGCGCCAGCCGCTCGGGAGGACACGTGCGAGCTCTCGCGCGGTGTAGCTCCGTCGGATGGAGCGCAAGCCGTCCGTGCGCAGGAAGGAGCCGCGGGCGATCGGCGTGATGCCGACCTGATAGCCGACGTATGCTGCCCGGCTGCGCTGGATGTCGTTGTGGACGGCGAGACGGCGGGCGAGCGCCGCCGAGTCGCCGAGGACCTGGTCGAGGGCCGTCGCGTCGAGATGGTGGAGCACGTGGTTCGAGAGCACGACGTCGAAGCGCTCCCCGCGGGCCACGAGTTCGGAGCTGCCCTCGCGGCGGAACGACACGTTCGGCGGAGCGGGACGGTTCGTCGCGAAGGCGAAGGCCCTCGCATCGGGATCGATCGCGGTGATGACGAGTTCGAGACCGTCGGATCGCGCCCACCGCGCGAGCGCGATGGGGACGTCACCTCCGCCGAACCCGATGTCGAGTATCGAGAGCGACGACGCTCCCGTCGGGGAGGTGAGCGCCTCGCGCGCGAGCGGCCGGATGAGGTCGCGATAGACGCCGCGCCACCCGGACACGAGGCGATTGACCATGCCGAAGCGCGCATACGTGCGATCGAGCGCGATCGGGTCACAATCGGGGTCGTCCATCAACTCGATGAGCTCGGTGTCGCGTTCGCGGAGCGACGGCCACCACGCGTCGTCCCGTCGTCTCCGGGACGCTGCGCGCTGCGGAGAGACGTTCACCGTCCGCCTCGACGAGTCATCATCGCGGACTCCACGGTGAGGCCGGGTCCGAACGCCATCGCGCACACGCGTTCGGCCGCGTCGGGTGCCGTCACGGAGGCGTCGTCGCCGTGCAGGATGGAACGCAGGATGAACAGCACGGTTCCACTCGACATGTTGCCGACCGTTCGGAGGACCTCGCGGGACGGCTCCAGTTGCGCGTCGTCGAGACGGAGGGTCGTTTGCACCCGGTCGAGAATGCTCCGCCCGCCCGGATGGATCGCCCACTTCTCGATCCGTCCGGAGGGATCGTCGACGGCTCCGTCGACGGTGCTCATGACCGGCGCCAGGGCTGCCTCGATCGAGCGTCCGATGATCTGGGGGACGTAGCTGCTCAGGACCATCTCGAAGCCGTGATCGGAGATCGTCCACGCCATGTCCGCTTCGCCGTCGCTCGTGATCGTCGTGGAGAAGTGGTCCAGCTCGAGGGACGGCCCGATCGCTCCGTCCTCCCGCGCGGTGACGACCGCGGCTGCGGCTCCGTCCGCGAACACCGACGAGGCGACGATCGAGTCGGGGTCGTCGGACGAGCGGATGTGTAGTGTGCAGAGCTCGACACACACCACGAGGACCACCGCGTCCGGGTCGGCCGCGCAGAACTGGGCGGCGGAGCGCAGCGCCGGGAACGCGCCGTAGCATCCCATGAACCCGAGGTGGTAGCGCTGAGTGTCCGCGTCGAGCCCGAGAGCGCGGACGAGTCGGTAATCCGGCCCGGGCGCGAAGAATCCGGTGCAGGAGACCGTGACGACGTGGGTCACGTCGGACGCCTCGAAGCCCGACGCGTCGAGAGCGGCGCGCGCCGCTCCGATGAGGAGAGGAGGTGCCTCGCGCGTGTAGACGTCGTTGCGTACGCCCGTGCCGGGGTTCAGGATCCGCCCCGATTCCCGGGAGAAGAAGATCGGCGCGGAATCGTCCGAAGGAGCAGTGCCGTCCGCCGGTGCGGAGCCGCCCGGTGCCCGGTCGGCCAGTTCGCTGATCACGGTGTGGCGGGTGTCGATGGCGGACGCGTCGAATGCGGCGCCGATGAGTCGCTGCGCCAACCGCGACGCGTCTGGCTGGCTTCGGAAGATGTCGCGCACCGACTCTTGCGAGATGACGGCGTCCGGCACGCGGGTTTCGATGGAGCGGATACGGGCGGGCATGGTGTCAGGCTAATCGCGACCGGGCACTCGCCGGTGCCCCTGTCGATCCCCGGCTTCGGGGGCTACGGTGCCCGCTCCTCACTCCCAGCAGAGGCAGAAGGGGTGGCCCGCCGGGTCGGCGTAGACCTGGAACCCCTTTGGCGCGTCGAGATCGTCGGCACGCTTCAGGAGCCGGGCGCCGACCGCCATCGCCTCGTCGTGCGCCGACCGGATGTCGTCGACGATGAGGTCGAGGTGGAGCTGCTGGGGCTCGCCGTCCGGCCACTGCGGGGGCACGTGGTCGGGTGCGAGCTGGAAGGCGAGTTCCTCCCTTCCATCGACGTGGAGCGAATGCCAGTCGTCGTCGCGTTCGACGGTGCCGCCCAGCAGGTCGGCCCAGAAGGAGCTCTCGGCCTCGAGGTCAGCGGTGTCGAACACGACGATCTTCCGTGTGATCCTCATAGCGGTCATCCTGCCTCGAGCGCGTGCTCAGGACGTGGAGGTGATGGCGTCGGTGAATGCCGGCAGGTCCTCGGGCGAGCGGGAGGTGATGAGCGTCCAGTCCCCGTCGGAGTCCGTGACGAGTTCCTCGTCCGTCCACGTCGCGCCGGAGTTCCGGAGATCCGTCTTGAGGCTCGCCCACGACGTGAGGCTCCGGCCGTCCGTCAGGCCCGCCTCCACCAGCAGCCACGGACCATGGCAGATGGCGGCGATCGTCTTGCCGTCACGCGCGAAACTGCGGGCGATCTCGATGGCGTCGCTCTGCTGGCGGATGTTGTCGGCGTTGATCGTGCCGCCCGGCACGACGAGGAGATCGAAGGACGCTGGATCGACGGCGTCGATCGTGGTGTCCGGCGTGACGGTCTCGCCCGGGTCCTTGTCTCCGACGAGGGTCTGGATGGGGTCGGTGGACACGGCCGCGATGGTGACGTCGATACCGGCGTCACGGAGGGCCTTGACCGGCTCCGTGAGTTCGTCCTGCTCGACTCCGTAGTTCGTGGTGATGACGAGAGCGCTCATCGTTCCTCCTTCATGCGTCGTGCTGTCGGTTCTGTCTCGGGTACTCGGGCGTCGTGCGGGTCAGACGAGCGCGCGTGCCGCGCGGGTCACGTCGAGGGACTGTGCGACCTCGACGGCGCGGTCGTAGCGCTCGCCCGCGAGGGCCACGTAGACGCGGCCCACGTGCTCGACGAAGCCCATGACCCGCTCGCCATGCGCGACGCGCAAGAGACTCGGGGAGACGCGGTCGAGGACGAGTTCGTCATGTGCGTCGGTCTCGACGACACCGGCGTGAATGAGTGGCGTGTGCTCACGAATCGGTGCCGCCTCACGCATCGGTGCGGCGTCACCCGCCGGTGCCACCGGCCGGACTGGCCGGGTGCTCTTCCGGGTGGCGTGGATGTCCCGGGTGGTGTGGATGTCCAGTGTCATGATGCAGCTCCCCTTCATGCGCGCCGACGTCCGCGGCCCGCTGCCATCGGCTGCCGGTGTGCGTCCGGTGCCGGCTCCCTCGTCTGCGCCTGACGCGAGCGAGGTTTCGCGGGAATCGTCTTCGATCACCCGCTGCTTCCACGGTAGGCGCACCCCGCGCGAGGGACACCTCCTTGACAGTCGGAGGGGAGCGGACTAGCCCGGGCGGCGGTGTGGACGACGGGTCGTCGTCAGCGCCGGCGGACCCGGATCAGCAGGAAGACGGCGAGGGCTACGACGGCGCTGCCGGCGGCGACGACCGCCGCCACGGGGACGGGCTGCTCTGCCGCCCGAGCACGAACGCGGGAGACAAGATCCCCCCACCGCCGCGTCGGATCGAACGTCTCAGCGGTTGGCGCTGTCATACTCGCCCTCGCCCTTGAAGGCCCGGACGTCGGCCTTCACGTTCTCGACGGCTTCGGTCGGCACAGGGGGGACGCCCGTCTTGAGCGCCTTCAGCCCGACGAGTGCCAGCACGATGACGATGATCAGCACCACTCCGCCGACGATGAGTGCCGAGGCCCATGCAGGCAAGATCAGGGACAAGGCGATGATCGCCGCCGCCAGCAGGATCTGCAGGAAGATGATCGCGAGGATCCCGGCGCCCACGAGAAGGCCGACACCGACGCCCGCCGACTTGAGTTTCGCCGTCATCTCCTGCTTCGCGAGCTGGATCTCGCCGCGGATGAGCCGCGAGATGAGTTCGGGCAGACGTCCGATGAGCGAGCCGAGAGACCTGTCTTGAAGGCTTGGGCGATCCTCCGTGGAGCGTGTGGACATTGTCGGTCCTCTCGTCGATGATCCCGGATCGGGTTCGTGCTGTCCGTTCCATGCTCCCGCGCCGAAGGGGAGAACGACAAACGGAAGGTGTGACCGTTCCCCGCTCGGGGGGCAGGCCCTATACTTCCCGCGCCCTCGCCCGTCACCCGAGAGGCGATGGAGCTCGACCGCGGGCGCGGGCCGGAGGGAGGAGTCCTATCAGGAACCCGCTGTGGGGGAGGGCCGGGAAGCGGTTGAGTGCGATGCTCAGGTCCTGCTCCGGCAGGTAGTAGTCGAGCCGGGCGAGTTCGAGCATGGCGGTCTCCATGATGGCGACGGTCGCACGCTCTCCTGGGCACCGGTGCCCGCTCGCGGCGTCACCGGCGCCTTGAGGCACGAGCGTGAACGGGTCGCCGTCCCAGTCGCGGAAACGGTCGGGGCGGAAGACGGTGGAGTCTCCCCAGATACGCTCGTCGTGGTTCGTCGCATACAGGTCGAGCAGGACCCAGTCGCCCGGCTCGAAGACCCGGTCCCGCCACTCGAACGACCGTGTCGCCGTGCCGCCGATGACGGGGAAGAAAGGGTAACACCGGCGTACCTCGTGGGTCAGGAGGAGAGCGTCCTGCTCGGGAGTGGCTCCCGTGCGCAGTCGCCGCCGCCACCCGGGCCACCGATTCATCGCGTGAGCCCCGAAGACGATGAATCGGGCGACGGCGACCGTCGGGCGCAGCACGTTGAGGAGTTCGACGGCGGCGACCTCGAGGGGAAGCGGCCGGTCGTCGTCACCACGGGCGTTCGCGAGGCGGCGCAGGGGAGTCTGCCGCACATCGGCCGGGGAGGACTTCCGACCGGAGAGCCTCAACCGCTCGGACTCCCTCCGGTCGGCGGCGATGACGTCGCGCGCCCACCGTTCGGCGTTCCGGCGGCGGGCCCGCGCTGCCCAATTCGCGGGCCCGAAGGAACCCGCCCCGTTGATCATCGCGATGAGGTCACCGCTCAGCCGATCGACGTCGACGTTGGAGGGAGCGATACCGACCCAGCGCAGAGCGACACGGGTGAGAAGTCGCACGAGTTCGTCGTGCAGTACGACCTCACCGGTCCAGGTGCGGACGGCTCTCGCCCATTCGTTCCGGTAGACGCTCTGCACGTCGGCGATCGCGGCGTCGTCCATGAGGAGTTCGACGAACAGGGACTTACGTCTCCGGTGTGCTGCTCCCGTGAGCGATTGCACGCTGCCCTCGTCCTGCAGGAGGTGCATGACCGAGGTCGGCATCGCGCGCTCTCTCCCGAATCGGTCGCCGTCGTAGAACATCCGAGCGGCGTCCGCGCCGTACACGACCGTCGCGGGGCGCAGCATCAGCCGGGTCTCGAAGAGGTCGCCTCCGGCGCGCTCGAAGCGATTGCGGCCGTAGAGATACCCCTCCGTGAGGAGTGCCACGGAGCTGTCGGTCCCGGCCGGGCGAGTGACGCGGCGTCCTCCGGAGCGACGGCGGATGGACCGCCTGGATTCGTCCCGCTCCTGGATCCGGCCGTTCCCCTCGTGTTGACTCATGCCGGAAGCCTCCTCCCGATCGCCCCGCCTCTCAAGCGCTTGACACCCTTTCCTGGCCGAAGGCGCCGTGCAGGGGGCTGGCCCGTTGCTTCTGGACTCAGCCCTTGCGCGCCTGGGTCGCGACGCCTTCGATGAAGTAGCGCTGGCCGAACGCGAACAGGATGAGCATCGGGATCGTGACGATCACGCTCGCGACCATCACGTACTGGTAGTCGCCGTGTCCGCCGTTGGTCGGGCTGAACGTCGTCATGGCGTAGGAGATGCCGAGCGGCACCGTGAAACCCTCGACGCTTCCCGCGTTCAGGTAAATGAGCGCTCCCTGCAGGTTGTTCCAGCTGGCCTGGAACTCGAACAGGAAGATGATGACGAACGAGGGTATCGAGAGAGGCAAGGCGATGCGACGGAACAGCCCGAAGTAGCTCGCCCCGTCGAGACGCGCCGCCTCGAATAGCTCCTTCGGCAAGCCGAGGAAGAACTGCCGCTGGAGGAAGATGTAGAACGCCGAGCCGAAGAGATTCGCCGCGAACAGCGGGAGTGACGTGCCGAGCAACCCGAGGTTCTTCCAGATGAGGTACTGCGGCACCATCGTGACGGCGCCCGGCAACATCATCGTCGCGAGGACGAGGCCGAAGAGCAGGCCGCGGCCCGGGAAGCGGAAGTACGCGAAGCCGAATGCCACGAGGGAGCTCGAGACGGCCACGAACGCCGCGGCCAGGAGCGCGATGACGAGACTGTTGAAGATCCACGAGAACAGCGGAAGCTGGTTCCAGACCTCCGCATAGTTGCCGGGGAGGATCGTGTTCGGGATGAGGCGGTTGTCGAAGACCTCGCCGCGCGGCTTGAGGCTCGCCGACACGAGCCAGACGAACGGGTAGAGGAACAGGGCGCTGAAGGCTGCGAGGAGGACCCAGAGGACTCCCTTGAGCACCCGGCGACGCGTCCGGTACTTCGCGTCTCCGGCGAACCGGCGTTCCGCGCGCGCCGGCCCGGCGGGCTGCTCGGCGAGTTCGGCGTCGAACTCGGGCGGGAGCGTGCCAATCGGGCCGCTGTGGGTCGAGACGGCGTCGTCAGGAGTGGCCTTCCCCGAAGCGGGGCCACCGGCGGTGCTGTCGTCGAGGCCCGGACCCGTCGTGGTGCCCGTCGATGAGCTCATCGGTTGTCCCCCTCGTAGTAGACGAATCGGTTGCTGACCTTCACCTGCACGAGGGTGATGAGCAGGATGATGACGAACAAGAGCCACGCCATCGCGGCCGCGAATCCGAAGTTGAACTGCCGGAACGCCTGCTGGAAGAGGTAGACCCCGTAGAACAACGAGGACTCCGGCGACGCGTTCGTCTGATCGCGCCAGAACAGGAGATAGGCCTGGTCGAACACCTGCAGGGCCGCGATCGTCAGCACGATCACGTTGAAGAAGATCGCTCCCGAGATCATCGGGACGGTGATCGAGAAGAACTGTCGGACGGGCCCGGCGCCGTCGAGCGCGGACACCTCGTAGAGCTCGACGGGCACGTTCTTGAGCGCCGCGAGGAAGATGACCATCGTCCCCGCGACGCCCCAGAGCGTCATGAGGACGATCGACGGCTTCACCCAGTCCGGGTCGATGAGCCACTGCGGGCCTTCGATGCCGAAGATTCGCAAGAACTGGTTGATCGCGCCGGTGTTGCCGTTGAGCAGGAGGAGGAACATCGCGGCGGTCGCGACCGTCGGCGTCATCCGCGGCAGGTAGAAGACCGTGCGGAAGAAGCCGGCACCGCGGCCGACGCGGTTGAGGACGAAGGCGAGCAGGAGCGCGAAGGCGATCTCGAACGGCACGGCGAGGATCGCGTAGAACAGGGTGTTACGGAGCGACAGGGCGACCTTGGGGTCCTCGAAGAGTCCCGCGTAGTTGTCGAAGCCCGTCGGGGAGATCTCACCCGTCGCGAGGTTGTAGTCGCTCATCGAGATGACGAGGCTGTACCCCATCGCTCCGGCCGTGAACACCAGGAATCCGATGATCCACGGGCTGATGAACAAGTAGCCGGCGATCGCTTCCCGCTTGTTGTACTTGCGCACCCGGATCTCGGAGACCGGGGTGTGCTGCGTTCGCGTCTGCGACATCTGTTGGTGCACCCTCCTCGAGCGACCCGCCGTGCCGAGCCCCGATGGGACGTTATGGCGGGAGAGGCGACTCGTTCAACACATTGCTTTCCGAGGAGAAGCATGCTCCCCTGCTGCTCCGACGAAATGTCAAGGGGATGAAACCACGAGAAGCGCTTCTCTCGCAAAGCCGCGTACGCGCTTCGTCCGGATTGCGCAAGGCCGCGCCCAGCGCGCACCCTCGGGGTACCGTCGCTGGCACGTCGGGAATCCCACCGGCGGTCGGACCATCGAAGGGAGATCACATGGGTGCGGATGACAAGGTGGAGAACACCACCGAGAAGCTCACCGGTAAGGCCAAAGAGACTTTCGGCCACGCGACGAACGACGACGAGAAGGTTGCCGAGGGCCGTGGAGACCAGTCGAAGGCCGACCTCAAGCAGGCCGGCGAGAACGTCAAGGACGCCTTCAAGTAAGCAGGCGACCACGAAGAACGGGCCCGGGAGCATCGCCCCGGGCCCGTTCTCGCTGCAGTGATGACCGGGCCGGATTATCCGACGGCCTGGTCGTATGCCCGCATCGCCGCGTTCTGAGCGTCGGCGAGTGCGTCCTCGGGGGTCTTGTCGCCGAGCAGCACCGATTGGACGGCGTTGTTCAACTCGGACTCGATCTGCTGACCCGCCGGCGAGGCACCGAACGTCTCGCCGTTCTCGACTGCGTCGTAATAGGTCGAGATCGTCTGATCGAATCCGGCGTTCCCGCTCTCACCCACGTACTGCTCGCGGACGAACGTGTCGGCCTCCGGCGAGCCCGTGAAGAGACCGGCGTTGATCGCGCCGGGTGTCTCGGAGAGCGTCGCGGCGCGGGCCTCGCCGGCCGCCTTCCACGCGTCGAGGCTCGTGAGCTCGAGAGCCCACGAGCACGCGGCGTCGGGGTTCTTCGCGTTCGCCGGGATGACGAACGCCTGGCCGCCTGCGACGGCGAACGGCTCGCCATCCACGCCGCGGAACGGCACGGCCGAGATGTCGAGCGCGTCGACGTACGGGCTCAGCACGTTCACGTACCACTGCGCATTCACCTGAGCGCCCACCTGGTCGGCGACGAACTGGTTGTTCTCGCCGAAGGTGTCGAACGAGTCCGTGAAGCTCTTGACCTTCGCGTAACCGCCCTGGGCATCGGTGATGCGCTTGAGCAGCTCGAGCCCCGCGACGTTCGACTCGTCGTCGAGCGTCGGCTTCCCGTCCTCGACGAGCATTCCGCCCGCTCCGAGGATCCAGAGACCGGCCTGGCCCCCGGCGACCGGGTCGAACCCGATGAGCGTGGGATTCCCATCGCTCTCCTGGTACATCTTCTCGATCGCACCAAGAAGAACGTCCGGCTGGGACGTGTCGATCTCCTCGGGCGCCACCCCGGCGGCCTCGAGCACACGGTTGTTGAGGATGATGGCCGGCGGCTGATAGAACTGCGGCACCCCCCACACCCCGTCGTCGTACGTGACATCGTCGAGCACCGACTCGTAGTAGGTCGACGCGGGGTCGACGTCGTGGATCGAGAAGCACTCGTCGAGGGGCATGATCAGCCCCTGGGAGGCGTAGGTCGCGACGAAGCGACGGTCCATCTGGACCACGTCGGGCACGTTTCCGCCGGCGACGCGCGTCGTGAACTTCTGTGCGTCGAACGACGTCTGGTCGATCTCGACCTCGACATCGCCGAGTTGGTCGGCGGCGTAGTCGAGCCGGGACGTCCCCACGTCGTCCGCGTTTTCGAACCCCCAGGCGTTGAGAGTGCCGGTCGCCTCCGTGGAGAACGACACGTCGCCGCTCCGGGTCGCGCCGCCCCCGGAACTGCAGGCGCTCATGGCGGCGACCGCGGTGACGGCTCCGACCGCCACGAGCGTGCGAGTGATTTTCCTCATGACTTCCCTTTCCTTCTGTCGTCGTGCGTGGCGAACGCATGGTCGATTCGGCGAACGGCGACGGCCTGAAAGTAGCCAGAAGTGCGCCGGGCGAGAAAGTCCTTGCCGCGACGAGGAGAAGTGTGCTTCTCTACAGAACCGCGAGAGCGAGTCGGGAGGGGTCGCGTCCACGCGCTCCTGAGGGACAACTCATCGCCGCGCCGACGAGCGGTGGTTTCACTCTCACTTCCGCTTCCGAGCGTCACAGATTTCAAGATTCGGCGATACGAGTGACATAGTCATCGCATGGCCTCCCTCATCTACGGCACCGAGACCTTCGAGTTCGAAGATCGTCAACTCGCGCACGTCAAGTTCGTCATCAGTCAGAAGCTCCGCCGTCAGGAGAGCTTCCTGCTGTCCTGGTCGTACTCGCTGGCCCTCGGCTCCGGCCGGAGTTCCATCTGGCTCAACGAGCACAGCCACTTGCACTTCCGTTTCAACGGCAGCAAGCCCCCGACGCTCAACCAGGTCTGGCTCGAGCGCCTCATGACCGCGTCGTTCTCCGTCCGAGGTCTCGACCTCGACGAGTGCCCCGAGCCGCAAGAGCAGTGAGCGGTTACCGACCGGCGTCATGACCTCTTCGACAGGCGACGATCGTCCCGGCGACGGGAAGGATGCCGTCGATCGGATTGCAAATCGAGCCGGCGGCTCGGGGATCCGCGTCGCCGTCGCGGAGTCTCTGACGAGCGGCACGATCGCCTCGCGACTCGGGGCGGGCTCCGGCGCGTCGGAGTGGTTCGCCGGCGGTGTCGTCGCCTATGACTCCGAGGTCAAGTTCTCGGTGCTGGGAGTCGAACGCGGCCCCGTCGTGACGGCGACGTGCGCGCAGCAGCTCGCCCGTGGGGTCGCGTCGCTCTTCGGCGCGGACGCGGCGATCGGCGCCACGGGTGTCGGCGGCCCGGGCCCCGAGGAGGGGCAGCCGGAGGGTACGACATTCATCGCCGCCCTCGTGGGCGATCGCCTCGAGGTGCGCGAATTCCATTTCGAGGGCGGCCCCGCCGACGTGGTCTCCTCCGCGACGGAAGCCGCCGTCACCCTTCTCGCAGCGATGCTCGAGAACGGCGACGACGGCTCCTGCTCGGATGGCCGTCCGCTCAGTTGAGCGCGACCCGTCCGGTCATGCGGCGGGGTCGAGGACGACCTTGATGCAGCCGTCCTCTTTCTTCTGGAAGACCTCGTACATGTGCGGCGCCTCCGCGAGCGGCACCCGGTGGGTGACGAGGTCGGCGGTGCCGAGCGGATCATCGTCCCGCTCCGCGAGCGGCAGGAGCGTCGGCGTCCATCGCCCGACGTTGCACTGACCCATGCGCAGGGCGACCTGCTTGTCGAACATCGACTTCATCGGCATCGGGTCCGCCTCGCCACCGTAGACACCGCTGATCGAGACGGTGCCGCCGCGGCGGACGAGCTCGAGCGCTCCATGCAGCGCAGCGAGCCGGTCGATACCGGCCTTGTCCATGGCGGGACGCGCGATCGCGTCCGGCAGGAGACCGATCGCGGCGTGGGCCGCTGCGGCGACGGGCGAGCCGTGGGCTTCCATCCCGACAGCGTCGACCACCGCGTCGGGACCCCGCCCGTCCGTCGCGTCGCGGATCTCCTCGATGACGGTCTTGGTCGAGTCGAAGGTGCGGATTCCATACTTCTCCGCGAGTGCCCGCCGCTCGGGCACCGGATCGATCGCGTAGACCTCGTACCCGAGGTAGGCGCCGATGCGCGCCGAGAACTGTCCGACCGGCCCCAGGCCGTAGACGCCGAGGCTGCCGCCGTCGGGCACGCCGGCGTACTGCACGGCCTGCCAGGCGGTCGGGAGGATGTCGCTCAGGAAGAGGTACCGGTCGTCGGGCAATTCGGTGCCGACGACGATGCAATTGGCGTCGGCACGGTGCACCCGTAGGTACTCGGCTTGGCCCCCCGGCACCTGCCCGTACATCTTCGTGTAGCCGTAGAGCGATGCTCCCGTGCCGTACTCGTGGACCTGCGTCGTCTCGCACTGCGACTGCAGCCCGCGCTTGCACATGTAGCACTCGCCGCACGCGATCGTGAAGGGGATGACGACACGGTCGCCCGCTTTCACGCGCGTGACCTCGGAGCCGACCTCCTCGACGATCCCCATCGTCTCGTGGCCGAGGACGTCGCCCTTGCCGATGAACGGACCGAACAGCTCGTAAAGGTGCAGGTCCGAGCCGCAGATCGCTGCGGAGGTCACACGGATGATCGCGTCCGTCGGCTCGACGATCCGCGGGTCCGGTACGTCCTCGATGGTCACGTTCCGCTTGGCCTGCCAGGTGAGGGCCTTCATGGGTAGTCCTTTCGATCGATGGAGCCTGTGCTTGGGCGTGCCCGAGAGCGTCGCGCGTGAGGCGGGGTGGAGACGGGACCGCCTGAGGGTCAGTTCTCGCGCCAGTCGTTGCTCTCGAGGTGGGAGCCCGCCTGGGGGCCCATGTTGAGCATTCCGCCGTCGACCGCCCACGATGCGCCCGTCACGTACGACGACCGGGGCGAGGCGAGGAAAGCGATGACGTCGGCGATCTCCTCCGGGTTGCCGGGGCGACCGAGGGGAACGCCCGGGCGCTCCATCTCGCGCGCGTCCACGTCTTCGGTGGAGTTCATGGGGGTGTTGATCTCACCCGGCGCGACGGCGTTGGCCGTGATTCCGAGGTGCCCGAGTTCGAGGGCGACGGTCTTGAGGAGCCCGCCGAGGCCGTGCTTGGCGGCGTCGTAGGCGGACGAGCCGACGCGCGGCTGCGTCTCGTGAACGCTCGTGACGCCGATGATGCGGCCGCCGTTGCCCGCCGCGACCATGCGCTTCGCCGCACGCTGAATGCAGACGAACGCGCCGTCGAGGTCGGCCGCGATCACCTTCCGCCAGTCGTCGATCGTCTGGTCGAGGAACTTCGTGTGTTCACCCATTCCGGCGTTGTTCACGAAGACGTGGAGCCCGCCGAGTTCGTCCGCCATGCTGTCGACGACGTCCCCGCAGCTCTCGAGGTCGGTCGTGTCCAACTGGGCGACGACGGCACGGACGCCGTGCCGGCGCACGAGCTCCGCCGTCTCGTTCGCGCCATCCTCGTCCGAGTGCCACGTGATGCCGACATCGAACCCGTCGCGGGCGAGGGCGACGGCGGTGGCGCGCCCGATACCGGAGTCGGAGCCGGTCACGATCGCCGTCCGTGTGGGGTCGGGGGTGCTCGTGCTGCTCGTCGTGCTGTCGCTCATCGTTCCTCCAGTGCTCTTCGAGTGCTTCGCGCGGTGCCGGGCGGTCGGACGGGCATGCCGTTCACGGGCACGCCGAAGGCGCGTCTCCCCGGGAGGGGCGACAAGAAGAAAGTGGGGGTGGAATGACCCGACACACTCCACCCCCACGCCGAACGCGAGGCTCCGAGCCTACGGATCGCCCCTTCTCCGAGGGCGCCGCTGCTTCGTAAGCCTGTGCTGCATCCGAACCATTACCCACGTTATCGACGGGCACACTTCAGCACAGGGCATTGACAATCTCCGACATGTGCATAAAGTCTGGCCTCGCGGTGGAACGAGTCGTTCGTCCACCGAACAATCGGAGCGGAGGACGGATGTCGGACCCACAACGTGACGAGAGTGGCGAGCCCGCGGTGAACGACCCGGCGAAAGACCCGGCGATCGTCGGGGAGCGCCTCACGGGGGAACGGGACGCGCAGGACCCCGACGGCCTGTTGACCGTGGACCAGATCGCGGGAGGCAGCCACGGCGCGTCGCCTGAGGAGGGACTCAGGGTACCGCGGGACGGGCGCATCGAGGAGCCCACGGTCATGACCGACGGCGGGGAGACCGAGACCGACGAGTCCTGAGGCTCGCCTCGCCCGCCGCGCCCGCCGCGCCCGCGTCGCCGCCACTCACCCGTCACTCACCCGCCGAGGACGCGCTCCTCGATGAAGCGGTTGCGGAACACGCCTCGAGGGTCGTACGTCTCGACGAGAGCGGCCCACTGCTCGAGGCGGGGGTACAGCGGACCGAGGTCGGGGGCCGTCGCGAGGAAGTGCTTCCCCCAGTGGGGTCGGCCACCGAGCGGGAGGAGGATCTCTTCGATCGCCGGCACGACCGCGTTCACGCGATCCACGTCGGGAACGAACGTGAAGTGCACGCCCACGACGTCGTGCTCGAACGCTCCGCTCAGCCACAAGCGGTCGGCCGCCACCGTGCGGAGTTCCGTGATGAGGAGGGCTGCGTCGATGCGCGCCCCGATCAGGCGCAGCGACCGCAACGCCTCCCGGATCCTCGACCGGGGCACGAGGTATTCCGTCTGGATCTCCTCTCCGGCGCTCGGGGTGGTGTCGAGCCGGAAGTGCGGCAGCAGCTCCGACCAGGGGCGGGCGACACCGAACGGAGTGAGGTTCGAGGGCTGCTCATCGGAGAGCTCCCACGTGGGAGCCGCGACCGCGCCGAGGTGCGTCGCGTCGATGAGGTCCGGGGTCGACTCCGTCACGAGCGTCTTGAGCCAGAGGTGATCGATGACGTCTGCCGACCAACGGGTGAGCACACTCACGCTGTAGGCGGCGCTCATCACGGCGTCGAAGTCCTCGATGAGACGATCCCAGGACACGCCCGTGAAGGCGTCCTGCCGGATGTCGAACGTCGGCCGGACCTCGAGGGTCACTCGAGTGACGACTCCGAAGGCACCGAGGCCCACGACCATGCCGTCGAAGCCGTCGGTCTCTCGGTCGACCTCGAGGAGGTCGCCGTCGGCGGTCACGAGTTGCAGACCGGCCACGGCGCTCGAGAGCGTGCCGTTGTCGTCGCCCGATCCGTGGGTGCCGGTGGCGGTCGCGCCCCCGACGGAGATGTGCGGCAGTGACCCGAGGTTGTGGAGGGCGAGTCCGCGCTCGTGCAGGAACCGCGCCAGATCGCCGTAGCGCGTCGCCGAGCCGACGGTGACCGTGCCGCGTTCCGCGTCGACGACGGGGTCGGACGGCAGACGTCCGAGGTGGACGAGCGTCTCGCTGTCGGGCAGGGCGTTGAACGAGTGCCTCGTCCCGAGGGCCCGCACCCGTCGGCCGGACCGGACGATCGCCCTCACCTCGTCGAGGGATTCGGGCTCGACGATCACGCCCGAGTAGGTGTAGTTGCCCGCCCAGTTCGCCCGATCGGCACCGGTCGTCGGCCGTTCGCCGCCCGCCCTCCGCCAACCGTCACCGTTCGCGGTGTTGTGGCTGTTCGCGGTGTTGTGGCTGTTCGCGGGCTCGGCGTCCATGTGCGTCATCGCATCTCCTGATCGCGGGGCGACGGGTCGTCCTCGTGGGACAACGCTACGTCCTCCGAGCGGGAATGACGCGCACGTCGGCGGGTCGGGCACGGCCCCGCCCCCAGGGAGCCGTGACCTCGGCGGGTTACCGTCGAGGTGATGACTCCCCGACTCCTCTTCCGCATCGTCGCGATCGCCGAGGCCATCACGTGGGCTTTTCTGCTCACCGCGATGTTCCTCAAGTACGTCATACGGACGACGGAGGCCCTCATTCCGCCGGCTGGTGGGGTGCACGGCTTCGTCTTCCTGTGCTTCGTCGGCGTGACGGTGTTCGTCTGGGTGAATCAGCGGTGGTCCGTCGTGACGGGGGTTCTCGGGCTCGCGAGTGCTGTCGTGCCGTTCGCCACCGTTCCCTTCGACGTCGTCATGGATCGCCGTGGCCGACTCGACGGCGGGTGGAGGCTCGCGGCGGGGGGCGATCGGCCGCGGGGAGTCCTCGAGCATGTTCAGGCGTGGGTGCTGCGTCGACCGGTCGTCGCGGCGGTCTCCGCCGTCGGGCTCGTGACGGTGGTGTTCATCGCCCTCCTCCTCATCGGTCCGCCGGTTCCGTCCTCGTCCTGACGAACGCCGGCGGGCGTGCGCGAGAGCAGGCGGCGTGTACGAGTGCAGGCTGGCGTATACGGGCGCACCCGGCCCCGGCGGGCGTGATCAGCCGGTGGCGGGGAGCCGAGCCCGTGATTTCGTAACGTATGTCCATTCGACGTGCCCCGGTCCTCTCACGTGGGGGACGCCGTTGGGCGTGCTGATGCGCCAGGGGCCGGTGTCGATGTTCTGGTGGTGGCCCCAGCAGAGGAGGACGCCGTTGTCGGAGGACGCCGTTGTCGACGTGGGTTCGGCCGCCGTCTCGCCAGGGGATGACGTGGTGGACTTCGCACCATCCGGCGGGAATCCTGCAGCCGGGGATGATGCAGCCGCCGTCTCGTCCGATGATCGCGCGGCGCTGAGTCGCGTTGAAGCAGCGCTGCACGGACGACAGGGACAGGACCCGCCCGTTCGCACTGAAGGTCTCGAGTTGGAACCCGCCGGTGTCGATGAGTCGTTCGATCGTTGTGACGGGAACGGGTGTGTCGAGTCCGTCGATGGATCCGACACCGTTCGGGTCGGCG
>NZ_RZNC01000004.1 GCF_004078655.1 Labedella populi | reverse complement strand
CTCGTCGACCGCGTGTGCGATCGCGACGCTGAGTGCCGTGCCGTGTTCCCCCATAGGAACAGTGAACACCACACCACCGACATCGTCGCGGGGCCGGCGGCACGGGTGGAAGGCTGTCGTCGATCGGCGTCTGTGGACGACGGCCGCCGGCGATCCCCGGGGTGGGGTCGCACCCGCGTCGTGTCGCTCACGGCCGGCCGATCAGGGGAGGATCGACCTCGCCTCCCGGTCCGTCACCCGCAGCGACCCGGCCGATGGAACCGTGGTGCACGCGTGTGGGGCTCCCATCACACCGGCGACAGTGGATACCTGCGCCTCTACCTGGCTCAGCTGCGCAAGAAGCTCGAGTCGCATCCGTCGGAGCCGCGTCACCTCCTGACCGAGCCGGGGCGCGGGTACCGTCTCGTCACGGACGGCGGCTGATCCCCGCCGGGACCGTGCCGGAAGTCGATCATCCGCCTCCGTTTCCACAAGCGGCGCTCCCGCGCCTCGACGGCCTCGGCGGACGGGTTACGGTGGCGCGGGTGAGAGGAGGTGAGGTTCGTGTCGGACGTGTTCGAACGCCGCCCCGGAGAGGACCGGCTCGAGGTCGAGATCTCCGCCGCGCTCGCAGCGCGCGTGCATCGGCGTGCCCGCGTGAGCGTGTGGAGCGGTCGGATCGCGCTCATGGGCGCCCTCGTGCTCGCGTTCGTCGCCACGGCGGTCATCGTGCTGGAGGCGCGGCGCGGAGCGGTGCCCGTCTTCGGGATCGGGCTGTCGGTGCTCGCCCTCCTCGCGGCCGTGGCCGCCGTCGTCCTGGCCGGCGCGGCTCGTTCGCGGACCCGACGTTTGCTCGCCGCGTCCGCGCCGGAGGGGGGCATCGTGATCGGACTGTCCTCGGAGGGAGTGCACCTCGCACATCTGCCGCTACTCGAATGGTCGGTGGTCACGAGTGTGTGCGTCGCGGACAAGGCCAGCCGCCACGGGCGCGCCGTCACCGTCGGCCTCGCCGTCACCGATGTGGGCGCCACTCGTGCGCGAGTCATCGACGCCCGGCTGACGCACCTCGTGCGCCCGTTCCCGCGTTCGGATCCGCGGTGGCGCCGGACGAACGATCGCCCCGGTTTCCTCACGGTGTCGCTCGGCGATCTGCTCGACGACGCCACGATCGATGAGGCGATCCGTCGTCTGGAGAGCGAGGCGACCTCCCGTGGCATCCCGTTCCACCGTGTGAGCGATGCACGCGACCTCGTCGCCGTCCTCAGCGGCGGCTGAGTCGGCGGTCCTCCTCGCGAGCGGCGCGATCCAGTGCTTGTGTCGTGCCCCGTGCGCTTCTACCATCGGTCACCATCGTGCAGCTTCGCGACGTCCACCGGTCGTTCGCGCCGACGAACGGGGATCGCGTGAGTACGAGTCAGCAATTGTTCCGTCGCAAGCCCATCTCCGCCCCCGCGACCTCTCCGGGCGGCCTGTCCCGGAACCTGAGCGCCTTCCAGCTCACGATGTTCGGGGTCGGTGCGACGGTCGGTACGGGCGTGTTCTTCGTGATGCACGAGGCAGTGCCGGACGCGGGGCCCGCGGTCGTCATCGCGTTCCTGCTCGCGGGCTTGGCCGCCGGGCTCTCCGCCCTCTGCTACGCCGAGATGGCGTCGGCCGTGCCCGTCTCCGGTTCCACGTACTCCTACGCGTACGCGACTCTCGGCGAGATCGTCGCGATGGGGGTCGCGGCGTGTCTGCTCCTCGAATACGGGGTGTCCACCGCAGCGGTGGCCGTCGGCTGGAGCGACTACGTCGACCTGCTGATCTCGAATCTGTTCGGGTTCGGCATCCCGGACGCGCTCGAGGGGGGCCCGTTCGAGGGCGGCGTCATCAACCTGCCCGCCGTCGTGCTCGTCGTGATGTGCGCCGTCCTGCTCATCCGCGGAACCAGCGAGTCGGCCATGGCGAACGCCGTCATGGTGATCATCAAGCTCGCGGTACTCCTCGGGTTCAGCGCCGTGGCGTTCACGGCCTTCAGCGCGGACAACTTCGCGGACTTCGCGCCGAACGGTGTCACCGGGGTCACCGCGGCCGCGGGAACCATCTTCTTCACGTTCATCGGTCTCGACGCCGTCTCGACGGCCGGCGACGAGGTGAAGGATCCGCAGAAGACGCTGCCGCGGGCCCTCATCGCTGCCCTCATCACAGTCGTCGTCATCTATCTGCTCGTCGCGGTCTCGGCCCTCGGGACCCAGCCGTGGCAGACGTTCTCCGATGAGGACCAGGCCGAGGCCGGTCTCGCGAAGATCCTCGAGAACGTCGTCGGTGCCGCGTGGCCGGGCACGATCCTCGCGATCGGAGCCGTGATCTCGATCTTCTCGGTCACCCTCGTGACGATGTACGGGCAGACGCGCATCCTCTTCGCCATCGGGCGCGACGGTCTGCTGCCGCCGATGTTCGCTCGCGTCCACCCCACGCTCCGGACGCCCGTCAACACGACCGTCGTCGTCGCGATCGCGGTCGGTCTCCTCGCCGGTTTCGTGCCGCTCGACAGTCTGTGGGACCTGGTGTCGATCGGCACCCTCGTCGCGTTCATCGTCGTATCGCTCGGTGTCATCGTCTTGCGACGCACCCGGCCGGATCTGCCGCGCGGCTTCCGCGTCCCGGGCTACCCCGTCGTGCCGATCCTCTCGATCCTCGCGTGCCTCTACATCCTGTCCGGACTGCACTGGAGTACGTACGTGTGGTTCCTCGGCTGGCTCCTCGTGGTCCTCGCGTTCTATCTGTTCTGGGGTCGGCGGCACAGCAAGCTCAATCAGACCCTGGTCGGGGAGGTCGATGATCCGGCCGCCGGACCGGCGCCGGGGGGTGCGACCGGACCCGGGCGTATGACCGACGGCGGGGGACGGTCATGACCGTCCTCGTCGGGTTCGCGAATGGTCGGGGCGCTCGCGACGCGCTCGAACTCGGAGTCGCGCTCGCCGACGCGTTCGGCCTCCCTCTCACCGTCGTGACGGCCGCGCGGCGCTCGTGGGGCACCCCCTCCATCTCGCGCGTCGATGCGGAGTTCATCGACTGGTCGCGACGCGCCGCGGACGACGACCTGGCAGCCGCTCGCACGCGGTTGACGGAGTCGGCACCGCAGCACGACGTCACTTTCCGACGTGTCGAGGGGCGATCGGTGCCCGCTGCGCTCGTCCAGGCAGCGCGGGACGAGGACGCGACGGTGATCGTCCTCGGCTCGGCCGCCGACGGCAGCCTCGGCCAGGTCGTGCTGGGGTCGACGGCCGACCGGCTCGTGCACTCGTCGCCGGTGCCCGTCGCGGTCGCGCCGCGCGCCTATCGCGCGCCGAAGGACGGTATCGATCGCTTGACCTTCGCGTGGGCCGGCAACGAGTCGGAGGTGCCCGCGATCGCGCGACTCGTCGCACTCGCCGAGTCCGCGAGTGCACGGGTGCGCATCGTCACGTTCGGGCTGCGGCGTCCCGCGATGTTCCCGCCGGAGGTGGGTCTCGACGCCGAGGAGGAGGTGTTCGTCGCCTGGACCGCCGGCGTGCGCGTGACGTTCGATTCCTTGCGTTCTCGCGGCCTCGTGGGCGACGACGTCGAGACGACGATCGCCGTGGGAGCCGACTGGCGGGCCGCGGTGGATGAGGTCGACTGGGCCCCCGGTGATGTTCTCGTCATCGGCTCGAAGCCGGGAGGGGCGGTCGCGCGCGTATTCATGGGGTCGAGTGCGACGAAGATCGTCCGCCACTCCCCGGTTCCGGTCGTGCTGCTCCCCGCCTGACAGGGGGACGAGTCGACACGTCGCGAGACGGGTCTTGACACCGGTCGCTTGGCCTGATTGGTTAGTTACATGACTAATGAACCAGCGAGGCGATGAATGATGGACGATTCGCGTCCGATCTTCCTGCAGATCGCCGAGCAGGTGGAGAACGACATCATCGAGGGCCGCCTCCCGGAGGAGACCCAGGTGCCGTCGACGAACGAGTTCGCCGCATTCCACCGCATCAATCCGGCGACGGCCGGCAAGGGCGTCAATCGACTCGTCGAAGACGGGGTCATCTACAAGAAACGAGGGATCGGAATGTTCGTCAGCACCGGTGCCCGCGACATGCTCATCGAGCGTCGCCGCGCCCGCTTCCCGGACGAGTTCGTCCGCCCGCTCCTCACGGAGGCAGCCAAGCTCGGCATCTCCGCCACCCAACTCTCGGACATGATCCGTTCGGAAGGACCTGCATCATGAGCACGCACGACACCGGGCCGGTGGTGAGGGCACGCGGCCTCACGAAGACCTATGGCTCCTTCACCGCGCTCGACGCCGTCGACCTGACCTTCGAGGCGAACAGGATCTACGGCCTGCTCGGTCGGAACGGAGCGGGGAAGACCACGGCGATGCAACTGCTCACCGGCCAGATCTTCCCGGACGGCGGCACCGTCGAGGTGTTCGGTCGAACCCCGGCCGAACATGCCGACGTTCTCAGTCGCATCTGCTTCATCGCGGAGTCGCAGAAGTATCCGGACCAGTTCAGACCGAGCCACGTCTTCGCCTCGGCGCCGTGGTTCTTCCCGAACTGGGACGAGGCGCTCGCGGCGGAACTCATCGCCGAGTTCCGAGTGCCCCTCGGCCGTCCCATCAAGAAGCTCTCGCGTGGCCAGTTGTCCGCCGTGGGTGTCATTGTCGGTCTCGCCTCCCGGGCCCCTCTGACCTTCTTCGACGAACCGTACCTCGGTCTCGACGCCGTCGCGCGAGCGACCTTCTACGATCGGCTCCTCGCCGACGTCGCCGAGCATCCGCGCACAATCGTCCTCTCGACGCACCTCATCGATGAGGTCAGCAACCTCATCGAGCACGTCGTGCTCGTCGACCGCGGACGCATCCTCATCGACGCCGATGCCGAGGAGGTGCGCGGCTCGGCGACCACGGTCGTGGGGACCCGCGGCACCGTCGAGGCGTTCGTCACCGGTCGCGACGTGATCGGCCGTGACGGCATCGGCGGTCTCGCGTCCGTCACCTTCACCGGCCCGCTCCACCCCACCGAACGCCGTGAGGCCCGAGAACTCGGTCTCGAGCTCGCCCCCGTGTCGCTCCAGCAACTCGTCGTGCACCTCACGGGCACGGAAATCCCCACAGAGAAGGAGGTCGTCTCGTGACGACAGCGACCCTGGACGGCATCACCGTGCCGCCGCGCAGCCGACGGATCTGGCGCGTCATGAGGCTCCACCTCGCCGCCCCGTCCGTCTTCCTCGGAATCCCCTGGATCATCGTGGGCATGGCGTTCTTCGTGAGCGTCGCGATCGCGGTCCTCATCGCCCTGAACGGGGGCCAGGCGACGGGTCAGCGGTACAGCTGGGCGGTCCTTTCGCCCCAGTGGTACCTCGTGGTCGTCGGCGTTCAGGCCGTCGGGTTGACTTTCCCGTTCGCCCTCGGCTTCGGTGTCACCCGTCGCGACTTCTGGCTCGGCACCGCGGCCCTCTTCACGCTGCTGTCGCTCGTGAATGCGGCCGCGTACACGATCCTGTTGCAGGTGGAGCGGGCGACGGACCATTGGTGGACCGGGACGCACATGTTCGACTCGCTCTGGTACGGCCTCGGACCGTGGTACCACGACTTCTTCTCGACCTTCGCCTTGCAGATGTTCGTCTTCTTCATCGGCGCAGCGACCACGACCCTCTACATGCGGTGGCGCGTCGTCGGCGTGATCGCGGCGTCGGCGGTGGTCGTGGTCCTCCTTCTCGCGGCCGCGGTGGTCGTCACCGCGGTCGACGGATGGTCCGCTCTCGCCGACCTCCTGGCGACGGCGACCATTCCCGGGATCTTCACCGTCGTCCTCGCCACGGCGCTCCTCTGCGCGGTCGGCGGCTACCTCGTCATCAGGAAGGCGACACCGCGGTCCTGACGGCACGGTCCTGAGGGCGCTGTCTGAGGGCGCGGACCTGAGCCCGGGTTCCGACGCGTGCTCACCTCACGGATCCCGGTCGGCTCGCCGCGTCATTCAGCGGCGCAGGTAGCGCGCGCGAGCCCCGAGGTAGATCCCGAATGCGATCAGCCCGGCGGCGATCACGATGAGCAGGGCCACTCCGTACGGTCGGTCTCGGACAGCGCTGAGCGCCCCGTCGAGCCCCCCGGCCCTCTCGGGGTCGGAGACCACGGCTGCGGAGACCAGCAGCCCCGCGACGAGGAGGAACGACACTCCCTTCGCGATGTGCCCGAAGACCCCGACAGCTGTGACGACCGATCCGAGGGCGTCCGGCGGGATCGAGAGGTCCTCGCGGAACGTACGCATCACGCCGCGGACCGCGAAGCCGACGCCGAGAGCTCCCACGAGTCCCGCTGCGACGAGGAGGACGGCTCCGCCCACCGGCGACGAGAGCGCCCATTCGCTGAAGCCTCGCGCGGTCGAATCGCCATCGGAGCGTCCTCCGACCGCCACGAACGCCGCGAGTGCGCCGACGCTCGCGAAACCGACGGCCTTCCCGGCCGCCTTCGTGCCTCGGTAGGCGATCTTCGCAGGGTCGCGTGTGCCGACCCAGGCGGCGTCGGTGAGCTGCCAGAGGGCGAGGCCGCCGAGCCCTGCCGCCGCCGTCCACAAGACGAGGAAGCCGCCCGGGGTTGCGGCGATCGCCGTCAGCACACCGGATTGAGCGGCGTCGCCGCCCGCGCCGAGGGCGACCCCGATCGCGACACCGCCGATGAGGACGTGCAGGGCTCCGTTCGCGACGAGCCCGATGCGGGCTGCGATCCGCACGGCCGGGCTGTCATTGATCTTCTTCGCGCGCCGCTTGATCGCACGACGATGCGGTCCGCTCCCTGTGAACGGGGAGCGGACCGCATCGGCGAGGGCGGCGGTATCGAGGCCGCGACGAGTGCTCAGGACCTCAGCCGGAGTCGCTCCGGCGGTTGATCGGGCGGAACCCGATCAGGCCAGGGGGTCAGACTCGGTCGAGCGCTGCGTGACTCGCTCGTTGGCGGCGGGGTCGACGCGGCTGCGCTCGGTCGTCACGGACTGGCGACGACGCGCGAGCAGGGCGATGCCGATGATCGTGATGACGACCCCGGCTCCCATGAGGAGGTAGCCGACGAGATCGAGGTCGATCCAATCGAGACTGACGTTCAAGGCGAAGGTGAGGATGGCGCCGACGACGAACAGGAAGATTCCGAGCCCGATACTCATGATGGCGTCCTTTCGGTGAGGGATCGGGCACGGAGAGCGCCCGACCGAAGACCACCGTAGGGGAGCGCCGGTCGGATGCAGGGGGGTTGCGGTGCGCCCGCCGACCGCACTCAGTGCCGGATCGACTCCCAGGCGTCGAGCGCGGCGCGTCGAGAGGCGGCGAGATCGACGATCGGATCCGGGTAGTCCGGAGAATCGAGATCGGGGAGCCAACGCGCCACGTAGCCGCCGTTCGCGTCGAACTTCTCGCGCTGGCGTTCCGGGTTGAAGACGCGGAAGAAGGGGGCGGCGTCGGCTCCGCTCCCCGCGACCCATTGCCAGTTGAACGGATTGCTCGCGGGATCGGCGTCGACGAGGGTGTCCCAGAACCACCGCTCGCCGATGCGCCAGTCGATGAGGAGGTTCTTCGTGAGGAATGACGCCACGACCATCCGCACGCGATTGTGCATCGTGCCGGTCCGCCACAGTTCGCGCATGCCGGCGTCGACGAGGGGGATGCCCGTCAGCCCCCGCTCCCACGCCCTCAGCGCGTCTTGGTCGAGAGGTGGCCAGGGGAAGAGGTCGAAGGCGACGCGCCAGTTGCGCTCGTGCAGGTCGGGGCGGGCGTAGAGCGAGTGCCACGCGAACTCGCGCCAGCCGAGCTCCGATCGGAAGGTGCGGGCGGCCTCCGACTGATGATGCGCGACCGCGTGCCAGACCTGCCGCGGGGTGAGCTCGCCCCAGCGGAGGCGCGGCGAGAGGCGCGACGTCTCGTCGACGTCGAGGTGGTCCCGGGAGCGCACGTAGTCGACGAGTCCGGAATCGACGAACTCCAGGAGCCGCTCGTGCGCCGCATCCTCGCCCGGCGTCCATCGCTCGGCGAACTCGGTCGCCCAGTCGGGCGCCGTCGGCCGCAGCTTCCACGAATTGAGCGTCTCTCCGGGCACTTCGGGAGCCCGTCCTGCGGCGGACCCGGGCACGGGGAGGGGCTCGGCGACGGGATGGTGGGCGATCCGGTCGAGGTTCGCACGCCAGAAAGGCGAATAGACGGCGTACGGCGTCCCCGCGCCCGTCTGGATGTCCCACGGCTCGTTCAGGAGGAACCCGGGGAAGCTCGCGACCTCGAGACCCGCGTCCCGGAGGCGCGACGTGATGCGTCCGTCGATGTGGTGCTCGGCGCCGTACCGGCGGTTCCAGAACACCGCGTCGGCCGAGACCTCCTCGACGATGCCGGTCACGACAGCCTCGGCGGGGCCCGCCCGGAGGACGAGGGGGATCCCGAGGCCGCCGAGCCGGTCGGCGAGGACCTCGAGACTGCCGTGGAGCCACCACTTCGCTGCACCGCCCAGGGGCCGGATCTCGTCGCTCACCTCGTCGAGGACGTACACGGCCACGACGGGTCCGCCTCGCCCGACGGCGGCGGTGAGCGCCCCGTTGTCGGCCACGCGGAGGTCGTCGCGGAACCAGACGACGGAGGCGACCGAGGCGGACGGCGTGGTCGAGGGGGCTGCCATCGGGCCAGCCTAGGCGCGGCGGCGCAGACCCGAACTGATGCGGTCCGTCAGGCCCGTGAGGGTTGACAGGTCGTCCTCGTCGAGTTCGAGCGTCATCACGCGAGAGATGACCCTGACATGCTCGAGGGCGACCCGACGGTACAGCGCGTAGCCCTCGTCGGTGAGGCGCACGATCGTGCCGCGACCGTCGTTCGCGTCGGGGCACTTGCCGACGAGTCCACGCTTCGTGAGCTTGTCGACGAGGCGCGAGACGCTCGGCTGGCTGATGAGCACGAGGTCGTTGATGTCGCGCAGTCGTGCGCTGCGGTCCGGCTGGGTCGAGAGATTGAACAGCACGTCGTACTCGTTGAGCGAAAGCAGGTGGGTGGGGAACTCGGCGGCGAGCGCGCGCATGACTCCGACCTGGGCTCGGAACAGCGACTCCCAAGCGGTCACCGCCGCAGACGTCGAAGCCATGAGTGCGTCTCCTTTCGCTGCGACCAGCCTACGGTTCCGTTGAAGCACTCCCGGGTCGGCGGGCCGCGTCGGTGGAGACGGGTCGGGGCGAGTGACGTGTCACCGCGTCTCGCGGCCGATTCGCTACCGGTCGCGGGTCAGGCGGCGGTACAGGGCGACGAGCCCGGCCGCCGCCGTGCCGAGTCCGGCGAGCACGAGGACGAGTCCGAGGAGCACGGGCGCGATCCCCTCGCCGACGACGGTCGGGGAGCCGACGAGCCCGAGGATCACGAGCAGGAGGCCGGCCGCGAGCAGCAGGAGTCCGAGCCCGAATGCAACGGCGCCGCCGGCGTCGCGGAGCAGCGAGACGCCGCTCTCGTCGTCGGTCCGGCTCGGTCTCGTCATGACTCCACGCTACGCGAGACCTCGGCGTCCGTCCTGCTGGGAGTCCGGTCCACGTTGGGGCGGAGGCAGGTGAGGGCCGGTCGCGAGAGGCTTCGCGACCGGCCCATCCCTTTGCACCAAGAGTGTCCTGCAATCACATTCGCGAAAGCCGCCACAGCAAAACAACTTCCGCTCCTCGAATATATAACGGAACGGTAACGACGGCTAGTCCGGATCGGGAAAAACCGTTCGAGAGAGCGGAAACGGTGCGTGAATGCGCATGTCAGGGTTCCCCGACCGCGCCGCGTCGCAAGGTCCCCCGGTTCGGACCGGCGTGCGGGATCATGAGAGCGCGGGGGAGCGGCGCGTGGGGAGTCCGATCGCGCCACGACGGTGTCGCCGTCCCGCCGCGCGAGAGGAAACGCATATGAAGAACCCGTTCCGTCATTCGGCGGACCCCGCTCACTTCGAGGTGAAGACGATCGAAGCTGATGGCTACGGTCCGCTCCCGCCCGTTCGCATCAATGCGTTCCGGATGGGCCTGCTCGGAGGCCTCGGCGTGCTCGTCGCGTTGCTCGTCGGCAGCATCGTGACGCAGCTGTCGACCGTGCTCGTCTACGTGGGGCTCGCTCTCTTCCTCGCACTCGGCCTCGACCCGCTCGTGTCGCTCATCGAGCGCAAGCTGCCGCGTCCGGCCGCGATCGCCATCGTCGTGCTGGGCGCGCTCGCCGCCGTGGCCGGCATCCTCTTCGCGATCGTTCCCCTCCTCGTGAGGCAGACGACGAATCTCGTGGAGGACATCCCCGGCTACGTCGATGACATCCTCGCGAGCGAGTGGTACAACAACCTCGAGGACATGTTCGGCGACGGGTTCCAGGACGCCGTCAACGGGGCGCTCTCATTCGTTCAGGACCCGGCCAACCTTCTGTCGATCGGCGGCGGCATCGTCGCGGTGGGTGCGGGCGTCGCGTCGGGTCTCACCGCCGTCACGATCGTGACGATCCTCACCCTCTACTTCCTCGGATCTCTCCGCAGTATGAAGCGAGCGCTCTACCGCTTCGTCCCGGCCTACCGTCGCGAGGCCTTCGCCGACGTGACTGACCAGGTCACGGGGGCCGTGGGGCGCTACGTCATGGGACAAGTGAGCCTCGCGCTCGTCAACGGTGTGCTGAGCTTCATCTTCCTCACGACCATCCAGGCTCCCCTGCCGGCGCTCCTCGCGCTCCTCGCCTTCATCGGCTCGCTCATCCCCCTCGTCGGGACGCTGTCGGCCTCGATCGTCATCACCGCGCTCTGCTTCTTCAACTCGCCGCAGACGGCCCTCATCGCGGGCATCTACTACCTGATCTACATGCAGGTGGAGGCGTATCTCCTCAGCCCCCGCATCATGAACCGGGCGGTGTCGGTGCCGGGAGCGGTCGTGGTGATCGCCGCCGTCGCCGGTGGGGCGCTCGGTGGGGTGCTCGGGGCGCTCGTGGCCATCCCGATCGCAGCATCGGTCATTATCATCATCCAGAAGGTGGTCTTCCCGAGCCAGGACGCCAAGAAGGCGCCGGCCCCGGTGGTCGCCTCCTGACGCCGACGTCGAAACGTACAACGCCCGACCGGAGGACCGCTGCATGCTCGAGGACGATCTCAACATCTCGGTGACGCCCTACCAGGCCATCGGGATCCCGATCGCCCTGTTCGCCGCCGTCCTGCTGGCGCTCGGGACGCACTACCAGTCGCGCGGGGTGGGCAAGGCCGCGAGCGACGGCGACGGCTTCGGCTTCCGTCAACTCCCGTTGCTGCTCAAGCGGCCATCGTGGCTCGTCGGAACCGTGCTGCTCGGCTCGGCGGTCGTGCTCCAGTTGGTCGCGCTCGGCTTCGCGCCGCTCATCGTCGTCCAGCCGCTCGGCGCGCTCGCGCTCGTCATCACCGCGCTGCTCGGGGCGCGGCACGTGAAACGTCGACTCGACGGCGTCGAGATCCGGTCGATCGGCCTCTGCGTGGGAGGCATCGCCGTCTTCGTCACGGCCGCAGCGATCTTCGCGCACGAGGAGCCGATCCGCGAGCCGCAGCTCTTCGTCATCCTCGGCCTCCTCCTCGTGGTCTATACGACCGCCGTGGTCCTCTACGCGCGCGCGCACGGATCGCTGCGCGCGCCGTTCTACATCGTCGCCGCCGGCGTCCTGTACGGCTTCGTCGTCACACTCGCGAAGGTCGTCATCAACCGGGTGATCACCGGAAACGCCGAGTGGCTGTCCGTCGTCTGCGTGGTGGCACTCGGGGCGACACTCGCGCTCGGCGTCTTCTTCGTGCAGAAGGCGTATGTCACCGGCAAGGCGTCGCTCGTGGTGGCGGGGCTCACCGTGATCGATCCGATCGTAGCCGTCGGCCTCGGAATCGTCGTGCTGGGAGAGGCCGCGAACGCACCTCTCTACGCGATACCGATCTTCCTCCTCGCCGGTGCGATGGCCGGATTCGGCGTCTGGACGCTCGCGCGCCACGGCGACGCCGAGCATCGGAGCGGGGACGAATCGTAGCCGATTCGTGAGATGGGTATGCGCGGATTCGCCTGCGCCGCGCTTAGCATGGACTGACGTGTCTCGCCGGGGGGTCCGGCGCGTGTGGAGGTCGGGAGAGTCGTGGTTCAGTACGAGTGGGCGCCGGACGAGCCGGCCCCGAAGAAGCGCCACCTCGGTTTGTGGTTCGGCGTTCCCGGCGGACTCCTCGCCGTCGGTGCCACGGTGTGCTCCCTCCTTCTCGTCGCGCCCGGTGTGAGCGCAGCGGGCGCGGAGATCGGATGGCGGACGAGCGACGCTGCGGCGGAGTCGATCATGACGTCCCTCGCGTCGACCGCGATCACGATCGACGGAGCGGGAGGCGGCGTCTCCCTGACGGGGGCCGAGCTCGGACTGTCCGTCGATGCGCGGGCCGTCGCGGACCGGGCACACGCGGACCACCCGCTGTGGAATGTCGGAAGCTGGAACGCCGGTTCCCTGGACCTCGATGTCGAGATCGATCAGGCGGTTGCGGCTGCGGCGTTGCGCGAGGCCGCCCCGGACCTCTATTCAGACCCCGTCGACGCCGGTGTCGTTTTCGACGAGGCGGCAGCCGCTTACACGGTCGCCGAAGCGCAGACCGGTACCGGTGTCGACCTCGACGCGCTCGCCGCCGGCATCTCCGCAGCCCTCGCCGACGGAGGAGGGGCGATTTCCGTCGTTCCGCAGGCGAGCGAGGTCGAGGCCGCCATCACGACGGCGGACGCGCAGACCGAGGTGGACGAGCTGAACAGCCTCATCTCCGAAGCCGGCTTCTACATCGATGGGGAGAAGGCCGTCGCCGTGCCGCCGGCCGAGGTGGCCTCGTGGCTGACGATCGCCGCCGAGGGTGAGGACTTCTCGGTGACCGTCGACCAGGACGCCATCGGAGGCGTCGTCGCGACCCTTCCCGAGAAGATCACCCGGACCGTCATCGACGAGAAGATCGTCACCGACTCGGCGGGTAAGCACCTCCGCACGATCCAGAAGGGCCAGGACGGCTGGGCGCTGCCCACGACCGACGGTGTCGCTGCCAGCTTCGCGCAGCAGCTCGCCGAGGGTGACGGCGTCTACGAACTCGCAGTCGAGGTCAAGGAGGCCGCGACGCACGAGTTGTACCGCCGCATCGATGTCGACAAGAGCGACGGCGTGACCCGGTTGTACGAGAACGAGAAGCTCATGGCCACGTACCGGATGGCGATCGGCAAGCCCGCGAGCCCGACCGACAACGGCAACTACCGCGTGTATGCCCAACTCACCAAGCAAGACATGGGGTGCGTCGACGGCTACGACTACTGCACGAAGGATGTGCCGTGGGTCACATACTTCAACGGCGACCAGGGTCTCCACGGCACGTACTGGCACAGCAACTTCGGCGCCGGGGCGATGATGAGCCACGGCTGCGTCAATCTCCCGATCAGCGCTGCGGAGGCCGTCTACCGCTTCGCCCAGGTCGGCACGGAGGTCTCCGTCCACAACTGAGGAGCGCGCCCTAGAAGAGGTCGGGGGACGGGGTCGAGGCGTGCCGGATGGAGACGTCCGCGTGGCGGTCGAACCGGTACCCGACGCCGCGCACGGTCCGGACGATGTCCTCGTAGCGACCGAGCTTCGAGCGGAGGCGGCGGACGTGGACGTCGATGGTGCGCTCGTTCGGTGCGCCGTCCTCGTCGCCCGCCGTCCACAGCGACTCGATGAGTTCGGCACGGCCGACCGTCCGGCCCTCGCGGAGGACGAGGAACTGGAGGAGTTCGAACTCCTTGTAGGTGAGGGAGGTGACCTCGTTGTCGAGGATGACGCGCTTGCGGGAGATGTCGATCACGACCCCGTCGCGCGCTCGATCGAGGTCTGCGTCCTCGTCCTCGTCGCTGTGGCGGTGACGGGCCAACGCCGCCGGTTCCTGGAGGGCGAGCCGAACGACGTCGACGTCCCTGCCCCCGACGCCCTCGGGGGCGAGGGCGACGGCCGCGTACGTCTCCGAAGTCGGCACGAGGTCCGCTGCGAGGGTCTTGAGGGCCTGGACGAGAGCGCCGAGGTCGGTGCCCGCGGCGGCCGCCTTGGCTTCGTCGACACCGACGTAGAGCACGAACCCGCGAGCCTCGGCTCCGGCGGGAACGGCGCTCAAACGACGACCGTGCGCCTCGGAGGCGGGCCGGCGGTCGAGCTGCTGTTCGAAGGAGGGGTGGCTGTCGATGTGAGCGAGAGACATGAGAGGAGTCCTTGATGATGAAGGCGATGCGACCTGTCGGTCGGAACAGCGGTCGATCCGTGTCGACGTGTTCGGGACGAACCCGGGGTGGGTTCTCGAGTGCCGACTCCCGGGGGGATCAGTCGGCGGCGGGGTCCTGGGAACCCGCGGCGATTCCGAGACCGGCTGTCGCGGTCGGACGGGATCGGGACGAAGGGCGCAGGATCAGCGGCACATTCGACAACAGGTGGAGACGCGGCCGGCCATCATCATGCCGGCAGTCCGATGAAGCTCGACGGAGCCCAGGACATACGCGTTGTCAGTCATGTGCATGATTAAACACACGCCCGGAGAACTGTGTCAATTCTTTGCACAAGGTGACGAATGTCGGCGTCACATTGCAGGTTCTTCGACTCGTCCGGCGGGAATCGCGGATCATGCGGGGTCTTTCCGCGCGAAGAAGGCGTCGGCGCAGGACGTGCGTGACGACTCGAGCAGTCCTCGACGCGTCAGACGAGACCGTAGAGGCGGTCACCGGCGTCGCCGAGACCGGGCACGATGTAGCCGTTCTCGTTGAGTCGCTCGTCGAGCGACCCGAGGACGATCGTGACGTCGCGGCCCTCCGTGGCCTTCTCGAGAGCGGCGACGCCCTCGGGGGCGGCGAGCAGGCAGATCGCCGTCACATCGACGGCGCCGCGATCGAAGAGGAACTCGATCGCGGCGCCGAGCGAGCCGCCGGTCGCGAGCATCGGGTCGAGGACGAAGCACTGCCGATCGGACAGGTCGTCGGGGAGTCGCTCGGCGTAGGTGGTGGGTTCGAGGGTCTCCTCGTTGCGCACCATGCCGAGGAAGCCCACTTCGGCGGTCGGGAGGAGCTTGACCATTCCGTCGAGCATGCCGAGGCCGGCGCGCAGGATCGGGACGACGAGGGGTCGAGGGCGGCTGATCTCGAGCCCGATCGTCTGCGTGACGGGCGTCTGGATCGACACCGACTCCGTCCGCACATTGCGCGTCGCCTCGTAGGCGAGCAGCGTCACGAGCTCCTCGGTCAGTGCGCGGAACACGGGCGACGGGGTCCGCTCGTCCCGCAAGACGGTGAGCTTGTGGGTGATGAGGGGGTGGTCGGCAACGTGCACTCGCATAGGCTCTAACCTACCGGTTCCACCCGTCGCGGAAGGATGCGGATCATCGTGATCATCGACCGCGTGCTCCTCGAGGCGATGGCGGCCGCGCGTGCGGAGGCCGAAGTGGCTCTCGCCTCCGGGGACGTCCCCGTCGGCGCCGTCGTCCTCGACGCCGACGGGCGCGTGATCGGTCGCGGACACAACCGCAAAGAGGCCGGTCACGATCCGACGGCCCATGCGGAGGTCCTCGCGATCCGCGACGCGGCGGCTCGCCTCGGCGACTGGCGACTCGAGGGGTCGACGATCGTCGTGACACTCGAACCGTGTGTCATGTGCGCGGGTGCCATCGTCGCCGCGCGGCTCGAGCGGCTCGTGTTCGGGGCATGGGACGACAAAGCCGGAGCGGCGGGCTCCGCCTTCGACCTCGTGCGTGATCGACGGCTCAATCACCGAGTCGAGGTCGTCGGGGGAATCGACGAGGAGCAGTGCTCGCAGCTCCTGACACGTTTCTTCCGCGGCGAGCGGGCGATGTCAGCGGGCTCGACGCCCGGTCCTGACGCCCGGCCCTGACGGTCGTCCGCCGATCAGGACGCCGTGCCGCCCGTCGCGGCGCCCGGGGCCGTGCCCGTGCCCGTGCCCGTGCCCGTGTCACTGTCACTGTCCGACTCAGCGCCACTCCCGGATCCGGGAGCTCCTCCCTCCGATCCGGGGGCTCCGCGCCCGCCGTCCTGCCCGGGCGGAACGGGCATGTCGCCGTCCGGGATCTGGTCGGAGAACTGACCGGGCACCGGGTCGCCGATCGCAGAGCCTACGGCGACTCCGCCGCCGAACGCGCCTCCCAGGAGGACGAGACCACCGAGGACGGCCCCCACGACGGCGAGCGTCCGGCGGCGTCGGGGCGGCGCCGACACCGCTGTGGTGGGTGCGGGTGCGGGTGCTGCCGGGGACCCCGGTGTCGTGGCGCGGGTGCCGGTTGTCTCGTCGTTGCTCATCGCTCTCCTCCGATTGCGGGTTCGGAATGACAGCGTCCCCGGTGTTGCTATGCGAGCGCTATCGATCCGCCATCCCGTTCCTCGGTGGGGCCCGCGGGATCGGTGACGCGGCGGCTCACGCCGTGGCGACGAGGATGGAGCGGTGCAGAGCGTGCCCGACAGGGACGTCGAGGAGGGCGCCGACACCGTCGATCGGCTCGCCGAGGGGTGGCTCGAGCCGCGCGCCGGGGGCCTCGATCTCGAGTCCTGCCGACAGCTCCCCGCGCATCAACTCGGAACGCGTCACGGGAGCGCCGACCGCTCCGACGCGCGTCGGGGTCTCGGGCTGCCACCCCGTGCGCCGAAGAGCGGTCGCGGCGGAGTGGGCGAGCTCGCGCGCCGCGGCACGGACGACACCGAGAGAGACGCCATCACCGGCCGTGGCGGCCTCGATGACGGTGCGGCAGAAGGATGCGACGAGGGACACTCGCCGCTCGTCGCCCTGGATGACCATGTAGAGCTCGTCAAGGGCTCCGAACCGCTCGCGCGCCGCCGCTTCGAGCACCGTCGCCGCGCCGCGGCCGTCGAACGCACGCATCGCGGCCTCGAGACCGGCGCGGCCGATCCAGAAGCCGCTGCCGACATCGCCGACCAGATAACCCCAGCCGTCGACCTTCGCGACAGAGTCGTCCGATGCCGCGAGGATCACGACGCCCGTGCCGACGGCGAGCATCGCCCCGGTCGCGAGGCCGTTGGCTGCGAGGTAGCCGCTCACCGAGTCGTGCGCGAGGGCGACGCGCCGGACGCCGAGCGGAGCCACGGCGGCGAGGAGCGCCTCGGGCCGTGATGCGGCCGGCGTGAGTCCGGAGAGACCGAGTGCCAGTTCGTCGATGCGGTGACCGGAAGCCGCGGCGAGCTCGGCGGAGTAGGCGGCCACTTGAGGCAGGATCGGCCGGTCCGTGAGGATCCCCGGGAGTTCCTGCTCGACGAGGACCGAGCCCGAGCCGTCCGTGAGACGCAAGCGCGTGCCCGTCTGGCCACCGTCGACGGCGAGGCGGTTGAGGGTGCTCACGGTGTCGCTCCCGTCGTCGCATCGGTCCTCGTGGCGTCGGTCCTCGTGGCGTCGAGGCCGTCACCGACGCCGTCGCGCCGGCCCGTATCGGTGATGCTGTCGCCGGTGAAGAGAACGCGTGTGCCGCGCCCGATCATGATCGCCATCGTTCCTGCTCGTCTCCTCGGGGATACGTCGGCTTCCGCCGCCACCGAGCCACGATAGCGCCTCGACGGCCTCCTAGGATGGGGGCGTGAGCACCCCGACGACTCTTCCCCGCATCGCGATTCTCGGCACCGGCTCGATGGGTGGCGCGATCCTCTCGGGGCTTGTGCAGCCCCACATCGAGGTCGACGGTGGGATCACGGTCACCAACCGCACGCGGGCGAAGGCCGAGCCGCTCGCCGGGCTCCGTGGCGTCGCGTCGATCGCGCTCGAGGAACGGCCCGACGGGAATCGGGCAGCCGTCGCCGACGCCGCCGTCGTGCTCGTGGCGGTGAAGCCCGCGATGGTGCCCGACCTGTTGCGCGAGATCGCGGGTGACCTCGCGCCAGGGACGATCGTCGTGAGCGTCGCGGCCGGCGTCACCGTCGCGACGTTCGAATCGATCCTCCCCGCCGGTGTCTCTGTCATCCGTTCGATGCCCAACACGCCCTCGATCGTCGGCCGCGGGCTGACGGGGCTGTCAGCCGGGACCCGCTCGAGCTCCGACGACCTCGCGCTCGTCCGCTCCGTTTTCGAGACCGTCGGAGAGGTGCTCGAGGTGCCCGAGGACAAGCTCGACGCCCTGAGCACGATCTCGGGCTCCGGCCCCGCGTACGTCTTCTACCTCATCGAGGAGTTCACGCGGACGGCTATCGGCAAGGGGTTCTCCCCGGAGGAGGCCGATCTCCTCGTCTCGCAGACGTTCCTCGGCGCGGCGGAGCTCCTCGTGTCCTCCGACCGGACGGCGGAGGAGTTGCGCATCCAGGTGACGAGTCCGAAGGGCACGACGGAGCGGGCTATCGCGGTCCTCCAGGCGGCGGGCCTCGAACGGACCTTCACCGAGGCGACCGACGCCGCGCTCGCGCGCGCCCGCGAGCTCGCGGCCCCCACCCCCGACTGACTCCGCTCCCTCGACCCGCTCCTGACCTCAGGAGCCGAGAGCGGCGAAGCGCTCGATGTCGGCGGACGTGCCCGACACGATGATGAGGTCGTGGTTCGAGACCACGGTGTCTGCGGTCGCATAGGTGAAGGGTTTGCCGGGACTCTTCACCCCGACCACGGTGATGCGGTGCTTCGTCCGCACGCCGCTCTCCGTGAGGTTGAGACCGCGGATCGGTTTCGGCGGGTACATCTTCACGAGCACGAAATCGTCATCGAACTGGATGAAGTCGAGCATGCGGCCGCTCACGAGGTGCGCGACGCGCTCTCCCGCTTCCGCCTCGGGGTAGATGACGTGGTTCGCGCCGACGCGCGCGAGGATCTTGCCGTGCGACTGGGAGACGGCCTTCGCCCAGATCTGCGGGACCTTCAGGTCGACGAGGTTCGCGGTGATGAGCACACTCGCCTCGATGGAGGAGCCCACCGCCACGACGGCGATCGAGAAGTCCTGCGCACCGATCTGCTTGAGCGCCTCGAGATTCCGTGCGTCGGCCTGCACGGTGTGCGTGATCCGCTCGGACCACTTCTGCACGAGCCCCATGTCCTCGTCGATCGCGAGCACCTCACGGTCGAGTCGGTCGAGTTCGCCGGCGCACGCGGCTCCGAACCGGCCGAGCCCGATCACGAGAACGGGCGCGTCGTGTTTGATCCGATCAACCACCGATGGGCCTTCCCTCTGAGCGTCTGAGAAGCGCCGACGTCCGACGCACCGCCAGTGCGGCTGAGAGTGTCACTGTATCAACGTGGCCGGGTCGCGGCGTGACGGCCCGCCGATCGCGAGTCGTGGTACTCCGCACTCGGACTCACTAGCCTGGTGCCATGGCCGACATCTTCACCGTGATCGCGGATCCCACGCGACGAGACATCCTTCAGGTGCTGCTCGACGGCCACGTGCCGGACACCGAGGACCAGCAACCGGGGACGAGCGTCTCGGAGATCGTCGCGCACCTGGGGCTCAGCCAGCCCACCGTCTCGAAGCACCTCAAGGTGCTGAGGGAAGCGGGGCTCGTAACCGTGCGGGAAGAGGGCCAGCACCGCTTCTACAGTCTCGACTACACGCCTCTCGAGAGCGTCGAGGACTGGCTCATCCCGTTCCTGAGCGCCGACTTCGACCCCGCTGAGCAAGCGCGACAGATGGTCGCGAGCCTGCCCGACCAGGCGAAGCAGGTCGCCGATGCGATCGGCCACGCCGTCGCCGACACCACCCACCGCGTCACGACGGCCGTCCATGCCGTGGGGAAGAAACTGCGTCCCTGATCGCCCCGGTCCCGTCGCTCGTGGTGTCCCGCCTTCGGGAGCATGGCTTTTCCCCCGCACGGTCACTAAAGTGATCGTCATTCACATCGGTCACATCCGCCACAGCAGGCCGTGACCGGTGCCGTGACCACACGCACAGATCGCACACTCGACACAGGTCGCACACTCGACACAGATGGGGAGGTTCCCGTGAGCAACGGACTGTCCGATGCCCGCTTCCTCACGGTCGCCGAAGTGGCCGAGATGATGCGGGTGTCCAAGATGACCGTCTACCGCCACGTCCACTCGGGGGATCTGCCGGCCATCCGCTTCGGTCGCTCGTTCCGGGTCCCCGAGTCGGCCGTGATCGCCGTCCTGAACAATCCGGTGGCCGACGCGGGCGAGTCCTCCGCCTGACGGCGGCACCCGCTCGGCGCGCGCACGGTGCGGCCGCCGATCAGGGCGCCTCGAGGACCGACGGATCGCTCACGATCCGGCTCGCGCACTCGTGCACGACGCGTGCGGGTCGGATCCGGAGGTCACCGATGCCGCGCCTCGCGAGTTCCCACCGGACGCGAGCGCTCACCTCGAACATCCAGACGTGGGGGAGGTCTCGGAAGAACGGGCGCACCTCGTGACCGGGGGCCTCGGGGAGGGCGTGCAGCATGTGGAAGCCGGGTACCCGACGACCTTCGCCGTCACGGAGATCCGCCGGGGTGGACAGGAATCCCACCACGTCGAGGTCGTCGAACACCTCGACGATCCGGTCGGACACGATCTTGTAGCCCGCCCCGTTCGCTGCGACCATGTCACCCCGGAGCGCGACTCCGAGAACGGGTTCGAACCACAGCGGGAAGGTGCAGCCGGCGAAATCCCCCGTCGACACGAGCTCGTCCTCGTCCCGACCGTCCGGGAGCCGGAAGTCGGTCGGCCCCGTCCGACCGGGCCAGGTGCTCTGCACGTGGGGACTCGATCTGCCGTGATCGGCGCCGAGAACCCACCAATCATGAGTCGTTTCGTCCATGGTGACCCCCCGATCCCTTGGTCCCCTGATCCTGTCGCCTCGTCCCCCGAGGGGGTAGTCGGACGTTTGGGGGACATCGGTGTGAGTGCTCGACGGCGCGCCACGCCGAGGGGGATCAGCGGCGAATCACGGCAGTGCGCCCGCAGGCCCGGCGATCGGCTAGACTGTCCCGAGGCATTTTTCTCAGGCCGCGCTGGTCGTGGCCCTTTCCGATTCTTCAGTGAGGTATCCGTGGGTTCTGTTATCAAGAAGCGCCGCAAGCGTATGGCGAAGAAGAAGCATCGCAAGCTGCTTCGCAAGACCCGCCACCAGCGCCGCAACAAGAAGTAGAGTCGCGCGTCGAACGAGCGCCAGGCCGCACGGCCTGGCGCTTTTTGGCGTTCACGGGCGGCGGCTCGGGGCTGCATGTGCTCGCGGCAGCGCGCAGGTGGGTCCCGAAGTTCGGGTACCCAAACATTGAGAGTGTCGCGACCGAACACTAGGCTCGTCTCATGCGATTCTCCCCGTCGAGGACGACCGCCGTGGCGCTCGCCGTCGTGGCGTCACTCGCGACGTCGGGCTGTGCCTCCCTCGCTCCGGCTGATGATCGTCCCGTCGTCGTCACGACGTTCACGGTTCTCGCCGACATGGCCCGCAACGTCGCGGGTGATCACCTGAGGATCGAGTCGATCACGAAGATCGGGGCGGAGATCCATGGGTACGAGCCGACCCCGGGAGACGTCCGGGTCACGGCGGGTGCCGACCTCGTCCTCGACAACGGATTGGGCCTCGAAGCGTGGTTTGAGCGATTCGTCGGTGAGCTCGACGTGCCGCACGTCGTCGTGAGCGGCGACGTCGATCCCCTCCCGATCGCCTCGGACGTCTACGCCGGTCGACCCAACCCCCACGCATGGATGTCGCCGCTCGAGGCGCAACGGTACGTCACGACGATGGTCGACGCGTTCAGCGAACTGGATCCGCCGAACGCCGCGGACTACCGGTCGAACGGTGAGGCTTACGCCGCCGAGATCGACGACGTGCACGACGAGCTCATCGACGGGCTGTCGGGATTGCCGAGATCGCAACGCGCTCTCGTCACGTGCGAGGGCGCCTTCTCGTATCTCGCGAGGGACGGCGGCCTCGAGGAGGCGTATCTCTGGCCGGTCAACGCCGAGCAGCAGGCGACCCCCGGCCAGATCGCCGGAGCCATCGACTTCGTCGAGCGGAACGACGTCGCGGCGGTCTTCTGCGAGTCGACCGTGTCGGACTCGGCCATGCGCCAGGTCGTCGGAGCGACGGGAGCCCGCTTCGGGGGAGTGCTCTACGTCGACTCCCTCTCCCTGCCCGACGGACCCGTTCCGACCTACCTCGACCTCCTCCGGTACGACGTGCGGACGATCGTCGGGGGATTGACCGGATCGGTGGCCGCGGAGTGAGCGCCGATCGACCGGACACTCGCACCCTCGAACTGCGCGACGTCACCGTCCGCTACGGCGAGGTGCTCGGGCTCGACGGCGCGAGTGTCGCCATCCGGCCTGGTCGAGTGTGCGGGCTCGTCGGCATGAACGGCTCGGGCAAGTCGACGCTCTTCAAGACCGTGATGGGTCTCGTCGTCCCCGATTCCGGGACGGTCGCGGTCATGGGGCTCCCGCCCGGGATCGCCCGCAAGCGCGGCATCGTCGGTTACGTGCCGCAGAGCGAGGAGATCGACGCGCAGTTCCCCGTCAGCGTCGCCGACGTCGTCATGATGGGACGCTACGGGCGGATGGGATTCACGCGCCGCCCTCGGGCGAGCGACCGTGCCGCCGTCGTCGATGCGCTCGAGCGCGTCGAGTTGACGGAGTTCGCGGACCGGCAGATCGGGCAGCTCTCCGGCGGGCAGCGCAAGCGCGCCTTCGTCGCTCGCGGCATCGCCCAGGGCGCCGACGTCCTGCTGCTCGACGAGCCGTTCGCCGGGGTCGACAAGCGTTCGGAGGCCACGATCAGCCGCCTGCTGCGCGAGCTGGCGGCCGACGGCAAGACCGTCGTCGTCTCGACACACGACCTCCGCGCCCTCCCCGCGCTCTGCGACGAGGCCATCCTCCTCTTGCGCCGCGTACTCGCCCACGGTGATCCGCGTGACGTGCTGCGACCCGAGCAGCTCGCGCGAGCCTTCGGTCTCGACGTGCTCGCGGAGGGGGACTGACATGGCGGAACTCGACGGTGTCCTCGGCCTCCTCCTCGAACCGCTCCAGTTCGACTTCATGGTGCGTGCGCTCGTCGCGACGCTCGCCGCCGCCGTCGTGTGCGCTCTGCTCAGCTGCTGGCTCGTGCTCATCGGGTGGTCGCTCATGGGGGACGCGGTCTCCCACGCGGTCCTGCCGGGTGTCGTCCTCGCCTACATCGTCGGGGTGCCTTTCGCCGTGGGTGCCCTCGTGTTCGGCTTCCTCGCCGTCGCCCTCATCGGCGTCGTCCGCGACACGAGCAGGGTCAAGGAGGACGCCGCGATCGGCATCGTCTTCACGACGCTCTTCGCGCTGGGTCTCGTCCTCATCTCGGTCACGCCCAGCCAGACGGACCTCAGCCACATCATTTTCGGGAACGTCCTCGGGATCGGGACGAGCGACCTCGTGCAGATCCTCGTCCTCGGCGCCATCGCCGCAGGTCTGCTGATCGTCAAGCGTCGCGACCTCACCCTCTTCGCGTTCGATCCGACGCACGCACATGCGATCGGGCTCTCACCACGCCTGCTGGGTGCGCTGCTGCTCGGTGTGCTCGCTTTGACGGCCGTCGTCGCATTGCAGACCGTCGGGGTGATCCTCGTCGTCGCGATGCTGATCATCCCCGGTGCGACGGCGTACCTCCTCACGGATCGCCTCCCCCGCATGCTCGTGATCGCCCCGTCGATCGCGGCGTTCTCCGCTGTCGCGGGCATCTACTCGAGCTACTTCCTGGATACGGCGCCCGGTGGCATGGTGGTCCTCTCGCAAGGCGCGGTGTTCGCGATCGTGTTCCTCGTGAGCCCTCGTCACGGCGTACTCGTTGCGGTTCTGCGGCGCCGGTGGCGTCGGCGTCGGCCGATCCGTCGCCGCCCGGCCGCACCGTAGACTCGCTCGCGTGGAACTCGACCGGTTGACGCGGATGGCGCAGGACTACGTGAGCGCCATCTGGAAGTCGGAGGAGTGGAGCGATCAGCACGCCGCCGCCGGCGACATCGCCGCCCGACTCGGAGTCGCGACCTCGACCGTCTCGGGCAACCTGAAGAAGCTCGTCGCCGACGGACTCGTCGAGCACGAACGGTATGGCGCGGTGACCCTCACGGCCGACGGCCGCGCCGCCGCCGTGCAGATGGTCCGTCGGCACCGGCTGCTCGAGTCGTACCTCGTCGAGCGGCTCGGTTACGGCTGGGACGAGGTCCACGACGAGGCCGAACACCTCGAGCACGCGGCGTCGGAGACCTTCATCGACCGGATCGACGAGGAGCTCGGCTTCCCCGAGCGTGACCCCCACGGTGATCTGATCCCGCGGCGGGATGGCCGGGTCCCCGCCTCCGATGCCGTGAATCTCGCGGACCTCGCGGTCGGCGCGGGCGGGACCGTCGCGCGCATCTCGGACGAGGACCCCGCTCTGCTGCGCTACCTCGGCGCCCACGGGATCGTGCTCGACACGCGCGTCACGGTACGGGAACGCGTGGAGGTTGCGGGTGTGCTCGTTCTCGGTCGGGACGGCAGCGGCGATGCCGAGGGGCGCGACGCGAGCACCGAGCTCGGTGTGCTCGCCGCTCGGTCCATCTGGGTCAGACCGGCGCTCGCGCCCGGCGACGCTGACTGCGGATAGGCTGAACGCGTGACCGTCGCCATCACCCTTATCGGCAAACCGGACTGCCATCTGTGCGACGACGCGCGTGACGTCGTGTCGTCTGTCGTCGCCGACATCCGTTCTCGCGCAGGCTCTCCGGAGCTCACCGTGGAGGAACTCTCCATCGTGGACGACGAGGCGCTCCGCGAGCGTTACGGGGAGATGATCCCTGTCGTCCTCCTCGACGGCCGACAGCACTGCTATTGGCGGGTCGACTCCGGCCGCCTGACGAACGCGATCCTGGGAGACCGATGACCATCCGCCACATCGTCACGTGGAAGCTCGCGGCGAGTGACCCGCAGTCACGCGCCGAGCACGCCTCCGGGATCTCCGAACGGCTCACCGCGCTCGTCGGCGTGGTCGAGGACATCCGATCGCTCTCGGTCGCGACGAACGTCGCCTACCCGGAGCAGAACTGGGACGTCGTCCTCGTCTCGGAGTTCGACGACCTCGATGCTCTCGAGCGCTATCAGAAGCACCCGGCCCACCAGGACGCGGCGTCGTACGTCCGCGGCGTCGTCTCCGACCGGGCCTCGATCGACTACGCCCTCTGACCCACTCACCCCCCTGAACACTTCCTTTGTGCTCGAAAATTCGAGCACAAAGGAAGTGTTCAGGGGGGTGAGGGTTAGGGGAGGAGGCGGGTGGGGCCTCGGAAGAGGTACGTCGTCTCGCGGATGGACTGCTCGCCGAGCAGCAGCATGAGAACGCGCGCTAGCCCCATGCCGAATCCGCCGTGCGGCGGGACGCCGTAGCGGAAGAAGTCGAGGTAGAACTCGAGCTCCTCCGGCTCGAGGCCCTTCTCTCGCGCCTGTTCGATGAGCACGTCGACACGGTGCTCGCGCTGTGCGCCCGTCGAGATCTCGACGCCGCTGTAGATGAGGTCGTAGCTGTTGGTGAGCGCCGCGTCGCCCTCGTGACGCATGTGGTAGAACGGCCGGATGCTCGACGCGTAGTCCGTGAGGAACACGAAATCGTGGCCGAACTCCTCCTTCACGTACGCCGCGATGCGACGCTCACCCTCGGGGTCCATGTCGTCGTCGGCGCGCGGGATCTCGTAGCCGCGCTCGGCGACGATGCGCTTCGCCTCGGCCAACGGGATGCGCGGGAAGGGGCGAGAGGGCACCACGACGTCGAGGTCGAAGTGTTCCTTGAGGGCTTCGCCGTGCTTCTCCTTCACCGCGGTGAAGGCCGCGACGAGGAGCTCCTCGTGGAGGGCCATGACGTCCTCGTGCGAGTCGATCCAGCTGATCTCGGCGTCGACGCTCGTGAACTCCGTCGCGTGACGGCTCGTGAAGGAGGGGTCTGCGCGGAAGGCGGGGCCGATCTCGAAGACCTTCCCGAAGCCGGCGGGCTGCGCCATCTGCTTGAAGAACTGGGGACTCTGCGCGAGGTATGCGGTCGTGTCGAAGTAGCCCACCTCGAAGAGCTCGGCGCGGGACTCGCTCGCCGACGCCATGAGCTTCGGCGTGTGGATCTCGATGAAGTCGTTGTCGATCCAGTACTGACGGAAGGCGTGCTCGATGGTCGTCTGCACCCGGAAGATGAGGTTCTGCTTCGGGTTCCGCAGGTCGAGGAACCGCCAGTCGAGGCGCTTGTCGAGGCTCGAGTCGGCAGCGATCGGTGTCTCGGGCAGCGACTCGCTCACGACCTCGAGCGAGCCGATCTTCACCTCGAGCCCACCGAGCTTCACGCGCTCGTCGTGCTTGAGAGACCCCGTGACGGTGAGGAACGAACCGTGCGCGAGCGCCGAGATCGCCTCCGTCGTCGCGAGCTTCGCCGCGCTCTCCGGGTCGTCCTCGACGAGCTCGCGGACCGCGGGGTTCACGAGCTGGACGGCGCCGGACTCATCCCGCAGGACGACGAACTGCACCTTCTTCTGATCACGGACGGTCTCGACCCATCCGGACACGCTGACGGGGCCGTCTTCGAGGGCGGCGAGGTTCTTGACTAGGGTGCGTTCACTCACGGGGGTCAAGCCTACTCGGGGCGTGCGCGGCCAGGGCGAACGCTCAGGCGACGCGAACGTAGACTGAAGGCGTGTCTGCCTCCCGGATCCACCTCGTCCGGCACGGCGAGGTCCACAATCCCTCGCGCGTGCTCTATGGACGCCTTCCCGGATTCCGGCTCTCGACCCTCGGCGAGCGGATGGCCGCGGCTGCAGCGCTCGCCCTGCAGGACGAGCATGCGCCGGTCTCCCGCATCATCGCCTCACCGCTCCAGCGCACGCAGGAGTCGGCCGCGCCGATCGGGAAGCGCTTCGAGCTCGAGCCCGAGCTCGACGAGCGCCTCATCGAGCCCGCGAACCACTTCGAGGGACGCGTGATGGCACGCGCTGTGCGCGACCCGCGGAACTGGTTCGCGCTGCGCAACCCGCGGGTGCCCACCTGGGGGGAGCCCTACGTGTCCATCTCCGCCCGGATGCTCGCGGCCGTCCACGACGCGTGGGAGTCCACGCCCGACGGCGACGTCGTCCTCGTGAGCCACCAACTCCCCATCTGGATGGTGCACTCCACGGTGGCGGGCATCCCGCTCCCGCACGACCCGCGGAAGCGGCGCTGCGCGCTCTCGAGCATCACGACGCTGGAGCGCAGCGGCGATGGGTTCATCGAGGTCTCCTACCGTGACCCCGCGGCGGGGCTCGCGACCGCCGCGACCGATGTGGGGGCGGTGTGATGATGCGCACCTCCCGATTCCGACTCCCCTCCCGGCTCGCGGCCATCGCGGGCGTCGCTCTCCTCGCGCTCACGGGCTGCACGAACGATCCGCTCGCCGATCAGTACCGCGAGGGCAGCGGCAAGGGATACATCGCCGGTGACGGCAGTTGGACCGAGATCCCCGCGGTGGAGCGGGACGAGCCGGTCGAGTTCGCGGGCGTCGACCAGAACGGCGACGAGGTGACCTCCGACGACTTCGCCGGCGAGGTCCTCGTCGTGAACTTCTGGTACGCCGCGTGTGCGCCGTGCCGGGCCGAGGCGCCCGATCTCGTCGAGCTCAGCGGGCAGTACGAGGGCCAGGGCGCGAGTTTCCTCGGCGTCAACGTGCGGGACCAGGCGGACACGGCGATCGCGTTCGATGAGACGTACGGAATCGAATACCCGTCGATCATCGACACGAACGACGGTGCCGTGAAGCTCGCCTTCTCCGGTTCGGTGCCTCCGAACGCCGTTCCGACGACCCTCGTGCTCGATGCGGAGGGCCGCATCGCCGCGCGTATCGTCGGCCAGATCCGCGACGCCTCGATCCTCGACACCCTCATCCGCGACACGATCGCCGAGTCAGAGGAGTGAATCCGGGGGAGATCATCACGGGCGGGTCCCTCCTGCTGGCCGTGCCGCTCGCGATGCTCGCCGGCCTCGTGTCGTTCGCCTCGCCGTGTGTGCTTCCGCTCGTCCCGGGCTACCTCGGCTACGTCGGCGGGTTCCAGGGCGAGGGACGACAGGACCGCCGCCGCCTCGTGCTCGGCGCGTCGCTCTTCGTGCTCGGCTTCGCCGTCGTCTTCGTCCTTTATGGTGCGGCGTTCGGCGCGATCGGCGCGTGGTTCGTGCAGTGGGAGAACGTCATCACCCGCGTCCTCGGTGCCGTCGTCATCGTGATGGGGCTCGTCTTCATCGGGCGCTTCGGAGCCTTCCAGCGCACCGCGAAGCTCTCGTGGCTGCCCGCGACGGGACTCGGTGGCGCCCCTCTCCTCGGTGCGGTCTTCGCCATCGGCTGGACGCCGTGCATCGGACCGACGCTCTCGGCCGTGCTCTCCCTGGGCTTCACGGGCGGCACGGCATGGCAGGGCGCCCTCCTCGCTTTCGGCTATTGCCTCGGGCTCGGCATCCCGTTCATCCTTATCGCGCTCGGCCTCGGCTGGGCGACGCGCTCCGTCGGGTTCCTGCGTCGCCACATCCGCGCCGTCAACATCATCGGCGGAGTGCTGCTCATCGTCGTCGGTGTCCTCATGGTCACGGGCGTCTGGTCCCTCATCATGTATCAGCTTCAAGGGGTGATGTACGGCTTTGACCTCGTCATCTGATTCCGAGCGGGAGGTTCCCGAGCGGGCCGCCCGATCGACGCGCGCGCGCGGACCGTCCGACCGCATCGACGACCCCAACGCACGCCCCGAGCTCGACGGCGAGTCGACGGAGGGTACGGCGAGCGGTGCGCGGCCGGACGGTCCCGTCTCGCCGAAGCTCGGTCTCGCGGGGTCGCTCCGGTTCTTCTGGCGACAGCTCACGAGCATGCGGACGGCGATCCTCCTGCTCCTGCTGCTCGCGATCGCGGCGATCCCCGGGTCCCTCGTCCCGCAGCGATCGAGCGACCCGAACGGCGTCACGCAGTACTTCGTCGACAACCCGGACCTCGCACCCGTGCTCGACAACCTGCAGGCCTTCGACGTCTACAGCTCGGCCTGGTTCTCGGCCGTCTACATCCTGTTGTTCGTCTCCCTCATCGGCTGCATCATCCCGCGCACGAAGCACCACTTCGACGCGATGCGCTCGCGGCCCCCGCGCACCCCGGCGCGGCTGTCGCGTCTTGCCGACCACCGGGAGGAGGCCTACCCGGACGTCGACGTCGACACGGCGATCGCCGAGGCGCGCACCCTCCTGAAGAGCTCGGGCTACCGGATCGAGGAGTACGACCAGCGCGGCGTCCGGTCGATCTCGGCGGAGCGCGGCTATCTGCGCGAGACGGGCAACCTCGTCTTCCACGCGTCGCTCGTCGGCGTGCTCGTCGCCGTCGGCGTCGGGGGTGGTTTCGGCTACTCGGGTCAGCGTGTCGTCGTCGAGGGCCAGTCGTTCGTCAACTCGGTCATCGACTACGACACCATCAATCCCGGTCGCTTCTTCGACGAAGGCACCTTGTCGCCGTACGCGCTCACGCTCGACGCCTTCGACGTGACCTACGAGACGCAGAACGCGGACGCTTTCGGGCAGCCGATCGACTTCACGGCGCATCTCACGACGACGACACCGGACGGCACGAGCCAGGAGCAGCGCATCAAGGTCAACGAGCCGCTCCGATTCGCCGGCACCGATGTCTTCCTGCTCGGCAACGGCTACGCGCCGACGATCACGGTGCGCGACCCGGAGGGGACCGTCGTCTTCACCGATTCCATCCCGTTCCTGCCGCAAGACGCGAACCTCACGTCGGTCGGCGTCGTGAAGGTTCCCGACGGCCTCGCGGAGCAGGTGGGCCTGCTCGGATTCTTCTACCCGACGGCGCAGCCGCTCGAGGACGGCGCCTTCACGTCGACCTACCCGGACCTCGTCCTCCCGATGCTGTCGCTCAACGTCTTCACGGGCGACCTCGGAATCGACGGGGGTGTGCCGCGCTCCGTGTACACGCTCAACACGGACGATATGACGCAGATCGCGGGCCGCGGTACGGACGTCGACGCCATCCAGCTGCTGCCGGGACAATCCGCCGAGCTGCCGAACGGACTCGGGTCCATCGAGTTCGGCAACGCCGATCCGGAGGCTGCGGCCGGTGACTTCTCGAACTCCGTGCCGCGCTTCGCCTCGCTCGACATCCACAGCGACCCGAGCCAGTTCTGGGTGCTGCTCTTCGCCGTGCTCGTGACACTCGGCCTGCTGACGTCGCTCTTCGTCCCGCGCCGTCGCGTCTGGGTCGCCGTACGTCCGCTCGGGGAGACCGACGACGGTGGCGGGAGCGACGGGGACGAATACGGCGGGGGAGTCCGCGTGGAGTACGCGGGCCTGGCCCGAGGCGAGGATCCGGGGCTCGCCGAGGCCGTCGCATCGCTCGCGTACCGGCATGGCACTGCGCTCGGCGTCGAGCGACTCTGACATCGGAGGAGCGCCCAGGAGGCCGGCTCCGCCCCGTCTCCGCCACAGGTTCGCGGGGTAGTCTGATCGGGTGGATCTCAACGACTTCTCGGTGATGGCACTGTGGACGGCGCTCGCGCTCTACGCCTTGGCCTTCATCGCCTTCACCTTCGATCTGGCGAGACGCAGCACCGAGGTGCGCGAGGCGGCCGGTGCCGTCGTCCCGAGCGCCGTCGCGCGGAACTCCGCTGCGGCCGACGCGGGATCCACCGGCGGCGCGCGGACCCTCACGGTCGATCGGCCGACGGGAACCGGGGGAGGGGCGCGCGTCACCGCGTCGCGGTCTCCGTCGCTGCGGGTGGGCGTCGCCCTCACGGTCCTCGGCTTCATCGTGCATCTCGCCGCCGACGTGACGCGCGGTATCGCCGCCGGTCGGGTGCCGTGGGCCAACATGTACGAGTTCGCCATGACGGGCACGCTGCTCATCATCGGCGTCTTCCTCCTCGTGCTCACGCGCGAGGACCTGCGCTTCCTCGGCACGTTCGTGACCGGGCTCGTCGTCGTCCTGCTGGGCCTGTCGTGGAACTTCTACGTCGAGATCGCCCCGCTGCCCCCGGCCCTCCAATCGGCGTGGCTCGTCGTACACGTCTTCGTCGCGAGTCTCGGGACGGCGTTCCTCGCGCTCGGCTTCGCACTGTCGGTCGTGCAATTGATCCAGGCGCGACAGGAGCGGCTGAAGCTCGAGCTCTCGGCGCTCAGGATGCGCTTCCTCGCGACACTTCCGAGCGCCGACCGACTCGAGAACCTCGCGTACCGCGTGAGCATCATCGGCTTCATCTTCTGGACCTTCACCCTCATCGCGGGAGCGATCTGGGCCGAGTCGGCGTGGGGTCGCTACTGGGGCTGGGACACGAAGGAAGTGTGGACGTTCATCATCTGGGTCATCTACGCCGGGTACATCCACGCTCGTGCCACTCGGGGATGGCGCGGAACCCGCTCGGCATGGCTCGCGATCATCGGATTCTCGGCAGTGCTGTTCAACTTCGGCGTCGTCAACGTCTTCTTCAAGGGACTGCACGCCTACTCCGGCCTCTGATCCCCTCTCCGGCCCGGGTCAGCGGGCGAGCAGGTGGTGGCAGCGCCTGATGCGCTCGTGCCACCAGGCCGTGCGCTCCGCGTCCGCCACGTGACGGGACATCAGCTCGGGGGAGAGGGCGACGTCGCGGACGGGGATCGCTCCCTCGACGGGGAGCAGTGGGTCGTCGGTGACGTCGGCCGCGAGGAGAGCCGCCGTCCCGAGGCCGCAGTCGAACGCGAGTCCGGGTACCGCCGCGGCCAGCCGAGCGCCCATCGCCAACCCGACGGACGTGTCGAGGGCGCTCGAGATCACCACGGGAAGCCCCGTCTGCTCGAGGATCGCGAGGGCGCGCCGAACACCACCGAGAGGCTGAGCCTTCACGACGAGCACGTCGGCGGCGCCGGCTCGCGCCACGGCGAGTGGGTCCGCGGCCTTCCGCACGCTCTCGTCGGCGGCGATGGGGACGCCCATCCAGCGGATGCGCGCCCGCAACTCGCCGAGCTCCTCGACGCTCGCGCACGGCTGCTCGACGTACTCGAGGTCGAACGGGGCGAGCTCGTGGATGGTGTGCTCCGCCTCGTCGACGTTCCAGCCGCCGTTGGCGTCGACCCGGATGCGACCCTCCGGACCCATCACGTCTCGGACGGCACGCACCCGCGCGACGTCATCGTCGCGCGTCTGCGACGGTTCGGCGACCTTGACCTTCGCCGTCCGGCACCCGGGGAACCGTGCCAGGATCGCCGGGACGTCATCGGCGGACACGGCCGGGACCGTTGCGTTGACCGGGATGCGGCCGCGGAGGACAGCGGGCTGCTCCGCCCAACCGAAGTCGATCGCCGCCCTCAACCAGGTGGAGGCCTCGGCGTCGTCGTATTCGGCGAACGGCGAGAACTCGGTGGCGCGCAGCGGAGCGTCGAAGACGACGGCCTCGCGCACCGTGATGCCGCGGAACCGCGTCGCCAGCGGAAGGGAGACGACGTGGGCGGAGTCGAGGAGCTCCTCGATGTCCGGCACGGGTGCGGCGAGTGGGTCCATGGCCTTCAGTCTCGCACCGGTCGCCCGATCGAGCGCTCGCCGGGTGCGGTGTCTCCGCCAGGGCGCGGGATTAGGCTGGAGCAATGAGCGTCTCCGAGCTGTTCGACGAATCCGCGTGGATCGATGCCCCGGGCTTCGACGACCTCGGAGACGTCACCTATCACCACTCGACCGACGGACGGATCGCCCGGGTCGCGTTCGACCGCCCCGAGGTGCGGAACGCTTTCCGCCCCCGGACGGTCGATGAACTTGCTCGGGTGCTCGACGACGCCCGCCAGAACCCACGCATCGGCGTGGTGCTCCTCACCGGCAACGGTCCGAGCCCGAAGGACGGCGGCTGGGCCTTCTGCTCCGGCGGCGACCAGCGCATCCGGGGCCGAGACGGCTACAAGTACGCCGAGGGCGACACGGTCGACTCCGTCGAACCCGCGCGGTCGGGGCGCCTGCACATCCTCGAGGTCCAGCGCCTCATCCGGTTCATGCCGAAGGTCGTCATCGCGGTGGTTCCGGGTTGGGCCGCGGGGGGAGGGCACTCGCTCCACGTCGTGTGCGACCTGACGATCGCGAGCATCGAGCACGGGAGGTTCAAGCAGACGGACGCGGACGTCGGCTCGTTCGACGCCGGGTATGGAAGCGCGTACTTCGCCCGGCAGGTCGGTCAGAAGTTCGCGCGGGAGGTGTTCTTCCTCGCGGAGGAGTACTCCGCGGAGCGCGCCCTTGCGACGGGCGCGATCAATGCGGCCGTGCCGCACGCGGAACTCGAGGAGACCGCGATCGCCTGGGCCCGCACGGTCCTCGGGAAGTCGCCGACGGCCATCCGCATGCTCAAGTTCGCCTTCAACGCGGTCGACGACGGGCTCGTGGGGCAGCAGGTCTTCGCCGGGGAGGCGACCCGGCTCGCGTATGGCACGGACGAGGCCGTCGAGGGGCGCGACTCCTTCCTCGAGAAGCGCGAGCCCGACTGGTCGCCTTTCCCCTGGCATTACTGACCATGGGGCGGGCGCAACCGACCAGGGGGCGGACACAGCCGTGACGCGAGAACTTCACCTGAGCGCCGCCGACGATCCGCTGCGGCTGAGCCGGGCGATCGAGCACGCGATCGAGGGGAGGGGTCCCGCGGTGCAGCCGTTCGCCGTGGGGCGAGCGCTCTCGACCGGGCCCGGCGCCGCGCACTCCTCGTCGATCGACGACGCCACCGGCGTCGTCGAGGACGAGGTCGCCGTCGTGATCGCGACCTCCGGATCGAGCGGCTACCCGAAACGCGTCGCCCTCTCCGCCTCGGCGCTGCTCGCGAGCGCCCGCGCGACCCAGAGCGCCATCGGCGGTCCTGGCCGGTGGGTGCTCGCCATGCCCGCGCACTACGTCGCGGGCGTGCAGGTCCTCGTGAGGTCGATCGTGGCGGGGACGGCGCCCGTCCCGCTCGCCGGCGGCGCCTTCGGGATCGAGGCGTTCACCGCCGCGGTCGCGGAGGCGCGCTCCGGACAGCGTTCGTACACCGCGCTCGTGCCGGCGCAGGTGGCCCGGCTCCTCGACGACGACCGCGGGCGTGGTGCGCTCGCCGCGCTCGACGCCGTGATCGTCGGCGGTCAAGCGGTGCCGTCGGTGCTCCGCGACCGCGCAGCCGCTGCCGGGGTCCGCCTCGTCCGCAGCTACGGATCGAGCGAGACCGCAGGGGGCTGCGTCTACGACGGCCGACCGCTCGACGGCGTCACCGTCCGCCTCGTCGACGGCGAGATCCGGATCGGTGGCCCCACCCTCGCTCTCGGCTACCTCGACGACGCAGACCGCACCGCCGCGGTCTTCCCGGAGGACGCGGACGGACGGTGGTTCCGTACAGGGGATACGGGGACGATCGACGATCAGGGTGTGGTGCACGTCTTCGGCCGCATCGACAACGTGATCGTCTCCGGGGGTGTCAACGTCTCGCTCGATCGTGTCGAGGCCGCCGTGCGGGAGCGACCGGGCCTCGACTCGGCCGTGGTCGTCGGGGCCGCCGACCCCCGCTGGGGAAGCGTCCCCGTCGTCGCGGTCGATGCTGCAGCCCCCGCCGTGTCGCTGTCCGAGGTGCGGGATGCCGTCGAGCGAGAGCTCGGTGTCGCGGCCCGGCCGGCGCGCATCGTCCGTCTCGCCGAGCTCCCGCTTCTCGGCACGGGTAAACCCGACCGGTCGGCGGTCGCCCGACTCGTGGCTCCTCCCCGCCCCGAGGAATGACGCGCAGCGCTCGGACGTCCACACCCTAGAATTTCCACGAACGAAAGGTCGACACGTGGCTGCGAAAGAACAGAGGCTGGATCCCGCCGGGGCGCTCGGGAAGAAGAAGCCCCCCGCGGCGGAGAACACCGCGCACGGGGCGACGGGCTCCGAGGCGTCGAGCGCGGCCGGTGGTGCCACGCAGAAGTCCTCCTCGAAGAAGGGGACCGCGACGCCGAGCCGCACCCAGCAGGAACGCGCCGCGAAGCAGAAGTCGATCGACGCCAAGTCGGGGGCCGCCAAGGTGATCGCCGAAGCCGGCGGGCGCGGCGGCGGCAACCGTCCGAAGGCGAAGGGGAAGAGCGGAAACCCCGCGGCTCGCCGTATCGAGAGCGTCCGGCCCGCCCGCTTCGGCGACTGGGTCGAGGGCGCTCGCGTGCGGACGCTCCCGATGGCCGTCGCCCCCGTGCTCATCGGCACGGGCGCGGCGATCTTCGCGGCCGGTCCCGGCGAGTACCACTGGGTGCGCGCACTCCTCTGCCTCGTCACGGCGGTGTCGCTGCAGATCGCCGTCAACTTCGCCAACGACTACTCCGACGGCATCCGGGGCACCGACGCGGTCCGCGTCGGCCCGTCGCGCCTCGTGGGCTCCGGTCGAGCGGCGGCGCGAACCGTGCTCGTCGTGGCGTTCGTGTTCTTCGGGATCGCCGCGATCGCCGGCATCACGCTGACCGTCCTGACACAGTACTGGTGGCTCCTCATCGTCGGCGCGGCGAGCATCGCTGCTGCGTGGTTCTACACGGGCGGGAAGCGCCCCTACGGCTACTTCGCGCTCGGTGAGGTCTTCGTCTTCCTCTTCTTCGGACTCGTGGCGACGCTCGGCACGATGTACGTCCAGGTCGGAACGCTCAGCCAGGAGGCGTTGTTCGGTGCGGCGGGCGCGGGCCTCATCGCGTGCTCCGCGATCCTCGTCAACAACCTGCGGGACCGTGACCAGGACCGGCTCGTGGGAAAGCGCACCCTCAGCGTCATCATCGGATCGACGGCTTCACGCGTGCTCTTCATCGTCTTCCTCATCGTGCCCTTCCTGCTCGCGGCGTGGGTCGCGTTCCTCTTCCCCGAGCTGTGGTTCTCGCTCTTCGCGCTCCTCGCGGCTCTCCCCGCGTGCGTCATCGTGGCGACGGCTCAGCAGCCTCGTGAACTGATCGTGGCGCTCCGGCTCGTGGGGATCACGCAACTGCTCTACGGCATCTCGTGGTTCTGGGCGCTCGCGTTCTGACCGTTCTCACGAACGCCGACGGCCCCGCACTCCTCGAGGGTGGGGCCGTCGGCGTTCGTGAGCGGTGGTCTCCGCCGCTCAGGGAGTAGCGGAGTCCTCGGCGTCCTCGTCCGTGGTGTCCGGCATGTGGTCGCCGTGCCGTCGCGCGTAGATGCCCTTCGCGACCTCTTCCCGCGGTGACCGCAAGAGGACGAACGAGAGCGCCATGCCGATGAGCGCGGCGAGCACGGCCGCGATCCACGGCTCGATGCGCAAGGCGAGGAGGACGCCGAGCGGGATGAGGAACGCGAGCAGCCGGAGGACCGTGTAGACGAGGACGGGGGGCACGCGTTTCACGGGCATAAGTCTACGCGGCGGCCTGCGAGGGGCCGCCCGAGGAACCAGCGCCACGGACGACGCCCAGTTTCGGCGGATATCATGACGGCATGCCCCGTCTGCTCCTCGGACTCGCCGTCATCGTCGTGGTGGTCACGATCTATGCGGTCGTGGATTGCGCCATGATGGCCAACGATCGCGTCCGCGGGCTGCCGAAGCCGGTCTGGATCGTCGTCATCATCGTCCTCCCCGTCATCGGGATCGTCCTGTGGTTCCTCATCGGTCGCGGACGGAAGAACACCGCCGTCGCCGCAGGACCGCGGGCCCCGGACGACGACCCGGCGTTCCTCGGCCGACTCGGCCGCGACGCCGAGCAGGACGACCGCATCCGTCGCCTCGAGGAGGAGCTCGCCGCGCTCGACTCCGAGTCACCGGAGCCCGACGGCCCCGCGGCCGGTCACCCCGAGACGCTGCCCGACGACCCGGCCGACCATGGAGCAGACCGCCAGGACGGCGATTCGCGCGACCGATAGAGTCCTCAGCATGTCTGACGGTCAACGCACCTCCCCCGAGGACCAGAGCCCAGCCCCCTCGACCGCGTTCGCCGCGGCCCTCCTCGAGGGTCTCGTGCGTCGCGGGGTCCGGGACGTGGTCGTGGCCCCCGGTTCTCGATCGCAAGCCCTCGCTCTCGCGGCCGCCGCGTTCGAGCGCGCCGGTGCCATCGCCGTGCACGTGCGGATCGATGAGCGGGCCGCCGGTTTCTTCGCGCTCGGGCTCGCGGTGGAGTCGAGGCGACCCGTCGCGATCGTCGTGACCTCGGGGACCGCCGTCGCGAACCTGCACCCCGCCGTTCTCGAGGCCCACCACTCGCTCGTACCGCTCATCCTGCTCACCGCGGATCGTCCGGAGGAGCTGCGCGGCATCCGCTCCAACCAGACCACCGCCCAGCCGGGGATCTTCGCGAAGGCGACCCGGTTCGCCGTCGACGTCGCCGCACCGTCGGGGCTCCGGAGCGAGTCCCGAGCGGCAGACGAACTCGCCGACAACGCGGTGTCGTTCGCCGCCGGCCGCGGCGAGGCCGGCGCGGGGCCGGTCCACCTCAACCTCGCCTTTCGGGAGCCGCTCTCCTCGGGATTCGTCCATGTGCCGCATCAGCTCGTCGACGCCCTGACGGACGAGGGCGGTCTCGTCACGCCGCCGGCGGCCGCTCCGACCGCGGTCTACCGGCCGTCGATCCTGCTCGATCGCGACAAGCGCACGGTCGTCATCGCCGGCCACGCGGCCGGACCCGCGGCGGAGTCGTTGGCTCACGCCGGCGGCTGGCCGCTCATCGCGGAGGTGTCGAGTGATGCGCGGTACGGACGCAACCTCGTCGTCGCGTACCGCCGCCTCCTCGCAGACCCCGCGCTCGGCGGCCGCATCGAGCGCGCCGTGGTCTTCGGGCATCCGACGCTCAGCCGGGAGGTCCCCGCGTTGCTGTCACGAGAGGGGATGGACGTCACCGTCGTGGCCCCCACTGGAGGCGAGGTGTACAACCCGGGTCGTCGAGCCGTGCGTGTCGTGTCCGCCGTCTCCGTCGTGGAGGGGCCCGTCGACCGGCAGTGGCTCGGGAGTTGGATCACGGCGTCGCGCGGGATCGCCGAGGCGGAGTCGCGGGACAGTGCGCCCGACCTCGAAGCCGCGCGCTCCCACGACCCCGCCGAGCGGCTCGCCTACGTCAAGGCGGAGTTCTCCGCCGTGCGACAACCGATCGATCGTCGCCTCCTCGTCGAGGCGGTGTGGCGGGCGACGTGGCCGCACGACCGGCTCGTCCTCGGGGCGTCCCGACTGATCCGCGAGGCCGACGCCGTCGTGGGCGGGAAGAAGGTCCGGGTCCACGCCAATCGTGGCCTCGCGGGAATCGACGGCACGATCTCGACGGCTCTCGGTATCGCGACGGCGAGTCAGCGCGCGGGGGGTGCGGGAGTCACACGCGTCCTCGTCGGCGACCTCACGGCTCTGCACGACATCGGCGGGCTCCTGCTGGCAGCGGGCGAGACGCCGCCGCGCCTGCAACTCGTCGTCGGCGACGATGGCGGCGGCACGATCTTCGATGGACTCGAGGTCGCGACGTCGGCGCGGAAGGACGATATCGACCGCGTCCTCTACACCCCGCGGTCCGTCGATTTCGAGGCGCTCGCCCGGGGATTCGGGTGGGGTCACGCGCGCGCCACGACGCGCGCGGAGCTCGATCAGGCTCTCACCGCTCAGACGAGTGCGCCGACACTCATCGAGGTCCCGCTCGAGCGCTGAGCACTGGACCGTGGCGGGGTGTCGCCCATCGGTCGGAGGGACGAGGATGAGGGCATGGACTCCACAACCCTCACCATCGGCCCGGGCTTCAGACTCTCCGACGTCGACCCCGGCTCGACCCCCGGATTCACGTCGCGGGGCTCACGGAGCCCGAAGAAGCGGGGGAAGACGGAACTCACGGCGCGCGTCGAACGGCTCGCGGAACTGCAGGAGCGGCTCTTCGCGTCGAGCACAGGCGGTGCTCGCGACTCCGTGCTGCTCATCGTCCAGGGCATGGACACCGCGGGAAAGGGCGGCATCATGCGGCACGTCGTCGGCGCCGTCGACCCCCAAGGTGTGACGATCACCGCCTTCAAAAAGCCCACGGATGAGGAGCTCGAGCACGACTTCCTCTGGCGCGTCGAGCGGCGGGTGCCGACGCCCGGCCTCATCGGCGTCTTCGACCGCTCGCACTATGAGGACGTCCTCATCGGTCGTGTCCGTTCGCTCGCCGGTGAGGACGAACTCGAGCGGCGCTACGGGGCCATCGTCGAGTTCGAGCGCGGGCTCGTCGAGCGCGGCGTCCGAGTGGTGAAGGTCATGCTGCACGTGGGCCGCTCCGAGCAGAAGGAACGCCTCGGCGAGCGGCTCGAACGCGCGGACAAACACTGGAAGTACAACCCCGGAGACGTCGACGAACGGTTGCTGTGGGACGACTACCAGGCGGCGTACCAGGTGGCGATCGAACGGACCTCGATTCCGGAGGCGCCCTGGCACGTCGTCCCCGCGGACAAGAAGTGGTTCGCACGCCTCGCCGTGCAACAACTCCTCATCGACGCGCTCGAGTCCATCTCTCCGCAGTGGCCGACGGCCGACTTCGGTGTCGAGCGCGAGAAGCAGCGGCTCGCGGCGACCTGATCCCTCCAGTCGGGTCCCGGGTGGACGCGAATCCGTGGTCTTGGGGCCGGCGACCGCGGACACATGTGACGACCCGGGAGGGGGATCCGCGGGAGGTGGAGGGGGCGGATCAGCCGAAGGCGTCGACGATGGGGCGGAACTTCATCCGCGTCTCGGCGAGTTCGGCCGCCGGATCCGAGTCGATGACGATGCCGCAGCCGGCATATGCGGTGACGTCGCCGTCGGGGTCGACCTGTGCGCAGCGCAGCGCGATCGCCCACTCGCCGTCGCCCGACGCGTCCACCCACCCGACGGGACCCGAATAGCGACCCCGGTCGAAGGGCTCGAGTTCGGCGATGAGCGAGACGGCCTCCTCGCGGGGGGAGCCGGCCACGGCGGCGGTCGGGTGCATCGCGTCGATGAGGTCGATCGAGGAGGCGCCGCCGTCGAGCGCTCCCTCGAGATCGGTCGCGAGGTGCCAGAGATTCGGCAGTTTGAGGGCGAACGGCACCTCGCTCGTCGCGAGGTGCCGCGTGTGCGGACGGAGCGACTCGACGGCGCTCCGCACGGCGAACTGGTGCTCGTCCTGGTCCTTCGTCGACGTCACGAGCGCGAGGGCCGCCTTCTGGTCGGCGTCCGCGTTGACGCCGCGCGAAGCCGTTCCGGCGAGCACCCGAGCGCCCACCGTGCCGGCTTCGACACGGACGAGCGTCTCCGGGCTCGAGCCGATCAGTCCGTCGACGGCGAAGGTCCAGCAGTCGGGGTATCCGAGGGCGAGGTCGGTGATGACCCGGCGCAGATCGGCTCCGGCGGGGACGTGCCCCGTGAGCTCCCGAGCGAGCACGACCTTCGAGAGGGCACCGCTCGCGATCCGGTCGATCGCGTGACCCACGTGCTCGACGTATCCGTCGGCGGTCTCCTCACCGGCGGAGAGGGAGATGCGGAATTCGTCGCCGAAGCGCCGTGACGCGGTGAGCCGGGAGTCGTCGTCGGGCTCGTCCGCCCGGCGGATCCGTGTCACGAAGGTCGTCGACCCGTGCCGCCCCACGATCGTGCGCGGCACGATGAGGACGCTCGGCTCCTGCGAGTCGGCGGAGAAAGCGAAGGTCCCGAAGGCGACCAGTCCGGATCCCGACACGCGGACGCCGTCCGTCACCGTGGCGGCGGCCGCCACGTCGCGCCACGCCGCGGCGGCCTCCCTCATGCGGTCTGCTCCCCGGAACTCGAGCCGCAGGGCCTCACCGATTCCGACCAGGCCGTCTCCGCGTCGCGACCACACGAGCGGACGCTGTGCGTCGGCGTGGGCGAGGAGGGGACCGATACCGTCGACCCGTCTCGTCGAGGCGACGAGGGCTGGGGGCGTGCCGGTACTGATCACGGATTCAGCCTAAGCCCGGTGGGCGGTCGCGTCGGGTGTCCAGCGGCGGCGTCAGTCAGCGCCGGGGCCGCCGACGCCGGCGCTGTTCGGCACGACGAAGTACCAGACGTCCGTCACGTCGTCCGGACAGCCGACCGGCAGGGCCAGGGCGTCCTGCCGGTCGTCGAGGCTTCGCACGGCGCCCTCGTAGCGCAGCGGCTGTCCGAGCCCGAACGGCGCCATACCGACGGCCGTGACGACCCCGTCCTCGAGTGTGGTGCCGTCCGGGAACGCGACGAGGAAGCGCTGCCCGTCAGTGGATTCGAGGCCGAGGCAGCCATCGCCGAGGTCGACGAGCGTGCCGGCGGCGAGGACACCGTCCGACGCGGCGCCGTCGGAGACGTAGACCGCGGCGCGGTAAAAGCCGTCCTGGAGGGGCGTGACCGACTCGGAGCGGGTCGACGACGGCGCGACGGACGGATCGGACGAGAGGTCCGGGCTCTCCGCCACTCGTGGCCCGGCGGCGCAACCGGCGAGGAGTGCGGCGCTCGCGGCGACCACCGCTCCCGCTCGACCACGTCCGTGCCGCTCCATGCCTCCAGTCTCGGCCGCGTCCGACGGCGTGTCCACCCGGTCGGCGCCCAGGCTCCGGGTGATGAGCGGTCCTAGACTGGCGGGGTGAACAGCAAAGCCGATCTCTCGAAGCAACCCGGCCAGGTCTCGGCGATGTTCGATGAGGTGTCGACGCACTACGACCGCACCAACACGGTCCTCTCGGTGGGCAACGACCGACTCTGGCGCATCGCCACGACGCGCGCGGTCGACCCGAAGCCGGGCGAGCGCGTGCTCGACCTCGCCGCCGGGACGGGGACCTCGAGTGCCGCCTTCGCCGCGTCGGGTGCCCACATCGTCGCGGCCGATTTCTCGCCCGGTATGCTCGAGGTCGGGCGGCAGAAGTACGGACACCTCACGAACGTCGATTTCGTCGAGGCCGACGCGACGGCCTTGCCCTTCGGCGACGCCGAGTTCGACGCCGTGACGATCTCCTTCGGGCTCCGCAACGTCGAGGGGCCCCAGACGGCCATCGCCGAGATGCTCCGGGTCACGAAGCCCGGCGGCCGCATCGTCATCTGCGAGTTCTCGACGCCCCCGAACCGTGCCTTCCGCGGACTCTACGACTTCTACCTCGACCGCGTCATGCCCACGGTCGTCAAGGTCGTGAGCTCGAACTCCGACGCCTACGACTACCTCGACGAGTCGATCAAGGACTGGCCGGCGCAGCCCAAGCTCGCGGCGTGGTTGCGCGAGGCCGGCTGGCGCGACGTCGCCTGGCGCAACCTTACGGGCGGCATCGTCGCGCTGCACCGGGGTCGCAAGCCGCTCGAGACCGCCTGACGACGAGCGCGTTTGAGGTGATCGACAGGTCCTACATCCGGCCCCGCCGGCCAATCCATGTCTTGATCGCGCTGACGCCTCTATGGGCGCCCTGCCTTGAGCATGCGTGTGCCTCCTCGTTTCGCTAGCAACATTAGATAGGCGGCGGGATCAGTAAGCGATTGCCTGGGAAAATATTCCGCGGAGACATTCGCAAATAGTCTTTACTGGTCTCACAAGAAGTTACTTGCCTGAAGAAGTTCCCACTGGCGTCTTTCCGCGTGGCACGACGGCTGCTGTAAAGAAAGCCACTGAGGAATTACAAATAGGAGGTGAAGCGTGGACAAGTATCGCCTTCCTAGTGTTGATTTCGATTCGCCTCTCGTGGAGCTTTCTTTCGAACTCGAACGTTTCCGCGGAAACCTAGGGCTTGGTACTACACGCCCGCAACTCATCATCGAGTTGCACAGCCTGTTTCAAATTCTGTCAAGCGTCATCTCAGCCCGCATCGAGGGCAACAGGACCACCGTTTACGACGCTATTCGGGGCCCCTCGGGTGATGACGAGCAGCAAAGCGAGGCCCAGCGAGAGATCAACAATCTTCTCGCTGCGATGCGTCTGATCGACGAGCTGCCGCCGGAAGCTCCGTTGACGCATTCGCTCGTGCGCGAGTTTCATCGCATGACCGTCGACGGCCTGACACGGGAAGGCGACCCGACCCCGGGCTCCTATCGTGTCGTAGACGTAGAAATATTGAACTCAGCTCATACTCCGCCGAGCCACGTTTACGTGCACTCTGAAATGAGCGATTTTCTGGAGTTCGCAAACAGGCCGTTGCCTGCGCACCAACAGATGATTCACGTCGCGATTGCTCACCATCGTTTCCTCTGGATTCATCCTTTCAGGAACGGTAATGGGCGGGTCTCTCGACTCGTGACCTACTTCATGATCAGACGGAACGGGTTCGTCAGCCCTGTAGGGCTTCGTACGGTCAACCCCACAGCTGTCTTCGGAAACGATCGAGACGAGTACTACGCCTCATTGGAAGCGGCCGACGATCTCTCAAACAGTGGCACTGTGCTGTGGTGCACCTTCTTCGCACGTGGCGTACATGACGACCTTGAGCGCCTAACGAAGCTTCAAGACGCCGAATACCTGAGCCGAGAAGTCTTGGCTCCGACCATCCAAAGGATGCGCGAGTCCGGGATTCTCAATACGGCGGAGAGCAAAGCGCTTCAGATCGTCTTCGACCAGGGAGTCGTGAAAGCGGGAGACCTAGAGGATGCGTTCCCAGGTGGGCCATCGGCACGCTCGGTGGCTATTCGAGCGATGGTAGAGCGCGGATTGCTGCAGCGAGCCGATGCGGGACCGCGCTTTTATACGGCATCACTTCACAATCCGGTGATCGGGCCTTTCCTGGTGCGGCGCTTCAACGAATTGGGTTTCCTTCCGCCGATGCTGCAGAACGACAAACTCGAGTAGGGAGTGTGATTGCGGTGCGCACATCGGGCCTACAGGGGATTCCACAGCGATACAGCGTCGTCGAGGGGACGATCGCGGCGACCCGTCGCGCGCTCGAGGACGGCGTCGTGACGAGCGTCGAACTCGTCGCCGCGTGCCTCGAGCGCATCGCGCGGTACGACCGACACGGCATCCACCTCAACGCCGTGCCCGTGCTGGACCCGAGGATGTTCGAGGAGGCCAGGGCCTCGGACGAGCGGCGGCGGACGGGACGGACGCTCGGTCCGCTCGACGGCATCCCCTACACCGCGAAGGACAGCTACGCCGTCGAGGGCCTGACGGTCGCGAGCGGGTCGCCGGCCTTCGCCGACCTCATCGCCTCGCGCGACGCGTTCGCGATCGAGCGGATGCGTGCCGCGGGGGCCGTGCTCATCGGGCTCACGAACATGCCGCCCATGGCCGACGGCGGGATGCAGCGAGGCCTCTACGGTCGAGCGGAGAGCCCGTACAACGCGGACTTCCTCCCTGCCGCCTTCGGATCCGGATCGTCGAACGGCTCCGGCGCCGGGACGGCCGCGAGCCTCGCGATCATCGGGCTCGGTGAGGAGACCTGGTCCTCCGGCCGGTCGCCCGCGTCGAACAACGGCCTCGTCGCGTACACGCCGTCGCGCGGCGTTATCTCCGTGCGTGGCAACTGGCCGTTGTATCCGACGATGGACGTCGTCGTCCCGCACACGCGGAGCGTCCCGGACCTGCTCGAGCTCCTCGACGTCCTCGTCGCCGACGACCCCGAGCCGCGTGGGGACTTCTGGAGGACGCAGCCCTGGGTCGCGTTGCCGCCGCTCGCCGACGTGCGGCCCGCCTCCTACGCTGCGCTCGCCGACGACGGCGCGCTCGCGGGGGCGCGTATCGGTGTGCCGCGCATGTACATCAACGCCGACGAGGAGATCGCCGAGCCGATCGTGACGCGCGAGTCGATCATGGATCGTTGGAGGAGCGCGCGCACGCTCCTCGAGTCGCTCGGCGCAACGGTGATCGAGACGGACTTCCCGCCCGTGACGAACTACGAGGGCGACCGGCCGGGCACCCCGACGATCGAGACGCGTGGACTCGTCCCTCCCGGCTTCAGCGCGATGGAGTGGGAGCTCGGTTCGATCTACGCGTGGGACGAATATCTGCGCGCGAACGGCGACCCCGCGCTGAACCGGTTCCGCGACGTCGACGGTGCCTTGCTCTTCCCCGAGAACCCGGGCGACATCCCGAACCCGGAGAACCTCGCGGAGGAGCTCGCGCGCCTCGTCGAGATCGCGAAGCAGCGCGACATCGGCCTCGACGATCTCCCCGGCATGGCCGAGGCGGTGCGCGGCCTCGAGGAGACGCGGCGCATCGACCTCGAGCAGTGGATGGACGAGCAGGGTCTCGACGCGATCGTGTTCCCCGCGAACGCCGACGTCGCGCCGGCCGATGCGGACGTCGATCCGGCCTCGAGCGAGATCGCCTGGCGGAACGGCGTCGCGTTCTCGAACGGCAACTCGATCCCCCGGCACCTCGGCATCCCGACCGTCACCGTGACGATGGGGCTCCTCGACGACATCGGGATGCCCGTCGGGCTCACGTTCGTCGGTCGCGCCTACGACGATGCGTGTCTGCTGGCGCTCGCCGGCGCCTTCGAAGCGGCGGCGGAGGCGCGTGTGGCACCGCCGCGGACGCCGGAGCGCGCCCTCGACGTGTTCCCGCGTGCAGCGGTCGTCCCTCCGGCGGCGAGGCCGGCTGCGGCGCCCGTCGTAGTGCTCGACGCCGGGGTCGAGCCGGGCGCGGACGGCACCGTCGTCGTGCGGGCGCGCATCGAGGTCGAGAGCAGGTCGCCGCTCGCCGACCTCGTGGTCACGGTCGACGGCGAGCAGGTGCCGGTGAGTCCGGAGGGCGACGAGCACGATCACCGGACCGTCGTCGATGTCGCCGTCCCGCGGGGGCCCGAGGTGCACGCGTACCGCCACAGCCGGTGGCGGGAGCCGTACGGGTCGATCGTCGTCGTCCGTGTGCGGGACGAGACCGGCGGCGTTGAGGCCGCCTACTCCGTGGTCGGCGGCATCGCATGACGAGCAGCGCGACCCATCGACGGACCCTCCCGCTCCGCCACCACATCGACGCGTTGACGCTCGATCCGATCCGCCCGACGCACCCGCTCACCGCGCCACCCATTCTCGAGGAGCACTCAGCATGACCGTCAGGATCCTCATCGTCGGCGCCGGAGGCGTCGGTTCCGCCGCGGCGCGCATCGCCGTTCGCCGTTCCTTCTTCGAGACGCTCGTCGTGGCGGACTACGACCCGGCCCGGCCGAAGAGCCTTGTCGCCGCGGTCGGAGATGATCGCCTCGTCGCCGCGCAGGTCGACGCGTCGAGTACCGACTCGGTCGCGGCCCTCATCCAGGAGCACCGCATCACCCACGTGCTCAACGCGGTCGACCCGCGCTTCGTGATGCCGATCTTCGACGGCGCGTTCGCCGCCGGTGCGACGTATCTCGACATGGCCATGAGCCTGTCGAAGCCGCACCCCGAGAACCCCTACGTCGAGACGGGCGTGAAGCTCGGCGACGAGCAATTCGCGAAGGCCGACGAGTGGGAGGCGGAGGGACGGCTCGCGCTCGTGGGCATCGGTGTCGAGCCCGGGCTCTCGGACGTGTTCGCCCGCTACGCCGAGGACGAGCTCTTCAGCGAGATCGATGAACTCGGCGTGCGTGACGGCGCGAATCTCGTCGTGGCCGGCCACGACTTCGCGCCCTCGTTCTCCATCTGGACGACGATCGAGGAATGCCTCAATCCGCCCGTCGTATTCGAGCAGGATCGCGGCTGGTTCACGACGGCGCCGTTCAGCGAGCCGGAGGTCTTCGATTTCCCGGCGGGCATCGGTGCCGTCGAGTGCGTCAACGTCGAGCACGAAGAGGTCCTCCTCATGCCGCGCTGGACGAAGGCCAAGCGAGTGACCTTCAAGTACGGCCTCGGCGACGAGTTCATCGACGTGCTGAAGACGCTGCACAAGCTCGGTCTCGACAAGACGGAGCCCGTGATGGTGAAGGGCGTCCCGGTCTCACCGCGCGACGTCGTCGCGGCCGCCCTCCCGGACCCCGCGACCCTCGGCGACAGGATGACCGGCAAGACCTGCGCCGGCGTGTGGGTGCGCGGCACCGGCACCGACGGCCGGCCGCGGTCGACGTACCTCTACCACGTGGCCGACAACGAGCAGACGATGGCGGAGTACGGCTCGCAAGCCGTTGTGTGGCAGACGGCGATCAACCCCGTCATCGCTCTGGAACTGCTCGCGACGGGTGTCTGGACCGGGACGGGCGTGCTCGGTCCCGAGGCCTTCCCCGCGAAACCGTTCCTCGACCTCCTCGCCGCCCCTGCCCCGCACGGCTACGACTCCCCATGGGGGGTGGAGGAGAAGCCGCTCTGACCTGCAGCGCGAGCGCTCCGTCGGCGATGTTGCTGCCAGTCCGCTGCTACCCCGTCGGCGTGGCATGGGCGCTCGGATAGGCTGAGGGTGTGAATCCAAGCGCCCCCACGCGAGGGTCGAGCCTGTCCAAGCAGTTGGGGCTCGCCGAACGGATGTTCGCCACCCCCGAGACGAAGCGTTTGCTCTCCGCGATCGAGGAGGGTTTGGACGCCGTCGAAGCGAGCCTCGCCGCCGAACTGAGCTTCACCGACGACCTCGCCGATGCCACCAGCCGTTACCTGCTCGAAGCGGGCGGCAAGCGCGTGCGTCCCATGCTCCTGCTGCTCACCGCGCACCTGGGCGAGGGCGTGACGGATGACGTCGTGACGGCGGCGAAGGCCATCGAGATCACCCACCTCGCGTCGCTCTACCATGACGACGTCATGGATCACGCGGATCGCCGCCGAGGCGTTCCGAGCGCCCATACGGTGTGGGGCAACTCCATCGCGATCCTCACGGGCGACCTCCTCTTCGCGCGCGCGTCGAACCTCATGGCGAGCCTCGGCGAGGGAGCCATCCGCCTCCAGGCCGAGACGTTCGAGCGCCTCGTCCTCGGTCAGCTGCACGAGACCGTCGGCCCCAAGGAGGGCGACGACCCGCGCGCGCACTACATCCAGGTCCTCGCCGACAAGACCGGCTCCCTCATCGCGGCCGCCGCCCAGGCCGGAGTTATCTTCTCGAACGCCCCGTCGGAGTACGAGGCGGCCGTCGTCGAGTACGGCGAGAAGGTCGGCGTCGCCTTCCAGCTCGTCGACGACGTCATCGACCTCTCGGCCGCGCCGGAGCAGACGGGCAAGGTGCCCGGCACGGACATCAAGGCCGGCGTCGTGACGCTGCCGCTGCTCATCCTGCGTGAACGCGCCGCGAGCGACGCGGCCAGTGCCGCACTTCTCGAGCGCATCGAGCGGGGTGCGAGGGCCGGCGAGGACTCCGCGGACTTCGACGCGGCCATCGCGGAGCTCCGCGGCCACCCCGCGACCGCCGACACGCTCGCCGAGGCCCACCGGTGGGCGCGCGAGGCCGTCGAGGCCCTCGACGTGCTCCCCAAGGGACCCATCAAGAACGCGCTCACGCGATTCGCCGACTCGATCGTCGAACGCAGCAGCTGACCATCGCCGCTCGCGGCATCATCGCACCTCGGACGCGCCCGGCGCCGTCCGTCAGCAAGGAGAACGCCCCGTGAAGTTGAGACTCGCGATCGTCGGAGCCGGCCCCGCCGGCATCTATGCAGCGGACATCCTGCTCAAGCACGAGCGGGCGTTCGACGTCTCGATCGATCTCTTCGAGCGACTCCCCGCACCCTACGGCCTCGTGCGCTACGGTGTCGCACCCGACCACCCCCGTATCAAGGGCATCATCAACGCCCTCCGTGATGTGCTCGACCGAGGCGACATCCGCATTTTCGGCAACGTCGACTTCGGCACCGACATCACTCTCGACGACCTCAAGCAGCACTACCACGCCGTCATCTTCTCGACGGGAGCCGTGCGCGACGCTCCGCTCGACATCGAGGGCATCGACCTCGAGGGCTCGTACGGCGCCGCGGACTTCGTCAACTGGTTCGACGGCCACCCCGACGTGCCGCGCACGTGGCCGCTCGAGGCCCGCGAGGTCGCGGTGCTCGGCAACGGAAACGTCGCCCTCGACATCTCGCGGATCCTCGCGAAGCACGCCGACGACCTCCTCACGACCGAGGTCCCCGACAACGTCTACGAGGGTCTCAAGGCCTCTCCGGTCACCGACGTGCACGTATTCGGCCGCCGGGGCCCTGCACAGGTGAAGTTCACGCCGCTCGAACTCCGCGAGCTCGGCGAGTTGCGCGACGTCGACATGATCGTCTACGACGAGGACTTCGACTACGACGACGCGTCGAAGCTCGCGGTCGCGTCGAACAAGCAGGTCATGGTCATCGACCGGGTACTGCAGCAGTGGCGCCAGCGCGAGACGGGGTCGGCGAGCCGCCGCCTGCACCTCCACTTCTACGCGAAGCCGCTCGGTCTCGTCGACGACGGCACCGGCCGCGTGTCGGCCTTCCGCTACGAGCGCACCCGACCGGACGGCGAGGGCGGTGTCGTCGGCACGGGCGAGATCCGGGAAATCCCGATCCAGGCGTTCTACCGCGCCGTGGGCTACTTCGGCTCCCCGCTCGCCGGTGTCCCGTTCGACGAGGAGCACGGCGTCATCCCCAACCACGAGGGTCGCGTGTTGCACGCCGAGAGCAACGAGATCCTGTCGGGCGTCTACGCCACGGGCTGGATCAAGCGTGGACCCGTCGGCCTCATCGGCCACACCAAGTCCGACGCGATGGAGACCATCTCGCACCTCGTCGGAGACCAGAGCGACTGGTGGAGCCCAGCGCACCCGGACGAAGAGAGCGTCCCCGCCCTGCTCGCTGAGCGCGGCGTCGAATTCACGACGCTCGACGGCTGGCACCGGCTCGATCAGCACGAGCTCGCCCTCGGCGCTGCCCGGGGCCGCGAGCGAGTGAAGGTCGTCCCGCGTGAGGAGATGGTGGACGTCTCGCTCGATCGCGTCTCCTCGGATGTCGACGGCTCGACGCACGTCTCCGACTAGGGGAGTTCTCCACACCCGCCATCCCTGCGTGGCGGGGATGGCGTCGATAGGCTGACGCCATGACCAACGATCAGGGGAATCCGGGCCAGAATCCGTGGCCGCAGCAGCCGTCCGGGCAGCCTCAGCCCTACCCGCAGCAGCAGCCGTACGGTCAGCAGTACGGTGCCCCCTCCGCCGGCCAGCGTCCTCCGCGATCGTTTCGGGAACCGCTCGTCGGCGCGATCGCCGTGGTCGTCGTCGCCGTCGTGCTGACGATCCTCAATACCGTCAGCACCCTGACGTTCGGCTACGGCAGCGAGTACATCGGTCAGAGGCTCATGTATCTCGTGCTCCCGATCGCATTCGCGGGCCTGGCCTTCGTCGGCGCGGCGTTCGTGTCGCCGATCGATCGCGCGGCCACGCGAACCGCGTTCCTCCGCAGCGCGCTCATCGCCGGCGGACTCGGGGCCGCAGCACTCTTCCTCCTCACGACGGTGCTCACACTCGTCGAGGGTGGCGACTTCCTGGCGAGCTTCGTCAGCAGTGGGATCGTCGGCACCCTCTCTCAGTCGATCGAGTACATCGCGGTCTTCATCGCGGCGATCCTCCTCGACCGCCTCGGGCGCAACCGGACCTCGTAACGCCACACGTCATGGCGGAGGGGCAGTGGCGGGACGACGTGCTCGGAGACGACTTCGAGCAGCTCGTGCTGCCCCTCGCGGACGACGACGAGGGGGAGGTGCGCGCGACTCTCGTGCGTCACCGCCCCCGCGACTCGTGGGCCCGCGCCGTCCTGCACGTGGGCGGACCGCACCCGGCACGAGGCGCGGACGTCCTGTACGTTCACGGTTGGTCCGACTACTTCTTCCAGCGCGAACTCGCCGAATTCTGGGCGTCGACGGGTGCACGCTTCCACGCGGTCGACCTGCGGAAGTACGGGCGCAGTCTGCTCGACCATCAGACACCCGGCTTCGTGACGTCGCTCGAGACCTACGACGAGGACATCGAGGCGGCCCTCGCCGCCATGGGCCACGGGGCCGACGACCACCCGTCGAGACCGTTGATCCTCATGGGGCACTCGTCGGGGGGACTCACCCTGAGCCTGTGGACGGACCGGCACCCCGGCCGGGTCGCGGCCCTCGTCCTCAACAGCCCCTGGCTCGAGTTCCAAGCCCATCAATTCGGCCGCGTCGCGTTGTCGCTGGTGCTCGAGATGAGCGTACGCGTCGATCCGCTGGGCATGCTGCCGAACGTCGACTTCGGCTACTACACCCGCGCCGTCTCCTCGACGATGGAAGGGGAGTGGGACTACGATTTGCGCTGGCGGCCCGAGCGCGGATTCCGCACGCATCGCGCGTGGCTGCGTGCGGTACTCGCGGGACACGCGTCCGTCGCGGCGGGCCTCTCGATCGACGCGCGGGTGCTCACGCTCGTGTCCGCGCGCTCGACATTGCAGCCTCAGTGGTCCCCGCTCATGCTCGAGACCGACGGTGTGCTCGACGTCGCCGACATCGCCCGTCGATCGCTCCAACTCGCCCCGACGGTGACCGTCGCCCGGATCGAGGGGGCGCTTCACGATGTGATGCTGTCGCGCCGACCGGTGCGAGAGCATGCGAAGACCGAGGTCCGTCGTTGGCTCCGGAGCGCCCTCGAGCGGTGAGCAGCCCGTTCAGAGGAGCGGACCACTCGCCCGGGTGTCGATCGCGGGGACCGGTGCCGCGACGCGGGACGGGGGGAGTGGCGCCACCGTGACGACACGGTTCCGTCGCGCCCACCAGATGCTGAGGGCGGCCCCGAGGATGCACATCGCCATCGGGACGAGCATGAACGGCCCGCCGGTCCCGGCGTCGCGCTGGAAGACCTGGTCCGTCTGTGACATGAGCGCCGTGGGAACGAGGAGGAGCACGTTGTTCGTCACGTGGATGAGGATGGGGGCCTCGAGCCCGCCCGTGCCGCGCGCGGTGAGGGAGAGAGAGGCGCCGAAGACGAAATAGTAGGCGATGAGCCACGGGTCCCCCGCGAGGTGCGCGACGGCGAAGATCGCCCCGGACACGAGCGTGCCCACGACGAAAGCAGCCGTCGGGTTTGCGAGCCAGGAGCCCGCCGAACGCTGGATGAGTCCCCGCGTACCGAACTCCTCTCCGGCGGATTGCAGTGGAGTCGTCAGGATGACGACGGCGACCATGGCGATGACGGTGCCGTCGATCACCACGGCGTCGAGCGGCGAGAGGAGGAACGACCCCCCGACGTAGACCGCCCACACCGGCACGATGACGAGCGCGAGGCGGCCGACCCAGTTCCAGCGGAACCGGCCCTCGACCGACGACATCCACCGCGGTCGGACGCCGAAGAGCCACCACTGCAGGAGCACCGCGACCGGCCACATCGCCGCGAGGGCGAGGTTGTTGGCGAGCATCGACCACGGGGTGAGGGTGATGGCCCCCGACGTGAGGTCGTCGAGTGAGTACGCTCCCGTCAGCAGATCGACGGCGATCGCAGCGACGCTCAGTGCGACCGAGAGAACGAGGAACACCCCGGCGAGGAGGATGATCGCGAGGGCACCGCGCCACCAGGCGGGAGCGACGCGGAGGGCGTGGTCGTAGGTCGCGGTCACGGTCGTGGCGGTCGCGGTGGGCGGCGACGTCGGATCGGCAGCGGGCGCCGGGATTCCGGACCCGGCCGACGGCGAAGGTGGCGTGAACTCGGTCATGACTTCACGCTAGGGGTTCCGCGGAGCGAACGCCTCCGCCCAGGGGCGGTCGACGCGAGGGGGAGGGGACACATCAGTCTTCTGCGGTGGCGCGGAGGGCGATCCACGCCTCCGTCCGAGCGGCGAACGAGGAGAGGTCCCGTCCGATGAGCTGCTCGATCGTCGAGATCCGCGCGCGGAGGGTGTGCCGGTGCACGCCGAGGCGGCGGGCGGCCGGATCCGTCTGCCCATTCGCCTCGAGCCAGGCCTCGAGACTCGCGAGAAGCGCCGCGTCATGCGCGATCGGCCGCAGGACGGCGGCTGCGATATCCCGGGAACCCGGTCGCTCGAGCAACCAATCGACGCCGCGGGAGCCGAGCTCCCCGGCGTGCACGACGGGAGATGCGGCGGTCGCGGCGGCGAGCGCCGCTCCGGCCTCGCGATGGGCACGCGGGAGGTCGGGGAGACGTGTGGGTGCCGAGACGCCGATGCGTGCACCGTCATGAACGAGCGCGCCTGCTGCGGCACGGATCCGTTGCGGCGTACCGATGAGCACGCGACCGTCGTCGATCCACGCGTCGAGGACCGCCGCATTCGCCGCACGGGAGTCGGCCGTCGTGCCGTCGCCGGGCTGGACGCGGGCGACGATCACCTCTCCCTCGGCAACGCGCTCTCCCAACTCGGCGAGGACGGCGGCGGCGAGGTCGGCGCGGCCGTCGAGGAGGGCTCGCACCGCCGCGCTGCGAACGGCGGAGCGGGCCCGGGAGAGGATGCGCCCTTGCTCGAGCGCGACGCCGACGAGGGCCACGACGCTCGTCACGACGGTCTGGTCGGATGCGTCGAGGTCGCGTTCGCCCACGACGGCCAGAGCGCCGCGGAGCTCGGAGCGGCGACCGATCGTCTGCAGGGTGACCGTCGTGCCGTCGAGGTGCATCGTCGAGCTGGAGCGTTGGCCGCGGCGGAGGAGCCGCGCAGCCTCGGCCCCGATGTCGCTCCGGTGGCTGGCCGCGAGCGCGGGTCCCCCTTCGCTCTCACCGTGGGTCACGGCGCCGGACGCATCGAACAACAGCACCGACAGGTCGAGCTGGCGGGCGAGTTCCGCGAGCGTCGCGTCGAGTCCCTCGGGTCGCAGGGCGGCGAACGAGATGGAGCGCATCGCCCCGAGTGCCCAGGCGTCACGAGCGTGTTCGGCGGCGGCGACACGGTCGGCGACGAAGCGCGCGATCGCGATGAAGGGGACGTCATACGGCACCTCGAAGAGCGGGAGGCCCCGGGTGGCGCACGCGCGCACGAGGGCCTCCGGTGTGCCGGCCGTGACCACCTCGGTCCCGAAACCCAGGGCGGCCACTCCGCGAGCGGTGAGTCTCTCGACGTACGCGTCGTGGTGGTCGCCCTCCGCCGCGAACTGCGTTCCTGTCGTGAGCAGGACCTGGCCGGGGTCGAGGAACGGCGTCGGATCGGAGAGGTCCGAGCTGTGCGCCCACGACACCTCGGCGTCGAGCGCGCCGTCCGCTCCGCCGTCGAGCACTGTCAGCCGCAATGACGCCTCACCGACGAGAGCGCGCACGGTGGGATGCATGCTGAGGAGTCTAGAACCCGATATGCCATGGTGTCGATCCTGAGCAGGCTTTATGGACAGAGTGTCCATCGACGCGGGGTGCCGCGGCTTCTAGCATGGGCGGAGCGGCATCGGCGCACAGGCCGGCCGCTTCGACGCTCCGGGAGGCACGGACCATGTCCATCGACACCGCCACGATCACCGCTCAGACCCTCGACCGGGACGAGCTCGTGCAGGAACGACGCCTCGTCACCGAGATCCCCGGTCCCGTGTCGCAGGAACTCATGACGCGCAAGCTCGCGGCCGTGTCGTCGGCGGTGGGAACGACGATGCCGGTCTTCGCGGCGCGCGCCGGCGGCGGCGTCGTCGTGGACGTCGACGGAAACTCGCTCATCGACCTCGGCTCGGGGATCGCGGTCACGGGAGTCGGCAACAGCGCACCGCGCGTCGTCGCGGCGGTCCAGCAGCAAGTCGCCGACTTCACGCACACGTGCTTCATGGTCACGCCGTACGACTCGTACGTCGCCGTCGCCGAGGCGCTCAACCGCCTCACGCCCGGTGACCACGACAAGCGAAGCGCCCTCTTCAACTCCGGCGCAGAAGCGGTCGAGAACGCCGTCAAGATCGCGCGTTCGTACACGAAGAAGCAGGCCGTCGTCGCCTTCGACCACGCGTATCACGGCCGCACGAACCTCACGATGGCGCTCACCGCGAAGTCGATGCCTTACAAGAGCGGCTTCGGCCCCTTCGCCTCGGAGATCTACCGCGCGCCGATGTCCTACCCCTTCCGCGACGGGCTCACCGGTCCGGAAGCGGCGAAGCGCGCGATCTCGCTCATCGAAAAGCAGATCGGCGCGGACAACCTCGCGGCGATCATCATCGAGCCGATACAGGGTGAGGGCGGCTTCGTCGTCCCCGCCGAGGGCTTCCTGCCCGCGCTCGTCGAGTGGGCGAGCGCGAACGGCGTCGTCTTCATCGCCGACGAGGTCCAGACCGGCTTCGCCCGCACCGGCGACATGTTCGCCTCCGACCACGAGGGCATCGTCCCCGACCTCGTCGTGACGGCGAAGGGCATCGCGGGCGGACTGCCCCTCTCCGCCGTGACCGGTCGCGCCGAGATCATGGACGCCCCGCACGCCGGGGGACTCGGCGGCACCTACGGTGGAAACCCGCTCGCGTGCGTTGCGGCCCTCGCGGCGATCGAGACGTACGAGGAGGACGGCCTCGTCGACCGGGCGCGCGGCATCGGCGAGAAACTCGTCTCGCGATTCCGGGAGGCGGCGGCGTCGGACGCGCGCATCGGCGACGTCCGCGGGCGGGGTGCCATGATCGCGGTCGAGTTCGTCGATCCCGAGACGAACGAGCCCGACGCCACGCTCACGGGTCGCGTCGCGAAGGCCGCCCACGCCGAGGGCGTCATCGTCCTGACGTGCGGGACGTACGGGAACATCATCCGGTTCCTGCCGCCGCTCACCATCCCGGACGCGCTGCTCGACGAGGGCATCGACGTCGTCCTCCAGGCGCTCGCCGCCTCCTGACCCCCCTCTACCTCTCGTGAGGTGTCACAATCGGCCGCTATCCGAGCCGGAATGGCGACCGATGTCGACACCTCACGGACAGTGAACCTCGGAAGGAACAGCACTATGACGACAGAGCAGGAGCTCCTCGCGAGCATCCCCACCGGTTTGTACATCGGCGGCGAGTGGCGAGACGCCGAGGGCGGCAAGACCTTCGACGTGACCGATCCCTCAACCGGCAAGACGATCGCGACGATCGCGGACGCGAGCGCAGCCGACGGCGTGGCGGCGCTCGACGCCGCCGTCGCGGCGCAGGACGAGTGGGCCGCGACCCCTCCGCGCACGCGCTCGAACATCCTCCGGAAGGCGTTCGACCTGCTGCAGGAGCGCAAGCAGGACATCGCGCTCCTCATGACGCTCGAGATGGGCAAGCCGCTCGCCGAGTCCGTCGGCGAGATCACCTACGGCGGCGAGTTCCTCCGCTGGTTCAGCGAGGAGGCCGTGCGCATCACGGGCCGCTACGGACTGAACCCCGAGGGTACGGGCCACATGATCGTGAGCCAGCTCCCCGTGGGACCCTGCTACTTCATCACCCCGTGGAACTTCCCCCTCGCGATGGCGACGCGCAAGATCGCGCCGGCGCTCGCCGCCGGTTGCACCGTCGTGGTGAAGCCGGCCGCACTCACGCCGCTCACGACGATCGCGTTCGTGAAGATCCTCGAGGAGGCGGGCCTGCCGAAGGGTGTCGTCAACGTCGTCCAGACGACGAGCAGCGGACCCGTGTCCGAGCCGATCATCGCCGACCCTCGGCTGCGGAAGCTCAGCTTCACAGGATCGACGGGCGTCGGCAAGAAGCTGATCGCCCAGGCGGCCGAAGGCGTCCTCCGCACGTCGATGGAGCTCGGCGGCAACGCACCGTTCGTCGTCTTCGAGGACGCCGACCTGGACAAGGCCGTCGACGGCGCGATCGCGGCGAAGTTCCGCAATATCGGTCAGGCATGCACCGCGGCGAACCGCTTCATCGTGCACTCGGCCGTCGCCGAGGAGTTCGCCCGGCGGGTGACCGAGCGGGTCCAGGGCTTCTCGATCGGTCGCGGTACCGAGGAGGGCGTCACGATCGGACCGCTCATCGACGAGAAGGCCGTCGGCAAGGCCGAGGAGCTCGTGAATGACGCCGTCTCGAAGGGCGCGACCGTCACGACGGGCGGCAACCCGATCGAGGGAGACGGCACGTTCTTCGAACCCACCGTCGTCACGGGCGTGACGCGCGACGCGCAGATCCTCCGCGAGGAGATCTTCGGACCCGTGCTCGCCATCGCGACCTTCGACACCGAGGACGAGGCCGTGCACCTCGCGAACGACACCGAGTACGGTCTCGTGAGCTACGTCTTCACCGAGAACCTCGGACGCGGTCACCGCATGATCGATCGGCTCGAGACGGGCATGATGGGACTGAACGTCGGCGTGATCTCGAATGCGGCGGCTCCCTTCGGGGGCGTCAAGCAATCGGGGGTCGGCCGCGAGGGCGGTTTCGAGGGCATCCACGAGTACCTCTCGACGAAGTACACGCTCACCCCGGTCTCCTGACCCGCGCAACCCCGACCCACGACCGTCAGACCGGATGCAGTACTGGAGCAAGGAGCCGCCATGGTGGACAGTCGCCGTTCCGAGCAGGGCACGGCACTCGACGTCGACGTCGTGATCGTCGGAGCCGGCGCGTCCGGCCTCACCGCCGCGACCCGATTGCGTGCGGCCGGGCACTCCGTCGCCGTTCTCGAGGCGCGCGAGCGCGTCGGGGGCCGGCTCTGGACCGAGACGATCGACGGGGCACTCCTCGAACTCGGTGGCCAGTGGGTGTCCCCGGACCAGGCCGCCCTCATCGAGACCGTCGAAGAACTCGGGCTCGAGACCTATTCGCGCTACCGCGAGGGCGACAGCGTCTACGCGAACGCGGCGGGCGAGGTCACCCGCTTCACCGGCGAGCTCTTCCCCGTCGACGCTGCGACCCAGCGCGAGATGGAGCGGCTCATCGATGTGCTCGACGGCCTCACCGCCGAGATCGGCGCCACGGAGCCGTGGGCGCACGCGAAGGCCGCGGAGCTCGACCGGATCTCGTGGAGCGAGTGGCTGACGCAGCAGACGGACGACGTCGAGGCGCGCGACAACATCGCCCTCTTCATCGCCGAGGCGATGCTCACGAAGCCGTCGCACTCCTTCTCGGCCCTTCAGGCGATCCTCATGGCCGCATCGGCCGGGAGCTTCTCCCACCTCGTCGACGCCGACTACATCCTCGACAAGCGTGTCGCCGGCGGGCTCCAGCAGGTGCCGATCAAGCTCGCCGAACGCCTCGGCGACGCCGTGCACCTCAGCGCCCCGGTGCGTCGGCTCGCATGGAGCGGCGATTCGGTCACCGCGTACGCAGACGGCATCACCGTGACGGCCCGCCGGGCCGTCGTCGCCGTTCCGCCGAACCTCTACTCGCGCATCGCGTTCGAGCCGCCTCTTCCCCGACGTCAGCAGCAGATGCACCAGCACCTGTCGCTCGGGCTCGTCATCAAGGTGCACGCCGTCTACGAGACGCCGTTCTGGCGCGAGTCCGGTCTCTCGGGCACCGCCTTCAGCCCGTACCAACTCGTTCACGAGGCGTACGACAACACGAATCACGGCGATCCGCGCGGGACGCTCGTCGGCTTCGTCTCGGACGAGAAGGCCGACGCGGTGTTCGCCCTCCCGGCCGAGGAGCGGAAGCGCCGCATCCTCGGGTCGCTCGCGGCCTACTACGGACCGCAAGCGCTCGAGCCGGTCGTCTACTACGAGAGCGACTGGGCGTCCGAGGAGTGGACGCGCGGAGCGTACGCCGCGAGCTTCGACCTCGGCGGACTGTCGCGTTACGGAGCGCACCAGCGCACGCCCGTCGGTCCGATCCACTGGTCGTGCAGCGATCTCGCGGCCGAGGGCTACCAACACGTCGACGGCGCCATCCGGATCGGCCGCGCCACGGCCGACGAGATCGCCGCGTCGCTCGGCTGAGCCTCCACTGAGGTCGGGCGCCTCCCGCCGCACGCGCGATCGGAACGCCTTCCGAAGTAGCGCGCCGGCAGCCTGGCGACGACTCGCTGGTCGAGGTGGTCGCCGCCTGTGAGCTGCTACATGCGCGCGTAGCGGGAGCGGGCGAAGCAGAACAGGCCGTAGAGCGCGAGACCGACGCCGACGATCCACAGGATGACCGTGCCGAAGGGCAGACCGGCGAGGGTGCGGAGGCCGGCGTCGAGGCCGCCGGCGGCCTCGGGGTCGTGTGTGATGGCTGCGACGACGAAGAGGATGCCCGTCACGGTGACGGCGACGCCCTTCGCGATGTAGCCGGCGACGCCGAACGCGACGATCCCCTTCTTCGTCGTCCCTCCGGGGAGGCTCAAGTGCTTCATGAAGGCCTTGGTGAATCCGCGCACGACGAAGGCGACGCCGACGCCGACCACGATGAGACCGACGAGGACGAGGAGCGCGACGCCCGCCGGTGCGGCGAGGAGCTGCGCGCTGAACGACTGCGACGAGTCCGACGACGGGGACTGGCCGCCCATGGCGTAGGTGAGCGCCGTGATCGCGATCGCGATGTAGGCGGCGGCGGTGCCGAGGAACTTGATCCGGTGGCCCCACTTCTTCTTCGTGTCCGGCTCGCGCTCGAGGAAGGCCTCGGCGATCTGCCAGATCGCGAGGGCAGCGAGTCCGACGACGATGAGCCACAGCAGGAAGACGCCGGCGGGCGACTGCTGGATCTGCTCCATCGCGCCGCCCTGATCGGCGGATTCCCCGCCGGACCCCGTCGAGATCGATATCGCGATCCCTCCGATGACGATGTGCAGGATGCCGAGCACGACGTAGCCGATGCGCGCGAGGGCACGGAAGACCGTCGAATCCTGAGCGGCGCGGGCGGCGCCCGTCGGGGATGCTGTCGAGCTGTTGCGGGTCATGAGCTAGGGGCCTTCCAGTGGGGTTCGGTCGCCGAGGCGTCGGGGGAACGGGCAGCGCGACGATCGCGCCCGGCTTCGATGGTGCACCATACGAGGGTCGAGACGACGGCGACCGCGAAGGTCGCCGCGTCCCACCGCCGCCCGCGCCACGACAGGAGGAGGATGAGGACCAGACCGACGACGAACATCCCCACCGTCCCGCCCACGATCGCGGGAACCCAGGCGACGACGACGATCGGGTCGCTCGTCAGCACGAGCATCAGGTCGTTCCACGACACGTCGAGGGGGCGCGGTCGATGGCGACGACGATGCGCAGCACGGCGAAGGCCAGGAACGCGATGACACCCACGACGAAGACGATGGAGCGCCGCGACTCCGGTTCGGGAGCCACGGATTCGGGGAGCGGCTCGAGGGGAGTCCGCCCGAGAGCGGTCATGGCGTGAGCGTAGGGGGAACGTGTTCCCCGGGCCGAGGGTTGACGCGGCACGGTTCCGTCCGACTCCGACCGCGCGCGAGTCGCTCAGGGGCGGTCGGAGGTCCCCGACGGTCCGTCAGCGGAAGTTGACGAACTGGAGGTCGATGTCGAGGTCCTTGCCCTTGAGGAGAGCGATCGTCTCCTGGAGGTCGTCGCGACTCTTCGACTGCACGCGCAACTCGTCGCCCTGGATCTGGCTCTTGACGCTCTTGGGCGCCTCGTCGCGGATGATCTTGCCGATCTTCTTCGCGTTCTCGGAGGAGATGCCATCCTTGAGGGTGGCCTCCACGCGGTACTCCTTGCCGCTCGCGTAGGGCTCGCCCGCTTCGAGGCTCTTGAGCGAGATGCCCCGCTTGATGAGCTTCGACTGGAGGACGTCGAGGACGGCCTTCACGCGCTCCTCGCTGTTGGCCTTGAGCATGATCTTCTCGCCGCTCCACTCGACCGACGCGCCGACGCCCTTGAAGTCGTAGCGCTGCTCGATCTCCTTCGAGGCCTGATGAACGGCGTTGTCCGCCTCCATCTTCTCGACCTTGCTGACGACGTCGAACGATGAATCTGCCATACGGCCAGTGTAGGCGGCCCGTCCGCACGCGTGCGAGCGGACGAGCCGTCATGACGGGAGGCGGAGCGGGCTAGAACCAGCTGCTGAGCCGCGGGGGAACGGCGGTGCGGAAGAGCCGGTCGAGGGCCACGGCGTCGCCGTCGATCCGACCGGCTGCGGCGAGACCGGCCGCGGCCGGTGCGCCGAGGTACACCGAGGCGAGCGCGCCGACGGGGAGGGAGACGTCCGGGGCGTCCGTCGTCTCCGTGACGCTCGCGACTCCGTCCGATCCGGCAGCGACGCGGAACCGGCCGTCGGCGAACCCGAGCGGGTCGTCGACCTCGAGGACGAGGGTTCCGGCGTTCTCGTAGCGGCGCGCCTCGAGGGCCGCGGGAACATCGAGAATGCGGGTCCAGAGGTGGTCCTGCACCTTCGTGACCTTCGCTCTGCGGATGTCGCGGACGAGCCAGGGGAGCGGCTCGTCGACCGCCCGGGTGTGGGCGCGGACGGTCGACACGAGGTCCATCTCGATGACGTAGCGCCAGAGGGCGGCGTTCGCCGCGTCGGTCGTCGCCACAAGGGCCACGACGTCGAGCGTGGCGTTCGTGAAGTCGGAGTCGTCCTCGGTGATCGTGTACGTGACGAAGCCCTCGGGGTCACCGTCGGGCCCGTCGTAACGCACGATGCGGTACGTGGAGGCGTCAGGCGCTCCCTCGAGAGGCGTCATCGTGCGGTCGGCGAGGTACTCGGAGAGGCCGACCTCCCCGGCATGTGCCGCGTTCTGGCGGGCGAGCAGGGCCCGTCCGGTCTCGATGAATTCGGGTGCCGTCGTGAACGACAGGCGACCGCGGGTCGCGGGGCCGATCCAACCGGCGCGTCGGGCGTCGATCGTCCAGGCGGTGGAGAATGCGCTCGGTCCGAAGCCCCACCGGCCGTAGATCGTCGACTCGGAGACGGTGAGGGCGGCGACCGGGAGCCCGAGCGCGACGGCGGTCCGCAACTCCGCGGGGAGCATGGCCGTCGCGATACCGCGGCGTCGGTGCGTCGGAGCGACCGTGACGGAGCTGATGAGCCACGAGTCGACCTGCCCGGGTCCGGGCACGGTGAGGGGCGCCGGCCAGGAGTTCACGGTTCCGACGGGGGAGTGCGGGACGGGGATGTTGTCGTCGTAGACACCCGTGGTGCGACGGTGGCGCAGCAGCTCGCGTTGCTGGGCGAGGGCCGCGGGGGACGGCTGCTTCGAGTGAAAGCCGCGGGCGTCGGCCGAGAGCCACGCGTCGAAGGCGTCGTCGTCGGCGGTGTCGACGAGGGCGAGTCGCAATCCGGAGTCGCGCAGCGATGCCGCCGCCTGGTCGTCGATGGGAAGAGAGAGGTACGGCTCGGTCATGACTCCACGGTATCCGTCCGCAGCACCCGGCCGTCAGTCCGTGTACATTCCGAACCATGAGCGAACAGCACAGCGCCGCAGCGGACGCCACCACGGGACCGGACCGAGTCGTCGTCATCGGCGACGCCCTCATCGACGAGTTGCGGGACGAGCGGGGCACGCGTGAATTCGTCGGGGGAGCGGCGCTCAACGTCGCGGTGGGTCTCGCGCGCCTCGGCGTTCCCACGACGCTGCTCGCGATGGTCGGCGACGACGAGGACGGGCGTACCATCCGCGAACTGCTCGAGACGCACGGCGTCGAACTCATCGCGACGTCGTCGGAGCACGGCTCCTCTCGGGCCGTCAGCGAGCGAGTGGACGGGGAGCCGCATTACGTCTTCAACGCCGCCGCCCAGAACCGCCACGTCGACTTCGGAGACCGGGAACGGGCAGTGATCGCCGCAGCCCCCGCCGTCGTCGTGAGCTGCTTCCCCTTCGACGACGACGCGCAGTCCGCCGCGCTCGAGGAGACGACGGCGGGGGTGCCGCTCATCGTCGATCCGAATCCGCGCGAGGCGATGATGGCGGACCGCGGCCGCTTCGAGACGAACGCTTTGCGCGTCTCCGGCGGCAGCATGCTCGTGAAGGTCGGCGACGACGACGCCCCGTTCCTCGGCGCCGCCGGACTCGCGGCGCTCGTGTCGGACCTGCGTGAGCGCGGCGCCGACGCCGTGCTCGCGACCGAGGGCAAGGCGGGAGCGCGCATCCTCGACGGGACGATCGAGGTCTCGAGCGGGATCGCCTCGCTCCCGGGTCCGATCGTCGACACCATGGGGGCCGGAGACGCTTCGCTCGCATCCGTGGTCGCCGACGTGGTCCGGCAGGGCCGCCCGACCGACGCAAACGGCTGGTCGAGGGTGCTCGACCGGGCGATGCTCGTCGCCGCCGCGACGTGTCGAGCCGAGGGTGCTCTGCTCCGCACACCGGAGGATCTCGACCGGTAGGAGAACGCGAGACACGCCGGTGGGCGCCGGGCGGCGCGGATTTCGCAGCCTCCCGGCTCCGGGGTAGTATTTCTTGCGGCGCGTTCGGTTGGCTGAACAAGTACGGTCGGAAGCGCATCTGGCGAGTTACCCAAGCGGCCAAAGGGATCTGACTGTAAATCAGACTGCTCAGCATTCGGGGGTTCGAATCCCTCACTCGCCACCAGACCACGACAGCCCCCCGCACGTCCTCCCGGACGGGCGGGGGGCTGCCTCCCTGTCCGGCCCGTTTCCGCTCGGTCGCGCCGTCCGTGCCGCCTCCCCGACCATCCGGCCGTCCGCGAGGCCATCCGCTCGTCGAGGGGCCCCGGTACCCTGGAGTCGCTCGGCCGTGCGGGCCGGCCGCTGACGTGAGGAGACCGACATGACCGGAGTGCTCGAACTAAGGGACATCGCCGAGTCGATCGCACGAGAGGCGGGGGAGCTCGCGTTCACGCGTCGAGTCGAGGGCGTGTCGATCGCGGCGTCCAAGTCGTCGCTCGAGGACGTGGTCACGGAGGCCGACCGCGAGGTCGAGACCCTCATCCGCTCACGACTCGCCGACGTCCGGCCGGCCGATGCCTTCCTCGGAGAGGAGTCCGGTGCGGAGGGCGGCTCGAGCGGACTCACGTGGGTCGTGGACCCGATCGACGGCACGGTCAACTACCTCTACGGCATCCCCGACTACTGCGTGAGCATCGCGGTCGTCGAGGGGGAACCCGACCCGAGCACCTGGTCGGCGCTCGCCGGAGTCGTCTTCGCCCCGGCCAAGTCGGAACTCTTCCGCACGGCTGTCGGTCACGGTGCCTTCCGGGGAGACGAGCGGCTTGTCGTCAATCCGGATGTGCGGCCCGAACTCGCGCTCATCGGGACCGGCTTCGGCTACGCGGCCGAGAAGCGGGTGCGCCAGGCGGCGGTCGTCGAGTCGCTCATCGCCGAGGTCCGCGACATCCGGCGCATCGGCGCTGCCGCGCTCGATCTGTGCGCTGTGGCGTGCGGCCGACTCGACGGGTACTACGAGTCCGGCCTCAATGCCTGGGACCAAGCGGCGGGTGCGCTCATCGCCCGCGAAGCGGGCGCCCGGGTGGAAGGTCGCGCGGGCGCCCCGAGCAATCGTCGACTCACCATCGCCGCCACGCCCGGCCTGTTCGATTTCCTCCATGAACGTGTCTCGGAGGCTTCTCACGGGTGAACGACGCGAAACATGGATGGACCGGGCTTTTCTCGTGCTTTCGACACGAATCTGGAGCAAAACCGAGGCCATCTCGCATTGGCTTTCTCAGCGCAACCCCGTTATTCTTGATGAATTCGTTACACATCAGTGATGTAAGACGACCCGACAACCCGCCATTTCTCCTCCGAGTAGGTCGTCGGGCGAGGCGCTCGCGCCGCGCCCGCGCACGTTCGTTCGTTCTGCCTGCCCGCTCTGTTCCAAAGGATCCATCGCTCCGTGCCAGCCAGCCTCCCCGGTGATGACGCGCCGCTCCGCCGCGTCCGCAACCGCCGCACCCCTGCGGCCGACGGGTTCGAGGCGACCCCGGAGTCCGGCGCCGCTCCGCTGAGTGCTGAGGCCCGCACCGAACCGGAGTCGACGCTTCCCGCCAACCGTTCGGAGCGGAGGGCTCGTCGGATCGTTTCCGTCTCGTCCGACACGCGCGGCGTGGCCGACGCTCCCGTCTCCGGCCCTGACGAGCAGCAGGTGACGCTCGGTCGGCGTGCACGTCGCAGCCTCGCAGCGGCCGACTCCGTGCCCGACAACATCGTGAGCGACTGGATGGGGACGCGCACCGAGCACGACCTCGAGAAAACCGTCGTCCTCTCGCGCCGTGCGCGCCGTGCACGTCAGGTCGTCTCCCTCGAGTCGAGCGCGCTCGACGAGACCGAGGCGCTGCCCCTCGTCTCGCGCCGTGCTCGGCGCTCGGCGCGCTCCGAGTCCGCCGAGGACATCCCGCTCCTCACGTTCGAGCCCCGGGCGACGCTCGAATCGGCCCCGGTCGCGGCCACCCCGTCGGACCTCGTCGTCGCGGCCGAGTCCACCGACTCGAGCGAGTCGTTCACGATCGTGCAGGACGACCCGGCGGACGTCGCCTCCCACAATGCCATCGTCGACGAGCGCGAAGCCGTCGCCGTCATGATCGAGGACGTCCCCGTCGAACCGGTCATCGCGAGTGTCTCGCCGACGATCGTGCTCGACTCCGAGGACACGCGCTCCGCCGCCCCGATCCTCGACGTCGCGACGCTTCACGTCGAGCACATCGACATGGAGACCACGACGTCGGTCGTGGCGGTCGGGCACCTGACCGAGCAGGACGAGCGTCCCGTCTTCGTGCCGCGCACCGAGCTCATCGCGCCCGTCGCCGCCGCCGCGAGCGTGTCGGCGGCGCCGGCCCCGGCACCGGCTGTCTCGCGGCGCCACCGTGCCGGCCGTGTCGCCGCGAAGTCCTTCAGCTTCGCGGCCTTCAGCGTCGCCGGCCTCCTCACGCTCGCGACCTCGCTCCCGGCCAACGCGCTGCTGTCGGCAGATGACGTCGCCGCTCAGAAGGTGCTCGTGACCCAGGGCGACTCGACGTCGACCTCCACGGGGCAGACGCAGACCGTCGCGGCGTCCGGTGCGACCGCCATGGAGACCGTCAAGCGCGACTCCTACGGCGCCATGTCGGCGATCGAGGCCGCGAAGGCCCTCGGCATCCAGCCGGAGGCGACGTTCTCGAACGACCCGAACGGCACCGTCCAGTGGCCCTTCGCGGTCGGAGTGCACATCGGCAGCGGTTACGGCGCTCGTCCCGGTTGCCCGATCGGCTGCAGCACCAACCACAAGGGTCAGGACTTCAACCCCGGCTACGGCGCTCCCATCCAGTCGATCGCCGACGGTATCGTCATCGAATCCACCGACTCCGGTGGAGCATTCGGCGTCAAAATCGTCATCGAGCACGTCATCGACGGCCAGGTCGTCCGCAGCCTCTACGGCCACATGATCAATGGGTCGCGTACCGTCCAGGTCGGCGACCCGGTCACGGTCGGCCAGGTCATCGGGCAGACGGGCAACACGGGTCGCTCGACGGGCCCGCACCTCCACTTCGAGATCCTCCTCGGCGGCACCGAGCACGTCGACCCGCTCGACTGGCTCTACGCCAACACGAACTGACGCGGCCTCCGCCTCTCGAGGCGGTGCCCTCTTCGGTCCCTGAGGCTGTCGAAGGGTCGTAACGGTATGGTGCCGTGATCCACTTCGACGGACTCGCCGACCGCGTCAGGCCAGGCGGAACCAGACCGTCGTGTCGCCCGGAAGGGTCGTGCCGTCGAAGGGTCCGCTCGCGAGGAGCAGTCCGGTGTCGAGGAACGCCTCCGGCACCGGAACGTCGGTCGTCCCGACGTTCGCGAACACGACCACGTCGTTCGAGACGAAGCCGAGCACGTCGGCGGGCAGTCCCTCGACCCACTCGAGGCGTCCGTAGCCGAGCGCGTGCTCCCGGCGGAGGTGCAGCGCCGTCCGGTAGAGCTCGAGCGTCGTTCCGGGGACGTCCTCCTGCGCGTCGCGCGCGAGGTCCGCCCACTCGTCCGGCTGCGGCAACCAGGACGCGCCCGAGTCGTTGAACCCGTAGGCGGGGGCGGCCGACTCCCACGGAATCGGCACGCGGCACCCGTCTCGACCGTAGCGCTCGCCCTTCGTGCGGAACCACGTCGGGTCCTGCCGCGAGTCGTCCGGCAGGTCGACGGCCTCGGGCAGCCCGAGTTCCTCGCCCTGGTAGATGTAGGCACCGCCCGGGAGCGCGAGCATGAGCATGGATGCGGCCCGAGCCCGGGCGAGTCCGACGACGGCGTCCGGCTGACCCGGCGACCGCGGGCCGATGCCGTGCCCCTGAGGGTTCTCCGCGGTGAGGGCGAGCCGGGAGGCGTGACGCACGACGTCGTGGTTCGACAGCACCCACGTGCTCGGGGCGCCGACGGCGGAGAACGCGGCGATCGACTCGTCGATGACCGCCCGCAGCGGCGCAGCCGCCCACGGCGTCTCGAGGTACGGGAAGTTGAACGCCTGGTGCATCTCGTCCGGACGCACCCACAGCGCCATCTTGGCGAGCGGGTCGACCCAGGCCTCGGCGCACAGCACGCGGTCGCCTTCGTATGCGGCGAGCACCTCGTGCCAGTCGCGGAAGATCTCGTGCACCCCTTCTTGCGCCCAGTACGGTGCACCGGGGCTCTCCTCGACGTCGTCGGAGATGCCCGGCTCGAGGGCGATGCCTCCGGCGCCGCCCATGCTGCCGCCGTCGGCGGGGGGTGTGTAGTCGGGGAGCCCGTCGGCCTTGATCATCCCGTGTGCGACGTCGACGCGGAAGCCGTCGACGCCGCGATCGAGCCAGAAGCGCAGCACGTCGCGGAACATCTCGCGGACCTCGTCGTTGGTCCAGTCGAAGTCGGGCTGGCTCGCGTCGAAGAGGTGCAGGTACCACTGCCCGGGGGTGCCGTCGGGATCGGTCGTGCGGGTCCATGCCGGGCCGCCGAAGACCGATTGCCAGTTGTTCGGCGGCAGGGAGCCGTCCTCGCCCTTCCCGTCGCGGAAGAGGTAACGCGCACGTTCGGTGGAGCCGGGGGCCGCCGCGAGGGCGGCCTGGAACCACGGGTGGGCGTCGGACGAGTGATTCGGGACGAGGTCGACGATGACCCGGATGCCGAGCCGGTGCGCCTCCGCCGTCATGAGGTCGAAGTCCTCGAGGGTTCCGAAGAGCGGGTCGACGTCGCAGTAGTCGGCCACGTCGTACCCGGCGTCCTTCTGCGGGCTCGTCATGAAGGGCGAGAGCCAGACCGCGTCCACGCCGAGCGTCGCGAGGGAGCCGAGTCGTGAGCGGATACCGGCGAGGTCGCCGATGCCGTCGCCGTCGCCGTCCGCGAACGAGCGCGGGTAGATCTGGTAGATGACGGCGCTGCGCCACCATTCCCTACCGGCTGCGGAGGGAGCGGCGAAGCCGTCCCGAGAGGTCGTCGAAGCGTCGGCCGTCGTCATGTCTCGATTTTACGGGCCGGCGAGCGAGTACCCGACCGCTGTTGACAACGTCTCGGGCGGTTCGTCCCGATCAGGGCGACGTCGCACCCGGTGACCTCCCGCCAATTGCGTACGCAACGGGCAACTGCGGCCGTAATTACACCCGCGGTTGTCCTTTGCGTACGCAAGACGCGGGGAAAGGGCGGCGGGAGTGAGGTGCCGGGTCAGGCCAGGTAGCGGTTCGGGCGGTGATTGAGCGCGATCACGAGGTTCAGGACGACCGCACCGGTGAACGAGAGCACGAGCAGTGGAAGGGGGACGACGAAGACGGAGGACAGCACGATGACCGCGTCGAACCCCATCTGCAGGTAGCCGGCCCGCCACCCGAAGCGGTCCTGCAGGTAGAGGCAGAGGATCGAGATGCCGCCGACGCTCGCGCGGTGGCGGAACAGCACGATGAAGCCGACTCCCGTCACGGCGCTCCCGAAGAGGACTCCGTACACGGGTTGGACGGCGTCGAGATCCAGCATGAGAGGGTGCAGGCTCGAGAACAGCGACACGAGCACCACCGTGACGATCGTCTTGACTGTGAATGCCCACCCCATCCGGAGGACGGCGAGGACGAAGAACGGTGCATTGAGAAGCACGAACCAGACGCCGAACGGCAACGGCGAGACGTAGCTGGCGAGGATCGCGACACCCGCGACGCCGCCCGTGACGGCACCGGACGCGGTGAGCAGCGCGAGGCCGAACGACACCATGAGCGTTCCGATCACGAGAGCGAAGACGTCCTCGACGAGCGAGTGCGGAGGAGCCACGGCGTGCACCGGGGGAGCGGGCTCCGGGGACGCGGCGGACGGGGTCTGATCGGAGGGCTCGGCGGTCACCGGACCACGCTACCGGCACGAGCGATACCCGGAGGACGTCGCGGGTCGGTGACGCTCGCGGCGGGTGCGCTGCCAGGATGGGCTCGAGGGTCGACAACGACGGGAGAGCGCATGTCCGCTATCAGCTTCGTCTCGGGAGTGGTCCGCACGATGGACCCGGACCGACCGACCGCCGAGGCGGTGGCGGTCGTCGACGGGCGGATCACCGTGGTCGGCAGTACGGCCGAGGTGCTCGCCGCGACGCCGGACGGCGCGGAGATCGTCGAGCTCGAGGGCGGAGCCGTCCTTCCCGGTTTCATCGACTCGCACTCTCACCCTCTCTGGGGTGCACGGTTGTCGGCCGGCATCGACCTCGGCGGGCTGACGGATCTCGACTCGCTTCGCGAGGCGCTCGCCGCGGAGGCCCGGCGTGTGGGCGCCGGAGCATGGGTGCGGGGCTGGAACCTCGACTATGCGGCCTTCGGCGGCCACGCGGTGCGGGGTGATCTCCTCGAGGAGGCGGTCGCCGGGGCTCCGGCGTTCCTGATGTTCTACGACCTGCACACCGCTGTCGCGACGGGGGCCGCGCTCGACGCCGCCGGTGTCACCGGCGCGCGAGCGTTCCCCGACGCCTCAGAGGTCGTCGTCGACGAGCACGGTCGTCCCACCGGTGAGCTGCGCGAGCCGACCGCCTACGACCTCGTCGGCTCCGCTGCGCCGCAGCCGTCGCTCGACGAGGAGTGCGAGCTGTTGCGGACGACCTTCGCGCGCTTCACTGCGGTCGGCCTGACGGGCTGCGCCGTCATGGATGGGTCGGAGCGCCTGCTCGACGTGCTCGACGCGATGGAGCGGGACGGCGAGCTCACCCTGCGCGTCGACGTCTTCCTCTGGCACCGCCCGGAAGATGACGATGAGACGGTCCGCGAGCGCATCGCCCTCGCCGGGCGAGCCGGTCGGCGCTGGCGCGTCGCCGGGATCAAGCTCTTCAGCGACGGCGTCATCGACACCGGGACCGCCTGGCTGCACGCTCCCGACGCGCACGGAGACGGAGGCGCGAGCTTCTGGCCCGACTGGAGCCGGTACGGCGAGGTCATCCGCCGCTACGACGCCGCGGGTCTGCAACTCACGACGCATGCGGTCGGGGATCGTGCCGTCGACGCGGTGCTCGACGCCTACGCCGCACTGCCGCCGGCCGATCCCGCACGCCCCCGCCGCATCGAGCACCTCGAGATCCTGTCCGATGCGGACATCGAGAAGCTCGCGGGCAGCGGCGTCGTCGCGTCGATGCAGCCGCTGCACATGCAGTGGCGGCACGAGGACCTCTCCGACTCGTGGGCCGCGCGACTGGGGGAGGACCGCGCGGCGACGGGGTTCCGCGCGCGCGACGTCCTCGACGCCGGGGTGCTCACCGTCTTCGGTTCCGACTGGCCGGTCGCCGGGATGGACCCGCGCGCCAACCTCGTCTGGGCGACGTGGCGCTCGGCCCCCTCAGGCGACGGCCCCGTCTTCGAGCCGCATGAGCGGGTGTCCGTCGAGGAGGCGCTCGTCGCCTACACGCGCTCCGGCGCGCTCGCCCTCGGCGCGACGGATCGCGGCATCATCCGCGAGGGTGCCGTCGCCGACCTCGTCGTCCTCGCCGCCGACCCGCTCACGGCCACCCCGGTCGACCTCGCGACCATCCCGATCCTTCGCACCCTCGTCGACGGCACCCCCACCTCACCCCTCTGTGCTTAAACACTTCCTCTGTGCGCGAAAACTCGTGCACAGAGGAAGTGTTCAGGGGGGAGAGCGGGGGTGTGCGGAGAGAGGTTCGGCGGATGCTATCCTCGACTGGTGCCATTTCGATGGTCACGCCCCGATAGCTCAGTGGTAGAGCACTTCCATGGTAAGGAAGGGGTCGTCAGTTCAATCCTGACTCGGGGCTCGCTTTCCACTCTCGACCGTGGGAATCGCCTGGCAGGGTAGCTCAGCTGGTAAGAGCGCACGACTCATAATCGTGAGGTCGCGGGTTCGAGCCCCGCTCCTGCTACAGACTAGGACCCCCGGTTTTCCGGGGGTTTTGTCCTATCTGCTGACGGTTGAGCGTCGTGCTGGAATGGCGATGTGCCGGTTTTGTGCCGGTGGAAGCCGCAGGTGAGGACACATCGCCCCTGTGCGTCGGGCTCCCGGATCACTCGAACTCGGAACGATCGTGGTATGCGCAGAAGTATCCGCTACCTCGGACAGGACGGTCGCACGACAGGCAGAGGTTGTGACCCGATGTGATGCACGACCAGAGCGCGCTGTCCGCCTCTCGCTTGTTGTCTCTAGCACAACCGCCGTACACGCACCTCTCGGCCGAGGGGGAGTACTCGAGCCATTCATCTCTCGCCGAGACGTCGTCGAGTCCGCTCTCAACCCGTGCTCCGAAGACGACTCGTCTTCTCCGATCGCCTGCCCTCTCGACCTCCGCGTGAAAGTGCCGTCGCAGGACGGGGAGCGTCGGCGTCCCGAAGAGCACGTCGAGGTTCGACTCGAGGCGTTCGCCCGTCAGAGTGACAAGGTCTCCGACGTTGGGCAGTACGTCTCCCCGATAGTCGCTTCCAACGAGCCAGCCGCGGGCGATGCCGGTGTCATCCGTCACCTCGATCACAGCGCGCCACCACATCTCGTTCATGCGATCTCCGTTCGTCTCAGTGTGAAGAACAGTAACGGCCACCTCAGACACTCCGTTCGCCATCTGCTGCTCCGCCGCGTGCCAACCCGCTGCGTTTGTGGCGTTATGAGGTACAAATGCTGTATGTCCTTCCGAATGATCGCGACCCTCGGCGCAATCGGCGCTGGGCAGTGGGGGATGGTCACCACACAGCAGGCGGGGGAGGCTGGGGTCCCGAGGTCAGCACTGGCCCGCCTCGCCGCGGCTGGCGCGATCGAGCGGCTGGCGCAAGGTGTGTACCGCATGGCTGGCGCGCCTTCGGCCCATGAACCGGCGATCGACATGATTCGGGTACATTGGCTCGCACTTGGGGGAGCGGCCAGGACCGTCGTCGCAGCAGGCAAGTCGGCGGCGGCACTGCACGGTATTGGCGATTGGTTCCCGTCAGACAGTGACTTCGTGACACCCGAGCGGCGTACGACGCGTCTGCCCCACGTTCAGCTGCGCATCCGCCGACTCGAGAGCGTGGACGTGACTGGCGTTCACGGCCTTCCGACGATGACGGTCGAGCGCACCGTCGCCGACCTTGTCGAGTCGTGGGAAGACCTCTCGCTCGTCGCCGATGCGGTCGAGCATGCGATGCATCGAGGCGTGCTGCTCTGGCCCAAACGACTTGCTGAGCTTCTCGAGCCTCTAGCGCGGCGGAATCAGATGGAGTCCGGGGTGGCCTTCGCCGACCGGCTTCTACTCGAGGCCGGAGCGGACGCATCTTGGCGGGCCCGGCTACGAGGCTGACACCGGCTTGACGTGGCTGACACTTGGCATCGAGTGCGTTTCGGAGTTCGCCGATGCTGGCGATCACCCAGCAGAACTATGGTGATTCGACCATCGAGACAGCTCTGCGAAGGTGTTCGTGTCCATCATCGATCGCTCTGCGTGGGCTTCGCGCTCGAGCGCCCGCCGAGGGCGCGCCACGTCTGCTCACGTGCGTCGGCTAGGTCCACTGGCCGCCCTGCGAGCATCTCGAGTACATCGGCGACGGGCCAGGTCACGAGGTGCCCGAAGCGGGCCGAGTAGATACCCACGCGATCGATGCGGTACGAATCCGAGTGGTCGAACAGCAGGTATCCGATGAGCTGTCGCAGGTGGTCGACCTTCAGGTAGTCTGCCCGCCCTCCGCGACCCTTGACCTTTCCCCCAAGCGCCGTCTTCAGGTCAAGCAGGAGCCCGTCGGCAATAATGTCAGCGTCTGCGGCGGCACAGCGCCGAACCCTCGAACGTCGGACCGAGCTCGAGAGGATGGCGAAGGTAGGGGAGCAGCCTCTCTCGAGCGATCGCGTCCATCTTGCTCAGCTGGTCGAGCGCATCGGCCGGAGCAGACTCGAGGAGATCCTGCGCGTGCATGCGCCCTGCGTCGATAAGGTCCCGTAAGGGCGACCCGGAGAGTAGGCCGATTCGGTACACCTCGGTCAACAATCCGAGCGCCCACGATGCGCGGAACACAGTGGTGCGATCCCCGATCAGCTGGGCGATCTGTGCGGCCGTGATGACGGCGTCGATGTTAGACACCGTGTCGGGCTCGTCGATGAATGCGGCGCGAGCGAGTGGCGCGTCGTACAGGATGTCCAACGCGAATCGCGTGGCGTAGTCGAAGGCAGCGCCCAGCGTGCCGGGGTTGGCCGTCCCACCCTCCACAAGGAGGTGTGGCTTGCCTTCTCGGTAGGCCGCTTGTACGTCGCGTGTGTTCGGAAAGAGCCTGTCGAACAGCTGTCGCAGGGGTGAATTCGGGTCGGCCATCGCCGACGTCAGATTCGTGTAGCGGTAGGTCGTAGACATCGTGCCGTTCCTGTCGTCAGTCCTGGTGGATGGGGAAGTCGAGAAGTCGATTGAGGGCGCCGTTGGCTCGCAGTGCGGCGTCGGACCGTGCACGGCTATAGCGCTCGGTTACCTGCATCGATGAGTGGCCGAGGATCGCCTGCACGTCGTTTGCGGCCGCTCCGGCATCGAAGAGGAGCGTCGCGAGCGTGTGCCGCAGGTCGTGAATGCGGAAGTCCGGGCGATCGAGCTGAGTCCGCAGACCTTCCCACTCGACGGCACGGCGCACGTTCGAGGTGTTCAGTCGCCCGCCGTTTGGCCCTGTGAACACAAGATCATTCCGACCCAGACCCTCGATCCGCCGGATGACGACAGATCGCAGCGACGACGGTAGGGGAACGGAGCGCTCCTTGTGGCTCTTCGGGGTCTGTTCCTGGACCCTCCCACCTCCGGCGGGGGAGAAGGTGCGCCTAACGTGAATGACGCCGTGATCGAGGTCGACGTCGCCGACGCGAAGCGCACTCGCCTCACCCGCTCGCATGCCGGTGTACACCAGCGCCGCGAGGTAGTCGCGGTGCGGCCCGTCCGGAACGAACTCCAGCATGACCTTCACCTCGGCAGCAGTGAGCGCGCGTGAACGAACCTCGCCTGCTCCTTCCTGCCGCGGACGTCGAGCCAGCCGCACAGGATTAGCAGCGATGATCCCGGCGCGTGCAGCTCCCTCGAGGAGCCGACTGAGGACCGCGAGCGCGTCATTGCGGGTCGAAGCCGAACCACTCCATCCGGCGATCGCGTCGTCGATGTCGGTGACGCCGAGTGATTCGAGCTTCCGATGCCCGAGCCACGGCTGCACTCGAAGCCGCCAACCCCGCTCGTACGCTGCCTCGGTCGCTGGGCGGACACCTTCGACGAGGGTCGCCCAGTGCCGCTCCTTCCAGTTGTTGAGGGTCATCCCACCTTCAGGACGAACGCTGAGCCGGGCCTCGCTGCGAAGCTTCTTGGCCTCCGCGAGAGTGTCTACGAGGAAGCTGCGTTCCCGCTGCTCTCCGTTGATCCCGAGCGCCCACACCCGCACCTGGTACTTGTTGCGGTCGGCGCGATAGCGGATGCCCTCGGGGAGCGTCTTCCTCGTCTTCGGATCGATCTTCGATTTCGCCGACCATGAACGCTCCGCGAGGGAAGTACGCCTCGAAGCTGACCGGGATTCCTGACTGCAGTGCCATTTCTGGCTCCTCTCAAATAGGGGTATTTCGCTTACGCTTGTCACAGTACTTTGCCGCTTTACTTAACGTAAGTACTTTGCGACACGAGATCCCGTAGTCTCATGTGGTGGGCAAGAATCTGAATCAGTTACAGATACCGACGCCGGTCGTCGGGCTGCTCTCCAACCTGTCCAAGGTCCGCACTGACCCGATCTCGGACTTCGACCGCTCGCGTCCCCCGAGATGGACGCCTGTAGCAACGGACCTGCCCGAGGACGACACGGAGGAGTGGCTCTACCGGATCGCGGGTGTCAGCACCGAGCTTGCAGATCGCTCGGCTGATATCCGTGCTCTGCTTACTGCGTACAGCCAGGCCGTGGCCGACCCGCGCCCGGAGCTCTCTGCTCTTGCCAAATGGCAGCGAGTGTCGCCGAGCGCGCTACGGCACCGTTACAACGAGCAGCACGTTCAGGCAGTGCGGGAACTGCTCAAGCCGGAGCCCCTTATTGACATCGTGCTCGAGCCCTTCATCTCGGTAGTCGACAGCGACTTCCGGGGGATCACTCCCACGCTCGATGAGCAATTGAAGGTTCGCGAACGGATGCGCAAGATCGTCTCGGAGGAGTTCATCGCGCTCTTCGGTCAGAACGCCCCGAAGCAGCTTGGCTTCGTCCGTAACCCGGCCGACGAGCGCATCACCCGTCCCATCGATGACCTGTCATCCTTCATGTCGACGGCGTTGAAGCGTCGAGAGCCGAAGCTCCTCTCCGTGTTCGACGCGTGGCATAAGCGCTTCGATGCCCGTGCAGTCAAGCCAGAGGATGTCAAGGCGACCGCTACACGAGTCCGACGAGCGACGAAGTGAGCCGATCTGTGAGGACTTTCTTTACTCGTTCAAGGCCGGCCTCCGGCCGGCTGCGGATCGGTTCGTCTGCGGTGCGTGCGGTCCTCGCTACGCTGCGGTCCGCGCGCTCCTCGACGAATCGATCCGCAGAGGCCACGAGGCATATGAGGGCCATTAAACTCTGCCAGGCCCATCAACCTCTAACCGGAAGGAACGATCATGGCCCGCGCTGATCTCTTGCTGGCTCTTGTTCGTACGAGTGTTCAAGGTGATGATCAAGGTTTTCAACGAGCAGCGGAAGCGCTGATCGCCGATGAGAAGGCCAAGCGGCATGGAGTCTTGGCTGAACAGCTCAGCAATGCTCTCTTAGCGCAACCGAGACGTAGAGAAATCACTGCCTCAGCTCCGGCTCGACCGAATTACGACGGGCTCGTTCACGAGATTCTGCCTGAGCGAGCACTCAGCGAGCTAGTGCTACCTGATCACGTCACGGCGTCTGTCAAACAGCTGATCGAAGAGCATCACCGTAGAGACCTGCTCCGTAGCTATGCCGTCGAACCCCGGCATCGGGTGCTATTGGTGGGCCCGCCAGGCGGAGGCAAGACTACGCTGGCCGAGGCACTGGCAACGGAATTGGGGACAGTGCTTCTCAGCGTCCGCTACGAGGGAATCATCGGTAGTTTCCTTGGCGAAACCGCTGGACGAATGGATTCGCTGTTCGAACTAGTCAGAGCAACGCCGTGCGTTCTGTTCTTCGACGAATTCGATGCGGTCGCAAAAGAACGCGGCGACGTCCACGAAACGGGCGAGATCAAACGGGTCGTCAGTTCGCTACTGCAACAGATCGATCGACTCCCGAGTCATGTTGTGGTCGTCGCAGCCACAAATCACCCTGAACTGCTGGACAGGGCCGTTTGGCGGCGCATGCAGTTGAGGCTGGAACTTCCCAAGCCCACCCGCGAGATGAGGATCACTTGGATCGAACGTTGGGCTCGCCGCAAACAGTTAGATTTCGGACTCGCAAGTCGAACACTTGCGGACAGGCTTCGAGGACTGAGCCTCGCTGAAATCGAGCAGTTCGCCCTCGACGTGGAGCGTCGCCAAATTCTCGACGGGCCGACGAGCAACCCTCGCACGATCACCCAGATGGTCCTCCAGCAATTGGCCTTCAGCGTGAGCGGAATCGAAAGTGACTGACGCGAGCGCATCGAACTTCGAACGCCCAGTGCTGTTCGGGCGGCCCAACGCGCCATCACCAATCCCGCCGCCTCAGGCTAGGCCTAACCAGCGTCTTGCTGGTGGTGCGGGTGGAGGACAGCGACGACGGGTTGACTCCGGGTTCGATCTCGTTTCCGAAGCGCTGCTGGAGCAAGTCGAGCTCACTACGTCTATCAACGCGTCCGATCCGCAGCTAGTGCTAGTGCTGGAAGCCGTCGAAGATCGCACGGACCTGGTCACTGCCGCCGAGCGCATCGGTTTGGAAGTTCTCATTGAAGCGGAGACGGCTTTCGAGCCGGACTCAGAGTATCGACTACGTTCGGGCCGTCCCGGGGATCCCTTCGTGCACTCGTCGCTGCATGCTGTATGCGGCGATCAAGCAGCTTTCAATAAACTCACAGCGGCTTGGACGACTTGGAAGCGCACCAATTCTGTGCCTGGGAACGCGCCGCTACGAGACCTATTCTCTCACTTGAAGGATCTTCGACCGTGGGGCCCAAGAGATCGGCTGCAACTCCTTGAGACCCGGGAATACCTAGAGGGTCTTCTTCCTGATGTAATGCATCCCATCGAGATCGAACTCTGGTATCGAGCGAGCGGATCTCGTCGGGATGCTGCGCAGAGCGAAGTGCAGACGCTCGTCGAGGAGGCAGGTGGCAGCGTCACGGCATCCGTCCAAATTGGAGCGATCGGCTATCACGGGCTCAAGTGCGAAGTGCCAAGCAACGTCATTCAGGCGTTGGCAAGCGGCGATTTTGAAGGCGTGCGGGTAGTCAAGTCTGCGAATGTCATGTTCTTGCGTGTCAGTGGTCAATCACTGCCGCCCGAGGGTGATGTTGTGGCCTCAGTTCCGAGGACCGAGCTGCACGACCTCCCTCAAGGAAACCCAGTTGTCTGCCTCCTTGACGGGATTCCGGCTACAAACCATCCTCTGTTGAGTGGCCGCGTGTCGGTGTTCGACCCCGACGAAATTGGTGACGGGGTTAGTGCCGATGAACGTCGTCACGGCACGCATATGTCGTCTGTCGCGATTTGGGGCGACCTCGCTAGTCCGGACGTGACCCCCGCCGCCCGACCTGTTCTTGTTCGACCGATCCTCGCGCCGTCTGCACACACTGCGAATCGAAGTGAAGAGGTCCGAGAAGTCGACCTGATGCCGGACCTCATGCGGCGCGTATTTCGTGAACTTTTCGAGGAAGATGAAGACGGTGCGGCCGTCGCCTCGGAGGTCGTCGTAGTCAATCTCTCTGTTGGGGATCCCGCGACGCCGTTCGACACGATCATCTCATCGTGGGCGAGAATGCTCGATTGGCTTAGTTACGAGTACGGAGTTCTCGTCATCGTGTCCGCCGGTAATCACACGCGGCTCCCGATACCGATGTCTCAGGCTGAGTTCTCGTCCCTCCAGGGCGAAGAACGTCGGCAAGCTATGTTGGATGCGCAAGAATCCGACCGCGTCAATCGACGGCTCCTGTCTCCGGGTGAGTCCATTAACGCCCTCACTGTTGGTGCGGCACACGCAGACGCGGCGACGGCTTCGCTTCCTCCATACCTTGCCGACCCCGCTGACGGTCACCCCGCGGTCAGTCCGATCACTGCTTTCGGCGGAGGATATCGCCGGAGCATCAAGCCCGAATTGCTCGCTCCGGGTGGACGAGCAGTGTTCACGCCCAGTGTGATCGGCAGCGATCCGATTATTTTCCGCAACGGAGGACCAGCAGGTCCTGGGATTCGTGTGGCAGACCCTGTGAACGCCGGTGAGACACACATATCGGGCACTAGTCCGGCCGCAGCGGAGGTGACTCGCTATGCGGCGAAACTTGTCGACGAGTTGGAAAGAATCGCCCCGGGAACGTTGTTCTCGCGGCGTGAGCGAGCGCTGGCTACGAAGGCTCTCATCGCTCATAGCGCTGTTGCTCCCGGCCAAGATTACGCGGATCACACAGCCTCCCGCGCGACCACCGGCAATGGCGTGTTGGCCCGCGATCTGACTGCTGGCTGCGCTGAGAACGAGGCAACACTCCTGTTCCTCGGCGCGGTTCCGCCCGGTCATTCGCAAGAGCTGCTTCTCCCGCTACCAGACGGACTGTCACAGCTTGGAGCGAAGCGGGTTTCCGCGACACTTGCATGGCTCTCTCCAGTCAACTGGCGGCACCGCCAATACCGTCAAGCATCGCTATCCTTCTCTAAACCGGGCGGTGGTATCCCGGACCTCAAAGCTGGCCAGTATCGCTCGCATGCCGAGGTAACGCGGGGGGCAACAACTCTTCAGCGACTCGACTGGGAAGTCCGTTCATCCTTTGCCGTGGGATACGGAGATGATCTCGCGCTCACCGTGAAGTGTTTCGGGCAGGCTGGTGTTCAGGACCCAGGACTTCTCGAATTCGCCGTCGCCATTACGCTTTGGGTTGATGACTCGCTTGGAGTCGATGTCTACTCGCAAGTAGCCGAGCAAATCACCGTCCGCACCCGCCAAGCGATTCGGCCCTAGTCGGTGCCGGTCTTGTGCCGGTAGCTCTACTGAAACTACTCTCAACCAGCCGCGACCAACCATGACTACTTCCGCGGAATCACGCGGCAAACGGGGCCAACGAGTACCTACTACCCCGAGGAATCGGACTCATAATCGTGAGGTCGCGGGTTCGAGCCCCGCTCCTGCTACCAAGGTAGATTTACTCGAACAAATGACCTGAGAATAAAGGTCAGAAGGTTCGGCATCAGAGGCACTGGAACGTTTTGTTCCGGTGCCTCTTTGTTTTTGCGATGCCGTTGACAGCGCGGCGTGACGGGTCTGCTGCAAGACCGGCTGGAGCTCGACGTCAGCCGTCAGGTGGTGTGTGGGCCGTGATCGCGGCGGCCGCGGGCTGCGCCGCCGAGATTCTCAGCCTCGCATTCGCCGGCGCGAAGTTTATTGCGATGGTCACTAAGGCGACTAAGATCTTGAACGGTCTGAAGGCGGCGAAGAAGTTCTACAATCAGCTTGGTGGCACTATGACCAAGGTCATCGACAAGCTCAAAAAGTACGTGAAGAAGAAGTCGAGCCTCAAGAAGAAGGAGATCGATGCTCTTGAGGGTCTGTTCCGCGCGGGAGGCAAGATTCTCATCAATGCGATTGGCATCGGTACCTGCTGGTCGCTGGTGACGGCGAGTTACTGACGTGTTCGAAGTTCTCCGGCTCGTATCTATCGTCGTCCTGCCCGTCTCTTCGCTGGCCGTCAGTTCCTGCTATCACTCATGCTCACGTCTGAGCACAGGATGAAGAACGGGGGTGGTCTGCTTCTCGTATGGGGCTTCGTCGTCCTCATCACGGCTCTGCAACTCGTAGGTCATCCTGCGATTCAACCACTTTGGCTCCAGTACCTGCTGCTGGTCGGAGTCGCGGGGACGCTCGGCGCGGTCGTCCCGCTCTTCCTGTTCCGATCGCGGAAGAACGAGGGCTAGCGAGACGAAGCAGGCTGCCACGAGCTCTGAACACCTAGATGCTCCACCGTCCGTACGTCGTACATGTCGCTCGGACTGGGGCGAATGACAGAGGACCCGGCCATTGATTCTCGATCGAGGATCAATGGCCGGGTCCTTTACGATACGGAACGGGTGAGAGACCGATACGTCGCCTCGTCTGTCGTTGGTGTGCCGCTATGTCGCTGTGCCAAACCCGCAACCCGGATGGGACGCCAGTAGCGTTCTAGACACTCATTCTCGGGCCGACCCCGAGACGTGCCAGCCGTGTCGAGCTTCGACAAGAAAAATCCCGCTCACGTTCCCGACGGGTCTGAATATTCGCTGGCGGACCTTCTGGGCGACGGTGAGCGCGCGGTCGCCGAGTACACGTTCGAACTGTCCCAACCCGACGGTGGCGCCGTCCTCCTTCGGAAGCCCGCGCCGCCGGGGGTAACGCCGGGCACGTGTGGGAGCCCGGTATGGAATGGCCCGCCGCGGAAGACCAGGAGGTCGCCAGCGAGGACCGTTCCCCGACTTACGTGCTTCCGTGGGATCCGTTCTAGAGCGTCCTCGGCCCCTTCCCGTCGGTGAAGCTGGCGGGACCGGGCGATCTTCTCTCTCCGGAACGCTTTCGCCGTGTCATCTCACCCCAGATCGACCGGTTCCCGTTCGCGGTCGAAGAGGTCGCGGCTCGAGCCCGACGCAACTTGAAGGGCCTCCCGCGGGAGGTCGTGCGCGGATTCCACGAGGCCCTCGCCCGATACAGCGCGGAGGTTGCGGCCGCCGTCCCGGATAGGCCGGTTCACGACGACCAGGACGTGCGGTCGACATTCTCAGGCGAACTGCTCGCCACGATCGCGCGGGGCCCCGTCGCGTTCCGCGAAGCGGTCACCCTCGGAGAGCTGCGTCCGGCGAGCCAGTCGCAGCGGGCTAGCGCGAGCGCGCTCGCCCGCATCGCCCGAAAGCTTCTGGGGGAGGGAGAAATGCCCCCGACGATTTTCGATCCCAACCCGACGGCCGCCGAGGCACAGGGTGCATTCGAAAGGATGGATGATGAAGCGTGGACGTCCGCGCTCTATCTGCCCGGACCCGTCAATCCTTTCGCGCCATCGATTCTCCCCGGCTTCGATGACGACCGCAGATGCTTCACGGGCAGCGCCTACCTGCACAAGCCAAATGGGATAGAACAGATCCTCCTTCTGACCCGGCAGCGAGACTACTCAACCGCCGCCCGAGACTTCGACGACGCCCTCGAGCTGATCACCCGAACTGATTTCGAAGTGTCGCAAGCTTGAGCGGGGCGTATCGAGGACGCTGAAAGCCCCGAAGTGTGGAGCTCCCTCGTCGTCCTCCGACGACCTCGGGCAGCTCTGCAGCGCTTGATCGTCCGCGCGAGACGCTGCGTCGTGTGAGGCCGTCGTCGCCGCGTAGGCTCGAACACCGGTCACGTCATGCGACGAAGGGCCGCGGAGGGGGCGGTGATGTCGGACGCGCGCGGCCCACTGCGTTCCTCCCGGGACTTCCGACTGCTCCTGGCAGGACAGACGACGAGCCAGTTCGGGACGCAGATCGCCGGCGTCGCCGTCCCGTTGCTGGCCGTCATCACCCTCGAGGCGTCTCCGTTCGAGGTCGGCATGCTCGGCGCCGCCTCGACGATCGCGTTCGCGCTTATCGGCCTGCCGGCGGGTGCGTGGCTCGACCGGATGCGGCGACGACCGGTCCTCGTCGCGAGCGATCTCGCGCGTGCCGTCCTCCTTGCGACGATCCCCGCCGCCGCATGGTTCGGATGGCTCACGATGGCGCACCTGCTCGTGGTCTCGTTCCTCGTGGGAACAGCGCGTGTGTTCTTCGATGTCGGCTACCAGAGCTACGTCCCCACCATCACCGGCCGGGACCGAGTGCTCGCCGGAAACTCGGCGATGGAGTTCCTGCGGTCCGGTGGACAGGTCGCGGGTCCGGGGATCGGCGGGGCACTCGTGTCCCTCGCGGGTGCCGCGAACGTCGTCCTCCTCCAGGCGATCGGTTTCGTCGTGTCGGCGGTGACGCTCGCCGGGATCCGGGCGGTCGAGACGTCGCACGACCCCACTGCTCACAGCGGCACGATGTGGGTGCGGGTGCGGGCGGGTTTTCGCTTCGTCGTCCACCACCGCGTGCTCCGCGCGACGGCTCTCGCGAGCGCGGCGAGCAACCTGTCGTTCGCGATCGCGTCGGCGGTGACCTTCGTGTTCCTCTCGCGGGACCTCGGGCAGCCGGCCTGGATCCTCGGACTGCTGATTGCGGCGGGATCGGTCGCCGTCATGGTCGGCGCGGCCCTCACGCCGCGCCTCGCCCGCACGATCGGGTCCGCGCGGGTCATCTGGGTGTCGCTCGCCGTGACGACCCCCTTCGTGCTGCTCGTGCCGGCGGCGACTCCGGGCTGGGGGCTCGCGATCGCGCTCCTCGGCTTCGCGGCGGGTGAGCTCGGCCAGATCGTCTACTCGATCACGAACGTGAGCCTGCGCCAGCGCCTCACGCCCGACCACCTGCTCGGCCGTGTCAACGCGACCATGCGCTTCCTGATCATGGCGTTCTTCCCCGCTGGCGCGCTTCTCGGCGGCGTCCTCGGCGAGCTCATCGGCACCCGATGGACGCTCGTCGTGGCCGGCGCGGTCGCTCTCACCGCACCGGTCGTTCTCGTCCGTGCGCTCCGTCGTCACCGGGATGTCGAGGAGTTCGATCCCCTCGAGGACTGACAGCGGGCGGCCGTCCTCAGTGCGGGGAACCGCCGCCATCGTGTACGTCCCCGTCGTCTGGTGGTGCTTGCACGACGCCGTCTCGCAGGAAGAACGCCCCGATGGTGCCGGCGAGGGTGGCGAACACGCCGACCGAGTACACGGCGAGCACGACCTGGAGAACCCGCGAGAGTCCGTCGTCGGTCGTGATGCCCGCGCCGGTGATCGTCGCGAGAGCCGCCTGGTGGAGGGCCTTCGGGTAGTCGGACTGCGATTCGAACGCGTAGAGCAGCTGACTCGCGACGAGCACGACGACGACGGTCATGGCCGCGAGCCAACCGATGCGCGTCGACAGGAGCCGGCCGGCGGAGCGGGAACCGCGCACTCCGGCCGAGAGGATGCCGCCGGCGCGCGCCACGCGGCTGAGCCGCGCGAGGCGCACGAGCCGCAGCGCCTGCAGCGCCCGGAAGAACCGCAGGAACGGCACGAGCAAGAAGAGCACCTGCCACCAGTTGCGCTTCCAGAACGACTTCTGGAAGCGCGCGATGTACGCGCGGAGCAGGAACTCGGCCACGAACACGGCCCAGAACGCCCATCCCACGACGTTGAGTCCGAGACTCCACCCGGGGTCCGTCACGAGCAACTGTCCGAGGACGACGAACAGGAACACGACGCCGAGGACACCCATGGGGCGATCGAGACGCCGCGCGAGCGCCTCAGCCACATGGAGGCGGTCGACATCGGGAGTGTCGGGGGCGAGCGGGTCGCGCACGGAGTTCGTCCCGTGCCCGTCCTCGAGGGGAGAGGGGGAGGTCACGCAGCGGTTCCGTCCCGGTGGTCCGCTCGGTGGCGGGCGATCAGCGCGCTCGCCGGAGCCGTGGAGACACCGTGCACGACGACGGAGACCGTGATGGCAAGGGTCGTGTAGACGAAGACGTCCCTGAGTCCGGTCTGTCGTTCGGCGAGGGTCGCGTAGAAGAGCGCCGAGACACCGATCGGCCCGAACCAGCTGAGGAACATCGTCTCACCGCGCGAGTGCAGGCGACGCAGGAGTGGGCGCAGCGCCCACACGGCGACAAAGCGCCGCAGCAGCACAGCAGCGATCACGACGACCGGAGCGATCCAGCCTCGCTCCGCCCATTCACCGATCGGAAGCGCGAGCCCGATGAGGAGGAAGATCGGCAAGAGGAAGAACCGGTTGACGACGTCGTCGATCGTGTCCTCCTGCTTTTCGTCGGACTGGGGGATGATCTGCCCGAACACGGCGGCGGCGATGAAGACGGCGAGGATCGCGTCCGTGCCGAGGAGCTTGCCCGCGCCGAGGACCACGAGACCCAGCGGGACGATGAAGCCGAGGTAGGAGCTTTCCTCCATGAGCCCGCGCGAGCGCGCCGCGACGAAAAGTTTGCCGGCGGCATACCCGACGACGAGACCGAAGACCGCCGCCCCGATGACCTCCCGAACGAGCACGGTGAGCACGAAGTCCTGCCAGGCGCGTCCGGGGGTGGTGAGCAGGAGGACGGGAAGCATCACGAACAGGTACCCGAGCCCGTCGTTGATGCCGCTCTCCGAGGAGAGGTTGAACCTCACCCGATCGGGCACCCTCTCGGTCGCGAGCGAACCCGTCACGACGGGCGTGGTCACCACGGGATCCGTCGGCGTCAGGATGGCACCGAGGAGCAGGGCGACGAGGATCGGAAGACCGAGTCCCGCCCAGAGGACTCCGGTCGCGACGGCGAGCATGAGGGGCATCCCGACGCCGAGGATCACGATCAGCCAGCGCCGGTTGGCGCGCCAGTAGCCGTGGGGCAACCGGAGGGCGACGCCGGCGAGGCCGATGCCGAGCGTCAGCCGGGCCGCCTCCTCCAACAGGGTTCCGGTGGGGATGCCGAACTCCTCGATGCGCACGAGGTCGAGGGCGAACGGCCCGAGGAGGACGCCGAGTCCGAGGGCGATGACGGGCCCGGGCAGGCTCGCCCTCTGGAGCACGCTCGAGAAGACCGAGAGCATGAGCACGACCCCGGCGAAGAGGGCGAGGGGGAGGTTGAGGTCCATGGGGCTCCGTCCCGGCCCGTCTCGGGCCACCGCTGGCAGAGGTCCGATGCTAGTCGCCGACCGCCCCGATGCCGCAAGGTGCTTGACCGGACGGCTCCAGCAGTCCCGTCCTAGCGCCCGCTCCCGCGCTGGGCCTTCTCGAGCTCCTCGGCCTGCGCCCCGCCGACGGCCTCACCGCGAGCCACGAGACCGGCGATGTCGGAGAGGGGAATCTGCTTGAGGAAGAGGGACAGGATGAACGCGAGCCCGATGAAGGGCACGAGGTACCAGAACACGGGCGCGAGCGCATCGGCGTAGGCGGTGACGATGCCGTCACGGACGGAGTCGGGGAGTTGCGCGAGCGTCTGCGGGTCGAGCGTCGACGTCGCATTCGCCGCGGCGTCGGGATCGGCGCCCGCGTCCCGGAAGACGCTCGTGAGATTCTCCGTCAGTCGCGTCGTGAAGAGGGTGCCGAAGACGGCCGTACCGAGGCTCGCGCCCACCTCGCGGAAGTAGTTGTTGGTGCTCGTCGCCGTGCCGATCTGCGACGCGGGCACTGCGTTCTGCACGACGAGGACGACGACCTGCATGATGAGGCCGAGTCCCGAGCCGAAGAAGAACAGGAACACGCAGATCAGCCATACGGGGGTCTCGGCGGACAACGTAGTCATCGCGACCATGGCTGCTCCGGTGAGGAGCGTTCCGACGATGGGGAAGAGTTTGTAGCGCCCCGTCTTCGAGATGAGGATCCCCGACGTGATCGACGTGAGCATGAGTCCGGCCATCATCGGGAGCATGAGCAGGCCGGACTCGGCCGCCGAGGTGCCGGAGGACATCTGCAGGAAGGTCGGGACGAAACCGATCGCGGCGAACATGCCGAGGCCGAGGGTGAGGCCGATCGCGGTCGCGTTGACGAAGATCGGGTTGCGGAAGAGGCCGAGCGGGATCACCGGGTCCTCGGCGCGCGCCTCCGTGACGATGAACGCAGCGACGGCGATGAGGAGCCCGAGTCCCCACGCCCAGGTCGCGAGTGAATCCCAGCCGTAAGCGGTGTCGCCGCCGAAGTCGGTGAAGAAGATGAGGCACGTCGTCGCGACGGAGAGGAGGAGTATCCCCATCAGGTCGATCTTCTTGGTCGCCTTCTTGCTCGGCAAGCGGAGGGCGAACAGCGCGATCATGAAGGCAGCGATACCGACGGGAATGTTGATGTAGAACGCCCACTGCCAGGTCAGGTGGTCGACGAAGTACCCGCCGAGCAGGGGTCCGCCGACGGCGGAGAGCCCGAACACCGCGCCGAGCGGTCCGAGGTACTTGCCGCGCTCGTTCGCGGGAACGATGTCCGCGATGATCGCTTGCGACAGGATCATGAGTCCGCCGCCGCCGAGCCCCTGCATCGCGCGGAACGCGACGAAGGACCAGAAGTCACCGGCGAACGCCGCGCCCACCGAGGCGATCGTGAAGATGGCGATGGCGATGAGGAACAGGTTCCGCCGCCCGAGCACGTCACCGAACTTGCCGTAGATGGGCATCACGATCGTCGTCGCGAGGAGATAGGCGGTCGTGATCCACACCTGGTGGTCGACGCCGCCGAGCTCGCCGACGATGGTCGGCATCGCGGTCGACACGATCGTCTGGTCGAGACTCGACAGCAGCATCCCGGCGATGAGTGCGCCGAAGATGATCCAGATCCGCCTCTGGGTGAGGAGGAACGGTGCCGGGGCAGCGGCGGGGGAGGTCATGTCGTATCCATTCGAGATGTCGTGGGAGTGGGGAGGCGCGGCGAAGCGGCCGGTCCCGCGTCGCACGGGCGCGGGGTGGCGTCGATGCCGGAGGATCTGAGGGTGTCGGTCGGTTCGAGGTCAGTGAAGGACGGCGCGGGCTGCGTCGATCCGGCGACCGAAGAGCTCCGCGATCGACTCGGTGTTGCCCGCGTCGAGGAAAGCGATCGCGCTCGGTCGTGCGAATGCTCCCGCGAGCTGGACGACGGCGGCAGCGCGCAGGTCTCCGGGCGGCAGCCCCTCGCGGCGCTCGACGAGTGCCATGTCGTTGGCCTCGTCGCGCATGGCGAGTTCCATCATGCGAGCGAGGAGGCGGGGTTCGTCCTTCAAGGCTTCGGCGACGCCGCGCATGCCGTCGGCGTCGACCTCCGCCCGCTCCCACCGCGACAGCAGGAGGTGGACGAAGTCGCTGAAAAGAGAGGCCGAGATCTCGTTGACGGACGGGTCGCCGCCCGCGACGAAGGCGTCGTCGAGTTCGTCGTCCATGTCGCGGCTCGAGATGCCGAGCACCGCGTCGTCCTTCGAGGCGAAGTAGTTGAAGAAGGTGCGCCGTGAGACGCCGACCTCTGCGCAGAGCTCCTCGACCGTGAAGCCGTTGAGCCCCCGTTCGGTGAAGAGTCGTCGTGAAGCCGAGACGAGGCGGGAGGACGTCTCGTTCTTCCGGCGCTCGCGGACTCCCATTGCACTTTCTGTCATACGTGCATATTTGCACTACTCGGCTCGTAGTGCAAGTGGTGGATCGGTCGACGGAGGGAGGTCGTCCGTACGCGTCCGGGTGCTCCTCCCGCGCGGCGAGAGGAGCACCCGATCGCGCGTGGTACTCAGGCGGAGCGGCGGCGAAGCGCCCACAGCGCGAGGACGACGCCGGCCAGGCCGGTCACGAGCCCGGCGATGCCGATCCCGATCGCGGTGCCCGTGGCCGGGTCGGAGGTCGCGGCCGCCGTGGCGCTCACCGAGTCGCCCTCGGCCGTGGCCGTCTCCGGTTCCTCCGTCGCCGCGCCGTGGCCGTCCGTGGACGCCTCGGTGAGCGTGACGATCGGAGCGGGGTGCTCCGGCTCCTCCTCACCCTCGACGGTCTCTTCGTCCCACACGGTCGAACCGACCTCGCACGTCTGCAGCACCGGGAATGCGAGCGCGTCGCCCGGCTCGCCGTCGGGGAGCGGGACCGAGAGCGTGAACGTGTCGCGGAGGCCGTCGGTGAGTGGGGTCTTCGCCGTGTAGACGACGGCGGCCGTGTAATCCGGGTCCGTCTCGGAGGGCACCTCGGCGACATCCCAGTTCGGGTTCACCGTCGGCGTGACGGTGATGACGTCGCCGGGGATCGTGATGCGGATCTCGGTCGTCGACGATCCGTCGCAACCGTGCGGGACGGCGAAGGTCAGGTTCGCGTAGGCGCCGGCCGCCGTCGTGTCGGGGGTGACGCCGATGTGGGCACTCGCGGCGAGAGGAGCCGCGAGGGAGAGGGTGACTCCGGCGGTCGCCCCGAGGATGATGCGGCGGGTCGAGCGGGTGCGGGTGGTGCGGATGCGGGTGTGGGTGGTCGAGCGGGTCATATCTTTTGTCCTTGATCGTGGGGCCGCGACGGAGCGGCGGAAGCGTGCGAGGAGGCCGTCGTGCGACGACGGCGCGGCGCGCGCAGACGATCGGCGGCCGCTCGGTGCGGGCGCTCGGGACCGGTCTACGCGGCGATCAGGACGGGGGGTCCGCGGTGTCGGAGTCCGCCGAGGAGGGCCGCTGCCCGGGCGGGCCGGAATCCGCTGCCATCGGGGCGGACACGCGTCGCGCGAGTTCCGACGGCGACGGGCGCCGCGACGAGGAGGGGGAGGAGGGATCGGACGATCCGGGAGAGAGCGGCCGTCGCTCGCGACGACCGATCGGCGAGGCGCAGTGCAACGATCGTGACGACGGCCGCGACGCCGTGGGCGACGAGCATGCTCGGCCCGTCGTGCAGGTGGCCGATCTCGCCCGGGACGACCGTGAGCACCGTCGATCCGCCGTGTCCGGCATGGCCGCCGGTCTCGGCGACGACGCGAGCACCACCGGACCCGGTGAGCGCGAACGTGCCGTGGAAGAGCGCTTGCGACGCGATGACGGCGACGGAGACCCGTGGCCACGAGAACCGTCGGCCGACGAGGGCCGTGCACCACCCGATGCTCGTGATGAACGCGAGGGCCAGGAGAGGCGCGGAGGGGAACGTGCCGCCTCCGATCGTGTGCGACAGCGCGGCGACGAGTGTCGCGATGGCGGCCGCGGTGGTGCCGCGGGCCAGCCGGTCCGAGCGCGAGTGCATGATGGGCGAGATCCTCCGAACTCAACGGTACCCGTTCGGAGTGATCCGGGAATCCGATGCCGATCTCCCTCGCCGGCTTGCGCGGGACCCACCGCCCCCGCAGCATGGAACCGTGAGTGGGGGCGGAACCGAGCAGGGACCCGGCGGCGTCGAGCCCGCGAACGATGCGGAGCCGGGAGTCGTCGCCTCGTCGGGCCGCGGCCGACGTCGGCTGCTGATCGTCGCCGTCGCCGCCCTGGCCGTGATCCTGCTCGTCGCCGGAGTCGCCGTGGTCCGGCAGCTCACCGAACCCGAACCGCCTCCTGTCGCCGCGTCGCCGACCCCCACGGTGAGTCCGACGCCCACGCCGACGCCCACGCCGACGCCCACGGGGCACGCTCCGGACGACCGGTCGTATGATCTCGCAGATCTACCGACGGTCGACGTGTTCGCCGTCATCCCGGCGCTTCCCGTCGACGACGCACCGGAAGAGGGTACGACGGGCGAAGTGGCCCGACCGGTTCCGGCGGGCGCGCCCGTCTTCGCCGAACCGGGGGCCGCGCCCGTCGCCGCCTTGCCGCACGAACTGCCGTACGAGGGCAGCATCGTTCCGATCATCGAACGGGAGGAGCACTGGGTGCGGGTGCTCCTCGTCGGTCGAGCCGGCGTGCCGTCGGCGGGTGTCGCCGGGCAGTTGACCGGCTGGCTGCGTGCGACGGACGTCGACATCAGTGTGCTCGACACGTCGATCGAGGTGAGTGTCTCGGCCGGCACGATCGACATCGTGAGAGGCGGCGAGCGGGAACGGGTGCCCGGAGAGTTCGCCTGGGGGACGGAGGCGACACCGACGCCGATCGGTCGGACCTTCGTGATGAGTGTGCGAACCGCCTCGTCGCTCGCGTACACGCGTGGGCACCCGATCGTCTATCTCGCCGTCCAGTCGCCGACGCTCGACGGTTTCGGTGGCATCGACGTCGCGATCACGGCATTCCATTACCACGACGTGCACGCCGGCCCGATCTCGAACGGTTGTCTCCGTGTCGGCGCGGACGCGATCGCCCGCCTCACGCAGGTCCCGCCAGGCACCGCCGTCCGCATCACCCCCTGAACACTTCCTCTGTGCTCGAATTTTGGAGCACAAAGGAAGTGTTCAGGGGGTGGAGTGTCGGTGGGGATTTCGTAGGATCGAGCACACGCGCTGGCCGGAGCGCTCCTATCGATCCACGGGAGCACCGCATGTCCTTGCCGAGACCCATCCGCATCTCGCGGGTGGAGTGGGTGTGCATGCGCAACGACCCCGTCCTGCCGAAGGCGGTGATCCGGCTCGTCACCGTGCGCCCCCGGGCGGGCGACGGGGAGGGGCGTCCGTGCGAACGCTATCGCGTCGTGACGTGGGCCCCGGACTCGGCCGACCGGATGCTCGTCGGCTACTTCGCGACACTCACGGAGGCGAACGCCGCCGTGAAGTTCGACATCCCCGATCCGGCCACGGTCGTCACCGGCCATGCCGCATTTGGAATGTATGGGCGATCGCGCTGAATCACCCCTCCGATCGGGAGGCCTCCCAGGCGCTCGCGATCATCTCGTCGAGCGAGTACCGCATGCGCCAGTCGAGGTCACGTGCCGCGAGCTCGCCGCTCGCAACGATACGGGCGGGGTCCCCGGGGCGGCGAGGGTGGACCTCCGGCTCGAACTCGACACCCGTGACCCGGGCGACCCCGTCCATGATCTGCCGGACCGAGACGCCGTCCCCGCTGCCGAGGTTGTAGACGGGCTCGATCGGGTGTCCGGCGATCAACCGCTCGGCCGCCCGCACGTGCGCCTCCGCGATGTCGCCGACGTGCACGTAGTCGCGCACGCAGGTGCCGTCGGGGGTGGGGTAGTCCTCGCCGTTGATCCGCGGCGTCCGGCCATCGGCGAGTGCCGCGAAGACGAGCGGGAACAGGTTGTGCGGACTCGTGTCCCGGAGCTCCGGCGTCGCCGAGCCGACGACATTGAAGTACCGCAGACTCGTGTGCGCGAGTCTCGTCGCGCGCCCCTGGTCCCGCAGCAGCCACTCGCCGATGAGCTTCGACTCCCCGTACGGCGACTCGGGGCGTGTGGGCGTCGCCTCGGTCACGAGATCGACGTCGGGCGTGCCGTAGACGGCGGCGCTCGACGAGAACACCAAGCGGTCGACGCCGGCGCGTTGCGCCGCAGCCAGCAGGTTCGTCGTCGCGGTGACGTTCTGCTCGTAGGTGTGCACGGGCTTCGAGACGGATTCGCCGGCGTACTTGTACCCGGCGATGTGGACGACACCCGCGAAGCGGTATTCGGAGAAGAGCCGGTCGAGCAGGGCGACGTCGAGCAGGGTCCCCTCGACGAAGTCCTGATCCGGGGCGATGAAGGAGCGGTGCCCGCTCGAGAGGTCGTCGAGCACGACCGTCGGGAGGCCCGCCGCCGCGAAGGCCCGCACGACGTGCGACCCGATGTATCCGGCGCCGCCGGTGATCAACCAGGTCATGTCGTCCTTCGTTCGTCTCGTCGTCGTCCGGGTGGAGAGCAGGCCGTCCGGCGCTCCACCCTCATCCTGGCGGACCCGCCGCACGGATGCACGGCGGGAGTCGTCATCGCTCTCGCCGTGCTCCCGCCGACGGCGACACCGTCGACACGGTGGGCTCCCGGAACCCGGCGCGCGAGAAGGCGGCGAGCACCGCGTCGGCCACCGCACCGATGTCATCGGAGGGTACGAGACCGATCGCCGACCCCCCGAAGCCGCCTCCCGTGAGACGAGCGCCGAGCGCGCCGGCCGAGCGCATCGCCTCGACCGCCGTGTCGATCTCCGGGACGGAGATCTCGAAGTCGTCGCGCATCGACGCGTGCGAGGCGTCGAGCAGCGAACCGATCGCCGCCGCCCCGACGTCCCGCAGGGTCGCCACCGTGTCGAGGACGCGGGCGTTCTCCGTCACGACGTGTCGCGCCCGGCGGAAGGCCTCGTCGTCGAGACGTCCGTCGTCGCGGGCCGCGCGGAGTTCGTCGAGGCTCGCATCCCTGAGCGCCACGACGTGGAGAGCGTCGGCCGCGCGCTCACACGCCGCTCGTCGGCTCGCGTAGCCGCCCGTGGCGTGATCGTGCGAGACGTGCGTGTTGACGATGAGCACCTCGAGTCCCGCGCGCTCGAACCCCAGGCCCACGGCCTCGGCCTCGAGCGACCGGCAGTCGAGGAAGACGGCGGCGTCGGCCTCTCCGAGGAGCGACGCGGTCTGGTCCATGATCCCCGTCGGCGCGCCGACGACGGTGTTCTCCGCGCGCTGCCCCGCGAGAGCGAGCGCCGGTCGGCCCGATTCGAGACTCCACAACTCGTCGAGGGCGAGTGCCGCTGCGCACTCGATGGCGGCAGACGACGACAGACCGGCGCCGATCGGGACGTCCGAGTGCACGGCGAGCTCGAACCCCGTGAGCCGATCACGGCCGTGGGCCTCGCCGAGCGCCCAGGCGACGCCGAGCGGATACGCGGCCCACGACGCGATCCGCTCGCCGGTGAGGGCCGACAGCGTCGTGTCGACGGGGTCGCCCGGGGCCGTCGTCGCGACGATCACGCGCTCGTCGTGGCGCAGCCGCACGGCGACGACGGCGCGGTGGCCGATCGCGAAGGGCAGGGCGAAGCCGTCGTTGTAGTCGGTGTGCTCGCCGATGAGATTGACGCGGCCGGGAGCGGACCAGACCCCGTCCGGTCGCCCGCCGAAGTGCTCGGCGAAGAGCTCGAGAACCCGGTCCTCACGGGTGCCGATCATCGGACGGCTTCCTTCCAGGCGGCCGCTTGGACCTCCGGCAGGACGTCTCCGATGAAGGCGCCCATGGCGCTCTCGGAACCGGCGAGGTACTTGAGACGAGCGGCGGCGCGCCGCGGCGACGTGATCTGCAACGTCAATCGGATGTCGCGGTGGTCGCGCACCGGTGCCTGGTGCCACGCGGCGATGTACGGGGTCGGGTCCCCGTAGAGGGCGTCGATGCCTTGGAGAAGTCGCGGCAGGAGCGCAGCGAGCTCCCCGCGTTCGGCGGAGTCGGTCTCGGCGAGGTCGGCGATGTGGCGGTGCGGCATGACGTGCAGCTCGAGGGGCCAACGCGCGGCGAACGGCACGAATGCGCTCCAATGCTCGCCGCGGAGGATGAGGCGCTCGGACGCCGACTCGAACGCGAGGATCTCCTCGAAGAGGCCGGGCCCGTGCCGCTCGACTTGTGTGATGAGGCACTGCGTCCGTGGTGTGACGTAGGGGTAGCCGTAGATCTGGCCGTGCGGGTGGTGCAGGGTGACGCCGATGGCCTCTCCGCGGTTCTCGAAGGGGAAGACCTGCTCGATCCCGGGGATCTCGGAGAGGGCCGCCGTGCGGTCCGCCCACGCCTCGACGACGGTGCGGAGGCGAGCGGGGCTCTGGCTGCCGAGTGAGCCCTCGTGCTCGGGGCTGAAACACACGACCTCGCAGCGCCCGACCGACGCGCGGGTGTGGCCGACCGCGCGCGACCCGGCGGTGTCCGCGTCGGCGTCGACGTCCGCGGCGGTTGCGGGTCCGAAAGAGGGGGAGCGGTTCTCGAAGACCGCGACGTCGTATCGGTCGGGCACCTCCGATGGGTTCGTCGGGCTCGCCGGGGCGAGCGGGTCGAGGTCGGCGGGGGGGAGGAAGACGCGGTTCTGCCGGGCGGCGGCGATGGAGATCCATTCGTCGGTGAGGGGATCACGCCGCATCGTGGCGGTGTCGGGGCGGGGGTCGAGCACACGCGCGTCGCTCGCTCGCTCCGTCGGCAGCGTCGATCCGGCATCGTCGTAGTAGTAGAGCCGGCGTCCGTCGGCGAGGGTGTCGTCCCGACGGACGACTCCGTCCGTCAGCGTCGAGGCGGGAAGGACTGGCATGGTTTCATATTGACAAGCAAACGCAAGTAAAGCAAGGTTCACATCATGAGTGCTGTGGAGGAGCCGATGGTTCCGGCGGAACTGCGACGGGCCCGCGTGCTCGACCTCGTCCTGGAGCGCGGTTTCGTCCGCGTCTCGGATCTCGGAGCGGCCTTCGGCGTGTCAGACGTCACGATCCGCGCGGACCTCGACGTGCTCGCGTCGTCGGGCACGGTGAGACGGGTGCACGGTGGGGCCGTCGCCGCGGTCGCGCCGCTCGCGGAGCCGTCGTTCGAGCAGGCGTCCGACTCGTTCGCGGCCGAGAAGACGGCCATCGGCCGGTACGCCGCCGGCCTCGTCTCCTCGGGGCAGAGTGTGTTCCTCGATGTCGGCACGACGACGAACGCGGTCGCAGTGGCCCTCGCGGCGCGCGACGATCTCGAGGACGTCGTCGTCATGACGAACGGTCTCACGGTGGCGTTGGCCCTCGAGGCCGCGATCCCGCGCATGACCGTCATCGTCACAGGCGGAGCATTGCGACCGCGCCAGCACTCCCTCGTGAACCCGATGGCCCTGCGGCTCTTCGAGGGACTGCACGCCGACCTCGCGATCGTCGGCTGCAACGGTGTGCACCCGGAGGCGGGCGTCACGAACGTGAACCTCCCGGAGGCGGAGGTGAAGCGAGCGATGGTGGAACGGGCCGGCCGCGCCATCGTGGTCGCCGACGGATCGAAGCTCGGCAACGTGCACCTCGGTCGCATCGCGCACCTCTCCGAGGTCGACGCCCTCGTCACGGGTCCGTCGGCCCCGATCGGCGCGCTCGCCGAATTCGACGCGGTGGGGCTCGCGGTCGCTCGCGTGTGACGGGGCGGTTCTCGCCGTGTCGCACGGGGGGAGTGCCCTCTGCTCACGACCGCGGCATCATCGCGGGAACGGGCGCACGATCGCGTGGTTCACCGACCCGACCGGCAACATCCTCTCGGTGATCGAGGACGGTCAGTCGGAGTAGCGCTCGGCGAAGGAGCGCAGCACGCGGTGGGAGGCGCTGACATCGGCTGCGGCGACGCGGTCGGCGACGGCTGCGGTGTCCGACGGATCGAAGTAGCCGTGTCGAGAATACGTCCGCACGCGGGCGACCATCGCGTCGACGGTCAGCTCGGGGTGGAATTGCGTCGCGTAGCGGTTCCGCCCGATCCGGAACCCCTGAACGGGACAGGCCTCACCCATCGCGAGGAGCACGGCACCCTCCGGGAGCACCGAGATCGCCTCCTTGTGGCCGACGAAGGCGTCGAATCGCGCGGGGAGCACGCTGAAGACGGGGTCCATGCTGCCCTCCGCCGTCAAGGTCACCGAGACGGCGCCGGACTGCTCGCCGTAACGACGGTCGATGACCGCGCCGGCGTGGCGACCGAGCGTGCCGATCCCGTAGCAGGCGCCGAAGAAGGGCACGTCGTCCGCTTCGATGCGGTCGAGCAGGTCGTCGAGCTCCCGCTCCACGCGGAGCTGGACTGTGGACTTCGACTCGACAGGATCCGTCGAGGTGAAGGGGCTGCCGGCGAGGAAGACGCCCGAGTAGTCGTCGAGGTCCAAGCCAGCGGGCAGCGGAGCGACGTCGAGGCGGTGGTGGGCGAGCCTGCTCGGGGCCAGACCGGTGAGCGCGACGAAGAGTCCATACTCATGGGAGGCTGCGTCGTCCTCGACGCGCGTCGTGAGCAGGAGGAACGGGCGCATCCGCCCAGGGTAGCGCCGCTCGCCCGCTCGGCCGCTCGTCACCCTCTGCGCCCGGTGCGACGTCGGCCCCCGTGCTCGGGGGCTGACGCGTCGGACGCCTCCTCGATGAGAATCGGTGCAGGAGACGTGCACGCGACCGATATCACGGTCGTGACGGATCGATCGAGGTCGGGGGGCCGCGGTCCGATGCACGCGTCGCACGCCGATCGGCGTCGCGACCGGCCATGCCAGGGGAGCACAGCATGCATCATCGAGAGCACATCACGGTCACGAACGTGGCCCGCACGATCGTCGCTGCCGGAATCGTCGCTGCCGGGATCGTCACGACCGCGCTGACGATGCCGGCGACGGCCGCGGCGGCGGCGGAGGCGGACATCGTGGTCACCGCGCGCATGGCCGCGGATGCCGAGCCGGTCGGCCCCGGCGACGGCGTCGACGTGGCCGTCGAACTCGAGAACCGCGGCGCGACCTCGCAACGCGTCCGGCTCGACGAGATCGTCACCGGGGTCGTCGACGACGCGCGGATCGCGCTCGTGTCCACCTCGTCCTCGGTCGACGTCACGGTCGTCCGCGTGGGCCGCGATCGCCTGGGACTCTCCGGACGGCTTGCGGCCGGCGCAGCTGTCACGCTGACCTACCGAGCGATTCTCGACGATCCCGCCGCCGGTGGCGACGGGATGCTGAGTCGCAGCATCGTCGCGGCCGACGAGGACGCGCCCGAGTGCCCGGGCACCGCGACGCCGGCCGCGGTCGAGGGGCTCGGGGTCTGCACGGTCCTCCTCTCGTCGGTGGTATCGACGACCGAAGCGATGCCCTCCGACACCCTCCTGTCGAGCAGTGTCGCCGCCATCGAGGGCACGACGGGGGTGTCCGCCCCGATCGGGCCCGTCCTCGCGGCACCCGGGTCCTTCCCGACGCTGGCTCTCGCCGTCGCGGTGATCGGGCCCGGTCTCGTCGTCGTACTCGGCATTGTCATCGCCCGCCGAGGTCGGGGGCCCGTCATCGCCCGCCGAGGTCGGGGGCCCGTGCGCCGGCCCCGCCACTCGACGGCGGCGCGTGGCGTCCTCGTCGCGCCCGGCTCGCCGCTCCGACCGGCGCCGTCGGGCCGATCGCCCCGACCGGTCCGGGTGACGGTCACGCCCGGCCCGGCCCCGATACCGACACCGACACCGATCTCGGGCTACTCGACTCGGCGTGAACGCCGGCTCGCGGAGTCGAGGGCGGCCGTCCCCGTCGCCTAGGCTCGAGACATGCCGATCGCCCTCATCCGCCATGGCCAGACCGACTGGAATCTCGCTCTCCGCATCCAAGGCGCGACCGACATCCCGCTCAACGACGCGGGCCGCCAGCAGGCGAGGGGCATCGTCGAGCGACTCGACGCGTCCCGGTGGGACGTCGTCGTGAGTTCGCCGCTCTCCCGGGCGCGCGAGACCGCGCAGATCCTCGCGGACGGTCTCGGAATCGACCTCGGCCCAGCCATCCCGGAACTGAGGGAGCGCAGCTACGGTCAAGCGGAGGGCGCGACGTCGGAGGACGTGCGCGCGAATTGGCCGGACCGTCAGTACCCCGGCATGGAGGCCGAGCGCGAGGTCGAGGCCCGGGGAACGGCAGCGCTCGCCGCGATCCGCGAGCAGTTCCCGGAGCGCAACGTCCTCGCGGTGAGTCACGGCACGCTCATCCGTCTCACTGTCGGCGCCGTGACCGGAACGCCCATCACGCCCATCCCGAACACGGCCATCGTCGAACTCGATCGGGCCGGCGACGAATGGGTCCTCGTGCACGCGGAGCTGAGCGTCGAGGGTGTCGAGGCCGCGACGCGCATCGGGCACTCGCCCTCGCGCTGACCTCACCGCGATCGCGGGGCACCCCGGGCACCCGCTGTAGGCTGTCCGGGTGACTGTGAACCCCGCGATCCAGGGCAGGGAGTTCCCTCCCGTCCCCCCGTACCTCGTCGGTCGGGAGAAGGTGCGCGAGTTCGCGCGTGCCGTCCTCGCCACGTCCCCGCTGCACCACGATCCGGACGCCGCTCGCGCGGCGGGATACGCCGACGTCGTCGCTCCTCCGACGTTCGCCGTCGTGATCCAGGAGGCGACGCTCGCACAGCTCCTCGCCGATCCCGATGCCGGCATCGATTTCTCGCGCGTCGTCCACGGCGACCAGCGGTTCTCGTTCGGCCGCCCGATCGTGGCGGGCGACGAGCTCACGGCGACCCTGCGGGTCTCGAGCGTCAAGTCCCTCGGCGGCAACTCCATGGTCACCGCGGAGACCACCGTGACCGACCACGACGGCGCCCACGTCGTGACCGCCATCTCCACGCTCGTCGTCAGGGGGGACGAATGACCATGCAGCACACCGGACTCGAGCTCGACGGTCTCGCCGTCGGGCAGGTCGTCGCGGAAAAGGACTACCACTTCAGCCGCGACACCCTCGTGCGGTATGCCGGAGCGTCCGGTGACTTCAACCCCATCCACTACCGCGACGACGTCGCGGCGAGCGTCGGCCTGCCGGGAGTCCTCGCGCACGGCATGCTCACCATGGGCGTCGCGGTCCAGCCGGTCGTCGAGGCCGTCGGCGACCCCGGCCGTGTCACCGACTACCAGGTGCGCTTCACGCGTCCCGTCGTCGTCGACCCGCAGAACGGCGTCGACGTGAGTGTGATGGCCAAGGTCGGCGCGATCCTCGCCGAGGAGTCGTCCGCACGGATCGACCTCGTCGTCACCGTGGGCGGGACGACGGTGCTCGGCAAGGCGCAGGTCCGCGTCCTCCTCCGATGACGACCGTGGTCCCGTTCTCCTCACTCACGACGTTCCGGGTGGGCGGCGAGCCGGCCGAGTACGCGGAAGCGACCGACGTCCGTGGACTGCTCGCCCTGCTCGACGACGGCTGGCGGCGTTTCGACGAGTGGATGGTCGTCGGCGGGGGCTCGAACCTCCTCGTCGGTTCCGACGGCTTCCCGGGCATCGCGATCGCCGTCCGTACCCGGGGCATCGAGGTCATCAGCGGACAGGACGAGCCCGACGTCCCGGAGGGGGCTGCGCGTCTCCGGGTCCAGGCCGGAGAGTCGTGGGACCGGGTCGTCGCGTTCGCCGTCGAGGAGGGGCTCAGCGGCATCGAGGCGCTCTCGGGGATCCCCGGTTCGTCGGGAGCCGCGCCCATCCAGAACATCGGGGCGTACGGAGCGGAGATCGGCGACGTCCTCTCCTCGGTGGAGCTGTACGACCGCGAGTCGGGGACTCTCGAACGCGTGAGCGCGCGTGACCTGGGACTCGGGTACCGCACGTCCGTCCTCAAGCGGCACGGGGGTGCCCCCGCCGAGCGCGAGGCCGTCGTCGTGTCGATCGACCTCGATCTCCGCCGATCGCTCGACGGCCTCGGGGCACCGATCGCCTACCCGCAGCTCGCGAAGGCCCTCGGCGTCGACCTCGGGGAACGGGTGGCGCTCGCCGACGTCCGGGCGTCCGTACTCGCACTCCGCGGCTCGAAGGGCATGGTGTTGGACCCCGACGACCACGACTCCTGGAGCGCCGGCTCCTTCTTCACCAATCCCATCGTCTCGGAGCGTTTCGCCGCGGACCTCCCGGCCGATGCCCCCCGGTGGCCCGTCGGCGAGGTCGACGAGCCGGTCACGGTGCTGCCGCTCGACGGGTCCGCCGGCTTCGATCTCCCCCGTCCGGCGTCGGTCGCGGAGGAGGAGCGCCGTGTGAAGCTCAGCGCGGCCTGGCTCATCGAGAACGCCGGCATCGGCCGGGGATTCGCCCTCCCGGGTTCGCGAGCGGCCATCTCCTCGAAGCACACGCTCGCGCTCACGAATCAGGGCAACGCCTCAGGGGAGGACGTCGCGGCTCTCGCCCGGTACGTGCAGGCACGAGTGCAGTCGGAGTTCGGAGTCCTGCTCCTGCCCGAGCCCGTGGTCGTCGGCCTCGACATCTGATCCCGCATCGCCGGTCGATGCCTCCGGCGGGGTGGACCCGAGCCGGGCCCATCATCGATGAGACCTGGGTATTCCGCGACCCCCTGGCGAGGCGCCCGCGCTCGCCTAGGCTCGGTGAACCGATCGAGGAGGAGACCATGTCCCAGGAACCGACCTTCCCGCCGCCCGCTCCGTCCCCCGGAGGCGACCCGTCCGCGGCTCCGCCGGAGCCCGGTCCGCTGGAGCCCGAACCGCCGATCCACCCCGAACGCGTCGACCGCCGATCGTCGCTTCCCGCCGAACCGGCTCGCGAGCCGACCCCGGAGCCGGTTCCCGAGCCCGCACCGGAACCGCAACCCGAGCCCGCGCCGGAACCGGAGCCGTCACCCGTCCCGGAGCCCGCTCCGGAGCCCTGGACGGAGCCGCGACCTGGGCCTCCGGGTCTGCCGGGAGCTCCCAGCGCTCCCGGTGCCCCGACCGCTCCGTCGACCCCCTTCAGCCCGCCGTCCGCGCCGTCAGGCCCGGTCGCGCCGGGCGGACCGCCGTTCTCGCCCAGTTACTGACGGCGCGTACGGGGCGTCAGCCGAAAAGGCGTGCGAGGCGCCGAGCTCCCTCGACGAGCTGCTCGTCGCCGAGCGCGTAACTGAAGCGCAGATAGCCCGAGGGCCCGAAGGCCTCGCCGGGAACGGCGGCGACCTCGGCGTCGTCCAGGATGTAGTCGGCGAGTTCGAGCGACGTCGAGATCGTCCGTCCGCCCCACTCGCGCCCGAGCAGTGCGGTCACGTCGGGGTAGACGTAGAACGCGCCATCGGGCGTGGGCGTGCGGAAGCCGGGAACCTTCGCGAACTCGTCGAGGATCAGGTGCCTGCGCCGATCGAAGGCCGCTCGCATCTCATGAGCGCTGTCCTGAGGTCCCGTCAGCGCGGCGATCGCGGCGCGCTGGGCGATGTTGTTGACGTTGCCCGAGAGGTGGGACTGCAGGTTGCCGAGGGCCTTGACGGCGTCGACGGGGCCGACGGTCCAGCCCACGCGCCACCCGGTCATCGCGTAGGTCTTCGCGACGCCATTGACGAGTAGGACCTGGGAGGCCAGGTCGGGCACGGCCTCGAGGATCGAGACGGCGCGCTCGCCGTAGGTGAGATTCTGGTAGATCTCGTCGCTGATCACCCAGATGCCGTGCTCGAGGGCCCATTCGCCGATCACACGGGTCTGCTCGGCTGAGTACACGGCGCCCGTCGGGTTCGACGGCGAGACGAAGAGCAGCACCTTCGTGCGGTCGGTGCGAGCGGCCTCGAGCTGCTCAACCGTGACGAGGTACCCGGCATCAGCGTCGGCGAAGACCGGCACCGTGACGCCGTCGGCGAGAGCGATGGCCTCGGGGTACGTCGTCCAGAAAGGGGAGGGCACGATGACCTCGTCGCCCGGATCGAGGAGCACCTGGAACGCTTCGTAGACGGACTGCTTGCCGCCGTTCGTCACGATCACCTGCGATGGCTCGACGGCCGTGCCCGAGTCGCTCAGGGTCTTCGCCGCGATCGCCTCGCGGAGCTCGGGCAGGCCGGCGGCGGGTGTGTACCGGTGGTTGCGGGGGTCACTCACCGCGGAGAGTGCCGCTTCGACGATGTGCGCGGGCGTCGGGAAGTCGGGCTCGCCCGCCGCATAGCTGATGACCGGCCGGCCGGCGGCCTGGAGGGCCTTCGCCTTCGCATCGACCTTGAGGGTCGCCGATTCGGCGATGGCGGAGATCTTCGTGGAGAGTCGCGATGTCACGCTCCCACCGTATCGCCCGTGCGTCCGAAACGACTGCCCGGGCGCCCGATTCTCGGACAGCCCGGGTGATCGCGCTCCGGTGGGCGAACCGAGAAGGGAGAGGGGGTGCAGAGGGGAGGCATGATGACCCCCGAATGGGGATCGCCCGGATACGGGGTCGACCGCCGGGCCACGGGCGGTCAGACTGGCGTCAGCCACCGTGCGCGCGGTGGCGCTCGCTCCCGTCGCACGCGGAGTGGGCGCGAGATAGGACCTGGGGGGTCAGGAATGACCACGTACGATGTCTCGACTCGTCCCTTCGGCGAGCAGACTCCCCTCGAGGGCCGGGAACTCGCCGCCGCACGCCGTGATTCCGCCCCCATCCGCGGCATCCTCTTCGGCCTCGCGATCGTCGTGCCGATCTGGATCGGTGCCGGCATCGGCATCGTCGCCTTGCTCTCGCTCTGACCCGGTACTTTCCCTCGCGCCCCGCGCCGTGGGCGACCCCCACCCGTCGGCGACGCGGCGAACAACACGTGAACTCTGCTCGTTCCCGGTCTTCTCGGCTGGCCGTCAGGCGGGGCGGCGATCATTGTTGACTCGTATCGTCCGTCGGGAGGGAGCCCACATGGTCGCCATGGACAGCAACACCCGCTCCGAGCTCGCGGAGCACCCCGCGGGAACGTCCGCCGTCGCGGGCATCGTGCACGGTCTCGTCTTCGTCATCCCGGTCTGGCTCGTCATCGCGAGCGTCGTCGTCGTGTCCGTCCTCCGCTGACTGCCGGTTCACGGCCCGGGCGGGCGGGTGGCCGCTCGGCGGGACCGCGCGTCGTCGCGTCGCGTCCGGATCGTCCGCTCCTCCGCTCGGCTTTACCGGCCGCCGGGCGTCGTCTACACTGGATCACGGTGGTGAAATCCGCCAAGCTTTTCTGCGCCCATTTTTCCGGTGGCGGCTCCCCGTGTTCTTCGCAGGTGGTCAGCAGAGCAGTCGTGGATTTCGTACCATTGGTTCCGGACCTCCGGGGCCCGGCCTCGGAACCCCGAGGCCGAAGGGCGGTGGCTCAATTGGTAGAGCAGCGGTCTCCAAAACCGCAGGTTGCAGGTTCGAGTCCTGTCCGCCCTGCGCGTCGGCCCACTGGGTCCGACACGGGAAAGGTGTAACGAGGTGGCCCGAAAAGTTATCGACGAGCCGAGCGAAGAGATCGTCGCGAACGCGAAGAAGGAGCGCGCCGCACGGCGTGGACCCATCGCCGGGCTCATCCTGTTCCTCAAGCAGGTGGTGAACGAACTCAAGAAGGTCGTCACCCCGACCCGCAAAGAGCTGCTGAGCTACACGGGCGTCGTGCTCGTGTTCGTGGTGATCATGATGGCTCTCGTCTACGGGATGGACCAGCTGTTCAGCTTCATCGTGATCTTCGTCTTCGGGACACCCGCGGGCGGCTGACGCTCTCATGCCGTCCGTCGGGGGAACCCGGTGATCGGCGGAACGACGACGCACAGAACGCAACGACGCATCGGACGGCGCCCGCGCCCCCGATCGAAATCGAAGGAAGAGATCCAGTGTCTGACAGAAACCGCGACGACATCGACCTGTCGACGGCTGCCGAGCAGTCGAGCGAGGTCGACGAGGCCCAGGAGGGCAACGTCGCCGACGCCGAGATCCACTCCGTCGACGCCGCCGAGCACTCCGCCGTGCACGTCCTCCCCGACGACGAGACGGACGACGAGTCGAACGCTGCGTTCGACGACGTCGACGCCGTTGCGGAGGCTCCCGACCCCGAGGCCGACGCGGTCGTCGACGACGCGCTCGAGATCGACGAGGCCGCCGAGGTCGAGGCCGCCGCCGAGGCCATCGAGGACGAAGAAGAGGTGGAGCTGGCCGACGAGGCCGCCGAGGGCACCGAGTACGACGACTCGCCCTACACGGGAGAGCCCGTCGGCGGAGACGATGACGACGACGTTCGTCCCGTCCCCGATGTCGACGCCGAGGTCGCGGAGGTCTCCGCCGCTCTCGACGACATCATCGAGGCCGAGGACGAAGGCGGCGTCGACGTGGAGCGTCCCGACGACGACGGCGTGGATGCCGTCGCCGACGAGGAGCCCGCGGAGGTCGACCCGTACGACGCATTCCGCACCGAGTTGCGTTCGCTCCCCGGCAAGTGGTACGTCATCCACTCGTACGCGGGCTTCGAGCGGCGGGTGAAGGCCAACATCGAGCAGCGCAAGGGCTCGCTCGAGGTCGAGGAGTACATCTACCAGGTCGAGGTCCCCATGGAGGACGTCGTCGAGATCAAGAACGGTCAGCGCAAGATGGTCACGCGCGTCCGGATCCCCGGCTACGTGCTGGTGCGCATGGATCTCAACGAGGACTCGTGGTCGGTCGTGCGTCACACGCCGGGCGTCACGGGCTTCGTCGGCAACTCGCACAACCCGACGCCGCTCCGCTTCGAGGAGGCCTTCAACATGCTGAAGAGCCTCGTCGAGATCCAGGAGACCGCCCCCGCCAAGTCGGGCGGTCAGAAGGGATCGGCCACGACGTCGCGCGCCATCCCTGCCGAGGTCGACTTCGAGATCGGCGAGACCATCACGATCAAGGAGGGCTCGTTCGCGGGTCTGCCCGGATCGATCAGCGAGATCAAGCCGGAGAGCGGAAAGCTCACCGTGCTCGTCTCCCTGTTCGAGCGCGAGACGCCCGTCGAGCTCAGCTTCGACCAGGTCTCGAAGCTCTAGCCCCCTAGCCACCGCTGCCCTCGCGGCATGCGGGAGAGCGCGCATCATCCGATGGCGTTCGAACCAATGAAGAAGGAAGAAACATGGCACCGAAGAAGAAGGTCACAGGTCTGATTAAGCTTCAGATCAAGGCCGGCGCCGCCAACCCCGCACCGCCGATCGGACCGGCGCTCGGTCAGCACGGCGTCAACATCATGGAGTTCTGCAAGGCGTACAACGCCGCGACGGAAGCACAGCGCGGAAACGTCATCCCGGTCGAGATCACCGTGTACGAGGACCGCTCGTTCACGTTCATCCTCAAGACCCCGCCGGCCGCCGAGCTCATCAAGAAGGCTGCGGGCGTCGGCAAGGGTTCCTCCACGCCGCACACCGTCAAGGTCGCGAAGCTCACGCAGGCTCAGGTCCGCGAGATCGCCGAGACCAAGCAGCCCGACCTCAACGCGAACGACATCGACGCTGCGGCGAAGATCATCGCCGGTACCGCCCGCTCCATGGGCATCACCGTCGAGGGCTGACGCTCACCAGACATCCCCGCCCAGTCCCTTTCGGACCGGGTACGCAAATTCGTGGCAGCGCCGGCCAGGCGCAGATGACCACATTCTCACAGGAGAAAAAAATGGCACAGAAGTCAAAGGCCTACCGGGCCGCGGCCGAGAAGATCGAAGAGGGCAAGTTCTACTCGACCTCCGAGGCTGTCGCTCTCGCTCAGCAGACCGGTTCGGCCAAGTTCAACAGCACCGTCGAGGTCGCCCTCAAGCTCGGTGTCGACCCCCGTAAGGCCGACCAGATGGTCCGCGGAACGGTCATCCTGCCGCACGGCACGGGTAAGACCGCTCGCGTCATCGTGTTCGCGACCGGGCCGGCCGCCGAGGCCGCGATCGCCGCGGGCGCCGACGAGGTCGGCGGCGACGAGCTCATCGAGAAGGTCGCGGGCGGCTACACGTCGTTCGACTCGGCCGTCTCGACGCCGGAACTCATGGGCAAGGTCGGTCGTCTCGGTAAGGTGCTCGGCCCCCGCGGCCTCATGCCCAACCCGAAGACCGGCACCGTGACCCCGGACGTCGCTCGCGCGGTCACCGAGATCAAGGGTGGAAAGATCGAGTTCCGCGTCGACAAGCACGCCAACGTGCACTTCGTCGTCGGCAAGGCGCAGTTCTCGGCGGAGCAGCTCGAGCAGAACCTCGCAGCGGCCCTCGACGAGGTCCAGCGCCTCAAGCCGTCGAGCTCGAAGGGCCGTTACATCCAGAAGGGCGCCGTCTCGACGACCTTCGGCCCGGGCATCCCGCTCGACGTCAACGCGCTCTGATTCGTCGTCCGACAGACGCAGCACCATCGTGAGAAGGGCCCCGCCGGCAGGCGGGGCCCTTCTTCGTCGTGTGAGGTACGGCCCGCCACGCGCGGTGGCTGGCGAGTCGCCAGGATCAGGTCCCGACGACGGACGGGTCGGGGGCGCGCGATCCGGAGAGGACCTCGACGGGTATTCCGAACGCCGCCGAGAGCAGGACGAGTTCAGCCCAGGAGAACGGAACGAGCCCAGCGATGCGCTCGTAGGCGGCGGTTCGCCCGAGACCGGAGGCGCCACCCTGGAGCACGGAAACGGCCTCACGGCGCGGGATGCTGCGGCGGGCGAGTTCGGCACGCACCGCGCCCGCGGCGACGCGGAAATCGTGTAAGCGAGGGGTGTGCATGGCGCCAGCGTATGCGAGTCCACTTTCCGCTGCCCGGCACTCTCCACAGTCGACCACGGCGGGGACGGGCCGCGTCAGCCGGTGATGCCCTCCCGGTCCTCGGTCGGTATCAGGAGCCAGGGGCTCGCCGCGAGCGTGGCGACGGCATCCTGTCGGCTGGTGGCCCCGAGCTTGCGATAGGCGCTGTGCAGCTGCTTCTTGACGGTGTGGGGCGAGACCTGCTCGGACGCGGCGATCTCGGCAACGGTCATGCCGGCACTCGCGGCCCTGAGGACGACGGTCTCGCGGCGGGACAGCGTCGCGGGAGCAGACGGGTGATGGGCACGGAAGACGACCGTCGTGGGCACGTCGACCGGAGACGGCTCGTGCGAGGAGAGCGCCGTCCAGACGTCGAGGGGGATGGCCGCCGCGACGGTCGTGAGACCGAACTCCCGTATCAGGGTAAGGGCTGAAGCGAGGAAACGCGCCGCTTGCGCCGGCACCGGGTCGAGCGACGCCATCAGTAGGAGCGTCGTCGCACCGTCCCGGGGGAGCGGGTTCTTGCCGAGGACCGAACCGGCGAGACGTCGCGCGCGATCACGGTGGCCCCCCGTCACGGCGACGCGCGCCGCCATGATCGTGAGTGCGTTGGCGAAACACGGCACCACGGATCTCCGGTGGCGCGCGATCACGGCATCCGCGCCCTCGAGGTCGCCTGTCAGAAGGCGGAGCTCCGCTTCAGCGAGGACGAGCAGGGATCCGTTGAGCCCGCTGTTGCGTTCGCGGTCCGGATACTCGGCTCTCGTCGCCGCGAGCATCGACAGGGCGGCGACCGCGTCGTCCTCGAACGTCGCGGCGAAGCGGGAGTGCGTGAACCGCCGGATGGCCCAGTGGTCCACCTCTTCGGTGGAGGGCCGGAAGCGCGAGAGCGCGAGTGCCGCCCGGTCTCGGTCGCCGGCATCGATCGCCACGAGCGCGGTCGCGATGTTGCCGGAGTCCGCCACGGTGTCGGTCTCGTCGTCGATTTCCGGGATGCGCGCGATCCAGTCGGATGCGCCGGGTGCCAGCCCCTGGAGGGCGAGGACGAGCGCGCAATCGCCCGCCGCCTCCACCGTCATGCGCCGGTTGTCAGCGGCGACCGCCGAGTCGTATGCGGCCGTGAACTCGCCGAGCGCCTGCTCGAGATCGCCCGCGAGGAGATGCCCGATCCCCCACTGCACCTTGAGATCGGCGAGCACGCCCGCGATCTCGGCTCGCGCAGCCGGCGTTGCGTCGTCGAGCATGCTCCGTGCCTCCCGGGCAGCGGAGACGGCGTTCGAGTGGTGCCCATGCATGCGGGCGGCTGCCGATCGTGCGGTGAGGACGGAGAGGTAGTCGATGAGCGCACGTGGCGATGCATCGGGGGAGGTGAATCGGGTCGGGCGGGTCGAACCGCTCACGGGGATGAACTCGCCGTAGGCCTTCGAAGCCGCATAACGCGGCATCGACGCGAGCACCTCCGGCGGGAGCGCTGACATCGCTGCCGCCAGCGTGCCTCGGTGATGGTTCGTCAGCTCCCCCCAATTCGCACCGACGATCTCGTGGACGCGCTCCCAGTGCTCGGCCGCGACGGCGGCCATCAAATCGGTCTCGATGGACATGGCTCCCATTCCACCATGCGGCGTCCGCATTGAGGCCGTCACCCCCCTCCGGATCGGGGCGCGAATTGGGGTGGGGAGAGCGATGGAAGAGAACGTGAGCATCTGTCACACTGGGCCTGAGTGCGGGGGGAATCGCGCTCAGGGGGCTGCCTGAACCCGAATCTCGGGCAGAAACAGAGAAGAACATGAGTACATTTGTCGTGCCCTCGGGGCACTATTCCGAGCGGAGGCGCCGTTCCCGGTCGCTCCGCGGGTCGGTGACCGCGGCTGTCGCCGTTCTCCTCGCAGCCGGTTTGCTCAGTCCGCTGAGCCCGACGGGGACAGCGTTCGCGGACACGGCGCCGACGCTGCCGTCGGACCCGCGAACCCCGGAGACGGTCTCCGCCGATCTCCTTCCCACTCCTCAGATCGGCACCGGCGCGTCGCACGGCCCGGGAGACCTCGTCGGCGGAGGGGTGGTCTACGACCAGCTCGTCGTCGGCGACACCGTCTACGTTGGAGGCAAGTTCGAGTATGCGCGGCCGTTCGGCGCCGGTCCGGACGAGAAGGTCGTGGATCGGAAGAACTTCCTCGCGTACGACCTCACGACGGGGGAACTGCTCGACTACGCTCCCGCGTTCAACCAGGCGGTGAACGAGATCGAGGTGTCACCGGACGGCAAGACGCTCTACGTCGCCGGGACGTTCAGTGCGGTCGACGGAGCGTCGGCCTATCGGATCGCCGCCTTCGACGTCGCCACCGGTGACCGGAACATGGCATTCCGCCCGGTCCTCAACGCCAGTGTGCGGTCGCTCGTCGTCACGGACGCCGCGGTCTACGTGAGTGGTATCTTCGCCTCCGCCAACAAAGTCGCGCGGTCGGGCCTCGCCGCATTCGACCACGCCGGTGTCCTCACTCCCTGGGCTCCGAAGAAGGGCGCGGGCACCGTGCAGACGATGCACGTGTCACCGACCGGTGACCGCATCCTGCTCGGCGGGAGCTTCCAGTCGCTCAACGGTTCGGTGAACCCGGGCTACGGTCTGGGTGTCGTCCGTGCCGACACCGGGACATCGCTGCAGGACAATGGCAAGCCGCTCTCGTGGACGTCCAACGGCATCGTTCGCATGGGCCAGCCCTGGGGTCGGTTCACCCCGACCATCACCTCTTTCGCCTCCGACGGGACGAGCGTCTACGGCACCGCGATCGGCATCGCGAACGGAGCGACGTTCGAGGGAATCTTCAAGGCGAGGTGGACGGACGGAAAGCTCGAATGGCTCTCCGACTGTCACGGTGACACCCATGGCGTCGCCGTTCACGGGAGCGCCGTCTACATCGCCGGGCACACCCACGATTGCGTCACCATGGGCGAGTTCGGCGAGGGCCAGGGCGTGGTCGGCGGCGACCGCTGGCACCGTGCGCTCGCCTTCTCGACCGCGACGACGGGCACTCTCGCGCCCTGGGCGAAGACCAACCTGTACAAGAACTTCGCCGGCCAGCCGGCACCGTCGCTCTTGCAGTGGTTCCCCTACTTCAACAATGGCACCTTCACGGGAGCGGACCAGGGGCCGTACGACGTCGAGAGTGCCGGCGACTATGTCTTGTACGGGGGCGAGTTCACGAAGGTGAACGGCCAGAAGCAGACCGGGCTCGCTCGCTTCGCGACGCGGTCGGTCGCTCCGAACGTTGAGGGCCCTCGGCTCTCCGGAGCGGACATGCTGCCGTGGGTGGGCGGCTTCGACGGAACCAACGTGCGCGTCCACTGGACGGCGAATCACGACCCCGACAACCGCACCCTGACCTACCAGCTGATCCGATCCGACCGCGCCGACCGGCCCGTCTTCGAGACGACGGTCGACTCCACGTTCTACCGTCGGCCAGTAATCCGCTCGATGGACACGGGGCTAAAGCCGGGCACCACGTACACGTACCGCGTGCGCACGATCGATCCCTTCGGCAACGCGACCATGAGCGATCCGGTGTCCTACACGGCGACGGCGACGACGGGCAGGGTCGCGTCCATGACCGCCTACGACAAGAAGATTCTCCAGGATCAGCCGACCACCTACTGGCCGGTCAACGAGGCGGCCGGTCACCCGGTCGGCTACGACTGGGCCGGGGCTGACAACCTCTCCGTCCTCACGGGTCGCACCGCGGGTGTCGACGGGGGGAACGCCGCCACGATGGACGGGCGGCTCCAGTTCGCCTCGAGCCACGTTGCGACGATGGCGCCTGCCACGTATTCGATGGAGTTGTGGTTCCAGACGAAGACGAAGGTCGGCGGCTTTCTCATGGGGTTCTCCAACAAGCGCACGGCCGGGGCTCCCGCGGGGCAAAGGCCGAATGACTTCCACGACCGCCAGCTCTACATGGACAACTCGGGCCGGCTCAGCTTCGAAGTCGCCGCCACTGGCCTGCAGACGATCACCGCGCCCGGCGCGCTGAACGACGGCGAGTGGCACCACGTCGTCACAGCGGTAACGCCGACATCCATCGAGCTCTACATCGACGGCGTCAAGCGTGCTTCGAAGGCGACGCCGGCCACCCAGTGGCGCGGCGTGGGGTACTGGGGAATCGGCGGACACGACATGTACCTCCGCGCGTTCCGTCCGACGAGCAATCACCTCGCTGGCGGCTTCGACAATATCGCTACCTACCCGCGGGCGCTCGACGAGGCCACCATCGCTGCGCACTTCGCGGCCGGAACACCCCCGACGCCGAACACGGTTCCGACCGCGTCCTTCACGACCGACGCCGAGCACCTCGCGCTCTCGGTCGACGGCAGCGGCTCCCTGGACCCCGACGGTCCGCTGTCCTACGCCTGGACCTTCGGCGACGGTGCGTCCGCCTACGGCATGACGGCGCGGCACGTCTATGCGAAGCCCGGTACCTACACGGTCGACCTCACCGTCACGGACGACGAGGGTGCGCGTTCAACGAGTACCCGATCGGTCACCGTCGCGGCGGCACCGCCCGCCACGGGAGACGACGTGCTCGCCGCCGATGACTTCGCTCGCGACGCGACGGGCGGCTGGCCCGCCGCGCAGGAGGGAGGGGCCTGGAGCGTGACCGGATCAGCGGCCGACCTGTCGGTGTCGAACGGGTCTGCGGGGATCGCCATGGCTCCGTCCCAGACGCGGACCGCATCGCTGCCGGATGTGTCCGCCACGGACACCGACACGAGTGCAACCTTCGTCTGGAGCGCGGCACCCGCGGCGAACGCGCAGTACGTCTCCGTGATCGGCCGCAAGGTCGGGTCGGACAGCTATTCGGCCCGCGTACGAGCGGGGAAGGACGGCTCGGTGCATCTCCACGTCCTGCAGAACGGATCGGCGATCGGCGGCGGCAAACTGTCGGACGTTACCTACGCGGCGGGCGCGACCCTCTCCGTGCGGGTCCAGGTCACCGGGACCGGCACGACGACGGTACGCGCGAAGGCGTGGACCGGCGCCGCCCAACCGGGCGACTGGCAGGTCGCGGCGACGGATTCGGCCCCGGCGCTGCAGAAGGCGGGAGCAGTCGGTCTCTCGGCCTACCTGCCCGCCGCCGAAACCGCCGCGACGGTGAGGATCGGAGACTTCGTCTCCCGCACGATTCCGGCCCCGTAGAGCTCGTTCGCACAGGTGACGCCCGGTCGGTCTCGACCGGGCGTCACCTGTGCGTCACCTGTGCGTCGGCTGGTGTCCCCCGCGTTGGGGGGAGGTAGCCCCCGGACCATACGGTGGCTGGACTCTGAAAATCGCCTGGGCGTCACGCGAGGCTGGGAGTCGCTTCGTCTCCCGCGCGCCGTGTTCAGACGCGCAGGAGACGAAATGGGTGTCGTGCTCTACGGCATCGACGGTCCTCGGAAGGAAGAGCATTGGCGAACACGATGGTGGGACGTGCACGCGACGACGGCTACGGCGGTCAGCGAGTTGAGGGGTCGCGGATCATGCGCCTCCTCGCCTTCTCGGTGGTGATGGGTCTATTGGCGGCACTTCTGACCGTGCTCGTACCGACGCTCCGAGTCGAACCGGCCAACGCCGCAGCCGAGGGCTGTAGCTACGCGACGGGCGGGACGGCCGCCTACACGGACACCATTTGTTGGATCGACTTTTCGTCCTACAACGAAACGCAAGCGCGAAGCGCGGCCGGCCAGGACTTCGAGATTGAGATAGACGGGGGGTACACGGCGCGGTTTACTCTGACGACGCGACCCGTGGCCGGACACCCGTACGCCCCGACGGCTGCATACCCAGCCCCCCTCCGGAACAACGTCGACGGCTTCGGAAGCTCCCCGAACTACACGGGGATCGCGGGCCGGCCGGTTCTGTGGAACATCCTGAATTCAGGTAATCCGGGTGGCTCCGGTGTCGAGTGGACGCTCAACGACATCGACGTGGTCGGCCCGGACGGCAACAGCGTCGAGGGCTTCCGCTTCGTCAGCGGCGACGCCGAGGCCACCTCAGCTACGGAGAGCGTGCAGTTCGAGTCGGACGTGCCGCTGCAACTCATCTCCGCGATCAATCAGCAGCCGGGGAGGATGGGCTGCCATACTGCGAACACGACCGGCATCGGCACGACCTCCGTGCTGTGCACGGGGTCGGGGACGACCTTGCCGACCGCGAACCTCATCTTCGGGTCGACCGACCCGACGTTCATCCGTCAGACAATCCGCAGTTCATCGCGCAACGCGGGCGTCTTCGGCTTCATGATGTCGAAGGTCTCGCTCACGAAGACGGTCACAGACCGCCGAACCGCCACGGACGACTTCGACGTCATCGTCCGGTCCGGAGCGTCGACGATCGCCTCCGCGAACACCCAGCAGGGGTCGACCGCGACGACGGGGCAGATCACGGTCCCCTCCAACAGCACGCTCACGCTCGACGACACCGCCTCGGGCACGACCGATCTGAGCCAGTACAATCCGAGCTGGTCCTGCACGCGCAACGGCGTCGTCGACCCGGATATCGTGCCGACCGAGGACGATCCCTTCCGCGTCGTCATCGACCCGTCGATGACCGGTGTTGGTGACATCGTCGAGTGCGCTGTGGAGAATAGCCCGAAGGAGCGGGACGTCGAGATTACGAAGACGTCCGACGCGCAGCCGGACGCGAAGCCCGGCGACATCATCACCTACGAGGTCACGGCCAGGAACACGGGAGACGCCGATTACACGGACGTGGCTCCGCTCGTCGTCGCCGACGACCTGAGCGCTGTGCTCCCCGGAGCGACCTACCAGGGAGACGCCGACGCCGATCGCGACGGTGCGATTGCATTCAACGACCCTGTTCTCACGTGGACCGGCGCACTTCCGATGGGCGAATCGGTGACGATGCGCTACTCCGTCGAGCTGACTGCCGGTGGAGTCAAGGGGCTGCGCAACGTCGCCTGGGCGCCGCCCAGCGAGGACCCGGACGACCCCGGGACGACCCCCGCCTGCGATCCGCCGACCGGGGGCACCGATCCCGCCACGGGGATCCCCTGTGCGGAGGTTGAGATCGAGCTTCCGAGCCTCTCCATCGAGAAGTCCGCCGACCGCACCGACCTGCCGGCCGTGGGCGAACCGGTCGAGTACACCGTGAACATCACGAACGACGGTCCGGGTGATTACACGGTCGACAACCCCGCCACCTTCTCCGACGACCTCGCGGACGTCCTCGACGACGCGACCCTCGACGCCGGCTCCATCATGGCCTCCGTCGGTGAGGCGACCGTCTCGGGATCTACCCTGTCCTGGTCGGGCGTGCTCGCGGCCGGTGAATCGGCCGAGGTGACATACCGCGCCGTCTACACGGGAGCCGGTGACCGCGTCCTCCGCAATTCGGCGTGTGTTCCGGAGAGCGAGATCATCGCCCCGAATCTCCCCTGCGCCCCGGTCGAGGTGCCCGCAGCATTCCTCACCGATTGGAAGACCGCGACCGGATCGAGCGACCCGCTCGTCGCTGGCTCGACGATCGAGTACACGCTGTTCTTCCGGAACGACGGGCAGGCGGCGGCAAGCGTGAACCGCGTCGACGACCTCTCCCACGTGCTCGACGACGCCGATGTCACGATCGAGCCCGGCTCCGCCGACGGGCTCACCGTGACGCGCAACGGTGCGGTCATCTCGATCACCGGGTCGGTGCCGCCGGGCGAGACGTTCTCGGTCACCTACTCGGTGACCATCAGACCGGACGGCTCGCGGGGGGACAATGTCGTCGCCAACTTCCTTCTGGACCCCAACGTGCCGCCGCCCACCGTGCCGGGGTGCGAGCCCACTGATGAGCAGGAGGCCGACTGCACGGTGAACCTCATCCCGGAGATCGTGTACCGCAAGTCCGTCGTGGCGTCGACCGATCCGATCGCGGCCGGCACGGAACTCACCTACACGGTGACGGCCGAGAACGTGGGAACGGCCACCGGTGACGTGGTCCGGATCGACGACCTGGCCGGCGTGCTCGACGACGCCGACGTGGCCGGGGACCCTGTCGTGACCGGAGCGTCCACCGTGACGGCTTCCCCCGTCGTGGACGGCGTCATCACGATCGGTGGGGAGCTCGGGGCCGGAGAGTCGGCCACGATCACCTACACGGTCGTCGTGAGGCCGGACGCTGAGCGCGGGGACAACCAGGCCCTCAACTTCGTGCTGACCCCCGGCGAGGAGCCGCCGACCGAGTGCGACCCCGAGGTGGACGTCTGCACGGTCACGGAGCTCCCCTCCATCGTCCCGTCGAAGTCCGTCGACCCGTCATCTGGCACGCCCGTCGCCGCCGGCGAGGTGCTCACCTACACGCTGACGTTCGTCAACGAGGGTGACGCCGCCGGTGTCGTGAACCACGTCGACCTCCTCGAGCGGGTGCTCGACGACGCGGACGTCACGGTGGAGCCGGCGAGTTCGTCGCCCGACGTCACCGCCGTCCTCGACGGCGAGACGATCACGGTCTCGGGCCCGATCGCGCCCGGGGCGACCGTCACCGTCACCTACCGGGTCACTGTGAAAACCGACGGTGACCGCGGAGACAACCGACTCGGCAACTTCCTCGTCGTCGACGGCGACGAGCCGCCGACCGAATGCGTGGAGGGCAGCGTCCTCTGCACGGAGAACCCCATCGGTGAGCTCCACGACTGGAAGACCGTCGAGGCGTCCGAGGCGCCCGTTGGCGCCGGCACCGAGCTGACCTACACGTTGCACTTCGAGAACCGCGGCGAGGGCGCGATCGACGTGGACCGGGTCGATGATCTGAGCCTCGTCCTCGACGACGCCGACGTGACCGTCGAGCCGTCCTCCGACGACCTCACCGTCGTCCGGGACGGCGCACGTATCGCGATCACCGGTTCGCTCGAAGCGGGTGAAAGCACCACGGTGACGTATGTCGTCACACTTAAGGCCGATGGCGAGCGCGGAGACGACATCGCGGCGAACTTCCTCCTCGACCCCGAGGACACCCCACCCACGGATCCCGTCTGCGAGCCGACGGATGGGGAGGAGCCCGACTGCACGATCACCCCGATCGGAAAGCTGATCACGACGAAGTCCGTCGAGGCGTCCTCGGACCCGATCGTCGCAGGAACGACGCTCACGTACACGCTCTCGTTCATCAACGACACCGCCACCGATGTCTCGGTCGACAAGATCGACGACCTGTCGGGTGTGCTCGACGATGCGACGATCACCGCACAGCCGGTCTCGTCCGACGCGAGCATCACCGCGTCCGGGGTGACGGACGGGACGATCACGATCACGGGCGTCGTCGCGGCGGGTGAGACGGTCACGGTCACCTACACGGTGACGGTGAACGCGGAGGACGCCCGCGGTGACGACACCGCGGACAATTTCCTGCTGAACCCCGGTGAGGAACCCCCGGCCGAGTGCGTCGAGGGCGACCCGAACTGCACGAGCACAGCGCTGCCGAACGTGGACGCTGCGAAGTCGGTCGACCCGGTCTCGGGTTCGAGCGTCGCCGCCGGTGACGTCCTCACCTACATGCTCACGTTCACGAACGAGGGGAACGCGACGGGCGCGGTCGACTACACTGACTACCTCGCCGGCATCCTCGACGACGCGACCGTCACGGGTGGCCCGACGCCGTCCGACGCCGGTCTGACCGCGACCCTGGACGGCGAGACGATAGCGATCACGGGCACGATCGCTGCGGGTGCGACGGTCACGGTGACCTACGAGGTCACGGTGGGCGCGGATGGTGAGCGTGGTGACAACGGCCTCGGGAACTTCCTGGTCCCGGGTGATGAGTTGCCGCCGACGGAGTGCGTGGACGGCAGTGCTCTCTGCACGGAGAACCCCATCGGTGAACTGCACGACTGGAAGACGGTCGAGGCGTCCGCGACGCCCGTCGCCGCCGGCACCGAGCTCACGTACACGCTGCACTTCGAGAACCGCGGCGAGGGCGACGTCGAGGTGGACCGCGTCGACTTCCTGACCCACGTGCTCGACGACGCGGACGTCACCGCCGAACCGGTTTCGGACGCCCTCACGGCGACGCGGAACGGCGAGGCGATCACGATCACCGGCACTCTCGCACCCGGCGAGTCGACCACGGTCGTCTACACGGTCACAGTGAAGGGTGACGGGGAGCGCGGCGACTCGATCGCGGCGAACTTCCTCGTGCCGAACGACCCGAGCGACCCGCCGACGCCGCCGGCCGAGCCGATCTGCCAGCCGACGGACGCGGAGGAACCGGACTGCACCGCGACCCCGATCGGTCAGCTCACCACGGGCAAGGCCGTCGAGGCCTCGTCCGACCCGATCGTGCCGGGCACGACGCTCACCTACACGCTGACGTTCGACAACCAGTCGGAGGCACCCGTCACCGTCGATCACATCGACGACCTGTCGAGCGTGCTCGACGACGCCGACGTGACCTCGCTCCCCGTCGTGTCCGACCCGGCCGTCACGGTCTCGCCGATCATCGACGGCGTGCTGTCGATCTCCGGCGAGATCGCCCCCGGCCAGACCGTCACGGTCACCTACGTCGTGACGGTGAAGGGGGAGGCGGACCGCGGCGACGACGTCGCGACGAACTTCCTCGTGGAGAACGGCGTCACCCCGCCAGGCGAGTGCGTGGAGGGCGACCCGAACTGCACGAGCACCCCGCTGCCGAACGTCCAGGCGGTGAAGTCCGTCGATCCCGCTTCGGGGTCGAGCGTCGCGGCCGGTGACGTGCTCACCTACACGCTCACGTTCACGAACGACGGGAACGCCACCGGGACGGTCGATTACACCGATCACCTCGCGGACATCCTGGACGACGGAACGATCACGGCAACCCCCGTATCGTCCGACGCCGCGGTCTCCGCGGTCGTCGATGGCGAGACGATCGCCGTCACGGGTGAGATCGCGGCCGGTGCGACGGTCACCGTCACCTACGAGGTGACCGTGGGCGCCGACGGCGAGCGCGGCGACAACGACCTCGGCAACTTCCTGGTCCCCGGTCTTGAGCTGCCGCCGACGGAGTGTGCGGAGGGCAGCGCTCTCTGCACCGAGAACCCGATCGGCGAACTCCACGACTGGAAGACGGTCGAGGCGTCCGAGACACCCGTGGCCGCCGGAACGGAGCTCACCTACACGCTGCACTTCGAGAACCGTGGGGAGGGATCGATCGCTGTGAACGCGATCGACTTCCTGACTCACGTTCTGGACGACGCCGACGTGACGACGGAACCGACCTCCGAACTCCTCACTGCGACGCGCGATGGAGAGACCATCACGGTCGCGGGTTCGCTCGAGCCCGGTCAGTCGGCGACCGTCACGTACACGGTCACGATCAAGGCCGACGGCGCTCGCGGCGACGACACCGCGAGCAACTTCCTCGTGCGCAACGATCCGGAGGACCCGCCGACCCCGCCGACCGAGCCGATCTGTGAACCGACGGATGCAGAGGAGCCCGACTGCACCACCACCCCCATCGGGAGCTACACCGCCACGAAGACGGTCGAGGCGGACGCGACGCCCATCGGCGTCGGGGCGATCCTCACCTACACGCTGACCTTCACGAACGCGAGTGACGCGTCGGCCGACGTGGACGAGACGGACACCCTCGCGGGCGTCCTCGACGACGCGACGATCGTCGACGCCCCCGCGGCGAGCTCGGACTCGCTCACGGTGTCGGACATCGCCGACGGTGCGTTCACGATCACGGGCACCCTCACCGCCGGCGAGACCGTCACGGTCGTCTACACGGTCTCGGTGAACCCCGAGTCCGGGCGCGGCGACAACGTGGCGGACAACACGCTCCTGCCCACGGGAGGCGGAGAATGTTCGCCCGAGCGCTGCACGGAGACGCCCCTCCCGACGGTCGACGCCGAGAAGTCGGTGTCGCCCTCCGACGGATCGACGGTGAAGGCCGGTGACGTCGTCGTCTACACGCTGACGTTCCGGAACACGAGCGCGGTCGACGCCGCGATCGAGTACACCGACGACCTCAGCGGAGTCCTCGACGACGGAACGGTCTCGAGTGCACCGACCTTCTCCTCGCCGACGGGATCGGCGACGCTCGACGGGAACATCATCACCGTCGTCGGCACCGTCGCGGCCGGTTCCACCGTCGAGGTGCGCTACGAGGTCACGGCCCTGCCGGACGGCGAACGTGGCGACAACGTCATGGGCAACGTGCTCGTTCCCGAGGGCGAGATCCCGCCGCCGCCGGGGGAGGAGTGCGAGGAGGGAGACCCCCTCTGCACCGTCACCTACGTCGGCGAGCTCCACGACTGGAAGACGGTCGAGGCGTCGAGGAGGCCCGTGGCCGCCGGTACCGAACTCACCTACACGCTGCACTTCGAGAACCGCGGAAGGGGTGTGGTCGACGTGGATGCGGTCGACTTCCTGACCCACGTGCTCGATGACGCGGATGTGACGGCCGAGCCGACGTCCGACACCCTCACGGTGACCCGGAACGGCGAGACCATCGCCGTCACGGGGTCGCTCGTAGCCGGCGAGTCGGCCACGGTCGTCTACACCGTGACCATCAAGGCGGACGACCTGCGCGGCGACGACACGGCGTCGAACTTCCTCGTGCAGAACGACCCGGAGGACCCTCCGACGCCGCCGACCGACCCGGTCTGCCAGCCGACGGACGCGGAGGAACCGGATTGCACGGTGACGCCCATCGGTCGACTGGGCACGTCGAAGGCGGTCTCCGCCTCGAGTGACCCGATCGAGGCCGGGACGCAGCTCACCTACACGCTGACGTTCGACAACCAGTCGGAGGCCGCCGTGGAGGTGGAGAAGGTCGACGACCTCTCGGGCGTGCTCGACGACGCGACAATCACGAGCGAACCGGTCTCCTCCGACGGTGCACTCACAGCGACGCGTGACGGGAGCGCCATCTCCGTCACCGGAACTCTCGCCCCCGGCCAGACGGTCACGGTCGTCTACGTGGTCACGGTGAAGGAGGAGTCGGAGCGCGGCGACAACGTCGCGAGCAACTTCCTCCTCCAGCCTGGTGAGGAGCCCCCGACGGAGTGCGCGGAGGACGATGCGAACTGCACCGTCACGCCACTGCCGCAGATCGACTCGTCGAAGTCCGTGGACCCCGCCAGTGGATCGGCGGTGCTGCCCGGAGACGTGCTCACCTACACGCTGAACCTCACGAACTCGGGTGAAGCGGCGGGGGCCGTGCACCGAATCGACTACCTCGACAATGTCCTCGACGATGCCGAGTTCACGGACGGACCGACGGTCTCGGACCCGAACGTGACCGCAGTGCTCGACGGGACCGAACTGGTGATCGGCGGACGTCTCGAGCCCGACCAGACGGTGACGGTCACGTACACGCTCACGGTCTTGCCGGACGCCGAGCGCGGCGACGACGTCCTCACGAACTTCCTGTTCGACACGGACGAGGAGCCGCCGGGACCCGACACTGAGTGCGAGGACGGCGACTGCACGGAGAACTATGTTCCCCGGATCGTGGACTCGAAGTCGGCGGACCCCGCTTCGGGCACACCGATCGCCGCAGGTCAGGAGGTCACCTACACGCTGCACTTCCGGAACGACGGGGCAGCGACCGGTGACGTGTCGAAGGACGATGTCCTCACGGGAGTCCTTGACGACGCTGATCTGACGGCGGCGCCGGCGGCGTCGAGCGACTCGCTCGTGGTGTCCGAGCCGAGCGACGGCCGGATCCACATCGCGGGTTCGCTCGAGCCCGGTGAATCCGTCACGGTCACCTACACGGTGACGGTGCGGCCGTTCGCCGAGCAAGGCGACCATGTGCTGGGTAACTGGCTCGTCCTCCCGGGAGACCCGCCCGGCGAGAACGGTTCCTGCGAACCGGTCGCCGGAGAGGACGCCGATTGCACCGTCCACCCCATCGGGCAGATCGCCGCGACCAAGTCGGTCGATCCGAAGACGGGAACGGACGTGCGTCAGGGGCAGGTGCTCGACTACACGCTCACCTTCCGTAACACGGGAACAGGCACGGCCGTCGTCGACTACACGGATCACCTCGGTGATGTTCTGGACGACGCGACTCTCACCCGGGGGCCGTCGAGCGACGACCCGTCGCTCGAGCTCGAGCTCGAGGACGACACCCTGGCGATCGGCGGCACCCTCGCCGCCGGTGTCACGGCGACGGTCAGGTACAGCGTCACCGTCATGGCGTACGACCGCCAGGGGAATCACATCCTCGACAACTTCCTGGGACTGAGTGGAGGCGAGCCGGAGGAGCGGTGCGTCTCGGGCAACCCGCTGTGCACGTCGAACCCGACGATCGCACCGCCGCCCCTCGCGATCACGGGTGGGGAACTCGGTCTGGGAAGCCTCGCTCTCGTCATCCTGCTGATCCTCGGAGGCACGCTCGCGGTCGAGGTGGCGCGTCGGCGTCGGCTCGTGCTCGACGACGCCCGTCCGAGCTCCGACGCTCCGATGAGCTGACCGACCACCACCCGGGCCGGGTCCCCCCTCTCGGCCCGGGTGGGGTTCTCCTCCGCGCGCGGAGGAGGCCGATGAAGGGAACGAGCAGATGGCCACGATCCACGAGACGCCGACGCCCCGTCGGCACCGCTCCACGTACGTGTCGCCCCGGCGGGAGGTCCGCGCCGACCGGGTGCATCGGTCGCGGCGTTACCGGCTCGCCGTGCTCGCGTCGAGCGGAGGCGCCGCCGCCGCGCTCGTCGTCGCCGTGCTCCTCCCGCGATGACGAAGGCCCCGCCGCTCGACGGTGGGGCCTTCGTCAACCCATCGGACCGGCTCCCGAATCGGGGGGACCACTGTACGGACCAAAAACGGCCTGCGGCAGCCGCGGCGGACGAGGGGCGGTCGAGGATGGGACCGTCGTCTCCTCGTCGACACCGGTCGCGATCCCGACGCCGTCGAGGAGCTGCTCCTCTCCGTCTCGACCCCGGTCGAGCCCACTCCCTGGGAGGGGAGGAGCGGGAGCCGGACCGCGAGGGATCCCTGAACTCCCTCTCGGGACGGTTCACCGACCGGCGGCCATCCTTTCGAGGGCAATCGGTCACGCCCTCGTCTCGGGGCAGGGGCCCAAATCCCTGCTCCGAGCGAGTCGGCGCCGCCGTCGGACCGGTCAGTCGGCGCCTGTTCCGCCGGTCAGCTCTCGAGGGAGCGGGGCCTCGCGTCGTCCGAGCGGTACTCTCCGCGGCGCTCCTCACCGGGCAGCGGGCGGGACCGGCGCCCGTAGATGAGCTCCGAGGAGTCGAGCAACCACGGCACGAGCGCGATCGTCACACCGTGGACGAGCATGAGCTGCTGGCTGATGCGCTTCGCCCGCCGGTTGTGCAGGAACGACTCCCACCAGTGGCCCACGATGTACTGCGGCAGATAGACGGTCACGACTTCCGGGCCGTGCTTCTTCCGGTGAGCCTCGATGTAGGCGATGACCGGGTGCGCGTACGCACGGTACGGCGACTCGACGATGACGAGGGGCACATCGATGCCGAGCTCGGCCCACTGCCTCACGAGCTTCGCCGTCGACGCCTCGTCGACGGCGACGTGGAGCGCGGCGATCGACGCGTGCTTCGCGGCGACCGCGTAGTCGATCGCCTTGAGCACGGGCTTCTGCAGCTTCCCGACGAGGATGATGGCGTGGTCGCCCTCAGCACCGAACGTCGGGCAGTCCTCGACGCGGATCTCGTGCTCGACGTCGCGGTAGTAGCGGTTCACGCCGATCATGAGAATGAAGAGCACGGGCATGAGGACGAAGACGAGCCATGCGCCGTGGGTGAACTTCGTGATCGTCACGACGATGAGCACACTCGCGGTGAGAGCGGCTCCCGACGTGTTGATGGCGAGACTCACGCGGACGCCGCCGGGATTGTCCGTCCCCTCGCGCAGCAGTCTCCGCCAATGCTTCACCATGCCGAGCTGACCGAGGGTGAACGAGATGAAGACGCCGATGATGTAGAGCTGGATCAGCTGCGTGAGGCTCGCCTGGTAGATCACGAGGATGACGCTCGCCGCGAGGCCGAGCACGATCATGCCGTTCGAGAAGACGAGCCGGTCGCCGCGGGTGTTGAGGGCCTTCGGCGCGTAGCCGTCGCGGGCCAGCACGGAACCGAGGAGCGGGAAGCCGTTGAAGGCGGTGTTGGCGGCGAGGAGGAGGACACACGCCGTGGCCGCCTGGATGATGAAGAACGGGATGCTGCCGGCGCCGAAAGTCGCGGCGGCGACTTGCGCCATGAGGCTCGGTTGCGGCGCCGTCTCGCAGTTCGCGAAGCCGACGAGGTCGCACGCGTCCTCCGCGTAGTGGACGCCGGCGATGAGGGCGAGCGCCGTGAGGCCCGCGAAGAGGACGATCGCCGTACCGCCCATGATGACGAGCGTCTGCTGGGCGTTCCGTACCTTCGGCTGGCGGAAGGCCGGCACGCCGTTCGAGACGGCCTCGACGCCCGTGAGCGCGCTGCAGCCGCTTGAGAACGCGCGCAGCAGGAGCAGGATGAACGCGGCGCGGCTGAGGTCGTCGCCCTCAACGATGTATCCAGCGCTCGAGGCGACGGGAGCGTCGCCGAGCAGGGCTCGTGTGAGTCCCGTGATGATCATGAGCGCGACGCTCGCGATGAACAGGTAGGTGGGGATCGCGAACGCGCGCGACGACTCACGAACGCCCCGGAGGTTCACCGCCATGAGGAGGACCACGAAACCGACGGCGAGCTCGACCCTCAGCGGGTTGAGAGCGGGAAGCGCCGAGATGATGTTGTCCACACCGGACGCCACCGAGACCGCGACCGTCAGGACGTAGTCGACGAGCAGCGCTGACGCGACGACCACGCCAGCCTTCTCGCCGAGGTTCTTGTGGGCGACCTCATAGTCGCCACCGCCCGAGGGGTACGCCTTGATGAGCTGACGGTAGCTGAGGACGACGACGACGAGCAGTACGATCACGGCGGCCGCGATCCACGGCGCGAACGACAGGAACGCGAGTCCGCCGAGGAGCAGGATCATGAGCAGCTCCTGCGGCGCGTAGGCGACGGAGGAGAGTGCGTCCGACGCGAAGATCGGCAGCGCGAGCTTCTTCGGAAGCAGTTGTGCGTCGAGCTTCTCGGACGGGAGGGGGTCGCCGATGATCCAGCGTTTCGGGGAGCGGCCCTCGGTCACGGGGGCGCGTCCATCTGTAGTCACGAGCCGCGACTCTACTCCCGTGCGGTTCCGCTTGCCAGCCCGTTCCCGCGGCTCGCGCGACCCGCCCGTGCGCCGGATCGTCCACAGGTGCACCATCGATAAGCGATGCCGACGATAACCACCGCCTATCGTCGGGGCATGCGTCAACCGAGCACGACGAGAACCTCCTGGACCCCCCGCATGATGGGTGTCCTTTTCGCCGTCATGGCGGCGTTCGGCGTCCTCGTCTTCGCGGTGGTGGTCACGGAGGAAGTCTCCGCCATCCTTGCGAACAAGGACATCACCCTCCATCCCCTGATGAACGGTGAGCTTCCGGCCGGCGCCATCGCGGCCCGCGGTGGCGCCGTCGTCGAGCAGGGGGCCGCGACCGAAGCCTGGCTCACCGTGAGCAACGTCACCGGCTTCTCGACCGGCGGGCTCCTCTGGGCACGATCCTCACTCGTGCAGCCGACCTCGGCATCCTCGTCACGATCGTCATCGCTGGTGTGACGATCGCCCGTCGCCGTCCCCTCACGCGTCGTTTGACGATGCTCACTGTCGTCGCGAGCATCGGGTACGTCGTCGTCTTCTGCATCGGCGCCGCCCTCTACTCCTTCGGAGCGTGGAACGTCGTGACGGAACTCGCCGACGGCACGTCGGAACTCGCGCCGTACCTGCTGCGATTCGCCGCACCGCGGAACCTCGGCGGCGGTTGGCTCGTCGTGGCGCTCGTCACCGTCGTACTCCTCGGGCGCCGGGCGCAGCGCGACCTGGAGGGAGTGGTGTGAGTGGCCCGCACGTCGTCTGCCACTCGATCCGCTTCTCGAGCAGGGAGGGGTGAGCCGAGCGGAGCTCCCCGAGCATGTCGGGGTCAGTGCCCGGTGAGCGGAGCGAGCAGGCGAGCGGCGATCGAGGGTCGGCCCGTCGCCGCCTCCTCGACGTCGGCGAGCGTCGTGCCGACGAGGCCGAGGTTGGCGCCAGCGAAACGGAGCGGCTCCGGCTCCCAGCGAGGCGAGACGTGCCCGACCCAAGGCAGTGAGACGATGTCGGAGTCGGTGCCCGTCACGAGGTCCGCGAGCGTGCGTCCCGCGAGATTCGTCGTGCCGACGCCGTCGCCGACGTAGCCGCCGGCGAGGCCGACGCGGGTCCGACGGTTGTAGGTCACCGTGGCGTGCCAGTCCCGCGGGACGCCGAGCGGTCCGCCCCAGGAGTGGGTGACGGCCGCATCGGTCGCCGCCGGGAACAGGTCGACGAGCGTGTGGTGGAGGTGATCGAAGACCCGGTCGACGCGGTCGTAGGCCTCCGAGATCGTCGAGCCCCAGTGGTACCGGGCACCGCGGCCGCCGAAGGCGAAGCGGTTGTCGGCCGTGCGCTGGCCGTAGATGAGCAAGTGCCGGTAGTCGGTGAACGTCTGGCCGTGCTCGATGCCGACGCCGTCCCAGAACGCGTCGTCGAGCGGTTCGGTCGCGATCATGAGCGAGTAGAGCGGCATGACACGGCGGCCGATGCCCGGCAGCTGCGAGCCGTACGCCTCCAGTGCGAGCAGGATCGACCCCGCGCGCACCGTCGTCCGCCCGACGGGCGTCTCGGCGACGACCTCGCCCTCGCTCCAGGACACGGCCGCCGTCTGCTCGAAGATGCGCACGCCGCGGGCTTCGACGACGTCGGCGAGCGACCGGACGAGCTTCGCCGGCTGGATGCGCGCGCAGTCGGGGTTGAAGGACGCGGCGACGGCCTTCTCCGGGTGGGGCTTGGTGGACCCCGGCCCGGCGAAGTCCCAGAACTCGCGCCGGTCGACGCCGAACGCATTGTTCGCGTCCACCTCGGCGAGTGCGGCCCCTCGTTGCACCTCCGAGGTCGCGAACGAGACGGTGCCGCCCTTCGAGAAGTCGCAGTCGATACCCTCTGCGGCGACGACACGTCCCACCTCGTCGACCGTGTCGACCATGGCCTGCCGCATCCGTCGCGCGGCGTCGTGCCCGTACTCGGCGACGAGCGACGACGTCTCGCGGGGGAAGAGCGCCGAGCACCAGCCGCCGTTCCGCCCCGAGGCTCCGAAGCCGGCGATCTCCTTCTCGATGACGACGACGGAGAGCCCCGGGTCGTTCTCGGTGAGGTAGTACGCCGCCCACAGGCCGGTGAGCCCGCCGCCGACGATGCAGACGTCGACGTCGAGCCCGTCCGGAGCGAATGGCCGCGGCGTCAAGTCGTCGGCCCCCTCCGCCACGAGGGCGTCGAACCAGAAGGAGGTCTCGCGGTACGGGCGCGTGGTCATGTCGTCCTTTTCGGCTGCCTGGATCGTGAACGGCGACAGGCTCGGAAGCGGTGACCACCGGTCCCTGAGCCTGTCGAAGGGGAACCGGGGGAGAGGAGCGGAGGCCGACGGGACGGGTGGAGTCCCACCCGAACTTCTAGAGCAGGTTCGACGCCTCGGTCAGGACGTTCCGGAGGATCTGCTCGATCTCGTCGAACTCCCGCGGCCCCGTCGTGAGCGGCGGAGCGAGCTGGATCACGGGGTCGCCGCGGTCGTCCGCGCGGCAGTAGAGACCGGCGTCGAAGAGCGCGCGCGAGAGGAAACCGCGGAGGAGGCGCTCCGACTCGTCGGCGTCGAACGTCTCCTTCGTCGTCTTGTCCTTCACGAGCTCGATCCCGAAGAAGTAGCCGTCACCGCGGACATCGCCCACGATCGGGATGTCGAGGAGCTTCTCGAGTGATGAGCGGAAGTACGCCGAGTTGTCGAGCACGTTCTGGTTGAGGCCCTCGCGTTCGAAGATGTCGAGGTTCGCCATCGCGACCGCCGTCGAGACCGGGTGGCCGCCGAAGGTGTAGCCGTGCGCGAACGAGGTCTGGCCGTGTGCGAACGGCTCATAGATCCGGTCGCTCACGATCGTCGCGCCGAGCGGCGAGTAGCCGCTCGTGAGGGCCTTCGCGCACGTGATCATGTCGGGGACGTAGCCGTAGGCGTCACACGCGAACATGTGGCCGATCCGGCCGAAGGCGCAGATCACCTCGTCGCTCACGAGCAGGACGTCGTGCTTGTCGCAGATCTCCCGGACGCGCTGGAAGTAGCCCTTCGGCGGCGGGAAGCAACCGCCCGAGTTCTGGACGGGTTCGAGGAAGACGGCGGCGACGGTGTCGGCGCCCTCGAACTCGATCATCTCCTCGATGCGGTTGGCGGCCCAGAGGCCGAACTCCTCTTCGGTGCCCTGGAAGCCCATCTCGTCGGCCCGGTAGTAGTTCGTGTTCGGGACGCGGAAACCTCCGGGGGTCACGGGCTCGTACATCGCCTTCATCGCGGGGATGCCCGTGATCGCGAGGGCGCCCTGAGGGGTCCCGTGATAGGCGACGGCGCGCGAGATGACCTTCGTCTTCATCGGCTTGCCCTGGAGCTTCCAGTAGTGCTTCGCGAGCTTGAACGCCGATTCGACGGCCTCGCCGCCGCCCGTCGCGAAGAACACCTTGTTGAGGTCGCCCGGCGCGTAGTCGGCGAGGCGATCGGCGAGCTCGATGGCCCCGGGGTGCGTGTAGCCCCAGATGGGGAAGAACGCGAGGGTCTCGGCCTGCTTCGCGGCCGCCTCCGCCAACTCACGTCGGCCGTGCCCGGCGGCGACGACGAACAGCCCCGACAGTGCGTCGAAGTACTGCTTGCCGTTGCTGTCCCAGATGTGGTGTCCCTCGCCCTTGACGATGATCGGGACGGTCCCCTTCGCGAGAGACGATTGCCGCGCGAAGTGCATCCACAAGTGATCCGTGGCCTTCGCGTTGAGGGCGTCGGTGTCGTACGTCACGAGGGCTCCCGTCGAGCTGGCGCGGGTGTCGGAATGGAACAGTGTCATCGGGTCCCCCAGTTGTAGAGCTGTTTGCGGAGTTTGAGGTAGACGAACGTCTCGGTGGAGAGCACGCCGTCCAGACTGCGGATCTTCTCGTTCAGCAGGTCGAGGAGCTTCTCGTCGTCTTCGCACACGATCTCGACGAGGAGGTCGAAGCTCCCGGCGGTGAGGACGACGTAGTCGACCTCGGGGATGTCGGCGACGGCGTCGGCGATCACCCGGGTGTCCCCGGAGATGCGGATACCGATCATCGCCTGTCGGAGGAAGCCGAGCTGCAGCGGGTCCGTGACGGCGACGATCTGCACGACCCCGCCGTCGACGAGCTTCTGGACCCGTTGCCGAACGGCGGCCTCGGAGAGTCCGACCGCCTTGCCGATCTCGGCGTAGGAGCGCCGGCCGTCGTCCTGCAATTGCTCGATGATGGCCTTCGACGTGTCGTCAAGGGACGTCCGGCCATCTCGCGCACTCATGTCGCCATATTGTCAGTTGTGAAGGACACCGGCAAGCGGATCCGTAGGAATCATCGCGCCGAACAGCGGAAATCGTTAGAGTCGACGGTACGCGACCGCGCGACCGACCCCCCCATTCCCTGCGTGCGGCGCGCCGACCCGACCCGGTCCGGTGCGGGCGGGTGGGGACGACGTCGGGAAGCCCGCTACGGGCGAGGAAGGGAAGGGTGCACAGCCATGGGAAACACCGTCTTCGAGAGGCGGCCTCCACGCCGCTCCGCCGTCGAGCACGCGCTCGCCCACAGTCGGCACTCCGTCTTCTGGCTCGACGACCTCGGTGATCGCGTCGAGCACCCGGCGCTCGTCGGAGACACGACCGCCGATCTCGTGGTCGTCGGTGGGGGCTACACAGGGCTCTGGACCGCGGTCCGCGCCCTCGAGCGCGAGCCGTCGCTCCGTGTGACCGTCGTCGAGGCGAAGACCGTGGGTTGGGCGGCCTCCGGCCGCAACGGGGGCTTCTGCGAGGCGAGCCTCACCCACGGGCGGGAGAACGGGGAGCGTCGTTGGCCGGACGAACTCGACGAGCTCGAGCGTCTCGGGATCGAGAACCTCGACGGGATCGAGGAGACGGTCGCGCGTTACGGGCTCGATTGCGACTTCGAGCGCACCGGTTACCTCTCCGTCGCGGTGGAGCCGCACCAGGTCGACTGGCTCGCGGCGTCCGACGGCGAGAACGGAGCCCGTTTCCTCGGGGAGGACGCGGTGCGCGGACTCGTGAACTCGCCGACGTATCTCGCGGGACTGCTCGTTCCGCCGCGCGACTCGGCGCTCGTCAATCCGGCGAAGCTCGCGGCCGAACTCGCGCGGGTGGTGGTGGAACTCGGCGGCACCATCCACGAGCACACCATGGTCCGCGGACTCGAACGGGCGCGCGACGGCGTCGAGGTGCGGACGGCCGGTGGCACCATCCGTGCTCAACAGGTCGCACTCGGCACCAACGCCTTCCCCTCACTGCTCGTCCGCAATCGGCTCATGACCGTGCCGGTTTACGACTACGTACTCATGACGGAGCCGCTGACTCCGGAACAGAAGGCCGAGATCGGCTGGAACGGGCGGCAGGGGATCGGCGACCTCGCGAACCAGTTCCACTACTACCGGCAGTCGGCCGACGACCGCATCCTCTGGGGTGGATACGACGCCGTCTACCATGCCGGCGGCCGGATCCGCCCCGAGTACGAGAAGCGACCCGAATCGTTCGAGCGCCTCGCCTCGCACTTCCTGACGACGTTCCCGCAACTCGAAGGCATTCGGTTCACGCACTCGTGGGCCGGGGTCATCGACACGAGTACGCAGTTCTCGGCGTTCTTCGGGGCGGCGCTCGGCGGCCGCGTCGCCTGTGCCGCGGGCTTCACGGGCCTCGGGGTGGGGGCGACGCGTTTCGCCGCCGATGTCATGCTCGACCTCCTCTCCGGCGAGGAGACGGAGCGCACACGGCTCGAGATGGTGCGGCGGCGCCCGCTCCCGTTCCCTCCGGAGCCCGCGGCGACGATCGGCGTCAACGCCACGCGCTGGTCGCTCGATCGCGCCGACCACAACGGCGGTCGCCGCAACCTCCTCCTCAAGACCCTCGACGCCTTGGGCCTCGGCTTCGACTCCTGACCCACCCCCCTCTCTCCCCCCTGAACACTTGTTATGTGCACGAAAATTCGAGCACATAGGAAGTGTTCAGGGGGGGAGAGAGGGGGAGGGGGGAGGGGGTCAGCCGCCCGCGAGGGTCTGGGCGAGGCCGCTGCCATCGCCCGTCCTCCTGCTCGCCCGGCCGAGGACGATCGCCACGAGCGCGAGGACCGCGAGGGTCAGCAGCAGCATGACGGTCGACATCGCGGCGATCTCCGGTCGGAGCGTCGACCGCAGGGACGCGAAGACGTAGACGGGCCACGGCGTGGATCCGGCCACCGACACGAAGCTCGACAGCACCGTGTTGTCGAGGCTCAGCGTGAACGACAGCAGCGCCCCCGAGATCACCGCCGGCCGCATGAGCGGGAAGGTGATCGTCCAGAACCGCTGGATCGGGGGAGCCCCGAGATCCGCTGCCGCCTCCTCGAGCGACTCGTTGAGTCCCGACATCCGCGCCCGCACGATGAACGTGACGACCGCACATGCGAAGAGCGAGTGCGCGATCACGAGCCTCACCTGTCCGAGGTTGAAAATGGACAGCCCCCAGTCGGCGCCGAGCGTCACGAACCAGGGCAGCAGCGAGACGGCGTTGACGATCTCGGGAGTCACCATCGCGAGGCCCAGAAGGGCGACGAGCCACACGGCCCACCGACCGCCGCGCCGCGCGAGCGCGACGCCCGCGAAGGAACCGAGGACCGTCGACACCACGGCCGATCCGGCCGCGGCGACCAACGAGACCTGGATCGTCGCGACGATCGTGGGGTTGTTGAAGGCGTTCACGTAGGAGTCGAGGCCGAAGCCTTGCCACGACTGGAGCTGCCTGCCGGTGTTGAACGAGTACGCGACGATCACGAGTACGGGGAAGAAGAGGAACAGCAGCCCCGCGACTCCCCAGATGCCGAGGACCACGTCGCCGAGGGGGGTCCGATGCCGCCGTGCCACGGGCGCGTCGCTCGATTCCGTCACAGGCTCGGTCGGTCGCTCCACCGTCGCGGTCATGAGATCGCCCCCGTCCTGTTCAGGTCGCCGAGATGCCGGAATCGCGCGAGCGCGACGCCGATGAGTTTGAACAGCACGCCGAACAGGATGACGACGAGCAGGATCGCGAGCATGAGGCAGATCGCCATCGCCGAGCCGAGCGCCCAGTTCTGCGCACGTTGGAACTGCCCGGCGACCATCTGGCCGACCATGCTGCCGGAGGCGCCGCCGAGCACGCTCGGCGTGATGTAGTCGCCCATGAGCGGCACGAAGACGAGGAGCAGTCCCGACATGATGCCCGGGAGGGCCAACGGGATCGTGACGCGCCAGAAGCTCGACCACCAGTTCCCACCGAGGTCGCGGCTCGCCTCGAGCAGACGGTGGTCCATGCGCTCGAGCGCGACGTAGAGCGGCAGGATCATGAGCGGCAGGTAGTTGTAGACGACTCCGAGTTGCACCGCCTGCTGCGTGTAGAGGACCTGGAGCGGACCGTTCAGCACGCCGACCGCGTTGAGGAAGTCCGAGAGGAAACCCTCGGGGCTCAATGTGATCTGCCACCCGATCGTGCGCACGAGGAAGTTCGTCCAGTACGGCACGAGCACGAGGGCGAGCACGATCCCGCGGGCTCGTGGTGAGAGCTTCACGGCCATCCAATAGGCGATCGGGAAGCCGATGAGCAGGCACAGTGCGGTGCCGACGATCGCGATCTGCGTCGTCCGCCAGAACGTTGTGAGGAACGCGGGGTCGAGGGCCTCGACATACCGGGCGAGCGACAGCACGTCGTTCGAGTGGGTGACGTAGAGGCTCGGCTTCTCCCCGAAGCTGTACCAGAGGATGAGCCCGAACGGCACGATGAAGAAGAAGACGAGCCACGCCGCGATCGGCAGGGCGAGCAGCCCCACCGAACCCGTGAACCGCCGCCGTGCCCGTTGCGGCGGTGCGGCGACCGCCGTCACTGTCCCGCCGCCGCCGTCAGCTCGTCGTAGATGGAGACGATCGTCTGCTCGGCGTCGGTGAGCTTGGCGAACACGAGCTTGTCGACCTGCTCCGGCGTGAAGAAGATGAGTTCGGGCAGCTCGACGCCCGCCTCCGTCGCCGCCTCCTCGATGCCCTGGACGGCCGTGTGGTAGCCGATGTAGATGAGCTCCTGCAAGGACACCTCGGGGTCGAGGACGTAGTTGATGAACTCGTGGGCGGCGTCGGCGTTCGGCGCGCCCTTCACGATGGCCCAGTTGTCCTGCCAGAGGTTGCCGCCCTCGGTCGGCGTGACGTACCTGTAGCGGGCCGGGTCCTCGTTGTTGAGGATGCCCTGGCGGGCGTCGCCGTTCCACGCGTGAGCGAGCACGCGGCCGTTCTGGGCGATCGTGCCGCTCGGGTACGACTCGAACGCCTGCACGTGCGGAGCGATCGTCTCCGTGATGAAGACGCGGTAGTCCTCGAGGTGGCCTTCGTCCGTCGTGTTGGGATCGATCCCGTTCGCGAGGAAATAGGAGTACGCGATCTCGCCCGGATCCTCGAGGAGGGAGAGCTTGCCGCTCGCCTCGTTCTGCGCGGCGTCCCAGAAGTCCGCCCACGTCGAGAGTTCTCGCGTGATCACCGTCGTGTCGTAGACGTAGCCGGTGGAGCCCCAGTCCTTCGGAACCGAGTAGACGTTGCCCGGGTCGAAGTCCTGGTCGATGTATGCCGGGTCGAGGTTCTTCATGTTCGGCAGCTTCGAGTGGTCGAGTTCCTCGAGGAGGTCCGACGCGGCCATCTGGGGGATGTACTGGTGGGTCGGGACGCAGAGGTCGTAGCCGCTCGTGCCGCTCGCGGTGACGAGCTTGGAGATCATCTCCTGGTTCGAGCCATAGCTGTCGATCGTGATCGAGGGCCCGAACTCGGAGGTGAAGTCCTTGAGGACCGCGGGGTCGTCGTACTCGCCCCACGTGTAGATGTTGAGGCCGCTCGCGGAGCCGCCGCCTCCGCCGCCGCCGGTCGAGCAGGCCGCGAGCGTCGCGGTGACGCCGAGACCGAGGGCTCCGCCGAGGAGGGCACGGCGCGACAGGCCCTTCGAAAAGGCGCTCGCCATCGATTCGGGCAGGAGGACACGTACGGGCTTGTCGGACATGGTCACTCGCTTTCGGTTGCAGGGGTGGTGGGGAAGATGTGGACGGCGTCGGCCGGCCAAGAGCAGTAGACGTCGACTCCGGGAGTCGACGGAAGGTCGACTCCGCGCGGCGTCCGGGCCATGATCTTGAGCCCATCCGGTGTGATGGTGACGATCTGGAGGGCGGAGCCCAGTTGGCTGACGCTCATGAGCGTCGAGCGGATCTCGTTCGGTCCGCCCAGGGGAATGGCGGAGATCGTCACGTGCTCGGGTCGGACGGCGACCTCCGTCGCGGCGCCCACTACGGGGGAGCCGGCGGGTTCTCGGGTCGACACAACGGTGCCGCCGGGAATCGTGACGCTCCAGGCTCCCGGCCCGCCCGCGAGCGCTCCCGTGAAGAAGTTCTGTTGGCCGATGAAGCCGGCGACGTACGCGCTCGACGGAGCGTCGTACACCGCGTCGGGTGGGCCGATCTGCTCGAGGCGACCGGAATTCATGACGGCGATGCGGTCACTCATCGTCATCGCTTCCTCCTGGTCGTGCGTCACGAAGACGAACGTCGTGCCGAGCTGCTGCTGGAGGAGCTTCAGCTCGATCTGCATCTCCTCGCGGAGCTTGCGGTCGAGCGCCGACATGGGCTCGTCGAGGAGGAGCACCGCTGGGCGGTTCACGAGAGCGCGGGCGAGCGCGATTCGCTGCTGCTGGCCACCCGAGAGCTGCGCCGGCATCCGCTCGGCGAAGGAGTCCATCCGCACCATCTGGAGGGCCTCGGAGACGCGCTCGCGGACCTCGTTCTTCGGCGTCTTCTGGTACCGGAGCCCGTAGGCGACGTTCTGGGCGACGGAGAGGTGCGGGAACAGGGCATAGGCCTGGAAGACCGTGTTGACCGGGCGCTTGTAGGGCGGCAATGCTTCGACGGGCTTCGCCGCGATCGAGATGGATCCCGAGTCGGGGTATTCGAAGCCGCCGATCATGCGCAGCGTCGTGGTCTTCCCGCACCCGCTCGGACCGAGCAGGGAGATGAACTCGCCCGCCTCGACGTGGAGATCGAGGTCGCGCACCGCGTAGTTCTTCCCGTAGACGCGGGAGACTCCGCGGAGCGTCACCTCTCCGGCTCGGGCCTCGTCGACCAGGTGTGTCGTCATCGTCGTCCTTCCATCAGGCGTTTCCGCCCGTTGTGGGTGCTTCGAACACCACGCGTCCGCCGACGATCGTGTACGCCACGGAGGCGTCGGCGATCTCCGCTGTCGGGGCGGAGAAGATGTCGCGGTCGAGGATCGTGACGTCGGCGTCGTAGCCGACGGCGATGCGTCCCGTCCGGTGCTCGTCGGCGTTCGCGTACGCGCTGCCCTCGGTGTAGCCGACGACGGCGTCCGAGAGGGAGATGGCCTGTTCGCCGCCGAGCGGATTCGCGCTCATACCGGGAGGGCAGCGCGTGACCGCCGTATGGATGATCTCGAGGGGATTCGCGGTGCTGACGGGCCAGTCGGAGCCGAGGGCCAGCGTCGCGCCCGCTCGGCGGAGACTCGCGAAGGGGTACTGCCACGCCGAGCGGGTCGCGCCGAGGAACGGGATCGTGAGCTCGTCCATCTGGGACTCGTGGCGCGCCCACAGCGGCTGGATGCTCGCGACGGCGTCGAGCCCAGCGAAGCGCGCGATGTCGCCGGGGTGGATGACCTGGAGGTGGGCGAGCAAGGGGCGGACCATGCCCGGTGTCGACTCGATCGCGTCGAGCGCCTCGCGCACCGCTCGGTCGCCGAGCGTGTGGAAGTGCACGCGGAGGCTGGCCGCGGTGAGGGCGGCGGACGCCTCCGTCAGCATGCCCGGTTCGACGAAGCTCTTGCCCGCGTTCTGCGTCGAGCAGCCGCAGCCGTCGAGGTAGGGCTCGAGCATCGCGGCGGTGAAGTTCTCGGCCACGCCGTCCTGCATGATCTTGACGCTGCCGGCGCTGAAGCGCTCGCCGACGGCCGCGTCCCGGTTCGCGACGAACGTCTCGATCTGGTCGAGGCCCTTCTCGCGCTCCCACCACTGCGCTCCCACGACACGGGCGAGGAGCCGGCCGTCGGCGTCGAGCCGGCGGTAGGAGGCGAGGTTGTCGAGCCCGCGGTCGCCGGATTCGACCATGGCGTCCTGCCATGCCGTGACGCCCCACGCGAACAGCTGCTGCTGAGCGAGGAGGAAGCCCTCGTCGACGAGGTCGTCTCCGAGCGGCGGGACGTGCGCGGAGACGAGCTCCATCGCCCCCTCCTGGAGGCAGCCGATCGGGTCGCCGTCCGCGTCGCGCTCGATGCGGCCCGAGATCGGGTCGATGGTGTCGCGCGTCACCCCGGCGAGTTCGAGGGCTCGGGAGTTGACCCACGCGCCGTGACCGTCGCGGTTCGGCAGGTAGACGGGACGGTTGGGCACGACGCGATCGAGGAGGTCCTTCGTCGGGATGCCGCCGGGGAAGAGGTCCATACCCCACCCGCCGCCGGTGATCCACTCGCGGTCGGGATGTGCCGCCGCGTAGGCGGCGATGCGGTCCAGATATCCGTCGACCGTGTCCTCCGCGGAGAGGTCGCACGTGACGAGGGTGTTACCGGCGTGGTGCGGATGGATGTGCGAGTCCTGGAAACCGGCGACGACGAGGCCGCCGGCCGCGTCGATCGTCTCCGACGGCGCGTGATCGAGAGCGTCGACGGCGTCTCCGCCGATCGCTGCGATCTTTCCGTCGACGAGTGCTACGGGTGACTCCTGAACATGACCGTCCAGGAACACCCTTCCACCGGTGATGAGGATCGCGTCGGGAGTGCGACCGTGGTGCATACGAGACCTTTCCGTCGGCGGAACGCACGGTTCGAGCGTTTCGCGCAGTACCGGAATTCTGGGGGCTGCAACTCGGAAAGGGAATACCCTCGGCCGAGAGATTTACACAATCGAAACGGTAAACGAATCGGCCTCTTTCGACGGAAACGCTCGTGAAGCCCCAATCGGGCCACTGATACCGTTAGCTCGACCTGTCCCGACGCCTCGGAGGTAGCCCGTGTCCGACCTTGCCATCGCACCGAATTCTGTGCTCTCGTTGACCGCCCTCGACCTCCATTCGGTGGACGCGGGAGAGGGGGCTCCGCCCACGCGGCTTCGGGAACTCGGCGGCTTCCGTGGGCTCGAGGTCGGGGTGTGGGAGATGGAGTCCGGTGTCGCCACCGATACCGAGAGCGATGAGATCTTCGTCGTGCTCACGGGTTCCGCGTCGGTCGAGCTTCTCGACGTGGGGGCGTCGCTCACGCTCGCGCCAGGCGACCTGGTGCGGCTGGAAGCGGGGACCCGGACGCGCTGGACCGTCACGGCGACCCTCCGCAAGCTTTACCTCGCCCCCTGACCGCCCCCTCACTACCCCCCTTAAACACTTCCTGTGTGCACGAATTTTCGTGCACACAGGAAGTGTTTAGGGGGGAGAGGGGGCTAGAGGAGGCGGTGGAGGGCCGCGGCGGCGCGGTCGAGCTCGGACCGGACCTCCGCGAGCTGTGCGGCCGTGAACGACCGACCCGACGCGATGTGCGTGCGCAACGCCGACCGGGCGTCGTGCCGGAACGCGTTCAGCAGGAGCTCCGCCTCGTGCAGAGCGAGCCGTGAGGCGCTGCGATCGTCCGCGGGAGTGGAAGCCACAGGAGGGACGCGGGTGCCGGCGGTCCGGGCCTCGCGAGCGGCCGAGGCGAGCTCGGCTTTGAGGCTCCGCATAGCCGAGGTGACGTCGGTGCGCATCTCGTGCGCGAGTCGACGGACCGAGTCCGTGACCTCCGACTCGACCCGGCCCAATTCGTCCTCACGCCCCGCGAGCTCCGCACGACCGGAGTCGGTGATGCTGTAGACGGTCTTCCGGCCGTCGCTCGACTTCGTGACGAGGCCTTCCTCCTCGAGCTTCGCGAGGCGCGGATAGATGGTGCCGGCGCTCGGGCTGTAGGTGCCGCCGAAGCGGTCGCTGAGCGCCTGGATGAGCTCGTACCCGTGACGAGGCGCCTCGGCGAGCAGCTTCAGGAGGTACAGCCTCAGGCTGCCGTGGGAGAAGACGGGCGGCGTCATCGCACGTCGTCCTCGCCCGGGGCGGCGTCGGGGGAGCCCCAGCCGTCGGTGTTCGCACCGTGCGTCGCGCCCGTCCGGGGGTTCCCCGCGCGCGCGTCGCGGCGGATGACGGAGACGTTGCCGGAGACCGTGTTCGCGAGTACCTCGACCGCCGCGCCGCCGTCTCCCGGGATCGTGTCCTGGTAGCCGCGGCCGCGCATCCCGCGGATGACCTGGCCGTCGAGCTGGAGCGTGCCGCTCACGGTGTTGACGGTGTACGCGGCACCGAGGGCGCGGTCGATGCGCGCGGTGAGGGAACCCGAGACGCTGTTCACCCGGATGCGGTTGCAGCGACCGTCGACGTCGGCGAAGACGTCCCCCGAGACCGTGTCGACCTTGATCCGGTCGAGCATGCCCGAGAGTGTGATGTCACCCGAGACGGAATCGACGGAGACGGGACCACTGTGGTTCTGTGCACTCAGCTCGCCCGAGACGCTGTGGAGGACGAGGTCGCCCTCGAGGCCGTCCGTCTGGAGCTCGCCGCTGACGGTACTGAGTCGGATGTCGTTCGACAGACCCGTGACGAGCGCGTCCGCCGAGACGGAGCCGAGTGTGAGTGCGACGGTCCGGGGGACGAGCACGCTGATGGAGGCCTTCGCGGAGTTCCGCCCGAACGCACCGAGGAGGTCGACGACGTTGTCCCACCGGAGTTGCGGGTGGTCGATTTCGAGGCGGTCGCCGTCGATCGCGATCTTGAGGTCGCGTTGCGTCACCGAGTGCACCTCCACCCGAGCGCCCGGCTCGTCGTGGCCGATGATGTCGATCTGTCCGCCGATGAGGCTCACTTTGAGGGATCGTACGACCGCGAGGTCGATGACCCGCGTCTCTCCCACCCTGATCATCCACTGCTCGAGTGCCATGGTCGTGCCGCCTTCCACCGGAGGATCGTGTCGTCGAAGTCACGATATGTCGCGAGATCCGGCGAGTCAAGATATATCGTGAATCGGCTCGCCGTCGACCGTCAGGCCGCCGGCGGCGTCGCCGCGGGGACCTGAACGGTCGGGGTCGGGTCGGACGCGGCGTCCGCCGGGCCGGCCTCCGGCGCGCGGATCGCGAAGAGCGGCAGGGTGACGTTGCAGAGCGGGCCGATGAGGAGTGCGAACGCGACCGTGCCGAAGCCGACGTTCCCGCCGAGGATCCAGCCGATCGTCAGGACGGTGACCTCGACGCTCGTGCGAGCGACCCAGATCGGAATACCGAAGCGCCGGTGGAGTCCCGTCATGAGTCCGTCCCGCGGACCCGGTCCCATCCGGGCCCCGATGTAGAGGCCGCTCGCGACGGCGAGCAGGAGGAGACCGGCGGCGAACACGAGGATCTGCGCCCACGAGTCCGTCATCGGGGGGACGAGCCAGAGGCCGAGCTCGATCGACGGCCCGATGATGAGGATGTTGAGGACCGTACCCACCCCGGGCCTCTGCCGCAGGGGGATCCACAGCAGCAGGACGAGCACACCGATGGTGTTCGTGAGGATGCCGATCCCGAGCCCCGTCCGCACGGAGAGTCCCTGAGCGAGGACCGTCCAGGGGTCGACTCCGAGCACGGCGCGGATCATGAGGGCTCCGGCGATGCCGTAGAGCACGAGACCCACGAGCAGCTGGGCGATACGACGGGTCATGTCGAATATCCAATTGGGCTTTTGGCCTTGGATCAAGAGGCCAATCCGACTACGGTGGCCGCATGGCCGATGTTCACATCACCGCGCGCGCCCTCTCGGCTCTCCTCGGCGACTGGCGGGGGTCCGATGCCGCCTACCGGGGTCTCGCCGACCGGGTGCGGCTCCTCATCCTCGATGGGAGGGTGCCGACGGACACGCGCCTGCCGGCCGAACGCGATCTCGCCGAGCGGCTCGGACTGAGCCGGACGACCGTCACGGCGGCGTACCGCGAGCTGCGCGAGGGCGGCTACCTCGAGAGTCTGCGCGGCTCCGGCAGTGTCGCGCGGCTCCCGGGCTCTTCGCCCGACGTCGTGCCGCTGCGCGAGAACGGCGCGCTCGACTTCAGCAAAGCGGCGATGCCGGCATCCGCGATCGTGGCGGAGGCCTCCGTTGCCGCTGCCGCCCGGCTCCAGCGTTACCTGAGCGAGTTCGACTACGATCCGGTCGGCCTGCCGGAGTTGCGGCGGGCGATCGCGGAACGCTACAGCGACACGGGGCTGCCGACGTCGCCCGACGAGATCATGGTGACCCTCGGGGCGCAACACGCGATCGGTCTGCTCGCGCGGACGATGGTCGCACGCGGCGACCGTGCCCTTCTCGAGATGCCGAGCTACCCGCACGCGCACGACGCGCTCCGGGCCGTCGGGGCGCGACTCGTGCCCGTGACGGTCTCGAGCGAGTCCGGCTGGAACGACGCCGAGATCACGCAGGCCTTCGAGCGCACGAATCCGGTGCTCGCCTACCTCATGCCGGACTTCCACAACCCGACGGGCGCATCGATGTCGGAGCGCACTCGCGCAGCGGTCCGCAGGTCGGCGGCCCGGACGGGGACGATCCTCGTGATCGACGAGACCACGGCCGACCTCTCCATCGACCGGACGGGGCCTCACCGGCCGTTCGCCACCGACAACTCGGAGGGCGCCCGCATCGTCACGATCGGTTCGCTCGGCAAGACCGTCTGGGGCGGGTTGCGCATCGGGTGGATCCGGGCGGACCGCCAGACCATCCGAAAGCTCGTCGTCGCTCGTTCCGTCGGGGACCTCGGCACCCCCATCCTCGAGCAGCTCGTGAGCATGGAGCTCCTCCCGCGACTCGACGACGTGATCGAACTGCGGAGGGCCCAGCTCGGAGCAACACGCTTGCGCCTCGAGCAGCTCCTCGCGGAGCACTTCCCGAACTGGGACGTGCCACACGTCCGTGGCGGGCTCGCCGTCTGGGTGGGGATAGGTGCGCCGCTCAGTTCCCAACTCGCACTCGCCGCGCGATCGCACGGCCTCGTCATCGCCGCCGGGCCCCGGTTCGGGATCGACGGCGCCTTCGAGCGGTTCCTGCGCATCCCGATCACCTATTCGCTCCCCGAGACGGAACGGGGGGTCGAGGCGCTCCGCCGGGCGTGGGGCTCCCTCGTCCGAGACCCCGTCCCCGCCATGCCCGACCTCGCGGCCGTCGTGTGACGGCGGCGATGGGCCGCCGTCTGCACAGCAGCCCCTCAGTCCGCTGAACGCACGCTGTGGAAGAATCGGGAGCGTGCGGACCGAGCGCCGCCCACACCGTCCCCTGACGGTGGGACGCATCGACCGCTGTCACAGCATCGCCTGACCCAGGCCGTATCGAGGGACCCCCGTGCACATCCTTGCCGTCCTCAGCATGAAGAACCGCGCGCTCATCGCGCTCGTCACGATCGTGGCGGCGGTGTTCGGCGGGATCGCGCTCACGAGCCTCAAGCAGGAGCTGGCACCGAGCGTCGAATTCCCGCAACTCGCGATCGTCACGACATACCCGGGAGCGGCCCCGGCCGTCGTCGAGGAGGACGTCTCGACGCCCATTGAGACGGCGGTCCAGGGCGTCGCGGGGGTCGAATCGACGACGGCGACGTCGAGCACCAACCTGAGTCTCGTCTCGGTGACGTTCGCCTACGGCACCGATCTGGCGAGCGCCGAGCAGAAGGTGACGCTCGCGATCAACAGGCTGTCGTCGCAGCTCCCGGAGGACGTCGATCCGCAGACCCTGACGGGCGGCATCGACGACTTCCCCGTCATCCAGATCGCCGCGACCGGAGGCGGATCGACGGACGAGCTCTCGGCGGCGATCAACAACTCGGTGCTCGCGGACATCCGAGAACTCGACGGCGTGCGCGATGCGACGCTCTCCGGGGAGACGGGCCAGCGGGTCACGATCGTCCCGGACCAGGAGCAGCTGTTCGCGGCGGGCCTCAGTCGCACCGACATCACCGACGCCCTCGACCAGAACGGCGTCCTCATCCCGGCGGGGGAGATCACGGAGGGCGGTCGGACGCTCGCCGTCCAGGCGGGATCACGGCTCGAGAGCGTCGACGACGTCGCGGGCATCCCGCTCGTCGGGCAGACCGCCGTCGGCGAGCCCCGCACGATCGGCGACGTGGCGACGGTCGAGCTCACCGACGACCCGGTCACCTCGATCTCACGCGTCGACGGGGAACCCGCGCTCACGATCGCCGTCACGAAGCTGCCCGACGCCAACACGGTCGACGTCTCGAACGCCGTCCGGGCAATCATCCCCGATCTCGAGGAGACGCTCGGGGAGGACGCGACGCTCACGATCGTGTTCGACCAGGCTCCGTACATCCAGCAGTCGATCGAGGCTCTCGCGACCGAGGGCCTGCTCGGCCTCGGCTTCGCCGTCATCGTCATCCTCGTCTTCCTGCTCTCGGTCCGGGCGACCCTCGTGACGGCGATCTCCATCCCGACCTCCGTGCTCATCACCTTCATCGGGATGCAGGCGACCGGCTACACCCTCAACATCATCACCCTCGGTGGTCTCACGATCGCGATCGGTCGTGTCGTCGACGACTCGATCGTCGTGATCGAGAACATCAAGCGGCACCTCGCGCTCGTGGGTCGTGAGAGCGGAGCCGAGGGGCGGACGACTGCGATCCTCCGCGGCGTGCGCGAGGTCGCGGGCGCCATCACGGCGTCGACGATCACGACGGTCGCGGTCTTCCTCCCTCTCGCCTTCGTCGGCGACATCTCGGGAGAGCTCTTCCGTCCCTTCGCGCTCACCGTGACGATCGCCCTCCTGGCCTCGCTGCTCGTCTCGCTCACGATCGTGCCGGTCCTCGCCTACTGGTTCCTGCGTGCCCCGAAGACCCGGAAGGCGACGGAGCCCGTCGCGTCGGAGGGCACCGACGCGTTCTCCTCCTCCACCGCCACACACGGCGCCGTCGAGCTCGCACCGACCGGCACCCCTCCCACCACGGCGGCGCACGCCGTGGACTTCGAGCCCGAGGCGGCGACGGAGGCTGCGGCCGAACCGGCCGAACCGGCCGAACCGGCCGAGAGCCGCGGAGTCGCCGCTCATGGGAGCGAGCACGAAGAGGACGCCGCCGGGACCGGAACCTCGAACGGCTCGCTCCCGGCCGGCGTCGCCGCTTCACCGGCGATCGTCGAGCCGCGGTGGATCGTCGCCGCCGTCGATCCGGTCCAGCCGGAGCGCACCGAGCCGGAGCACGTTGAGCCGGAGCATGCCCCCGAGCCGGAGCACACCGACCCGGAGCACACCGACCCGGAGCGCGTTGAGCCGGAGCACGCGCCCGAGCCCGTCGCCGTTCCGGCGCCCGTGGCCGCCGTCGACGAGGGCGCCCCCGAGGCCGAAGCGGCCTCCACCGAACCCGGTGCATCAGCCCCCGCCGTGGCCCGCGAATCCGTGCTCGCGAGTGTGGGGGCCCCCGCGAGCCGTCGCGCTCGCCGTGGCGAGACGACTCCCGACGACGAGGCGGAGCACCCGACGCTCCTGCAGCGCGGGTACCTCCCGATCATCCGCTGGACCCTCAAGCACTCCTCCGTGACTCTCGTGCTCGCCCTTCTCGTCCTCGTCGGGACGGGTTTCGCGGTGCCGTTCATGAAGACGAACTTCCTCGGCAGCGCCGGCCAGAACACCTTCAGCGTCACGCAGACCCTGCCGGTCGGCACGAGCCTCGACGAGCTGGATGCAGCGTCGACCGACGTCGAGCGCACCATCCTCGAGACCGAGGGCGTCGACACGGTGCAGCTCTCGATGGGCTCCGGCGGTAGCGGTATCCAGGCGCTCTTCGGGGGCGGCGGCGAAGGCACCGTCACGTACTCGATCACGACGGACGAGGACGCCGATCAGGACGCGCTCCAGGCCGACGTGCGCGAGGAGCTCGACGGCATCGAGGGTGTCGGGGAGATCAGCGTGCAGGTCTCGAGCGGCTTCGGCGGCTCGAGCGACATCGAAGTCGATGTCACGGCCCCGAACGAAAACGCGCTGCTCATGGCGACCGACGAGATCGCGGAGGCCGTCCGCGACCTCGACGTCGTCGCGGAGGTCACGGACAACCTGAGCGAGACGCGGCCGTACATCGCCGTGTCCGTCGACCGGGAGGACGCTGCGGCCGCCGGCTATTCGGAGGTCGCGCTCGGCGCCATCGTCTCCGGCGCCATGCAGCCGCAGACCGTCGGGTCGATCGTGATCGACGAGACCTCGCTCTCCATCTACATCGCGAGTGACGACCCGCCCGCGACGCGTGACGAGCTCGCCGCTCTCGAGGTTCCGACGCCGACCGGCGTCGTCGCCCTCGACACGCTCGCGACCGTGGAGGAGGTGGACGGGCCGGCCTCCATCACGACAGTCTCCGGCCTTCGCTCGGCGACGGTGAGTGTCACGCCGGCGAGCGACGACGTGGGGACGGCGAGCGCCGAGGTGCAGCAGGCCGTCGACGCCGCCGATCTCGAGGGCGGAGCGTCGGCGAGCCTCGGCGGCGTCGCCTCGGATCAGTCGAGCGCGTTCTCGCAACTGCTCCTCGCGGCGCTCGCCGCGATCCTGATCGTCTACATCATCATGGTCGCGACGTTCCGGTCGCTGCGGCAGCCGCTGCTGCTGCTCGTGTCGGTCCCCTTCGCGGCGACGGGAGCGATCGGTCTGCAGGTGATCACGGGCGTGCCGCTCGGCGTGCCGTCGCTCATCGGTGTGCTCATGCTCATCGGCATCGTCGTCACGAACGCGATCGTGCTCGTCGACCTCGTGAACCAGTACCGCCGTCGCGGCATGACCGTGCCCGACGCCGTGGAACACGGTTCCCTCCGACGGCTGCGTCCGATCCTCATGACGGCGCTCGCGACGATCTTCGCCCTCATCCCGATGGCGCTCGGAATCACGGGTCACGGCGGATTCATCTCACAGCCGCTCGCGATCGTCGTGATCGGAGGACTCGTGTCGTCGACGCTGCTGACACTCATCGTGCTCCCGAGCCTCTACAACCTCGTCGAGGGGGCACGCGAACGCCGTCCGGCTCGCCGAGAGGCGCGCGCCGAGCGCCGCAGCCGCCGCGCGACGCGTTCCGCCTGACGAGCGGCTCGGTGGCGCGAGCGTGGGGCGCTCGACGACCGAGTGTTCCACGCTCGTGAGGACGCGGGAGGCGGCGGGACGGAGCAGGCGGGGACGGCTGTTCACCCGCTGCACACGTGCCGTTTATCGACATCGCGATCCGGGGATCGGAGCATAAGGGGACTCGGCGTCCGCGCCGCACCGCTCCAGACCCGAGAGGCCTTTCGATGACCCGTCCCCTCCGCGTCCTGTCCCTCTACGAAGGATTCTTCGCGGGAGGCGCCCGCATCCTCCACTCTGACCTGATCGCCGGTCTGCACGCGGCCGCGGATCAGGAGCACAGTGTCCTGTCGATCGCCTCGTCGGCCGGGCGGGAGGGCACGGTGCAGCTCATGGAGGACGACCCCCGGTACCGCGGTCTGACGGCCGCCGGCGTCGACATCCGGACCCTCGGTCGAGTCGCCGGCGCCCAGCCGCCCGAGCGGTCATCGTTCACCGACGAGGAGCTCCGCGTCGCGAGCGAGGCCGTCGGTCGCGCCGACGTCGTGCTCTCGCTCAAGGAACAGCCCATCGGTGTCCTGCTCGCCCTCCAGGACCGAGGACTCATGCCCGACGTTCCGGTGGCGGCGTGTCTTCACCGCTCCGATCCGCTCCACTCGGGTCAGACACTCGGTTGGCTCGTCGAGGCGACCGCGACCGGTCTCGTGACGGCGACGGTTTCGTGCGCGGAGTCGACGAGTGACGCCTACGCGCGGGCAGGTGTCGGCGCGAGCAGCCGCTACGTCATCGACAACGGCATCGACACTCGGCGGTTCCGCCCCGGGACCGCGGAGGAGACGGCCGCGACGCGGTCACGCGTCGGCATCCCCGACGATGCTCCCGTCGTGATGCTCGCCGCCCGGTTCGACGCCATGAAGAACCCCGGACTGTTCCTCCGTGCCCTCGCCGTGCACGCCGCTCGCCGTCAGGACGCGCACTACGTCCTCTGCGGTGCGGGCATGACATGGGCCAACGACGCCTTCCGTGCGCTCGCCGCCGAGTCCGGCGTCGCACCGTCGAGCCGCGTGCACGCCCTCGGCATCCGCGACGACATGCCCTCGCTCTTCCAGATCGCGGACGTCGTGGCGCTCACGAGCGCATTCGGTGAGGCCTCGCCGCTCTGCCTCGTCGAGGGGGCTGCGTGCGGCGCCACCCCGGTTACGACCGATGTGGGTGACGCCGCCCGGCGGATCGAGGGGATCGGCGTCGTGACGACGCACGACGAGTCCGACGTCGCCGCCGCGTGGGACGCGGTGCTCGCACGGCGTCCCGAGCTCAGGGAGGCCGCGATCGAGGCTCGCGCCGGCTTCGGCCGCGATCGCATGATCGAGGACTACCGCACGGTCGTCGAGGATCTGCTCGTCGCGACGACGGCACTGCCGGAGGCGATCGCCGGCTGAGACGAACTCGACCTCGACGGAGCGGACCGCGCGAGTCGACGCGTCATGCGTCAGCCGATCGAGCACGGCGCGTGAGGTGTCGTCCGCGCCACGTCGTCCCGGCCCACGTCGTCGTCCGGGCCTACGTCCGTCGTCACTGTCCCTGCTCCCGGGAGACGGCCGGGGCGCCGTCCGCACCGTGCGTCAGCGGCCCGTCGACGTCGAGGCGGCGGAGCGGGTACCGCCTCAACGTCAGGAGGCTCGCCGCGACGATCGCCGACGGCACGATGCTGAACGCCACCACGATCCCGACGACGGCCGAGTCCGGCTGGCTTACGGTGTCGGACGCCGTCGACTCGACGTAGCCCGTGAGAGCGAGAGTCACCGTGAGGAGCGTGGCGCCGAAGGCCAGACCGGCGGTCTCCCCGGCCGACCAGAGTCCGCCGATCACGCCGGCCTGCCGGACGCCCGTGCGGCGGGCGTCGTCGGAGATGACGTCCGGCAGCATCGCGAGGGGGAGCGTCTGCATCCCGGCATAGGCGGTGCCGGCCAGGGCGATGGGCGCGTAGACCCAGGGTCCCGGCGTCCACAGCAGGCCCAGCGGGAGCAATGCGGCGACCGCGAAGACCACGCTCGCGAGGACGAAGGCCCGTTCTTTCCCGACGCGTCGGGCGAGAGCGCCCCACGCCGGAGCGAGAAGCAGGGCCGGGCCGATGAGCGCGACAAAGAGCAGGGTGACGGCGAGCTCCGAATGGAGGACCCACGTCGCGACGTACTGCGCCCCCGTCAGCATGAGACCCGTCGCGAGTCCCTGGAGCATATAGGTGGCGAGGAGGGTCCGGAACGCTCGGCTCCTTCGGAGGGCGCCCACACCGCCGGAATAGTTCTGCGCGAGCGATGCGGTGGGACGGACGTTGGCACGGGCGACGTCGACGGGTGCCACACGCGAGGCGACGAACATGCCGCAGCCGATGAGCACACCCGCGACGACGCCCATGAGGAGGTATCCGCTCGCCTCGTCGCCCCCGAGATCGCGGAGAACGGGACCGCCCGCCCCGAAGAGCAGGACGGCGACGATGAGGACAACGACGCGCCACGTGAGCAGGCGCGTCCGTTCGTCGTAGCGAGCGACGAGCTCGGCGGGCAAGGCGACGTACGGCACCTGGAAGAGGCTGAACGCCGTGGCGCAGAGGACGAACGCGACGAGGACCCACAGGCCGCCGATGACCGGGCCGAGGCCCGGCGGCGCCGCGAAGGTCAGGGCGAAGACGGCGGGGAGGCAGAGAGCTCCCCACATCATCAGCCGCCGCCTGCTCCCCGTGCGGGCGAGGCTCTGATCACTGCGGGCACCGATGACCGGATCGATGAGCACGTCCCAGACCTTCGCTATCGTGACGATCGCCCCTGCGGCGATGGCGGTGACGCCGAGCGAGTCCGTGAGGTAGTACACGAGCACGAGTCCGGGGAGCGTGGCGAAGCCGCCCGTCGCGATCGAGCCCACCGCGTACGCCGCGACCGTTCGCCGCTCGAGCGTGCGCGACATCGCATCCATGGAGCGATCCTAGTCCGGGGGCAAGTCGGCCCGATCCGGCCGCCGCCCTGTCAGCGGGCGTGCAGCCAGGGTCGGATGAGCCGAGTGACGGCCGGGAGAACCCAGAACGTCATGATCGGCGTGAGGACGAGCGTCGTGATGAGGACGCGCCAGAACACCGCGAGGTCGTCCCACCCCGGAACGGCGGCCACGAGCAGGCTGAAGAGGAGATTGACGGGGAAGAACCCCAGCCAGATGCTCACCGATTGCTTCCACCGCGGCGGGACGGCCCCCTCGTGCGACGCCACGTCACCGGGCGACTCGGTGGGCCTCGCGACAGGGTCGTCGAACCACCCTTCGATCCCGGTGCGGCGCTCGACCCGCGACTCCCGCGCGAAGTCGCGGCCGGTGCCGAGCCACCACTGTCGCTCGGGTGAGCCCTCCCACGCCGTCAAGGTCGCCTCGTCCGAGAACCGGTAGAGCATGTGCCAGGTGGCGGACTGCTCTCCCGCCCTCACCCACCCGGAGCCGAGGAAGCCCGGGTACTTGTTCGCGAGCTGGATCCCGGTCTGGACCCATGCTGTGGCCTCGGTGATGCGAGCGGGATCGACCGCGCGCTCGATCGAGACCGTGATCGGTTGGTGTGCCATGGTGTCCAGCATCGTGCACCACACGTTTCGGGCGCATGACGGCCGCCGTTTTCGCGCCTCGTGCCCGGAGCAATACTCTGGGCACATGACAGACGACGGTGTCGACATCCGTGTGGAGGGCCGACTCGGCCACATCACGCTCGACCGGCCCGCGCGGATCAACGCGCTCACGCCCGCCATCCTCACCCGCCTCTCCGATGCGCTCGTCACCTGGCAGGACGATCGGGCCGTCGAGGCCGTGCTTCTCGACGGTGCCGGTGACCGCGGTTTCTGCGCAGGCGGCGACGTGCGGATGATCGCGGAGGCCGGCGCCGACGAGGCCCGGGCGTTCTGGGAGCTCGAATACGCGACGGTGCTGCAGATCGCCCGATACCCGAAGCCCCTCGTCGCGATCATGGACGGCGTCACGATGGGAGGAGGCGTCGGCCTCGGAGGGCATGCCGCTCTCCGTGTCGTCACCGAGCGCTCCCGTATCGCGATGCCCGAAGTGCGGATCGGGCTCGCCCCCGACGTCGGAGGAGCGCTGCTCCTCGCCCGGGCCCCCGGCCTCGTCGGGCTGCACGTGGGGTTGACGGCCGCGACGATGAGCGGCGCGGACGCCGTCGCGACGGGGTTCGCCGACGTGTTCGTCCCGTCGCGCGATCTGCTCGAGCTTGTCGACGGCCTCATCGTCCCCGGCGCGGACGCCGCGACGGTCGTCGCGCGCGTCGCGGTGACCCCTCCGGCCTCGGAACTTCTTCCCCAACGCGCCTGGATCGACTCGTCGTACGACGCCGACTCCGTCGCCACCATCCTCGCGGCCCTGCGATCGCGACGGGAGCCGGCCGCCGTCGAAGCCGCCGAGACGATGGAGAAGATGTCTCCGACGGCCCTCGCCGTCACGCTCCGCACCATCGAACTCGCGGCGCTCGACGACGATCTCCAACGCGTGCTCGCGCGCGACCTGTCGGTCTCGCTGGGGCTCTTTGCGCGGCCGGACTTCGCGGAGGGGGTGCGCGCGCAGGTCGTCGACAAGGATTTCGCGCCGCAGTGGGACCCGGCGCGGGTGGACGGGATCGACCCCGGGATCGTGGACACGATCGTCGGTGCTCGCTGAGGCGTGTCCCCGCCGGAGCGGCCGATCGGCGGCGCCACGCCCGAACGACGACGAAGCGCCTCCCCGGCGGACCGGGGAGGCGCTTCGTGTATCGCGAGACGCTTTAGCGCTTGTTGCGGTTCGTGACCGCACCGTAGATCAGGAGCACGATGATCGCGCCGCCGATCGCCAGGAGCCACGTTCCGAGGTCGAAGAACTCTTCAAGACCGCGGTTGAAGAGCAGGCCGCCGATGAAACCACCGAGCAGAGCTCCGACGACGCCGAGAACGAGCGTGATGAGCCATCCGCCGCCCTGCCGGCCCGGAAGGATGAGCTTCGCGATCGCGCCGGCAATCAATCCGAGCAGGAGAAATCCGAGGAATCCCATGTGTCACACCTCCATGTTGGAGCGGCGGGCCGTCGTGTGGCACCACCGCGGGCGGTCGAACCTCGACCGCGACACCCACGCTAGGGGTACCCGGGTACATGAGGAGGGGCCTTGCGGGAAGCGGATGAATCGCGGTATGGCGGAAACGGAGGGAGGCGTGACCTTTTCGCCCCGATGCTGTAACGTAGGGAGGTCGGTTTCTGGACGGCGCGGCTTCTCATCCCCGCGTGCGTCACTGTTCGTCCGGAGGACCGGTTCCCAGCGATAACGCTGGTGAGATCACATCGAGTGAACGGTCCCCGGCCATCGACTGCCCGGGTGTTCGAGCGTGGCGTTCCGCCACGTCTCGACGACGCTGTTTGACGCGACCCCATCCTGGAAGGCACACGATGCCCAAGAACAAGAAGCCCGCCGGCGGTCGCCCCGCCCGCAATTTCGACCCCGCCTACGCCTCGAAGCGCTCGTCGGCCCGTCCCGGCAGTCGCAGCCCGAAGCACCGCGGTTTCCGCGAGGAGGAGGCCCCGGTCAAGGCCCGCTGGAACGCCGACGAGCGAGCTGCCCGTGCCGGAGAGCGCGATGCGCGCTCCGACCGACCGGCGCGCGCCGACCGCTTCTCGCGTGACGACCGCCCGCGTCGCGACGACCGTTCCTCCCGTGACGAGCGCCCGTCGCGCTCCGACCGCCCGGCGCGCGACGACCGCTTCTCGCGCGACGACCGTTCCCCGCGGGGCGAGCGACCCGCCCGTCATGACCGCTTCGCACGGGACGAGCGTCCTGCTCGTGGCGATCGGTTCTCGCGTGACGAGCGTCCTGCTCGTGGCGAGCGCCCGGCCCGGGACGACCGCTTCTCTCGGGACTCCCGCCCCGCCCGGGACGAGCGTCCTGCGCGCGACGACCGTTTCTCTCGTGACGACCGTCCCCGTCGTGACTCCCGACCGGCCCGCGACGACCGGCCCGCACGCGGCGATCACCCCTCCCGCGGCGACCGCTTCGCGCGTGACGAGCGTCCTGCTCGTGACGAGCGCCCGGCCCGGATCGACCGCTCCGCGCGCGACGAGCGCCCGGCGGGTCGCTCGAGCCGCTTCTCGACGGACGAGCGCCCTCAGCGGGACGACCGGCCCCGCCGGGACGACCGGTTCGCGCGCAGCGATCGCCCGCGTCGCGACGACCGCACCTTCCGGGAGCATCGCGGGCACGGGCGCTCTGACCGCTCCTTCTCTCCGCGCCGTGACGACGACCGGCACTACACGCCGACCGACGATGTCGTGCTCGAGCGTCTCGAGGCCGAAGCGATCCAGGCGGCGGATGTCGACGGCGTAACGTTCGCCGACCTCGGCCTCGGCGGCAACATCACGCGTGCCCTCGCCGAGCTCGGTGCCGAGACGCCCTTCCCGATCCAGGCCGCGACGATCCCGGACGTGCTCGCGGGCCGCGACGTGCTCGGGCGGGGGCGGACCGGCAGCGGCAAGACGATCGCCTTCGGAGCCCCGCTCGTCGAGAAGCTCATGGAGAACGGCGGAGGCAAGAAGCGCCAGATGGGCCGGAAGCCCCGCGCGCTCATCCTCGCCCCGACGCGCGAGCTCGCGCTGCAGATCGACGGGACGGTGCAGCCGATCGCTCGCAGCGTCGGCCTCTTCACGACGCAGATCTACGGCGGCGTGCCGCAAGGGCGGCAGGTCGGTGCGCTCCAGCGCGGCGTCGACATCGTGATCGGCACGCCCGGTCGCATCGAGGACCTCATCGAGCAGGGTCGGCTCGACTTGTCGGAGGTCACCGTCACGGTGCTCGACGAGGCCGACCACATGTGCGATCTCGGGTTCCTCGAGCCGGTGCAGCGGATCCTCCGCCGCACCGCGAACGGCGGCCAGAAGCTGCTGTTCTCGGCGACGCTCGACCGCGGCGTCGCGGCGCTCGTCGACGAGTTCCTCAAGAAGCCGAGCGTCCACGAGGTCGCCGGTGAGGACCAGGCGTCCTCGACGATCGACCACCGCGTGCTCGTGATCGAGCACCGCGACAAGGACGCCGTCATCGAGCGCCTCGCGAGCCGCGAGGAGAAGACGCTCGTCTTCGCCCGTACACGGGCGTACGCCGAGCGGCTCACGGATCAGCTCGAGGACGCGGGAATCCTCGCCGTGGCACTGCATGGCGACCTCAACCAGGCACGCCGCACCCGCAATCTCGAGAAGCTCACGTCCGGCCGCGTCAACGTGCTCGTCGCGACGGACGTCGCCGCGCGCGGCATCCACGTCGACGACATCACCCTCGTCGTGCAGGCCGACGCGCCGGACGAGTACAAGACGTACCTGCACCGCTCCGGCCGTACCGGTCGCGCCGGCAAGGAGGGCACCGTCGTGACACTCATCACACGGAGCCGTCAGCGCCGCATGAGCGAGCTGCTGGAGCGGGCCGAGATCGACGCGGACTTCGAGGAGACGCAACCGGGCGACGATCTCCTCGAGGAGCTGGCCACGCGCTGACATCCGGCGACGGCTCCGTCGGTTCTCCCCGACGGAGCCTCCGGCCTCAATCGAAGAGGTCGCTGAGCCAGCCTAGGAGGGGGCCTGGGGAGATGCCCACGACATCCTCCGGCGCTCGTCACGCCCGTGCAGAGCGAGTGCCCACCAGGGGGTTCAGAAGAGCGTCGGTTCGTCTGCGGACTCGAACGCCACGGACGCGACGGGGATGTTGAGCGCCGAGGGCACGGTGCGTCGATCCTCGCTCGCGAAGCGCGCCGGTCGCCGCTCGCCGTCGGGGTCACGGAACTGGCCGAGTGCGCTCGAACGGACGCCACCCGTCGTCGGTTCCTCTCGTCCCTCGTCGAGCCCGTTGGCCCGGATGAGAGGTCGGATGCGCTGCGCGAGCCACTTCCGATACGCGGCGGGTGCATAGGAACCGCTCGCGTAGAGATCCCGGTAGCGCGGCACCAGTTCGGGGTGCGTGCGCTCGAGCCAGTGCATGAACCACGGCTTCACCCCGGGCTTGAGGTGGAGGGCCGAGTACAGGACCGATGTCGCACCGGCGTCCCTGACGCGCCGGAGGGCGTCGTCGAGGTGGGCCGTCGAGTCCGTGAGCCAGGGGAGGATCGGCATGAGGAACACCGAGCAGTCGAGCCCGGCCTCGCGGACCGCGGTGACGGTACGGAGACGCGCAGCGGCGCTCGGTGTGCCCGGCTCGATGGATTTCTGCAGGTCGTCGTCATAGATCGCGATCGACATCGCGAGATCGACGGGCACCTGGCGCGAGACGTCCGCGAGCAGCGGCAGGTCGCGGCGGAGCAGCGTGCCCTTCGTGAGGATGGAGAGGGGAGTACCGGACGAAGCGAGAGCGGAGATGACGCCCGGCATGAGCTCGTACCGCCCCTCGGCACGCTGATACGGGTCGGTGTTCGTGCCGAGGGCCACGGGGTGGTGCTGCCAGGAGGGTTTGCGCAGTTCGCGCTCGAGGACCTCGGAGACGTTGATCTTCACGATGACCTGGGTGTCGAAGTCGGTGCCCGCGTTGAGGTCGAGGTAGGTGTGCGTCGGTCGCGCGAAGCAGTAGACGCACGCGTGGCTGCAGCCCCGGTACGGATTGATGGTCCAGCCGAAAGGCATCCCCGAACCGCTCGGCACCTTGTTGAGCGCGGACTTCGCGAGGATCTCGTGGAAGGTGACCCCCGCGAACTCTGGCGTCGTGACGCTGCGCACGACCGTGTTGATCCGTGCGAGGCCCGGGAGTGTCGATGGCTCCTCGACCCGCAGTCCCTGTTCGCTCCATCTCATGCGGACCATTAGAACATATGTTCGAAGGATCTGCATCCTCCTCCCGTGTCGATGCCGCGCTAGCGTGGTGTGGACCATCGAGGAGGACAGCATGCGCGTAGCGCTCGCCCAGATCGTGAGCACCGCCGACACCGACGCCAACCTGAGGACCGTCGCCGAGTACTCCGAGCGCGCCGCCGAGCAGCGAGCCGATCTCGTCGTGTTCCCCGAGGCGACGATGCGCGCGTTCGGCCACCCGCTTCGCGAGATCGCCGAACCCATCGACGGCCCGTGGGCCCGGTCCGTGCACGAGCTCGCCGAACGCCTCGGCGTCACGATCGTCGTCGGCATGTTCACGCCCGGCGACGGTGGGCGCGTGCGGAACACGCTGCTCGCCGCGGGTCCCGGCGGCCGTGTCGGGTACGACAAGATCCACCTCTTCGACGCGTTCGGCTTCCGCGAGTCGCGTGGGGTCCAAGCGGGAGACGACCCGGTCACGATCGCCGTCGCGGGGGAGACCGTGGGGCTGACGACCTGCTACGACATCCGGTTCCCCGATCTCTACACGGCGTTGGCGCACGCGGGAGCGCGGGTCCAGGTGGTGAGCGCGTCGTGGGGAGCCGGGCCGGGCAAGCTGGCGCAGTGGGAGTTGCTCGCCCGCGCGCGGGCTCTCGACACGACGAGCGCCGTCATCGCCGTGGGGCAAGCGGACCCCGGGACGGTCGGGGTCGACGTGGATCCGTCGGCGCCGACCGGTGTCGGCGGCAGCGTCGTCGTCTCGCCGTTCGGGGAGGTGCTGCACCGCCTCGGCGCGGAGCCGGAGCTGCTCGTCGTCGATGTCGACGTCGCCGCCGTCGCCGACGCCCGGATGACGCTGCCGGTGCTCGACAACCGGCGGAGCGGGCTCGCCTGATCCGATCGCTCGAGGCGGGCGCCGGCGGGGTCAGTGCGCGGGAAGCATCACGACGATCGCTGCCGTCACGGCCCACGACAGCGTGACGAACACGGCGTCGCGACCGCGGAGGGGGACGAGATGGCGCTCAGTCCGGGTCGAGTGCGCGCCGAAGGCGCGCGCGTCCATCGCGAGCGCGACGCGTTCCGCGTGCCGGATCGCGCCGGCGAGCAGGGGGACGACCGACGCGGTCACTCGGGAGATCGCTGAGCCCGGGCCGCGGCGCACTCCCGGGCCGCGCACACGGTGTGCTTGCCGGATGAGCTCGAGATCGCGCCGGAATCGCGGAACGAAACGGTACGCGGCGAGCGCCGTGTAGGCGATCCGGTAGGGGAGACGGAGATACTGCACGGTCGAGCGCACGAAGTCCGGCCCGGTCGCCGAGAGGCCGGCGAGGAGCGCGAGGACGAGCAGCGCGGCGAGACGGAGCGAAGCCGCGAGCCCCGCGAGCAGGGAGCCTTCGTAGAGACGGTAGGCCCCGGCATCGAGAAGCACGACGGAGCGATCGACGCGCGCGGGATCCGTCCAGACGCCGAAACCGACGGTGCCGATCGCGATCGCGGCGGGCAGCACGAGGACGAGGAGCGCTGTCGTCCGCGTCGAGGGATGCGCCCCCGTCAGGATCAGGCCGAGACCGAGGAGGAGGAAGGCGACAGGAGTGGCGAGGTCGCGCGACACGATGACCGCGATCATGGCGGGGAGTGGGGCGACGACCGTGACGAGCGGGTTGAGGCCGTGCAGGTAGCCGCGCGATCGTTCGGTGCCGGGCCTCACCGTGGAGGTCCCGGAAGCCGCGAGAGCGCCGTGATCCCTCGCCAGTCGGGATGACGTTCGAGGAGCCGCATGGCGCGTGACAGAGCGGGGCGGCGAAGGCCGGCACGCACCAGCAGGTCGTCGTCCTCGAAGACGGCGTCGGGTGGCGCGTGCGCGATCACGCGGCCGTCGGCGAGCACGACGACGCTCGTGGCGGTCTCGGCCACGAGCTGCAGATCGTGGGTCGCGACGATGACGGTGGTGCCCGTGGCCTGGAGAGTGGCGAGCAGGTCGACGAGTTCGTCGGCCCGTTCGCGGTCCTGACCGAACGTGGGTTCGTCGAGGACGAGCACGCCGGCTCCGCCGATGAGGGCGGTTCCGACCGAGAGCCGGCGCTTCTGGCCCCCCGAGAGCAGGAACGGGTTCACGTCGGCGGCCTCGGCGAGACCGAAGCGGTCGAGCAGTTCGTCGACCTGCGCATCGATCTGAGCCGGTTCCCGACCCGTCGCGCGCGGACCGTACGCGAGTTCGTCGCGGACGGTATGGGTCATGAACTGATGCTCCGGGTTCTGGAAGACGAATCCCACATGCCTGCTGAGGGCCGCCGCGCGGGCCGCGGCCGGGTCGAGGCCCGCGAGGGAGACGGTCCCTCGCGGCGGTCGTACGACGCCCGCGATCGCCTGCAGGAGCGTCGTCTTCCCCGCGCCGTTGACGCCCACCACGGCGGTGAACGCGCCGCTCCGGATCGAGAGATCGACGTCGCGGAGGACCGGGACGCGGCCTCGCCCCCGCCCGCGGAAGACGGTCAGGCCACGCACGGAGACGGCGGTGGTGTCGGTGGTGACCGCGGCGTCGGCGGGAGTCGGAACGACGACCGGCGCGAGCGGCGCGGGGAGTTCCGCGACGGCGTCGAGCGCCACCGCGAGCTCGGCGGGAGTGAGCGGTAACCGCTCGAACGGCACGCCGGCCCGGGACAGGCGCACGGCGGCGGTCGTCGCCGTCGGCAGCCACACGCCCAAGCGCTCGAGTTCGACCGCGTGCTCGCGCAGGACCACGTCGACCGGACCGTCGAGCACGAGGGCTCCACGCCGGTCGAGGACGACGACGCGGTCGACGAGTGTCACGGCGGCGTCGAGGTCGTGTTCGACGAGCACCACCGAGCGCGATCCGTCCGCCACGACCTCCCGGAGGGAGTCGTACACGTCCTCGGCCCCGGCTGCGTCGAGATTCGCTGTGGGCTCGTCGAGCACGATCACCTCACCGCCGGCCGCGAGCGCGGCGGCGATCGCGAGCCGTTGCCGGCCGCCACCCGACAGCACAGCCGGATCCTCGTCCCGTCGCTCCCACAGCCCCACCCGCCGCAAGGCCGCCTCCGCGCGAGCGAGCACCACGTCGATGGGGAGGAGCTGATTCTCGGGTGCGAAGCACACCTCGTCGAGCACGCTCCCGGTCACGATCTGCGCATCCGGGTCCTGGAACACGATCGCGACGTGTTCGCTCATCCGGGCGACCGAGTGCGACGCCGTGTCGAGGCCGCCCACGCGCACGGAGCCCTCGACGTCGGCCGCGACGACGTGGGGCACGAGACCGTCGAGAGCGAGGGTGAGGGTCGACTTGCCGGATCCGCTCGGACCGAGGACGAGCATCACCTCACCGGCCCGGACCGAGAAGCTCACCCCGTCGGGCGTCCACGTCTCCCGGCCGTGATGCCGGATCCGGAGGGCGTCGACCTCGATGGCCGGCCGGGTAGTCGCCGGGTTCTCCTCGCTCATCCGGCCGTCGACTCGAGAGCGGCGCTCACGCCGCCACCATGGCGAGCGGCGTCGCGCCGGCCCCCCGACGTCGACGGTCGATCTCGCCCTGGATGCCGCGTGCAGCGCCCGTCGAGTCGATGCCGTCTGAGACCCTGCGTGCGAGCCAGGTCACGAGCAGAGGGCTCAGCACGAACAATGCGATGTACACGGTCTCGGCGAGCGGGGCGAAGTGGTCGGGGCCGACGAGCACGAGGACGAAAGCGCCCATGACGAGTCCCGCGACCACGGCGGCGAGCCCGAAGACCCAGCCCCTCCAGTACCGGTAGCCCGAGAGGGCGAAGGGCAGTTCCTGCAAAGCACCGATCAGGACGCCAACGCCGACGTGCCGCCACAGGTTGGCGGGATCGACGGCGGAAGCCGCGAGCCCGGCGATCGTCCCGGTGAGCAGGGCGACGCCGCCACGGCGGAGAAGGCTCTGGGCGACGACGCCGGGGAAGAAGTACACGCCGATGAGGGCGCCGTAGAGGATGGGGACCGTGACGAGCACGACGGGGTGGAGGTAGCCGACGATGCCGAAAACGAGGCCGCCACCGACTCCGATCGCGGCGCACGTGAGCAGCAGTCGAGTGCTGAAGAAGGTCATGTCGCGCTGCGCTCCGCGTTCGTGCTCGTATGCCCGGTGCCATCGGGAGCCGATCGGCCCCATGATCGAGTTTAGTAAGGCATACCTTAGAACGCGAGCCGCGCGGCCGATGACGGTTCCCCTCCGACACGAGCGGTGGGGATGGTCCCGTCCCGCTGCCGCCGATCCTCCTATGCTGACCTCATGAGCGAGACCGACGACCTCCGATCGTCGCCCGCCCGACCGCCGGCAGCGAGCAGCGCATCGTCGATCGACCTGTCGAAGAGGGACCTCACGCTCGACCTCGCGCGCGTCTTCTGCGTGCTCCTCGTGGTGGTCATCCACCTGCTCATGGTCGGAGTCGGGGCGGGCGCGGACGGGTCGATCGAGGTCTCGCGACCGCTCGAGGCGCAGCCGTGGTTCGCGCTGGCGACATGGGTCGGCCAGATCATGCCGCTGTTCTTCGTGGTCGGCGGCTTCGCCTCGATCACGGCTTGGCGGAGCCTCGGTCGGCGGGGAGGCACCGCGGCCGACTACGTCCGGAACCGTGTCCTCCGGCTCGCCCAGCCGGCCCTGCCGCTCTTCGTGTTCTACGCCGCCGTCATCGGGGGCGCCCGGTTGCTCGGCGTCGATCCCGCTCTCGTCGAGGTCGCCGTCATCGGTGCGGCGTCACCCTTGTGGTTCCTCGCCGCCTACACGCTGTGTCAGGCGCTCGTCCCGTGGATGGTCGGATGGCACGCGCGTGCGCCGCGGGCGACCCTCGTGGTGCTGCTCGCGGGAGTGGTCACCGTCGATGCCGCGCGGTTCGCGACGGGTGTCACCGAGATCGGGCTCCTCAACCTCTTCTTCGTCTGGTTGCTCGTCCAGCAGATCGGGTTCTGGTACGCCGACGGGTGGTTCGCCGCTCGTCGCACGTGGGTCCTGGTCCTCGTCGCCACGCTCGCGTACGTGTCCCTCGTGCCCCTGACCGATCAGGGACCGTACTCGGTCGACATGCTCGGGAACCTGAACCCTCCGACACTTCCGCTCGTCGCGCTCGCCGTCGCGCAAGCGTGCGTCCTCCGGCTCCTCCGCCCCGCTCTCGCTCACCTCATGAACACGCACGCCGCTCGTGCCGTCGTCTTCGTCCTCGGGACGCGCCTCATGACCGTCTACCTCTGGCACCTCCCGGTCGTCCTCATCGTCTCGGGGGCCGCGCTCCTCGTGCCGGGGGCCTCTCCGGCGCCAGCCAGCCCGGCCTGGTGGTGGTCGAGACCCGTCGCGTTCATCGTCGTCCTCGGGCTGGTCTTCGCCGTGTCGTTCCTCGTCGCGCGCTGGGAGGCGCCACGCATGATCGGAGAGACGCCCGCTCCGGCCGTCGTCGCCGTCGCGACGGTGCTCGCCTTCATCCCGCCGTTCGTGGTGATGGAGTGGTTCATGGCCCTGCCGATCGCGCTCCTCGGGAGTGTCCTCCTCGCGGTCGCCGTACTCTTGCTCGGAAGGGGAGCGATCAGGCCCGGCGCCGCCGCGGCGTGAGTCGTACCGTCGGCAGTGGCGGGGCGGGGATGCGCTCGTCTCCGTGACCGGAGACGGAACCGAACCGGCCCGTCCCCGACTCCCAGTCCTCGCGGGCCGCGACGATCTCGTCGTGACTGCGTCCGACGAAGTTCCACCACATCACGAGGTCGTCGTCGAAGGGCTCGCCGCCGAGCAGCACGAAGCGGGCTCCATCCGTGCTCGCGATCTCGAGCTCCGACCGGTCCGTGCCGAGGAAGAGGAGCGGACCGGACTCGACCGTCGTCCCGGCGATATCGAGCGCCCCCGAGAGCACGAGCACGGCGTGTTCGAACACCGGATCGAGCGGGAGGGTCACGCGTGCGCCGGCGTCGATCGTCGCGTCGGCCCCGAGCAACGGCGAGAACATGGTCGCGGGAGACGTGCGACCGCCGAGGCTGCCGAGCATGACGGTCGCGGCGAGGCCGGGGGTGCGATAGACGGGAAGGTCGGTGTGCTGCTCGAAGAACGGGTCCGTGTCCGCAACCCCTGCGGGGAGCGCCGTCCAGAGTTGCAGCCCGTGCATCTCCGACGGCTCCTCGGGGATCGAGAACTCGGAGTGGGAGATCCCACGGCCCGCCGTCATCATGTTGAGCTGCCCGGGCGCGACGACGACGTCGCTCCCGACGCTGTCGCGATGCCGGATGTCACCCTCGAGCGGCCAGGTCACGGTCTGAAGGCCGGTGTGGGGATGGGGGAGCACACGCATCACCGCGCTCGTATGGTCGAAGCGGTCGAGGAAGCACCAGGCACCGACCATCGGAAGCGCTCGCTGCGGCAGGGTCCGGTGCACGGTGATACCGCGCACGCCCCCGAGGGGGACCTCGCGCGCTTCGAGGAGATCGAGCAGGGGCCCGGGCGCCGCCTCGCGGGAGAGCGGCGCGTCGGCGAGCTCGGCGTCGAGTCGGGTCACCGGTCCACCGTCCTCACCGGCCCGTCCGTCGGCGGGAGGTCGACGATCGCATCAGGACGGATCCGTCCAGTCGACGTCCGATGCGGCGTCCGGGTGCTTCTCGAGCCACGAGCGGATGAAGGGGCAACGGGGCACGATGGTCTCGCCGCGCTCCCGGGCGTCGGCGACGACGGCGCGCGCGATCGCGCTGCCGTAGCCGTGGCCCTCGAAGGCCGGGTCGACGACCGTGTGGGTGAACGTCACGCGACCGGATTCCCGCCGGTAGGCCGAGAACCCGACGCGGTCGTCACCCACCCAGAGCTCGTAGCGTCTGGCGTGCACGTCCTCGACGATGCGGGTCTCACCCCTCGGGGTGTCGGTGGTCTGGTCGCTCATGCCGTCCTCGTCTCCCCGTGCCGACATCGGTCCGTCGTCGTCCGATTCTCGCACCAGGTCCCTCTCGGGGAAACGCTCACGCGACGGCCAGGATTCCCGCGGCCGAGAGGGCGAGGACGAGGCCCGTCCATTGCACCGGGGCCACCCTCTCCCGCAGCACGAGTGCGGCGAGGAGGATCGTGCCGGCCGGGTACAGGGCGACGAGCACGCTCATGATGGTCAACTCGCCCACGCGCAGGCCGATGAGGATGACGGCGTTGGCGGTCGCGTCGAGCACGCCGCACCCCAGCGCGAGGAGGAGTCCGGTCGGGAGCCCGGCCGTTCGAGCGCCCGCCGGCGCGGCGCTCGCCGCAGGGATCGTGCCCAGCCCGCGCGCGCGCATCCGCGCAGTGAGGATCGTGAGGCCGAACGCCGCGAACATCACGGCCGTGCTCACGATGCGGTTGACGACGAGGGGGACGAGCCCCGACTCGGCCGGGGTCCGGTCGATGAGGATGAGGAAGGCCCCGATCATCACGCCGGACCCGACCGCGAGGGCGAGACCGAGCCCCGACGGACGCACGGCGCCCTCCTCGGGCACGAAGCCGACGAGGACGACGGCGACGAGCGCGAGTGCCGCCGCGCCCATCGCGAGAGGGCCGAGCGTCTCGCCGCCGGCGAGGCCCCACGTCACGGGGACGACGGCCGAGACGACGGCCGTGAGCGGAGAGAGGATGCTCATCGGACCGATCGCGAGGCTCGCGTAGAGCAGTGCGACGGCGACCGTTCCGGCGAGACCCGAGAGAGCGCCCCAGAACACCGCCCCGGGCGACCACGCCCCCGGCACGAGGAGAGAGGCTGTCGCGAGGACCACGAGCCCGGCACCGGCGGAGAGCGCCGTGGCGAGCAGGACGTGCATCCGGCGCGCGGCGACTCCGCCGAGGAAGTCGGCCGCTCCGTACACGAGCGCACCCACGAGACCCAGCGCGACGGTGATCACGGGATCGAGCCTACGCGTCGCGTCGGGTCGGCCCGCTGGCTCCGTCGCTCCCCGACGAGCGGGTCACACGCCGCTCCCGAGCCGTCGTCGCCCGACTCGGTGATGTCGGCGGAGACGGGTAGGGTGCAGGGCGTGGAGACGACCATCACCCCGGATGCACCGACCGCTCGCGAGGTGCTGCACCGGGTCTTCGGGTACGAGTCGTTCCGAGGCGACCAGCAGGCCATCGTGGAGCATGTGAGTGTCGGCGGCGACGCGGTCGTGCTCATGCCAACGGGTGGTGGCAAGAGCCTCTGCTACCAGATCCCCTCGCTCCTCAGGCCGGGGACGGGCATCGTCGTGTCCCCGCTCATCGCCCTCATGCACGATCAGGTCGAGGCATTGCGCGCCGTCGGCGTCCGGGCGGAGTTCCTCAATTCCACTCAGGGCCGGGACGAGCGTGAGGCGGTCGAGCGCGCGTACGTCGCCGGCGAGCTCGACCTCCTCTACATCGCGCCGGAGCGCTTGTCGTCCGAACAGACGAAGCGCTTCCTCGAACGCGGTCGCGTCTCGCTCTTCGCGATCGACGAGGCCCACTGCGTGTCGCAATGGGGGCACGACTTCCGGCCCGACTACCTCGCGCTCGGCGAGCTTGCGGAGCGCTGGCCGGACGTGCCGCGCATCGCGCTCACTGCGACGGCGACGGCCGCGACGCACCGCGAGATCGCCGAACGACTCTCGCTCGGGGGAGCACGCCACTTCGTCTCGAGCTTCGACCGGCCGAACATCCAGTACCGCATCGTCTCGAAGAACGAGGTCCGCAAGCAGCTCCTCGAGTTCATCCGCACCGAGGGGTCCGGCAGCGCCGGAATCGTCTACGCCCTCAGTCGCAACACGGTCGAGAAGACAGCGGAGTTCCTCCGCGCCAACGGCATCGACGCCCTCGCCTACCACGCGGGGCTCGAGGCGTCGGAGCGCGCGCGTGTACAGTCGCGGTTCCTCCGCGAGGACGGCGTCGTCATCGTCGCGACGATCGCCTTCGGCATGGGGATCGACAAACCGGACGTGCGCTTCGTCGCGCACATCGACCTGCCGAAGTCGGTCGAGGGCTACTACCAGGAGACGGGCAGAGCCGGCCGCGACGGCGAGCCGTCCGTCGCGTGGCTCGCGTACGGTCTCAACGACGTCGTGCAACAGCGCCGCATGATCGACGAGTCGCCGGGCGACCTCGCACACCGGCGTCGCCTGTCGGCGCACCTCGACGCCATGCTCGCCCTCTGCGAGACCGTCGACTGTCGTCGCGTGAACCTGCTCCGCTACTTCGGGGAGGAGTCGACGCCGTGCGGCAATTGCGACACGTGCATCGTCCCGCCCGAGGTGTGGGACGGCACCGTCCCGGCACAGAAGCTCCTCTCGACGATCGTGCGGCTGAAGCGAGAGCGGAACCAGCAGTTCGGAGCCGGGCACCTCATCGACATCCTGCGCGGCACCGAGACACAGCGCGTGCGCCAGCAGGGCCACGACGCGCTCGCGACGTGGGGGATCGGCGCCGATCTCACCGATCAGCAGTGGCGGAGCGTCGTCCGGCAGCTGCTCGCAGCCGGCCTGCTCGCGACGCACGGCGAGTACGGCACGCTCGTCATCACGGAGGCGAGCGGCGAGGTGCTTTCCGGTTCACGCGTGGTCCCGATGCGGACGGAGACGGCCCGCGTCACGCGGTCGAAGGCGGTCCGCCCCGCCGCCGCCGACCTCGACGTCGCCGACCGGGAGCTCTTCGAGGCCTTGCGCTCGTGGCGAGCCGAGGAGGCTAAGGCCGCCGGGGTGCCCGCGTACATCGTCTTCGGAGACGCGACACTGCGCGCCGTCGCCCTGGCAAGACCGCGCTCCGTGGCCGAGCTCGACGGCATCTCCGGTATCGGCGAGAAGAAGCGGGCGAGCTTCGGGGAGGCGCTCGTGGCCGTGGTGGACGCGCACGCTCGAGCTCCGGTGTCGGACTCCGACTGACCGCTCGACCGAGGCCGTCTTGTGGCTTCACACAAACGCCGGCGGTCCCACCGGCGTCCGGTTTGTGACCCGGGGACGGCTCGTTTCCACTCCGCCGCGCTCCTTCGTAGCGTGAGGGGACACGCGCGCACGTCGTGACGGCCGGGCCCATCCGCCCGCCGTCTCGGACGTTGCCGCGACGAGACGACGAGGAGAGTCGATGTCGAACGCAGTCGATCGAACGGACACCAACGCCGAGGCCGCCGAGGCGCCCGACGTGACGGAGCGCGTCGACACCGGACCCATCGACACGCGCTCCGTCGATGCACACGGCGGAGCACGGATCAACATCGGCGCCGTGCGCCGCCTGCTCCTCGGGACGTGGCCCGAGGAACGTCTCGCCTCCCGCGACTTCGCCGCGACGCCCGAAATGCAGAAGATCGAGGGACTGCCGTATCCCGAGCACCGCGAGCGCACACTCGATCAGTTGCGTCGGCTCGTCGAGAACGGGCAGGTGCATCGCGCGTTCCCCACGCACCTCGGCGGCCGTGACGATCACGGCGGCAACATCGCGGGCTTCGAGGAGCTCGTCGTCGGTGATCCCTCCCACCAGATCAAATCGGGGGTCCAGTGGGGGCTCTTCGGTGCCGCGGTCCTCCACCTCGGCACACGGCCGCACCACGACGCCTGGCTCCCCGGCATCATGTCGCTCGAAGTCCCCGGCATCTTCGCCATGACGGAGACCGGCCACGGCTCGGACGTCGCCTCGATCGGCACGACCGCGACGTACGACCCCGAGACGGAGGAGTTCGTCATCGACACCCCGTTCCGCGGTGCCTGGAAGGACTACCTCGGCAACGCCGCCGTACACGGCAGGGCCGCCGTGTTGTTCGCCCAGCTCATCACGCAGGGAGTGAACCACGGTGTACACGCGCTCTACGTCCCGATCCGAGGAGAGGACGGTGCGTTCCTGCCCGGGATCGGCGGAGAGGACGACGGTCTCAAGGGGGGATTGAACGGCATCGACAACGGCCGGTTGCACTTCACGGGTGTCCGCGTCCCGAGAACGAATCTCCTCAACCGGTACGGCGACGTGGCCCCTGACGGCACGTACAGCTCGCCCATCGAGAGTCCCGGCAGACGCTTCTTCACGATGCTCGGCACGCTCGTTCAGGGCCGGGTGTCCCTCGACGGAGCCGCGACGGCGGCGTCGGCGCTCGCCCTCCAGATCGCGATCGAATACGGCTCGCAGCGACGCCAGTTCACCGCGGGATCGGACACCGACGAGGAGGTGCTGCTCGACTACCAGCGCCACCAGCGCCGGTTGCTTCCGCGCCTCGCCCAGACGTATGCCCACACGTTCGCGCACGACAAGCTGCTCGTGAAGTTCGACGCGGTCTTCAGCGGAGCCGCCGACACCGACGTCGACCGTCAAGACCTCGAGACGCTCGCCGCCGCGCTCAAGCCGCTCTCCACGTGGGCGGCCCTCGACACGATCCAGGAGTCCCGCGAGGCGTGTGGCGGGGCCGGTTTCCTCGCGGAGAACCGCCTCACCGGACTCCGTGCCGATCTCGACGTCTACGTCACCTTCGAGGGTGACAACAACGTGCTGCTGCAGCTCGTCGCGAAGCGCCTGCTGTCGGACTACTCGAAGCGGTTCCGCGGAGCCGATGTCGGTGCGCTCGCCCGCTACGTCGTCGAGCAGGCGGCCGATCGGGCCTATCACGGCTCCGGCCTGCGGTCGCTCGGCCAGACCATCAAGGACTTCGGCCGGGTGCGTCGGTCCGTCGGACAGCTGCGGGAGGCGCAAGTGCAGCGGGAGCTGCTCACCGATCGCGTCGAGACGATGATCGCGGAGGTCGCGCAGCAGCTCCGGCCGGCGAGCCGCCTCGGCAAGTCGGAGGCCGCCGCACTCTTCAACGCCCACCAGAACGAACTCATCGAGGCCGCGAGGGCTCACGGCGAACTGCTCGAGTGGGAGGCGTTCACCGATGCTCTCGAGACGATCGAGGACGAGAACTCGCGGAGGGTGCTCACGTGGCTGCGCGATCTCTTCGGGCTCTCGCTCCTCGAGAAGCACCTCTCGTGGTATCTCATCCACGGCCGGTTGTCGCCGCAACGGGCGGCCGCCGTCGATGCGTACATGAATCGGCTCGTCGCGCGGCTCCGCCCGCACGCCCTCGACCTCGTGCACGCCTTCGGCTACGAGCAGCGCCACGTGCGAGCGGCCATCACGTCGGGAGCCGAGGCCGAGCGTCAGAACGAGGCGCGCGACTACCAGCGCGCGCTCCGCGACTCCGGCGCGGCCCCCATCGAGGAGAAGTCACTCGCGAAGCCCGCTCGCTCGGGCATCGCACGCTGAGGCGCGGTCCGGCTCCGACGTTCGGGGTCAGTCGAGCAGCCGCGCGAGCGGCACGGGTTCCGGTACGACGGCCGTCGCCGCCCGGCTGCCGTCGAGGCGTACGAGCACGACTCCGGCCACGATGAGCGCGCCTCCGATCGCCTGAATCAGCGTCGGCACCTCGCCGAGCAGCAGCCAGGCGATCAGCACGGCGAACAGCACCTCGGAGAGACCGACGAAGGATGCGAGACGCTCGCCCATTCGGCTCGCCGCGACGATTCCCGACACGTAGCCGAACGCCGTGGCGACGAGTACGATGACGAGCATCGGGACCCACCACGGCACGATCGCGCCGAGGAGTCGGACGTCGACGAGGGGGGCTGACACGGGCAGCACCCCGATCAGGAGGGCCGCACCCAGGGCGACCGACGCGACGAGCAGGCCGCCGGCTGCGAGCGCGACCGGCGGCAACTCTGTCGGGCGCGCCGAGAGCACGAAATAGCCGCCAAGGCACACGGCCGCGCCGAGGGCGAAGAGCACGCCGAGGAGATCCGGTGTGGCGCCGGCGATGTCGATGACGAGCACGAGCCCACCGATGCTCACGATCGACCCGATCGCCGTGAGTCGCGACGGCGCCCGCCGGCTGCGCGCCCAAGCCGCGATCACGAGGAGCACTGGAGCGAGGTACTCGATGAGCAGTGAGATGCCGACCGGCATGCGGGAGACCGCAGCGAAGTAGCAGAGTTGCGCTCCCGCGACGGCGATGATGCCGAATCCCACGATGAGCCGCCACTCCCTGAGGACGAGTGCGAGCCGGCCCCTGAGGGCGACGAGCCCGGCCGGGAGCAGCACGATCGCCGCACCCAGCGTCCGGAGGAACACCGCCGATCCGGGCGACCACCCGGCCTCGAGGAGGGTCTTGACGAAGGGGCCGCTCGCGCCGAAAGCGAGGGCCGAGACGAGCCCGACGAGGATGCCGGCCGTGGGTGCTGTCGTCGAGCGCATGGGAGTCCTGTCAGGAGTGAAAGGCTAAGATGATCCTGACACTACGACCCCCGGCTGTCAGGAGTCAACATGATCTTCACCCATGACACGGAACTCTCGCTCGCGTGCGCGGCCGCGCTCGTCAACACGGTGCCGGGCGCGTCGTCCTCGGGTGACGACGAACTCGCAGCGCCCGCCGACCTCTTCGCCTTCCTCGACGAGCAGGAGTTCACCGGATCGCGGTCGGGCTCGACGGAGGAGCTCGATGCGGTGCGTGCCCTCCGTCCTCGCCTGCGCGGGATCTGGACGAGCGCGCGCGACGAGGCGGTCGACGAGATCAATGCTCTCCTGAAGGAGGGGGCTGCGCTGCCGCAGTTGCGGCGGCACGACGGCTTCGACTGGCACATCCACGCGACCGAGCCGGAGGCCCCGGTCGTGACGCGGCTGCAGGTCGAGGCGGCGATGGCGTTCGTCGACGTGGTCCGTGCCGATGAGTGGCAGCGGATGCGAGTATGCGCGGCCTCGGACTGCGACGCCGTGCTCGTCGATCTGTCGCGCAATCGGTCGAAGCGCTACTGCGACGTCGGCAACTGCGGCAACCGCATGAACGTCAACGCGTACCGGGAGCGGAGGGCCGTCGGCTCCTAGTCGATCAGCCTCGCGCGGCGACCGGCTCCGCGACGACCGCGCCGGCTTCGAGCGACGCGAGAGCGCGACGCAGCGCCGTGCTCGACGTGGACATCGTGTACGGGAAGTAGACGACCTCGACGCCGACCTCGGCGAACTGGCGTTCGAGTTCGAGGCCCTGAGGCGTTCCGCGCCAGTCGTCGCCCTTGAAGAACGTCGTGAAGCGCAGCCGCTCCCACATCTCCATCTTCGAGGAGAGGTCCTCGGCGACGACCTGGTCGACGTAGCGGATGTTGCCGACGATCTCCATGCGTTCGGCGAGTGGGATGACCGGAGTGACGCGCTTGCGGGAGATGAGGAGCTCGTCACTCACGACGCCCGCGATGAGGTAGTCGCACGCGCTCTTGGCGTGCTTCAAGATGTTGAGGTGGCCGACGTGGAAGAGGTCGAACGCACCGGCCGCGTATCCGATTCGGACCACGCTGCACCCCCTGCTCTCGTGAGATGACGGCGCGTCGAAGAGGCGCCGGGAAGTCGAGTGTTCCTCAGGTGAGGGACACTCACGATGATAGCCACTCGGCGGCGCCGGGGCCAGAAAACCCCGTGAACTGGGGGGAGTATGAAATGAGGGATCCTCGTTAAACGGCTTTTCGCGCGGGTAGTCTGGCCTGACTCGGAGCACCGCCGTGCGCCGAGCGGACGAGGGAGTGATCGATGACCACGACAGAGCGACCCGTGGAGGGATACCGCGCGACCGTCGCGCGACTGGCCTCCGCGCAGAAGGGCGCGGCGCGCGGGGCGCCGGCGTACTCCATCTACGTCAACCGCCGTGTGGGCCGCCTCATCGCGGCCGGCGCCTATCTCGCGGGAATGACGCCCAACGCCGTGACGGCCGTCAGCGCGGCCTTCACGTTCTCGGGTATCGCGATCATCGCGACGGTCCCGCCCGCGTGGTGGTCCGGCGTGCTCGTCTGGCTCCTCCTCGCCATCGGCTACGCCTTCGATTCCGCCGACGGCCAGGTCGCCCGGTTGCGCGGAGGCGGCTCCGCCGCGGGGGAGTGGCTCGACCACGTCGTCGACGCGCTCAAGATCTCGAGCCTGCACCTCGCCGTGCTCATCGCCGCCTTCCGGTTCTTCGACCTCTCGTCCGAGGCCTGGTTGCTCGTCCCGATCGGGTTCTCGATCGTCGCGAACGTCACATTCTTCGCGATGATCCTCAACGACCAGTTGAAATACGTGCGCGGCCGAAAGGGGACGGCCGAGACGGGTGGCGGATCGCGATTGCGATCATTCCTGGTGATCCCGACCGATTACGGGTTCCTCTGCCTCGTGTTCGCGCTGCTCGGGGCGCACCTCGTGTTCTTCGGCGTCTATACGCTGCTCTTCGCGGCGAACGCGGGCTTCCTCCTGCTCGCCGCAGTCAAATGGTTCAGAGACATGGTGGCGCTCGACGCCCCCCAGATCGGAGATGCACGATGAGTGACAAGACCCCCGTGAACGATCCGATCGATCCGAGCCCGGTCGCCGAGGACGGCGAGGCGCGCTCTCGACGTCGGGCGCTCGTCATCCTCGTGTCCGTCGTCGTGCTCGCGCTCGTCGCGGCGCTCGTCGTCTGGTCGGTCACGTCGGCGGACTCCCCGGCTCCGGGTGCGCCGCCCACGGCGTCGGCCGAGCCCTCCGAGGAGGCGTCCGACGACCCCGGGCCGAGCGCGAGCGCGAGCGCGGACACGGATGCGTCCGAGGAGCCCGCCGCCGATGGAGAGGTGACGGACGACATCCTCGAGTTCGGCGACGAGGCCCCCATCGACGACGGCGTCACCGTCTCGATGTCGGATCTCGAGTCCGTCGAGGGTGAGGCGTCAATGCCGGGCGAGATTGCCGGCCCGTCGCTGCGATTCTCGGTCACGTTCACGAATGACAGCGACGAGGCGTATCCGCTCATCAGTGCCGTCACCAACGTGTTCTACGGAGACGAGCAGATCCCCGCGATCGAGCTCGCCGAGCCCGGCGGTGTTGCGCTCCCCGCCGAGGTTGCTCCCGGAGAGACGGCCACCGGCACGTTCGTCTACAACGTCCCGACGGAGGACCGCGACCGCGTACGGATAACGGTCGACTACACGGCGGCGGAGCCGGCCGTCGTCTTCGAGGGAAGTGCACCGCAATAGGACGAGCACCCGGGTGAGCGGGGGCGGGTGGGTCGACGGACGTCGACGCACCCGCCCCTTTCGTCCTCGCTGCGAGCCTTGTCGTCGCCCGTTGGGGCCGGCGGGAGTCGGCGCGGCGGCGGTGCGGTGACCGTGGCCGCAGGACGTACTCCGTCCCCGCTCGGGGGCCGTGTTCAGCCCCGAATGGGGGGGGATGAAAAAACGTGAGGGAAGCTAGCATTTAGCCACACCCGATGTGAGCGGCCCTCAGTTCTCTGAGCCATCGCCCCGCTAGTCGGTGCACCCGCTTATCCAGAGACGCGAGATTTTCATGACCCCATCGTTGCCGGTCCCTGAAGCCTCAACATTCGAGCCCCGCAGCCGCCGGGGAGCGCGACTGATCGCGCTCGTCGGCGTCACGGTGTCCGCGATCGTGCTGAGCATGCTCTCCCTCCAGCCAGCGGTCGCGGACACCCGCCCGCCTGCCGGCACGCCCGAAACGGTATCGAGTGACCCGCTCCCCGCGCCCCAGATCGATGGCGTCGTGTGGGACCAGACCGTCGTCGGCAACACCGTCTATGTCGTCGGCAAGTTCGAGACGGCGCGCCCCGCGGGCTCGAACGCGGGCGTCAACACGGTGGCTCGCAAGAACTTCCTGGCCTACGACCTGACGACGGGCGCCCTGCTGCCGTTCGCGCCGCAGTTCAACCAGCAGGCACGCACCGTCGCGGCCTCGCCGGATGGCAAGCGCCTCTACGTCGGGGGTCTCTTCACGCAGGTCGACGGTGTCACGCGCACGTACATCGCGGCATTCGACATCGCGACCGGCGCTCTCGTGACGACCTTCAAGCCGAACGTCACGCGCCGCGTCAACGCGATCGTCGCGACCGACACGACGGTCTACACGGGTGGAGCGTTCACGGCCATCAACAGTCAGGACCGCTTCGGGGCGGCGGCGTTCGCCGCCTCGAACGGGGCGATGACACCGTGGGCCCCCGCGGCCGTCGGCGGCAGCGTCGCCGCCATGACGATGTCGCCCGACGGATCGAAGATCGTCCTGGGTGGAGCGTTCACGACGGTCAACGGCTCGAGCAACCCCGGCTACGGGCTCGCCGCCGTCGACACGACGACCGGCGGCCTGCTGCCATGGGCCATCAACAACCTCATCCGCAACGGCGGAGAGGACGCGAACATCAACTCCCTCGCGTCCGATGGCACGAGTGTCTACGGGACCGGCTACGTCTTCGGTTCCGGCGGAAACCTCGAGGGCACCTTCAAGGCCGACTGGAACGGCGGCGAGCTGCAGTGGGTGGAGGACTGCCACGGTGACAGCTACTCGGTCTCGCCGGCCGACGACGTCGTCTACACCGCCGGTCACGCCCACTACTGCGGCAACGTCGGGGGTTTCCCCCAGACCGACCCGTGGTCCTTCTACCGCGCCATCGCCTTCACGAAGGCCACGACGGGGACGCTCACGGCCGACCCCCACGGCTACTACAACTTCAACGGCACCCCGTCCCCGACGCTCCTCAACTGGTTCCCGACCTTCAACACGGGTCAGGCCTCCGGTGCATCGCAGGGCCCATGGGATGTCCTCGTCGCCGGCAAGTACGTTCTCTACGGCGGTGAGTTCACGACCGTGAACGGTGTGCGTCAGCAGGGCCTCGTCCGCTTCGCCACGAAGGACATCGCGCCGAACGACGACGGTCCGCGCCTCAACAGCGCCGACTTCGTCCCCAACGTCGTCTCGTTCAGCCGCGGCACGGCCCGCATCGCCTGGCAGGCGAATCACGATCGTGACAACGCGGAACTCACGTACACTGTGATCCGCAACAGCCAGACGAACAACCCCGTCTACACGACCACGGCGTCGTCGAACTTCTACACCAGACCGCTGATGTCCTTCACGGACACGGGGCTCACTCCCGGCGCCACCTATACGTATCGGATCCGGGTGACGGACCCGTACGGCAACGCGACGCAAGGCAACCTCGTGAGCGTCACGATCGCCGAGGACGGCGAGATCAGCGACTACGCGCAAGAGGTGCTCGACGACAACCCGGCCTCGTTCTGGCCGCTCGGCGAGTCCTCCGGCACGGTCGGATACGACTGGGCGGCCGGCGACGACGTGACGCTCTCCGGCACCACGACGCGCGGCACGGCCGGTCAGGATGCATCATCGCCGAACACCGCGACGACCTTCGGCGGGACGGACGGCACATTCGGCGTCTCGACGGCTGTCCAGCCCGGCCCGAACACGTTCACGGCCGAGGCATGGATCAAGACGACGAGCACGTCCGGCGGAAAGATCATCGGGTTCGGCAACAACCGCACCGGCGACTCGACCTCCTACGACCGGCACGTCTACATGGACAACTCCGGCCGCATCAACTTCGGTGTCTACACGGGCAACACGCGGGTCGTGACGAGCGGCGCGAGCTACAACGACGATCAGTGGCACCACGTCGTGGCGAGCATGGGTCCCGCCGGGATGCAACTCTACGTCGACTCGAAGAAGGTCGCATCGCGTGCCGACACCACGGCAGGCCAAGCCTTCACCGGCTACTGGCGGGTGGGCGGCGACAACGTCGGCGGCTGGCCGAACCAGCCGGCGAGCAAGTTCTTCGCCGGTGCGATCGACGACGTCGCGGTGTACTCGAGTGTGCTGACGCGTCAGCAGATCGATGCGCACTTCGTGGCCTCGGGACGCGCGTCCACGATCCCGGTCGCCCCGACGGACGCCTACGGCGCCTCCGTCTTCGCCCTCGACCCGACGCTCTACTACCGGCTGGGCGAGTCGAGCGGCTCGGAGGCCGTCGACTCCGGTCCGTTCGGCAACCCGGGCACGTACACGGGACTCGTCGAGAAGGGTGTGACGGGCGCGCTCCGCGGCAACGCCGACACCGCGGCGCGTTTCGCCCCGACGGAGGAGTGGTGGGGCTGGAACGAGGCCGGCGTCGCGAGCAACGCGACGTTCTCGAACCCGACGACGTATGCCGTCGAGGCCTGGTTCAAGACCACGACGACCCGCGGCGGCAAGATCGTGGGCTTCGGAGCGAGCCCGACCGGCGGCTCCGGCGGCTACGACCGTCACGTCTACATGGAGAACGACGGTCGACTGACCTTCGGAACCTGGACGGGCCAGGCCAATACGGTCACGTCGAGCGCCGCGTTCAACGACGGTGAGTGGCACCACGTCGTGGCGCAGCAGTCCAACGCGGGCATGAACATGTTCATCGACGGCGCCTCCGTCGGCACCAACCCGCAGACCGGCGCGCAGGACTACACCGGCTACTGGCGGATCGGCGGCGACACCACGTGGGGCGGCACCGCGCCGTACTTCGCGGGCGCCATCGACGAGGTGGCCGTCTACGCGGCGCCCCTCACGTCCGAGCAGGTCGGGCAGCACCACGAACTCGGCCTCGGTATCGCGCCCAACATCGCCCCCACGGCGTCCTTCACGGCCGGTGCGACCGACCTCTCCGTCGCACTCGACGCCTCGGCGTCGACGGACCCCGACGGGACGATCGTGTCCTCGATGTGGGACTTCGGCGACGGGACGACGGGTACCGGATCGACGATCACCCACTCGTATGCCGAGGGCGGCACCTACACGGTGTCCCTCCTCGTGACCGACAATCGCGGTGGCACCGCGACGACGACCCGCGAGGTCGCCGTGGCGGCTCCGAACACGGCGCCCACCGCGTCGTTCACGGCGACCGTGGACGACCTCGCGGGAAGCTTCGACGCCTCGGCCTCGAGCGACGCCGACGGGACCATCGCGTCCTACGCCTGGAACTTCGGTGACGGCGAGACCGCGACGGGGGCGACGACCACCCACACCTACGGTTCGGCCGGCGACTACCTCGTGACCCTCACCGTGACGGACAACCGCGGGGGGACCGCGACGACGACCCGCATCGTCTCGGCGACGGTTCCCGCGAACCAGAATCCGACCGCGAGCTTCACGGCGAGCGGATCCGGCCTGACGGTGAGCGTCGACGGTTCCGCGTCGAACGACCCCGACGGGACGATCGCGTCGTACGCCTGGGACTTCGGCGACGAGGGCACAGCGACCGGCGCGACCGCGAACCACACCTACGCCGCCGCGGGCGACTACACCGTCACCCTCACGGTGACCGACGACACGGGGGCGACCGCGCAGACCACCAAGTCCGTGACCGTCGCCGCTCCGCCCGTCTCATCGACGATCGCCGCGGATGCCTTCGAGCGGACCGGGACGAGCGCGTGGGGCACCGCCGACACGGGAGGCCCGTGGACCGTGACGGGTGGAGCGTCCGCCTTCTCCGTCCAGGGGGGCGACGGCGTCATGACGCTGCCGGCCGGTCACACCCGCAACGCCCGCCTCAACCAGGTGTCGGTCACCGATGTGACCCTCGCAGCCGACGTCGCGACGCCGGTCGTCGCGAACGGCGGCGGAGCGTACATCTCCCTCGTCGCCCGCCAGGTGAACACGGCGTACTACTCGGCTCGAGTGCGCATCCAGAACGGTGCGGTCCTGCTCCAGATCCTGCGCAGCGGCACCGTGATCTCCCAGTCGAACGTCCCGGGACTCGCCGTCACTCCGAGCACGACCCTCCGACTGAAGGTCGAGGCGACGGGAACCTCGCCCACGACGATCACGACGAAGGCCTGGGTGTCGGGGGAGACCGAGCCGACGGCATGGCAGTTGAGTACGACCGACTCGACGGCGGCACTCCAGTCCGCCGGCCAGATCGGTGCGACCGGCTACATCTCCGGCTCGACCACCACAGGCCCGATCCCGGTCCGGTTCGACGACTTCACGGCCGTCGTCCCCGGTGGCGGAGTGATCACGCCGCCCGAGAACGAGGCGCCCACCGCGTCGTTCACGGCCACGCCGACCGAGCTGTCGGTCGCGGTCGACGCGTCGGCGTCGACCGATGCAGACGGCTCGATCGCGGGCTACGCCTGGAACTTCGGTGATGGCGCCACGGCGACCGGCGCCACGGCGACGCACTCGTACGCCGCCGCGGGGACATACACGGTGACACTCACGGTGACGGACGACGACGGTGCGACGGAGACCACCACACGGTCGGTCGTCGTGACGACGCCACCCGACGCCGAGACGGTCGCGGCCGACTCGTTCGAGCAGCGGTCCGTCACGAGCGGATGGGGCACCTCTTCGTCCGGGGCACCCTGGACGGTGGGCGGTGGTGCGAGCGGGTTCTCCGTCACGAACGGTGCCGGTGTCATCACGAACGCCGCCGGCGCCTCCCGCTCGGCCGCCCTCAACACCGTCTCCGAGTCGTCGACCGATTCGGTCGTGTCCTTCGTGGTCCCGGCGCTCACGACGGGAGGCGGCCAGTACGTCACGGTCGTCGGTCGCCAGGTGGGATCGGAGAAGTACTCCGCCGTCGCCCTGTTGACCGCGAACGGCACCATCCAGCTGCAGCTCGCCCGCGGTGGGACGAAGCTGCAGACGCTCAACCTGCCGGGCACGACGTACGCGGCGGACTCCACCGTGACGATCCGAGTGCAGGTGTTCGGCACGGCGCCGACGACGATCCGTGCGAAGGCCTGGACTGATGCGCAGACCGAGCCCGCGACGTGGCAGGTGTCGCGAACCGACACCACGGCGGCGCTGCAGACGGCCGGGACCACGGGACTCGTGTTCTACGTGTCCGGGTCGAGCACCGCTCCCGGCACGATCCGGTTCGCCGACTACGTCGTGAAGCGGTTCTGACCGGTCGGATCGGCGAAGACCACCGGGTGCGGGTCCCTCCCCTCAGGGAAACGCACCCGGTTCGTCGTGTCTCCGCCACCCGTGCGTGCACGAGAACGGTGATGGTGCGCGTGGGACGTGCACCATCACCGTTCTCGTGCGGCCGGGATCAGGGGGTCGAGCGTCGGATGCGACGGGCGAGGCGCCGGCCGTCGCGCAAGCCGCGGAAGGCGGCACGGAGAGGAGCCGTCGAGTCGAGGAGCTGCCGGCGACCGCCCTGGAGCAGGATCTCCCACGCGACGGCTCGCGAGTGCCTGCTCCATGCGCGGAAGTCGGCGTCGTCGAGATGTACGGCGGCGAAGAGCAGGCGGTTGCGGATGTTGTAGTAGTAGTAGGTCGCCGATTTGGGCTGACCCGCTGAGGAGTGTCCGGTCGCTTGGGTGCCGCCTTGGGCGTGCTCGGCCGTGACGTCGTCGCGCAGCACGAGCGACCCGCCCGCGTCGACGACGCGGCGTGAGAGGTCGACGTCCTCCCAGTACAGGAAGTAGTCGTCGGAGAAGCCGCCGACCGTCGTCCAGAGCTCGAGTGAGACGGCGAGGCACGCTCCCGTGAGCCAGGGTTCGATGCGATCGGCGGGTACGGAGTCGAGTCGCCGCCGGCGTGAGCGGATGCGGCCGTCGTCGAGGTAGAGGTCCGATCCGGCGAACCAGACCGATCCGTCCGGGCGGAGGATGCGCGGTGCGACGAGGGCGCGGGGATCGCGTTCGACCGTGGCAAACAGGTCGGCAGCCGCATCCGCGGTGATCACGGCGTCCGGGTTCAGCAGCAGGAACCGTTCGGCGCCGTGCTCGTGCGCCGCGTCGACTCCCCGGTTCATGCCGACGCCGAAGCCGAGGTTGACGGGTGGCTCCACGAGGATCCAGTCCTCGTGTGCCGCGAGGTGGCGCAGGTTCTCGCGCTCGAGGGCACTCGTGAAGTTGTCGACGATCACGGTCGTGAGGCCCGGGGCCGCGCGCGTGAGGACCGTGAGGTTCGAGGCGAGTAGATCGGTCGAGCCGTAGTTGACGACGATGACCGCGGAGCGGGTGAACCGTGCATCCGGCTGGTCGTCTGGAGCGGTGTCGGGGCGCGAGGGGTCGTTGCTCACAGCGGGGTCTCCTCCGGCTCGGTGGGAGTGGTGGCACCGGGCGCGGCGGCGCGTGGTGAGCGGTGCCGGGCGGCCCGGGCGATGCCCACGAGTTCGAGGACGTCACGGCGCACCGCGGGAACGACGAGGGCGGCGAGTGTGAAGGCGACGAGTGCGGCCGTGGTCGCCGCGAGGAGTTGCACGACGGGACCGGCCGCATCGACGAGAACGGACGCGCCGTAGGCCGCGAGCCCGCCGAGGATCGAGACCGAGGCGATGCGGATCACGCCCGCGACGAGGGCGCGCACGGGGATCCGCGTGGAGCGGGTGAGCCACCAGAGCGCCAGGGGCCAGGACAGCACCGGTTCGAGGGCGTAGCCGGCGGCGACGCCGACGACGCCCCATTGCGATCCGATGAGAACGAACACGATCTTCATCGTCGCGGTGATGAGCGTGAACCGGAAGAGGGCCCCCGTGAGCGCGCGGGACACGAAGACCCAGTAGGCGACATAGGCGAGGGTCTGGAACGCGCCCGCGACGATGAGCAGTCGCAGCACGGGGGTGACCTCCGCCCAGCGTTCCCCGAGGACGATCGAGACGACGGGCTCAGCGGCGCCCGCGACGAGTCCGAGGCCGGCGACGAGCGTGTAGCCGAGCGCGATCTGGCCGCGCAGGATGTACGCGTCGAAGCGGTCGTGCTGCTCCTGCAGGCGCGAGAGGAGCGGGACGGCCACGCGGGTCGCGGGCGCCCGGAGTTGGTTCAGCGGATTCATCAGCAGCTGGAAGCCGCGGTTGTAGATGCCGAGTTCGCGAGCGCCGAGTCGGAGTCCGATGACGAAGGAGTCCATGTTGTTGGCCGTGTAGTGCACGAGTTGCGTCGCGACGGTGTTCCACCCGAACCGGTAGAACCCGGTCATATCGGTGCCGCGCTTCGGCAGCCGGGGGAGCCAGCGGGCGGCGCCGAGGCTCAGGACGAGGGTCACGAAGGCGAGCGAGACCATCTGCCAGGCGAGCGCCCAGTAGTCGAACCCGACGAGCGACAGCGCGATCGCGACGACGAGGGCGAGGACGGCCGCCGTTGTGTCGATGATGGTCAGCGACAGGAACCGGAGGTCGCGATTGAGCGAGGCGCGATGCTGTGTCGCGAGGCCGTTGAAGACGAACGTGATGCCCATGAACTGTGTGAGCGCGACGAGTTCGGGTCGGCCGTAGAGGGCGGCGACGCCGTAGGCGACGCCGAAGACGATGACGCCGAGAGCGAGGCCGATTCCGGAGTTGACCCAGAAGAGCACGTCGCGCTGGCGCGAACTGAGGGTCGCCGCCTGCACCGCGGCGTTCGAGAGGCCGAAGTCGCGGAACACCTCCGAGATCCCGACGATGACCATGACCATCGCGAAGATGCCGTAGTCCTCCTTGTCGAGGAGTCGCGCGAGGACGGCCAGACCGCCGATCTGGACGACGATGCGCACGAGCTGCCCGCCGAAGGTGACGACGGCGCCACGAGCGGCGTGGCGACCGAACTCGCCGGCGGCGGATGGCTGAGCGGTCCTCGTCGTCATCGAGAGCGGTCCTTCGTGTCGTCGTGGTGGCGGAGCGGCCGTGGCCTCCCGTGGATACCGCCCGTGGCGGGCGGCCGAGACCCCGTAGGGTGGGGGTCGATCCGACGGCGGCCGTCGGCCGCCGACCGCTCACGAGAAGAAGGAACCCCGATGAGCCTCGACACGCCCAGCCCGCGTGCAGCCCTGACCGATGCTCGAGTGAGTATCGCCGTCCTCACGTTCCGTCGCCCCGAGGACATCGCGGAGACGCTGCCGTTGCTCGCCGACCAGGCCGAGTCCGTCCGGGACCGTGTGGGCTCCGCATCCGTCATCGTCGTCGACAACGATCCGGAGGAGAGCGCGCGCGGGATCGTCGAAAAGTATGCGGCGTCGCGTCCGTCGGTCCCCATCCGGTACCACGTCGAGCCCGTCTCCGGCATCACGGCCGGTCGTAACCGGGCGCTCGCCGAAGCAGCGGCGACGGCGGACGACGTCCTCGTCTTCATCGACGACGACGAGCGCCCGACGGAGCGGTGGTTGTCCCTGCTGCTCGACACGTTCGAGGCGTCCGACGCGGTGGGCGTCGTCGGACCCGTCATCTCACGCTTCGCGGTGGAGCCCGACGCGTGGGTCACGGCGGGGGAGTTCTTCTCCCGCAGGCGGTTGACCACCGGTACGACCGTCGAGGTCGCTGCCACGAACAACCTGCTGCTCGACCTGCGCGTCGTGCGCGAGATCGGGCTCGAATTCGATCCGGTGTTCGGGATCACGGGGGGCGGCGACACGATGTTCTCGCGGACGCTCGCGCGCACCGGGCGACTGGTGTGGTGCGACGAGGCGATCGTGTGGGATGTCGTCCCCGCCTCTCGAGTGACGCGCGACTGGGTCGTGCGCCGCGCCTTCCGCAGCGGCAACAGCTGGACCCTCACCTCCGTCGCCCTCGCGGACGGCGCTGCAGCGCGGTGGCGTGTGCGAGCAACGTGTGTCGTCAAGGGACTCGTCCGTGTCGCCGGAGGAGCCGCGCGATTCGTCCTCGGCGCGGTCACACGCTCGCTCCGCCACCGGGCGAAGGGAGTGAGGACGGTCGCGAGAGGCGCCGGCATGGTATCCGGGCTCATCGGGTACTCGTACAAGGAGTATCGGCGCGCCGACACGAACTCAGCGTCCACGTCGACGACCTGACCGGGACGACAGGGCCTCGCGGTATGCGGTGAGGTGGGCGCGACCCGCTCGATCCCAGTCGCGACGCGAGAGGTCCGGTCGCGCGGATCGCCCGCCCGCTTGCACAGCGGCCATCGCCGAGCGCAGCGTCGCGGAGTCGAGTTCCCCCTCGTACTGGTGCACCCAGCCGTCGCCGACCTCGTGAGCGAGGCGAGCGTTGACCTTGTTGGCTGGGACGAGCACGGGGCGGTCGACCGAGAGGGCGGCGAGCGCGCCGCCCGAGTTGTGCATCTCCCGGTAGGGGAGGACGACGAGTTCACCCTGCCGGGCGACGTCGACGAGTTCGGGCTCGCTCAGGAACTCGAGGGTCAAGTCCACCCGCTCGTCCCGGTTCGCGAGGGCCGTGAGCTCGAGGGCCAGCTCGTCGGCGCGCGCCTTGCCCGCGATACGGAGGCTGTAGGCGCCGGGGAGCCCGTGGAACGCGCGCAGGAGAGAGTCGACCCCCTTGTACCGTCGGATGAGACCGAAGTAGCTGAACCGGCCGGGCACGGCATCCCGCTGTGGGAAACGGGCGAACCAGTCACGGTAGTGCCCGTGCAGGACGAGGGTCGTCGGGGTGTGCCTCGGAAGCACGGTGGAGTCGTCGAGGACCGTCGATTCGTTGAGGACGATTGCGTGCGCCGTCGCGCGCTCGATCACCCCGAGGAGCGCGGACTGGGTGCGCCCGAGCCCGTCCGGGCGGTGCAAATTGTGCACGGTGCGGACGACGGGCGTGCGGGTCACCCTCCAGCGCGCGACGAGCAGCGCGGTGAGAAGGGACCGAGCCGCCGTCTTGACGGGGGAGTGACCCGTCACGAGGATCTCCGGCCAGTGCGCATGGAAGACGTCGTAGCGGCCGAGCAGCGCGCGCCGCCAGGAGAACGTGCGCACCTCGATCCCGTCAGTGGCCTCGAGATTGTCGCGCAGCATGACGATGTACGGATTCGTCGTCGGGCGCGGCTCCGGGAACGACTGCTGCACGAGGATGGGCTTCTGCCGGGTCATGTCCGGTCCTTCCGTCTGGTCGTCGGCGGGCTGACGCACACCCGCCCCGCCGCGCGAGCCGGTCGTGGTCATCGTGCGGCGAGCACGCTGAGGCGGTGCGGCGCCCGGTAGAGGATGGCGAAGAGACCGCGCGAAGCGAGTCCGCTCAGGACGAGGGACAGTGTGATCGCGGTGAGCGCGACGAGGGGCGGCAGGACCGGGACGAGGACGTCGAGCGGGACGATCCCGTCGAGCAGCACGAGCACGACCGTCGTGAGGATGATGACGGGAGTGTGGGTGAGGTACACCGGCAGGGTGTTCGCGCCGATCGCGGGCAGACGCGGCACGCGGACGAGCACGCGGGCGATCATCACCCCCGCGACGACGCCCAGTACGCAGTTCACGAAGTACAGGCCGGGGACGGTGCGGAGACCGAAGAGCGGGACGGCGATCGAGAGGGCCGCCCAGGCGGCGACGGCGCCGAAGAGGAGCGGTCCGGGCCGGCGGCGCCCGAGTCGCAGGACGTGCTCCTTGAGGTAGAGCCCCGCGAGGAAGAAGACGAAGTACTTGAGGACGCCGCTCCACCCGATGTTGGGGGTCTCCCACCCGCTCAGGGCGGCGGCGGACACGAGAGCCGCGACGGTGAGCTGGATACGGGGGTCGACCCGGCGCAGGAGCTTCGCCGCGACGAAGAAGAGGGCGAGCGCCCAGATGAACCAGAGTTCGAACCGCGGCGCGATGGGGGAGAGCAGCCACGCACGGAGGATCGCCGGAGGGCTGAACTCGGCGATCTCGTACCCCTGCAGGAGTCGGCCGACGACGGACGCCAGTGAACCGATCGCCCCCCACACGAGGAAGACCCAGACGAAGAGCGACAGCTTGCTGTTCCACAGGGATCGCCACGATGCCGCGAGCCACTTGCCCGCGAACAGTCCGGCGAGGACGAAGAAGAGAGGCATGCGGAGGGTCGCGAGCACGGCGCTCGCCGCATGCCATGCCGTCGTATCGAAACCCACGGAGAGCCAGTCCGTCGCGTGGTAGAGCGCGACGAGGACGATCGCGAGGCCGCGGCCGGCATCGACCCACTCGTGTCGTCCGGCGCGGGATTCGGGTGCGGCGCTCATCGGGCTCCGATCGCGTGGTGTGGCGAGGGATGCGGGGGTCCTGCGAGGGTGTGTTCCGTTGCGCGGGCGACGAGTCCGATGCCGAGGAAGAGCATGATGAGCGGTACCGAGGAATGCACGGGGCTGAACAGGAGGTTCCACAGCATCCGGACGGCGAGCCAGATGATGAGGGCACTGGCGGCGCGATGGGCGAGCCCGTGGCTGAGGATCTGGAACGTCGTGAAGAAGAACACGAGGGCGAGCGCGGCGCCGGCAAGGCCGTACAGGATCCAGAGGTCACCGACGATCGAGTGCACCTCGAAAGTGGACCCGAACATGTAGTTCTCGACGTACCCGTTGTTCGGCGAATAGCCGATGGCGCTCATGCCCGTCTTCGCCGTGAGGATGTCCGACAGGTTCGGGACGATACCGGAGCCGTAGCCGAGGGGCTGCTCGCCGATGAGACTGACGGTGGCGCCGGCCTCCGGGCGACCGCCGAGGATCAGACTGCCCGAGGTGTCGATCTGGGCCTGGGTGCGCTCTTGCGTGCGCTCGCCGAGGAGCCCCCCGAGGATGACCGCTTGCGCCACGGTGTAGACGACCGACGCGAGCGCCGCGATGCTCAGCATCGTGCGGACGGCCGACGCCCGACGCCCCGCCGCGGTGGGGCGGACCTGCCACAGGACGAGCATGGCCGTCATCGCGAGCATGGCGCTCGCCCCGCGACCGTCGTTGAGCGCCGACGCGATGCACAACCCACCGGCGGCGATGACGGCAGCCACCCTGCTGTTGAGCTGCCAGGCGATGGCGAGCAGGAGAACCGTCAGGGGGAGGGAGTAGGCGAATCGCCAGGGATTGGCCGAACTGAGGCCATTCCCGAACGGGATACCGGCGACCATGCCGAGGCCGAAGAAGACCGCGACCCACGGTCCCCCGATGACCCGACGGGCCCATAAGAGCGAGCCGATGCCGAGCACGAGTCCGATGATCTCGACGCTGTTGACGAAGAGGGCGACGGGGGAGACCGAATGGTCCACGGCACCCACCGCCGTGAGGACGGCGCCACCGATCGGAGCGATGGCTCCGAGGGTGAGGACGATCCGGCCCCCCCGGAAGCGGCGGACGGACGAGAACCACACCGGGAGGAGCAGGAACGCGACGACGTGCCCGACCTGGACGCCGTTCGAGATCGTGTAGCCGACGCCGAGGCTCACGGGCAGCACGATCGCGATGATCTGCTCGAGCGGCCGCGGTGCCGTGAACCGCACGTCGCCGCTGTCCCGCACGCCGAGTGGGCGCGGGGGCAGCGGGCGTTGCGGGGACGTTCGTGTGCTCGTTTGCACGCTCGTCTCCCGTCGGCCGATGACGGCACCACCGGTGCGGTGGCGCCGTCATCAGACTAGCCGAGGTGACGAATGCTCACATTCCCCCATTCACGGGGTGGGTGATGCGCCCACGGCGGGAAGGCCGAGCGCCGCGAGCAGTCCGGAGAGCCGGGACGGGACGGGCATGGAGATGTCCCGCGCGAGGTCGCTCGCCTGTCCGGTGAGGGAGAAGTCCGGACCGACGGCGTCGGCACCCTGGATGAAGTCGGAGCGCTTCTCCTGCCCGGTGTCCTGCGTGAACTCCTCGAGGCTGCGGTAGTAGGTGAGCCCCGATCCGCCGTTCGCCCACCGCACCACGGTGTAGCGCCCGGTGTTCGCGTTCTGGTACAGGTTGCCGTTCGTGGTGATCCGCATCTGCTCGGCCGTCAGCTTCTTCTGCTGGTCGACGACGTGGAACAGACCGCCCTCGGTGGCGCCACCGAGCACGTTGTTCGAGATCGTGATGTCCTGCGTCAGCCACGGCACGGTCATGTCGGGTTGCTTCTGGCGAGGGTCGTGGCCGGCGTCGGACGGGTTCGTCTGCCGCCGGGGGTCTTGGACGATGGTGACGGGAGCTCCATCGTTGTCCACGATCGTGTTGTTCCACGCCTGGATGTCACCCGAGTTCTGGATGAACAGGCCGAGCGACCGGTTGTCGTGGATGCGGTTGTCCGCGACGACGATCTTGGCGGAGAGCTCGAGGCACAGGCCGACGGCGTTGCCCGAGATATCGTTCCCGGTGACGCGGATGTCGTAGACCGACTCATCGAACCACAAGCCGTTCGTGAGGTTGTCGCGGATCTCGTTGTCCGCGACGGTGACACCGCGCGCTCGTGTCACCTTGAAACCTCCGGACCCCGGGAGCTGCTTGAAGTGCTGGGTGTTGTTGTCGACGACGACGGAGTGCTCGAGGGCGAAGTCGTCGGAGTAGACGGCGCCGCCGCCCGACCGGCCGTTGTCCGAGAGCGTGAGGAAGCGATAGGTGACGTCGGATCCGCGTGACGCGTAGATGCCGGACGCCGCATTGGCGCGCGACACGACGTTCTCGATGAGGACGTCGGAGGCCTGCGTGTAAAGGGGCGCCTTCTGCCAGACGGACGTGGCGTAGCGCTGCACGCCGATACCGCGGATGACGGTGCCGTCGGCGAGCACGTTGAGCCCGACCTGAAGCGTGCTCGCCCTCACGTCACGACCCGAGGGGTTGGTGCCGAGGACGAGCTGATCCCTTCCTCGGTCGACGTAGAAGGTGCCGTCGGTGACGGCGGAGCGCGACCCCACCTCGGTGAGGGGGGCTCCGTCGACCCAAACCTGATCCGGGTGGGCTGCGAGCGGGTACTTCGGGTCGACGAATCTCGTCGACTCGTCCGTGTTGTCGGGTGCGCCCTTCGTGAAGGTCGGACTCGTGTCGAAGTCGTAGTCCCAGCCGTCGACGACCCATCCGGTCGAGCTCTTCGTCCAGCCGCCGATCTTCTCGCTGCCGTCGAACCACACGGCCTCACCGGGATACGACTGGATGGTGACGCGCTTGTTCTTCGGGATCTCGACGTATTCGTGGTACGTGCCGCCGCGCAGGACGATCGTCGCACCGCTCTTCGACGCGTCGACGGCCCGTTCGACCGTCGCGAACGGTGAGGTGAGCGTGCCGTTGCCCTCCGACCGGGCGGAGGAGGAGACGTAGACGGCTCCCGCCGGGACGGAGTAGGACGTGGAACCGACCGGTGCGGACCCGCGGTTCCCCGAGGAGACCGGCTCCGTGGGTGCGGGGGTCGGTGTGGGGGTCGGCGTGGGCGCCGGAGCAGGCGTCGACGGCTCCTCCGTCGGCGTGGGGCTCGGGGCCGGGGTCGTCGGGCTCGGGGCCGGGGTCGTCGGGGCGGGGACCGGGGCCGGGGTCGTGGGGGCGGGAGCGCTCGTGTCGGCGACGAGTTCGACCGCCCGGAGGTCGTCGAGCTCGAGGGCGAGCGGCTCGGTACCCATCGACAGGTATGACCACAGCCCGACGCCACCGGCGGAAAGGCGACGATCACTCGTGTCGGTGCCCGTCCGCTGCCAGTCCGGCGCGTCGCCGCCGGTCACGTAGGCGCGCGCCTTGACCGTCACCTCGTCGGAGCCGACGACCTCGAGGTCGATGCGCAGCGAGGTACCACCGTCGACGCCGCCGGCGACGACGACGGGAGCTGCGAGAGTCTTCGTCTCGCCGCTCGCGCGGTCCACGCGAACGATGCGTAATGAGGCGTTGCCGTCGGGCGACACCCGCAGCTTGGCTCCGTAGTATCCCCCGCCGCTCGACCGGGCCTGCAGGGTGGTGTAGTAGCCACCACCCGTCGTCGGCGAGTCAGGCGCGGTGATGGTGATCCCCGTGCTCACGTCCGCAGACGATGCGGAGGTGAGCACCGCACTGCGGCCCTCCCCGCCGTCGGGGAACTCGATCGTGCCGACGCCCGAGCCGACCGAGAGGCCCGCCGTCGTGGACGTCGCGTATGCTCCTCCCTCGTCGGCGGACCCGAAGCCCGAGGCCTGGGAGCGAGAGAAGGAATCGGAGGCGATGACATCGCCCTCGACGTACCCGGCCGCGCTCGCGGTCTGCGGGGCGTACGCGAGGTTGCCGACCGCAAGCGCACCCGCGGCGGCGACGGCCGTCACGAGGGCGGCTCCGCGGGAGGTGCGCGCGGATCTGCGGCGCGCCTCACGTGTAGCTCGACGGGTCGTGGCTGACACAGGGGCGTCCGTCTCGGGCGCGTTGAACGTATTTCGGCGGTGGGTCACTGCTGTCCTCTGCGATGGGCTGACGGTCCAACGGGATGGTGACCGTCGTCGACATGTTCGGGGGGTGGAGAGATGTGCACCTCGCGGAGGTATTGTCCCCCGAACGTGGTACACGGCAGTCGAAAGAGTAGCAAGCCCTCCGTGTCGGGTCCACTGGAAATCGAGGATGACTCATGCAATGCCGCGCTCGGAGACGGCAAAAGACCCCGTCGCCCCCCAAAAGGGGGAAGCTACGGGGTCTTTCCGACGGGGTGCGGCTCGCGCGTGTCAGGCGTCGTCGGCTGCCGTGGCCGCTGGTACGCGGCCCTCGCGAGCGGACCGCGACGGGGCCTTCTCGGACTCCGTGTAATACGTCAGCCGATCATGGCCCTTGACGTCGTTCGCGACGACGCCCAGCACGCGTGCGCCCACCGATCCGAGAGTCGCCATCGCCTTCGAGAGCTGCGGGCGCTTGGTCTTCTTGTTCCGCGACACGACGATTGCGCCGTCCGTCTCGTGCACGAGCCAGAGCGGGTCGGTGACGGGGATGAGCGGGGAGGTGTCGATGACCACGAAGTCGTAGCGCTTCTTGAGTTCCGCGAGGGTCGCCCGCATCGTGTCGGAAGCGAGCAACTGGTTGGGGTTCGGGGGGATCGTGCCGGCCGTCAGCACATCGAGACCGGGTGCGCCCCAGGGCTGGACGGCATCGGCGATCGTCGAGCCTCCGAGCAGCACGCTCGTGAGGCCGACACTGCCGTCGAGGCCCGTGTACTCGGCGATGGAGGGCTTGCGCAGGTCGGCGTCGATGAGGATGACACGACCCATGCTCTCGGCGAGTGAGAGGGCCAGTCCGACGGAGACGGAGCTCTTGCCCTCCCCCGGCATCGCCGAGGTCACCACGACCGCGGAGACGGGCTTGTCGACGTCCGCGAAGGCGAGGCTCATGCAGAGCCCGCGGAACGACTCGGCCGTCGCGCCGTTCGGGTTGGTGCGGATGACCTGGGCGAGGCTGCGGTCCCGGGGGCCGCGGCCGACTTCGGCGAGCAGCGGCGAGTCCGTCACCATCTCGATGTCCTTCGGTGACCGGATACGCGTGTCGACGAGCTCCCGGGTGACCGCCCACGCGAGCCCGAGGAGCAGGCCGACGCCGGCGCCGAGCCCGGCGATCATCTTCGTGTCGGGCGAGAAGGGAGTCGCCGGTGTCGAAGCGGGGGAGATGATCGTGAGCTGCACGGTCGGGGCGTCCTCGACACCACGGGGCGAGATGTCGGCGACGGCTTCGGCGAGCGAACGCGTGACGGCCGAGGCGATGGCCCTCGCCTGCTGCGGGTCGCCGCTCGCGACCGAGATGTCGACGATCACGGTGTTGAGCGGGGTGTCCGCCGAGATCGACCGGGCGAGGTCCTTGACGCTCATCTCGAGGTCGAGGTCCTCGATGACCGGTTCGAGGACGTAGGGCGAGGTCGCCATGGCCGCGTACGACTGGACGAGGTTCTGCACGTACGTCGATCCCTGGACGAGTTCGCTCGTCGTCTCCCCGTTGACCGTGGACGCGTACGTGCTCGCGGTCGAGCGGTACATGTCGGGCATAGTCTGCGCGACGCCGTAACCGGCTCCGGCGCCGAGCACCGTGAGCATCACCATGACGATCCATTGCTTGCGGATGGCGGTGATGTAGTCGTGGATGGTCATTCGAGTCCCCCTCTGGTGGTCCGACCGGCTCGGGCGCCGGTCGTCCTGTGCGTTGTGCCTTCGACGGGCCGGTTAGGATTGGCCGGTATCGAAGGGAGAGCGGTCCTGGACGAGAATCGTGGCCGGAACCTTCTGGTGGTGTGTGCTGCGAACGTCTGCCGCTCGCCTCTCGCCGAGTATCTCCTGGAGCGCGGGATGCGGTCGATACCCGAATTCGAGGGACACTCATCTTCGAGCGCTGGCGCGAGCGCCGTCGCGGGAGCGGCGATCTGCGCGCGCGTCGACGAGCGCGTGTGGGCGACGGCCCCGGACGGCGCCGACTTCGCCCGGGCGCACCGGTCGCGCGTCCTGACCGCTGCCCTCGTGGCCGGTTCGGGGCTGATCCTGACGGCGTCGAAGGCCGAGAGGGCCGCTGTCGCTCGCATCGATCCGTCCGCTCGCTCGAGGACCTTCACGCTGCGCGAAGCCGTCGCGCTCGCCGAGGCGGATGTCGACGACACCCCGGCCGCCGTCGGCGGGTCGGTCCTCGAGAGGTTCGCCGCTTCGGCCCACGCCCGGCGCGGCCTCGCCGCTCCCGCCGTCCGGGCCGCGCGATCGAGCTTCTCGCGCTGGTTCCGGGGGCGTGCGGAGGGCGATCCGCTCGACGTGATCGATGGGCACGTCCTCGGCGATCGGCAACACGAGGCGGCCCTCGACGACGTCACCGCGACGGTCGACCGTCTCCTCGACGTCTTCCGCCGCGGCGTGCTCTGACGGGTGTGCGCCGCGAGGGGATCCGCCGCATCGTGGTGCCGGAGAGCAGCCGGTGCTGCCGTCTCACCCATGAGCCCGCGCCCGCGATCGTCGGCCGACCCCAACGGCGGCCGCGGCGTCGGCGATGCAGTGCTGGTAGGTCGAGACGGAGTGGCGCTCGCGAGCGACGGCCTCATCGCTGATCGCCTCGCTCCGGAACCGCGCCCAGTCGTTCCACACACGCTCGAGCGCGTCGGCGATGTCGCGGGCGTCGCCGGGTTCGACCTGTTGCGCCGAACGGTACCCCCACGCCGCCTCACGCAGGCCGGACGTGTCGCTCACGACCACGGGGCGAGCGGCGAGCACGCTCTCGACCGCGGTGTTGCCGAACGGCTCGTCGAGTCGTGACGGCACGACGAGCACATCGCTCGCGGCGAGGAACGGCCAGGGGCTGTTCTGGAAGCCGCGGAGGCGCACCCGGTCGCGCAGATCGTGGGTCGCGATCGAGTCCCGCAGCTCCTGCTCGAACCATTCGTACCCGGGGAAGACGGCTCCGATGAGATCGAGGCGAGCGGGGATGCCGCGTTCGCGGAGCGCCGCGATCGCCTCGATGACGAGGTCAGGACCCTTGCGGGGGGAGAGTCGGCCGACGTAGAGCACGCGCAACTCGTCCTCGAGGGTGTCGCGCGGCATGCTGACCGTCTCCGGACCGATGACGCCGTTGTAGACGACGGTGCAGCGGTCGCCGAGACGAGCGAAGGAGTCGCGCAGGACTCCCGCACTGTAATTGCTGTTCGCGACGAGTTGGTCCGCGAGCAGCAAGGGCAGTGCGAGAGCGCGCATCATGACCCTCGACGCGGATCCCTCGGCCTCATGCACGTGCACGACCGACGGGATCCGGAAGAGGCGGGCGAGCACCGTCCACAGAGGGATGGTGATCGTGTTCGTCCAGACGACGTTCGGCCGCACCTCGCGGATGAGCCGTCGGCCCGCACGCAGGCCCGCGACGGTCTGGGAGACGAGCGCGACGAGTCCGCGGGGGGTGAGCAGGCTCTTCCGCAGGACGAGCGTGGGGGTGAAGACGACGTCGGCTCCGCGCTCTTCGAGGAGGGGGACGAGTGGACCGTCGGCCGGTACGGTGACGGTGACGTGGGCACCGGCCCGGACGAAGCCTTCGACGGATTCGAGCAGGACGCGGTCGGAACCGTAGAGGTCCGCGCTCGGATGCGCGAGCAGGTAGGAGGATCCGGCCGCTGCCGGTGCGACGGTCCTCTCGACGGGCCGTGTGAGACGTCCCACGGTGGCGCCGCTCACGAGACGGGGGTCGCGACGGGCGTGCCGGACCGGACCGATGTCGAGGAGCGTCGTGCCGATCGTGCGATCGGACGGATGGAGTAGCCGGAGGCGAGCCGGGCGGCGAGGCGTTCGTAGCCCGTCGTGACGAGGTCCCAGTCGTACGTCGTCTCGGCACGGACACGCAGCCGATCACCCGTGGCGAGCGTCGCGCTGACGTCGGACTCCGCCGACTCGAGCAGACGAGCGAGCGCGGCGGGGCTTCCGAAGAAGCGGCCGTCCTCGAGCGTGACCTCCCGGTTGAAGCCGACGTCCCAGGCCAGCACGGCCGTTCCCGCTCCGATCGCTCGGAGCAGGGACGGGTTCGTGCCGCCGACGGAATGTCCGTGGACGTAGGTGAGCGCGTGGGCATACAGCTCGTCGAGCAGTTGCTGGTCCCACACGCCGCCGAGCATCATGATGCGGTCGTCGGCCGACGCGATGCGCTCGATCGCGGCCGTGTACTCGGCGGAGTACGGCGCCGAGCCCACGACGACGAGCGGGAGGTGTGCATCGCTCGCGGTGTAGCCCTCGACGATCTCGCGGACGTGGTTCTCCGGCTCGAACCGAGCGACGACGAGGTGGAAGCCGCCGGGGGTGAGTCCGATCTCCGCGATCTTGTGGGAGGTGGGGTCCTCGATGATCGTGGCACCGTAGCTGATGAGTTCGGTCGGGACGCCGAACTCGTCGTCGTAGTAGTCCGCGATGCCCTGGGCGTCGGCGATGAGGGCATCCGACCAGCGCACGGCGGCAGACTCGGCGGCGCGGTAGTACCGCTTGCCGGCGCCGCCCCACTTGTCGCGCTTCCATTCGAGACCGTCGACGTGCACCGCCGTCGGGATACCCCGGGCCCGCAGCAGCGGGACGAAGGGCGCGTTGGCGGCGTTGAATACGAAGGCGGCGTCGGCGGCCCGGTGGGTGACGGCGTGCACTGTCGACAGCCCGGTGTGGCTGAGCGTCTCGGCGATCTTGACGTGCAGGGCCGGGAGGTGCACGAGCTCCATGCCGAGGTGCTCGCTCGGCTTCTCGCCGTCTTTCGAGCGGCAGTAGACGGTCACGGAGTGGCCGCGCTCGACGAGTCGGCGACCGATCTCCTCGATGGCCGTCTCGAACCCTCCGTAGGCCGCGGGCACGCCGCGCGTGCCGATCATGGCGATGTGCAAGCGATCGGAGGCGCTTCCGGCCTCTCCCGCGAGCGTGCGGTCGGTGGCGTCGTTCATCAGTAGGCTCCCGAGGGCTGCGTGACGACTTTGACGGTGCGCCACAGGATCATGAGATCGCCGACGAGCGACCAGTTCTCGACGTAGTAGAGGTCGAGCCGGACGCTCTCCTCCCAGCTGAGGTCGCTCCGCCCTCCCACTTGCCACATGCCGGTGAGGCCCGGCTTGATGTAGAGGCGGCGACGGACGTGGCTCTCGTAGTCGCTCACCTCACGAGGGAGCGGCGGCCGGGGACCGACGAGACTCATGTCACCGACGAAGACGTTCCAGAGCTGGGGAAGTTCGTCGAGCGAGTACTTGCGGAGGATACGGCCGATGCGGGTGACGCGGGGGTCGTTCTTCATCTTGAACAGCAGGCCGCTGCCCTCGTTCGCCTCGAGGAGCGCGGCGAGGTCCTGCTCGGCCGTCGGTACCATCGTGCGGAACTTGAGCATGGTGAAGCTGCGCTCGCCCTTGCCCACCCGTTCCTGACGGAAGAGCACACCACCCGGGCTGTCGGCGTTCACGGCGAGGGCGATGATGCCGAAGAGCGGCGCCAGGAGGAGAAGGCCGATCCCGGACGCCACGATGTCGAACGAGCGCTTGACGACGTGCTTGAGTCCGTCGAACTGCGGGATCTCGACGTGCATGAGGGGAAGTCCGTCGACGGGGCGGAAGTGGATGCGCGGTCCGGCGACATCGGTGAGCTGGGCGGCGAGGACCAGTTCGGTTCCCGTGCCTTCGAGGTCCCAGCTGAGGCTCCGGATGTAGGACGGGTTCCGACTCGCGGCCCCCGCGACGATGACGGCGTCGGCCTGCAGGTTGCGAGCGAGTGTCGCGACCCCGGCGGGCTCGCCGACGATCGGGACACGACGGTCACCGACCTCGATGTGGGACGATGCGCTGTCGGAGACGGTCGCGGCCACGACGTTGTAGCTTGCTCGCGACTTGTCGTTGATCTGGCGGACGACGTACTCCGCCTCGTCCACTCCGCCGACGACGATCGCCCGCGAGAGGAAGCGGTCGCGGGCCGGCTGCCGGAGCAACCAGTGGCGCCACGCCCACCGGGTGGAGACGAGCCCCACGGTGCCAGCACCGAGTGCCGTGAAGAAGAAGACCCGGGAGACCTCGGCTTGCATCGTGAAGAGCAGGATGCCGAGGACGGCGAAGGCGATGATGCTCGCGTTGGTCACGCGCTTGTACTCGCTCGCCCCGATCCCGATCACGCGGATGTCCCGAGTGCGGTGGGCGCCGAGCGCCGCGATCCACACCGTGAGGATGATGGTCGACGCGACGGCGTAGGTGAGGACCCATGTGGAGTCCGGCGCGCCCGGTTCGAAGAGCGAGCGCACGAGGTAGGCGAGCCCCAGAGAGGAGGCGATGACGATGACGTCGTTCGCGAGCAGCCTGGCTCGGTGCGACTGCGCCCACTGGCGCTCCGACGTGGTCTGGACCCCTCGGCGCGTGAGCCAGGAGGTGGGGAGGAAACGACCGAGGTCGTCGGCGGGCAGATGGTGCTTGAGCTCCGTCATGCCGGATCCTGTCCCTTCCGGGAGCCGTCGCACAATGCGAGCTCCCGATGTCTGGAAACCATTGATGTCATGGTCGTGGACCCCCTCTGTCACGACGAGATCGGATGGCCTCCCGACCACTCCGGTTCGGGTCGGGAGTGGGCGGGAGGCGTCCGGGTTGCGGAATGTGAGGTGGCCTCAACTCCGTAACCTGAGAGTAGCTCAGATAGTGGATCGGGCACAGATGTGTCCCCACCCCCATTGCGGGGGGTGAGGGGTACTCATGTTCACGTCACCCGCCTCACCCCCCCCGCTTCGCAAGGGTCCTCGGGGTCGGTCGAGCATTCGCTAGCGTGTCGGCATGACGTTCAACGAGGGCGCGGACATCCGTGGTGGCAAGGTCTCCCGGCGGCGCGGTCGGACGACCGGGATCGCCGCGGGAGGCGCGGGGATCCTGGTACTGGCAGTCGTGCTCCTCGGCCCGCTCTTCGGTGTCAACATCGACCCATCGACGCTGCTCGGCGGCGGCGGAGGTGTCGGCGGCGGGACGGCCGCGAGCGACTCACCGCTCGAGGAGTGCGTCACGGGCGAGGACGCGAACGAGGATCTCGACTGCCGGATGCAAGCGGCCGCGACATCGCTCGACGCCTACTGGTCCACGGAGGTCGACGGTTACCCGCAGCCCGCACTCGTCCTCTTCCAGCAGGCCGTCGACACGGGTTGCGGGCAGGCGACGAGCGCCGTCGGTCCGTTTTACTGCCCACCGGACCAGAGCGTCTACATCGACACGGGCTTCTTCGACGAGCTCCGGACCCGGTTCGGGTCCGCGGGCGGGTCTCTCGCTCAGTTGTACGTCGTCGCACACGAGTGGGGACACCACATCCAGAACATCACCGGCCGTATGGACGGGCTCGACCTGTCGCGGTCTGGACCCGAGTCGAACGGCGTGCGCCTCGAACTGCAGGCCGACTGCTACGCGGGCGCCTGGGTCCGCGCTGCGCAGGAGACGACCGACGCGGACGGGGACGTCTTCCTCGAGCCGGTCTCGCGCGAGCAGATCGCGGACGCGCTGAGTGCGGCGGAAGCGGTCGGCGACGACCACATCCAGCAGTCGGCGGGCGGGGGAGTGAACCCGGAGACGTGGACCCACGGCGCGAGCGAACAGCGGCAGGCGTGGTTCCTCGAGGGTATGGAGAACGGCACGGCCGCGTGCGATACGTTCGCGGCGGCGCGCCTCTGAGCCGAATGCCATGACGGAGCGACGGTCGGATCCTCCCTTCGACCGGTGCTTCGTCGTGTCCGCCGACCACCACGGCGCACAGCCGGCGCATGACCCATCGGTGTGTGCTTGACGATAGTGTGCAGTGCACAATATCGTGTCGGTCGTGGACGAGACAACAGCTCAGCATCTCCAGGAACTCCGCCGTGGCACGGTCGTCCTCGCGTGTCTCGTCACACTGGAACGCCCCGGATACGGCTATGCCCTCCTCGAGACGCTCGCGGATGCCGGCTTCGCGGTCGATGCCAACACGCTCTATCCGTTGCTCCGGCGGCTGGAACGACAGGGTCTGCTCGTGAGCGAGTGGAACACCGACGACGCCCGGCCCCGCAAGTTCTATCGGACGAGCCCGGCCGGCCGCGACCTCGCGGGGCTGCTGCGACGCGATTGGGACGCACTGCACACCGCTATCACCGACCTCACTGAAGGAGAGCCGTCATGACTTCGCTCACCGACCGCTACGTCGCCGCCACCGTGCGCAGCCTGCCCGAGACCCAGCGCGCCGACGTCGAGCGCGAGCTGCGCGCGTCGATCGAGGACGACGTCGATGCCCGGCGCGAGTCCGGAGCCGATCCGGAGACGGCCGAGCGGGAGGTCCTCATCGGACTCGGTGATCCAGCGGCTCTCGCCGCTCGATTCTCCGAGCGACCGCTGTACCTCATCGGTCCGACGAACTTCCTGTTCTACCGGCGCTCATTGATCACGCTGCTCGCGATCATCGTGCCGATTGCAGCACTCGGGTCTGGCCTCGTCCACGCACTCACCGGCGAGGGAATCGGCTCGGTGGTCGCTGCCGCCGTCGTCACCGCGCTGTCGGCGGCGATGCACATCGGGTTCTGGGTCACGCTCGTCTTCGCGATCCTCGACTGGACAGGAGCCTCGAAGAACGGTCCGCTCGTGCGGTGGAACCTCGATATGCTGCCGGACGCGCCCGAGAAGCGCGCGCTGCGCAGCGATGCCGTCACGTCGATCGTGTGGCTCGGTATCCTGCTCGCGTTCCTCGTCTACGCGCAGTTCTTCCCCATCGCCTGGAACGTCGACGGACCCGTCCGCGAGCCGCTCCTCGCCCCGGCGCTCTGGGGCTTCTGGCTGCCGTACCTCCTCGTGCTCATCGTGGCCGAGGTCGTGTTCGTCCTCGTGACGTACCGCCGAGGAGCCTGGAGCCGGCTGCTCGCCGTCGTCAACGCCGTCCTCGCCGCCGCGGCGGTCGTCCCGATCGCCGCGCTGGCTCTCGCGGGCGACCTCGTGAATCCGGATTTCCTCGCGGCCTTCGACTGGGCGGACGCAGAGAACACGAGGTCGGTCGCCGGCATCATCACAGCGGTCGTCGCCCTCGGCATCGGTGCATGGGACGCGATCGACGGCTTCGTGCGCGCCGCCCGCTCGCCGCGCCGGCGCCGCGCCGCCTGATCGAGGTCGCGCTCTCGTCGGAGCCGCAGACAGACGGCGGTCAGGACGCGGGGACGTGCCTCTCCTCCGGCCCGACGTACGCGGACAGCGGTCGGATGAGCGCGTTGGCTCCGAGCTGCTCCCGGATGTGAGCTGTCCAGCCCACGACGCGGGCGGCGACGAAGAGCGGCGTGAACGCCTCGGTCGAGAAGCCCATCAGGTGGTACGCAGGTCCCGACGGATAGTCGAGATTCGGCTTGATGTTCTTCCGTTCGGCCATCGACTGTTCGAGTTCCTCGTAGAGCGCGAGCACCTCCGGGCGGTCGTAGTACTCGACGAGGCGCTCGAGCGCCGCACGCATCGTCGGAACACGCGAGTCGCCGTTCTTGTACACCCGGTGTCCGAATCCCATGATCTTGCGCTTCTCGGCCAGCGCCAGGTCGAGCCAGTCGGCGGCGCGCCCCTCCGGAGCCTCGTCGAGGCCGATCTCGACGAAGGTGTGCAGGACTGCCTCGTTCGCGCCGCCGTGGAGCTGACCCTTGAGCGCACCGACCGCTCCCGTGACCGCGGAGTACACGTCCGCGAGCGTCGACGTGATGACTCGCGCGGCGAAGGTCGAGGCGTTGAAGGAGTGCTCGGCGTAGAGCACGAGCGAGACGCGGAACGCGTCGACGACGTCGTCGTCCGGAACCTCGCCGAACGTCATCCAGAGGAAGTTGCGGGCGTAGTCGAGGTCGTTCCGCGGCTCGACGAGGTCCTCGCCCTTCCGGCGTCGCTCGTCGAACGCGACGATCGCGGGGATCGCAGCGAAGAGTCGGACGGACTTCTCGAGCGTTGCCTCGGGGGAGCGGTCGTCTGCGTTCGGGTCCGTCGCGCCCAGTACGCTCACGGCCGTGCGGACGACGTCCATCGGGTGCGCCGTGGTGGGAGTGAGCTCGATCGCGGCGCGGACCTCGGGAGCGAGCGACCGCTGCGCCCGTTCGAGACGCTCGAAGGCCGTGAGCTCGTCGGGAGTGGGCAGCTCACCGTGCCAGAGCAGCCAGGCCACGGCTTCGAACGACTGGGTCGCGGCGAGTTCCTGCACCGGGTATCCCCGATACAGCAGCGAGTTGCTCTCGGGATCGACCTTCGAGACGGCCGTGGTGTCGACGACGACCCCGGCGAGGCCCTTGCGGATCTCCTGTTCGGACTCTGACATCGTTCTCCTTCGTATCGATGAGGATTCGGGCGGTCGTGCGGTCAGGACAGGTTGTCGTCGAGCGTGAAGTCGAAGACCCCGGAATCGAAGCTCGAGTACGACTCGTAGGCGAGCAGGTCGTAGAGCTCGGCGCGCGTCTGCATGTTCGGGACCTCGGCGCTGAGCGAACCGTCGGCCTTCAGAGTATCGAGCGCGCGCATCGCCGCCCCCATCGCGAGTCGCAGGAGCGAGACGGGATAGATCACGAGATTCACCCCGACATCGCGCAACTGCCCCGTCGTGAACAGTTCGCTCTTCCCGAACTCGGTCATGTTCGCGAGGACGGGGACGTCGACGGCCGCACGGATCGCCTCGAACTCCGACAAGTCGCGCATCGCCTCGGGGAAGATCGCATCGGCACCGGCGTCGACGAACTCCTTCGCGCGGTCGACGGCGGCATCGAGGCCCTCGATGGCGCGGACGTCGGTGCGCGCCATGATGAGGAGATTCGAGTCGCGACGAGCATCGGCCGCCGCGCGGATGCGCTTGGTCGCCGTGGCGCGATCGACGACGGCTTTGCCGTCGAGGTGTCCGCAGCGCTTCGGGTTCACCTGGTCCTCGATGTGGAGACCCGCGACGCCCGCGTCCTCGAGCGTCTGCACGGTCCGGGCGACGTTGAGCGGCTCGCCGAAGCCCGTGTCGGCGTCGACGAGGACCGGGAGATCCGTCATGCGGGCGATCTGACCGGCACGCCCGGCGACTTCCGAGAGGGTCGTGAGACCGATGTCGGGCAGACCGAGCTCTGCGGACAGGACGGCGCCCGAGACGTAGACGCCGTCGAAGCCCTTCCGTTCGATGAGCTTCGCGGAGAGGGGGGTGAACGCCCCGGGCAGTTGGAGGAGCTGACCGCTCGCGAGGCGCTCGCGGAACGCTCTGCGTTTGTCTGCCGGGGTCGTGGTGGCGTACAGCATCGGTGCCTTCCGTACTCGCGTGCGCGAACCGTGTGGTTCCCCACCAGCCTACGGACTGCGCGGGCCGCCGTCGCCGCCCGCGCACCGTGACCTCGGGAACGTCGCCCGATCGCCGCGGGGCGTTCACCTCACGGGATGAGCCCGTGGCGACGAGCCTCGGAGACCGCTTGCAGTCGTGTCGAGGCGTCGAGCTTCGTCATCGCCGAGGCCAGATAGCTCTTGACGGTCGATTCACGGAGCCCGAGGCGATTCGCGATGTCCGCGTTCGTGAGACCGACCGCCGCGAGGCCGAGGACGTCGTGCTCGCGGCGCGAGAGGGCGACGGCGGGTGACGTCGAAGCGGATGGCCGCGTGGCCGCGGGTCCTGTCACGGTCACTCCACCGAGCGCGGCGAGCCGGCGCTCCACCGTGGCCAAGCGGGCCCGCAACGCCTCATCGGAGATCGTGCCGGTGATGCTGCGCAACTCTGCGTAGGCGACGCGGACATCCTCGAGGGAGGCCGTGGGCACGGCGGCGGGCGGCGGCTCGATGCCGTGGTCCGTGGCGCGCGTACGCGCGTCGTGCTCGGCGAACTGCCGGGCGAGCCGCGCGGCGACCGCGAGCGCCGATGCGGCGAAGCGGTCCCCGACGGTCCCCGGTGCGCGCGAGCCGCCGTAGAGCATGCCGCGCGTCCGTCCCGCGACGACGATGGGCACGGCGAGCAGGGCAGCGATGCCCTCACCGAGGATGTGCCGGTCGTAGTCGTGCGTGATGCGCCGAGACGAGCCGTAGTCGCCCGTCGAGTGCGGCCGTGCATCGATGAGCGCTTGCCCGCCCAGTCCGAGGCGGGGCGATACGGACAATCCGTCGAGGGCGTTCGTCCGGGCTCCGGCGATCGCCGTCACCGCGACGACGCCGTCCACTGCGGCCCCGCCGAACGCCACCGGGATGCCGCTCGTCGAGGCGAGCTCCGAGATCGCCGTGTCGATCAGGCGCGTTTCCATCGGCTCCATCGCCGTGCGAGTCATCTGCGCGATACCAACTTTCGGGGGTGGTCGTTGCTCCCGTCACGTTCGTAGCGTGAACCCTATCACCGGCCCGCCACCCGCGGGCGGGCGGCAAATCGTTTCAAAGGAGAGATGATGACACCGAACAGCCCCAGACCGGACGGAATCGGCGCCCGGCGTATCGACTACCGGGCCGTCGAGGACTCCCGCGACTTCCGCGAGTTGAAGGCACGGCACCGGCGCTTCGTCCTCCCGGTCGCCGCGCTCGCCGTCGTCTGGTTCCTCGCCTACGTCCTGCTCGCGACCTACGCCTCGGACTTCATGGCGACACCGGTGTGGGGGAGGATCAACATCGGCCTCCTCCTCGGGCTCGCGCAATTCGTGACGACCTTCGTGATCACGATGGTCTACGTCTCCTACGCGAACCGGAAGCTCGACCCGCTCGCGGAGAGACTGCGCGACGAGCTCGCCGCTCGGGAGGTGACCCGATGAACGTCGAGGAGCTCAACGACCCGGTCCTCAACATCTCGATCTTCGTGCTCTTCGTGGGGGTCACCCTCTTCGTCGTCATCCGCGCGAGTCGCAACAACAAGACGGCTTCCGACTACTACGCCGCCGGGCGCTCCTTCACCGGGCCGCAGAACGGCGCGGCCATCGCGGGCGACTACCTCTCGGCGGCGTCGTTCCTCGGCATCGTCGGGGCGATCGCGGTCAACGGCTACGACGGCTTCCTCTACTCCATCGGTTTCCTCGTCGCGTGGATCATCGCGCTCCTGCTCGTGGCCGAGCTCATGCGCAACACGGGGAAGTTCACCATGGCCGACGTGCTGTCGTTCCGGCTCCGTCAGCGGCCCGTGCGACTCGCCGCGGCGATCACGACCCTCGCGGTGACGTTCTTCTACCTGCTCGCGCAGATGGCCGGGGCCGGCGGCCTCGTGGCGTTGCTCCTCGGGATCAACGACCGGATCGGAACGGGGATCGTCGTGACCGTCGTCGGCGCTCTCATGATCCTCTACGTCCTGGTCGGAGGGATGAAGGGCACGACGTGGGTGCAGATCATCAAGGCCGTGCTGCTCATCGCCGGTGCCGCAGTCATGACGGTGTGGGTCCTCGCCCTGCACGGCTTCGACCTCTCGGCGCTGCTCGACAAGGCCGTGCAGTCGGCGGGCACGGAGGAGATCCTCGCTCCGGGCAAGCAATACGGCGCCAATCCGCTGAACTTCGTCTCGCTGGGCCTCGCCCTCATCCTCGGCACGGCCGGACTGCCGCACGTCCTCATGCGCTTCTACACCGTGCCGACGGCGAAGGAGGCTCGTCGCTCCGTCGTCTGGGCGATCTGGCTCATCGGGATCTTCTACCTCTTCACGCTCGTGCTCGGCTACGGCGCCGTCGCCCTCGTCGGCAGCGAGACGATCCTCGGTTCGGCGGGGGGCGTGAATTCGGCAGCGCCGCTCCTGGCATTGCAGCTCGGTGGACCGATCCTGCTCGGCATCATCTCCGCCGTCGCCTTCGCCACGATTCTCGCGGTCGTCGCGGGGCTCACCATCACGGCGGCGGCGTCGTTCGCCCATGACATCTACGCGAACGTCGTGAAGCGCGGCGAGGCCGACCCGCAGATGGAGGTGAAGGTCGGTCGCCGCACCGTCGTGGTGATCGGCGCCGTCGCGATCCTCGGGGGGATCGCCGTTCAGGGGCAGAACGTCGCCTTCCTCGTGGCCCTCGCCTTCGCGATCGCCGCGAGCGCGAACCTCCCGACGATCGTGTACTCGCTGTTCTGGCGCCGCTTCACGACGCGGGGTGCGGTCTTCAGCATGTACGGCGGTCTCGGGAGTGCCCTCATCCTCATCGTGTTCTCGCCGGTGTTCTCGGGTGCCGAGACGTCGGTGTTCCGGGGGGTCGACTTCTCGTGGTTCCCGCTCGACAACCCCGGCATCGTCTCCATCCCGCTCGGGTTCCTCCTCGGGTTCGTCGGCTCGCTCATCCCGCAGCGCACAGCGGAGGACCCGGCGCTCGCGGCCGAGATGGACGTGCGGTCGCTGACGGGGCACGGTGCCGAGAAGGCGACGTCCCACTAAGGATCGACCCGCTCGGAAGGGCCTCGGTCGTGGGCGACCGAGGCCCTTCCGAGCGTCTCCGGACTGGCCGTTCCGCGAGGGCATGGCGGCCACGCGAGCGGGTTCCGCCCGTCGGCTCAGACGGACGTGCCCCGTGGGCCCGGGAGAGCCGCCACATGCTGGCGGACGCGACTCGCCCCCGTCTCGTCGACCTCGACGGTGAGTCGCGCGGAGATGCGCTCCTTCATGGCGTCGACGTGGCTAATGAGCCCGACGGTGCGCCCGCCGGCGCGGAGTTCATCGAGGGTCGACATCGCGATCTCGAGGGTCTCGGAGTCGAGCGAGCCGAAGCCCTCGTCGATGAAGAGGGTGTCGAGGGTGATGCCCCCGGCTCGCTCGGTGACCACCTCGGCGAGTCCCAGGGCGAGGGCGAGGGCCGCGAGGAACGTCTCGCCGCCCGAGAGCGATGCGGTAGAGCGGGCGCGCCCCGTGTATTCGTCGCGGATCGCAAGCCCGAGGCCCGACGCGGTGTTGCGGTAGGCGACGGCGTCGTCGTGCTCGAGCGTGAAACGACCGCTCGTCATCACATGGAAACGTCGGTTGGCCGCCGCGATGATCTGCTCGAGCTGCGCCGCGAGGACGAACGTCTCGAGATCCATCCGCCGGGTGTTCGGTGCCTTGCCCTCGACGGTGTCCGCGAGCCCACGGATGGCCTCGACCTCGTCCCGCCGCGCCCGCACGGCGGAGAGCGCCGACAGGGCGTCGCGGCGGATGGAGGCCAGTTCGCGCTCTCGAGCCTGCAGGGCGTGCAGCGAGGAGAGGGCCGCGTCGCGGGCCGCCCGGGCGCGGGAGACGGCCGCGGCCGAGGCGGCGGTGTCGGGCTCGTCGTCCGGGAGGTCGACGAGGTCGGGATCGGCGAGCGTCGCCGCTGTGGCCGCCCGCTCGTCGGCGGCTGCGGCGACCCGCTCGTCGAGGAGGCGGATGCGCGCCTCGTCGCGGTGGGCGGCACGCACGCCGTCGGCGTCGTGGAAGTCGTGTTCCGCGGCGGACGACCCGGCGAGAGCCGCGTCGAGAGCCTCACGCGCGGTGACGTGTTCGAGTGCGCGCTCCTCGAGCGACGCCACGGCGCTCGCGAGGGCCGTCGCCGCGTCGCGGCGGGCCGTCGTACGCGCGACCCGGTCGGCGACGGACGAGTTCGGGCCTCGAGCGGCGTCGACCCGCGCGCGGACGGCTTCCAGCCGGGTCGTCGCGGCGACGTGCTCCTCGATCGCCACGTCGCGGTCGGCGACGCGCTCGCCGAACACCGCGTCGACCCGATCGGCCTCGGCCACGAGCTCCTCGGCGGCGGCCTCGAGCCGGGACAGCCGCGCGCTCGCCGACGCGCACGCGTCCCGGTGCGCCTCGGCATCCGCGAGGCGGGTCTCGAGCTCGTCCGCTGTGGCCCCACCCGCCGCGACGAGGGCTTGCTTCTGCGCCGTGTCCGCGTCGCGTGCTGCCCGGCTCGCGCGCTCGACGGCTGCGGAGCGCTCTGCGTCCGTCGCGCGGGCCGACTCGATGTCGTCATCGCGCACACGGTCGTCGTCGCTCGGCGGGACGGCGGGCGACGGGTGGACCGTGGAGCCGCAGACGGCGCACGGCTCGCCCTCCTGGAGCCGCTCGGCGAGTTCGCCGGCGTAGCCCCCGAGTCGCACCGTGAGGAGGTGCTCGAGGTGCGCGCTCGCCTCGCGCGCCGCCGAGCGGGCCGCGATTTCGGCGGCGTCGGCCCGGCGAAGCTCGTCGGTGAGTGATCGCACGTCGTGCGCGGCGGCGAGCTGCCGCTTGAGGCCCTCGACGACGGTCGTCGCCGCGTCGAGTCCCGCCGCTACCGCCGCGGTCGCCGTGACGCTCTCGCGTGCGGCGGCGAGTTCCGCGGGGATCTCCGCGCGGCGAACGGAGGCCTCGTCGACGGCTCGGCGGGTGGACTCCACCCGCTCGAGGGCGCGTTCGACGTCTGCGACGAGGTGGGGGAGCTCGCGCTCGGCCGCGGCGGCATCGGCGAGACTCCCGAGCGCGCGCGTGAATACCTCTACCGCCGCGTCGGGCGGGGTCGTCGCATCGATGCCCGCGGCGTCGTCCCCGTTCGCCCGGTCTCCCGCGATCAGGTCGTCGAAGACTCGCCGAGCGCGGTCGACCGCCGCCGCGGCGGCGAGCTCACGCTCGCGGCTCGAATCGACTGCGGCCACGAGGGGCCAGAGCGGAGCTGCCGCTCGAGCGCGAGCGAGTTCCGCTCGCTCCGCCGCGTCGGCCTCGTGGCGCGCGGCGAGCTCGTCGTGCGCTCGTCGGGCGGCGTCGCGGCGCCGCACCCGACGCGCGAGCTCACCGGCTCGTCGGTCGTGCTCCTCGGCGCGGGTCGCCGCGTCGTCCGCACTCTCGAGCCGACGCTCGGCGGCCTCCAGGAGCGGGACGAGCAGGGCGATGCGGTCCGCGAACCATGACTCGTCACAAGGGCCCTCGTCGCCGAGTGCGTCCGCGTCGGAGTCCAGGTCGGAGTGCAGGTCGGGGGCGGAGGCGGTGCCTTCGCCGTCTACGTCCCCGCCGGCGTGCCGTTCGACGACCGCATCCGCGCCGTCGTCCTGCACATCGGCTGATGTCGCGTCGGCGAGTGTCGCGGCGACGAGCTCTCGCGTGCGGTCGACGAGGCGCTCGACCGTCGCGAGATCGGTCCCGAGTTCGTCCTCCACTGCTTTTCGTCGTTCGACGAGGTACTCCTCGAACGACGAGAACCTCTCGGTCGCGAACAGCGAGCGCAGCACGTCCTGTCGCTCGTCGTGGCTTGCGGCGAGGAAGCGCTGGAAGCGGTTCTGCGCGAGCAGGATCACCTGGAGGAACTGATCGCGCGTGAGCTGGACGATCTCGGCGAGGCGGACGCCGACGTCTTTCGGTCGAGCCGCGACGCCGTGCCACTCGCCGTCGACGCGGACGGCGAGTTCGGCCGTCGGAGCCGAGACGGTCATCCCCTCGCCGCGCGCCTTCGGTCGTTCGTACGCCGGCGATCGGGTCACGCGGTAGTCGTGGCCACCGGCCGTGAATTCGAGGGCGACCCATGTGGGGTCCTCCGGCGCGCAGTGGTCGCTGCGCAATCGCGCCTCGGACTTCTCGAAGCGCGGGACGGAGGCGTACAGGGCGAAGCAGACCGCGTCGAGGATGGTCGACTTGCCCGCCCCGGTGCGGCCGCCGATGAGGTAGATGCCGTCGTCCTCGAAGGCGCGGAAGTCGATCTCCTGCTCGTCGCGGTACGGGCCGAAGCCGGCGAGGGCGAGCCGGGTGATCCTCATCGGGTGGCCTCGCGCGCGGCGACGGCCGCGAACGCGTCGCCGACCAGCTCGGCTTCGGCGTTCGTCGGCCCACGGCCGTTGCGGACGTGCTCGAGGAAGCCGGCGACGATCTCGACGTCGCTCTTCTGCTCGATCCGCGCGGCGTAGCTCACGACGCCGTCGTCGTGCACGGTCGCGGGGCGGTGCTCGAGCAGCGCGCACCAGCGGAACCGCCGCTGCAAGCGCGGCATCGCGTCGAGCGGACGGACATCATCGGTGAGGACGACGGCGAGCCAGGCGTCCTCGAACTCGGTGTAGTCGGGGGAGAGGAGAAGCTCCTCGATCGGCCCCGTGAGGCGGACCAGTCGCCGCGGGATGGGGAGGTCGACCCACTCGACGGTGCTGAGACCCGAGGCGTCGAGCTCGACGAGCCAGGCTCCCCGGGGCTTGTCCGCCTCGCTGAAGGAGTAATGCAGCGGGGCGCCCGAGTAGCGCACACGGTCGGAGAGCGCAGCACGACCGTGGATGTGCCCCAGGGCGACGTAGTCGGGCCCGTCGAACGTCGCGAGGGGGACGTAGTCGAGGCCGCCGGCCGTGATGTCGCGCTCGACGTCGCTGCCCGCGGCGCCCGTCGCGAAGCAGTGGGAGACGACGACCGACCGACCGCCGCGCTCGGCGAGGTCGCTCCGGATCCGGTCCATGACGAAGCCCAGGACGTCGGAATGGCGTTTGAGGGCGACGTCGGGGTAGCGGTGCCGTACGAGCGACGGCTCGAGGTAGGGGATGCCGTACACGTGCACGGGACCGTGCTCGTCCTCGAGAGTGACGGGGACGTCGTGCTGCTCCGGTCGTGTGATGACATGCACGTCCGCCAGTCGAGCGAACTCCGACTGGAACCCGAGCCGCGTCGCGGAGTCGTGGTTGCCGCTCGTGACGATGACGACGGTGCCCGCTCCCCGCAGCCTCGAGAGGGTGCGCTCGAGGACACCGTAGTGGTCCGATGCCGGCATCGTGGAGTCGAAGACGTCTCCCGCGACGATCACGACGTCGACGGAGCGCTCGCGCACGATCGCGACGAGTGCGTCGAGCACCGACTCGAGGGCCTCCGTGGTGCTGTGACCGTGGAAGGTCCGACCGACGTGCCAGTCGGACGTGTGGAGGATCCTCATGCGACCACGATAACCGCGCCCACCGACAGTCTTCCGCGGCGTGCGGTCGCGTCGCTCGGACCCATCAGGCGGCGGCCGACGCGTTCGCGGCGTGAGCGCGGCGCTTGCGCCTCACGAACACGACGGCACCCCACACGAGCGCGGCGATCGCGACGACGACGAGGACCGGGACGACGACCGCGAGGATCACAAGCCCCACGCTCGCCGCGTCCTCGACCGCGCTCAGTACGGGGGCGGCGAGCCCGAAGGTTGCCGCGTTGGCGATCGGGCGGATCGCGGCCTTCGCGAGGTGTACGAGGAGGGCGATGCCGACACCCGTGACGACCGGTACCCACTGGCCGCTCGACACGAATTGCTCGGGATCGGTGACGGCGACCGTCTCGGATGCGGATCCCGAGCCGAAGACGATCCCGCCCGAAGCCGGACGGACGACCGTCTGGATGATGTCGTTGACGCTGTCGACGGCGGGGATCTTGTCGGCGACCATGTCGATGACGAGGAGGACGCCGAGCACGACCATGACCCATTCGTTCTCGAGCCACGCCCAGCCGGGCGGAACGGAGAGGAGATCGGTGAACCGAGACAACAGGCCCATCGCGAGCATCGGGATATAGGCGTTCAACCCGGCGGCCGAGGCGAGACCGAGTCCGGTGAGTGCTTCGAGCATCGCCGCTCCGTCCGGTGAAAGGCGGCGCCGAGGGGCGCCGCACCGTGCTCCGATTCTACGGGTTCACCCCGGCAGCGTCAGGGGGCGACGGCACAGCATGCGAAAAGAGAACGCCGGGCCGTCGGCGCCGCTTTCACGGCGCTCGACGACCCGGCGTTCCGGGTGGGTCGATTCAGATCGCGCGGATCTTCTCGGCCTGGAGGCCCTTGGGGCCACGAGCGGTCTCGAACTCGACGCGCTGGTTCTCCTCGAGCGAGCGGTAGCCCGTCGACTCGATGGCGGAGAAGTGAGCGAAGACGTCAGCAGAGCCGTCATCGGGGGAGATGAAGCCGAAGCCCTTTTCCGCGTTGAACCACTTAACAGTTCCAGTAGCCATGATCATTCCTTACTTTGTGGTGTTGCCGACCCGGCTTGCGGGACGAAGGGCGAGGCGGTTTCACCAAGCCCGCTCCGACGGAGATCGGCTCCGTGGAGAGATGAGAGTGCTGCTCCTGTGCGGCGCCCGTGCGAACCGAGAGCCGGTCGCGAGCGGATACGCCGCTTCGGCGAGGAGAAGCGGGACAGGGGTGATGCGGAGAGTGACGCGGTGGCCATGAACGCGGTATCTATGAACGCAGTGACGATGATGTGACGCGGACTCTCCTGGGATTCCTCTTGTGCAGACGAGGGTCCCTGACAAACGGGCCTGCTAGTGGGTTTGATCCGGAATGATGCACGAAAACACGGACCCACGAGGCAAACGATAACGGCTTCAGCCTACCGCACTGGGAGCCCGAGTGGGAGCGCGGATTTCCGCTCACCGAGAACGGCTCGAGGCCACGTGCTCCCGGATGCAGGGAACACGTGGCCTCGAGGCCGATTAAATGCGAGTCAGACGCGGCGGAACTGGTTCACCATCGGGCAGTCGAAGGGGTCGCGGGCGGAGAGGCCGACGCGGTTGAGGTAGCCGATGACGATGGAGTAGGACTCGACGAGGGTCGTCTCCGTGTACGGCACCCCGAGCGTCGCGCAGTGCTCACGCACGATGTCGCGGGCCTTCGCGAGATGCGGGCGCGGCATGTTCGGGAACAGGTGGTGCTCGACCTGGTAGTTGAGCCCGCCCATGAGCGCGCTCGCCCACCAGCCACCGCTGATGTTCCGCGAGGTGCGGACCTGCTTGGCGAAGAAATCGAGCTTCTCGTCGGCGCCGACGATCGGCATGCCCTTGTGGTTCGGGGCGAACGAGGCGCCCATGTACACGCCGAACACGGCCATCTGCACGCCGATGAAGGCGAGCGCCATTCCGAGGGGGAGCAGCCAGAAGATCGCGCCGAAGACGACGATGAACCGCACCGCGATCGTCGACAATTCGATCCAGCGTCCCTTCACGGGCTCGCGGATGAAGAGCGCGGCGACGGAGCGCACGTGCAGATTCGCGCCCTCGAAGGTGAGGAGGGGGAAGAAGAGGTAGCCCTGCTTGCGGGTGATGAGCGCGCGCAGGCCGCGCGCCGTCTCGGCGTCCTTCTCCTGGAACGAGATGGTGTCGAGTTCGATGTCCGGGTCCTTACCGACCTTGTTCGGGTTGGCGTGGTGCCGGGAGTGCTTGTTCATCCACCACGCGTAGCTGATACCGACGATCGCAGTCGCGATGAAGCGACCGGCCCGGTCGTTCGCGGGTCCCGAGGCGAACACCTGGCGGTGCGAGGCCTCGTGGGCGAGGAACGCGAACTGTGTGAAGATGAGGCCGAGTGCCGCGGCGATCAGGAGCTGGAACCAGCTGTCGCCGAGGAGGATGAAGCCGGTGATGGCGCCCCCGAGCGCGAGCATCAGGCCCGAGAACAAGAGGATGTAGAAGACGCGCGTCCGGTCGAGGAGATGGGTCTCCTTCACGACACGGGAGACGGCGGCGAAACTCTTCGTCGTGTCGCCGGGTGCGCTCGTGCGCGGTTTGGTCCGACGGATGGCGCCGGGCGGGTTGCTCGCATAGTCCATGGAGTGATCTCCTGCTGGTCAGTCGACTTCCCAGCCGAGGAGTGAGCCCTGTTGCTCCGGATGTATTCAACGCTAGGGGGAGTGGCTGAACGTTTGCGGCATATATCGAAAAAAGGACGACCACGTCGCGATCGCCCCTTTTCCTGTGGAACGCCGGTCGTTGCGGCGGTCCATGCCGGTCCGTCAGGCGGGGTTCGTGACGTCCGGCTCTTCGGGTGCCCCGCCGGAGTCGGTGTCCTCCTCCGTCATGGGATCCGTGCTGATGTTCTCGTCGGTCGTGTCGCTCTCCGAGGCGTCGTTCTCGCTGCCGGAGACGGAGGAACCCGTGATCTCGTCCTCAGGGGACGGGCTGCTGTAATCGCTCATAGGCCGACGTTACCGCCGTGGCCGTGCCCGTCCCATCCCGTTGACAATCGGGCGACTCCCGTGGCGAGCGCGACCGTCGGCGGGCTACCGCGGGGTCATCCCGGCGTCAAGGGCGGGCCTCGCAGAGAGTCGACGGCCTATCGTCGGGTGACCGCTACAGGAAGGACGTGCGCCATGAGTGACACATTCGGAACGACGAACGACGCCCCGGCGGAGTCCGAGGGCACGGCGGCCGAAGAGGCCGAGTACCTGCGCGAGAACGAGGAGCCGGTGCAGGAGTCGACCGTCTCCGACACGACGGAGGTCCTCGAGGAATACGGCGAGGACGTCTCGTCGTCACCCGCGAGCCGCGCTCGCGAGGCGCGCGACTGAGCCGCGAGGCGAATCGACGGCGGGGCGGTGCACTCGAGCACCGCCCCGCCGTCGTCGGTGGTCGGTCAGCCCGCATTCACGACGAGGAGCGGGCCGCCGCCTTCATCGCTCGCTTCGTCTCCCGCACGCGGGCGAGCGACTCCGGATCGGTGATGTCGGCAACGGAGCGGAACGCACCCTCTTCGCCGTAAGCACCGGCGGCCTCCCGCCAGCCGTCCGCACCGAGGCCGCACTGTTTGCCCAGGAGGGCGAGGAAGACGCGCGCCTTCTGTTCGCCGAAGCCGGGCAGGGAGACGAGCCGGTCGAGTATCTCGCGACCGTCCGGACGGCCCCGCGTCCAGATCGAGGCGGCGTCGCCGTCCCACTCATCCGCGACGGCGCGGCACAGCGACTGCACCCGGCCGGCCATCGATCCGGGGAATCGGTGCACTGCGGGCGTCCGTCGGAAGAGTTCGACGAATCCCTCCGGGTCGGCGTCGGCGATCGAGCGGGCCTCGAGGGTTCCGAAGCGGTCGCGGATCTTCGCCGGTCCAGAGAACGCCGTCTCCATCGCGATCTGCTGGTCGAGCAGCATCCCGATCAGGAGTGCGAGCGGGTCCTCCGAGAGCAGACGGTCGGCCTCGGCGTCATCGGTGATGCGCAAGGTGTTCATGAGCGTTCGGCGTCGCGGGACGGCCCGCTAGGCCCCGTCGATCTGCGGGTTGCGCTCGCCGGGGCGTACCGCGGCGTCCTCCGACACGTCGATCCGTGTGACGCCCGCTTCCGGGTGGCTCACCTCGACCCGGGGGGCGGCGTCGGCCTCCGTCGACTTCTCGGCGCGCGTGAGCTGCTCGTGTCGGTTCTCGTCCTGAGTGGGGTGGTGCGTGGATTGGCTCATGCCGAGACGCTAACAGCCGTGAGTTCCCGGCGTCATGGGGTGGCGGAGCGAGCCGGACCGGGCTTCACCCGCGGTCCTGGCGAGCGATCGTACGCGGCTGACCGAGAGTGCAACCCCCGGAGGTGACGGCGTCGCGCGGCGTAAGGTGACCCTCAGAACCTCGGGGTCGAGGGGTCGTTGATGGGGACAGTCCGCAGAATTGCGGACGACGGCATGTGACCGGTGGCGGTGACCGGTGGCGGTGAGCGGAGGGAGTGAGACATGAAACGCATCACCTACGGAACGGAGACGTTCATCGTGAGTGATCGCGCGGGGGAGGAGCTCCTGAAGCACGCTCGGGACATCGCGGCATCGCACGAACCGGAGGTCGTCCGGATCCCGGTCATCCAGCAGGACGGATCGACACGACAGGCTGCGATGCTCATCGGGCCCAACACCCCGGTGCTCGCGATCGATGCTCCCGACCTCGAACCCGCCGTGGCGCGCGTCTCGACAATGGCGCGGGTGCGCTCGATCGACCCTGCGGTCGTCTACGACGACTCGAGCACGTACTTCGACATCGGCTTCGACGCCTGAGCGAAGACGAGGGTTAAGCGACAGAGGGTCGATGACCCGAACACCGACCCTCTGTCTCCCGAAATGATGGCGGCCATGCGCTCACGACATCGAAGAACTCGAACGCCGGCGATCTGAAAGCCATCTCGGTTGAAAGTTAGCCGAACGAGCAATTCGATTGCAAGCGCCGTGGTGTCGGCATTAAGGGGGACAGCCCCGCGGATTTGATTCGACTGCGGGATCGAATCGACAGCGGGCAACCGAACCCGCGCCGGGAACGAAAAAAGGCCCCTCCTCAGTAGAAGCCTGAAGAAGGGCCAGTGGCTCCGACGGGCGTCGATCCCGTGACCTCACGATTTTCAGTCGTGCGCTCTACCAACTGAGCTACAGAGCCGGAGGGACGCTGCTCGTTCATATGAATCGGTCCCACTGGCAAGAAACCCTCCCGTATTCGGAAGGGTCCCTCGCCATGGCGACCCTGACGGGACTTGAACCCGCGACCTCCGCCGTGACAGGGCGGCACGCTAACCAACTGCGCTACAGGGCCATATGTGCAGCACTCTCGTGCTGCGATTTTCAATTGTATAGGTAGCTGTCGCCGTGTCTGAACACGTGACCCCAACGGGATTCGAACCCGTGCTGCCGCCGTGAAAGGGCGGTGTCCTAGGCCACTAAACGATGGGGCCGACGAGCTCGAAAGCTCAAGGGCTACCGGCGTACAAGCATACGGGTGAAGCAGCCAAATGCCAAAACCGTCCCCGCGGACCGCGGGAACCGTCGATCACCCGGTGTTCCGACCTGCCGCGGATGTTCCCCCATGCCCCCGTCGCGGCGGTCTAGATTCGGTCGCGAGCGCGCAGCGCCCACCGATCGGGGGACTGGCTTTCTCGGCCCCGCTCGCTAGTGTTGATGATGTTGCCCATGTGACTGATGTGAAAGTGGCCGGAGTCTGTGATGTCCGAACCGAAGAAGCCGAAGCGCGGAAGCGTGTTCCGCTGGCGCTCGCGTCGCGCTCGCAGCGGAGACACGAGCCGCCGTCAGGTCCTCGCCCTCGGAGCCGTGGGTGTCTTCACCGCCGCCGGTGTCGTCGCGGGAGTCACCCCCGCCTGGGCCGCCAAGTACCCCTCGTGGGACGACGTCCAAAAGGCCAAGAGGAACCAGGCCGCCGCTGCGGCGCAGGTCACGAACATCAAGAACCTCATCGCCGGTCTCGAGGCCGAGGTCGCGTCGACCCAGGCGGAAGCCGAGCGCAAGGGCCAGGAGTACTTCGAGGCGCAGCAGGCGTTCGACGACGCGGTCGTCCGCGCCGAGGCACTTCAAGGCCAGGCCGACGAGAAGAAGGTCGAGGCCGACGAGTCGATCGCCAAGGCCGGGCAGGTCGCGGCCCAGCTGTACCGCAGCGGGGGTAGCGACGTCTCACTCAGCCTGTTCTTCGATTCTTCCGCGAGCCCCGACGCTCTTCTCGGCGCTCTCGGAACGATGAGCAAGCTGCTCGAGCACAACAAGTCGGTCTACGACCAGGCGGTCAACGCGCGCAACACCGCTCAATCGCTCAGCGACCAGGCGTCGGCGGCGCGTGAAGAGCGCGAGCGGCTGCGAGCCCTCGCAGAAGAGGCCATGATCGCGGCGCAGGCGGCGGCCGATGCCGCCGTGGCCGCGCTCGAGGAGTCCCAGAACAAGAAGGTCGAGCTGGAGGCTCAGCTCGCGGCGCTCGAGGACACGACGGCCGAAACCGTCGAGGGATACAAGAAGGGCGTCGAGGAGGAGCGCAAGCGACGCGAGGCCGCCGAGAAGGCAGCGCGAGAGAAAGCCGCTCGTGAGGCCGCTGCCGCTGCCGCTGCGGCTGCCGAGGCCGCGAAGAACAGCAACAGCGGCGGTGGAAGCGGCGGCGGAAGCAGCAGCGGCGGTGGGGGAAGCAGCAGCGGTGGCGGCGGCGGAGGCTCGGGCTGGCGGCGACCCTGCTCGGGCTGGATCAGCTCCGGTTACGGCGTCCGCAACAGTCCCGGCGGAATCGGCAGCAGGAACCACCCCGGCGTCGACATCGCCAACGGATCGGGGACCCCGCTCTACGCGGCGTCGTCGGGGACCGTCACCTACGCGGGGTGGAACGGCGGCTACGGCTACTTCATCCGGATATCCCACGGCGGCGGCGTGACGACCGCCTACGGTCACATCCGCTCCGGGGGGGATCGCCGTCCGGAGCGGCCAGAGCGTGAGCGCCGGTCAGTACATCGCTGCGATGGGCAGCACCGGCAATTCGACCGGACCGCACGTGCACTTCGAGACGCGCGTCAACGGCGCGGCGCAGAACCCGGTACCGTTCATGCGCAATCGGGGCGTCTCGCTCTGACCCGGACCTGAACGACGAACCCGGACCTGAACGACGAACGGGGCGCCGCACTCTCGGTGAGTGCGGCGCCCCGTTCGTCGTAAGCGAGCCGTGCCGGTGACGGGTCGCTCTAGTGGGAGCCCTCGGCCTCGAGCTTCGCGAAGCCCGCCTTCACGATCTCCTCGGCCTCGGCGGCGTCGCCCCAGCCCTCGATCGTGACCCACTTGTTCGGCTCGAGGTCCTTGTAGCGCGTGAAGAAGTGCTCGATCTCATTGCGCGTCTGCTCGGGGACGTCGGAGATGTCCTGGATGTGGCTCCACCGCGGGTCCTTGTGGGGGACCACGACGACCTTCGCGTCGGAGCCGGCCTCGTCGCTCATGTTGAGCACGCCGACGGGGCGCACCTTGACGCCGACGCCCGGGAAGACGGGGTACTCGAGCAGGACGAGGGCGTCGACGGGGTCGCCGTCGAGTCCGAGCGTGTTCTCGAAGTAGCCGTAGTCGACGGGGTAGACGAACGCGGTGAACAGGACGCGGTCGAGGTACACGCGACCCGTCTCGTGGTCGACCTCGTACTTGTTGCGGCTGCCCTTGGGGATCTCCACGACGACGTCGTATGCGGCCATGAGGCGCTCTCCTTGTTGATTCGATGGGTCGTTCCGGTCGGACACCGGCGGCACCCACCCTAACGGATCGCGGCATTCGGGCTCGGGGCGGGCCGTGGGCCCGGCACGGTGGCTCTCGCCACGCGGGACCCGCTCGGACGGTCGAGTAGCGTGGGGCCGTGGCCGACTCCCTCCCCGCCTCCGACTCCCGTTCGCCCGGGAACGCTCCGCCGACGGTGCACCGCTTGTCCCGCGAGATCGTGCGTGTCCTCTCATCGGGCGTCCTCGCCTCGCCCTCCGGCGCAGGAGAGCGGCCGCTCGTTCTCGTCGCCGTGAGCGGGGGAGCGGACTCCCTCGCACTCACCGCGGCCGCGGCGCACGCGGCTCCGGTTCTCGACGTCCGTATCGCCGCCGTCGTCATCGATCACCGCCTGCAGCCGGACTCGGACGCCGTCGCCGAACGTGCCGCAGCGATCGTCCGCGGGCTCGGGGTCGACGCCTCGGTCGCCGCCGTCTCAGTCGGTGATGCTGGCGGGCCGGAAGCCGCGGCGCGCGTTGCTCGGTACGTGGCCCTCGACGACGCCGCCCGGCGGACGGGAGCGTCGGCGGTGCTTCTCGGCCACACACTCGATGACCAGGCCGAGACGGTGCTCCTGGGTCTCGCCCGCGGTTCCGGTGGGGGCAGTCTCAAGGGGATGGCGGAGGTGACGGGACGGCTCGTCCGGCCGTTCCTCTCCATTCGTCGTGACGAGACGCGTGCAGCGGTGGACGAACTCGGACTCTCGGCGTGGGACGATCCGCACAACGCCGATGCGTCGTTCGCGCGCGCCCGGGTCCGCCATCGGGTCCTTCCGGTGCTCGAGGCCGAGCTCGGACCCGGCATCGCCGAGGCGCTCGCCCGCACCGCCGAGCAGGCACGTGAGGACGCCGACGCCTTCGACGAGATGATCGAGGAGTTCATCGAGGATATCTGCGAGCCTGCGGAAGCGGGACTGTCCGTCGACGTGGGACCCCTCGCAGCGAATCCGGCGGCCATCCGCCACCGCATCATCCGTTTGGTGGCACGGGGGGAGTTCGGCTCGTCGCTCACGCGCGCCCACACCCTCGCGATCGCGGCACTCGTGACGGACTGGAGGGGGCAGGGCCCGATCGACGTACCCGGGATCCGGGTCTCCCGCAACGGTGGCCGTCTCGTTTTCACGGCGACCGGCGCGCTGGCACGCGAGTGCGAGCCACTCCGTCGCAAACGCCCGTGGCTATGAGGGTGGCGGGGTCATCCCCGTCGAGGAGGCGTTCGACTCCATCCGCCGCATCCGTGTCGCTAATCGGGCCCCGAAAGCGACAGAAGTCGATACCTCACGGTGGTGTCGACGAGTGACGAGGGGAGCGAGGGCTCGCCCTAGAATCGGAGCATGGAAACGAGCGACATCCGCGACGAACTGACCGAGATCCTCGTCACCGAGGAGGAGATCCGGCAGAAGCTTCAGGAACTGGCTGCTCGGGTCGACGCGGACTACGCCGGTAAGGACGTCCTGCTCGTCGGCGTCCTCAAGGGTGCCGTCATGGTCATGGCGGACCTGGCCCGCTCCTTGCGCGGGCACGTCGAGATGGACTGGATGGCCGTGAGCTCGTACGGTGCCGGCACGAAGTCGAGCGGTGTCGTGCAGATCCGGAAGGACCTCGACTCCGACCTCACGGGGCGGCACGTGCTCATCGTCGAGGACATCATCGACTCGGGACTCACCCTCTCGTGGCTGCTCGAGAACTTCGCCTCGCGCGGGGCGGCCTCCATCGAGGTCTGTGCGCTCCTCCGGAAGCCCGAGGCCGCGAAGGTCCAGATCGACTGCAAGTACGTGGGATTCGACATCCCCAACGCCTTCGTGGTCGGTTACGGGCTCGACTTCGCGGAGCGCTACCGCAACCTGCGGGACGTCGCCGTCCTCGCTCCCCACGTCTACTCCTGAACCGTCCCGGCCACGCTCTGTACGCCCACGGGGAACATGGAGGCGCCGTCCAGCGGCGTGCCGCTAATCTTGAGGCCTGTGGGCGCCAGGGCGCCCGTAACACCAGCTGTCAGAAAGGTGTCGGGCTCAGCCGCCCGTAAACACTATGGACTTCAAGCGCATCTTCAAGGGCCCGCTTCCCTACATCCTCCTCGCGGTCCTCGTGTTCTGGGTGGGCTCGAGCCTGCTCAACATCGGCGGCTTCAGGGAAATCTCGACGCAGCACGGTCTCGAGCTCCTCGAGGGCGAGACGGTGTCCGAAGCGACCCTCACCCAGGGCGACAACCGCGTCGATCTCGTCCTCGAGAAGGCGGACGGCGAGAACGGCACGATGGTGCAGTTCTACTTCCTCGATGCGCGCGCCGAGGACGTCGTCGCGGCGGTCGACGCCGCGAACCCGTCGGACGGTTTCAGCGACAAGGTCCCGCAGCCGAGCTTCTGGGGTTCGCTCCTCACGATCCTGCTCCCGCTGCTGCTCATCGGCGTCTTCTTCTGGATCATGCTCTCGGGCATGCAGGGCGGCGGCGGAAAGGTCATGCAGTTCGGCAAGTCGAAGGCGAAGCTCGTCTCGAAGGAGTCGCCGAAGGTGACCTTCGACGACGTCGCCGGAAGCGACGAGGCGATCGAGGAGCTCGAGGAGATCAAGGACTTCCTCAAGGAGCCCGCGAAGTTCCAGGCCGTCGGCGCCCGCATCCCCAAGGGCGTGCTGCTCTACGGTCCTCCCGGAACAGGCAAGACCCTGCTCGCTCGTGCTGTCGCGGGTGAAGCGGGCGTGCCGTTCTACTCCATCTCCGGTTCGGACTTCGTCGAGATGTTCGTCGGTGTCGGCGCCAGCCGTGTCCGCGACCTCTTCCAGCAGGCCAAGGAGAACTCGCCCGCGATCATCTTCGTCGACGAGATCGACGCCGTCGGTCGTCACCGCGGCGCCGGCATGGGCGGCGGTCACGACGAACGCGAGCAGACCCTCAACCAGCTGCTCGTCGAGATGGACGGCTTCGACCCGAAGACGAACGTCATCCTCATCGCGGCGACGAACCGTCCCGACATCCTCGACCCGGCCCTGCTGCGCCCCGGCCGCTTCGATCGCCAGATCGGCGTCGACGCCCCCGACCTGCTCGGGCGCAAGAAGGTGCTCGAGGTGCACGGGAAGGGCAAGCCGCTCGCTCCGAGCGTCGACCTCGACGTGGTCGCACGGAAGACCCCGGGCTTCACGGGTGCCGACCTCGCGAACGTCCTCAACGAGGCGGCCCTCCTGACGGCGCGGTCCAACGCGCAGCTCATCGACAATCGGGCCCTCGACGAGGCCATCGACCGCGTCATCGCCGGTCCGCAGCGCCGCACCCGGATCATGCGTGACCAGGAGAAGCTCATCACGGCCTACCACGAGGGCGGGCACGCGCTCGCCGCGGCCGCGATGCGCAACACCGACCCCGTCACGAAGGTCACGATCCTCCCGCGCGGTCGAGCGCTCGGCTACACGATGGTCATCCCCATCGAGGACCGGTACTCGGTGACGCGTAACGAGCTCCTCGACCAGTTGACGTATGCGATGGGCGGCCGTGTCGCCGAGGAGCTCGTCTTCCACGACCCCACGACGGGAGCATCGAACGACATCGAGAAGGCGACGGGTATCGCACGCAAGATGGTGACGGAGTACGGCATGACGACCGATGTCGGTCCCGTCAAGCTCGGCCAGTCTTCGGGCGAGGTCTTCCTCGGTCGCGACATGGGGCACCAGCGCGACTACTCCGAGGAGATCGCCCAGCGGGTCGACGCGCAGGTGCGGGAGTTGCTCGAACAGGCCCACAACGAGGCGTTCCAGGTCATCAACGACAACAGGGACATCCTCGACCGTCTCGCGGGACAACTGCTCGAGCACGAAACCCTCGACCACAACCAGCTCGCCGAGATCTTCGCCGACGTGCGGAAGCTCCCGGAGCGACCGCAGTGGCTGTCGAGCCGTGACCGTCCCGTGAGCGACCGCCCCCCGATCGCCGTTCCCCGCCCCAAGGCGCCGATCGACGCCGGCGCGACGGACGGCGGTGTGAGCTCGGACCCCGAGCCCACACCGGCCCGCGGCCCGCAGTCCGCTCCCCGCCCGGCGACGGCGTAGCACTGTGGCGGGCGTGGACCGCCGACGGATCGAGGCGGCGGTGACCGAACTGCTCCTCGCGATCGGCGAGCGGCCCGACCGTGAGGGGCTGCTGTCCACACCGCAGCGTGTCGCTGACGCCTACGCCGAGTTCTTCGGCGGCCTCGGCGAGGACCCGCTCGATCACCTCCGCGAGACGATCCCGACGGAGATCGACACGGCCGGCGAAGCCGTGATCGTGCGGGACATCGCCTTTCGTTCCGTCTGCGAGCACCACCTCCTGCCGTTCACGGGTGTCGCGCACGTCGCGTACCTCCCGGGGGTGTCGGCCGTCGGCCTCGGCCGTTTCGCCCGCGTCGTCGACACTCTCGCCTCGCGGCCGCAGGTGCAGGAACGACTGACGGAGCAGATCGCCGACGCGGTCGACGAGGGTCTCTCCCCACGCGGTGTCCTCGTCGTCCTCGACGCGAGCCACCAGTGCCTCACGGCGCGCGGGCCGCGCCAGACCTCTTCCACGACCGTCACGATCGCGAGCAGGGGTGCGCTCGTGAGCGGCGCCGAGCGTTCCGACGTGCTCGCACTCATCGGCGGCTCGGCGGGGCGCGATGAGTGAGCACGGCGGGCCCCGGGCGACCCGCATCATGGGTGTGCTCAACGTGACGCCCGACTCGTTCAGCGACGGCGGCCGCTACTTCACCACGGCCGACGCGATCGCCCACGGCCGTGAGCTCGTCGCGGAGGGCGCCGACATCGTCGACGTGGGCGGGGAGTCGACGCGGCCCGGTGCGACGCGGGTCGCGCTCGACGAGGAGCTGCGCCGGATCCTCCCCGTCGTGACGGCGCTCGCGGGCGACGGCACGACCGTGTCGATCGACACGATGAACGCTGCGACGGCGCGCGCGGCCGTCGCAGCGGGGGCGTCGATCGTCAACGACGTGTCCGGCGGACTCGCCGACGCGCGCATGGCGGCGACGGTCGCGGAACTCGGAGCGACCTTCGTCATCAGCCACTGGCGCGGTCACAGCGCCGTGATGGAGGATCGTGTGCACTACGACGACGTCGTCGCGGACGTCGTCCGCGAGATCGAGGCTCAGACGTCGGCGGCCGTGGCGGCCGGAGTCGAGCCCGCGCGCGTCGTCGTCGACCCCGGTCTCGGTTTCGCGAAACGAGGACCTCACAACTGGACCCTCCTTGCACACCTCGACGCGCTCGCGGCGCTCGGCTTCCCCGTCATGATCGGAGTGTCGCGGAAGCGGTTCCTCGGCGAACTCGTCGGGGACGAGGGCGTCGCCCCGACCAGGGACCTGCCGACCGCGGTGTTGAGCGCCCTCCTCGCCGACGACGTCTGGGCGGTCCGCGTTCACGATGTCGCGGCCACGCGCGTCGCGCTCGACGCGCTCTCGGCCCTTCGCCGCTCCCGCTCCTGAGTCGAGCGCTGCATCGTTCGCGGAGCACTGCCGCGATCGGCGCAGCGGCCGCCGAAAGGAGCAGCGCTCGTCAGTCGTCATCGACGTCGTTCGCGGTCGCATTCCGCGAGAGGCGTGCGCTCTCGGTAGGGTGATCCACGACACTTCGTCGTTATCGGAACTCGTACACCGTGGAGATCGCATGAGCACCGCACCCGTCACGTCGACCGCCGTCGCCGGCCGACCCACCCTCGCCGACCGCGTCGTGCCCCGCACCGCCGTCGCGAACGTCGCCCTCATCGCCGCCGGCGTCGCCGTCGTCTCCCTGCTCGCGCAGGTCGAGATCCCGATGTGGCCGGTCCCGATCACGGGGCAGACGCTCGGCGTCATGCTCGTGGGCGCGAGCCTCGGAGCCTGGCGTGGCGCCGTGAGCCTCCTGTCGTACATGGGAGTCGGTCTGCTCGGACTCCCCGTTTTCGCCGGCGCGACCGGCGGGCTCATCGCCCTCACCAAGCCCTCGTTCGGTTTCGTGATCGGCTTCGTCTTCGCCGCCGCCCTCGTCGGTTGGCTCGCGGAGCGGTCGTGGGACCGTCGCCCCGTCCTGTCTCTCGCCGCGTTCGGACTCGCGAGCCTCGTGCCGTTCCTCTTCGGCATCCCCTACATGGGCTTCGTCCTCGGCGCGATGGGCGTTCCCAACGACCTCGGGTCGCTGCTCGCCTTCGGGTTCTTCCCGTTCATCGTCGGCGGCATCGTGAAGTGGCTCGTCGCCGCCTCGGTCATGCCGACCCTCTGGGCCGTCGTCCGTCGCGTCGACCGTCGCTCCTGACCCGAGACCCCGACGGGTCTCAGGCTCCGCGCGTCCGGCCATGGCAGAGTGGTGACGTGGACACCCCCCTCGACACGATCAGTCTCCTGGGCCTGCGCGTCCACGCCCGCCACGGCGTCTTCGATTTCGAACGCGAGAACGGTCAGACGTTCGTCATCGACGTCGTCGTCCACCTCGACGTGAGGCCGGCGGCGGAAGACGACGAACTCGCCAACACCGTGCACTATGGCGAACTCGCCGAACGGGTCGTCGCCGCTGTCGAGAACGACCCGGTCGATTTGATCGAGACGGTCGCCGAGCGGGTGGCGGGCGTCGCGCTCTCGTGGGACGCTGTCCAGCTCGTCGACGTGGCCGTGCACAAGCCCGACGCCCCGATCGGTGCCGTGTTCGACGACGTCGTCGTGCGGATCACGCGCGGCCGGCCCGCCGACCGAGGGGTGCGGGCACGATGAGCCCCATCGCCCGTCCGATCGTGCACGATCCCATCCGCCGAGGGGGACCGGAGCGCCTCGTCTTGGCTCTCGGCAGCAATCTCGGTGACCGGCATGCCGTGCTCGGCGCCGCCGTCGAGCGGATCCGGGCGATCCCGGGGGTCTTCGTCCGAGCCGTCTCGCCGTTCGTCGAAAGCGTCGCCGTGCGCACGACGGGGCCGGACACGGACGCGCCGCCGTACCTCAACGGCGTCCTCGTGGGGCACACCTATCTCGAGCCGCACCGGCTGCTCGACGCCACCGTCGCGATCGAGGACGAGCTCGGGCGCGTGCGGACCGAGCGGTGGGGCGATCGCACGATCGACATCGACGTCATCGAGGTCGGGTCGCGCCGGCTCGCCGACGCGCGACTCACGCTCCCGCACCCGCGTGCGGCCGAACGCTCGTTCGTTCTCGGTCCCTGGCTCGCGGTCGAACCGGACGCGCGCCTCACCGGCGCCGGGCCCGTCGCCGAGCTGCTCGCGCGCCTGGAGACGGGGACCGGCGCATGACGCGCACGTCTCCGGCATCGTTGCTCATCCTCGCCGTCGTCGGCTTCGTCGTCGGCTTCCTCATCGAGGTGTGGACGGCCTCCCGCGGAGCCATGCTGATCGTGCCTCCTCTCACGTTCGCCCTGACCCTCGTCGCGGTCGGCGCGATCGTCGTGGCGTTCGCCATTCCGATCCGACGCCGTGTGTCGGGGAAGTCGGACCGATCGATCGACCCGTTCCAGGCGACGCGGGTCGTGTCCCTCGCGAAGGCGTCGAGTTCGGCGGGCGCGCTCCTGACGGGGTTCGGTGTCGGGATCCTCGGCTTCCTGCTCTCACGCTCGATGCTGCCCGGGATAGCATCGTTGTGGCTGGCCGTCGCGGCCGCCGTGGGGGCGATCGTCCTCACGGTCGCGGGGCTCGTCGCCGAGAGACTGTGCACGCTTCCGAAGGATGACGATGACGAACCCCCTGCCGGAGCAGCTGCGCGCTGACGCCGCGAGCACGCCCCCAGCGCCCCGTCCGGAGAACGACCCCGCCGCAGCTCCCGGTGCCGAGGTCGCTCCCGACCCGTCGCCGGACGGCGGCAGCGTGGCTCCGACGCTCGCCCAGGCCCTCGCGAGTCCGGCCGCGGCGCCGGACGCCGCTCCTGAGACGCCCGGGCGTCTCGACATCACGGGGGAGTGGCGGCGCGTCTCGTCGAAGGCGATCACGATCGAGCTCCTCACCAACGGGATCGCCGTCGTCGTGGTCGCCGCCGCTGCCGCACTCGTCTCCGTCCTCGTCGACCATCCGTGGCCGTGGTTCCCAGGAGGAGCGATCATCGCCGTGACCCTCGTGACGCTCGCGTTCGTTCCTCGACGCATCCGCTCGATCGGCTACCTCTTGCGAGACGACGACCTGCTGTTCCGCCGCGGCATCATGTGGCAGAGGTTCGTCGCGGTGCCGTACGGGCGCATGCAGCTCGTCGACATCAACAGGGGGCCACTCGCCCGCGCGTTCGGGCTCGCGGAGCTGAAGTTCGTGACCGCGTCGCCGTCGACGGGAGTGACCATCCCGGGTCTTCCCCTCGAGGAGGCCGAGAGTCTGCGCGATCACCTCGTTTCGGTAGCCGAGAGCCGACGGACAGGGTTGTGAGCGATCCCGAGCAGGCACCCCCGGCACCGCGCCACGCGGTCGCCGACGCCGGGACCGCCGCGCGCGAGCACGTGCGCGCCGGCGACACCCTCGCGGACGGTCAGTGGCACCGGCTCCATCCCGCGACACCCCTGCTTCGTGGTGGGATCGCCTTCCTGGCGATCCTCGGCGTCGTCATCGCCAACCTGCGCGAGCGACTCGTCGAGATGTTCCTCCCGCAGTTCTCCGGCGATCCCCGGTATGACGGCGAGGACTACGACCCCCTGACCTATTCGTTCACCCACGGCTACATCGGTTGGGTACTGTTCGCGCTCGCGGTGGGGCTCGTACTCGTGATCGGGTTGTTCTTCCTGTCGTGGCGCATGCACACGTTCCGCGTCACGGACGAAGCGGTCGAGGTGCGCAGCGGCGTCCTCTTCCGCACGCACCGGAAGGCGAAGCTTGACCGGGTCCAGGGCGTGGGGCTCTCGAAGCCGTTCCTGCCCCGACTCTTCGGCGCGGCACGGCTCGACGTGAACGTCGCGGGGCAATCCGCCGACGTCAAGCTCGAGTACCTCTCGACGAAGCCGGCGGAGAAGCTCCGCCGCGACGTGTTGACCCTCGCGTCGGGCGCTCGCCTCGCCGAGGGGGAGGCGCCGCTCCCGGGCGCCGCGCCCGCCGGCGTCGTCTCGCCGACGGACGGGATCATCACGCGCCACGTCGTGGAGCGCGCCAACGACTTCTTCTCACCGGAACTCCCCGAGGATCAGGCGCCGCCCGAGTCGATCGTCCGGATCCCGGTCGGGCGACTCGTCGCCTCGACGATCGTCAACGAGGGCACGCTCGTCGTGCTCGCCGTGGTCGTCGTCGGAGCCGTCATGCTCGTGAACGGTTCGACGTGGGTGATCTTCACCCTCATCCCCGCCGTGCTCGGTATCGGCAGCTACTACTGGACGACGATCACGAAGTCGCTCCGCTACTCGATCGCGGGAACCCCGAGCGGCGTCCGGATCGGCTTCGGACTGCTCTCGACGAGCAACGACACCCTGCCACCCGGACGCGTCCACGCCGTTCAGCTCTCGCAACCGCTGCTGTGGCGCCCGTTCGGCTGGTGGCAGGTGAAGATCAACAAGGCGGGGCTCTCCGCCGAAGCGGCCATGGGAGGCAAGGCCAACACGACGGTGCTGCCCGTCGGGACGCTGCGCGATGCCACCGCCGTCGTGCAGCTCATGCTCGAGGGTGCCGATGTCGACTCGACGTTCGACCAGGTCGAGTCCGCGATCATGCGTCCGCAGGAGTCCGGCTTCGTGCTCGCGCCCCGTCGAGCCCGGTGGATCGACCCGATCGCGTGGCGGCGGACCGGATACGCGCTGCGCGCGAGCCTGCTCGTGTTCCGGACCGGTGTCCTCTGGAGGAAGCTCACGATCCTGCCCCTCGCGCGCATCCAGAGCATCCAGATCTCGCAGGGGCCGCTCGAGCGTGTGCTGCGACTCGCCTCCGCGCGAGTGCACACCGTCCTCGGGCCGGTCACCCCGACGCTACCCACGATCGCGAAGGACGAGGCCGCCCTGCTCTTCGAGCGCGCCTCGGCTGCGGCCGTGCGCGCCGCGGCCGACGACCACAGCCACCGCTGGGCGACGGAGGTGCGATGAGCACGCGTGCCGGTCGCCTCGGGGTCGGTGTCCTCGGTGCCGGGAATGTGGGTCCCGTGCTCGGCGCGGCGCTCGCCGGGGCCGGCCATGCCATCGTCGGGGTCTCCGCCGTCTCCGCGGACAGTCGCGAGCGGGCCGAGGCCATCCTGCCGGGCGCGCCGATCCTGTCGATCCCCGATCTCGTCGAACGGTCGGAGCTCATCCTCGTCGCGATCCCCGACGAGGAGATCGAGCCGCTCGTCACGGGGCTCGCGGCGGCGGGTGTCTGGCAACCGGGCCAACTCGTCGCCCACACCTCCGCGCGGTTCGGAACGGACGTCCTGCGTCCGGCGCAACGGGCCGGTGCCATCCCGCTCGCGATCCACCCCGCCATCTCGTTCACGGGGACGTCCCTCGATCTTGCGCGGCTGCGCGAGGCGTACTTCGCCGTGACCGCTCCCGCCCCGGTCCTGCCGATCGCGCAGGCGCTCGTCGTCGAGATGGGAGGTGAGCCCGTCGTCGTCGCCGAAGAAGACCGGAAGGCGTACGCCGAGGCGATCGCGACGGCGACGGCGTTCTCGCGATCGATCGTGGCGCAGTCGAGCGCCATCCTCTCCCGCATCGGGGTCGAGAACCCGGGTTCCTATCTGTCGTCGCTCGTCCGGAGCGCCGTGGACAACGCGCTGGCGTCGCCGGGCTCGGCCGCCGTCGACCCGGAAAGCGGATTGGGTCTCGACTGACGGCACCGTCCGTTCACCTTCACCCGCTACGGTGTCGGCGCACCCGGCCGGACGGAGCGGACGTGATCGAGCGTCGCCCAGGGCCCCCGTATCGAGAAGGATGCAGATGGCGAAGAACGGCACGACCTCCACGGACGCGAAACGCACCGCCGCCGACAAGGCCGAGCGCAAAGCCATCAAGCGTGCCGTCGAGGCCGATGCTGCTCGCGCCGATCGTGAGCAGTCCCGGCTCGACGCCGCCGCCCGTCTCGTGAAGGAGAAGCACAAGGCGGCGAAGGCCGCGAAGAAGGCGGAGCGGAAGGCCGCCGAGCGTGCAGCGGCGGAGCCGGCCACGAAGGACAAACCCGCGAAGAAGGACAAACCCGCGAAGAAGGACAAGCCCGCGAAGAAGGACAAACCCGCGAAGAAGGACAAGCAGGCGAAGAAGGACAAGCCCGCGAAGAAGGACAAGCAGGCGAAGAAGGACAAGCCCGCGAAGAAGGACAAGCAGGCGAAGAAGGACAAGCCGCCGAAGGACGCAGCGGCGAAGAGCGGGTCTGAGAAGGAGAAGGCGAAAGCCGAGAAGGCGGAGCGGAAGGCGCGCGAGAAGGCGAAGGCCGAGAAGGCGGAGCGGAAGGTGAAGGAGAAGGCGAAAGCCGAGAAGGCGGAGCGGAAGGCGAAGGAGAAGGCGAAAGCCGAGAAGGCGGAGCGGAAGGCGAAGGAGACGGCGAAAGCCGAGAAGGCGGAGCGGAAGGCGCGCGAGAAGGCCGCGGCTCGCGAGGCCGAACGGCGCGCTCGTGACGAGGCGCGCGCCGTGACCGCCGCGGCCTCCGCTCGGGCCCGCCGGACGGCCGAAGCGGAAGCGGCGATCGCCGCGCTGCCCGAGCCGGCGACCACCGTTCCCCTGCCGGATGCGACGTGGAGCGTTCCGCGTTTGCGGTCGTTCGCCCGCGCTCAGGGGTACACGTCGCTTTCTCGGCTCCGCAAGCAGCAACTCCTCGATCTCCTCGTCCAGCCCGCACGTGAGTCCTGAATCGTCCGCCGCGGGCGTGCTGTCCGGGCAGGAGGCCGTGCTCTCGCGCTCCGCCGAGGCGCCGTCCGTCCGGACCCTCGTCGATGTGCTCCGCGACACGGCCGCGCGGTACCCCGATGCATCCGCCATCGACGACGGATCCGTGTCGCTGAGCTACCGGGAACTTCTCGCCCACGCGATCCGTGTCGCAGCGGCCCTCCACGACGCGGGCGTGCGCCGCGGCGATCGCGTGGGCGTGCGGATGCCGTCGGGGAAGCGTCAGCTCTACATCGCGATCCTCGGCGTGCTCGTCGCGGGGGCGGCCTACGTCCCCGTCGATGCCGACGACCCCGAGGAGCGGGCATCGCTCGTGTTCGGCGAGGCCGGCGTCGTCGGTGTGCTGGAGGGTGATGGTGTCTTCGTGCCCCGCACGGGCGCCTCGTCCGTCCCGACCGCCGACAGCATCATGGCGACCGGCAGACCCGCGACGGACACGGCCGCACTCGCCATCGTGACGCCCCCCGCGCCCGCCGACGACGCATGGATCATCTTCACCTCCGGATCGACGGGGGTGCCGAAGGGGGTCGCCGTGACTCACGCCTCGGCGGCGGCGTTCGTCGACGCCGAGGCGCGGCTCTTCCTCCAGGCCGAGCCCATCGGTTCGGACGACCGGGTCCTCGCCGGCCTCTCCGTCGCTTTCGACGCGTCGTGCGAGGAGATGTGGCTCGCGTGGGCGCACGGCGCCTGCCTCGTGCCGGCACCCCGCTCGCTCGTGCGGAGTGGCGTCGACCTGGGGCCGTGGCTCGTCGCCCGCGGCGTGACGATCGTGTCGACGGTCCCGACGTTGGCGGCGCTCTGGCCGGCCGAGTCGCTCGAGAACGTCCGCCTGCTCATCTTCGGTGGAGAGGCGTGCCCTCCCGAGCTCGCCGAAAGGCTCGCGGTCGATGGCCGAGAGGTGTGGAACACGTACGGGCCCACGGAGGCGACCGTCGTCGCGTGTGCGGCGCCCCTCGACGGCTCGGCCCCCGTCCGCATCGGACTCCCTCTCGACGGCTGGGACCTCGCTGTCGTGCGGCCGGACGGCCGACGCGTCGACGAGGGGGAGGTCGGCGAACTCGTCATCGGTGGTGTGGGCCTCGGACGCTACCTCGACCCGGCCAAGGACGCCGAGAAGTACGCACCGGCACCGGCCCTCGGCTGGGAACGCGCCTACCGCAGCGGTGACCTCGTGCGCTTCGACTCCGCCGGGCTCGTCTTCCAGGGCCGTGTCGACGACCAGGTGAAGGTGGGAGGCCGCCGCATCGAGCTCGGGGAGATCGAGGCGTCGCTCGCCTCGTTGCCGGGAGTCGCGGGCGCCGCCGCGGCCGTGCGCACCTCGACGTCGGAATCCCCGGTGCTCGTCGGATACCTCGCCGTCCCCGAACGGGAGGCATTCGATCGACCGGCCGCGCTCGCCGCGTTGCGAGCGACTCTGCCGGCAGCCCTCGTGCCCGTGCTCGCCGTCCTCGACGAGCTTCCGACCCGGACCTCCGGCAAAGTCGACAAGGCCGCACTGCCGTGGCCGCTCCCGGTCGATGACGGTCCCACTGCGGCGCTGCCTGATCGCGTGCGTGCGCTCGCCGAGGACTGGACGGCCGTGCTCGGAGTTCCGGTTCCCTCGATGGAGGCGAACTTCTTCGACCTCGGCGGAGGATCGCTCGCTGCCGCGCAACTCGTCACCCGTGTGCGGTCCCGCGACCCCGAGTTCACCGTCGCCGACGTCTACGCCCTCCCGCGACTCGTCGCGATGGCGGAAGCCCTCGACGAGCGTGACGGCGAGGACCGAGGGCGTGGCCGGCCCGCCGACTTCCACCGTGTGGTCCCGACGCCGCGTGCGATGGGCGTCTTCCAGACTCTCGTGAGCGTGCCGATCTCCGCCCTCGCCGGGGCGCGGTGGCTCTCGATCCTCGCCGCGGCGACGTGGCTGCTCGATCTCCTCGGTCTCGCGGGACCGCTTCCCGTCCTCGATACGGCGACCGTCGTGATCCTCGCCCTCGTGTTCGTCACGCCGCTCGGACGGATGCTGCTGTCCGCCGCTGCGGCCCGCCTGCTGCTCGCCGGCGTCCAACCGGGCGACCATCCCCGGGGCGGTTCGGTGCACCGCCGGATCTGGGCGGCCGAGGCCATCACCCACGCGCTCGGCGGCGTCGGCCTCTCCGGCGCCCCCTTCGTCGTGGCGTACGGTCGGCTGTTGGGTGCCACGATCGCCCGCGACGTGACCCTGCACTCGCTCCCGCCGCTCACGGGCATGCTCACGATCGGCGAGGGGGCCTCGATCGAGCCGGAGGTCGACCTCTCCGGCTGGTGGGTCGACGGCGACATCCTCCGCGTCGGGGCCGTCCGGATCGGGGCGGGAAGCGTGATCGGTGCGCGCAGCGTCCTCCTCCCCGGGGCCCGCATCGCGCGCAATGCCCAGATCGAACCCGCGTCTGCGGTGTTCGGGCGCGTGCGCTCGGGTCAGCGCTGGGCGGGGTCGCCAGCGGTGCGCGTGGGCCGCGCGCGGCAGTGGTGGCCGGACGCGCCTCCCGCCCGCGGCCGGCGATGGTGGTTCGCGTACGGGGCCTCGAGCGTCGTCTTCGCGCTCATCCCGGTGATGGCGCTCGCCGTCGGAGCGGCCGTCCTCGTGCCCGCTGTCCGGAGCGCGTCCTCGCTCGCCGAACTCGTGGGGAGGGCCGCTCTCCTCGTGATCCCCGCGACGGCGTCCGCCGGTGTCGTGCTCGCGCTCCTCATCGTGGTCGTCACCCGTCTGCTCGCCGTGGGACTCACCGAGGGCGTGCACCCGGTGAGGAGTCGGCAGGGCTGGCAGGTCTGGGCGACGGAGCGGCTGCTCGATCTGTCGCGCACGATCCTCTTCCCGTTCTACTCGAGCCTCTTCACGCCCGTCTGGTTGCGCTTGCTCGGTGCGCGGGTCGGTCGGGACGTCGAGGCCTCGACCGTGCTGCTGGTGCCGTCGATGACGACGATCCGCGACGGTGCCTTCCTCGCGGACGACACGCTCGTCGCCTCCTACGAGCTCGGTGGTGGATACGTGCACGTCGCGCCCGTCGAGATCGGGCGGCGCTCGTTCCTCGGCAACTCGGGCATGGCGACGGCCGGCCGGAGGATCCCCCGAGACAGTCTCATCGCCGTCCTCTCGGTGGCTCCGCGAAAATCTAAGGCCGGTTCCTCGTGGCTCGGCTCGCCGACGGTGCGTCTGCGCCGCACGCCGGCGGAGGTCGACGACGCGCTCACGTTCTCTCCGCCCTCGCGGCTCCGGCTGGCGCGGGCTGCGTGGGAACTCGCGCGCTTCGTCCCCGTCGTCGTGACGGTGGGGATCGGTCTGCTCGTGCTGTGGGCACTCGCGGTGCTGCTCGACGGGTTCGGGCTCCTGCCGACCCTGCTCTTCGGAGGGGTCGTCCTCGTGGCGGCGGGGGCGGTCGCCGCCGGTGTCACGACGGCGGCAAAGTGGGCGCTGGTCGGTCGCATCAGGGCGGGCGAGCACCCCCTCTGGTCGTCGTTCATCTGGCGGAGCGAACTCGCCGACACGTTCACCGAGATGGTGGCGGCACCGTGGTTCGCGAACGGCGCGGCCGGTACCCCCGCCCTCGTGGTCTGGCTGCGCACCCTCGGCGCGCGAATCGGTCGAGGCGTGTGGTGCGAGAGCTATTGGCTGCCGGAGGCCGACCTCGTCTCACTGGGCGACGGTGCGACGGTCAACAGAGGATGTGTCGTGCAGACGCACCTGTTCCATGATCGAATCATGAGCATGGACGATGTGACCCTCGGTGCCGGCGCGACCCTCGGCCCCCACAGCGTGGCCCTGCCCGCCGCCCTGATCGGCGACCATTCGACGATCGGTCCGGCGTCGCTCGTCATGCGCGGGGAGACGGTGCCGGAGGGAGGGCGCTGGAGCGGCAATCCCATCGGACCGTGGCGCGACGTCGTCGTGGCCGACTACCGCGTCGCGCCCTCCGCGCGATGACGCGGGGAGGAGCCCCAGTGGGGCCGGCGAGCGACCCCTACGTGCCGAAGAACGGCAACGACGGCATCGACGTCGCCCGGTACGACCTCGAGCTCGACTACCGCATGACGAGCAATCGACTAAGCGGGACTGCGCTGCTCGAGGTGCTCGCGACCGCCGAACTCCCGCGTTTCACCCTCGACCTGTCGCGGCTGCAGGTCGGCTCGGTGCGACTCGACGGCGCTCGCGTCGGACACCGTCAATCGGCGCACAAGCTCACGGTCGTGCCGATGCGACCGATCGAGGCCGGTACGCGCTTCACCCTCGCGATCGACTATGCAGGGGCGCCGCGACCGCGTTCGAGCTCGTGGGGGACCGTCGGTTGGGAGGAGCTCGCCGACGGCGTCATCGTCGCCTCGCAGCCGAGCGGAGCGTCGACCTGGTTCCCCTGCAACGACGTGCCCTCCGACAAGGCGACGTTCTCCATCCGCTTCACGACGGAGGCACCGTACACCGTCGTGTGCAACGGGCGCCTCCTCGGCCGGACGGTGCGGTCCGGCCGGGCGACGTGGAGCTTCGAGCAGGAGGAACCGACGGCGACCTACCTCGCGACGGTTCAGGTGGGCCGGTACACGACTCACGAGGTCGACCTCGACGGCGTCGCCGGCCGATTCGTGTTCCCGCCGGCGCTGCGCGCCCGCGTCGACGCCGACCTCCGCGCGGTGCCCGAGATGATGGCGACGTTCCAGCGCCTCTTCGGTCCGTACCCGTTCCCGACGTACTCCATCGTCGTGACGGCCGACGTGCTCGAGATCCCTCTTGAGGCCCAGTCGCTCGCGATCTTCGGTTCCAACCACATGACTGGACGGGGCGAGTGGGAGCGTCTCGTCGCGCATGAACTCGCGCACCAGTGGTTCGGCAACTCGGTCGGGGTCGCGGCGTGGCGGTACATCTGGCTCAACGAGGGCTTCGCCTGCTACGCCGAATGGTTGTGGTCGGAGGCTTCGGGGGGCCGATCGGCCGATGATCTTGCCCGGTACCACCACGCGGTGCTCGCACGGTCGGCGCACGACATCGTGGTCGGCGACCCCGGCGCTGAGCGTATGTTCGACGACCGCGTCTACAAGCGCGGCGCGCTCACGCTGCACGCGCTCCGTCACGCCATCGGGGACGACGTCTTCTTCGCGGTGCTCCACCGGTGGACGCATGAACACCGGCACGGCGTCGTGACCACGGAGGACCTGCGCGATCTGATCGTGAGCGAGTGCGGCTCTGCCGGCGTCGACGGCTCCGTCGTCGACGGCGTGTTCGCGGCATGGCTCGAGCGGGAGGCGCTCCCCGGCTTCCCGGGTTAGCGCTCGGGAACGGCGAGGGTCACGACGAGGCCGTCGCGAGCGATCCCCCGGAGCGCGAAGAGCGGACCATCGCCGACGCGTGCGGACGATCCGGGTGTTCCAGCCGGGCCGTCGATCCGGACCCGACGCGGGTCGACCTCGAGGCCCCGACCGTCCGCCTTCAGCACCGCTTCGACCGTCGTCCACAGCCGCAAGGCCTCGATCCCGTCATCCACGGCGGCGGCGGATCGGCCGGTGACCTGACGGATGGCGTCGAATCGGGACGGATCGCCGTCCACTGCCTCCGCGTCGATGCCGACGGCGGCGGGGCCGAGAGCGACGAGAGTGGTGGCGCCGGCGTGCGTCACGCTGCCGGGGAGCCACAGCCCGGTTCGTCGGTCGGTGATCACCGGGCGCCCGTGATCCCCGCCGCACGTGGAACAGCGCGCCGCCACGACCGGATCGGCTGTCGCACCCCAGAGCCGGGAGGCCCCGGCGCGGAGGAGGTCGCGGGCACGTCTCCGGCGATCGACGACACCGGCCGTGGAGACCCACCGACCGCTCAGCACCACGAGGGGGCCGTCACCACCGGGGAAGAGGGACGAAAGGTCCGTGACGGTGACTGCCGGGTCGTCATCCACATGCCCATCGTGGCACGTGCCGGGGGAGCGGTCGTCGGGAAAGGAGCCGGTCGACGGCTACCATCAGGGGGTGAGCCCCGCAGACCCGGCATCCGACCGTCACCACATCGTCCTGTCGCACGCGCTCGACTCCGCCGCGTCGGCGGCCGATGGCGGACTCGACGCCGTGGTCGCCGCCGGGCAGGCCGCCGTCGTGGGGGAGCCACACGTCGAACTCGTCCGACTCACGACCGTCGACGGAGACACCGGCGGTCCCCTCGACAGCGGGCACAGCGGGTCGGTCCGTGTCACGATCGCGGCGACGGTCGACGGCGTCGAGGGCTCGGCCTCGCGCACCTTCTACGTCGCCTGACCGGTGCTCCGCCAGCACCTAAGCTGGAGAGAGCCGTCCCCGAGGAGTTCCCCGCACATGTCCGACACCACGTCGCCCTCCGCCTCGTCCGCCGCCGCGGACCCCACCGAGCAGGAGATCACCGAGCAGAAGGCGGTGCGCCTCGCGAAGCGGCAGCGACTTCTCGACGAGGCAGCGGACGCCGCCGGCGGGGCGTACCCCGTCTCCGTCCCGGTCACGCACTCGATCCGCGAGGTCCGCGACGCGTACGGTGACCTCGCGCCCGACGAATCGGCGGGTGTCACCGTGGGTGTCGCCGGCCGGGTCGTCCACCTCCGCAACACGGGCAAGCTCTGCTTCGCGAGCCTCCAGGCGGGCGACGGCACCCGCATCCAGGCCATGGTGAGCCTCGCCGCCGTCGGCGAGGAGAGCCTCGCCGCCTGGAAGGATCTCGTCGACCTCGGCGATCACGTCTTCGTCTCGGGCGAGGTCGCGTCGAGTCGGCGGGGCGAACTCTCGATCATGGTGTCCGAGTGGCGGATCGCCTCGAAGGCGATCCAGCCGCTCCCGAACCTCCACAACGAGCTCAACGAGGAGACGCGCGTCCGCTCGCGCTACCTCGACCTCATCGCGCGGGAGCAGGCGCGCCGCAACGTCGTCACGCGCTCGACCGCCGTAGCAAGCCTCCGTGCGACCTTCGCCGCGCGCGGCTTCCTCGAGGTCGAGACCCCCATGCTCCAGGTCATGCACGGTGGGGCATCGGCCCGGCCCTTCGTGACGCACTCGAACGCGTTCGACACCGACCTCTACCTCCGCATCGCCCCCGAGCTGTACCTGAAGCGCGCCGTTGTCGGTGGCATCGACCGGGTCTTCGAGATCAACCGCAACTTCCGCAACGAGGGAGCGGACTCGACGCACAGCCCCGAGTTCGCGATGCTCGAGGCCTACGAGTCCTACGGCGACTACACCTCGATCGCCGATCTCACGCAGACGCTCATCCAAGAGGCGGCGCTCGCCGTCTCCGGGAGCCACGTCGTGACGTGGGCGGACGGCACCGAGTACGACCTCGGCGGCGAGTGGGATCGCATCTCGATGTTCGAGAGCCTGTCGCAGGCCGCTGGCGTGGAGATCACACCCGACACGCCTCTCGAGGAGCTCGCGGCGCTCGCCGAGCGGGAGGGCGTCGAGGTCCCGCACCCCATCCACGGCAAGTACGTCGAGGAGTTGTGGGAGCACTTCGTGAAGGGCGGGCTCGAGCGGCCCACCTTCGTCATGGACTTCCCCGTCGACACGAGCCCGCTCGTGCGTGAGCACCGTTCGATCGCCGGCGTCGTCGAGAAGTGGGACCTCTACATCCGCGGCTTCGAGCTCGCGACGGGGTACTCCGAGCTTGTCGATCCCGTGATCCAGCGCGAGCGCTTCGTCGAGCAGGCGAAGCTCGCGGCGCGCGGCGACGTCGAGGCGATGCGCCTCGATGAAGAGTTCCTGCGCGCGCTCGAGTTCGGTATGCCGCCGACGGGCGGGATGGGCATGGGCATCGATCGGCTGCTCATGGCGCTCACGGGACTCGGCATCCGCGAGACGATCCTCTTCCCCCTCGTCAAGTAGGGCAGGGGCACCGACCGGCACGTGACGCGACTCGCGTAGACTGGGCGCATCATGATCGAGAACTTCTGGTTGAACGCCATCTGGTCGCTGTTCCCGACCATCGTTCTCGGCGTCATCTTCTACATCGTGATGCGTTCCGTCATCCGCGTCGATCGCAACGAGCGTCGAGCATACTCGGAGCTCGAGGCGGAGGAACGCGCGAAGCGCGGCCTCCCGCCGAAGCCGAACCCCACCGCCTGACCGAACCGGCGCGCCGCCCTCGATAGGGTGTGACCACGACTGTGACGAAAGCCGCGCCGAGCCGGGGGAGTGCATGAACGAGACCCTGACGCTCTGGCTGGTCTGGTTCGGCATCGCCGTCGACCTCGTCATCCGCATCGTCGCCGTCGTCGTCATCCCCCGCAACCGCAAGCCGTCCGCCGGTACCGCGTGGCTCCTCGCCGTCTTCTTCATCCCCTACGGGGGCATCCTCCTCTTCCTGCTCATCGGCAACCCCAAGCTGCCGAGGAAGCGCCGGAAGATCCAGGACGGCGTCAACACGGCGATCGAGCGGGCTGTCCAGAACCTGCCGAAGCAGGACCTCGAGTTCGAGGGGCCGGCGTGGCTCCGTTCACTCGTGCAACTCAATGAGGGGCTCGGGGCGATGCCGATCCTCGGGGGCAACGAGGCGCGCCTCATGAGCGACTACAACGACACTCTCGTCGCCATGGCGGACGAGATCGACGCCGCGACGATGTACGTCTATCTCGAGTCGTACATCGTGTCGTACGACCACGCGACGGCGCCGATCTTCGACGCGCTCGAGCGCGCGGTCGACCGTGGACTCGTCGTGCACGTCCTGCTCGACCACTGGGCGAGCCTCCGCCGGGTCGGCTACAAAAAGACGATCCGGAAGCTCGACTCCATCGGCGTGCGGTGGGAGCTCATGCTTCCGCTGCAGCCGCTCAAGGGCAAGTTCCAGCGGCCCGACCTCCGCAACCACCGGAAGCTGCTCATCGTCGACGGCTTCGTCGGGTTCCTCGGCTCGCAGAACGTCATCGACCGCAGCTACAACACCCGCGCCAACGAGCGGCGGGGGCTGAAGTGGAAGGAACTCGTGGCGCGCGTCGAGGGTCCCGTCGTCGGCGAGATGGAGGCGATCTTCCTCACCGACTGGTACAGCGAGACGGGGGAGAACCTCATCACCGACATCGACGTCACCGACCCGACGCCCGACCGGGGAGACCTCGACTGCCAGATCGTGCCGAGTGGTCCGGGGTTCGCGGGGGAGAACAACCTCCGGCTCTTCCTCGGGCTGTTGTACGGCGCGCAGAAGCGCATCGTCATCACGAGCCCGTACTTCGTGCCGGACGAGTCGCTCATGTACGCGGTGACGACTGCGGTGATGCGCGGCGTCCCCGTCGATCTGTTCGTCTCCGAGATCGGCGATCAGGCGCTCGTCTACCATGCGCAGCGGAGCTACTACGAGCAGCTCCTCCGCGCCGGAGTCCGCATCTACCTCTACCCGGCGCCGTACATTCTGCACTCGAAGTTCTTCACGATCGACGACGACGTCGCCGTGATCGGTTCGAGCAACATGGACCAGCGGTCCTTCGGCCTGAATCTCGAGGTGTCGATGCTCGTACGCGGAGCGTCCTTCGTCGCCGACATGCGCAACATCGAGGACGAGTACCGGGCGGTGAGCAAGGAACTGACCCTCGACGAGTGGCTCGAGCAGCCATTGCGGTCGACGGTCCTCGACAACCTCGCGCGCCTCACCTCCGCCCTCCAGTGATCCCCTCTATGCCTGAACACTTCCTATGTGCACGAATTTTCATGCACATAGGAAGTGTTCAGGGGGGTGAGTGAGGGGCAGGGGAACGGAGCGCGCAAGCCGGTGGGGGATGTCTCGATCGGGCGGGAGGATCGAGGCATGGATTCTCAGATCTGGGGGGCCGCCGGTGCTGGCCTCCTCGCGGGCGGCGCTCTCGTCGTCGGTGCCGCCGTCGCGTGGTCGGTCCACGTGCCGCGTCACATCGTCGCCGGCGTCATGGCCTTCGGGTCGGGAGTGCTCATCTCGGCGCTCGCATTCGACCTGATCGAGGAGGCGGAGGAGTCGGGCGGTTTCCTCCCGACGATGGCGGGCTTCCTCGCCGGAGCGATCGTCTACGTGGCGCTCAACCTGCTCCTCGACTGGCGCGACGCCCGCAACCGACGCGGATCGGGGGAGAGCCCCGGAACCGGGACGGGCATCGCCATCGGGGCGCTCCTCGACGGTGTGCCGGAGACCGCGGTGCTCGGCCTCAGTATGGCGACGGGGTCGGGGTTGAGCATTCCCGTGCTCGCGGCTGTCGTGATCTCCAACCTGCCGGAGGGGCTCGCGTCGACCGCCGACCTCAAGAAGGACGGGCGCTCCGCGCGTTATGTGTTCGGGCTGTGGATCGGCATCGCGGTCGCGTGCGCCCTCTCGTCCCTCGCCGGCTTCGTCCTCCTCGACGGCGCGCCCGTCGAGGCCACGTCGTTCGTCACGGCGATCGCGGCGGGGGCGATCCTCGCGATGATCTGCGACACGATGATCCCGGAGGCGTTCCGTGACACGAAGGCGTTCACGGGACTGCTCGCCGTCCTCGGGTTCTTCGCGAGTTTCGCCATCCACGCCCTCCCGTGAACTCGCCTCGCCGATACTCCCTTCCGCTACCCCTCCGCGATTGCGTACGCAACGGGCTTCCGCGGGTGAGATTACGGTCGCCGTTGTCCGTTGCGTACGCAGTTGATCGGGAAAGCGGCACCCTGCCGGGCTGTTGAGGGGGCGTTGGGGCGCGTTGGGGGCGTTGGGGCGCGTTGGGGGCGTTCAGGGTGGGGTGAGAGCCGGGTCAGGCGTGGTCGCGGACGAGGAGGTCACCGATCTCGCAGTCGAGGGCATCGCAGATCGCGACGAGTGTCGAGAATCGGATGGCGCGGGCGCGATCGTTCTTGAGCACGGAGAGGTTGACGATACTGACCCCCACGCGCTTGCTCAACTCCGTCAGAGACATGGAGCGCGCGGCGAGCAGCTCGTCGAGCCGGCAGTGCACTCCGGCCGGACCGTCGTGGACCGGGGACATCAGACGAGCCCGTCGGTGTCGCGCTGCATCCTCTGCCCGAGCTGGAACGCCGTCGCGACCGCCCCGAAGACGAGGCCGATGAGCAGAGCGGTGAAGTCGTACTCCGATGCGAAGGGGAAGACGGTGTCGCTCGGGTCGGGGTTGATCGCCGCGACGATTGAGAACATCGCCATCGTGTTGAAGAACGCGCCGAGCAGGCTCCCCGCGATGAGGACGAGGCTCGCCGTCGTGAGCACCCACGTGACGCTCCGGACGAAGGGGCGACCCGAGAGGATTCCGAGGCAGAGGGCGACGACGGTCGCGGCGACGGCGGCGCTGCAGAGCGACGCGAGCGCAATCGAGACGGCGAGGGCGATGCGCGGCCACAGCTCGACGCCGGAGACCAGCAGTTGGGCGCGATCGAACGATCCGGAGACGATTCTCGCCGTCCCCGACGCCGCGTCCGGCGGCACGTTCTGAGAGGCCGAGAGGGAGAAGGGGACCTCGTCGCCGAAGAGTTCGACGATCGCCGGGATCGCGGATACGAGGACGGCGACGCCGAAGAACGCGGTCACGCCGGTGAAGAGCCACAGTGCGAAGGTGTCTGCGCGCGTGAGACCCGTGGGCGTCTCACGGATGGTGGAACGGAATCTCATGGCGAGCCCTTTCATGATCATCGATAACAACGATTATCGATAAGTTATCGATTGCCGATATAAATCGCAACACTCTGCACGTCGGTCGCCGCTGACGGTGCGCCCACGGCGAACAACGGATTATCCCGGCGGCTGCGCGGTTACTCTCTCTATATCGGCGCGAACCTTGCCCACGCGCCGGAAGGAGTCCTGATGTTTGAGAGATTCACCGACCGAGCTCGTCGTGTCGTCGTTTTGGCCCAGGAAGAGGCCAAGATGCTCAACCACAACTACATCGGCACCGAGCACATCCTGCTGGGTCTGATCCACGAGGGTGAGGGTGTTGCCGCCAAGGCGCTCGAGTCGATGGGCATCTCCCTCGACTCGGTGCGCGAGCAGGTCACCGACATCATCGGTACCGGCCAGCAGCAGCCCACCGGTCACATTCCCTTCACGCCCCGCGCGAAGAAGGTCCTCGAGCTGAGCCTCCGTGAGGCCCTGCAGCTCGGGCACAACTACATCGGCACCGAGCACATCCTCCTCGGCCTCATCCGTGAGGGCGAAGGGGTCGCGGCTCAGGTGCTCGTCAAGCTCGGCGCCGACCTGAACAAGGTGCGCCAGCAGGTCATCCAATTGCTCTCGGGTTACCAGGGCAAGGAGGCCGCAGCGGTCGGCGGCAACGCGAGCGAGCAGCAGGCCCAGGGGGGATCCCAGATCCTCGACCAGTTCGGCCGCAACCTCACGCAGGCCGCGCGCGACAACAAGCTCGACCCCGTCATCGGGCGCGAGAAGGAGATCGAGCGCGTGATGCAGATCCTGTCGCGTCGCTCGAAGAACAACCCCGTCCTCATCGGTGAGCCCGGCGTCGGCAAGACCGCCGTCGTCGAGGGACTCGCTCAGGCGATCGTCAAGGGCGAAGTGCCCGAGACGCTCAAGGACAAGCAGCTCTACTCCCTCGACCTCGGGTCGCTCATCGCCGGAAGCCGCTACCGCGGTGACTTCGAGGAGCGCCTCAAGAAGGTCACGAAGGAGATCCGCACGCGCGGCGACATCATCGTCTTCATCGACGAGATCCACACCCTCGTGGGTGCGGGTGCCGCAGAGGGCGCGATCGACGCCGCGTCGATCCTTAAGCCGCTCCTCGCCCGCGGTGAGTTGCAGACCGTCGGTGCGACCACGCTCGACGAATACCGCAAGCACTTCGAGAAGGACGCGGCCCTCGAGCGCCGCTTCCAGCCCATCCAGGTCGCGGAGCCGAGCCTTCCCCACGCGATCAACATCCTCAAGGGACTTCGCGACAAGTACGAGGCGTTCCACAAGGTGTCGATCACGGACGGCGCGATCGTCGCGGCGGCGAACCTCGCCGACCGTTACGTCGCCGACCGCTTCCTCCCGGACAAGGCGATCGACCTGATCGACGAGGCCGGCGCACGCTTGCGTCTGTCGATCCTCTCGAGCCCGCCCGAGCTGCGTGAGTTCGACGAGAAGATCTCCGTCGTGCGCGCCGCGAAGGAGACGGCGATCGAGGACCAGGACTTCGAGAAGGCCGCGAGCCTGCGCGACGAGGAGAAGAACCTCCTCGGCGAGCGACTCCGCCTCGAGAAGCAGTGGAGGAGCGGAGAGGTCAAGACGACCGCGACGGTCGATGAGGGCCTCATCGCCGAGGTGTTGGCTCAGGCCACCGGCATCCCCGTGTTCAAGCTCACGGAGGAGGAGTCCTCGCGGCTCGTCTTCATGGAGAAGGCTCTGCACGAGCGCGTCATCGGTCAGGAGGAGGCCATCGCGGCCCTCTCACGCACCATCCGGCGTACGCGTGCCGGACTCAAGGACCCGAAGCGTCCCTCGGGCTCGTTCATCTTCGCCGGCCCCACGGGTGTCGGTAAGACCGAGCTCGCCAAGGCGCTCGCGGAGTTCCTCTTCGACGACGAGGACGCGATGATCTCGCTCGACATGTCCGAGTACGGCGAGAAGCACACCGTCTCGCGACTGTTCGGCGCCCCTCCCGGATTCGTCGGATTCGAAGAGGGCGGCCAGCTCACGGAGAAGGTCCGTCGCAAGCCGTTCAGCGTCGTGCTCTTCGACGAGATCGAGAAGGCGCACCCCGACATCTTCAACTCGCTGTTGCAGGTGCTCGAGGAGGGTCGTCTCACCGACGGCCAGGGCCGCGTCATCGACTTCAAGAACACCGTCATCATCATGACCACGAACCTCGGTTCGAAGGGCATCTCCGGCGGGCCCGTCGGGTTCCAGGTCGAGGGTGACTCGTCGATCACGTACGAGATCATGAAGGGCAAGGTCAACGAGGAGCTGAAGAAGCACTTCAAGCCCGAATTCCTCAACCGTGTCGACGACACGATCGTGTTCCCGCAGCTCAGCAAGCCCGAGCTGCTGCAGATCGTGGATCTCTTCGTGAAGCGCCTCGCTGACCGCCTGCTCGACCGCGACATGACCGTCGAGCTCACGCTCTCGGCCAAGGAGCGCCTCATCGAGGTCGGCTTCGACCCGACTCTCGGCGCCCGTCCGCTGCGTCGTGCGATGCAGAACGAGGTCGAGGACCGTCTGTCGGAGAAGATCCTGCACGGCGAGCTGAACCCCGGCGACCACGTGCACGTCGACTTCGTCGGTGGGGAGTTCCTCATCACGACCTCGACGCGTGCGGAGGCCGTGGGCGCCGGAATCAACTCGGGCCGCTCGCTCGGCACGGGCCCGGCGACGCCGGACCTCGCGATCTAGCTCTCGGGCTCGCGGCGACACCCGCACCACACGAACGCCCCTCGGCCACCGGCCGGGGGGCGTTCCTGCTCCCGTCCCCCCCCCTCTCTCCCCCCTGAAAATCGCCTATGTATACGAAATCGCGTGCACATAGGAGATTTTCAGGGGGGAGAGAGGGGGTGTGGGGAGGGGGAGCGGGGAGAGCGATCTAGGGTGGGGGGATGGCCTCGCCCTTCACCGTCCGCCGTGCCCGCGCCTCCGACGTCCCCGCGATCGAGTCGCTCGTCGCGCCGTACGTCCGACGCCGCATCCTCATCGGCAAGGAGCGCGTGGCGTACTACGAGTCCATCCAGGAATTCGAGGTCGCGGAGGTGCCCGGAGGCGAGCTCGTGGGATGCGGGGCCTTGCACACGCTGTGGGAGGACCTCGGAGAGATCCGGACCCTTGCGGTCTCCGAGCGCTGGCTCCACCACGGCGTGGGTCACGCGATCCTCGAGCAGCTGCAGCGCGACGCGGTCGAGCTCGGACTCAAGAGGCTCTTCTGCCTCACCTTCGAGGTGGACTTCTTCTCCGGCCACGGCTTCCACCCCATCGGGGAGACGGTCGTCTCGCCCGAGGTCTATGCCGAACTCGTGCGGTCGAGCGACGAGGGCGTCGCGGAGTTCCTCGAACTCGCGCGCGTGAAGCCGAACACGCTCGGCAACACGCGCATGCTCAAATTGCTCGACGCGCCGCCCGCTGTCGAGATCCCCTCCTAGATCGCCACGCCGGACAGCAAAAATCGCGCCGGTACTCGATGACTCGAGTACCGGCGCGATCGTGTCGAGCGGGCGGAGGTCAGCTCACGGGCTGGGACTCACGCTTCGGAAGGGTCCAGCCGGGCCGCACGAAGTGGCATGTGTAGCCGTTGGGGTAGACCTGGAGGTAGTCCTGGTGCTCCGGCTCCGCCTCCCAGAAATCACGCACACGGGCGATCTCGGTGACGACGGGTCCCGGCCAGATGCCCGACGCGTTCACGTCCGCGATCGTGTCGCGCGCGATCCGCTCCTGCTCGTCGCTCTGGGGGAAGATCGCGGAGCGGTAGCTGCGGCCGCGGTCGTTGCCCTGACGGTCCTTCGTCGTGGGGTCGTGGACCTGGAAGAAGAACTCGAGCTGCTCGCGGAACGACGTCTTCTCGGGGTCGAACACGATCTCGATCGCCTCGGCGTGGTCGCCGTGCGCACGGTAGGTGGCGTTGGGGGTGCTGTCGTCGCCGGCGTAACCGACGCGTGTCGACACGACGCCCGGGCGGGAGCGGATGAGCTCCTGCATGCCCCAGAAACATCCTCCCGCGAGGATGGCGGTCTCGGTGGTCATGATGCGTCCTCCTTCTGGGACGCTGCGGGCGTCCCGTTCGTCTCGAACAGCGAGCGGTACTCGCCGTATCCCTGCTCGTCGAGCTCGGCGACCGGCACGAAGCGCATGGCGGCCGAGTTCATGCAGTATCTCAGACCACCGGCCTCGCGCGGGCCGTCGTCGAAGACGTGCCCGAGGTGGCTGTCCGCTGCCGAGGAGCGGACCTCGACGCGCTTCATGAAGAGCGAGCGGTCGACCTTCTCGGTGACGACGTCCGCAGCGATGGGCCGGGTAAAGCTCGGCCAGCCCGACCGGCTGTCGTACTTGTCGCGCGAGCTGAAGAGCGGCTGACCCGATACGACGTCGACGTACAGGCCGTCCTCGTGGTTGTCCCAGTACTGGTTGCGGAAGGCGGGCTCGGTGCCCTCCTCCTGCGTGACCCGGTACTGGGTGGGGGTGAGGCGAGCGAGCGCCTCCGGGGTCTTGCGGTACTCCTGTGCCACCTGGTCCTCCTTCCGGATGCCGCTGGCTGCGGCACCCTGTCCGACACCGGACGTTCGGCGTCATCCGGTGCAACGGATGGTGGGTCACCACTGTTCCTCCGAAGCTGTGAGGCGGCCGTGAAGGGCGGGACCCGCCTCGCCGCGCGGGCAGCGTGCCGCCACAGGATCGAGCCGGTCGCGATCTATCCTGAGGGCATGTCGACGCGTGAACGCCCCCAGCGCCCGTCGAAGGCCGTCTACCGGCGTCGCCGGCTCGTCGTCCTGCTCGGCTTCCTCGCGATCGTCGCCGTGATCGCTCTCGTGGTCCTCAAGCCCGGGTCCTCGTCCGGGCAGGAAGAGTCCCCGAGCGGAGCGCCGAGTCCGAGTCCGAGCGCGAGTCCGTCGGTGACTCCCTCCGTCGCAGCTCCCGGGGTCACGCCCTCTCCGTCGGTGTCAGCCGAGGAGGGCGAGCCCGAGTGCACAGCGGAGACGGTGACCGTCGAGGCCCACACCGACAAGTCGACGTATGAGTCGGGCGAATTGCCGCAGCTCTCCCTCGCGCTCACGAACACGGGCGACGCCGCCTGCACTATCGACGTGGGGACGAGCCAGCAGGTGTTCACCGTGACGAGTGGCCAGGACACCTATTGGACCTCGACCGATTGCCAGGTCGAGCCCACGAACGCGATCATGCTCCTCGAGCCGCAGACGACGATCACGTCGAACCCCGCGATCTCATGGGATCGCACTCGATCGGCCACGGACACGTGCGACGACGAGCGCCCGGCGGTCCCCGCCGGAGGCGCGTCGTATCACCTGTCGACGTCGGTCGCGGGTATCGTCTCCACGGAGTCCGCCCAGTTCCTGCTGTACTGAGGCGGATAGACGTCTCGACCGACCATTCGAAGCCGCACGCCGGCAGCAGCGGCTCGGAACTCAGAACGCGGAACTCAAAACGCCCACTCGTCGATGGTCGTGAAGGGTTGAGCGACGTCACCCGTGTCCCGGAGATCGACGTCGACCCTCGGCCGTCTCGAAGATGACGTTGGTTCCCGGCGAGACGAGCACGGAGAGTCGCCGGTTCCCGAAGACGACGACGTCGACGAATCCGCCGCCGGAGCGGACGGCGTCGAGCATCTGCGCTTTGAGTTCGTTCATGTCGTGGCCCTGCGCGAGGATGTACGAGTTCGAGCCGATGGTGCACGTATGACGGATCACGCGTGTCCTTTCTCCTGCGTCGACGCTGGAGGCTCCGGGTGCATCGGTCCAGATCGCCGTCCGGGCGCCGCGTCCGCGCCGGGTCACGCGTCGTCCAGATCCCCGAAGTCCGACGGCGTCGCCGCCACGGGCACGTGCGTCTCGACGTTGTTGACCGCCTCGGAGCGGTCTCGAATGTACTGCAGAGTCGCCGAGTTGTCCGGCTCGGGGAGCTGCGATCGGGTCGTCTCGGCCATCAGATCGATGCCGTTCCCGAGCACGAACGTCGCGACGACCTCCTCGCCGTCGATCCCCAGGCTCTTCACCTGGACACTGTCGGCCGACCCGGCGTCGGCGAGCAGGGCCGCGTAGGCGAGCAGCGCGTCCGCCATGTCGTCACCCATGAGGAGGGACTTCTGTGCGTAGGTGACATGCTTCATACGCCTATCCCCTCACGAGTTGCGGGGGGACGTCGCCCGCTTGACTCCGGCTCTTCCATCCGCAAGCACGGGGGAGAGGCGGCTCGGATGTTTGGCAGACTGGGACCATGGCGAAGAAGCAGAAGCCCGACTTCTCATCCCCGGTCCTCGCGGACGCGCTGGAGAAGCAGGACATGGCGGCCGTCGCGTTCGCGCTCCGCCACCACCCCGTCGTCGTGCCGCTCGCGTCGGCCGTCGACCGCGACAAGCCGACCACGACGCCGGACGTGTGGATGTACCGGCAGCCGGAGACGGCCCGGCTCGCGCTGCTGCTGTTCTCCGACGCGAGGAACAAGCCGGAGGCGCTGCCGCCTTTCGTCGGCCTCTACGACGGTGAGTGGCTCGCCGCGTTCCTCCGCACCTACGGCGACGACATCGAGTCGGTCTTCTTCGACATCGCCGGTCCGAACGCGATGCAGGCGACGCCGGCGGAACTGCAGCGCGTGCTCGCGCTCGATGCCGGAGCCGAGGACGGGCAGCCGGCCGCGGGCGCCTGACGTTCTCGCTTCGCCGCGCCCGAGGGATCAGACCTGCTGGGTACCGCCCCGGCGGCGGAGTTCCTGGAGCTGCGTGACGATCGTCTCGGGCATCGCAGGCGCGGGCACGGTCGTCGAGTCGTCGCCCCATGCGTCGGTCTCGGAGTCGAGGGCGCGGACCTCGGCGTGGAGGTGCTCCATGCGGCGGTCGAGCTCCGACGCGATCTGCGCGGTCTCGGTGAGCGTCGAGACGAGGTGCACGGGGACCTCGCCGCTGTACTTGTAGTAGATCTTGTGCTCGAGGCTCGCCCAGAAGTCCATCGCGATCGTGCGGATCTGGAGCTCGACGAGCACGGGGACGACACCGTTCGACATGAACACCGGGATCTCGATGATGGCGTGCAGGCTCTTGTAGCCGTTGGATTTGGGGTTGGTGATGTAGTCCTTGATCTCACGCACCGTGATGTCGCTCTGGGCCGTGAGCATGTCGAGGACCCGGTAGGTGTCGGCGATGAAGCTGCACGTGATGCGGACGCCGGCGATGTCGGTGATTGTCGCGCGGATGGCTTCGAAGGAGGGGTCGCAGTTCTTCCGGGCGACCTTCTCGATGATGCTCTCGGGGCTCTTGACGCGGGAGTTGACGTGCTCGATGGGGTTGTAGGAGTGCAGGTGGGTGAACTCGTCCTGCAGGATCGAGATCTTCGTGAGCACTTCGTCGATGGCGAACTGGTACTGCATCATGAAGCGTGTGAAGTCGGTGCGCAGCCTGCGGGCCTCGGCGACGGCGGCCGGATCCAGCGCGGCCGGGTCGAGGGAGGCGAGCGTGTCGCCGGACTGTTCCGCGCGTCCCGTCGGCTGGCCGGGGGAGGCGGTGCTGCTGCGCGTGTCGTCTGATGGCGGGTTCTGCGAGGACGGTTCGGTCACGGCTTCGACCCTATTGGGGCTTTCTGTCGGTTCGATGAATCGGGACATGAACGGCGCGAGGATGAGCGCCCGGGTGACGGGGTTCTGCATGGTGGCGTGTCGAGCCGGATCAGAAATCGGGTACGACGACGGGCTCGGTCGCGGCGCGGGCCATGCCGAGCGCAGCACGGAGCGTACCCGTCGACGCGTCGACGACGGTGCGATAGCCGAGGCGTCGCGCCTCCGACGCGCGGTGGGTGGCGGAACTCACCGGCCGCACCTCGCCGGCTAGGGAGATCTCGCCGTAGGCGGCGAGGGTCTCCGGGATGGGCCAGTCCTTGACCGTGGAGGCGAGCGCGATCGCGATCGCGAGGTCGGCGGCCGGTTCGGTGAGACGGACCCCTCCCACCGTCGAGACGTAGACGTCGTACTCGCTGAGCTTGATGCCGCCGCGACGCTCGAGCACCGCGAGCAGCATCGCGACGCGGGACGGGTCGACGCCGTTGGTGACGCGACGAGGGTTGGGTGACTGCGTGCTCGTGACGAGCGCCTGGATCTCGACCGGGATGGCGCGCTTGCCCTCCATCGAGACCGTGACGCACGTGCCAGGGACGGACTTCTGGCGGCTGAGGAAGAGTTCGCTCGGGTCGGCGACCTGCGCGATGCCGTCGCCTGTCATCTCGAAGCAGCCGACCTCGTCGGTGGGACCGAAGCGGTTCTTGAGCGCTCGGATGAAACGGAGCGCGGTGTGGCGGTCGCCCTCGAAGTGGCACACGACGTCGACGAGGTGTTCGAGGACACGCGGGCCGGCGATGGTGCCGTCTTTCGTGACGTGGCCGACGAGGACGAGGGGGAGTGCCCGGTCCTTCGCGATGCGGATGAGGGCGGATGCGACCTCGCGCACCTGACTCGGCTGCCCCGCGAGTCCGTCGACGTTCGCGCTCGCGACCGTCTGCACCGAGTCGACGATGAGGAGCTGCGGGACGACGGCGTCGACCTGGCCGAGCACGGTCGCCAGATCGGTCTCGGAGGCGAGGTAGAGGTTGTCCGACAGGGCGTCGGTGCGCTGGGCACGCATGCGAACCTGCGCGACCGATTCCTCGGCGCTCACGTAGAGCACACGCATGCCGCGTCGGGCGGCGCGAGCGGCGACCTCGAGAAGGAGGGTCGACTTGCCGACCCCAGGCTCGCCCGAGAGAAGCACGGCGGCGCCGCGAACGAATCCGCCTCCGAGGACGCGGTCGAACTCGTCGATGCCGCTCGACCAGTGGCTGACCTCGACGTCGTCGATCTCGGTGATGCGGCGCGCGACGCGGTCGTCGGCGACGACGGACGGCTTGATGCGCGTGACGATGCCCGTGGCCGTTCCGGCCTCGACGACGGTGCCCCACTGCTGGCACTCCGGGCAGCGGCCGGCCCACTTGGCTGCCTGCCACCCGCACTCGTTGCACTGGAAGGCTGCGGTGTTCTTGGGCATGGGTCGAGGCTAGTGGCGACCCCCGACAGTGGAGCGCCGGACTGAGGGCGTGGGGAGAAACCGCCGCGGTCGAGGAGCACTCGACTGCGGTCCCGATTCGCGCCGACCCGCTCGCTCGGCTACACTCGACGGCGGTGACGTGTCCGAGCGGCCGAAGGTGCAACTCTCGAAAAGTTGTGTAGGGTAACCCCCTACCGTGGGTTCAAATCCCACCGTCACCGCCACCACGAAGTCCCCGGTAGTCCTGATTCTTCAGGCGCGACCGGGGACTTTCGTCATGGAGCGCGATCGACAGCGCGACGGACGTGGGAGCCGCCGCCGGGATGTCCCCGCGGGAGTCGGGCCCGACTCTCCCGCGGGCACCGGATCAGATCAGTCCGTGGGACCGCAGGGCGTGCCAGACGCCGTCCTGTGAGACCGGGCGCGTGATCTCGTCGGCGACGGCTTTCACCGCCGCGTCGGCGTTCCCCATCGCGATCCCGAGGCCAACGATCTCGAGCATCTCGAGATCGTTGGCGCTGTCGCCGATCGCGACGGCGTCGTCGAGCGAGAGGCCCTCCGCGGCGAGGAGGCGTTCGATCGCCGCGCCTTTGTCGACGCCGCGCCTGCTCACCTCGCCCCCCGCCTCGCCGAGGTACGGGATCGTCCCCGTGATCACGTGGAAGCCGTCGCCGAGCCCGTCACGGACGGTCACGAACGTTCGCGGGTGATCACCGAGGAAGGTCACCTTGGCGATTCCCTCGGTCGGAGCCGCGCCCCGATAGGAGAGCCGCGCGAGGAGTTCGTCATCGTCCGCCCCATCCCGCTCGCTTCCGACCCGCCCGGAGGCAAGGGCGCTGGAGAGGCGCTCCGCCGCTCCTCGACTGGGATGGATGGCGTCGTAGCCCTGCATGATGTACTCGATCCCTCGTGAGGAGAGGAACGATTGGATCTCCTCGACGTCACGCGCGGTGAGGAGGCGACTGTCGACCAGAACGCCGTGTCGTTCGGTGAAGCCTCCGCCGGCGGAGATGACGCCGTCGAAGCCGATGGCCAGGACTTCGTCCGGGATCTCGCTCCGCGAACGGCCCGTGCTCAGGAAGACGAGGTGCCCTCGGCGACGAGCATCGCCGACCGCCGCGATCGCCGACGGGGCCAGATGCTGATCGTGATCGATGAGGGTCCCGTCCACGTCGAGGAAGATCGTCCGCGCAGTCATCGCGAGACCCCCGCTGTCACGGGCTGCAGGATGGTGCGGCACATCACGAGGTCAGGGACGCGCCATTGGTCCGGATCACGTCCGCGTACCATCCGAACGACTTCTTGCGGTACCGGTCGAGCGTGCCGGTCCCATCGTCGTTGCGGTCGACGTAGATGAGTCCGTAGCGCTTGCTCATCTGGGCGGTGCTCGCGCTCACGATGTCGATGCACCCCCACGCGGTGTACCCCATGACCTCGACGCCGTCGGCGACCGCTTCGCCCACCTGGACGAGATGATCGTTGAGGTAGGAGATCCGGTAGTCGTCCTCCACGGTGAGAACCCCGTTCGTCTCGACGAGCTCGTCGCGCGCCCCGATGCCGTTCTCGACGACGAAGAGGGGCTTCTGCCACCGGTCCCAGAACTGGTTGAGCGCGATGCGGAGACCCACGGGGTCGATCTGCCAACCCCATTCGCTTGCCTCGAGCGTCGGGTTGTGGACGCCGCCCATGATGTTGCCGGCGCCCACGATGCGCTTATCCGCGTCCGCGGTCTCGCACACGCTCATGTAGTAGCTGAAGGAGACGAAGTCGACCGTGTTGGTCAGGATGTCCCTGTCCTCGTCGGTGATGTCGAGCTCGATCCCCCTCTCCCTCAGGGTCCGGAGGAAGTAGCCCGGGTAGCGGCCACGCGTGTGCACGTCGCCGAAGACGAGATTCGTGTGGTCGGCCGTCATCACGGCCAGCGCGTCGTCCGGGGACGGACTGAGGGGGTACGTCGGCATCGCGAGGATCATGCATCCGATCTCCGCCTGCGGCGTCACCTCGCGGGCGATCCGGGTCGCCGCCGCGCTCGCCACGAGTTCATGGTGCATCGCCTGATAGAGGTCCTGATCGGTAAGGCGTTCCCGCGGGGTCAGGATGCCGCCGCTCATGAGGGGGGCGTGGAGGAGGGAATTGATCTCGTTGAAGGTGAGCCAATACCTCACTCGGTTGCCGTACCGCTCGAAGAGGACCCGCGCATATCGCTCGTAGAACCCGATCAGTTCGCGACTGATCCAGCCGTCGTAGGTCTGCGCGAGGTGCAGTGGCGTCTCGTAGTGGGAGATCGTCACGAGCGGCTCGATGCCGTGTTTCTCGAGCTCGTCGAGCACCCGGTCGTAGAACGCCAGGCCCTCCTCGTTCGGCTGCTCCTCGTCGCCGCGAGGGAAGATCCGGCTCCAGGCGATGGAGAAGCGGTAGACGGTGAATCCCATCTCGGCGAACAGGGCTATGTCCTCCACGTAGCGGTGGTAGAAGTCCGATGCCACGTGCTTCAGGTTGTCGGGGGTCGGTGCGATCGTCGGCGGACCTGACAACCCGCGAGCCATGACGTCCTGGATGGACGGTCCCTTCCCGCCCTCGTCGAAGCCGCCCTCGACCTGGTTCGCTGCCGTCGCTCCTCCCCAGAGGAAACCATCGGGGAAGCCCGGTGCGCGCGTCGTCATACGTCTCTCCTCTTCCTGCCGGGATCCGTGATCCCGTCGAACTGCGTCGGGGCGGGACCGATCACCGTCGGCCCCGCCCCGAGTCTGTCACCGTGCCGCCGCCGCCTCGGACGCGATGGCGAGGTAGAGCGGGTCGCCGTGGCGGATCGCACCGCTCGCCGGGCTGCCGATGGTCGGGAACGCATCGTCGTTGGTGACGATGATCGGTGTGGTGAGGTCGTATCCGGCTGCGGCGATGGCCGCGGTGTCGAACTCGACGAGCACGTCGCCCGCCGCGACGGTTGCTCCCTTCTCGGTCGTGACCGAGAAGTGCTCGCCACCGAGCTCGACAGTGTTGATGCCGATGTGGATGAGGATCTCGACGCCGTCCTCGGAGCGGATGCCGATCGCGTGCCCGGTCGGGAACACGGCCACGACCTCGCCCGCCACGGGAGCGAAGAGCGTTCCGCCGGTCGGGACGATCGCGATGCCCTGCCCGAGCGAACCGTCGGCGAAAGCTGCGTCGGGCACCTGCGAGAGGGGGACGGCCGTTCCGTCGAGCGGACTGACGACCTGCAGATCGGGGGACGCCGTCACGGGGGCGTCGTCGACGCGATCGGTGAAGCCGAAGACGAGGACGAGCACGAACGGCACCACGATGGACACCGCGAGCGCGGTGAGGAGGACCCACACCGAACCCGATCCGAAGAGGACGGGCAGGGAGAGCCCCGATGCGAGTACGAAGGCGTTCGCCGTGATGCCTCCGGCGGCGATGATCGCGCCGCCGACGGCCCCGCCGACGATTCCGAACGCGAAGGGCCGCTTGAGGGGGAGGTTGATGCCGTAGATGGCGGGTTCGGTGACGCCCGCGAGGAAGGCGGAGATCGCCGCGGGAGCGGAGAGGGCGCGCAGCTGCTTGCTCCGAGTCCGTACGAGGACGCCGAGGACGGCTCCAGCCTGGGCGAGCACTGCGGCGAAGATCGGTGCGAGCAGTGCGACGTTCCCGTTCTCCTGGAACTCGACGATCATGAGCGGGATGATCCCCCAGTGGACGCCGAAGATGACGAACACCTGCCAGAGCCCACCGGTGATCGCGCCGCCGAGAGCCGGAACGTAGTCGAAGAGCCAGCCGATCCCCGCGGCCAGGCCCGATGAGACGGCGTTGGCGAGGGGTCCGATGACGAGGAACGTCAGCGAGACCAGGAGGAGCAGCACGATCATGGGCGTGAAGAGCCGCCTGATCGACGAGTGCAGCTTCGCGTAGAGGAACCGCTCGACGTGCGACTGCAGCCAGACCATGATGATCACCGGGATGACGCTCGAGACGTAACTCACCATCACGACGGGGATACCGAAGAACGAGACGTCCGGCTGGCCGTCGAGCGCGACGATCGCCGGGTAGACGAGCGCGGCGGCCATCGCCATCGACGTCATCTGGTTGGCCTCGAAGTACTTGGCCGCGGTGACCGCCAGGATCACGGGGAGGAAGTAGAAGAAGCCGTCGGAGATGGCATTGAGCATCGCATACGTCGTCGTGGTCGAGTCGATCCAGCCGAACGCGACGGACGCCGACAGCAACGCCTTGAGGAGGCCCGCGGCGGCGAGAACCCAGAGCAGCGGCGAGAACAGTGCCGAGATCATGGCGATGAACCTGTTGAACACGTTCGGCTTCGCCGCGTCATCGCGCTGCTTCGACCGTCGCTCGCCCGGCGCACCGCCGGTCGTCTTCGCGATCTCGGCGTAGACCTCCGGGACCTCGTTGCCGATGACCACCTGGAACTGGCCTCCGGCTTCCGCCGTGGTGATCACTCCGGGGATCGAGCGGATCGCGTCGGGATCGGCCTTCGCCGTGTCCTTGAGTTCGAATCGCAGCCGTGTAGCGCAGTGGACGACAGAGGCGACGTTGTCTCCTCCACCGACCCCCGCCAGGACACCCGCAGCGGTCTTCCCGTAATCCATCGTCGTTCCACCCTTCGCCGCGTCCTCGCGGCACTGTGAGGAGAAGCGGACCGCTCGCGGGCATAAAAAAAACCTGAGCCCGCCCGCCGGATCGCGTCCGAAGGGTGAACTCAGGTTTTGCCTGCCGTGCAGTAACAATCCTGGCTTCTGCGTGACGGTCATCGTCTCGCAGAGGAAACGGTAACACATGCCGGTCTCGCCGGGGACGGGTCAGTCCGGGCCGACGCGCTGGATGAGGCGCTCGACGTGGACGATCAGGTAGAGCAACTCCTCGTCCGTCAGAACGGAGCCCGTCGCGGCGAGCACGTAGGCCTTGACCTCGTCGGCGCACGCCGCAGCGCGCGGGTACTTCACCCGTGCGAAATCGTAGAACGACGTGTCAGCGCTGCGGAGCATCGACTCGGACACGAGGCGCTGGAGCAGGAACTTGACATGGAGGATGAAGCGCGCGTAATCGAGACTCTCGACGTCGAGTGACACCCCTGTGGATCGCTCAACGGTCTTGACGACGTGCTGCACCCGGCGGAACAGTAGCGCGGCGGTCCCGTTGGGTTCGTCCCGTGTCGCGTTGAGGAGGTGCATCGTGAGGAACACCGACTCGTCCGTCGGGAGTTCGACGGCGAGGGCGGCAGCGAGGTGCTCTGACATCTCCGTCGCCGCGCGGGATTCGTCCGGGTAGAGCACACGCACCTCGGGCATGCTCGCGGAAGGCAGATCGACGCCGGTGCGCAGACGTTCCAAGAGGAACTGGACGTGGTCGATGATCGCGATGGGAAGGTGCCGACCGAGGTCGCGACCGAGGGACCTCTCAGCATGGTCGACGGCGCCGTTCACCGCGGCGATCACTTCGTAGGGTGCGGCCGCGAGAACCTCGTGGATGTGCGTGCGGTTGACGTCGACGTCGAGGGTGTACGACTTCTCGACCTTCGTGAGATCGACGGGATCACCGGGCCTCGCCTGGAAAGCGAGACCGCGTCCCATCAGCACCTGCTCGCGACCGAGCGGATCCATCGTGATCAGGACGTTGTTGTTGAGTACCTTGTGGACGGCCCCGGCTTCGGGACCGACCGACTTCCGCTCGATCATCCCTCGCTCCGGATCCTGTTCGCGTCGGTGACCCGTCCATCACCGGCCGCGAGTATTGTAGCGCCGCGCCGCGTTAGCCGACGGTCGCCGTCAGAGCCATCTCGGCGCCGACGGCAGGGGGGCGCCGTCGCTCGTCGACAGGCCATCAGCGCTTCCGCGGCCCGTCGCCCATGCGGCGAGCCGCCACGCGGGCCCCTGGACCGCGGCCGCAGCCGTCGACGAGACACGAGGTCGATCCGTCGCCTCGAGCATGGGCGGCCGTCCGTCGGATCCTGCACGGGTCACCCACGCCGACTGCACATCGTCGAGGAGGCGATCGATCACCTCCGCCGGGATGTCCCGGAAGGACGCGCCGTTGCCGAGGTCGACCGCGTGGATCCACACTTCGCGAGTCCGCATCCACACCGTCTCCGACACCGGGACGACCCGCCCGTGCGCCGTTCTCACCTCGTTCGCCCACGCCGTCTCCGGCAGATCCCGCCATTCGACGTTGAGGTGGATGGCGGCGTGATCCGAGAGATTCCGCAGCGCCTGCGCCGGGAGGGTCGCGGCGAAGTCGATCTCCTCCGTGCGCTGCTCCGGCGAGTCGTACATGGGGGTCTCGATGCCCGTCGCGGCCCACTCCGTGAGCCGGGTCAGCGCACGCGCGTTGAGCCCCACGTGCGCGACGACGTGGCGTCGACTCCACGCAGGGAGCAGCGACGGCGCGCCGAGATCGTCGTCGGACAGTTCGTTGAGCTTCCGGGAGTAGAAGGCTTGTCCTCGACGCGCGACGAGGAGGCCGGCGGCGAGGGCGGGATCGCTGACGTTGTCGGTCCGGGCGGCCACGATCAGACCTCGACGGTCACGACGCTCGTGATGGAGCCGATGCCCTCGATCACGGTCGTGAGGACGGCGCCGTCTCCGAGGTAGCGCTTCGGATCGCGGGCGTGGCCGACGCCCCCCGGGGTTCCGGACGCGATCACGTCGCCGGGGTTCAGCGTCACGATGTGGGAGATGTAGGAGACGAGGGCCGCGGGCCCGAAGACGAGGTCGTCGGTGGTCGTCGACTGCATCTTCTCCCCGTCGACCGTCGTCGACAGTTCCGTACCGAGCGCGTATTCGTCCGTGGTGACGAGGACCGGTCCGAACGGGGTGGAGCCCTCGAACGTCTTGCCCTGCAACCATTCGGGTGTCCGATACTGGAAATCGCGCAGGGTGACGTCATTGATGACCGAGTAGCCGGCGATGGCCTTCGCCGCGTCGGCCTCGTTCACACGACGCGCACGCGAACCGATGACGATCGCGAGCTCGGCCTCCCAGTCCACGGCGCTCGCGGCGTACTCGGGGAGGACGATCGGATCGTACGGACCGATGAGCGCCTCGGGGTACTTCGCGAACAGAGTCGGGTACTGGGGCAGTTCCCGACCCATCTCGAGGATGTGGTTGCGGTAGTTGAGCCCGACGCAGACGATCTTCGACGGGGAGGGCACGACCGCCGCCCAATGGGACTCCTCGATCCCGTCGAGGTCCCGGGAGGCGCCGTCGGCGGAGCGCGCGAGCGTCTCCCAGTCGGGGTCGCCGAGAAGTGTGCCGACGTCGGCGAACCCGTCGATCTCGACGGCGACGGTTTCGTCGACGCGCACGGCGACGGTCGCTGCGGGGGTGCGGAGTGTTGCGAGTCTCATGATGGCTTCCGAGTAGAGGGGTGGTCAGTTCGCCGAGGGGACGAAGGTGCGGGCGAAGTTGAGGCGTTCCATGATCGGTGCGTCCGAGAACCGGAAGAGGTCGAACTGTGTGTCGGAGTGGAGCGACCACGGCACCCAACTGGGAACGACGAAGAGGTCGCCGGTCTCGAGTCGCGTTTCGACCTCGCCGAGGACGACCATGCCCTCGCCCTCGAAGACCTGCCAGACGGACGAGCCGACCTCGTGGCGCACGGGTGTCGAGACGCCGGCCCGGAGCCGGTGGAACTCGCAGCGGATCGTCGACATCACGTCGCCGCCCGTCGTGGGGTTTGAGTAGCGGATCGCCGCATGCCCCTGCTCCACGGTGGCGGGGAAGCCCTCGTCCTCGAGTGCCAACTGTTCCCGCAGTGCTGAGTCGGTGTGCTCCCACCGGTAGGCACTGAGCGGTGACGAGACCTTGTCCTCGAGACCTGACAGGGGGCGGAGCCCGGGGTGCGCCCAGAGCCGTTCCGCTCGGGAGACGGCCGGGGAGGCCTCGTCGGTCACCCGTTCCGAGCCGAACTCGAAGAACCCGACGTCCATCTGGCTCGAGAATGGGATGTCGAGGCCGTCGATCCAGGCCATCGGGTTCGCGGTGTCGTTGTGGTGACCGTGGAAGTTCCACCCGGGTGTGAGGAGGAGATCGCCTCGGCGCATGGCGACGGGATCACCGTTGACGACGGTCCAGACGCCCTCGCCCTCGACGACGAAGCGGAAGGCGTTCTGCGAGTGGCGGTGCTCCGGGGCGGTCTCATGGCCGCCGAGGTACTGGATCGCGCACCAGAGGGTGGGTGTCGCGTACCCGGTGCCCGGGAGGCCGGGGTTGGTGAGACCGACGGCTCGACGTTCGCCGCCGCGCCCCACCGGCACCAGATCCCCGGAGCGTTGAGCGATGTCGAAGAGGGTCTTCCACCGCCAGACGTGGGGGATCGCCTGCGGGGCCGGCGTCATCGGCATGAGATCGTCCCGCTGCGTCCACAACGGAGCCATGTCGTTCGCCGCGAAGTCACGGTAGAGCTCCTCCAGCTCGGGTGTGTCCGCGGTGCCGTCCATCTGCTGCATGATCGTGGTCCTCTCGTCGTTGAAAAGAAGCTGGTCGACCATCGTGTGACATTTTTTTGGTCGCCTGCGTCCAAGTGTTGCATAATGACGAGCAACGACGGAACGGAAAATCAATGGCGATTCGTGTTGCTTGTGTCGGCGGCGGCCCCGGAGGCCTCTTCTTCACCACTCTCCTGAAACGGGCCCGGCCCGACATCGAGGTCGCGCTCTTCGAACGGAACCGACCGACCGACGCGTTCGGCTTCGGCGTGGTCTTCTCGGATCGAACGCTGCAGCGCATCGACGATGCCGATCCCGTGCTGCACGACGCGCTCGCTCGGTACGGCGTCCACTGGGATGCCATCGCCGTCGCCCTCAAAGGGGAGACCCACGCCTTCGCCGGGAATGGGATGGCTGCGGTGCATCGACGGGTCCTCCTCCGTGAGCTGCAGGGGGCGGCGGACGATGCCGGCGTCGACCTGCGATTCGGCACCGAGGTGAGGTCCCTCGGCGAGCTGTCCGACTTCGATGTCGTCGTCGCAGCGGACGGGGCGAACTCCCGTATCCGGGACATGCTCGAGCCCGAGCTGGGATCGACGGTCGAGACGGCCGTCGCCAGGTTCATCTGGTTCGGCACCACGCACCTCTTCGATGGGCTGACCTTCCTGCACCGGAAGAACGAGCACGGCAACTTCGCCGCTCATGCGTACCCCATCAGCGACGAGCTGAGCACCTTCATCGTCGAGACGGACGAGACGACCTGGCGGGCCGCCGGCCTCGACGCGTTCGACATGAGCACTCCGCCCGGAGCGTCGGACGAGGTCACCCGCCGGTACCTCGAGCAGCTCTTCGCCGACGACCTCGACGGAGCGGAACTCGTCGGGAACAACTCGCGGTGGGGCAACTTCCGCACCCGTCGCACCGAGAAGTGGCACTCCGGGAACGTCGTCCTGCTCGGCGATGCTGTGCACACCGCGCACTTCTCCGTGGGTTCAGGGACCAAGATGGCGATGGAGGACGCCATCGTTCTCGCAAGAGAGCTCGCCGCGCCCGACCTCGACGTCCGCGCGGCGCTCGGACGCTTCGAGGAGGAGCGCCGTCCCGAGGTCGAACGCATCCAGAACGCAGCAGGCCCGAGCCTCAGTTGGTGGGAGAACTTCGGTCGGTACTACGACGCGCTCGACCCCCTGAAGTTCGCCTTCCACTTCTTTTCGCGCAGCATCGACATCGAGCGAGTCCGCCGCCGAGACCCGCATCTCGCCGAGGCCGTCGACGACGCGTGGCGCAGGGAGCACGGAGCCCCGCCGCTCGAGAGCCCCCTCGACCTCGGCGCGGTGCGAGTGACGGATCGACGACTCCGTCTCGTCGACGACGCTCCCGCCCGGTTGAGCGACGCCGCGGACACGACCCTGGAGGAGGGCGTGCAGCTCGAGGCGCTCGAAGCCCCTGTGGATGAGCGCGCGGCTGCCGAGGTCTCGCCGTCGACCGCGGCCCCGGTCGTGCTCGTGCACGGGGGAACGGCGACGACGAGGACTCTCGTCGCCGAGCGGGCGCGGCTAGAAGCGGGCCGCGTCGTGGTGATCCTCGACGACGAACTCGACGATGCGGCGGCGGCGACACTGATCCTGTCCGGCCGCGCGGACGCCGTCGCGAAGCGGGAGCATGCTCATGCTTCCGCGTGACCTCGCGCCCCTCCTCGAGCCGAGGGGCGTGGTCGTCGTCGGTGCATCCGGCAACCCGGAGAAGCTCGGCTACGCCATGGCCTCGTCGCTCGAGACCTTCCCGGGCGAGGTGCGGCTGGTGAACAGCCGCCCGACGGCCGGCATGCACTCGTCGATCGGTGAGGCCGCGGCGGCGGGAGCGGTTCCCGATCTCGCCGTCATGTGCGTTCCGGCGATGCACACCGCCTCGGCGGTGAGGGAGAGCGCCGAGGCGGGCGTCGGTGCCGCCCTCGTCTGTGCGGGGGGATTCGCCGAGGCCGGCGGCGTCGGCGTCGACTATGCCCGAGACCTCGACACGGTCGTCGCCGAGACGGGCATCCGCCTGCTCGGGCCGAACACGTCCGGGTTCTTCGTCCCGCACGCGTCGCTCTTCGCGAGCTTCGTCCCCGGGGTCCGCCGATTGGGCCCGGGATCGGTGGCCGTAGTGGCGGCGAGCGGTGGCGTCAACCACGTCCTCTCGTTCCGGCTCGAGAGCGACGGGGCAGGCGTCAGTCTCGGAGTCGGCATCGGCGCTGGCCAGGACGTCTCCGCTCCCGATGTCCTCCACTACCTGGTCGGCCACGAAACGACGCGAGCGGTCATCCTGCACGTCGAGACGGTTCCGGACGGCCCGGCACTCGTGGAGGCGGTCGCCACCCTCGCGGCGGTCAAACCCGTCATCGCTCTCGTCGTCGGGCGGAACGACGTGTCGGAGTTCGCGCGATCGCACACCGGCGCGCTCGCCACGTCGTGGCGGACGACCCGCGCCGCCCTCCGGCAAGCGGGAGCAGTGCTGGTCGGGGACGAGGTGCAGGCGGTCGCCGCGGCGACGGCCCTCTCGGCGCGGCGGGCACGGGTGTCGGCTCGGCCGGGAGTCGCGCTCATCACGGCCCAGGCCGGGCCCGGCCTCATCATCGCCGACGCGCTGAGCGACGCGAATCACCTCCCGGAGCTCGGTGCGGACACGAAAGCGGTGCTCGCCGGACTTCTGCCGCCCCTGACCTTCCAGGCGAACCCGGTCGACACCGGCCGGCCCGGTGAGACGTTCCCTTCGGTCGTCCGGACCGTCGCCGCCGACCCGGTGACGGACGTCCTCGGCGTGTACGCGATCACCGAACCGGTCGTCGATATCGTGGCCGACGTGCTCGCGGCCGGCGTCGCGGACGACGTCCCCGTCGTGATGGGTGTCGACGGCCCGGCCTCGGACGTGTCAAGCCTCCGACGATCCGGCCGGGACACGGGGATCCCGGTTCTGTCCGGACCCACACAACTCGCCCAGGGGCTCGCCGCTCTCGCGGACGATGCGAAATCGAGGGCCGCCTCCCGAGAGGCCTCATCCCCGGCGCCTGTCGTCCCTCTCTGGGTGGCCTCGGTCGCCGAGGGGGAGTGGGACGAAGCGCGAGGCAAGGACCTCCTCGATGCGCTCGGGATCGCCACGCCGCCGAGATATCGCTGCGCTGATCGGGAGGCGGCCCGGCGTGCGTGGAGCACACTCGATCCTCCGCTCGCCGTCAAGCTCCTCGACGCCTCCGTGCTCCACAAGACGGAGATCGGGGGAGTCGTCCTCGGGGTGCGCACCGCGGAGGATCTCGAGCGTGCGCTCGACGACCTCGAGACCGCAGGCGCGTCGGAGTTCCTCGTCGAATCGATGGCGGCCCCCGGCATCGACCTGGTGGTCGGTGCCCGCAACGACACCGTCTTCGGCCCGATCGTCGCCATGGGCGTCGGCGGCATCGCGACGGAGGTCCTCGGCGACGTCGCCATCCGCACGGCTCCGCTCACGCGCACCGCCGCCGTCGCCATGGTGGAGGATCTCGTCGCGCGCGAGCTCCTCCTCGGCCACCGGGGGAGCGCGCCGGTGGATCTCGAGGTGCTCGGAGGCATCGTCGTGGGACTCGGTGCGCTCGTCGCGGACGGCGTCGTCGACGAGATCGAGATCAATCCCCTTCGCAGCACCGCGACCGGTATCGTCGCCCTCGACGCCATCGTGCTGCCCGCTCACAAGGAAGTGAGGACCACATGACGGAACCGACGAGGAACGGGGTCGTTCCCTGGCCGCTCGAGGACGCCGCCCGGTACCGGGAACGCGGCTGGTGGCGGGACCGTCCCCTCGGGGAGTACGTGCTCGATGCGGCGGACCGGAATCCGGACAAGACAGCGCTCGTCAGCGGGCCACTGCGGCTGACGTACCGAGAGCTCGTCGAGCGGGCAGACGCCGCCGCGGAGCGGATCCTCGCCCTCGGACTCAAGCCGGACGACCGCGTCCTCGTGCAGCTGCCGAACGACTGGCAGTTCGTCGTCTTCGCACTCGCGTGCTTCCGATCAGGGGTCATCCCGGTGATGGCGCTTCCGGCCCACCGTCACCATGAATTGACGTATCTGGCGGAACTGGCGGAGGTCGTCGCGATCGCGGTGCCCGATCGGATCAAGGATTTCGACCATCAGGCGCTCGCCGAGAAGGTGGCGGCCACCGCCCCGGTCGTGCGGTGGATTCTGACGACGGGCGAGACGCGCGCACCGGCGATCTCCCTTGACGACCTCCTCGCGGCTCCCGAGAATCCCGGCGCGCGGGAGCGGATCGATGCTCTCGCACCGCACCCGGACTCGCCGGCGTGCTTCCTGCTGTCCGGAGGAACGACCGGGCTGCCCAAGCTCATCACACGCACCCACAACGACTACGCCTACAACGTCGTCGCCACCGCCGTCGTCAGCGGGTTGACGTCGGACACCGTCTACCTCGGGACGCTTCCCGCGAGCCACAACTTCCCGCTCGCATGCCCCGGAGTGCTCGGCACCCTCTTCGTCGGTGGAACCGCGGTCATGCTCCCGAGTCCGGAACCGGTCCGCGGCTTTGCGACCATCGCGAAGGAGAAGGTGACGATCGCATCGGCGGTACCGGCCGTCGCTCAGCGCTGGATCGACCACCGGCGTGAGGTGGGCGCGGAGTCGCTCGCGTCTCTGCAGGTCCTTCAGGTCGGGGGCTCGCGGATGCCCGATGAACTCGCGGCACGCGTGCGGCCCGAGCTCGGCGCGACGCTGCAGCAGGTGTTCGGGATGGCCGAGGGGCTCATCAACATGACGCGCCTCGACGACCCCGACGACGTGATCGTGTCGACGCAGGGCCGCCCCGTTTCTGACGGGGACGAGATCCGCGTGGTCGATGCCGACGGAAAGGACGTTCCCGACGGGACCCCTGGCCTCATCCTCACGCGCGGTCCGTACACGCCTCGTGGCTACTATCGCGCGCCGGAGCACAACGAGCGCGCGTTCGTCGACGGGTGGTACGGCTCCGGGGACGTCGTCGTGCGCCGTTCGGACGGCAACCTCGTCGTGCACGGGCGGGAGAAGGACCTCGTCAACCGGGGTGGTGAGAAGATCTCCGCCGAGGAGGTCGAGAACATCGTGTACCGGCTGGAGTCCGTCGAGCTCGCGGCGGCGGTCGGTATGCCGGATCCCGTGCTCGGCGAACGCCTCTGCCTCTACGTCGAGCTCCGCCCGGGCGCCGATCTCGACCTGGAGACGGTTCGAGCGTTCATGACGGAGGAGGGTGTTGCGGCGTTCAAACTTCCGGAGCGATTGGAGGTGCTCGATACCCTTCCGCTCACGAAGGTCGGGAAGATCGACAAGAAGCTCCTCCGGGAGGACGTCGCCGGCAAGCTCGCCCCGGCAGTCTGAGGCCACGGAGATGAGAACATACTGATCGGGGTGTCGCGCGCGAGGAAGGATCGGTCGATTATGGCAACGACGACGATGAAGCCGCGAGCGCTGATCCTGGACGTGTTCGGGGACTACCTGCGCTACGTCGACAGCGAGGTCAGGGCGAGCGATCTCGTCACCCTTCTGGCGGCTCTCGGCGTCGAGCCGGCGACGACCCGCGTGACGTTGTCCCGGCTCCGGCAGGAGGGGTGGTTCACGACGCGCCGAGTTGGCCGCGAGACGATCTATCGGCTGAGCGACGAGTTGTTGGTCGTTCTCGATGAGGGTCGATCCCGCATCTTCGAACCGTACGCCGACGAGTGGGACGGCGCCTGGACGCAGGTAATCTTCCAGCTCGACGAAAGCGACCGCTCCGTGCGCGAGCAGCTCAAGAAGAGGCTTTCCTGGCTTGGATTCGGCTCGCTCACCATGTCCACGTGGTTGACCCCGAGCGATCAGCGCGTTCGCGCGCACAGGCTGCGCGGCGAATTCCCCTCGGCGACGGTCGACGTTCTCCTGGCGCGGAGCGACAGCGTCGACGGCGACCGGAGCCTCGCCGAGCGGTGTTGGGATCTCGTGGCGCTGAATGTGGACTACGAACGCTTCATCGTCGAACACGCCGTCCTCGAGGACTCCGTCGCTGAGCTGGACGGGGCGGCTGCTCTCGCCGCCCGCACCGAGTTGGTCTCGACGTATCGCCACTTCCCGTTCCGCGACCCGTCGCTCCCGCTCGCCCTCCGGCCGGACGGATGGCGAGGAGCGGACGCACACGGCATGTTCCTGGCGACGCACGGCGCACTCGCTCCCGCGGCGACCGAGTACGTGGAATCGGTGATCGGAGCGCCGATCGGCAACGGCGCCCTCGTTCCTCAAAACGTATAACACCATTTTGCGCCTCGGCGTGCTACCGTTACACCGTCACACCCGAGGCGTGACGGGTTACGAGTCAACGGCGACCGAGGAGATCCGATGCAAACCAAGCTCATCATCGACAACGAGGGCCGCAGCGCCCGCGAAGGCAAGACGTTCGAGCGACGCAATCCCGTGACCGGCGAGGTCGTCACCGAGGGGGCGGCGGCGAGCGTCGAGGACGCACTCGACGCCGTCGAGTCGGCGTCGACGGCGTTCCGTTCGTGGTCGACCACCGGACCGACGCAGCGACGTGCGGTCATGCTCAAAGCGGCCGACCTCATCGAGGAGCGTGCCGGCGATTTCATCCAGACCATGATGTCCGAGGTCGGCGCAGCGCAACTCTGGGCCGGCTTCAACGTCTTCCTCACCGCTCAGTTGTTCCGTGAAGCAGCGGGACTGGCGACGCAGATCCAAGGAGAGACGATCCCGACGGACAAGCCCGGGACGCTGTCGATGACGGTCCGGCAGGCCGCCGGCGTCGTGTTCAGTATGGCACCGTGGAACGGTCCGGGCGTCCTCGCGGCGCGGGCGATCGCGTACCCCATCGTGTGCGGGAACTCGGTCGTGTTCCGGGCGTCGGAGACGAGCCCGCGCACCCACGCCATCATCGCCGAGGTGCTTCACGACGCCGGTCTCCCGGCCGGTGTTCTCAATTTCATCACGAGCAGCGCCGAGGACTCGGACCGCGTGGTCGAAGCGATCATCGCTCATCCCGCCGTCCGCCGGGTCAATTTCACGGGCTCGACGGCTATCGGCCGCATCATCGCCGAGAAGGCCGCCCGTCACCTCAAGCCCGTTCTGCTCGAACTCGGAGGGAAGGCGCCTCTCGTCGTGCTCGACGACGCCGACATCGACGGAGCGGTCAACGCCGCCGTGTTCGGATCCTTCATGTACCAGGGGCAGATCTGTATGTCGACGGAGCGGTTCGTCGTCGACGAGTCGATCGCCGACGAGTTCGTCGCGAAGTTCGCCGAACGCGCCGGGCAGCTCGTCTCGGGCGACCCCATGACCGACCCGTCCTGCGTCATCGGTCCGATGGTCCGCGCGGAGTCGGGCGACCGCATCAACGGTCTCATCGACGATGCGGTCGAGAAGGGTGCGACGGTCGTCGTCGGGGGTCGTGCGGATGGAGCGTCGATGGCGGCGACGATCGTCGACAAGGTGCGACCGGACATGGCGATCTACGACCAGGAGACCTTCGGGCCCATCACCACGGTCGTGCGCGTCTCGGACGTCGACGAGGCCGTGCAGGTGGCCAACGACACCGAGTACGGACTCGCGGCGGCGGTCTTCGGGAAGGACAGTCACCGCGCGCTTCAGGTGGCCATGCGCATCGACGCCGGGCATGTGCACGTCAACGGCGCGACCGTCCAGAACGAGGCGCAGGCGCCGTACGGCGGGACGAAGGCGAGCGGCTTCGGTCGCTTCGACGGTCGAGCGGTGATCAACGAGTTCACGGAACTCAAGTGGATCACCGTCGAGCAGTCCGACCAGGCCTACCCCTTCTAAGCGGAACGGAAGACACGGATGAGCATCACGGTCACAGCGGCGGTGGCTCGCGAGCCGCACGCCGACCTCGTCATCGAGGAACTCCAGCTCGACGACCTCCGGCACAACGAGGTCCGCGTGCGGATGGTCGCCTCGGGCGTCTGTCACACGGACGCGATCGTCCGCGATCAGGTCTATCCGACCCCGTTGCCGGCCGTCCTCGGTCACGAAGGCGCGGGCATCGTCGAAGCGGTGGGCGATTCCGTCCGAACGGTCGAGCCGGGAGATCATGTCCTGCTGGCGGCCGCCTATTGCGGACACTGTGCTCGCTGCCGCGCCGGCCAGATGGCCTATTGCGAGAATCTCTTCGCGGCCGATTTCGGCGGACGACGACCCGACGGATCGACGGCGCTGTCGAAGGACGAAGAGGTGATCTCCTCGCACTTCTTCGGGCAGTCGTCGTTCTCGACGTACGCCAACGTCGTCGAGGAGAGCGTCATCAAGGTCGACGACGACGTGCCGCTCGAGATCATGGCTCCGCTGGGCTGCGGTATCCAGACCGGTGCCGGGTCGATCCTGAATCAGCTCAAGCCCGGCCTCAACAGCTCGCTCGTCGTGATCGGAACCGGTGCCGTCGGCTCCGGGGCCATCATGGCCGGCCGAGTCGCCGGCTGCTCACGCGTCATCGCCGTCGACATCCATCCCTCTCGGCTCGACCTCGCCCGGGAGCTCGGTGCGACCGACACGATCAACACCCGCGAGTCGGACCTCACCGAGGAGATCATGCGTCTCACGGGGGGCGTCGGAGCCGACTACGTGCTCGACACGACCGCACGCCCGGAGCTGCTCCGTCAGGCCGCCGACGCCCTCGCGCTCCGGGGCACGCTCGCCCTGGTGGGGGCCGCTAAGCCCGGAACCGAGGTGTCCTTCGAGATCGGACTGTCGCTCGTGAAGGGGTGGACGTTCACCACGATCGTTCAGGGCAGCTCGGTCCCTCAGGTATTCATCCCGAAGCTCGTCGAATTGTGGAAGGAGGGGCGCTTCCCCATCGACAAGCTCGTGCGCAGCTATGCGCTCGAGGACATCAACCAGGGCTTCGCGGACTCGGCCTCGGGAGAGGTCGTGAAGCCGGTCGTGGCCTTCTAGGGGCGACAGCGGATCGCGGTGGTCGCGCTCGGCGTGACCACCGCGGTCACAGATCGGCGCTCGTCAGGGTGCCGAGGAATGTGTGGAGATCCTCCGCCATATCCATGAGGCCGCGGTCGAGGAGCCATTGGATCTGCAGGCCGTCCATGATGGCGATCGTCGCTCGAGAGGCCCCGTCGGGAGTCACGCCGCTCCGGAGGAGGCCTCGACCCTCGAGGTCGGAGAATGCGGCGAAGACCGTCGCGCGCACCGTCTCGTAGCGTCGGATGAAGTAGGCGTGCGCGGGGTGCGCCGCGGACGTCGCCTCCGCGGACAGCGTGCAGAACAACTCGACGACCGCCGGTTCTGAGGCGTTGAAGCGTGCGAGAGCGATGAGCCCTCTGAGCGTCTTCACACCGTCCTCGGAGGTGCTCGGGACGATGGCCCGCGCGAGCTCGTCCCTCCGGTCGAGCACCGCAGCCAGCAGTCGCGCCTTGCTCTCGAAATGGTGCAGTAGACCAGCCTCGCTGATGCCTACCCGCTGGGCGATCTCGCGCAGCGAGCCTGAGCGGAAGCCGTTCTGCGCGAAGACGCCGAGCGCAGCGTCGAGGATGGCCTCCTGCGTGTCGACCGACTTCGCGTAACTGCCGCGCGGGCGTCGCTTCTGCGCGCTGCCGGCGCTTGTCGAGCGGACGTCATCGGTCACGCGATCTCCCTGCCGGACCATCCGTTCACCCTACCGGCTGGCTTCGAGTAGGCCCGACGGGGCGCCGGTGGAAGCCCCCGAGCGCCGTGTCCGAATCGTGATTTCTTAATACCTAGTGGGCGCTAGGTTTTGGTGCTAACGTCCTCGCACAGAGGTGGTCACCGACGATCGCCCATGACGAACAGGACCGATGATGATCCGTTTGAAGGCCACAGCCGTCGTCGCCGCGGTCGCCGTTCTCGCCCTCGCCGGGTGCGCGACGACCGAAGAGCCGGGCGGTGAGACCCAGTCCGCCGTATTCGGACAGATCCTCGCCCAGGGCACGTTCGATGTGACGCAAGCCGAGTGGGGCAACCGCGCGCTCTATTACCAGGCCGTTTACGACACTCTCCTCGAGGGGAGGTCCGACGGGACCGTCGGCCCCTACCTCGCGTCTGACTTCTCTTACAACGACGACAACACCGAGCTCACTCTCACCATTCGAGACGACGTGACCTTCACCGACGGCAGCGACCTCACCGCGGAGATCGTGCAGCAGAACCTCCAGCGCTTCAAGGACGGTGGTGGTGCCTACGCCGGCGACCTCGCGAACGTGGAGACGATCGAGGCCACGGACGACTCGACCGTCGTGCTCACCCTGAGCGCACCCGACCCCGCCCTGACCAGCTACCTGAGCCGGGAGGCCGGCCTCATCGCGGCGCCGTCGACGTTCGATGCCGAGGACGCCGACACGAACCCCGTCGGATCCGGTCCCTACGTGCTCGATCTCGGCGCGACCGTGACGGGGACCTCCTACGTCTTCACGAAGAACGAGGACTACTGGAATCCGGACGTCCAGCACTACGACACCATCACCATGAACGTCCTCTCGGACCCGACGGCAGCGGTGAACGCGTTGAAGGCGGGCGAGATCAACACGCTCGTGCTGGCCGACAACAACAACCTCGACCAGGTCGAGGGGGCCGGCTGGACCATCCAGGCCAGCGAGCTCAATTTCCAGGGTCTTCTCCTGTTCGACCGTGGGGGAGAGCTGAACCCGGCGATGGGCGACGTACGCGTCCGCCAGGCGATCAACTACGCGCTCGACCGAGAAGGACTGCTGGAGGCGCTCCAGCTCGGGAACGGCACCGTGACCACGCAGGTCTTCAAAGCGACGAGCGAGGCCTACGACCCCGAGCTCGACAGCTACTACGAATACGACCCGGAGAAGGCAAAGGACCTCCTCGCGGAGGCGGGTTACCCGGACGGGTTCGAGCTCTCCATGCCGAGCACGGTGGTCCTCGGCGCGGCTCAGTTCCCCCTCATCGAGCAGCAGCTCGCCGACGTCGGCATCGATGTGACCTTCACCGACACTCCCGTCGAGAACTACATCGCCGACATGTCCGCTGCCAAGTACCCCGCGGCACCCATGCAGCTCGAGGCCAACGCCGACTGGCAGCTCATCCAGTTCATGATCTCGCCGACCGCTCCGTTCAACCCGTTCCACTACGAGGACGAGACGACGGCGGCCCTCATCTCCGAGATCCAGACCGGGGACGTGGCGACGCAGGTCGAGAAGGCGAAGGAGCTCAACCGCTACATCGTCGAGCAGGGCTGGTTCGCGCCGTACTACCGGGTGAGCGCCGGCTTCGCGCACGACGCGGAGACCGACGTGACGCTCAACCCGACCAACATGGTGCCCTCGATCTACGACATCAAGCCCGTCGGCTGATCCGCCCGCCGGGGACGGGTCAGCGCCCGTCCCCGGCCTCGTCCTCCCTTTCCATCCACCCCACCAGGGACACGTCATGATCCGCTTCATCCTCCGACGGCTGCTCGTCGGCCTCGTGCTCGTGGTCGCCGTTTCGGCGCTCGCCTATGCGCTGCTCTATGCGAACAGCGACAACATCGCGCGCCGCATCCTCGGTCAGAACGCGACGACCGAGCTCGTGGCGCGCAAAACCGCCGAACTCGGCCTCGACCGCCCGCTCTGGCAGCAGTACTCCGACTGGCTCGTCCATGCGGTCCAGGGTCAGTTCGGTCGTTCGTGGTTCACGGGCGAGCTCGTCGCGACCGGAGTCACGAGCAGACTCTCCGTCACTCTGTCGATCGTGCTCGGTGCCACGATCCTCTCCGCCGTCGTGGGGGTCGTCCTCGGCGTGCTCGCCGCGACGCGAGGCGGATGGGTGGACCGTCTCGTGCAGTTCGTCTCGATCCTCGGGTTCGCGATCCCCGGCTTCCTCGTCGCTCTCGGCCTCGTCCTCGTGTTCTCGTTGCAGCTCGGGCTCTTCAAGGCCACGGGCTACGTGCCGCCGACGTCGTCCATCGCGGGGTGGCTCTCGTCGGTGACGCTCCCGGTGGTCGCCCTCGCGCTCGGCACCATCGTCGTCGTCGCACAGCAGGTGAGAGGTTCCGTCGCTGACGCGCGGGAGCGCGACTACGTCCGCACCCTGCGGAGTCGCGGTCTGAGCTCACGGCGCGTCGTCGCGCGACACGTCCTCCGGAACGCCGCCGGGCCCGCGCTCGCGGTCCTCGCCGTCCAGTTCGTCGGACTCCTCGGCGGGGCCGTCATCGTCGAGCAGATCTTCGCGATCCCGGGACTCGGACAACTCGCCGTCAGCTCGACGGTGAAGGCCGACATTCCCATGGTCATGGGGCTCGTCATGGCGACGGCCGTACTCGTCGTTCTCGTCAATCTCGTGATCGACCTCGCGCAAGCAGCGCTCAACCCCAAAGTCAGGCTCTCGTGACCGAATACGCCGCGGCCCCCGTCGTCGCACCGACCCTCGCCCGCCAGTCCCTCTTCCGACGCCTCCTCCGCAACCCGGTCGCGGTGGCCGCTCTGGCCTTCCTCGCGGTCGTCGCCGTCGTCGCCGTCGTCGGGAGGTGGATCGCACCGGTGGACCCGACGCTCTCCTCGCTGCAGCTCGTCGTCGCCGACCCGAGTGCCGCGCATCCCCTTGGAGGGGATTCGGCGGGGCGCGACGTACTCTCGCGGCTTCTCAGTGCGACCCAGATCAGCATCGCGGGAGCGTTGCTCGCCCTCGTCGTCGCTCTCCTCGTTGGCGTCGTCGGAGGACTCATCGCCGGATACTACGGCGGTCTCTTGGATACCGTGTCGTCCTGGCTCACGGCGATCGTGATGGCGCTGCCGGCGATCGTCGTCCTCCTCGCCGCGCGAGCGGCTCTCGGGCCGTCGATCTGGGTATCGATGGCGATCTTCGGCGTCCTGCTGTCGCCGGCGTTCTTCCGCCTGGTGCACGTCTCCGTCCGGGCGGTCCGCGACGAACTCTACGTGGACGCCGCGCGCGTGGCAGGATTGAGTGATGCGCGCATCATCGGCCGTCACATCCTCGGGGTCGTCCGAGCACCCATCATCATCCAGTCGGCCGTCCTGCTCGGAATCGCGATCGCGGTCCAGTCCGGCCTCGAATTCCTCGGGCTCGGTGACCAGGCGGTCCCGACCTGGGGAGGCATGCTGAACGACGGCTTCGCCCAGATCTATCGGGCCCCGGTCCTGATGCTGTGGCCGTCCCTCGCCATCGGGCTCACGAGCATGGCTCTCGTCCTCGTGGCGAACGCCGCGCGTGACGAGCTCGAGCGGTCCGCCCCGCGACCTCGTGCTCGGCGACGACCGGCAGCCGTGTCCGACACTCGAGCCGACCGCCCCGCCACGATCGTGCACCCCGACGACAGCCGAGCGCTGGTGACCGATCCGGACGTGCTTCTCCGCGTCCGCGACCTCGTTGTCGCGTACGACCGCGAGGGCGGCGGATCGACCCAGGTCGTGAAGGGCGTCGATCTCGACGTCCGAAGCGGTGAGGTGCACGGGCTCATCGGCGAGTCCGGATCCGGCAAGACGCAGACGGCCTTCGCGATCCTCGGCCTGCTCTCCTCCGGAGGTCACATCGAAGCCGGCTCCATCGAGTTCGCCGGAGACCGCCTCGACGAGGCAGGGGAGGGCTCGTATGCACGGGTGCGTGGCCGCCGGATCGCCTATGTACCGCAGGAGCCGATGTCGAACCTCGATCCGTCGTTCACGATCGGCAGTCAGCTCGTCGAACCGCTGAGAGTCGTCCTCGGTCTCTCGCGAGGGGAGGCGAGGAGTCGTGCCCTCGCACTCCTCGAGCGCGTCGGCATCCCCGATCCGGCTCACGCCTTCGCCGCCTATCCTCACGAGATCTCGGGTGGCATGGCGCAGCGGGTGCTCATCGCCGGCGCCGTCTCCTGCGACCCCGAACTCGTGATCGCCGACGAACCGACGACGGCGCTCGACGTCACGGTTCAGGCCGAGGTCCTCGACCTCCTCCGAGATCTGCAACGGGAGAGGGGGATGGCCGTCCTCATCGTGACGCACAATTTCGGGGTCGTCGCCGACCTGTGCGACCGTGTGTCCGTCATGCAGAGCGGCCGGATCGTCGAGAGCGGACCGGTCGATGCCATCTTCGACCACCCCGAACACGAGTACACCTGCTCTCTGCTCGGAGCCATCCTCGAGGACGGCGACGCCCGGAAGCCGCTCGAATCCCACAAGGAGATCACCCGATGACCGCATTACTCACGATCGAGGACCTCGTCGTCTCGTACCCGAAGAAGGGCTTCCGCGCTGCTCCCTTCCGGGCGCTCAAGGGCGTCTCACTCGACATCCGACCGGGGGAGACGATGGGCCTCGTGGGTGAGTCGGGGTCCGGCAAGACGACACTCGGACGAGCCGTGCTGGGTCTTGCGCCGGTTGAATCGGGCTCCATCCGCTTCGACGGCCGCGAAATCAGCGGTCTCTCCCGCCGCGAACGGAGAGCGCTGAGCAGTGACATCCAAGTGGTCTTCCAGGATCCGTACAGCTCTCTGAACCCGTCGATGACGATCGGCAGCATCCTCAGCGAGCCACTGAGCGCCCGGGGCGTCTCCGAGTCGGACGCTCGAGGCCGTGTCGCCGAGCTTCTCGACGACGTCGGCCTCCCCAGCGACGCGGCACAACGACGAGCGCGTGATTTCAGCGGCGGTCAGCGCCAGCGGATAGCGATCGCACGGGCCTTGGCCCTCGAGCCGCGACTGGTCGTCTGCGATGAGCCCGTCTCCGCCCTCGATCTCACGACGCAGGCCCGAGTCCTGGATCTCTTCATCGAGATCCAGGAGCGGACGGGCGTCGCGTACCTCTTCATCTCCCACGACCTGTCCGTCGTCCGCCACGTCAGTCACCGGGTCGCCGTCATGTATCACGGCGAGATCGTCGAGGTGGGGAACGGCGATCAGGTCACGGCGCGACCGGTGCACCCGTACACGCAGCGGCTCTTCATGGCCGCGCCCGTCCCGCACCCGCGCCGCCAGGAGGTGCGCCGCGTCGAGCGGCGTCGACTGATCGACGCGCAACGCACGCCGTCGGAGACGACCTCGGCGGCCGCGCTGTGAGCGCGATCGAGGAGCGGATCCGGTCCCTGGTCGCCGAGCTCACGCTCGATGAGAAGGTCGTGCTCGTCTCGGGAGCGAGTTTCTGGTCGACGGCGCCCATCGAGCGGATCGGGTTGCGCGCGATGATCCTGTCGGACGGTCCGTCCGGAGTCCGGGGCCCCGTCTGGGACGAACGACGTCCGTCGGCCAGTCTCCCTTCCGGTTCCGCTCTGGCCGCATCATGGGACCCGGCGCTCGCGTACCGCTACGGTGCCGTCGCAGCGGGGGAGGCCCGCCGGAAGGACGTCGACGTCGTCCTCGGGCCCACCATCAACCTGCACCGCTCCCCACTCGGCGGTCGCCACTTCGAGGCGTTCAGCGAGGATCCGTTGCTCTCGGGCGTGTTGGCCGCCTCGTACGTCCGCGGTCTTCAGGACAACGGCGTCGCCGCCACGCCGAAGCACTACGTGGCCAACGACTCCGAAACCGATCGCTTCACGGTGGATGTGCGGCTGAGCGAGAGCGCTCTGCGGGAGCTCTACCTCCTCCCCTTCGAGCTCGCCGTCGAAGCGGGCCCCTGGGCCCTGATGGCGGCCTACAACTCGATCGGCGGCGTCACGATGACGGAGAACGCCCTTCTCTCGGATCCGCTGTCGACGGAATGGGGGTTCGACGGCGTGGTCGTCAGCGACTGGACGGCGGTGCGCAGCCTCGAGGCCGCGCGCGCCGACACGGATCTGGCGATGCCGGGTCCGTCACCCGCATGGAGCGAGTCACTCACGCGCGCCGTCATCGACGGTACCGTGTCGTCCGACGCCGTCGATCGGAAGGTGCATCGACTGCTTCGCCTCGCCCACCGGGTGGGTGCGCTCGCGGGTTCCGACCCCGTCTTCCCCATCGAGATCGACGTGAGCGCATTCGCTCGCGAGGCGGCGGTCGAGGGGGCCGTCCTCCTCACGAACAACGACGAGCTTCCGTGGGACGGTTCCGCGATCTCGACGATCGCCGTCATCGGTCATCACGCGCGGTCTCCGCGAACACAGGGCGGTGGGAGCGCGACGGTCGTGCCGGCCTACTCGACCACGCCGCTCGAATCCGTCCGCGCGGGACTCCCGCACGCTGCCGTGTCCTACTCGCAGGGCGCGGTCGTCTCGGAGGGGGTCGAGGCGTTCCCGCTCGACCGTCTGTCGAATCCCTACACCGGGGAGGCCGGCATCCGCGTCACTTTCTTGGACGATGAGGGCGCGGAGATCTTCTCCGAGGACCGGTTCTCGTCCGCCCTCGTCTGGTTCGACGGAGATGTGCCGCTCGGGCGAGCGAAGACCATCGTCGTCGAGACCACCCTCATGCCGGAAGCCGATGGGCAGGCGGCGATCGGTTTCGCCTCCTCCCGTTCCGGGCGGATCTACGTCGACGGCGTACTCGAACTCGAGGCGCATGTCGAGGTGGACGGCGACGATGTCGGGATCGGGCTCCTCTCTCCGCCGTCGGCGACGACCCTCATCACGAACCGGGGAGGCATCGAGCGAGTGATCAGGGGAGAATTCGACGTCTTGCCGGACGACCCGTTGCCCGGCGCGGCGTCTGTGACCCTCGGATCGGCACCGCTCCCTCAGAGCGCTGACGTGTTGATCGCGGAGGCCGTGGCGAACGCCCGTGCCGCCGACGTCGCTCTCGTGGTCGTGGGCACGAACGAGAAGGTGGAGTCGGAGGGCTTCGACCGGACTTCTCTGTCGCTGCCGGGCCACCAGGACGCGCTCGTTCACGCCGTGGCGCGCGCGAACCCGCGCACGGTGGTCGTCGTGAACGCCGGCTCGCCCGTGCTCATGCCCTGGCGTGACGAGGTGTCCGCGGTCCTGCTCGGGTACTTCGGGGGCCAGGAGATGGGAGCCGCGATCGCCGACATCCTCCTCGGAGTCTCCGAACCGGGGGGTCGCCTCCCGACGACGTGGCCGGCGGCGGAGAGCGACGTCCCCGTGCTCGACGTCGCACCGGTCGACGGGACTCTCGCCTACGACGAGGGGGTGAATGTCGGCTACCGCGCCTGGCTCGCCTCCGGCCGTAAGCCGGCGTTCCCCTTCGGCTGGGGCCTCGGCTACACCGAGTGGTCCTTCAGGTCGGTTCGCGTCGAGGGCTCGATCGCTGACGACGACCTCGCCGTGATCGTCGATGTCGAGAACATCGGGCGACGTGACGGCAAGCTCGTCGTGCAGGTGTACGCGGAGCGGTCCGAAGGCGACCCCGACGGCCCCGTCCGGTGGCTCGTCGGATCCGGCATAGCACGGGAAGCGGTGGGCTTCTCCGGCCCGGTACGTGTTCCCGTCCGTGCGCGCTCCGTGTCCCGATGGGACGCTGGTCTGTCGTCGTGGGTCGTGCGGACCGGGCCACTGACCCTGCGCATCGGATCGAGCGTCGTCGACCTTCCGATCACGGTCGTACTCGAGAACGAGAGCATCTCGTGACGGGGAGTGAGGACGCTTCGGCTGCGGCCGACGACGGCCGGGACCGGTTCGAGATGCTTCTCGGGATGCTCCCCGCCGAGGACCCGAGGCGCGACATCGACACCGCGTCGCTCGTCGGTCGGTTTCCGCACCTCAGCGATGTGCGGATCCGCGATGTCGAGTTCGCCGGGTCGGACGGGGCCGTATGCGGCCGCGTGTACACGGGTCCGACGGCGTCCGGATCCGGGCTCGTGTGGGTGCACGGAGGTGCCTTCATCTCGGGCAGCCTCGACATGCCCGAGTCGCACTGGGTCGGTATGGAGCTCGCGGCCCGCGGGATCCCGGTCCTCGCGCTCGACTATCGCAAGGCGCTCGCCGGGGTGTCGCATCCGGCCCTCTCCGACGACGTCCTCACGGGATGGCGGGCGGCTGCGACGGACGAGGGCCTGCTGGGCGTCGCCGCCCGCGACCTCCACCTCGGGGGAGCGAGCGCAGGCGCCAACCTCGTGGCCGGAGTCGCCGTACGCGAGCGCGACGCCGGGGGCGCTCTTCCCGCGTCGCTCCTGCTCTTCTACCCCGTCCTGCACGACAGGGTGCCCGCGCCCGGACCCGCAGCGCGAGAGGCGGCCATCGCGGTGCCCCCGGAGCTCCGGTTCAGCCCGCAGTTCATACGAGCGGTCACCGAGAACTACGTCGGGGCATCGGGCAGCACCGCCGACCCCGTCGCATTCCCTGCGCACGCGCGCCTCGACGGTCTCCCCCCGACCCTCATCGTCAACGCGGAGGCCGACGACCTCCGGCCATCCGGTGAGGAGTTCGGCTCCCTGCTCGCCGACGCCGGCGTCTCCGCGGAGACGATCTTCGAACCGGGGACGGTTCACGGGTATCTCGATCACCCCGGGCTCCCGGAGGCCGTCGCGAGCATCGGCCGTATCGCGGCGCGCATCATGGGGTCGTCGCCGGCCGACGGGTCCTCGCGCGGCTGAGGGGCGAGTCGCCGCTCACACGTCCCGGACGCAGGAGCGGATGGTCTGCGACAGGGTGATCGCCTTCGGGTCGGCGCCTCCCGGGAGCTGCATGGGGGTCGGGATGTACCCGAAGGCGAGGTCGTGGAGCGGATCGGCGAAGGCGAGCGCGCCGCCGGCACCATCGTGCCCGAAAGCGCGATAGCTTCCGAAATCCATCGCCGGGTGGGGTTTCATGAAGCCGATCCCGAAGGACGTCGTGAAGCCGAGCACACGGTCGAGCCCGAACGCGTGCTGCCTGCTCATCTCGGCGATCGTCTCGGTCGAGAGCAGGGGAGCCGTCGAGTCGTCACCGAGAACCGCTGCATAGACGGCCGCGAGACCCCTCGCCGAACCGACACCTCCGATCGACGCGATGCCGGCGGCACGGACCGCACGATTGTTCGGGCCCATCTCGCCGGCCGTCGGGGGAAGGCTCGAGTGGAGGACGTTGAACGCGAGCGCCTGAAGTCCGTCGCTCGAGGGGGGCGGAGGGACCTCCGCATCTGGTGGCACGACGGCCGGGAGCGCAGCGCGGTAACGGTATTCCTCGGAGGAGGGGACCCCGAGGTGGAAGTCGATTTCTCGGGGGGCGCGGATCTCCGATTCGTAGATGCTCTGCAAGCTCCGTCCCGAGACGCGACGCACGAGTTCCTCCATCAGTACGCCGATGGTGATCGCATGGTAACCGTGCGCCGAGCCGGGCTGCCACAGCGGCGGGTGAGCGGCGATCTTCGCAGCTGCGAGCGACGAATCGACGAGTTCGTCGACGGTGAAGCGCTCGGGGACCCCCACGATTCCAGCCCGGTGCGAGAGTGCCTCCCTCACGGTGATGGCGGCCTTCCCGGCCGCTCCGAATTCCGGCCAGTACTCGGCGACGGCCGCGTCGAGTCGGAGCTGCCCACGCGTGACGAGGAGACCGACGACCGTTGCCGCGATCCCCTTCGTGACCGAGAAGACCCCCGTGATGGAGTCGCTCTCCGTACCCCGACCGCCGACGAGATCGACGACCGTACGACCCCGCCAGATGGCCGTCACCTGAGCGCCGTACCCGGGATCGACGCCGAGCATGCGCTCGAACTCGTCGCGGACGCGCTCGAATGCGGGTTCGACGTGCCCTCGCGCCCGAGCCTTGGCAGGTACCGTCGTGTCGCTCATCGTGTTCCTCCTCGTCGCTGAACAGGTGACGGAGCACTCGCACTCGCGAGCGTCGGTCCGTTTTAAAACATAGTGATCGCTAGGTTTTGGCGCCAGAGCCAGAGCCAGAGCCAGAGCCAGAGCGGACGGGGCCAGAGCCAGAGCCAGAGCCAGAGCGGATGGGGCGGACACGTCGTCCGCCCCATCCGAGTTCATGACAGCGGATTGTCCTCGAGCCACCGCTCCGCGATGGACGCGGCCGGGGCCTCGTCGTCGACGCTCTCGGTGTTGAGGGCGACGAGACCCTCCGGAGTCAGGGCCGCACTCACGGCGTCGATGATCTCCTCAGCGCCGTCGTCGATCGCGTCGCTTGCGATCGGCACGACATGCGAGGCGAGGAAGAGCCCCTTCGTGTCCTCGAGGGCCACGAGGTCGTTCTTCTCGATGGACGGGTCCGCCGTGTAGATGATGGCGAGTTGGATGTCCCCATCCTGCAGCGCCTTCACGGTGAGGGGGCCTCCGCCGTCCTCGATGGGGGTGAAGGACACGTCGACCCCGTAGGTGGCGGCGAGTCCCTTCGGGCCGTTGGGCCGGTCCTCTCCCTCCGAGTTCCCACCGAGCGTGAGCGGCTCGGTGACCTTCGCCAGGTCGTCGATCGTGGCGAGGTCGTACCGATCCGCGAACTCACGCGTCACGACGTACGCGTCCTGGTCGGTGGCGGCTGACTGCTCCAGCACGCGGAGCCCGTCCGGGGCCGCCTCGGTGAGGGCCGTGAAGACGTCGTCCTCGAGCCGGGCCGTGGTGTCCGGCACCCAGTACTGCAGGAGCGGACCGGTGTACTCGGGGAAGAGGTCGATCGAGCCGTTCTCGATCTCCTCGACGTAGACCTCGCGCTGGCCGATCCGGAGGTCGCGCTCGACCGTGTATCCGCCCTGCTCGAGCGCTTGCGCGTAGATCTCGGCGATGATCTCGTTCGAGTAGTAATCCTGCGAGCCGACGACGATCGCGTCGTCACCGGAGTCGCCGCCGTCGAGATCGCCGGTGCTCGCGCAAGCGCTGAGGGTCACAGCGGCGACGGCCGCGAGGGACACGAGGCTGAACCTCCGGGTGCGAGGGGTCATGATGGGTTCCTTTCGAGGGGGATGGTCGTGGTCTGGCGGTCGGATCGAGGGGCTCTGGAGCGGCTCTTCATCAGGAGCGCGAACGATCCGTCGAGCAGGAGGGCGAGCGCGATCACGAGGAGCGACCCGGCGATGAGCTCGGGATAGTCGCGGCTCTTCAACCCGGAGAAGATGTAGCGCCCGAGGCCTGTGTCGGACGTGTAGGCGGCCAATGTCGCCGTGGCGACGACCTGTAGCGTGGCCGACCGGATGCCGCCGACGATCACCGGAAGGGCCAGCGGCAGCTCGACGGATCGGATGATCTCTGCCTCGGACATCCCGACGGAGCGAGCGCCGTCGACGGCCTCCGGATCGACGGCCTGCACGCCGGCGTAGGCGCCGGCGAGGAGAGGTGGTGCCGCGAGCACGAGGAGCGCGAGTACGGGTGCTCCGAGCCCGATCCCGAGGGCGAGACCGAGGAGGGTCAAGAGGCCGAGCGTGGGGATCGCGCGGGCGGCTCCGGCGAGGAGGGCGACGGCGGTGGTCCAGCGGCGGGTGTGCCCGATCATCACGCCGAGAGGAAGCGCGATCCCGGCGGACAGGGCGACCACCCCGATGGTCACGCCGAGATGTTCGAATAGGCGCTGCAGTGCCCCGCCCTGCTGGGTCCACGACTCGGGCGTCAGCAGCCAGGAGAAGGCCTGGAGGAGGAGTTCCATCAGCGAGCCTCCGCCGCTCGTGCCCAGGGCGTGAGCGCTCGCCCCGCGAGGATGCAGATTCCGTCGAGGACGAGGGCGATGAGGACCGTGACGATCAACCCGGCAGCCACCTCTGCGACGATCCCGCGCTGGAATCCGTCGGTGAACAGCGTGCCGAGACTCGGGATGCCGATGACGGAACCCACGGTGACGAGACTCACGGTGCTCACGACCACGACCCGGAGCCCCGCGAGCATCACGGGAATCGCGAGGGGGAGGTCGACCGACCAGAAGCGGTGCCACGTCGAGTAGCCGATGGCCGTCGCGGACATGCGCGCCTCGAGAGGGACGGACGAAAAGGCGTCCGCAGCGGAGCGCACCATGATCGCCGTGGCATAGACGGTGAGGACGATGATCGCGTTGGCGCTCGAGCGGATGCCGATGCCGAGGACGACCGGAACCAGCACGAAGAGGGGAAGGGAGGGGATCGCGTAGAGCACGCCAACGAGCGCGAGTGCCGGATCGCGTGCCCATCTCAGGCGTTGCGCAGTCCAGCCGATCGGGACGGCGATCACGAGGCTCAGGAGGATGGCGGGGACCGCGAGCGCGAGGTGCGCCACCGTCAGCTCGAGGAGGGAGCCGACGTTCTGGTTGAGCCACTTCATCGTTCGAGTGTTCCGATGGGACGGCCGGAGGCGTCCGTTACGACCTCGACTCCTGCGGCGTCGGCGAGCCGCAGCCGACGTTCCGGACGGTCGACACCGACGAACTCCGCGACGAACGCGTTGGCCGGACGCGTGAGGATCTCGGTCGGCGTTCCGCGTTGGGCGATCGCTCCGTGCGCGGCGACGATGATGATCTCGTCGGCGAGGGCCAGTGCCTCGTCGATGTCGTGGGTGACGAAGAGGATCGTCTTTCCGAGAGTGCGTTGCAACTCCCGCAGCTCATGCTGCAACGAGCGCCTGACGATGGGGTCGACCGCGCCGAACGGTTCGTCCATGAGGAGGATGTTCGGGTCGGAGGCGAGCGCTCTGGCGACGCCGACCCGCTGTTGCTGACCGCCGGAGAGCTGCGCGGGGAACCGTGACGCGAGGTCGCGGTCGAGCCCGACGGTGTCGAGCATCGTGAGCGCCCGCTCACGGGCATCCGGGCGGGTTGCGCCGTTGAGCCGCGGGACGATCGCGATGTTCTCGACGACCGTGCGATGCGGCAGGAGGCCCCCCGACTGGAGGACGTAGCCGATGGATCGTCGCAGCCGCACCGGGTCCATCGTCGTGACGTCGACGTCGTCGATGAGGACGCGTCCCGACGTCGGGTCGACCATCCGATTCACCATGCGCAGGAGGGTCGTCTTTCCCGAGCCGGAGGACCCCACGAGGACGACGGTCTTGTGACTCGGCACCGTGAAGGAGACGTCGGCGACGGCCGGCGACCCGTCCGCGTACCGCTTGGTGACCCGGTCGAATTCGATCACCGGTCCGTCACGACCACGAGCTTGCCGGACACGGTGCCGTCCTCCATGTCGCGGTGAGCCTGAACGATGTCGGTCAGTCCGTAGACCCTGCCGATGGGAACACGGGCGTGTCCCTCGGCCACCGCGTCGATGAACTCCTGGAGGACGTCCGCGGGCAGATCGCTCGCCTCGCCGCTGTAGGCGGTCAGGCGCACACCGTTCGGGATGAAGTCGATGGGGTAGAAGTCCTCGACCGTCCAGTCGTCCGCGACCATCCCCGTGAAGCTCACCGTGGCGAGCTTCGCCGTGGCGCGTAGCGTGTCGCGCAGGGTCGTCGCTCCGACGAGCTCGACCGCGCCGCCCACTCCCTCCGGCACGATCTCGCGGACGGTGTCCGCGATCAGTCCGGTGTCGATCACGACGTGGTCAGCGCCTGTGTCGCGCAGGAGATCGCTCTTGGCGGCGTTCCTCGTCGTGGAGATCACGGTGAGTCCCCGTCGCTTCGCGATGACGGCGAGCGCGAGCCCGATCGACGACGTTCCGCCGCGGATGAGCAGGCTCGACCCCGGAGCGGGGTCGACGACCGTGAGGGAGCCATTGGCCGTCTGGAGCATCTCGGGGATCGCGCCGAGCGTCGCCCAGTCGAGGTCGCTCGTGAAGGGAATGACGGTCGACGCGGGCACGAGGACGAACTCGGCATAACCGCCGTCGAAGTTCCGTCCCATCCCACCCATCACGGCGGCCGCCTTCGTACCGACGGCGAACTCACCGCCGGGAGCCTCGACGACCTCTCCCGTCGCCTCGATGCCCGGGATGCGGGGGAGGGAGCCGAAACTGCCCATTCCGCGTCGGAAGTGGAGCTCCGAGCGATTGAGGCCGAACGCGTGGACACGGAGGAGCACCCAGCCGGGACGGGCCGACGGGCGAGGGAGGTCGGTGACCCGCAGAACCTCAGGGCCACCGAACTCCGTGAGCTGCACGGCTCGCATCATGGCGGTCATCGCCCGACCGCCTCTCGACTGGTCACGGCACGTGTCAGAGCGTCGAGGGAGGCGGTCAGGTTCTCGATGTCCGCTCGGCTCTCGGGCGGGAGTATCTCCGCGATGGCGGCGTCGAAGGCGGCTTCGCTCGCCGACACGGAGGTCTCTCCGTCTGCTGTCAGGCGGATGAGCGAGCTGCGACGGTCGGTCGGGTGAGGTGAGCGGAGAACCAGGCCGTCCGCGACCAGCCGATCGACGAGCTTGCTCGCCGCTCCGACGGTGATGCCGAGATCGCTCGCAAGATCCTGCACGCGGGCCTCACGTCGCCGAGAGAGTGCCCGAAGGAACTCGAGGCGACCGAGGCTGAGGCCGCTTCGAGCGACGATCTCCCTGTCGATGGTGTTCCAGAGCACCGTCTCGTGCGTGACGAGCGCCGAGAAGTAATCGCGAAGTATCGTCTTCATGCCAAAAGGATTACATGGAAGATACTTCTATGTCAATGAACGAGCCGCATCTCGGGAGTCGGTCCGCCTTGCGTGGATATGATTACGCCGTGGCGACGAGCGCGGATGACCGACTTCAGTTCTTCGATGTGCTCGTTGCCACGGAGATCGCGCTGTGGACGGCCGTCGACGCGGCGGTCATGGCTGCCACGCAGGTCAATCTCGGTCTTCTGAGCGCCCTCCGGCAGATCGCGGTGCACGACGATCGGGCGCGTGTTCAGGACGTCGCCGATGGCTCGGGGATGACCGTGGGGGCTGCAAGCAAGATCGTCGATCGGCTCGAAAGGGCCGGCTTCGTGCGGCGTCTTCCTCACCCGACGGACCGGCGGTCTTCGCTGCTGGAGATGACCGCGGAAGGGCGCGCGGCCTTGAAGGCGGGGATGAGGGCCGCTCGCGCGGAGTTGGGTCGACGAACCGACACGCTCAGCCCTGATGAGCTCGCAGAGACGACGAAGAACCTCGACGCGCTTCGAGTGGCCTTCGGGGGCCGCGCGGACTGAGTGGCTTGCGCGAGGAAGATGCATTCCGTGGAATAGACTCCTCTGGACGTGACCGTCTGAAGGAGAGTGCGTGGAACACGAAGGCAAGGCCCTCGCGGCCGACGAGACCCATCACCACCAGCCGCCGGCGCCGGGGCTCATCTCCGTCCACGTGCGCGCAGCCGTCACATGGCTGTCGATCTTCCCTCTTGCCATGCTCGGCATGTGGGTGGAGTCGCTCCTCGTGCCATCGTGGTCGATTCCGGTTCGGGCGCTCATGCTCACCATCGTCGTCGTGCCTCTGTCGGTCTACGTGCTCGTCCCCCGACTCCTCCTTCTCGTGCGCTTCGTCGCACGGCGAGGCGCACGGCTGTGACGCGGGAATAATATTCCATGGAATCTAATTGATCCGATGACACAACCCGTATAGAACAGGAGCTCCACCATGAGCAGCACCGAGAGCCGCACGACGGCCATCCTCGTCGTCGATATGCAGAACGACACGATCCACCGCCAGGGCGCTTTTGCCGACAGTGGGGCCGCGGCGCACGCCGAATCCCAGAACGTGATCGCGAACGCGAAGGCTGTCGTAGACGCCGCGCGTTCCGCGGGAAGTCAGATCTTCCACAACCGCATCGTCGTGTACCCCGGGGCCGTCGGTGGAGCGAATGCCCCCGTCTTCCAGATGCTCGCCGGCGGGTCTTTCGCCGTCGGGACTTGGGGTGCGCAGATCGTCGACGAACTCGAGCCGCAGGACGGGGACATCGTGCTGGATCGCAACCGCATGAGCGTCTTCAACGGCACCGCGATCGACACGATGCTCCGCAATCTCGGCGTCACGAAGGTCGTCGTCGTCGGTGCGTGGACGAACATGGCCGTCGAGCACACCGTGCGTGACGCGGCCGACCACGGGTTCGAGGTCACCATCGTGTCCGACGCCACCTCGAGCCTCAGCGCGGAATGGCAGGAGGGTGCACTCGGATTCGGTCTCCTCAACATCGCCACCATCGCCGACACGGCTACCGTCATCGCCTCCTTCGGAGCTGCTGAGTAGCGATTTCTGAACTTCGCCGCGAGCCGCCCGCTCCGGTGATGACGACGAGGCCCGGAGCGTTTCGCGCTCCGGGCCTCGCTGTTCCCTCTCGCATCTATTTTAGGCGTAAGATACTTCCTCGGAAGATTCCTCCGCGGATGACGCCGACGCCCGACGCCGACGTGGAGGCGAAGGGAAAAAGAATCCATGCAGATCACCGCAGCCGTCGCTCGAGAGCACGGCCAGCCTCTCTCCATCGAGACGCTCGAGCTCGACGACCTCCGCGCGAATGAGGTGCGCGTCCGGATGGTATCGGTCGGCGTCTGTCATACCGACGCGATCGTCCGTGACGGTGTCTACCCGACTCCGCTCCCCGCCGTGCTCGGTCACGAAGGCGCTGGCGTCGTCGAGGAGGTCGGCAGTGCCGTCCGGAGCGTCGCGGTCGGAGACCATGTCGTCCTCGGTGCCGCGTACTGCGGATACTGCCGCCGGTGCCGCTCAGGGGAGATGGCGTACTGCGAGAACCTCTTCGCCGAGGACTTCGGGGGTCGTCGCCGCGACGGAAGCACGTCGCTCAGTCGCGACGGGGAGGTCGTCTCCTCGCACTTCTTCGGCCAGTCGGCCTTCGCCACCTACGCGAACGTCGTCGAGGAGAGCGTCATCAAGGTCGACCGCGACGTTCCCCTCGAGCACCTTGGCCCCCTCGGCTGCGGGCTCAACACGGGAGCCGGTACCGTGCTGAACGAGCTGCGTCCGCCCGCGGGCAGCTCGATCATCGTCTTCGGAACCGGCGCAGTCGGTTCTGCCGCGATCATGGCGGCTGGTGTCGCGGGGTGCACGACGATCATCGCGGTCGACATCGTCGACTCCCGCTTGGAGCTGGCACGGGAGCTCGGCGCAACTCACACGATCAACTCGCGTAGCGAGGACGTCGCCGAACAGATCACGGCGATCACCGACGGGCGCGGTGTTGACTTCGCCGTCGACACGACGGCGCGGTCCGAACAGTTGCGAACGGCCGCCGAGGCGCTCGGGGTGCGCGGGACGCTCGCTCTCGTCGGTGCCGCAAAGCCGGGAACGGAGGTCTCGTTCGAGATCGGCAGCTCGCTCGTGAAGGGATGGACGTTCAAGACGGTCGTCCAGGGCAGCTCGGTGCCGCAGGTCTTCATCCCGCACCTCATCGACCTGTGGCGAGAGGGCAAGTTCCCCTTCGAGAAGCTCGTCGGCGAATACGACCTCGAGCACATCAACGACGGCTTCGAGGACTCCCGCAACGGGAGCGTCGTCAAGCCCGTCGTCGTCTTCAAGTAGAAAATGGAGAATGGGGACATGACGCGAACAGACAACGGCAAGGTCGCCCTCATCACGGGTGGCGGGCAGGGAATCGGCCAGGCGATCGCCGAGCGGCTCCACGCGGACGGCTTCAAGGTCGCGATCGCCGACCTCAACACGGCCACCGCAGGGGCGGTCGCCGACGCGCTGGGCGGAAAGGAGGGTGGTGCGATCGCCCTCGAAGTGAACGTCTCGGATCGCGACAGCGTCTTCGCGGCCGTCGACCAGACCGTTTCGGCTCTCGGCGGCTTCGACGTCATCGTCAACAACGCCGGCATCGCGCCGCAATCGCCGATCGAGGACATCACGCCGCAGAGCATCGAGAAGATCTTCTCGATCAACTTCAACGGTGTGGTGTGGGGGACCCAGGCGGCGACCAAGGCATTCCGCGAACTCGGGCACGGCGGGCGCATCATCAGCGCCGCGTCCCAGGCGGGGCACGTCGGCAACCCCGGGATCGCGCTCTACTCGGCGACGAAGTTCGCCGTCCGTGGGTTCACTCAGACGGCCGCCCGCGACCTCGCGCAGTACGGCATCACGGTGAACACCTATGCACCCGGCATCGTGCGCACGCCGCTCATGGAGGATCTGGCGAAGAAGACCGCCGAGTCCGCCGGGCAGCCGGAGGAGTGGGGCTGGCAGCAGTTCACGCACGGGATCACGCTCGACCGGCTCTCCGAGCCCTCGGATGTCGCAGGCGTCGTCGCCTTCCTCTCCGGTCCGGACTCGTCCTACATCACCGGGCAGTCGATCATCGTCGACGGAGGCATGGTCTTCAACTGACCGTTGCCTGAGGACAGAGCGCGCCCTCGACCGTCTCACGACGGGCGGGGGCGCGCTCAACTGAGTAGTGGTGCCAGGTGGTCGGCCGCCCGGAGGAGTTCCTTCGTGATGTCCTCGCGCCGAGCGGCGACATAGTCACGTCCCCCCGCCGCCATGATGACGTTGACGAGAAGCAGGGCAGGGCCTCGAACACCCACCGCGATCGTCGATGTGCCGCGTGGTGAGCTCGCATCGAGTGAGACGGTCGTCGGCCGCTCATGGGTGCTCGCGCGGTCTTGAGCGTCGCCGTCGGGGTCCGAATCGATCTCCGCGAGGAGGAGGCGGCCCGCCGCCGATGCGTTCAGATCGGTGATGCTGCGAGCGCGGTCGACCAGGGGGTGGCGCGCGTCCTCGTCGAGTAGTCGCAAGCGCGTCCCGTACACGCTGAACAGATGTACGGCGATGCCGACGCGACTACGGATCTCTGTCATGGCAGCCGAGACCGCTCGAGTGATTCCGACCGCCGGATGGGCTTCGGCGAGCGCGCCGACACGGCCGCCCAACGCGAACCCGCTGAGATCGCCGAGCCGGACGACATACTCCTCCCTCACGAGCAGGTTGAGGATCCGATAGGTGGTCGCCGGCGAGAGTTGCAGCCGCTCGCTGATGTCACGTGCCGTGACACCGGGGCCCGCCGTGGCGATCTCCTCGAGCACCGCGAGCGCGTGGGCGATGGCGCGCGGTTGATTGTTGTTCACATCGGCGACGGATCGCTCCCGAGGCATATCAGGGCCGAGCGGAGCTGTCGTGCGGTGCCGACCCGAATCGGGCCTCGACGTCGGCGGGGACGAGGTCTGGAATCGACGTCTGGTCGTAGACGCCGACATCGACGATCCCGCGGCTGCGTGCACGGATGACGAAGAACAGCCAGACGGCAGCGAAACCCGCCGTGGGGATGGCGATCGACCAGTCGCCGACCTGGATGTTCCACCCGACGAAGCAGGCGACCACCGTGAGGAGCAGCGCACCGACGGCGTAGGCCATGACGCTCGCTGCGAAGAGGGGTTCGCCGATCCGCCGCCGGAAGCGGGGAAGGAGGAGACACGCGATCGCATACGCCACTCCGCAGCCGACGGCCGACGTCGAGAGGGCCGCGCTGGCGACCGATCGGACGTCCCCGCTCATCGCGGTCGAGAGCTGGGCTGTGATGAAGACGAGAGCCGTGACCGCGACGGCTGCGAGCATCGGCAGCCTGTTCCGCCTGTCTACGCGACCGAATAGCGAGGGGAGGAGGCCGTCTCGGCCGAGGGTGAAGACGAGTCTGATGACACCGTTGAGCGACGCGATGAACGCCGCCAGATAGGACAGCAGGAAACCGACGTTGAGCACCAACACGAGCGCCGGTGAGGTGCCGGGTGAGGCGGGGTGCGCGTCCCCGAGGGAGTCGAATTCGCCGATGATCTCCGCGCCGGCGTACTGGCCGAGGAGGCTGAGGACGAAGATGACCGCTGCGACCCCGACGGACAGCACGAAGGACCGCGGCACGTCCCGGAACGGTCGCCGGGATTCTGCACCCAGGGTCGCCGATGTCTCATAGCCCACGAAGAGCCCGACAGCGACGGCCGCTCCCGCACCCACCGCGGCCGGATCGGTGTCCGACGGGACGATCGGGGGCAGTACCCCCCAGTTCACCACGACGAGGCCGATCATGATCACGACGACGACGAGCACGGCGACGAGTTCCACCACGAGGGTGATACGAGTGGAGGACCGGACTCCGAGCGCGAAGGACGCGATACCGAGCAGCGCCACGATCGTGAGGACGACGGGCGTCCAGGCCGCAGTGTCGACCGACGGAAGCGCGTACCTCAGGAGCACTTCGGCGGCGGATGCAGCACCGACGAGCACGCCGACGGTGATACCCAGGGTTCCGACCAGGAGCGCGGCACCGGCTGCGGTCGCGGACCGGACTCCTCCGGCCCACGCGGCATAGCTGTAGACCGACCCGCTCGTCACCATTCGTCGGGCGTACTGGGTGACCGTCGCCACCACGAGTGCGATGAGGACGAAACCCAGGGCGAGCGAAAGAGTGCTCGCATCGCCGGCGACAGCGAAGAGAGCGACCGGGATCGTCGCCCCCGCCGCCGATGGCGCGACGGCCGAGATGGACTGGCTGAAGAGGTCGAGGGGCCCGACTGACCGGCGGCGGAGGTCGGCGAGGGGCGACCGGCGCAGGATCCGCAGGCGCGGACGAGAGGCGGGCGCTCGGACGAGGACGACGGATTCCCGGATCGACGTCTCGAGATCTCGCATGTCGCGACGCTAGAGCGTCATCGTTACGACGGCGTGTCGAACGGGTTTCCGCCGCACATCGCCGTTCGAGACGCTTCACGTGGACGTCTTGTTGTGAGCGGCCGACTCGACTCGGTGCGGAAACGGGACCGCAACAGGGACGCGCCACAGTGATGACGCCACCCTCACCCGATCGAACAGGCGGAGTCATGTCACCATCACCACAGCATGTCGGCACGGCCGCGGGCGCCTCATCCGAGCCGCTCCCCGGCACTCTCGGAACGGCGACCATCGTCTTCATGGTCGCGGCGGCCGCATCGCCGTTGTCGATCCTCGCGGGAGTCGTGCCTCTCGGCTTCCTCTTCGGCAATGGCATCGGAATGCCGGTCATGTTCGCGACCGCCGGAGCGGTGTTCATCCTGTTCGCCGTGGGCCTCGTGGCGATGGCTTCCCGTGTCGAGCGCTCCGGAGGATTCTTCGTCCTCATCGCGCAGGGGGCCGGCCGCACGGCCGGAGTGGCTGCCTCGTACGTGGCCCTCCTCGCTTACTGGGCCCTCACCATCGGTATCGCCTCCTACCTGGGTTACGTCCTCGCCGTGACGTTCGAGGGCAATCTCGGTCTGGCCGTTCCGTGGTGGGTCTATTCGATCGCGGCTCTCCTCGTGGCCGGTCTCCTCGGTTCGCAGCGCATCGACACCAGTTCGAAGGTGCTGTCGATCCTGTTGATCGCCGAACTCCTCGTCGTGCTGGTGCTCACGACCGTGGTCGTCGTGACCGGGGGTGCTGATGGGCCGTCGCTGCAGCCGTTCGCCCCTTCCGCCATCTTCTCGGGTTCGCCCGCCATCGGGCTGGTCTTCGCCGCGTCCGCCTTCATCGGGTTCGAGGCGACGGTCATCTATCGGCAGGAGGCGCGGAATCCCGCGCGGACCATTCCCCGCGCGACGTATCTCGCTGTCCTCGTCGTCGGGGTGTTCTACGTGGTGTCGGCGTGGATGCTCGTCACGGCGTGGGGACCAGACCAAGCCATCGAGGTGGCCGCCGCCGATCCCGGCTCGATGCTCCTCGCGACGGCGGATCGCTATCTCGGCGGTGCCGGCCGTATCGCCATCGAGGTCCTCCTCGTCACGAGTCTCTTCGCCGCGGTCCTGTCCTTCCACAACGTGCTCAATCGATACCAGCGTTCGATGGCGGGGGCGCGTGTGCTCCCGCGATTCCTCGACCATGTGCACGAGTCAACGGGAGCCCCCCGTCGCGCCGCCGCTGTGCAGACCGCCGCGAGCATCGCCATCATCGCACTGTCCGCTCTTCTCGGTCTCGACCCCGTCGTCCAGATGTTCGCGTGGCTCCCAAGCGTCGCGACGCTGTCGATCCTCGCCCTCATGGCTGTCGTCTCGATCAGTGTGATCGTCTTCTTCCGCCGTCATGCGGGGCCCGAGAGCGCGTGGAAGACCATCGTCGCTCCGGTCCTGAGTCTCGCGGCGCTCGTGGCGACGATCGTGATCGTGGCCGTCTACTTCCCTCTCCTCACCGGGGAATTCGACGCGGCGGGCAATCCGTCGTACGGTCCGGTCAGCATCGTGCTCGTCGGTCTGATCGTCGTCGTCGCCGTCGCGGGAGTCGTCCGGGCGTCGATCCTGCGCTCACGCCACCCGAAGGACTATGCGGCTCTCGCCTCGACCCTGCATGAGTGAGACGGCCCGCGACGCATGATCCTGCACGGCCTCGCCCTGTCGTTCGCCATCGCCGATCTCTTCATCACGGTCATCACCGATCCGCGCGATCGGATCAGCCGCGGCGCCGCGATCCTCGCCACTCTGGCCATGTCGGCGGCGATGGTCGACGGTCTGCTGTTCGGCGGGACCGCCCGTCGGGCCGTCGTCTGGGCTGTAGTCCTCGTCGCGATGGCGATCGGGCTCGCGTTCGCCGGCCGCCTCCGGCGAAACCCCGGTGCGGTCGCGGCGACCGGGCACGGCGCCCTCGAAGTTCCGCTCGGACTGATCGTGATGGCGTTCATCCCGTTCATCTCGCCGGGGACTCCCGGGGTCCCCGCCGACTCCCATGGCGCGCACGGTTCCTCCGCCGACGGAGGACTCCTGACCGCGACGCTCGTCACGGTGGTCGTCGCTCTCGCGCTCCGAATCCTCCGGTCCACTCGCTCGCTCGACCGTTCGAGCCACCCTCTCGCAGCGCGCGTGTGCATGCTGTGCTCCCTCGTGACGATGTTGGCGGCCCCCCATTGAGTGCCCCTGTCCTCGTCCCCGTTTCGACCACCGACCCCACCGAGAACACGAAAGCAGGAATGACCATGAACACGCCCTCCGCGTCGCACCCGCTCGATCCACTCACAGCCGACGAGATCACGGCGGCGTCCGCCGTGGTACGACGGTCGGAGGGATTCCCGTCGACCGCCCGCTTCGTGAGCGTCGAACGAAAGGAACCGACGAAGGCCGAACTGCTCGCGTTCGAGGACGGGCGGCCCGTCGACAGGCGCGCATTCCTCGTCATCCGTGACGTCGAGGGCGCCCGAACACTCGAAGCGGTCGTCTCCTTGGCCTCCTCCTCGGTGGTCTCCCTCGAGCATATCCCCGACGCTCAACCCGGTCTGCTCTTCGAGGACTTCGTCGCGGTCGAGGAGCTCGTCCGGTCGGACCCCCGGTGGCAGAAGGCAATGCACGAGCGTGGAGTCACGGATTTCGACCACGTGATGATCGAGCCGTGGCCGTGCGCCTACCTCGGCGAAGAGGACGCGCCCCGACGTCGCCTTAACCGACCACTGACCTACGTGCGCTATACCGAGGACGAGAACGCGTACGCACACCCGGTGGACAACCTCACGGTCCTCGTCGATCTCGACACGAGGGAGGTCCTGGAGGTCACCGATCACGGAATCGTCCCCATCCCGGAGCGTCCCGCCGAGTTCTGGACGGCGGAGGAGATCGCGAACCCCGAGAACATCCCGACGTTCCCCGGAGCCCGCACCGACGTGAAGCCGCTCGAGATCACCCAGCCCGAGGGGCCGAGCTTCTCGGTGAACGGCCACGAGGTGTCCTGGCAGAAGTGGCGCTTCCGGGTCGGTTTCACGCCCCGAGAGGGTCTCGTCCTGCACCAAGTCGCATACGAGGACCAGGGACGTCTCCGTTCGATCGCCCACCGCATCTCGATCTCCGAGATGGTCGTGCCCTACGCCGACACAGCGCCGACGCAGATCCGTAAGGCCGTCTTCGACGGAGGCGAGGACGGCCTCGGCAAGAATGCAAACAGTCTCGAACTCGGATGCGACTGCCTGGGAGAGATCCGCTACTTCGATGTCGCTCTGGCGGACTCCTCCGGCACCGGCGAAGTCGTCACCAACGCGATCTGCCTCCACGAGGAGGACGCGGGGGTCATGTGGAAACACACCGACCTGCGCACCGGACGAAGCATCGTCCGGCGTTCCCGGCGGCTCGTGATCTCCCAGTTCATGACGCTCGCCAACTACGACTACGGCTTCTACTGGTACCTCTACCAGGACGGCACGATCGAGTGCGAGGTGAAGCTGACGGGGATCATGTCCATGGGTGCGTTCGTCGAGGGGGAAACGCCGCGGCACGGCGCCCGTATCGCCCCCGGGCTCTATGCTCCGCATCATCAGCACTTCTTCAACGCACGACTCGATATGGCCGTCGACGGACCCCGGAACACAGTCGTCGAGGTGGACAGTCGGGCGCTTCCGCTGGGCCCAGAGAACCCCTATGGGAACGCGTGGGAGACGGTGTCCACGCCGCTCGTGAGCGAAGCGAATTCGGGTCGGGACCTCGATTTCGCCGCGGCTCGTGCGTGGAAGATCGTGAACCCCGAGCGAGTCAATGTCGCCGGAGACGCCGTTTCCTACAAAGTCATGCCCGGCGAGAACGCCCAGCACCTCCTCCATCCCGACGCGCCGGTCCTCTCCCGGGCGGGCTTCTTGAAGCACCAGTTGTGGGTGACGCAGTACGACGAGAAGGAGCGGTTCGCCGCGGGCGACTATCCCTATCAGAGCCCGGGCGGCGAGGGGCTCCCCAGCTACGTCGCGCAGGATCGTCCCCTCGAGCAGGAGGACGTCGTCGTCTGGTACACGTTCGGCGTGCACCACATCACCCGCACGGAGGACTGGCCCGTCATGCCCGTGCACCGGACCGGCTTCTCGTTGAAGCCGAGCGGCTTCTTCGACGGCAATCCCGGAGTCGGTCGCAGCATCGTGCGCACACCATGACCACGCAGTAGATGGAGGGCACACGCACGCCGGGCACTGATCGCCGATGCGGGAGTCGGCGACCGGGACGACGCTACAGAGAGCCGTCGTCCCGGTCGCCGATGGTGCTCGGCTCGTCGTGCGCCGCGGAGGCGAGCATCTTTCCGTCCGGATCGAGTCTCGTCAGGAGAGCGGCGG
>NZ_RZNC01000003.1 GCF_004078655.1 Labedella populi | reverse complement strand
CGCGGCCGAGGTCCTCGACCTCGCGCAGAAGAGTGAGGTAGTCGTCACTCGAGAGGCGAGCGGGAACGAGGGCGTCGAGAGGTGCGGTGAGCTCGTCGACCGCGTGTGCGATCGCGGCGCTGAGTGCGGTGCCGTGTTCCCCCATAGGAACAGTGAACACCACACCACCGACACTCACTCCGCCCCGTTAGACGCGGTGGGAAGACCGATGGGTGGCCCTACTGTGGACGACGAGCCGCGACTCGATGGCGGCACTGTCGGCAGACTCAGGCACGCTCCTTCGTCACCCGCGGCGGAGACGAAGGTCTGTGGTCCACCCCTGGATGACGGAGCCGCGCTCTGTCAGGCTATGGACATGAACCTCGTACGTCCCCGCCGCGGCCGCGTCATCGCGGGCGTCTGCGCGGCCATCGCCAACCGATACCAGTGGAATCCGACGACGGTCCGCGTCCTGACTGCGGCGAGCATCATCCTGCCCGGCCCGCAGGTGATCATCTACGTCATCCTCTGGATCGCCATCCCGAAAGAGGTCTGACCGACCTCGACAGGAGACACCCGCCCTCACCGAAGGAGTCGCATCATGTCCAACACAGAACCGTCCGGCAGCCCCACCGGCCCCGCCTCCCCCGGGTTCGGCGGCCCCGCCGGCGAGCCCCTCGACCCCTCCTGGAAGCGCACGGTCGCCAGTTTCTCCGCGTACCTCGACGCCCAGGCGGCCGTCGACTACCTCTCCGACCAGGAGTTCCCCGTCGAGCGGGTATCGATCGTCGGCTTCGACGTGCGCACGGTCGAAGACGTCTCGGGGCGTCTCACGAAGGGCACCGCGGCGCTCCGCGGCCTCGCGGGCGGAGCCTGGTTCGGTCTTCTCGCCGGTCTGCTCTTCAGCCTCTTCGTCCCGGATGTCGTCTGGATCGGGATCATCCTCACCGCTCTCGCGCTTGGTGCGCTCTGGGGAGCACTCTTCGGATTCCTCGGTCACCTCGCGACCGGCGGCCGCCGGGACTTCACCTCGGTGCAGACGCTCCAGGCCGGTCGATACGAGGTGCAGGTCGAGGCCGAATTCGCCACGCGCGCCGAGCAGGTCCTCGCGCGACGGACGAGTTGAGCACGCAACCCCTCCTCGCCGTCGGTGGTGCGGAGTAGCCTCGCTCCCATGAGCAACGAGAACATCGTCCCCGAGAACAACAATCCCGTCGACGCGACCCCCGATGCAGCGGATCCGGGCAACACCAATCCCGCAAACGACACCGAGGCCACAGCGACGCCCGACCCGGGCAACACCAACCCGGGCAACGACGCCCTGCCGGGCGACGAGCCCGATGCGGGCAACACCAACCCGGGCAACAACAGCGGTTCCGTCGGCGGACCCGACTCCACCACGCACGGTGATGCGCTCGGCTCCGAGACGCTCGGTGGAGCGAGTGGCGGCGACACGGCCGTGAAGGACCCGGACGACTGGGTCACGGGTGACGAGCCGATGACGGGAGCACAGCGTAGCTATCTCGACACGCTCGCCCGAGAGGCGGGCGAGGAGCTGTCGGCCGATCTCACGAAGGCAGAGGCCTCCGAGCACATCGAGCGCCTCCAGGCGAAGACCGGCCGAGGGCAGTAATCTTCGACGGGGCTCTTCGAGGTGGAAACGCGGGAGTGCGCCGATGAGCGACGCTGAGAGCTGGTCGGAGATCGCGGAGGAGTGGGCACGGTCATGGGGCAGCGTCATGCAGCCTGTCCATGTCCGGCTCCTCGACGTCTGCCGGATCGAAGCGGATTCCGCCGTGCTCGACGTGGGATGCGGAAGCGGCGAGTTCCTCGCTTCGCTGCTGGAACGCGGTGCTCACGCGGCGGGTGTGGACCCGGCCGCCGGCATGGTGGCAGAAGCTCGACGGCGTGCCGGCGACGCCGACATCCGCGAGGGCTCCTGGCGAGAACTCCCGTGGCCGGATGCGAGCTTCGACGTCGTCGCGACGGTCAACGCCCTCCAATACGCCGATGACACCTCGGCAGCGCTCACCGAAGCGCGGCGGGTCCTCCGCGCCGGAGGGCTCATCGCGGTGGCGAACTGGGCCGACCGCGAGCTCAACCAGCTCGATGCGATCGAGAGCGCGCTCGCGACTGCGGCCGGAGACGAGACGCCACCCGACGGCGATCTACGCCTCCCCGGCGGCCTCGAGGCAGTCCTCGTCGAGGCGGGCTTCGATCTCGTCGAGGCCGGCACCGTCGACGTGACGTGGGCGCCTGCCGACGACGTCGCGCTCCTCAGGGGAGTACTCCTCGACGACGACCCGCACCCCGAGGACAAGCGCGTCGTCCTCGAGGCCGCTGCGCCGTTCCGGCGTGCGGACGGCGGCTATGTGCTGGAGAACGTCTTCCGGTACGCCGTCGGTCGCACGTCCGGGGCGGAGCGATGACCGACGCTCCTGCGGCTCCCCGCATCGTGCTGGAACTCGTCCGGCCCCGACTCTCCCTGCATCCCGGCGTCCGGCCGACCGTCGTCGTCGACGGTCGCGGCCAGCCCGCGCAGTGGGGCGTCGGCACCTGGCGATCCCCGATCGACGGCGCCGTCCGGATCTATCTGTTCAACCGGGCGTGGCGCTACGGCGTGGCCGAGACGGTTCTCCCATCGGAAGCCACGCGCGTCGTCTATACGGCGCCCCGGCTCCCGTTCGGTCGCGGGCGGATAACGACGGAGACCCGCCCCGTCAGATGAGGTCGCGGAGCAGTTGTTCCGGCGTACGCCCGGCCCGTCGTGCACGTTCGACGAGTCGCGCGTAGTCGGTATCGCTGAGGGTGAGCGTCACGTGCCTGTCGGTCCCTGCGTCATGGGGAAGATCGTCGAAGCTGAAGAGGCTCGGCGGCTCAGGACGCGAGGAGCGGCTCGAATCATCGACGGTCCGCGCGGCGGGCTCGGCGGGAGGCCGAACCGGTCGTGTGGCGGCTGCTGCCGGTTCCGTCGTCGGAACCGCTGCCGGCTCCGCTGGCGCGGTGGAACCCACGAGTGTGAGACCGGGTCCCGTCGGCACGGGCGTGCCGCGCTGGAACGCTTCCGCCACGGCACGGGCGCGCGAGTCGGCGGCTTCGTTGAGGACGTGTCCGACGTGGCCGCGCACCCATTCGAATCGGTAGCTGCGCCCGACGATCGCCTCGTCGATCTCACGCAGCAGGTCGACGTTCATGACCGGCTTGCCGTCGCCCTTCCGCCAGCCCTTCTTCTTCCATCCCGGCATCCATTTCGTCACGCAGTTGATGACGTACTGGCTGTCGCACAGGATGTGAAGGTCGTCCGGAAGGTGGGCGGTGGAGCGGAACAGATCGAGCACAGCCATGAGCTCACCCTGGTTGTTCGTCGCGTGCTTCCACCCGCCTGCCGCCCAGTTTGCGTCGTCGATGTACCAGGCCCAGCCCGCCGGGCCCGGGTTCCCGAGGGCCGATCCGTCCGCCGCGGCAGTGATGGTCATTCGAACCCTTCCCTCATGGTGCCGTCTCATCGTAGCCGCGCCGCGCAGTCCGCTCGTCGCGCGAACGCGACGAGTGGAGGGGTCCGTCACGTTCGTCTCGCCCCCGGCGCGTCGCCGCAAGTAGCAGCGGATGCGTCGGTGGTTCTGCATGATGGAGTGGTGGATGACGAGTCGCCCGACGCCCCCGACGGCATCGAGGTGCGCGTCCGCGCCATGCTCCGGAGCGCCGCCTCGAGACTCGCCGAGGCGGGAGCCCGCGACGAGGCTCTCGCCACGTACGTCGGTCGTCGTCGGGTGCTGCTCGTCCCACGAGAGCCGGTCCTGCGACCCGTCGGCCGCGTCTGGCGGCTCGGGGTCCTCCTCGTCGACCGCGACGGGCAAGCGTACGAGACTGGGTCGACGACTCGCGCTGTCGACCCGGGCCGCCGCGGCTACACGTCGGACTCGGCGCGCGAACGTGCGGAGTACCGTGCCGCCGCCCTCCGGGGGCGGTTCCACGAGGGCGAGACGGTCAACTTCGGATGGAGACGCCTCGAGCTCGATGAGGGAGCGCTCCACTCCTCGTCGGGTCCGTTGGTCATTGCGGATGGGGCACCGGTCGTCCGTTGGGGGCAGGGTACCGCCAACAGCACTCCGCTCGGCGCCTACCTCGCCGACCGGGTCGGCCTCCTCGTCGAGCCGCCGTCGGGCGCCTGACGCGCAACCCCTTGAGGCCGGGGGGAGCCCGGCGCGTAACGTAGGTCAGGACAGCCAGATGCACCGACCCCGAGGAGTGACGCATGGTCGACTCGACCCCCACGAACGGTTCCGACGAGGAATACGACCCCGCTCTCGACAAGCCGTCGCAAGCCGAAGGCGAGGACACGGGCGATGAGTCGCCCGAGCCCCAGAACGCCGGGAACGAGGGGATCGGGCGCCCCTCACAGGCCGAGGGTGAGGACGACTCCCGCGTCGACGGGTGACGCCCGAGGCATGCGCGGACAGGTGAGCAGGTGACGACGCCGAGCCGCTGGCGTCAGCCGATCGTGGCGATCCAGCGTGTGCGCCACATCCCTCGCTGGGTGCGGCGGGTCGACGCCGCAGTGGGACGCGGCATCAACCGGCGTCGCACGCCCCCTGCGGCCGATAGGGCACTCGTCGCCCTCACCCGTGCCGCCGACCGCGGCGTGCTCTGGTTCGTGATCGCCGGAGTCCTCGCCGTCATCGGCAGTCGCCGCGCCGCGCTTCGCGGGGTCGCCTCACTGACCGTCGCGAGTATGGTCGCGAACCTCGTCGGGAAACGCGTGTTCGGCGGGGACCGTCCGCTGCTCGACGACATCCCCATCGGACGCCGGCTGCGTACACCGCCGACGTCTCCATCGTTCCCCTCCGGGCACTCGGCGAGTGCCGCGGCCTTCGCGACGGCCGTCGCGCTCGAGTCGCCGCGGTCCGCCGGCATGGTCGCGCCTTTTGCGGCGGGAGTCGCATACTCCCGCGCGCACGTCGGGGCGCACTGGCTGTCGGACGTCGTGGGCGGGGTCGCGCTCGGGGCGGCGGTGGCGATCGTCGGTCGACTCGTCCTTCCGGTACGGCCGAAGACCGAACGGGGCGGTCCCGTTTCCGCGATCCGAGTGACGCTGCCCGCGCTCACCGACGGGGAGGGCCTCATGGTCTTCCTCAACCCCGGGTCCGGGAAGAGCGTCGTCCGTGCCGACCCCGAGGAGACCATCAGGCGGCGGCTTCCGCGCGCCCGCGTCCACGTGTTGAGCGGCGACGAGGACCTGACGGCTCTCATCGACGAGGCCGTGGGCACTCAGCCGCGGCCGCTCGTCATCGGAGTGTGCGGAGGCGACGGCACCGTCGCGACGGCCGCCGATCGCGTCCGCCGCCACGGCGTCCCGTTCCTCGCCCTCCCGGGAGGCACGTTCAATCACTTCGTCCGCTCGACCGGGATCGACTCGATCGACGATGCGATCGACGCTCTTCAAGCGGGTTCGGGCGTGACCGCCGACGTCGCGGAGGTGAGCTTCAACGGTGGTGATCCCGTCACGGTCCTCAACGCCGGATCGGTCGGCGTCTACCCGGCGCTCGTCGTCGAGCGCGAGAAGCTCGAGAAGCGGCTCGGCAAGTGGGCAGCCGGTGTGTTCGCGCTCCGGCGCGTGCTGCGGCGGGCAGACCCGCTCGATGTCACGGTCGACGGCAGAGCGATGCGCGTCTGGAGCGTCTTCGTCGGGGTCGACCCGAACTTCTCGCACACGATCGCTCCCATGCGTCGGCTGCGGCTGGAGGGCGGCGCCCTCGACGTACGCATCCTGCACGCCCGGTCGCGGGTTCATGCGATCGCGTCGCTCGCCTTCGGCCGGAAGACGAGCGCCGTGCTCCGCGCGATGCGGGTTCTCCCGCTGAGCAGCGCGACGACGATGTTCACGGCGGATTCCGTCGAGCTGAACGTCCGCTCCGCGGAGAAGGCCCTCGCGACCTTCGGACGCGACGGCGAGGTCGAGGACGAGATCGCTCGACGCGACTACACCGCTCAGCTGCGTATCGTCCCCGGGGGACTCACGGTCTACGCGCGTCCGGAGTGAGCCCGGTCGCCGCCTCGGGAAACGCTCCCGCCCCTCTGCAGCGCGGCGATCGCTGTGGGCTCGGGTCAGTCCGAGGACGTGCTGGTGACGATGGCGCGTCACGCCGCCGCGGGCGAGGACACCGGCGACGGCGCCGCCGACCTGAAGCCCCCTGAAAGGTCCTTCAGGAAGGTATAGCGTCGAAGCATGACCGTGTCATCGGCCGTCCCCGATCCCGCGACGGAGCGACCGCAGAAGTCCATCGCCGTCGTTGTCGCGTTCGTGGCGAACGTACTCGTCGCCCTCGCGAAGTCGGTGGCGGCGTTTCTCACCGGTTCGGCGTCGATGCTCGCCGAGGCGGCGCACTCGTGGGCCGACGCCGGGAACGAGATCCTCCTCATCGTCGCCGACCGGAAAGCGGCGAAGCCGAGCGACCCCGGACATCCCTTGGGCTACGGGCGGGAATCCTACGTGTGGTCGCTGTTCGCCGCCGTGGGGCTCTTCACGGCCGGTGCCGTCGTCTCGGTCACGCACGGCGTCCAGGAACTCCTCGAACCCGAGCCGGCCGACGATTTCCTGATCGCGTACATCGTGCTTGCCGTCGCGTTCGTCCTCGAGGGTGTCTCCTTCGTGCAGTCGATCGTGCAGGTCCGGCGCGATGCCCGGAGGCTCGGGCGCTCCGCGGTCGACCTCACGCTCAACGGCTCGAACTCCACCCTCCGCGCCGTCATCGCGGAAGACGCGGCGGCCCTCGTCGGACTCGTCCTCGCCGCCACGGGTATCGCGCTCCACGAGATCACGGGGAGCGCGGTCTTCGACGCGATCGGTTCGATCGCGATCGGCCTGCTGCTCGGTGTCGTCGCGGTCGTCCTCATCGGTCGGAACCGCCGGTTCCTCGTCGGCGTCGTGCCGCCGACGGGGGTGCGCGAGCGGGTCGCTCGTGCCCTCCTCGAGCTACCGGAGATCGAGCGGCTCACCTACCTCCACCTCGAGTTCATCGGACCGGAACGGCTGTCGCTCGTCGCGGCCGTCGATCTCGCGGGCGACGACCCCGAGAGCGGCGTGGCGCTCCGGCTCCGGACGCTCGAGCGCCGCATCGAGGAGATCCCCGCGATCGGCTCGGCCGTGCTGACCCTCTCGGTGCGCGACGAGGCCTCGATCGACCTCTGAGCCGGATCCGTCAGGCGTTCGGCGCGTTCGGCGCGGTCGAGTCGGTCGAGTCGGTCGAGTCGGTCGACAGCTCGAGCGTCATGAACACGCTGTGGGGGTCTTCGACGTAGGAGCCGAACGGACCGCACTCGGTGAAGCCGTTGCGGACGTAGAGACGCCGCGCGGCGGCGAAGTAGTCCTCCGCACCGGTCTCGAGCCAGATCCGCGTCAGGCCGTTCTCGCGTGCCTCCGCGAGGATCGCGAGCAGCACCGACCCGGCCACACCGCGACCGCGCGCCGCCGCCGACGTCCGCATCGACTTGATCTCGCCGTCATCCGGCCCGAGCACCGAGAGGGCGCCGCAGCCGAGGAGGGCACCGCCGTCATCGCGCGCGGTGAAGAACGTGATGCGTGGATCGAGCAGGGCGGTGTGGTCGAGTGCGTGCACGCTCTCCGCCGGAGAGGTCGCGAACATGTCCGTCAGGTGCTCGTCGAGAAGGGCGAGGACGTCCGCGCGGTCCGGTCGCTCGCGGGCGACGATGACGGGATCGGAATGCATCCGACCAGGGTAGGGGAGGTCCGCCGTCGGAAGACGCAGCGTGAGGCGAGCGCCTCCGAGCGGGGAGTCCTCGGCCGCGACCGTGCCTCCCGACATCTCGGCGATGTGCCATCATTCCGGACGGGCGCTGAATCGCGCCTGAAGCGCTCGCCGGGTCCGGCGTTTGTGCACACATGCGCCAGTACACCGGCGTATGTGCGCACGAACGCTCTCGGTAGCGGGGGGCGGGGACGGGCGGAGGGGAGGGGGACTCGTGGGTCAGGCGGGCCGCGCACCGGCCGCGCGGAGGCGGGCGATGCGGGCGCGGGCCGCGTCCTCCGAGGTCGACGAGCTGCCGAGTACCCGGGCGACGAGCCAGAGGACCATGCGCGTCGCGGTGACGACGGGCAGTGGCGAGCGGCGGAGTCCCAGAAGGCGCCGGTAGTCGCGCGGGAGCGAGGCGACGGCGCCCGCGAAGAGGATCCGGTACGCGGGCATCATGGCGGGCCGCAGCGGCGGTCGGCGGATGAAGCGCACGGCCTCGGCGACGCGCTCGTCGGTCTTGATGACGGGTCGGAACGCGGCGAGTCCGTCGCGGAGCTCCCGCTCGGACCGCGGCGGATCGACGACGCCGACGAGCTCGCCGGCCGTCGCCCACTCGCGCACGTACGCGTCCGCGCCGCCGGGGATGGGCCCGCCCCACACCTCGTGGCACGACAGGAACGCGTCGGTGAAGACGATGTGGACCCACGACAGCAGTTCGGGGTCGCCGGCGGAGTACGGCCGCTCGTGTCCCTCGGCGTCGACGTACGTCCCTGCGACCCGGGAGTGGAAGCGGCCGACGCGAGCGGACTCGCGCCGGGCTACAGCGGTGTCGGCGAAGGTCACGGTCACGAGCCACTGGATCGTTCCCGAGAGCCGCCCGAGGGGATCCTCCCGGTATCGCGACCAGTCGTGCACACCCGCCATCGCCCCCGGGTGGAGCGTCTGGACGAGGAGGGCGCGGATGCCGGCGACGAGCGTCGGGATACCGCCGTGCACCGCCCAGCTCGCGGAGCCCGGCCCGAAGTACCCGTCGTCGTCGCCGTCGGCGATCGCCTCGACCCACTGCGGCTTGCCGTCGCCGTCGCCCGAGAACGTCGTGAGGAGGTGGGATCTCCAGGAGGCGGCGATGCGCGCGAGACGGGCTCGAGTCATACGCGTCACGCTACGTTCCGCGCCTGGGAAACCACGCGGTTCGCGGCGCCTCACGCGCCGACGCCGAGCGAGTCCGACGGTGTCCGGCCCGGACGCCGGAACGCCGTGACCCTCCCGGTGGGGAGGACCACGGCGTTCCGAATCGCACGAGGTCAGCCGGCGTCGGAGACGGCGCTGCTCACGGCGGTCGGGGCGTCGTACTCCTGGTCCGGGATGGACCGGAGCGCCTCGAGCACGTTCTCATCGGCACCGGAACTCTCGGCAGCCGAGACGATGTCGTCCTTCGAAGCGGGGTAATCGATGCCGCCGAGGTACTTCTGCACCTGGATGGGGTTGGGAGCGGTCATTGTCGTCCTTTCTCTCGTTCTTCCCGTGGTCCGACGCGTGGCTCGCCGGGCGGGGGAGCCACGCGACGGGGCTCAGTGACCGAGTTCGATCTCGGCATAGGTGTCGAGGAGGCGGAGGGCCCGCTCCGCGTGCTCGCCGCCCGCCGTCCGCTCCGCTTCGAGCGATTGCCGCATCTGGTCGAGCTTCTCCCCGGCCTGGGACAGCGGGGGGACGAGGGGGATCGCCGGATCCGTGCGGATGTCGAGGACGTAGGGGCGGTCGGCCGAGAAGGCGCGCTCCCATGCTCCGTCGAGGGACTCCGGCGACGAGACGCACTCGCCGCCGAGACCGAGAAGATTCGCGACATCGGAGAACGGGACGGTCGGGAGCGCTTGGCTCTGAGCGAAGCGCGGCTCCCCCTCCATCTCGCGCTGCTCCCAGCTCACCTCGGCGAGGTCGTGGTTGTCGAGCACGGCGATCACGAAACGGGGGTCCGACCACGTCGGCCACCGCGAGGCGATCGTCGCGAGTTCCGTGAATCCCGACATCTGCATGCCGCCGTCGCCGGCCAGCACGACGACGGGACGCTCAGGTGTGAGCAGCTTCGCGGCGATGCCGTACGGCACTCCGCAGCCCATGCTCGCGAGCGTGCCGGAGACGTGAGCGTCGACGCCCGCCGGCAGTCGCACCTGGCGTGCGTACCAGTAGACGGCGCTTCCGACGTCGAGCGCGATGCGTGCGTCGGCGGGCAGGTGCGCGTCGAGCGAGCGGACCGCCGCTTCGGGGTTGATCGGCTCCGCTGCGACGGCCGCGCGCTCGGCCGCCACCCGGCGCCCGTCCAAGACGTGCGCGCGGACCGTCTCCGTCCACGGTCGCACTCTCTCGGCGTCGACCCGCTCGAGCAACGCCGAGAGGGTTTCCGCCGCGTCGCCGACGAGTCCGACATCGACCGGATACCTGTCGCCGACGACGCGCGGATCGAGGTCGATCTGCACCGCGCGCGCTTGCCCGGGCGCGGGGTAGAACTCGGTCCAGGGATCGTTCGATCCGACGATGAGGAGGGTGTCGCACTCGGAGAGCACCTTCCCGCTCGCCGTCGTCCCGAGGTGCCCCATCGTCCCGGCCGAGAGGTCATGCGTCTCGTCGACGTACGGCTTGCCGAGCAGACTCGTCGTGATGCCGGCGCCGAGCCGGTCGGCGAGGCGCTGCACCTCGTCGCGTGCGCCCGCGGCACCTCGCCCAACGAGGAACGCGATGCGCTCGCCGGCGTCGAGCACCGCGGCCGCGGCGTCGAGGTCGTCGCTCGTCGGGCGCGGCCTGGCCGCAGCGAACCGCGGCGCGGTGACGACGACGCCGTGCTCGTGCGGCAGCTCGGGTGCCGGGGCGGACTGCACGTCGTGCGGCACGATCACGACGGCCGGCGATCGTGTCGCGAGCGCGGATCGGAACGCCCGGTCGATGACCATCGGCACCTGGTCGGGGGACGAGACGAGCGAGAGGAAGTTCGCGGCGACGTCGGAGAAGAGGACCTGCAGGTCGACCTCCTGCATGTAGCCGGATCCGAGGACGCTCGTGTGCTGTTGCCCGATCACGGCGACGACGGGGATGCGGTCGAGCTTCGCGTCGTAGAGCCCGTTCAGGAGGTGGATCGCGCCGGGTCCTTGCGTCGAGAGCATGACGCCGACGCCGCCGCCGTACTTGGCGTGGCCCGTGGCCATGAACGCCGCGTTCTCCTCGTGGCGCGCCTGCACGAAATCGATCGTGCCGGCGCGGCGGAGCGCGCCGAGAACGCCGTTGATGCCGTCGCCGCTGTATCCGAAGACGCGGTCGACGCCCCACGCCGCGAGTCGCTCGACGATCACGTCGGAGACCGTGGCATCGGGCGAATCCGCCGAGGCGTCGGGACGGCCGTCGTCGATCTCCCCAGCGATCGCGGTTCCGTCCCGACTCACGGCTGTCCGTTCGTCTCGGCGGCCGCGCTGTCCTGGCGGGCGGCGGCCGCGTCGGTGGGCTCGTCGTTCCCGGACGTGGGGATGCGGCCCTCATCGGCGGTGTGACCGTCGGCCGCGTCGGCTCCGTCGCCCGCCGCGCCGATCTCCGTGTCCTCGCCGATGTCGATGGCGTCGCCGCCGGGACCAAGGGGCTCTCCGGCGCCACCGCCCATTCCGAGGGACTCGACGACGGGGTCGCCCTCGAAGGGCAGCGGAGTGTTGGTGTGGGACATGCGGGTCTCCGTTCCGGTCGTGCACTTCGTTCTCGTGTCGGCCACGCTAGGCGCGGCGCGGCTCGAGGTCAGGGGCTTGACGAGTCCGTCTGACCTTTCGGCCCCGCCGAGCTCCCCACCGAGCTCGCGGCCGAGCTCCCCGCCGAGCCCGCGGCGGCGAAGAGCGCGCGGGCCGCGTCGACCGTCCGATCGACGATCGTCGTCGGCGCCTCGAGGTGTACCGCGCCGCTCGGGACGATCCCGGCCCCTCCGAAGCGCTCCATCACCCGCCACTGGGCCGCGACGTCCTCTCCGGAGTGGCTCGGCGGCAGCCCCGTCCAGAAATCGAAGCCGCCGACCTCGATAAGCGCCTCCCGGTCGTACAGCACACACGCGCCGACCCAGGCGACCTTGTACGCGAGCCAGCCGTCACGCTCCACGCCGAGCGTCCCCGCGATGTGGGCCAGATTGGCGGCGTTGTGCAACGGCCACCGGTCGTGCTCCGGTCGGCCCGGGCGAACGCTCTCCGGGATGACGGGTCCCGGCCACGGCTCGAAGGTCGTCGCCTCGTGCGGGCGGCGGTCCTCGAGGTAGGAGAGTCCCTGGACGGCGGATCCGACGAAACCGCAGCCGAGGGTCTCGAGGGCGTCGAGCAGGCGCTCGAGGAGACCCGGCTCCGTCCAGACGTCGTCATCGAGGAAGAGCACGGCCGGGGCGGACGATCGCTCGAGGAGGAACTGCCGCTGCTCGGCGAGCCCGCGCCGCTCCGGCCGGTGCACGAGCTCGACGCCGTGCCCCTGGGCGCGGAGCACGCGCACCATCGCCTGGACACTCGGCTCGCTCGCGCTCGTGAACAGTTCGGACTGATCGCTCACGATCACGTCGAAGGCCGGCTCGTCCTGAGCGGCGAGACCGGCGAGCGTCACGGCGAGTTCACTCGTCCGCCCGATCGTGGGGATGAGCACCTCGAGTCGCGGTGGCGGCGGCGGAGCCTCGGTCGTCCAGTCTCCGGACCACCGCCGCGCCGGGACCGGCTCGTCGTTGCTCTCCGTCACGACACCGGGTCCTCCCGGCGTGACCGGATGCGCTCGACCATCGAGGTGGTGGAGTGCGACGGAACGTAATCGACGATACGCACCTCTCCGCCGTACCCCCGGACGACGGGCGTCTCGGTGAGCATCTCGGGACTGTAGTCCCCGCCCTTGACGTAGACGTCCGGAGTGAGGCTCTCGAGCAGCGGGATCGGCGTGTCGGTCTCGAAGACCGTGACGAGGTCGACGCACTCGAGCGAGGCGAGGACGGAGGCACGATCTGCGGCGGTGTTGATCGGCCGCTCGGGCCCCTTGAGGCGCCGCACCGACTCGTCGCTGTTGATGGCGACGACGAGCACGTCCCCGAGGGCCTTCGCCTGCCGCAGGTAGCTCGTGTGCCCGCGGTGGAGGACGTCGAAGCACCCGTTCGTGAAGACGATGCGCCGGCCGTCTCCGCGCTCCTCGGCGAGCCGCTGGGCGAGCTCGTCGGCGCCGATCGCGACGGGACCGTCCAGGGACACGCGCGCCTGCAGGTCCGTGGTCGAGCAGACCGCTGTGCCGAAGCGCCCGACGACGACGTCGGCGGCATGCTGGGCGACGACGGTCGCGACGGGCAGGGTTGCGCCGCTCGCGAGAGCGGCCGTGAGGGCCGCGGTGAACGTGTCCCCGGCCCCCGAGGCGAACTTCTCGGCGGCCGGGTGCGCGAGCGTCGCGAACGGCTCACCGTCGCGCGTCAACGCGATCGTGCCGTCCCGATCGAGCGTGACGACGACGGCACGAGCGCCCGAGAGGGAGAGCAGATCGTCGGCCGCCGCGGCGAACGAGCCGACGCGGTCGGGACCGACTCCGGGCCAGGAGCGCGAGCGGCGGAGCAGCAGGGCCGCCTCGGCCTCGTTCGGCGTGACGACATCGGGGGAGAGCGCGGCCCACGGGGCGAGGTCGTGGGCGTCGACGACCGTGAGAATGCGAGGACCATCCGCCGTCGCGGCCGCGAGCCGACTCCGCACGGCACCGTGGAGCGTTGCGGCACCGTAGTCGCAGACGACGAGTGCGTCCGCGCCCTCGAGCGCGCGGACCGCCGCCCGAGCGAGTCGCTCCTCGTCCTCCGATGTCGGGACCCCGACGTCGCCCTCGTCGACGCGGACGAGCACCTGGTCATCGGCCATGATGCGCGTCTTCATGACGGTCGAGCGCCCCGGGCGAAGGACCACCCCACTCACATCGACGCCCGCCGTCGCGAGGACGTCCCGCAGCCGCTCGCCCGCGTCGTCGTCCCCCGTCGCGCCGACGAGTCGCACTCGAGCCCCGAGCGCCGCGAGGTTCATCGCGGTGTTGGCGGCTCCTCCGGGGGCATCGCTCCGGTCGACGAGGTCGACGACGGGCGCCGGCGCCTCCCGGCTGAGACGGCCGCTTCCGCCCCGCCACCAACGGTCGAGCATCAGGTCGCCGATGACGACGACGACGGGTGCGGCCTCGCGGATCCGCGCGGGGAGACCCTCGATCGCACGACCCGCGTCGGCGGCGCTCGGGGTCCCGGCCCCCGTCACGATGCCTCCGCCGTCTCGGGGAGGCCCAGGTGCACGACGGTCGTGGTGGTCATCTCGTCGAGCAGTTCCGGTCCGTAACCGAAGCCGGCCCCGCTCGCGCGCCGCGGTTGAGCGCTCCCGCCCGGTGCGCCGCCGAACACCGCGTTGACCTTGACGGTGCCGACGTCGAGCTCCGCGATCGCGCGGTGCGCCGTCGCCATCGATGGGGTCAGGACCGTCGCCGCGAGTCCGTAGCGGTCGTCGGCCGCACGGAGCAGAGCCTCGTCGATGTCATCGACGACCATGATGGGCGCAACGGGACCGAAGGTCTCCTCGGACATGACCGCCATCGCGGGGGAGCAGTCGACGAGAACGGTCGCGGGGTAGAAGGTCCCGGGTCCGTCCGGGATCCGTCCACCCGTGAGTGCCCGGGCCCCCTCGGCGAGTGCCTCCTCGACCTGGTCGTGCACGTCCTGACGGAGTCTCTCGTCGACGAGCGGACCGAGGGCGCCGGAGGCGACGAGATGCTCCGCTTCCCGGACGAGGGCCGGGATGAATGCGCCCGCGACATCACGGTGCACGAACACGCGCTCGACAGACGTGCAGATCTGGCCGGCATTGGCGAAGGCGCCGACGGCCGCCTGCCGGGCCGCCCACTCGGGGTCGACACCGGCGTCCACGATGAGTGCGTCGTTGCCGCCGTTCTCCCGGATCACGTGGGCGTCGTGCGCGGCGGCCGCGAGATGGATCGCGCGTCCCGTCGTCGACGACCCCACATGGGCGACGGCATCGACCTCCGGACGGGCGACGAGAGCTGCGCCGGTCGATCCGTCGCCCACGAGCGGGATCAAGACGTCGAGGGGGACGCTTCCGGCGAGGATCTCGTTCACGAGGGCGCCCGTGTGCGGGCAGCGTTCGCTCGGCTTGTGCACGACCGTGTTGCCGGTCACGAGCGCGGCGCCGACGAGACCGGCGGTGATCGCGACGGGATCGTTCCACGGCGTCAGGACGGCGACGACGCCACGCGGCCGGTTGATCGCGAGGTCGACCGCTTCGATGCCGCCCTGCAGACTGCGGCCACGGTGGACGGGACCGAGTTCCGCGTACTGGTGCAGCGTCCCGACGGCGGCGGTGATCCCGCCGAGCGCGTCGTCGATCGACTTGCCCGTCTCACTCGATTGCGTCCGCGCGATCTCGTCGGACCGCTCCTCGAGGGCACTCGCGGCGGCATGCAGCATCGCACCCCGCTCGGCCGCCGGCGTGCGACGCCAGGCGCCGAACGCGCGTCGCGACCGGGCCACGGCGTCGCGCACGGCGGCGTCGTCCTGCACCTCGAGGGTCCCGACGAGGCTCCCCGTGCGCGGATCGCGCACGGTCAGTACCTCGGCATCGGTCGGTCGCCCCTCGTCCACCGGGGCTGCGATCGTCGTCTCCACGGTCATGTCCTCCTCCGTCCGGTCACAACGGTCCGATACCCACTCGTGTCCCGGATCATGCACCCGAGCCGGAACCGGTATGCGGGGGAGGGTTTGGCGCCGGAGTCGTCGGGGAACAGGGGAACGGGAAGGGATGGTGACGCGTGATCGAGGTCGGACGGACACGGGAGCGCTTCGACGGGGTGCGGAGGATCGCCGTGCTCCGCGGCGGAGGACTCGGTGATCTCCTGTTCGCCATGCCCGCGATCCAAGCGCTCGCCGCGGCATACCCGGCGGCCGAGCTGACACTGCTCGGGACCCCGCTCCATCATGCTCTCCTCGACGGGAGGGCGTCTCCGATCGACCACGTCGAGGTCCTGCCCATCGCCCCCGGGATCCGTGACGCGCCGTCCGGGGGAGCCGATGCCGACGCGGAGAGCGCGGAGGCGTTCCTCGAGCGGATGCGCGGGCGCCGCTTCGACCTCGCCGTGCAGGTGCACGGCGGCGGCCGGAACTCGAACCCGTTCCTGCTCGGTCTCGGCTCCCGCCACACCGTCGGGACGCGCACTCCCGATGCCGTCGAGCTCGAGCGCAGCATGCCCTACCTCTATTACCAGCACGAGGTCCTGCGCGCGCTCGAGGTCGTCGGGCTCGCGGGGGCTGCGCCGGTCGTCCTGGAGCCGCGGGTCCTCACCACGCAGAGTGAGCGTGCGGCGGCGGCGGCCCGAGTCCCGGCGGGGCCGACCGGGCGCGTCGTCATCCACCCCGGCGCCACCGACCCGCGACGACGCTGGCCCGCGCATCGCTTCGCCGAGGTCGCGGCGGCTCTCGTCGAGACGGGTGCGCGCGTCGCCGTCATCGGCGACGCGACGGATGTCGAGACGGCCGATGCCATCGTCGCGGGAGTGCGCGAGCGCGGCGCCGACGCGTCACTCGTGTCGAATCTCGCGGGCGCGCTTCCGCTCGGCGTGACCGCGGGTCTCCTCGCGATCGCGGACGTCGTGGTCGCCAACGACAGCGGGCCGCGTCACCTCGCTGTCGCTGTCGGCGCTCCCACCGTGGGGATCTTCTGGATGGGGAACGCCCTCAACGCTGCACCTTTCGGCCGGGAGCGGCACCGCATCCATCTCTCCTGGACGACGCGCTGCCTCGTGTGCGGAGTGGATGTCACGCAGGTCGGGTGGACGGCCGAACGCTGCGAGCACGACGACTCGTTCGTCGACGAGGTCGACACGGCCGCCGTGCTCGCCGACGTCGCCGACCTCAGGGCCAGGAGTCTTCTTCCTCGTGACAGATGACGAGTTCGCGGACCTCGCAACCGGCGGGTTGTGAGAGCGCGAAGATCACGGCGTTGGCGACGTACTCCGGGTCGTTAAGCTTCGCGTCGTCGCCGGGCTTGTACTGTGCGTCACGGTCGTCGAAGAATCGCGTTCGCATTCCCGACGGAATGAGGGTCGTCACGCCGACGCGGCCCTTCGTCTCGGCCGCGAGCGACCGTGAGAAGCCGAGCACTGCGAACTTCGATGCGCAGTAGGCCGTCGCGTCGGAGACGGCCTTCAGGGCGAGAGACGAGGCGACGGTGACGACCCGTCCGTGACTCGCTTCGAGGTGGGGGAGGGCCGCCCGTACGGTCGCGACGGTGCCGAACAGATTGACCTGCACGATCTTCTCCCATGCGACGGCGTCGATGTCCTCGAGGCGACCGGGCCGATCGATGCCGGCGGCCGTGACGACGGCATCGAGGCCGCCGTGTGCCGCGGCGATCTCGCCCACGAGACGCTCGACCTCCCGTGTGTCGGACACGTCGACCTCGTGCGACTCGATGTCGGGGTCGGAGGGCGCGGCGCGGTCGAGCACGATGGCCGTGCCGCCGTGCGCGTGTACGGCTCGGACGACGGCGGCGCCGAGGCCGGAGGATCCGCCCGTGACGAGGACTCGACCGATGTCGGTAGTGGGGATGGTCATGCGTGCTCCTTTCGAGAGCGTGAAGGGACAGAGACAGAACGAGAGAGGGGACAGAGACAAGAAGAGAAGTGCGGACGGCGTCCCGGTTCAGCCGACGCGCGCGAGAGCGTCGGCGAGCGCCGACGTCGACCGTGCCGGGATGTACGGCACGGTGACGACGCGGCCACCCCGCTCGGCGAGCACGCGCGACTCGGGGAGATCGGCCGCGACGTAGTCGCCGCCCTTCACCCACAGGTCGGGCTCGATCCGGCCGATGGCCTCCTCCGGGGTGTCCTCGTCGAAGACGAGCACGGCGTCGACGCACTCGAGGGCGAGAAGCAGGTCGACGCGGTCCTCCTGTCGTATGAGAGGACGTTCACGGCCCTTGAGGCGCCGCACCGAGGCGTCCGAATTGAGGCAGACGATGAGGCAGTCCCCGAGCGCACGGGCTGCCGCCAGTGTGCGGGCGTGACCGGCGTGCAAGAGGTCGAAGCAGCCACCCGTGGCGACGACGGTTCCTCCGCGGTCGCGAGTGGATCGAGCGACGCTGAGCGCCGTGGACGCCTCACCCCCGATCGCCGCGGCGTTGTCGGGAACGTCGAGCCCCGACACCCCGCCTGCGGCGAGGAAGGCCGAGGCGCGCGCGACGGCCGCGTGGAGCGCGTCGTCGACGGTCGACCCGTTCGTGAGCTCGAGGACGAGGGTCGCCGCGAGACGATCGCCGGCGCCGCACGGGTCGGCGGAGTCGACGGCGCGCGCGGTCGAGACGAGGGGCAGTCGTCCCGGCGAGCCCAGCACGGCTCCGGCTTGCCCGAGAGTCACGGCGACCCGCTGGACCCCCCACGCCTCGACGAGCCGCTCGGCCGCCGTTGCAGCGTCCGAGACGCCGTCGACGGTCATCCCGGCGAACGCCGCGGCCTCCGCCCTGTTCGGGGTCACGATGGTCGCGCCGGCCACGGGCTCGGCGCCGCGAGGGTGCGGGTCCCACACGACGGGGACCTCGGTCGCCCGTCGTGCGAGCAGGGAACGGACTGCGGGGTGAGCCGCCATTCCGCGTCCGTAGTCGGCGACGACGATCCCGTCGGCCGACTCGATCTCGGCGAGCATGGCACCGTCGATGATCGGTTCCCCGGGTGCGCCGCACGCCTCGTCGAGCCGAGCGATCGCATGACCGGACGCGCGCACCCGGGTCTTCACGGGAGTCGCGTCCTCCGCGCCCGCGGTCACGACCCTGACGCCCTCGAGCGCGCCGACGAGTTCAGCCCCGTGCTCGTCCGCAGCGATCGCGGAGACGAGTGACACGTCCGCGCCGTCCCGTCTCAGCATCGCCGCGACGAGTCCCGCGCCGCCCGCGCGCACCGTGCGCGAGGCGAGGTCGACCACCGGTACCGGGGCGTCCGGACTCAGTCGGTGCGCGGTGCCGTCGACGTCGACGTCGAGGAGTGCATCGCCGACGACCACGATCCTCACGAGTCCGCCTCCGTCGAGGTGGCCGCGAACTCGCGTACGCGTGCGTCGAAGGCGAGGCAGACGGCGTGAACGGCGACGAGTTCCGCCTCCTGCACGTTCGGGGAGGACCCGGGCAGGCAGATGGCGTCGTCGCACGCCGTGCTGAGCGGATTCGGTCCGGGGCCGGTGACGGCCCAGCTCCGGGCGCCGACCTCCCGACTCGCGGCCGCCGCGCACAGCAGGTTCGCACTCGCGCCACTCGTCGAGAGGAGGATGACGATGTCTCCCGGCCGCGCGTGCGCGCGCACCTGGCGCGCGAACACCTCGTCGAAGCCGTAATCGTTGCCGATCGCCGTCACGCTCGACGAGTCGGCGTTGAGCGCGATCGCCGAGTACGCCTTCCGATCGCCGTCGAAGCGCCCGACGAGCTCCGCCGTGAGGTGTTGAGCTTCCGCGGCCGACCCGCCGTTGCCGGCGACGAGCGCCCGCCCGCCCGCTTCGAGATGGTCCGCGAGGGTGCGCCCCCACGACGCGAGGTGCTCGGCCTCGGACTGGAGCGCCACGAGGACGGCGTGCAGCGCGTCGACGTGGTCGCGGATGACGCGGCCCGCGAGGGCAGGGCCGGTTCCGGCGCCCTCGTCCGAGCGCCGCCGTGTGAGCGTCGTCGTCTCGCTCGATCGTCGTGCGTGCATGGTCATCGTGTTCCTCCCTCTCGGCGGGTGCGTCGTCGGGAGCGGAGTCCGTCGATGCGCCCGATGCCCTCCATCGCGCCCGCCGAGCGACGCGCCGCGGCGGTGGCGAGGTAGACGCGTTCGGTGTCGGCGGCGACCCGATCCCACGAGTAACGGGACGCCATGCGCCGCCGTCCGGCTCGTCCGTACGCGGCGCGCTGATCGGGCCGCGCGAGCAAATCGGAGACGGCTTCGGCGATCGCGGCGGGGTCGCGCGGGGGCACGTGCGTCCCCGTCGTCCCGCTCACGACGGAGTCGATGAGACCCCCGACGGAACTCGCGACGACGGGAACGCCGCACGCCATCGCTTCGAGCGGCACGATGCCGAACGGCTCGTACCAGGGCGCGCAGACGACGAGATCGGACGAACGCATCACGGCGGGCAGGTCCTTCTGCGCCAATTGGCCTCGGAGGACCACGCGGTCGGCCACACCGGCGCGCTCGGCGATGCCGCGGAGTCGGCGGATCTCGGGGTCGTCACTGCTGCCGCCACCACCGACGACGACGAGTTCGGCGTCGAAGCCGCTCGCGACGACCGCGGCGAGGGCCTCGATGACGGTGCCCACGCCCTTCCGCTGCACGAGGCGGCCGACGGTCGTGATGCGGTGGTCGCGTCCGCGTTCCTCCCGCGGCCCGGTGGGGGTGAAGTGGGCGAGGTCGACTCCGCACGGCACGACCGAGATGTGCGCGGCCGGAACCCCGAGCATCCGCAGTTCGAACGCCTCGTCGGAGCACGTCGCGACGATCGCATCGGCTCGTCGCCCGATGTCGGCCTCGAGTGGTTCGCGCTCGGGCGGGCTCGTGTCACCCGCGCCCTGATTCCGTCGCTTGACGACGCCGAGCGCATGGTAGGTGTGGAGGACGGCGGGGCGCAGGCCCGAGCGCTCGGCGCGTTCGGCGGCCTCGAGAACCGCGACGCCCGACATCCAGAAGTGTCCGTGGGCGACGTCCGGCCGGGTGCGGGCCCAGTCCTCCGCGACTCCCGCGGCGAGGTCTCCCATGAAGGGCAGCAGGTCGTCCTTGGGGATGGGGCGCGCCGGGCCGGCGTCGACGTGCACGACCTCGACGCCCGGGGCGAAGGAGACCCGCTCGGGCAGGTCGGCGTCGTCGCGGCGTGTGTAGACGGTCACCTCGTGGCCGCGTCGAGCCAGTGCGGCGGAGAGCTCGGCGACGTGAACGTTCTGGCCGCCGGCGTCGACACCCCCGAGCGTCGCGAGCGGGCTCGCGTGTTCCGAGACCATGGAGATCCTCATGAGGCAGTCCTTCCGGTGAGAGCGGAGCCGGTCGTCGCGGGGGAGCCGACGGCGGTGCCGACGACGTCGGCGAGGACCTCGTCCCAGTCCCGGAGGAACCGGTCGAGGCCGTAGCGGTCGAGGGCGGCCCGTCGGGCGGCGGCGCCCCGGACCCGCGCCTCGTCGGGGTCGGCGAGCAGCTGCCGGGCGGCCGCGACGAGGTCGTCGATGTCGGTCGAGATCGCCCCGGCGCCCGGTGGCACGGCGCGACCGGCCTCCGTGACGCCGAGCACCACGACGGGCATGCCGAGGTGCATCGCCTCGAGCAGCGAGAGCCCGAGCGACGTCCATCGCGCGGTGTGCACGTACACGCGGCGCCGCGCGAGCTCCGCGTGCATTCGAGCCGTCGGCAGATCGCCGCACGGGCGGAGGTCGTCGCGTGTCGCGCCGACCGCTCGGGGAAGGTCGTCGGTCCCCATGCCGAAGACGTCGATCGGACCGGCGGTGAGGAACCGGGGCAACAGGTCTGTCCCCGTAATGCGCCACCGCCGGACGGGTTCGTTCGTGACGACGGTGAGTCGTTCCATCTCGCCCGTGTAGAGGGCACCGGGATCGGGGATCCCGTGCTCGATGACGACGGTCGGGGCGTCGCCGCTGTCCCACACCAGGTCGTTGAAGTGCGTGACGTGCACGATCGGGATGTCCGAGCGTTCGGCGAGGGGATGCCGTGTCGTGACCGCAGCGGGCTTCGGCGTGTTGTGCTCGAGGAAGACGGCGGGGACGTCACGGCCAAGGCGGCGACCGAGCAGCCGCTCCGCGACGTCGAGCTCCTCCGGGCGCTGTAGGACGACCACGTCGACGCCCGCTTCCGCCACGTCCTCCGGCGCCACCTCGACGGCCCTGTCGGGCCAGGGCCGCCCGCCTCGACCGAGTCCCCACGCTCCGCCGTCCGGCGTGCGGGGGAGCAGGTAGTCGTGGTGGCCGCGGACGAAGGCGTCCGACCAGCCGCCGTGGACGTGCCAGAGCAGGATCCTCACGGTGTGTGCTCCTTTCGTCGTGGAGCGGCGATCGTCGCACTGCCGAAGGTGCGGGCGCCGCCGATGGGACCCGTCAGGGCGAAGACCGCGTCGACGACCTGCTCCGGATGGACGGAGGTGAGGCAGGGGTGCCGGGGGACGGGACAGACCCGGGCGCGGCTGCCCGCACACGGCGCATGCTGGTCGCCGAGCAGGACGGTCGGCACGCCGTAGGGCGCCCACCGCTCGTGCGGCACGACGGCCGAGAAGAGACTCACGACGGGGGTTCCGACGGCCGCGGCGAGATGCGCTGCACCCGTGTTCCCCACCACGACCGCGGCCGCGCCCCGCAGGACCGCGGCGAGTGAACCGAGGTCGGTCCGCCCTCCGAGGTCCGTGCCCGTCGCGCCCGCCACCGCGGCGGTGAGAGCGAGTTCGCCGGGTCCGCCCGTGACGACGACGCGGACGCCGCGGCCGGTGAGCAGGTCGACCGTCGCGGCGTGATGGCCCGCCGGCCAGGTCCGGGCGGGGACCGCGGCGCCCGGGTGCACGACGACGTATCCGGGCTCGCCGACATCGGCCGGCGGTGCACCGTGCTCCCGGACGCGGAGTCGGCCGTCGTCCTCCGGAGGCAGCGCGAACCCCGCGGCCTCGGCGATGCGGAGCGCCCGCACGGGCTCCGGCTGGTCCTCCGGGAAATCCTCGCCCGGCCGCAACCGCACGTCGAGGAGACGTCCCGCGTAGTCGACCGACGCGCCGGAGATGCGGCCGACCCCGGCCAAGCGGAGGAGCAGGGCGAGGGGGAGCGGGCTCTGATGGAACGACGTGAGCACGACGGCCTCGTCGACGCCCGCTGCGCGTACGAGCGTGAGGAGTTCGTCGACGACGGACTGGTCGACTGCACGGGCGGGGTCGGTGATCCACGGGCACTCCCAGATGAGGACCTCGTCGACACCGGGCAGGAGCCCGGCGGCCGACGCGCCCTGCGGGCCCGCCAGGAGGACGACCTCGGCACCGCTCGCCGCCACGGCACGCACGGCGGGACCCGAGACGAGGACGTCTCCGACGCTGTCGAGGCGTGCGACGAGTATCCGCGTCATCGTGTCACCCGCCGCCGTCTGGTCGAGGCGCCCATCGCGCCGTCGGCGAGGGCCAGTTCGACGGCCTCGAGCACCGTCGACGCCACGAGCTCGGCCGCGACGACCTCGGGAACCAGAGTCACCGGGGTCGGCACGAGGATCCCCGTCGCTCCCGCTGACTCAGCGGCTCCGAGGTCGGCGGCGATGTCGCCGATGACGACGGCGTCGTGCGGGTCGACGTCCAGCCGTTCGCACGCGTCGAGCACGAGTCCCGGTCGGGGCTTGCGGCACGCGCAACCGTCGCCGGGGCCGTGCGGACAGACGCACCACACGTCGAACGGACCGATCAGGTCGTCGATCCGCCGATTGACGGCGCGGACATCATCGAGCGAGATGAGCCCCCGCGCGACACCCGACTGGTTCGAGACGACGCCGATCGGGATGTCCCGCTCGCGAAGAAGGTCGACCGCTTCCCGGACCGTCGGCAGGATCTCGACGAGAGCGGGGTCGCCGTTGTACGGCACATCCCGGACGAGTGTCCCGTCGCGATCGAACAGGACGGCGCTCGGAGCGCTCGTGCCGGTCGGTGCGGTCGCGTCGAATCCCATACGACGGTGGTACCCACTTGATCGAGGAGTAAACGCCGAAGCGATCGGACGCTCGATTTGCCACGATGGGACCATGACCCTCCTCGGATCCGATCCCGACCGGCCGACCCTGCTCGTACTGCGGGCGCTCAAGCTCGGAGACCTGCTCGTGGCCGTCCCCGCTTTGCACGCCCTCCGCCGCGCGTTCCTCGGGCACCGGATCGTGCTCGCGACCACGGGGTGGCTCGAGCCCGTAGTGGATCTCGTGGGTGCGGTGGACGAACTGCTCCCGACGCCCGGGTTGTCCCAGCCCCTCGAGATCGCGCCCGGTGTCGTCGACGTCGCCGTGAATCTCCACGGTCGGGGGCCGGAGAGCGGCGACTTGCTCGCGGCCATCGAGCCGCGCCGCCTCATCGCGCACCTCCCCGACGACCCGGACGGTCCGGAGTGGGTCGACGGCGTCCTCGAGCGCCACCGCTGGACGCGGCTGCTCACCGAGCACGGCATCACAGCCGACCCCGACGAGGTCGCGATCGACGTTCCCGCTGCACCGCCTCTCGTGGCGGACGCTGCCGTCGTGCACATCGGGGCCTTCTACGGTGCCCGGCACTGGCCCGCCGAGCGGTTCGCGGCGGTCGCGTCCGAGCTCCGCCGTGCCGGTCACCGCGTTGTGCTCACGGGGGGCGACGTCGAGCGGGAGCGCGCCCTCGATGTCGCCAGCCGTGCCGGTCTCGACCCCGCGGACGTCCTCGCCGGCCGCGTCGACCTCGTCGGATTCGCGGCCGTCGTGGCAGCCGCCCGGATCGTCGTCACCGTCGACACAGGCGCGGCGCACCTCGCGTCGGCCTACGGGATCCCGTCGGTCGTGATCTTCGGCCCCGCCCCGCCCGAGGAGTGGGGCCCGCCGGCCGGTGGCCCGCACATCGTGCTCACCGACGCCTCCGTGAGAAGGGGGGACGTGTTCTCCGACGAGCCCGACCCGGCGCTGCTCGCGGTCACGGTCGAGGACGTCCTCGCCGCCGTCGAGGCGCTCCCGACGCGCTGACCGTTCTGAGCGCAGGGTCGCCTCAGCCCGCCGGGACCGTCAGGCGGCCCCGGCGATTGCGGGATCCAGACCGTCGAGCCTCCCGCGGAGTGTGGCGAGGACCCTCGAGAGGATCCGGGAGACCTGCATCTGGGTGACGCCGATCTCGTCGGCGATCTCGCTCTGCGTCCGGTGGTGCACGAAGCGCAGCTCGAGGACGCGCTGATCGCGGCCATCGAGGGTGCTCACCGCGGCTCGGAGCGTGAGCGCGAGATCGACCCGGTCGAAGGAATCGTCGTCGATCGGGATGGTCTGGCCGAAGGGAGTGGCGTCGTCGGCCGCGACGGGGGCGTCGAGGGAAGCGGGCCGCAGGCTCGAATGCGCCGCGAGCGCTTGGACGACATCCGCCACCGTTCGACCGAGGTGGGTCGCGAGTTCGGCCATGGTCGGTTCCCGTCCGATGCACTGGCCCAGTTCCGTCGTCGCCCGCAGGGCCTCGGCGCGCAGCTCCTGGACGCTCCGCGGCGGCCGGACGAACCATCCGTTGTCGCGCAAGTGCCTCTTGATCTCTCCGCCGATCGTCGGGACGGCGTACGGGACGAACGGCACGCCCCTGTCGGGTTCGAAGCGCCGAACGGCCTTGACGAGGCCGACGCAGCCCACCTGCCGGACGTCGCGGATCTCGCGGCTCGCCCCGACGATCCGTGAGGCGAGGGTGTCCACGAGATCGAGGTGGGCGACCGCGATCTCGTCCTCGATGCGGCGGCGGTGCTCCCCGCGGGCACGAGCGGCCTCGGCGAACCGCTGCCCCGTCCACCTCTCCTTCTCCGCCCAGCGCGCGTGAAGATGCTCTCGGCCATGGTGCACGCCGTCGACGTCGTTCGACACGGAGAACCATCCTTTCCATCGGAGGAGAGAAGTGCTCTCGCCAGCCAAACGGGAAGGAGAAGAAGTTCGAAGTGCTTGACGCAGACGTGCGCGGCCGCGTACCTTTCCCCCCGATCGGGGGGAAAGCGGGTCAGCTCACCAGTCGGATGGCCCGGTGGAGCCGGCCGGATAGTCGGCGAGATCGCCCTCGCCGCGCCTCCATGCCGCGATCACGGGGTCGACGATGCGCCAGCACTGCTCGGCCACGTCGCCGCGGATCGACAGGAGGGGGTCGCCGTCGAGGATGCCGCGCAGCATCTGACCGTATGGCAGGAGATCGCCGGCACCCTGGTGGGCGACCAGGATGGACTGTTCGAGGTGGAACGGGTCACCGGCGCCGTTCATCGTGAGTTGGAGCTCGACGTCGCCGGTCATGAGATCGAGCACGATGACCTGCTGCTGGGGTTCACCGTCGAGACCCGGTACCGCGGGAACGGGCCGGAGGAACAGCCGTGCCTGTGACCTCTTGGCGCCGAGGGCCTTCCCGGACCGGAGGAGGAACGGCACACCGTCCCATCGCCGCGTTCTGACCGCCACCGTGAGCTCGGCGAGCGTCTCGGTGCCGCGGCTCGGGTCGACGCCGGGTTCGTCGACATACGACGGCAGTGTCCGGTCACCGATCTCACCGGCGGTGTAGCGAGCCCGCCGCGCCGTCGCGGTGACGTCGTCGTCCCACAGCGTCGTGTTGCGGAGGACCTGCGCGATGTTGTCGCGCAACTCGACCTCGTCGACACGCGGCGGCAGCTCCATCGCGATGATCGCGAGGATCTCGAGGAGATGACTCTGGATCATGTCGACGAGGGCTCCGCTCGAGTCGTAGTAGCCTGCACGCCCCTCGAGCCCGAGCGTCTCGTCGAAGACGATGTCGACACGTTCGACCGAGCCGGCGTTCCAGACGGGCTCGAGGATGCGATTGGCGAGCCGCAGGCCCAGGATGTTGAGCACCGTCGACTTGCCGAGGAAGTGGTCGATCCGGAAGACCTGCCGCTCGGGGACGAGCGTGGCGATGACCGCATTGAGCTCCGCGGCGCTCTCCTCGTCGCTGCCGAAGGGCTTCTCGAGCGCCAGCCGAGTACCTCGGGGAAGGTCGATGTCCTGAAGCGCGCGGCACACCTTCGCCGTGACGGCGGGCGGCAGAGCGAAGTAGATCACGGGCACGCCCGTGCAGGCCGCGAGGAGGTCGCGGAGCGCGGCGGGGTCCGTCGCGTCAGCGGCGATGTAGCGCGTCGACTCCACGAGCTGCCGCGTGCGATCCGCGTCCGTCGTCTCGGCGTCCGCGGCCTCGGCGTCCCCGCGCCGGTCGTCGACCCGGCGCTCGTCGGCGGCGCGCTCGAGGGAGTCGCGGACGAGGTCCTGCCAGTGCTCCGCGACGCCGTCGTCGAGACCGGCCCCGAGCACCGTCACGTCGTGATCGTGGTGGGCGAGCAGACTGCCGAGCCCCGGCAGGAGGAGTCGCTTCGTCAGGTCGCCGCCGGCGCCGAGGATGAGGAGGGTCACGGGGGAACTCATACAGCGAGCCTAGGCAGACACGGCGCCCCCGTCAGCCCGTGTCCGCTGCTCCCGGCGCGGTGATACTCTCCCGTGTCAGTCGAGCCGTTCGATGATCGTGGCGTTGGCGAGTCCGCCCGCCTCGCACATCGTCTGCAGTCCGAAGCGGCCGCCCGTCTGCTCGAGGACGCCGATGAGGGTCGTCATGAGTCGTGCGCCGCTCGCCCCGAGAGGATGCCCGATCGCCGTCGCGCCGCCGTTGACGTTCACGCGGGCGGCGTCGGCGCCCGTCTCGGCGAGCCAGGCGAGCACGACGGGCGCGAAAGCCTCGTTGACCTCGAAGGCGTCGATGTCGTCGATCCCGAGCCCCGCCCGCTCGAGCACCTTCCGCGTCGCGGGAAGGATGCCCATGAGCATCGTGACGGGGTCGTCGCCCGCGACGGCGACGCTATGGACGCGAGCGCGCGGGCGGAGACCGAGGCGCTCGGCCGCCTCGGCGCTCGCGAGCATCACGGCTGAGGCGCCGTCGCTGAGGGGTGAGGCGTTGCCGGCGGTGATCCGCCAGTCGATCTCGGGGAACCGCTCCGTCCACATCGTGTCTTCGAAGGCCGCCGGTAGTTGGGCGAGCCGATCGGGCGACGTTCCCGCTCGCACCGTCTCGTCGCGATCGACGACGCGGCCGTCCCCGGTCGTCACGGTCACGACCTCGGCCTCGAATCGGCCGTCGTCCCAGGAAGATGCGGCGCGCAGGTGGCTCTCGGCGGCGAAGGCGTCGAGAGCCTCCCGCGAGAGGTCCCAGCGCGCCGCGATGAGTTCGGCGCTGATGCCTTGCGGCACGAGCCCGCCCGGATAGCGCGACGCGATTCCCGGGCCGTAGGGGTCCTGCCCCGCCGTCTGGCTCCCGATCGTCACGCGGCTCATCGATTCCACTCCGGAGGCGATGACGAGGTCGTAGGCTCCGCTCTGGATGCCCTGCGCGGCGAAATGGATCGCCTGTTGGCTGCTCCCGCACTGGCGGTCGATCGTCACGGCGGGCACGGACTCCGGGAACCCCGCGGCGAGCACAGCCCATCGCGCGGTGTTGCCGCTCTGCTCGCCGATCTGACCGACGGCGCCGGCGACGACATCGTCGAGGGCCGCAGGATCGACGCCGGTGCGATCGACGATCGCGCGGAGCACGAGGGCGTGGAGGTCGACGGGGTGGACCCCGCTCAATGCGCCGCCCGGCTTCCCCCGCCCGCTCGGGGTCCTGACGGCATCGACGATGACGGCCTCGCGCATTGTTCGTCCTCCTTCTGACGCCCGTGGCAGACGTCACGATCAGCGTACGCCGCGCGCGGTTAGCGCATGGAGGACGGTGACGGAAGCCCACCGCAACAGGTTGACCGGCCCCGAGCGGGGGTGTTTGCGTAGCTCGGAGTCACGACCGACGGCGACAGGTCGTCGACGACGACGCGAGAGGACGGGTCATGAGAGCGATGGTGTACCGAGGACCGTACAAGGTCCGCACCGAGGAGAAGGACATTCCGAAGATCGAGCATCCGAACGATGCGATCGTGCGGGTCACGCGCGCGGCGATCTGCGGATCCGACCTGCACCTCTACCACGGCCTGATGCCGGACACCCGCATCGGGCACACGTTCGGCCACGAGTTCATCGGGGTCGTGCACGAGGTCGGCTCCTCGGTGCAGAACCTGCAGGTGGGCGATCGGGTGATGGTGCCGTTCAACGTCTACTGCGGCTCGTGCTACTTCTGCGCTCGCGGGTTGTACTCGAACTGCCACAACGTCAATCCGAACGCCACGGCGATCGGCGGCATCTACGGCTACTCGCACACGACGGGCGGCTACGACGGGGGACAGGCGGAGTTCGTGCGTGTACCGTTCGCGGACGTCGGACCCCAGGTCATCCCCGACTGGATGGACGAGGACGACGCCCTCATGTGTACGGACGCGCTGTCTACCGGGTACTTCGGCGCCCAGCTCGGTGACATCACCACGGGCGACACGGTCGTCGTGCTCGGGGCGGGACCCGTCGGCCTCTACGCCGCGAAGTCGTCCTGGCTCATGGGTGCCGGCCGGGTCATCGTGATCGATCACCTCGAATACCGGCTCGAGAAAGCACGGACCTTCGCTCACGCGGAGACCCGGAACTTCCTCGAGTACGACGACATCGTCGTGGAGATGAAGCGTACGACCGATCACCTCGGGGCCGACGTCGTGATCGACGCGGTGGGCGCCGAGGCCGACGGGAACCTCGTCCAGCACATCACATCGGCGAAGCTCAAGCTCCAGGGCGGGTCACCCGTCGCCCTCAATTGGGCGATCGACGGGGCGCGCAAAGGCGGAACGATCTCGGTCATGGGAGCCTACGGGCCACTGTTCAGCGCGGTGAAGTTCGGTGACGCGATGAACAAGGGACTCACGCTCCGCATGAACCAGGCGCCGGTGAAGCGGCAGTGGCCGCGACTCTTCGAGCACATCCGGAACGGCTACCTCACGCCGCGCGACATCATCACGCACCGGATCCCCCTCGAACACATCGCGGAGGGGTACCACATCTTCTCCTCGAAGCTCGACGACTGCATCAAGCCCGTCATCATCCCGAGCGCGAGCTAGGAAGGAAGGACACACCATGCCGTACACCGCACAGAAGCCCGAGCCGCCGGAGTCTCCCGACGAGCTCCGGGCGCGCATCCCGGGTTGGGGCGTCGATTCCGACCCGGCCGATCGACCGTCGGTGCCCAAGGAGCGCTTCGACCCCGGCGCCACCGGCGCGCACTGGGAGTTCCCCGACCGCCAAGAGGAGCTGCGGCCGCGAGAGCGCTCGATCGAGCACGCGATGCTCACTCCCGTCTTCGGGACGGCGCAGCCGCTGACGGGCCTCTCGGGCGTGATCCGGCGCCGCGCCTACGCCCGCTACAGCGAGGGGAGACTCGCGCATTGGCTCCTGCTCGTCCTCGGCGACCGCGTCGACGCCATCGAGAACCACCTCGCCTCCTTCGCGACACTGCGGCCGGACAACCCCATCACCGAGACGGGAGTCCTCTCCGAGCCGGGCCACCGCCCGATCAGCTCCCGGTTCGGGAAGAAGCGCGCCGACCTCAAGCACATGTGGATGGACCCGTTCCTCGTGGCGGGCCCCTGGATCGCGAGCGGGATCGCCGTCGCGGTCGTCGCGTCGAGGGTCGTGAAGCGCGTCCGCGGCTGACCTCAGCCGCGAGAAGGGGTCCGGCGCGATGCGCCGGGCCCCTTCTCGTCGTGGTGCGGGACGGGCGTCACCGCCGCCGGTCGTGGTCGCTGTCGGTCGCGTCCGACGCCGCGCCGGTCTCGGGCTCGAGGCGCACCTCTTCGCGCGTGACCGGGACGGTCACGGTGCGCTCCTCCGTCACGGTGTACTTCCGCAACCGCATGCGGCCCGTCTCGACGCCGTCCGTGCCCGCTGCGGGGGTCTCGCCGGCGGCGTGACGCCCCGGACGGTCGTCGTCGTTGTGCGGACGGTCGGACCCGAGCTCGTGCTCGCGATCGTCGTCGCGCGCGTGGTCGCGCCCGTCGTGATCGTGAGCGTCGTGGTCGTCGTCGTGGTCCTTCTTGCCGAAGCCGAGGCGGTCGGCGAGTCCCCGGTGGTGACCGTCGTCCTGACCGTCGCCGTCGTGGTCGTCGTTCTGCGGGCGGTAGTGCGCGTAGAGGTTGTCCTCCTCCTCGTGCGTGAGGGCGCCGTCCGCGTCGATCTTGGGCGCGTGCTTGACCGCGTCCTTCGAGTGCTCGACGTGCAGGCGGTCCTCGCTGTACGAGGCGCCCTCGAGCGGCACGAAGGACTCCTTGTTGCCGAAGAGGCCGGTCCTGACGGTCGCCCAGAGCGGACGGTCGGTGTCGGGATCGAGGTAGACCTGTCCGACGGTCCCGATCGTCTCGCCGTCGGGGTCGAGGACGTCCGCGCCGATGAGGGAGGCGGTGTTGCGTGGGTCGATCATGACTCTTCCCTCCGTCCCCGCCTCAGCGGCCCAGTCCGACGCGGTCCACCTTGCGGTGGAACCGCATGCCGGCGATCCCTCCGAGGAGCGCACCGCCGAGGCTCACGAGGAGCGCGGCGATGGCCGTGATGATGCCGGCCGTCGTGAGCTGGCCCTCGTTGACGGGCAGTCTCGGGAAGCTGTTGAGGTTCGCGAGGATGTTCCACTGGCTACCGGCGATGACGCTCACGATCGCGAGGACGATCGCGATGATGAGGGCCCACAGCCACACCGCGAGACCCTGCTTCGCTCCGCTGAAGCGTGCCATCCGGCCGGCGACGTATCCACCGGCGTAGTAGGCGATGAAGAGGATGACGAGGACCGCGATCGCACCGACGATCCCGATCGTTTCGGCGTTCTGCGCGGCCTCGTCCGCGACCTGGTCGGGGTCCGCGTTGGAACCGAGGCCGATCGCGGCACCCGCTCCCGCGACGAGGGCCGTCAGGAGGACGGCCGTTCCCGTGGCGGCGAGCCAGCCGAAGAAGGCCGAGCCGAACTTCATGCCGCCGAACTCGTCCTTCTCGCGTGCGACGACCTCTTCGCGGACCGTGCGGCCGGATCCGGCCGGAACAGCCGCGGGCCGCTCGGTCGGCGTCGTCTCGTCGTGGTGACGATCGTTGTTCGATGGAGTGCTCATGCTGGGAGTCCTTTCCGATACTTCAGGTGAGATCCCTGGAGTGCCAGTGAAGCGATACGCGACCACCGCGGCAAGGGGGTAGCCAAACGACCCGGAATCGGTTCAGAAGCGGAGGGGCATTCTCTGAGCGGACGATCGGACGGCACCGACGACGCTGGGTAGGAGCGGTGGGACCGGCGACGATATCGTCGCCGGATCATCAGCCCCGACGCCCTCGATCGAGGACACGGACGGGCTTCTCGTCACCGCGACCGAGGGGAGCGACGCCGGACGGGAAGTCGTCTCCTCGATCGGCGCGCGCCGGCCGCTCAGCGGGCGGCGGCGCGCGCCGGGGCGAGCCGGACGAGGCGGGCGCTGTCGCTCTGCTCCTGCTCGGCGATGTCGCTGCGCGACTCGAGGAAATCGGTGAAGGTGCGGAAGCCGAGCGCCTTCTCGCTGAACGACGGGTCCATGCGCTTCATCTGCGTTTTCACGGTCGACGAGTGCAGCCACTCGGCGTCGTCGTCCTTCTCGTGGCCGAGGCGCAGCGCGCGCTCGAGCAGGCCCGTCGCGACCTCTTGGGGGTTCTCCGGCTCCGGCTCGGGCTCCTCCTCGGCGGCGCGAGCGGTCTTCGCGCGGCGCCGCTTGGGCGGGGCGACCTCGATGGGGGGCTCCTGGAAGGTGACCGTCGGGACGCCGGCGGCGATCGCGGTGCCCTCGCTCGCGAGGGCGGTGGCGTCCTCCGTGGGAGCCGGCGTGATCCGCGGCGCGGCGACGGCCGTCGGCACGGGCTTCACACCGGGGAGGGCGTCGTACGTCGCGAACTCGTCGCAGGCCGCGGCAAGCGAGCGGCTCGTGGAGCCCGCGACGCCGATGCCCACGACGTAGCGCCCGAGCCGCTTGCAGCGCTGGGCGAGTGCGATGTAATCGGAGTCGCCCGCGACGATGATGACGTGGGTCAGGTCGGGAAGCCGGAACATGTCCTCGACGGCGTCGACGGCGAGGCGGATGTCCGCTCCGTTCTTCGCGTAGGCCGCCGCCGGGAACAGCTGCACGAGGTCGACGGCGCGGCTCACGAGCTGCCCACGGTAGTCGGCGTTCACCGGCGCCGACCAGTCGGCGTAGGCGCGGGTGAGGACGAGGGTCCCGAACGACGAGGCGAAGTCGATGATCGCTCCGACGTCGACCGTGGCCTGCGTGAGCTTCTCCGCCATGTCCACGTCGGACGCCTTGCTCGAGGAGCTGTAGGCGCGCGCCTTGTCGCGCATGAACTGGCTGCGTCCGTGCACCTGGTCGTAGCGCGAGATGACGATGTTGTCGAAGTCGATGTAGACGGCGACTCGCGCGTCGATCGGCTCGGTCATGAGTGCTCTTTTCCGTGAGGTGGACTCCCAGTCTCTCGCGAAACGGCGAGCGACGGGAACCGCGCGGACGAACGGGCACTGTACGGCACCGGGAGGGGGTGACCCGACCCGTTGTGGCGGCCTTCGGCGGCTGTGATGCTGACGGAGCGTTTCCCCCGCCGGGGACGCGCGGTCTCTCGACCCGGCGTCGGCCGGGCGGGACGGAGAGGTGGCACGAGTGCTCGAGTTCGATGGATCCGGAGTGGTCTTCGCGGCGATCGGCCTGGCGACGCTCGCCGCAGCGCTGCTGCCACGCATCCTCGGTCGGCTTCCCGTGTCGATGCCGATGGTGTTCCTCGGGGCCGGGATCCTCGGATTCGCGCTCATGCCGAACCTCCCCGATCCGTCGCCCATGGAGCACCCCGAGGTGGCGCTGCACCTCACCGAGATCTGCGTGATCGTGTCGCTCATGGGCGCGGGGCTCGCCATCAACCGTGCGCCGTCGCTTCGAGGCTGGTCGTCGACATGGCGGCTGCTCGGCATCACCATGCCGCTCTCCATGCTCGCAGTGGGGGTGCTCGGCTGGTCCGTGCTCAGCCTCGGCATCGCGAGTGCGGTACTGCTCGCGGCGGCACTCGCCCCGACGGACCCCGTGCTCGCGACCGAGGTGCAGGTGAGCGAGCCCGTGACCGATGCAGAAGCTGAGGACGACGAGGCGCGTTTCGCGCTCACCTCCGAGGCCGGGCTCAACGACGGGCTCGCCTTCCCCTTCACCTACGCCGCCATCGCGATCAGTCTCGCGGGAGCGGGTACGGCGTCGTGGTTCGGCGAGTGGTTCCTGGCGGACGTGCTGTGGCGTCTCACGCTCGGTGTCGGTATCGGCTACCTCACGGGACGACTGCTCGGGAAGCTGTTCTTCTCGTCGCTCTCGGAACGACTCGGGCTCACGGACAAGGCCGAGGGCTTCGTCGCCCTCGCGGCGACCTTCCTCGCGTACGGCGCGACGGAGTCGGCGGAGGGTTACGGGTTCATCGCCGTGTTCGTGTGCGCCACGGCGCTGCGCGCGTCCGAGCGCGCCCACGGGTACCACTCGGTGCTGCACACGTTCGTCGAGCAGATCGAGCGGCTCCTCACGGTCGCCGTCGTCGTCCTCCTCGGAGGGTCCGTCGCCCGTGGTGCCCTCGATTCGATCGGGTGGCTCGACGTCCTCGTCGTCGCGGTCATCCTCATCGTCGTCCGTCCCGTCGCGGGATACATCGGGCTGAGCCCCGGGAAGACGGGCCCGAAGGAGCGTGCGGTCATCTCGTTCTTCGGCGTCCGTGGCGTCGGGTCCCTCTTCTACATCGCCTTCGCTCTGCAGGAGGGCGATTTCCCGGGCGGGGAACGCCTCTGGGCGCTCACCTCGCTCGTCGTCATCGGCTCGATCGTGCTCCACGGCGCGACCGCGACGCCGATCATGGCGATGCTCGACCGGCGCCGCTCGCGCGCCGCCCGTCGTGCCGGGGTCGACGACGACGACGCGGCGAGCGTGTCCGTATAGCAGGTGCGAGCGGCTCGCGCGCGTTCCGGCGCTGCGAGGCGCGCCGACTTGTGTCGCCCGCCGGGCTGACCGACACTTCTCGAGTGAGATCAGCACACCTGTTCACCGCGGCGACGGTGAGTTACCTCGCCAATTGCGCCGTCGGGACCGGGGTCGCGACGCGCACCATCGACACCTCGAACGCGCGGTGGGTGCACCATGCCCTCTACATCTCGACGTCGGCGCTCTCGGCGCTCGCGGCGACGTCCGGATTGCGACCGGGCGCCGACCGCTCGCAGCGCAAGGCGGTGCTCGCGCTCCTGCCCGCCGGCGTGCCGCTCTCCCTCATCCCGTTCCTCGGCTCGCACTCGAACCGGCACATCGTCGTGGCGCTCACGGCCGCGCCGTTCTTCGCCGCGGGCCTGATCCGAGCCTGGAGGTGACCGTGGACCTCCTCGAGGCCATCAGACGTCGCAAAACGACCAACGGGGCGTTCCTGCCCGATCCCGTGTCCGAGGAGCACCAGCGCATCCTCATGGAGGTCGCCGGGCGCGCCCCGTCGCAACTCAACAGCCAGCCGTGGCGCTTCGTGATCGTCGAGGACCGTTCGACGATCGAGCGCGTCGCAGACATCAGCGGGTCGAGCATGACCGAGGCGATGTCGAACGGAACGTTCTTCGAGCGCTACAAGCCCTACTTCCGCTTCAGCGCCGCCGAGATGGAGCGGCGGCGCGACGGCATGCTCTTCGACAAGCTGCCGGCGCCCCTCCGTCCGTTCACGAGCCAGGCCTTCACGAAGCGCGGGCAGGCGCTCATGAACGCTCTCGGCGTCCCGAAGACGCTCGGCTCCGAGAACCGGAAACTCGTCGCGGGTTCGCCGCTGCTCCTTGGAGTCATGCTCGACCGGTCGGAGTATCGGCCGGGGGAGCTGTCCTCGTTCTACTCGCTCTTCAGCATGGGGGCGGCGATGGAGAACGTCTGGCTCACGACGACCGAGCTCGGCATGGGAATCCAGTTCGTCTCGTTCCCGATGGAGGTGCCCGGCAAGTGGGACCTCATCGTCGACCTGCTGAAGGTGCCGGACGAACTCGAACTCATGGCCGTCTATCGGCTCGGCTACCTGCCACCTGAGCAGCGCCGACCCGCGATCGACTGGTCGAGTCATCAGCGGAAGCTCCCATCGCAGTACGTCTACCGCGAGACGTGCGAGGCGCCACAGTCCGGCTGGGACGACTGACGCCCAGCCGCGACCGGTTCAGCGCAGCGGCGATCCCACGACGTCGAAGCGGAAGCCGCCGAATTCTCCCGTCAGCAGCGGCATCGCCTCGGCGATACTCGCCTTGACGCTCTCGAGCTGCAGCGATGCGGCGTGCGCCTCCGCCGAGACCCAGAGCTCCGTGACGAAGACCGTGTCGGGGTGCTCGGGGCTCACTCCCACCTCGTAGCTCAAGCAGCCCGACCCGGCGAGGGTCGAGGACGGTCGGGTGAGGATCTCGACGACCTCGTCGCGTCGACCGGGCTGGACTCCGAGTGTTCCCACGTTTGCGAATGTCATGCCGACAGCGTGGCGCATCCCTCCGACATCGTCACAAGCCTCTGGTCGGCTGGGCGCGGGGCCGCCTAGCATCGGGGTATGGACGCAACGCAGCAGTCGGAGCTGATCGGAGGGCGTCGTCATGCGCCCGGACAGTGGAGCACGGTGTGGGTGGCGCCCCTCCAGGGTGAGCCGTTCGTCGTCCTCGAGAGCACCGACCTCCTCGTCGAGGCGCCGAATTGGTCGGACGACGGTCGTCTCGTCGTGAACGGCGGAGGGCGGCTGTGGTCGCTCCCGCCGACTCACGGCGCCGGGCTCTCGCCGATCGTCATCGACGGGGTCTCGCGCCTCAACAACGATCACGTGCTCGCTCCGAACGGGGACGACGTCTTCGTGACGTCCGACGACGGCCACCTCTACGTCGCGCCGTTGTCCGGCGGGTCGGCTCGCCGCGTCACGGTGCCGCGGAACGTCCGCCACTACCTCCACGGCGTCAGCACGGACGGTGGGACGCTCGCCTTCGTCGAGATCCCGTGCGAGCACGACGGTCGCGACCCGCAGGGCCGGTTGGGACTCGTGTCGACGTCCGGGGGAGAGGTGCGGCATCTCGACACGGGGGACGGGCACCTCGACGGCCCGGAGTTCACGCCGGATGGCGAATGGATCGTCTTCAACTCCGATGCGTTCACGGACGAGCCAGGACATGCGCAGCTCGGCCGCATCCGCGTCGACGGCTCGGGGCTCGAGCGGCTCGTCGAGAGCGACACCGTCGACTGGTTCCCGCACGTCTCGCCGGACGGCCGATTCGCCTCGTACGTCTCGTTCCCCGCCGGCACCCTCGGCCACCCCGCGGACGTCCCGGTCGTCGTGAACGTGGTCTCGACGGACGACTGGTCGACCCCGATCCAGAGCTACTCGGTCTTCGGCGGCCAGGGCACCCTCAACGTCAACAGCTGGTCGCCCGACTCGGACGCCCTCGCCTTCGTCGAGTACCCCACCCGCGAATAACCAGAGAGCTACACCCGCGCGAGGGCGCCACGTAGACCAGGCGCCCTCGCGACCAGCGTGGCGCCCTCGCCGTCGGACCTGTGGAGCGGGAGGCCGGCGACGTTCGGACGCTGAACGTGGGGGTCTCGGCGCACGAGGGCGCCAGTTCGGTTCCGAGGGCGCTCGGCGTACGTGTAGCCCTCGTGCGGGTGTAGCGCTTTGGTTAGGCGTCGTCGGTGGCGCGCTTGTCGTCGAGCTGGGACTCGAGGCGCTTGATGCGCGCTTGCTTCTCGTAGAACTCGGCCTCACGCTCGAGCGCGGCGAGCTGCTCCTCGGTGGAGAGCACACGTTGCGGGCGTGCCGGGGCAGCCGGCGGAGCGGGGGCCGGTGCCGTTCTGTCCCAGCGGCGACGATCACCGAAACTCACGTTCTCCGTCGCGGCGCCCCACTCCCGGCCGACGGTGAACCAGATGATGCTACCGACAAGCGGCAGGAGGATGACGAGGAAGACCCACACGAGCTTCGGAAGGTAGCGGACCTGATCGTCCGGCCGGGTGATGATGTCGATGAGGGCTCCGAGGAGGACGAGGAACCCCACGGCCGAGAGCAGCAAGTACATGGGCACAGTGTATTCACAGGTACGGAAGCCGTGGAAGGACCCCCCCTCCGGGGGTGGGCACTGTGAGACTGGGAGCATGTCCCCGCGGACCCAGCGTCCCGGACCGCTCCCCGTCGGCCCCGGCCAGGAGGCGGTGTGGGACTACCCGCGGCCGCCGCGCGTGGAGCCGGTTGCGAAGCGCGTCGTCGTGAGGCTGGGCGGAATGGTGATCGCGGACACGACCGACGCCTCCGCGTGCTCGAGACGAGCCACCCGCCCGTGTACTACCTCCCCGTCGCCTCCTTCGTCGACGCCCTCCGGCCCGCCACCGGCACCACGTTCTGCGAGTTCAAGGGCGAAGCCTCCTACCTCGACGTCATCGGCGGCACCGCCGTCACCCCCTCGGCCGGCTGGTGCTACGCCACACCCAGCCGCGGCTTCGAGGAGTTCCGCAACAGGGTCGCGCTCTACCCGGGTCGGATGAAGCGCTGCGAGGTGGGCGGCGAGGTCGTCGAGGCGCAGGACGGCGACTTCGACGGCGGTTGGACCACCTCGGAGATCGTCGGTCCCTTCAAGGGCGCTCCCGGCACCTGGGGCTGGTGACGCGACCCCGACTCCCCTCACGACCCCCCTGACGTCAGCGGTCCAAGCGGTAGGTGACGTGCGTCACGAGTGTGGCGGTCCTGCTGCTCACGGGCGTGAGCGACAGTGCGCCGACGTCGGTGAAGAGCCGCTCGCCCGCGCCGACGACGATGGGCGCGATGTGCAATCGCAGCAGATCGATCGCACCGAGGGCGAGGAACTGGTTGATCGTCGCGGCGCCACCGGCGACGGACACGCGGCGGTCGCCGGCCGCGTCACGGGCACGGGACAGCGCCGCCTGGAGACCGGAGGTGACGAAGTGGAAGGTCGTCCCGCCGGCCATCTCGAGCGGAGGGCGCGCGTGGTGCGTGAGCACGAACACGGGGCCGTGGTACGGCGGTTCCGGACCCCACCACCCCTCCCAAGGCTCGTCCCACTCGCCGCGGATCGGTCCGAACATGTTGCGGCCCATGATGAACGCACCGGCGTCGACGATCGCGGCGATCTCCTCGCTGTTCTCGTCGGGCGTTTCGAACATCCAGCGGTGGAGGTGCTCGGTCCCCCGTCCCATCGGCTCGTCCCGCGACTGGTCCGGTCCGGCGACGAAACCGTCCACGCTCATGCCGACGTCGACGATGACCTCGCTCATGGTGCTCCCTCGATCGGTGACGCCAGCGAACCACCGCTCGGCTCCGGCCGCAAGAGGCGTGGTCGATCACCCTCCCGATTGTTTCAATCGTGTTTAGGTTTCATTACTTTGTGAAACTTCTGACGTGCATGTATTGACGTGCGGCCCGCCGGAGCGGTTTGCTGGGCGCACCGCCGCGATCCGCACGGCCGTCATTTCTCCGCAGCACACCCGCAGCACCGACGGCGACAGTTCGACGTACCCGCTCCACTCGCACCCACGCACCATCCGGGCCACCGGGCCCGTTCTGCATCCCGACGAGGAGAAACGATGAGAAGGAAACAGCGCACCGCCACAGCAGGCGTCCTGCTGGTCGCGGCCATGGCCCTCACGGCCTGCGCGACGGGCGGTTCCGACGCCGCCGACGACGGCACCCGCGCGATCACGATGGGCGTCACCGATCCGGGGACCCTCACGCCCGGGCGGCAGCTCGTGGCCTACGACTTCAACATGGCCGTGTGGGCCCCGCTCACGTTCCTCGAGTCGGACGGCACGCTCACCTACGTCCAGGCGGAGTCGATCGAGTCGGACGACAACACCACCTGGACCATCACGCTCAAGGACGGCTGGACCTTCCACGACGGCACCCCCGTGACCGCGCAGAGTTACGTCGACTCGTGGAACACGGTCGCCTACGGGCCGAACGCTTTCGAGAACTCCGGTCAGGTCGCGAACATCGTCGGCTACACGGACCTCAACCCCGCCGAGGGTGAGCCGACGGGGACCGAGATGTCCGGCCTCACGGTCGTCGACGACTCGACGTTCACCGTCGAGCTCATCGGACCCGACAGCCAGTTCCCGCTGCAGGTGAGCCAGGCCCAGACGGCGATGTACCCGATGCCCGAGTCGGCCTTCGACGACCTCGACGCCTACAACACGCACCCCATCGGCAACGGACCGTTCGAGTTGCAGGACGACTACGTCGAGAACGAGCCGATGGTCGTCACGGCGTACGAGGACTACGCCGGCGACGAGCCCACGACGGATCAGATCACCTTCGTGCCGTACACGGACGACACGACCGCGTACACGGACGTGCAGGCCGGCAACCTCGACATCTCATCCGTGCCCGCGAGCCGGTTGCCGCAAGCGGACGAGGAGTTCGGAGACTCCTTCTACTCCTTCGAGGCGCCGGGGATCTCGTACCTCGGCCTCCCGCTGTGGGACGAGCGCTACCAGGACGTTCGCGTGCGCCAGGCCATCTCGATGGCCATCGACCGCGAGACGATCAACGACGTCATCTACGGCGGCGCGTACACGCCCGCCACGGCTTTCACACCCGCGATCGAACCCGGAACACCCGAGGGGATCTGCGGCGAGCTCTGCGAGTACGACCCCGAGGCGGCGAAGGCCCTGCTCGATGAGGCCGGCGGCTTCGAGGGCAGCATGGAGATCTACTTCCCGGGCGGCGGCGGACTCGACGAGTTTTACAACGCGATCGCGAACAACCTGCGCCAGAACCTCGGGGTCGACGCGACCGCCGTGCCGAGCGCCGACTGGGCCGAGTTCTCGGACAAGCGCACCGCGAGCGACATCGACGGTCCCTTCTTCTCCCGCTGGGGTGCGCTCTACCCGAGCCAGCAGGCGACGCTGCGCCCGTTCTTCGTGGAGAACGGCGGCTGCGCCAACTGCATCCCGTGGTACGACGAATCCGTCAAGGCCGCGATCGACACCGCCGACGCGACGGACCCGGGGGACGGCTCGGCCTACGCCGACGTGCAGGAGCTCATCCTCGAGGAGTTCCCGGCCCCGCCGCTGTTCTTCGAGACGTACTCCTACGTCACGTCCGACGCGATCAGCGAGCTCGTGACGTCGCCGGTCGGCAATCCGCGTCTCACCCACGTGGAACTCGCGGACTGATCACGACGGGCCCACCGGGACGGCCGCGGCCGTCCGGTGGGCCCGTGACCCATCCCGCAAGAGCGTCACCGCACCACCTGCCCCACCGCTTTACCGATCCGCAGAGGACGCCATGACCTCCCTCCCATCGGCCCCGCCCACCACGTCATCGGGTGGGACCGTCGTGCCCTCGCTCGACGAGATCCTCGAGCACGCCGCCCGTATCGAGCCCCTGTCGGCCTTCCCGACGGTCGACGAGCTGCTCGCCGCGGTCGACACCCTCGCCGCCGCGTCGGACGGTCGGATCGAGAAGCGGCGGATCGGGACCTCCCGGCTCGGCGAGCCGCTCCACGAATACGTCCTCGGGTCGGGATCGCGTCACGCGCTCATCGTCGGCGGGGTGCACCCGAACGAACCCATCGGATTCCACACGGCTCGTGTGCTTGCGGAACATGTCCTCGCGGAGCCGGAGTTCTTCGACCGCTTCGACATGACGTGGCACATCGTCCCGTGCATCGACCCCGACGGTGCGCGGCTCAACGAGGGCTGGTTCGCGAACCCCGGGGACCGCTCGCACTACGCCCGCAACTTCTATCGCCCCGCTCCGCAGGAGCAGGTCGAGTGGTCGTTCCCGCTCAACTACAAGAACGCCTACTTCGACCGGCCGATGCCCGAGACCGACGCCGTCATGAGGCTCATGGTCGAGACCTCCCCTGCGCTCCTCGTCGGCCTCCACAATGCGGAGCTCGGCGGGGTCTACTACTACGTGAGCCGCGAGCTGCCGGGGGCCGTCGAGGCGCTCCACACCATCCCGGCGGTGTTCGGGCTTCCGCTCGACGCGGGGGAGCCGGAGTCACCGGACCTGACGGCTCTCGCGCCCGCGGTGTTCCGAGCCCCGCTCGCGACGGAGCACTACGACCATCTCGAGGCCCTCGGCGTGGACCCCACGGTGGAAGTCGGCGGGGGAGGATCCGCCGACTACGCCGCACAGTTCGGCACGCTCACTCTCATCGCGGAGCTGCCCTACTGGACGCACCCGGACGCTCTCGACACGGCGCCCTCGGGCAGCAGGTACGACGATGTCTTACGCGCGAAGGCCGCGAGCCTGCGCGAACTCGGCGCCGTCCTCGGATCGGCGCTCGCGGACGCCTCGCCGCATCTCACGATCGAATCGCCGTTCCTCCGCGCCTCGCGCGCTTTTGTGCCGATGATGACCGTCGCCGGCGACGCCGAGGCCGCACGCGCGGAGGCGCCCGAGAGTCTCCGACCCGCGACGGTCGCCGAGGCGTTCACGAACGCCGACGTCGTGCGCTGCTTCCGGTTGCGGTTCGGCGGGATGCTCGTCCGCGCCCTCGAGGCCGAGGTCGTCGCCGGCGTCGCGCACGTGGAGGTCCGTCGCGCTCACGCCGCTCTGCGCGCGACCTACGAGCAGTGGATCGCAGAGTCGGACGCCGTCGAGGGCATCGCCGTGCTGCCGGTGGAGCGGCTCGTCGCGGTCCAATACGCCTCGACGCTCGCGATGGCCGCGCTGCTCGCATCGGGCGGGGAGGGCGCCGCGTGATCCGGTTCCTCGGCCGCCGCGCCTTCGAACTCGTCGTCGTATTCGTGGGCGTCACCTTCATCATCTACGTCATGGTGTTCACGCTTCCCGGTGACCCGATCGCGGCACTCGGCGGAGACCGGCCACTGCCCGAGGCCGTGCAGGAGCAATTGCGTGCGCAGTACCACCTCGACGAGCCCGTATGGCTGCAGTACCTGCGGTACGTCGGCGGCCTCTTCGTCGGCGACCTCGGCACGGGCTTCGACGGCCGTGCCGTCGGTGATCGGATGGCGGCCCGCTGGCCGGTCACGATCACCCTCGCGCTCACCGCATGGGCCATCGAAGTCGTGGTGGGTGTCGTCCTCGGACTCGTCACGGGGCTCCGGAGCGGGGGGTTCGTCGACCGGACGGTCCTCGTCGGAACGATCCTCGCGACCTCGATCCCCGTTTTCGTCCTCGGCGTCACCGCCCAGCTCGTGTTCGGACTGCAGCTCGGTTGGTTCCCCATCGCGGGGACGAGTGCCGGGTGGCCGTCTGCGTACCTCCTCCCCGCGATCGTGATCGCCCTCTTCGGGCTCGCGAGCGTGACCCGCCTCATGCGCGGGAGCGTCGTCGATACGATGCGCTCGGACTTCGTCCGGACGCTCACCGCGAAGGGCATGCCCCGCCGGAACATCGTCGGCGTGCACGTCATGCGCAACTCGGTCGCCCCCGTGCTCACCTTCCTCGCGATCGATCTCGGTTATCTGCTCGGCGGCACGGTCGTGATCGAGGCGATCTTCAACCTGCCCGGTATCGGGCAGCTCCTGTTCGACGCGATCAAGACCCACGAGGGCCCGACCGTCGTCGGTGTGGCGACGGCGCTCATCCTCATCTTCCTGGCGACGAGCGTGCTCGTCGACCTCGTCAACTCGCTGCTCGACCCGAGGATCCGCCATGAGTGAACAGCTCGCGCCGCAGCAGGCGCCCCTCGTCGCCCCCGCCGATCGCAGCGTCTGGGCGACGCTCCGCTCGCGTCCGCTCTTCTGGGTGTGCTCGGTCGTCCTCTCCCTGCTGGGGCTCATCGCCCTCCTCCCCGGGCCGATCGCCGGCCTCTTCGGTCAACCCGACCCGCGCGCTTGCACCCTCGCGGACAGCGCGCTCGAACCGGGCGGCGCGCACGTCTTCGGGACCGACCTGCAGGGCTGCGACATCTTCGCGAACGTCGTCTACGGAACGCAGACGTCGCTCTTCATCGGACTGCTGACGACCGTCCTGTGCCTCGTGATCGCGATGGTGCTCGGAACGCTCGCGGGATACTACGGCGGTGTCGCCGACCGTATCGTCGCACGGCTCACGGACGTCTTCCTCGGTTTCCCGTTCCTCCTGGGTGCGATCGTCGTGCTCAACAGCATCGGCGCCCGCTCGCCCGTGACCGTCTCCCTCGTGATCGCCTTCTTCTCGTGGCCGACGCTCGCGCGACTCGTGCGCAGCTCCGTCCGCACGGTGCGCTCGGCGGAGTACGTGCAGGCGGCGTCGGCGATGGGTCTGCGCGACCGCCGCATCCTGCTCGACCACGTCGTCCCGAACTCCCTCGGGCCGGTCCTCGCGATCGCGACGACGATGGTCGGCTCCGTCATTGTCGCCGAGTCGACCCTGACCTTCCTCGGTGTCGGCTTGCGTTCGCCGTCCATATCCTGGGGGCTCCAGCTCTCGACGGCGCAATCGTACTTCCAGAGCGAGCCGCACTTGCTCGTCTTCCCGAGCATCTTCCTCACCGTCACGGTGTTGAGCCTCATCACGCTGGGGGATATCCTCCGCGACGCACTCGATCCGAAGGGACGATCATGACGATCGACCGCATCAGCATCCTCCGCTCTCTCGCGCCGTATCTCGAGCAGTGGCTCGCGTTCCAGGGCGCCTACCGCCGCACGCCCGGCATCCAGGCGGCCGTGCGTGTCGACGACGAGGTCGTCCTCGACACGGCGTGGGGGAGCGCGGACCTCGAGACCGGTGAGGAGCTGACGACCCGGCACCTCTTCCGGATCGCGTCGCACTCGAAGACGATGACCGCGACAGCGATCCTGCAGCTCGTCGAGGCGGGTACGGTCCGACTCGACGACCCGATCGAGCGGTGGGTTCCCGAACTCGTGGACACGGAGCTCACGGGCGTCACGGTGCGCGAACTCCTCGGGCACCAGGGCGGCGTGATCCGCGACGGTGTCGAGAACAACTTCTGGCAGCGCGGCGGCGACTTCCTCGATCGTGCCTCGCTCATCGACGGCGCCCGATCCGACGGTGTCGTCTTCGCACCCAACGAGCACTTCAAGTACTCGAACATCGGCTTCTCGCTCTTGGGCCTCGTGATCGAGGCGGCGACGGGGCGTTCCTACAACGAGCACGTCGCCGAGACCATCGCGAGCCGGCTCGGGCTCGCCGACTCCGGGCCCGAGTACGACCCGGAGCGTGCCGACGAGTACGCCGCCGGTCACACGGGCCTCACCGCGGGCGACGACTCCCGACAGCGCATCGAGCACGTCGATACGCGTGCGATGGCCGCCGCGACCGGTTGGTTCTCGACCGCGCACGATCTGACAAGCTACGGGGCCGCCCACTGGTTCGGTGATGTCACGCTCGTGAGCGACGCGAGCAAGCGTCTCCTCCAACGCGAGGAGTCCCGCGTCGAGGCGCACGGGCGGGAGCTCGGGCGCTACGGACTCGGTTTCGAACTGCGGACGATCGGTGATCGGGACCTCGTCGGACACAGTGGCGGGTATCCCGGCCACATCACACGGACGTGGATCGACCCGACCGATCGGCTCGTCGTCTCCGTGCTCACGAACGCCGTCGACGGTCCCGCAGACGCGCTCGTGACCGGTCTCGTGCAGCTCATCGACCTCGCCCTCGACGCCGCACGGGCCGTCGACCGGGACGGCGGAACCACGACGGATCTCGCGCGCTTCACCGGTCGCTTCGCGAACATGTGGGGCGTCGTCGACATCGTCGACCTCGGCGGCCGACTCGCGAGCATCGGCCCACGCGCCGCCGAGCCGATCGGCGCGTACCAGTTCCTCGAGGTCGTGGCCGAGGACGAGTTGCGGACGGAGAGCGTCCCCGGCTTCGGTGCGACGGGCGAACGTGTCGTCGTGGAGCGCTCGGGCGACGGAGCGATCTCCGCGGTGACCATGGGCGGGATGACGATGTGGCCGATCGACACGTATCGCCGCGCCCTCGCCACGGGACGCCCCGTCGACACCCTTGCCAGGATGTCCCTATGACGCAGGATGTCCCTATGACCACAGAGCAGACCGGCGACGACGCCCGACTCACCGAACTCGACGACGCGACATGGTCGTTCGTCGAGGACTTCGCGACCTCCTGGGTCTCGACGAACAACTCGCGGATGGACGGACGTGTCCTCGCACTGCTCATCATCGTCGACGAGCCCTACCTCTCTTCGGCGCGGATCGCGGAACTGCTCCGCGCGAGCACCGGCGCCGTCTCGACCGCGACACGGTCGCTCGTGTCCGTCGGCTTCCTCAAGCGGCACACCGTTCCCGGCGACCGCAGCCACTACTTCCGTGTCGAGGACGACGTGTGGGGCAACTTCCTGAGCGGCGAGCGCGAGTACCTGCGTCGGATGAAGGCGACGGTGCTCGGCGGACTGTCGCTCGTCGAGGCGTCCGGACCGCGGACCCGGCTCCGGAACGCCGAGCGCTACATGACGTGGCTCGAGGGCTACCACCGCAAGATGCTCGCGGATTGGGAGGCCTTCCGCGACGCGCCCGACGACGACTCCACGAAGGACGAGACGCCATGACGACACCTGTCCTGTCCGCGCGCGACCTCGCCGTGGCCTTCTCGGTCGGCGGGGAGGAGATCGCGGCCGTCCACAGAGTCGATTTCGACCTCCACGCCGGTGAGGTCCTGGCGATCGTCGGCGAGTCGGGTTCGGGGAAGAGCGTCACCTCCCTCGCGGTGCTCGGGCTCCTGCCGCGGAACGCGACCGTGACGGGCAGCATCGTCGCGGACGGGACGGAGCTCGTCGGCGCCTCCGAGCGGACTTTCGCGTCGATCCGCGGCGACAGGATCGCGATGATCTTCCAGGACCCGTCGAACGCCCTCGATCCCGTGTTCACGATCGGGTACCAGATCCAGGAGATGCTGCGCCGCCACGACCCGAAGCAGTCCCGCGAGGATCGCCGCGCGCGAGCGATCGAGCTGCTCGCGATGGTCGAGCTCCCCGAGCCGGAGGAGCGGCTCGACTCCTTCCCGCACCAGTTGTCCGGCGGTCAGGCCCAGCGCGTGATGATCGCGATGGCGCTCGCATGCGACCCCGAGGTGCTCATCGCCGACGAGCCCACGACGGCGCTCGACGTCACCGTGCAACGAGAGATCCTCGATGTGCTGCGGCGGATGCGGGAGCGGACCTCGGCCGCGATCCTGCTCATCACCCACGACATGGGCGTCGTCGCGGACATCGCGGACCGTGTCGTCGTGATGCGGCGCGGCCGCGTCGAGGAGACGGCCGACGTGCGCTCCCTCTTCTCCGCCCCGCGCGCCGAGTACACGCGCGCCCTCCTCGCCGCGGTCCCACGCATCGGGGCCGAGGCCCGCGTCTCGACGGCCGACGGTGCGGAGCGTCCCGTCCTCGAGATCGAGGACCTCGTGGTGGAGTACCGGAACCGCCGCCGGCGGCACATCCGCGCTGTCGAGGGTGTGTCCCTTGCGATCCGGGCGGGGGAGATGGTGGCCCTCGTCGGCGAGTCGGGATCGGGGAAGTCGACGATCGGCAAGAGCGTCCTGGGGCTCGCGCCCGTCGAGGAGGGCCGCATCGTCGTGGACGGCGTCGAGCTCGGCAACGCCTCTCGCGAGGCGATCCGCACCGTGAAGAAGCGCATCGGTGTCGTCTTCCAGAACCCGACGGCCGCTCTCGACCCGCGGCGGACCATCGGCCAGTCGATCGGCGAGCCCGTGCGCGTTCACGACGGAGTGAAAGGCCGGGCGCTCGCCGCGCGGGTGACCGAACTCCTCGAGGCGGTCGAGCTCCCGGCGTCGTGGTCCGGTCGCTATCCGCACGAGCTGTCGGGCGGGCAGCGCCAGCGGGTCGCGATCGCCCGTGCCGTCGCCCTCGATCCGCTGCTGCTCATCGCGGACGAGCCGACGTCCGCCCTCGACGTCTCGGTGCAGGCGACGGTCCTCGACCTCCTGCGGCGCCTCCAGGAGCGTTTCCGCTTCGCGTGCCTGTTCATCAGCCACGATCTCGCGGTCGTCGACGCGCTGTGCGACCGGGTGGTGGTCCTCCACCGCGGTTCCATCGTCGAGGAGGGAGAGCGTCGCCGCGTGCTCACGGACCCCGAGCACGAGTACACCCGCCGGCTCCTCGCCGCCGCCCCCGTGCCGGACCCGGACGAGCAGGCGCGCCGCCGGGCGGAGGCGCTCGCCGGCTGACGCGGGAGGATTCTGTCATCGCCGTCGGTGCCGGACAAGCGCCTGGTCCCAGCACACCGGCACGAGCAGACTGGTCATCGAGACACGACCGACCGGCACGGAAGGGGAAGACGATGGCGCACGGAGATGTGACGAGCCGTGACAATCGCGGGCAGTGGGAGAACAGCGTCGAGGGGATGCCCGAGCGCTCCGCGAGCTATTCGAGCAGGGACGAGGCCGTGGAGGCCGGGGCGGCGCTCGCCACGGAACTCGGGTCGAGCCATGTGGTCGAGGAGGCCGAGCCCTCCGGGGTCATCACCGACGAGCAGGAGGACGACGATGCCCGCTGAGGACGAACTGCCGTCGACGATCGAACGCTCCGACAAGCACGCCCAAGCGCTCTGGTCGAAGACGCACGACTCGGCCGTCGAGAGCTACGGCGAGGGCGAGCGAGCCCACCGCACGGCGTTCGCCGCGCTCAAGCACGAATACGAGAAGGTCGGCGATCACTGGGAGCGCAAAGCGGAGAACGGGCCGTCCGACGAGAAGGCCGAAGGGTCCGTCGGGTCGCCGGGGAAGACCGCCGGCGGCGTCGATGCGAACGCCACGAAGGAGCATCTCCTCGACGTCGCGCGGAAGCTCGACATCTCCGGCCGTTCGTCGATGAAGAAGGACGAACTGGTCGAGGCGATCCAGAAGGAGAACGACCGGCGCACGCGCCAAGCGCGCTGACGGCCTGAGTCCCGTTCGAGGAGGGACCCCTTCGACAGGCTCAGGGACCGTGTGGGCCCGTTTCGCGGGCTTCGGTGCCGGATAACCCGTCCAAGGGCGGCGAGCGCCTCGAGCCCGCGGCGGAGCCCGTCGCTCAGGCGCGCGCGGACTCCTCGACGTCGACGATTCCTCGGTCGAGGGCCTCACGGGCCACGACCTTGTAGCCCTGCTCATCGAAGAAGACCGTCATGCGGTCGTCCTCGACGCCCACGACCGTGCCGTGGCCCCACGCGCGGTGGTCGACGTCGTCGTCCACGCGCACGGCGTCGTCCCCGTCCGTCCCCGAGCCGGAGGCGGCGGAGGGAACCGTCGAGTCCGCGCCGGGGTCGTGGAGGGCGTCGCAACGGTCGCAGCGCCCGCACCGCTCCGGCGCCTCGACCCCGAAGTACTCGAGGACTGCGTGTCGGCGGCAGCCCGTCGTCTCGGCGTACCCTCGCATGATCGCGATGCGCGACTCCCGGATGCGGCGCTGCGCCTCTTCACCCTCCCGCACGGCGTCGACGACCGCCTCCTCGGTCCGGCCGCGCACCGCGCGGTACCCCTGCGAGTCGGCCGTCGCGGCTCCCGCCGACACGATGCCGTTGAGGATCCGCGAGGCCACGCGGCTCGAGACGCCGGACGCGTCGGAGATCGCGTTTGCACGCAGCGATCCCTCGGCGCTCGCGAGCGCCGTCCACACGGCCGAGACGTCCCCCGTCTTCGTCCGCCCGCCCGCGAAGAACGATCGGACGGAGAAGTCCTCCCGCCGATAGTGGAGCACCGCGCGGGCGGGCTGGCCGTCGCGCGCCGCCCGCCCGATCTCCTGGACGTACGCGTCGAGCGACTCCGTCACGTCGGCGTGAGTGACGAGCCGGACGTCCGGCTTGTCGATCCCCATTCCGAAAGCCGACGTCGCGACGACGACGTCGATCTCCCCGGCCGACCACGCCGCGTGGACCTCGTCGCGTCGCCGGGCCGACATGCCCCCGTGGTAGGCGGCCGCCCGGCGGCCACGCTCGACGAGTTCTTCGGCGTAGCGCTCGGTCTCCTTCCGCGTCGCGACGTACAGCAGCGTGGTGCCCGGCTCTGCGCCCACCTCCTCCAGCACCGCTCGGCGCTTCTCCCCGTCGTCCTCGTACCGCCGCACCGCGAGGTGGATCTCCGGCCGGTCGATCCCTCGCACGTCGACGAGGGGGTCGCGCATCCCGAGCCGCTCGACGATCTCCGCACGGACAGGCGTCGAGGCCGTCGCCGTGAGCGCGAGGACGGGCGGATGCCCGAGAGCCTCGACGGCCTCGCCGACCCGCACGTAGTCGGGGCGGAAGTCGTGCCCCCACGCGGACACGCAGTGCGCCTCGTCCACCACGATGAGCCGGACGTCGGCCGCGACGAGTCTCTCGATCACCTCGTCGCGAGCGAGCTGCTCCGGGGCGAGGAACAGGTAGACGGGCTCTCCGCTCTCGACGGCGTCCCACGCACTCGCGACGGCCCGGGCGGAGGAGCGCGAGTTGATCGCGACGGCCGCCGGCGCATCGGGAGCGGAGTCGATCGACGCGATCTGGTCGCGCTGGAGTGCGAGCAGCGGCGAGATCACGACCGTGACGCCGCCGAGTTCGAGTCCCGCGATCTGGTAGACGGCCGACTTGCCGGCCCCGGTGGCGAAGACGACGAGGGTGTCACGGCCGCCGACGACGGAGGCGATGGCCTCGGCCTGGCCTGGGAGGAGCGTGTCCCATCCGAACGCCTCACGGGCTGCACGTCGGGCGTCGGCGATGGTCGAGGTGATGCTCACTGCTGTCCTTCGGGTCGTGGCCTGGGTCCTCTCCATCCCAGCCGATGCGCCGATGCGGTGATCAGGGCTTGCCAGGGGAGGTCCGATGCCGCAAGGGCGATCACGCGGCCGGCGCCGGCGGCGCTTCCCGCCTCACGTCTCCCGCCGTCGCATCTCGCGCACCGGTCCGGCGATGTCAAGGTGATGAAGCCCTCGACGTCGTCGGCGTAGCGTCGCAGCAATCCGCAGGAACCGACGAAAGGAACGATGACATGGTTGTTGCACGCGACATCATGACGCCCGGCGCCGAGTGCGCCGGAGTGAACGACACCCTCGTGGATGCGGCACGGAAGATGCGCGATCTCGACGTGGGAGCCCTCCCGATCTGCGGCGAGGACAACCGACTCGCCGGCATGGTGAGCGACCGCGACATCGTCGTGAAGTGCATCGCCGAGGGCGGCGATCCGTCGCAGACCCTCGTCGGCAGCCTCGCCGAGGGCAAGCCCGTGACGATCGGGGCGGACGACGACGTGCGGGAGGCGCTCGACGTGATGGAGCGTCACCAGGTCCGTCGCCTGCCGGTGATCGACGGGCACGATCTCGTGGGCATCGTCAGCCAGGCGGACGTGGCCCGTGCTCTGGAGCCCGTCGAGGTCGGAGAGACGGTCGCCGAGATCTCGGAGGACTGACCCGCTCGGTCGGCGGTGCTCCCGAAGGGGACGCGCCGCCGACCGCCGTCGCGCCGACCCCTCGCGGTGCCCACGGTCTTCCCCGTATGGTGCTCGCATGGCAAGCAGCGCGGTCACCCTCCCCGTCCCCGGTCCAGCCGGCGATCGTCAGGTCCGGATCTCGAGTCCCGATCGTGTGCTGTGGCCGGAGGCCGGGATCACGAAACTCGACCTGGCCACGTACATGGTCGAGGTCTCCGACGCCTTCCTGGCCGCGAACGGCGACCGGCCGGTGTCTCTGCAGCGCTTCCCCGAGGGCACCGACGGCGAGTGGTTCTTCTCGAAGAACCCGCCGAAGGGCGCGCCCGACTACGTCGATTCCGTGACGGTTCAGTATCCGAGCGCCCGCGCGCACCCCCAGGTGGTGCTCCACGAGGCCGCCGCGACGGTGTGGGCGGTCCAGATGAACACGGTCGTGTTCCATCCGTGGGCGTCTCGCGCCGGTGACACCGACCACCCCGACCAGTTCCGGATCGACCTCGACCCGCAGCCGGGCACCGACTTCGGCGACGCGGTTCCGGCCGCGCACGCGCTTCGCGAGCTGCTCGCCGAGGTGGGGCTCACGGCGTTCGTGAAGACGTCCGGCAACCGGGGGCTGCACGTCTTCGCGCCGATCGAGCCCGTCCTCGAGTTCCTCGACGTCCGGCACGCCGTCATCGCGGCGGCGCGTGAACTCGAACGGCGGATGCCCGACGCCGTGACGACCTCGTGGTGGAAGGAGGAGCGGGGCGAGAAGATCTTCGTCGACTTCAACCAAGCGAACCGTGACCGCACGATGGCGGGCGCCTACAGCCCCCGAGCCCTCCCGATGGCGTCGGTCTCATGTCCGCTCGAGTGGGACGAGCTCGACGACGTCGAACCGCACGACCTGACGGTGCTGACGGTCCCCGAGCGGTTGCGCGCCGTCGGGGACCCGTGGGCGCGGATGCACGAGAAGCCCGGACGGCTCGACGTGCTCATGCAGTGGTGGCAGCGCGATCTCGAGAGCGGTCTCGGCGAACTGCCCTTTCCACCCGATTTCCCGAAGATGCCCGGCGAGCCGCCGCGCGTCCAGCCCTCGCGAGCCCGTCACCCCGACTGACCCCCCCAGACACACTCACCCCCCTGAACACTTCCTTTGTGCTCGAATTTTCGAGCACAAAGGAAGTGTTCAGGGGGGATAGGGGGGGCTCGGCGCGCGGTCAGGAGAGGACGTCGCCCAGGTCGTAGCGGGCGGGAACCTCGAGCTGTGCGAAGGTGCACGAGCGGGCATCGCGATCCGGACGCCACCGTGCGAACTGCACCGTGTGGCGGAAGCGATCGCCCTCCATCTGGTCGTACCGGACCTCGACGACGCGTCGCGGTTCGAGCCGCACGAACGAGACGTCCTTGCTCCCCGAGAACCGCGAGCGTTCGGTCTCGCCGCGGACCGGGTCCCCGCTCTCGTCCCGCATCACGTCGGCCTCGAGCTCGTCGATGAGCTCCCGCCGCCGTACGGTCGTGAAGGCCGACGCTCCTCCGACGTTCCGCAGCGTGCCGTCCTCGTCGTAGAGACCGAGGAGGAGCGAACCGACGCCCGATCCACTCGTGTGGATGCGGTATCCGAGCACGACGACGTCCGCCGTCCGGTGATGCTTCGCCTTGAGCATGACGCGCTTGCCGGGGGAGTAGGCGACGGCGAGGGGCTTCGCCACCACGCCGTCGAGACCTGCCCCTTCGAACTCCGCGAGCCATCGGCGCGCGATCTCGACGTCGCGAGTGGTCTGGGTGAGGTGCACGGGAGCCGTCACGTCGGCGAGCATCGACTCGAGGACGTCCCGCCGCTCGGAGAAGGGCGAGCCGAGCAGGCTCTCGCCGTCCACCTGGAGCACGTCGAACGCGATGAACGACGCCGGCGTCTCGTGGGCGAGAGCGCGTACGCGGCTCGCGGCCGGGTGGATCCGCTGAGAGAGCGCCTCCCAATCGAGCTTCTCACGTCCCGGCTCCCCGACGCGGACGACGATCTCGCCGTCGACGACGCTTCCGTGAGGCAGGCGTTCGGCGAGCGCGTCCACGAGTTCCGGGAAGTACCGCGTCAGGGGTTTCGTCCCGCGGCTGCCGAGTTCGACGGCACCGTCATCCCCGACGTAGACGATGCTGCGGAAGCCGTCCCATTTCGGTTCATAGGAGAGACCGCCGGCCACGGCGTCGGGCTCGGGAACGGCGTCGACGGCCTTCGCGAGCATGGGCGAGACGGGATCACCGATCGAGAGCGTCATGCGACCATCCTGTCCGGACCGCCCGGCGTGCGCCACGGGTGGCGCGAGCGGGCACGATCCGCAAGCCCGCCGGTTCCCTCGAGCCGTCATCGTAGACTGGCGGCCCGCTCGACACCGGAGGTCCCGTGCCCCTCGATCCTTTCTTCGCCGATCGGCTCCGCACCCATCGCGCCTACCTCATCCGCACGACGCTGCAGGGCTTCGCGGAGAAGTGGGACCAGCCGTGGCTGGCACGACTCGCGGTGCGCCTGGCGCCGCCACCCGCGCCGGCGCACGGTGCAGCGAGTGGTGCCCGCGCGGTGGCGTCGACGGCCGGTGCCCGGTCCGGCTCCGGACCGGCTGCCGAGAAATCGGGACTGGGGACGGCCGTCACACTCGGGAGCACGCCGAGCAGTGCTGGTCGATCGACTCCGACGAGTGTTCCGACGGCACCCGCCCGTAAGCGTGCGGCCCCGAAGAAGAAGCCGACGCGCTCGGCACACCGCAAGGCCGCGATCGCGTGGGATCGGAAGGAGCTCGCTGCCGTGGGGCGGCCGGGTCCCGACGTCCGCATCGTCGAATACCTCGTGCCCGTCCCGGGCCGCCCCGACGTCCGCGTCCGCATCTACTATCCGGACCTCGCGGACGCGGACGCCGACGCGGACGCCGACGCGGCCACGGACTCGGCGGCCTCCATTCGCCAGCCGGAGCCCGACGCCACGACGGAGCGCTCCCTCGTGCCCGCCACGCTCGCGTTCTACGGCGGCGGCTTCCGCATCGGCGGCATCGACTATCCGACGACGGACGCGGGTTTCCGCCTCCGAGCGTTCGACGCGGGCGTCGCCGTCGTCGCCGTCGATTACGCCCTCGCCCCGGAGCACAAGTTCCCGACGGCCGTCGAGCAAGGACACGCGGCGCTCGGCTGGCTCGTGCGGGAGGCCGCGGGCCTCGGCATCGACGCCGACCGGCTCGCGATCTCCGGCATCTCGGCGGGCGGGAACATCGCTGCCGCCGTCACTCTCCTCAACCGGGACGCGGCGACCATTCCCCTCCGCTTCCAGCTGCTCGAGGTCCCCGTGGTGGACCTGACAGGGAAGCACGTCGACTTCGGACCGGTCCGCGCCTTGGGCGTCCCGGCGTTCCTCGCCGCCCGGGAGATGCGTTCGGTCGCGCGGACGTACCTGCCCGCACCCGCCGATGCGCGCAACCCGCTCGCGTCGCCGCTGCTCGCTCCGTCGCACGCCGGTCTTCCACCGGCACACATCCTGACGGCCGAGTACGACGCGCTCCGCGGAGAGGGCGCGGCGTACGGTGCGGCGCTCCGCGCCGCGGGTGTCGAGGCGAGTGTCGTCCGCTACTTGGGGATGACGCACGACACCCCCATCTTCCTCGGCTCTGTTCCTGCCGCGCGACGGTGGCACCGTGACGTCGTGTCCGCTCTCCGGACGCTGCACGACTGACGGTCCACACTGACGGTCCCCACTCGACGGTCCACACGACGGTCGACATCGACGGTCGCCCGCCGCAGGTAGCACGCCCGTCCGCCGAGGGCCAGCCCCGGACAGTGTCGCCTCTCGCGCCTAACGTGGCTGTCCCGGGCGCCGGGACGGCCGGTGCGGGAAGGAGGAACCGATGAAGGCGATCGTGTGGCACGGGGTCGGAGACATCCGGCTCGACGAGGTCGACAAGCCCGCCATCCAGCATCCGGAGGATGCGATCGTGCGCATCACGCGCAGCGCGATCTGCGGTACCGACCTGCACTTCATCCGCGGCACGATGGGCCCGATGAGGGAAGGGACGATCCTCGGTCACGAGGCCGTCGGCGTTGTCGAGGAGGTCGGCGAGAACGTTCGGGGCTTCAGCCCGGGCGACCGCGTGATCATCGACTCGACGGTCTCGTGCGGCGCGTGCCGATACTGCCGTGAGGGCCACACAGCGCAGTGCGACGTCGCCAACCCGAACGGTCCGTCGGCGGGAACGTGCTTCTTCGGTGGCCCGGAGTCGACGGGACCGGTGAACGGGCTCCAAGCGGAGTTCGCACGTGTGCCGTGGGCACGCAACACTCTCGTCCCCATTCCGGACACCGTGAGCGACGAGGACGCGATCCTCTTGTCCGACATCCTCCCGACGTCCTGGTTCGGCGCGGAACTCGGCGCCATCACGCCCGGCGACGTCGTCGCCGTCTTCGGCGCGGGGATCGTGGGACAGCTCGCGATCGCGTCGGCGTGGAAGATGGGCGCTGCTCGAGTGATCTCCGTCGACGGCATCGACACCCGGCTCACGGAGTCGCTCGCCCAGAACGCGGAGGTCGTCGACTTCAACGCCGAGGACCCCGTCGCGGCGATCATGTCTCTCACGAACGAGATCGGGGCCGACGTCGTGATCGACGCGGTCGGCGTCGATGCCCAGGCGCCGAAGACGGGTCCGGCGGCCGAGCAGGCGCAGGAGAACGCCGAGCAGTTCGCGCGGGAGGTCGACCAGGTCGCGCCCGAGGCGGAGCCGGACGGCGACACCTGGGTTCCGGGCGATGCGCCGACGCAAGCCGCTCAATGGGCCGTGCAGGCCGTCGCGAAATACGGGCGCATCAGCATCATCGGCGTCTACCCTCCGACGCTCACGTCCTACCCGATCGGCGAGGCGATGAACAAGAACCTCACGATCCGCGCCGGGAACTGCGACCACCACCGCGTGACGCCGCCGCTCCTCGACCTCGTGGCGACGGGCGCCTTCGACGTGCGGCCCTTCATCACGCAGCACGCGGAACTGGCCTCCGCGATCGACGCCTACGAGGCGTTCGACCGCCGCGAACCGGGGTGGATCAAGACCGTCCTCAGCGTGGCTGACGCGTCCGCCTGATCGAGGGGGTTGAGTGGTCGGCATGGCACTCTCCTGGATCGCACGTGACTTCGGCGGACTCGACGTCTTCGAGATGGTGGACCTCGAGGTCCCCGCTCCCGGATGCGGCGAGGTGACGATCGACGTGCGCGCGTCGGGCATGAACCCGGCTGACTACAAACACGTCGCCGCCGGGCGAGATCGCGCGGATCTTCCCATCCGTGTCGGCTACGAGGTGTCGGGGTCGATCTCCGCGATCGGTCCCGACACCGAACTCGCCTCCGGTGGCGGTTCCCTCGGTGACGAGGTGCTCGCGTTCCGGATCCGCGGCGGCTACGCCTCCTCGGTGACGGTCCCCGCGAAGGACGTCTTCGCGAAGCCGGCGTCGCTCGGCCATCCCGAGGCGGCGAACCTCCTCCTCGCGGGGACGACGGCGGCCGAGATGCTCGACGTCACGGGAGTGCGCGCGGGGGACACGATCCTCGTGCACGGAGCGTCGGGTGCCGTCGGCGTGAGTGTCCTGCAGCAGGCCCGACTGATCGGCGCTCGCGCGATCGGGACCGCGAGCGCGCGCTCCGCCGCGACCGTCGCGCGCTTCGGGGGTGAGCACATCGAGTACGGCGAGGGCCTCGAGGAGCGCGTCCGCGCGCTCGCCGGCGGGCCGATCGCCGCGTCACTCGATTGCGTCGGAACCGACGAGGCGATCGACGTGTCTCTCGCCCTCGTGCTCGATCGTGGTCGGATCGTGAGCATCGCCAACTTCACCCGCGCCGAGAGGGACGGCTACCGCGTCATCATGGGGCGTTTCCCCGCGAGCGCGGTGTTCCGGGACCGGGTGCGGGCCCGGCTGATCGACCTCGCCGGTCGCGGCGAGCTCGTCGTTCCCGTCGCACGGACCTTCCCGCTCGCCGAGGCGCGAGAGGCGATGGCCTTCCTCGCGGAGCAGCACCCGGGTGGGAAGCTGGCACTGCTTCCGTAGCCGTCGGCCGATTCACGCGAGCCGCGGGACGCGCTCACCCTCGGGCGGAGGCGGCGGGGGAGTGCCGTCGCCGAAGGGACGGCCGCCGAGCTCCTCGCGTGCGTGCGGCGTGAGCCATCCGCGGGGGTCGGGACCCTTCGGGATGATCCCCGTCGGGTTGATGTCGCTGTGCACGACGTAGTAGTGGGCCTTGATCTGCGCGAAGTCGATGGTGTCGCCGAAGCCGGGCGTCTGGAAGAGATCGCGGGCGTAGGCCCAGAGCACCGGCATCTCGCTGAGCTTCGACCGGTTGCACTTGAAGTGACCGTGATACACGGCGTCGAAGCGTGCGAGCGTCGTGAAGAGCCGGATGTCCGCCTCGGTGATCGTGTCGCCGACGAGGAAGCGCTGCGTCGCGAGTCGCTCTTCGAGCCAGTCGAGTCGCGCGAAGAGTGCGTCGTACGCGCGCTCGTACGCCTTCTGGGAACCGGCGAATCCGGCCTTGTAGACGCCGTTGTTGACGTCGTGGAAGATCTTCTCCGCCACGTCGTCGATCTCGTCGCGGAAGCGCTCCGGGTAGAGGTCCGGTGCTCCGTCGCGGTGGAGGTCCGTCCATTCGGTCGAGAAGTCGAGCGTGATCTGCGGGTAGTCGTTCGTGACGACCCGTCCCGTCGGGACGTCGACGATCGCCGGAACGGTGATGCCGCGCGGATAGTCGGGGAAGCGTGCGAAGAAGGCCTCCTGCAGTCGCTCGATCCCGAGGACGGGGTCGACGCCGCCCGGGTCGAGGTCGAACGTCCAGCTGCGTTCGTCGTGCGTCGGGCCGGGGAGTCCGAGCGAGATGGCCGACTCGAGTCCGAGGAGCCGACGCACGATGACCGTGCGGTTGGCCCACGGACAGGCACGTGCGGCGACGAGTCGATAACGCCCCGCCTCGACGGGCCAGCCGTCGCGCGCGTCGCGCGTGATCCGGTCCTCGATGTAGTTGGTGTCGCGCGTGAACTCCTGACCGGGCTCGACGTAGCGGCCCTGTCCAGGTGCGCCCGCGGTCGTCTCCCGCTGCTGCTCCGTATCCGTCATGCCGTCGAGCCTACGTGTGCATTCACACGCATGGAACCGGTTGCATGCCCGCCGACCGCTGTCCCGTGCCCCGTGCCCCGTGCTCGTTCGTTCGGGGACGGCGCCGGATCCGACGCCGTCCGCGGTCCGCACGGACTTGCCCGATGAACCGACGGTGAATCGCCCGGCAATTCCCCGCGAACGGCCGCGCACGGCGACCGTGTGCCACCGGACCGCTCATACGATTGCGGCGACGGCACCACCCACACGAGAGGCGTCGCATGCGGATCCTGAGCTACAACCTCTGGCACCACCGGGCGAGCGGAGAGTTGGAGGGGCTCGCGAGCGGCCACGACGCGGACGTCGTCTGCGTGCAGGAGGCGCACGTCTCCGACCTTCCCGGACGTCTCGGGGAGCTCGAGCTCGCCGCGACCACGACGACCGGATCACTGGGGCTCGGCGTGTACGTGCGTGCCGATCGTTTCGCCGTGACCTTCCATCGGGCATTCCAGCTGAAGCGCGGTCTGCATGATCTCTTCCTGCTGCCCGGGACCGAGCGGCTGCTCGCTGTTCGCCTGGTCGACCGACGCACGGGAGGCCGCACGACCGTAGCCTCCTTCCACGCCGCGCCGCTCACGGCGACCAACCGGCTGAGGAGGCATCAGGTGACCGCGGCGCACATGCTGCTCGACGAGGTGAGCGATCGTGACGCGGTCGTGATGATCGGCGACTTCAACTACCCCCTGTTCCGCTCGGGTCTCGAACGGGTCGCAGCCCTCGACGGCTTCACCGCCTCCTTCAGCGACGCGCCGACCTACCGGCACACGGCGTCGCTCTCGACGCACTTCGACCTGCTGACCTCGCGCGGAATGCGCATCGACGCGGTGCGAACGCTCGCACCGGGAGCGTCCGACCACAATCCGATCCTCGTGGACGCCCACCTGTCCGCCGTCGCGGACGGTCCTCGAGTCGCGGCGGAGTCCGCGCGGTAGTGGAACCCTGCTGCGCACCGCCACCGTCTTCGGGCACACTGGGCTCGACGCAACGGTCCCCGACGCGAAGGAGCATCCCATGACCAGTCGCTTGAACCCGTACCTCAACTTCCGCGATTCCACGCGCGAGGCGATGACCTTCTACCAGGAGGTGTTCGGAGGCGAACTCACCGTCAACAGCTACGGCGACTTCGGGATGACCGAGTCGCCCGACGAACTCCACAAGGTCATGCACGCGCAACTCGAGACCCCCGCCGGTTTCGTGCTCATGTGCGCGGACGTGCCGAACGCGATGCCGCTCCCCGAAGGCAGCTCGATCTCGATCTCCCTGAGTGGCGACGACACCGACGAGTTGCGCGGGTACTGGGAGAAGCTCTCGGAGGGCGGGACCGTCCGACAGCCCCTCATGGAGGCGCCATGGGGTGACAGCTTCGGGGAGTGCACCGACCGCTTCGGAGTGATGTGGCTCGTCAACATCGCAGGCGCCGCCTGACATCGACGATGAGCCGTGATCCGAGCCGGGAGGCACGGATCACGGCCGCCGCGCGGTGATCGACATCGGTCAGGGGTGCCTGCGCCCGCGCCGACGCGAGAGGCCGGCCAGGATCGCAAGGGCGAGGCCGAGGGCCACGAGTGCCCCCGCGACGGCGGCGAGTGTCGACGTTCCGCCGGCCCCGGTGCCGGCGAGGCCGCCGGGGTCCGGGGCCTCGACCCCCGCATCGGGGTCGGTATGTCCCGCGGTGGGGCCGGACACGGAATCCGCGGGAGGCACGACTGCGACGGCGCGCATCGTGTTGCCCGCGCGGTCGGTCGCGGTGGCGGTGACCTCTCCGCCGCCCGCTGCCTGCAGCTCACGTACGTCGATCGGACCCGCGTAGGCCGCCGCGGACGTGTCGCCCACCGCCACCTCGAGTGAGAGCAGACCGGAGAGCGCGTCGCCGGCGTCGATCGTGACGGTCCCCGCGTCGAGGGTCGCGACGATCTCGGGAGCGGAACGGTCGATCCCGAAAGTCGTAGCCACGTCGACCGCGGCGATCCCGAGTCGCCCGTCCGTGCCCGGCGAGGCCTCGAGGAGCGACGGTGCCGGCGCGATCGGCGCTTTCGTCGACGCCATCGTGCCCCTGACCGCCACGAGGGCCGGGGGAGCGACGCGCGACTCGACGCTGTGCTCGCCCTCCGTCTCCACGGCGATCGCGTCAGTCGTGCGAGTCCACGCAGCGTCGTCGACCCGCAGCTCGAGCGGGGCGTCGACCGTCAGCCCCCGCAGAACGACGGTCGTCGAGACGGAGACGTCGCCGCGGAACCATCCCTCCACGCCCGCGTCGCCCGCAAGCGTCACGGACGGCGAGGCGGACACGACGTAGGCGGTCTCGCCGAACTGCGCGGCGGCGGGCAGCAGCCGCCCGTCGTGGTCGAACACCGCCTGGTTCTCCCATGCGTTGCCGGATGCAGGGTCCTCGGGATCCCAGCCGGCGCCCTCGACTGCGGTCCACGCCGGCTCCCAGTAGACGGCGCCGAGTCCGCGGCCGCCCGGGGCCGAGGCGACGACGTCCTGGACGGCCCGGAACGCGGCCGCCTGCCCTTCGGGCGTCGCCGGGTACCCCGCCACGAGCTCGGAGGGGAGGTCGATGACGTCCTCCCAGGCGAGTTCGGGGTGGTCGTCGAGCGTCCAGGGGTAGGCGGTCTCGACGACGAGCACGTCGCGGTCGTAGCGGTCCGAGAGCGTCGAGACGGCGTTCTGCAGGTCGGCGAGCGACCCGTGCCAGTAGCCGTAGTAGGACAGGCCGATGAGGTCGAACGGCACATCGCGTGCCACGACCTCGTCGAACCACCATGTGAGGCCGCCGATGCCGTTGTTGATGTTCGTGAGGTGGAGGATCACGCGCGTGTCGGGGTCGACGGCCTTGACGGCGTCCGCCCCGGCGGTCAGGAAGTCGGCCAGCGCATCCCACTGCGCGCCCGACACCTCGTCCGTCGGATCGACGTCCCACGTCTGGCCGAGCGGCCACAGCATGCCCGGGTTGATCTCGTTGCCGACCTGGACGTAGTCCGCCGTGATGCCCTCCGCCTTCAGGGCGTCCAGCACCTCGGTCGTGTGAGCGGTGACACGCTCGGTGACGGCGGCGGCGTCGAGCCCCACCCAAGCGGCGGGCATGCCTTGCGCTCCCGGATCCGTCCACCGGTCCGAGTAGTGGAAGTCGACGAGCAACTCCATCCCGGCGTCCACGATGCGCCGCGCCGAGCCCACGACATCGTCCACGTCGTTGTACCCGTCGGCGGGATCCACCCACACCTTCAACCGTCCGACGTTCGTCCCCGCGTCCGCGAGTGCGTCGATCGGATCCACGGGCGCGCCGGTGGCGTCCGCGTACGTCGCGCCGAGATCCTCGTTCTTCGCCACACCGGAGAGATCGGCGCCGCGCACGACCCGCTCGCTGCGTCCGGCCGTGAGCGCTGCGCCGTCGATGCTCGCCCACGATCCCGCCGGTCCTGTCGTCCGCAGGCCGACCGTGCACGATCCGCCGGAGACGTAGGCGGAGACGTCGAGTCGCAGCCACGCGCCGTCCGCCTCCGTCGACGGGACCGTCGTCTCGCCGTCGAGTCCGCAGCCGGTCGTGGTGAGGGCGCTCGAGGCGAGGCCTCCGCCCGAGACGGCGTCGACGGAGAACGTCCACCAGCCGTCGGCGAGACCGGTGACGGTCTGCGTCGTCGTCGCCGCCGTCCCGTCGGCCGCGAGCCAGTGGGTGAGGCGTGCTCCGGACGTCCCGCCGCTCTCGATCTTCGCGGCGCCGGCGCCGGCGGCGGACCACCCGTCGAGGCCGTCCTCGAAGCCGGCGTTCGCGAGGGAGCCTTCGGCGGCCGAGGCGGCCGAGGCGGCCGAGGCGGGGGAGGCGGCGATCGGGGCGATCGGCGCGATCGCGACGAGCGAGGCCGCTGCGAGGGCGAGCGTCGTGCGCCTCACCCGCCGCGTCCTGGGCGCCGCCGGGGTGTGATGGATGGGTGCGGTCATGTTCTCGTCCTCCTTGACGATGAGCGGTGGCGCCGGGTGGTGCGGGTGCGGGGCGTTACGAGGCGATCGGGGTACGCACGACGCGGACGCCGGCACCCGGGACGACGAGGCCCGAGACGGCCTCGCCGGTCATCGCGTCGACGCCCGAGACGTCGTCGACCGTGACGTCGGCGTCGCCGTGGTTGGCGAGGAACACGAACACCGTGTCGGCGGTGCGGCGTTCGACGCGTTCGAGACCCGCGACGGCGTGCGCGGGCCGGGACGGGACGCCGGCCTCCTCGAGCACCCGCTCGAGTAGCCCGCCGAGCGCGTCGGCGTCGAGGGCCGTCGACACGTACCACGCGGAGCCCTTCCCGTAAGCGTTGCGCGTGACGCCGGCGCGACCGGCCGCGGGTCCGTCCCGGAAAGTCGCGACGGCTTGGGCGCCGTCGAGCACGACGTCGTCCGACCACACGGAACCGGTCGACCCGTCGTCGAGGGTCGGTCGCTCGCCCGCGTGAAGCGGCAGGAACTCGTCGATGCGCAGTCCGAGGACCTCCCTCAACCCACCGGGGTACGGCCCGTCGGGAACAGAGTCGTGCTCGTCGACGATTCCTGAGAAGTACGACGCGACGAGTCGGCCGCCCCCCTCGACGAAGCCGCGGAGGTTCGCCGCGGACGCCACGTCGAGGAGATAGGACGCCGGCGCGAGCACGACGTCGTAGGCGGAGAGGTCATCGTGCGGGTGAGCGAAGTCGACGGCGACGTCACGACGCCACAGCTCGGTGTAGAAGGCGACGACGCGCTCGCGGTGGCCGAGGTCGACCGACGGGCGCCATTCGAGGTCTTGTGCCCAGAAGGACTCGATGTCCCAGAGGATCGCGACGCGAGCGGGCACGGTCCCGCCCATGACGTCGGTGATACCGCCGAGCGTCACGCCGAGCGCCTCCACCTCGCGCCAGATGCGCGTCGCGGTCCCGCCGTGCGGCAGCATCGCCGAGTGGAACTTCTCAGCGCCCGATCGCGACGCCCGGAACTGGAAGAACAGCACGGCGTCGGCTCCGCGGGCAACGCTCACGAGCGAGTTGCGCGCGAGCTCGCCCGGTCGCTTGGCGATGTTGCGGGGCTGCCAGTTGACGGCACCCGTCGAGTGCTCCATGAGGATCCACGGGCGTCCCCCGGCGAAGGAGCGGGTGAGGTCGGCGTCGAGGGCGAGCAGGACGTGGTTGTCGGCGCGCTCGGCCACGAGGTAGTAGTCGTTCGCCACGATGTCCACCTCGCGGCTCCACCGCCAATAGTCGATCGATGGGCAGTTGCTCGACATGAAGTTCGTCGTGACCGGCAGGTGCGGCGTATGGCGCTTGATCGCGTCGCGCTCGGCGATGAAGCACTCGAGGAGGGCGTTCGAGGTGTACCGGGCGAAATCGAGGCGGTGCGCCGGGTTCACGACGCTCGCCGACGTGCGGGGGGCGTCGATCTCGTCCCACTCTCCGTAGCGCTGCCCCCAGAAGGCGGTGCCCCACGCGGCGTTGAGCGCGTCGAGGGTGCTGTAGCGGGACTGCAGCCAGCGACGGAATGCCCCGGAGGACGCGTCGGAGTAGCACTCGCTCACGGGAGCGCCGTACTCGTTGTGGACGTGCCACAGCACGAGCGCGGGATGCCCGGCGTAGTGGGCCGCGAGGGCGTCGGCGATCCGGGTCGCCGCGGTCCGGTAGGCGCTCGAACTCGGACTCGCCATACCGCGTGAGCCGTGCCAGAGCGTGAGTCCGTCGCGGGTCACGGGCCGGGCCTCCGGGTGGGCCTTCCAGAACCAGGCGGGGGGAGCGGCGGTGGGGGTGCCGAGGTCGACGGAGACGCCGGCGTCATGGAGCAGATCCATGACCTCGTCGAGGAACGAGAAGTCGTATTCGCCCTCGCGCGGTTCGAGCAGTGCCCACGAGAAGATCCCGACGCTCACGAGCGACACACCGGCGTCCTTCATGAGGGCGATGTCCTCGAGCCAGACCGACCGGTCCCACTGCTCCGGGTTGTAGTCCCCGCCGAATGCGATGCGGTTCGTGCCGGGAATCCAGCCCGAGCGCTCCGGGGCGATCGTCGCCGCGATGCCGTCGTCGGTCGACACCTCGGCCGTTGCGTCGGTCGGTCGGGTGGGGGCATGAGTCGTCATCGTTCTCCTCGGCTGTGCTCGGTCACAGTTCTAACACAGGTGTGCGGTCAGGCCAAGCGTCATAATCCGCATATTGACAGGCTCGAAGGGATGTGGATTACTTGAACCGCTCACAGCACCAGCGCGTCACGACGGGACATTGGCGTCACGCACTGCTTTCGACAAGGAGGACGAATGCACAGCATCAAGCGCGGAATCGCGGCGACCGTCGCGGTCGCGGCCCTGGCACTCACGGGTTGCTCGGCCGGCGGCGGGGACGACGGGCCCGTCGGACTCGACTTCTGGGCCTGGGCGCCCAACGTCGACAAGGTCGTCGAGATCTGGAACGAGCAGAACCCGGACATCCAGGTCACGGTCCAGAAGCAGGACGGCGGCGACCCGGTCATCACGAAGCTCCTGACGGCACTCAAGGCCGGGAGTGGCGCCCCCGACCTCATTCAGGCCGAGTACCAGAAGATCCCGACCCTCGTCTCGTCGGACGCGCTCGCCGACATCTCCGGTGACCTCGACGCGGATGTCGCGGACGAGTTCGCCGATGGACTGTGGTCGAGCGTCACCCTCGGGAGCGACGCCGTCTACGCCGTGCCGCAGGACTCCGGCCCGATGATGTTCTACTATCGCGAGGACATCTTCGAGGAGCTCGGCCTCGAGGCGCCGACCACGTGGGACGAGTACGCGGAGGTCGCCGCCGCCGTCCACGCGTCGGACCCGTCGCGCTATCTCGGGACCTTCTCGGCGAACGACGCCGGTTGGTTCACGGGCCTCGCGCAGCAGGCCGGGGCGTCCTGGTGGTCGATCGACGGTGACGCCTGGGGCGTCGACATCGACGAATCGCCGACTCAGCAGGTCGCCGAGTACTGGGGCGGACTCGTCGAGGAGGGCGTCATCGACAACAAGCCGATGTACACGCCCGAGTGGAACGCCGGCCTCAACGACGGCTCGCAGGTGGGCTGGTTGAGCGCGGTCTGGGCGCCGGGCGTCCTGTCCGGCAACGCGGCCGACACCGCCGGTCTCTGGCGTGCCGCACCGATGCCGCAGTGGGACGCCGATGCACCCGCGACCGGGGCATGGGGCGGATCGTCCACCGCGGTGACGACGCAGACCGAGAACCAGGCCGCCGCTGCCGAGTTCGCCACCTGGCTCAACACCGATCCGGAGGCGGTCGCCGCGATGGCGGACGTGATGGGAATCTACCCGGCGGCAACCGATGCTGCGGCCGAGGCCCTCACGACGTCTCCCGAGTTCTTCTCCAACCAGGAGGACTTCTACGACGTGGCCGCGGAGGCCGCCGACACGATCGCGCCGTTCACGTACGGCCCGAACGTCAACGTCACCTTCAGCGCCTACAACGACGAGTTCGCGAAGGCGGCCGAGGCGAAGACCTCGAGTGCCTTCCTCGACGCCGTCGCGGAGATGCAGCAGATCACCGTCGACGACCTCGAGAACACCGGATTCACGGTCGAATGACCGCCACCACCCGCCCGTCCGGGAGCACGAGCCCCCGGACGGGCGTCCCCCGGGCGCCGGACGACTCCCTCGAGCCGAGGGAGCTCGGCGCGGCTCCGCGGCGTCCCGCCGGGCACCGGTTCCGCACGCGCGTCCTCACGCCGTACGCGATGATCGCTCCCGCGATCCTGCTCTTCCTCGCCTTCATGGCGGCGCCGATCGTCTACACGGTCGCGCTGAGCTTCCAGCGCGTCCAGGTGCAGGGGCTCGGTCTCGGTTCGGGCGCCCGGAAGACCGTCTTCGCGGGCTTCTCGAACTACGTCGCCGCCCTCGACGCCGAGTTCCTCGCGAGCGTCGGGCGCGTTCTGCTCTACGGGCTCATCCTCGTGCCCACGATGCTCGGCCTGGCCCTCCTGTTCGCGCTGCTGCTCGACTCGAAGCGGTCGCGGGCCACGCGGTTCTCGCGCCTCGTCATCTTCCTGCCGTACGCCGTTCCGGGCGTCATCGCCTCTCTCCTGTGGGGATTCCTCTACCTCCCCGCGGTGAGTCCCTTCTACTTCGTGACGGACGCCCTCGGACTGGACGCCCCGACGATCCTCTCGTCGGACCTCATCGTGTTCGGTCTCGCCAACATCGGCCTGTGGGGCGGTGTCGGCTTCAACATGGTCGTCATCTACACCTCGCTGAAGGCGGTGCCGAGCGACATCTACGAGGCCGCGCGGCTCGACGGCTGTTCCGAGATCCAGATCGCGCTCCGCATCAAGGTGCCGATCGTGTTCCCGGCGCTCGTCATGACGGGTCTCTTCTCCCTCATCGCGACGCTGCAGGTGTTCGCGGAGCCGACGACGCTCCGCCCGCTCACGAACGCCCTCTCCACGACGTGGAGCCCGCTCATGAAGGTGTACCGCGACGCCTTCACCCGCGACGACCTCGGCGCGGCCGCCGCGACGAGCGTCATCATCGCCATCGTGACGCTCGCCATGTCCTTCATCTTCCTGCGCATCGTCCAGAAGCGCGCGTTCGGTCAGGAGGACTGATCGTGACCACCACCGCATCCACGCACATCCGCGCGTCCGCCACCTCGTCGGCGACGACACTCCGGCCCTCGCCGATCGCCACGGGCATCCTCATCATCGGCGCCCTGTACTGCCTCATCCCCGTGGTCTGGGTCGTCGCCGCGTCCACGAAGAGCGCCGGGGAGCTGTTCTCCTCGTTCACACTGCTTCCGAGCACGCACGTGTTCGACAACCTCGCGCAGTTGAGCGCCTACCGCGACGGCCTCTTCTGGCGGTGGATGCTCAACTCGGCGATCTACGCGGGCGTCGGAGCGATCGCGTCGACCTGGGTCTCGGCCCTCGCCGGATACGTGCTCGCCAAGTTCGCCTTCCCCGGCAAGGCCGCGGTGTTCTCGATCCTTCTCACCGGCGTGCTCGTGCCCGGGGTCATCCTCGCGATCCCGCAGTACCTGCTGCTCGCGCAGCTCGGGCTCACCAACAGCTACTGGGCCGTGCTGCTCCCGCAGATCATCTCGCCGTACGCCATCTACCTTGCCCGCATCTACGCGGCCGCCGCGGTTCCGACCGACGTGGTCGAGGCGGCGCGGACAGAGGGGGCGAAGGAGTTCGCGATCTTCAACCGCATCGCCCTCCCGATGATGCTCCCGGGCCTCGTGACGATCCTGCTGTTCCAGTTCGTTGCGGTCTGGAACAACTTCATGCTGCCGTACATCATGCTGGGCGACGACACGCTCTTCCCGGTGACGGTCGGCCTGAGCGGACTGCTCAACCAGGGCGCCTCGGCCCCGTCGATGTACACGCTCGTGATCGCGGGGGCGCTCGTGTCGGTGCTGCCGCTCGTCCTCCTGTTCCTGCTGCTGCAGCGCTTCTGGCGGGTGGACCTCGCGGCCGGTGCCGTGAAGGCGTGACGGCCGCCGCCGGCGATCCCGGGAGGCCGCGCCGTCGCCGATCCGGGCGCCTCCCGTCCAATAGGCTCTGACCATGAACTCAGGGGACCGGCCACGGCGGCCGACGGTCAGCGACGTCGCCGCCGAGGCGGGTGTCTCCCGGGGCACCGTGTCGCGCTACCTCAACGGCGGGCACTGGGTGAGCCCAGAGGCGGAGGCCGCGGTGGCGGCGGCGATCCGGAAGACCGGGTATCGCATCAATCCGCACGCCCGCAGCCTCGCGACGCAGCGAACGAACTCGGTCGCGTTCCTCCTGACCGAGTCGTTCGAGCGCCTCTTCGAGGACCCGAACTTCGCTCGTCTCATGCGGGGTACCTCAGCGGCCCTCGCGGAGCGGGACGTGTCGCTCGTCTTCATCCTCGCGGGCTCGGACGCCGAGCGGCGCCGGGCGCGCGACTTCATCACGCAAGGGCACGTCGACGGCGTCCTGCTCGTGTCGAGCCACGCGGGGGAGCCTGGACTCATCGAGGAGATCCACCGCGCCGGAGTGCCGGTCATCGCGTGCGGCATCCCGCTCGGCTTCGAGCGGAAGCTCGGGTGGGTCGCCGCGGACGATACGACGGGGGCGCGCGAGATGACCGCGCACCTGCGATCGCTCGGCCGCACCCGCATCGCGACGATCGCCGGTCCCCGCGACACTTCCGGCGGGATCCAGCGGCTCACGGGCTTCCGGGAGGAGCTCGGCGAAGCCTTCGACGCGGACCTCGTGGAGCACGGTGACTACAGCCGTCGCAGCGGTCGTGCCGCGATGGCGGCTCTGCTCGAGCGCGCGCCGGACATCGACGCCGTCTTCGCCGCCAACGATCTCATGGCGGCCGGGGCCCTCGCGGAGCTCGCCGAGCGCGGCATCACCGTCCCTGGTCGGATCGCCGTCGGAGGCTTCGACGATGCGGCCGTGGCGGTGGAGACGACGCCAGCGCTCACGACGATGCGTCAGCCGTTCGACCGGATCAGTCAGGAGATGGTGCGCCTGCTGCTCGAGGTCATCGCGGGGGAGAAGCCCGCTCGGATGACGCTCCCCACCGACCTCGTGGTGCGCGACTCCGCCTAGAGGGCGAGCGGCACCGATCCGCCGTCGGCGGCGTCATCACGGGAAGAACGCGTCGAGCGCGTCCGTGATCTCCGAGCGGACGACGTCGCGCGGCATCGTCGAGACCCCGTCACCGGGTTGCGCGCCGTAGTCGCCGAAGTCGGCGTGGTTCGCGCCGTCGAGCACGACGAACGTCGTCTCCGCCGGGAGGAGGTCGGCGTTGCCCTCGATGTCGGCGGGCGTGCTCAAACCGTCCTCGGTGCCGGAGACGCTCAGCACCTCGATCGCCGTCTCCGACACGTCCTCGGCGCAGTAGCTGCCGAACAGCACGAGACCGGACACCGGGACGCTGTCGTCGCTCGCGGCCATCGCGCACGCCTTCACCCCGCCGAGCGAGTGCCCTCCGACGCTCCACTCGTCGACGCTCGGCGCCGCCGCCGTGAAGTCGGACAGCGGGCGCGAGTCGAAGAAGGCGAGATGGAGGGTCGGCTTCGTGATGACGACGGTGACGCCCGACCGCTCCACGACCCCCGAGAGGACGCGCGCGTAGGCGAACGGATCGACGCGCGCGCCCGGGACGAACACGAGGCCCTCCGCTCGTCCAGCCGACGTCGGCTCGAGCATGAACGAGACGTCGGTCTCGGTGATCGTCACGGCGTCGTCCCGCCACACCTCGAGGGCGGCCGTGCGATCGCCGGCCATCACGGTGTTCGCCCACGTGAGGAACACCACGAAGACGAGGACGATCACGACGACGGCCGCGGCGAGCCCCCGGAGGAGCCGGCGGCGGAAGCGGCCGGAGCCCGTCGAGGGGCCGCTCGTCGCGGCGACCGGCGATGACTGCGACATGTCCTGCTCCCGTCCTGCGGATCCCGTGCTCCGGAGCCATCCTGTCATCGCGGCGGCGCTCCGCCGTTCCCGACGTGGGGCCGGGCCATGCCGCTCCGGCAGCGCGCTAGCGTGAGGACATGCCACCGCTCCACCCGCACGCCTCCCGTCCATGACCCGCGGCCCCCTCGATCATCTCCGCGGCCGCGGCCGGATCCGGCGGGAACCCCTCCCGCGCGACGTCCGGGTCCTCGGTGTCGTCGCCTTCTTCGTCATGCTCGGGTTCGGCGTCGTCATCCCCGTCCTCCCGGTCTTCGTCCGCGGCTTCGGCGTCGGCTACATCGAGGTCGGCGCCGTGATCTCGGCGTTCGCCGTCATGCGTCTCGTTGTCGCTCCCGTCGTCGGACGGCTCGTCGACCGCTGGGGGGAGCGCATCGTGCTGGCCGTGGGCATCGGCATCGTCGCCGTGTCGAGCGGAGCCGTCGGCATCGCGACGGATTATCCGCAGGTCCTCGTGCTGCGCGGGCTGGGCGGCATCGGCTCGGCGATGTTCTCCGTCGCCGCGATGACGCTCATCATCGGCGTAACGTCCTCGACGCAGCGCGGCCGGGCAGTCGGGTTCTGGCAGGGCGGCTTCCTCATCGGTGGCATGGCCGGTCCGGCCGTCGGCGGCCTGCTCACGACGATCTCGCTCACCGCGCCCTTCTTCTTCTATGCGGCGACTCTCGCCGTCGCGGGTGGAGTCGGCCTCGTCCTGCTCCGCGGTGGCGGTCGGGCGGAGACGGCGGAGACTCCGGACGACGGCGGGATGCGCGCGGTGCTGCGGGATCGCCGCTTCCAGGTCGCGAGCGTCGCCAACCTCGCGTCGGGCTGGGCCGTGATGGGGGTGCGCGGTGCGCTCGTCCCGGTGCTCGTCGTCGAGGTCCTGCATCGGGAACCGGCGTGGACGGGGATCGCCTTCGCGATCGCCGCCGTCGTCCAGACGATCGCGCTCGGTCCCGCCGGCCGGTTCGTCGATTCGGTCGGCCGCCGACCGGCCATCGTGGGAGCCTTCGCGGTCGGCGCGGTCACGATGATGTCCATCCCCTTCGTGACGGAGCTGTGGATGCTCATCGCGCTCCTCGTCGTCTACGCCGTCGCGGCCGCCTTCATCGGCACCGCGCCCTCCGCCCTGATGAGCGACGCAGCGGGTGGGCGACGCGGAACGCCCGTCGCCGTGTTCCAGGCCTCGGCCGATGTCGGATCGATCGTCGGTCCGCTCGCGGCCGGCGCACTGCTCGACGCGTTCTCCTACCCGGCGGCCTTCGCTTCCGCCGCTGTGCTCATGCTCGCGGCGTCCGTGTTCGCCGTCACTCTTCGACGCGAGTAGCACCAGGACCGGCGAAGCGCGTCGGGTTGTCCCGCCCGTCGTCGCGCTGTGGACTGGGACGACCGACCGAAAGGGGAACGACCATGGCCACCACGGCAGACCTGCTCATCGACGCCGTCGATCGCATCCGCGACAGCACGGCGAGGGTCCTCGAGGGCCTCACGGAGGAGGAGCTCACCTTCCGCGCGACCGCCGACGCGAACTCGATCGCGTGGCTCGTCTGGCATCTCACGCGCGTCCAGGACGACCACGTGGCCGACGTAGCCGGCACGGAACAGGTGTGGACGACCGGCGGATGGTTCGAGGACTTCGGCCTGCCGTTCGGACGGGAGGCAACGGGCTACGGCATGTCGTCGGACTTGGTCGGCGCCGTGCGCAGGGTGCCCGCCGAACGCCTCTCCGCCTATCACGATGCGGTGCACGATCGGACGGCCGAGTACCTCTCGGGACTCCACGATGCCGACCTCGATCACATCGTCGACGAGGCGTGGGATCCGCCCGTCACGCTGGGCGTCCGGCTCGTGAGCGTCGTGTCGGACGACCTGCAGCACGTCGGCCAGGCCGGATTCGTGCGCGGCCTGCTGCCGCGCTGAGCGTCATCGCGGACGACGGTCATCGTCAGTCGGCGAGGTGCGCCGTCAGGCTGATCGGGCGGTGGTCGGACGCGCCGAACGGCAGGACGTCGACGCGTTCGATCATGTAGCCGTTCGAGGTCACGAAGTCGAAGTAGCCGGAGAAGTACTTGTACCGGACGTACGTCGGCTCCGTGCTGCGCGTCAGCTGGAAGCCGGCGTCCGTGAGGTGACGCTCGAGCTTGTTGACGAACCACGGGTAGTTGAAGTCGCCGACCATGAGCGCCGGTGCACCGGGAGCGAGGGCTCGCATGCCCGCGTGCGCTCCCGCGATCTGCTTGCGCCGCAAGGCGTTCGACGCGGTGAGGGGAGCAGCGTGGAAGTCACCAACGAGGACCTCGCGGCCGCGGACCCTGTCGAAGAGGCGCGCCGCGAGGAGCCGCTCGTGGGCCGGCCGCAGCACACGGTCGTGAAGAGACTTCCGCACCGCGAAGACCCGTGTGTCGAGGATCTCGAACCGCTCATCGCTTGCGTACATCGCGAGCCCGAGCCGGTTGTTCTCGGTGGCGCCGATGAGCCGGAGGCCGCCGACGGTGGGCGCGAGCGCCGCCGTGTCGCCTTCCTGGATGCAGAGGACGTCGATCCCGTGGGTCTCGACGAGATCGGTGAGTTCACCGACGGCGGCGTGCTTGCGGAGGTTATAGCTGACGACCTTCAGGAGCGTGCCCTTCTCGAACGGCCAGACGAAGCGGTGATGGCGACCACGACGACGGCAACGTTACCCCGCTCCTGTCCGACGCTCGACCGGTTGCACGGGCGCGTTCGGGCTCTTCACGGCTGACGGAGGGTTTCGAGGGCGGCGTCCCCCGTAACATGTGGCGAGATGAACGCCGTCGTGGACACCGTCCTTCTCCTGCTCGCGATCGCCGCCCTCATCGGGGGCTGGCGTCGGGGGGCCCTCGTGACGGCCGCGTCGCTCGTCGGCCTCGTCGGTGGGCTCCTCCTCTCCACGGCGGTGTCGCCGCTCGTCGTCGAGTGGGCGGCGACCTTCGGCTGGGCGACCTCGCTCCAGCGCACCATCGTCGCCGTCGTCGTCCTCGTCGGCTCGATCGCCCTCGTCGTGACGGTGCTCTCGGTCCTCGCCCGGCTGCTCCGGCGCGTCGTGTCGAAGATCTCTCTCGGGCGCGGCCTCGACACACTGGGTGGAGCGGGTCTCGGGCTCCTGACCTGGGCGGCGTCGGTGTGGCTGGTCGCGGGCTTCCTCGCATCGACAGGACTGCCGCCCCTCACTCAGATCGCCGCGTCCTCGCGCGTCGTCGCGACGCTCGACGCACTCGCGCCCGTACCGTCGAGCACGGCGCTCGGAGCCCTCGACCGGGCGATCGGCAACTCGGGTTTCCCGCGGGTGTTCGCGGGCGGGGTAGAGAGCATCATCGGTGTCACCGAACCCGACCCGACCGTCTCGGCGGACGTGGACGGAGCGGCAGCGGGCGTCCTCCGCGTGCTGTCCTCCGCCCCCTCGTGCGGGTCCGATGCGACGGGGAGCGGCTGGGTCGTCGGCCCGGAGCGGGTCGTGACGAACGCCCACGTCGTCGGCGGGTCCGAGGACCTGTTCGTCCAGCTCGGCGGCGAGGGGCGGCCGCTCCCGGCGACACTCGTCGTCTTCGATCCCGAGCGGGACCTGGCCGTGCTCGCCGTCCCCGACCTCGACGTCACCCCGCTGCCGCTCGGCGACGAACTCGCGGCCACCGCGTCGGCGTACGTCGCGGGCTATCCCGAGAACGGCCCGTACGACGTCGAACCGGCGCGCGTCCGGCAGATCCTGCAGGCGACTGGTCTCGACATCTACGAGCGCGACACCGTGACGCGGGAGATCTATTCGCTGCGGGGCCTGGTGCGCCCGGGGAACTCGGGCGGGCCGCTCCTCGACCCGGCGGGCGACGTCGTCGGGGTGGTCTTCGCTCGCTCCACCACCGATGCGGACACGGGCTACGCGCTGACACTCGACGAGCTGGCCCCCGTCCTCGATCGGGTCGCCGCGACCGAGGAGGTCCCCTCGGGGGATTGCGTCTCCTGACCGCCTTGTACGGGGTCGTCCCACCCGCCGCCAGCCCCTGGGGTGCAGCGCCGGATCGGGCCAGAATCGGAGGATGACCGAGACCTCGAGCACCGCGACCGCCGTCCTCTTCGATATCGACGGAACCCTCGTCGACTCCAACTACCTCCATGTGGAGAGCTGGGCGAATGCCTTCGCCGACCTCGGGGTCGAGATCGACACGTGGCGGATCCACCGCGGGATCGGACTCGACTCCGCGAAGCTCCTCGAGGAGCTCCTCGGCGACCGTCTCGAGGAACTCGGCGACCGTGCGAAGGAGTTGCACACCGAGCGCTACTCGGCCATGGGAGACAGGTTGCGGCCCTTCCACCGCAGCACCGAACTCCTCGCCACTCTCGCACGGAGGGGGACCCGGGTCGTGCTCGCCACCTCGGCTCCCGAGGAGGAACTCGTCGAGTTGAGACGTGTCCTCGACGCCGAGTCGAGCCTCCACGCCGTCACCTCGTCGGCCGACGTCGAGACGGCGAAGCCCGAACCGGACGTGATCCGGGTCGCGCTCGACGAGGCCGGGGTGGCGCCCGACCGTGCCGTGATGGTCGGCGACGCCCGCTGGGACGGCGTCGCGGCCGAACGCGCGGGCATCCGGTTCGTGGGCGTCCTCACGGGGGGCATCTCGGAGGCGGAACTGCGGGACGCCGGCGCCGTCGCCGTCTACGCGAGCGTGGACGAGTTGCTCGCGAACCTCGAGGAGAGCCCGCTCGCGGCTCTCCTCGGCTCCGGCGACTGAAGGAGCGACGCACGAGAGCCCGAACAGCCTCCTCGTGTGCACCGGGGGACGCGGAGAGGAATTATCCTGATTCTTCGGCCCGATCCGCATCGCGTGGGCCGTGCACCCGCCCGGACGAAGGACCGCCACGATTCTCGATAGACACGCCGCCCAGTCGCGGCTCGACACCATCCGCTCGACCGTCGCCGATCTCGTCGCTTCCGAGAGCGCCCGCCTCGCGACGGTACTCCGAGAGAGCGGCGACGCGGTCGAGCTGTGGGATCGTGACGCCCGCGCGGACCACCACCGCAAGCAGTTGAGCCGGTTCGAGAACGCCGGAGGCGGCCTCCTGTTCGGGCACCTCGGGATGCGCGACGATGCGGAGTGGTACATCGGCCGCATGGGCCTCTTCGACCCCGAGACGCGGGATCCGCTGCTCGTCGACTGGCGCGCTCCGCTCTCGCGGGCCTTCTACACGGCGACGCCGTTGCACCCCGAGAACGTGTCCGTGCGCTCGACGATCGGAACCCGCGGCTGGCGGGTGTCGAGCGTCGTGACGGAGGACCTCGCAGCCGGCGGCGAGGGGTCGACGACGGGGCCGTCCGCGCTCATGGCCGCGGTGTCGCATCACCGCACCGACAGGATGTCCGACATCGTCGCGACCATCCAGGGCGAGCAGGACCGCATCATCCGGGCCGGCCTGCGCGGGGCGCTCGTGGTCCAGGGCGGACCCGGAACCGGCAAGACGGCCGTCGCGCTGCACCGCGCCGCGTACGTGCTGTACGAGCACCGCGACCGACTCGCTCGCGAGGGCGTCCTCATCGTCGGACCGAATCCGGACTTCCTGAGCTACATCAGCGAGGTGCTGCCGTCTCTCGGCGAGGACAGCGTCGTGCTCACCTCCCTCCACACCCTGCTTCCCGGGGTGATCGCCGAGGGGGAGGACGATCGTGACGTCGCCGAGGTGAAGGGGCGGCTCGACCTCGCGAAGGCGATCGAGAACGCCGTGCGCCGGCACGAGATCGCCGTCCGGGCGCCGTACGTCGTGACGCTCGAATCGGAGCAGACGGTGCGCATCGAGAGCCGCGACCTCGCGGCGCTCCGCACACGAATGCGCCGCAGTCGTCGCTCCCACAACGAAGCACGGCCCGTCTTCGAGCGGCTCTTCCGTGAGCTCGTCGCCCGGATGCTGCTGTCGACCGCGGGGCGTTCCGTCGAGGTCGAGGTCGACCAGGAGGACGTCGAGGACTTCGCCGAGGAACTCCAGCTCGACGACCGGATCGCGGCGGCGATCGACGAGCTCTGGCCGATCGTCAGCCCCGAGGAGCTCGTGCGCGGGCTCCTCTCGGATGAGAAGGTGCTCGCCGCGTGTGCTCCCATGCTGTCGGACGACGATCGGGCGCTCATTCTCCGTCCCGCCGCCGCCGCGTGGACGGCGTCGGACATCCCCCTCCTCGACGAAGCCGCCGCGCTCCTCGGGGAGGATCCGCGCCCGGGCATGCGCGCCCGGGCACGAGAGCGCGCCGAGCAGGAACGCGAGCTCGAGTACGCGCAGGGTGTCCTCGACCTCTATTCGGACACGACGACGGACGACGACGGCACCCGCGCATCGTCGGTCACGGCGGAGCAACTCGCGGCGCGGCAGCGTCAGGACGACCGGGGCACGGTCGCCGAGCGCGCCGAGGGTGAAGTCGGCTGGACCTACGGGCACGTCATCGTCGACGAGGCGCAAGAACTCACCCCCCTCGCGTTGCGAGCGGTGCTGCGACGGTGCCCGTCACGGTCCCTCACGCTCGTGGGGGACATCAATCAGAGCTCGGCGGCCCACGGTTCCGACTGGGACACGCTGCTGCGCCCCCAGCTCCGCGGCTACACACGGGAGGAGCTGACGGTCAATTACCGCACCCCGTCGGAGGTCATGGACCTCGCGGCGCGAGTGCTCGCGCACATTGACCCGACTCAGACGGCGCCGACCTCGATCCGCTCGACGGGAGAGGCACCGGAGATCGTTCGCGTCCCGTACGACGCCATGGCGGCGGCGATCGCGGAGCGCGCCGAGGCGTACCTCTCCCGGTCGGAGGGGACCGTCGCGGTGATCGCCGACGCCGAGCTGCTCCCGCGACTGCGGTCGGCCGTCGACGGGCTCCCGCCCGGGCAGAGTGAGCGGATGTGGTTCGGTTCGCCGCGCGCGGCGAAGGGACTCGAGTTCGATGTCGTCGTGCTCGTCGAGCCCGGGTGGCGCTCAGAGCGCGGGGTGGCCGAGTCGCGCGAGCTCTACGTCGCCCTCACCCGCGCGACGCAGCGCCTCTCGATCCTGCACTCGACACCGCTCCCGCCCGAACTCACCCCCTGACCCCCCTGAACACTTCCGATGTACACGAATTTTCATGTACATCGGAAGTGTTCAGGGGGTGGAGCGGGTGGGTGGGTGCGAAGCAGGGGTCACGCGGTGACCGGGAAGGACAGCTCGGACGGCTGGACGATGACCCAGCCCGGACCGTGGAACGCGTACTGGAACGCCTCGCCACTGCCACGGCCGATGAGGGCACCGGCGCTCATGGACGACTTCACGGCTGGACGGAGGTTCGCCGACCACGCGATCGTCGCCTGCATGTCCGTGAACGTGGGCTGCTGCGAACAGTCGAGGATGACGGGAGGACCCTGGGTGACGACGGCGGCCGTTCCGACCCCGTGGATGGTCGTATTCCACATGCCGCCGGTGAGCATCCCCGCGCCCTGGACGCGATTGAGGTCGTACTGCAGGCTCGACTGGAAGGCGAGCAGGTTCCGCCCGTTGATCGTGATCGCGTCGTTCTCGAGCTGGATGAGGTGCACGTTCGCCTTGTAGCTCGCGAGGAAGACCTCGCCGTCGCCCGAGAGCCGCATGAGCGGTTGATCGTCCGACGACATCATCTTCTTGAGGAACTGGCCGACGTCGCGCGACCCCTCGTGCGCGAACGTGACGTCCCCCTGGTACGCGACCATGGCGCCCTTCTGGGCGATGAGATCGTACTGCGGGTAGATGCGCGCCTTCAGCATGTACTCGTTCTGCAGCGACAACCACTCGTTGGTGGTGATCTCGTTGTTGCTGGGCTCGAACAGACTCGATTTCATGGGCTCCCGATCGCCGATGGCGGGGCGGCGCGAATGACCGACCGCGATGTCGAGAGCGACTGTACCAGTGGCTTTGAGCGATCGAACGGATCCGTCAGGAAGCGGATCGGTTGCCGGCCGTCGTCTCGACGGCGTCGAGCATCACCGCGGCGAGGGAACCGGAGCGGGCGAAGACGGCGCGCTGGCGATCCGCGCCGGTACCGTCGCGGAGGATGGCCGCGACACCGTCTCCGATGCGTTCACGGTCACGGGCCCCGTCGAGGGCCGCGTCGATGTGATCGAGCAGCGCGTCCATGGCGTCCCGGGCCGGAACAGGGCGACCCGTCGCCGGGTGCACGAGCTCGCCACCGACGCCCTCCGCCGACGCCCGCCATGCGGCGAGCCGCAACGCGGCGGGAGTGACGGCGATCGGCTCGAGGCCGTCTGCCCACTCGTGCGCTGCCGTCGTCACGAGCGCCCGAGCGAGGCCTGCGATCGTCACGGCGTGCTCGAGTTCCATGCACACGTCGGCCACCCGCACCTCCACCGTGGGATACCGGCTCGACAGGCGCGCGTCGAAGTAGAGCATGCCGCGGTCGAGCAGCACGCCGGTCGCGAGGAGCTCGTCCTCGAACGCCGTCAGCGCGTCGACGTCGCCGAAGATGGGCAGGGGACCGGCCGACGGCCAACGGCTCCACACTTGCGAGCGGTAGCTCGCGTAACCCGTGTCGAGTCCGCCGTGGAAGGGCGAATTGGCGCTCAGCGCGGTCAGCAGGGGGAGCCAGGCCCTGATCCGGTCGAGTACCCCGACACCCTCCTGCCGCGAGGAGATGTCGACGTGGACGTGACAGCCGCACACCATCGTCCGTCGCGCGGTGACGCCGAAGTGATCGGCCATCCAGTCGTAGCGCCGATCGGCGGTCAGGTGAGGGAGGGCGGGGACGGCGGAGGAGGCAATGGCTGCGGTGCGTGCTCCCACCGCGCGGGCGAGCTCGTCGGCCTCTCGACGACACGCGGTCAACGAGGCGCGGACGTCGTCGAGGCTCGTGAACGGATCGCTCGCGATCTCGATCATCTCCTGCTGCAGCTCCGCCTGGAGGTGTTCGTGACGCGTCGCGAGAGCCGTCGCCGAGAGGGCGAGTGGACGCCCGTCGGACGGGTCCACGAAGAGCATCTCCTCCTCGACGCCGATCTTCCGCACGAGTGCGATTATGCCCCGTCGGAGTCGCGGTGGCGAAGGGTGCGCACGCGCTTCGTGACCCACCATGCGATCGCGAGGACGACCACGACGATGACGATCCACTGGAAGATGCCCGCGTACTCCTCGACGACGTGCCAGTTCTCGCCGAGGAGGAAGCCGGCCCCGATGAAGAGGGAGTTCCAGAGGAGGCTGCCCGCGAGCGTCAGGAGCATGAAGAGCCCGAGGTGCATGCGTTCGATTCCCGCCGGGATCGAGATGAGACTCCGGAAGATCGGGACCATGCGGCCGAAGAACACCGCCTTGCTTCCGTGTCGCTCGAACCACGCCTCGGTGCGGTCGACGTCCTCGACCTGAACGAGCGGCAGCTTCGCGGCGATGCGACGCATGCGTTCGCGGCCGAGAGCCGCTCCGATGCCGTAGAGCGCCAGGGCGCCGACGACCGAGCCGAGTGTCGTCCAGAAGATGGCCTCGACGATCGTGAAGCTCCCGCGGCTCGCCGTGAAACCGGCGAGGGGCAGGATGAGTTCGCTCGGCAGCGGAGGGAAGAGGTTCTCGAGGGCGACGGCGATCCCCGCACCCGGGGCACCGATCGTCTCCATGAGGCCGACGACCCAATCGGAGAAGCCCGAGAGCAGCGACCCCGATCCGTCCGATCCGGTGGAGGAGAGAAGGGGCATGCGGTCGGCTCCGATGGTCGCTGGTGGTCGGCGGCTACGAGAAGCCTACGGGCGTCGACTGGGGATCCGATCGGACCGGACGCCGAACGGCTCCGCCGTCACCCTCGACGGGGCGACGGCGGAGCCGTGAGGTGTCGATCAGCCGCGGATCGACCGGCGGCGACCGACGAGGTAGACCGCGGCGCCGACGAGGAGCAGACCCCCCGCGAGACCACCGAGAGCCGCGGCGCCGTCCGTTCCCGTGATCGCCAGTGCGCTCGCTGCGGGGCGCTGTGCGAAGTAGGGGTCGTCGTCCGTCACGGTGATGCCGCTGACGACGCCGGTACCCGTGACGCTCGCGACGTCGTGGTGTGCGCTTCCCGCCGCGACGCCCGAGAGGGTCGCGGTGCAGTCGAAGGAGTCGGCCGGTTCGAAGGGGCCGTCCCACGTCGTGCCGGTCGAGCCGTCGGGGAAGGTGCAGGTCAGATCCCTGACCGTCCCGCCCTCGACGACCCTGTCGGACACGACCACGTCGGCGAGGGCCTCGTTGCCGGGGTTCGTGACGGTGAAGGCCAGGTCCGTCGCGCCGCCGGGGAGCGTGACGGCGTCGCCGAGCGTGTCGGCGGTGTTGCCCTCCGTGTCACCCTTCACGATGCCGATCTCGGGCTCGGGGCTGGGCGTCGTGACGTGGAACGGGTCCTCGTCGTCGACGTCGCGGCCGGTCTCGACGCCCGTTCCGATGACGTCGGCCGTGTCGGAGTGCACACCGCCGACGGGCATCCCGGGCACCGTACCGGTGCAGTCGAAGCTGTCGCCGACGAGGAACGGCCCCTCCCAGTCGGTTCCCGACTCCGGCCCGCCGAGGGGCGAGAAGTCGCACGACAGATCGGTGAGGTCGGGTCCCGCATCGGTCGTGTCCCGGACGGACACGTCGATGAGGTCCTCCTCGCCGTCGTTCGTGATCGTCATCGTCACGGGCACCGGGGCGCCCGCCGCGACGGCCTTGCCGGGGAGATCGTCGAAATCGCCGCCGGGGTAGCCGTCGGCCGTCGACCACTTCTCGATGTCGATCGAGGGGATGGGGGGCGTGACGGAGAAGAACGGGTCCTCATCGGTCACGCCGGTCCCGCTGCCCTGGCCGGTGCCGGCGACATCGGCGGTGTTGGCGTGCAGGGTCGCCGCCTCCATCGCCGGGACCGTGCCGGTGCACTCGAACGCGTCACCGACGGCGAAGGGTCCGTCCCAGGTCGTCCCGGAGGCCGGTCCGCCGAGCGCGGAGAAGTCGCACGTGAGACCGGTCATGGCCGGGCCCTCGTCCGTCGTATCCGACACGACCACGTCGACGAGCGGCTCCTCGCCGTCGTTGGTGATCGTCATGGTGACAGGGATGGGAGTGCCCACCTCGACGCGCTTGCCCGGGTCCTCGTCGAAGTCTCCGGCGGTCAGGCCGTCCTCCGTCGCGTACTTCTCGATGTCGACGGAGGGGTCGTTGTCACCCTCGCCCCCGCCGCCACCCGTCGAGCTCGTGATGCTGCGCGTGGGGTTGTCGGTGCGCACGGAACCGTCGGGACTCGTCGAGACCACGTTCGCGGTGTTCGTGAAGGTGTGCGCGTCGGGGCCGGTCGCCTCGTCGAGGTCCACCTTGAAGCCCAAGCGGACGGCCTTCCCCGCCGGGATGGGGCCGAGCGTGACCGAGACACTGTCGGCGGAGCACGTCAGTGCTCCGATCCGGGTCGGGCGGGTGTACGGCTCCGCGATGTTGGTCTCCGTGCGATCGCCCTGCAGGAGGTCGACGCTCGCGCAGTCGACGTTCATACCGCCGCCCGGGGTGTCCGAGAGAGTGACGCGGTCGAGCGGGCCGACAGGGGAGACCACGTACCACTGCACCGCGTCGTTCGGGTCGGTGTGACCTTGGTCCGGCGAGAGCCGACCGAACTTGAACGCCTCGTCGGTGTCGCCCTCGGGAGGTCCGTCTCCGCCTTCCGGCGTGATGTCGGTCGACCACGTGTTGCCGTCGTTGTCCTCCGAGGTGAAGGGCACCGTCTCGCCCGGGGTCAGACCGTTGTCGAAGCCCGACCGGATGAAGGCGGACCCGCAGACGTTGGAGTGCGTCTGCGCATAGTCGGTCATCGTGAAGGTCACGACCGCCGGATCCGTCGTCGAGATGGCCGCCGTGGCCACGACGGGACCGTCGTCGCCGTCCGTCAACGAGAATCCCGGGGGCAAGGCACGCAGGTACTCGCTGAGCGTGAGCGTGAACGTGTCCCCGGCCTGCGTCCCGTCGGGGACGCACCAGTCGATGTTGGTCTCGACCTGCGTGCCGAGGCGCGGATTGGTCGGGGTCACCGTCACGTCCTGAATGACGTCGGAGAGCTCCGCCGCGTTCGCGGCCGGTGCGGCGACGCCGGCGAGGAGAAGCGCTGCGGCGGTGACGGCCGTGAGCGCGACGGCCCTCGCGCGTCGCGTGATTCGGTCGGGAGGGGAGTGATGCACGGATTCCTCGTTTCTGGTGGGCGGTCCGGCGCGGTGATCGCTCGCGAGCAGCGAAGGACGGCCGTGGCCGGGGGAGTGCGGTGCAACCGTAGGCAGGACGGTCCCGGCGGTCGCGATATTTCGTCCCGGAGGTACTCCCCCCGGAACAGGGGAGGAGGGGTGTCGCTGCGAGGCGCGCCGACGCCCAGGCTCCACTCAGTGGCGCAGGTAGCGCCTTCCTAGACTGGGTACGGTCCGACCCCGAGGAGGCTCATGTCCGAGTGGAACCCCTGGCTGCAGTTCGCCGTCGCCGCGATCGTCGCGGTCGTCGCCGCCATCGCCGTGATCGCGCTCACCGCACTCGCCGTGCGGGTCGTCTCGCGACGCAGGCCCGCGGCGCTCGGTCTGCTCACGAGCGCGCGGCTCCCGTTCCGCTTGCTCGTCCTCACGGTGTTCGTCTGGATCGCGGCCGCGGCCTCGATCGCGGCGACCCTCGGATGGTGGGCGATGGTGTCCCACGGCTTCCTCATCGTGGTCATCGTGCTGGCGTCCTGGCTCATCGGATCGGTCGCGTCGTTCGGGCTCACGCAAGCGGTCAGCCGCTACCGGATCGACGTGCCCGACAACAGGGTCGCTCGCCGGGTGCGCACGCAACTGCAGATCGTGCGGCGTCTGGTCCTCGTGGCCATCACGATCGTGGGTGCCTCCGCCGTTCTCATGACCTTCCCCGAGGTCCGCACGGTGGGAGCGAGCCTGCTCGCGTCAGCGGGTGTGGTCTCGATCATCGCCGGACTCGCCGCCCAATCGACGCTCGGAAACGTGTTCGCCGGCGTGCAGATCGCCTTCAGCGACGCGATCCGTGTCGACGACGTCGTGATCGTCGAGGGCGAGTGGGGCGTCATCGAGGAGATCACCCTGACCTACGTGGTCGTGAAGGTGTGGGACGACCGGCGACTCGTCGTCCCTTCCACCTACTTCACGACCACGCCGTTCCAGAACTGGACGCGACGGACGAGCGCCCTTCTCGGCTCGGTCGAACTCGACCTCGATTGGCGCGTCGATCCGCGTGCGATGCGCGAGCACCTCGACGCCGTGCTCGAGCAGAGCGAGTTGTGGGACCATCGCACCAAGGTCCTGCAAGTGACGGATGCCGTCGGGGGCTTCGTGCGCGTGCGTGTGCTCGTGTCGGCGGGCGATGCGGGGACGCTCTTCGATCTCCGGTGCGCGGTGCGCGAGGAACTCGTCGACTGGGTGCACCGCCACGGCTCCGAAGCGCTTCCGCGGACCCGCGTCGCGGTCGGCGAGGACAAGGCGCCGCCCCGCCGCCGGTCGGAGCCGGAGCCCACGACCGGTCCCCACCGCGGGCTCTTCAGCGGCAGTGCTGATGGGCAGCAGCGCGGGATGGAGTACACGCAGTCGATCCCCGTCGTCGACCCCGACGACCGGGATCTCCCGCGCTGACGGTCAGGCCGACGCGCCGAGGAAGCCGATCGCCTTCTCCCGGAACACCCGAGAGGTGGGGGCGGAGAAGTGGTCCCGGTCGGGGATCTCGAGGAAGACGCCGAGCGGCGTCGCCGCGGCGAGGGCGTCGGAGTCGTGTCTCACCGGGTCACGGTCTCCCGCGGCGATCAGGACCGGCTGGCGGGGCGGATCAGCCGCGTCCGGCTGCACGCCGCCGCGCATGCCCTCCACGAGTGCGATGAGCGACAGGAGGTCGTTGTCGCGGATGCCCGCGGCCATCTCGATGTAGGTGCGGGTCAGACGGTCCTCGACGGGGGTGCGGGAGCGCGCGAAAGCCCGGGCGGCTCGGAGGTCGAAACCCTGGAGCGGGTCACCCGACGGGAGGCCGCCGAGGACCACGCGCGGGAAGCGATGGGCGTCCGTGCGGGCGAGGTGCCATCCGACGCGTGCCCCCAGCGAGTAACCGAGCAGGACCGCCTCGTCGACGAGGTGCGCATCGAGCACGCCGAGGACGTCGGCCGCGAGTCGTTCCGTCGTGAACTGAAGCGGGTCGTGCGGCTTTCCGCTGCGACCGTGACCGCGCTGGTCGAGAGCGAGCACTCGGTATCCGGCGCGCGTCAGGTCCCGCGTCCATCCGGAATGGAACCAGTTGAGCACGCCGCTCGACGCGAAGCCGTGCACGGCCATGACGACGGGCGCATCCGGGTCCCCGACGTCGTAGACGGCGAGGCGCACACCGTCGTCGCTCATCACGACGACCGGCTCAGGGGCGGGCGGAACGATGGTGACCACCCTCCCACCCTATGGCGCTCCCGTCACCCGGAGTCTCTAGAGTGGTGTCTCGTGACGATCGACAACGACCGGCCGTGGCTCGCGAGCTACGCACCCGGGGTCCCCACCATCCTCGACGTCCCCGACGGGTCGCTCGTCGACATCATCGAGGAGTCGGCGCGCGAGTTCCCGGAGGCGGTGGCGCTCGAGTTCTTCGGAGCGACCGTGACGTACCGGGAGCTCGCCGACCGCATCGACCGCGCCGCCGCCGGGCTCGTCGGTCTCGGGGTGAAGCGGGGCGAGCCGGTTGCGATCGTCCTCCCCAACTGCCCGGAGCACATCGTCGCCTTTTACGCGATCCTTCGCGTCGGTGCGATCGTCGTCGAGCACAACCCGCTCTACACGCCTCGAGAGCTCAGACACCAGTTCGAGGACCACGGCGCCCGCGTCGCGATCGCGTGGGACAAGGTCGTCGCCTCGATCCAGGAGTTCCCGCGTGACGTTGCGGTCGAGCACGTCGTCTCGGTGGACATCACGCACGGCATGCCCTTCGTGAAGCGGACGGCACTGCGCCTTCCGGTACCGGCCCTGCGACGCACGCGCGCGACCCTGACGACCCCCGTGCGGGGAACCGTGCCCTGGTCGCGGTTGCTCGGTCGCGCGCGGATCGGCGACGACGTCGCCCACCCCGGCGCAGACGACATCGCGGTCATCCAGTACACGAGCGGGACCACCGGGACGCCGAAGGGTGCCGTCCTGACGCACCGGAACCTCGGGGCGAACGCGGCGCAATCCCGCGCGTGGGTACCGACGATCCGGCGTGGCGACGGCTGCGTCGTCTACGCGGTCCTCCCGATGTTCCATGCGTACGGGCTCACGCTGTGCCTGACGTTCGCGATGAGCATGGGTGCCCGGCTCGTGCTGTTCCCCAAGTTCGAGCCGGATCTCGTCCTCGCCGTCATGAAGAAGAGGCCGCCGACGTTCCTCCCGGCCGTCCCGCCCATCGCCGATCGCCTCATGCGGGCGGCGGATGATGAGGGGATCTCCCTCGCGGGCGTCGAGGTCGCCATCTCCGGTGCGATGCCGCTCGACGAGGCGATCGTGCGGCCATGGGAGGAGCGCAGCGGAGGGTTCCTCGTCGAGGGCTACGGATTGAGCGAGTGCTCTCCCGTGCTCATGGCGAATCCGGTGGCGGACAACCGCAAGGCCGGGACGGTCGGACTCCCGCTCCCGGGAACCGATGTGCGTATCGTCGATGCTGAGGACCCTGCGACGGAGCGCGCCATCGGCGAGGAGGGTGAACTGCTCGTCCGCGGACCACAGGTGTTCTCCGGCTACTGGCGGAAGCCGGACGAGAGCGCCGCCGTCTTCGTCGACGGTTGGTTCCGGACCGGCGACATCGCGACGCTCGACTCCGACGGTTTCGTCCGGATCGTCGACCGGATCAAGGAGCTCATCATCACGGGGGGCTTCAACGTGGCTCCGAGTGAAGTCGAAGAGGCGCTGCGGGGACTCGCCGGCGTCGCGGACGCAGCGGTGGTGGGGCTGCCGAGCGCCCATTCGGGTGAGGACGTCGTCGCCGCCGTGGTGCTCGAGCCCGGTGCCGACTTCTCGCCCGAGTCCGCGAGGACCGTGCTGCGTGGCTCCCTCACGCCGTACAAGGTGCCGCGTCGCATCGTCGTCGTCGACGAGCTTCCGAAGTCGCTCATCGGCAAGGTGCAGCGGCGCCTCGTGCGCGACAGCCTCGTCGCCGGCGAGTGAGGACGCGGCCGCTCAGTCCTGCCTGAGTTCTGTGCGCGCGGCGGCGGTGATCGCTCGTGCCGTGTCGTCGAGCGCCGCCGTGAAGATCTCCCACTGCTGCCAGTGGAGGACGACGTCGATCGACCGCGCGGGATCGAGGTCGACGAGCGACCCCGACGACTCGCTCGTCGCGCTCTGACCGTCGGGCAGCATCGCCCATCCCATGCCGAGGAGCACAGCCGTCGCGAGATCGGCGGACGATGGGACGGAGTGCCGCGGGGGAGCGGCGCCGGGTGCGACGCGACGCAGATAGCGGTCCTGGAGGTCGTCTCGACGATCGAAGACGATCATCGGGGCGGTGTCGAGAGCCGTCGGCGTGGCTCCGCGGGGGAAGTACGTCGCGGCGAACCCGGGTGACGCCATCGCGCGGTAGCGCATGAGGCCGAGCCGCGAGACCGAGCAGCCCTGGACGGCGGTCGCGTCGGTCGTGATCGCCGCCATGACGCGTCCGTCGCGCAGGAGTGCGGCGGAGTGGTCCTGGTCCTCGCGGTGGAGGTCGAAGGCGACCCGGCGGCCGAGGGCTGCGAGCGCCGGGAGGACCCACGTCGCGAGCGAGTCGCCGTTGACGGCCAGCGAAACGGTCGGAGTGGACGATCGTTCGGGAGCGACGGCGGCGTCGGTCTCCCGCGCGAGGGCCACGATCTGCCGGGCGAGCCGGACGTAGGCGTGGCCGGCTTCGGTCGCGGTGACCGGGCGGGAGCGCCGGACGAGCACGGCGCCGGCGGAGCGTTCGAGCGACTTGATGCGTTGGCTCACGGCCGAGGGCGTGACGTGGAGATCGCGCGCGGCTCCGTCGAACGATCCCGTGTCCACGACGGCCGCAAGCGCCGACAGTTGGGCGAGATCGAGGTCCACATGAGCCATGCTAATGCGCCTGTAGAAAGAACAGTTGGACTTCACCACGTGGTACTCCTAGCGTCGACGTGTGTCCCCCTCTCTCCTCGCGGCCGTCTCGGGCTTCGCCTTCGGCCTGTCGCTCATCGTCGCGATCGGCGCTCAGAACGTCTTCGTGCTGCGTCAGGGGATCCGGCGTGAGCACGTCACCCTGGTGGTTCTCACGTGCATGCTGTCCGATGCGCTGCTCATCGCGGTGGGGGTCGCCGGTGTCGGTGGACTCATCCAGCGAGTGCCGTGGCTCGTGCCCGTCGCGACGATCGGCGGCGCGGCGTTCCTCATCGGGTACGCCGCCCTCGCCGCGCGGCGGGCACTGCGCCCCGGTGTCCTCCGATCCGACGTCCGGGGACAGCGGGTCCCCTGGACGTCGGTGTTGGCGGGAGCCGTCGCGATCACGTGGCTCAACCCGCACGTCTACCTCGACACCGTCGTCCTGCTCGGATCGATCGCCGCGACGAACGGGATCGACCGCTGGTGGTTCGGTGCGGGTGCCGTCGTCGCGAGCGTCGTCTGGTTCAGTGCGCTCGGCTTCGGGGCTCGCGCGCTCGCGCCCGTCTTCGCCCGTCCGGGCGCATGGCGGTGGGTGGACGGGGGAGTGGCCGTCGTGATGGTCGTGATCGCCGGTCGTCTCTTGTGGGAACTCTTCTCGTGATTGTGTAACAATCGGGCATGCCCGCCGTGCTCGTCATCCTCGCCGCCGTGTGCTTCGGGACGACGGGAACGGCGCTCTCGATCGCGCCGGAGACGGCGTCTCCCGCCTCAGCCGGAGCTGTCCGCATCCTCGTCGGAGGTCTCCTCCTCGCGGCCATCGTCTTCGCGCGTCGGTCGTCGCGCGGCGGCGCGCCGAGGGCGTCGGCCCGGGGACGGGGGGCGCCCACCGCCGTCCTGGTGCTCGTGGGGGCGGTGGCGATCGTCGCCTACCAGCCCACCTTCTTCCTCGGGACGACCAATGCGGGCGTCGCCGTCGGCACGATCGTGGCGCTCGGGAGCGCCCCGGTCTTCACCGGGGCCCTCGAGTGGATCGTCACACGTCGTTTCCCCGGGCGTATCTGGACCGTCGCGACCCTCCTCGCGAGTCTCGGTGTCGCGCTCCTCGGCGGAGCATTCGACGGAGGGTCGGGGGCAGTCGCGGGTCTCGGGATCGCCGGAGCCCTCACTGCCGGAGCCTCGTACGCCGTCTACGCCCTCGTGGCGAAACTCCTCATCACCCGCGGTGCCGACTCCACCTGGACGATGGGCGTGCTCTTCGGCTCCGCGGCAGTGCTGAGCGTCCCGCTGGCGCTCGCGACGGACCTCTCCTGGCTGGGAGCGCCCGAAGGCCTCATCGCGGCCGCCTGGCTCGGCGTCGTCACGACGGCCGTGGCCTACGTCCTCTTCGGTCGCGGGCTCGTCGGCCTGCGGGCATCGACGGCCTCGACGCTCACTCTCGCGGAACCGCTCACGGCAGCGCTCCTCGGGGTGTTCCTGCTGGGGGAGACCCTCGGGGCGGCGGCGGCGGTAGGCGTCTCGGTGGTCGCCGTGGCGATCCTCGTCCTCGTCGTGCCGTGGGGCGGCCTCCCGTCGCGTCGTGCCGAGAGGGGGGCGCCGTGACGACGGGTGGCCGGTCGGCGCGACCGACGCGTGCCGATCGCGTCGCGTCGGATCTGCGTGATCGCATCCTCGCGGGAGCGCTTGCTCCCGGGGCGCCTTTGCGCGAGGTCGAGCTCGAGGAGCACTACGGAGTGTCGCGGCACACGATCCGTCGTGCGCTCTCCGCCCTCGTCGCGGAGAGGCTCGCGACGTCCCGCTCGTACAGTGGCGTCACCGTGGTGGAGCTCGACCTCGAGGGCGTCGTCGCCCTGCAAGAGCTCCGTTGCGCCCTCGAGAGCGAAGCGGTGCGACTGCTGCGGGAGCGCCACGGGTCACGATGGCCGAGCGGCACCCTCACGGTGATCGGCTCGGCGCTCGACGCCCTCGACGAGGCATGCCGCCTCCCCGAGGACTGGCTCGCCGTCGAGCGGGCGCACTCTCGCGTGCACCGCTCCATCGTCGACGCGGCCGGAAGCGACCGCATCTCGGAGGCGTACCGATCGCTCGACGTCGAGATGCAGGTGTTCCTGCTGCATCTGCGACCGGAACTCGACGCCTCGAGCCTCGCGGCCGATCACCGCGACTTCGTCGACGATCTGCGCGCGACCGGGGCCGCCGCAGTGAGGAGTCACCTCGCGCGCTCGACGGCACTGCTCAGTGCATCCCACGGGTCGCGCTCACAGAGCTGACGCGCCGGGCCGCGCGGTCGCTCAGTGCGTGCCGGTGTCGTGGGGGAGGTTCAGCTCCTCGGGGTCGACGTCGACGTCCCCGACGTCGTCGGGTCCTCCCGTACCGGGGACGACGGTGATGTCCTCGCGGGAGATGTCGTCGTCGAGCGTGTCGGGTACCGGGTCGACCTGCTTCTCGTGCGTCTCCGTGTCGCTCGCCGGGCTGTAGCTCATGTCCTTCGCCGTCTGGCTCTCGTCGTCCAGTCCGCTCGGGATGTTCGATTCTGTCGTCATGACGCGAGACTACGAGCGCGCGGACGACCGCAGCACCCCCTTGCCACGGGAGCGTCGCGGTGTCGATCCCCGTTCCGCCGTACGATCGGATGACCATGGAACACCGGAGGAGAGGACTCGACCTCGTCGTCGACGCCCTCGCGTGTCCCCTCTGCCGCTCCGTCGTCGTGACGACCACGTCGGCCGTGGTCTGCGAGAACGGCCACGCGTTCGACATCGCTCGCCAGGGCTACGTGTCGCTCACGACCGGGCGGGCGACGGCGGGCGACACCGCGGAGATGATCGAGGCCCGTGACCGCTTCCTCGGCGCCGGCCACTACGACCCCATCGTCGACGCCGTCGTCGACGCCGTTCCGTCGTCCGCGGCCGGGCTCGCCGTGGACGTCGGTGGCGGCACCGGGTATCACCTCGCGCGAGTCCTCACTGCACGGGGTGGTCTCGACGGGATCGTCCTCGACACGTCGAAGCCCGCGGTCCGCCGCGCCGCGCGGGCGCATCCGCGCCTCGGGGCCGTCGTCGCGGATGCGTGGGCCGGCCTGCCGCTCCGGACCGGCGTCGCAGCCGTCGTCCTCAGCGTCTTCGCTCCGCGGAATCCCGCTGAGACCCTGCGGGTGCTCCGCGAGGACGGCGTGCTCGTCGTCGTGACGCCGACCCCACGGCATCTGGCCGAACTCGTCAGCGCGGTGGGTCTCGTCTCGGTCGACGATCGCAAGGAGGAGCGTCTGGCCCGCCAGCTCGCCCGCTTCGACCTCGAGGGGTCGATCGACCTCGAGTACCCGATCACCCTCGATCGCCGGGCCGCCGTCGACGACGTCCTCATGGGCCCCTCCGGGCATCACGCCGACGCCGCCGCGATCGCGGCGGCACTGGAGTCGTTGCCCGATCCCCTGTCGACGACCGTCTCCGTCACGGTGTCGGTCTTCCGGCCGACGCCGACGGGCGGCCCTGATGCTCCCGCCGCCGATGTCGGTGGCCCGGCGTAGATTGGGGAGTGGGAGGACGGCGTGGGAGCATTCGACGAGTTCATCGGCCGGGAGTCGGTCGCGGGACTCCGTGCTGTCCTGGTGCGCGCGCGACCCGAACGCGACTGGGCCACGCTCGACACGGTCCATGAGTCGCTGCCGGGGAATGCCCTGAAGGCGCGCAGTGATCTCGTCGCGGCGGCCCTCGCCACCGATCTCGACGGAGACTATCGAAGCGCGGCCGACGTCTTCCGACGAGCCCTTTCCGATCCCGACTTCCGCGGCTGGCCCCTCTGGCCCGTCACGGAGAGCGCCGTCACGCTCGCCCTCGCCGAGGGGTCGACGACCGCGTTCGACGACGCGCTCGAGCTCCTCTCCGAGCTGACGCACCGGCTCACCTCCGAGTTCGCGATCCGGCGCCTGCTCGCCGCAGACCTCGACCGTGCGCTCGTCGCCGTCCGCGCGTGGACCTCGAGCCCCGACGAGCATGTCCGCCGCCTCGCGAGCGAAGGCACGCGCCCCTATCTCCCGTGGGCTGTCCGCGTGCCCGGGCTCCTCACCCGCTCACGCGACCTCGTGCCGGTCCTCGAGAGCCTCCGTGACGACGGGAGCGACTACGTACGCCGATCCGTCGCGAACCACCTCAACGACATCGCTCGTCACGACCCGGCGCTCGTCGTCGAGACGCTCGACGACTGGGCGAACGATGCCGACGCGCCACCGACGCGTTCGTGGGTCGTGAGGCATGCACTCCGCTCGCTCGTCAAGAAGGGGGATCAGGGTGCGCTCGCGATCCTCGGCTTCCGAGCGCAATCGGTCACCGTGTCTCCTCCCGTCCTGTCGGCGGAGACCCTCACCGTCCCGGACCGGTTGTCGATCACGATCGACGTGCGCAACGACGGTGATGCCGACGCCCGGCTCGTCGTCGACTACGTCGTCGGCTACCGCAAGTCCAACGGCTCGATCTCACCGAAGGTCTTCAAGCTCACGACGGTGAGCCTCGCCCCGGGGGAGACGCGTTCGGTCAGGGCCGTGCACGACTTCCGGCCGCTCTCCACCCGTGTCCATCACGCCGGGACGCACTGGGTCGAGGCGCAGGTGAACGGCGTCCGTTCCGAGGCCACGGCCTTCGAGCTCGAGCTCTGAGGTCCCCGCCGACCGTCGGGATCAGAGCGACGAGGTCGCGGAGTCGGTCGTGACGCTCGGAGACGCTCCGACCTCTGAGGCGTCGACGGGCGCGGTCACTTGCGCGACCGTCTCGTAGATGCGCTTGTGCTCGCGGATCCCGGCTAGACGGAACGGACCCGTGGTCTCCGACGGGATCTCGTGGTCACCGTCGACGAGGCCCTCCGGGTGGTCGTGTAGCCGGACGTACGTGTCGTGGTCGATCTCGCGGCGGCGCTGGATCTGCTCGCGGTGCCGCGACGTCCGCAGCATCTCGCGGTACCCGGGCTGGACGACACCCGCGAACAGCTCCGCGACCGAACCGGAACCGTAGCTGAAGAAGCCGACGCGGGAGCCGCTCAGGTCCTCCGCGGCGTTCTCGAGGAGCGAGAGCAGGCCGATGTAGACGGACGCGGTATAGGTGTTGCCGATCTGCCGGTTGTAGTCGAGGGTGTTCGCGATCTGCGCGTCGGCCTCGTCGTTGGACAGCTCGCCGGAGTGCTTCGCGAGAGTCCGGTGCGCCTTGACGGCGAGCCGGGTGAAGGGCTGGTGGTAGCAGAACCGATCGAACGCGGTGAGCTCGTGGCCGCCCTGCTCGCGGTAGTCGTCCCACGCGGCTCGGAGCGCCTCCATGTAGACGGACACGGAGTACTTGCCGTCGACGAGGGCCGTGCTGCGGTAATTGGGGCGCCAGAAGTCCATGACGTCGGCGGTGTGCAGTCCCGAGACGGGTTCGATCGCGAGGACGGCGGGGGTCGCGCTCACGAGCATGGCGACGGCGCCGGCACCCTGTGTCGCTTCCCCCGACGAGTCGCGATCGTAACGAGCGACATCGGAGGCGATCACGAGCACCTTCTGCTCGGGGCGTCGAGCGACGAGGGCGACGGCCATCTGCAGCGCCGCGGTCGCGCTGTAGCAGGCCTGCTTCAGTTCGATCACGCGGCAGCGCGCGTCGAGTCCGAGGAGGTGGTGGACGTAGACGCCGGCCGCCTTCGACTGGTCGATCCCGCTCTCGGTCGCGAACAGGACCGTGCGGATGGCGGAGAGGTCCTGGCCCTCGAGGACGGGTTGGGCCGCCGTGGCCGCCATCGTGACGATGTCCTCGTCGGCGGCGGGGACGCTCATGTGCTCTTGGCCGATTCCGACGTGGAACTTGCCGACCTCGACGCCCGTCGCGGCCGCGAGCGTCGCGAGCGGCAGAACGTATTCGGAGGTGGCGAAGGAGATGTTCTCGATGCCGAGCTGCATGTGAGGCGTCCGGTTTCTCTCAGGATGTCGACGACCGATCGGGCCGTCGAACGACGTGGATGCCGGCGTCGCTGCCGATCGCTTGTGCGGAATCGCGTGGGGCTGTCGCGGAGTGATCGTGGTGCTCTCATCGTCGCCGCCCGCCTGCCAGTCGTCGCCGCCCGCCTGCCAGTTTATCCGCGGAGGCTGAGCGCAGGGTGGATCCCTCCAACTCGCTCGCCCCGATGATGGTTCGTCGGGACGGGTCAAGCGGATTGCTTCGACCGCTCCATCTGCAGGTGCGACTGCATGAGCTCCCCGGGGTTGGTCTGGGCCGCCATGAGCGACAACTCGCCGCACAGGACGGTCGCCGCGCAGAGCACGGCGAGCCGCCGCGCGTTCTCGCCGGGCTCCCGCTCCTCACGGCAGCCCAGGCGCGTCAGGTTCTCCTCGACGAAGTCGAGGCCCTTGCCGTTGCCGACCGACCCGACGATCAGGTTCGGCAAGGTGCAGGAGAAGTAGAGGTCGCCGTCGCGCACCTCCGCGTGGGTAATCCCTTGGGACCCCTCGACGATGTTCGCCGCGTCCTGTCCCGTCGCGAGATAGAAGCCGAGCAGCATGTTCGCGTAATGCGCGTTGCCGCTTCGCAGTCCGCCGGCGAGCATCGTGCCGATGAGGTTCTTGCGGACGTTGAGGTCGACGACGGCTTCGGGCGTCGTGCGGAGCCATCGGCTGACGATGGCGCGGGGGATCAGGATCTCCGTCACGACGTTCTTACCCCGACCGAGGATGCCGTTGACGGCCGTCGCCTTCTTGTCGGAGCAGTAGTTGCCCGAGATCGATCCGTAGCGCACGCCGGAGACATGGGCGAGGACGTAGTCCATCAGCCGGTCGGACGCGTGCGTCACCATATTGTGGCCGGAGGCGTCACCCGTCGAGAACTCGAAACGGACGAAGAGCAGGTTCCCGGCGATCTGGTGGTGCATGTCGATGAGTCGGGCGAAACGGCTGGTCTCCGCGACGACGTCGCGAAGCTCGTGCTCGTGACTGCGCAGGTAGGCCATCGCATTCACGGCGGCGAGGGCGTCGTCGGCCTCGAGCAGGATCGATCGCGCCATGCGCTCGTCGACGAGGGTCGCGACGATGCCCGATTCCACGAGGGTGGAGATCTTCGCACCGCGGCCGACGGACGGCCAGAGCGGCGACTCGTACGTGGCGAGGGGGATCTCCTGGCTTCCGGTCATGACGTTGCCGGAGACCTTCAGGGGCCCGACCCACTGCATCGGGACGGGGGCTGTGGACGTTTCGCGTGTGCTCATGGTGGGTCCAGTCTAGGAACGGGTGGGCCGGGCCCGCCGCGTCAGAGCTTCGCGAGCTGCTCGCGGATGGAGGTGGCGCTGCGGAACGTCGCACCGACGAGCGCGACGTGCTTCCACTTGATGAGGCCGTCTGCGCCGATGAGGAAGACCGAGCGCCGGAGACCGAGTCCCGGCAGTCTGATCCCGTAGGCGTCGACGACGCGTCCGTCGGCGTCCGAGAGGAGCGGCAGCGTGACGTCCTCCTTGATGGCGAAGGTCTCGTGGCTCGCGAGGTCCTGGAGGCCGATGCCCCAGACCTCGGCGCCGAGCTGTGCGAAGTCGGCGAGCTTCTCACTGTACGAGCAGAGCTGGGCCGTGCAGGTCGCCGATTCGTCCGCCGGGTAGAAGGCGAGGACGACGGGGTGGCCGCGCTGCTCGGACAGCGTGTAGGTCTTCCTCCGCGCATACCCGTCCTTCACCTGGACGCCGGGGAGCGTGAAGTCGGGCGCGACGACGCCTTCGTGGAGGCCCATGGTCAGACGATGTCGATCTCGATGGTCACGGGGATATTGCCGCGTGTGGCATGCGTGTAGGGGCAGACGGCGTCGGCCGCGTCGACGACCGCCTTCGCCTGTTCCTCCGTCACGCCCGTGAGCTCGACGTGGAGCGTGACGGACAGGCCGAATCCGCCGTCCTCGCGCGGCCCGATGCCGACGTCCGCCGTCACCGCGGAGTCCTTCGTCGAGACGCCGTGCTGTCCCGCGGCGGTCTTGAGAGCCGAGTGGAAGCACGCGGAGAAACCGGCGGCGAAGAGCTGTTCGGGGTTCGTCGCGCCGCCGCGGCCGCCCATCTCGGCGGGTGTCGCCAGATCGGCCTCGAGGATGCCGTCACTCGAGCGGACGTGCCCGTTCCGGCCATCCCCCGTGCTGGTCGCGGATGCGGTGTAGACGGCCTGCGCCATGCGCTTCTCCTCATGTAGGGTTACTAGTACGTCTACATCAGTAGATCACTCATCGTGCGGGGATGCAAACGGTGTCGGGACGCCCGCCGCCGCCGCGTCGACCGCTCCACCGAGGGGACCCCCATGCCGCCGATGCTCGACAAGCCGGAGTCCTCGGCGCGCCGTCGCATCCTCGACTCCGCCTCGTCACTGTTCTACACCCTCGGCGTCCGAGCGGTGAGCGCCGACCGGGTCATCGCGGACTCCGGCGTCTCCAAGGTGACCTTCTACCGCCACTTCCCGAGCAAGGACGACCTCGTCGTCGCCTACCTCGAGGAGGTGGCCTCGCGCGAGCGTCTCGCCTTCATCGAGGCCCGAGAGCGGCTCGACGACGACGCGCTCTGGCGGTGGTACGTGGAGAGCATCATCGAGGTCGGCTGCGTGCCGGGGTTCCGGGGCTGCCCGTTCATCAACGCGGCGGCCGAGTACTCCGACGCCGCCCACGACGTCCGGGTCGCGGTCGCCCGTCACCGAGGATGGGTGCAGGACCGGCTCACGGAACTCGCCGAGAGGCACGGCTCGAGCGAACCCCGTCGTGTGGCCGAGGAGATCCAGATGCTCCGCGACGGCGCGCTCGTCCTCGCCGCGCTCGACGGACGAACGGACCGGATCGGCTCGGTTCTCGACGACGCGGGTCGACGGCTCCTCCGAGCCTGACGGTTCATCTCGCCCGACCGGCCCCGTCTCGCGTCATCCACACCTCAGTGCGTGTCGGCTCGTGAGGAGGAGCCGGTCTCGATGTCGTCCGTCGTATCCACGATCGACAGGTCCTCCCGATCGCCGGTCGGTCGGGAAGAGGGGACGACGGCGTTCGCGATGGCGAGGAGAACCGTCTCGGCCGTGACCCGGGACCCAGCCGGGCTGGGATGCAGCAGATCGACGGTCAAGAGGGTCGCGACGTCGTCGTGAGCGAGGTAGGCGCCGTGCACGTCGATGCCGAGGACGAACGGGCGCTCCTCGAGCCAGGAGCGGACGCCGCCGAGGACGGCGTCGTGCGCCGTCGCCCAGTCGTCGAAGCGGGGGTTCTCGAGGAGCGCTGAGTAGCCGACGGATCGCGGCCACGTGCGTTCCGTCCGCGTCAGGACATCGCTGAACTCGGCGCCGACCGTTTCGGGGCGCCGGACGTTGTTGAGACCGTGATTGAGGAACAGCACGTCGGGCTGCTGCGGAACGAGGCTGTCGTAGTTGTCGAGCGAGTACGCGGCGGTCTTGCCGCTCGCCGATCCGTTCCAGACCACGATCGGGGCGCCGTCAGCGTCACGATTGACGGTCAATGGATCGGCGTACCGCGCGCTCTGAACGTTCCACGGGTGCTCGATGAGCGGCCGGTCGAGTTCCTCGGCGAGCGTCCGGAAGGCGCGATCCACCCATTCGCCGCGCTCGTTGCCCGTCGAGTCGCCGAGCACGACGACCACGAATTCGCGGGCGGGGTCGCTGATGCGCGTCCAGGCGTCCGCGAAGGGGAGGAGGTCTGTGTCGATGCTCTCGCCGTCGACGAGCACGTCGCCGCCGCTCGCGATCGTCGCCTCGTCCGCGGGGGTGTGTCCGCGCACGGCGACGGCGCCGAGCGTGACGCCGATGACCGCGGCCAGAGAGGCGAAACTGAGCACCATGCGCGGGCGTGCGCGGCACGCTGATCGTCGCGGCTCCGGCGACGAGACGTCACCGGGCTCGGGAGAGACCGGGTTCATGCGTCAACAGTATGTCGGATGCGGCCGGTTGCGACCGGCTCGTCTCGCACCATTTCGGGGGACGAGCGCGGCTCGCCATTCTGCGACGCCGGCCGGGTCTGGCGCACTGACGGGACGGCGCGATGTGGCTAGGATGTCGTGATGGCGCCTCCCGAGTCGCAACTCCCGAGCGACCGAATCCTGACGATTCCGAACATCCTGAGCTTCCTGCGTCTTGCGCTCGTTCCGGTGTTCCTCCTCTTCCTCCTCGACGGTCAAGACATCGCCGCGCTCGTCACGTTGGCCGTCTCGGGCTTCACCGACTTCCTCGACGGGTTCCTCGCCCGACGGCTCGGCCAGGTGACGCGCCTCGGGCAGCTGCTCGACCCCGCGGCCGATCGGCTCTACATCATCGCGGCGGTGCTCGGACTCGTCGCGCGCGAGCTCATCCCGCTGTGGTTCGTCGTCGCGATCCTCGCTCGGGACGTCCTCCTCCTCGTCGTCGCCCTCGTGCTCGCCCAAGCCGGTCATGGCGCACTGCCGGTGAACAAGGTGGGAAAGATGGCGACAGCATGCCTGTTCGTCGGGCTCCCGATCCTGATGCTGGCGGCCGCCATTCCCGACATCTCCGCCGTCGTGCAGCCCGTCGGAAACGGGATCGCCGTCCTCGGTGCCGTGCTGTACTGGGTCGCCGGGCTCGTGTATCTCCGAGACACCGTCCGCATCCGTCGCGAGAGCCGCTCGGGCGGCGGCCCGACTTCCGATACGCTGGACCATTAGGAGGTACACGGTGACGATTCCCGACGACAACAACCCGCCGACGGGTGCTTTCACGCGAGCCCCCGCGCCGGGCCGGCCCGACAGGGCCGAGACCACGGTGGGCTACGGCGAGGAGTTCAGCCAGGCCCTCGGAGCCCTCGATTCGCACGTCTCGGCCGAGGAGCAGGATGCGGTCGCGGCACTGCCCTCCGGCTCAGCCCTTCTCATCGTCCGCCGTGGTCCCAACTCCGGCGCGCGCTTCCTTCTCGACACGGGTGTGACGACGGCCGGCCGACACCCGGACGCCGACATCTTCCTCGACGACGTCACGGTCTCGCGGCGACACGCGGAATTCGTGCGGACGGGTTCGACGTTCGAGATCCGCGATCTCAACTCGCTCAACGGCACCTATTTCGACGGCACGCGCATCGACTCCGCCCAGTTGCGCGACGGAGCAGAGGTCCAGATCGGAAAATTCCGGTTGACGTTCTTCGCCTCCCGCGCCGACCTGGCCACGGGCGCGGGGCGCTAGAGGGTGTCGGCACGTGCCGCGCGGAGTCCGTCGGCATCGTCGTCGGAACCGCTTCTCAGCATCGGACAGGTGCTCGCCCGCCTCGCGAACGAGTTCCCGGAACTGACGAACTCGAAGCTCCGTTTCCTCGAGGAGCAAGGTCTCGTCCGTCCGTCGCGCACGCGCTCGGGCTACCGCAAGTTCTCCTCCGCGGACGTCGAGCGAGTGCGCGTCGTTCTCTCGATGCAGCGCGATCACTACCTTCCCCTCAAGGTCATCCGCACGTATCTCGCCGACCTCGACGCTGGGAAGGATCCGGCCGTCCCCGGCTCTGGCGCGGGGGAGTCCGTGCAGAGCATCATCCCGGTGGGTCGTCGATTGGGGCGCGACGACGTCATCGCCGAGGCGGGGGCGACGGGGCATCTCTTCAGCGATGCCGTGTCGGCCTCGCTCATCGTGCCCGCGGAGTCGTACACCGACGACACCGTGCATGTTCTCCGCGCGCTCGTCGAACTGCAGCGGTCCGGCATCGAGCCCCGTCACTTGCGGGGCTTCCGTGCGGCGGCGGAACGTGAACTCGCTCTCATCGAGAGTGCGCTCATGCCCATCTCGAAGCGCGGGGACGCGGCCAGCCGCGCGAAGGCGCAGGAGCTCTCCGGCGAGATCGCCGGTCACTTCGAGACGGTGCGAGGAAGCCTCATCCGACAGGCGCTCGGGCGCTTCTCCAACTGACCGGGGTCGCGGCGTCGCACCGAACACGGGAGTGCGCGTCGGGCGGCGCGGTCGTAGACTGGGCGATGGAGTCTCCCCGGGCTCGGCTGTCCGACACGCCGACGCCATCGGGCGAATGTCGGACGGGAAGCTCTCCGCGCTCGATAGCGTAGAGGAACACGCGAGGAACACGTCGCGTTCGGATCGATCGGTGATCGGGACGGCGCGATGCGCGACCTGACGGAGAAGGGCAATGAGATGAGCGGACCCGGTGACACCGGTCTCACGGGAGAGTCGGGCGCGACGGCTGCGACCCCGGGTCGGTCGCACGACCCCCGGTACGAACTCCTCTTCACGGACGGCCTTCCCGACCTCGACGACGAAGCGGGGTACCGCGGAGCGATCGCTGCTCGTGCGGCCGGGATCAGCTACCGGCAACTCGATTATTGGGCCCGCACCGGGCTCGTCGAGCCCACCGTCCGCGGCGCGGCCGGTTCAGGTTCGCAGCGGCTCTACGGATTCCGGGACATCCTCGTCCTCAAGCTCGTCAAGCGATTGCTCGACACCGGCATCTCGCTTCAGCAGATCCGTACGGCGGTGAACCAGCTCCGCGAGTCAGGAGTGAACGACCTCGCCCAGACGACGCTCATGTCGGACGGAGCGAGCGTCTACCTCTGTACCTCGAACGATGAGGTCATCGACCTCGTGAGCCGGGGACAGGGCGTGTTCGGGATCGCCGTCGGCAAGGTGCTGCGCGAGGTCGAGACGACTCTCGTCGATTTTGAGCCTCAAGCGCTCGAGGCGGTCGACGAGCTCGCCGCTCGCCGTGCCGCTCGCTCCGCCTGATCCGAGCCGTTTCGATCGGGCCTGACCTGGACGCGACCTGACTGGTCGTTCACCGTCTTGTCGGTGTTATCGGATCGATCAGCTCTCTGCGCCGATCGTGGTGGACCGACGATCCGCGCGGGATCCGGGTCAGGCGTTCTTCGGCGCCGTGAGCTCGGCGTACTCGCCGACGCGTCCTGTGCGCAGCACACGGTCGAGAAGGAGATCGAAGTTCTTCGCCATCTCCTGAGCGCTCTCACCCGGCCAGATGTGCACGGGCTTCGCGGCGCCTTGCGCCTGCTGGAGCGCGGTGCGTTCCGGCAGTTGCGGGGACAGGACGAGGGGGCCGAACATGTCGCGCAGCTCCTTGATGCGGAACTGGTGCTCGAGCGATTGCGCCCGAACGCGGTTCACGATGATGCCGAGGGGCTGGAGTCGCGGCGACAGCCCGCGTCGGATCTCCTCGATCGCTCGCAGCGCCCGGTCGGCGGCGGCGACGGAGAAGAGTCCCGGTTCCGTGACGACGCTCACGCGATCGCTCGCTGCCCATGCCGTCCGGGTGAGGGCGTTGAGCGAGGGAGCGCAGTCGATCAGGACGAGGTCGTACTCCGACTCGACGTGGGCGAGGGCCTCCTCGAGCTTCCAGATGTCACGGATCGACGGGTGCGGGCCGTCGAAGTTGATGGCCGAGGGGCTGCCGATCATGACGTCGACGGTGCCCGCGTGGGTCTTGGTCCAGCCCGAGGGGGTGATCGCCTGACGGACCGTCTTCTCCTTCGGAGACGCGAGGACGTCGGCCACGCTCAGCCGACCCGACAACGAGATGTCCATCCCCGTGGAGACGTCCGACTGGGGGTCGAGGTCGACGACGAGCGTGCGGATGCCCTTCGCGAACGCGGCGGAGGCGAGACCGAGGCTGACGGTCGTCTTGCCCACGCCTCCCTTGAGGCTGCTCACGCTGAGTACATGCACAATCAGATACGTTACCTTTACAACGGTTGAGGAACCTAACCGTTGCCTGTGCGCTCCTCTCCTCCCGAAAGGCCCTGCATGTTCACGAAGATCCTGGTCGCCAACCGCGGGGAGATCGCCATCAGGGCGTTCCGTGCCGCTTACGAGCTCGGGGCCCAGACCGTGGCCGTGTTCCCGTACGAGGACCGCAACTCGTTCCACCGCCTGAAGGCCGATGAGGCGTACCAGATCGGCGAGGAGGGGCACCCGGTCAGGGCGTACCTCTCCGTCGACGAGATCATCCGTGTGGCCAAGGAGAGCGGCGCCGACGCCATTTACCCGGGCTACGGCTTCCTGTCCGAGAACCCGGAACTGGCCGAGCAGGCTGCGGCGGCCGGCATCACCTTCATCGGACCGCCGTCGCGCGTGCTCGAGATGGCCGGTAACAAGGTCACGGCGAAGGAACACGCCATCGCGGCCGGCGTCCCCGTCCTCCGGTCGACCCCGGCGTCCGCCGACGTCGACGAGCTCATCGCCGGTGCGGAATCCGTCGGGTTCCCCCTCTTCGCGAAAGCCGTCGCCGGTGGCGGCGGGCGTGGCATGCGGCGGGTCGAGCGACTCGAGGACCTCGCCGACGCTCTCGCCGAGGCGATGCGCGAGGCCGACAGCGCGTTCGGTGACCCCCGCATGTTCCTCGAGCAGGCGGTGCTGCGCCCCCGGCACATCGAGGTTCAGATCCTCGCGGACGCGTCGGGCGAGACCGTGCACCTCTTCGAGCGCGATTGCTCGGTGCAGCGCCGGAACCAGAAGGTCGTGGAGATCGCCCCGGCGCCCAACATCTCGGACGAGCTCCGCGCGGCGCTCCACCGCGACGCCGTGGCCTTCGCCCGCTCCATCGGGTACGTGAACGCGGGAACGGTGGAGTTCCTCGTCGACACGGTGGGGGAGCGCGCGGGGGAGCACGTCTTCATCGAGATGAATCCGCGTATCCAGGTCGAGCACACCGTCACGGAGGAGGTGACGGACGTCGACCTCGTACAGTCCCAGATGCGGATCGCCGCAGGAGAGACGCTCGCCGACCTCGGGCTCCACCAGGAGGACATCCACTTGCGGGGCGCCGCGCTGCAGTGCCGGATCACGACCGAGGACCCGACGCAGGGGTTCCGCCCCGACACCGGCAAGATCTCGACCTATCGTTCGCCGGGTGGCGGGGGGATCCGTCTCGACGGCGGAACGGTCGCGTCGGGCGCGCAGATCAGTCCACACTTCGATTCGATGCTCGCGAAGCTCACATGCCGCGGACGGGACTTCCCGTCGGCTGTGAACCGTGCCCGCCGCGCTCTCGCGGAGTTCCGGATCCGCGGCGTCTCCACGAACATCCCCTTCCTGCAGGCCGTGCTCGACGATCCGTCGTTCGTCGTGGGCGACCTGTCGACCTCGTTCATCGAGGAGCGGCCGCAACTCCTGAAGGGCCGGGTCTCGAAGGACCGCGGTACGAAGATCATGTCGTGGCTCGCCGACGTCACCGTCAACAAGCCGAACGGCGAGCGTCCGTCGGTCTCCGACCCGCGGACGAAGCTCCCGAAGTTCGACCTCACGACCGAGGCCCCCGCCGGCTCGCGCCAGCGCCTGCAAGAGCTCGGCCCCGTCGGGTTCGCCGCGGCGCTGCGCGCGCAGACGGCGCTCGCGGTCACCGACACGACGTTCCGCGACGCCCACCAGTCGCTCCTCGCGACCCGGGTGCGGACGACGGAACTCCTCGCCGCCGCGCCCTACATCGCGCGCATGACCCCGCAGCTCCTGTCGGTCGAGGCGTGGGGCGGCGCGACCTACGACGTCGCGCTCCGCTTCCTCGGCGAGGACCCGTGGGAGCGGCTCGATTCCCTCCGGGCGGCCCTCCCCAACGTCGCGATCCAGATGCTCCTGCGGGGACGGAACACCGTCGGTTACACGCCCTACCCGACGGAGGTGACGTCGGCGTTCGTCGACGAGGCGGCGCGATCGGGCATCGACATCTTCCGGATCTTCGACGCGCTCAACGACGTCGAGCAGATGCGGCCAGCGATCGATGCCGTTCTCGAGACGGGCTCGGCCGTCGCCGAGGTCGCGGTCTGCTACACCGGTGATCTCCTCGACCCGGCCGAAGACCTCTACACGCTCGACTACTACCTCCGGCTCGCCGACCAGATCGTCTCAGCGGGGGCGCACGTCCTCGCGATCAAGGACATGGCCGGGCTTTTGCGCCCGGCTGCGGCCGCCACGCTCGTCTCCGCCCTCCGCAGCCGGTTCGACCTGCCCGTGCACGTGCACACGCACGACACCGCCGGCGGCCAGCTCGCGACCCTCCTCGCCGCGAGCCAAGCGGGGGCCGACGCGGTCGACGTGGCGTCCGCCGCCATGTCGGGCACGACGAGCCAACCGTCCGAGTCCGCCCTCGTCGCGGCGCTCGCGCACACGGAGCGCGACACGGGGCTGTCACTCGCGGCCGTCAGTGACCTGGAGCCTTACTGGGAGGCCGTCCGCGCCCTCTACCGCCCGTTCGAGTCGGGTCTCCCGGGACCGACCGGCCGCGTCTACACGCACGAGATCCCCGGAGGACAGCTCTCCAACCTGCGTCAGCAGGCGATCGCGTTGGGGCTCGCGAACGACTTCGAGCTCATCGAGGACATGTACGCGGCCGCGAACGCCATCCTCGGACGGGTCCCGAAGGTGACACCGTCCTCCAAGGTCGTGGGCGACCTCGCCCTGCACCTCGCGGCGGTCAAGGCGGACCCCGCCGACTTCGCCGAGAACCCGCAGAAGTACGACATCCCGGACTCGGTCGTCGGGTTCATGGCGGGAGAACTCGGAGATCTACCGGGCGGCTGGCCGGAGCCGTTCCGCTCGAAGGTGCTCGAGGGGCGCAACGTCGACATCTCGGTCACTCCCGTGGGGGATGACGACCTGGACACGCTTCGTCAGCAGGGTGCTGCTCGTCGTGCCACGCTCAACCGCCTCCTGTTCCCGGCTCCCACGGCGCAGTTCCTCGAGACGCGCGAGCAATACGGCGACCTCTCGGTCCTCGACACGGCCGACTACCTCTACGGACTTGAGAGCGGGCGGGAGCACGTCGTCGAGATCAGCAAGGGTGTTCGTCTGTACCTCGGGCTCGAGGCGATCGGCGAAGCGGACGACAAGGGCATGCGCACGGTCATGACGACCCTCAACGGGCAGTTGCGGCCGCTGTCGGTCCGCGACCGATCGGTGAAGGTCGAGACGAAGGCGGCCGAGAAGGCGGACTCGGCCCGGCCCGGACACGTCGCGGCGCCGTTCTCCGGGGTCGTGACCGTCAAGGTGGAGGAGGGCCAGCCGGTGACCGCCGGGCAGGCCGTCGCCTCCATCGAGGCGATGAAGATGGAGGCGGCGATCACCGCGTCCGTCTCCGGTGTCGTCGACCGCATCGCGATCGCCGCGACTCAACAGGTCGAGGCCGGCGACCTGATCGTCGTCGTGAGGTCGGACGCCTGAGTCGGGCGGAGCGATCCGCGCAGCCAGGAGCCGCTCCGTGACCCACCGGTTCGGGGGGTCACTACACTGGATCGCGCCCGAAAGAGCATCGAAAGGGGGCACGACCGTGTCCGACACACCTCCGGCCCGCCCGCCCGGCCGTCCGTCATCCGTGAAGGCACGACGAAGTGCCCTCGACCACATCGCCGATCACGACACCCGCGAGTTCCCGGGCCTCCTGGAGGAGTCCTCGGTCGATACCGCCTCCCTCCCGATGTCGACCTTCTCGATCGTGCCGCAGACGACCTCGGCCCGGATCGACGAGGACCTCGTCGAGGACGACGAGGTCGTCGCAGCGGAGGTGAGACCCGAGGACACTCCGTCGGCCGCTCTCGACGAGGTGCGCGCGCCGGTCACCGATCCCGGTCAGGAGGCGCCGATCGTGGTCGCGACCGTGGACCCGTCCTCGGGACCCCTCGGGGCGGCGGCTTCGCCCGCCGAGGATGCCAAACCCACGGGGGCGGAACAGAGACCGTCGCGGGAGAAGGCTCCGGCTCGGAAGGCCCCTGCTCCGAAGGAGCGGACGCCGAGGACCCCCGCTTCGAAGGCACCGGCTCGGAAGCCCCCTGCTTCGGCTGCTCCTGCTCCGGATGCTCCTGCTGCGAACTCCCCTGCGCGGAAGACACCTGCGCGAAAGACACCTGCGCGGAAGGCACCTGCGCGGAAGACACCTGCGCGGAAGACACCGGCACGAGCGACCGATCCTTCCGTCCTCGTGCCGACCACGCCGAAGGAGGCGCCGGAGCCGCGGCTCACCATCGCGAGCGCGACCATCGCCGTGGCTCTTCCCCCCGCCGAGCAGCAGGACGTCCCGGCGGAGGAGCTCGCCGTGGCGATCGAGGACGCCCCCGTCACACCGGAGGGGCTGGAGCCTCGGACGAACTCCGTCGCGGTGGTCGCGGAGCCCGAGCGTGCAGCGGATCGCGACGAGGCTCTCGAGGAACCGCCGAGTGCCGCGGCCTTCACCGGGATGAGCGCCGCTCGTGCCCTCGCGGGGGCGCCCGAGTCGTCGGCGATGCTCACGGCCGAGCGACTCCTCGAGGACCGTCGTGACACCCGCCGCGTGCCGGAGGGCTTCTGGCAGAAGCTCCTCTACGACCTGTCCGGGCGCCGCATCCGCGTCTCGGACTCGCGTGCCGCTCGCGATCGCCGAGCGCTGACCGCCCGAATCGCGAAGCCCCTCGTCGGGAGCGCGCGCTTCGTCCCCGTCCTCACACGCAAGGGCGGGGTGGGCAAGACCACGGTCACCACGCTCCTCGGAATGGCTCTCGCGGATGCCCGTGACGACCGCGTGATCGCGATCGACGCGAACCCCGATCGCGGAACCCTCGCCGAACGCATCGCTCGGCGCAGCGACCACACGGTCAGGGATCTCGTGCGCGGGGCGGACGCCGTCACGGGGTACACGGAGTTCTCGCGACTCGTCTCGCGTGACGAGACGCGTCTCGACGTCCTCGCGTCCGACACCGACCCCCACCTCTCCCAGGCCTTCGACGAGGGCGACTACGACGTCGTGGCCCGGTTGGCTTCGCAGTACTACTCGATCGTGCTGACGGACTGCGGCACGGGGATCGTGCACTCCGTGATGGGTGCGACGCTCCGCCACGCTGACGCGATCGTCGTCGTCTCGGGGACGAGTGTCGACGAGGCGCGCTCGGCCGCCGAGACGATCTCCTGGCTCGAGGCCAACGGCTACCCGGATCTCGCTGCGAGCGCCGTCGTCATCATCAACTCGACGGCCCCGGGTACCCCGGCCGTGCGTCTCGACGAGATCGAGAAGCACTTCGAATCCCGCGTGAGGAGCATCGTGCGCATCCCTTTCGACCCACAACTGGCGACGGGAGCGGCGATCTCGTTCGCCGACTTGCGATCCGAGACACGACAAGCCGCGCGGGAGCTCTCCGCTCTCGTCGTCGAGGGGCTTCCGGCCCGCCGACGCGTCCGAGAGTCCGCCGATGGCTGAGCGGGAGATCAGGATCTTCGGGGACCCCGTCCTCAAGACGGCGTGCGAGCCGATCGGCGAGATTACGGACAAGGTCCGGGGCCTCGTGGAGGACCTGCTCGATTCGGTCGCACTCCCGGGACGAGCGGGAGTCGCGGCGAATCAGATCGGAGTGGGCCTCCGCGCGTTCAGCTATAACGTCGACGGTGAGATCGGTTACGTGATCAATCCCGTGCTCGTCGAGACGAGCGGTGAACCGGAGCCCGTGGACGAGGGGTGCCTCTCGGTGCCGGGGCTCTGGTACCCGACCCTGCGTTATCCGTTCGCTCGCGTGACCGGCATCGACCTCGACGGTCATGAGATCGAGGTGTCGGGTACGGGTGTCCTCGCGCAGGCGCTCCAGCACGAGACCGACCACCTCGACGGGACCCTCTACCTGGACCGGCTCGACAAGGAGAACCGGCGCGCGGCGATGAAAGAGGTCCGCGAGTCGTCCTGGTTCTGAGACGACGGGTGGCGCCTTCCGCGCCGCCCCGTCGTCTCAGCCGACCGTCGTGAGACCCTGCGTCGGTGGCGGGTTGACCGCGTAGATGCCCTCGATCTCGTCGGCGAAGTCCGACAGGATGATGTTCCGCTTGATGCTGAGCTTCGGCGTCAGATGCCCGGAGGCTTCTGTGAACTCGATGGGCAGGATGACGAACTTCCGCACGGACTCTGCTCGGGACACCTTCGCGTTGGCGGCATCGATCGCGCGCTGGATCTCGGCGAGGACGGCGGGGTTCCGCGCGGCGTCGGCGAGGGACAGATCGCGGTCCTGGCCGTTGTTCTCGAGCCAGGTCGGCAGCATCTCCGAGTCGAGCGTCACGAGCGCGGAGATGAAGGGCTTCTGATCCCCGACCACGACGACCTGGCCGACGACGGGGTTCGAGCGGATCGGGTCCTCGAGGGCCGCGGGGGCGACGTTCTTCCCGCCGGCCGTCACGATGATCTCCTTCTTGCGTCCAGTGATCGTGAGGAATCCCTCGGAGTCGAAGGAGCCGAGGTCGCCGGTCTTGAACCACTCGCCGTCGAACGCGGCGCTCGTCGCCTCGGAGTTCTTCCAGTACCCGCGGAACACGTTGATGCCGGAGACTTCGACCTCACCGTCATCCATGACCCGGATGCCGACGCCGGGAAGTGCGGGCCCGACGGAGCCGATCTTCGACCGGTTCGCGAGGTTGACGCTCGCGGGCGCCGTCGTCTCCGTGAGCCCGTATCCCTCGAGGATGACGATGCCGAGGCTGTGGAAGAAGTGGCCGAGCCGCGAACCGAGGGGAGCGGAGCCCGAGACGGCGTATTCGACGCGTCCGCCCATGGCGGCTCGCAGCTTCCCGTAGACGAGGCGGTCGAAGAGCGCGAACTTGAGTCGCAGCGCGAGCGGCACCGAGCCGGTCTCCGCGGCCTTGCTGTGCTCGACGGCGACCTCGGCGGCCGCCCGGAAGATCTTGCCGCGGCCGCCGGCCTCGGCCTTCTGCTCCGCGGAGTTGTAGACCTTCTCGAACACTCGCGGCACGGCGAGCAGGAAGGTCGGCTGGAACGAACCGAGTGATGGCAGCAGCTGCCTCGTGTCGGGCTGGTGACCGGTCTTGACGCCGCCGTGGACCGCGAGGATCGAGATGAAGCGGGCGAAGACGTGCGCCGTCGTGATGAACAGGAGCGTCGAGGCGCCCGTGTGCACGACCTCCTTCATCGCGACCGCTGCGTTGCGTGACAGTTCGACGAAGTTCGAGTGCGTCAGGACGCAGCCCTTGGGCCGGCCCGTCGAACCGGAGGTGTAGATGAGCGTGGCGAGATCCGAGCCGCCGGCGATCGACCGCCGTCGCTCGATCTCCTCGTCCGGGATGCTCGTGCCCGATGCCGCGAGTTTGTCGAGGTCGCCGAGGTCGACCTGCCACACGGAGCGGACGAGGGGGAGGTCGCCGTGCACCTCGTCGAAGCGTGCGAAGTGCTCGGGCGTCTCGACGATCATCGCGATCGCCTCGGAGTCGGACAGGTTCCAGTGGATCTGACTGGGGGCGCTCGTCTCGTAGACGGGCACGAGCACGGCACCGGCGAACCACGTGGCGAAGTCGACGAGCGTCCACTCGTACCGCGTTTTGCACATGAAGCCGATCTTGTCGCCGGGCTCGATGCCGGCGGCGACGAGCCCCTTCGCGAGGGCGACGACCTGGCGATGGAACTCGCGCGCGGACACGTCGACCCAGCCGCCGTCACGCGGGAGGGCGAAGAGGGGTGCGTCCGGCGTGGCGCGCACGCGGTCGATGAGCAGGTCCGTCGCGTTCGCGTCGGGATCGGCCGGCACGACGGCCGGTACCACGAACTGTTCCACGTCAACTCCTTTGATGGCGCGAGAAAGAATGTGTCTCCACTCTAAGCCGTGCGGAGACACCCCGCGTCGCACCGAGCCGCGCTTCTCGCGTCCGTGCCTCGCCCGGCATACACTCGTTGAGGTCGTTCGCCCGAGAGAGGCGTGCAGACCTCGGCACTCCAGGAGGTACACGCGCGTGCTCGCGATCGGAATCGACATCGGTGGAACGAAGATCGCCGGAGCCCTCGTCGACGAGGACGGCGCGATCCTCGCCGAGACGCGCGTTCCGTCGCCGGCCTCGTCCGCGACCCTCATCGAGGACTCCGTCGTCGCGATGGTGCAGCAACTCGCGGCGGGTCACGAGGTCGCCGGGGTGGGTGTCGCCGCAGCGGGGTTCATCGACGCCGCGCAGTCGACGGTCTACTACGCTCCGAACCTGAGCTGGCGGAACGAGCCGTTCGAGGCGAAGCTCACCGCTCGTCTCGGGCTCCCGGTCGTAATCGAGAACGACGCCAACGCGGCCGGGTGGGCCGAGTTCCGATTCGGCGCGGGGAGACTCGTGAGCGACATGGTGGTCCTGACCATCGGAACGGGCGTCGGGGGAGCCATCGTGACGGGAGACGCGCTCTTCCGCGGCGGCTTCGGAGTCGGTGCCGAGATCGGCCACATGCGCGTCGTGCCCGGGGGTCTTCCGTGCGGATGCGGTCAGCGCGGCTGCATCGAGCAGTACGCGTCGGGTCGGGCGCTCCTGCGGTACGCGAACGAGCTGGCCGACGCCGGCGGGATCGGGCAGACGCTCGCCGAGAGGCGTGCCGCGGCGCCGCTCGATGGCGCGGTGCTCTCCGAACTCATCATGGCGGAGGACGGCGGCGCTCTGGCGGCGCTCCGGCAGCTCGGCGGCTGGATCGGGCAGGCGAGCGCGAGCCTCGGTGCGATCCTCGATCCGCAGATCTTCGTGATCGGCGGGGGCGTCGCGCAATCGGGAGAGCTCCTGCTCGATCCGATCCGACAGGCCTACATCGAGCACATCCCCGCTCGTGGATACCACCCGGTGCCGGAGTTCACGATCGCCGAGCTCGTCAACGATGCTGGCGTCGTCGGCGCGGCCGACCTCGCGCGCATCAGCGCGGAACGCCGCCTCCGCGGCGTTCGCGGCTGACCCGGCGGGAAGTAGAGAGGACGAGAGTGTTCTACTGGTTCATGAAGCACATCGTCGCGGGACCGGTGCTCAAGGCGCTCTTCCGGCCATGGGTCATCGGCGCCGAGAACGTCCCGAAGACAGGGGGCGTGATCCTCGCGAGCAACCATCTCTCGGTCATCGACTCGATCTTCCTCCCGCTGTACCTCGACCGCCCGATCTCCTTCCTCGCGAAGAGCGAGTACTTCACCGGCACCGGCCTGAAGGGCTGGGCCACGCGCATGTTCATGCGCGCCACGGGGCAGCTCCCCATCGACCGCTCGGGAGGCAAGGCGTCGGAGGCCTCCCTCAACACGGGGCTCGGTGTACTCGGCCGCGGCGAACTGCTGGGGATCTATCCGGAAGGCACACGGAGCCCGGACGCGCGCATGTATCGGGGGAGGACGGGCGTCGCACGCATGGTCCTCGAAGCGGGAGTGCCGATCGTGCCCGTCGCCATGATCGACACCGAGAAGGTCATGCCCATCGGCACGCGGCTGCCGAAGATCCGGCGTCCCGGCATCATCATCGGTGAGCCTCTCGACTTCTCGCGCTTCGACGGGCTCGAGGGCGACCGCTTCGTGTTGCGCTCCGTGACCGACGAGCTCATGTACGAACTCAACCGTCTGAGCGGCCAGGAGTACGTCGACGTCTACGCGACGACCATGAAGAGCAAGGCCCCCTCGGTTTCGAGATAGTGTTGGGGGCCTAAACCCATCCACTCGTGGGCACTGCCGTGCCCGCTCGACGATCAGGAAACCATCCTCGTGACCCAGCTGACGGAACCAGTCGTGACGCCTGACGATTCTGTGATCGCCGGTCTCGACTATTGGCGTCAGCTCCCGATCAAGCAGCAGCCGCAGTGGGACTCGACGACCGAGGCCGCAGCGGTCTCGGCCGAGATCGCGACGCTTCCTCCTCTCGTGTTCGCCGGCGAGGTCGACATCCTGCGGGAGCGCCTCGCGCGGGCCGCCCGCGGCGAGGCCTTCCTCCTGCAGGGCGGAGACTGTGCCGAGACATTCGCGGGGGCGACGGCCGAGCAGATCCGCAACAGGGTCAAGACGATCCTCCAGATGGCCGTCGTCCTGACGTACGGTGCGTCCATGCCGATCGTCAAGATGGGCCGGATGGCCGGGCAGTTCGCGAAGCCGCGCTCGAGCGACACCGAGACCCGCGGGGGAGTGACCCTTCCGGCGTACCGCGGCGACATCGTGAACGGGTACGACTTCACGCCGGAATCGCGCCGCGCTGATCCGTCCCGGCTCGTGAAGGGCTACCACACGGCCGCGTCCACCTTGAACCTCATCCGTGCGTTCACCCAGGGTGGCTTCGCCGACCTCCGAGAGGTCCACTCGTGGAACAAGGGCTTCGCCGCCAACCCGGCGAACCAGCGCTACGAGCAGCTCGCGAAGGACATCGACAAGGCCATCCGCTTCATGGAGGCGGCCGGGGCGGACTTCGACGAACTCAAACGCGTCGAGTTCTACACCGCGCATGAGGGCCTGCTCATGGACTACGAGCGACCGATGACGCGCATCGATTCGCGGACGGGCACGCCGTACAACACGTCGGCTCACTTCGTGTGGATCGGGGAGCGTACGCGTGACCTCGACGGAGCCCACGTCGACTTCCTCTCGCGCGTGCGGAACCCCATCGGCGTCAAGCTCGGGCCGTCGACGACCCCCGACGACATGCTCGCTCTCGTCGACAAGCTCGATCCGGACCGCGAGCCCGGGCGTCTGACGTTCATCACGCGCATGGGCGCCGGTAAGATCCGCGATGCGCTCCCACCGTTGCTCGAGGCGATCAAGGCCTCGGACGCGACTCCGCTCTGGGTCACCGACCCGATGCACGGCAACGGACTCACGACGCCGACCGGCTACAAGACGCGGCGTTTCGACGACGTCGTCGACGAGGTCAAGGGCTTCTTCGAGGCGCATCGCGCGGCGGGGACGCACCCCGGCGGCATCCACGTCGAGTTGACCGGAGACGACGTGACGGAGTGCCTCGGCGGGTCCGAGCACATCGACGAGGCGACTCTCTCGACACGCTACGAGTCCCTGTGCGACCCGCGCCTCAACCACATGCAGTCGCTCGAGCTCGCCTTCCTCGTCGCCGAGGAACTCGCCCGGGTCTGACCGACGACCGCTCCATGACGCCCCCGCGACCACCTCGCGGGGGCGTCGTGGTCGAGCGGTATGCGAGCAGTCGGTGGGCCGATGATGGACTCTAGAGGTTCGCCGCGATCGTGACGGTCGAACCCCGCTTGACCGACGTCCCGCCCTCGATGTCCTGCGACACGATCGAGAAGACGTCCTCGCCCCAGAGGTTCTCCGGGACGACGGTCTGGAGATCCACGACGAAGCCGCGCTCCTCGAGAGCGGCCTTCGCGTCCGCGATCGTCATGTCGACGACATCGGGGACCTCGACGAGGTCCTGCCCCTTCGACACGACGAGCGTGACGGCGGCACCCGGCCGCAGAGGGCCTTCCGGGAAGACGACCCGGATGACCTGGCCCTTCTCGAAGTCGTCGCTGAACTCCTGCTGGTTGTCGTCGGCGACGTCGAGACCGACGGACTCGAGGTCGTTCCGGGCCGTGCTCTGGCCCTGTCCCACGACGTCGGGAATGCCGCCGACGGAGACGATCACGTCGAGGGAGGCGCCCTGGAGGACGCTCCCCGCTTCCTTCACGAAGTCCTTGCCCTCCGCGTCCGTGACGCTCAGCACGACGTCGCGGGGGACGTCTCCCGAGTACTGCTCTGTCGGTTCGTTCACCGTGAGGCGGTTCGCCTCGGCGAACTCCCGCACCTCGGCGAGCGTCTTGCCCTCCAGCATGCCGATCGAGACGGGCTGCCGGCCCTGCGAGACATAGAGGGTGACGGTGCCGTTCTTGTCGATGAAGGTGCCGGGCTCGGGGTCTGTGCGCGTGACGAGCCCCTCGGGTACCTCGAAGCTGTACTCCTGCACGTCAGCGACCTCGAAGCCGAGCTCGGCGAGGCGAGCCGAGGCGGCTTCGGGTTCCGCTCCCGCGAGGTTCGGGACCTGAACCCGGGAGCCGGGTCCGGAGCCGAAGTACCAGCCTGTGCCCCCCGCGAGGCCGGCGAGCAGGAGGACGACCAGGAAGAGCGCGAAACCCTTCCGGCGGCGGCGAGCCGTCCGGACCGTGAGCCGACTCGCGTCGTCGTCGGGCGCCGTCGTCACCGCCGTCCCTGCGGGGCCGGGGCTCGCGAGCACGCTCGTGAGGTCGGATCCGCCCGGGAGGGGAAGAGGGGGGAGGAACATGGTCGATTGCGTGCTCGTCGAGACACTGAACCCCAGCTGGCCCTCGATCTCGTGGAGCCGATCGAGGAGTTCGCCGGCGTTCGTCGGACGCTGCTCGGGATCGCGTTCGGTCGCCCAGAGCACGAGGTCGTCGAGTTCGTCGGGAACCTCCGGATTGCGCGCGCTCGGGCGCGGAACGGAGTCGTTGGCGTGCTGATAGGCGATCTGCATCGGTTGTTCGCCCTTGTAGGGCTGCTCGCCGGTGAGCATCTCGTACATCATGATGCCGAGCGCGTAGATGTCGCTTCGTGTGTCCGCTATGCCGCGCGTGACGAGTTCGGGGGAGAGGTAGGCGATCGTGCCGAGGAGCGCTTGTCCCGTCGCGGTGTTCGCGCTGGCCGCGCGAGCCAGGCCGAAGTCGCTGATCTTGATGCGCCCGTCGTCCGCGAGGAGGACGTTCTCCGGCTTGACGTCGCGGTGCACGATGCCCGCTCGGTGCGCCGCGGCGAGTCCGGTGAGGACCGCGTCCATGATGTCGACGACCTGCTGCGCCGAGAGGGTCCCGCGCTCCGCGAGAAGTTCACGCAGCGTGATCCCGGGGAGGTACTCCATGACCAGATAGGCCATATCGCTGTCCTGGCCCTGGTCGAACACGCTCACGACGTGGGGATTGGCGAGCCGCGCGGCTGAGCGGGCCTCTTGGACGAACCGGTTCTTGAAGGTCGAGTCGTCCGAGAGGTGGCCGTGCATGATCTTGATGGCCACGCGACGCTCGAGCCGCTGGTCCGTCGCGAGGTAAACGGTGGCCATACCGCCTCGGGCGATGCGCGACCGTACGAGGTATCGGCCGTCGATGAGACGGCCGATCATCGGGTCGGTCTGCTGGCCAGTCGTCACAGTGAGATTCTAGAGAAGGGCGCCGCCGCCTCGCGGAATGAACACGGCGAAACGGCGCATCCGTGACGAACGTCATCCGATCGTGAGGTGCCCGCTCCGCCGGGGAGGACCTCCGCGCCGGTCGGCGAGCTCAGAGCTCGGAGAGCCAGACGCGCGCCGACTGCTCCCACCGGGCGTAGGCGTCGGGGTATGCGGAGATCTGGACGGCCTGGGCCGCATCCGTTACCGACATGTCCTGCCAGCCGGAGATGTCGAGAAGGCCTCGCGTCTTCCCCGTCACACCGACGAAGAACGCCGTCGACGAGTAGGTTGCATCCTGGATCTGCTCCGGTGATCCCCAGCCCTGGCTCGGTCGCTGCTGGAAGATCCCGACGGAGTCCGCGTGGCCGTGGTCGAGATTCCGGAGGCCCGATTCCTGCATCGCGGCGGCGAGGGCGATGACGAGGCCCTGATCGCTCACCCCGAGGGATCGCCCGATCGCGACGATGAGGGCGGCGTTCGCATGCATCTCGGCGGTGAGCGGGGTCGTCGCGTCGCTCCCGGCTGGAGCCGGAGCGCGTGCCGGTGCCGGTGTCGGTGCCGGCGCTGCCGCCTCACCACCCGGGATGGCGATGATCTGCCCGGGGTAGATGATGCTCGATCGCGTGAGCCCGTTTGCCGCGAGGATCGAGCTGACGGTCGTACCGTGCGCCTTCGCGATGCCGATGAGGGTGTCACCGGCGACGACGGTGTAGGAGCGCTCCGCCGCATTCGGCGCCGGGGCCGGAGCAGGGGCGAGTGACGGCGCGGCATCGCTCCCCGTCGACAGCACGAGCGACTGACCCGGATAGATGACCGAAGACCAGCCGAGTCCGTTGGCGGCGAGGACGGCTTTCACGTCGAGGCCGAAACGGGCTGCGATGCCCGAGACGGTGTCGCCCGATGCGACGGTGTACGTCGTCGGAACGGTCGCGGCCGCGGGAACCGACGCCGGCTGCGGCGCGGCAGGGGGTTGCGCCGGTAGGGACCGGTGACCGTCGAGGGGCTCGGGGGAGGTGCGCACGTCGGCCGTCGCCGCCGAGCCCGGTTGGAAGGCCGTGGCGAGTGCGGCGACGAGAGCGAGGGGGATCCCCATGCTGGTCTTGCGGATGACGGCCATCGTGTCCCCCAAAAGTAGGTCAAGAACGTCGCCACGCTGTCACACAAAGAGGGGGGAGTCAACAGATGTGACTGCTGTGATCCCTGTGACTGGCTGGAGGTACCACGACGACGGCAACGTCGAGGAGGCGCTCGAACGGAGTTGGACCGCGCTCGGCGTCGTGGCAGACTCGTGCCGTGAACGATGTCTACTCCGCTCGCGAATGGCTGACCGTTCCCGACGTCGCCGAGCGTCTCGGGCTCACTCCGAGTCGCGTCCGCCGACTTCTCGAGGACCGTCATCTCGTTGCCGTTCGTCGGGACGGCGTCCTTCAGATCCCGAGCGTGTTCCTCGCCGATGGTGAGCCCCTCGGCGAGCTGCGTGGCACACTGACGGTCTTGAGCGACAACGGCTTCACCGACGACGAGGCCATGCAATGGCTGCTCGAGACCGAGGACGCGATCGGGATGGCACCCATCGATGCTCTCCTGGCCGGCCGGAAGGCGGAGGTCCGTCGGGTGGCGCAGTCGCTGGCCTGACGAGCGTTCCGGCTATCGCCTGACGAGCGCCCCGGTCGGGGTGCCCGTCGCGGGAGGACGCCCTCAGGAAGTCCGCACCGTCACGGCGCTCGCGAGTGTGCGCAGTGACCGCCGTGCGTCGTCGTCGATGGGCAACGCCTCGAGTGCCGAAAGCGCTTCAGTGGTGTGAGAGCCGATCAACGCCTCCACCCGGTCGAGCGCGCCGCAGTCGCGGATCGTGGCCTGGAGCGAGGCGACCGAGGCCGCATCGAGTTCGGGGTCGCCGAGCAGTTCGTCGAGGAGGCGGACGTGGGGCGCGGGGAGGGCGGCCCGAGTGAGCGCGATGAGCACCGTCCGCTTGCCCTCGCGGAGATCGTCGCCCGAGGGTTTGCCCGTGACCGCGGTGTCGCCGAAGACCCCCAGGACGTCGTCGCGCAACTGGAACGCGATGCCGAGCGGCAACCCGAAATCGCGCATCGACCGCACCTCGCGTTCGCCCGCACCCGCGAACGAGGCGCCGAGGACGAGGGGCGACTCGATGCTGTACCCGGCGGACTTGAAGCGGATCACGCGCCACGCGGCCTCGAGCTGCTCCGCGTCCGTCCGGTTCGCCCATGCCTGTTCCTCGAGGATGTCGAGGAACTGACCCGCGGTGACCTCACTGCGCATGCGGTTGAACTCGAGGCGCGCCGCACGAGCCGCTCGCGGGTCGTCGAGCGACATGAGCGCCTCGTCGAGCAACTCGTCGCTCCACCCGAGCAGGAGGTCGCCGAGGAGCACAGCGGCCGAACGACCGAATGCGTCGGGGTCACCGCGCCAGGACGACGCCTCGTGGCGAGAGTGGAACCGGATGTGCGCGGCAGGAGCGCCACGGCGGGTGTCCGAGTTGTCGATGATGTCGTCGTGCACGAGGGCTGCCGCATGGAAGATCTCGAGCGCCGCGGCAGCGGAGACGATGGCCTCGAGGTCGCTCGTGGAGGTGGATCCGTCAGGCCGGAACGCCCGCCATCCCCACCAGCAGAACAGAGCACGGAATCGCTTGCCACCCCTGAGAAAGTCCCGGGAAATCGCGGCAAAATCGCGAGCGTCCGACCCGAGCGGAGCGAGAATCGACATACGGGAATCGAGGAAACGGTCGATCCGCTCTTGCACACGTTCGGGCAGTCGTCCACTCTCGATCACCCACCTAGCCTAGCCACCGCTCGACGGATAGAATCTGAGGAACACCTCGGCGACGCCGTAGCTCAAAAGGGGAACATCATGCCGCTGTCTGAACAGGAGCAACGACTCCTCGACGAGATGGAGCGAAACCTCTACCGGAACGACGCGGACTTCGTGTCGACGGTCGGTGGTCGATCAGGCAAGCCGAGCTACCGGGGCATCGCGATCGGGGTCCTCGTCGCTCTCCTCGGCGTCGCCGGCCTCGTCCTGGGGGTCATCCTGCGCGTCCCCCTCGTCGGTATCATCGGCTTCGCCGTCATGCTCGCGGGCGTCATGATCGCGATCTCGCCGTCGAAGGGCGGCTCGAAGAGCGCACCGCGAGACGCTCGCGACATCTATTCCGCTCCGAGCCGCTCGACGGGCAAGCCCTCATCGGCCGGTTTCATGGACAAGCTGAACTCGCGGTGGGAGCGCCGTCAGGACGACGGTAACGGATAGTCCCGGGAGGCCCGGCTGCCTCCACTTTCCTCCCCGTCGGGGTCGATCTTCGGATCGGCCCCTTTTTTTGTGCCCATCTCGCGACGGTGAAGCGCTCCATCCCGGTCGAGGCGCGCCCGGGCCGGTCGATGCTGAGCCAGATCCCTCCACAGTCCTCCACCGCGTCGTGGCCTGTAATCACGCGGGACCTCACCCCCATATCGGGGCAACCGACGAGTATTTCGTAGGTTTGTGGATGGATGTGGAGTAAAGTGGAGGCATTCAGAGATCGGCCGGATCTGACAGGGGGTGCGCCATGTTCCTCGGCACCTACGCCCCCAAGCTCGACGACAAAGGGCGCATCATCCTGCCGGCCAAGTTCCGGGACGAGCTCGCAGGGGGTGTGGTCATGACGCGAGGGCAGGAGAACTGCATCTACGTGTTCAGCACACGCGAGTTCGAGGCGCTCCACGAGAAGATCCGCCAGGCTCCCGTGACGAGCAAGCAAGCGCGCGACTACCTGCGTGTCTTCCTCTCGGGGGCATCCGCGGAGACGCCGGACAAGCAGCACCGCGTCACCATCCCCGGCTCTCTTCGCTCCTACGCGTCGCTCGACCGCGATCTCGTCGTCATCGGCGCCGGTACCCGGGCCGAGATCTGGGACGCCGCGGCATGGGAGACCTATCTCGCCGAGCAGGAAGCGGCGTTCTCCGAAACGGCGGAGGAGGTGATCCCGGGACTCTTCTAGCACCTGTGGTCCGACTCCCAGCCGTCGGCCCTGACTCCACTTCCCCGGAGCCAGGTCAAACGGATGGGGATCAGACCACAGGAGCCCGGCCCGACATCATGGAACCCCGCGACCTCCACACCCCCGTGCTCCTCGAGCGCTGCATCGAGCTCCTCGCCCCCGCCATCGGGACAGGGCGTCGCGTCGTCGTCGATGCGACTCTCGGGATGGGCGGGCACGCCGAGGCGATGCTCGAGCGCTTCCCGGAACTGCACCTCATCGGTCTCGATCGCGACACCGACGCGCTCACGATCGCCCGCGACCGCTTGGCGCGGTTCTCGGATCGGCTCGACCTCGTCCACACCGTGTACGACGGCATCGGCGAGGCCGTCGACTCCCTCGGCCTCGACTCCGTCGACGGGATCCTGTTCGACCTCGGCGTCTCCTCGGTGCAGCTCGACCGGTCGGAGCGCGGCTTCGCGTATTCGCGGAACGCTCCGCTCGACATGCGGATGGACCAGACCGTCGGGCGCACAGCGGCCGACGTCATCGCGACCTACGACGAGGCTCAGTTGCGTCGGATCTTCCACGTGTACGGCGAGGAACGGCTCGCCGCGCGCTACGCGCAGCGCATCGTCCGCGAGCGCGCGCTGGCTCCCATCGAGACGTCGGAACGGCTCGTCGCGATCCTCCAGGACGCGACACCCGCCGCTCTGTCACGGGCGGGACATCCCGCGAAGCGCGTCTTCCAAGCCCTCCGCATCGAGGTGAACAGCGAGTTGAGCGTGCTCGAGAACGCGATCCCCGACGCCCTCGACGCCGTCGCGGTGGGCGGTCGCATCGTCGTGATGTCGTACCAGTCGCTCGAGGACCGGATCGTCAAGCGCGCACTCCAGGCGGTCACGACGTCGACAGCGCCTCCCGGGCTGCCCGTCGAGCTTCCCGAGCATCGACCGGAGTTCCGGCTCCTCACCCGGGGCGCCGAGATCGCGAGTGATGAGGAACGCGCGCGCAATCCGCGCGCCACACCGGTCCGTCTGCGGGCCGCCGAACGAACGAGGGGGAGATCATGAGCTCACCGGCGATTGCACGACCGACGACCGCTCCTGATCGGCGCCGTACGCCCACGCGGCCTCCGCTCACCGCCGTCCCCGCACGCGAAGCACGCAAGAGCCGCCCGAAACTGTCGTACGCCCTGTGGACAGTCGGCGGAGTCGGAGCCATCCTCATCGCGCAATTGCTCATGAGCGTGGCGTTGAGTCACGGAGCGTACGAGGTGTCGAGCCTCCGGACGCAGATCACCGAGTTGGGCTGGCAGAAGGAGTCCCTCGGTGAGCAGCTCGAGACGCTCTCCTCACCCCAGTACGTCGCGTCGGCCGCCCACGACCTCGGGATGGTCATCAATTCGTCGCCCGCATACCTGCGCCTCTCCGACGGGGCCGTCCTCGGACAGCCCGGTGAAGCAGGAGCGGCATCGTCCATCCCGCTCGGACCCTCGGACGTCGTCGGGAACTCCGCAGCCGACGCCCTCGCGGCCTCGAATGCACCGGCACTCGAGGAGGAGGGCGCGCCTGCCGAGGATGTCGCACCGACGCCCGTAACCTTCGACGACGGACTGCCCTCGCCCAAGACCCACTGAGCCGCGAGACGGAACGGGAAGGATCTCCAGTGCCCCACCACAACCGGTCGAGTCGGCGGCGCATGGCCCTCGCCATCGTGTGCGTGCTCGCCGTCGTCGGAGCGTTCATCGTGAGACTCGTCGACATCCAGGTCGTCCAGGCCGATCAACTCCGCGCGGTCGCGGCCTCGAAGACGGCCGACCAGTCCACCGTCTATGGCGCGCGCGGCGAGATCGTCGACACCAACGGCAATGTCCTCGCCGGGAGCGTGACACGCTACGACATCGTGCTCGACCCGCTCAACGCGAAGCCATTCACCCGCACGGATGACGGCGGGGCCTCCGTGACGGTGAGCGTCGAGCAAGCCGCCGCGGAGATCGGAGCCATCACGGGGAGCACGGGAGCGGAGATCCAGGCCCTCATCGCCGACGCCCTCGCGGTGAACCCCGAGTCCCGTTACGCCGTCGCCGCGAAGACCCTCGACGTCGACGACTTCCAAGCCGTGAGGGCGCTCAAGATCCCGTGGGTGGGCTCGCAGAAGCACCCCGGCCGCATCTACCCCAACGGCGCGGTCGGCGGCAACGTGATCGGCTTCGTCGGCTCCGACGGCACTCCGCTCCAGGGGCTCGAACAAGCGCAGAACGACTGCCTCGCCTCGATCAACGGGACGCAGACCTTCAAGAAGGGCAAGGACGGTGTCATCCTCCCGGGCACGACCCAGACGATCGTCGACGCGAAGAACGGCGGCACCCTGAAGCTCACGATCGACCGGGACCTCCAGTGGTTCGCGCAGCAGCGGATCGCTGAGCAGGTCATTGCGACGGGTGGCGACTCGGGCACCGTCACGATCATGGACGCGAAGACCGGAAAGATCCGTGCGGTGGCTCAGTACCCGTCGGTCGACCCCGGCAACGTCGGTGGCATCGACGAGTACTACCGGCAGGCGCTCTCGTTCACGGCACCGTTCGAGCCGGGCTCGACGTTCAAGGCGCTGACGGCGGCGATGCTCATCGACGCGGGGCTCGCGACGCCGGAGTCGAAGGTCGTGGCCGATGGCTGGTTCTACCCCGACAACGGGGCGCGCATCAAGGACTCGATCCCGCACGGACCGATGAAGCTCACCCTCACGGGAGTCCTCGCGGAGTCTTCCAACACCGGGATCTCCCAGATGGGCGAGGCCCTCACCCCGCAGCAGCGGTACGACTACTTGAAGAAGTTCGGGATCGGAGACGTCACGGCGGTGGGGTTCGACGCCGAGTCCGGCGGCATCCTGTCCCAGCCGGATGTCTGGGACAACCAGACCTACTACGCGACGATGTTCGGTCAGGGCCTCTCGGCCACGCCCATCCAGATCGCGAGCGCGTACCAGGCGCTCGCGAACGGAGGCGTCCAGGTGGCACCGTCCCTCATCGAGGGATGCGAGCACGACGACGGCAGCATCACCGACGTGCCGAGCGCGAGTGAGAAGCGCGTCGTCTCGGAGCAGGCCGCCGACGAGGTCGTGCAGATGCTCGAGAGCGTCGTGACGGATGGACACTTCGGCGACACCCTGCAGATTCCGGGCTACCGCGTCGCCGCGAAGTCGGGAACGGCCGAGCAGGGCGACGGCTCGGGAGGCCTCAAAGACACGTACGTGGTGTCGATGACGGGCATGGCCCCGGCGGAGGACCCCGAGTACGTCGTCTCGGTGCACATCTCGAACCCGACTAAGATCAGATCTTCGGCAGCCGCGGCTCCGACGTTCCAACAGATCATGACCCAGGTGCTCAAGACGTACCGGATCGAACCGTCGACCGAACCGTCGCCCGACCTGCCGACGACCTACTGATGCTCCGCGCGAGGTCCGCGCCGAGCCGATCGAGGAGGACCGACCGGTGATCAGCATGACTCTCGAGGAGATCGCGAGCGTCCTGTCGGGGCGGCTCGCGCTCCGAGGAGACGCCGCGGCGACCGACGTCGTCGACGGCTACGTGGAGACCGATTCCCGTGAGATCGAAGCCGGCGGGATCTTCGTCGCGAAGCCCGGTGAGACGACCGACGGCCACAACTTCGTCGGTGTCGCGGCCGAGCGCGGCGCCCGGCTCGCGATCGTCGAGCACGAGGTCGACGAGGAGATCAGCCAGGTGGTCGTCGCCGATGCCGTCACGGCGCTCGGCGCACTCGCGGCCCACGTGGTCGCAGCGGTGCGCGACCGCGGCGCTCTCCGTGTCGTCGGCATCACGGGCTCCAACGGGAAGACGACGACGAAGAACCTCCTCGCGGCGATCCTGGCTCCCCGGGGCGAGACGGTCGCCCCGAAGAACTCGTTCAACAACGCCGTCGGAGCGCCGACGACCATGCTGCGCGTCACCGCGCGAACGGAGTTCCTCGTTTCCGAGATGGGCGCTTCCGGCCGCGGGCAGATCGCCCGCCTCGTGGCCATGGCGACGCCCGACATCGGCGTCGTGCTCAAGGTGGGGCTCGCCCACGCCGGCGGCTTCGGCGGCATCGAGTCCACCTTCGCCGAGAAGTCGGCGATGGTCACGACGCTCCCGTCGACGGCCGTCGCCGTCCTCAACCGCGACGACGAGCGCGTCGCGGCGATGGCCGACCTCACGGCGGCTCGAGTGGTCTGGTTCGGACTCGACGGCACCGCTGACGTGCGGGCGACCGACGTCGAGGCGGACCGGACGGGAACGCGCTTCACCGTGACGCTGCCATCGGGCGAGAGCCGCCCGGTCCACTTCAAGGTCCTCGGGGAGCACCACGTCTCGAACGCTCTCGCGGCCGTCGCGGTCGCGACCGAGCTCGGCGTACCGATCGACGAGATCGTCGAGCGGCTCGAGACCGTCACTCGGGCGGAGCGCTGGCGCATGGAGGTCCTCGGGGGCCGAGACGACGTCACGATCATCAACGACGCCTACAACGCGAGTCCCGACTCCATGGCCGCGGCGCTCAAGACGCTCGCCCTCGTGACTCCACCGGACGGCCGTCGGGTCGCCGTGCTCGGAACCATGGCGGAGCTCGGCGAGTTGGCGGGTGACGAGCACGACCGCATCGGGCTCCTCGCGGTGCGGTTGCGCGTCGACCGTCTCGTCGTCGTGGGCCGCGATGCGCGGCGGCTGCACATCTCGGCGATCAACGAGGGATCCTGGGACGGTGAATCGGTCTTCGTGGAGACGGCCGACGAGGCGTTCGCCTACCTCGAAGGTGAATTGCGCTCGGGTGACACGGTGCTCGTGAAGTCCTCCAACTCGGCGGGTCTCCGTCATCTCGGCGATCGACTGGGAGAATTGTTCTCGTGGTAGCACTCCTCACCGCCGGCGCCCTCGCGCTCGCATTCTCGCTCTTCCTCACGCCCCTCTTCATCCGGCTCTTCAAACGGCTCGGCTGGGGTCAGTTCATCCGCGACGACGGCCCCCAATCGCACCACGCGAAGAAGGGCACCGCCACGATGGGCGGGATCATCATCATTCTGGGCGTGCTGTTCGGGTACTTCACGGCGATGCTCATCACGGGAGACCGCATCAGCACCGCGGCGCTCCTGGTGCTCGTGATGATGGTCGGTCTCGGCGCCGTCGGATTCGTCGACGACTTCCTCAAGACGCGGAAGCAGCGATCGCTCGGTCTCCGGGGCTGGGCGAAAGTCGCCGGGCAGCTCATCGTCGCCGCCGCCTTCGGTGTGCTCGCGATCAGCTTCCCGAACCCCGAGGGCATCACGCCCGCGTCGACCGCCGTCTCCTTCGTGCGGGATCTGCCGCTCGACTTCCTCGTGTTCGGTTCCGTGATCGGGGTCGCGCTCTACCTCCTCTGGACCGCCCTCATCGTCACGGCGGCGTCGAACGGCGTCAACGTCACCGACGGCCTCGACGGCCTCGCGACGGGGGCGTCGATCTTCGCGATCGGTTCCTACGTCGTCATCGGCTTCTGGCAGTCCAACCAGTCGTGCTTCGGCATCGTCAACGAGGACGTCGCATACAAGTGCTACGACGTCGTCGACCCGCTCGGGCTCGCGATCGTCGCGGCCGCCATCGTCGGCGCGCTCATCGGCTTCCTCTGGTGGAACACGACCCCGGCGCAGATCTTCCTCGGCGACACGGGCTCGCTCGCGCTCGGCGGTGCCATCGCGGCCCTCGCGATCCTCACCCACACGGAACTCCTCCTCGTCTTCATCGGTGGTCTCTTCGTCATCGAGACGGGTTCGGTCATCGTGCAGCGCGCGTACTTCAAGATCACGCACGGCAAGCGCATCTTCCTGATGTCACCGATCCACCACCACTTCGAACTCAAGGGCTGGGCGGAGGTGACGGTCGTCGCGCGGTTCTGGATCATCGGCGGCCTGCTCGTCGCAGCCGGCGTCGGGACGTTCTACCTCGAATGGATCCTGCGATGAGGGATGCCGTCGGCCGCGAAGCGCGGCTCGCATCGCTCACGAGCTGGCACGCCGAGTGGACGGGCCTGCGGGTCGCCGTCCTCGGGCTCGGCTCGACCGGATTCTCCGTCGCGGACACGCTCGTGGAACTCGGAGCCGAGGTCCTCGTCGTCACCGAGCAGGCGGATCCCGACCGGACGCGGTTGCTCGAGGTCATCGGTGCCCGCCTCGTCGTGGGAGGAGCGGACGGCGCCCCCGCCGAGCTCGAGGAGTTCGGAGCTGATCTCGTCGTGGTCTCGCCGGGCTACCCTCCGCACCACCCCCTCGTCCGATGGGCGGAGGACGCGGCCCTGCCGGTATGGGGTGACATCGAACTCGCCTGGCGCGTACGTGACAAGGTGGGCACGCCGGCCGAATGGCTGCTCGTCACGGGGACGAACGGCAAGACGACCACGGTGCAGCTCACGGCCTCGATGCTCGTCACAGCGGGCCTGCGGGCGGCGCCGTGCGGGAACATCGGCGTTCCCGTCCTCGACGCCGTCCGCGACCCCGGCGGATTCGACGTGTTCGTCGTGGAGCTCTCGAGTCATCAGTTGCACTATCTCGCGCGGCAGTCGACTCCCGAGCCCGTGATGCCGCTCGCGAGCGTGTGCCTCAATCTCTCGGACGACCACCTCGAGTGGCACGGGTCCGCCGAGGCGTATCGCGATGCGAAGGCCGGCGTCTACACCAATACCCGGGTCGCGTGCGTCTACAACCGTGCGGACCTCGCGACGCGACGCATGGTCGAGGAGGCCGAGGTCGTCGAGGGTGCTCGCGCCATCGGTTTCGGCCTCGACGTCCCCGGTCCGAGCGACCTCGGCATCGTCGACGGCATCCTGTGCGACCGCGCGTTCCTCGAGGATCGCGCCAGCAGCGCCCTCGAGCTCACGACGATCGATGCATTGGCTGCTCGTGGCCTGGCCGCGCCGCACGTCGTCGCGAACATCCTCGCCGCGAGCGCTCTCGTCCGGGCGGTCGGGGTCACCCCCGAGCAGATCCGCGACACCCTCGAGGTCTTTTCGCTCGACCACCACCGGATCGAGACCGTCGCCGTCGTCGACGGGATCACCTGGGTCGACGACTCGAAGGCGACCAACGCGCACGCCGCCGACGCCTCCCTGTCGGCGTACCGGTCGGTCGTGTGGATCGTGGGCGGTCTGCTGAAGGGGATCGACATCGCGGGGCTCGTCGAGAAGCACGCAGCTCGCGTCCGCGCAGCGGTCGTGATCGGGGAGGACCGGACGGCGGTGCTCGCCGCGTTCGAGCGACACGCGTCACACGTCCCCGTCATCGAGGTCTCGCCCGCCGAGACTGGAGACGTGATGCTGCGCGCCGTCGAGGCGGCGAGTGGCGTCGCGGCCGCCGGAGACACCGTTCTCCTCGCCCCGGCAGCGGCTTCGATGGACCAGTTCACCGACTATGCGGAGCGCGGACGACTCTTCGCCGCCGCCGTCGACGATCTCGTGGGAGGAGAGGCCGATGAGCGCCCCACCACACCACCGACGACGGACTGACGCGGAGCGACCGGCCTCCGTTCGATCGGCGGGTGGTCCCGCGGGGGACCAGGACCGCCCGGCCTCCGCCCGGATCTCGCTCGGCCGACTCGCTCTCGCCGATTCCTCCAACTACCTGCTGCTGCTCGGCACGACGCTCTTCCTCGTCGTCTTCGGGCTCGTGATGGTCCTGTCGTCCTCATCGATCGAGTCGTGGACGGACAACAACGGCTTCTTCGGGGGCTTCTGGAAGCAGGCGACGTACGCGCTCGTCGGTGTCCCACTCATGCTCGTGATGTCGCGCATGCCGCTCGTGTTCTGGAAGCGCGTCGCCTGGCCGGCGATCTTCCTCGCGATCGGACTGCAGTCGCTCGTCTTCACTCCCCTCGGCATCGACGAGTACGGCAACAGGAACTGGATCGCGGTCGGATCGATCAGCGGGCAGCCGTCGGAGTTCGTGAAGCTCGCGCTCGTGGTGTGGCTCGCTTTCGTCCTCGCGCGGAAGCAGGAGCTGTTGTCCGACTGGAAGCACGCGCTCATCCCGGTCGTGCCGATCGGCGGCCTCGCGGTCGGACTCGTCCTCCTGGGTCGGGATCTCGGAACCGTGTTGATCCTCGCGTCGATCGTCTTCGCGGCTCTCTATTTCGCCGGCGTCCGGTGGCGCATCCTGCTTCCGGTCATGATTCTCGCGGGGATCGGCGCCGCCGCGTCCGTCGCGACGAGCGCCAACCGCATGAACCGACTGCTGAGCTTCATCGACACGGAATGCGCGGACTACGAGGGCGTCTGCTGGCAGCCGCTCCACGGCACGTGGGCGCTCGCGAACGGCGGTCTCTTCGGAGTCGGCCTCGGCAACTCCGTCGAGAAGTGGGATTGGCTGCCCGCCGCCTCGAACGACTACATCTTCGCGATCGTGGGGGAGGAGCTCGGACTCGTCGGGGCCGTCGTGCTCCTGCTCATGTTCGTGCTTCTCGCGGTCGCGCTCCTGCGCGTCATCCGCGCGTCCACCGACCCGTTCGTGCGCATCGCCACGGGCGCGGTCCTCATGTGGCTCATCGGCCAGGCCTTCGTCAACATCGGCGTCGTTCTGCGGGTCTTCCCCGTCCTCGGTGTGCCCCTGCCCTTCATCTCCGCCGGTGGCACGGCACTGATCACATCACTCATGGCCGTCGGCATCGTCTTGTCGTTCGCGCGCCACGAGGCTGGGCGGGCGTCGCTCGCCCAGCAAGGAAGAGGAACTCTCCGATGACCACGTATCTCTTCGCCGGCGGCGGCACCGCCGGTCACGTCAATCCGCTCCTCGCGGTCGCGGACGCACTCACGGCGCGCGACCCCGACGCGACGGTGATCGTGCTCGGCACCGCGGAAGGCCTCGAGGCGCGGCTGGTGCCCGCGCGCGGTTACGAGCTCGAGACGATCCCGAAGCTGCCGTTCCCTCGCCGCCTCAACGGCGCGAGCCTCTCGTTCGGTGGTCGCTTCCGTCGTGCGGTCGCCACGACCGGGGAGATCATCCGCCGACGCGGCGTCGACGTCGTCGTGGGCTTCGGCGGCTACGCTGCGGCTCCGGCCTACGTCGCCGCGCGACGCGCCAAGCTCCCGCTCATCATCCACGAGGCCAACGCGAAGCCCGGCCTCGCCAACCGGCTCGGAGTGCTCTACACCCGTCACGTCGGCGTCGCCTTCCACGGCACGAAGCTCCGGCACTCCCGCTTCGTCGGCATGCCGCTCCGACGGGAGATCGAGTCGATCGAGCGCGATGCCGCACGCGCCGAGGGCATCGAGTTCTTCGGTCTCGACCCCGCGCGGAAGACGCTGCTCGTGACGGGAGGCTCCCTCGGGGCCCGTCGTCTCAACACGACGATCTCGGAGTCGGCGACGGACTTCATCGCGAGGGGATGGCAGATCGTCCACATCGTCGGGCGGTCGAGCGAGTTCACCGACCCGGGCCTCGAGCACTACCACGTGGTCGAGTACTGCGACCGGATGGAACTCGCACTCGCGGTCGCCGACTTCGCCGTCTCGCGCGCCGGCGCGGCGACCGTCAGCGAGTTGAGTGCCCTCGGCATCCCCGCCGTCTACGTCCCGTATCCGGTCGGGAATGGCGAACAGCGCTACAACGCGAGCGACTCCGTTCACGCCGGCGGTGCGGTCCTCGTCGCCGACGCGGACTTCCAGCCGACGTGGGTAAGCTCTGTGCTGCTTCCCCTCCTCGAGGACGACGTCCGCGTGCACGACATGGCCGTGCAGTCGCGCCACGCCGGCACCCTCGACGGGAACGCCCGCATGCTCGACCTCATCGACGAGGCCTCCGGCGCCGTCCGCGGTCGGCGCCGGTAGTCATCAAGAGCCCGTCACCAGAAAGAAGAACGTCGTGATCAAGCCAGACTTCTCCATCGAGATCCCCGACGAGCTCGGGTCCGTCCACTTCGTCGGCATCGGCGGCTCGGGGATGAGCGGAATCGCGAAGCTCTTCATCGAGTCCGGCGCGACCGTCTCCGGGTCCGACTCCCGGGAGTCGGCCGCGACGGAGTCGCTGCGTTCCCTCGGCGCCGTCGTCACCATCGGACACGACGCCGCCAACGTGGGTGACGCCGACACACTCGTCGTGACGGGTGCGTTGTGGTCCGACAACCCCGAATACCTGCTCGCGAAGGAACGTGGGATCCCCGTCCTCCACCGCTCGCAGGCGCTCGCGTGGCTCATCCGCTCCCGGCGACTCGTGTCGGTTGCGGGAGCGCACGGCAAGACGACCTCGACCGGCATGATCGTCACTGCTCTCCTCGGTCTCGGGGCCGACCCGAGCTACGTCAACGGCGGGGTCATCGAGACGCTGGGCACGAGTTCCGCGTGGGGCTCCGACGAGCTGTTCGTCGTCGAGGCCGACGAGTCGGATGGGTCGTTCCTCCTGTACGACACGGCGGTCGCCCTCATCACGAATGTCGATCCCGACCACCTCGACCACTACGGTTCGCTCGAGGCGTTCCAGCAGGCCTTCGTGGACTTCGCCGATGCGGCGACCGAGCTCGTGGTCGTGTCCTCCGATGATCCCGGCGCGGTCGCGGTCACGCGGAGGCTGTCCCACTCCCGCGTCGTGACGTTCGGCGAGGCGGAGGACGCGGACGTGCGGGTGCACGACATCATCACCGACGGCCCCGTGCGCTTCACTGTCGAGGCAGGGGGGTCCAGCTACAGCGGCTCGCTCTCCGTTCCCGGGCGGCACAACGCGATCAACGCCGCCGGCGCATTCGCGGTGCTCACGGGTCTCGGCTTCGAGCCGCAAGCCGTCCTCGACGCCATCGCGGGGTTCGGCGGCACGAAGCGGCGCTTCGAGCTGCACGGCACGGTGGACGGCGTGAGCGTCTTCGACGACTACGCCCATCACCCGACCGAGGTCGACGCCGCGCTCTCCGCGGCGCGCACGGTCGTCGGCGAGGGGCGGATCATCGCCGTCCACCAGCCCCACCTCTACAGCCGGACCAGGATGTTCGCGCGGGAGTTCGCCGAAGTCCTCGAGTCGCGCGCCGACCACACGATCGTCTTGGACGTCTACGGCGCGCGAGAGGACCCCGAGCCGGGAGTGACCGGTGCGCTCGTCTCCGAACGCTTCTCGGACGCCGCGAGCGTGGACTTCATCGCCGATTGGCAGGCCGCCGCGGACAGGGTCGCCGAGATCGCACGGCCGGGCGACTACGTCGTGACACTCGGGTGCGGTGACGTCTACCGGATCGTCCCTCAGCTGCTCGGCTCTCTCGAGAAGGTGCACACGGGGACGTCCCGGTGAAACGGCCCTCCGGGGTTCCGCGGCCATCCTCATCGCGGCCCCCGCGTCCGCCGGCCGAGCCGGAGTCCCCTTCGGAGTCTGCGGCGGACGCGCGGGAGCGCGAGCGCCGCGAGGATCGGCCCGCCCGCCGACTGCTCGCCCGTTTCGGCTCGGCGACGTCGCCTGGTGACGATGTCACGGGCCCGGTCGTCCTTCCCCTGACAGCGGCGGAGGACGACGAGTACCCACGCGGTCGCGACGAACGCGCGGGCGGGGGAGCGAATGACGCCAGGGTGAGCGTGTGGCGAGCGGCGCGCGCGCGCCGGCGCCGGGAGCGCGAGGAGGTCCGTCGATTCACGGCGGGATCGCGACGGCGGCGTGTGGTCTGGACGGCGTCCGTGGGCGGCGTGCTCGCGCTTGCCGCGGCGTGCGTGGGCGCCGCGTACACCCCGCTCATGGCCGTCCGCGAGATCCAGGTCGAGGGTGCGCGGCTCGTGAGCTCGGATCTCATCGTGCGCGACCTCGAGGGGCAGCAGGGCACTCCGCTTCCGCTCGTCGACCAGAGCGCGATCAAGGCGGCCCTCGTCGCCTATCCGCTCATCCAGAGCTACTCGGTCGAGTCGCGACCGCCGAGCACCCTCGTGATCCGCATCGTCGAGCGGCAGCCGGTCGGCCTCATCACCGATGGTGAGTCGTTCGACCTCGTCGACACCGCCGGCGTGGTCTTGTCCTCGAGCCCTGACCGGCCCGAGGGATACCCACTCATCGTGTTCGACGGCGATCCGGACTCCTCGGGCTTCGCGGCGGCCGCTGCCGTCCTCCGCTCGCTTCCGGCGGACGTCCTCCCGACGGTCGACGAGGTGACGGCGACGACGGTCGACGATGTCACGCTGACGCTCGCGGGCAACGGTGCCGTCGTGACCTGGGGGAGTGCGGAGGACTCCGCGGCGAAGGCCATCGCCCTGCAGACACTCATGGCGCGCTACCCCGCTGAGTCGGTCGCCCGGTACGACGTCTCGAGCCCCGACTCCGTCGTCATCGACCCGCGCTGATCGACCGTCGCGTCCCCATCGGAACCCGTGTCACGACGCGCCCGGGTCGTCGGACCCCGCCCGGCGCCGATTGCACGACTCATCTCGCGACACGCTGTGGCGCGTCCGACGGGCGCGCCCATCCGCGCATAACGTCTGAATCAGGAAATGCATACTGAGCATAACTTTAACCCTGAACCTGAGGTTGAAAGTTCTCACCGGAGGCGGACGTGACGACAAACCAGAACTACCTTGCAGTGATCAAGGTCGTCGGCATCGGCGGTGGCGGCGTGAACGCCGTCAACCGCATGATCGAGATCGGGCTCCGCGGAGTCGAGTTCATCGCGATCAATACCGACGCGCAGGCGCTGCTCATGAGCGACGCCGACGTGAAGCTCGACGTCGGTCGTGATCTCACGCGCGGACTCGGCGCCGGGGCGGACCCGGAGGTGGGTCGCCGTGCCGCGGAGGACCACGCCGAGGAGATCGAGGAGGCCCTCGCGGGCGCCGACATGGTCTTCGTCACGGCGGGTGAGGGCGGCGGAACGGGAACGGGAGGCGCGCCCGTCGTCGCGCGCATCGCGAAGTCGATCGGTGCTCTCACGATCGGCGTCGTCACGAAGCCCTTCGGCTTCGAGGGCCGCCGTCGCCAGGGTCAGGCCGAGGCCGGTGTCGCGCGCCTGAAGGAAGAGGTCGACACCCTCATCGTGGTGCCGAACGACCGCCTCCTCGAGATCAGCGACCGCGGTATCAGTATGCTCGAGGCCTTCGCCACCGCCGATCAGGTCCTCCTCGCCGGTGTCCAGGGCATCACGGATCTCATCACGACCCCCGGCCTCATCAACCTCGACTTCGCGGACGTCAAGTCGGTGATGCAGGGCGCCGGCTCCGCCCTCATGGGGATCGGTTCCTCCCGGGGGGCGGATCGCGCCATCAAGGCCGCGGAGTTGGCAGTCGCGTCACCGTTGCTCGAGGCGAGCATCGAGGGCGCTCATGGTGTCCTGTTGTCCATCCAGGGCGGATCGAACCTCGGTATCTTCGAGATCAACGACGCGGCGCGTCTCGTTCAAGAGGCGGTGCACCCGGAGGCGAACATCATCTTCGGTGCCGTCATCGACGACACGCTCGGTGACGAGGTCCGAGTCACCGTCATCGCGGCCGGGTTCGACGGGGGAGAGCCTCCGACCCGTGCGCTCGAGGGCGCTGCCGCGTCGGGGATCCTCACGACGGGCGGCGTCATGACGGCGGCCGAGCCGGAGGCACCGGCCGCGCCGTCCTCCGCTCCCGCGACACACTCCGTTCCCGTGGCGTCGACTCCCGAGCCCCGGCGTGAGCCGGAGCGGCCGAGTACCGGCTCCTACGAGCGCGTGCCCGTCTCGACCCCGGGTCACGACGCGGCCTTCGCCGACGAGGACGAGCTCGACATCCCCGACTTCTTGAAGTAGGCGATGTCGCAGATCGACGAGCGCGTCACGGCCGTCCGGGAGCAGGTGTCCCGGGCGGCCGATCGCGCGGGACGCGCGATGGACGAGATCACCGTGATCGCCGTCACCAAGTTCCACCCTGCCGAACTCGTCGCGCAGTTGTATGCGGCCGGCATACGCGACGTCGGGGAGAACCGGCACCAGGAGGCGGAGGCGAAGGCGGCAGCCCTCGAGACACTCCACGACCTCACGTGGCATTTCGTCGGGCAGCTCCAGTCGAAGAAGGCCCGCAGGGTCGCCCGATACGCGCGCGTCGTCCACTCCGTCGACCGGGACTCCGTCGTCGACGCCCTCGACGGAGCGGAGACGCCCGTCGGGTGCTTCATCCAGGTCGCGCTGAGCGACGACGAGCATCGTGGCGGTGTGGCTCCGGGCGACGTGGAGCGACTCGCGGAACGCGTCGTGGCCTCGCGGAATCTCTCCCTTGTCGGCGTGATGGCCGTCGCTCCGCTCGGAGAGGAGCCGCGTTCGGCTTTCGCGCGACTGCGGGCGATCTCCGAACGCGTCCAGGCGATCGAGCCTTCCGCGTCCTCCATCTCCGCGGGGATGAGTGGCGACTTCGCCGAGGCGATTCTCGAAGGCGCGACACACCTGCGAGTCGGAACGGCAATCACGGGCAATCGACCGCCGACACCCTAACCTCGAAGAGGAAGCAACCGCACGACGGAGGTACTGATGTCCAACCCGCTCAAGAAGACGATGGTCTACCTCGGACTCGCCGACGAGGAGCTCGACTACGACGAGCCCTCCGCCGAGCAGAAGCCCGCGAACGAGAACCCTCGCCCCCAGCAGCACCAGGCCTCGGAGGTCAAGGCTCCCGTGACTCCTCTGCGTAAGGCGCCGGCACCCGTGCGTCAGCCGGCTCCGAGCGAGCTCAACGAGATCCTGACCGTGCACCCGAAGCAGTACCGCGACGCACAGGTCATCGCCGAGAGCTTCCGCGACGGCGTCCCCGTCATCATCAACCTCTCGCAGATGAGCGACGCCGACGCGCGCCGCCTCATCGATTTCGCGAGCGGGCTGTCGCAAGGGCTCTACGGCAAGATCGAGCGCGTCACCAACAAGGTGTTCCTCCTGTCTCCGTCCCACGTCTCCATCTCGGGCGACCAGGACGCGCAGCCGGCGGAGACCGACGCCACCTTCTTCGCTCAGCGCTGACGACGGGGGTGGGCACGATCATCCCCCTCATCGGGAACATCCTCTACGCCGCCCTGCTCATCTACCTGCTGGTCATGTGGGCGAGGTTCATCCTCGACCTCGTGAGGACGTTCAACCGTTCCTGGCGACCGTCCGGTGTCGGGCTCGTCGCGGCCGAGGCCGTCTATTTCCTCACAGATCCTCCGATCCGATTCTTCCGCCGGGTGCTTCCGCCGGTCCGGGTGGGTCGAGCGGCGTTGGACTTCGGGTGGACCCTCACCATGCTCTGCGTGCTCGTCGCGATGATTCTGGTCGGTTTCATCCGCTGAGCTCGCCCCCCTGTATTCTGGGGGAGGCCGCACGCCACGCGGCCCTGGGCGGCGTCGAGCCGTGTCAGGGTTTGCTACCGTTGCAAGGTCATTCCGATCGAAACAAGTGAAGGTGGTACGCCATGGCGCTCACGCCCGAAGACGTCGTCAACAAGCAGTTCCAGCAGACAAAGTTCCGCGAGGGCTACGACCAGGACGAGGTCGACGACTTCCTCGACGAGGTCGTCGTCGAGTTGCGCCGCCTGATCCAGGAGAATCAGGACCTGCAGGAGCGGCTCTCGCAGGCCGAGTCGGGCGCCTCGTCCTCCGCTCCGGCCGAGTCCGCGTCGAGCCCCGAGCCCGCTGCCGCCGCACCGGCACCTGCGGCCGAGCCCGTGCCGGCTCCGGTCCAGGCCACGCCCGTCCCGGACGAGTCGGAGAGCTCCAACAGCCTCCTCGTCCTCGCCCGTCGTCTCCACGACGAGCACGTTCGCGAGGGTGCCGAGAAGCGCGACCAGCTCATCGCCGAGGGCAACGCGACGGCCGCTCGTGTGGTGGCCGAGGCAGAGGCCAAGCAGCAGGAGGAGCTCGCGAAGCTCAACGAGCAGCGTTCCGTCCTCGAGCGTGAGATCGAAGAGCTCCGGACCTTCGAGCGTGAGTACCGCGAACAGCTCAGGAGCTACATCGAGGGCCAGCTCCGCGACCTCGACAGCGGTGCTGCTGCGTCGACGGGCGGAATCGCCGCCACCGTCGGCGACAACCACTGACGTTCCGGGACTTGACCACTCGATCGACCGACACAGCCACGCGGCGGACGCTCCTCGTCCTCGCCGTCGTGGCTGTGTCGGCGTTGGCGCTCGATCAGCTCACGAAGTACCTCGTCGTCTCCTCGATGACGGAGGGCGAGCGCGTCCCCGTCCTCGGGGAGTTCCTCGTTCTCTTCTACGTCCGTAACCCGGGCGCGGCCTTCTCGTTCGCCGAAGGGGCGACGTGGATCTTCTCCCTGCTCGCAGCAGCGGTCAGCGTGACGATCATCGTCCTCGCGCGCCGCATCCGGTCGAAGCTCTGGGCCCTCGTCTTCGGTCTGCTCCTCGGGGGTGTGCTCGGCAATCTGACCGACCGGATCTTCCGAGAGCCGTCGTTCGGACTCGGACACGTCGTCGACTTCATCTCGACGCCGTGGATGCTTCCGGCCATCTACAACGTCGCGGACATCGCGATCGTCGTGAGCATGGGCGTCTTCATCCTGCTTACGCTGCTCGGCGTGGGCATCGACGGAACCCGGACTCGTTCGGATGACGTGGCTCCTCCGACCGCAGACGAGTCGCTGGACCGACTCGACGCAGAGGGGACGGATCCCCGGGACCCGGAGCGAGCGAGCGGGCCCTCCGCGGGACCGGACTCGGCGTCGACCGTCGATCGCGGCGAGCCGAAGGCCTGACGTGAGCGAATCCCGTTCGCTCTTCGTCCCCGACGGTCTCGAGGGCTCCCGCGTCGACGCCGCTCTGGCGAAGATGCTCGGTTTCTCCCGGAGCTTCGCGGCCGAGATCATCGAGGCAGGCGGAGTCACCGTCGATGGCCGCGTCGTCGGCAAGTCGGACCGTCTCTCCGGGGGCGCGTGGATCGAGGTGGTGTGGCAGCCGCGTGCCGAGGCGACGATCGTGCCGATCGCCGTCGACGACCTCGGCATCGTGCACGACGACGACGACATCGTCGTGGTCGACAAGCCAGCCGGCGTCGCCGCGCATCCGTCCGTCGGATGGAACGGTCCGACGGTCCTCGGCGCCCTCGCCGCCGCGGGCTTCCGCATCTCGACGTCCGGAGCGGCGGAACGCGCCGGCGTCGTCCACCGTCTCGACGTCGGGACGAGCGGACTCATGGTCGTCGCCAAGTCTGAGCGGGCGTACACCGAGTTGAAGCGTGCGTTCCATGACCGCGAGGTCGACAAGATCTACCACGCCCTCGTCCAGGGCCACCCGGACCCGTTCGCGGGCACCATCGACGCCCCCATCGGTCGGCACCCCAAATCCGACTGGAAGTTCGCGATCACGGCGGCGGGTAAGCCGTCGGTGACGCATTACGAGACGCTCGAGGCGTTCCGGAGTGCGACGCTCCTCGAGATCCACCTCGAGACCGGGAGGACACACCAGATCCGTGTGCACATGTCGGCGCAGCGGCATCCGTGCGTCGGCGATCCCCTCTACGGCGCCGATCCCTCGTTGTCGGAGCGTCTCGGGCTCACACGGCAATGGCTGCACGCCGTCCGCCTCGGGTTCGTGCACCCGGGGTCCGGCGAACCCGTCGAGTTCGCCTCGCCCTACCCGCCGGATCTGCAGAACGCCCTCGATGTCGTGGGTTCCGATTAGCCTGGCATCCCTCACGCACTTAGTTCGGAGAACCCGTGACTCGAACCTCTGACTCCTTCGTCCACCTGCACGTCCACAGCGAGTACTCGATGCTCGACGGCGCCGCTCGCGTCAAGCCGCTCATCGAGGCCGCCGTGACCGAGGGGATGCCGGCCGTCGCCATCACCGACCACGGCAACGTCTTCGGGGCCTTCGACTTCTGGAAGACTGCGACCGACGCGGGCATCAAGCCGATCATCGGCACGGAGGCGTACCTCACGCCCGGCACGCACCGCACGGACCGCACCCGTGTCCGCTGGGGCGACGGGGGAGGGGACGATGTCTCGGGCTCGGGCGCGTACACCCACATGACGCTCCTCGCCGAGAACACCGAGGGGATGCACAATCTCTTCCGGTTGTCGTCGAAGGCCTCCATCGAGGGCTACTACTTCAAGCCCCGAATGGACCGGGAGCTGCTGTCGACGTACTCGTCCGGCCTCATCGCGACCACCGGTTGCCCGAGCGGCGAGGTGCAGACGCGGTTGCGGCTCGGCCAGTACGAGGCCGCTCGTCAGGCCGCGGCGGACTTCCGCGACATCTTCGGGGCGGAGAACTTCTTCTGCGAGATCATGGACCACGGCCTCGGCATCGAGCGACGCATCATGACCGACCTCCTTCGACTCGCCAAGGAGCTCTCGCTGCCGCTCGTCGCCACGAACGACCTCCACTACACCCACGCGCACGACGCCACGTCGCACGCGGCGCTGTTGTGCGTCCAGTCTGGCTCGACCCTCGACGACCCCAACCGCTTCAAGTTCGACGCGGACGAGTTCTACCTCAAGTCCGCCGCCGAGATGCGTCAGATCTTCCGAGACCACCCGGAGGCGTGCGACAACACACTCGCGATCGCCGAGCGTTGCGACGTGAAGTTCAACACGAGCGCCAACTACATGCCCCGCTTCCCGGTTCCCGAGGGCGAGACCGAGGAGTCCTGGTTCGTGAAGGAGGTCGACCGCGGCCTCGACGTCCGCTATCCCGACGGCGTGCCCTCCGAGGTCCGAGCTCAGGCCACGTACGAGGTCGGCGTCATCACGCAGATGGGTTTCCCCGGCTACTTCCTGGTCGTCGCCGACTTCATCAACTGGTCGAAGAACAACGGCATCCGCGTGGGCCCGGGCCGTGGGTCCGGTGCCGGCTCGATGGCCGCGTACGCGATGCGTATCACGGACCTCGATCCCCTCCGGCACGGCCTCATCTTCGAGCGCTTCCTCAATCCCGATCGCGTGTCGATGCCCGACTTCGACGTCGACTTCGACGAGCGTCGCCGTGGCGAGGTCATCAAGTACGTCACGGACAAGTACGGCGACGAACGTGTCGCCCAGATCGTGACGTACGGAACCATCAAGGCGAAGCAGGCACTCAAGGACTCGTCCCGTGTCCTCGGCTTCCCGTTCGGCATGGGTGAGAAGCTCACGAAGGCTATGCCGCCGGCCGTCATGGGGAAGGACATCCCGCTCACGGGGATCTTCGATCGCGACCACCCCCGTTTCAAGGAGGCCGCCGACATCCGCGCGGTGGTCGAGAGCGACCCGGAGGCGAAGACCGTCTTCGACACGGCTCTCGGGCTCGAGAACCTCAAGCGCCAGTGGGGTGTGCACGCGGCCGGCGTGATCATGTCGTCGGACCCGCTCATCGACATCATCCCCATCATGAAGCGCGAGCAAGACGGTCAGATCGTCACGCAGTTCGACTACCCCGCGTGCGAGTCGCTCGGCCTCATCAAGATGGACTTCCTCGGGCTGCGCAACCTCACGATCATCGACGACGCGCTTGACAACATCGAGGCCAACCGCGGATTCCGACCGGTTCTCGAAGACCTCGAACTCGACGATCCCGAGGCGTACGCCCTCCTCTCCCGCGGAGACACCCTCGGGGTGTTCCAGCTCGACGGCGGTCCCATGCGGTCCCTGCTGCGGCTCATGAAGCCGGACAACTTCGAGGACATCTCGGCCGTCATCGCGCTGTACCGGCCGGGGCCCATGGGTGCGAACTCCCACATCAACTATGCCCTCCGCAAGAACGGCCAGCAGCCGATCACGCCGATCCATCCACAGCTCGCCGAGCCGCTCGAAGAGATCCTGTCCACGTCGTATGGCCTCATCATCTACCAGGAGCAGGTGATGGCGATCGCCCAGAAGGTCGCCGGGTTCTCGCTCGGACAAGCGGACATCCTTCGCCGTGCCATGGGCAAGAAGAAGAAATCCGAACTGGACAAGCAGTTCGAGGGCTTCTCCGGTGGTATGCGTGCCAACGGCTACTCCGACGACGCCGTGAAGATGCTGTGGGACATCCTCCTGCCGTTCTCCGACTACGCGTTCAACAAGGCGCACTCCGCGGCCTACGGCGTCCTCAGCTATTGGACGGCGTACCTGAAGGCCCACTACCGGGCCGAGTACATGGCCGCGCTGCTCACGTCCGTCGGGGACTCGAAGGACAAGATGGCGATGTACCTCAACGAGTGCCGCCGCATGGGCATCAACGTGCTGCCGCCGGACGTCAACGAGTCGATCGGCTTCTTCACCGCGGTGGGTGAGGACATCCGGTTCGGGCTCGGAGCGGTGCGCAACGTCGGCGGTAACGTCGTCGACGGCATCCGGCAGGCTCGCGAGGCGAAGGGTCGCTTCGAGTCCTTCCATGACTTCCTCCGCAAAGTGCCGCTGCCCGTCGCGAACAAGAGGACCATCGAGTCGCTCATCAAGGCCGGAGCATTCGACACCCTGGGGGCCACGAGGCGAGCGCTCGTCGAAGTGCACGAGTCGGCCGTCGAATCGGCGGTCAAGATCAAGCGCGACGAGGAGAACGGCAACGTCGGCTTCGACTTCGACTCCTTGTTCGAAGAGGTCGGCGTCGCCCCCGAATCCCACGTCCCGTCACGGCCGGAGTGGTCGAAACGCGACAAGCTCGCCTTCGAGCGCGAGATGCTCGGACTCTACGTCTCCGATCATCCGCTCGCCGGCCTCGAGACCCAGCTCGCCAAGCATTACTCCACGACGATCACCGAACTCACGTCGTCCGAACACACGCAGGACGGCGATCAAGTCACCATCGCGGGGCTCGTCACGAGCGTCCAGCACCGCGTCGCGAAGGCCTCGGGCAACCAGTACGGCATCATCACCGTGGAGGACTTCAGCGGCGAGATCTCGGTGATGTTCATGGGCAAGGCGTACCAGGAGTTCTCGCCGTCGCTCGTCGGCGACTCCATCGTGGTCGTGCGGGGCCGTGTGAGTATGCGCGACGACGGCATGAACCTGCATGCCTACAGCCTCATGGCGCCGGATCTCGGGCAGGCCGACTCGTCCGGCCCCCTGCATCTCAGCGTGCCGGACTTCCGTGCGACGACGGACACGATCACGGAGCTCGGCGTCATCCTCGAACGCCATCGGGGCGACACCGAGGTGCGGCTGAAGCTCATCAAGGGCGACGCCGCGCGGGTCTTCGAGGTGCCGTATCCCGTCGCGGTGACCGCGGACCTCTACGGCGAACTCAAGTCACTACTCGGCCCCAACTGCCTGAGCTGACGAACGGACGGATCTCGGCCGAACCGCGGGCGGGCGCCTGACACGACGAACGGGGCCGCGGCGATCATGCCGCCGCGGCCCCGTACGTCGTCTCGTGCGTCGATCAGCTCGTTGCGTCGTCCTGCACGGCGTGCCGAGCGCTCTGCGCCTCGTCCTTGACGTCCGACGCGGCGCCCGTCGCTTCGTCCCGCACGCCCTGGGCCGCGTCCGTCGCCTCACCCTTCACCGTCTGAGCCGCGTCCGTGGCGTCGTCCTTCACGGCGTTGACGGCGTCCGTCGCGGGCTCCTTGAGATTCGAGGCGACCTCCTTGCCGAGAGACTGCGCTTCGTCGACGAGCGGCTGCGCCGCGTCCTTGACCCCCGAGGCGAGCTCCTTCTCCTTCTCGCTCGCCGGGAGCAGGGAGGAGACGAGCAACCCGACGCCGAAAGCGATGAGCCCGACGGCGAGCGGGTTGCCCTGGGCGGACGACACCGCGCGCTGAGGGAGCTCGGAGGCGGAGCCGCCGGCCGAGGACGCGTGGCCCACGACCGAGTCCTTGGCGTCGGTGACGGAGCCCTTGACGTCGGAAGCGACGCCGAACACGCGATCCTTCACCGAGCCGATCGCGTCACGCGCCTTGGCCTTCTCTCGGTCGACGATCTTCGACGGGGTCACCTTGTCGGCGAGGGCGTCGACATCGCTTCCGAGCGAGTTGCGTGTGCGCTCGATGTCGGCACGGATGGCCTGGGGATCCTGGGAGGAGGTGTCAGTCATCGGTTTTCCTCGTTCTTCTTGAGTGTGTCTGGAATCTTCTTGACGGAGTCGACGGTGCGGGGCATGCCCTGCACCTCTTTGAGCGACTTGCGGCCGGACGCGAACAGGATCGCGCCGATGATGGCCCAGATGACGGCCACGACGACCGCCGACCAGCCGTTGTCGATGAGGTGGCCGAGGCCCCACCAGAGTGCTATGGACAGGAAGAACACGGCCATGAGGCCGGCGTAGCCGGCGGCTCCCATGAGGCCGGCTCCCTTACCCGCACGTGACGCGGATTGCTTCAACTCGGCTTTCGCGAGCTCGACCTCCTGACGAAAGAGAGTCGAGATGTCGCGTGAGACCTCCGAGAGAAGGTCGCCGAGCGAGGTGTTCGCCGCCTTCTGCTCTGAGGGGGTGGCTGACGGATCGCTCATGATCAGTACGCTCCAGTGGACGGATTGCCCGCCGCGGTGCCCGGGCTGCCGTACACGGGGGCTCCGGAGACAGCGCCACCGACCGCACCGGTCGACGACGGCGGCGTGTAGGACGTCGGAGCGGCGTGCGTCGTCGAGGTCGCCGCATCGGCGCCCGTCGCGGAGCCCGACGTGGAGGAGCCGGTGCCGGCCTCTTCAGCTGCCGAATCCTTCGCCTCGCTCACGAGACTGCGCGTGAGTCGGCCGGCGAGGACGCCAGCGACCGCAGCCACAGCGATGAAGGTCCCGGGCTTCCGCCGGGCGTAGTTCTTGACCTCCTCGAGGAGCGAGCCCGGGTCGCGGTCCTCGAGCCACGTGGCGACGCCGCTCGCACGCGAAGCGGCCTGCGACACGAGGTCGGCGGCGATGCCCGGTTCGCTCGACGAGTCGGCCATTCCGCGGAGCTCGTCGCTCAGCGAATGCAAGCCCGTCGCGACCTTCTGCTGCTGCGCACCGGCCTGCTCCGTGAGCTGGCTGCGAGTCTCGTGCACGAGATCCTTGGCCTGGCGCTTTGCGGTGGATGCGACGTGGCCGGCCTCCTCCTTCGCGGTCGAGGCGACGTTCTTCGCGGAGTCGGCTGCGGTGCTGCCGACGTTCTTCGCCGAGTCGGCTGCGGTGCTTCCGACGTTCTTGGCCTGTTCCTTGGCGGCGTCGGCCGTTCCCCCGGAGGACGAGGAGTCATGTCCCGTGCTCGGGGTCTCCCCGGCACCGACGGGCGCAGCTCCCACGACGGGCGGAACCGGCGTCGACGGGACACCCGTCGTTCCCGCGCCGCCCACGGGGTACGGCTCGGACGGATAGTTGTCAGTCATGGCGAATCCCTCTCGATATTCCGATGAGTAGGTCCGCTCGACGAGGCGAGCGACCTGTATCGAGTTTTCGCCGTAGTCCATAGCTGCGACAAGCACTCGCAAAGTCACCCGTTTGGGGCTATATTCGCGCACCCGCGTTTAGTCGATGGCGCGAAGACAGGTCTCGCGTGCTAAAAGGGGCGCATCAATCGCTCGAGGAACCGCCGAGTGCGCTCTTCGCGCGGAGCCGTGAAGATCCGGTCCGGCGCCCCCCGTTCGAGGACGACTCCATCGTCGAGGAACAGCACCTCATCGGCGACGTCGCGAGCGAACGCCAGTTCATGCGTCACGACGACCATCGTCCAGCCCTCGTCCGCGAGGTCCTTCATGACCGAGAGCACATCTCCGACGAGCTCCGGGTCGAGCGCCGACGTGGGCTCGTCGAACAGCAGGAGTGTGGGCTTCAGCGCGAGAGCGCGGACGATTCCGACGCGCTGCTGCTGCCCGCCGGACAATTGCGCCGGGTAGGCGTCGCTGCGCGCCTCGAGTCCGACCCGCGCGAGGAGTGCCCGCGCTTCATCGATCACCTCGGCGCGTGGTCGTCGCTGCACGCGCACGGGCCCCTCGATGACATTCTGGAGGACCGTCAAATGGGGGAAGAGGTTGTGCTGCTGGAACACCATCGCGGAGAGATCGCGAAGCCGGTTTCTGGTCGCATCGGCGAGGGGGCGCGAGAAGTCGATGTCGAGATCGGCGGCGGGAGCCTGGAGCATCCCGCCGTCGGGCGTCTCGAGCCCGTTGAGGGACCGGAGCACCGTGGTCTTGCCCGAGCCCGACGGGCCGATCAGGCAGACGACGCGCCCCGGACGCAGCGTCAGGTCGACCGCGCGGAGCACGCGAGTTCCCCCGAAGGATTTCGCGAGGCCGCTGACCTCCAAGACGTTCTCGCCCGTCGGCTGCGGAGGAGCGATCGAATCAGGCGACATGGCGTTCGAGCCTCCGTTCGAGCGTGCCCTGCCCCGTCGAGAGCACGAGGCAGATGACCCAGTACAGCACGGCGGCCTCGATGTAGAGCACGAGGAACTCGTTCGAGAACGCGGCGATCTGCTGCGCGCGCCGGAACATCTCGGTCACGAGGATGAGCGAGGTCAGTGCCGTGTCCTTGACGAGGCTGATGAAGGTGTTCGACAGCGGTGGCACGGAGACGCGGACGGCTTGTGGCAGGATGATGCGGCGGAGCGCGAGCCACCGCGGCATGCCGATCGTGTAGGCGGCTTCCCACTGCCCCCGCGGGATCGAGAGGATCGCCGCGCGGATGATCTCGGCGGCGTAGCCGCCGACGTTGAGCGAGAGGACGAGGATCGCGCTCGGCCACGGCGGGATGACGACGTCGATGGACGGGAGACCGAAGAAGACGACGTAGAGCTGCACGATGAGCGGCGTGCCTCGAATGACCGAGATGTAGAACCGGGCGATCCCCGACAGCCACCAACGCGGTGAGAGCCGTGCGAGAGCGGCGAGAAGCGCGAGCACGAGCCCGAGGGCGAACGACACCAGGGCGAGCGGGATGGTCCCCCGGACGGCCCCGTCGAGGAGCGGCCAGATCGAGGAGAGGACGAGGTCCCAGTCCATCAGTCGTCTCCCTCCCGGTTGGACGCCGCGTTACTCGCTGACGTCCTCTCCGAAGTATTTCTCCGAGATCTCCGCCAGCGTACCCTCGGCGCGGAGGTCCTCGAGAGCCGCGTCGACGGCGGCGACGAGGTCGTCGCTGCCCTGGCGGAACGCGAAGGCGTTCTGCGAGGCCTCGTCGGTCTCGTCGACGATCATGAGGCCCGTGTCGCCGCCCTCGGTCTGCTCGTAGTCGAGGAATGTGAGCTCGTCGTTCACGGTCGCGTCGACTCGCCCCTGGCGGAGCAGCTCGGCGGCCTGCGCCCAGCCCTCCACGGCCTCCACCGAGGCGCCGAAGCTCTCCGCGACCTCGTACCAGTTGCTCGTGAGGGACTGCGCCGACGTGCGTCCTGCGAGGTCTTCGAGCGACGTGATGTCGGTCGTGCCCTCTGCCACGATGAGGACACCGGGGGAGACGGTGTACGGCGTGCTGAAATCGTAGTCCTCGAGGCGCTCCTCGTTGATCGACACCTGGTTGGCGATCACATCGAAGCGGCCGGCGTCGAGCCCCCCGAAGATCCCGTCCCACTGGGTCTCCTCGAACTCGACGTCGACGTCGAGCTTCTCCGCGACGGCGGTGGCGACCTCCACGTCGTAACCGGTCAGTTCGCCCGAGCCGCCCTCGTGGAAGGAGAACGGCCGGTAGGTGCCCTCGGTCCCGACGACGAGCACGCCGGCGTCCTGCACGTCCGCGAGAGTCAGTCCCTCTTCGGCGGCGGGAGACGACGAGCCGGCGCCCGAACCCTCGGACGAGCAGCCGGTGAGCGCAGCGATGGTGAGCAGGGCTGCCGAGGTGATGACGGCGCGGCGGCGGGCGGACGGCGAGGTGGTGGGCATGTCGTTCCTTCGGTGATCGTGGCGGGGACGCGGCGGCGGTTCCACCGGTGCATCCCGGCGTGAGCTGTCGGGGGTGACCCAGGACTGATGAATCGTAGGTCACCGGGGCGCCGACGGCGGCATCGTGTGACCGATCGTGACGCGAACGACCGGGGTTGTCCTTCGAGGATCGCACTCTCGTGAACAGCGAATGACATGGCTGGTATTCGCCAGGATCGTGCGGCATAATCAACACTGTCGGTGGTCTGCTGTATCGCCCCCGGCGGTCAATCGAATAGCACCGCTCATCCGCACCTGGTCGTAGGGGAAGACGTATCAGGATGATGGAGGATGAAATGGTGGCACCTGCTGCACGAGGGATGATCTTCGTCCACTCGTCACCACGCGCGCTCTGCCCACACGTCGAGTGGGCAGCGGGACGCGCCCTCGGGCGTGCCGTGAACTTCTCGTGGACCGAGCAGCCCGTCCTCGCCGGCTCCCAGCGCGCCGAGTTCTACTGGGACGGTCGGCAGGGTATGGGCGCGGCGATCGCATCGTCATTGCGCGGGTGGGAACACCTCCGCTTCGAAGTGACCGAGGATCCGAGCCCCGGATCCGACGGCGGTCGGTGGCTGCACACGCCCGACCTCGGCATCTTCTACGCGCAGACGGACAGCGCCGGGAACGTCGTCGTGCCCGAGGACCGCATCCGTTACGCGATGGACGTCGCCGGTTCGGACCCCGTCGAGCTCCAGCGGGAGTTGCGGGTCGCCCTCGGGCAGGCCTGGGACGACGAGCTCGAGGCGTTCCGGCACGCGAGCGACGACTCCTCCGTCATCTGGCTTCACAAGGTCGGCTGACCCCACAGACCCGGTCGTCGCCCTGGCGTGGACCGTGACCGTCGGAGGGCTTCCCGGCGGCACGAGTGGCGAAACGGCGACGATCGAGAAACGAGAGAACCCCCGGCGGAAGGCTTCCCGCCGGGGGTTCTCCGCGCCGGAGTCAGTCCGAGAAGGTCCGGAACGCGGCGACCGCGTTGTGACCGCCGAATCCGAACGAGTTGCTGATGGCGATGTGGTCGCCTTCGCCGAGTTCCCGGGGCGACGTCACGACGTCGAGCGGGATCTCCGGGTCGGGGTTGTCGAGATTGATCGTCGGCGGGATCATGCGCTCGTGAAGCGTCTTGACGACGAAGAGCGCCTCGATCGCCCCGGCGCCGCCGAGGAGATGACCCGTAGAGGCCTTCGTCGCCGTGACGGGGATACCGTCCAGGCGATCGCCGAAGACGCGACGCAGCGCGTTGTACTCGGCGATGTCGCCGACGGGCGTCGACGTCGCGTGCGCGTTGATATGCGACACCTCCTCGAGGCTCGCACCACTCGTCTCGACGGCGGCGCGCATGGCCCGAGCCGCGGCCGAGCCCTCCGGGTCGGGAGCCGTGATGTGGTAGGCGTCGCTCGTGACCGCTCCGCCGACCAGTTCCGCGTAGATGCGAGCTCCTCGCGCCTGGGCATGTTCGAGCGTCTCGACGACGAGGGCGGCGGCACCTTCGCCGAGTACGAAGCCGTCTCGATCCACGTCGTACGGCCGGGACGCGGCGGCGGGATCATCGTTGCGCTTCGACAGGGCCTGCATCGCGGCGAACGACGCGATGGGGAGCGGGTGGATGGCGGCTTCGGAGCCGCCGGCCACGACGATATCGGCGAGACCGGCCTGGAGGTGGTCGTACGCGTTGGCGATCGACTCGGTGCTCGACGCACACGCGGATACGACGGTGCGCTCGCCCCCGCGGGCGCCGAGATCCATTCCCACGGCAGCGGCGGGTCCATTGGGCATGAGCATGGGCACGGTCATGGGCAGGACACGGCGCGGTCCCTTCTCACGAAGAGTGTCCCAGGCGTCGATGAGCGTCCACACGCCGCCGATGCCCGTCGCCCAGTCGACGAGCAGACGCTCGGGGTCGACGTCGGGGGTGCCGGCGTCGGCCCACGCCTCGCGGGCCGCGATGAGCGCGAACTGGCTCGAGGGGTCGAGACGCTTGGTCTCTTGCCGCGTCAGGATATCGACGGCGGGCACAGCGGCCTGAGCCGCGAAGGTGATGGGGATCGAGAGCTCTTCGACCCAGGGCTGCTCGAGCCGGCGGGCACCTGATGCGCCGGCGAGGAGGTTCGCCCACGACTCCGTGGCGGTGCCTCCGATCGGCGACGTGGCGCCGATCCCGGTGATGACGATTCTCTTGGTGGTCATGACGAGAACTCTTTCTTCGGTCACGGTCCGTCCGCGGTTTCGCGGCGGGTGGTGCCCGGGCGGCCGCCGGACGGCCAGCGGTGCGTCGGCAGGCTCTGCCGTCCGACGCACCCCTGACGCTCCGCCGGGTACTACCGGGGGGAGGGGACGATGGTCCCGCTCAGCCCTGAGCCTTGACGATGAAGTCGACGGCGTCGCCGACCGTCTTGAGGTTCTTGACCTCTTCGTCCGGGATCTTCACGTCGAACTTCTCCTCGGCGTTGACGACGATCGTCATCATCGAGATGGAGTCGATGTCCAGGTCGTCGGTGAACGACTTGTCCAGCTCGACGGTGTCGGCGGCGATTCCGGTTTCGTCGTTGACGAGCTCGGCGAGGCCGGCGAGGACTTCTTCGGTGGACAGTGCCATGGTGGGTTTCTCCTTGAGTGTCGTATGACCGCGAAACAGTCTATGGGGGTGATGCGCCGTCGTCGCGCGGCGGCGCGGGGTTCAGGGGAGGACGACGACCTGGGCGCCGAACACGAGTCCCGCGCCGAAGCCGATCTGCAGGGCGAGGCCGCCGCTCAACTCGGGGTGCTCCTCGAGCAGACGGTGGGTCGCGAGCGGGATCGACGCGGCCGACGTGTTGCCGGTCGTCGCGATGTCCCGTGCGATCTCGACGTGCTCCGGCAGCTTCAGCTGCTTGGCGAACTCGTCGATGATGCGCATGTTGGCCTGGTGAGGGATGAACGCGGCGAGGTCCTCGACCGTGATGCCGGCCGTGTCGATGGCCTCCTGCGCGACCTTGGCCATCTCCCACACGGCCCAGCGGAACACCGTGGGGCCCTCCTGGCGGAGGGTCGGCCACACGGCCTTGCCGTCGCGGTAGTCGACGAGGGTGCCGCTCATGCTGACGGCGTCCGCCTTCGAGCCGTCGGAGCCCCACACGGTCCCGGAGATGCCGGGGAAGTCGCTCGGGCCGATCACCGCGGCGCCGGCGCCGTCACCGAGCAGGAAGGAGATGCTGCGGTCGGTCGGGTCGACGATGTCGGAGAGCTTCTCCGCGCCGATCACGAGCGCATAGTGCGCACTCCCCGCGCGGATGAGCGCGTCCGCTTGCGCCACGGCGTACGCGTAGCCCGCGCACGCCGCATTGAGGTCGTAAGCGGCGGCGGGGTTGGCTCCGACACGGTCGGCGACGACGGCCGAGATGGACGGCGACTGCATGATGTTGCTGATCGTCGCGACGAGGACGAGGTCGATCTGCGCGGGGTCGATGCCGGAGCGCTCGATGGCCTCGCGCGAGGCCTCGGTCGCGAGGTCGACGGCGCTGATGTCCGCCGACGCGCGCGTACGGGTGATGATGCCGGTGCGCTGCCGGATCCACTCGTCGGAGGAGTTGATCGGTCCGACGAGGTCGTCGTTCGGAACGACCCGGTCGCCGCGGGCGGCGCCCAGGGCGAGGATTCGGGTGAACTGGGCGCCCGTCGACTGACGGAGAGCTGGGCGAGTCATGGTGTCCTTCGGTCTCAGGCTGCGATGAGGTCCGCGGCGGCCTGCAGGTCGTCCGGAGTCTTGACGGCGACGGTGGGAAGTCCCTTGAGCCCGCGCCGCGCGAGCCCGGTGAGCGCCCCGGCCGGTGCGACCTCGACGAGGCCGGTGGCCCCGGCCGCGGCGAACGCCGCCATACAAGCGTCCCACCGTACCGGCGACGACACCTGCGTGACGAGCAGATCGAGGAAACGGCTACCGCTCTCGACGCGGGATCCGTCGTTGTTGGTCCAGAGCGGGACCGTCGGGTCCGCGGCGGACACGTCGGCGACCGCCGCGGCGAGATCGGCGCGGGCGCTCTCCATGAAACGGGTGTGGAAAGCGCCGGCGACCTGGAGCGGGATGACCCTCGTTCCGGCCGGGGGCTCGGCGGCGAACGCCGAGAGGGCGTCGACAGGTCCGGCCATGACGATCTGGCCGCCGCCGTTGTAGTTGGCGGGGGAGAGGCCGGCCGCCTCGGCCGCTGCCTCCACGTCGGCTGTTTCGCCTCCGAGCACGGCGCTCATCCCGGTGGACTCCTCTCCCGCGGCCCGTGCCATGGCGACGGCGCGGGTCCGCACGAGGTGGAGCGCGGTTGCATCGTCGACGACCCCGGAGATCGCGGCGGCGGTGAACTCGCCCACCGAGTGCCCGGCCACTCCGCCGATACCCGCGAGCGCTCCGCGCGCGGCGAGCGCGTGCGCCGTCACGAGGCCGGCGGCGACGATGAGTGGCTGGGCGATCGCCGTGTCGCGGATCACGTCGGCGTCCGATTCGGTCCCGTGTCGCACGATGTCGATGCCCGCGGCGTCCGAGAACCCGGCGAGGAGTTCCGGGACCCCGTCGAGGTCGAGCCAGGGGCTCAGGAAACCGGGGGTCTGTGAACCCTGTCCAGGGCACGCGAGGATGATCACGTGAACAGTCTGCCAACCCGATGGGGCTTCACGCTGTCGACATGCCACGAACATTCGGTTCACTCGTTGGTGGTGTCGCACAAGCCGCCCGTCAGCCGCTCCGACGCGACGACCGGCCGTCCTGGTCGGCGATCGAGCCGAGGATGAGCGCGGACTGCAGGATGAGCGACTCCCGTGCTCCCGTGGCGTCCCAGCCGATCACTTCCGAAATGCGCTTCAAGCGATAGCGGACCGTGTTCGGGTGGACGAAGAGTTCGCGGGCCGTGGCCTCGAGGGAGCGTCCGCTGTCGAGGTAGCTCCACAGCGTCGTCGCGAGCTCCGGGGAGTGCGCCATGAGGGGGCGGTAGATGCGCTCAACGAGTGTCGCGCGCGCGAGCGGGTCACCCGCGAGTGCTCGTTCCGGCAGGAGATCGTCCGCTGCGACGGGCCGGGGCGCGTGCCGCCACGAGCGCGCGACCGCGAATCCGGCGAGAGCGGCGCGGGCGCTCCGGGACGCGTCGACGAGGCTCGTGACCTCGTGTCCGAGCACGAGGTGCCCGGGGCCGAAGCCGGGCTCGAGTCCGCCGGCGATCTCGAGGAACGACAGGACGGGTGGTGCCGTCGTCCCGTCCTCGGGATCCTCGATGCGGGGTTCGGCTCTGCCGATGACGAGGACGAGCCGCTTCCCCTGCACCCCGATGAGCACGTCTGCTGCCATGTGACGTGCCGTGCGACGGAGCTGATCGACGTCGAGCATGGCGGGGGTCGTGCCGACGAGGACGGCGACCTCGCCGTGGCCGTGCCAGCCGAGCGCGGCGATCCGGCTCGGGAGTTCGTCGTCGGTCTCGCCCGTGAGGATCGAGTCGACGACGAGGGCCTCGAGGCGCGCGTCCCAGAGGCCACGCGCCTCAGCGGCGCGCGCGTAGACGTCCGCGGCGGCGAACGCGATCTCGCGCGAGTACAGCAGGATCGCCTCGCGGAGATCCTCGCTGCGACCTGCGACACGCTCCTCGACGACCTCGACGGTCACGCGGATGAGTTGCAGCGTCTGCGTGAGGCTGACCGAACGCAGGAGCTCACGCGGCGCCGCGCCGAAGACGTCGGCTGCGATCCACGGTGTCGCCCGTGGGTCGTCGTACCACGCGATGAAGGAACTGATACCCGCCTGGGCGACGAGGCCGACGGCCGATCGTCGCCCAGGGGGCATGTCCGCATACCAGGGCAAGGTGTCCTCGAGGCGACCGAGGGTCACCGTCGCGAGTTCGCCCGAGATCCTGCGCAGCCACGCGAGGGTCTCGGCCTTGGTCCTGGGCACGGAGGCAGGCGGCGTCAGGACTCGCCGCCGGCGTTGCCGGTGGTTCCCGCCGTGACGTCGTGCAGGTTGTACGTGTCGATCGCTTGCGACGCGAGCGACGGGTCCACGGCCCCCTGGGCGGCGAGCCGCTCGAGCACCTTCACGACGACGGACGGACCGTCGATCTTGAAGAAGCGACGAGCCGCAGCGCGCGTGTCCGAGAAACCGAAGCCGTCGGCCCCGAGCGTCGCGAAGTCGTTCGGGACGAACTGACGGACCTGGTCGGCGACCGCGTGCATGTAGTCCGTAACCGCGACCACCGGGCCTTCCGCACCGTCGAGCTTCGACTGCAGGTAGGGGACCCGCTGCTCCGACTCGGGGTAGAGGAAGTTGTGCTCGTCGGCCGCGAGGCCGTCGCGACGGAGCTCCGACCAGGAGGTCACCGACCAGACGTCTGCAGAGACGCCCCAGTCCGACGCCAGCAGGTTCTGCGCCTCGATCGCCCACGGCACGGAGACGCCGGACGCGAAGATCTGTGCCTTCGGTCCGTCGTTCTCTGCGCGCTTGAGCAGGTGGATGCCCTTGAGGATGCCGTCGACGTCCACGTTCTCGGGCTCGGCGGGCTGCACGATGGGCTCGTTGTAGACCGTGAGGTAGTACATGACGTTCGGGTCCTCGTGCGATCCGCCGTACATGCGCTCGAGTCCCGCGCGCACGATGTGGCCGATCTCGTAGCCGTAGGCCGGGTCGTACGAGATCACGGCGGGGTTCGTCGAGGCGAGCAGCGGCGAGTGACCATCGGCGTGCTGCAGGCCTTCGCCCGTGAGGGTCGTCCGGCCGGCGGTGGCACCGATCATGAAGCCACGCGCCATCTGGTCGCCCGCCGCCCACATGGCGTCTCCCGTGCGCTGGAAGCCGAACATCGAGTAGAAGACGTACACGGGGATGAGGACTTCACCCTGCGTCGAGTAGGTCGTTCCGATGTTCGTGAACGCCGCGAGAGCGCCCGCCTCGTTGATGCCGACGTGCACGATCTGGCCCTGCGGGCTCTCCTTGTAGGCGAGGAGCAGCTCACGGTCGACAGACATGTAGTGCTGACCGTTCGGGTTGTAGATCTTCGCGGACGGGAAGAACGCGTCGATGCCGAAGGTACGCGCCTCGTCCGGGATGATCGGCACGATGCGGTGGCCGAAGTCCTTCGAGCGGAGCAGGTCCTTGAGGAGACGCACGAAGGCCATCGTCGTGGCGACTTCCTGCGTTCCGGAGCCCTTCTTGCTGATCGCGTACGCGGAGTCGTCCGGGAGGGACACGTCCGTGTACTTGCTGCGACGCTCCGGCAGGTAGCCGCCGAGATCCCGGCGACGCTCGTGCAGGTACTGGATCGCCTCGTCGTTCTCGCCGGGGTGGAAGTACGGCGGGAGGTACGGGTTCTCCTCGAGCTGCGCGTCCGTGATCGGGATGTGCATCGCGTCGCGGAAGGTCTTGAGGTTGTCGAGCGTCATCTTCTTCATCTGGTGGGTCGCGTTGCGACCCTCGAAGCTCGGGCCGAGGCCGTAGCCCTTGACCGTCTTCGCGAGGATGACCGTCGGCTGTCCCTTGTGCTCCGATGCCGCCTTGAAGGCCGCGTACACCTTGCGGTAGTCGTGGCCACCGCGCTTGAGGTTCCAGATCTGGTCGTCCGAGTAGTCCTCGACGAGCTTCAGGGCACGGGGGTCCTTGCCGAAGAAGTTCTCGCGGATGAACGCGCCGCTCTCCGCCTTGTACGTCTGGTAGTCGCCGTCCGGAGTCTCGTTCATGATGTTGAGGAGGGCGCCCTCGGTGTCGCGGGAGAGCAGGTCGTCCCATTCGCGGCCCCAGACGACCTTGATGACGTTCCAGCCCGCGCCGCGGAAGAAGCTCTCGAGCTCCTGAATGATCTTGCCGTTTCCACGGACCGGGCCATCGAGGCGCTGCAGGTTGCAGTTGATGACGAAGTTGAGGTTGTCGAGCCCCTCGTTCGCCGCGACCTGGAGCTGACCACGGCTCTCGACCTCGTCCATCTCGCCGTCCCCGAGGAATGCCCAGACCTGCTGGTCAGACGCGTCCTTGATGCCGCGGTTGGTGAGGTATTTGTTGGCGTGCGCCTGGTAGATCGCGTTGATCGGACCGAGGCCCATCGACACGGTGGGGAACTGCCAGAACGACGGCATGAGGCGCGGGTGCGGGTAGGACGAGAGCCCGCCCGCCGGGTGCGACTTCTCCTGGCGGAAGCCGTCGAGCTGGTCCGTCGACAGGCGACCCTCGAGATACGCGCGCGCATAGGTTCCGGGGGAGGCGTGGCCCTGGATGAAGATCTGGTCGCCGCCGCCGGAGTGGTCCTGCCCGCGGAAGAAGTGATTGAAGCCCACCTCGTAGAGTGCCGCGGAGGACGCGTAGGTCGAGATGTGGCCGCCGACACCGATCCCGGGCCGCTGCGCGCGGTGCACGGTGATCGCCGCGTTCCAGCGGATCCACGCGCGGTACTTGCGCTCGAGCTCCTCGTCGCCCGGGAATTCCGGCTCGTTCTCCGGGGCGATCGTGTTGATGTAGTCCGTGGTGGGGACCATCGGCACGCCGAGGTGGAGTTCCTTCGACTGCTTCAGCAGGCTCAGCATGATCTCGCGAGCGCGGCCGCTGCCGCGTGCTTCGACGAGCGCTGAAAGCGACTCCTGCCATTCGGCCGTCTCTTCCGGATCGGAATCGCTGTGGCCTACCGAGTACGGGTCCTGATCGTGAACAGTCACCGTCGACCTTTCTGTGTGGGGCAGATCGTGCCGGGTTGAGCGGGCTGACCCGCCGTACGGCGCCGCCCGCATCATGGGGGCGCGCCCTTCGCTTCCAGCCTACCCAGTCGCACGCCGCTGCGCGTCACGCACCGGCGGCCTCACACGGGGTTAGGATGGCTGACCGAGCCCGCCAGCGTCCGCGACGGGAACGCGGTGTGTGCGAAAGGCGAGGACAATGGCACTCGAGAACGACACGAGGGCTCCCGACTTCGAACTCCTCGATCAGTACGGGGAGTCGATCCGCCTCTCCTCGTTCCGGGGGAAACGAGCCGTTGCGGTCGTCTTCGTCCCCGTGGCCTTCTCGGGTACCTGCACGAGTGAGATGTGTGCCCTGAGTGAGAACCTCGAGATGTTCGCCGACGCGGGCATCGAGCTCCTCGCCATCTCGGTCGACTCGACGTTCGCGTTGCGCGCCTGGGCCGAGCGGGAGAAGTTCCCGTTCAGTCTGTTGGCGGACTTCTGGCCCCATGGGCAGGTCGCGAAGGAGTACGGGGTCTTCCTGCCGGAGCGGGGCCAGGCGAATCGCGCGACGTTCCTCATCGACATCGACGGCATCATCCGGGCGAGCTTCATCACCGCCCCCGGCGAGCCGCGCGACATCGCGGCGTACCGGACGGCGCTCCGCGAGATGCAGCGCGTCCCCGCGTGATCTAGCCCGACGTCTCGGGGCGCACCACGGGTGCCGGTTCGCTCCGGGTACGGCGGCGGGGCGCGAGCACCGCGGCTGCGATGCCGGCGAGCATGACGGCTCCGCCCACGAGCTCGAGCACCGTCGGCACCTCTCCCTGGACGAGCCACGCCGCGAGCAGCCCGATGATCGGGACGAGCAGGGTGAACGGAGCGACGCGGCTCGCCGGATAGATCGCCATGAGCGAGTTCCAGATGCCGTAGCCGATGAGTGAGGCGGCGACGGCCGTGTACAGCGTCGACAGGATCGCCAGGAGCGACAGGTTCGCGAGCGCGTCGAACACGACCGGCGGGCTCTCGACCGCGAGAGCGAGCAGGAAGCTCGGCAGCGGCACGACGAGAGCCGACCACACCACGATCGAGAGTCCCGACGAGACGCGGGCGTGCCGCGTGACGACGTTTCCGACGGCCCAGGAGAAAGCGGCCCCGAGGAGGACGAACGCAGGCAGCCACGCCACGCTCCCGGCCTGACCGGCGATGATGACGCCAAGCCCCGTCGTGCCGATCACGACACCGACGATCTGGCGCCGTGTCGGCCGCTCCTTCAACGCGAACGCCGCGATCAGCACCGTGAAGATCACCTGAACCTGGAGGAGTAGCGAGGCGAGCCCCGACGGCATACCGAGGTGCAGGGCGATGTAGAGGAGCGAGAACTGGCCGAGGCTCATGAAGGCGCCGATCGTGACGACGATCCGGATCGGCGCCTTCGGTGGCTTCACGAAGAAGACCGCCGGAAGTGCGACGACCACGAAGCGCATCGCGAGGAACAGCAGCGGAGGGACTCCCTCGAGCCCTTCGTCGATGACGACGAAGTTCATGCCCCACAACACCACGACGAGGAGGGCGAGCAGCGTGTGGCGGAGCGTCATGGGTCCACCCTGGCAGCAGCGGAGCGCGCGGGACAAAACGACCGACCTGGACGCGCTACCATGGTGAAGCGCCGCGCGCGTGAGGGCCTTTAGCTCAGTTGGTAGAGCGCCACGTTTACACCGTGGATGTCATCGGTTCGAGCCCGGTAGGGCCCACAAATCAAGAACCCCCTTCGCTCGAGGTTCTTGTGCATCGTCACGCCGCGGCAGAAGAGGTCAGACCGTTGCTGCGCGTTCGTACCAGGCGTGCGTCACCGGCACCTCGTGGTGGCCGGCGGCGTCGTCGGTGACGTCGACGCCCTCGCCCACACGGACAAGTACGTACTGGCCGTTGTTCGTGGTGTAGGTCTCGGGAGGCGTCACCCCCTCGAAGTTCACGTCGTTCTCGTCGGGCAGGATCAATCGGATGTAGGACATTCGTCCACGGTCTCAAAACCGCCGTCGGCAGGTCTAGGGATGGCGGAATCGGTGGCGACGATCTAGCGAGACCGCGCTCGCTCACCCACGGAGTGCGATCGCCTCGCTCACCCAGCGCGCGTGGCGGAGCCACGGGTCCTCGACCCCGGCGGAGAGGGCGGCGATGTGGGTCTCGAGGGCCTTCGAGGGGGAGAACCACTCCGATCGGCCGAGCCGGTCGGCAGCGAACTGCGCGTGACGGCGGCGCTCGACGAGGCGGTCACCGCGCTCGAACGCGAGGACCCCCTCGTGCCAGAGCCGCTGCAGGCGTTGCCTCGGGTTCACGGTGGTGCCGATCTTGATGCGGTCGTCGAAGCGGATGTAGTAGACGACGTCCACGCGCGGCCGGGGGAGCTCTCCGTCGACGATGTCGCCCACGCGCCACTCGCACACCGCACACGCCCACCCTGAGGGACGTTTCACCCCGGTGCGGGAACCGCATACGACGCACGGTGTGGGCAGCAGGTCCTCTCGACCGAACTCCGTTTCACCCCACTCGAGCACGGCGGCGGCGTGAGCGTGGCACAGCCCCACGGGGGCGCCGCCGGGAGGACGCCCACACAGGTCGCCCCTCGCATCGCGTGCGGGGCACCCTCCGGTCGTCGTCGATTCGAACATATGTTCGATGGTGCCCCTCCGGCCGTCCCGGCGCAAGCATCAGGAGCGGCGTGTCCCGCCTGCCCGGTCGAGGCCTACAGGGGCGATGAGCTCGCCGAGCGGTTGCCGGATCCAGTAGAGCCCCGTCTGTCGCCGCTCCGCGCGTGTGGCGAACCGGTAATGGAAGAGCCGGGCCCGGACGCGGGTCGGCGCCCGGCCGTCGAACGGGTCGACGCGGAGGAGTCGGAGTGTCGCACGGTCGGCCTCGAGGAGACGCGTGAGGAGCACCATGAACCACCGTTCCAGTCGACCGAGCGCGACGAACCACATGAGCCAGTCGAGCCGCAGATGATACGGCGCGAACTGGCGGGGGCGCCTCGTCGGATCGCCGGGTTTGCCGCGGAATTCGTACTCCCGCCAGCCCGTGTCGGCGTCCGGATCCTCCGTGCCCTCCACGATGACCTCGAGTCGCTCCGTCGTGACGCTGCCGAACGCACCGTAGGCGTTGACGAGGTGCAGCGGGTCGAAGCTCGCGTTCATGAGCTGGTGACGCGAGAACAGGTTCCGCAGCGGCCTCCAGCCGAGGACGATCAGGACGGCACTCGCGGCGAGGACCACGACGACGAACCACAGCGGCGAGGATTCGCCCGTCGACACGGGATCGAGCCACGGGGGATCGGCGATCGCACTGAACCCGAGCACCATGGTGAGGACGTTGAGCCAGGCGAAGTTCCCCGTCAGGACGAGCCAGCCCTGAGTCAGCACGACGACGATCCCGGCGACGGTCCCGACGGGACCCGGGACGAACAGCAGGAACGGGACGACGAGTTGCGCGACGTGGTTGCCGAGCACCTCGAGACGGTGGAACCACCGGGGGAGCAGGTGCGCAGAACGACTCAGCGGATTCGGCATCGGCTGCGTCTCGTGGTGGTAGAAGAGCGCCGTCAGATCACGCCACGAGCGGTCGCCGCGCATCTTGATCATCCCCGCCCCGAACTCCAGGCGGAACACCAGCCACCAGAAGAGGATCATCACGGGCAACGGGGGAGGGCCATCGCGCGAACCGAGGAAGGCCGCGAGGAAGCCGGCCTCGAGGAGAAGCGTCTCCCATCCGAAGCCGTAGAACGTCTGCCCGACGTTGACGATCGAGAGGTAGAGCGCCCAGATGACGACGAAGGCGACGAGAGGAAGCCACGGCGGCCCCGATTGCGGCAACCCGAGGACGAGCATCGCGGCCACGACGGCGCCCACGACCGTGACGACGAGGAGCAGCCGATCCGAGTAGCCGAAACGGAAGAGACTCGGAGCCTGGCGCCACGACGTGCGCCGGATGAAATCGGCGACGGGCAGGAAGCCGCGCTCGCCGAGGAGCACCCGGAACTGGGCGGCGGTCGACAGGAATGCGACGAGGTAGATCGCCGCGATCCCGCGTTGCAGCACCTCACGAGCGAGCTCGTAGTCGCCGGCCGAGAACCAGTCCATTCCTCGACGCTACGTCGGTGCGAATCGCGGGCGCACGGGATTGCCTCAGAGCTCACGCGGTGGGATGGTCCGCGTCATAGGTGCGGAAACTCGGTGTGAGGCGGAGGCACAGCGCGATGAGGGCGATGATGAGCAGGCCACCGAGGAGGGGCGGCACCCACACGCTCACGAGGAGGGCTGCGGTACCGACGTAGAGGTCGCCGATGCGCGGCCCACCCGTGACGACCACGGTGAAGATCCCCTGCAGCCGACCGCGCATGTTGTCGGGCACGGCGGTCTGGAGCATCGTGTTGCGGAAGATCGAACTCACGTTGTCGGCGGCGCCGGTGCCCGCGAGCATGATCGCCGCGATCGTGAGGGCGACGACGTCCGCCTCCTTGATCGACGTCCCCGGTCGCGTGCTCCCCGTCAGGACGAGCACGGCGAGCACGGTGCCGAACCCGGCGACGAACGCCCCGTAGACGCCGATGGCCCACCCGATCGCGACGCCGTGGCGCCGCACGAGCCCGATGCGGCCGGAGAAGAGACTGCACAGGAGTGTGCCGACGGCACCTGCAGCGGTGAGGACGCCCACGGTCACGGCGCCGCCGCCGATGACGAGGGCGCCGACGGCCGGGAACAGGGCGTGTGGACGCCCGAACGTCATCGCGATGATGTCGACGATGAACGACATCCGGACGTTCGGAGCACCGCGGAGGAACCGCAGTCCCGTTCGGACGGACTCGAGTCCCGGTCGATGCGTCTCGCCCTCCGGCCGGATCGGGGGAAGGGTCACGATTCCGAGGAATGCCGCCGTGAAGAGGATGACGTCCGCCGTGTAGGTCCAGCCGAAACCCACGGACGCCACGAGGACGCCCGCGATCGCCGGGCCGACGGTCACCATGACGCCCATACTCACCCCGCCGAGGGCGGACGCCGCGGGGAGGAGCTCGCGCGGCACGAGTCGCGGAGTGATGGCCTGCCGGGCCGTCCCCGTGATCGTCGCCGCGACGGACGTGAGGGTCGTGAGGACATAGAAGGGCCAGAGTGAGTCCACGTCGGTCCACGCGACCGCGGCGAGCCCAATTGTCGCGAGCCATGCGACACTCGCGGACGCGAGGGCGACGGTGCGGCGGTCGAACGCGTCCGCGAGCATCCCGCCGTAGAGCCCCGCGATGATCATGGGGATGAGCGCGATCGTCCCCACCATCGCGACCGCGAACGTCGATCCGGTGATCGCGTAGATGTGGAGACCGACGGCGACGATCGTCATCTGGCCGCCGATTCCGGCGATCGCGCTCCCGATCCAGAGTCGCGCGAATGCGGGGCTCTGGCGGAGGGGGGAGAGATCGATGAGGTGCCCGCGCCGTGTCGACGGGGCGGTCGGAGGGACTGCGGATGGCACCCGAGGAGTCTATGTGCCGGACGGGCGCTCGCCGCGGCCCGTCGCCGAGTGGCTCAGGAGGGCGTCAATGGGCTCCCCGGGCACGAGCGGCCCGGACGGCGGGGCCGATCCCGCCGGTCCACGGTTCGCCGTGGCCGGGGAGCACGATCGAGGCCCCCGTGGCGACGAGGGCGTCGAGGGAACGGAGCGCCCCCGGGCTGTCCGCGGTGGCGGCGCGGGCGACGATCTGCGGACCCGTCCCACCCGTGTACGGGTCGAGAGTCACGACGGCGTCGCCGACGAGGAGGGCGTCGCGGTCCGGAAAGTGGAGCGCGACGTGGCCGGCCGTGTGGCCGGGTGTCGGCACGATCACGGGGGAACCGGGGAGCGGGAGACCGGGCGACAGGATGGTCGCATCGCGAACTCCGGGGACGGCGAGGGCCCCGGCCGCAGCCATCGCGGCGAGCGGACGCAGCCCGCCGGGATGGCGGAGCGGATAGAGCAGCCGTGCCGTCTCCGGGCGGTAGGAGTACGGGTGCGCAGCGAGCGCGAGGTCGTTGATGTGCACCCACACCGGTACGCCCCACTCGGCGCGGATGCGCTTCGCGATCCCGACGTGGTCGAAGTGCGCGTGGGTGAGGGCGACGCCGTCGACGTCACTCGGGCGTCGACCGATCTCCGTCAGCGCGTCGATCAGTGGCCGCCAGAACGACGGCAGGCCGGCATCGACGAGGAGCACACGGTCGCCGTGCTCCACGATGTACATGTTGGTGTGGGCGATGCAGAGGCGATGCACGCCGGGTGCGACGTTCCGCTGGAACATGCCTTCCCCTCGTCGAACGGCTGGTGACGGTCGACCGTAACGCGGATGGACGCTCGAGCGGGAAGGGCTTGCCACGCCGCAGCGGCCGTGTCAGAGCCCGGTTCGTTCGAGGCGGAGGAAGCGGTACGGCACGCCGGTGCGCGAGACCGACCACTCGGAGGCGGGCTCGATCGAGACGGGCGCCCACTCCCCACCGACCACGGGAGCGAGGGTGTCGCCGTCGACGGGGATGTCGAGTTCCGTCAGTTCGATGACGTCGGCGCGGTCGATCGCTTCGGCGTAGAGCGTGCCGCCGCCGATGATCCAGACGTCGCTCATCCCGACGAGCGCGAGGGCGGCGTCGAGGGAAGCGGCGCGCTCGGCCCCCGCGGCCGACCAACCGGCGTCGCGGGTGAGCACGATGTTGCGACGATCAGGCAGTGGCCGGAAGCGTTCCGGGAACGACTCCCACGTCCGACGCCCCATCACGACGGTCGAGCCGACCGTGACGTCTTTGAAGTGCGCCATGTCCTCCGGCACGTGCCACGGCATGCCCCCGTCGCGCCCGATGACGCCGCCGCGCGCCTGTGCCCAGATGAGACCGAGCACGACGATCAGACGGCGACGGCCGCGCGGATGGCGGGGTGGTGCTGGTAGTCCTCGACGACGAGGTCCTCGAAGGTGTACTCGGAGATGTCGGCGTGCTCGCCCGCGATGCGGAGCCGCGGAGCCGGGTAGGGCGAGCGCGAGAGCTGCTCCTCGACCTGCTCCACGTGGTTGTCGTAGATGTGGCAATCGCCGCCGGTCCAGATGAAGTCCCCCACCTCGAGGCCGGTCTGCGCCGCGACGAGGTGCGTCAGCAGCGCGTAGCTCGCGATGTTGAAGGGGACACCGAGGAACATGTCGGCGCTGCGCTGGTAGAGCTGGCAGGAGAGCTTGCCGTCCGAGACGTAGAACTGGAACAGCGCGTGACACGGGGCGAGCGCCATGTTCGGGATGTCCGCGACGTTCCAGGCCGAGACGACGAGCCGCCGGGAGTCCGGGTCTCGTCGGATCGTCTCGATGATCTGCGCGAGCTGGTCGATGTGCCGACCATCGGGCGTCGGCCACGAGCGCCACTGCACGCCGTAGACGGGCCCGAGATCTCCGTCGGCGTCGGCCCACTCGTCCCAGATGGTGACGCCGTGGTCGGTGAGCCAACGGATGTTGCCGTCGCCTCGCAGGAACCACAGGAGCTCGTATGCGACCGAGCGGAAGTGCACGCGCTTCGTCGTGATGAGGGGGAAGCCCTCCGAGAGGTCGAACCGGATCTGACGACCGAAGACGCTCCGCGTCCCGGTGCCGGTGCGGTCAGACTTGGGGCTCCCGTTCTCGAGTACGTCCCGGAGGAGGTCTTCGTACGGCGTGGCGATCGGCGTCTCGTTCATCCCCCCGATCGTACGCCGCCGCGCCTCCGATCGGTGCGCTGCCACACCCTCGCGACGGGCCATCCCGTAGGGTGTTGGTCGTGTCGTATGCGCTAGCGGAAGTCCTCGAGGCGACGGAACGGCTGTGGCCGGCCGCGGGTGCCTCTTCGTGGGACGTGACCGGGCTCGTCTGCGGCCACCCCGACGACGTCGTCTCGCGCGTCACTCTCGCCGTCGACGTCGTCGGCGACACCGTGGACGAGGCGCTCGACGCGGACAGCGACCTCCTGATCGCGCACCACCCGCTCCTCCTCCGCGGCGTCACCTCGCTCGCCGGCGACACCGTCAAGGGAGCGCTCGTCACGCGGCTCGTCCGCGGCGGCTGCGCCCTCGTGTCGGCGCACACGAACGCCGACGTCGTGACCGAGGGCACCTCGGGTGTACTCGCGACTCTTCTCGGCCTCGAGGACGTCCGTCCCCTCGAGCCCGACGTCTCCGGCAGGCACGGCATCGGGCGGATCGGTCGCCTGGCCGAGCCGACGACCCTCGGTGCTCTCGCCGGAGCGCTCGCGCACGTGCTGCCCGCGACGGCCGGCGGAGTCCGCGCCGCCGGGCCCTACGAGACCCCCGTCGCCGAGGTCGCCCTGTGCGCCGGGGCCGGGGACTCGCTCCTCGAGCACCCGGCGGTCCTCGCCGCCGACGTCTACATCACGAGCGACCTCCGGCATCACCCCGCGTCCGACGCCCGTGAACGCGCCGCTCTCGGGACCGGACCCGTCCTGCTCGACACCTCGCATTGGGCGAGCGAGTGGCTGTGGCTCGAGGCCGCGGCCGCGAGCCTGCGACGGGAGCTCCCCGACCTCGATGTCCGCGTGAGCGACCTCCGCACCGACCCCTGGGACTTCGTCGTCACGCAATGACGTCCTCCCCACCACTGAAGTGAGAACCCCATGAAAGCCACAGCTGCGGCCCAGCGCTCGCTCCTCGACCTGCAGACCGTCGATACGAACGTCACGCGGGTCACGCACCGCGTCTCGCACCTCCCGGAGATCGCCGCGATCGCCGCGGTCGTCGCCGAGCGCGACGCCCTCCGTGGTCGACTCGCGAGCGAGCTCGGCGTCGTCGAGGACGCGCGGACGGAGCTCTCCCGCATCGAGTCGGATGTCGCCGTCGTCGACACCCGCATCGCGCGCGACACCGAGCGACTCGCGGGCTCGTCGTCCGCGAAGGACGCCACGGCGCTGGAGTCGGAACTGGTCTCCCTGCGCCGTCGGAAGGAGAATCTCGAGGATGCCGAGCTCGACGTGATGGAGCGGCTCGAGGCGGCCGAGGCCGCCTATAACGAGACCGCGGCCTCGGACGCCGCCCTCCGTGACCGGATCGCGGAACTCGAGGCGGCGCGCGACGAGAGCCGTGCCGGGCTCGAGAAGGAGCTCGAGGCGCTGCGGGCTTCCCGCGCAAGCGTCATCGCGACGGTCGAGGAGTCTCTTCTCGCCGTCTACGAGCGGTCTCGGTCGCGCAGCGGCTTCGGCGCGGCGCTCTTCCGCGCCGGTACGTGCGGCGCCTGCACGATGACCCTCACCGGCAACGACTTCGCCGCTGTGAGGGCCGCTGCCCCCGATGACGTCGTCCTCTGCCCGGAGTGCGGTGCCGTCCTCGTCCGCACCGAGGAGTCCGGGCTCTGACACCACCCCTGCCGGTGACGGCGGAGCGAGCCCGACCGGTAGGATCGAGGTCGTGAACGGGTCGGCAAGACGGTCGCGTCGGTCGCACGGGTCCGCCCGTCGACCGCCGAGGAACGTCCGGGCTCCTCAGAGCAGGGCGGTGGGTAACACCCACCCGGGGTAACCCGCGAGACAGTGCAACAGAGAACAGACCGCCACCGGCGTCCGCGCCGGGGGTAAGGGTGAAACGGTGGTGTAAGAGACCACCAGCGACCGGGGTGACCCGGTCGGCTCGGTAAACCTCGCCCGGAGCAAGGTCAGACAGGGGACCATGGGGCTGCTCGTCCCGTCCCCGGGTAGACCGCTAGAGGGTTGTGGTGACGCAACCCCGAGAGAGATGGCCGTCAGCGGCATCCGTGCCGCGACAGAACCCGGCGTATCAGCTGGCCCGTTCACCTCGATCGCCGCGGCGTCGGCGCCCGATCACCTCGAGCGCCGACCGTGGGTCATGCTCCCGTGGTCGACCTCTCGGGCACGGCGGCGTGCCCCCGGTCGGCCATCGCGGCTGCGCCGAGGATGCCCGCCTTGTTGCGGTGCGTCGCGGCGATGATCGGGGTGTCGATGTCGATGAGCGGCAGGAACTGCTCGTGGTGCTTCGAGACGCCGCCGCCGACGATGAACAGGTCGGGTGCGATGAGCCGCTCGAGTCGCCGGTAGAACGTCGTGAGGAGGGCCGCCCACTCCTCCCAGCCGAGGTCGTCCCGCTCCTTCGCTCCGTAGGAGGCGACCGTCTCGATGTCCCGGCCGTCGATCTCGAGGTGGCCGAGTTCGGCGTTCGGCACGAGGACGCCGTCGAACAGGAGCGCCGTCCCGATGCCGGTGCCGAGTGTCGTGACGAGCGTGACGCCCTCGACGTCCTTCGCGGCGCCGAAACGCGCCTCGGCGAAACCGGCCGCGTCGGCGTCGTTGACGAAGGTGATGTCGCGTCCGATGGCCTTCTCGAACTTCTTCTCGGCCTTGAGACCGATCCACTCGTCCGAGACGTTGGCGGCGCTGAGGGTGCGGCCGTGCTTCACGATGGCGGGGAACGCGACGCCGAGGGCGATGGATTCGTCGTCCGACGACGGCAGTTGCGAGACGATGTCGGCGACGACCGCGACGATGTCGTCCGGCAGGCCGCCCGCGGGCGTCGCGATCTTGATGCGATCGCTGAGGAAGACCCCCTTCTCGAGGTCGACGGTGGCTCCCTTGATGCCGGTGCCTCCGATGTCGATGCCGATCGCGACCGGGGAAGTGTGTTTCGTCATCGTCCCAGCGTAGCGAGAGCCGATCCGGCGCTGCGCCCGGGGATAGGATCGGGGCAACGCGAGCGAGGAGTCACCATGTCGAGCGACGACGACAAGAAGTACTGGTACAACCTGCGCACGGGGGCGGTCGAGCACGGCTTCCTGTCCCCGTCCGTCGACAGGGCCGGCCCCTTCGACACCGAGCAGGAGGCAGCGAAGGCGCCGGAGAAGCTGCGTGAGAACAGTCGGCGGTGGGCCGAGGAAGAAGCGGCGGAGGACGCGTGACGCGCCCGACCGCTCACCGCTCGCGCTCGGCGCTGAGACTGTAGCCTGGAGTTCGCCGTGCCGACGGAGATTCACCGGGTCGACTGAAAGAGGAGTGGATGGACAAGCAGCGTGACTTCGTGCTTCGGACGATCGAGGAGCGCGGTGTCAAGTTCGTCCGACTGTGGTTCACGGACGTCGTCGGGACGCTCAAGTCGGTCGCCATCGCACCGGCAGAGGTCGAGGGCGCTTTCGCCGAGGGACTCGGCTTCGACGGTTCCGCGATCGAGGGTCTCTCCCGTTCCTACGAGTCGGATCTGCTGGCCCTTCCCGACCCGTCGACCTTCCAGATCCTCCCCTGGCGTGGTGAGATCGACCCCACCGCCCGGATGTTCTGTGACATCACGACGCCCGACGGCCAGCCCGCGGTCGCCGATCCCCGCAACGTGCTCAAGCGCACGCTCGCCAAGGCCGCCGAGGCGGGCTTCACGTTCTACACGCACCCGGAGATCGAGTTCTACCTCCTGAAGTCGGCGCAGTACGGCCCGGACGGACCCGTCCCGGTCGACAACGCCGGGTACTTCGACAACGTTCCCGGCGGAACCGCGCACGATTTCCGTCGCCGATCCGTGCGAATGCTCGAGGACCTCGGGATCTCGGTCGAGTTCAGTCACCACGAGGCCGGCCCCGGACAGAACGAGATCGACCTCCGCTACGCCGACGCCCTCACCACGGCCGACAACATCATGACCTTCCGCACGGTCATCAAAGAGGTCGCGATCGAACAGGGCGTGCATGCGACGTTCATGCCGAAGCCCCTCGCGCAGCAGCCGGGAAGCGGGATGCACACGCACATGTCGCTCTTCGAGGGCGACTCCAACGCCTTCTACGAGGCCGGCGCGCAGTACCAGCTCTCGAAGACCGGACGCCAGTTCATCGCCGGTCTCCTCATGCACGCTCCCGAGATCACGGCCGTGACCAACCAGTTCGTGAACTCCTACAAGCGACTCTGGGGCGGCGTCGGCTCGGGAATGGTGTCGGAGGCTCCGAGCTTCGTCTCCTGGGGTCACAACAACCGCTCGGCGCTCGTGCGCGTTCCGCTCTACAAGCCGAACAAGGGGCAGTCCGCGCGCGTGGAGTACCGCGCGATCGATTCGGCGGCGAACCCGTACCTCGCGTTCTCGCTCATGCTCGCGGCCGGTCTCAAGGGAATCGAGGAGGGCTACGAACTCCCGCCAGAGGCGGAGGACGACGTCTGGAGCCTCACCGACACGGAGCGGCGAGCGCTCGGCTATGACAGCCTTCCCGCGAGTCTCGACCGTGCCACGAGCATCATGGAGCGCTCGGAGCTCGTCGCCGAGACGCTCGGCGAGCAGGTGTTCAACTACGTCCTCCTCAACAAGCGTCAGGAGTGGCAGCAGTATCGCGCCCAGGTGACGCCGTTCGAGCTCGAGACGAACCTCCAGATCCTCTGATCCATGAGACGTGAGCTGGCGACCCTGAGCGGGCTCGCCCGGATGGGATTCACGTCGCTCTCGGAGGCCAGGACACGGCTCGATGAGCTCGACGGGCTCGCCGTCGTCGGGGACGTCGAGATCGTCGGCGACTTCACGGACGTGGCCGATCCCGATGCCGCTCTCGGCTCGCTGCTCGCGCTCGCGCGCAGCCATCCGGACGAAGTCCGGCAAGCATGCGTTCCGGCGTCGTCGCGCCGAACGATGCTCGCCGTGCTCGGTGCCTCGACCGGGCTGGCGGAGTTCCTCGAGCGCCACCCCGACTGCCTCGAGGTGTTCGACGCGCCGCTCACATCCGTGCCATCGGCTGAGGAACTGCGTGCGTCGCTACTCGCGTCCGTCGGCGCCGTGGACGGCGCCTCCCGGGAGGGGACCGAGGCGGAGTGGACGGCGCTGCGTATCTGCTACCGGCGGTGGCTCACCGCGATCGCCGCATTCGACCTCACATCGAGGTCGCCCATCGATGTCGTGGCCCGGATCTCGGAGTGCCTCGCCGACCTCGCCGCGGCGGCCCTCGACGCGTCCCTCGCGGTCGCACGCAGCATGGTGTCTTCGGAGATCGCCGCTCCCGGCCGGTTCCCGAGAGCCGAGGTCGCCGCCACACCCTTCGCGATCATCGGCATGGGGAAGGCCGGGGCCTCCGAGCTCAACTACGTGAGCGACGTCGACGTCATCTTCGTGACGGAGCCGCACGAGTCCGTCTCGTCCGCTCGCGCCGTCGACATCTCCACGAGACTCGCAATGCTGACCATGCGCGGGATCGCCGAGCACGGCATGGAGCCCCCGCTGTGGGAGGTCGACGCGAACCTCCGTCCCGAGGGCAAGGCGGGCGCGCTCGTCCGCACCCTCGAGTCCCACCTCGCCTACTACGACCGGTGGGCGAAGAGCTGGGAGTTCCAAGCGCTCCTCAAGGCCCGCTCCTTCGCGGGGGACCGGGAGCTCGGGGACCGGTACGTCGCCGCCGTCGCGCCGCGCGTGTGGTCGAGTTCGTCGCGCGAGGGCTTCGTGGAGAGCGTCCAGCGGATGCGGGAGCGGGTGACCGAACACATCCCCGCCGACGATGTGCACCACCAGTTGAAGCTCGGCCCCGGGGGGCTGCGTGACATCGAATTCACCGTCCAGCTCCTGCAGCTTGTTCACGGCTCGACCGACGACGCCGTTCACCAGCGCGGAACCCTCGCGGCCCTCGGCGCCCTCGCGGACCGCGGATACATCGGTCGGGCCGAGGCCGCGGACTTCTCAGCCGACTATCGCTTGCTGCGGGTCCTCGAGCACCGCTTGCAACTCACCCGGTTGCGCCGTACCCACCTGATGCCGCGCGAGGACGACGCTCTCCGGGCGCTCGCCCGGGGGTCCCGTCTCGCGTCCACGGCCCCCCAACTCGTCGAGGTGTGGGAGCGCACGAAGCACAGCGTGCGCTCGCTCCATGAGCGGCTCTTCTACCGCCCGCTGCTCAGCGCCGTCGCCGCCCTGCCGGACGACGAGTTCGCTTTGACCCCCGAGCAGGCGGCGGCGCGTCTCGCCGCCATCGGCTTCCGTGACCCCGCCGGAGCGTTCACTCACATCGCCGCGCTGACGGCCGGGGTGTCGCGCTCCGCGACCATCCAGCGCCTGCTGCTGCCCGTGATGCTCCGGTGGTTCGCCGAGGGTGCCGATCCCGACTACGGGCTCCTGACGTTCCGTCGCGTGAGCGAATCCCTGGGGGAGTCGCACTGGTTCCTGCGCATGCTACGGGACTCGTCGGGAGCGGCCGAGCGTCTCACCCGCGTGCTGTCGGGATCGCGATACATCGGCGAGCTCATGGACCGTTTCCCGGAGGCGGCCGCGTGGCTCGCCGATGACGACGAGCTGCGTGCGAAGCCGCGCGCAACGCTCGATGAGGAGATGCACGCGATCCTCTCGCGGCACGAGGACCTCGAGCGCGCCGCCGCATCGATCCGTCGTGTCCGTCGGCGGGAGATCCTCCGCCTCGCGATGTCGTCCGTGCTCGGCGTCAACTCGCTGCGCGACATCTCCGACGCGCTGTCCGACGTCACGACGGCGACCCTCGCGGGTATGGTGGGGGCGCTGCGGGATGCCGCCGCGAGCGACCCGCCCTTCGAGTTCGCCGTCATCGGCATGGGCCGTTACGGCGGCAGCGAATTGGGCTTCGGATCCGACACCGACGTCATCTACGTCTATCGGGCGACGGGAGAGCGAGCCGACGAGGTTCCGAAGGCCGCCACCCGCATCGTCCACGAACTCGCCCGACTGACCGACGACCCGCGCTTGCCGCTCGATCTCGACATCGGCCTGCGGCCCGAGGGGAAAAACGGCCCCGTCACGCGGTCCCTCGACTCGTACCGCGCTTACTACGAGCGGTGGTCGCTCACGTGGGAGGCTCAAGCCCTGCTGCGCGCACGGCCCGTCGTCGGTGACGCCGCGCTCCTCGAGGACTTCGCACGGCTCGCCGATTCGGTGAGGTACCGCGACGATGTGAGCGAGGCGGACGTCCGCGAGGTCAAGCGCATCAAGGCGCGCGTCGAGAGCGAGCGCCTTCCCAAGGGCGCCGATCCCGCCCGGCACGTCAAGCTCGGACGTGGTTCGTTGAGCGATGTCGAGTGGCTCGTCCAACTGCTCCAACTCGAGCACGCCGCGCGGATCCCGAGACTTCGCACCACGTCGACGCGCGAGGCTCTCGACGTCGCCCGGCTTGAGGGTCTCATCACGGACGACGACGCGCACACGCTCGACGCGGCGTGGGTGTTCGCGTCACGCGTGCGTTCCGCGATGACGCTGTGGCTCAACAAGACGACCGACGTCCTCCCGTCCGACCGCCGTCAGCTCGATGGCATCGCTCGTATCCTGTCCTATCCACCGGGCTCGGCGAGCGAGCTCGAAGAGGAGTACCTCGCCGTGACCCGGCGAGCGCGGGCTGTTTTCGAGCGGCTCTTCTACGGCGCGACCGACACAGGATGATCGGCTGACGGAGACGCGGTCACCGACCGCGTCTCCCGCGGGATGGTCCCGTAACGGAGCTTCCGCTGCAGGAAGGTCGTCACGGGCTGCTCGACGAAGCGGAAGAGGAGCAGAGCCGCGGCGAGCGCTCCCACCACCGAGAGAACCGTCGACAGGATCGGCAACTCGAGGCCGAGCACGTCGAGGACCTCGGGCACGATGGGCGAGACGAGTGGGTGGATGAGGTAGAGGGAGTACGACGCGTTGCCGAGGTGGACGAGCGCGTTCGGCGCGTGCTTGTCCAGCCAGGGTTCGGCGAACATGACGCCGATGAGCAGACCGGCGATCACGACGATGCGGACGAGCTGCAGCCCGTTGATGCCACCGGGCAGATCGGTGATGATGTGCAGGCCGATCACGGCGGCGAGACCGAGGAGGAGGTGGAGGACCTTCCGCGACTTCGAGAATGCGCCGATGACCATGCCGACGACGAAGTAGAGCAGGATCGGGTCGAAGTAGACGGCGAACGGTCCGTGGTCATCGGGGCGGAGAAGTGAGCCGAGCGCGAAGAGCGAGAGCACGATGCCCGTGAACCAGAACGGATTGACTCGGATCAGGAGGGCCAGCATGAACACGATCGTGAAGAAGGCCTCGTAGAGCAGCGTCCATGCGACCCCGAGCAGCGGCGCGACCGTCCCGTCGACGTTCTCGGACGGGAGGAGCAGGTAGGACAGCCCGACGTTCCCCCAGTTGAGTTCGGCGTGGAGCACGGCGGCCGGCACCGCGACGAGCGTGAGGAGCTTGACGGTCGTCGCCATCCAGTACACGGGGAGGATGCGGATTCCGCGCCGGACGACGTAGTACTTCCAGCCGTCCGAGCGGGCGCGGACGGAGCGCGCCGACACCACGGCGACGAATCCGCTGATGGCGAAGAAGAGCTCGACCGCACCGATACCCCAGACGGGGAAACCGTCGTCGAGACGCTCGTGCGCGTAGAACATCGAGTGGTGGGCCACGACGCTGACGGCTGCAAGGAACCGCAGCCCTTGCAGTCCCTTGAATCTCTTCTTCGGTGGTGACGCCTCGACACTCGCCGTCATCGGCTCTTCCCTCCTCATGGCATCCAGCACGGACGCGGGCCTCTCACCCGTCGACGTCGGCTCATGTCCGTTCGTCGTGCATCCCTCCTGAGAAGTCTAGAAGACATGAGGGCTGCTCACATCCCCCTGATCGGGGTAGGGGTGTTGCGCGACTCGCCCGGGGTGACTCGTGCGGGCCGAATTCCCTCGGTTCGTACACGACGAAGCCCCGGTGCCGTGTCGTCTCCGAGGAGACGGTACGGCACCGGGGCTTCGTACGGTGCTGGTCTGCTACACCCCGTAGTAGAGCTCGAACTCGAACGGGTGCGGACGCTGCGCGAGGGGCTTGATCTCCTTCTCGCGCTTGTAGTCGATCCACGTCTCGATGAGCTCGGGCGTGAACACGCCGCCCGCGAGCAGGAAGTCGTGGTCGGCCTCGAGAGCGTCGAGGGCCTCGCCGAGGGATGCGGGCACCTGCGGGATGAGCTTGGCCTCCTCGGGCGGGAGCTCGTAGAGGTCCTTGTCGACCGGCTCGTGCGGCTCGATGCGGTTCTTGATGCCGTCGAGGCCCGCCATGAGCTGCGCGGCGAAGGCGAGGTACGGGTTGCCGGAGGCGTCGGGCGCGCGGAACTCGATGCGCTTGGCCTTCGGGTTCGTGCCCGTGATCGGGATACGGATCGAGGCGGAGCGGTTACCGGCCGAGTAGACGAGGTTCACGGGGGCCTCGAAGCCCGGGACGAGGCGGTGGTAGGAGTTCACCGTCGGGTTCGTGAAGGCGAGGACGGCGGGGGCGTGCTTGAGCAGACCGCCGATGTACCAGCGAGCGACGTCGGACAGGCCGCCGTAGCCGTTCTCGTCGTAGAAGAGCGGCGTGCCGTCGTTCCACAGCGACTGGTGCGTGTGCATTCCCGAGCCGTTGTCGCCGAAGAGCGGCTTCGGCATGAACGTCGCCGTCTTACCCCACTGCTCGGCCGTGTTCTTCACGATGTACTTGAACTTGAGGATGTCGTCGGCGGCGTGGACCATCGTGTCGAAGCGGTAGTTGATCTCCGCCTGGCCGCCGGTGCCCACCTCGTGGTGCGCACGCTCGAGGATGAGGCCGGCGTCGATGAGCTTGAGGCTGATGTCGTCGCGGAGGTCGGCCTGCTTGTCGACGGGGCTCACGGGGAAGTAGCCGCCCTTGTACGGCGTCTTGTTGCCGAGGTTCCCGCCCTCTTCCTCGCGGCCGGTGTTCCAGGCGCCCTCTTCCGAGTCGACCGAGTAGAAGGCCTGGTTCTGCGTGACGGAGTAACGCACGTCGTCGAAGATGTAGAATTCCGCCTCGGGAGCGAAGAAGGCGGTGTCGGCGATGCCGGTGGAGGCGAGGTACTTCTCGGCCTTCTTGGCGACCTGGCGCGGGTCCTTCGCGTAGATCTCGCCGTTGCGCGGGTTGTAGATGTCGAAGACGACGATGAGGGTCCGCTCGACGCGGAACGGATCGATGTACGCGGTCGTCACGTCGGGGATGAGCTGCATGTCCGACTCGTGGATGTTGGCGAAGCCACGGATCGAGGAGCCGTCGAACAGCTGGCCGACGGTGAAGAACTCCTCGTCGACGGTCGAGGCCGGGATGTTGAAGTGCTGCTGGACACCGGGGAGATCGGTGAAGCGGATGTCGAGGAACTTGACATCCGTCTCTTTGATGAACTTGAGAACTTCGGAAGAATCACTGAACATGTGACGATCTCTCCATCGTTGGTTGCGTCGGATCCGGCTGCATGGCGCAACCTCGCCCAAGCGTATGCAGTGAGGGTTTCCCGACCATGACACCCATGTTTCCGGCATGTTACGTGGGAGGCGGATAGGATCGGACGGTGCCGTCAGAACCCCGGAATCCCGCCTCGAACGGCGCATCCGACTGGCCGGGACGGCGTATCGGGCTCCCGCAGACGGGGTCGCTCAGCATCGCGCGCCCCGGTCGCCGCATCGCGGCGCTCGTGATCGATCAGGCGCCGGCCTACCTCCTCGCGTACGCGTTCTTCCGCTCGCCCGACGGTTTCATCGACGGGCTCGCCCTCACTCTCCTGTTCGCGGCGCTGCAGATCCTGTTCATCCCGACGATCGGGGGCAGCATCGGGCATCGCGTGCTCGGGATGCGGGTGATCGCGATCGGCGGGGGATGGGTCGGCGTGTGGCGGCCGATCGTCAGGACGCTGCTTCTCGTCCTGGTGATCCCCGCGCTCATCTGGGACGCCGACCAGCGGGGGATGCACGACAAGATCGCCGGGACCGCTCTCGTGCGCTACTGACGCCGGCCGCTCATGAACCCCGGCCGACGACCGGCACCGTGAGCGCTCCGGTACGACCCCGCCCCTCGTCCCGGCGGGGGAGAGGGGCGGGGTCGACGCGACGGAACGCCGATCAGCGGGCGCGCTGCGGGCGGACCTTGTAGGGGTCGACGCCCTTCGGGATCGGAAGCGACGTGCCGAGGGAACTCAGCCGGTTCGTGACGGCGAGCACCTCCGGCTTCGTCAGCTGTGGCTTGACCCGGCGGAGCTCTCGCGGGACGCGGTGGAGCGGCACTGCGGAATCGTCGGGTCCGACGAAGAGCATGGTGACGGGGACGTTTGGGAGGACGCGCGACACCTTGCGCTTCTCGTCCTCGACCATCCGGCGCGTGCGCGACTGCGGTCCTTCGCCCACGAGAGCGATACCGCCACGGCCGATCGCTCGGTAGACCGCGTCCTGCGTTTTGCCGTTGACGGCGACGGGCATCTCGCTGCCGGCCCAGCCGCGGGGGAGCGATCCCTTGAACACGGCGCCGACGGCACCCGGTTGACCGGCGATCTGGCCGTACGCCGCTCGCTCGGCACGACGCCCGAGGATGATCATCGTGACGAGCACTCCGGCGAGGAGACCGGCCACGCTCCACAGCACGATCCCGACGATGCTGCCGCCGGAGAAGAAGATGGCGGCGAGCACGAAGACCGCCACGGACCCGACGAATCCGAGGATCATCCACCATACGACCGAGGGGTCGTACCGGCGTGTCATGTGGAAGACCTGGACCATCTGCCGGATGCGACCGGGTTCCTTCGGCGCCTTCGCTGCGCGTTCCTTGCGTGCCATGCCACCAAGAATACCCTCCGCGGGAGGCGATCCGGCGCGGATGATCGTCCGCGGGAGGAGCCGCCTGTGGAGGACCGATCGATCCACCGGCGGCGTCCGGGGCACATGTCTCGACGGGGCGCGCGACCACACTGGCGGGATGAGTACGCGCACCTCGCCGCCGCCGCACGTCGCCCCGGTCCGCCGAGCGGCGTCGGGCTCCGCGACGCAGCCACGAGGCGACGGCCTCGTCGCCGGATACCGCACGATCCGCCGCGCCGCCGACCGCCACGGCGGCCGCGTCCGCACGGGGCGGAGTGCTGGCTCACCGAGCGAGAGCGGCCCGACCGGGGAAGGTGCGCCCGGAAGCGACCGGGAGGCCGCCCCGACGGCCGTGTCCCTCGTGACATTCGATGAGCACGTCGCGGACGAGAACGCGATGCGGCTCATCGAGATGTTGGACATGCTGGCGGGTCCGGCCATTCCGCGGATCATCGACGTTGCGGACGACGAGTCGGACGGGCCCGTCGTCGTGCTGGAGTTCTGCGGAGAGTCGGTCGCATCCCTCCTCGCCGCCGGCACCGAGATCACCGCGGGCGAGGTGGTGACCCTCGTCGTCCCTATCCTGTCGGCGGTGCTGTCGCTCCATGACCGCGGATTCGCGCACGGCGATCTCTCAGTCGCGAGCATCGCGATCGGTGCAGGTGGTCGACCACTCCTTCTCGGCGTCGAGCGTGCGGTCGAGCTCGTCGGCGCCGGCCGAGACCGGGAACGCTCGGCGGCTGACGACATCCGGCGTATCGCCGACGTCCTCGCCGATCTCGCGCCCGCCGTGCGCGACCCGAGCCGCCGGCGGCGGGTCGACGAGGTGGCCGAGGCGATCCGATCGGGGGCCGGAGCGCCCTTCTCCTCGGCGTTTCGAGCAACGGCCGAGGTGCGATTGTTCGAGATCGCCGAGCCGAGTCCGCTCGTGCTCTCGTCGGCGCACGACCACGACGTCCGCAGCGGTGAACGGCCGTCGCCCCCCGTGGTGCGCGAGGAGCGACGACGGCGTGCTCGCGTCGACGAGCCCGGTCAGGGCGTCGTCGTCACCGTCGTGCGGCTGGCTGCGGCGGCTCGCGACCGCCTCGGGGCGATCAGGGTCTGGTTCGGCCTCGGTTCCGCTGCCCCACGCCGCCGCGGTCCGCTCGTCGTGGGCCTGGTGATCGTGGTCGGCACGGTCCTCGCGCTCATTCTGGTGCCGAGAGGGCATGAGTCCCGCTCGGTCGACGTGACAGGGTCGCCGGCCGCTGCGACCTCCGCCACCGTCGGCGCCCACCCGCCCCGCGCCGACACGTCGAGCGATGACACGTCGAGCGATGACACGTCGAGCGATGACACGCCGAGCGACGAGACGCCGAGCGGCGCCGGCGACGCGTCCTCGGAGGACGTCGTGGCCGGTGCCCGTGCCGTCGTCGACGGTATCGCTGCGTGTGCCGTCTCCGCGGCGGACGATTGCTGGGCGTCCGTCATCGAATCGGGAACAGCGTTGTCCGGCGAACTCGCCGCATCCGAGGACCCTCTCGGCTCGCTGCCCGACGCGCTCGCACTCCCGGTCGAAGCGGTGGAGCTCCGAGCGCGCGACGATTACGGTGACGCCCGGGTCGTACTCATCACGCCGATCGATGGAACGCGGCCGGCCTCCGTCCTGATGATCAGGACGGAGGCCGGTTGGCGACTTCGAGACGCGTTCGACGCCTAGATGCCGAGGGACCCCTCGAACGCGCCACCCTCGAGGCGGTTCTTCACCGCGACGAGGAAGCGCGCGGCGTCGGCGCCGTCCACGATGCGGTGATCGTACGACAGGGCCAGGTACACGACGGAGCGGATCGCGATCGCATCACCGCCGTCGGTCGAGACCACGAGGGGCTTCTTCGACACGATGCCGGTGCCGAGGATGGCGCTCTGCGGCTGGAACACGAGGGGCGTGTCGAACAGGGCGCCACGCGATCCCGTGTTCGTGAGCGTGAAGGTGCCCCCGGCGAGCTCGTCGGGCTTCAGCTTGTTGTCGCGCGTACGGGCCGCGAGGTCCGCGATCTGCGCGGCGAAACCGGCGAGGTCGAGATCCGCCGCGTTCCGGACCACGGGGGTCAGCAGGCCGCGCTCCGTGTCCACCGCGATGCTGATGTTCTCGTGATCCGGGTAGACGATCTGATCGCCGTCGACGACGGCGTTGATGATCGGGTACGTGCGGAGGGCCTCGGCGGCGGCGAGGGCGAAGAAGGGGAGGAACGAAAGCTTGACGCCCGTCTTCTCGAGGAAGCGGTCCTTGACCTTCTGGCGGAACGCAGCGACCTTCGTGACGTCCACCTCGACGACCGTCGTGAGCTGCGCCGTTGCCTGCAGCGAGGCGACGGCGCGCTCCGCGACGACCTTGCGGAGGCGCGACATCGGCTGGGTCGTGCCGCGGAGCGGCGAGACCTCGACGACCGGAGCGGCCGCGGAGGCGCCGGAGGCCGGAGCGGACGAGGAGGCGGACTCGGCGGCGGCGAGGACGTCTTCCTTGCGGATGCGTCCCCCCACGCCGGTGCCCGTCAGCGATGCGAGGTCGACGCCCTTGTCGTTGGCCAGGCGGCGGACGAGCGGCGTCACGTAACCCGCGCCGCCGGACGAGGCGGGAGCCTCAGCGGCTGCAGCGGCCGGAACCGCCGCGGGAGCGGGAGCGGGAGCCGCGGACGGCGCCGGGGCGGGGGTCGCAGCGGGAGCGGATTCCGGAGCGTCAGTGTCCTCGGACACGGCCTCCTGGGCGATCTCCTCGGCCTCGCTCTGCGGCTCGGCGTCGGCCGAAGCCGGAGCCTCATTCTCCTGCTCACGGGAGGTCTGGTCCGGCGTCTCGTCCGCAGGAGCAGGAGTCTCCTCGGGAGCGGACTCGGCGGGAGCCTCCTCGGCGGCCGGGGCCTCTTCGGCGGTCGGCTCAGCCGCGCCGTCGTCGGCTCCCGAGCCGTCGCCGATCATGACGAGATCGGTGCCGACCTCGACGGTCTCGTCCTCTTGGACGAGGATCTTCTCGATGACCCCGGCGACGGGGGAGGGGATCTCGGTGTCGACCTTGTCCGTCGAAACCTCGAGGAGCGGCTCGTCCACCTCCACCCTGTCGCCCACGTTCTTGAGCCAGCGGGTGACCGTGCCCTCTGTGACGCTCTCGCCGAGCGCCGGGAGGCTGACGGATTCGCTCATGACCTTGTCTCCTTCAAAACCGTACTTCGTATGACAACTCTATCGACCGGATCGCCGGTCGTCGTGAATCAGAGGGCGTGCAACGGCTTCCCGGCGAGAGCGAGGAACGCTTCGCCGAGAGCCTCGCTCTGAGTGGGGTGCGCGTGGATGAGTGGCGCGACGTCCTCCGGGTACGCTTCCCAGTTGACGGCGAGCTGTCCCTCGGCGATCAACTCGCCGACGCGCGCCCCGATCATGTGGACGCCCACGATGGGACCGTCCGCGACACGCACGACCTTGATGATGCCGCTCGTGTCGATGATCTCGCTCTTGCCGTTCCCGGCGAGGTTGTAGTCGTACGCGACGACCTTGTCCTCGCCGTGCTGCTCCTTGGCTTTCGCCTCGGACAGGCCGACGGATGCGATCTCGGGGTCGCTGTAGGTGACCTTCGGGACGTTCACGTCCGGGACGATGACGGGCTTCAATCCCGCGATCTCCTCCGCGACGAAAATCCCTTGCTGGAAGCCGCGGTGCGCCAGCTGTAGCCCGGGGACGATGTCGCCGACCGCGTACACGCCCGGGACCGAGGTCTCGAGCCGATCGTTGGTCGTGACGAAGCCGCGATCGAGGGCGACACCGACCTCCTCGTAACCCAGACCGGAGGTGGAGGGCCCTCGACCCACGGCGACGAGGAGGATGTCGGCGTCGATCGTCGTGCCGTTCTCGAGGGAGACGTGCACGCCCTGGTCGTCTTGCGTCGCGCCGGCGAACCGGATGCCGAGCGAGAAGGAGATGCCGCGCCGACGGAAGGCACGCTCGAGCAGCTTGCTGATCGCCTCGTCCTCGGCGGGGACGAGGTGGGGGAGCGCCTCGATGATCGTGACGTCGGCGCCGAAGCTCTTCCAGACGCTCGCGAACTCCACGCCGATGACCCCGCCGCCGAGGACGGCGACGCGCTGCGGCACGTGGTCGAGTTGGAGGGCGTGCTCGCTCGTCATGACACGACCGCCGATGTCGAGGCCCGGAAGCGATCGGCTGTAGGAGCCCGTCGCGAGGATGACGTTCTTCCCGGTGATGGTTCGGTCGCCGACCTGAACGGTCGTCGGCGATGTGAGGCGACCCTCGCCCTCGATCGTCGTGATGCCGCGAGTCTTGATGAGACCCTGGAGCCCCTTGTACTTCTTCGCGACGATGCCCTCGCGGTACGCCGTGACCCCGGCCATGTCGATGCCCTCGAACGACGTCGTGACGCCGAACTTCGAGGAGTCCCGCGCCACGTCCGCGACCTCGGCGGCGTGGAGCAGGGCCTTCGTGGGGATGCAGCCCCGGTGCAGGCAGGTGCCGCCGACCTTGTCCTTCTCGATGAGGCCGACGGAGAGACCGAGCTCGCTCGCGCGGAGCGCGGCGGCGTAACCTCCGCTTCCGCCCCCGAGCACGACGACGTCGAAATTCTGCTCTGACACTGAGCTTCTCCCTAATCCGTGTCGATGGTGGGATGCGGAGGTCTCCCGCTGGCGCTCGCGGCGCCGACGTCTCGTCGCGTCGGCGGCGTTTCCGCCCCTTGAACCCTACTACGCGTGCGACATGCTCTCCGCGAGAGCGAGGAGGGTGCGGACCCCGACGCCGGTCGGTCCGGAGCCCGTGAAGCCGTAGGGGGAGCCCTCGTTGTTCGCGGTCGCCGCGATGTCGATGTGAGCCCACGGGATCGGGCTGCCGTCGACCGTGCCGACGAACTCCCGCAGGAAGACACCGGCGAGGAGCATGCCGCCGTTCCGGTTGCCGATCTTGGCGTTCGCGATGTCGGCGACGCTCGAGGTGAGGAGCGCGCGCAGCTCCGACGGCAAGGGCATGTGCCACAGCTTCTCGCCGACGCCCTCCCCGAGTTCCACGACCGTCCGGGACAGCTCGGGATCGCCCATCACCCCCGAGTAGCGAGACCCGAGGGCGATCGATGCGGCGCCCGTGAGCGTCGCGATGTCGAGCAGGACGTCGGGGTGCTCCTCGCTCGCGGCGACGAGACCGTCCGCCATGACGAGCCGTCCCTCGGCATCCGTGTTGAGGACCTCGACCGTGCGGCCGCCGCGGATCGTGATGACGTCCTCGGGCCGCATCGCGGTGCCGGACGGCATGTTCTCGGCGAGGCACAACCAGCCCGTGATCCTCACGGGCAGCTCGAGTTCGGCGGCGGCGGCCACGACCGCGAGCACCGTCGCGGCGCCCGTCATGTCGTACTTCATACCGACCATCGATCCGGCCGGCTTCAAGGAGAGCCCTCCGGTGTCGAACGTGATCCCCTTGCCGACCACGGCGATGTGCCGCTCGGCGGCGGCGGGGGCGTAGTCGATGCGGACGAGCCGCGGCCCCCGCGACGAGCCCATGCCCACCCCGAGGATGCCCCCGAACCCGTCGCGGGCGAGGTCCTCTTCGTCCCACACCGTGACGTCGACGCCGGTGCCCGCGAGGAGCTCGATGGCGTGTTGCGCGAACGACTCGGGGAACAGATCCGAGGCGGGGGTGTTCACGAGATCCTTGACGGTCGACATCGCGCTGGCCGTGGAGGTCGCGCGTCGGGTCACACGGACCCGATCCGCCTCAGTGAGGCTCCCCGGTACGAGCACCGTGACGGCGGATACCGGCGCCTTCACGTCGTCCGACGGTGTGCTGCGATAGCGCGAGAACGAGTAGGAACCGAAGACGGCGCCCTCGGCCGCCGCCGCGACGACGCCGTCGTCGAGTTCTGAGGCGTCCACGGCGACGCTGACCGTGCCGCTCAAGCGGCGCACGGCCGCTCCCACGGCGCCCCGCACGGCGTCGGCATCGGGCTCCGAGCCCGTCCCCACGACGGCGAGCGATCCGAGCGTCGGGAGCGAGGACGGCAAGCGGACGAACTCGTCGCTCGCCCCGGTCGCGCCGACCGCCGTGAGCGACGTCAGAAGAGCACCGTCGGGATCGGAGCCGAGGAGCCGGACGCCGTCCGGAGTCTTCGTGGAGAGGACGATGAGCACGTCGGCCTCGATGTCGGAGCGGGAGTCGGTCGAGAGCAGGAGGGAGGGGATCGCCATGGTGGCCATGCTAATCGGCCGCGTCGACCCGCCCGTGATGGTCGTCCGTTCGCCGTCCGGCGGGGAAGGCGTGCTGTTCGCCGTGAGCGCACCCGGACCGGCCCTCGGCCCGGCCCGCGCGATTAGCATGAATCCATGCCCAGTTCCGATGCACTGTACGAGTTGACGCCCGAGGCCCACGAGGTGCCCGGAGGGCTCCCGCTCGTCGTCGGGCTGACCGGTTTCGCCGACGCGGGAGCGGCGGTCTCGCAAGTGACCGAGCACCTCCTCGAGTCGATCTCGCACCGGCCGATCGCGCGGTTCGACAACGACGCGCTCCTCGATTACCGCGCCCGCCGCCCCGTCGTCACCTTCGAGGAGGATCGCCTCACGTCCTACGATCCGCCTCGGCTCGAGCTCTCGCTCGCCGAGGACGACATGCACCAGCCGTTCCTCCTGCTCTCGGGGTACGAGCCCGACTTCGCGTGGGAGGGCTTCATCCAGGCCGTCATCGATCTTGTCGACCGGTTCGCGGCCTCGACCGTCACGTGGGTCCACGCGATCCCGATGCCCGTGCCGCACACGCGATCCATCGGCGTCACGGTGAGTGGAACGCGTTCGGAGCTCGTCGAGGCGCTCTCGGTGTGGCGTCCGCGCACGCAGATCGCCGCGAACGTCCTGCATGTCCTCGAGCTCCGGCTCGCGGAGCACGGCGCCGACGTCGCGGGCTTCGCCCTCCTGATACCGCACTACCTCGCCGACACGGAGTATCCCGACGCCGCGGTGGCTGCGCTCGACAACATCGCGGCAGCGACAGGACTGATCCTTCCGAGCGACGAGCTGCGCGGAGCGGGGCGCGAGTTCGTGTCGCGCATCGACGAGCAGGTCGCCGGCAACGAGGAGCTCGGACGCCTCGTCACGACCCTCGAGCAGCGCTACGACGCCTACATGGAGGGGACGTCCGTCCGCTCGCCGCTCACGGACGAGGACGGCGAGCTGCCGAGCGCCGATGCGATCGCCGACGAGCTCGAGCGCTTCCTCGCGGGACAGCGCTCCGGCGACGACGACTTCCCCGGTTAGGCCTGACGCCCCGGGGGCGGCCGACTGAATCGGACCCGACCACCGGCGGTAGACTCACGGTGTGAATTCGCGTCGGTCCTGGCTGGTGTTCTGGGTCGGGATCGCCGCCTACATCGTCGCGATCCTGCAGCGCACGAGCCTCGGTGTCGCCGGCGTCGATGCGGCCGGCCGCTTCGAGGTGTCGGCCGCAGCGCTCTCGAGTCTCGCGGTCGTCCAGCTCGTCGTCTACGCCGCGGCGCAGATCCCGGTCGGTGTTCTCATCGACCGGGTCGGGCCACGCGTCCTCCTCATCACGGGGATGGCGCTCATGGCCGTCGGGCAAATCGTCCTGGCCATCGCCCCCGACATCGCGATCGCGATCTTCGGTCGAGTGCTCGTCGGTCTGGGAGACGCCGGGATCTTCGTCTCCGTCATGCGTCTCGTGGGTTCCTGGTTCTCCGGCCGGACGGTTCCGCAGCTCTCCCAGTGGGTCGGAAACCTCGGGCAGCTCGGCCAGATCCTCTCGGCCGTGCCCTTCGCCTGGTTGCTTCACTCGATCGGGTGGACCCCCGCGTTCCTCTCGATCGCCTCCCTCGCCGTGCTCGCGACCGTCGTCGTGGTCGCGTCGGTCTCCGACCGCCCCGCCGACTCGATCGAGGGCCCGCGCGCGTCGAGCTGGGGCCAGTCCCTCGACCTGCTCGTCTCGAGTCTCCGGCGACCGGGGACCCGGCTGGGATTCTGGGCCCACTTCGTGTCCCAGTCGAGCGGGACGGTCTTCTCCCTGATGTGGGGATTCCCCTTCATGGTCTACGGGCTGGGTCTCGACGAGCACCTGGCGGCGGCGATGCTGCTCGTGATCGTCGCGGCCGGCGTCGTGTTCGGCCCTCTCCTCGGCATCCTGAGCGCGCGCTTCCCGTACCGGCGGAGCAACCTCGTGCTCCTCGTCGTCCTCCTCGTGTTCTCGGCGTGGACCGTCCTCCTGCTCTGGCCCGGCACGCCCCCGCTCGGCGTGCTCGTCGTCCTTCTCGTCTTCCTCGGGATCGGCGGACCCGGCTCGCTCATCGGTTTCGACTACGCGCGCACATACAATCCCGCCCGTGCGCTCGGCTCGGCGAACGGCGTCGTCAACGTCGGCGGCTTCCTCGCGAGCTTCGTGATGATGTTCCTGATCGGCGTCGTCATCGATCTGCTCGGACACGGGGCGGCCTCGAACGCGGACCTGTACCGGCTCGACTCCTTCCGCGTCGCATTCGTCGTGCAGTACGTCGTCGTGGGGATCGGGGTGGTCTTCCTCATCCTCACCCGCCGGACCGTGCGGTCGCGTCTCTCCGACGACGAGGGAATAAACGTCGGCCCGATCTGGGTTGCACTCCTCCGGAGGCTCAGGCGGTCGAGGGGATGACGGCCAGCCGGGGATCCGTGGGTATAATGGTGTACGGACCCGTTCGGGCCCCGGGATCGTCGGTTCGCCGCGATCGAGACGGAAGCTGATCGCACGATCGGCGAGCGCCGTCCGGGACTTGACATGGGTCCAAGTACTGCCCGAAAACCGCCGCGGACCGCGCGGTGGACGACGGACGGTGCAGCTCGACGATTCTGTCCGACAACGCAACCCGAGCCCGGTAGGCGCACATCTCACGCCGCTCGGACCGAAAGGTGTTCGCAATGGCAACCAAGACCGCTCCGACGAAGGCCGAGTCCGTCGTCGACGAGGAGCAGACGACCACACGGACGACGACGACGAAGACCGCCGCCAAGAAGGCCGCTCCCGCGAAGGCAGCCCCGAAGAAGGCGGCCCCGAAGACCAAGGCGGCGACCACGAAGAAGGCCGCTGCTCCCGCCGGCGACGACGCCGAGGCCGATGACGTCGAGACGGTCGACGATGTCGACACCGCCGACACCGATGTCGCCGAGACCCCTGACGTCGCGGACGACGCGGCTCCCGAGGCGGTCGCGACCGAGGACACGGACGAGGACGCCGCTCCCATCACCGTCGCCGAACCGCTCCCTCAGGGGGCCCTCGTCCTCTCCATGTCGGACGACGAGGACGAGGTCCCCGTCTACTCGTCGGCCATCACGGGTGCGACGGCCGACCCGGTCAAGGACTACCTGAAGCAGATCGGTAAGGTCGCGCTGCTCAACGCCGCCGAAGAGGTCGAGCTCGCGATGCGTATCGAAGCAGGCCTCTTCGCGGAGGAGAAGCTTTCGCACCTGAGCGAGCAGGAGAAGCGCACTCAGCTCGGGCGCGAGCTCCTGTGGGTCGCGAAGGACGGGCAGCGCGCGAAGAGCCACCTGCTCGGAGCGAACCTCCGGCTCGTGGTCTCGCTCGCGAAGCGCTACACGGGCCGTGGGATGCAGTTCCTCGACCTCATCCAGGAGGGCAACCTGGGTCTCATCCGTGCCGTCGAGAAGTTCGACTACACGAAGGGCTTCAAGTTCTCCACGTACGCGACCTGGTGGATCCGGCAGGCGATCACCCGTGCCATGGCGGACCAGGCCCGCACGATCCGCATCCCCGTCCACATGGTCGAGGTGATCAACAAGCTCGCCCGTGTGCAGCGGCAGATGCTGCAGGACCTCGGCCGTGAGCCCACGCCGGAAGAGCTCAGCCGCGAACTCGACATGACCCCGGAGAAGGTCATCGAGGTGCAGAAGTACGGCCGCGAGCCGATCTCCCTCCACACCCCGCTGGGCGAAGACGGGGACAGCGAGTTCGGTGACCTCATCGAGGACACGGAGGCCGTCGTGCCGGCTGACGCCGTCGGCTTCACGATGCTGCAGAAGCAACTCGAGAGCCTGCTCGACTCCCTCTCCGAGCGCGAGGCCGGAGTGATCCGGATGCGCTTCGGTCTCGGCGACGGTATGCCGAAGACGCTCGACCAGATCGGTGACACCTTCGGTGTCACTCGCGAGCGGATCCGGCAGATCGAGTCGAAGACCATGGCGAAACTGCGGCACCCCAGCCGGTCGCAGTCGCTGCGGGACTACCTCGAGTAGATCGACGATGGGACTCCGTTACACCCTGCCCATCCTCATCGGACGTCTGGCCAGGGTCGCCACCCGTGCGCGTGGTGGTGGCTCGGCCTACCCCGGTCACCTCGTCAACAGGCTCGCGCCAAGCTACCTGCCGAGCCTCCCGGACCAGCTTCCCGGCGGAGTGGTGTTCGTGCTCGGCTCGAACGGCAAGTCGACGACGACGCACATGGTCTCCGAGCTCCTCAGGGCGCACGGTCTCCGGGTCTTCACGAACCCGACCGGCGCGAACCTGCCGCAGGGCGTCACGAGCGCCCTGCTGAGCGAGGTGAGTATCACCGGCAGGCTCTCGGCCGACGTCGCGGTCCTCGAAATCGACGAGGCGTACGCCGTCAAGCTCGCCCGCACGCTCCGGCCGTCGATCGTCCTCATGCTCAATGTCCAGGTCGACCAGCTCTTCCGGTTCTACGAGACCGAGCGGGTCGCCGACATGATGATCGACACGGGCGTGCTCGCCGCGTCGCACGTCGTGACCAACCGGGAGGACCCCTACCTCAGCAAGGTCGGACGGAAGATCCCCGGCGATCGTCCCGTGGTGTCCTTCTTCGGTGCGAGTCCCGAGGTCGTCGCGGCGTCGGCGCACGGACTGGTGAACGCCGAGGACTTCCGCGACACCGATGCGGTCGGCGAGGTGGATGCCGCGTCCGAGGTCGTCGCATGGTCGGGGACGACCGCGCGCATCGAGATCGGGGGCGAGGACCTCGACATCGTCCTGCCCGCTCGCGGGCTGCACTACGCGGTCGACGCCGCAGCGGCTCTGCAGACCGCCCGGCTCGTGCTCGAGTCGCAGTTCTCCGCGGAACGCGCCGTCGAGGCCTTCCGCGTCATGCGACCGGCATATGGCCGCGGCGAACTGCTGCGGTTCGGTCAGGAGGACGTCGAGATCACGATGTTCAAGAACGGCGCGAGCCTGCAACTGAACCTCGACGCCTTCGACACGCCGCCCGAGCAGGTCCTGCTCGCGATCGACGAGGGCACTCCGGACATCTCCTGGATCTACGACGTCGACTTCTCGGCGCTCGACCACGTCGACGTGATCTCGGGAGCGAAGGGCTGGCAGGTCGCGTTGCGACTCGAGCACGCCGGAATCCCCGTGCACCATGTCGAGCCGGAGCTCAAGAAGGGCCTCGAGATCATGCGAGCGATGCCGAAACCGGAAAACGGTCGGAAGGCCTGGATCGTGAACTACGAGCAGATGATGTACGCACGGAAGCTCGTCGGACAGGGTGACATGGAGATCGCACGATGACCGCCGCGGGTCAGACCGTGGACATCCTGCAGCTCTACCCCGGTGAACTCGGAGTCACGGGCGACAGCGGCAATGTGCTCGCGATCGCGACGCGACTCGAGCGCGCGGAGGCGTCCGCCACGGTCCGGCACCACCGTGTCGGTGACCCGCTGCCGGAGCGTCCCGACATCGTCGTCATCGGCAACGGTCCGCTGTCCGCCGTGCGCTCCGTTCTCGACGACGCTCGCCGTCTCGCGCCGACGCTCACCGACTGGGTTGCAGCGGGGATCCCGTTGCTCGCCGTCGGCGCCGGTATGGAGCTCCTGGGTGAGCGCATCCTGAGCCCCGAGCGTGAGACGATCGCGGGTCTCGGCATCTTCCCGATCACGACCGATCGTGCGGGGTCGCGCCACGCCGGCTACCTCGTCGTGGAGTCCCCGGTCGGCCCCGTCGTCGGATTCGAGGACCACCGCACCGTCACGACGCGAGGGGAGGGCGCCGTGGCGTTCGGCCGGGTGACCGCCGGAGTCACGGGGACCGCGGGTTCGGAGGACGGTATCCGGGTCGCCAACGCGATCGGGACCCGGGTGCAGGGACCGGTCCTCCCACTCAATCCGGTGCTCACGGATTTCCTCATCGCGCGTGCTCTCGAGCGTCGCGGCATCGACTGGCGCGCTGCGTCGGCGCATGGGGAGCTCGACCGGCTCGCGTCCGAGGCACGCGCCGTGATCCTCGCGAACATCGACCACGTCTTCAGCACGATCTGACGCCGCGACAATGGGCCCGGTCCGTGAAGCACGAGTGTTCGTCGATGCCCTGACCCGCAACATCGCGGCGACCCAGGCGTCGGGACCCGTTCTCGTCGACGTCTCGGCCGACGGCTACGGTCACGGGACGGTCCGCGTGGCGGCGGCAGCGCGCGCTGCCGGGGCCCGGTCGCTCTTCGCGGCGACCGTCGATGACGCTCTCCGGACGGCAGCGCTCGTTCCCGGTGCCGATGTCGTCGTCGGCCGTGTCGCACCGGGGCGCATCGACGAGATCAGGGCCGCGGGGATCTCCCCGCTCTCCGAGCGCCCGGACGAGCGCGTGGGACGCGACGCCCTCTACGGTTTCGACGGAGTCTCGGCGCCCGCGCTGTCGTTGCGCTCCCGCGTGCTGTCGACGAAGGCGATCCGCGAGGGAGACGGTGTCTCCTACGGCTACACCTACCGGGCGCCGCGAGACGGGCGGACCGCGCTCGTCGGCGTCGGCTACGGCGACGGTGTCCACCGTCACGCAGGGAACACGGTCTCGGTCCTGATCGACGGAGAGCGGCTCCCGGTCGTCGGTCGGGTCGCGATGAACGTGTTCGTCGTCTTCCTCGACGATCGTGCGGTCGCCGATGGCGCCCCCGTCGTGCTCTTCGGCGACCCCGATGCCGGCGAACCGTCCGTCGTCGACTGGGCCGCTGCTCTGCAGGTCGATCCGGCCGCCGTGACGGCGGGGATCGCCCCGCGGGTCGAACGGATCGGGGCATGAGCGTCGACGTGTGGGCGGAGGTGGACCTCGACGCCTACCGCGCCAACCTGCTCCGCGTGCGGAGCCGGGTCGCCCCCGCCGAGATCATGGTCGTCGTGAAGAATGACGCCTACGGTCACGGGATCCGTCCGATCGTCGGGGCGGCCGTCGCCGAGGGAGTCCGATTCGTGGGTGTGCTCGATCCGGGAGTCGGGATCGAACTCCGCGCGTCGGGCCTGCCGGAGTCGGTCCGGCTCTTCGCGTGGCTCTTCGCCGCCGACGAGAACTACGGTCCCGCGGCGGCCGCGCGTGTCGAGCTCGGCGTATCAAGCGTCGAGCAGCTGCGTCGGATCGTCTCCACGACCGACGGCCCGCGGCGGGACGTCCTCCCTCGGATCCACGCGAAGATCGACACGGGGCTCGGGAGGGCCGGCGCACGAGCCGAGGACTGGCCGGCGCTCGTGAGGGCGATCGAGGCGGAGGCCCGTGCGGGGCGCGTCGAGTTCGTCGGACTCTGGACGCACATCGCGGAGGCGTCGGACGAGGAGGACTCCGTATCGATCGCCGCGTTCGAGCGCGCGGCGCTCGAGGTCGCGCCCGAGCGCCGAGCGGACCTCGTCCATCACCTCGCGGCGAGCGCGGCGTCCTTCAGTCGTGCCGACAGCCGGTTCGATCTCGTCAGGGTCGGCGCTTTCGGGTACGGGATCGCGCCGGGCGGGGGTGTGTCGCCGGCGTCGCTCGGCTTGATCCCGGTCATGTCGCTGCACGCGCGGGTCGTGGCCGTGGAGGGTGAGGGTGACGATGCGGTCGCGGTTCTCCCGATCGGAACGGCCGACGGACTACTGCCGGGCGACGTCGAGGGACTCGAAGCGGCGAGCGGTGGTCGTCGCGCAGTCGTCTCGATCGGCCTCACCGAGACGCTTGTCCGGGACGCCGATCTCCGCGTCGGCGATGTCGTCACGCTCTTCGGGCGCGAGGATCGCGGGGAGGCCACGCTGCAGGAATGGGCGGACGCCCTCGGCACGATCGGGGAGGAGATCGTCGTGCGGTTGTCTTCTCGTATCGAGCGGCGCGTCATCGACGGCGGGTGATCATCGCGCACGCCGAGACGCTCCCAAACGACGAACGGCCGCCACGATGTCGTGGCGGCCGTTCCTCGTCGTGTCGGACGGTTTCCGTCAGGCGCGGGTGTCCTCGAGGAGTCGAGCGGACTCGTCGTGGAAGCTCTGAGCGACGCTCGTGAGCTTCTCCTGGTACTTGCGCCCGTGGTGAGCGCAGAAGAAGAGCTCTCCCGAGTTCATCTCGACGCGGATGTACGCCTGTGCACCGCAGCTGTCGCAGCGGTCGGCGGCCGTGAGCTGGGGAGCGCTCGACTCGAGCTGCTCGCCCTGGCTTGTGGTGTATTCCATGGGGCTCCTCCTGTTCGACCTACTACGTTCTGCGTGGTCTTCCAATACAACCACGGCGGTGGGGGCTTTCTGCCCCGTTGCCGAGCATTTCGCTGTGCGCGTACCGCCGTCGTTCCCGCTGTGGAGGACCGTGTCGATCGGAGTTCGGAGCGGAGCCCGAAGTAGGCTGGATATCCGTGACCGACTACTCCGCACGCCACCTCTCCGTCCTCGAAGGCCTCGAAGCCGTACGGAAGCGGCCCGGCATGTACATCGGATCGACCGACTCCCGCGGGCTCATGCACTGCTTGTGGGAGATCATCGACAATTCGGTCGACGAGGCCCTCGCCGGTCACGGGACCGAGATCGGTATCGTCCTCCACGCAGACGACAGCGTCGAGGTGCGCGACACCGCGCGCGGCATCCCGGTCGACATCGAGCCGAAGACCGGGCTCTCGGGCGTCGAGGTCGTCTTCACGAAGCTCCACGCCGGCGGGAAGTTCGGCAGCGGGTCCTACGCCGCATCGGGTGGCCTGCACGGGGTCGGCGCCTCCGTCGTCAACGCGCTGTCGGAGCGGCTCGATGTCGAGGTCGACCGCGGTGGCAAGACGTGGGCGATGTCGTTCCACCGCGGCGAACCCGGTATCTTCGACGACTCCGCCGGCCGCAGTCCCGACTCGCCTTTCACCCCCTTCGAGAAGCGCAGCGAACTGCGCGCCGTCGGCAAGGTGGCGAAGGGTGTGACCGGCACGCGCGTCCGGTACTGGGCCGACCGGCAGATCTTCACGCCCGGAGCGGCCTTCAACGTCGACGACCTGCACGCGCGGGCTCGCCAGACCGCTTTCCTCGTCCCGGGGCTCGGGATCCGCATCGACGATGCCCGCGCGACGGCCGCGACGGGGGAGGCCCCCGCCGTGTCGGAGTTCCGCTATGACGGCGGGATCTCCGAGTACGTCGACTTCCTCTCGAACGATGCCCCGGTCACCGAGACCTGGAGGCTCACGGGGGACGGCACCTTCTCCGAGACCGTGCCCGTCCTCCAGGACTCCGGTGCCATGGTGCCCACGGCGGTCGACCGGACGTGTAGCGTCGACATCGCGCTGCGCTGGGGGTCCGGTTACGACACGACCGTGCGCAGCTACGTCAACATCATCGCGACGCCCAAGGGCGGCACCCATCACGCCGGCTTCGAGCAGGGTCTCCTCAAGTTCGTCCGTGCACAGGTCGAGCAGAACGCTCGGCGGCTCAAGGTCGGGAACGACAAGCTCGAGAAGGACGATGTGCTCGCAGGACTCACCGCGGTCGTGACCGTGCGCGTGCCCGAGCCGCAGTTCGAGGGGCAGACGAAGGAGGTGCTCGGCACGCCGGCCGTCCGTGCGATCGTCGCGAGCGTCGTCGGCGAGCGCCTCAAGGAACGGTTCGCCTCCACCAAGCGGGAGGACAAAGCGCAGACGGCGCTCGTGCTCGACAAGGTGGTCGCGGAGATGAAGACGCGCATCTCGGCTCGCGCCCACAAGGAGACGCAGCGGCGGAAGAACGCCCTCGAGAGCTCGACGCTGCCCGCGAAGCTCGTCGATTGCCGATCGAGCGACGTCGCATCGACCGAGCTGTTCATCGTCGAGGGCGATTCGGCGCTCGGCACCGCGAAGCTCGCGCGCAACAGCGAGTTCCAGGCGCTCCTGCCGATCCGCGGCAAGATCCTCAACGTTCAGAAGGCGTCGGTCAGCGACATGCTCTCGAACACCGAGTGTGCGTCGATCCTGCAGGTCATCGGAGCCGGCTCGGGGCGCTCGTTCGACATCGATGCGGCCCGCTACGGCAAGGTCATCCTCATGAGCGACGCCGATGTCGACGGCGCGCACATCCGCACGCTCCTCCTCACCCTCTTCTTCCGGTACATGCGTCCGCTCATCGAGGCCGGTCGGGTCTTCGCCGCCGTGCCGCCGCTTCACCGGGTGGTCGTCATGAACCCCGGCTCGAAGCCGAACGACGTCCTCTACACCTACTCCGAACAGGAGTTGCAGGGCGTGCTCACGGGGCTCAAGCGCAGCAACAAGCGCTACCAGGAGCCGATCCAGCGCTACAAAGGGCTCGGTGAGATGGACGCGGAACAGCTCGCCTCCACCACGATGGACCGCGCGCACCGGACTCTCCGCCGCGTGCGCATCGAGGACGCGGAGATGGCCGGAACCGTCTTCGAACTGCTCATGGGCAACGATGTGGCTCCCCGGAAGGAGTTCATCATCGACAGCTCCGACCGACTCTCCCGCGACCGCATCGACGTCTGACGCTCGAGTCGCACCACACTCCGTTCGGTCGTCGCGAATCAGCGGTGATCCGGTGTCTGCACCGCTGATTCCCGTCAATCCAGGGGGTGCCGGTCGGTGGTCGCGACTCCCGAACACGCGGGGAGCCGTCAGGCGATCGGCGCTCCGATCGAACCCACGGGCGCGTCGAGGGTCACGCCCGACGCATCCCGTTTCGCTCCGCTCTCGGGAAGAGTCCGGAGCGAGCCGTCGCTGCCGAGCGCGCGGGCGGGCGGGACGCCGACCCACGCGAGTGCGATCTCGTCCTCACCTCGGAGGAAGCGCTGCGCGCGGACGCCACCGGTCGCGCGCCCCTTCGCGGGGAACTCCGAGAAGTCGGACACTTTTCCGCTTCCCGGGTCGGTGCCATCGAGCGTCGTGGAGTTGTGCGCGATCGTGACGACGACGGCCTCGGAGCCGGCGGGCACGACGCCGAAGTGCACGGCCGTGGCCCCGGACCCGAGCTTGATGCCCGCCATGCCCCCGGCCGAGCGCCCTTGCGGACGCACGGACGAGGCGGCGAAGCGCAGTAGCTGGGCGTCGTCGGTGACGAAGACGAGCTCGTCGTTGTCGGCGGCCGGCGCCGCTCCCACGACGGCGTCTCCCGGCTTGAGCGTGATGATCTCGACGTCCGGTCGCGCGGGCCATTCTCCGGGAGCGACGCGCTTGACGATCCCGCTTGTGGTTCCGAGGGTGATCGGACGCTGTTCATCGAGGGCCACGAGGGCGAGCACCTTCTCGCCGCGGTCGGTCAGTGCGAGATAGTCGGAGACCTTCACGCCGGCACCGAGCTGCACACTCTGCGGCGGGACCACGGGCAGATCGACGGGGCTGAACCGCACCATCCGGCCACGTGACGTGATCGCACCGATCTCGCTGCGGCTCGTGGTGTCGAGGGCTGAGCGGATGGCGTCGTGCTTGGAACGTCGCGACGGCGGCACGATCGCATCGGACCCCTCTGCGAGATCGACGCGCACGATGCGTCCGGTCGTCGAGAGGAAGACGCGGCACGCGACGTCGGCGACCTCGAGGACGGGAGCGTTCTTCGAGCGCGACGTCGAGGCGATGCTCGGTCGGGCGGCCGTGAGCAGGGTGCGGCGGGGCGTCCCGAAGCGATCCGCGATCTCCTCGAGTTCGCTCGAGACGAGCGCGCGCAGCGCGGCGTCGGATGCGAGCAGCGCCTCGAGCTCCTCGATCTCGCGGAGGAGCGCATCGCGTTCGGCCTCGAGCTCGATCCGCGAGAACTTCGTCAGGCGGCGAAGGCGCAGTTCGAGGATGTACTCGGACTGGACCACCGAGAGGTCGAAGACCTCCATGAGTCGAGTACGCGCCTGCTCCGTGTCGTCGCTCGCGCGGATCACCTGGATCACCTCGTCGATGTCGAGGATGGCGACGAGCAGCCCCTCGACGAGGTGCAGGCGTTCCCGCCGACGATCGAGCCGGTAGCGCGAGCGACGGGTCACGACCGAGAGCCGGTGCGCGACGTAGACCTGGAGGAGCTCGCGCAGACCGAGCGTACGCGGACCGCCGTCGACGAGGGCGACGTTGTTGATGCTGAAGGAGTCCTCGAGCGGCGTGTACCGGTAGAGCTGCTCGAGGACGGCCTCGGGGCTGAAGCCGGTCTTGATCCCGATCACGAGTCGCAGCCCGTGCTTCCGATCGGTGAGGTCGGTCACATCGGAGATGCCGCTCAGCTTCTTGTTGCCGACGCCGTCCTTGATCTTCTCGATCACCTTCTCGGGGCCGACGAGGTAGGGGAGCTCGGTCACCACGAGACCGGCCTTCCGTGCCGTGATGTTCTCGACACTCACCCGGGCTCGGGTCTTGAACGCTCCACGGCCGGTCGCGTACGCGTCGCGAATGCCGTCGAGGCCGACGATCGTCCCCCCGGACGGCAGGTCCGGGCCGGGGACGTATTCCATGAGGTCCTCGAGGGTCGCGTCGGGGTGCGCGAGCAGGTGACGTGCTGCCCCGATGACCTCGACGAGGTTGTGCGGGGCCATGTTGGTCGCCATGCCCACCGCGATGCCGCTCGCACCGTTGACGAGCAGATTCGGGAAGGCCGCGGGGAGCACGTCCGGCTGCGTGAACTGGTTGTCGTAGTTGGGGACGAAGTCGACGACGTCCTCGTCGAGTCCGTCGGTGAGCGCGAGAGCCGAGGCGTCGAGCCGCGCCTCCGTGTACCGGGGCGCCGCCGGGCCGTCGTCGAGGGAGCCGAAGTTGCCGTGGCCGTCGACGAGGGGCACACGGAGCGTGAAGGGCTGCGCGAGCCGCACGAGCGCGTCGTAGATCGCCGTGTCGCCGTGGGGGTGCAGCTTCCCCATCACTTCGCCGACGACACGGGCCGACTTCACGTGTCCACGATCGGGGCGGAGCCCCATCTCCGTCATCTGGAAGAGGATGCGCCGCTGGACGGGCTTCAACCCGTCACGGGCATCGGGAAGCGCGCGCGAATAGATGACGGAATAGGCGTACTCGAGGAACGAGCCCTGCATCTCCGTCGAGACGTCGACGTCTTCGATGCGTTCGGCGATCTCGTCGCCGCTGGAGCTCGCGGGACGAGTGGAATCGGTGTTTCTGGGCGTCATTCCTTGCTTCCAAGCGGGAGCGGGTGGGGAGAGAAGGGCCGTGCGGGTATGGGAGACTGGGCCCGATGCCGACCATGCTACCCATCGTGAAACCCGGCGCCGTGAGCCTTGCCGACGTTCTTCCGGATTCGGTCGCCGCGCTCGGCGGCCGTCGGGGCCGGCTCGGTCTGCCGTCGGCGCGCTCCGTCGTCGTCGTCGTCATCGACGGGCTCGGAGCGCATGCCCTCGCCGCTCGGTCCGGTCATGCACGTACCCTCGTGGCGGCGCGGGCGCGGAACATCGACTCTGTCGTCCCGAGCACCACGGCCGCCGCCCTCACGACGATCCTCACGGGGGCGTGGCCGGGAACGCACGGCCTGGTGGGGTATCGCACGATCGACCGCGACAACGACCGCGTGGTGAACCAGCTCTCGGGCTGGGACGGCCTCATGGTGCCCGAGACCTGGCAGCGCAGCACCACCGTCTTCGAGCGCATCGGGAACGGGCCCATCGCGGCCGTCGCGGTCGGGCCCGCGAAGTTCGCCGGCTCAGGACTGACACGTGCGATCCTGCGTGGCGCCCCGTATGTCGAAGAGGACGACGTGGCCGCCCGGTTCGCGATCGCGGCCGAGCGTGCACGGACCGAGCGAACCCTCACCTACGTCTACGTCCCCGAGCTCGACAAGGTCGGGCACCGCGACGGCGTGGAGAGCTCGGCCTGGACCGCGGCTCTCGAGGGTCTCGATTCGGCCGTCGCCGTCCTCGACGCGGCCGTGCCCCGCCGCACGGGCATCCTCATCACGGCCGACCACGGCATGCTCGACGTCCCCCACGACTCTCACGTCCTGCTCTCGCAGCACGTCGACGTCATGGCGGGAGTCCGGCACGTGGCGGGCGAACCGCGGTTCCTGCATCTCGGACTCGAGGAGCCGGCGGCGGCGGTCGCTGTCGCCGCGACGTGGAGCGAGCGCTTCGGAGACTCCTCCTGGGTCGCGACACGAGATGAAGCGATCGACGCCGGCTGGTTCGGTACCGACGTCTCCGCCGAATCCCGCGACCGCATGGGCGACGTCCTGATCGCGCCGCGGCGTCTCATCGCCTTCTACGACGACCGCCACGGCGACGTCCCGGGCCGCAGGATGGTCGGTCAGCACGGGTCCGTGACTCCGGAGGAGCGGTCGGTACCCGTCATCCGTCTCGGCGCCTGGCGTCAATGACCGGTCTCTCGTGACGGCGTCCTCGTGACGGGCGGCACACGAGGGGCCCGGCTCCGGATTCGGACAGGGGCCCCCGCGTGCTGCAGTACTCAGTCCTCGTCGGTGCGCGCCCCGAAGACGATCTCGTCCCACGACGGCATCGAGGTGCGGCCCTTCCGGGCGGGCGGGGCCGGCGGCTTCGTCAACTCCGGTGTGGGAGCGGGTGTCGCGTCGGCCGGCTCATCGAGCGGGATGTCGAAGAGTTGCGCCGGAGTTCCGGGCGAGGAGGCGGAGGCATCCGAGCCGCGGTAGTCGGCCGGCTCGCGCTCGCCACGTCGCTTGCGGAGCGCTTCGAGCAGATCCGCGGTCTGCGTCGAGGAGGGGGCACCGTCGTCGCCTCTGTTGACGGCTGCGGCCGCCGCCGCTTTCGACGACGACTGCGGCCGGCCGAAGGCGAGCGGCTCGAGCACGGCGACGAGCTCGTCGTCTCCCGTGGAGCGCTCGACCTTGAAGGCGCCGCTGTCGAAACGGGAGTCGTCGTGCGTGTTCCGGTCGGGCTCGACGGCGCGGAGGCGCGGGATGAGACCGTTCGGCATCTCGCCCTGCCGCGACAGCGTCATCGCTTCGGAGTTCTGCGGCGAGAGCGTCAGTCGCTTGGGCTCGAACGTCCACCGCGCGTCGTGATCGACCTCGCCCGAGGTGAAGGACACCTTGACGATCCACCCCTGCTCGGCGTCCTTCCAGCTCGTCCAGCGCTCGCCCGTCGCGGAGAGCGACTCGAGCCGGGCGCGAATCGCCGCCCCGAACGTGGCTTCTTCCCCGTCGGCCGCCTCGACGGGTGCGATCACGGGCACGCTCAACGCCTGCCCGACGATGTGTTCGCGCTCGGCCAGGACGGGACGTTCGAAGCGCCGGACGTAGTCGAGGGTGGCCCCCGTGAGCTCGGCGACCTCCTCGGCGGACATTCCTGACCGGATGTGGGCCTGGATGTCCTTCGGGCTGATGCGCGGGCCGGTGTTCTGTTCGAGACGCGGTGGACGCACGTACGAGTGCAACACCTCGTCGATGACGATGCGGTACCGCTCACCGTTCTCCGTCGCGGCGACGAGGGCTCCGTCTTCCACTCCGACGACCTTCAAATCCTGCATGTGCCTGCCTTCCAGGATCAGTTCCGGACGCCTCATACTCACACGGGGTGGCGCGGATTCCGGGGAATACCGAGGGCGTGCCGGAAGTTGATCAGGAAGCGCGGTCGGAGGCCGGAACATCGGTTTGCTATTCGCAGTCGATTGATGCAGACTGACGCCGCGATTTCACTGGACTACACAGCAGATTTGGACGGGTATGGCAACCGATTACGATGCCCCGCGGAAGACCGAAGACGACTCAGAGTCGATCGAGGCTCTCAAGGAGCGGGTTCCCGACAAGATGTCGGGCGCCGTCGATGTCGAAGACGCGGACAACCCCGCGGGCTTCGACCTGCCGGGAGCCGACCTCTCCGACCTCGACCTCGATGTCGTCGTCCTTCCGCCTCAGGCCGACGAGTTCACGTGCGTGAACTGCTTCCTCGTGAAGCACCGTTCGCAGTTCGACCACGAGACGAAGCTCGGCCCGATGTGCGCGGAGTGCGCCGCCTGACGTCACTCCCTCGATGCGACGGCCCCGATCAGCTTGGAGACGAGCAGGTCGGGGTTTCTCGTTGAGACGAGCCAGTACGGGGTCGGATCGTCCGGGTCGGACAGCTCGACCCGGACGAGCCCGTCCACTCCGCCGCGCAGCAGGAGGAAGGCTCGCGCGTCGAGGTGCGGTCCCCGTTGCGCCGTCGCCTCCGGCCCTCTGAACGCGCTCGCGCCCGCGATGTACCGTCGTTCGATGCGGGCCCGACCTGCTCGGAACGTCCCGTCCGTCACCTCGACCGGCACACCGGCGGTGAGGTAGAGCGCGACGCAGCCGATATAGAGGACGACGCCGACCACGATCCCGACCGTCCAGGAGAGCGGCGCGAAGACGAGCGCGCTCGCGGGCACGACGAGGAGTGTCGCGACGAGGATCCATCGCGCCGGCCAGAGTCTTTCGCGATATAGCACCGCACCCACTTCGTTCGATGTTCTGCACTACCCTCGACACGTGACCGAAAGCGTTGACGTTCTCATTATCGCGCCGGAACTCCCGAGCTACGCGCACCCCGGCGACGCGGGAGCGGATTTGAGGTCGGCGGAATCGCTGAGACTCGAGCCGGGGGAGAGGGCGCTCGTAGGCACCGGGGTGTCCATCGCTTTGCCCGACGGCTTCGCGGCCTTCGTCGTTCCGCGCAGCGGACTCGCGACCAAGCACGGGATCACGATCGTCAACTCGCCCGGCACGGTCGACGCCGGATACCGCGGGGAGATAAAGGTCACCCTTCTCAACACGGACCCGCGAGAGCCGTACGACATCGCCGTCGGCGACAGGATCGCCCAGATGATCGTGATGCCCGTGACGCGAGCACGGTTCGTCCCGGTGGAGTCACTGCCGGGCAGTGCGCGCGGCGACGGTGGATTCGGTTCGAGCGGATACGGCACCCAGACAGGAGCAACACGGTGAAGCGCAAGAAGAAGACGACGGGTCTCGACGCCACGAGCGTCGAGACGGTCGAGCCCACGGAGGACGTCGTCGACGAGATCGCGACCTCCGGTGACGAGGCGGACCCCGAGCTGGACGCGAAGTCCGCTCCCGAGGACCGCTCCGAGAACGGTCCGTTCGACGAGGCCGAGGCGAACGCGGTCCGGCCGTACATCGACCTCGGTGGCGTGAAGGTCCTGCCGCGGGAGGGCCTCAACCTGCGCCTCGAAGTGGAGGAGAGCTCCAAGCGCATCGTCGCGGTGGGACTCGACTACGAGGGCTCGACCCTCCAGGTGCAGCCGTTCGCCGCTCCCCGTTCCACGGGTCTCTGGCACGAGACACGCACGCAGATCGTCGACCAGATCACGCGCCAGGGTGGCACCGTCGCGGAGGTCGACGGACCGTTCGGGCCGGAGCTTCGCGCCGAGGTGCCGGTCGCCGCGCCGGATGGCTCGGGAGCGACGACCCGGACGGCCCGGTTCGTCGGGGTCGACGGCCCGCGCTGGTTCCTCCGAGGTGTCATCGCGGGTGCCGGTGCCGCGTCCGCCGATGCGGCCGAAAAGATCGAGGACCTGTTCCGCAGCGTCGTGGTGGTGCGCGGTACGCAGCCCATGCCGCCCCGCGATCTCATCCCGCTCAAGATGCCCGCGTCAGCGGACGCCGCAGAGTAGCGCCGGTGACCGAGGAAGGGCCGGGTCCCGCCGCGTCTCCGTCCGACGACGACGCGCGCAAGCGACTCCAGGACGCAGCGCGCGCGTCCGGAATCGGGCGGCTCTCGGAGTCCGAGTCGCTCGACGGCCGCGCGGTGCTCTCCGCGATCGGCGGCGTGCGGGGGGTCGTCGAGGCGATGCTGCCGGGCCTCCTCTTCCTCGTCGCTTTCACGCTCACGACGGACCTTGTCCTCTCGATCGTCGTGCCGGTCGCCGTCGGCGCACTCTTCATCGCGGTGCGCGCGCTGCAGCGCCAACCCACGGCTCCCGCGATCGGCGGGCTCCTCGGGATCGCCCTCTCCGCGGTCCTCGCTCTCCTGAACAATCGGCCCGAGGACTACTACATCCCCGGGTTCTGGACCAATGGGGCCTACCTCGTGGTCCTGCTCGTGTCGGTCCTGGTTGGATGGCCCATCATCGGCGTCATCACGGGTCTGCTCACGGGTACCGGCTCGTCGTGGCGGTCCGACACGCGGCTCCGCCGCATCTACGCCGCGCTCACCCTCGTATGGTGTGGGCTGTTCGCGTTGAGGCTCATCGTCCAACTGCCGCTCTACTACTCCGGGGCCATCGAGGCGCTCGGCACGACGCGCCTCGTCATGGGAATCCCGCTCTACGCGCCGGTGCTCGTCCTCACCGTCCTCGTCATCAGGTCCGTCATCCGTCGCTCGACGCGGCCCGGGGACTGACCCCGTCGTCGTCTGCGGTAGCATTTATCTCGACATCGAGATAAATCACGGCTTCACCGAGCCTCGCGATCGACGGCGCGGAAGTTAGGTCCTCCTTGCTAGCCGGGGGCGCTCGGGGAAACCAAGATTGACAGGAGAGCGCCGACGGCGCCGACGAAGGAGAGGCATCGTGTCAACGGTCAACAGCTTCGGAGCGAAGGACTCGCTCCACGTCTCCGGTACCGACTACGAGATCTACCGCATCGATGCGGTCGCGGGGCACGAGAAGCTCCCGTTCAGTCTGAAGGTCCTGCTCGAGAACCTCCTCCGCACGGAGGACGGGGCGAACATCACCGAGTCCCACATCCGTGCGCTCGGCGGCTGGGTCCCCACGGCGGAGCCGGACACGGAGATCCAGTTCACCCCGGCCCGAGTCGTCATGCAGGACTTCACCGGAGTCCCCTGCATCGTCGACCTCGCGACGATGCGCGAGGCCGTCGAGGCCCTCGGTGGAGACGCGAACAAGATCAATCCCCTCGCGCCCGCCGAGATGGTCATCGACCACTCGGTCATCGCCGACCTCTTCGGAAGCGAGAACGCCCTCGAGCGCAATGTCGAGCTCGAGTACGAGCGCAACGGTGAGCGCTACCAGTTCCTGCGTTGGGGCCAGACGGCGTTCGACGACTTCAAGGTCGTCCCGCCGGGAACCGGCATCGTCCACCAGGTCAACATCGAATACCTCGCCCGCGTCACCATGACGCGCGAGGTCGACGGCGTCCTCCGGGCGTACCCCGACACGTGTGTCGGCACCGACTCCCACACCACGATGGTGAACGGACTCGGCGTCCTCGGCTGGGGCGTCGGCGGCATCGAGGCGGAAGCGGCCATGCTCGGGCAGCCCGTCTCGATGCTCATCCCGAAGGTCGTCGGCTTCAAATTGACGGGCGCGATCCCGACCGGCGTGACGGCGACCGACGTCGTGCTGACCATCACGCAGATGCTCCGTCGTCACGGAGTGGTCGGCAAGTTCGTCGAGTTCTACGGAGCCGGCGTCGCCGAGGTCCCGCTCGCGAACCGTGCGACGATCGGCAACATGAGCCCGGAGTTCGGCTCGACCGCCGCGATGTTCCCGATCGACGACGTCACGCTCGACTACTTGCGGCTCACGGGACGCAGCGACGAGCAGATCGCTCTCGTCGAGGCCTACGCGAAGACGCAGAAGCTCTGGCACGACCCCGAGGTGGAGCCGGCGTTCAGCGAGTACCTCGAACTCGACCTCGCGACGGTCGTCCCCTCGATCGCCGGGCCCAAGCGACCGCAGGACCGCATCGAGCTGTCCTCGGCCAAGTCGCAGTTCGAGATCGACCTCGAGAACTACACGACCCCCGGCCACTCCCAGGTCGACGCGGCCGTGGAGGGCACGTTCCCCGCCTCCGACCCCATCGGCTTCACGCCGCAGGACGAGGAGAGCGCCCACGCCCCCGCTGAGCAGGACATCAGCCACCACCACCAGTTCGCTGCTCACAGTCACGCGCCGCGCACGGCGTCGAAGCCCACGAAGGTCGAGCTGTCCGACGGAGCCGGCTTCACGCTCGACCACGGCGCCGTCGCGATCGCCGCGATCACCTCGTGCACCAACACGTCGAACCCGTCCGTCATGCTCGCCGCGGGCCTGCTCGCGCGGAACGCGGCGCAGAAGGGCCTCAAGGTCAAGCCGTGGGTCAAGACGACCCTCGCGCCCGGCTCCAAGGTCGTCACGGACTACTACGAGAAGGCCGGCCTCACGTCGTCCCTCGAGGAGCTCGGCTTCTACACCGTCGGCTACGGCTGCACGACGTGCATCGGGAACTCCGGTCCTCTTCTCGACGAGATCTCGACGGCGGTCCAGGACAACGACCTCGCCGTGACCGCGGTCCTCTCGGGCAACCGCAACTTCGAGGGTCGCATCAATCCCGACGTGAAGATGAACTACCTCGCGAGCCCGCCGCTCGTGATCGCCTACGCTCTCGCCGGGTCGATGAACTTCGACTTCGAGGTCGACGCGCTCGGCACGGACTCCGAGGGCAATGACGTGTTCCTCAAGGACATCTGGCCCGAGGCGAGCGAAGTCCAGGACACGATCGACTCGTCGATCAACAAGGACATGTTCACGCACGAGTACAGTGCGGTCTTCGACGGGGACGAGCGGTGGCGCTCGCTCTCGACGCCCGAGGGCGCGACCTTCGAGTGGGACGCGGAGTCGACCTACGTGCGGAAGCCCCCGTACTTCGACGGCATGACGATGGAGACGACCCCCGTCTCGGACATCCTCGGCGCACGCGTGCTCGCGAAGCTCGGCGACTCCGTGACGACCGACCACATCAGCCCCGCCGGTTCCATCAAGGGTGACAGCCCGGCCGGACGGTACCTCGACGAGCACGGCGTCGCGCGGAAGGACTACAACTCCTACGGCTCGCGTCGCGGCAACCACGAGGTCATGATCCGCGGCACGTTCGCGAACATCCGTCTCAAGAACCAGCTTCTCGACGGCGTGGAGGGCGGGTACACGCGCGACTTCACGCAGCCGGACGCTCCGCAGTCGTTCATCTACGACGCCTCCCAGAACTACCAGGCGCAGGGCACCCCCCTCGTCGTCCTGGGCGGCAAGGAGTACGGCTCCGGCTCGAGCCGCGACTGGGCCGCGAAGGGCACGAGCCTCCTCGGAGTCAAAGCCGTCATCACCGAGAGCTTCGAGCGGATCCACCGCTCGAACCTCATCGGCATGGGCGTCGTCCCACTGCAGTTCCCGGCGGGGGAGTCGTGGGAGTCGCTCGGACTCGATGGCACCGAGTCGATCTCGATCACGGGACTCGAGGCGCTCAACGAAGGGGTGACCCCGTCCACGGTCCACGTCGTCGCCGAGCCCACGGAGCACTCGCCCGAGGGCAAGTCCGTCGTGGAGTTCGACGCGGTCGTGCGCATCGACACCCCCGGTGAGGCGGACTACTACCGCAACGGCGGCATCCTCCAGTACGTGCTCCGCAGCCTCGTCTGATCCGGGGATCGTCCGTATTCGACGGCGACCGGTTCCGCTTCGGCGGGGCCGGTCGCCGTTCCCTTCCGGCCCTGCTGCGTAGAGTGGGGAGACCGACACGACGGAGGCGAGGAACGGGCATGGCACTTCTCGACGGCATCGGCGGCCCGCGCGACCTCGACGGGCTCACTCCGCGACAACTGGACGAACTCGCGAGTGAGATCCGTCGTTTTCTCGTCGCCCAGGTGTCGAGGACGGGCGGACACCTCGGTCCGAACCTCGGGGTCGTCGAGCTGAGCATCGCGCTGCACCGCGTCTTCGATTCGCCTCGGGACGCGATCGTCTTCGATACGGGACATCAGTCCTACGTTCACAAGCTCCTCACGGGCCGGCAGGACTTCTCCGGGCTCCGCCAGCGCGGCGGGCTCGCCGGCTACCCGCAGCGAGCGGAGTCGGAGCACGACATCGTCGAGAGCTCACACGCCTCGAGCTCGTTGTCCTGGGCCGACGGCATCTCGCGTGCCTTCACGATGACCGGGCAGGACGACCGCACCGTCGTCGCCATCGTCGGTGACGGGGCCCTCACGGGCGGGATGACGTGGGAGGCGCTCAACAACATCAGCGACGACAACACGCGCAGGCTCGTCATCATCGTCAACGACAACGGTCGGTCCTATGCTCCGACGATCGGCGGGATGGCGCGTTTCCTCAACGACGTACGAGTCCGGAAGACCTATCGCTCACTGCACCGCTCGAGCGAGCAGGTCTTCTCCCGTTTCGGAGCGCCGGGTCGAGCGATCTACCGCGGCGTCCGCGGCGGCGCCCACGGCTTCCTCTCGCGATTCGCGAACAACGAGGCCCTCTACTCCAATCTCGACATCAAGTACCTCGGCCCCGTCGACGGACACGACGTGACGGCGCTCGAAGAGGTGCTCGCCCAGGCCCGTGACTTCGGTGGACCCGTGATCGTGCACACGATCACGGAGAAGGGCCGCGGATACGAGCCGGCGCGGCGCGACGTCGCCGACCAGTTCCACGCCGTCGGCAAGATCGATCCCGAGTCGGGGGAGCCGCTCGACACCGGCACGGGGCTCTCCTGGACCGATGTCTTCGGCGAGTCCCTCGTCCGACTGGCCGCGTCGAACGAGCGACTCGTGGGCATCACCGCGGCGATGCTCCGACCGACAGGCCTCCATCGGATGGCCGAACGGTTCCCGGATCGTGTCCTCGACGTGGGGATCGCCGAACAGCATGCCGTCACCTCGGCGGCGGGACTCGCGTTCGGGGGAATGCACCCCGTCGTCGCCGTGTACGCGACCTTCATGAACCGGGCCTTCGATCAGACACTGCTCGACGTGGCTCTGCATCGAGCGGGAGTGACGTTCGTGCTCGACCGCGCGGGGGTGACGGGGCCCGACGGGCCGAGTCACCACGGCGTGTGGGACCTCGCGCTGTTGCAATCGGTGCCCGGCATCCGCATCGCGGCCCCACGCGACGGCGCGCGGCTCACGGAGGAGCTCGGGGAGGCCGTCGCGATCGACGACGGCCCCACCGTGCTGCGCTTCCCGAAAGGGGAGGCGGGGCAGGACATCCCGGCCGTCGAACGGATCGAGGACGGCGTCGACGTCCTCGCCCGGTCCGGGGGTCGTGACGTGCTCATCGTCGCGGTGGGTCCCTTCGCGCGGCTCGCGCTCGATGTCGCCCGCCTGCTCGAGGCCCACGGGATCGGTGTCACGGTCGTCGACCCCCGTTGGGTGGTCCCGGTGCCGTCGGCGATCGTCGAACTCTCCGCCGCGCACCGTCTCGTCATCACGCTCGAGGACGGTATTCGTGTCGGCGGGATCGGCACGCGGGTCAGACAGGACCTCCGCGCGGCCGGCATCGATACTCCCGTCGACGAACTGGGCCTGCCTGATCGCTTCCTGCCGCACTCCTCCCGATCCGAGATCCTCGACGAGGTGGGTCTCTCCGCACGAGCCATCGCACGCGGTGTCGTCTCCCAGGTGCTCGGTACACGCATCCCCATCGCTCGTCCGCTCGCAGAGTCGGCGGACGACGGCGGCGAGAGCCTCGACGGCGTCGGGGCGAGCTCGCAGGACGAGAAGCGCTCGTAGCAGAGAACGACGGAGGGGCCGACCGGCGCGGTCGGGCCCCTCCGTCGTTCTCTGCGCGCGGATCAGTTGACGCCGGCGATTCGCGGGGAGTGGAACGTGCCCCCGAAGACGCGCTCGCTCGCGCCCACCCTGTCGAGGTACGGCGTCACGCCGCCCATCTGGAAGGGCCAGCCGGCGCCGAGGATCATGCAGAGGTCGATGTCCTCGGCTGCATGAACGACGTCGTCCTCGAGCATCCGGTGGATCTCGTCGGCCAGACCGTCCTCGAGGCGCCGGAGGATCTCGGGGGGAGGCGTCGGCGTTCCCCCGCCCGACACGATCTTGAGGGCACCCTTGTCGAAGCCCGTGACCTTGCCGGACTTGTCGCGCTCGAGGAGCGAGCCGTGCTCGGCGAGCCGATGGAGGTTGTCCGATCGGTAGAAGCGGTCGGGGAACGCCGCGTGGTGCGTATCGAGGACGTGGGCGCCGACTTTCAGGCCCACGAGGTCGAGCAGCGCCGACGGCGCCATCGGGAGCCCGAGCGGAGCCATTGCGGCATCGACGTCGGCGAAGGACGTGCCCGTGTCGACCGCGCGCATGGCCTCGCCGAGGACCTTCGCGAGGACGCGGTTGACGACGAACCCGGGAGTGTCGCGCGTGATGACCGCGTTCTTCTTGAGGGCCTTCGCGGTCACCATCGCGGTCGAGAGCGTGACCTCGTCGGTGGCCGGCGCGGAGACGACCTCGATGAGGGGCATGACCGCCACGGGGTTGAAGAAGTGGAAGCCGACGAGCCGTTCCGGGTGCTCGAGGCGCTCCCCGATGCGCTCGACCGAGAGCGACGACGTGTTCGTGGCGAGGATTGTCTCGGGGCCGACGTACTTCTCGATGTCCGCGAAGACCTCCTGCTTGACGGAGAGCTCCTCGAACACGGCCTCGATGACCCAGCCGGCGTCGGCGAAGTCGGCGCGGTCTGTGGTCCCGGTGACGAGGGCGCTCAGCCGGGTGGCCTCGTCGCTGGAGATGCGACCCTTCGAGCGGAGGGTGTCGATCTCGCCGCGGATGGTCGCGACGCCCGTGTCGACACGGGCCTTGTCGAGGTCGGTGATGACGACGGGGACCTGCAGTCGGCGGACGAAGAGGAGCGCGAACTGGGTCGCCATGAGTCCTGCCCCGATGACCCCGACCTTCGAGATCTTCCGGGCGATCTTCGGGTCGGGCGCTCCCGCCGGGCGCTTCGCACGCTTCTGCACGAGGTTGAACGCGTAGACGCTCGCTCGGAACTGGTCGCCTGCGATGAGATCGGTGAGGGCGTCGTCCTCGCGGGCGAAGCCCTCGGCTTTCGTGCCCGACTTCGCGGCCTTCAGGAGATCGAGCGCGACGTACGGCGACTTCTGCACCCTGCCGAGCCGCGAGGCGACCTGCTTGCGGGCGATGCCCACGGCGGCATCCCACTTGACGGCCCGCTCGATGCGGCCCGGCGCGTTCGGCCGCTTCACGACGGTCGAGCCCGAGATGACCCCGTCCGCCCACCGGATCGACTCCTCGAGGAAGGTCGCGGGGGAGAAGCCCACATCGGCGATGCCGAGGTCGAGCACGTCGGCCGGTTTCAGCATCCGGTTGTTCTTGAGAGGGTTCTCGATCACGACCTTGAGCGCGTTCTCGATGCCGATGAGGTTCGGTAGGAGGTACGCGCCACCCCACCCCGGGATGAGACCGAGGAAGACCTCGGGAAGGGCGATGGCGGGTGCTGAGAGGTCGAGCGTGCGGTAGTCGGCGTTCAAGGCGATCTCGAGGCCGCCGCCGAGCGCGAGGCCGTTCACGAAGACGAAGCTCGGGACGCCGAGATCGCCGAGCCGACCGAGCACATCGTGCCCGAGCTTCGGCAGCAACGCGGCCGTCTCACGGTCCGGGATCCGATCCACCTGACTGAGGTCGGCCCCCGCAGCGAGGATGAACGGCTTGCCCGTGACGGCCACGCCGTGGATCTCTCCCCTCGACGCGCGGTCGCGCAGTGTGTCGAGCACATCCCGCAGTTCGAGGAGGGTCGTGGGTCCGAGGGTGTTCGGTCGGGTGTGGTCGCGCCCATTGTCGAGCGTCACGAGGGCGAGGGTCCGTCCGCCGGAGAGCGGCACGTCGCGCACGAACGAGTGCGTGACGACCTCGTCGTCCGAGAGCGCGACGAGCGGCGTGAAGTCGATCGAGTCGTAGTCGTTCATGCTGCTACTTCTTTCCCTTCCAGTTCGGGTTCTCCCAGATGACCGTTCCGCCCTGGCCGAGACCGACGCACATCGCGGTGAGGCCGTAACGGACGTCGGGGCGCTCGGCGAACTGGCGCGCGAGCTGGATCATGAGGCGGACACCCGATGCCGCGAGCGGGTGGCCGATCGCGATCGCGCCTCCCCACGGGTTGACGCGCGGGTCGTCGTCGTCGATGCCGAAATGGTCGAGGAAGGACAGCACCTGGACAGCGAAGGCCTCGTTGAGCTCGAACAGCCCGATGTCCTCGATCGAGAGCCCGGCCTTCCGGAGAGCCTTCTCGGTGGAGGGGACGGGACCGAGGCCCATGACCTCCGGCTCGACCCCGGCGAAGGCGAACGAGACCATCCGCATCTTCGGCGAGAGCGTGAGCTCCGACACGGCGTCGGAGGACGCGAGGAGGCTCACGGTGGCGCCGTCAGTCAGTGGCGAGGCGTTGCCGGCGGTGACGCGACCGTGCGGGCGGAACGGCGTCCGTAGCGTCGCGAGGCCCTCCATCGTCGTCTCCGGGCGCATGCCCTCATCGGTCGTCGCGAGGCCCCAGCCGGTGGCGCTGCGCACGGCGACGGGCACGAGATCCGGCTGGATCTTGCCGGCGTCGTACGCCGCCGCGACCTTCTGCTGACTGCGCATGCCGTAGCGGTCGGAGCGCTCCTTCGTGAGCGCGGGGAAGCGATCGTGGATGCGTTCGGCGGTCACGCCCATGTTGAGGGCGTCGCCGCTCACGAGCTTCTCCGAGAGGAAGCGGGGGTTGGGATCGGCGTTGAACCCCATAGGGTGACGCCCCATGTGCTCGACGCCGCCCGCGATGGCGAGATCGTAGGCGCCGAACGAGACGCCGGAACCCGTCGTCGTCACGCTCGTCATCGCTCCGGCGCACATACGATCGATCGCGAAACCGGGTACGGACTTCGGAAGACCGGCGAGCAGGGCCGCCGTCCGACCGAGCGTCAGGCCCTGATCTCCCACCTGGGTCGTCGCGGCGATCGCGACCTCGTCGATGCGGTCCTTCGGGACGGTGGGGTTGCGCTCCATGAGCCCGATGATCGCCTTCACGATGAGGTCATCGGCTCGCGTATCCCAGTACACGCCCTTCTCGCCGGCTCGCCCGAAGGGCGTACGTACTCCGTCGACGAAGTAGACGTCGTTGTTCTCGGCCACAGTGCCTCCTTTTCGGATTACGCCCCGATCTTAGGAAGGGGCCGCGCGCGACCCCAATCCTTTGACCCTTTCTACGACGGGTCGGACTCCGTGTCGTCGCGCGTTTGGCGGGCAGCGACAAAGGCGTCGGCGATCGTTTGCGCGGTCGCATCGATCTGCCAGGGGCGCGCGCCGAGCTGAACGAGTACCTCGGCGATCGTCTCGGGCGTCGCCGGGTCCGGGGGCGTCCATGCCAGCCGCCGGAGGAAGTCGGGGGTCAGGAGGTTCTCCACGGGGAGGTTCAGCTGTTCCGCGACGGACACGACGGCGGGTCGCGCCGCTTTGAGCCGCGCATCGGCCTCCGGGTTGCGCTCCGCCCAGGCCCGCGGCGGCGGCATGGCCTCGCCCGTGCCGCGCGTCACGGGCGGGTCCGAGAGGGTCCGCCCCCGCTCGATCGCCGCCCACCAGCGCTCGATCTCCGACCGGCTCGCTCGGCCCGAGAAGTCCTTCTGAGCGGCGAGCGCGCGCATCGAGGCCGGCTGGGAGCGCACCGCTGCGACGATGGAGGCATCCGGGATCAATCGCCCGGGCGCGACGTCGAGTTCGCGTGCGAGGGCGTCGCGCTCCTCCCACAGCTCCCGCGCGACCGAGAGACCACGTCCACCACGCACAGCATGGATGCCGCTCAGCCGGCGCCACGGGTCGACTCGTGCGGCGCGTTCCGGGCGAGCGAGCGTGGCTTCGAACTCCTGCCGGGCGATGTCGGTCTTGCCCGCGGCCGCGAGGTCGGCCTCCAAGGCATCCCGGACGTCGACGAGGAGCTCGACGTCGAGCGCGGCGTACTCGAGCCACGACTCCGGCAGGGGACGGGTCGACCAGTCGGCCGCCGAGTGCTCCTTCCGGAGCACGACTCCGAGCTTCTCCTCGACGACCGTCGCGAGGCCGACGCGCGGCATTCCGAGCAGACGCGCGGCGAGTTCGGTGTCGAAGATCCTCTCCGGGTCGAGCCCGACTTCACGCAAGCACGCGAGGTCTTGGCTCGCGGCATGGAGGACCCACTCCTCGGGTGCCATCACCGCCTGAAGCTCGGTGAAGTCCCCGATGGCGGGAGGATCGAAGAGGAAGACGCCCGAGCCGCGTCGGAAGACCTGGATGAGGTAGGCGCGCTGCGAATAGCGGAACCCGCTGGCCCGCTCGGCGTCGACCGCGAGGGGGCCGTCGCCGGCGGCGATCGCCTCGACCGCGGCGAGGTAGCCCTCGCGGCTGTCGATGACCGAGCGCTCAGTCACGCGTGTTCCTCCGGAGATCGAGTGATGCGACGCCTTCGGCGCCGAGCGGGGGGAGCCCGGCGAGCAGGCAGAGCAGTTCGCCCCATCCCTCGATGTGAGCGGCCATGTCTCCGTCCCCCGGGGACCAGGAGGCGCGGAGTTCGATCTGCGCGCCGTCCCCGTGCTCGGCGAGTTCGCCGAAGCCGGACGAGAGGATCTTCGTCGCCGTGCCCGACGCCGCGGCGTACTGCGCCCCGAGGGCGTCGAGGGAGTCGACGAGCCACGACCAGGCCACGTCCGCGAGGAACGGGTCGAGTCCGATCTCCGTCTCGAGCGGCGCCTGAGCGAAGCACACGACGCGGAACGGTCCGCCCCATGCCTCGGGCTCCTCGGGGTCGTAGAGGAGGATGAAGCGTCCCGTGCCGAGTTCGGAGTCGACGCCGTGCCGCGACGGGCGCACGTCGGCCGCGAACGCCACGGCGTGCGGGGCCAACTGAGCGGGGGCCGGGATCTCCGAGACCACCAGCTCGTCTCTCATGCGCGCCCCGCGGACGGCGTCGCGCGCGGCGGCGAATACGGTCGGTGCGCCGTCGGCGATCGGAATCTCTGCCACGGGGGCAGACTAGAGTGATGTGACGATGAAAGCTCAGAGGCACGCCGACCGTCGCTCGGGGGAGGGCGCCGGGACTTCTCGCACCACGGCCGCACTCGCGGCCCTCGCAGTCACCTCCTCGGCCGCCGCCGCCTTCCTCGCCCTCGTCTCGACGGTGTCACGGAAGGTCGTCGTCCCGCCGCGGAAACGCCCGACGAACGCCCACATCGTGGCGGTGGATCGACCGGGTCGCACCCTCACCCTGAAGGCCGACGCGGATACCGTCGTCCCCGGCCGGTACGGCCTCTGGGTCGACGGGTCGGAACCCTACGTGAAGGTCGGCGACGTCGTGTCCCACGGTGACAGGACCGTGACGCGAGAAGTGCTCTCGTCGAATCTCGCCCGTGTCCCGAGCGACGTCCCGGCCGGGATGAGCGGCTGGTTCTACCGCCACCCGCGTGAGCTCGGCGCCGAGTACGAGTACGTGTCCATCGCGACGCCGCTCGGAGCGGCTCCGGCCTGGGTCGTGCCGTCGGAGGATGGCGTGGGTGAGGACTGGGTGATCCAGATCCACGGCCACGGCTCCCAGCGCGCCGAGGGCCTGCGCGCAGTCCCCGTCTTCGCGCGGTCCGGCTACACGTCGCTCCTCGTGTCGTATCGCAATGACGGTGAAGGTCCCCGGAGCCTCGACGGCCGGTACGGCCTCGGGTCGACCGAGTGGAGCGACATCGAAGCAGCGATCGACCTCGCCGTGGAGCGCGGCGCTCGGCGCATCGTGCTCATGGGATGGTCGATGGGTGGGGCGATCGCCCTCCAGACGGTACTCCGCTCCGACCGTGCGGCGACCGTCGTGGGGCTCGTGCTCGACTCCCCGGTCGTGGACTGGCATCGGGTGCTCATGTTCCAGGCGACCGCATCGCGCGTTCCGGGGATCCTCCGGGACGCGGCCCTCCAGGCCATCGGGCACGAGTGGGGGCGCCGTCTCACGGGTCTCGAGCGACCGGTCGATCTCGACTCGCTCGACGTCGTCGCCTCGGCCGACGCGTTGACCCACCCCGTGCTGATCCTGCACAGCGAGGACGACGGGTTCGTGCCCTCGGACGGGTCGAAGGCCCTCGCCGACGTGCGACCGGACATCGTCTCGCTCGTCTCGTTCCACACGGCCCGCCACGCGCGGATCTGGAACTACGACGAGGAGCGGTGGAACACGTCGATCGCGGAGTGGCTCCGCGCGCTCTGACGTGCCTGGCGACGCGGCTCAGCTCGTGCGGGCCGCGACCTGCCTCTTGATGCGCGCGAGCATCCCCGACATTCCCGCGAGCCGCAGCGGTGAGATCGCTCGAGCCAGACCGAGCCGGTGGGCCACGTCGTTCGGCGTCTCGAGCACCTGCTCCGGAGTGAGCCCGTCGAGGCCCTGCACGAGGATGCTCGCGAAGCCACGGGTGGTCGGGGCCTGTTCGGGCGCCGTGGCGTGAAGGTGTACGGCTCCGTCCTCGACCTCCGCCACGATGAACACGGGGGACTGGCACTCCGCGACACGTTCGAGGAGTTCCGGGTGCTCCTCGAGCCGGGCTGGGAGCGCCGGCAACTCGCGGGAGAACTCGAGCAGCAACTGGAGCCGGTCCTGCTCGCCGAGGGCGAGGAACTCCTCGCTGATCTCCGCGAGGACGGGGGGAAGGGTCTGATCGGTCACCCGATCGATTATCCCTCCCGCACGAGCGAGGTGGCCCGATCAGGCGGAGGGGATGTCTCCCGGCTGATCGCCCGTGGCGATGGGGACGCGAACCGCGCTGCCCCATTCGGTCCACGACCCGTCGTAGTTTCGGACGTTCTCGAATCCCAGGAGGTGGGTGAGCACAAACCACGTGTGGCTCGATCGCTCGCCGATGCGGCAGTAGGCGACGATGTCGTCGCCGTCGCTCAGCCCGGCGCCCTCGCGGTAGACGCCCTCGAGATCCACGACGGGTTTGAATGTGCCGTCCTCGGCGACGGCCATGCCCCACGGCACGTTGCGCGCGCTGGGGATGTGACCGGCGCGGAGGGCTCCCTCCTCCGGGTACGCGGGGGCCGTCGTGCGTTCACCGGAGTACTCCTCGGGCGAACGGACGTCGATGAGCGGGTTGCCGAGGTGCACGAGCACGTCGTCCTTGAAGGCGCGGATGGCCGTGTCGTCGCGCTCGACGACCGGGTAACTCGTGCGGCGGGGCTCGGGCTTCTCGGTCGTCACCGGTCGGCCCTCGGCGAACCAGGCGTCCCGGCCGCCGTCGAGGAGACGCACATCCTCGTGCCCGAAGAGCGTGAACACCCAGAGGGCGTAGGCGGCCCACCAGTTGTTCTTGTCCCCGTAGATGACGACCGTGTCCGTGCGCTCGATTCCCTTCCGCGCCATGAGGCGGGCGAAGGCCGCACCGTCGATGTAGTCGCGCTGGACAGGATCGTTGAGCTCCGTGTGCCAGTCGACCTTCACCGCGCCGGGGATGTGTCCGACCTCGTAGAGGAGGACGTCTTCGTCGGACTCCACCACGACGAGGCCATCGGACCCCACGTGGTCCTCGAGCCAGGCCGTCGTCACGAGTCGTTCGGGGTGGGCGTAGGCGGCGAACTTCTCATTCGAGTCGTCGATCTCCACGGGCATCGCTGGTCTCCTCACGATCGGTACAGGTCGATCCCGACGTTACCCGCCGACGCCGACGGATAGGCTGGGTGACGGGCCACGAGCGAATCTACGGAACGTCCGTCGGGCGTGTCACCGTGGCTGTAAGACTTCGACACACGATCCCCCACCGAAGGTTCTGAGCGAATCCCCATGGCCTCATCCTCGACGTCCACCGTGAGCCTCGCGGCGCGCTCGCCGCAGTTCAGCGGAACCGAACTCGCGGAGGGGCTCGCGCCGCCGCGGCAATTCTCCACCGCGTCGTTCGACAACTACCGTCCGGATCCCGAATTCCCCTCGCAAGAGGAGGCGGTCTCGCGGCTCCGTGCCTTCGCCGGGTCATGGTCGGCTCCCGCCCGGTCGGGCGGGTTGTTCTCGCGGAAGAAGAAGGTCCCGGACACGCGGCCCGGTCTTTACCTCGACGGCGGCTTCGGCGTCGGCAAGACACACCTCCTCGCGGCGCTCTGGCATGCGGCGCCCGGGCCGCGGAAGTACTTCGGCACCTTCATCGAGTACACGGCCCTCGTCGGCGCCCTGGGGTACGCGAACACGGTGTCGTTGCTCACGGGATCGACCCTGCTCTGCATCGACGAGTTCGAACTCGACGATCCGGGCGACACGATGATGATGACGCGCTTGCTCACGGAACTCGTCTCGACGGGCACGCGGCTCGCAGCGACGTCGAACACGCCGCCGAACGCACTCGGAGAGGGGCGATTCGCGGCCGCGGACTTCCTGCGCGAGATCCACGCGCTCTCGGGTAATTTTGACATCCTGCGCATCGACGGGACGGACTACCGCCGTCGGTCGCTCGAGGGCAACGCGGTCGTCACGGACGGTTCCGCCTACGAGGAGCGCATCCGTGTCGCGGTCGAGGCGGGGGAGACCGTGAGCGACGACTCGTTCGACGGACTCATCGGCCACCTCGCGAGCGTGCATCCCTCGCGCTACATCGGCCTCGTCGAGGGCATCGACCGCATCGCGCTGTCCGGTGTGCACGTGCTCGAGTCTCAGACGGAGGCACTGCGTCTCGTCGCGTTCATCGACCGTGTCTACGACGCGCAGATCCCGCTCATCGCGAGCGGCGTCCCGCTCGACGAGGTCTTCGGCGGCGACATGCTGTCGGGCGGCTACCGAAAGAAGTACTTGCGGTCGATGTCGCGCATGATGGCGCTCACGTCCGCCGACTGACCGGCCGCCTCGCCCGGCGCGCTCGATGGTCCGCTGGCGGTAAGCGCTACAGCCGTGGCTCACCGCTACAGCGGTCGTTGTCGCGGTCGGCCCGATCTGTCGCGATCGCGCGAGTGCCCGGGCAACGGGGCACTCCTCAGCCGTACACAGCGCGCCGCGCTCGAGCGAACCGCGCCGATAGTCTTCCGGGATGGCTCGTTCCTCCGGCTTCCTGACCGCGCTCTTCGGGGCCCTCCGACCGAAAGCCCGAGCCCGCGCCCGGCTGAAGAACGGGCTGCCGCCTCGGCTGAAGGTCGTGGGCGCGGTCCCGACGGAAGAGGTCGACGCTCGATCACTCGGCCGTGTGCTGCTCGAGTACACTCCGTCAGCCGACGGCGTGCCGGACCCGGGCGAGATCGTCTGGACGTGGGTGCCGTACGAGGAGAACGACGGGCGAGGCAAGGATCGGCCGGTGCTGATCGTCGCCGCCGGCCTCGACGGCTTCGCGCTGGCCGTCCAGCTCACGTCGAAGGATCGCACCGGTGATCGTGACCATCTCACCGTGGGATCGGGAGACTGGGACGGGCAGCACCGCGAGAGCTGGGCGCGGCTCGACCGCGTGTTCCGCGTGCACGCCGGCAGCGTGCGGCGCGAGGCATCGTTCCTTCCGGAGAAGGCCTACCGACGTGTCGCCGCCGCGCTCGTATCCCGGTACGGCTGGACCGTCGGCTGACCCCTCAGACAGACGAACGGCCGCTCCCGGAGGAGCGGCCGTTCGTCACCACGCGTCCGGCGACGACGCCGGAACCGCGATCAGTGCTTCTTGCCCACGTTCGACACGATGTCTCCGCCTCCGGAGTTCGAGTCCTTCTTGTTCTTCTTGTCGAGTCGCTTCTCTTTGAGCGATCGAACGGCCGTCTTCGCGACCGCCTTGCGTGATGACTTCTCCGCCATGGTCCTGCCTCCGTCGAGAGCCGGGGTGACCCTGTAGTCGTGACCGTATGCCATCACGGGCGCGAACAGGGCGATTATCGGGTAACCGGCGGGGAATGCGACGCGGCCACCGGGTCGGGAACGCCGTGGTGGTCGAAGGACGTGTGGGCGATACCGGACTCGAACCGATGACCTCTTCCGTGTGAAGGAAGCGCGCTACCAACTGCGCCAATCGCCCATGCGGCTTCCCTGACGGTCGCCGCGGTACACGATCCTAACGGAAGCCACGGGGCTCGCGCGAACCGAGCCCCGGTCGTCCGGATTCCCGACGCTGACGTCGATTGCGTACGCAACGGACATCCGCGGGTGACATTTCCGGCGCGGGTGTCCGTTGCGTACGCAGCCGCCCGAGCGGGTGCGGGTGCCGGGGAGGCGCGCGAGGCCCGGAATGACGGGGCGGCGTGTCTCGGTTTGGACTTGCGGTTGTGTTTCGGTTAGAGTTCCTAGGCACCCGGAAACGGGAGCGAAATGCGGATGTGGCGCAGTGGTAGCGCATCACCTTGCCAAGGTGAGGGTCGCGAGTTCGAATCTCGTCATCCGCTCGAGTGTTGGTGGTCGGCTTCGGTCGGCTACGGCATGTGGGCAACCACACGCGGTGGCGTGGCCGAGAGGCGAGGCAGCGGCCTGCAAAGCCGTCCACACGGGTTCGAATCCCGTCGCCACCTCAACTATCAGGACCAAGATCTCATTTCCTGAGCCATGCATACAACTGAATCAACATGGGCGATTGGCGCAGCGGTAGCGCGCTTCCCTGACACGGAAGAGGTCACTGGTTCGATCCCAGTATCGCCCACCACGGTCTCAGACCACCGACGAAGGCCCCCGGGAATCCCGGGGGCCTTCGTCGTTCCCGTAGATGCTCAGCGCGGCTGAGCGGGGTTGGTCGGGTCGCCTTGCGACGGCGGGTTGATCGGCGGGCCGGACGTGGCGGGGGAGACGGGCGAGCCCGTCGAGCCCTGCTGCACCTCGGGGAGATCCGACGGCAGGCTCCCGCTCGGCTCCGCACCGTTCCGGAGTGCCTCGAGACGGTGCTCGAGCACTTGGACGACGGGAAGCCTGTCGCCGTGCTCCCGCTCGTACGCGAGCACGGCGGACAGTTCCGTCTCCGTGAGCGAGGCGATGCGGGACGGCAGCATCCCGACGGGGATGTGGTCGAAATCCGGGAGTGCGAGTTCTCGTCGCTCAGGTGAGTCGGTCATGAGCTCCTCCTTCGTTGGTCGGACATCCACGATCACGTCTGCGGGTCGACGTCGCCAACAGCTTGCATTCCGCACCCTCCGCGTCGTATCGAGCCGGACGAGCGCCGCGCTCCACGGCGATAGAGTGAATTCCCACGCAATCGACTCGAAGGAACAGCTGTGTCAGACGGTTTCGCCAGGTTCACCGACCGATCCGTTGTCGCCATGCGCGTCAACGGCGAGCTGAAGGATCTGGCGACGACGCTCTCGGATGACGACGTCGTCGAGCCCGTCACGATCGACTCCGCCGACGGCCTCGGCATTCTCCGGCACTCCGCCGCCCACGTGCTCGCGCAAGCGGTGCAACGCATCAACCCCGAGGCGAAGCTCGGCATCGGACCGCCCGTCACCGACGGCTTCTACTACGACTTCGACGTCGCCGAGCCGTTCACGCTCGACGACTTCAAGCCGCTGCAGAAGGAGATGGACCGCATCATCCGGCAGGGGCAGCGCTTCGTGCGCCGCGTCGTCACGGAGGACGAGGCGCGCGCCGAACTCGCGGACGAGCCGTTCAAGCTCGAACTCATCGGCCTCAAGGGCGGCTCCGACGCCGGCGACGCGGGGGAGTCGGTGGAGGTCGGTGGCGCCGAACTCACGATCTACGACAACGTCGACCCGAAGTCGGGGGAGACGGTCTGGAAGGACCTCTGCCGCGGTCCGCACCTCCCGAGCACCCGCATGATCGGGAACGGCTTCGCGCTCATGCGCGTCGCGGCGGCGTACTGGCGGGGGTCGGAGAAGAACCCGCAGCTCCAGCGGATCTACGGAACCGCCTGGCCGACGAAGGACGAGCTCCGCGCCTATCAGGCCAGACTCGAGGAGGCTGCGAAGCGCGACCACCGCAAACTCGGTCGCGAACTCGACCTCTTCAGCTTCCCCGAGGAGATCGGCTCGGGCCTTGCGGTCTTCCACCCGCGCGGCGGCATCATCCGCAACGAGATCGAGAACTACATGCGCGAGCGGCTCATCGCGAACGACTACGAGCTCGTGAACACGCCGCACATCACCAAGGGGCACCTCTTCGAGACCAGTCAGCATCTGAACTGGTACAAGGAGGGCATGTTCCCGGCGATGCACCTCGACGCCGAGTACGACGCGGACGGCGAGCTCACGCGACAGGGCCAGGACTACTACCTGAAGCCCATGAACTGCCCCATGCACAACCTCATCTACCGAGCACGCGGGCGCAGCTACCGCGAGCTGCCGCTGCGCCTTGCGGAGTTCGGCACCGTCTACCGCTACGAGAAGAGCGGGACGCTCTCGGGCCTCACACGCGTGCGTGGCCTCACACAGGACGACGCTCACATCTACGTCGCGCCGGACCAAGTGAAGGAGGAGCTCGCCCGGCAGCTCGAGTTCGTGCTCGAGACCCTGCGCGGCTACGGCCTCAACGACTTCTACCTCGAGCTCTCCACGAAGGACCCCGAGAAGTTCGTCGGGACCGACGAGATGTGGGAGGAGGCGACGGAGACGCTTCGCCAGGTCGCCGTCGACTCGGGGCTCGAACTCGTCCCGGATCCCGGCGGCGCCGCGTTCTACGGCCCCAAAATCTCGGTGCAGGCGCGCGACGCGATCGGCCGCACCTGGCAGCTCTCCACCGTGCAGCTCGACTTCAACCAGCCCGAGCTGTTCGAGCTGGAGTACGCGGCGGCGGACGGCTCGCGACAGCAGCCCGTCATGATCCATCGCGCACTGCTCGGGTCGATCGAGCGGTTCTTCGCCATCCTTCTCGAGCACTACGCGGGTGCGTTCCCGCTCTGGCTCGCTCCCGAGCAGGTCGTCGCGATCCCCGTCGCCGACGAGTACGCCCCGTACCTCGAGGACGTCGTCGCTCGGCTCAGGACGGCGGGCGTGCGGGCGAGTGTCGACCGCAGCGACGACCGCATGCAGAAGAAGATCCGTACGCACACGACCGGCAAGGTCCCACTCCAGCTCATCGCGGGGGAGCAGGACGTCGCCGGCGGCTCGGTGAGCTTCCGCTTCCTCGACGGCACGCAGCTCAACGGCGTTCCCATCGACGAGGCGATCGAACGCATCGGTCGCGCGATCTCGGACAAGGAGCTGATCCTGACGGCGTGGGCCGAATGACCGACGACGCGTCGCTCGAGTCCGCCGCCCACCTCGCCGGTGTCCCCGACGAGTTCCAGCGGCTGTGGACGCCCCACCGGATGGCGTACATCGAGGGTGGTCCTCAGCCGCACGTCGACGAGTGCCCGTTCTGCTGGGCCCCGCAGCAGGACGATGAGACGGCCCTCATCGTCGCGCGTGGAACGCGCGCTTTCGTGCTGCTGAACCTCTTCCCGTACAACTCGGGGCACCTGCTCGTCTGCCCGTACCGTCACATCCCCCTCTACGACGACGCGACGGCCGAGGAGGTCGCCGAGATCGGGGCGCTCACCCAGACGGCGATGCGCGTCGTCCGCTCGGTCTCGAACAACGACGGCTTCAACATCGGGATGAATCAGGGTGCCGTCGCAGGAGCGGGCATCGCGGGACACCTGCATCAGCACATCGTCCCGCGCTGGGCGCAAGACGCGAACTTCTTCCCGATCATCGCGCGGACGAAGGCGCTGCCGCAACTCCTCGGGGACGTCCGTCGCGCCCTCGCGGAGGCGTGGCCGGCTGCCGACAGCCACTGATCGCCGATTGGCTCCTGCGCGGCTACGCCGCGGGAACCACTTGTCGCCGATTGGCTTCCGCTTCTCCTGCCGAGGGACCGCCGTCTTTCTTACACTCGGCCTCATGACCGAGACATCATCTCCCTCCCTCGTCGGCTCGAACCGCGTGAAGCGCGGGCTCGCCGAGATGCTCACGGGCGGCGTCATCATGGACGTCGTCACACCCCAACAGGCCCGGATCGCCGAGGATGCCGGAGCCGTCGCCGTCATGGCCCTCGAGCGGGTGCCCGCCGACATCCGGGCCCAGGGCGGCGTCGCGCGAATGAGCGCCCCCGACCTCATCGAGGCGATCATCGCCGAGGTGTCGATCCCCGTGATGGCGAAGGCGCGCATCGGCCACGTCGTCGAGGCGCAGGTCTTGCAGGCGCTCGGCGTCGATTACATCGACGAGTCCGAGGTGCTGAGTCCCGCCGACTACGTCAACCACATCGACAAGTGGCCCTTCACGGTCCCGTTCGTGTGCGGAGCGACGAACCTCGGGGAGGCGTTGCGACGGATGTCGGAGGGAGCGGCGATGATCCGCTCCAAGGGCGAGGCCGGCACGGGCGACATCTCCGAGGCGACGAAGCACATCCGCACGATCCGGTCGGAGATCCGTGCTCTCGCGGCGATGTCGCCCGATGAGCTCTACGTCGCGGCGAAGAATCTGCAGGCCCCGTACGACCTCGTCGCGGAGATCGCGGAGACGGGCGCGCTCCCCGTCGTGCTCTTCACCGCCGGCGGCGTCGCGACGCCCGCCGACGCCGCCCTGATGATGCAGCTCGGAGCCGACGGGGTGTTCGTCGGGTCGGGCATCTTCCGCTCGGGGGACCCGGAGCGCCGAGCCGCAGCGATCGTCAAGGCGACCACGTTCTTCGACGACGCGTCGGTCATCGCGGACTCGTCGAGGGGGCTCGGTGAGGCGATGGTCGGCATCAGCGTCCGTGACGTGCCTGCGCCGCACCGGCTCGCCGAGCGTGGCTGGTAGCACCGCCCCTCCGCCGCGGATCGGCGTACTTGCGCTCCAGGGTGACGTGGGCGATCATACGGCGGTCCTCGTCGGACTCGGCGCCGAGGTGATCGGGGTGCGCCGGGAGCGGGAGCTGTCGTCCATCGACGGACTCGTGATCCCCGGCGGCGAGTCCACGGCGATCGCGACGCTCGCCCGCGCGGTCGGACTCATCGCGCCCCTCCGGGATGCGATCGCTGGTGGGCTGCCCGCTTTCGGCACGTGTGCCGGTCTCATCCTCCTCGCCGACCGAATCGTCGACGGCATCCCGGGACAGCAGACCTTCGGGGGCCTCGACGTGACGGTCCGGCGCAATGCGTTCGGAGCGCAGATCGATTCCTTCGAGACGGATCTGACGGTCAAGGCTCTCGGGCCGGATCCCGTGCACGCCGCCTTCATCAGGGCGCCCCTCGTCGCGGAGGTCGGACGGGCGGCGACCGCGCTGGCCGCACTTCCGGACGGCACGGTCGTCGCCGTTCGGCAGGGGAATGTGATGGGGACGTCGTTTCACCCCGAGGTGACGGGGGAGACGCGCTTCCACCGATACTTCCTCGAGCAGGTCACGGCGCGGGCGGTGACGCGATGAGCGCGAGCCGGAGCAGCCTGTGTGCGAGCTCGTTCTAGAATGGGTGCGATCAACACGCGGCAGTAAGAGGAGCACATGTCCGGGCATTCCAAGTGGGCGACGACGAAGCACAAGAAGGCCGTCATCGACCAGCGTCGTGCGAAGTCGTTCGCGAAGCTCATCAAGAACATCGAGGTGGCCGCGAAGATGGGCGGCGCAGACCTCAGCGGCAACCCGACCCTGGTCGACGCCGTGCAGAAGGCGAAGAAGACCTCCGTCCCGAACGACAACATCGATCGCGCCATCAAGCGCGGTGCCGGCCTCACCGGCGAGGTCGTCGAATACACGACGATCATGTACGAGGGCTACGCGGCCAATGGGGTCGCGCTCCTCATCGAGTGTCTGACCGACAACAAGAACCGCGCCGCGGCCGAGGTGCGCACCGCGATGTCGCGCAACGGCGGAGCCATGGCCGATCCCGGGAGTGTCGCGTACAACTTCGCCCGGAAGGGCATCATCGTCGTCCCCGCGGAGGGCACGACGGAGGACGACGTCCTCATGGCCGTGCTCGAGGCGGGGGCTGAGGAGGTCGTGGCCGAGGACGACACCTTCGAGGTCTTCACGGAGGCGAGCGACCTCGTCGCCACGCGCACGGCGCTCCAGGAAGCCGGCATCGACTACGACTCCGCCGATGTCGCCTTCGTCCCGAATCTCAAGATCGATGTCGATGCGGACACCGCACGCAAGGTCTTCCGCCTCATCGACGCGCTCGAGGATTCCGACGACGTCCAGAACGTCTACAGCAACTATGCGGTCAGCGCCGAGGTCCAAGCAGAACTCGAAGAAGAGGACTGACGGTGACCGTCCGGGTGCTCGGGATCGACCCGGGACTCACCCGGTGCGGGGTGGGCGTCGTCGACGTCGAGCCGGACCGCCGCGTGACCCTCGTCTACTACGGAGTCGTCGCGAGTAGCGCCACGGCACCGATCGAGGAGCGACTCCACACCGTCGGCGTCGGCATCGAGGCGCTCATCGACGAGCACGCCCCCCACGCGATGGCGGTCGAGCGCGTGTTCGCGCAGCACAACCTCCGGACGGTGATGGGGACGGCGCAAGTGAGTGGCCTCGCGTTGCGGGCGGCCGCCGCGCGGTCGATCCCCGTCGGACTGCGAACACCGAGCGAGGTCAAAGCGGCGATCACCGGATACGGTGCGGCCGACAAGAAGCAGGTCCAGACCATGGTGGCCCGGGTCCTCAGACTCGCGGAGCCTCCCCAACCGGCCGACGCGGCCGACGCCCTCGCCATTGCAATCTGCCACGCCTGGCGCGCCTCCGCGCCGGACTCGCGAACGGCCGATATCGCGCGCCTCACCCCGGCGCAGCGGGCGTGGCTCGCCGCGGAGCGCGGCACCAAACGCTGACGAGGCCGCGTGCCGACCGCCGGGTGTCGGGGGTCGCACGTAGGCTGACACGGTGATCTCCAGCATTCGCGGTCGTGTCCTCGCCGTCAGCGGCGGAACCGCTCACATCGAGGTTGGCGGTGTCGGCTACGCGGTCTTCGTGACCCCGGAGCACGGCATCGCTCTCAGCGTCGGCAACGAGGCGTTCCTCTACACGACGCTCATCGTCCGCGAAGACGCGATGACCCTCTTCGGATTCGAGACCATCGAGCACCGCGAGGTGTTCGATCTCCTCCTCGGAGTGTCTGGCGTCGGACCCAAGTCCGCTCTCGGTGTGCTCTCGCACCTCGGCCCGGGTCAGATCGCCGCAGCGGTGGCGGCTGACGACGACGCGCCGTTCCGGAAGGTCTCGGGAATCGGCCCCAAGACCGCGAAGCTCATCGTCGTCTCGCTCGCCGGAAAGCTGCTCGGCATCTCGGTGCCCGCCGACGCCCCGGTCGTCGCGGTCTCGGCCGGGGACGACGTCGTGAGCGCCCTCGTCGGACTGGGCTGGCCGGAACGCATCGCGGCGGCGGCCGTCGACGACGTCGCGACGGCGCATCCCGACGCGGCATCGGCGTCCGTCCAGACGCTCTTGCGTCTCGCCCTCGCTCAGCTCGGCCCGGCGCCGCGGAACGGAGCGTCGGCGTGAGCGAGGACCGTTCCCTCGATCCGATGCCCGAGTCGGAGGCTGAGCTCGCGTTCGAGGGCGCGCTCCGGCCGAAGTCGCTCACGGAGTTCGTCGGACAACCGAAGGTGCGCGGCCAGCTCGAACTGCTGCTCCGGGCGGCAGCTATGCAGAACCGCACGCCCGACCACATCCTCCTCGCCGGCCCCCCCGGGCTCGGCAAGACGACTCTCGCGATGATCGTCGCGGCGGAGAGCGGTCGGCCGTTGCGGATGTCGAGCGGGCCGGCCATCCAGCACGCCGGCGACCTCGCCGCCGTGCTCTCGAGTCTGTTGCCGGGGGAGATCCTCTTCATCGATGAGATCCACCGCATGGCGCGCTCGGCCGAGGAGATGCTGTACCTCGCGATGGAGGACTTCCGGATCGACATCATGGTCGGCAAGGGCGCCGGCGCCACCTCCGTCCCCCTCGATCTCGCTCCGTTCACCCTCGTGGGCGCGACGACGCGCTCCGGCCTTCTTCCGAACCCGCTGCGCGACCGCTTCGGTTTCACCGCGCACCTCGAGTTCTACGACGACGCCGATCTCGAGCGCGTTCTGACGCGCGCCGCCCGGCTGCTCGACCTCGACATCTCGTCGTCTGCCGTCGCTGAGATCGCGGGACGCTGTCGAGGTACTCCGCGCATCGCGAATCGACTTCTGCGCCGCGTGCGCGACTACGCCCTCGTGCACGGGACGGGCGCAGACCTCGAGGCCGTGCGGGGCGCGCTCGAGCTCTACGACGTCGACCCCCTCGGACTCGACCGACTGGATCGCGCGGTGATGGACATTTTGTTGACACGCTTCGACGGCGGGCCGGTCGGTCTCGGTACCCTCGCCGTATCCGTCGGGGAGGAGGCCGAGACGATCGAGAGTGTCGTCGAGCCGTTCCTCGTGCGGATCGGCCTGCTCACGCGCACTCCACGCGGCCGGGTCGCGACCCCGCTCGCGTTCCGACACTTCGGCGTCGAGAGGTCCTCAGGCCCCTTCCTCACCGATGTCCTATAATTCAAGCTGGCCCTTCGGCCCACCTCCCCGGAACTGAATTCTCCACAGCTCGTGCCTGTTGAACGGTGCCTCGGCACGATGTCATGTACGGTGCACCACAACAGCGGCGTAATGCTGCGAAAGGTAACTCCTCTCTCATGGATCCGTTGACCCTCGGCATGCTGGCCATCCTGGCAGTCCTCATCTTCTTCATGTTCCGCAACGGACAGAAGCGCAAGCGCGACCTGGAGGACCTGCAGTCGAAGGTGGTGCCCGGGGCCGAGGTCATGACGAACTTCGGTCTGTTCGGAACGATCGTGTCGATCAACGAGGACGACAACAAGGTCGAACTCGACATCGCAGCCGGCACCGTCGTCACCGTCCACCGCCAGACCATCGCGCGCGTCGTCGACGACGCCGAGCCGGTCGTCGCCGAGAGCGAACCGCTCTCCGAGGACTCCGCGGTCGCCGCCGACCCCGTCGTCGCATCGGACCCCGTCATCGACCTCCGTACCGAGTCCGAAAAGAACGCCGATTCCGACAAGAAGTCGGACGACTAGTCATCATCACCCTTCGTGCCGCCCCGTCGTGGGCGGCACAGTCGTAGAAAGCTGAGCACCGCGTTGGCTAGATCCGCACCGGTCAGAAATGCGTCACGCGCTCTCGCGTGGCTGGGCGCCATCCTCCTCGTCCTCGGCGGCGTTCTCGCCGGTGGAGTGATCTGGGGTGGTGCGACCGTCGAACCGAAACTCGCCCTCGACCTCGAAGGCGGCACGCAGATCATCCTCGAGGCCCAGCTCGAGGACGGCCAGGAGGTCTCGCAGGAGCAGTTGAGCCAAGCCGTCTCGATCATCCGGCAGCGCGTCGACGCGTCCGGCGTCTCTGAGGCTGAGGTCAACACCCAGGGCGGACGGAACATCGTCGTCTCGATCCCCGGCGAGGCCGACGAGGAGACGCGCGCGCGCATCGAGGCGTCAGCGCAGCTCGAGTTCCGGCCGGTTCTCGCGACCTCAGCCCCCACGAACCAGTTCGTGGGCGAGGACGGCGTGGAGACGCCGTACCCGTCGCCCGACCCGGCGCTTCCCGCCGAGCCGAGCGTTGCCCCGAGCAACGCGAGCGACCCGTCCTGGGTCACTCCGGCGCTTCAGGCACAGTTCCAGGCTTACGATTGCGCCAACCCGCCGGCGTCCGCAGCCGACGCGCCCAAGGACCAGCCGGTCGTCGCGTGCGAGTCCGACGGCAGTGTCAAGTACATCCTCGGCCCGGTGGAGCTGAGCGGCTCGGCGATCACCGACGCCTCGAGCGGCCTCGAGCAGACGCAGTCTGGCGGCACGACCGGTCGCTGGGTCGTCAACATCACCCTCGACGGCGCCGGAACCGACACCTTCGCGGACATCAGCCAGCGGCTCTACGGAGCGACGTCACCCCTCAATCAGTTCGCTTTCGTGCTCGACGGCGCCGTCATCTCGGCACCGTCGATGAACGGGCTCATCACCGACGGCCGACCGAGCATCTCCGGCAGCTTCACGGAGGAGACCGCGAAGACACTCGCCGACCAGCTCAAGTACGGAGCACTCCCGATCAGCTTCGAGGTGTCGTCCTCCGAGCAGATCTCGGCGACGCTCGGTTCGGCTCAGCTGCAGATCGGTCTCATCGCCGGTCTCATCGGTCTGATCCTCGTCGTCATCTACACGCTCTTCCAGTACCGTTTGCTCGGTTTCGTCACGATCGCGTCGCTCGTCGTCGCGGGCGTGCTGACATATCTCGCGATCGCGCTCCTCTCGTGGCGGCAGGGCTACCGGCTCTCACTCGCTGGTGTCGCGGGAATCATCGTCGCGATCGGCTTCACGGCCGACTCGTTCATCGTGTACTTCGAGCGCATCCGTGACGAGCTGCGCGACGGTCGTGGCCTCGAGGCAGCCGTCGAAGCGGCGTGGAAGCGAGCCAAGCGGACGATCTACGCGTCGAAGGGCGTCAACCTGCTCGCGGCCGTCGTGCTGTACGTGCTCGCCGTCGGAAACGTCCGCGGCTTCGCCTTCACGCTCGGCCTGACGACGATCATCGACGTTCTCGTCGTGATCCTCTTCACGCACCCGATGATGCAGCTGCTCGCGCAGACCCGCTTCTTCTCGAGCGGCCACAAGCTCTCGGGTCTCGACCCCAAGGCCCTCGGCGCCGTCTACCGCGGGCGGGCGCAGTTCCGAGCGCCGACCGAGACGGTCCGACAAGCGAAGCTCGCCTCGTCGAGCCGTGAGGCCCAGCGCCGTCAGACGATCGCCGAACGCAAACTCGCGGAAGCGCAGCAGACCTCGTCGTCCGCCACCACCGCGACCAAGGAGAAGGACTCCTGATGGCCAACCTCACGCAGTTCGGAAACGACCTCTACACCGGGAAGCGGTCGATCAACTTCGTCGGCAACCGGCGGATCTGGTTCACCGTCGCGCTCCTGCTGGTGCTCGGGTCGGTCGCGGTCCCGCTCATCAAGGGCGTCACGACCGGCACATACTTCAACTTCGGCATCGAGTTCACCGGCGGTTCGCAGTTCACGATCGAGAACGCCGAGTCGACCGACCAGGACATCGCGACCGAGGCCGTCGCGACGGCCGTTCCCGACGCGATCGCCCGTGTCTCGACGGTCGGAGACTCTGCGGTCCGCGTCCAGACGGACCAGCTCACTCCCGACGAGACGACCGCCGTGGCCGCATCCCTCGCCGACGCTTACGGCGTCTCCACGAGCGAAGTGAACACGTCCTTCATCGGCGCTTCGTGGGGTCAGGACGTCACGCGTCAAGCGCTCACGGGTCTCGTGATCTTCCTCGTGCTCACGTTCGCCATCATGGCGATCTACTTCCGTACGTGGAAGATGTCCGCCGCGGCGATCATCGCCCTCCTCGACGTCCTCATCATCACGCTCGGCGTGTATTCGCTGAGCGGTTTCGAGATCACGCCGGCGGCGGTGATCGGATTCCTGACGATCCTCGGATACTCGCTCTACGACACCGTCGTGGTGTTCGACAAGATCCGGGAGAACACCTCGGAGGACGGAGAGGATTCACCGCGCACGTTCGCGGAGTCCGTCAACCTCGCCGTCAATCAGACGCTCGTGCGGTCCATCAACACGTCGGTCGTCGCAGCTCTCCCGGTCGCGGCGATCCTCGTGATCGGTGACTTCGTCCTGGGAGCCGAGACGCTCCGGGACATCTCGCTCTCGCTCCTCGTCGGCATCCTCGTGGCGACCTACTCCACGATCTTCGTCGCGGCCCCCCTCTACGCGCTCTTCCGGGAGCGTGAGCCGGAGATCGCGAAGCGGGACAAGCGCATCCTCGCCGTGCGCGCGCGGTCGACGTCGACGGTCCGCCCCGCCGTGGCCGACGCGCCGGTGAGCGCAGAGTAACCTCGGTACGGGGAGGTGGTGCGCGCGATGACAGAGACGACTCCGTCGCAGACTGCCTCCTTGCGGCGCCTCGTGCCCCGGATCTTCTCGCGGGCCCAACCCGCCGGCGCCGTCGACCGGCTCGTGCGTACGGTCCGGATGCACGAGCCGAAAGCCGACGTCTCGATCATCGAGCGCGCCTACGCGGTCGCAGAACGCGCGCACCGCGGCCAGAAGCGCCAGAGCGGTGAGCCCTACATCACGCATCCGGTCGCGGTCGCACAGATCCTGGCAGACCTGGGCATCGGTGCGAAGACGATCGCTGCGGCTCTCCTGCACGACACCGTCGAAGACACGGCCTATTCGCTCGACGAGTTGCGGGCCGACTTCGGCGACGAGATCGCGATGCTCGTCGATGGCGTCACCAAGCTCGACAAGGTCAAGTACGGCGAGAGCGCGCAGGCGGAGACCGTCCGGAAGATGATCGTCGCGATGTCGAAGGACATCCGTGTGTTGATCATCAAGCTCGCCGACAGGCTGCACAATGCGCGGACGTGGGGCTTCGTGAAGCCCGAGTCCGCTGTCAGGAAGGCGACGGAGACACTCGAGATCTACGCGCCGCTGGCCCACCGCCTCGGTATCCAGACGATCAAATGGGAACTCGAGGACCTCTCGTTCGCGGTGCTGCACCCCAAGATCTACGCAGAGATCGAGAGCCTCGTCCGCCAGCGCACTCCGCAGCGCGAGGAGTACGTCCAGAACGTCATCGACGCCGTCGGTGAGGACCTCAAGGGTCTCAAGATCCGCGGCAAGGTCGTGGGTCGGCCGAAGCAGTACTACTCGATCTATCAGAAGATGATCGTGCGCGGTCGCGACTTCGACGACATCTACGATCTCGTGGGCATCCGTGTCCTCGTCGGGAGCGTGCGCGACTGCTACGCGGTGCTCGGATCGATCCATGCGCGCTGGACTCCGCTGCCGGGTCGCTTCAAGGACTACATCGCCACTCCGAAGTTCAATCTGTATCAGTCACTCCACACCACGGTGATCGGTCCCGGCGGTAAGTCCGTCGAGATCCAGATCCGCACGCACGAGATGCATCAGCACGCCGAGTACGGCGTCGCGGCGCACTGGAAGTACAAAGAACGGATGAACGGCACGAAGGGTGGGGGAGCGCCGTCCGAGAACGACCTCGCGTGGCTTGCACACATCTCTGACTGGCAGGCGGAGACCGCCGATCCGGGAGAGTTCCTCGACTCCCTGCGCTTCGAGATCGGCGCGAAGGAGACCTACGTCTTCACTCCGAAGGGCCGCGTGATCGGGCTTCCTGCCGGAGCGACTCCCGTCGACTTCGCGTACGCCGTGCATACGGAGGTCGGCCACCGCACGATGGGGGCTAAGGTCAACGGCCGGCTCGTCCCGCTCGAGTCCGAGCTCAACAGCGGCGATGTCGTCGAGGTCTTCACGTCGAAGAACCCGGACTCCGGCCCGAGTCAGGACTGGCTGAACTTCGTCAAGAGCCCCCGCGCTCGCAACAAGATCCGGCAGTGGTTCACCAAGGAACGACGCGACGAGGCCATCGAGCAGGGCAAGGACGCCATCGCTCGTGCGATGCGCAAGCAGAACATGCCGCTTCAGAAGCTCATGCGCCAGGACTCGTTCGCGGAAGTGGCATCACAACTGCGCTACGAGGACGTCTCCGGTCTCTACGCCGCCGTGGGCGAGGGCCATGTCTCGACGCAGTCCGTCCTCGAGAAGGTCGCGGCCCTCATTCAGGGCGAGACCGACGTGGACGACCCGTCGGCACTCGACTTCCCGGTGCGCGGCCGCACGCGGCCCCTTCCGGACAGTGATTCCGGCGTCCTCGTCCGCGGTGCCCCCGACATCCTCGTCAAGCTCGCGAAGTGCTGTACCCCGGTTCCGGGCGACGAGATCGTCGGCTTCGTGACGCGCGGGACGGGAGTCTCGGTGCACCGGTCCGATTGCCACAACGTGCAATCGCTCCTGCAGGAGCCCGAGCGCATGATCGACGTCGAGTGGGCGCCCACATCGAAGAGCCTCTTCCTGGTGCAGATCCAGGTGGAGGCCCTCGACAGGGCTGGTTTGCTCTCCGATGTCACTCGCGTGCTGAGCGAGCACCACGTCAACATCCTCTCCGCGACGGTCTCCACCTCGAACAACCGATTGGCGATCAGCCGCTTCGTGTTCGAGATGGGGGACACGACCCACCTCGAGCGCGTGTTGAACGCCGTGCGCCGCATCGACGCCGTGTACGACGTCTATCGCGTCAACGGCGGCTGAGGCGCGAAACACTCCTCGAGGCGGGCAAGTGCGTCGCGTTTGCCGGGAAGGTGCGACCAGCCGTCGAGCGCGGCGAACACCTCAGCGGGAGACACGCCCCGCTGCTGGGCGACGGCGCGAATGAGCGTGTCATCGCTCGCGAGATCCCCCACGCGAGCGAGGTCGAGGATCGTGGCGATAGGGGAGAGCGTCACGACAGACGATCCATCGATGCCCACGACCTCACGATGCTCCGGCCGGATACGCATCGAACGAGTGCTCCGATAGGGGCGTCGCCATCGAGTCGCTGGACCGGTGACGCCGATCTCGAGGGGGAGAGGCAGGCGCCCGCATCCGCTGTGCAACCAGGCGGCGCTGCGTCCCACGACGATGCCTCCCGGCGGCACATCCGTCGCGATCGCGGCTGCGCGGTGCCGGTGGTCGACGAGATCCCCGATCGGGGCGTAGGCGGTGCCGACGCCGACGAGGTCACCGTCGAGACGAGCCGCCGACAGTTCCGCGATCGAGAACTCGCGCCCATCGACGAAGAGAGCGGGAAGGAGAAGAGAGGTCATGCCCGACAGGATGCGGCCTGGAGGACCCGGACTCGCGCGAGGCGCCCCCATCTGTGGACGACCACGATCCGCTCCCGCCCGGGAACGTCAGCCGATGGCGTCGAGCCACGCCTTCCGTGTCTCGAGGGCCTCGCGTGCTTCGGCCTCAGCTCGAGAGTCGCCGGAGGCCTGAGCAGCGGCGAGATCGGCCTCGAGCTTCTCGATGGCCGAGCTGAGCTGAGCAGCCAGTCCCTGCGTCCGGGCCTTGGTCTCGGGGTTGTTCTTCCGCCACTGCTCGTCCTCGAGGGCACGAACCGCCTGCTCGACCTTTCGGAGCCTGTCCTCCACCGAGCGGACGTGGTCGCGCGGAACCTTTCCGGCCGCGTCCCAGCGGCGCTGGATGGAGATGAGCGCCTTCTTCGCAGCGTCGACGTCGGTCTCCTTCAGAAGCGGCTCGGCCTCCTCGAGCAGGGCGAGCTTGACCTCGAGGTTCGCCGAGTACTCCTCGTTCTCAGCGGCATCGACGGCCGCCTTCGCCTGGTAGATGGCGTCGCCGGCCGCCTTGAATCGTGCCCACAATGCGTCGTCGGTCTTCTTTCCGGCACGACCGGACCGCTTCCACTCGTCGAGGAGGTCCCGGTACCCCGGAACGCCGTCGCTGCCCTTCGGGATGAGGGCTTCGGCCTGCTCGATGAGCTTCGTCTTCTTCGACTTCGCGTCGCGGTGGACGGAGTCGAGCTCGGCGAAGAACGTGCGGCGGTGCTGCTCGATCGTCGTACGCGCCGTGCGGAAACGCTTCCAGAGCTCGTTCGCCTCGTTCTTCGGAAGCTTGGGCCCCGACTGCTGGTGGCTCTGCCACCGCGCGAAGAGGTCGTTGAGCTTCTCGGTCGCCTGCTTCCACTGGACCTTCGCCGGGTCGAGAGCCGCGAGGGCCTCCGCCTCCTCGACGATGGCCGTGCGCTCGGCGACCGCCTCGGCGAGCTGGGCGCTCGCCTCCTCCGACTGCTGCTCGGTGAGTTCGGTCACTGTCGTGTCGAGGGCCGCGACGCGGACGCGGAGCGCCTCGATGTCGCCCACGGCGTTCGGAGCCTCGAGTTCGGAGCGGAGACGCGTGACACCCCGCGCGACGTCGGAGGCCGGAGCGCCGCGCTTCGCACGCTGTTCGAGGAGCACGACCTGACCGGCGAGGTCGGTGAACTTCCGCTGGAAGTAGGCGAGAGCCTCTTCAGGCGAGCCATCGGGGAACTGACCGACGCTCCGCCAGTCCTCACCCTCGCGGACGTAAACGGTGCCGTCGTCGTCGACGCGGCCCCACTCCTGCTGACCAGTCGTTGTCACGTGCATCACCCTTGTCGCTTGCGGTCGCAGAGAACTGCCACCGTCGAGAGAATCGTGCCCAGCCTATTACGGAGGAAGTCCGCGCCGGAGACAGTGCTACTGAACCGTTACCGACGTGATGGTCGTGGGAACGGCCGGGGCACCGTCGGTGGAGCCGTCCGCCGTGCCGGCATCGACGACACCCGAGACGAGTCCGTCCAAGCCGTCCGTCACGGTTCCGAGCACGGTGTAGCCGCCCGCCTCGTCCGACGGGATCGTCGTGTCCTCGTAGACGATGAAGAACTGCGAACCCATGCTCTCCCCGTCCCCGGAGGTGCGCGCCATCGCGATCGTCCCGGCGGGGTAGACGTCGTCGGCGGGTGCGTTCTCGATCGGGCCGTAGCTGAAGCCGGGACCGCCCTGCCCGTTGCCCTCGGGGTCGCCGCACTGGAGGACTCCGAAGCCGTCGGAGGTCGTGAGTCGGTGGCACGTCAATCCGTCGTAGAAGCTGGCCTGCGTGAGCGCGACGAACGCCGACACACCCTGCGGAGCCGCCGCACCGTCGAGCGAGATCGCGAGCGGGACGTCGTTGATCGTCATCGTGCCCGTCCAGGTCCGATTCTCCGCGAAGTCGGGCGACGGGAGCTCGACGGCCGGCGGCGTCTCGGCCTCGCCGCTCGCGCCGGCCGAGGGGGTCGCAGTCGCAGCAGCCTGAAACGGGCCGACCTGCAGGAAGGCGAGCTGACCGAGCGTCACGCCGGCGCCGACGACGACGACGAGGATCGCGGCGATCCAGTTGTCGCGGACACGGCGGGAGGCGCGGTGCTCGTGCACGGCCTGACGGGCCTTGTAGGCCTTCAGGCGCTGACGTGCTTCCCGTGACGCACGTTCCTCGTTCTTGCTCGGTGCCACGTGTTCCTCCGCTGTCGACCGGGCGCTGCCCGGAGAAGTGGGGCCGGACCCGAACCCCATAGAACTGTACGGGGCGCGTCGTCGGCGTCGCAAAAGGGCGCGCGGATCGCTGTCGGGGGCGGCCGGTAGCCTGGAGACATGCCCTCCTCCGCGCCCGGACTGCATCCGGGATCGTCGCCGCTCGCCGTGCGCATGCGCCCGCGCAGCCTCGACGAGGTCGCGGGGCAGCGGCACCTGCTCGGTCCCGGTTCTCCACTCTGGAGCCTCGCGAGCGACACCGAGGGGACGAAGGGCTCGGTGTCCGTCATCCTGTGGGGGCCGCCCGGCACCGGCAAGACCACGATCGCCCAGGCCATCGCCCACTCGTCGGGGCGGCGCTTCGTCGAGCTCTCCGCCGTGACCGCGGGCGTGAAGGACGTCAGGCAGGTCATGGAGGAGGCGCTCTCCGGTCGCGATCTCTACGGGCTGTCGACGGTCCTCTTCCTCGACGAGATCCACCGCTTCACGAAGGCGCAGCAGGACGCGCTGCTGCCCGGTGTCGAGAACGGTTGGGTCATCCTCATCGCCGCGACGACCGAGAACCCCTCGTTCTCGGTCATCTCCCCGCTCCTCTCCCGCTCCCTCCTGCTCACCCTCGAGCAGCTCTCCGACGAAGACCTGCACCTCCTCGTCGACCGCGCCATCGAGGACCCGCGCGGGCTCGGTGGCCGCGTCGACGTCGACGATGCGGCGAAGGACGCGATCGTGCGGCTCGCCTCGGGCGACGCACGGAGAGCGCTCACGGCCCTCGAGGCCGCGGCGTTCTCGGCGGCGGCGGTCGCCGACGAGGGCGAGCGCCCCGTCATCACCGACGACATCGTCTCGACTGCGGTCGATCGGGCGCTGTTGCGCTACGACAAGAACGGCGACGAGCACTACGACGTCATCAGTGCCTTCATCAAGTCGATCCGGGGCTCGGACGTCGATGCGGCGCTGCATTATCTCGCGCGCATGATCGAGGCGGGGGAGGATCCGCGCTTCATCGCGCGTCGACTCATCATCTCGGCGGCTGAGGACGTCGGGATGGCCGACCCTCAGGGGCTGCCGATCGCGGTCGCCGCGGCGGACGCCGTTCAACTGATCGGTATGCCCGAGGGGCGGATACCGCTCGCTGAGGCGACCGTCTACCTCGCGACCGCCGCGAAGTCGAACGCCGCGTACAACGGCATCAACGCCGCGATCGCGGACGTGCGTGCCGGAGCGTTCGGGCGGGTCCCGAAGCACTTGCGCGACGCGCACTATGCCGGGGCGAAGAAGCTCGGTCACGGCAAGGGCTACAAGTACCCGCACGACGCGGACCTCGGTGTCGTGCAGCAGCAGTACCTCCCGGACGAACTGTCGGGAGCGCGGTATTACAAGCCCACGACGCACGGCAACGAGCGCGATGTCGGTTCCCGGCTCGAGAAGCTCCGCCGTATCATCCGCGGTATCACGGGCTGACCCCGGCCCGTGCTAGGATTGTCGGCGGCCTAGGTCCTGTCCGAGCGTGCGGCTGCGCGACGACGACCGACGGGATGCGCTCTGTAGCCGAGCGGCCCTGGCACGAACCCTCTTACAACCGAACATCGATCGTCCCCTGCTGCGAAGTCGTGGACGGCCGAGTCGTTCGGAAGGTTCCCCGTGGACTTTCCGGGGCGCGCGTACGCGCTCCGACCCATGTCGCCGACGGCGCCGTGGAGACGTCAGAGAATTCCATCCGAAAGGAAACCGTGTCTACCAAGTCACGTACCCGTAGCAAGACCCGCTTGTCGCGTTCGCTCGGCATCGCGCTCACCCCGAAGGCCGCCCGCTACCTCGAGAAGCGTCCGTACGCCCCGGGTGAGCACGGTCGCTCGAAGCGGAAGGCCGACTCGGACTACGCCGTTCGTCTGCGTGAGAAGCAGCGTCTCCGCGCCCAGTACGGCATCCGCGAGAAGCAGCTCCGCATCGCCTTCCAGGAGGCGCGTCGCACGAAGGGCCTGACGGGTGAGAACCTCGTCGAGATCCTCGAGCACCGCCTCGACGCGCTCGTCCTGCGTGCCGGCTTCGCCCGCACCACGGCTCAGGCGCGTCAGATGGTCGTGCACCGTCACATCCTCATCGACGGCAAGATCGTCGACCGCCCGTCGTTCCGCGTGAAGCCGGGTCAGCTCATCCACGTCAAGGCCCGCAGCGAGGGCACCGAGCCCTTCCAGGTCGCGGCCGCCGGCGGTCACGCCGACGTCCTGCCCAAGGTTCCGGGCTACCTCGAGGTCGAGCTCGACAAGCTCCAGGCGCGGCTCGTCCGCGACCCGAAGCGTGCTGAGGTCCCCGTGACCTGCGAGGTCCAGCTCGTCGTCGAGTACTACGCGGCTCGCTGACACGCACCACTCATCACCCGAAGGGGGTCACGGTTCGCCGTGGCCCCCTTCGGCGTGCCGGGACCGCTGGGGGCGGGACGCAGCGACAATCCGCCGCCTGAGGACCGCGCCCCCGTCCGCTACCGGCGGACTAGGATGGCTTCTTGGTCACCTGTCGCCGAGCGGCCCCCCGGAGGAGCACACCATGAGATCCGTTTTCTGGCTCATCGTCGGTATCGTCGGCGGTTTCGCCGTCGCCCACCAGATCAATCGGTCGCAGCGTGGCGGGGCCTTCTTCGCAGACCTCGACGAGAAGCTCCGCGAGTTCGGCGACTCGATCGCCGACGCCTACAAGGAGCGCGAGGCCGAGCTGCGCGCCTCGCTCGAGAGCGTGACGCGCGAGGCGGAAGACGCGATCGACAAGCTCTCGAAGGACTGACGGACCCCGTCGTCCTCACCGCACACCGGGCGCCCGGCGCCCCCGTACGACTCGAACGGAAACATGCAGACAGCTGACATCCGGCAACGCTGGCTCGACTTCTTCGGCTCGCGAGGCCACACCGTGGTGCCGTCGGCGTCGCTCGTGAGCGACGACCCCACGCTCCTCTTCACGGTGGCCGGGATGGTCCCCTTCATCCCGTACCTCACGGGGCTCGTTCCGGCGCCGTACCCGCGAGCGACGAGCGTGCAGAAGTGCATCAGGACCAACGACATCGAAGAGGTCGGCAAGACGCCGCGCCACGGCACCTTCTTCCAGATGAACGGCAACTTCTCCTTCGGCGACTACTTCAAAGAGGGGGCGATCGGTTACGCGTGGGAGTTGCTGACGAGCCCCGAGTCGGCCGGAGGCTACGGCTTCGACGAGAAGGACCTGTGGGTCACCGTCTACGAGGACGACGACGAGGCCATCCGGCTCTGGAAGCAGATCGCGGGGCTTCCCGACGAACGCATCCAGCGGCTCGGGAAGGACACGAACTACTGGTCGACGGGCCAGGCCGGTCCGGCCGGTCCGTGCTCCGAGATCTTCTTCGACCGGGGTCCCGCGTACGGCGCCGACGGGGGACCGGCGACGGACGACGACCGCTACGTCGAGATCTGGAACCTCGTGTTCATGCAGTATGCGATCGAGGATGTCCGCAGCAAGGTGGACTTCCGCATCGCGGGCGATCTGCCCCGCAAGAACATCGACACCGGCATGGGCCTCGAGCGCGTCGCCTTCCTCAAGCAGGGCGTCGAGAACATGTACGAGATCGATCAGGTCCGCCCCGTGCTCGACGAGGCCGCGCGTCTGTCCGGTCGTCGGTACGGTGCCGTGCACGAGGACGACATCCGCATGCGCGTCATCGCGGACCATGTCCGATCGTCCCTCATGCTCATGAGCGACGGTGTCACCCCGTCGAACGAGGGCCGCGGCTACATCCTGCGTCGGCTCCTCCGCCGGAGCGTCCGGTCGATGCGGCTGCTGGGCGTCGACGGTGCGACGTTCCCCGAGCTCTTCGCGGCCTCGCGCGACGCCATGAAGGCGGCGTACCCCGAGGTCGAGACGGAGTACGACCGGTTGTCCGCCGCTGCCATAGGCGAGGAGGAGGCTTTCCTCCGCACCCTCGCCGGCGGGACGACCATCCTCGATCTCGCCGTCGACAAGACGAAGACCGCCGGCGGAGCGGCGCTCCCCGGCGACACCGCGTTCCTCCTTCACGACACTTACGGATTCCCGATCGACCTCACGCTCGAGATCGCGGAGGAGGCGGGGCTCTCGGTCGACCGGGAGGCCTTCGACTCTCTCATGACGCAGCAGCGGACGCGCGCGAAGGCGGATGCCAAGGCGAAGAAGTCGGTTCTCGCCGACCTCTCTGCGTACAGCGAGTTCCGGCGGGCCGGGGAGACGGTCTTCACGGGCTACGACGAGCTCGAGACGGGCTCGCGAGTGCTCGGCATCATCGTCGACGGCGAGTCGGTGTCGCGGGCGTCGGTCGGTCAGACGGCTGAAGTGATCCTCGCCGAGACGTCGCTCTATGCGGAGTCCGGCGGACAGGACGCCGACAAGGGCGTCATCGTCGGTCCGGGTTTCGAGCTCGAGGTCCTCGACGTGCAGAAGCCCGTCAAGGGACTCATCTCACACACGGTGCGTGTGACGAGCGGAGAGGTCTCGGTCGACGCCGAGGCGACGTCGATCGTCGATGCGGACTACCGCCGCGGCGCGCGCCAGGCGCATTCGGGGACACACCTCATCCACGCCGCGATCCGACAGGTGCTCGGGCCGAACGCGCACCAGTCCGGCTCGTACAACAAAGCCGGCTACTTGCGCCTCGACTTCTCGTGGAACCAGGCGCTCTCCGCCGAGACGCGCACCGAGATCGAGGAGATCGCGAACAACGCGATCCAGGACAACCTCGAGGTCGTCACGCGTGAACTCCCGCTCGAGGAGGCGAAGTCGCTCGGCGCCATGGCGTTGTTCGGAGAGAAGTACGGCGATGTCGTGCGCGTCGTCGACATCGGCGGGCCCTGGTCGCGCGAACTCTGTGCGGGCACGCACGTGCGATCGAGCGCAGAGGTCGGCATCATCAACCTCGTGAGCGAGTCGTCCGTCGGATCGACCAATCGACGCGTCGAGTCGCTCGTCGGCCCTCAGGCCTTCCGCGACTTCGCCGTCGAGCGCGCCATCGTCTCGCAGCTCTCGAGCAGCCTCAAGACACCGCGCGAGACACTGCCAGATCGCATTGCCGAGCTCGTCTCGAGTCTCAAGCAGGCGGAGAAGCGCATCCAGGCGTTCGAGTCGCGCGCCCTCGCGGAACGCGTCCCGACGCTTGCGAAGGCGGCTCATCGGGTCGGAGAGCACCTCGTCGTCGCCGAGAACCTCGGAGCCATCGGTTCCGGGGACGAGTTGCGATCGCTCGCCGCGCAAGTGCGCGCGAAGCTCGCGACGGAATCGGCCGTGGTCGCCCTCGCGGCGGACATCGGCGGTCGCCCCGTCGTGATCGTCGCCACGACGGAATCCGCGCGTTCCGCAGGAGTGAAGGCCGGCGCCCTCGTGCGCACCGCAGCGGGTGTCCTCAGCGGGGGCGGAGGCGGCAAGGACGACCTTGCTCAGGGCGGCGGCAGCGACGTGACGAAGATCGACGCGGCTCTCTCGGCCGTCGTCGGATCCGTCGGAGCCTGAGGCGTGCCCCACGACGACTTCCGACCGGGCGTCCGGCTCGGCATCGACGTGGGGAAGGCCCGCATCGGTGTGGCGAGGTGCGACCCTCACGGCATGCTCGCGACCCCGCTCGAGACGGTTCAGCGGCGCTCCGACGGCTCCGACGTCACACGCATCGCAGAACTCGTCGGGGAGACCGGTGCAGTCGAGATCCTCGTCGGTCTTCCCCTCGCGCTGTCCGGCCGCGTGACCGCCTCGACGGAGGACGCGCGAGGTTTCGCGGCACGCCTCGCATCCTCGACCGGTGTCGGCGTTCGTCTCGTCGATGAACGCCTCAGTACCGTGTCGGCGCATTCCGCCCTGCGCGCATCCGGCCGAAGTCAGAAGTCGTCCCGTACAATCGTGGATCAGGTCGCCGCCGTCGTCATCTTGCAGCAAGCGCTCGACTCCGAGCGCAGCACGGGACGGCTCCCCGGAGCGCCCGTCGATGCAGAGGAAACGCCCACCCGTCATGAGCCGACCCCCCATGAATGACGTCCCTCCCGAGGACCAGGATCCGTTCACCTCGCTCTTGAGGGGTGGGGGCGGGGCCGACGGTGCGATGCGATCGGCCGGCTCGGACTCCGGCACCGGTGCCCCGGACGGTGACAAGCCGCTGTCCCGCCGAGAGGCGAGGTCGCGCGCGGCGGCCGCGGACGACGACCGCGGCGTCGACCGCGACGACGCCGGTCACGCTGACGGTGTCCCGCCGCACGTCCTGCTCGGAACGGCGACGTCCGAGCAGCCGACGGTCGCTCCCGACCGCTCGGCCCGTCGGGCCTCCTCCCGCGGGGGCGATCGCCCTCCGCGGGAGAAGAGCGGGCGACGCGGAGTCGTCGGCACGATCATCACGCTCCTCGTCGTCGCGGGTCTCGTGGCGAGCGGCTTCTACGTCTGGAACACGTTCGAGCCGCAGATCCGGTCCGTCATGGGCTGGGAGGAACCCAACGACTTCGAGGGCGCCGGGAGCGGTGAGGTGCTCGTCACGATCGCCGACGGGGAGACGGGTTCCGACGTCGCCGACACCCTCGCCTCGTCGGGCGTCACGAAGACGGCCGAGGCGTTCTACGAACTGTTGCTCGCTCAGGACGAGGACGTCGTCTTCCAGCCAGGTGTCTACAGCCTTGCTCAGGGCATGAGCGCCCAGTCCGCACTCGACGCGCTGCAGGATCCCGCGAGCAAGATCGAGCGGACCGCAACGATCCGTGAGGGCATCACCGGGCCGACGATCATCGCGGAGCTCTCGGCGGCGACGGAGATTCCGGTCGCGGACTTCGAAGCGGCGATCGCGGACCCGACCGTGTACGGGGTGCCGGAGAGCGCGGTATCGATCGAGGGCTGGTTGTTCCCCGCCACCTACACGTTCGATCCCGGACTCACGGCCGAGCAGGTCGTCCAGACCCTCGTGGATCGCACGATCGCGTCGCTCGACAGCGCCCAGGTCCCGGTCGAGGATCGAGAGCGTGTGCTCACGATCGCCTCGATCATCCAGCGTGAAGCGCGCCTGCCCGACGACTTCTACAAGGTGTCGCGCGTGATCCAGAACCGTCTCGACGAGGGCATGCGCCTCGAGATGGACTCGACAGCGCAGTACGGCGTCGACGAGGCGACGGGATCCGTGTGGTCGTCCGCCGAGGCGCTCGACTCCGAGAACCCGTGGAACACCTATCAGCGCGAGGGGCTGCCCATCGGGCCGATCTCGAGCCCCGGGGACGTCGCGATCGACGCCGCGATGCATCCCGCCGACGGAAGCTGGTTGTTCTTCGTGACCGTGAATCTCAATACGGGGGAGACGGTCTTCTCGAACACCGTCTCCGAGCACGATGCCGCGGTCGCGCAACTGCGGGCATGGTGCGCGGACAACCCCGACAGCGGCTGCTGAGCTTGTGATGGTCCTCGGCTCGCCGCTGTTCGGCGTCGTCGGTTCGCCCATCGCGCACTCCCAGTCGCCGGCGCTCCATCGTGCCGCCTACGCCGCGATCGGGTTCGAGGCCCGCTACGACCGCACGGAGATCGCCGAGGGCGGCCTCGCCGCCTTCGTGCGTTCCGCGCCGGCCGAGCGTCGAGGCCTCTCCGTCACGATGCCGCTCAAGCGTGAGGCCTTCGCCGCCGCCGTGGAGCGCGACCGCCCCGCCGAGCTGACCGGTGCCGTCAACACCCTGTACCGCCACGCCGAGGGCGACGTGCCCTTCTTCGGTGCGAACACCGACGTCGGGGGAGTCGTCGACGCGGTGCGGGCAGGTGGTGCTCCGTCGCCGTCGCACATCCTCGTCCTCGGGGGAGGTGCGACGGCTGCATCGGTCGTCGTCGCCGCCGCGGACCTCGGGGCGGACGCCGTCACTCTCGCCGTGCGCTCCCCGGAGCGGGCGTCCGGCACGGTCGCCCTCGCCCGGGAGGTCGGACTCGCCGCCGATGTCGTGGCCCTCGACGCAGTGGCATCGGTGCCCGCCGACGTCGTCGTCTCGACGCTGCCGGGAGGAACGGCGCTCGGCGCGCTGCCGACGACGGCGCGCGATTCCGGCGCGCTCCTGCTCGACGCCGCGTACTCCCCGTGGCCGAGTGCGCTCGTCGACCACTGGTTCCGGCTCGACGCACCCGTGGTGCACGGACTCTCGATGCTCGTCCACCAGGCGTCGCGCCAGGTGAGGCTCTTCGCCCATCTGAACGATCGCGACGGGGACGACGTGACCGAGCGCATCACGTCGGCGATGTTCGACGTCGTCGGTCTCGACCACTCGGGTGTCGTGCGGCGGACCCCGACGTCCTGAGTCGGCCGATGTCACGCGGCGCGGACGCTCCCCGTCGCTATGGGAGGATGGGGACATGCTGCGTTGGCTCACCGCCGGGGAATCCCACGGCCCAGAACTCGTCGCGATCCTCGAGGGGCTCCCGTCGGGAGTGTCCGTCTCACTCGCGGACATGCGAGCGGACCTCGCTCGTCGCAAGCTCGGCTACGGCCGCGGCAGCCGGATGAAGTTCGAGGAGGACGAACTCACGCTCTCCGGAGGGGTGCGTCACGGACTCAGCCTCGGCAGTCCCGTCGCGGTGCGCGTCGGCAACACCGAGTGGCCCAAGTGGAGCGAGGTCATGAGCGCTGAGCCCGTCGAGGCCACGGAACGCTCGCGAGGACGCAGCGCGCCCCTCACGCGGCCCCGGCCCGGACACGCCGATCTCGTGGGCATGCAGAAGTACGATTTCGACGAAGCCCGGCCGATCCTCGAGCGGGCGAGCGCGCGGGAGACTGCGGCACGTGTGGCGCTCGGCGCGATCGCGCGCTCGTTCCTCTCCGAACTCGGCGTCCGACTCGTCAGCCACACGCTGTCGATCGGCCCCGTCCGTGTTCCCGACGGTGCCCCGCTGCCCGGTCCCGACGACGTCGAGGTGCTCGACGCGGATCCGCTTCGGTGCTTCGACGCCGCCACGAGTGCGGCCATGGTGCAGGAGGTCGACGAGGCGAAGAAGGACGGCGACACGCTCGGCGGTGTCGTCGAGGTCCTCGCCTATGGTCTCCCGCCGGGCCTCGGATCCCACGTGCACTGGGATCGGCGCCTCGACGGACGCCTCGCGCAGGCCCTCATGGGGATCCAGGCGATCAAGGGAGTCGAGGTCGGCGACGGTTTCGAGACGACGAGGCGGCGGGGCTCCGCGGCACACGACGAGCTCTTCATCGGCCCCGACGGAATCGCCCGATCGAGCGATCGCGCCGGCGGGACGGAGGGCGGAATGAGCACGGGCACGGTCCTGCGCGTCCGCGCCGGGATGAAGCCCATCGCGACCGTCCCGCACGCGCTGCGCACCGTCGACGTCTCCACGGGCGAGCAGGCCACGGCGCATCATCAGCGCTCGGATGTCTGCGCCGTTCCCGCTGCGGGTGTCGTCTCCGAAGCGATGGTCGCCCTCGTCCTCGCCGACGCCGTGCTCGAGAAGTTCGGTGGCGACTCGGTGGGGGAGACGCGACGGAACCTCCGCTCCTACCTCGACGCGATCCCCGAGGAGCTCCGGACCGCCGTGCAGTCCGACGGGCAGCTCGGGTCCGCCTCCGCCGGTGTCTGAGCAGGCCGTCGAGGCCCTCGTCCTCATCGGCCCCATGGCAGCGGGCAAGTCGAAGATCGGCCGGCGCGTCGCGCGCTCCCTCGGCGTCCCGTTCACCGACACCGATCGGGTGATCGTCGCGCGGCACGGTCCGATCCCCGAGATCTTCGAGCGCGAGGGTGAGCCGGCGTTCCGCGAGTACGAGCGCGACGCGGTTGCCCGTGCCGTGGCCAAGCGCTCCGTCGTGTCGCTCGGCGGGGGAGCCGTCATGCACCACGAGACACGAGCGCTTCTCGAGGACGCGACCGTCGTCTACCTCACCGTGACGAGCGCGGCCGTCCGGTCGCGGATCGCCGGATCGAACCGGCCGCTGTTGACGGACGGGATCGAGTCGTGGGAGCGCATCTTCGCGGAGCGCCGGCCCGTCTACGAGGCGCTCGCGACGGCCACCTGGGACACCTCGACCCTCCCGATCACACGAATCGCGGACGACATCACCGCATGGGCGAAAGGACGACGATGACGGACATCACGAACGAGCAGAGCGCGGCCGACGGGGGCGGCACCATCCGCGTCGGCGGCGATACCGGGTACGACGTGCTCGTCGGTCGAGGTGTGCTCGACCGCGTCACGGACGCCCTCGGGCCGGGCGTCCGCAAGGTCCTCATCGTGCACGCCCCCACCCTCGGCGCGGAGGCGTCGCGGTTGCGCGAGAGGCTGCTCGACTCCTCTCTCGAGGTGCTTCTCGCCGAGATCCCCGACGCCGAGTCCGGGAAGCGCGTCGAGGTGGCGGCGTTCTGCTGGCAGATCCTCGGGCAAGCGGACTTCACTCGCAGTGACGCCGTCATCGGGCTCGGCGGTGGCGCGACGACCGACCTCGCCGGCTTCGTCGCGGCGACGTGGCTCCGCGGAGTGCGGCTCGTCCAGATCCCGACGACGGTCCTCGGAATGGTCGACGCCGCCGTCGGGGGGAAGACGGGGATCAACACGAACGAGGGCAAGAACCTCGTGGGCGCTTTCCACGCCCCGGCCGCTGTCGTCGCGGATCTCGATCTCCTCTCGACGCTCTCGCGCAACGAGATCCTCGCCGGCTTCGCCGAGGTCGTGAAGTGCGGCTTCATCGGTGACCCGCGGATCCTCGACGTGATCGAGGCCGACGTCGCGCGCGTCACCGATCCCGCCACCGACGAGTTCCGCGAGGTCGTCGAGCGTTCGATCGCGCTGAAGGCCGCGGTCGTGAGTGAGGACTTCACGGAGCAGGGCCGCCGGGAGATCCTCAACTACGGCCACACGCTCGGCCACGCGATCGAGCACGCGGAGCGCTACCAGTGGCGGCACGGGGCGGCCGTGGCGATCGGCATGGTCTTCGCCGCCGAGCTCGGTCGGCTGTCGGGGCCGCTCTCGGACGCCGTCGTCGATCGGCACCGCTCGGTCCTGTCGTCTCTCGACCTGCCGATCGACTACCCGGTCGGGCGGTGGAACACGCTGCTCGCGACGATGCAGCGCGACAAGAAGGCGCGAGCCGGCCTGCTCCGCTTCATCGTGCTCGACGACATCGCGCGGCCGACGGTGCTCACCGGGCCGGATCAGTCGCTGCTGTTCACCGCCTGGCAGGAGGTAGGTTCGTAACCATGCCGACCGTCCTCGTCCTCAACGGGCCCAATCTCGGCCGGCTCGGCAGCCGGGAACCCGACGTGTACGGCGCCGCCGACCTCGCGGCGCTGCGCCGACTCCTCGAAGCCGTCGCGCCCGAGGGGTGGAACGTCGACCTGCGACAGACGGACGACGAGGGCGAACTCATCGGATGGCTCCACGAAGCGGCCGACTCCGGGTCCCCCGTGATCCTGAACCCCGCGGCGTTCACCCACTACAGCTATGGGCTGCGTGATGCCGCCGCTCTCGTGACGAAGCCCGGGGGCACGCTCATCGAGGTGCACATCTCGAACCCCCACGCTCGAGAGACGTTCCGCCATACGAGTGTCATCAGCGGGGTCGCGACGGGAGTGATCGCCGGGTTCGGCTTCGACTCCTACCGACTCGCCCTCCTGCAGGTGCTCGCCTCCGCCTGAGGCGCATTGGTCAGCATGCGTGCGTGCCGGTAGACTCGGCAGCTGGCCCACTCCGGCCCCTGCGCGGTTCTCGACCGCAGCCCCCGACCGCGAATCGAACGGACATCCCCATGGCCTCTACCGCTGACATCAAGAACGGCGTCGTCATCAACATCGACGGACAGCTGTGGTCCGTCATCGAGTTCCAGCACGTCAAGCCGGGCAAGGGCGGCGCTTTCGTGCGTACGAAGCTGAAGAACATCATGACGGGCAAGGTCGTCGACAAGACCTACAACGCCGGTGCGAAGATCGAGACGGAGAACGTCGACCGTCGCGACTACCAGTACCTCTACAACGACGGTTCCGGCTTCGTCTTCATGGACACGAGCGACTACGACCAGATCACGGTCCCCTCCGAGATCGTCGGCGATGCCGCGAACTTCATGCTCGAGAACCAGATGGCGACCGTCGCGATGAACAACGGCAACCCGCTCTATGTCGAGCTGCCCGCGTCCGTCGTGCTCGAGATCACCTACACCGAGCCGGGTCTGCAGGGTGATCGCTCGACCGGCGGCACGAAGCCCGCGACTGTCGAGACCGGCTACCAGATCCAGGTGCCGCTGTTCCTCGAGACCGGCACCCGGGTCAAGGTCGACACGCGTACCGGCGACTACCTGGGCCGGGTCACCGACTAGTGGGAGCACGCACGAAGGCGCGCAAGCGCGCTCTCGACATCCTGTACTCGGCCGACGTGCGCCGTATCACGCCCGCCGAGGCGCTGTCGGCCGAGGCCGGCCGCGCCGCGAGCGAACCGGACCGGGCGGCCTCCTGGCTGTACGCGCGCGACATCGTCGACGGCGTGATCGACAACCAGGTCGAGATCGACGAGCAGATCGAGACGTTCTCGCAAGGCTGGTCCCTCGAGCGGATGCCCGCGATCGACCGTGCGATCCTGCGCATCGGCGTGTGGGAGGTCCTCTTCAACGACGAGATCCCGACGGGGGTCGCGATCGACGAGGCCGTGGAGGCCGCGAAGGAGTACTCCACGGACGACTCGCCCGGGTTCGTCAACGGCCTCCTCGGACGCATCGCTCAGCAGGCCTCCTAACCAGAGAGCTACACCCGCACGAGGGCGCCACATACAACGGGCGCCCTCGCGGCGGAACTGCCGCCGTCGGGCGGCGGATGGTTCTCGGGCAGGCACGGTGGCCCGGCGTCCTGATAGGGTTGGCACCAGCAACGAGACAACCTTTAACACCGTCCGGAGAGGCGGAGAAGGGAGTCGGACATGAGCGCACGAACCGTGCTGCAGCATGCTGACATCTCGCGGGCGCTGACCCGCATCGCCCACGAGATCCTGGAGTCCAATCGCGGCCCGGACGCTCTCGTCATCCTCGGCATCCCCACGCGGGGAGTCGTCCTCGCGCGCCGCGTCGCGACCCTCGTCTCCGAGATCTCCGGAGTCGACGTCCCGGTCGGCTCGCTCGACGTCACGATGTACCGTGACGACCTCTCGCGGAACCCGACGCGCGCCCCGGCGCCGACGTCGATCCCCGCACGCGGCCTCGACGGCGCGACCGTCGTGCTCGTCGACGACGTGCTCTACTCCGGCCGGACGATCCGGGCGGCGCTCGACGCGCTCGGCGACATCGGTCGTCCCCGCGCAGTCCGGCTCGCGGCCCTCGTGGACCGCGGCCACCGCGAGCTCCCCATCCGCCCCGACTTCGTGGGCAAGAACCTGCCCTCGGCCCCGAGCGAACGGATCTACGTCCGTCTCGAGGACGTCGACGGTGAGGAATCGGTCACGATCGAGCAGGGCGGCGCCTGATGCGTCACCTGCTCTCGACGCGCGACCTCTCCCGGGACGCGGCCATCCACATCCTCGACGTCGCAGAGGACATGGCGCAGACACAGACGCGCGAGGTGCGGAAGCTCCCGACCCTCCGGGGCAAGACTGTCGTCAATCTCTTCTTCGAGGACTCGACGCGTACCCGGATCTCGTTCGAGGCTGCGGCCAAGCGCCTCTCCGCCGACGTCATCAACTTCAGTGCCAAGGGATCGAGCGTCTCGAAGGGCGAGAGCCTCAAGGACACCGCGCAGACCCTCGAGGAGATGGGCGCGGACGCCGTCGTCATCCGCCATGGCGCATCGGGCGCTCCGCACACCCTCGCGGCGAGCGGATGGATCGACGCCGGGATCGTCAACGCGGGCGACGGGACGCACGAGCACCCGACGCAAGCGCTGCTCGACGCATTCACCATCCGCCGTCGTCTGCACGGCGACGTGAGCCGCGGCCGCGGGCTCGACGGCATCACGGTCGCGATCGTCGGTGACATCCTCCACTCCCGGGTCGCACGCTCGAACGTGTGGCTGCTCTCCGCGCTCGGGGCCCGGACGGTCTTCGTCGGCCCTCCGACGCTCGTGCCGACGCACCTCGACGGCTGGCCGGCGGACGTGTCCTACGACCTCGACGCGACGATCGCCGCGTCACCGGACGTCGTCATGATGCTGCGGATCCAGACGGAGCGGATGAACGACGCGTACTTCCCGAACCCCCGGGAATACGCGCGGCGGTGGGGGCTCGACGACGAGCGCCTTGCACGGTTGCGCCCGGATACGATTGTCATGCACCCCGGACCGATGAACCGCGGCCTCGAGATCTCCTCACGGGCAGCGGATTCGCCTCGATCGACGGTACGCGAGCAGGTCGCGAACGGTGTCTCCGCGCGCATGGCCGTGCTGTATCTCCTGCTATCCGGCGAACGTGAGGACTGACATGACGAACTCTTCCTTCCTCTTGCGCGGAGCGACCCTCGCGGACGGATCGACGGCCGATATCGCGATCGTCGACGGCGGGATCACCGGGATCGGGTCGGGCCTCGACGCGTTTGGCGCCACGGTCGTCGACGCCGCCGGTCTGCTCGCGCTCCCGGGCCTCGTCGACCTCCACACGCACTTGCGTGAGCCCGGCTTCGAGGACAGCGAGACGGTGCTCACCGGGACGCGGGCCGCCGCGGCCGGTGGCTTCACGACGGTCTTCGCGATGGCGAACACGTCGCCCGTCGCCGACACCGCCGGGCTCGTCGAGCAGGAGCTCGCCCTCGGTGAGGCCTCCGGCTACGCGACCGTCCAGCCGATCGGCGCCGTCACGACGGGGCTCGCGGGGGAGCGGCTCGCCGAGCTGGGAGCGATGGCCTCGTCGCGCGCGCGCGTCCGGCTCTTCTCCGACGACGGCTTCTGCGTGAGCGACCCCCTGCTCATGCGACGGGCCCTCGAGTACGTCAAGGCGTTCGACGGCGCGATCGCGCAGCACGCTCAGGAACCACGCCTCACCGTGGGCGCCCAGATGAACGAGGGCGAGGTATCGACGCGCCTCGGCCTCACGGGCTGGCCCGCCGTCGCCGAGGAGGCGATCATCGCCCGGGACGTCCTCCTCACCGAGCACGTCGGCAGCCGGTTGCACGTCTGTCACGTCTCGACGGCGGGTTCCGTCGACATCATCCGTTGGGCGAAAGCGCGCGGCATCGCCGTCACCGCCGAGGTCACGCCCCATCACCTCTTGTTGACCGACGACCTCGCGGAGAGCTACGACGCGCGCTTCAAGGTCAATCCGCCATTGCGTTCCGCTGAGGACGTCGAGGCGGTTCGGGCGGGACTCGCCGACGGCACGATCGACATCGTCGCCACGGACCACGCGCCGCACCCGGATCAGCACAAGGACTGCGCGTGGCCAGAGGCGGCCAACGGGATGGTCGGGCTCGAATCCGCCTTGAGCGTCGTGCACGCCGCGATGGTCGACACGGGCCTGATCGAGTGGTCGGACGTCGCACGCGTACTGTCCGAGGCGCCGGCGCGGATCGGACGCCTCGAGGGGATGGGGACCGGTCTCACCATCGGTTCGCGGGCCGACGTCGTGCTCTACGACACGCGAGCCGCTCGTGCTTTCGGCGTCGAGTCGCTTGCGGGCAAGAGTGCGAACTCGCCCTACCTCGGTCGCCGACTGCCGGGCCGCGTCGTCGCGACGTTCCACCGCGGCGTTCCCACGGTGCTCGACGGTCGACTCCGGCCGCACGACGAGGTCGTCGCCGGGCAGAAGGCGGTGACCGCCCGTGGATAGGGTCGTCCCCGGGGTCATCGTGGCGCTCGTGCTCGCCGCGCTGCTCGCTCTGATGTGGTTCGCCTGGCGCCGTCGCACGCGGCGAGACGCGGCGCTCGACGTGCCCGAGGTTCCCGAGCCCTATGTGCCCGTCACATCGATCGACGTGCTCTACGTCGCGACGACGGAGGGCGGGCGCCCCCTCGAGCGCTTGGCCGTACGCGGCCTCGGCTTCCGGGCGCGCGCGGTGCTCTCGATCGCACCGGCTGGTCTCGTCCTCGCCATCCCGGGGGAGCGACCGGCCTTCATCCCCGCCGAGACCGTCACCGCGGTCGCCACCGCGAACGTCGCGATCGATCGTGTGGTCGAGTCCGACGGTCTCGTCCGGATCTCCTGGGCCATTTCCGGCGTCGCGTGCGACTCGTTCGTGCGCATCCTCGACGCCGACCAGCGCACGGTGGTCGCCGACCTCCAGCGCGTCATCGTCCCCCGTTCCCCCGTACCCACCGAGAGTGAGTCCCCCTCATGAGCGACACCCGCTTCGTCCCCGGCCCACCCGCCGTCCTCGTCCTCGAAGACGGCGCCCGCTTCACCGGCCGAGCCTACGGCGCCGTCGGCCGCACACTCGGCGAGGTCGTCTTCGCGACGGGTATGACCGGATACCAGGAGACGCTCACGGACCCGTCGTACGCCGGCCAGATCGTCATCCAGACGGCTCCCCACATCGGCAACACGGGAGTCAACACCGAGGATCGCGAGTCCGCGCGCATCTGGGTCGCCGGTTACGTCGTGCGCGACCCTTCCCGCGTCGTCTCCAACTTCCGCGCCGAGGGGTCCCTCGATGACGAACTCGCACGCGATGGAGTCGTCGGCATCTCGGGCATCGACACGCGAGCGATCACGCGCCACATCCGTTCCGGCGGCGCGATGAAGGCCGGCATCTTCTCCGGCGAGGACGCCGCGCTGCCCGCCGCCGAGCAGCTCGACCTCGTCCGTCGCGGTGTCGACATGCGCGGACGGAACCTCTCCGGTGACGTGTCGACGGGGGAGCCCTACCGCATCCCCGCGTCGGGCGAGCGGATCGGCACGGTCGCGGTCCTCGATCTCGGCGTCAAGAAATCGACGCTGACCTACCTGTCCGAGCGCGGATTCGATGTCGAGGTCCTGCCGCAGAGCGCCTCGGCCGACCAGGTGAAGGCGCTGAATCCCGACGCGCTCTTCTTCTCGAACGGACCGGGCGACCCGGCGGCGTCCGACGCCCACGTCGAGCTCCTCCGCGAATCGCTGCGGGCCGGGGTTCCCTACTTCGGCATCTGCTTCGGCAACCAGCTCCTCGGTCGCGCGCTCGGTTTCCCGACGTACAAGCTTCCCTTCGGTCACCGCGGCATCAATCAGCCCGTGCTCGACAAGACGACGGGCCGAGTGGAGATCACGTCGCAGAACCACGGTTTCGCTGTCGACCTCCCCGTCGAGGGTGTGCATGACTCGCCTGAGGGCTTCGGTCGCGCAGAGGTGAGCCACTACTCCCTCAACGACAACGTCGTCGAGGGGCTGCGCTGCCTCGACATCCCCGCGTTCAGCGTCCAGTACCACCCCGAATCGGCCGCCGGCCCGCACGACGCCAACCACCTGTTCGACCGCTTCCGCGACCTCGTGATCGCGCGACGGGACGAGACCACTTCCACGGGAGATCAGAACTAATGCCCAAGCGCGACGACATCAACAGCGTCCTCGTCATCGGATCCGGCCCGATCGTCATCGGGCAGGCCGTCGAGTTCGACTACTCCGGGACCCAGGCGTGCCGCGTGCTCCGCGAGGAGGGCGTGCGCGTGATCCTCGTGAACTCGAACCCCGCGACGATCATGACGGACCCCGACTTCGCCGACGCGACCTACGTCGAGCCGATCACATGGGAGGTCATCGAGACCATCATCGCGAAGGAGCGGCCGGATGCGATCCTGCCGACGCTCGGCGGCCAGACGGCCCTCAACGCCGCGATCCAGCTGCACGAGCACGGGATCCTCGAGAAGTACGACGTCGAGCTCATCGGCGCGAACTTCGAGGCGATCCAGAAGGGCGAGGACCGTCAGGTCTTCAAGCAGCTCGTCCTCGACGCGGGTGCCGACGTCGCCCGTTCGTACATCGCCCACTCGGTCGACGAGGCGGTCTCGTACGCCGAAGACCTCGGCTACCCCCTCGTGGTCCGCCCGTCCTTCACGATGGGCGGTCTCGGTTCGGGCTTCGCGTACACCGAGGAGGAGCTGCGGCGCATCGTGGGGGACGGCATCCACCAGAGCCCGACGAGCGAGGTCCTCCTCGAGGAGTCGATCCTCGGTTGGAAGGAGTACGAGCTCGAGCTCATGCGCGACACGGCCGACAACACCGTCGTCGTGTGCTCGATCGAGAACGTCGATCCCGTGGGTGTGCACACCGGCGACTCGATCACGGTCGCCCCGGCTCTCACCCTCACGGACCGCGAGTACCAGAACCTCCGCGACATCGGCATCGACATCATCCGCGCCGTCGGCGTCGACACGGGCGGCTGCAACATCCAGTTCGCCGTCGACCCGTCGAACGGCCGCGTCATCGTCATCGAGATGAACCCGCGCGTCTCGCGTTCGAGCGCTCTCGCCTCCAAGGCCACGGGCTTCCCGATCGCGAAGATCGCCGCGAAGCTCGCGATCGGCTACCGGCTCGACGAGATCCCGAATGACATCACGAAGGTGACCCCGGCGAGCTTCGAGCCGACGCTCGACTACGTCGTCGTGAAGGTGCCGCGGTTCGCGTTCGAGAAGTTCCCCGCCGCCGACCCGACGCTCACGACGACCATGAAGAGCGTCGGCGAGGCGATGGCGATCGGCCGCAACTACGCGACGGCGCTCCAGAAGGCGCTGCGGTCTCTCGAGAAGAAGGGATCGAGCTTCCACTGGGGTGACGAGTCACGCTCGGCCGCCGAGCTGCTCGACCTCGCACGGACGCCGACCGACGGTCGTATCGTCCTCGTCCAGCAAGCGCTCCGCCTCGGGGCGAGCGTCGAGGAGACCTTCGAGGCCACGAAGATCGATCCGTGGTTCCTCGACCAGATCGTGTTGATCAACGAGGTCGCCGACTACGTGCGTGCGGCTCCCGTCCTCGACACGGCCGTCCTCACGGTAGCGAAGGACCACGGCTTCTCCGACGTGCAGATCGGTCAATTGCGCGGCTTCGGCGAGAAGGAGGTGCGCGAGGTCCGTCACATCCTCGGCGTGCGACCCGTCTACAAGACCGTCGACACGTGCGCGGGGGAGTTCCCCGCGCTCACGCCGTACCACTACTCGAGCTACGACCAGGAGACCGAGGTCGCCCCCAGCGACCGCCGAAAGGTCGTCATCCTCGGCTCCGGTCCGAACCGCATCGGGCAGGGCGTCGAGTTCGACTACTCGTGCGTGCACGCGTCGTTCGCCCTCTCGGAGGCGGGCTTCGAGACGATCATGATCAACTGCAACCCGGAGACGGTCTCGACGGACTACGACACGAGCGACAGGCTCTACTTCGAGCCGCTCACGCTCGAGGACGTCCTCGAGGTCATCCACGCGGAGAGCCTGTCCGGTGAGCTCGTCGGCGTGGTCGTGCAGCTCGGCGGGCAGACCGCGCTCGGACTCGCGAACGGCCTCAAGGAGGCGGGCGTCCCGATCCTCGGGACGCAGCCCGAGGCCATCGACCTCGCCGAGGAGCGCGGAGCGTTCTCCGCGATCCTCGATGCGGCCGGCCTGCTCGCCCCGAAGAACGGCACGGCCGTCGACTTCGCCGGAGCCGTCGCGATCGCCGAGGGGATCGGCTATCCCGTCCTCGTCCGACCGAGCTTCGTGCTCGGCGGTCGCGGCATGGAGATCGTCTACGACAGTGCGTCGCTCGCCGACTACTTCCACCGCATCGCCGACCAGGGCATCGTCGACTCGGCGCACCCGCTCCTCGTCGACCGATTCCTCGACGACGCGATCGAGATCGACGTCGACGCTCTCTACGACGGCGAGGAGCTCTACATCGGTGGCGTGATGGAGCACATCGAGGAGGCGGGAATCCACTCGGGCGACTCGAGCTGCACCCTCCCGCCCGTCACGCTCGGCAAGGCCCAGATCGACCGTGTCCGCGACGCGACGCTGCAGATCGCCGAGGGCGTCGGCGTCCGCGGACTGTTGAACGTGCAGTTCGCGATCGCCCAGGGAATCCTCTACGTGCTCGAGGCCAACCCGCGCGCTTCCCGCACGGTTCCGTTCGTCTCGAAGGCGCTCGGAATCCCGCTTGCGAAGGCCGCGTCGCTCCTCATGACCGGTTCCACCGTCCGTGGTCTCATCGAGTCGGGACTCCTCCCGGCCGTCGACGGCTCACGCGTGCCAATGGACTCGCCGATCTCCGTCAAGGAGGCCGTCCTGCCCTTCAAGCGATTCCGCACGAAGAACGGCGACATCGTCGACTCCGTGCTCGGTCCGGAGATGCGCTCGACGGGCGAGGTCATGGGGATCGATCGGGACTTCCCGACGGCGTTCGCGAAGAGCCAGGAGGCCGCGTACGGCGGGCTGCCGCTCGAGGGGACGGTGTTCGTGTCGGTCTCCGACCGCGACAAGCGCTCCATCGTCCTGCCCGTGCTCCGGCTCCAGGAGCTCGGTTTCACGATCCTCGCGACGGAGGGCACGGCCGAGGTGCTCAGCCGCAACGGGATCACGACCCGTCAGGTGCGGAAGTTCAGCGAGGGTGACGAGTCGGTCGTCGGCGAGCCGTCGATCGTCGACCTCATCAACCGCAACGAGGTCGACATCGTCATCAACACGCCCTCCGGTCGGTCGGCGCGCGCCGACGGCTACGAGATCCGCGCGGCGGCCGTCGCGGCGGACAAACCTCTCTTCACGACGATCGCCCAGCTCACGGCGGCCGTCGCGTCCTTCGGCGCGATCCGTGACGGCTTCCAGGTGACGAGCCTGCAGGAGTACCAGCTCGAACGCGAGGCCCGCGTGTGAGCTTCGGAGACCGACTGACCGAGGTCTTCGCGGCCTCCGGACGGCTGTGCGTCGGGATCGACCCCCACGAGGGGCTTCTCGCGGAGTGGGGCCTTCCGGCGTCCGGCTCCGGAGTCCGTGACTTCGGGCTGCGTGTCGTCGAGGCGACGGTGGGCTCCGCGGGCATCGTGAAGCCTCAGGTCGCCTTCTTCGAGCGGTTCGGGTCGGCGGGCTTCATCGCCCTGGAGGAGGTTCTCGGCGCCGCGCGTTCCGCCGGCCTCCTCGTCATCGGCGACGTCAAGCGTGGCGAGATCGGGTCGAGTATGGCGGGGTACGCTGGCGCTTGGCTCGAGGAGGGTGGTCCCCTCGAAGTGGACGCGCTGACCCTCAACCCGTACCTCGGAGTGGAGGACCTGGCCGACACGTTCGCCGCCGCCGCCCGTGTCGGAAAAGGCGCGTTCGTGCTCGCCGCGACGTCGAATCCCGCCGGCGCGTCCGTCCAGAGGGCGCGGACACCGGATGGACGCAGCGTCTCCCGGCGTGTGCTCGACGACGTCGCCGCCTGGAACGCGACGACGGGAGACGGCATCGGGCCGATCGGCGTGGTCATCGGGGCGACCGTCGACCTCGCCGCGGCCGGTCTCGACGATGTCGAGCGGCCACTCCCGGTCCTCGCCCCGGGCTTCGGGCACCAGGGGGCTCACACAGGCCGGACCCGGGAGATTTACGGGAACCTCTCCGAGGGCGTTATCGTAAGCGAATCACGAAGCCTGCTGTCGAGCGGTCCCGCGGGGATCGCACACGCGATCTCCGAGCGGGCGGCAGAGGTGAGAGGAACGTTGTGACGCAGGACTCGGGACGTCGACCGCCGGAAGTCGACCGCACCGCCGCTTCTCGAGCCGCCGTCGCGGCGAGACGGGCGCGCGCCACGGTCAAGGCCGCGGTCGCAGGAGGGACGCGATCGGCCGTCGACGTGCTCGACGCGGCGACGTCCCATCCGGTCGGCGTCGAGGGGCGCCTGCGGGTGACCGACCTGCTCCTGAGCGTGCCGGCGATCGGGCAGACGAAGCTCCCGCGCATCATGAACGACCTCGGCATCTCGCCGTCGAAGCGACTCGGGGGACTCGGGGTACACCAGCGGCGCAAGCTGAAGGCCTTCCTCGCCGACCGCGAGTCCGTCAATCGGGCACGGCGGCGCAGCCGACTCGTGGTGCTCGCCGGTCCCACCGCCGTCGGCAAGGGGACCGTCGCCTCCTACATCCGTGACAACTACCCCGACGTGCTGCTCAGCGTGTCGGCGACCACACGGAAGCCCCGACCGGGCGAAATCGAGGGCGTCAACTACTACTTCGTCACCGACGAGGAGTTCGACCGCATGATCGAGGAGAACGAACTCCTCGAGTACGCGACAGTGCACAACTCGCACCGCTACGGCACTCCCAGGGGACCGATCGAGGCGGCTCTCGCCCGCGGGGACAGCGTCCTTCTCGAGATCGACATCCAGGGCGCGCGCCAGGTCCGGCGCCATATGCCGGAGGCGACGCTCGTCTTCCTCGTGCCTCCGTCGTGGGACGAGCTCGTGCGTCGACTCATCGGTCGGGGCACCGAGGACGAGGCGGAACAGGCGAGGAGACTCGAGACGGCGCACATCGAACTCGCCGCCCAGGACGAGTTCGATCACCGGGTCGTGAACTCCGACGTGAGCGCCGCGGCCGCGGAGGTCGTAGACTTGCTGGTGACCCGCGGATCCGCGACCTCGCGTTGATCGCTCTCGAGCACCGTTCTCCCGCGGAGAGCGCTCGATCCATCCGCTCACGAACAACCGCACCAGGAGTGTGAACGAACCATGGCCGATCGCCAAAAAGGAATCATCGATCCCCCCATCGACGAGTTGCTGTCGAAGGTGGATTCCAAGTATGCCCTCGTGATCTTCGCATCGAAGCGCGCACGGCAGATCAACGACTACTACGCCGACCTGCACGAAGGCAGCCTCTTCGACAACGTCGGACCGCTCGTCGACTCCAACGTCGACGACAAGCCGCTCTCGGTCGCCATGCGCGAGATCAACGAGGACAAGCTCACCGTCCGCCAGCTCGCGGAATAGCCTCACCCGAACGGCCGGCCCCAGTGGGAGCCGGCCGTTCCTTCGTGGGCGGGTCGCGTCGTAACGACCCGCTGTCGGTGGTGCGGTGCATGCTGAATGCACCGATCGCCTCGTCGAGCATCGAACCTTTTCCCTCTGGAGACCATCCATGACCGTGCGTCGCCTCTTCACGTCCGAATCCGTCACCGAAGGACATCCGGACAAGGTCTGCGACCAGATCTCCGACAGCATCCTCGACGCGCTGCTGACGGTCGACCCGTCGAGTCGTGTCGCCGTCGAGACGCTCGTCACGACCGGGCTCGTGCACGTCGCGGGTGAGGTGTCGACGGACGGTTACGTCGAGATCCCGCAGATCGTGCGCGACGTCGTCACGGGCATCGGCTACGACTCGTCCGAGACCGGGTTCGACGGAGCGTCCTGCGGCGTCTCGGTGTCGATCGGGCAGCAGTCGCCGGACATCGCACAGGGGGTGGATGCGGCCTTCGAGTCGCGCGAGCAGTCGAGCGTCGACGCCCGTGACGCCCAGGGCGCCGGCGACCAGGGCATCATGTTCGGCTACGCGACGAACGAGACCGCCGAGCTCATGCCGATCCCGATCTGGATCGCCCACCGGCTCGCCGAGCGCCTCGCGAGCGTCCGCAAGAGCGGCGAGCTCGACTTCCTCCGTCCGGACGGCAAGACGCAAGCGACGATCGGCTACGAGGGCGCGGTCCCGCGATCGGTCGAGACGATCGTCCTGTCGACGCAGCACGCCGCCGGTGTCTCGACCGCCGATGTGCGCGCGGCCGTCACCGAGCACGTCATCCGTCCCGTCCTCGACATGCTCGACCTCGACACCTCCGAGACACGTCTCCTGATCAACCCGACGGGCACCTTCGTCATCGGCGGCCCCAAGGGCGACGCCGGCCTCACAGGCCGGAAGATCATCATCGACACGTACGGCGGTGCGTCGCGTCACGGCGGCGGGGCCTTCAGCGGCAAGGACCCGTCGAAGGTGGACCGATCGGCCGCCTACGCCATGCGTTGGGTCGCGAAGAACGCCGTCGCCGCGGGGCTCGCCGAGCGGCTCGAGGTGCAGGTCGCGTATGCGATCGGCGCCGCAGCACCCGTCGGCCTCTACGTCGAGTCGTTCGGGACGAACGCGGTGCCCGACGAGCGCATCGTCGACGCCATCCGCTCCGTGTTCGACTTGCGCCCGGCGGCGATCATCGAGGACCTCGATCTCCTTCGCCCGATCTACGCACAGACGGCCGCATACGGCCACTTCGGTCGGGAGCTGCCCGATTTCACCTGGGAGCGCACGGACCGCGTCGACGACCTGCGGGCCGCAGCGGGGCTCTAGAGGCGTCGTGGCCGCCGCGGTCGCGCGCGTCGTCATCGACTCGCCCCTTCCTCAGCTGGATCACCTCTTCGACTACGCGATTCCCGACGGACTCGACGGTGTCGCGGCGGGTGTGAGGGTACGTGTGCCGTTGCGTTCAGCCGGCCGCGTCGCCGATGCCTTCGTCGTCGAGGTGGCCGACGAATCGGAGCACGCCGGTGCGCTCAGCCCCGTCGACGCGCTCGTGTCGACGGTCCCGGTCCTCTCGCACGAGGTCTGGACCCTCGCCCGCGCCGTGGCGGATCGCGTCGCGGGAACCGCGAGTGACGTCCTGAGACTGGCAGTGCCGAAGCGCCAGGTCCGCGTTGAGAAGGCCTACGCCGCAGCGGGCTCCCCGGCCGTTCCCCCCGCTCCTGGCGGAGTCGAGCCGGTTTCCGGGTACGCCGGATCGGACCTCGACGAGGGGATCGCGGCGGGCGGCCGATTCGTGGTAGACGCCATCCCGACGCTCACCTCACTTTCCGACGGCGCGTCGGTGGGATCGTGGGCGGTCACGGCTGCCCGTCTCGCCGCCAACACCGCGGCGCGTGGTCGTCAGACCATCGTCTCGGTGCCGGACCACCGCGACCTCGACCAGCTCGACGCCGCACTCCACGCGCTCGGGGTCGGCGCCGTCGTCCTCCGGTTCGATGCGGCACAGCCTTCGGCTGATCGTTATCGGTCCTTCCTCACGGCGCTCGGTGACGGCCCCCACATCGTGATCGGCAACAGGTCGTCGCTCTACGCGCCGGCATCGAGGCTCGGGCTCCTCGTCGTCGTCGAGGACGGGGATCCACTGCACCGTGAGCCTCTCGCCCCCTACGCTCACTCGCGCGACGTGGCCCTGGTGCGTCAGTCGCAGTCGGGCGCCGCTCTCGTCCTGTTGTCGCACGCACGCAGTGTCGACGCGGAGCGGCTCGTGGAACTCGGTTACCTCTCGCCCGTGTCGCCGTCGCCCTCGGTGCGACCGCGCGTCGTGCTCGCCGAGGACCCGCCCGGAGAGGCGAGCGCCCGCATCCCGGCGACGGCATGGGCGCTCGCTCGGGAGGCACTCGTCAGCGGACCGGTCCTCGTCCAGGTCGCCCGGCCGGGGTACGCCCCGGTGGTCGCGTGTGCGTCCTGCGGCACCGCGGCGACGTGCGCGCGCTGCCACGGCCCGCTCGGCGTCGCCCGGCGTGGAGCGCCTCCGCAGTGCGGAGTGTGCGGAGCCGTCGCCGCTCCGTGGCGCTGCGACGTCTGCGAGGGAAGCTCGCTACGCCTCGTGTCGCGCGGCAGCGGGCGCACGGCCGAGGAGCTCGGTCGGGCGTTCCCCGGCGCTCGAGTCGTCGTGGCCGATGGCGAGCACCGCGTCCTCACGCTGCCCGCGACCCCGGCGCTCGTCGTCGCCACGCGCGGCGCCGAGCCGATCGCGGCCGGCGGCTACCGAGCGGTCCTCCTCCTCGACGGCGAGCGCATGCTCGCGCGCGAGTCGTTGACGATCGCCGAGGACGCCATGCGGTGGTGGTCGAACGCTGCGGCCCTCGCGGCGCCTCGCGCGCCCGTCGTGCTCGCCGGGGTATCCGGCCCGCTCGCTCAGGCCTTCGCCGCCGGCACGCACGCGACCTTCGCGGCGCGCGAGCTCGCAGACCGTCGTGCGCTCGGGTTCCCGCCGTCGATCCGCACCGTGACGGTCACGGGACCCATCGACGCCGTGACCGCGGCGGTCGACGGCCTCCATGACGTGGGGATCCGCGACGTGCTCGGCCCGACGCCCGTCGACGACGGCGGCGTACGATCGATCGTACGCTTCGACTACCGTGTGGGAGCCGACGTCGCGCGCGAGCTCCGCGCGGCCCTCATCCGCAACGCGACGGCACGGCGTCGACCGATCGCGGGCCGCCCACAACGCGCCGTGCCATCGCTGCGGCTCCATTTCGACGACCCGGAGGTGTGGACGTGAGGATCGTCTTCGCTGGAAGCCCGATCACCGCTGTACCGACGCTCGACGCACTCGTGGAAGCGGGGCACGAGGTCGTGGCGGTCGTCACGAGGCCCGATGCCCCCCTCGGCAGGCGTCGCGTCCTGACTCCCTCGCCGGTCGCGGCGGCGGCCGAGGAGCGCGGTCTCACCGTGGTGCGTGCCACGCGACTCGACGCCACCGCGACGGAGCAGATCCTCGCGGAGCGCCCCGAGCTCGGTGTGATCGTCGCCTACGGGGGCCTCGTCCGCGAGCCGCTCCTCAGCGGTCCCGACCACGGCTGGATCAACCTGCACTTCTCGGCCCTGCCGGCGTGGCGCGGCGCCTCGCCCGTCCAACACGCGATCGCGCATCGTGTCGGGGCCGGCGCGTCGGTCTTCCAGTTGGTGCCCGAACTCGACGCCGGCCCCCTCTGGTCGCGGCGTGAGCGGCCCCTGACCGGGGATGAGACCACGGGTGACCTGCTCGCGGAACTCGCCGTCTCGGGTGCTGCGGACGTCGTCTCGGCGGTCGCTGCGATCGAGCGGGGCGAGCGGCCGACCGAGCAGAGCGGGGAGCCGAGTTTCGCTCCGAAGCTCGGGGTCGACGACGCGCGTGTCGACTGGAACCGACGGGCCGAGGATGTCGTCGCGCACATTCGGGCGATGACGCCGGAACCCGGGGCCCACACCTCGATCGGGGAGGTGCGCGTGAAGGTCCTCGCCGTCGCAGAGGCGCCCGAGGGAGCACCGTCGCCACCGCCGGGCGTCGTCACAGCGGCCGGCCGCGCGGTACTCGTGGGTACCGCGTCGGTTCCCGTGCGACTTCTCAGGGTGCAGCCCTCGGGCAAGAAGGACATGGACGCCGCCGACTGGTGGCGCGGTCTCACGACCGCAGAGGGGATCACGGCATCATGAACGGCGAGACCCGGCGGCGGCCCGACGAACGCATCCAGCCCGCTCGCGTGGTGGCCTTCGAGGTCATGTCCTCGGTGAGCACGGAAGACGCGTACGCCAACCTCCTGCTTCCCGGCGCGATCACGGCTGCTGGACTCGATCGGGCCGACGCGGCCCTCGCGACGGAGCTCTGCTACGGCACGCTGCGGATGCGCGGGTACTACGACAGGGTCATCTCGATCGCCGCGAACCGAGCGGTCGAGTCCATTGACCCGACCGTCCTCGACATCCTCCGCCTCGGAGCCCATCAGATCCTCGGGATGAGGGTCGCCGACCATGCGGCCGTCAATGAGTCGGTCGCGCTCGCGCGGCGATACGCGTCGCGGTCGGCAGTCGGCTTCACGAACGGCGTCCTCCGCGGCATCACGCGCCGGTCGCCCGACGAGTGGCTGCGCGACGTCTCGGCGGCGGCACAGGACGTCGACGAGCGCCGTGCGGTGCTCGCCTCTCACCCCGAGTGGGTCGTCAGGGCCTTCCGACGGGCACTCGCGGCGGAGGGTCGCGAAGGGGAGCTCGACGACCTCCTCGAGGCGGACAACCGAGCGCCCGCCGTCAATTTCGCGGCGCTGCCGGGACTCGTCCCGCTGCCGACGGACGCCACCCGGAACCGATTCTCGCCGGTGGGGTTCACGGGCGACGGCGGTGATCCGGAACGCGCCGTGACCGCGTCGGGAGGACGGATCCGCGTGCAGGACGAGGGCTCGCAGCTCGTGGCGCTCGCTCTCACTCGGGCTCGCCCCATCGCCTCAGGGGAGCAGTGGCTCGACATGTGCGCTGGCCCGGGCGGCAAGACGGCGATCCTCGCCGCGGAGGCCCTCGCAAGCGGTGCCGCCGTGACGGCGAACGAGCTCGTGCCCGCTCGGGCGGAGCTCGTGCGTCGGGCCGTCGCGGCCGTTCCGCTGGACGTGCCCGTCACCGAGTCGGACGGCACCACGATCGGCGCCGCGAGTCCGGCGCGGTTCGACCGCGTCCTCCTCGACGCTCCGTGCACCGGACTCGGGGCGCTTCGGCGCCGCCCGGAGGCGCGCTGGCGGAAGGAACCGAGGGACGTCCCGGAGCTCGCCGATCTCCAGGCCCGCCTCCTCGACTCCGCGATCGCCGCCACGAAGCCCGGCGGGCTCGTCGCCTATGTGACATGCTCGCCGCACCTCGCTGAGACACGTGCGGTCGTCGCCACCGCGGTGCGGCGATCCGGCGGCCGCGTCACGGAGATCGACGCCGGCGCTGTGTTGCGCGACATCGCGGGCGATGGCCTCGACCTGGGCGGCGACGACTCACGATCGAGCGCCCAGCTCTGGCCGCACCGCCACGCGACCGACGCCATGTTCCTCGCGCTCCTCGCCGTCGAGGCATGACCGTCGACGGCGCTTAGGCTTGAGCACATGACGGCCCGCATCCACCCGAGCATCCTGTCCGCCGACTTCGTCAACATGGAGGCGGCGCTCTCGACGATCGCGACGGCCGACGCCGTGCACGTCGACGTCATGGACAACCACTTCGTGCCGAACCTCACCTTCGGACTCCAGATGGTGGGACGCATCCAGGACGTGTCACCCGTTCCGCTCGACGTCCACCTCATGATCGACGACCCGGACCGTTGGGCCCCGGAGTACGCGACGACGGGCGCGGCCGGCGTGACCTTCCATGCCGAGGCGGCGGCGGATGCCGTGGAACTCGCTCGCGAACTGCGCGCCCGCGGAGCCCGGGCAGGGATCTCGATCAAGCCCGGCACGCCGATCGAGTCAGTCGTGGACGACCTCGCCGAGTTCGACCTCGTCCTCGTGATGACCGTCGAACCGGGCTTCGGGGGCCAGGCCTTCATGGAGGAGACGATGCCGAAGGTGCGGTCGCTCGCCCACATCCGCGAGCGACGCGGCCTCACGTTCGATCTGCAGGTCGACGGAGGGATCTCCACCGAGACGATCGGTACGGCGGCGGCCGCCGGAGCCGACGTGTTCGTCGCCGGCTCTGCCGTGTTCGGTGGAGCCGACCCGGCAGACCGCATCACGGAACTGCGGCGCCTCGCGGATGCGGCCCGCGCCGAGGCGGAGCGCTCTGCCGGTAGGCTGGGGGAGTGAAATCCTTCGACGACCTCTTCGCCGAGCTGAGCGAGAAGTCGCTGTCCCGACCGGAGGGCTCCGGCACCGTGCGCGAGCTCGATTCGGGCGTGCACGGCATCGGTAAGAAGATCGTGGAGGAGGCCGCGGAGGTGTGGATGGCCGCGGAGTACGAGTCCGACGAGGCCACCGCTGAGGAGATCTCGCAGCTGCTCTACCACGTGCAGGTGCTCATGCTCGCGAAGGGCCTCACGACGGAGGACGTCTACCGACATCTGTGACGCCGCTCCCGACGTCACCCGTTGTCTCCGACGAAAGTTTCTTCAATGTTGCGAATCGCAGTGCCCAACAAGGGCTCGCTGGCCGAGACGGCCGCCCTCATGCTCGACGAGGCCGGCTACGCCGTGCGGAAGGACCCGAAGGTCCTCCACCTCCTCGACTCCCGCAATGACGTCGAGTTCTTCTACCTCCGCCCCCGCGACATCGCGACATACGTGGGTTCCGGCGCCCTCGACGTGGGGATCACCGGGCGAGACCTCCTGCTCGACTCGCACAGCGAGGCTACGGAGGTCGCGGAGCTCGACTTCGCGCGCTCGACGTTCCGATTCGCCGGCCCGACGGGTCGATTCTCGGAGCTGTCCGACCTCGAGGGGAAGCGGCTCGCGACGAGTTATCCCGGTCTCGTCGGCGACTTCCTCGCCGAGGCCGGTGTGACGTCGACACTCGTGAAGCTCGACGGCGCCGTCGAGTCTGCCGTGCAGCTCGGGGTCGCCGACGCCGTCGCCGACGTCGTCGAGACCGGCTCGTCGCTGCGCAACGCCGGGCTCGAGATCTTCGGACCGGTGATCCTGCGATCGAGCGCCGTGCTCGTCACCTCGCCATCGGTTCCCGCCGGACTCCCGACCCTTCTGCGTCGGCTGCAGGGCGTGCTCGTCGCGCGCCAGTTCGTCCTCATGGACTACGACCTGCCGGTCGCCCTACTCGAACAGGCGACGGTGATCGCCGGTGGCATCGAGTCTCCGACGGTGTCTCCGCTCCGCGATCCGGAATGGGTAGCGGTCCGGGTCATGGTCCGGCGCGAGGACACGAACAGCGTCATGGACGAGCTCTACGGACTCGGAGCCCGCGCCATCCTCGTCAGCGCGATCCACGCGGCCCGGTTGTAGGCGGGCGGTCGCGATGTCTCTCGCCGTACGTGTCATCCCGTGTCTCGACGTGGCGGACGGCCGCGTCGTGAAGGGTGTGAACTTCCAAAACCTCGCCGACGCCGGCGACCCCGTCGAGCTCGCGGCCCGGTATGCCGCGCAGGGCGCCGACGAGCTGACCTTCCTCGACGTCACCGCGACGGTGGAGAGCCGCGGCACGACCTACGACGTCGTCACGCGAACCGCCGAGCAGGTGTTCGTCCCACTCACCGTCGGTGGAGGCGTGCGCTCCGCCGAGGACGTCGCGCGGCTCCTCGGCTCCGGAGCGGACAAGATCGGTGTGAACTCGGCGGCCATCAGGAGGCCCGACCTCGTCGGTGAGATCGCCGATCGGTTCGGGGCACAGGTCGTCGTGCTGTCGCTCGATGTGACGCGAGCGGAGGGCACGCCCTCCGGGTTCGTCGTGACGACGCACGGAGGCCGGACGGTCACCCGCATCGATGCTCTCGAGTGGGCGCGTGAGGCGATCGAGCGGGGCGCGGGCGAGCTCCTCGTCAACTCGATCGACGCCGACGGGACGAAGAACGGCTTCGACCTCGATCTCATCGAGGCCATGCGTGGCGTGAGCAGCGTGCCCGTGATCGCCTCAGGGGGAGCAGGGCAGCCTGCGCATTTCGCGCCGGCCATCCGCGCGGGAGCCGACGCGGTACTCGCCGCGAGCGTCTTCCACTCGGGCCAGCTGTCGATCGGCGAGGTCAAGGCCGCCATGAAAGACGAAGGGATCGGAGTCCGCTGATGACCGATGCACAAACCGTCATCGACCGTGTGAGGTTCGCCCCGGACGGTCTCGTCCCGGCGATCATCCAGCAGTGGGACTCCCACGAGGTGTTGATGCTCGGTTACATGGACGACGAAGCGCTGCGGCGAACCCTCACCGAGGGGCGCGTGACGTTCTGGTCGCGTTCGCGACAGGAGTACTGGCGGAAGGGCGACACCTCGGGGCACGCCCAATACGTCCGCTCGGCCGCTCTCGATTGCGACGGGGACACGGTGCTCGTCCAGGTCGAGCAGATCGGCGCGGCCTGCCACACCGGGACCCACTCGTGCTTCGACGGCGATCCCGTCGAGGTCGTCCCCGGATCGCCGGAGCAGGCGTCGTGACGGCCGCGATGGGCGGATCGACGACGCGCGAGGCGTTCGATGCCCTCGTCGGGACGCACCGAGTGGTGCCCGTGATCCGCGAGGTCTTCGCCGACGGGGAGACGCCTGTCGGCATCTACCGCAAGCTCGCCGCCGGTCGGCCGGGCACGTTCCTCCTCGAGTCCGCCGAGCAGGGCGGCATCTGGAGCCGATTCTCCTTCGTGGGTGTCCGCTCGTTCGGTGTGTTGACGCAGAGCGGGGACGAGGCGGTGTGGCTGGACCTGGGTCTTCCGGCCGCCCGCGCGCTCGGCGATGACGCCCCGCGGGAGCCGTTGCGAGCGATCGAGGCCCTTCACGCCCGGTGGCAGACCGCCAAGATCGCCGGCCATCCTCCCCTCACGGGCGGCCTCGTCGGCTTCATCGGGTGGGAGGCGATCCGACAGATCGAGAACCTCCCGGGCCGCCCGGCGGACGAGATCGGCGTACCCGGCCAAGCAGTGAGCTTCGCGGCAGACCTCGTCGTGCTCGACCATCGCCGCGGAACGGTCATGCTCATCGCGAACGTGCTGAGCGACGGGGAGGACACAGACGCGCTCTGGGCGGAGGCGGCGGGCCGACTCGACCGAATGCAGGCAGAGCTGTCGGAACCATCGGAGACATGGCTCGCGAACGTCGACCTCGACGCACCCGCGCTGCCGCGACATCGGACCGCCCGTCAGGACTTCCTCGATGCCGTCGTGACGTCCAAGGACTACATCCGCGAGGGCGATATCTTCCAGGTCGTGGTGTCGCAGCGCTTCGAGCTCGACACGGACGCCGCGGCGATTGACGTGTATCGCATCCTCCGGAGCCTCAACCCGAGTCCGTACATGTACCTCTTGAGCCTCGAGACCCCGGAGGGCGAACCGTTCCACATCGTCGGATCCTCACCGGAGGCACTCGTGAAGGTGCAGGACGGCCGCGTCTTCACGCACCCCATCGCGGGATCGAAGCCGCGCGGAGCGACACCTGAGGAGGACGCCGATCTGGAGGCGGAGCTCGCCGCCGATGCGAAGGAGCGCGCCGAGCATCTCATGCTCGTCGATCTCGCCCGCAACGACCTGCTCAAGGTGTGCACGCCCGGCACCGTCGAGGTCACCGAATTCATGAGGGTGGAGCGCTTCAGCCACATCATGCACCTCGTCTCGAGCGTCGAGGGCGACCTCGCCCCCGGAACCTCGAGCCTCGACGTCTTCCGGGCCACGTTCCCCGCCGGGACGCTCTCGGGAGCGCCCAAGCCGCGAGCGCTCGAGATCATCGACGAGCTCGAGCCTGCGCAGCGCGGCGTCTACGGGGGAGTGGTGGGGTATTTCGGCTTCTCGGGAGACGTCGACCTCGCCATCGCGATCCGCACGGCGACCATCATGCGCGGGACGGCGTTCGTCCAGGCGGGCGGCGGTCTCGTCGCCGACTCCGACCCGGCGAGCGAATTCCTCGAGTCCCAGAACAAGGCGGCGGCGCCGCTCCGAGCGGTCGCTGTGGCGAACGCCATGACGCGGATCCGGTGACGATGTGACGGCGCGACGGCTCAAGTCCCTCTCGATCGTCGCGGTGCTCGCGGTCTCGGGACTCGTGTTCCTGGCGTGGACGCGAGAGTGGTTCGTGCTCGAGGTGACGGCGGGAGCGAGTTCGGACGTTCCCGTCGTCGTCACGGGCGAGACGGCGGCACCCGCCCTCGCGGCCCTCGGGCTCGCCGGCCTCGCGGCCGGTGCGGCGCTCAGCATCGCCGGCCGCGGCTTCCGGGTCGTGCTCGCGCTCCTGACGATCCTGATCGGGGGCTCCGTCATCCTGTCCGGGGTGCTCGCCTCGGTCGACCCCGTCGGCTCGTCGACCTCGGCGATCAGCGCCGCGACCGGGATCGCCGGGCGCGAGTCCGTCGCGGCCGTCGTCGGCGCGGTCGAGGTGTCGGTGTGGCCCGGCGCCACCATGTTCGTCGGAGCGCTCCTCGTGCTCGCCGGGGTGCTCGTGCTCGTGACGGCGTCCCGGTGGCCCGGCCCCTCGCGGAAGTACGATGCCCTACGTCTCGAGCACGCCGACGACGGGGCGCCGCTCGACTCCGTCGACAGCTGGGACGAGCTGAGCCGCGGCGATGACCCCACTCGGTGACCCGGTAGACTCTCACCGACCCACTCACGAAGGAGAGCAATGAGCGACATGTCGACCGAGCCGGGACACGGACACTCGCCCGCAGCCTGGACCGCCGTCGTGGTCATGCTCGTGGCCACCGCCCTCGGCACGTTGTTCTTCTGGCTCGACATGCCCGTCCTCGTCTGGGCGAGCGTCGGACTCCTCCTCATCGGGGCGATCGTCGGCTTCATCATGTCGAAGGCCGGCTACGGCGCATACGGCGACAAGTACTCCGCGAAGGAGCACTAGCCCCATGCTGGCCGAACTCACGGCCGGCGCAGCCCACGACGCTCTGGCCCGTCAAGAGGCGGTGTCGCTCGCCGCCGTCGAGGCCGAAGCGATCGCTGCGCCGCCGGCGATCGACGCTCTCGCTGCGTTGTCGCACGGAGAGCGTGTCAAGATCATCGCCGAGGTGAAGCGCGCGAGTCCGTCGCGCGGGCACCTCGCCGAGATCGCCGATCCCGCCGGACTCGCGGCCGACTACGAGCGCGGTGGCGCGAGCGCCATCAGCGTCCTCACGGAGAGCCGCCGCTTCAAGGGGTCGCTCGACGACCTCCGTGACGTGCGCGCGAGGGTCTCCCTCCCGGTGCTCCGGAAGGACTTCGTCTCGATGCCGTATCAGGTATTCGAGGCTCGCGCCGCTCGAGCCGATCTGGTCCTCCTGATCGTCGCCGCACTCGACGACAAGACGCTCGCGGAGCTCTTCGCGCTCTCGAGCGAGCTCGGCATGACGACCCTCGTCGAGACGCACAGTGCCGACGAGCTCTCCCGGGCTCTCGACCTCGGCGCCCGCCTCGTGGGCGTGAACGCCCGAGACCTCAGCACTTTCGAGCTCGACAAGACCCTGTTCGCGCGGCTCGCGCCGACCATACCGGACGACGTCGTGAAGGTCGCCGAGTCGGCCGTGTCCCAGCCGAGCGACGTGGCCGCATACCGCGACGCCGGCGCAGATGTCGTCCTCATCGGAGAGGCCCTCGTGACGAACGATCCCGTTTCCACCCTCGAATCCTTCCTGGCGGTGTGACTGCATGGCCCTGCGCGATGAAACCGGTCCCTACTTCGGCGAGTTCGGCGGGCGCTACGTCCCCGAATCCCTCGTCGAGGCACTCGACGAACTCTCGGAGGCGTGGGAGCTCGCGAAGCTCGACCCCGCCTTCCGCGCGGAGCTCGATGCTCTGCTGAAGGACTATGTGGGCCGACCGTCCGTCGTGACGGAAGCGCAGCGCTTCGCTCGCCACGCGGGTGGCGCGCGGATCCTCCTGAAACGAGAAGACCTCAACCACACGGGCTCGCACAAGATCAACAACGTCCTCGGGCAGGCGTTGCTCACGAAGCGCATCGGCAAGACGCGCGTGATCGCCGAAACGGGTGCCGGCCAGCATGGTGTGGCCACCGCGACGGCAGCCGCGTTGTTCGGGCTCGACTGCGTCATCTATATGGGGGAGGTCGACACGGAGCGCCAGGCCCTCAACGTCGCGCGCATGCGCCTCCTCGGGGCCGAGGTGATCCCCGTCACGACCGGTTCGCGCACCCTCAAGGACGCGATCAACGACGCGATGCGCGACTGGGTGACGAACGTCGAGGACACGAACTACATCTTCGGCACGGTCGCGGGCCCTCACCCGTTCCCCGCGATGGTCCGGGATCTGCAGAAGATCATCGGCGAGGAGGCGCGTGAGCAAGTGCTCGCGCTCACCGGTCGGCTCCCCGACGCCGTCGCCGCGTGCGTCGGCGGAGGGTCCAACGCGATGGGGATCTTCCACGCCTTCCTCGACGACACCGCCGTCGGCCTGTACGGCTTCGAGGCGGCCGGCGAGGGGATGGACACGCTGCGGCACGCCGCGACGATCTCGCGCGGCCGGCCCGGAGTCCTCCACGGCGCACGGACCTTCCTGCTGCAGGACGAGGACGGCCAGACGGTCGAGTCCCACTCGATCTCCGCGGGCCTCGATTATCCGGGCGTCGGCCCCGAGCACTCGTGGCTTGCGAGCATCGGCCGGGCGACCTACCGCGGCGTCACGGACGCCGCGGCGATGGACGCCCTCCGGCTCCTCAGCCGCACCGAGGGCATCATCCCGGCGATCGAGTCATCGCACGCCCTCGCCGGCGCCCTCGAACTCGGTCGTGAGCTCGGGCAGGACGCGGTCGTCCTCGTGAACCTCTCGGGTCGTGGGGACAAGGACATGGAGACCGCCGGGCGGTACTTCGACCTCATCGACGCGGGGGCGGAGCAGTCATGAGCGCCGTCGCAGACGTCATCCGTACGCGCGTCGACGCGGGGTCCGGCGCCCTCGTCGGCTACTTGCCCGTGGGTTTCCCGACGTTCGACGAGTCCGTCGACGCCGCCGTCGCCATCGCGCAGAGCGGTGTCGACGTGATCGAGCTCGGCCTGCCGTACTCGGACCCCGTCATGGACGGACCCGTCATCCAGGCAGCGACGCAGCAAGCGCTCGCCCGCGGCTTCCGGTTGAGCCACGGCTTCGAGGCCGTTCGACGCATCACCGAGCAGGTCTCGGTGCCCGTGCTGCTCATGACCTACTGGAACCCCGTGCTCTCGTACGGCGTCGAGCGCTTCGCCGACGACCTCGTGGACGCCGGGGGAGCCGGGCTCATCACCCCGGACCTGATCCCCGACGAGGCCGAGGAGTGGCTCGCCGCTTCCGAGCGGACCGGGCTCGACCGGGTCTTCCTCGCCGCTCCGTCGTCGTCGGACGCTCGTCTCGTGCGGGCGGTGGAGGTCAGTAGGGGCTTCGTGTACGCCGTGTCGACGATGGGGATAACGGGCGCACGCAGCGACGTCGATTCCGCGGCCCGCGGTCTCGTCGCGCGCTTGCGCGACGCCGGCGTCGAGCACACGTGCGTCGGCCTCGGCATCTCGACGGCGCAACAGGTGCGCGAAGTCCTCGATTACGCCGACGGTGCCATCGTCGGCTCCGCCCTCGTCTCGGCGCTGTCGAACGGAGGCGTCGACGCGGTCGCGTCCGTCGCGGCCGACCTCGCGACCGGCACCGGACGACGAGGCTAGACTTTCCCACCGGACGGAGGACGACTCCGTCGTATCGAAAGGTGCGTATCCGACGTGTTGCACGCGAGCATTCCCAGCCCAGACGTCAGCAGCATCACGCTGGGGCCGTTCACGATCCACTTCTACGCGTTGTGGATCCTGCTCGGCATCATCGTCGCAGCGGCCCTCACATCGCGCCGACTGACGGCGCGGGGCGCCGAGCCCGGCGTCATCTTCGACTTCCTGCTCTGGACGGTTCCGCTCGGCATCATCGGTGCGCGGATCTTCCACGTGTTGACGCACCCGGACGACTACTTCTTCGAGGGCGCCGAACTGTGGAAGGTCGTCGCGGTCTGGGAGGGCGGCATCGCCATCTTCGGCGCGTTGCTCGGCGGCGCCGTCGGCGCGTGGCTCGCGAGCCGCCAGACGGGTGTGCGCTTCTGGACGTTCGCCGACGCCCTCGCCCCCGGTCTCCTGCTCGCCCAGGCCTTCGGACGGCTCGGCAATTACTTCAACCACGAGCTGTTCGGCCAGCCCACGACTCTTCCCTGGGGCCTCGAGATCGAGGAATCGAACCCCGCGTGGCCTGTGGGGCTGCCCGCCGGTACGCTCTTCCACCCCACGTTCCTCTACGAGATCCTCTGGAATCTGGCGGGTGTCGCGGCCATTCTGCTGCTCGACCGGCGCTTCCGGCTGCAGTGGGGCCGCCTGCTCGGCGTCTACCTCATCTGGTACGGCCTCGGTCGTATCGTGTGGGAGTCGATCCGCATCGATCCCAGTGAGATCATCCTCGGTCTGCGCGTGAACGTCTGGGCCGCGATCCTCGCCGTCGCCGTCGGAGTCGTCATCAACGTCGTGCAACGTCGACGCCACCTGGGCCTCGAGCCGTCCGCCTACCGGCCGGGACGCGAGTGGGTCGATCCCGATGAGCCGTCGGGCGAACTCGTCGACACGAGTGATCCCGACGCCGACGAGGACGACCGGTTGAGTGCCGCGTCGTCATCGGCCCCGGAGGCGACACGAGGCGCGTGACCGTCCCGCTCGCGTCGCGGGACGCGTGCGGTCGGCGCTGGGGTAGACTCGGACTCGCGGTGACGACGATCTCGTCGACATCGGCGAGCCGACGACGGCGACGTCTCGACCGATCCCGCAGCCCCCTGCCACAAGCACCAGTCATCACGCACCACACGCATCGATACGAACGGTGTCGCCCCGGTGTCGATCACCTCACCGGTGAGTACATCAGGGCCCGGATCCCTCGGGCCCGGCGGCATTCGAGCCCGAGCACCTCGGGCGACCAGGGGCTGACCGGCACGGACATCCGACCGGTGGACGCAATGCCCCCGCTCTTCGGCGGATCCCTCCGCCACACCGACACGGGCCAGCGACGTCCCCTACTCTCCTTGACCTCGTGAGGACGGTTTTCTCCATGGCTCAACGCCCTCCGCATTCCCCGTTCAGCCTCGTTCCGGAGGCGCAGGGCCTGTACAACCCGGCGGCCGAAAAGGACGCGTGCGGCCTCGCCATGGTCGCGACGCTGCGCGGCACCGCCGGGCACGACATCATCGACGGCGCGCTCGACGCGCTTCGGAATCTCGAGCACCGTGGTGCCATCGGGTCGGACGCCGGGACCGGAGACGGCGCCGGCATCCTCACCCAGATCCCCGACGACTTCCTCCGTGCCGTGACGCACTTCGATCTGCCGGAGATCGGCCGGTACGCCGTCGGCATCGCCTTCCTGCCGACCGACCGCGACGAGCGCGAGACGCTCAAGGCCCGCATCGCCGAGATCGCCGAGGACGAGAGTCTCCGTGTGCTCGGCTGGCGCGAGGTCCCGACGGCGCCGGAGCATCTCGGCAAACTCGCCCGGGCGGCGATGCCGGCCTTCGAGCAGCTCTTCGTCGCAAGCGAACTCACCGGCGACGACGGCGGTCCGCGCGCCGGTATCGAGCTCGACCGGCAGACGTTCCGTCTGCGCAAGCGAGCCGAACGGACGCTGGGCGCCTACTTCATCTCGCTCTCGAGCCGCACACTCGTCTACAAGGGCATGGTCACGACCCTTCAACTCGAACCGTTCTATCCGGATCTCTCGGACGAGCGCTTCGCCTCGAAGCTCGCCATCGTGCACTCCCGGTACTCCACGAACACCTTCCCCTCATGGCCGCTCGCGCAGCCACTGCGGATGATGGCCCACAACGGTGAGATCAACACCGTCGAGGGCAACCGCAACTGGATGCGGGCGCGGCAGTCGCAGCTCGAATCGGAGCTCATCGGCGACATCGATCCGTTGCTGCCGATCATCACGCCCGGTGCAAGCGACTCCGCCTCGTTCGACGAGGTGCTCGAGCTCCTGACGCTCACCGGCCGCTCGTTGCCGCACGCCATGATGATGATGGTCCCCGAGGCGTGGGAGAAGCAGCCCGGCATCCCGAAGTCGCGTCGCGACTTCTACGAGTTCAACTCGCTCCAGATGGAGCCGTGGGACGGCCCCGCCGCGCTGACCTTCACCGACGGCACGCTCGTCGGCGCCACCCTCGACCGCAACGGGCTCCGCCCGGGGCGCTGGCTCGAGACGCACGACGGCTTCGTGGTGGTCGGCAGCGAGACGGGCGTGCTCGACATCGACCCCGCCCGCGTGAAGCGCAAGGGCCGGCTCCGCCCCGGACGCATGTTCCTCGTGGACACCGAGGCCGGGCGTCTCATCGAGGACGACGAGATCAAGGACTCCCTCGCGGCGTCGCAGCCGTGGGGGGAGTGGCTCGAGTCCGGTCGCATCCGGCTCGCCGACCTCCCCGAACGCGAGCACATCGTGCACACCCCCGCATCGGTCTCACGGCGTCAGCGCACGTTCGGCTACACGCAGGAGGAGGTCCGCATCCTGCTCATGCCGATGGGTCAGAACGGCGCGGAACCCCTCGGAGCGATGGGTTCCGACACACCGATCGCCGTGCTCTCGAAGCGTCCCCGGCTGCTCTTCGACTACTTCGTGCAGCAGTTCGCGCAAGTGACGAACCCGCCGCTCGACTCGATCCGAGAGGAGGTCGTGACCTCGCTCTCCTCCGGCCTCGGTCCCGAGCGCAACCTCCTGTCGTGGGGCCCCGAGCACGCCAAGCAGGTCATCCTCGACTTCCCGGTCATCGACAACGACGAACTCGCCAAGATCCAGCACATCGACCCGCGCCCCGGCGCTCGGACGACGGCGACGATCCGCGGTCTCTATCGCGTCGACGACGGGCCCGAGGCCATGCAGGACCGCATCGCGGAGATGTGCGCGGAGGTGGACGAGGCGATCGCCGCCGGGAGCCAGTTCATCGTGCTGAGCGATCGCGACTCGACGAAGGAACTCGCTCCGATCCCGTCTCTGCTCATGCTCGCGGCGGTCCAGCACCACCTCATCCGGGAGCAGAACCGCATGAAGGTGGGACTCGTGGTCGAGGCCGGCGACGTCCGGGAGGTCCACCACGTGGCCGTCCTGATCGGCTATGGCGCGTCGGCGGTCAACCCGTACCTCGCGATGGAATCGTGCGAGGACCTCGTGCGGGCGGGGATGATCACGGGCATCACGCCCGAGAAGGCGGTCAAGAACCTCATCTACGCGCTCGGCAAGGGCGTTCTCAAGATCATGTCGAAGATGGGCATCTCGACGGTCTCGTCGTACGCGGGAGCCCAGGCCTTCGAGGCGATCGGGCTCAGCGAGGACTTCGTCGACGCCTACTTCACGGGTACCGAGACGAAGCTCGGCGGGGTCGGGATCGACGTGATCGCTCGCGAGAACGCCGAGCGTCACCGCGGCGCCTATCCCGATGACGCCGCCGTCGTGGCGCACGAACGCCTCGCGAGCGGGGGCGAGTACCAGTGGCGGCGCGACGGTCAGCCGCACCTCTTCAACCCCGACACGGTGTTCCGTCTCCAGCACTCGACGCGGACGCGCCGATACGACATCTTCCGCGAGTACACCGCGATGGTCGACGGTCAGGCCGAGGAACTCATGACGCTGCGGGGCATGTTCGCTCTCAAGAAGGGCGCTCGCCCCCCGATCCCGCTCGACGAGGTCGAACCGATCGAATCGATCGTGAAGCGGTTCTCCACGGGCGCCATGAGTTACGGCTCGATCTCGAAAGAAGCGCACGAGACCCTCGCGATCGCGATGAACCGGCTCGGCGCGAAGTCGAACACGGGAGAGGGTGGCGAGGACGTCGACCGCCTTCTCGATCCGGAGCGGCGCAGCAGCATCAAGCAGGTCGCATCCGGTCGCTTCGGCGTGACGAGCATGTACCTCACGCATGCTGACGACATCCAGATCAAGCTCGCTCAGGGCGCCAAGCCCGGCGAGGGCGGGCAGCTCCCGCCCGGCAAGGTCTACCCGTGGGTCGCGCGCACCCGTCACGCGACGCCCGGTGTCGGCCTCATCTCCCCGCCCCCGCATCACGACATCTACTCGATCGAGGACCTCAAGCAGCTCATCTTCGACCTGAAGCGGGCGAACCCGAAGGCGCGCATCCACACGAAACTCGTGAGCCAGTCGGGGATCGGGGCGGTCGCCGCCGGCGTCGCGAAGGCGCTGTCCGACGTCATCCTCGTATCCGGTCACGACGGCGGGACGGGCGCGAGCCCCCTCAACTCGCTCAAGCACGCGGGCACCCCGTGGGAGCTCGGCCTCGCGGAGACGCAGCAGACGCTCATGCTCAACGGCATGCGCGACCGGGTCGTCGTCCAGGTCGACGGCCAGCTGAAGACGGGACGAGACGTCATCATCGGTGCGCTCCTCGGAGCGGAGGAGTTCGGCTTCGCGACCGCTCCGCTCGTCGTCTCCGGGTGCATCATGATGCGCGTGTGCCACCTCGACACCTGCCCCGTCGGTGTCGCAACGCAGAACCCGGAACTCCGTGAGCGCTTCAACGGCAAGCCCGAGTTCGTCGTCAACTTCTTCGAATTCATCGCTCAAGAGGTCCGCGAGTACCTCGCTGAGCTCGGGTTCCGCTCGCTCGACGAAGCGATCGGTCACCACGAGGTGCTCGACGTCAACCGTGCCGTCGAGCACTGGAAGGCCTCGGGACTGGACCTCGCGCCGATCCTCGTCGGACCCCGTTTCGACGAGGACGAGCCCCGCCGCGGCGCTCGCGAGCAGGACCACGAACTCGACAAGCACTTCGACGTCGAGCTCATCCACCGCAGTCGCGACGTGCTCGAGCACGGTGGCAGCGTCACGATCGAGCTTCCCGTCCGGAACACGGCGCGGGCCGTCGGCACGATGCTCGGCCACGAGGTGACCGTGCGCCACGGAGAGCACGGTCTCCCCGCCGGCTCCATCGATGTGACGCTGCACGGGTCGGCGGGTCAGTCGCTCGGGGCTTTCCTCCCGAACGGCATCACCCTGCGGCTCGAAGGCGACTCGAACGACTACGTCGGCAAGGGCCTCTCCGGTGGTCAGATCGTCATCCGCCCGGCGAGGGGCAGCGGCTTCGTCGCCGAGGAGAACGTCATCGCGGGCAACGTCATCGGCTACGGCGCCACTCAGGGCACGATGTTCCTGCGCGGCATCGTCGGCGAGCGCTTCCTCGTCCGGAATTCCGGTGTCACCGCGGTCGTCGAGGGTGTGGGCGACCACGCGCTCGAGTACATGACCGGTGGGCTCGCCGTGATCCTCGGTCGCACGGGGCGGAACCTCGGCGCCGGCATGTCCGGCGGCACCGCCTACGTGTACGAGCTCGACGAGACGCTCGTGAACACTCAGTCGCTGCAGTCGGGTGAGCTCTCGTTGCTCCCCCTGGGCTCCGGCGATGTGGAGATCGTGAAGGACCTGCTCGAGCGGCACGTCGCCGAGACGGGCTCGACCCTCGCGTCGAGGCTGCTCGAAGACCCCTCGACGATGGAACGATTTGTGAAAGTTCTGCCGCGCGACTATGCGGCCGTCCTGGAGACGCGCAGTAGTGCCGTCGACGAGGGGCTCGACCCGGACGGCGACATCGTGTGGCGACGGATTCTGGAGGTGACCGGTGGCTGATCCCAAGGGTTTCTTGAAGGTCAGGGAGCGTGAGCTGCCCCCGCGGCGCCCGGTCCCCGTCCGCATCATGGACTGGAAAGAGGTCTACGAGCAGGGCGATCCGTCGCAAGTGCGCCGCCAGGCGGGCCGTTGCATGGATTGCGGCATCCCGTTCTGCCACCAGGGCTGTCCGCTCGGGAACCTCATCCCCGAGTGGAACGATCTGATGTGGCGGGGCGAGGGCCGCCAGGCCATCGAGCGCCTCCACGCGACGAACAACTTCCCGGAGTTCACGGGGCGGCTCTGCCCGGCGCCCTGCGAGTCCGCGTGCGTGCTCGGCATCAACCAGCCTGCCGTCACGATCAAGCAGGTCGAGGTCTCGATCATCGACCAGGCGTTCCAGAACGGCTGGGTGGACTCCCACCCGCCGGAGCGCCTCACGGGTAAGACCGTCGCGGTCGTCGGCTCGGGTCCCGCAGGACTCGCGGCGGCCCAGCAGCTCACGCGCGCCGGTCACACCGTTGCGGTGTACGAGCGCGATGACCGCATCGGCGGCCTCCTGCGTTACGGCATCCCGGACTTCAAGATGGAGAAGCGCCACCTCGACCAGCGCTTGCGTCAGATGCAGGACGAGGGCACGCGTTTCCGTGCCGGCGTGAACATCGGCGTCGACATCTCGTGGGCCGATCTGCGCAGCCGGTACGACGCTGTCGTCGTCGCCACGGGCGCCCTCGTTCCGCGGGACCTGCCCATTCCGGGCCGCGACCTCACAGGTGTGCACTTCGCGATGGAGTACCTCGTCCAGTCGAACAAGGTCGGCGCCGGCGACTCCGTCCCGTCGCAGATCACGGCAGAGGACAAGCACGTCGTCGTCCTCGGCGGTGGCGACACCGGCGCGGACTGCATCGGCACGGCGCACCGTCAGGGAGCAGCGTCCGTCACGAATCTCGCGATCGGACGACAGCCGGCCACCGACCGCACGGACGCCCAGCCGTGGCCCATGACCCCGACGCTCTTCGAGGTCGCGAGCGCGCATGAAGAGGGCGGCGAGCGCGAGTTCCTCGTCTCGACCGTCGAGTTCATCGGCAACGACGCGGGAGAGGTCGTCGCGCTGCGCGTGGCCGAGACCGAATTCGTCGACGGGCGACGTGTTCCGAAGAGCGGGACCGAGCGGGAGATCCCGGCGGACCTGGTCCTCTTGGCGCTCGGCTTCACGGGACCGGAGTCCGACGACCTGTCGGCTCAGCTCGGCGTCCCGTTCGACGGCCGCGGCAACGTCCAGCGTGATGGCGAGTACCAGACGTCGGAACCCGGCGTCTTCGTCGCCGGCGATGCGGGCCGCGGCCAGTCCCTGATCGTGTGGGCGATCGCCGAGGGGCGCGCGGCGGCATCGGCCGTCGATCGCTACCTCGAGGGCGAGACGAGCCTGCCGTTCCCGGTCCGACCGACGGACCGTCCCATCAGCATCTAGACTTTCGAAGGAGCGGCCGATCGGTCCTCCGTCCCGCCACCACAGTGCGCCATCGCGCAGAACCATGGAGAAGACCTCACCCATGAGACGTGCAAAGATCGTCGCGACCCTCGGTCCGGCGACCTCGAGTTATGAGAACATCCGGGCCATCATCGATGCCGGTGTCGACGTGGCTCGAATGAACCTCAGTCACGGCAGCTACGACGTCCACGAGGGCGTCTACGCGAACATCCGCAAGGCTGCTGACGATTCCGGGAAGGCCATCGCCGTCCTGGTCGACCTCCAGGGGCCGAAGATCCGACTCGGCAAGTTCGCCGACGGGCCCCACGAACTCGCCGTCGGCGACATCTTCCGCATCACGACCGAGGACATCCTCGGGACGAAGGACATCTGTGGAACGACCTTCAAGGGGCTGCCCCAGGACGTCGCGCCCGGTGACTTCCTCCTCATCGACGACGGCAAGGTGCGCGTCAAGGTGATCGACTCCGACGACACGACGGTCACGACCGAGGTCGTCGTCGCGGGTCCGGTATCGAACAACAAGGGCATCAACCTCCCGGGCGTCGCCGTCAACGTCCCGGCTCTCTCCGAGAAGGACGAGGCCGACTTGCGTTGGGGTCTCCGGCTCGGCGCGGACATCATCGCGCTCTCGTTCGTGCGCAACGCCGACGACATCACGCGCGTGCACGAGATCATGGCAGAGGAGGGCCGGAAGGTCCCGGTCGTCGCGAAGATCGAGAAGCCGCAGGCCGTCGACAACCTCGAGGACATCACGGAGGCCTTCGACGCGATCATGGTCGCTCGCGGCGACCTCGGTGTCGAGCTCCCGCTCGAAGCCGTCCCGATCGTCCAGAAGCGCGCGATCGAGATCGCACGCCGACTCGCGAAGCCCGTCATCGTTGCGACGCAGATGCTCGAGTCGATGATCTCGAGCCCCGTTCCGACACGCGCCGAGACCTCAGACGTCGCGAACGCCGTCCTCGACGGCGCCGACGCCGTGATGCTCTCGGGCGAGACGAGCGTCGGCAAGTATCCCGTCGTGACGGTGCAGACGATGGCCCGAATTGTCTCCTCCACGGAGGAGCACGGCCTCGAGCGTGTCCGGGCGCTCGGCACGAAGCCCCGGACGCAAGCGGGAGCGATCACGCTCGCGGCCGTCGACATCGCGAACTTCGTCGAGGCGAAGTACCTCTGCGTCTTCACGGAGTCCGGCGAGTCGGTGCGACGGATGAGCCGTCTCCGCAGCCCCATCCCGATCCTCGCGTTCACGCCCGATCCTGCGATCCGTCGGCGGATGGCGCTCAATTGGGGCGTGGAGTCCTTCGTCGTGTCCCGCGTGACGCACACCGACCAGATGGTCGCGCAGGTCGACGACGTGCTCACGTCCACGGGCCGCGCCCAGACCGGCGAGAAGGTCGTCATCATCTCCGGTTCCCCTCCCGGGATCCCCGGATCGACGAACGACGTCCGTGTGCACAACGTCGGAGACGTCCTCTAGGACGCCCCGTCGTATCGGTGGGGACATCATCGTCGGTCGTAGGCTGACCGGGTGCATCCTCCGATCGAGCCATTCGCTCACGGATCGCTCGTCCGCCCGGACGGCGCGGCGATCCACTGGGAGACGTCCGGGAACCCCACGGGAAAACCGGCGCTGTACCTTCACGGAGGCCCGGGCAGCGGTCTCGGCCTCGGCGACTACCGCCGTCGCTTCGACCCCGACCGCCATCTCATCGTCGGGATCGACCAGCGCGGGTGCGGCCGCAGCACGCCGTGGGCGATCGACGATCTGGAGCGTCTCGAGACGAACACGACGCACGAACTCATTGCCGACATCGAGGCGGTCCGCGAGATGCTCGGCGTCGAGCGCTGGCTCGTGCACGGCGCCTCGTGGGGATCAACCCTCGCGCTCGCCTACGCGCTCGAGTGTCCGGACGCCGTGTCGGAGCTCGTGCTGACCGCGGTCACGTCGGGGAGCCGAGCGGAGATCGACTGGATCAGCGATGGCGTCGGGGTGCTCTTCCCGGAGGCCCACGAGCGGCTCATGAGCGGTGTCAACGCGGGGGAGAGGGGGATCGAGTCGTTGGCACGGCGGTTGCGCGACCCGAATCCCGCCGTGCGCTCGTCAGCAGCCCTCGCGTGGGAGGAGTGGGAGACGACTCACGTCTCCCTCGACCCCGGTTTCACACCCGGCCCGTTGTTCGACGACGATAGAGCCCGCGAGAACTTCGCGACCCTCGTGACCCACTACTGGGCGCACGACTGCTTCCTCCCGACCGGGCAGAGCGTTCTCGAGCGGGTCGACGAGCTCGCGGACGTCCCAGCGGTCCTCATCCACGGTCGCCACGATGTGAGCAGCCCCGTCGGGACCGCGTGGCGCCTTCATCGCGCATGGCCGGCCAGTCGTCTCCACATCGTCGAGACAGAGGGACACGGCGGTCCCGAAGAGATGGAGCTCACGATGACCGCGATAGATGGCTTCCTCCCGGCTCCTGAGTGAGACCGCTCAATCGACCAGCGCTAGGAGGACCACGGGGACGAAGATGGCTGCTCCCAGGAGGATCTGCCGTCCGAGGTCGTCTCGCCACGGAAGGCCGCTTGCGTCGAGGACGAACAGTGCGCCACCGCCGAACACCAGGCTGAGAAGGAAGGCCCACAGCCCGCGCACGCTCCGGACGAAGCCGAGGTCGAGCGCGTCCCCGTGGGCGACCTGGATCTCATCGCCGATCGCGAAGCGGTGCGACCCCGCGACGATTGCGGCGGGCGGCGTGCTCGCATCGGGAGTACCGCGCTTCTGCTTCTCGAACTCCGCGTCCTCGAGCCGGATGACCTCGTCGTCGATGACGTACCAGCCGTCGGGGATGTCCGCGGGGGAGAGACGATTCGCGTGCTCACGACAACATCCTGTTCATCGGGCGCCCCTGTCGTCTCGCCTAATTGCGGGGCGTTGACGCCCTCCGACGAGGTCGTCGACGAGGCAGGGGATCGGGTCGTGAGCGTACCGGTGGTGGGATTCGAACCCACACGCCCTCTCGGACAAAGCATTTTGAGTGCTCCGCGTCTGCCGTTCCGCCACACCGGCTCACAACACCGGCGACCACGTTACCGTAGGATTGATCCGTGACCGAGCACGAAGCAACCGCATCAGCACCACGACGCGTCGTCGTCGCTGAAGACGAGTCCCTCATCCGCCTCGACATCGTCGAGATCCTCCGGGACAACGGATTCGAGGTCGTCGGCGAAGCCGGCGACGGCGAAACGGCCGTCGCCCTCGCGACGGAACTGCGTCCGGACCTCGTGGTCATGGACGTCCGCATGCCGCAGCTCGACGGCATCGCCGCGGCCCGGCGCATCACCGAGGCGCAGATCGCGCCGGTCGTGCTGCTCACGGCGTTCAGCCAGAAGGAGCTCGTCGAACAGGCCGCCGATGCCGGCGCCCTCGCATACGTCGTGAAGCCCTTCACACCCAACGACCTGCTCCCCGCGATCGAGATCGCGCTCAGCCGGTACCAGCAGATCATCACCCTCGAAGCAGAGGTCGCCGACATGGTCGAGCGCTTCGAGACGCGCAAGCTCGTCGACCGCGCGAAGGGCCTCCTCAACGAGAAGATGGGTCTGTCGGAGCCGGAGGCGTTCCGCTGGATCCAGAAGGCGTCGATGGACCGCCGCCTCACGATGCACGACGTCGCCCAGGCCATCATCGAGCAGCTCGGCGCCAAGAAGTAGTAGCAGCGGACATCACGAACGGAAGCCCCCGGCATCGCCGGGGGCTTCCGTCATTGCAGGAGTGCTGACGGCCGTCAGCGGTCCTTGATGAGGTTCGTGATGCGGATGGTGGAGCACCGTCGGCCCTGGTCGTCCGTCACGGCGATCTCGTGCACGGTCAGGGAACGGCCGAGGTGGATGGGTGTGCACACGCCCGTGACGATCCCCGACGTCGCCGATCGGGTGTGGGTCGCGTTGATGTCGATGCCGACCGCGAGTCGGTCCGCTCCCGCCCACAGGTTCGCCGCCATCGATCCGAGGGACTCGCCGAGCACGACGTAGGCGCCGCCGTGGAGGAGCATCGCCGGTTGCGTGTTGCCCTCGACGGGCATGGTCGCGACAGCCCTGTCCACACTGAACTCGACGAACTCGATCCCCATCTTCTCGGCGAGGGCACCGGCCCCGCGCGTCGTCACATAGTCGAGCGCGTCGTCGTTGTGGGCCATCGTCGCCTTCCGGATGGGGCCCGCCGGGCGCCGTCGGAGGTGGCTTGTAGGCTGGGCGTGTGTCGGACAACGAAAAGCCTACCCTCCTCGTCATCGACGGCCACTCCCTCGCGTTCCGGGCGTTCTACGCGCTCCCGGTCGACAGTTTCCAGACCCGAGACGGCCAGCACACGAACGCGATCCACGGCTTCATCGCGATGCTCATCAACCTCCTCAAGGCCGAGAAGCCGACGCACCTCGCCGTCGCGTTCGACATCTCCCGCTTCAGTTTTCGGACGCGCGAGTACCCGGAGTACAAGGGGACGCGTGGAGAGACGCCGTCCGAATTCATCGGGCAGGTGCCCCTCCTCCAGGACGCCCTCAAGGCCATGAACATCTCGACCATCTCGATCGAGGACTACGAGGCCGACGACGTCCTCGCCACGCTCGCCGTCCGCGGCCGCGAGCAGGGGTATCGCGTCCTCCTCGTCTCCGGCGACCGCGACACGATCCAACTCGTGAACGACGACGTGACACTCCTCTACCCGTCGCGCCAGGGCGTCTCCGATCTCACCCGCTACGACCCTGACAAGGTCCGAGACCGGTACGGCATCGAACCGCATCAGTACCCCGAGGTCGCCGCTCTCGTCGGTGAGACGAGCGACAACCTCCCGGGCGTCCCGAAGGTGGGGGAGAAGACCGCCGTCAAGTGGCTCGGCCTCTACGGGAGCCTCGACGGGATCCTCGAGAACGCCGACAAGATCTCCGGCAAGGTCGGCGAGAGCCTCCGCGAGCACAAGGAGAACGCCATCCGGAACCGGCGCCTCAACCGTCTCGTGACCGACGTCGAGGTCGGAGTCGGAATCGAGGCGCTCGAGAAACGCCCCATCGACGAGCAGGAAGTGCGGGACGTCTTCGGCCGCCTCGAATTCCGAACGCTTCTCGAACGGGTCCTCAAGCTCGAGGGCATGGACGGCGGTGAGCCCGCCGTCACGGCCCCCCGCATCTCCGCGCCCGTGCCGCAACATCTGCTCGACGAGGAATTGCGCGGCTGGCTCCGGCGGGCGAGCGCGGCGAACCCCGGGGGACTGGGTCTGCGCATCGAGTCGATCGACGGTCGCCCGATCGCTGCCGGCGTCGCGAGCGAGACCGAGACGGTCCTGTTGCCGTGGCAGCCGAGGGGCGCCGACTACGCGCCCTTCGAGGAGTGGCTCGCGAGCGATGCTCCGAAGCTCATGCATGACGCCAAGCCACAGGTGAAGGCGCTCGCGCGCGCCGGAGTCGCGTTCGACGGCCTCGCGTTCGACACCCAGATCGGCGCGTGGCTGCTGTCTCCCGGCGCGAAGGAGGCGAGCCTCGGCGACCTCACCACGAAGCTGCTCGACGAGGAGCTGCCCGTCGCCGACCCGAACCAGCTCGTCCCGGCGGACGACGCACCGTCCGTCGCGACGGAGGCATGGTTCACCGGCCGCATCGTCGCGCACCTCGAGACGGCTCTCGACCCGGGATCCCTCGGCGTCATGCGCGACATCGAGATGCCCACGCTCCTCGTCATCGCCGCCATGGAACTGCGCGGCGTCTCCGTGGATCACGACTCGCTCGCCGAGCTGTCGGCCGGTCTCGGAGCGCGCGCGAGCGATCTCGCGCAGCAGGCATTCGCCGAGATCGGGCGGGAGGTCAATCTCGGGTCGCCCAAGCAACTGCAGGAGGTGCTCTTCGATCAGCTCGGAATGCCGAAGACCCGGGCCAACAAGACGGGTTACTCGACGGACGCCGGCGCCCTTGCGGACCTCCAGTCGAGCAATCCGCACCCGTTCCTCGACCTGCTCCTGCAGCATCGCGACGCGACCAAGTTGCGGCAGATCGTCGAGACGCTCGACACCTCGATCGCGGACGACGGGCGGATCCACACGCGCTACGTCCAGAGCGGCACGACGACGGGGCGCATCTCGTCGACCGACCCGAACCTCCAGAACATCCCCATCCGCACGGAGGAGGGCCGCCGTATCCGGCAGTCGTTCCGTGTCGGCGAGGGGTACGACACGCTGCTCACCGCCGACTATTCGCAGATCGAGATGCGGATCATGGCGCACCTCTCCGGAGACGAGGGGCTCATCGAGGCGTTCCGTTCGGGAGAAGACCTCCACCGCTTCGTCGGTTCGCGGATCTTCGGCGTGGAACCGGCGGACGTCACAGCGCTCATGCGTACGAAGGTCAAGGCGATGTCGTACGGCCTCGCGTACGGTCTGAGCGCCTTCGGTCTCTCCAAGCAGTTGCGCATCGAGCAGTCCGAGGCGAAGGTCCTCATGGCCGACTACTTCGAGCGTTTCGGAGCCGTGCGCGATTACCTGCGGAACGTTGTGGTGCAGGCCAAGGTCGACGGCTACACAACAACCATCTTCGGTCGACGTCGGCCGTTCCCCGAATTGTCGAGCCCCAACCGGGTGTTGCGCGACAACGCGGAACGAGCCGCCCTCAACTCGCCCATCCAGGGCTCGGCCGCGGACATCATGAAGTTCGCGATGATCCGCGTCGAGAACGACCTGGTCGACCAGGGATTGCGGTCACGCATGCTCATGACGGTCCACGACGAGCTCATCTTCGAAGTCGACAAGGCGGAGGCCGACACGGTCGAGGAGATCGTCCGCGGCCGGATGGCGGGCGCCGCAGCGCTGTCCGTCCCTCTCGAGGTCCAGCTCGGTCACGGCCAGAATTGGGACGCCGCGGCGCACTGATGTGGCGAGGGCCGGTCGGATTGCCCGGCCGTCATCTCGCGGCATAGGCTCGCGAGCATGACGGAAAACGCACAACCGATCCGAGCCGGCGCCGACATGTCGACGGGGGAGCAGCCTTCGCGCACGCCGAGCGCCATCGACGCAGTGGCCGAGGACTGGGTCGCGACCCTCGCGGAGCTCGATCCGCTCGTCGCCGTCTGGATCGGCGGTATGGCGGACTCCGGAGGGTACGGAGACTTCTCGCCCTCGGGCCGGGAGGACTACGTCGCGGCCGCGTCGCGGACCATCGCGGCCCTCGACGCGCTCCCGGCGACCGACTCGGTCGACGAGGTCACCAAGGCCGATCTCCGTGCCTCCCTCGCCCTCGACATCGAGGAGTTCGAGGCCGGCCTCCACTTGCGTGACCTCAACGTGATCGCGTCGCCCGCTCAAGGCATCCGCGAGGTCTTCGACCTCATGCCGACCTCGACCGTGGATGACTGGGAGACCGTGTCGACTCGACTCGGGAACGTCTCAGGAGCGATCGACGGGTACATCGAGTCGCTCCGCGAGGGCATACGTCGCGGTGTCGTCCCCGCCAAGCGTCAAGTGCGCGAGGTCTTCGAGCAGGCGAAGAAGCTCGCCGATGGGGACGGCTTCTTCGCCGGTCTCGCGGCGAATGCGACGCCCGAGGATGGACAACTGCCCGCATCCCTCGCCAACGAGTTGACGCGTCGGGCGGGCGAGGCCTCGGTGGCGTACCAGGAACTCGCGGACTTCTTCGCGCGTGAACTCGAACCCGCGGCTACGGAGAAGGACGCGGTCGGCCGCGAGATCTACGCCATCCAGTCGCGCAAGTTCCTCGGGGCGACGATCGATCTCGACGAGACCTACGAGTGGGGTATCGAGGAGCTCGCCCGCATGGTCGCCGAGCAGGAGTCGATCGCGGATCTCATCAAGCCGGGGGCCGGCGTGCTCGAGGCCATCGAGCACCTCGACGCCGACTCGAGCCGCAAGCTCCACGGCACCGATGCGCTCCGGACATGGATGCAGGAGACGAGCGATCGGGCGGTCGACGAACTCTCCCGATCGCACTTCGACATCCCCGATCCCGTCAAGCGCCTCGAGTGCATGATCGCGCCGACGCAGGAGGGCGGGATCTACTACACGAGCCCGTCCGACGACTTCTCGCGGCCCGGGCGGATGTGGTGGTCCGTGCCGGAAGGCGTGACGGAGTTCGACACGTGGCGTGAGCTCACGACCGTCTACCACGAGGGCGTGCCGGGCCATCATCTGCAGTTGGGTCAGGCCGTCTACAACCGCGCGATGCTCAACACGTGGCGGCGTCAGCTCGCGGGCACCTCCGGTCACGCCGAGGGCTGGGCGCTGTACGCCGAGCGGCTCATGCAGGAACTCGGGTACCTCGACGACCCGGCGGACCGTCTGGGGATGCTCGACGGACAGCGCATGCGGGCGGCACGCGTGGTCCTCGACATCGGCGTCCACCTCGAGAAGCAGCTGCCGGACGGGTCGGGCCCCTGGAATGCCGAGTACGCCTTCGACTTCATGGGCCGCAACGTCAACATGAACGACGGTTTCGTGCGCTTCGAGGTCAATCGTTATCTCGGGTGGCCGGGTCAGGCTCCGTCCTACAAGGTGGGTCAGCGCATCTGGGAGCAGATCCGCGACGAATCCCGTTCGCGGGAGGGCGACGCCTTCGACATGAAGGCGTTTCACAAGCGCGCGCTCGACCTCGGCGGCGTGGGCCTCGACACGCTGCGCGCGGCTCTGCTCGGGTAAGCGTGGGGGGCGTGACGTGGACGACTCATCCGATCGTCCGCCGTACCCCTCGGGAGACGGCTCGCGGTGCTTGGAATCGGTGCCGAGGAAAAGCTATGATGGAGCGTCGCACTCGCGACGCCTATCCGCCTGCCCTGCACACTGGATGCTTGCGTCCACATGCTCGGCCCGATATCCATCCAATACTGGAGCACCCACTACATGACAACCGCAACGACCGAAAAGGCAACCAAGCAGGTCGCTATCAACGACATCGGCTCTGCTGAAGACTTCCTTGCCGCGGTCGAGAAGACTCTGAAGTTCTTCAACGACGGTGACCTCATCGAAGGCACTGTTGTGAAGATCGACCGCGACGAGGTCCTCCTCGACGTGGGATACAAGACCGAGGGTGTCATCCCCTCGCGCGAACTTTCGATCAAGCACGACGTCGACCCCTCCGAGGTCGTCAACGTCGGCGACACCGTCGAAGCCCTCGTCCTCCAGAAGGAGGACAAGGAAGGCCGCCTCATCCTGTCCAAGAAGCGCGCACAGTACGAGCGCGCCTGGGGTGACGTCGAGAAGATCAAGGACGCCGACGGCGTCGTCACCGGCTCGGTCATCGAGGTCGTCAAGGGCGGCCTCATCGTCGACATCGGTCTTCGTGGCTTCCTCCCGGCTTCGCTCATCGAGCTGCGTCGCGTCCGCGACCTCACGCCGTACCTCGGCCAGGAGATCGAGGCCAAGATCCTCGAGCTCGACAAGAACCGCAACAACGTGGTCCTGTCGCGCCGCGCCCTGCTCGAGCAGACGCAGTCCGAGAGCCGCACGACCTTCCTGAACAACCTCCAGAAGGGCCAGGTCCGCAAGGGCGTCGTCTCCTCGATCGTCAACTTCGGTGCGTTCGTGGACCTCGGCGGCGTCGACGGTCTCGTCCACGTCTCGGAGCTCAGCTGGAAGCACATCGAGCACGCCTCCGAGGTCGTCGAGGTGGGCCAGGAGGTCACCGTCGAGATCCTGGAGGTCGACCTCGACCGCGAGCGTGTCTCCCTCTCGCTCAAGGCGACGCAGGAGGACCCGTGGCAGGTCTTCGCCCGCACCCACGCGATCGGTCAGGTCGCCCCGGGTAAGGTCACGAAGCTCGTCCCGTTCGGCGCCTTCGTGCGCGTCGCGGACGGCATCGAGGGCCTCGTGCACATCTCGGAGCTCTCCGGCAAGCACGTCGAGCTCGCCGAGCAGGTCGTGTCGGTCGGCGAAGAGGTCTTCGTCAAGGTCATCGACATCGATCTCGAGCGTCGCCGCATCTCGCTCTCCCTCAAGCAGGCGAACGAGGGCGTCGACCCCGAAGGCACCGAGTTCGACCCGGCGCTCTACGGCATGCTCACGGAGTACGACGAGCAGGGGAACTACAAGTACCCCGAGGGCTTCGACCCTGAGACGAACGAGTGGAAGGAAGGCTTCGAGGCCCAGCGCGAGAAGTGGGAGCAGGACTACGCTGCAGCCCAGGCTCGCTGGGAGGCCCACAAGCGTCAGGTCGCCACGGCCGCCTCCGAGGAGGCCTCGAACGAGGGCTCGACCGGATCGACCTTCTCGAGCGAGTCGACCGGAGCCGGCACCCTCGCCGACGACGAGTCGCTCGCGGCCCTCCGTGAGAAGCTCTCCAGCAATTCCTGAGTTCCACCAACGCCTGAGATCCGGCGATTCGTGAGTCCTCGCGGCTCGTGAGGCCGGTTCGACCGGTTGCTCGACAGATGAATGGTGCGGTGCCCCGACTGGGGCACCGCACCATTCTGCGTCTCCGGCGAGATGCTCCGGCGTTCACCGCCGGAGCGGACACATCGAAGATGTCGCTGCCGATTGCGTGTCGCGCGGGCGGGCCGGGCGACCGGCTGATGCTAGGGTGAGCCTGTACTTCCGTCCCATACCCCGAGGTCTCCGTGCTCACCACTCGAACCAACGAGAAGGACCAGAACCTAGTGAATGTCGACCCATTGCGACGGTTCCTCGCTCTCGATTACGCGGAGTCCGCGGATCTGCGCAACAGTCCGCAGCAGGAGCGCAGCCGGCTCAGCCTCGAGACGATCCTCCGCGTATGCGGGGAGATCATCGATGAGACCGGCCACGCGGGTGTGACGACCGCGGAGGTGGCGAAGCGGGCCGAGATGGCGATCGGGACCGTTTACCGGTTCTTCCCGGACCGCGTCGCGCTCATGCTCGGGGTCTTCGACTACATGACGAAGAGATACATCGAGATGTGCATCGAGGCACTCGAGGCGGCGGAGCCGACGACGTGGACGCAGACGTTCGAGATCCTCACCGACACCAACGTCCTCGCTCGTCGCACCGTCCCGGGCTACCGCGCGACGCAGTACCGTGTGCTCGCCGATGAGGAGAGCCAGGAGAAGTACAGCCTGCGTACGACCTCCTACGTCGATGCCGTCGTCGGGCAGCTCGCTCAGTTCGGTCTTCCGGAGGACGCCGCCTGGAGCGCCCGTGTGGCCGTCGCCATCGAGCTCTCGCGCTCACTTCAGCGACTCGCGTTCGATGCCGAGTCCGACGGTGACCCGTGGCTCCTCGACGAGGCGCGCAAGGTCGCGATCACGTACCTCGAGACACAGCTCGCGGCTCGCTGAGCCATGAGGGTCATCGCCCTCACCGGCGGCATCGCCTCGGGCAAGTCGACGATCTCGCGCCGTCTCGCGGAGCTCGGAGCCTCGATCGTCGATGCCGATGTGCTGTCGCGTGAGGCTGTGGCGCCGGGGTCTCCCGGGCTCCGGGCCGTCGCCGAGCGGTTCGGGCAAGCGGTCCTCACCGACGACGGATCGCTCGATCGTCCCGCACTCGGAGCGATCGTGTTCTCTGACGACTCGGCTCGAGCCGAGCTCAACGCGATCGTGCATCCGGAGGTCCGTCGGCTCGCCGCCGCGCGTCTCTCCGAGATCGGCCGCGCGGATCCCGAGTCCATCGCCGTGTACGACGTCCCGTTGCTCGTGGAGACGGGGGTGGACCACTCGTTCGACCTCGTCGTCGTCGCGGATGCCGATGCGAGAACTCGTGTCGACCGGCTCGTGGTCATCCGAGGGCTCGATCGAGGTGAGGCGGAGCGCCGTGTCGCCGCCCAAGCGAGCGACGAGGAGCGTCGCGCCGTCGCCGACGTGCTCATCGACACGACGGGGAGCATCGACGAGACGACCGCCCAGGTCGATGCGTTGTGGAACGAATTGCGGTCGGGCCGCCTGTGACACGCGCCGCGGGATTCGTCGCCGTCCTCGGATCGGTGACAGACACCGCTGGCGGAGGGATCCGGCTGACTGGTGTCATCTCGGACCCGGTGTCGGTGGCGGGATTTAGAATCGGAGCATGCAACCGACACGCTCCGTGAACCCCTTCGAGGTCGTCAGCGAGTACAAGCCGAGCGGTGACCAGCCCGGCGCGATCGCCGAACTCGCGGGACGCATCAATGCGGGCGAGACCGATGTCGTCCTCCTCGGCGCAACCGGTACGGGAAAGTCCGCGACCACGGCGTGGCTCATTGAGGCGACGCAGCGTCCCACCCTCGTTCTCGCCCACAACAAGACCCTCGCCGCGCAGTTGGCGAACGAATTCCGGGAGCTGCTGCCGAACAATTCGGTCGAGTACTTCGTGTCCTACTACGACTACTACCAGCCGGAGGCGTACGTCCCCCAGACGGACACTTTCATCGAGAAGGACTCGTCGATCAACTCTGAGGTCGAACGGCTCCGTCACTCCACGACCAACTCGCTCCTGTCGCGCCGCGATGTTGTCGTGGTGTCGACGGTGTCCTGCATCTACGGGCTCGGGGCGGCCGAGGAATATCTCGAGGCGATGGTGGCGCTGCACGTCGGCGACTCGATCGGTCGCGACCGGCTCATCCGCTCCTTCATCGGCATGCAGTACAACCGCAACGACGTCGACTTCTCGCGCGGTAACTTCCGCGTCCGCGGCGACACCATCGAGATCATCCCGGTGTATGAGGAGCTCGCCATCCGGATCGAGATGTTCGGTGACGAGATCGAGGCTCTCTACGCTCTGCATCCCCTCACGGGAGACGTCGTGAAGAAGCTCGAAGCGGTGTCGATCTTCCCCGCGACGCACTACGCCGCGAGCCCTGCCACCATGCAGCGCGCCATCGGAACGATCCAGATCGAGTTGGAGGAGCGCCTCGCCGAGCTCGAGAAGCAAGGCAAGCTCCTCGAGGCGCAACGCCTCCGTATGCGCACGAACTTCGACCTGGAGATGATGCAGCAGATCGGATTCTGCTCCGGCATCGAGAACTACTCTCGCCACATCGACGGGCGTTCTCCCGGGCAGGCCCCGAACTGCCTCCTCGATTACTTCCCGGACGACTTCCTCACCGTCATCGACGAGTCGCACGTGACGGTACCCCAGATCGGCGCCATGTTCGAGGGCGACGCGTCGCGCAAGCGAACCCTCGTCGAGCACGGTTTCCGGCTCCCGAGCGCAATGGACAACCGTCCGCTCACGTGGGACGAGTTCAAGTCCCGCGTGGGACAGACGGTCTACCTGTCAGCCACCCCCGGTCGGTATGAGATGGGTATCGCGGACGGCGTCGTGGAGCAGATCATCCGACCGACGGGGCTCGTCGACCCTCAGATCGTCGTCAAGCCCTCCAAGGGGCAGATCGACGACCTGCTCGAGCAGATCGTCGCACGGGCGGAGCGCGACGAGAGGGTACTCGTCACGACCCTCACGAAGAAGATGGCCGAGGAGCTCACGGACTTCCTCACGGAGGCAGGGGTCCGTGTGCGCTACCTGCACTCGGACGTCGACACGCTGCGCCGCGTCGAACTGCTGTCCGAGCTGCGCGCGGGCGTCTACGACGTGCTCGTCGGCATCAACCTCCTCCGTGAGGGTCTCGACCTCCCGGAGGTCTCGCTCGTGGCGATCCTCGACGCCGACAAGGAGGGCTTCCTCCGCTCGTCCACCTCGCTCATCCAGACGATCGGACGTGCCGCCCGCAACGTGTCCGGTGAGGTTCACATGTATGCCGACGTGCTCACGGACTCGATGAAGCGGGCCATCGAGGAGACCGATCGGCGACGTGAGCGTCAACTCGCCTACAACGCCGAGCACGGGATCGACCCCACCCCCTTGCGTAAGAAGATCGCCGACATCACCGGCATGCTCGCGCGTGAGGGGGAGGACACGGCTCGTATGCTCGCCGGTCGTGAAGGCAAGAAGAAGAGCCCGACTCCGAACCTCCGCCGCGAAGGACTCGCCGCGGAAGGGGCGAACAATCTCGAGGCGATCATCGCGGACCTCAACGGTCAGATGCTCGCGGCCGCCGCTGAACTCAAGTTCGAGCTCGCGGGTCGACTGCGGGACGAGGTCGCCGAACTCAAGCGTGAGCTCCGGCAGATGGAGAAGGCCGGACACGCCTGACGTACGCGAACGATGGGCTCCGGGGTGCCGACGCGGCGCCTCGGAACCCATCTCGCCGTCGCGCTGTTCGCGGAGGGCGAGGGCCCAGCGGGACCGAGTGTCAGTGGGTCACCGTAGACTTTTGAGGTGTCGATTTCCCCAGTAGAGCAGAGCGCGCAACTCAGTGTCCGTGGTGCCCGTGTCCACAATCTCCAGAACGTCGATCTCGACATCCCTCGCGATTCCCTCGTCGTCTTCACGGGGCTCTCGGGCTCGGGGAAGTCGTCTCTCGCGTTCGACACGATCTTCGCTGAGGGCCAGCGCCGCTACGTCGAATCGCTCTCTGCCTACGCCCGGCAGTTCCTCGGGCAGGTCGATCGCCCCGACGTCGACTTCATCGAAGGCCTGAGTCCCGCCGTCTCCATCGACCAGAAGTCGACGAACCGCAACCCGCGGTCGACGGTCGGCACGATCACCGAGGTGTACGACTACATGCGTTTGCTCTGGGCGCGCATCGGCGTGCCCCATTGCCCGGTGTGCGGTGAACGCATCCAGCGACAGACGGTCCAGCAGATCGCCGACCAGCTCATGAACCTCGAAGCCGGTACGCGCTACATGGTCATGAGCCCGGTCGTGTCGCAGAAGAAGGGCGAGTTCGTCGACCTCTTCCAGGAGTTGTCCGCGAAGGGCTACGCCCGCGCCGTCGTCGACGGCGAGACGGTGCAGTTGAGCGACCCGCCTACGTTGAAGAAGTCGTACAAGCACGACATCTCGGTCGTCGTCGACCGGCTCGTCGCGGGCCCGGACGCGCTCACGCGCCTCACCGACTCGCTCGAGACCGCGCTCTCACTCACCGACGGCGTCGTCCAGATCAACTTCGTCGACGAGCAGGGGCCCGAGAGCACGACGACCTACTCCGAGAAGCTCTCCTGCCCCAACAACCACCCGATCCAACTCACGGAGATCGAGCCGCGGACGTTCTCGTTCAACGCGCCGTTCGGGGCGTGCCCCGAGTGCTCCGGCCTCGGCACGAAGATGGCCGTCGACGACGAACTCCTCCTCGGCGACGGGTCGTTGAGCATCGACGAGGGCGTCATCGTGCCCTGGACGACGCAGGGCAAGGGGCTCTACCAGTACTACGAGAAGCTCCTCGAGGGTCTTGCCCGCGACCTCGACTTCTCCCTCAGCACGCCCTGGAAGGACCTCCCGAAGCGGGTCCAGGAGGCGGTCCTCCGCGGCGAGAACTTCAAGGTCAAGGTCAAGTGGCGCAACCGGTACGGCCGGGAGATGAGCTACTCGTCGGGGTTCGAGGGCGTCATGCCCTACATCGAGCGCCAGTACCTCCAGGCCGAGACCGACGTGCAGCGCAGCCGGTGGGCCGAGTACCTGCGTGAGGTCAACTGCCCCGTCTGCCAGGGCAAGCGGTTGAAGCCGGAGGTGCTCGCGGTGCTCGTCCACGGCGAGAACATCGCCGACGTCTCGCTCCTCAGTCTCGAGGACGCGCGGGCCTTCATGGACCGGCTCGACCTCACCGACCGAGAGGCCAAGATCGCGGCGCAGGTCCTGCGTGAGATCAAGCTCCGGCTCGACTTCCTCAACGAGGTCGGCCTCGGCTACCTCGATCTCGCGCGCTCCGCCGGTTCGTTGTCGGGCGGAGAAGCTCAGCGCATCCGACTGGCGACGCAGATCGGCTCAGGACTCACCGGTGTCCTCTACGTGCTCGATGAACCGAGCATCGGCCTGCACCAGCGCGACAACCGCCGTCTCATCGAGACGCTCGTCAAGCTGCGCGACCTCGGCAACACGCTCATCGTCGTCGAGCACGACGAGGACACGATCCGCACCGCTGACTGGATCGTCGATATCGGGCCCGGTGCCGGCGTCAACGGCGGAACCGTCGTGCACTCCGGCGACTACGAGTCGCTCGTCGCCGAGCACGCGTCGCTCACGGGAGACTACCTGTCGGGGCGCAAGTCGATCGAGACCCCCGAGCGGCGTCGTCCCGTCGATCCGGATCGCATGATCTCGGTCGTGGGCGCCTCGGCGAACAACCTGCGCAACGTGACGGTCGACTTCCCGCTCGGCGTGTTCACGGCCGTCACGGGAGTAAGCGGATCCGGTAAGTCCTCGCTCGTGAACGACGTGTTGTACCGAGTGCTCGCGAACAAGCTCAACGGCGCGCGCAAGGTGCCGGCGAAGCACACGCGCGTCACGGGGCTCGAGCAGCTCGACAAGGTCATCCACGTCGACCAGGCGCCGATCGGACGGACCCCGAGGTCCAACCCCGCGACCTACACGGGTGTGTTCGACCGGATCCGTACCCTGTTCTCCGAAACCGTCGAGGCGAAGACACGCGGTTATCAGCCCGGTCGCTTCAGCTTCAACGTCAAGGGCGGCCGCTGCGAGGCGTGTTCCGGAGACGGCACGATCAAGATCGAGATGAACTTCCTCCCCGACGTCTACGTCGCGTGCGAGGTGTGCGGGGGAGCGCGGTACAACCGCGACACGCTCACGGTGCACTACAAGGGCAAGAACATCGCCGAGGTGCTCGACATGCCGATCGCCGAGGCGGCCGAGTTCTTCGAACCCATCTCGTCGATCCACCGCTTCCTCAAGACCCTCGTCGACGTCGGCCTCGGATACGTGCGTCTCGGGCAAAGCGCCACGACCCTGTCCGGCGGTGAAGCACAGCGCGTCAAGCTCGCCACAGAACTCCAGCGCCGCACGAACGGTCGCAGCGTGTACGTCCTCGACGAACCGACCACGGGTCTCCACTTCGAGGACGTCCGAAAGCTCCTGCTGGTCCTCGGGAGCCTTGTCGACAAGGGCAACACCGTCATCGTCATCGAACACAACCTCGATGTCATCAAGTCGGCCGACTGGCTCATCGACATGGGTCCGGAGGGCGGAGCCGGGGGCGGTCGCGTGCTCGCGACGGGCACGCCCGAGAAGCTCGCGACGGTCAAGAAGAGCCACACGGGAGTGTTCCTCAAGGAGATCTTCGACACCGAGCGGGAACTGAACCGCAAGGCCGGCTGAGGATGGCGGATCCGCGTACGTATCGGCCGAAGGCTGGCGAGATCCCCACCGAGCCGGGGGTGTACCGGTTCACCGGCGAGGGCGGACGGGTGCTCTACGTCGGCAAGGCGAAGAACCTGCGGGCGCGACTCTCGAACTACTTCGCGCCGTTGCACACCCTGCACGAACGCACTCGACGCATGGTCACGTCGGCGACGGGCGTCATGTGGACGGTCGTCGGTTCCGACATCGAGGCACTTCAGCTCGAGTACACCTGGATCAAGGAGCTCGACCCGCCCTTCAACGTCAAGTTCCGCGACGACAAGACGTACCCCTTCATGGCCATCACCCTCGGGGACGAGGCGCCGCGGGTGATGGTCACACGGAACACGAAGATCCGCGGCGCCAAGTACTTCGGTCCCTACCCGAAGATCTGGGCGGTGCATGACACGATCGATTTGATGATCAAGGCCTTCCCCATCCGGACGTGCTCCGACTCGAGCTACAAGCGGGCCATGCAGTCGGGGCGCCCGTGCTTCCCCGGACAGATCGGGCGATGTGGCGGGCCGTGCTCCGGTCGGGTGACGATCGAGGAGCATCGTGAGATCGTCGACGACTTCGTCGCCTTCATGTCGGGTCACGATCGCCGGTTCACGACCGACGCGACCAAGAAGATGAAGGCGGCGGCGGAACGGCAGGACTACGAAGCGGCAGCGCGCTACCGCGATCGGCTGCTCGCGTTGGAGGCCGTCCTCGAGAAGAGCGCGGTGGTGCTCGCGGACCGTGTCGACGCCGACCTCTTCGGCTTCGAGCACGACGAGCTGTCCGCCGCCGTGCAGCAGTTCATCGTGAGGGGCGGGCGCGTACGCGGTGTGCGCTCCTGGACGGTCGACAAGGAACTCGACATCGACACTCCTGAACTCGTGGAGCGCACGTTGCTGCGCGCGTACGCCGACGCCGGTCGGGAGTCCATCCCGAAGGAGATCTACGTCCCCGCGGTTCCCGAGGACCTCGCGGAATTGGAGACCTTCCTGAGCGAACGCCGCGGTCGGGGCAAGGTCAAGGTCCAGGTGGCCAAGCGCGGCGAGAAGGTCGCGCTCATGGAGACGGCCGTCGTCAACGCGAAGCACTCGCTCCAGCTTTACAAGACTCGCAGGAGCGGGGACTTCGTCGCCCGGTCGGCCGCCCTCGGCGACATCAAGGAGGCGCTCGGCATGGAGGACGCGCCGCTCCGCATCGAGTGCTACGACGTCTCGCACCTCTCGGGCACCAACATCGTCGCGTCGATGGTCGTGTTCGAAGACGGTCTGCCTCGGAAGGATCAATACCGCCGGTTCTCGATCGCCTCGTCGACGGACGACACGGACTCGATCCACCAGGTCCTGACACGGCGCCTCGCGTATCTGCGAGGAGCCCCCGACCCGGACGAGCCGGAGGCGCCCGCCGACCCGCTCGCCGATGGCGAAGTGGAGGCCGTCGCGAAACCCAAGAAGTTCGCGTATCCGCCTCAACTGCTGCTCGTCGACGGCGGGGCCCCTCAGGTCGCTGCTGCGCAACGCGCTCTCGAGGAGTCGGGGGTCGAGGGGATCACTCTCGCGGGGATCGCCAAGAGGCTCGAGGAGATCTGGGTACCCGACAGTGACTTCCCGGTGATCCTCCCGCGGGGGAGCGAGGCGCTCTTCCTGATCCAGCGCGTACGGGACGAGGCCCATCGGTTCGCCATCAGCTACCAGCGGCAGCGACGCCGGCGTGACATCTCGTCGGTCCTCGGAGAGATTCCCGGCCTCGGGCCGTCCCGGGTCAAGCAGCTCCTCACGGCCTTCGGCTCCGTGTCCCGGCTCCGCTCGGCGACGACGGACGAGATCGCCGAAGTCAAGGGCATCGGCCCTCAGCTCGCCTCAGCCGTCCACGACCGGCTGAGGAATGACTAGGCTGGGTGACGTTCAGACCGAGGTGAAGGAACGAGGTGGCGGATGGTCGAGGAGCCTCCGACTCCGCAGCAGGTCCTGATCGTCACGGGCATGTCCGGAGCCGGTCGATCGACCGCCGCGAACGTTCTCGAGGATCTCGACTGGTACGTCGTCGACAACCTCCCGCCGCAGATGCTGCGTCCGCTCACGGACCTCGCCGAACGCGCGGAAGGCGCCATCCCGCGGGTGGCCGCCGTCGTCGATGTCCGCGGTCGCGACTTCTTCGCAGCCCTCCAGGACATCGTGCAGAGTCTGCGCGGGGGAGCGCACGTGCGCATCCTCTTCCTTGACGCGTCCGACGCCGTCCTCGTCCGCCGCTTCGAGGCCGTGCGGCGCCCTCACCCCCTGCAGGGTTCGGGCACGATCGTCGACGGCATCCGCATCGAGCGTGGTCGTCTCGCAGCGATCCGTGAATCGAGCGACATCGTCGTCGACACATCGGACCTGAACATCCACCAACTCGCGACCAAGATCCGGGACTTGTTCTCCGAGGAAGGGGCGCCCGCGCTCCACCTCACGATCATGAGCTTCGGCTTCAAGTACGGACTGCCCCCCGACGCGGACATGGTCGCCGACGCGCGCTTCCTCCCCAACCCCTTCTGGGTTCCGGAACTGAAGCCGCTGACGGGTCTCGACGAACAGGTGAGCGAGTACGTTCTGAGCCGCGACGGGGCCACGGAGTTCCTCGACCACTACCTCGAGGCGCTGCTGCCGGTGCTCGACGGCTACCAGAGAGAGAACAAGCGTCACGCCGTCCTGGCCCTCGGCTGCACCGGGGGCAAGCACCGATCGGTTGCGATGACGGAGTATCTGGCGAGCCGACTCTCCCGGCTCGACGGGGTCGCGGTGACGCTCAACCACCGTGACCTCGGGCGCGAATGACGGTCGCCGCGAGCGACCACACGAACACGGAACGAAGGACGAAGATTGGCCCTCACGACGGACGTCAAAGCGGAACTCACCCGCGTGCGCGAATCGCGCACGTCGGTGCGGGCCGCGGAACTCGCGTCGATCCTGCGCTTCAGCGGGGGACTCCATGTGATCTCCGGTCGCATCGCGATCGAGTCGGAGCTCGAGACCCCGGAGCTCGCGACGCGAGTGCGTCGTGACCTCGTCGAGCTCTACGGGATGCGCAGCGAGGGCTCGGTCGTGTCCCCGTCCGGGTCGCGCCGCACGCCGTACTACCTCGTCAGGGTGATCGAGGGTGGGGAGACGCTCGCACGGCAGACGGGTCTTCTCGACGCACGTCGCCGTCCGGTCCGCGGATTGCCCAACCGCCTGACCACGGGTTCCCGCGACGAGATCGCCGCGGTCTGGCGCGGCGCCTTTCTGGCCGCCGGGTCCCTCACGGACCCCGGGCGGTCGTCCGCTCTCGAGGTGACGTGTCCCGGGAACGAGTCGGCCATGGCTCTCGTCGGCGCCGCCGGCCGGCTCGGTGTCACAGCGAAGGCCCGTGAGGTCCGAGGCGTGCACCGGGTCGTCATCCGCGACGGCGAGGCCATCAGCACGATGCTGTCCCTCATGGGAGCCGCGGAGACCGTCGCGTCGTGGGAGGCCATGCGTCAGCGGCGAGAGGTGCGAGCGACCGCGAATCGGCTCGTGAACTTCGACGATGCGAACCTCCGCCGGTCCGCGCAGGCCGCCGTCGCGGCGTGTGCACGCGTCGAGAGGGCGATGGAGATCCTCGCGGACGACATCCCCGAACACCTCGCCTACGCCGGGCGGTTGCGTCTCGCCCACCGCGACGCGAGTCTCGACGAACTCGGCCATCACGCCGACCCTCCCATGACGAAGGACGCCATCGCGGGACGGATCCGTCGCTTGCTCGCGATGGCGGACAAGAAGGCCTCGGACCTCGGGCTTCCGGGGACGTCCGCGAACCTCCCGTCCGACCTCGACGAGCTGTGAGCAGACGGTCGTGACGGGACTTTCAACCCGGTCTCACGATCGGCGTGCGCGAGTAGACTCGACTCGTCGCTCAAGGCCCTCCGCCGACTCGGGTGAAGGGCGGGAAAGAGGAGATATCGATGGCTGAATACACACTTCCCGATCTGGCTTATGACTACAGTGCGTTGGAACCGAGCATCTCGGGACGCATCATGGAGCTGCACCACTCGAAGCACCACCAGACCTACGTCACGGGCGCGAACACGGCGCTCGCCCAGCTCGCGGAAGCCCGCGGGTCCGGCAACCTCGCGAACGTGAACAAGCTCGAGAAGGACCTCGCGTTCAACCTCGGCGGACACGTCAACCACTCCATCTTCTGGACCAACATGTCGCCGAACGGCGGCGACAAGCCGACCGGGGAACTGGCCGCCGCGCTTGACGACGCGTTCGGCTCGTTCGACGCATTCCAGGCGCACTTCACCGCGACGGCTCTCGGCGTGCAGGGTTCCGGCTGGTCCGTCCTCGCGTGGGACGTCATCGGTCAGCGCATCAGCGTGTTCCAGCTGTTCGACCAGCAGGGCAACGTTCCGCTCGGCCTCGTTCCGCTGCTCATGCTCGACGTCTGGGAGCACGCGTACTACCTCGACTACCAGAACGTGCGTGCCGATTACGTCAAGGCGTTCTGGAACATCGTCGACTGGTCGAACGTTCAAGCACGCTTCACCGCCGCTCGTGAGAAGACGAACGGCCTGCTGGTACTGTCTTAATCGATCGGGCCGTCTCCGGGCTCCACCCTGGAGACGGCCCGTTCTTCTCCGCCCGGCCGCTCGCGGGTCGGCGGGGTCCACGAACTCACCACCGTCCATCCGGACAGCACAACAGCGCTTCGTGCGCCTCATAAACAGGAGTCACTCTTGTCAGTAAAGATCGGTATCAACGGGTTCGGTCGCATCGGCCGCAACTACCTCCGCGCGGCCCTCGCCAAGGGCAGCGAGCTCGAGATCGTCGCGGTCAACGACCTCACCGACAACAAGACGCTCGCCCACCTGTTGAAGTACGACTCGATCACCGGTCGCCTGAACGCCGAGGTCGACTACGACGGCGAGCAGATCACGGTCGACGGCAAGTCCATCAAGGTCTTCGAAGAGCGTGACCCCGCGAACCTGCCGTGGGGCGAACTCGGCGTCGACATCGTCATCGAGTCGACCGGTCGCTTCACGAACGCCGAGGACGCGCGCAAGCACATCCAGGCCGGGGCGAAGAAGGTCCTCATCTCGGCACCCGCGAAGGGCGAGGACGCGACGTTCGTCATGGGCGTCAACGAGGACTCGTACGACCCCGCGAACCACCACATCATCTCGAACGCCTCGTGCACGACGAACTGCCTCGCGCCGCTCGCCAAGGTCTTCAATGACAAGTTCGGCATCGAGCGCGGTCTCATGACCACGGTCCACGCCTACACTGCGGACCAGAACCTGCAGGACGGACCGCACAGCGACCTCCGTCGTGCTCGTGCCGCCGCCGTCAACATCGTCCCCACGTCCACGGGTGCCGCGAAGGCCATCGGCCTCGTTCTCCCCGAACTCAAGGGCAAGCTCGACGGCTTCGCCCTCCGCGTCCCGATCCCCACGGGCTCGATCACCGACCTCACGGTCGAGACCAAGACCCCCGTGACGGTCGACGAGGTGAAGGCCGCTTACAAGGAGGCCGCCGAGGGCCCGTTGAAGGGCATCCTCAAGTACACGGAGGACGAGATCGTCTCGAGCGACATCGTGACCGACCCGCACTCGGCCATCTTCGACTCCGGTCTGCTCCGCGTCCTCGGCAACCAGGTCAAGCTCTCGGCGTGGTACGACAACGAGTGGGGCTACTCCAACCGTCTCGTCGACCTGACCGAGTACGTCGCCGACCGTCTCTGAGACAACCGTGACTCTGCGCACCCTCGATTCACTGGGATCGCTCGCAGGCAAGCGCGTCATCATCCGTTGTGACCTCAACGTTCCTGTCAAGGACGGGGTCATCACGGACGATGGCCGTGTGCGGGCCTCTCTCGCCACGATCAACGCGATCGTCAACCAGGGCGCTCGCGTCGTCGTGATCTCGCACCTCGGGCGTCCCGACGGCGAGCCGAACCCGAAGTACACCCTCGCCCCGGTCGCCCAGCGACTGAGCGAGCTGCTCGGCAAGCCCGTCGCCTTCGCGGCGGACACCGTCGGCGACTCCGCGGCCGAGACGGTCGCCGGACTGGGCGAGGGGGACGTGGCCCTGCTCGAGAACCTCCGCTTCAACGCGGCGGAGACGAGCAAGGACGCGGAGGAGCGTCGTGCCTTCGCGGAGAAGCTCGCGGCGTTCGGCGATGCCTTCGTGTCCGACGGCTTCGGAGTCGTGCATCGGAAGCAGGCGAGCGTCTTCGAGCTCGCTTCAGCGCTCCCGAGTGCCGCGGGGCTGTTGATCGCGGCGGAACTCGAGGTGCTCGATCGGTTGACCGAGAATCCCGAGCGCCCCTATACCGTCGTGCTCGGCGGGTCCAAGGTCTCGGACAAGCTCGGCGTGATCGGGCACCTCCTGCCGCGGGTCGACTCGCTGCTCATCGGCGGCGGGATGCTGTTCACGTTCCTCGCCGCCCTCGGCCACTCCGTGGGCTCGAGCCTCCTCGAAGCCGACCAGATCGACACCGTCAAGGGTTACATCGCGGATGCGAAGGAGCGGGGTGTCGAAATCGTGCTTCCGACCGACGTCGTGGTGGCGGAGAAGTTCGCCGCCGATGCGGCGCACGAAGTGACGGCCGCAGACGCGATCGAGTCGACACCCTTCGGGGCGGCGGGGCTCGGCCTCGACATCGGTCCGGAGACCTCCGCAGCCTTCGCGGAGCGCATCGCCGCATCGAAGACGGTCTTCTGGAACGGGCCCATGGGCGTCTTCGAGCTCGAACCGTTCGCGGCGGGTACGAAGGCGGTCGCGCAAGCGCTCACCGAGGTCGACGGCCTCGGGGTCGTCGGCGGCGGTGATTCCGCTGCAGCGGTCCGGGCGCTCGGCTTCTCCGACGACCGGTTCGGTCACATTTCAACAGGCGGCGGCGCGAGTCTCGAGTTCCTCGAGGGCAAGCGTCTCCCGGGACTGGAGGTCCTCGGATGGCAGTGAACAGGGTCCCGCTCCTCGCGGGCAACTGGAAGATGAACCTCGATCACCTGCAGGCGATCGCGTTCGTCCAGAAGCTCGCGTGGACGCTCAAGGATGCGTCGCACGACGTCGAGTCCGCGGAGGTCGCCGTGTTCCCGCCGTTCACGGACCTGCGTTCCGTGCAGACGTTGATCGCAGCCGACAAGCTCCCGATCGCCTTCGGTGCTCAGGACGTGTCGATGCACGACTCGGGTGCCTACACCGGGGAGATCTCCGGGGCGTTCCTCTCGCAGCTCGACTGCACCTACGTCATCATCGGCCACTCGGAACGTCGGACCCTGCACGGGGAGGACGACTCCGTCGTCGCAGCGAAGACGGCCGCGGCCGTGAAGCACGGCCTCGTGCCGGTGATCTGCGTCGGCGAGACGGCCGAGGACCTCGAGAAGCACGGACCGAGCGCCGTCCCGGTCGCGCAGCTCCGTGTCGCCCTCGACGGTCTCGGCGCAGCGGCGGACATCGTCGTGGCATACGAGCCCGTGTGGGCGATCGGCTCGGGTCAGGCGGCGACGCCCGACCAGGCTGAGCAGGTCGCTGCCGCTCTGCGCTCGGTCATCCGTGAGCTCCTCGGAGAGGATGCGGCCGCGCGGACGCGGATCCTCTACGGTGGCTCGGTGAAGTCGTCGAACATCGCTGGGTTCATGCGCGAGCCGAATGTCGACGGCGCTCTCGTCGGTGGCGCGAGCCTCGACGTGAACGAGTTCGCGAGCATCGTCCGCTTCCAGAAGCACGTCGGCGTCTGACCCGCGGACCGTCCGGTTATACTTGACGGCGGCCCTCGGATCACCGCGCCCGTCGAAGAAAGGTCCTCCGTGGATATTCTGCAAGTCGTCCTCCAGGTCGTGCTGGGCATCACCAGCCTCCTGCTGACGTTCCTGATCCTGCTTCACAAGGGTCGTGGCGGTGGTCTCTCCGACATGTTCGGCGGCGGTATGGGCTCGAACCTCGGTGCATCCGGGGTCGCGGAGCGCAACCTGAATCGCATCACCGTTATTCTCGGCCTGGTGTGGTTCGCAAGTATCGTCGTCCTCGGGCTTCTCACGAAGTTCGCGACGGCCGTCTAGGAGGAACGCATGGCTGCAGGAGGAAGTGCCATCAGGGGCTCGCGTGTCGGCGCCGGCCCGATGGGCGAACAGGATCACGGCTACCATGCCGATCGCATCGCGATCTCGTACTGGGACGCTCTCGGCAATGAGACGGTGAAGTACTTTGCGGCGAACCTGCCGGACGAGGAGATCCCGGATGTCATCGACAGCCCGTCGTCCGGGCTGCCGGCGGGCCGCGATCGGAACAACCCGCCTGAAGTCAGCAAACTCGAGCCGTACAAGACGCACCTCGCCTACGTGAAGGAGCGCCGCACGGAGGAGGAAGCTGAGCAGCTCCTCGACGATGCGCTCCGCCAGTTGCGAGAGCGCCGCGGCACCTCGGCGTGACGCCCATTCTGCGTCGTCGTGACTGAGATGACGTCACGAGACAGACGCGTCGAGAACAGGGTATGACCCACCACGACAGAAGGCCCCGACCGGGAATCCGGTTGGGGCCTTCTGTCGTACCTCGACGTCAGTAGTCGGGAGCGATGAGGTGCTCCGGCACCTCCGAGGCGGCCGCGTCGTCGACGAAGAAGACGGTGCGTTTGCGCCCCTTGATCCCGGCGATCGGAACCTCCGTGTACGCCGCGCCCGCGAGGGCGAGCCCGAGCACCGAGGCCTTGTCCGCTCCCGACATCTCGACCCAGATCCGCTGCGACGAGTTGAGGACGTGACGAGTGAGCGACAGTCGCTCCGGCGGCGGCTTCGGCGCGTTCAGCACCGCGACGACGTTCGCCTCGCGCTCCGAGATCTCGGCGCGGTCCGGGAACAAGGACGCCGTGTGGCCGTCGGGACCGACTCCCAAGAAGGTGATGTCGAACGTGGGGAGGCTCGAGTCTCCCTCGGCGTGAGCCGCGAGTTCGTCCGAGTAGGCGGCCGCCGCTTCCTCGAGGGTCAGGCCCTCATCGGACGCGGCGAAGGCGTGCACGCAGTCGGCCGGCTGATCGATGTGGTCGAGGAGTGCCCGCCGGGCTTTCGTGTCGTTGCGGTCGTCGTCGCCCGCCGGTACCCACCGTTCGTCGCACCACCAGAAGTGGACCCGGCTCCAGTCGACACCATCCCGAGCAGGCGAGGCGTTGATCGTCTCGAGCACGCGTACGCCCATGCGACCGCCTTCGAGCACGACGTTGATGCGCTCCCGCTCATCGAGGAGATCGATGATCTTCGTGAGGAATCGAGCCGTGATGGAGGCGGCGAGGGCCTCGGCATCCGCATGGACGAGGACACGCCGTTCGTTGCTCATACTGCGGCGGCTCCCTTCACCGTGGTCGTCTCCGCAAGGAAGTGTGGCAGTCCCGTCGTCAGGACCGCGCCGTAGAGCACGTCGGGGTCGAGTCTGCGGAGCTCCTCCGCCAGGCAGTCGCGCAGGGTGCGCCGAGGAAGCGCGATGTCATGCGTCGGCTGGTCGGGTTGCTCGAGAGAGGCGATCGTCGACTCGGGGCGCGCGAGCGAGATGTCTCCGCTCGCGCGGGTCAGCGTGACGCCGTGGATCCCGCCGATGCCCGAGCGACCGGTGGTGAACTCGTGCTCGACGTCCACGCCGAGGGCGAGCTGCAGCCAGGCGGCGAGCAGGATGGTCGAGGGGGAGTCCGACGCGCCGGACACGGATACCGCCGTGACATCCTCGTACGGAGGCTGATCGAGCACCGCGGCCAGTTGCGCGCGCCACAGCGTCAGTCGAGTCCACGCGAAATCCGTGTCGCCCGGCTTGTAATGCTTCGCGAGGCGGAGCAGAGCGGCTTCCGGGTCCTCGTCGGTCGAGGAATCGGTGATGCGCCGCTGAGCGATCGCGCCGATGGGGGAGCGTGCGACGTCCTGCGGGGGCTTACTGGGCCACCATGCGACGACCGGCGCGTCGGGCAGCAGAAGGCCGGTGACGAGGCTCTCCTCGTTGCTCGCCGCCTCACCGTGGGCGCGGAGGATGATGACTTCACTCGCACCGGCGTCGCCGCCGACGCGGATCTCGGCGTCCAGTCGGGGATCCGAGGAGGACGCGTCGACCCGACACACGACGATGACGCGCATCGGGTGCTCCCGGGACGCATCGTTCGCCGCCTCGATGGCCTCTTCCTCCTCACCGTCGGAGGAGACGATGACGAGGGTGAGGACGCGGCCGAGGGCGACGGCTCCGCCGTCCTCGCGCAAGGTCACGAGGGTTTTCGACACCGCACTGATGGTGGTGTCGGGAAGGTCGACGATCACGGGCGTCTCCAGCTTCTGCCGTCGCGCTCGATGAGCGCGTCGGCCGACGAGGGCCCCCAGGATCCGGGGGCGTACTGTTCGAGTGGACCGCCCTGAGCGGCCCAGAACTCCTCGATGGGATCGAGGATCTTCCACGAGAGTTCGACCTCTTCGTGACGGGGGAAGAGCGGCGGGTCGCCGAGCAGCACATCGAGGATGAGTCGCTCGTATGCCTCGGGGCTCGCCTCGGTGAACGCGTGCCCGTAACCGAAGTCCATCGTCACGTCACGCACCTGCATGCCGGCGCCCGGCACCTTCGAACCGAATCGGATCGTGACGCCCTCATCGGGCTGAACACGGATGACGAGAGCGTTCTGCCCGAGCTCGGAGGTCTGCGAGTCCGCGAAGAGGTGCTGGGGAGCCCGCTTGAAGACGACCGCGATCTCGGTGACGCGGCGACCGAGGCGTTTGCCGGTCCGCAAGTAGAACGGCACACCGGACCATCTCCGAGTGTTGATGTCGAGTCGCATCGCGGCGAACGTCTCGGTCGTCGACTCCGGGTTCATCCCCTCTTCGTCGAGGAAGCCGGGAACCCGCTCGCCACCCTGCCACCCGCCGGCGTACTGGCCGCGGGCCGTGGCGGCGCCGAGGTCCTTCGGCAGGGACACCGCCGCGAGGACCTTCTCCTTCTCGGCTCGCAGTGCTGCGGCGTCGAAGGCGATCGGCTCCTCCATCGCGGTGAGAGCGAGAAGCTGGAGGATGTGGTTCTGGATGACGTCGCGGGCCGCTCCGATCCCGTCGTAGTACCCTGCGCGGCCACCCACCCCGATGTCCTCGGCCATCGTGATTTGTACGTGGTCGACGTAGTTGGCATTCCAAATCGGCTCGTAGAGCTGATTCGCGAATCGGAGGGCCAGGATGTTCTGGACCGTCTCCTTGCCGAGGTAGTGGTCGATGCGGAAGACGCTGTCCGCCGGGAACACCGACTCGACGACCGCGTTCAGTTCGCGTGCCGTCTGCAGGTTGCTCCCGAAGGGCTTCTCGATGACGACGCGTCGCCACTGGCCCTCCTTCTGCTCGGCGAGTCCGGAGCGACGCAACTGCTCCGTCACCTGGGGGAAGGCCTTCGGGGGGATCGAGAGGTAGAACGCGTGGTTTCCCATGGTCCCGCGGTCCTCGTCGAGCTCCTCGATCGTCTCCTTGAGCTGCTGGAAGGCCGCGTCGTCGCCGAACTCGCCGGGGACGAAACGGATGCCCTGCGCGAGCTGCTCCCACACCTCCTCGCGGAACTCGGTGCGGGCGTACTTCTTCACGGATTCGTGCACGACCTCCATGAAGTCCTGGTCCTCCCAGTCCCGCCGGGCGAACCCGACGAGCGCGAAGCCCGGTGGGAGCAGACCGCGGTTGGCGAGGTCGTAGACCGCAGGCATCAGCTTCTTGCGCGACAGGTCTCCCGTGACGCCGAAGATGACCAGGCCGCTCGGTCCCGCGATGCGGTTGAGGCGACGGTCGGATTCGTGCCGGAGGGGGTTGGAGTCCGGGGTGATCGGGACAGGCATGCAGGTTCTTTCACTCAGAGCGCGAGCTCAGTTTGCGGCTTCGAAGAGCGCGGTGATGTCATCGTCGGCGCCGCTCAGCGTGAGCGTGAGCACGGGACGACCGTGGTCGGCGAGCACGCTCGCGTCGCCGGCAGCCTGGGCCTGGATGAGTTGCCCGAGCGTGAAGGGACGACCAGGGACCGCGATGTCCGCCTCCGAGTGTTCCGTGATCTGCAGGAACACACCGGTCGCGGGTCCGCCCTTGTGGTACTGACCCGTCGAGTGGAGGAAGCGCGGACCCCACCCGAAGGTGACAGGGCGGCCCGCGCGGGCGGCCAAGAGGTCGCGGATCCCGTCGAGCTGAGGCGTCGCCACACGGTCGACATAGGCCTGAACGGAAACGTACCCGTCGTCACCGAGCTGCGCGAGCAGCGCATCGACCGCTCCGCGGACCGTGGACGCTCCCTCGGCCAGGTCGCCCGTCGCTCGAACCTCGATGCCGCCGTCGACGAACGCCGGGGGAGCGGTCTCCGGGGTGCTGTCGAGCAGACCACGGGTCGCGACCTTCGCCGACTCGACATCGGGCTGGTCGAACGGGTTGATCCCGAGGAGGCGTCCGGCGACGGCCGTCGCATACTCCCAGACCATCATCTGGGCACCGAGGGTGCCGCTCACGTGGATCTCGCCGTCGTGGCGGTCGTCCGAGAACAGGTGCCCGTGCTCGTCCGCGTCGTCGACGATGCGGACGACCTGGACGTCCGGATATCCGGCCGTGATCTCGGTCGCGAGCGGCTCGAGTACGACGGGCAGGATGCCGGTGCCGAGTTTTCCGGTCGATTCGGCGATGAGCTGCTCGGCCCAGTCGGGGAACCCGACGATGTGGGTGCCGTCGGCCACGATCGCGAGCTTGTCGCGTCGCGGGGAGGTCGCGGCGATCGCTGCGCCGAGCACGAGGCCGGGGTTGTCCTCGGAGTCCACGGAGAGTTCGACGAGGATGGCCTCGGCCTCGTCGAGGAGCTCGGCGATGTCCACGCCGGCCAGCCCGCTCGGCACGAGGCCGAAGGCGGTGAGCGCGGAATACCGTCCGCCGACGTTCGGGTCGGCATTGAAGACGCGGTATCCCGCTTCGCGGGCCGAAGCCTCGAGCGGGGAACCCGGGTCGGTCACGACGATGATGCGCTCCGTCGGATCGATGCCGACGCCCCGGAATGCCTCCTCGTAGATCCGGCGCTGGCTGTCCGTCTCGACCGTCGATCCCGACTTGGACGAGACGACGATGGCGGTCTCCTCGAGCCGGTCGGCGAGTGCCGCGGCGACCTGTCCGGGCGCCGTCGAATCGAGAACGGTGAGTTCTGCACCCACCGTGCGCGTGATGACCTCGGGTGCGAGCGAGGATCCGCCCATGCCCGCGAGAACGATGTGCGTGACACCGCGGGACCGGAGGTCGTCGCGCAAGGCGACGATCTCGTCGACGAGCGGGCGCGAAATGCTCGGCGCCTCGACCCAGCCGAGTCGCTTAGACGCCTCTTCGACGGCGTCGGGCCCCCAGAGGTCCGGGTTCTGGCCCGTGATCCCGGAGGCCACGAGGTCGGCGACGAGCGCCGGAACCGCGGTCGCGACGGCCTCTGCCGCGGCTCCGCTCACGCGGATCTTGAAGCTCACTTGGCACTCTCCAGGGCGGCGGTGACCGTGTCGAGGAGCTCGTTCCAGCTGACGACGAACTTCTCAACGCCTTCCTTCTCGAGGAGCTCCGTGACCTCGTCGTACGAGATGCCGAGACCGGCGATCGCGTCGAGGACGGCGTTCGCCTCGTCGTAGGCGCCCGTGACGGTGTCGCCCGTGACCTCGGCGTGGTCGAAGGTCGCATCGAGCGTCTTCTCGGGCATGGTGTTGACGACACCCTCGGCGACGAGTCCGGTGACGTACAGCGTGTCGGGCAGGTTCGGGTCCTTGACGCCCGTCGATGCCCAGAGAGGACGCTGCGGGTTGGCGCCCGCGTCGGTCAAGGTCTTCGCGCGCTCGGAGCCGAAGGACTGCTCGTAGACCTGGTAGGCCAGTCGAGCATTCGCGAGTCCCGCCTTGCTCTTGAGGGCGAGGGCCTCGTCGGTGCCGATCGTCGTCAGGCGCTTGTCGATCTCGCTGTCGACGCGCGATACGAAGAACGAGGCCACCGAATGGATCGTCGAGAGGTCGATACCGGCGGCGCGCGCCTTCTCGAGACCCGTCAGGTAGGCGTTGATGACCTCGCGGTATCGCTGGAGGCTGAAGATGAGCGTGACGTTGACGCTGATGCCGGCGCCGATCGTCTCGGTGATCGCCTCGAGACCCTCGACCGTCGCCGGGATCTTGATCATGACGTTGGGTCGGTCGATCTTGGCCCAGAGACGCTTCGCCTCGGCGATCGTACCGGCGGCGTCATGAGCGAGGCCCGGCTCGACCTCGATCGACACACGACCGTCGAAGCCGGCCGTGGACTCGTAGACGTCGCCGAAGATGTTCGCGGCGTCGCGGACGTCGTCAGTCGTGATCTCGAAGACGGCGTCGGTCACGCTCGTCCCCTGCGCCGCGAGTTCGCCGACCTGCTTCGCGTAGGACTCGCTCTGCGAGAGCGCCCCCGCGAAGATCGTCGGGTTCGTGGTGACACCGACGACGTTCTTCTCGGCGATGAGCTGCTCGAGGTTTCCGGATCCGATCCGCTGGCGGGAGAGGTCGTCGAGCCAGATGCTGACGCCGGCGGCCGAGAGTGCTGCTGTGGGGTTGTCGCTCATGAGATGTACCCGTTTCTTTCTTTCGGCCCGGTCAGCGACCGAGCGACTCCTTCGCGGCGGCGACGGCTGCTTCCGTCGTCATCCCGAACTTCTTGTAGAGCGTCTTGTAGTCGGCCGACGCGCCGAAGTGCTCGATGGAGACGCTGCGCCCGGCGTCGCCGACGATGCCCCTCCACGTCAACGCCAGACCGGCCTCGATCGATACCCGGGCGGTGACGGAGGACGGCAGTACCGACTCGCGGTACTCCTCGTCCTGCTCGTCGAACCACTCGAGCGAGGGGACCGAGACGACGCGAGCTCCGATGCCCTCCTCCGCGAGAGCGGAACGCGCGTCGACGGCGATCTGCAGCTCCGAGCCGGTCGCGAGCAGGATGACGTCGGTCGATCCCGTGTTCGACTCGGCGAAGACGTACGCGCCCTTGGCCACGTTGGCGGCGGAGGCGAAGGTGTCACCGGACGCTTCTCCGTCGCCGCGCTCGAACACCGGGATGTTCTGGCGGGTCAGTGCGATACCGGCGGGGCCGCCGCGGCGCTTGAGGATCTCGAGCCACGCGTACGACACCTCGTTGGCGTCGCCGGGCCGCACGACCGCGAGGTTGGGGATCGCACGGAGTGTCGAGAGCTGCTCGATGGGCTGGTGGGTGGGGCCGTCCTCCCCGAGGGCGACGGAGTCGTGGGTCCACACGAAGATCGACGGGATCTGCATGAGGGCCGCGATCCGGACCGCCGGACGCATGTAGTCGCTGAAGATGAGGAAGGTGCCGCCGAAGGCGCGCGTGGGGCCGTGCAGCACGATGCCGTTGAGGATCGCAGCCATGGCGTGCTCGCGGATGCCGAAGTGGAGGACGCGACCGTAGGGGTCTCCCGTCCACATCTCGGTCGACCGGTTCACGGGAATGAAGGACGTTGCCCCGCCGATCGTCGTGTTGTTCGACTCCGCGAGGTCGGCGGACCCGCCCCACAGCTCGGGGACGACCTCTCCGAGAGCGGTGAGTACCTTGCCGGATGCGGCACGCGTCGAGACGGTCGTGCCCGCTTCGAACACCGGGAGCACGTCCTCGACGCCCTCGGGCAGCTCGCCCGTGAGCAAGCGGTCGAGGAGCTGCTTGCGCTCGGGGTTCGACTCGGCCCACGCATCGAACGACTTCTGCCATTCGGAACGGTCGGCCGCTCCACGCTCGACGGCGCCGCGCGTGCGCTCGAGGACCTCGGGGGCGACCTCGAAGGTCTTCTCGGGGTCGAAGCCGAGGACCTTCTTGACGCCGGCGAGCTCCTCGCCGCCGAGAGCGGATCCGTGGATTTTGCCGGTGTTCTGCTTGGTCGGGCTCGGCCAGCCGATGATCGTCTTGAGGACGATGAGAGACGGCTTGGTCGTCTCAGCCTTCGCTGCCTCGATCGCGGCGTGGAGTTCCTCGATGTCCTCGACGTAGTCGCCGGTCTTCTTCCAGTCGACCGTCTGCACGTGCCAGTGGTACGCCTCGTAGCGAGCGGCCACATCCTCGGTGAAGGCGACGTCCGTGTCGTCCTCGATCGAGATCTGGTTCGCGTCGTAGATGACGACGAGGTTGCCGAGCTGCTGGTGGCCGGCGAGCGAGGAGGCCTCGCTCGTGATGCCCTCCTCGAGGTCGCCGTCGCTCGCGATGACGTACACGAAGTGGTCGAACGGGCTCTCACCCGCCGGCGTCTCGGCGTCGAAGAGGCCGCGCTCGTAACGGGCGGCATAGGCGAACCCCACGGAGGAGGCGAGGCCCTGTCCGAGCGGTCCCGTCGTGATCTCGACGCCGTCGGTGTGGCCGTACTCGGGGTGACCCGGAGTCTTCGAGCCCCACGTGCGCAGCGCCTTCAGGTCGTCGAGCTCGAGTCCGTAGCCGCCGAGGTAGAGCTGGACGTACTGGGTGAGCGAGCTGTGGCCGGCGGAGAGGATGAACCGGTCACGACCGAGCCAGTCCTGGTCGCGCGGGTCGCGCCGCATGACCTTCTGGAACAGGAGATAAGCGGCGGGCGCCAGGCTCATCGCCGTTCCGGGGTGGCCGTTCCCGACCTTCTCCACGGCATCGGCGGCGAGAATCCGGGCCGTGTCGACCGCCTTCTCGTCGATTTCGTCCCATTCGAGAACTGCCACGTGACTGATCCTTCCCAATTCGGACCAGCGAACCGCGTTCGCCGGTCAGGCAATGGCGCGCTCGCGGCGCCGCCGTCGACATCGGGACGCGCCACCGCTTCGGCCAGCGAGAGTGGGATGTGCCCGACGCGGGGCGTTCCCCAGTATAGGGACGCCGTGGGCCCCCGGTCCTGATGTTGCGCCGGCCGACCGTGAGGAGTAATGGAGCCGGACGGCTTCGACATCACGTAGAATCGACGAGGACGAAAACCGGTTAGAGGAGCGATGAAGGCAGCCGTAGAAGAACGCGTCGGAACCGAGCAGATCGGATTCCGCCGGAAGGCGAAGGCCTACGTCGCTCTCACCAAGCCCCGCGTCATGGAGCTTCTGCTCGTCACGACGATCCCCGTCATGATCCTCGCCGAGGGGGGCCTGCCGCACTGGTGGCTCATCCTCGCGACCGTCTTCGGAGGAGCGATGAGCGCGGGGTCCGCCGCTGCCTTCAACATGTACATCGATCGTGACATCGACAAGGTCATGAAGCGGACGAAGAACCGGCCTCTCGTGACGGGCGAGTTGTCCCCGCATGAGGCGCTCGTCTTCGCCTGGACGCTCGCGATCGTGTCGACGGTCTGGTTGCTCGCGGCGACGAATCTGCTCGCGGCGTCTCTGTCGGTCGCCGCGATCGCCTTCTACGTGTTCGTCTACACGCTCTGGCTCAAGCGCCGGACGTCTCAGAACATCATCTGGGGCGGGATCGCCGGGTGTTTTCCGGTCCTGATCGGATGGGCGGCCGTGACGAACTCGCTCTCGTGGGCTCCCGTCATCCTCTTCGGCGTGGTGTTCCTCTGGACCCCGCCCCACTACTGGCCGCTCTCGATGAAGTACCGCGAGGACTACAAGTCGGTCGGAGTGCCCATGCTCGGCGTCGTGCGCGGACGTGCGCAGGTGGGGCTCCAGGTCATCCTCTACACGTGGGCGACCGTCGCCTGTTCGCTGCTGCTCATCCCGGCCGCCGGTATGGGCGTCGTCTACACCGTCACGGCCGTCGCCGTCGGCATCTGGTTCATCTACGAGACCCACCGGCTGTACAACCTCGCCATCCGGCACGAGGCGGTCTCACCGATGCGCGTCTTCCACGGCTCGATCAGCTACCTGACGGTGCTCTTCCTCGCCATCGCGATCGATCCGCTGCTGCCCTTCTGATCGAGTCGGACTCCTGGTCGACGATCTCGTCAGCCGCCGACGGCTCGAGGCTCGAGACGGCATCCCGCTCCTCGGCCCCGTTCCACCATCGGCGGTGGGGGAGCCGACCCGAGCTGGGGGCCGACGGTCAGTTCGAGGCGCCGCCGGAGACCGGTTGACGCTCGGCCTCGATGACCGTGGTCGGCACAGTGCTCTTCAGCGAGAGGATCACGGCCGTCATCGCCGCGGTCAGCAGGCAGGCGAGGACCATATGGATCCCGACGAGAATCTCCGGGAGACCGAGCCGGGCCTGGGTGACTCCGACGATGATCTGCACGATCTCGATGGCGAGCAGCCACAGCGCGAACGTCCGCGTGCGCGGCCGCGGCGGGAAACGGAGCGCACCGACGACGAGCACGAGTGTGAGTGCGAGAGTGACGTAGGCGGGCCAGCTGTGGACGTGCTGCAGCAGTTCGGGGTCGAGGCCGTTACGGGCGGCACCGCCGTCGCCAGCGTGCGGTCCGGATCCCGTCGTCAGAATCCCGACCACGACCGTGACGGCCACGAAGAACGACGTCACGTGGGCGACCCCGGCGTACCATCCCGGTGCCACCCGCGCGCGCGGACCGGGCCGCTCGTAGACGCGGTAGACGAGCACAGCGGCGAGGACGACGAGGACGACACTCAGGACGAAGTGGAGACCCACGACGTACGGGTTGAGTCCGCTCAGCACCGTGATGCCGCCCACGATGGCCTGCAGGAACACGCTCGCCGCGGGAATGATCGTGAGAACGAAGAGGTCGCGACGCTCGTGACGGTACTTGATCACGTACAACACGGCGATGATCGCGATGATCTCGACCACGAAGAACAGGGTGCGGTTGCCGAACTCGATGATGCCGTGGATACCCATCTCCGGCGTGGTCACGAAAGACTCAGCGGTACACCGGGGCCAGGTGGGACAGCCGAGACCGGCACCGGTCAGCCGGACCGCGCCGCCCGTGCCGACGATGATCGTCTGCGCCACGAAGTTCGCCCACGCGATGACGCGCACGCGCCGGTCCACGCCCGTCGGCAGCCAGCTCCAGAATCGTTGCAGTGTTCCCGTGGGGGCGTTCATCTCGACTTCTTCCTCGGATCTTTTGCTGAAAGCCCGCCCGGACATCGTCCCGTTCGCATGCCGCACCCTGTAGAATCGGGGGGTTGAGGCCGGGACCGGATCGGCTGGTGTTCGCGGAGAAGACTCTCCCGAACGGCGACGGTCCGATCGGTGCTTCCACACTCATTCTACGAAGACGACGGGGTCTTCCGGACCATGCCCGCTGAGAGTCGGCTCCGGTAACGGAGCCCATGACGGGGAGGCCGTGCTACGGCGCGGCGACGCTTGATCGGCCCGGGAATGCGTGCTCGCACGCACCCGTTGTCGATGAGAGGAGAGAAAGGTAGCCATGTCTGACGTCCTGATCGATCGCCCAGAGCTCGAGAGCCTCGGCGTGTACGAATTCGGCTGGTCCGACTCGGACGTCGCGGGAGCGTCCGCGCGCCGTGGCGTATCCCCGGAGGTCGTCGCGGACATCTCGCGACTGAAGGACGAACCGGAGTGGATGCTCAAGCGGCGCCTCCGTGGGCTCGACCTCTTCGGCCGCAAGCCCATGCCGACCTGGGGTGCCGATCTCTCGGAGATCGACTTCGACAACATCAAGTACTTCGTGCGGTCGACCGAGCGCCAGGCGGCGACGTGGGAAGAGCTGCCCGACGACATCAAGAACACGTACGAGCGCCTCGGCATCCCCGAGGCGGAGCGCCAGCGCCTCGTCGCGGGCGTCGCGGCCCAGTACGAGTCCGAAGTGGTCTACCACCAGATCAACGAGGAACTCGAGCGCCAGGGTGTCATCTTCATGGACACCGACACCGCGCTCAAGGAGCACCCCGAGTTCTTCGAGGAGTACTTCGGGACGGTCATCCCCGCAGGCGACAACAAGTTCGCCGCCCTCAACACGGCCGTCTGGTCGGGCGGTTCCTTCGTCTACGTCCCGCCGGGTGTTCACGTCGAGATCCCGCTGCAGGCCTACTTCCGGATCAACACGGAGAACATGGGCCAGTTCGAGCGGACGCTCATCATCGCCGACGAGGGCAGCTACGTCCACTACATCGAGGGCTGCACGGCCCCGATCTACAAGTCGGACTCGCTGCACTCCGCCGTCGTGGAGATCGTCGTCAAGAAGAACGCCCGTGTGCGCTATACGACCATCCAGAACTGGTCGAACAATGTCTACAACCTCGTCACCAAGCGCGCGATCGCCCAGGAGGGCGCGACGATGGAGTGGATCGACGGGAACATCGGGTCGAAGGTCACGATGAAGTACCCGTCCATCTACCTCACGGGCGAGCACGCCAAGGGCGAGACGCTCTCGGTCGCTTTCGCCGGTCCCGGACAGCACCAGGACGCCGGTGCGAAGATGATCCACATGGCCCCGTACACGCAGTCGTCGATCGTCTCGAAGTCGATCGCCCGCGGTGGGGGACGTGCGGGATACCGCGGGGAGGTGCGGGTCGACGCGAACGCCCACCACTCGGCGAACACGGTCCGTTGCGACGCGCTGCTCGTGGACACGATCTCCCGGAGTGACACGTATCCGGCGATCGACATCCGCGTCGACGACGTCCAGCTCGGCCACGAGGCGACCGTGTCGCGCGTGAGCGAGGAGCAACTCTTCTACCTCATGTCGCGCGGCATGCCCGAGGACGAGGCCATGGCCATGATCGTCCGCGGCTTTATCGAGCCCATCGCTCGAGAACTGCCCATGGAATACGCACTCGAACTCAACAAGCTCATCGAGATGGGCATGGAAGGATCCGTCGGCTAGTGACGACTGCAGTGCCGGCTGGGGCCCCCAGCCAGACCCTCGAATCCACCGGTCAACACGGTTTCCGCGCGCACAGCGACGGTGCCGGCGCCTTCGTGCCGGTGCAGACCCGCTCTGAGCGGTTCACCTCGACCGATGTCGACGCTTTCGGCGCCGTCACGGGACGTGAGCAGTCCTGGAAGCTGACGCCGGTCGCTCGCGTCGCCGACCTCATAGACGGTGAGCTCGACGGTGCCGCCTACCGCGTCGACGCCGACCAGGTCGACGGTGTGTCCGTCACCTGGGCGGCGGTCGACGCAGTGGAGCGCGGACGCGCCGGAACTCCCGAGGAACGGGCCGCCGCCAACGCGTGGTCCCAGACGCGCGAGGTTCTCCGGATCGACGTCTCCGGTGAGGAGAAGAAGCGTGCGACGATCCGGCGCGCGGACCTCGACTCGACACCGCGGGCGGCGCACACCGTGATCACCGCCGCTCCGTTGAGCCGGGGCCTCGTGATCCTCGACAGTGTCGGTCGAGCGAAGCTCACCGAGAACGTCGAGATCATCGTCGGAGATGGAGCGGACCTCACCGTCGTCAGTGTGCAGGGCTGGGACGACGACGCTCTCCACCTCGCCGCGCACTTCGCGACGGTCGGTCGTGACGCGAAGCTCAAGCACGTGGTGGTGTCGCTCGGCGGTTCCGTCGTCCGCGTGAATCCCTCGACGCACCTCGGTGCCGAGGGCGGGGACGTCGAGGCCCTCGGCTTGTACTTCTCCGACGCCGGTCAGCACCTCGAGCAGCAGGTGTACGTCCACCACGACGCCCCGCACACGAAGAGCCGCGTCACGTACAAGGGTGCGCTTCAGGGCGAAGGTGCCCGGTCCGTGTGGATCGGCGACGTGCTCATCGGACAGAAGGCGACGGGCACCGACAGCTACGAGCAGAACCGCAACCTCGTCCTCACGGACGGGACACGCGCCGACTCCATCCCGAACCTCGAGATCGAGACGGGCGACATCGCCGGCGCCGGGCACGCGAGTGCCACGGGGCGCTTCGACGACGAGCAGCTCTTCTACCTGCAGGCCCGAGGCATCGGCGAGGACGAGGCGCGTCGTCTCGTCGTTCGCGGATTCCTCACCGAGGTCGTGCAGCAGATCGGCGACCCCGAGCTGCAGGAGCGACTCGATGCGGCGATCGAGGCGGAGCTCTCGGGCACCGATCTCCTCGCAGCCGGAGAGCACTGACGATGCAGGAGAAGGTGTGCGCGGTGGCCGACCTGGCCCCGAATCAGGCGCGTCGTGTCGTCGTCGGTGGTGCTCCCATCGCCCTCGTGCTCGATGGTGATGGCGCGGTGCACGCGATCGGCGACACCTGCACCCATGGTGACATCTCCCTCTCGGAGGGATTCGTCGAGGACTCGACGCTCGAGTGCTGGGCCCACGGCTCGAAATTCGAGCTCACCACCGGTAAGCCGCTGACGCTGCCGGCCTACGAACCCGTTCCCGTCTACGAGGTCGAACTCCGAGACGGCGACATCTACATCGACCCGACCGCAACGAAAGTGATCTAGCGACATGGCTGTACTCGAAATCCGCGACCTCCACGTGAGCGTGGAGACCGACCAGGGCACGAAGCCCATTCTGAAGGGCGTCGACCTGACGATCCGCGAGGGGGAGACGCACGCGATCATGGGGCCGAACGGCTCCGGCAAGTCGACTCTCGCGTACACGATCGCCGGGCACCCGAAGTACACCGTCGAGTCGGGCACGATCTCACTCGACGGCGAGGACGTGCTCGCGATGAGTGTCGACGAGCGCGCCCGGGCCGGGCTCTTCCTGGCGATGCAGTACCCCGTCGAGATCCCGGGTGTGACCGTCACGAACTTCCTCCGCACGGCCAAGACCGCCGTCGACGGCGAGGCGCCGTCCGTCCGCAGTTGGATCAAGGACGTGCGAGAGTCGATGTCGAACCTGCGTATGGACTCCTCCTTCGCGGAGCGCAACGTCAACGAGGGCTTCTCGGGCGGCGAGAAGAAGCGCCACGAGATCCTCCAGCTCGAATTGCTCAAGCCCACGTTCGCCGTTCTCGACGAGACCGACTCCGGCCTCGACGTCGACGCGCTCAAGATCGTGTCCGAAGGCGTCAACCGGGCCAAGGAGAACACGGGGCTCGGCGTCCTGCTCATCACCCACTACACGCGCATTCTCCGCTACATCAAGCCGGACTTCGTGCACGTCTTCGTGGCCGGCAGGGTCGCGGAGCAGGGTGGCCCCGAACTCGCGGACCGTCTCGAAGAAGAGGGATACGATCGCTATCTCTCCGACGCTCCCGTAGCATAACGTCATGGTAACGACGCTCGCTCCCGACAAGTTCGACCAGGTCGAGGAAGCCCTCAAGGACGTCATGGACCCCGAGCTGGGGATCAACGTCGTCGACCTCGGTCTCATCTACGACCTCGGATGGGACGACGAGAACAACGCGCTCGTCATCCACATGACGCTCACCTCCGCCGGATGCCCGCTCACGGACGTCCTCGAGGAGCAGACCGCCGAGGCCCTCGACGGCGTCGTGGACGCCTTCCGCATCAACTGGGTCTGGATGCCGCCGTGGGGTCCCGAGCGGATCACCGACGACGGTCGCGACATGATGCGGGCGCTCGGCTTCGCCATCTGACCAACTCGAGTCCGACCGGTACGCGCCGGTCGGATTCGTCGTCACGAAGGGGGAGTGCATGATTGAGCTTCCGGCGGCGCCTCTCGGCGTGCTCCGCTCACGCACGAGCGAGAAGTGGCGAGGGTTCCCGCCCGACGTCATCCCGATGTTCGTCGCCGAGGCGGACTTCCCCCTCGCCGAGCCCATCGCCGACGCGCTGCATGCGGCGATCGAGCGAGGCGACACCGGCTACGTTGCCTCGCGGACCGAACTGCCGCGAGCCTTCGCCGCCTTCGCCGAGAGGCGATGGGGGTGGTCGCTCGAAACGGCCCACGTCCAGACGACCGCGGACGTGAGCATGGGGATCGTCGAGATGCTTCGACGCATCGAGGTCGGCTCGGGCGTCGTCATGACTCCGCCCGTCTACCCGCCGTTCTACCTGCTCGCCGAGGAGGCGGAAGTCCCCGTCGTCGACGTGCCTCTGACGACCGATGGGTCCCTCGACCTCCCGGGCATCGAGGGAGCGTTCCGCGGGGGTGCCCGTGCGCTCCTGCTGTGCAATCCGCACAACCCGCTCGGGCACCCGCACGCGGTCGCGTCGCTCGCCGCCCTCGCCGACCTGGCGGACAGCTTCGGCGCCACGGTCATCAGTGACGAGATCCACGCGCCCTTGACCCACTCGGACGCGGTCTTCACCCCGTGGCTCGCCGTGTCCGACGCTTCGCGCCGGACGGGTTTCGCGCTGCACTCGGCGAGCAAGGCGTGGAATGTCGCGGGGCTCAAGTGCGCGATGATGATCGCCGACGACCCGGAGCGGTCCGGATTCCTCCGCTCCCTTCCCGACGAGGTCGCGTGGCGGACGGGGCAGTTCGGCGTCATCGCGAGTATCGCCGCTTATGACCACGGCGAGGAGTGGCTTGATCGCGCGCTCCTCACGATCGAGCGCAATCGGCGGACCCTCGCGACCCGGCTCGGTGCGGAGTTGCCCGTCGTCCGTGTCCACGAACCGCGCGCCGGATACCTCTCCTGGGTCGACTTCGGCGCGATCGGATGGACGCGCGATCCCGCCGACGTGATCCTCGAGCGGGCGCGCGTCGCTCTTCGCACCGGGAGCGACTTCGGTCCGGGCGGAGCAGGTCACGTCCGCGTCAACCTCGCGTGCGATCCGGCGCTGCTCGACGAGGCCCTCGACCGCATCGTGTCGGTCGTGCAGGCCGACCTTCCCGGTTCCACGTCGTAGACTGGGGGGCTGACCCCCTCTTCTCCACCACACCGTCCAGTGCGGCGCACCGCCGTGCGCCCGGGCGAGAAACGGACACACCGTGCTGAGCGTTCACGACCTCGAGATCCGCGTGGGAGCGCGCGTACTCATGGAGGGCGTCGACTTCCGGGTGTCCGACGGTGACAAGATCGGGCTCGTGGGGCGGAATGGCGCGGGGAAGACGACCCTCACGAAGGTGCTCTCCGGGGAACTCATGCCGAACGCCGGCACGGTCGAAATGAGCGGTGAGCTGGGCTACCTGCCGCAGGACCCGCGCTCGGGCGACCCCGAGGAGCTCGCGCGGACGCGGATCCTCAACGCGCGTGGTCTCGGCGACATCGTCCTCGGTATGCAGGAGTCGACTCTCGCCATGGCCTCGCCCGACGAGGCGGTGAGCGGCGCGGCGATGAAGCGCTACGGCAACCTCGAGGAGCGCTTCCACATGCTCGGGGGCTATTCGGCGGAGGCTGAGGCCGCGTCGATCGCGAGCAATCTCAACCTGCCGGATCGCATCCTCGACCAGCAGCTCAAGACGTTGTCGGGCGGTCAGCGCCGTCGCATCGAACTCGCGCGCATCCTGTTCTCCGACGCGCGGACCATGATCCTCGACGAGCCGACGAACCACCTCGACGCCGACTCCGTCGTCTGGCTTCGCGATTTCCTCAAGAGCTACACCGGCGGCTTCATCGTCATCAGCCACGACATCGAACTCGTGGGGGAGACCGTCAATCGCGTCTTCTACCTCGATGCGAACCGTCAGGTCATCGACACCTACAACATGAACTGGCGCAATTACCAGAAGCAGCGCGAGGCCGACGAGGAGCGCCGGAAGAAGGAGCGGGCGAACGTCGAGAAGAAGGCGACGACGCTGCAGCTCCAAGCCGCCCGTTTCGGTGCGAAGGCCTCGAAGGCCGCTGCGGCGCACCAGATGGTCGCTCGCGCCGAGAAGATGCTCGCGGGCCTCGACGACGTGCGCGCCGTCGATCGCGTCGCGAAGCTCCGGTTCCCGCAGCCGGCCCCGTGCGGCCGCACGCCGCTCATGGCCTCGAACCTCTCGCGCTCCTACGGCTCGCTCGAGATCTTCACCGCCGTCGACCTCGCGATCGACCGTGGGTCGAAGGTCGTCATCCTCGGCTTCAACGGCGCCGGAAAGACTACACTCCTGCGGATCCTCGCGGGCGTGGACAAGCCCGACACGGGGCAGATCGAGCCGGGTCACGGCTTGCGGATCGGGTATTACGCCCAGGAGCACGAGACGCTCGACGTCAAGAGGTCCGTCCTCGAGAACATGGTCTCGGCGTCGCCCAACATCACCGAGACCGAGGCGCGCAAGGTGCTCGGGTCGTTCCTGTTCACGGGTGACGACTCGCACAAGCCGGCCGGTGTGCTCTCCGGCGGCGAGAAGACACGCCTCGCCCTCGCCATGATCGTCGTCTCGGGAGCCAACGTGCTCCTGCTCGACGAGCCCACGAACAACCTCGACCCGGCGAGCCGCGACGAGATCCTCGATGCGCTCGCCCACTACGAGGGGGCCGTCGTCCTCGTGAGCCACGACGAGGGTGCCGTCGAGGCCCTGAACCCGGAGCGGGTGCTCATCCTCCCCGATGGCGTCGAGGACCACTGGAACAAGGACTACGCCGAACTCATCAGCCTCGCCTGATCGCGCGCTCCCGACGATCGCGCTCGGCGGGCCGCGAGCCCGTCGTCGCTATGGCCGAGGGGCAGTCGCATCGAGGAGTTCGTCTTCGACGTCGGCGTCGGTGCGCCTCTGCCTCCGTTTGTACTCGCGCAGTCCCGCGCGCCGCTGCTCCTCGGGGTCGTCGGCATTGAGCGCCCGATATTCCTGACGGACCGCGTAGCCGAGGAAGACGAAGCCGAGGATGCCGAAGATGAGCCACTGGAACGCGTACGACAAGTGGGCGCCCTCGTCGGGCACGGGACGGTCGACCGAAGCCGGGCGAGGTTCCACCGGGGCCGGCGACTCGTCGGCGAGGATCCCGTAGGCCCCCGTGTAGGTAGGCTCGCCCACGCGCTCGGCGAGGTCGGGCAAGTGGATCGTCGCGATCTGACCGTCGCCCGCACCGCGATTCGCCACCGTCGGTTCTCCGGGCCTCAGACGAGCGGTCACGGTGACGGTGCCGCTCGGGGCTTCCGGGATCACGTCCGGAAGATCCTGCTCGTTGCCGGTCGGTAGCCAACCGCGGTCCACGATGAAGACGTTCCCATCCGACGTGCGGAACGGGACGAGTACGTCGAAGCCCGGTTGGCCTCCGCGCGGGCGATTGCGGACGAGCACCTGCTCCTCCGCGAGATAGGTCCCCTCGAGGATCACCGGTCGCCATTCGTCGCCCGGATCGAAGGAGCTGAGTTCCGGGAGGACCTCGGTGACGTCGACCGGTTGCGCGTCGAAGTTGTCATCGACCAGGGCGATTTCCGACGTCTTCTCCGCCCGTCTCGCCAACTGCCAGTTCGACAGCAGGACGCAGACGATCGCGAAGACGATCGCGACGGCGAGGTAGCCGAACCAGCGGCGGCTGATCGCGAAGCGCCACTTGTTCACGACGAGGCCCTCGGCTCGAGAGGGCGCACCGTGACGGGGAAGTCGCGGGCTCCGAGGAAGTCCCGGAGGTAGCCGACGTGCTCGTCGCATGCGAGCCACACCTTGGTGCGCTCGGGGCCGTGGATGCGGGGATTGCGCCATTCGACGCGGGACGACGCCTCCGCGCGGCAGCCCGCCCGCGAGCACGTGTGTCGATCGGGCTCGGTTCCGAGCCCGATCACCGGTCGTCTCCGGCCGGCCGATCCGGCATCGGAGGAAGGTCCTCCGGCAGCGGCTCGATCGCCCGGTACGGGACGGGGCCCGGCGCGTCGACGCGCCCGGCCCTGTTGTCGCTGACGTTCGCGAGCACCACGGCGATGTAGGGGAGCACGATCGCGCCGAGGGCGAAGACCCACATCCACCATCCGGGCACGACGAAGACGAGCACGATGCACGCCATCCGAACGCTCATCGCGATCGAATACTTGCGCATCCTGCTCCGGCGCTCCTCGTCTGGCGACACCGGGAGGGAGGTGATGGATGGTTGTTTCATCGTCATGAACAGCCTACGTCCATCTCCTAGGCTGTAAGGCGGCCGGGGCAACCTTCACGGCCCCCTTGCATCCTCGAATCGGCTCCTCCGACCACCGGATGCCCGCACTCGCACGATCGCTCGGATTGGATCTCATGACTACTGCACGCACCGTCCTCGTCACCGGCGGAAACAGGGGCATCGGCTTCTCGATCGCCGAGGAGTTCGTCGCGGCCGGCCACCGCGTCGCCGTGACCGCCCGATCCGGATCGGGACCGGAGGGCGCGCTCACCGTGCGCGCCGACGTGACCGACACGGCCTCCGTCGATGCGGCTTTCGCGGAGGTCGAGCGAGAGCTCGGACCGGTCGAGGTGCTCGTCTCGAACGCGGGCATCACTGCCGACACCCTCATCATGCGTATGTCCGACGACGACTTCGATCGCGTCGTCGACACGAATCTCGGCGGGTCCTTCCGCGTCGTCAAACGAGCGTCCAAGGGGATGCTCAAGGCGCGCTTCGGGCGCATCGTGCTCATCTCGAGCGTTGTCGGCCTCTACGGCTCTCCCGGCCAGGTGAACTACGCGTCGTCGAAGGCAGGCCTCGTCGGCATGGCGCGTTCGATCACGCGCGAACTCGGCGCGCGCGGCATCACGGCGAACGTCGTCGCACCGGGCTTCATCGAGACCGACATGACGGATGCGCTGCCCGCAGAGCAGCGGGCCGAGTACTTGAAGTCCATCCCGGCCGGTCGGTATGCGACGGCGTCGGAGGTCGCGAAGGTCGTCGCATGGCTGTCGAGCGATGACGCGGGCTACATCTCGGGCGCGGTCATCCCCGTCGACGGAGGCCTCGGTATGGGTCACTGACCCGACCTCGCCCGGGCGTCACGCCCGGGGGAGTCCGAGCAGGGGGAGCACGGCGGAGAGGTCTCGATCTCGGAGGACGACGTCTGCCGCCGCGCGCACCGCCGGCTTCGCGTCGAAGGCGACGCCGAGACCCGCGGCCGCCATCATACGGAGGTCGTTCGCACCATCTCCGATCGCGACGGTCCGCTCGAGTGGGATCCCCCAGCGGGAGGCCCAACCGCGCAAGGCGACGGCCTTCGCCTCCGCATCGACGATCGGTCCGTCCACGCGTCCGGTCAGCGCACCCTCGTCCGTTGCGAGACGATTGGCCTTCCAATCGTCGAGTCCGAGCCGAGAGGCGAGCGGGTCGAGCAGCTCGTGGAAGCCCCCCGAGACGACGCAGACCGCTCCGCCCGCAGTGTGCACGCCCGCGACGAGTTCAGCCACGCCCGTGGTCACGACGATGCGTGGCGCGACCCTGTCGAACACTCCGACCGTCAGTCCCTCCAGGGTCGCGACCCGTTCGATGAGGCTCGCCGAGAAATCGAGCTCACCCCGCATGGCCCGTTCGGTGACTCGAGCCACGTGGTCGACCGTTCCGGCCTCTTCGGCGAGCAGCTCGATCGCCTCGTTCTCGATGAGGGTCGAGTCGACGTCGAGCACGACGAGGAACGCCGGCGTCGGCGCGTCGGCGGATGGAACAGCGGTCACGGGACGACCCTGACCCCCTTGCCCACCACAGTGAGCCCGGAGTCGGTCACGGTGAATCCGCGTGCGCGGTCGCGATCGTGGTCGACGCCGATCTGCGCACCGGGCTCGACGACGACCTCCTTGTCGAGGATGGCGCGTTGCACGACGGCATCGGGGCGGATCGTCACCCGGTCGAACAGTACGGAATCGACGACCGTCGCGCCGGACTCGATGAGGGCCCACGAGCCGAGCACGCTGCGTTCGATGTGCGCCCCGGAGATGAGCGAACCGAGCGAGACGATCGAGTCGATCGTCTCGCCGAGGTTGCCGCGGGCGTCGCGGACGAACTTCGCCGGCGGCGAGTTCAACTGCTGCGAGAAGATCGGCCACGCCGCGTTGTAGAGATTGAAGATCGGCAGCGTCGAGATGAGGTCCTGGTGGGCCTCGAAGAAGCTGTCGATGGTTCCGACGTCGCGCCAGTAGGCGCGGTCGCGATTCGTCGAGCCGGGGACGTCATTGCGCTTGAAGTCGTAGACGCCGGCCTGACCATTGCCAACGAAGTAGGGCACGATGTCGCCGCCCATGTCGTGGTTGGACGTCGTCGATTCGCCATCGACGGTGACGGCCTCGATGAGGGCGTCGGCGTCGAACACGTAGTTGCCCATCGAGGCGAAGACCTCGTGGGGCGCGTCGGCGAGACCCGTCGCATTGATGGGCTTCTCGAGGAACTCGCGGATCGCGGTCGGGTCGTCCGGCTGCACGTCGATGACGCCGAACTGGTCGCTCAACTCGATCGGCTGACGGATCGCGGCGACGGTCGCCGGCTTGCCGGAGGCGATGTGCGCCTCGATCATGTCGTTGAAGTCCATGCGGTAGACGTGATCCGCACCGACGACGACGACGATGTCGGGCTTCTCGTCGCGGATCAGGTTGAGGCTCTGGAGGATCGCATCTGCGGAACCCGAGAACCACCGCTTCCCGAGACGCTGCTGCGCCGGGACGGAGGCGACGTAGGAGTTCAGCAGGCCCGAGAGTCGCCAGGTCTGCGAGACGTGGCGGTCGAGGCTGTGCGACTTGTACTGCGTCAGCACCACGATCTGGGTGAGACCGGAGTTGATGAGATTCGACAGGGCGAAGTCGATGAGCCGGTACTGACCGGCGAAAGGCACTGCGGGTTTCGCGCGGTCGGCCGTGAGGGGCATGAGTCTCTTGCCCTCACCGCCGGCGAGGACGATTCCGAAGACCTTCTTCGTTGCAGGCATGCCCCCACCCTAGAGGAGGAGTGGGAGGTGTACTACCGTCGGAGAATGCGAGTCGACCTGCTGACACGGGAGTATCCACCGGAGATCTATGGGGGAGCGGGGGTGCACGTCACCGAGCTCGTGAAGGCCCTGAGGGCCGACATCGACGTCTCCGTCCGTTGCTTCGGCGCCGATCGAGAGGCACCGGATACGTACGCCTACCGAGTCCCCTCTGAGCTATCGTCGGCGAACGCGGCGATCGGGACGCTTGGGACCGACCTGCAGATGGCGCAGGACTGCGCGGGTGCCGATCTCGTGCACTCCCACACCTGGTACGCCAATGGCGCCGGACACATCGCGAGCCTCCTGCACGGCATTCCGCACGTTGTCACGGCGCACAGCCTCGAGCCGCTCCGGCCGTGGAAGGCCGAGCAACTCGGGGGCGGATACCGGGTGTCGAGCTGGATCGAGAAGACGGCGTTCGAATCGGCGGCGGCCGTCGTCGCCGTGAGTGGCGGGATGCGCGCGGACATCCTCCGGAGCTACCCGGGGCTTGATCCTGCGAAAGTCGAGGTGATATACAACGGCATCGACCTCGACGAATGGCGTCCCGTCGACGATCCCGACTTCGTGCGTGCCTCGGGTATCGACCCGGACAAGCCGTCGATCGTGTTCGTGGGGCGCATCACCCGCCAGAAGGGATTGCCGTACCTGCTCAGGGCCGCGAAGGCCCTTCCGGACGACGTCCAGCTCGTGCTGTGCGCCGGCGCCCCCGACACCCCCGAGATCCTCGCGGAGGTCGAAGCGGGAGTCCGGGAACTCCAGCAGACGCGATCAGGAGTCGTGTGGATCGATCGGATGCTCGCGCGCCGCGAACTGTGCGCGATCCTCACGAGCGCCACGGCCTTCGTCTGTCCCTCGGTGTACGAGCCGCTCGGAATCGTGAATCTCGAGGCGATGGCCTGTGGCGCTCCGGTCGTGGGATCCGCGACGGGAGGCATCCCCGAGGTCGTCGCGGACGGTGAGACCGGGCTCCTCGTCCCGATCGAGCAGGTCACCGACGGAACGGGAACACCGGTCGACCCTGACCGGTTCGTGACGGATCTCGCCGATGCGCTCACTCGGATCGTGGCAGACCCACGAGCGGCCGACATGGGAGCCGCTGGACGGAAGCGGGCGGAGGAGATGTTCAGTTGGCAGCGCATCGCGGACGACACGCGCGCCCTGTACGCCGCGGTCTCCGGGCGTTGATCGGGCGGTATCGGACGCGCGCGGCCGATAGGCTAGAGAGCATGTCGTCGGTTCTCGATCTCTCAGCTGTGTCCGTCGTCCGCAACGGCAATTCCATCCTCCACGATGTGGACTGGACGGTCACCGACGATCAGCGGTGGGTCATCCTCGGTCCGAACGGCGCGGGGAAGACGACGCTGCTCCAGCTCGCCTCGAGCTTCATGTTCCCGACGAGCGGCACCGTCGAGCTCCTCGGAAATCGCCTCGGGCGTGTCGACGTCTTCGAGATGCGGTCGCGGGTGGGTCTCGCGTCGACGGCGATGTCGCGACGCATCCCCTCGACGGAGACCGTCCTCGACGTCGTCCTCACGGCGGCTTACGCCGTGACAGGGCGCTGGAACGAGTCGTACGAGGACATCGACCTCAAGCGTGCCCACCGCGTTCTCGCGGAATGGCGACTCGACGGCCTCGCCGATCGACACTTCGGGTCGCTGAGCGACGGCGAGCAGAAGCGTGTCCAGATCGCGCGGAGCGTGATGACGGACCCCGAGCTCCTGCTCCTCGACGAGCCCGCCGCGAGTCTCGACCTCGGTGCCCGAGAGGAACTCGTCGGGTTGTTGAGCGGTTTCGCGCGCGCCGACGACTCACCTGCCATCGTGATGGTCACGCACCACGTCGAGGAGATCCCGCCGGGATTCACGCACGCCCTCCTCATCTCGGGAGGCGGGATCGTCGCGAGCGGACCGATCTCGGAGTCGCTCACCTCCGAGAGCCTCACGGCGACGTTCGGACTCTCCATCGAACTCGACGAGCGCGACGGGCGTTTCTCGGCTCGCGCGGTCTGACCGTGTCCCCGGAGATCGCACAAGGTCACGGGATTCTGATAAACTCGACAGTCGGGCTCGCTCGCCGCTCGGCAGCGCCGTAGCCTCGCGAGGCGAACAGGCGTCCGACACCGATTGGATCGTCGGCGAACATCGCTCCTCCGGAGGGGTGCTCGATCCCACCTGTACGGACTCCAGCCGTGCTCGACCACAACAACGTATGAACAAGGACCTCCGATGAAGACTGACATCCACCCGACGTACAACGCCGTCGTTTTCCGCGACCTCGCCTCGGGCGCGTCGTTCCTCACGCGTTCCACGGTGTCGAGCGACAAGACCGTCGAGTGGGAGGACGGGAACACGTACCCCGTCATCGACGTCGAGATCTCGTCCGAGTCGCACCCGTTCTACACGGGCAAGCAGCGCATCATGGACTCGGCCGGTCGCGTCGAGAAGTTCAACCAGCGCTTCAAGAACTTCGGCAAGTAGGTCGTCCGCGGCAGTGCCGCGCATGACCGAGTCGGATGGCCGGTTCCTTCGGGAACCGGCCATTCGCGTCTGTGCGGACGGTTCCGGCCGTGCCGACCCGCCGAGGGAACGGAGCGGCTGGACCGGCGGTCGGGGCGGCAACGTCCGCCCGAAGCGCCGGCGTCGTCAGCGCACGGGCCAGAGGCCGGACGTGACGAATTGCGGGTCCTTCGTGCGGCGCATGTAGTCCTGAAAACTCTCGGCCTGCGAACGGCACCAGTCGACTTGGAGACCGTGCAGGTGATGCGCGGCGACATCGAGCGCTTCGGCGTAGACGCGGGCGATCGCTTGAGCGACACGACCGGCGGCGATCGCGTCGGAACTCGCCTCATGCGCCGACAACAGATCGACTCCGTAGAAACCGGCGGCCGCCGCGAGGGTCCTCTTGCCGCGACGATAACGGTCGACCGCCTTGTCGATCACGAGTGGGTCGATGATCGGTGCGGGCTCGTGGATCGGCTCGTGTCCGTGACGGCGCGCTTCCGCCGCCAAGAGGGAGAGATCGTACGGCGCGTTGTAGATGACGACGGGGATCCCCGCGTCGAACAGCGCGTTGAGTTCGTCGATGATCTCGGCGACCACCGTCGCGGCCGGACGACCCTCGGCTCGGGCTCGTTCCGTCGAGATCCCGTGGACCGCCGTGGCCTGCTCGGGAATCGGCACACCCGGATCGGCGAGCCAGTCCCGGCTACGGACGACGTGCCCGTCGGCATCGAGAAGGCCGACATGCGCGCTCACGATGCGGGCTGTGCTCGTATCGAGCCCGGTCGTCTCGAGATCGAAGACCCCGAGGGTCGACCACCACGGGGAGGGTGTTTCGCTGTCCACGTTGTCACGATAAACGGCACCACCGACGCGGGACCGTCAGCAGCCGGGCGAGTCGGAGCTCGAGTCGTCCCGGCTTCGCCGTGACCCCTAAACTGGAGGTCCCATGGTCGCGACTTCCCCCTACGAGGCTCTGCTGCGCCGCGTCCCCGTCACCGAGCACGCGACGACGGTGCTCGAGAGCTCAACGGCCTGGTGGGAGTACGGTCGACCGGACGCGCCGATCACGGTCGTCCTCGTCCACGGGTTCAGAGGCGACCATCACGGTCTCGAGCCCGTCGTCGCCCACCTCGACGGGTACCGACTCATCGCTCCCGATCTGCCGGGGTTCGGATCGTCGGCCGCCCTCGCCGACGGCCACGACATCGCAGGCTACTCCCGGTGGTTGCGCGCATTCGTCGCCGCCGTCGCGCCGGGGGGAGGGGCGATCGTGCTCGGCCACTCGTTCGGCTCGATCGTCGCGTCGACGGCCGTCGCCGACGGGCTCGAGACCCCGGCTCTCATTCTCGTGAATCCCATCGCGGCTCCCGCACTCTCCGGGCCCCGCGGCGTCCTCACACGGCTCGCGGTGTTCTATTACTGGATCGCCGCCGCGCTTCCCGAACGCCTGGGCTTCGCCCTCCTGCGCAATCGCGTCATCGTCCGGGTCATGAGCGAGGCTATGGTGAAGACGCGCGAGAGATCGCTGCGGGCGTGGATACACGCGCAGCACCAGCTCTACTTCTCGGGCTTCGCGTCGCGGCGCGTCGTGCTCGAGGCGTTCAGGGCGTCCGTGTCGAACGACGTGAGCATGGTCGCCGAGCGGATCGGCGTCCCGACCCTTCTCGTGGCCGCCGAGCGTGACGACATCACGCCCGTCGCCGCTCAGCACCGGCTGCGGGACCTGTTCGCGGACGCCGAGCTCGAGGTCATCCCGTCCGTCGGTCACCTGATCCATTACGAGGTTCCGGCGGCCGCGGCCGGTCACATCGATTCCTTCCTGTCACGGAGACGCCGGTGAGGATCCTCGTCGACTGCCGCTGGACGACGGACGACCCCGACGACCCGCTCTCGAATGCGACGCGCGGGATCATGGCGGCTCTCGTCCGTCGACGACCGGTCACGATGATCATCTCCGATCACCGCCAATTGACGCTGCTGCCGGACGCCCCCTGGCAACTCCTGCGGAGCCCCGACGACCCGCGCGAGCTGCTCACGGCACTCGGGCTCAACACCGTGAAACCCGACGTCGTGTTCTCTCCTGCGCCGATGTGGGGCAGCGTCGGTCGACGCTACGCGCTCGTCACCGGCCTCGGAGTCGACGCGCGGCGCAGTCTTGCCAGGCGGCGCGCATCGGGGCCGGCGGTGGGTCCGCTCACGTGGTTGCGGATGATCCCGCTCCTGCGACGGCTGCTCCTCGCCCGCGCCGACGCGATCGTGACGACGTCGTCGTCGGCCCAGCGGACCGCGATCGGTGCGAGCCGAACCCGGCAGCCCGTTGTCGCTCTCGCCCCCCGGGACATCGGAACAGCCGACCCGACGGCCTGGGCGGAACCCGCCGAGCGGCTCCTCGAGGTGTTCGCAGCCCTCGCCGGGCCGTCACGCCGACGATGACGGTCAGGCCAGCAGGCCGTCCGCGATCGCGCTGAGCGTCTCGGACGCGCCGGCGTCGATCTTCACCGTCGCGCGCGCGTCGCCCTTCGTCACGCCGCGATTGACGATGACGACGGGCTTCCGAGCCCGGCGCGCCTGCTCGAGCAACCGGATCCCCGAGTTGACGACGAGCGACGAGCCCGCGATCACGAGGACGTCGGCGCTCGAGACGAGTTGCGTCGCCTCCTCGAACTTGACGCGGGGGATGAACTCGCCGAAGAAGACGATGTCGGGCTTCAAAATTCCGCCGCACACCGTGCACACGGGGATGTCGAACGAATCGATCCCCGACACGATCACATCGCCATCCGGTCCGAGCTCCTCCTCCTCGGCGAGGTCGAAGTCGGGGTTCTGCTGGACCATCCGATCGGCGATGCTGTCGCGGCTGAACATCTGGCCACACGTGAGGCAGCGCACTTGCTCCATCGAACCGTGCAGATCGACGACGCGGCGTGAACCCGCGCGGAGGTGGAGGCCGTCGACGTTCTGCGTGACGACCCCCGCCGACAGCTCTGCGGCCTCGAGACGGGCGATCGCGCGGTGCCCCTCGTTCGGCGTCACTGACGCGAAGCGTCGCCAGCCGCGGTGCGAGCCGGCCCAGTAGCGGCGGCGGAAGCCCTCGTCGAGGAGGAACTGGCCAACGTTCATCGGCGTGCGCTTGGGCGCTCCCTCACCGCGGTAGTCGGGTATCCCCGAGTCGGTGCTGACGCCCGCGCCGGTGAGGAACACGGAGAGGCGCCCGTCGAGGAGTTCGATGGCCCGCTCGATTCCGTCTACCGACGTATCGTCCGTGTGTGATCCGACGAGTGCCGTCATGGAACCTCCCGACTCTCGAACCTGACACGATGGTAAACGCATCGTCTTACGGTTTTGTTTCCGACACCGGTCGCGGGGTGCAGCGACGAGGAGGTTCCGCATGCGCGTCGAACGCATTTCCGCCGACGGACTCGACGACCTCGCCGACTATTCGCGCCTCACGGACGTCGCGCTGCGGAAGAAGACGGAGCCGGAGGGTGGCCTGTACATCGCCGAGTCGACCAAGGTCATCGGTCGGGCGATCGGTGCGGGGCACCGCCCGCGCAGTGTTCTGCTGCAGGAGAAGTGGCTGCCGGACGTCGAGCCGCTCCTCGAGCCGTTCCCCGACGTCCCGGTCTACGTCGGTGAGTCGGACGTTCTCGAGGCCCTCACGGGCTTCCACCTGCATCGCGGCGCCCTCGCCGCGATGCACCGACCACCGTTGAGATCGGTCGAGGACGTCCTCGCGGGCGCGCGGCGGGTCGTCATCCTCGAGGACATCGTCGACCACACGAACGTCGGGGCCATTTTCCGGTCCGTCGCGGGGCTCGGTGCCGACGCGGTGCTTGTGAGCGAGCGGTGCGCCGACCCGCTGTACCGGCGGAGCGTGCGCGTCAGTATGGGGACGGTGCTCCAGGTGCCGTGGACGCGCCTTCCGGACTGGACGACATCGCGGCGGATCCTCGACGACGCGGGCTTCCACGTCGCGGCGCTCGCCCTGTCCGACGAGGCCACAGGTCTCGACGCGTTCGAGCGCAATCCTCCCGAGCGGCTGGCGATCGCGCTTGGGACGGAGGGCGACGGGCTGAGCCGTGCGGCCCTCGCGGCGGCGGACACCGTGCTCACGATCCCCATGCTTCACGGCGTCGACTCGCTCAACGTCGCCTCGGCGAGCGCCGTCGCGCTCTGGTCGCTGCGCGTCCGCGACGAGCACTGACCGAGCGCTTCAGTCCTCGCGGAGCTCGGCCGGCTGCACGAGCGGACCGGCGATCGGCCGCTTCGCACTGATCGCGTCGCCGGAGGACTGGTGCCGGAACCGGCGGACCACCCACGGGACGAGGTACTCCCGTGCCCACTGGACGTCTTCGCTGCGGACCGCGCGTCGCGAGCGCTCGGGGAACGGTTCCGGTTTCATCGGCTCGAGGCTGTTCTCGACCCCCAGGGCGTCGAGGACCATTCGCGCGACGGTATGGTGCCCGATCGCGTTGAGGTGCAGCCGGTCGGGAGCCCACATCCGCTGGTCCTGAATCTCGGTGAGCGCCCACTGGTCCGCGACGATGCAGCCGAACTTCGCTGCGATGCTGCGGATGTTCTCGTTGTAGATGGCGACCTTGCCCCGGATACTGCGGAACACGGGGGAGAAGCCGACGTCGACGCCCGTGAACACGACGATCGTCGCGCGATCGGCGGCGAGACTCTCGATCGCCGTCTCGAACTTCGCCGCGATCTCGTCCGGGTCGGTTCCGGGGCGGAGGACGTCGTTGCCTCCGGCCGAGATCGAGATGAGGTCGGGTCGCAACTGGACGGCCGGCTCGATCTGTTCGTCCATGATCTGCTGGATGAGCTTGCCGCGCACGGCGAGGTTGGCGTAGGCGAACGCGGGGTTGCCCGTCGCGAGGACCTCGGCGACGCGGTCGGCCCAGCCGCGATGCCCGCCCGGCGCGTTCGGCTCAGGGTCGCCGATGCCCTCCGTGAACGAGTCGCCGAGTGCGACGTAGCGCGACCAGGGGTGCAGTGGCTCGTCTCCTGTCTCCGACACGCGGACCTCCTCATAGCCGTCCCCCCCAGCGTAGCGAGGTCGTCACCGGGTGTCGGGAGAGTCGTCTAAGGTACTGCGAGTGGATGCGGACAGAGTGACGGAGAACGGGGAGTCCGGCCCCCGCATCGGCACCGCGGCAGCAGAGCATCTGTCCCCGGCGTTCCCGGAGCGAGCGGCCTGGGGCACCGTCAGCAAGCTACGCGCGTGGCAGGCCGAGGCGATCGACGCGTACTTCCGATCGGAGCCGCGCGACTTCCTCGCGGCGGCGACGCCGGGAGCGGGCAAGACGACGTTCGCCCTCCGGCTCGCGGCGGAACTCCTCTCGCGCCGTACCGTCGATCGCGTGACGGTCGTCGCACCCACCGAGCACCTCAAGAAGCAGTGGGCGGAGGCCGCGCACCGCGCGGGCATCCGGCTCGACCCCGAGTTCAGCAACAGAGCCGGAGCCGTCGGTCGCCACTACCACGGGGTCGTGGTGACCTACGCACAGGTCGCCATGCGGGCCTCACTGCATCAGGACCTGACGGCGTCGTCGCGAACGCTCGTGGTCCTCGACGAGGTCCATCACGGTGGCGACGCACTCAGCTGGGGTGATGCGATCCGCGAGGCGTTCTCGCCCGCCGTCCGCCGACTCTCGCTCACCGGGACGCCGTTCCGGTCGGACACGGCTCCGATTCCCTTCGTGACGTACCTCCCGGATCGCGACGGCATCCGCACCTCGGTCACGGACTACGACTACGGCTACGGCCGCGCACTCGCCGACGGCGTCGTCCGTCCCGTCATCTTCATGGTCTACGCGGGACACATGCGCTGGCGCACGAGCACGGGTGACGAGATGGAGGCGCGCCTCGGCGAGGGCAACACGAAGGACATCACGTCGCAAGCGTGGCGCACGGCGCTCGATCCGGCGGGGGAGTGGATCCCGTCCGTCCTGAGGGCGGCTGACCGCCGGCTGACGGAGGTCCGTCACGGCATCCCGGATGCGGGAGGACTCGTCATCGCGACCGACCATTTCGCCGCGAAGGCGTACGCGACGATCCTCGAGAACCTCACGGGAGAGGCGCCGACGGTCGTGCTCTCGGACGACGCCGAGGCGAGCGCGAAGATCGATTCGTTCTCGGCGGGGACGAGTCGCTGGCTCGTCGCCGTCCGGATGGTGAGCGAGGGCGTCGATGTGCCGCGTCTCGCCGTCGGCGTCTACGCCACGTCCGCCTCGACGCCGCTGTTCTTCGCCCAGGCGATCGGCCGCTTCGTGCGTGCACGTCGCCGCGGTGAGACGGCGAGCGTCTTCCTGCCGAACGTCCCGCAGCTCATGACACTCGCCTCCGAGTTGGAGCGTGCTCGCGATCACGCGCTCGATCGGCGACAGGACCCGAATGCCGAGGGCGACCTGTGGAATCCCGAGGACGCCATGGTGGAGGCGGCCAACCGCTCCGACACGGCGTCCGACTCGCTCATGGGCGAGTTCCGGTTCGAGGCCATCGGCTCGGACGCGACGTTCGATCGTGTCGTCTTCGACGGCGACGAGTTCGGGTCCTACGCCGTGCCGGGCACGGAGGAGGAGCTCGACTTCATCGGCATCCCAGGTCTGCTCGAGCCCGAACAGGTCCACGAGCTGCTGACGCAACGCCACCAGCGGCAGGCGCGGCGCATCGACGGCAAGCGCAAGCAGCAGCCGCCCGCCCCGGAATCCGAGCAGCCGCCGCCCGCGCTCTATCGCACCCTGAAGGAGCAGCGGAGCCTCCTCAACAGCCTCGTCGGCCTCTACGCGAAGAACACGAACGAGCCGCACGGCCTGATCCACGCCGAACTACGGCGTGCGTGCGGCGGACCGGCGGTGGCGCAAGCGAGCGTTACGCAGTTGCAGGCGCGTATCGACTACCTCCGGAAACGCCTCGGCAGCCACTGAGTGGCTCGCGTCACGGTCCGAGAGCGCCGTGTGCCCCTTCGGCAGGCTCAGGGACCGCCCGTCGACAGGCTCAGGGACCGCACCGATATGTTGCGGGAGAGGTGGCGACAATCGGACGTGTATCCAGCACCTGCCATCGGGTGACTGCCCCAAGGTCTGCCGCGGCGCTCAAAAACAGAGAAGGCCCGGATCTTCCGATCCGGGCCTTCCAACTCACGTGCGCGAGGGGGGACTTGAACCCCCACGCCCATTAATAGGGCACTAGCACCTCAAGCTAGCGCGTCTGCCAATTCCGCCACCCGCGCGAGTTGTTTCGACACTCTCTTCGAGCGCCGAGAAACGACGATAGCACGAAATCGGACGCTGTTTTCACACCCCTCGACCCAGCGGGTAGCGTGGTGGCATGTCCCCTTCCTCCGAGCCCCTGTCGACGCCCGAGCTCGAAGGCGACGAGACCGTGAAGGTCGCGCGCGATCTCATCCGATTCGACACGACGAACTACGGCGAGGGGAAGGCGAATCCCGAGACGGAGGCGGCCGAGTACGTGGCCGCGTTCCTTCGGGACCTGGGTCTCGAGCCCGAGCTCATCGATTCGGAGCCCGGTCGGACGAGCGTCATCGCTCGCGTGTCCGGTCGACGAGGAGGCACTCCCGGCCTCGTCGTGCACGGTCATCTCGACGTGGTTCCCGCGGACCCGCGTAACTGGACGGTCGATCCGTTCGCGGGGGAGATCCGTGACGGGATGCTCTGGGGTCGCGGGGCGGTGGACATGAAGAACATGGACGCCATGATCCTGACCGCGGTCGCCGATATCCTTCGCAGCGGGCGCAGCCCGGAGCGCGACCTCGTCCTCGCCTTCTTCGCCGACGAGGAGAACGGTGGTGTCTACGGCTCGCAACACCTCGTGAAGACACGGCCCGATCTCTTCGCGGGGGCGACGGAGGCCATCAGCGAGGTCGGTGGTTACTCGATCACTCTCGGCGGTCGCCGTGCGTATCTCATGCAGACGGCGGAGAAGTCGCTCGTCTGGATCCGCCTGCGCGCCCGCGGTGTCGCGGCCCACGGGTCGCGTGTGATCGAGGACAACGCGGTCACGAAGCTCGCGGTCGCCGTCGCTGCGCTCGGGCGAACCGAGTGGCCCATCCGGCTCACGGAGACGACGACAGCACTCATCGGGGAACTCGCGTCGATCCTCGGAGTGGACCCCGAGAAGACGGGCCCGGATGAGATCGCGATCGCGACGGGTACCGCGGCCGGATTCATCCGTGCCTCGCTCCGTACGACGAGCAACCCGACCCTTCTCGAGGCCGGCTACAAGCACAACGTCATCCCGGACGTCGCGACGGCGCTCGTCGACATCCGCACCCTCCCGGGTGAGGAGGACGACGTCCTCGCGCAGGTCCGCGACATCATCGGCGACGACATCGAGATCGAGATCGTCCAGCAGGACATCGGCCTCGAGACGCCGTTTGCCGGTCCGCTCATCGATGCGGCGGTCGCGACGCTGCGCAAGCACGACCCTGAGGCCGCTGTGCTGCCGTATATGCTCTCCGGGGGGACCGACAACAAGGCGCTCTCGCGACTCGGCATCACGGGTTACGGGTTCGCGCCGCTGCGCCTCCCGGAGCACGTCGACTTCCCGGCGATGTTCCACGGAGTGGATGAGCGGGTCCCGCTCGAGTCGCTCGTCTTCGGCCGCCGCGTCCTCGAGGACCTGTTGAGCACGTACTGACCGTCAGGAGAGCCCGGTAGTGGACTTCGTCAACGCGATCATCCTGGGCCTCGTCCAGGGCCTCACCGAGTTCCTTCCGATCTCCTCGAGTGCGCACCTCCGTATCGTCGGTGAGTTCCTCGGAACCGGTGAGGATCCCGGGGCGCGCTTCACGGCGATCACGCAGATCGGTACGGAACTCGCCGTCGTGATCTTCTTCTGGCGCGACATCGTGCGCATCGTCGGAGCGTGGTTCGGGTCGCTCTCCGGGCGCGTGCCGCGGAACGATCCCGACGCGCGGATGGGCTGGTTGATCATCATCGGCTCGCTGCCGATCGTGATCCTCGGGCTGCTGTTCCAGGACCAGATCGAGACGACCTTCCGCTCGCTGTGGTTCATCGCGGGCACGCTCATCGGGTTCGGCGTCCTCCTCGGCATCGCGGACTACATCGGCGCGAAGCGCCGGGAGCTTCCGGAGATCACCTACCCCCACGGTGTCATCTACGGCTTCGCTCAGGCGCTCGCGCTCATCCCCGGCGTCTCCCGCTCAGGAGGCACCATCACGGCGGGCCTCCTCCTCGGCTACAAGCGCGAGGCCGCCGCTCGGTACGCGTTCCTGCTCGCGATCCCGGCCGTGTTCGGAAGCGGGCTGTACCAAGTGGCGAAGTCCATCGTCGACCCGTGCGTCGAAGGGGCGACGGGCTGCCTCCCCGAGGTCTACGGTCCGCTCGAGACCCTCGTCGCGACCATCGTGGCCTTCGGCGTCGCCCTCGTCGTGATCGCATACTTCATGCGCTACATCTCGCGGCGTTCGTTCCTGCCGTTCGTCGTGTACCGCATCCTCCTCGGCCTCGCCCTGATCGTCCTTCTCACGACCGGCACGATCGAGCCGTGACGGCGCGGGCATGGCCGACCCCTGCGGTCGGAGGGGTGCCGTGGCTCGCCTAGGCTGAAGGGATGCAGGCTTGGCCCCGTCCCGTCGTCCCGTCCGTCCCGGGGTCGCCGTGCGCACCCCTTCTGCACGATACGGCGAGCGACGGGCTCGTCTCGGTGCACACGGGCGAGCGCGCGCGGCTGTACGTCTGCGGGATCACTCCCTATGACGCGACGCACATCGGTCACGCATCCACGTATCTCGCCTTCGACACCCTTCAGCGGATGTGGCTCGACGCGGGCATCGACGTGCACTATGCGCAGAACATCACCGACGTCGACGACCCGCTCCTCGAACGAGCGCACGAGCGCGGGATCGAGTGGCGGACACTCGCGGACGACCAGATCCAGCTGTTCCGTGACGACATGGCCGCCTTGCGGGTGCTGCCGCCCGAGGACTATGTCGCGGTCACCGAGGTCATCGCGCCCATCGCCGAGGCGGTGGTCCGCCTTCTCGACGCCGGCGTCGCCTACCGGGTCGACACGCCGGAGTCGGCCGCGGGTGACGACGTCTACTTCGACATCGCCGCCGCGGAGGCGCAGGGCGTCTGGAGCCTCGGCCAGGAGAGCAATTACGATCGCGCCCTCATGGAGCGATTGAGCGCGGAGCGCGGGGGAGACCCCGACAGGACAGGCAAGCGTGACCCGCTCGACCCTCTGCTGTGGCGCGCGGCGCGGGCGGGAGAGCCGCAGTGGGACTCGGCCGCGGGCGCCGGCCGACCGGGATGGCACATCGAATGCTCGGTGATCGCCCTCGACCACCTCGGGACGGACTTCACGGTCCAGGGGGGCGGGTCCGACCTCGTCTTCCCGCACCACGAGATGAGCGCTGGCCATGCAGCCGCCCTCTCGGGTCGCCCTCTCGCCGCCGTCTTCGCTCACGCGGGCATGGTGGCCTATGACGGCGAGAAGATGTCGAAATCCCTCGGCAACCTCGTGCTCGTCTCCCAGCTGCGCGAGCGGGGAGAGGATCCTCGCGCGATTCGACTCGCTATCCTCGAGCACCACTACCGCAGCGACTGGGAGTGGACGCAGGCCGGGCTCGAAGCGGCCATCTCGCGCCTGGCAGCGTGGTCGGACGCCTTCCGCACGGGCGTGCGCGCCGCGGGGGCGTCACCAAGCGGCTCGGTGACGGCGGACGACGTCATCCAGCGGATGCGCGACGCACTGCGGAACGACCTCGACACGCCGACGGCGATCGCGGTCCTGGACGAGGCGGCGACGACCGGTGTCAGCGACCCTCAGCGGGTCGGCGAAGCCATCGACGCATTGCTCGGGATCGACCTCTCGGCCTGACTCGCGGGGATAGTTCTGCCGTCCGATGAACCCGGTCGGTCCATGACCTCATGATCAGGGAAAGCGCCTCAGCCCTTGCCCCACGGCTCGTCGCCGTTGCGGCCGTCGGGCTTGTCGCCGCGGCGGCGGAGGTAGCGCTCGAATTCCTGGGCGATCGCCTCCCCGCTCGCGTCCGGGGACTCGACGGTGTCACGCGCCTGCTCGAGCTGCTGGATGTACGTCGCCATCTCGTCGTCCTCCTCCGCGAGCGCGTCGATGCCCTGCTCCCACTCCGCCGAGTCCGACACGAGCTCGCCGCGGTCGATCGAGACCCCGACCAGCTCCTCGAGTTTGTCGACGAGAGCGAGCACGGCCTTCGGCGACGGCGCGTTGTGGACGTAGTGCGGGACCGACGCCCACACCGAGACGGTCGGAAGACCGAGCGCCTCGGCGGCGTCGGAGATGACCGTCAGTATCCCGACAGGCCCCTCATAGGTCGACCGCTCGACGGCGAGGGAGCGCCGCACATCGGGATTCTCGCTCGTCGTGAATATCGAGATCGGGCGGGTGTGCGGGACGTCGGCGAGCATCGCGCCCAGGAGGACGACCGCCGTCACGTCGACGGCGAGGGCGGCGTCGAGGACTTCCGCGGTGAAGTTCTTCCAGCTGCGGGACGGCTCGATCCCGAGGAGCAGGTAGATCGACGGTCCCTCTCCCGCGTCCACCGCTGGACCGTAGAGGCTCGCTCCGGGCCAGCGCAGAACGCGCCGACCGTCGTCGTTCGCGGCGACCGTGGGCCGCGTGAACTGGTAGTCGTAGTAGTCCTCGGGGTCGACCGAGGCGAGGGGGACGAGTTCGAGTTGCTCCTGCAGCAGCCGGACCGCCCCGGTCGCCGCGTCGCCCGCGTCGTTCCAGCCCTCGAAAGCGACGACGAGAACGCGCCCCCGCGAGAACGCTTCGACTTCAGCCGTCACGTGCACCAGCCCTTCCGCAGCCGTCTGGCCGATCGATCACTCCAGGATAGGCGCATTCCCCGACCGGGTAGCATTGATCCCCGTGACCACTCTGCTGCCCGACGCCGTCCTGTGGGACATGGACGGCACCCTCGTCGACACCGAGCCCTATTGGATCTCGGCGGAGACCGATCTCGTCGAGTCCTTCGGGCGGACCTGGACCTACGAGGACGCCATGTCGCTCGTCGGTGCAGGACTCTGGGACTCCGCCGAGACGCTCCGTTCCCGCGGTGTCGACCTGTCCGCCGACGACATCGTCGCCCACCTCACGAGCGTCGTGATGCGACGGATCACCGAGGAGGGCGTCCCGTTCCGGCCCGGTGCCCGCGAGCTCCTCACCGATCTCCACCGAGCGGGGGTGCGGTCGGCACTCGTCACGATGTCCGTGCGGGCGATGGCCCAGCACGTCGTCGACCGGATCGGCTCCGATGCCTTCGAGACGCTCGTGACGGGCGACGAGGTCTCCCGTCCGAAACCGCATCCCGATCCGTACGTCGAGGCCGCGGCGCGGCTCGGCGTCGACGTGACGCGATGCGTCGCCATCGAGGACTCGCGTACGGGGCTCGCCTCGGCCGTCGCCGCGGGCACCGTCGCGATCGCGGTCCCACACGCCGTGTCGATCCCCGAGTCGAGCGACCACATCACGTGGCCGAGTCTCGCGGGACGGACCGCGGAGAGCATCACCGAAGTCTTCGCGTCGCGGCGAGCGTCGGCGGGAAGCCGATGACCACCGCGCCGAGCGAGCGTACCCGCAACTCCGGGCCGCTCCGCGTGGGGGACCGGGTACAGCTGACCGGGCCGAAGAACAAGCTGCACACGATCAGCCTCGAGCCCGGCAAGGTCTTCCACACGCATCGCGGCATGATCCATCACGACGACCTCATCGGTCTCGACGACGGCTCCGTCGTCGTCAACACGGCGGGCGTCGAATACCTCGCTCTGCGCCCGCTGCTCGTCGACTTCGTCATGTCGATGCCGCGCGGAGCCGCCATCATCTACCCGAAGGACGCCGCGCAGATCCTCGCGCAGGCCGACATCTTCCCGGGCGCCCGTGTCGTCGAAGCGGGCGTCGGATCGGGCGCCCTCTCGATCTGGCTTCTGCGAGCGATCGGCGACTCCGGTCGGCTCACGTCTTTCGAACGGCGTGAGGAGTTCGCCGATGTGGCCCGCGACAACGTTGCGAGCTTCTTCGGCTACGACCCGACCTCGTGGGACGTCGTCGTCGGCGACCTCGTGGAGTCTCTGCCCACAGCGGTTCCGACCGGTACGGCCGACCGCGTCGTCCTCGACATGCTCGCGCCGTGGGAGTGCGTCGGCGCCGTCGCCGACGCTCTCACCCCCGGCGGGGTGCTCCTCTGCTACATCGCCACCGTCACGCAGCTCTCACGCGTCGCTGAGGCCATCCGGGCGACGGGGCGCTTCACCGATCCCGCATCGAGCGAGACGATGGTGCGGGGGTGGCACGTCGAGGGACTCGCCGTGCGTCCCGACCATCGCATGATCGGCCACACCGGGTTCCTGCTCACCGCACGCCGACTCGCCGACGGGGCCGTTCTGCCGGAGCTCAAGCGTCGGCCGAGCAAGACGGACTTCTCGGACGAAGACGTCGAGCTGTGGACGCCGGGCGCCCTCGGGGAGCGCGTCTCGAGCCCGAAGAGCCTGCGGAAGCGTGTGCGCGCCGCAGCGGCGAGCGCCGATCTCGTCCGATCCCGGGACGACATGTCGGGCCCCGTCCCCGACGCCGACTAAACTGAACCGCGCATCCCGGGTCCGTCGGCCCGCCCGCACCGAATCGAGGTACCGTGCGTAAGGCACCCATCCTGCTCCTGTCCGTCGGTCTCGCGGCCGTCACGCTCACCGCGTGCACGTCCCCGACCGAATCGTGCGAGCCGCAGTCGAGTTCCGGACGGGCGTCCGACGTCATCACGGCCTCCGGCGATTTCGGCACGGCTCCGACCGTCGACGCTCCACTCAGCCTCAACACCTCGACCACCGAGAGCACCACGCTCATCGAGGGCGACGGCGAGGTCGTGCTCGAGGACGAGCTCGTCGTCCTCGACTACACGCTTCTCAACGGTCGGACGGGCGAGGTCGTCAATCAGTCGGCGTACGATCCCGAGACGCCCACGATCTTCGCGCCGTCCAACCTGCTCCCCGGTATGGCGAAGGGCCTCGTGTGCGCGACGGCGGGATCACGCGTCGCTGTCGCGATGTCGCCGGAGGACGCGTTCGGACCCTCGGGTGGCAACCCCCAGTTCGGCATCGAGGAGGACGACACCATCGTCGCCGTCATGGATGTGCGTCGGAGCTACCTCGCGAAGGCGAACGGGTTCCCCGTCCCCGTAACGACCCCGGGTCTTCCGTCCGTCGTGACCGCTGAGGACGGCACGCCCGGCCTCACGATCCCCACGAACGATCCGCCTGCCGACCTCCGCAAGGCGACGCTCCTCCAGGGCAGCGGCGACACCGTCGAGGAGGGCGACCTCGTGACCGTGCAGTACACGGGAGCCCTGTGGGACGAGCGCACCATCTTCGATTCCTCGTGGGATCGTGGAACCCCGGCGCAGTTCACGACCGACCAGGTCGTTCCGGGATTCGCCGAAGCCCTCGTGGGCGCGCAGGTCGGGTCGCAGGTCGTCGTCGTCATCCCGCCGTCGGAGGGCTACGGAGACGCCGAGACGGGACCCGTCCCCGCGGGCTCCACTCTCGTCTTCGTCGTCGACATCCTCGGCATCGGCTGAGCGAGGGGAGCGGGACGCGCCCGTCATAGGATGTGAGCGTGCCTGAACCGTCGAGCCCGTCCGTCGCGCGCGTACCCGTCGAGGAGCGCCTGTTCTCGCTCGTGCTCGCCCTCGTGGCGACCGAGACGGGGCTCACGAAGAACGAGATCCTCTCGACCGTCCAGGGGTACCGGCAGCGCTACCGACCGGGCGGGGACAACGCGAGCCTCGAGCGTCAGTTCGAGCGGGACAAGGACGACATCCGTGATCTCGGCATCCCGATGGAGACCGTGGAGTCTCCGGGAGAGCAGGGGAACAACCAGCTTCTCCGCTATCGGATCTCCAAGGGGGACTACGACCTCCCCGCCGACATCACCTTCTCGGCGCAGGAGATCACGCTCCTCGGACTCGCCGCGACCGTCTGGAGACAGGGGTCGCTCTCGGCGGAATCACAACGGGCTCTGCTGAAGCTCCGCTCCCTCGGTATCCCGTCGGACGACCCGGTCATCGGGTACGCGCCGCGACTGCGCACCCGCGAGAGCTCGTTCGAGCCGCTGCGCACGGCGCTCGAGCGGCACGCAACCGTGACCTTCACATACCTCAAGCCGGGAGACGCTGCACCTCGCGTCCGCTCGGTCTCGCCGCTCGCGCTCGTGCAGCACCGAGGGCGCTGGCACCTGTACGGGATCGACAACGATCTCGGCGCACGACGGACCTTCCTCCTCGCGCGCATCGTCGGAACCCCGCGCTCCACTTCCCGAACGTTCGCTCTCCCGGAAGGCGGCGGGTTCGCGGATCGCGCCCTCGCCGAGCTCGACGCGCTCTGGCACTCGCAACGGGCGACGGTCCGCGTGGTGCCCGGGTCCGACGCGGAGACACGGCTGAGCAAGCGGCCAGGGTCCAGTTCGGATCTCGGCGGCGTCCTGACACTCCACTACACCGATGTCGACATCCTCGCCGACGAGCTCGCGTCCTTCGGGCCGGAGGTCGAGGCCCTCAGCCCGGGCGATCTGCGCGCGGCCGTCATCAAGCGATTGACGATGCTGGTGAACGCCCACATTTCCGCCGACGCCGAGGCCGACGACGCGACTCGACCCGAGAAGGAGGAAGCATGATGGCCGATTTCCATCCGGTCCAGGCCCAGGACAAGCTCGCGTTCCTCCTGTCGCTCGTTCCCTACCTGATGGACCATGATCGCGTGTCGGTCTCTGACGCCGCCCGCCACTTCCGCATGCCGCCGGAGCAGATCCGGCAGGCCGTCCGACTCATCGCGGTGTCGGGAGTTCCGGGGGAGACGACGCAATACCAGCACGACGACCTCTTCGACATCGATTGGGACGCATTCGAGCAGGACGACGAGATCGCGATCACGCACCTCGTCGCGATCGACGAGTCGCCTCGCTTCTCCGCGCGAGAGGCCGCGGCACTCATCGCGGGACTCCAGTACCTCTCGGGATTGCCCGAGCAGGCGGATCGGGATGTCGTCGGAGCGCTCATGGCGAAGCTCGCGCTCGGGGCGTCGGCGGCTCCGAGCGAGGTCGCCGTCGGCTCCGGCGACGCCGACGCCACGTTGGCGGTCGTCCGCGAGTCGGTCTCTACGGGGCGCTCGCTCTCCTTCGACTACCTCAACGCCCGCGGCGAGAGGGAGCGCCGCGTCGTCGATCCGCTGCGCGTCGAGTCGCTCGACGCCGACTGGTACGTCCGGGCGTGGGACCACGGCCGCAGGGCGGTGCGGACCTTCCGCCTCGATCGGATGTCGGATCTCGCGGTGACGGACGAACCGGCGAGCGCAGAGGCGCGCGACGTGATCCTGCCCGAGACGCTCTTCCAGGCTTCGCCCGACGACCTGAGCGTCGAGCTCGAGGTCACAGCGGCAGCCCTTCCCCTGATCGACGAATGGATCGGTTCGAGCGAGACGCGATCCACGAGTTCGGAAGTGGCGCGCGTCACGGTACGGCTCGCGCACTACGCGAGCCTCACGCGCCTCGTCGCGGGGCTCGCCGGGCTCGTGACCGTCGTCGAGCCCCCTGAGGCGCGCGCCTCGGTCGCGTCCTGGGCGTCCGCCGCGCTCGACAACTACACCCGCGACGGCGGTTCTCCCAGCGACCCGCCCGGTTCCGCGGGGTAGACTCGAACCACTTCGACCCTCTGGAGGATCGCGCATGTTCGCAAACCTGACCGGGTGGCACCTCGTCATCATCCTCGTGATCGTGTTGCTGTTGTTCGGCGCGACCCGGCTCCCCGCTCTCACGCGGAGCATCGGGCAGTCCGTGCGCATCTTCAAGAAGGAGGTCCGTGACGACGACGCCAACGCGACCGCGGACAGCGGCACCGCGAGCGGGGTGCGCACGGACGGCGACGCCACGACCGCCGCCTCGGCGCGGCGCGATACCGACACGACTCCGTAGTCGGCCGTGCCTGCGAAAACACGCCGGCCGAAGAACAGCGAGGGACGCATGTCCCTCGGGCAGCACCTGCTCGAACTGCGCAAGCGTCTGTTCATCTCAGCCCTCGCGATCGTCGTCGGGATGATCGTCGGCTTCATCGTCGCCGAGCCGGTCATCCGTGCTATGTCGAGCCCCATCGCCGATCTCGCCGAGCGGATGAACGCGAGCCTCAACTTCGAGACGGTGACATCCGGTTTCGACCTGTACATGAAGATCGCCCTGACGGTCGGCATCGTCGTCTCGGCACCCGTGTGGCTCTACCAGACCTGGGCGTTCCTCGTCCCCGGCCTGAAACGGCGTGAGATCGGGTACGCCCTCGGCTTCCTCGGCGCAGCGCTGCCGCTGTTCTTCGGCGGCGCCGTCGCCGGCTGGGTCGTCATGCCACACATCGTCGAGCTCATGGCGGGTTTCATCCCCGAGGGAGCGAGCGGCATCTACACCGCGAGCTACTTCTTCGATTTCGTCCTGAAGCTCGTGCTCGCGGTGGGGATCGCATTCGTCCTTCCGGTGTTCCTCGTGCTGCTGAACTTCGTCGGCGTGCTGTCGGCGGCGTCGATCATCAGGTCCTGGCGCTGGGCCATCCTTGCGATCATGGTGTTCTGCGCCCTCGCGACGCCGGCGGCCGACGTCATCTCGATGTTCCTGCTCGCGATCCCCATGATCATCTTGTACTTCGCGGCGTACGGAGTGGCCTGGGTCCACGACAAAAGGGCGGCCCGTCGGGTCGGCGCTCGCGACGCGGAGTTCGCCGTATGACCGACGCCCTGAGCCCGGCGGAGCGCTATGCCGCGTCGCGGCGGCGCACCGCTCTCGTCCGAGAATTCCGGGACGGCCTCGCGTTCGATCTCGACCCGTTCCAAGAGGCCGCGTGCGAGCGACTGGAGGCGGGACGGAGTGTTCTCGTCGCCGCGCCGACGGGGGCCGGCAAGACGATCGTCGCCGAGTTCGCCGTCTTCCTCGCGATGCGTCAGGAGCGCGCGAAGGTCTTCTACACGGCGCCGATGAAGGCGCTCAGCAATCAGAAGTACAACGAGTTCGTCGACTCCTACGGCGCGGAGAACGTCGGTCTCCTCACCGGCGACACGAACATCAACTCCGGCGCCCGCGTCGTCGTCATGACGACCGAGGTGCTCCGCAACATGCTCTACGCGGACTCCGACCTCCTGGCCGACCTCGCGTTCGTGATCATGGACGAGGTGCACTACCTCGCCGATCGCTTCCGCGGCGCGGTGTGGGAAGAGGTCATCATCCACCTCCCCGAGGCGGTCCGGCTCGTGTCGCTGAGCGCGACGGTGTCGAACGCGGAGGAGTTCGGCGACTGGCTGCACACCGTCCGCGGTGACACGGACGTCATCGTGTCGGAGGACCGTCCCGTTCCCCTCGACCAGCATGTGCTCATCGGAGGTCGTCTCCTCGACCTCTTCGACGCGAAGACCTCCTCGGACGACCCGAACGTCAACCCGGAACTCGTGAGACTCGCGCAGTTCGGCGGGCGAGCGCTCACCACGAAGCAGTATGACGACGTGAGCCGCTACAACCGGCGGAGAGGCCCCCAGCGCCAGGAACGGACGTCTCGAGCGGGCACCGTCGAACTGCTCGGCGAGCACCATCTCCTTCCGGCCATCTTCTTCATCTTCAGCAGGATGGGTTGCGACGGCGCCGTGCGTGAAGTGGTGCGAGCGGGAGTGCGACTCACCGAACAGCACGAGCGCCGGGAGATCCGAGCGATCGTCGACGAACGAACGAGCGCGCTGCAAGACGAGGATCTGGCCGTTCTTGGATTCTGGGAGTGGCGCGACGGGCTGGAGAGGGGAGTGGCGGCGCACCACGCCGGTCTCCTCCCCGCCTTCAAGGAGGTCGTCGAGGAACTCTTCCAACGGAAGCTGCTCAAGGTCGTCTTCGCCACGGAGACGCTCGCGCTCGGAATCAACATGCCTGCCCGCACCGTGGTCCTGGAGAAGCTCGAGAAGTTCAACGGCGAGGCTCGTGTCCCCATCACGTCCGGCGAGTACACCCAGCTGACGGGCCGCGCCGGCCGCCGGGGCATCGACGTGGAGGGCCACGCCGTCATCCAGTGGGTGGAGGGGCTGCACCCGCAAGCCGTGGCCTCGCTCGCCTCACGGCGCAGCTACCCGCTCAATTCGAGCTTCCGGCCGACCTACAACATGGCGGTCAATCTGATCGATCGCTTCGGGCGTCAGCGTACGCGCGAGATCCTCGAGTCGTCGTTCGCGCAATTCCAGGCCGACCGCGCCGTCGTGGACCTCGCGCGGAAGGTGCGGGAGCAGGAGGCGTCGCTCGAGGGATACGCCGAGGCGATGCGGTGCCACCTCGGTGACTTCGCCGAGTACGCATCGATCCGACGCGAGCTCGGCGACCTCGAGAAGCAGCGTCCCGACGCCGGTTCTGCAGCGAAGCGGGAGCGGCGTGCCCGCCAGATCACGTCCCTCAGGAAGCGTCTCAAGTCGCATCCCTGCCACGGGTGCTCCGACCGGGAGAAGCACGCCCGGTGGGCGGAGCGATGGTTCCGGCTCCGGCGGGAGACCGACACGCTGCGGCGGCAGATCAACACGAGGACGGGAGCGGTCGCGAAGGTCTTCGACCGCGTCGTCGACGTTCTGGTCGAACTCGGTTATCTCGTGCAAGGCGACATGCCCGGCGGCATCGGTCTCGCCGCTCCCGGTCAGGCCCTCCGACGGATCTACGGCGAGCGCGACCTGCTCGTCGCGGAGTGCCTTCGCCGCGGGCTCTGGAGCGGCCTCGACGCTCCAAGTCTCGCCGCCCTCGCCTGTTGCCTCGTGTACGAGCCGCGACGCGACGACACGGACGTGCCCGAGCGGTATCTTCCGCGGGGTCGTTTCCGAGAGGCGCTCGTGGCGACGCAGGAGGTCTGGAGCGTCCTCGACGACGTCGAGCACGATCACCGGCTCCCGGGCAGCGACGTCCCGGCGAACGGGCTTGCTCTCGCGATGTACAAGTGGGCGTCCGGGGCCGCTCTCGACGTCGTCCTCCGCGACGCCGATCTCGCGGCCGGCGACTTCGTCCGCTGGTGCAAGCAGACGATCGACCTCCTCGATCAGTTGTCGACCGTCGCCGACCCGCCGGTCGGTGTGACCGCTCGCAAGGCCCTCGACTCCGTCCGGCGCGGCATCGTCGCCTACAGCTCGGTCTGAGGCATCGACCGTAGGGTGGAGGGGTGCCCCGAAAACCCCCACGCCCGGTCCGTCCTCGAGCGAGCGGCGACCCCGAGTGGTCCGTTGCCCCCCTCGTCCCCTTGTGGGCGGCCGTCCTGCTTGCTCTCGGCGCGGGTCCGGTCCTCGACGCCGGTTTCCCTGACATCGGGATGTGGCCGCTCACCTTCGTGGGGATCGCCATCGTCCTCGTCGCGGCGATCGGTCGCCGAGCCGGCTCGGCCTTCCTCGTCGGGTTCCTCGCCGGGTTGTCGTTCTACCTCGTCCACGTGTCGTGGACGGCGCTCTACCTCGGTCCCGTTCCGTGGGTCGCGCTGTCGGTGCTCGAGTCGTTGTTCTTCGGACTCGGCACCGTCCTCATCACTCTCGCCTACCGCTGGTTCCCGCGGGTCTGGCGGGGCCCCACCGCACGGCTGGCCGTCCTCCCCGTTCTCGTCGGCGCGCTGTGGACGGCCCGCGAGGGGCTCGTGAGCACGTGGCCATACGGCGGTTTCGCGTGGGGCCGGGTGGCCCTCAGCCAGTCCGAGAGCCCGTTCGCGCCGCTCGTCGCGTGGATCGGGATCTCGGGTCTCAGCTTCGTCATGGTCGCGATCGTGGCGCTCGGCGTCCAGGTGCTCAGCGAGCCGTCGCCCGGGCTCGTCCGGCGACTCGCGGTCCCATCGGTCGTGATCGTCGCGGTCCTCGCGGTGCCGGCGTGGCCGACGTCCGAGTTCGGCATGAGCAGGATCGCGGCCGTGCAGGGGAACATCAAGGCCGGCTACTTCGACGCGGCCGAACGGGAACCCGGCGAGCTGCTCCTCGGGCAGTTGGACGCGAGTCTCTCGGTGGTCGGCGAGGGGGCCGACATGATCGTGTGGCCGGAGGGCTCGAGCGAATACGACCCGGCGGTCGACGCCGGCGCCGCACGATCGCTCGACGCGCTGAGCGAACTCTCCGGTGGAGCGCCGATCATCCTCGGCGCGATCCAGGAACGCGGTGACGAGGTGTTCAACACGTCGATGCTCTGGCAGAACGGGGGAGTGGAGGACTGGTACGACAAGAAGCACCCCATCCCGTTCGGGGAATATGTCCCGGACCGTGCGTTCTGGAGACCCTTCGCCCCCGAACTCATCGATCTGATCGGTCGCGACTACACTCCGGGAACTCGCGACGGCGTGATCGACGTCAACGGTGTCATCACGGGGATCAGCATCTGCTTCGACATCGTCGATGACGCGGTCATGCGTGACTCGGTGGACCGGGGAGCGCAAGTCCTCCTCGCCCAGACCAACAACGCCGACTTCGGCACGACCGACGAGAACCAGCAGCAGCTCGCGATCACGCGTCTCCGTGCGATCGAGACCTCGCGGAGCGTCGTCAGCATCTCGACGGTCGGTCTGAGTGCGATCATCGGTCCTCGCGGCGAGACGATCGCGACCGTTCCGGCGTACGAACCCGGCGCGCTCGTGGAGGACGTTCCGCTCTCACGAGGACTCACCCCGGCTGTCCTCCTCGGCGGCCAGATCGAAGGACTTGTCGTCGGGTGGGGGATCGGGACGCTTCTCGTATCCGGACTGCTCGCTCGACGCCGACAGGGGTGAGGCCCCACATGAGAGAAGCACCGGACGAGAACTCGTCCGGTGCTTCCGTGTGCGTGGCTCGCGATGGTCAGCGAGAAGGAGACGTGAGCCTCACGCGCCGATCTTGTGCTGTCCGCGGCGGGCCCGAAGGTAGTCGAGTCGCTCCTGGAGCAGTTCCTCGAGCTCGGCACGAGTGCGGCGCTCGAGCAGCATGTCCCAGTGGGTACGCGGCGCCTTGACGTCGCCGTGATCGATGTCGACGGGCTTGTGGTCGACGAGTCGGACGGCCTCGGCCCCGCAGGTCTTGCACTCCCAGGTGTCGGGGGCCTCAGCGTCGGCGGCGAAGACGAGAACGGTCTCGTTTCCGCAGGTGGCACAGGAATACTCGTGAGCGATCCGCTCCGAGAACACGACGCCTTCTTCGCTCTGCAGGCTCTGGGATCCGAGGCGCATTCCGCGCAGGCTGCGATCTGCCATTGTGTGGTCTCCTCTCGCAAATGGTGGTCTGTATGTTATAAACCGCCAACCTGGGTTTTCTCTTCCAACGGATGCCCCGCTCCCAGGTGCTGCTCAGTTTGAGCAACTCATGGCCGCACGGCCTCGAGTGCCAGGTCGCACCGATCGGTGACGATCCCGTCGACGCCCAAGGCGCTGAGTCGGACCATCTCGGCCGGGTTGTTCACCGTCCAGACGTGCACTTCGACCCCGGCCTCGTGGAAGGCGCGGACCGTGCGCCGCGTCACGATCGGGATACCTCGATGATGCTCGGGGACCTGGACACACGGCACGCCCGCCAGGACCGTTCGGAGCCGACCGGAGCGGGCGAGGTGCGCGGGCACGAGCGCTCGAGCGATGAGGTCGCTCGACGCGCTCGTGGCGACGCCGGGAAGAGCCGCAACGACACGTCGCCGCGTCGCTCCGTCGAAGGAGGTGACGAGCACCCGATCGAGCGCTCCGACCTCTTCGATCGCCCGGGCGACGGGAGCGGCTGCTCCCGCGGCCTTCACATCGATGTTGAGCCGCACGGCACCAAGAGCGGCGAGGGCCTCGTCGAGTCGTGGGACGCGATGCCCGGCGCCGAGATCGACGGACGCGAGCTGCTCCCAGGTCGTCGTCGCGATCTCGACCGGCCGCCCGCGGTCGATCACGACGGGATCGTGCGCGAGGACGGGCACTCCGTCGGCCGTCGCGTGAGCGTCGGTCTCGACGTAATCGGCTCCCGCGTCGACCGCCGCTGCGAACGCCGCGAGCGTGTTCTCGGGAACCCGAAGGGCGAGCCCGCGGTGGGCGAGGATGCGGGGGAGCTGCCCGGCGAAGTAGGGGGAGGACACGGGCATCCCTTCTCGGAACTCGCGTGGCCGTATGGCGATGACGCGATCCGGCCGTTGATAGTGTCGGGGCTGGCCCCAGCTTGTCACGACCGCGCGTCGTGCCGGCGGGACGGGGTCGATCGACCACTCGAGAGGAAACACCGTGTCCAACCCGCTCGCCCCTGAATCGCTCGCAGGCAAGAACGTGCTCGTCACCGGATCCTCGCGGGGCATCGGAGCCGACACGGTGCGCTACTTCGCCGCAGCCGGTGCCCGCGTCGTCATCAACTTCCGTAACAAGGAGGCGCGTGCGGTCAAACTCGCCGAGGAGATCCGTGCCGCTGGCGGCACGGCGATCACGGTCGGCGCGGACCTCACCGACCGGTCGTCGGTCGACGCCCTCGCTGCATCCGTCACCGCGGAGTACGGGTCGCTCGACATCCTGGTCCTCAACGCCTCGGGCGGGATGGAGAGCGGCATGGCGGAGGACTACGCGATGGTGCTCAACCGTGACGCCCAGGTCGGCGTGGTCGACGCCATGCTGCCCGTGCTGGGTGACGGCAGTCGTATCGTCTTCGTCACGAGCCACCAGGCGCACTTCATCGGGTCCGTCCCCACGATGCCGGAGTACGAGCCCGTCGCGCGATCGAAGCGCGCCGGAGAGGATGCACTGCGTGCGCGCATCCCCGAGTTCGACGCGGCGGGCGTCGAGTTCGTCGTGGTCTCGGGCGACATGATCGAGGGCACGATCACGGCGACCCTTCTCGAGCGAGCGAACCCCGGCGCGATCTCGGCCCGCAAGGAAGCGGCCGGGCGCCTCTTCAACGTCTCCGAGTTCGCTGCCGAGGTCGCTCTCGCCGCGGTCGAGCCCATCGCCGCCGACCACACCCGCTACGTCGGCGACGTCTCCGACTTCGGCGTCAACTGAGTCGATGCCCCGGGGAGGTGCTTCCCGGGGCATCCCTCACGCCGTGCGCCGCGGGTAATCCGTGTAGCCGACCGGTCCATCGCTGTAGAACGTCGCCGGGTTCGGCTCGTTCTCCGCGTGGCCCTCGTCGTCGGCCGCGTGCCGTGCGGCGGCGCTTCTCCCGGAGAGACTGTCACGGTATCGCTGATAATACACATTATGTCAGTTCGTAACCACACTACGTGCGAGTCTCGCAATCGTGAAGAAGCGGGTAACGCTTCCCCTCGCCAGTAGAAACGACTCCTGACCGGGCATCGACTGCGGGGCGCCACGGAATGCAGATGTGCGTCACGGCCTGAGTGTGGCGCGCGAAGCAGCCTTCGTTGAGTGCTGCTGACCTGGGGTTTCCTCGAGGACGATTGCGTTGTTCGCAATCTGTGTGCGAAACTCGCAACCATCTAGCGCCCCTCACGGACGCTGGTGATCGACGCGGCTAACCTTGTCAGGAGTAGCGGATGGCGGACGACGACAACGTGGTGTTCGCCCCGTTCTGGCAGCAGGCGCCCGACCCAGAACTCTTCGTCGCGGCGATCCTCGAAGGGTGGGCGAAGCAGCAACGCGCGAAGGACTTCTCCCCCGCGACGATCCGCACCCGCCGCAAGCTCGTCCTGTCGTTCATCGACTTCTCCGGCCACTACCCCTGGGAATGGACCCTGGGCGACGCCGACGACTACTTCTCGCACGCACGCGCGGTTCGGAACCTCTCCCACGCGACTGTTCGCTCGTACCAGACCGCGATCAAGCTGTTCTGCGATTACGCATGTGATCCGAGCTATGACTGGAACGAGCAAGCAGCAAAGCTCTTCGGCCAGGTGTTCGCACAGGTCGTCACCGAGCTCAACCGCGTGACCCACTCGCAGCCGAACACCGGACGGCCGCAGAAGCGAACATTCAGCCAGCGTGAACTGCAAGAGCTGTTCGATCTGGCCGATCTGGAGGTGCACCGCGTCCTCGACTCCGGGCGGAGGGGCGCACTTGCGGCATGGCGCGACTCGGTCGCCTTCAAGAGCCTCTATGGCTGGGGGCTGCGCACGAACGAGATGCGTCACCTTCAAACCGTTGATTTCTCCCGCAACAGCCGCGCGCCGTACATGCGCGACTACGGCGTCGTGCGCGTCCGCTGGGGTAAGCCGCACCGCGGATCCGCCAAGAAGGTGCGCTCCGCCCTCACTGTGTGGCAGTGGACCGTCGACGTCATCGAAGACTGGATCGAGCGGGGCCTCCCCCGTTACGGCGAGCCCATCAACGACGTCTTCCCGACCAGCACCGGTGGTCTCGTCTCCGAATCGCACCTGCTCGACAAACTGCGCGGCCTCATCGACGAACTCGGCTTCCCGCCAGGACTAGATCTGCACTCATTCCGACGGGCTTACGCGACCCAGCTCATCACGGGCGAAGGTTTCGACGTGACCTTCGCGCAACTGCAACTCGGACATGAGCACGCCGCGACGACATCGATCTACACACTCCCCTCCCCCGACTACCAACGGGCCGCGCTCGAGCGCGCCCATTCCCGCACGCTCGACGCGGCACGCACGCCGCGCCCTGACAACAGGAGGACTCCATGAGCCGACGCGAACTGACCTACACGTGGCGGGTGCGGGAGATCATGGCCCGCCGCCGCATCTTCACCGCCAAGGAACTCGCTCCCCTGCTCCACGAACGCGGCATCACGCTGACCCCCAACGCCATCTGGCGGATCGTGTCCGGCGAACCGGAACGCGTGTCGCTGAAGATGTTGGTCGCACTGTGCGACGCGCTCGACGTAGAGATGAACGACCTCATCACCTACACGGCAGTCGATGCGAAGACCGTCCGCCGACGCAAAGCGTCCGGCGACGACATCCCGGACATGAGCGACTACCGGCCGGTTCGCGCCCGGATCGTCGACGATGACGACTGATTCGCCGCGCCGCGGCCGGCCCGCGACCGGAGGGAACGGCTCCGCTCGCCCCGCGACCCTGCACGGACTTTCCGAGCCAGGGCGCCGCGGTCGCCCTCGCTCTCTCGGCACGCTCACGTGCGACCGGTGCCGTCGCACCGACGTGCCCAAGATCCGCGTCAAGTGGCCCGACGGCAGGATCTGCGGTATCTGCTTCACCGACGCGACCCACGTCTACGGCACCTGCCCGACATGCGACGACGAGAATCGAATGCTCCCCGGGCGCGACGATAGCGGCCGCGCGATCTGTCGCAACTGCGCCGGCATCACGACGAAACTGGAATGCGCCGTCTGCGGCCGCGAAGCAGAGCGGTTCCGACGCGGCGCGTGTGCACGGTGCGTCGTTCGCACCGACCTCACCGCCCTGGTGCGGCCAGGAGCCGACCTTCGGCTGCGTCGGCTCGTTGACACGTTGTCCGGCGTCGATCGACCCGAGAGCATCTATACATACATGCGAGGGGCCCGCGCCCGTGCACTGCTGACCGCAATCGGAACCCGCGAACTCCCGCTCACCCAGGACGCATTCGACCGTCTCGAGCCGGGGCCAGCGGTCGAGCATCTGCGGGCGCTCCTCGCCCACAATCGCATGCTCCCCGAACGTGGCGTGGATGAGCGCGTTCATCGGTTCGAACGATGGATCGCGGCACGTCTCGCGACACTGCCTGATGACGGAACGCGCGACCGGATCGAACGGTTCGCGACTTGGCATCACCTCAAGCGCGTGCGCGCCCGCGCCCTCGAGCCCGACGTGAACATCGAAACGGTCACGCATGCGGCGAAGCAAGAGATCACCGAGGCGGGCAAGTTCCTGATCTGGTTGCGAAGTGCACATGGCATCGGCTCAGCGCAGTTGCGCCAGCGTCACGTCGACGACTACCTCTCCGACGGCACGAGTACACGCAAGCACGTGCGCAACTTCCTCCGCTGGCTCAACCGCGACGAGAACCGGCGTAGCAAAGTAGACCGGCTCGACGCACCCTTTCGCGAGGCGCAGTCCGAGCCACTGCTCAAGCAGAGTGAGCGCGTTGCCCTCGTGCGGAACTGCCTCGAGTGGGAGCAGGTCGCGCTGTCCACGCGCATCGCCGGGCTGATCCTGCTGCTGTGGGCGCAGCCTCTCAACAAGATCGTCATGCTCCGGCACGAGCACACCGCGTTCGGCGTCAACGGAATGACCCTCACCCTCGGGCAACACCCGACCGCGGTTCCCCACGCCGTCGCCGACCTGTTCTGGCAGCACCTCGAAGCGCCAGGCAAGCCGCGCACCGTCAACGCCGGAACCTCCTGGCTATTCCCCGGCACCCAGGCCGGCCGCAACCTGCACCCCGGCACGCTTTCTGAGCGACTGAAAGTGCTCGGCATCGACGCTCAGCGCGAACGCAACGCGACTCTGCGCGATCTCGCTCAGGAAGTCGATGCGCGGACACTGATCGACCTGCTCGGCTACAGCAAGCCCGTCGTCGCCCGATACGCAGCTCGCGCCGGCGGGCCGATGTCCGACTACGTCGATCTGAAGAGGCCCAAGCTTCCCTGAGCTGGAGAGTCCGCAGCTCAAGGAGGCACCGCGAAAATCTCGCGGGATCGCGGTACGACACGTGGGACATGACGGCGCACGAAGTTCATGCGAAACTGGTCGGTTCGCCTCGAGAAGGGCTCCTATGCGCGTGAACACAGATCCTCTGGCCGACTTCCTGATCGCTCGCGTCGAAGAAGACGCGCAGATCGCACGTTTCGTCAACTGGGACTCCCCCACCGAGGATGAGCAGTTCTGCGCCTGGGCGACGCCGTTCGACCTCGATCCGGACAGGCTCATCGTGGCCATCGATTACCAGCGCGTGCTTGCCGACTGCGCAGCCAAGCGCCGCATCATCGAGGCCTACCTCGAGGTCGTGAACCAGGAATCCCCGGCCTACGCGGCTGCAGCCGAATACATGGAGACCGTGGTGCGAGAACTCGCATCTGCGTACGCCGATCATCCCGACTATGAGACTCGATGGCGACTCGCCCGGAGCGACCCGATGCCGTGAGACGCGCTGATACTTCGTTATACATGCGCCTCTTGTATAACGAAGTATCAGACGCTTCGCGTCACCCTGGCGGCGGTAGTGTCGTCAGATGAACGCCTCTTCGGTGCGGGTGCGCCCTGCTGAGCTCGGCGACGCCCATGGCATCGCCGACGTCCATGTCGAGTCCTGGCGCGAGACATATTCCGGCGTCATCACTGATCGACTCATGGGTGACGAAGCACTGGAAGCAAGGCGTCGCATGTGGAGGTCGATACTCGGCCTCGATCCGCTCCCGGGATCGGTTGCCGTTGCTGAGCGGGGCGACCGAGTGATCGGATTCGCTTTCGCGGCCCCAGCCGACCATCCTGACGCCATGAAGGGTTTCCCGCCGGCACGGGGCCTGCACTTGTACTCGATCTGCCTTCTGGCGAACGAACAAGGCTCGGGAATCGGAACAGCTCTCCTCGAAGCCGTCCTGGCCGATCAGCCCGCTCAGCTCTGGGTCCTCAGTGGCAACGACCGCGCCCGCGCGTTTTACGAACGCCATGGGTTCGGGGCCGACGGCTACGAGTTCGCGGACCCCGATCTGGACGGGCTCGTAGAGCTCAGGATGGTGCGCTGAGCGGCGCTGATTGGTGAAGAAGCGGGTAACGGGATTGCCCATCAGAAACCACGCTATGCGAGCCCCGATGGCGACGAGATTGTGCGCGCTTCCCCGCTTATGGCGTCAACGCTCGAAGCTGACCGCTGGCACGCCGTAGATTCGCTTCTTGAGAACCATGCAGACCCACACCCATGACATCAGCTTCGCCGAGACCGAGGTGCGCAAGCGCTTCCTCCGGTGGGCCGATGGCGAAGCTGCTCGCGAGTGGGCCTGCCTGAAGCTCATCTGGACGCATGCGCCGGGAATCGCGCCGCGCCCGCTCCGGCTGGAGAAGGCGGGCGATCACCCTGTCGTCGTCATGGAGCGCCTGGCGGGTACGCCCCTCGGCGGCGCTCCCCTGTCAGCTGCGCAGACGGAGGCCCTAGGGCGAACGCTCCTGCGACTGCACGGCATACCCACCGAGGTCATCGAGGAGGCCGGTCTCGCGGAGCGACGCCTGGGGCCGTCGACGCTGCCCGAGGCGCTGCGGGGCTGGCTGTGTGAGCAGCACGATTTGTCGGCCTGCCACGATCCCGCGCTCATCACGGCGGGGATCGCGGCGGGCGCAGAGTGGCTCGCCCAGCCTGATGCGCTGCCAGCGCCCGAACTATCCTGCCTCGGGATCGCCGATCTGAATCCGACGAACGTGCTCTGGGACGGCCGCGCCTGCCGCCTCGTGGACTTCGAGGACGGCGGACTCACTGACCCTGCGTACGACCTCGCAGATCACGTGGAGCACATCGCCAGTCGGACACACGGTGTGTTCGACCCTGAGACACTCGGCTCGGCTGTCGGGCTCTCCGATGGCGCTCGAGAGCGCATGCGAGCGTACCGACCGCTCTGGGCAACGTTCTGGCTCGCGATGCTCCTCCCTGGCAACGGCGGTTTTCACCGCAACCCACCGGGCACGACCGAGCTCCAGGCACGGCATCTTCTCGCGCTCGTGGCAGGCTGAAGCGAGCCACCCGCGCGCAGGCGCCTCGCAGAACGAGGGCGGCCGCCGAAGGGCTCCGGCAGTCGCGCGGCGGAGACCGCCCTTACGGGCGTATCGTCTCCGGTTTCAGACATCGCTCGTTCGTCGTCCCACAGCCTGAGCGCCGTAGCGACGACGCGCCGCGCGAGCAGGCGGAGTAGCCTCCAGCCGTGAAGAAACGGGTAACGCGGTTACCCACCACCGCGGAGCTGCGCCGGGTTCATGCCACTTCCCAGCCCTCCCTCGAGCAGTTCGACCGCACGGCGCGGTCCTGCGCGGCGCTCGGCCTGCGCTACAGCGTGTAATTCCCTGTTTCGCCGATGCGCGACGCGAACCTACCATCGCCCATGTAATGTTCCTGATACAACGCAGGACCAGCCAGGAGGCAGCCCGATGAGCAATGAACGCTCGACCGACCAGTTCGTCCGCGACATGTTGCGGGAAATCGGCTTTCCCCGCCCATGGGAGCAGAGCTGCTCGGACGCTCCTGCCTACATCTACGCTGCGCTCGAAGGTGCTTCGAAGTCTGGCGGTTCCGGACGAGGCAAGCCGGAGTTCGTCATCGAGTCGGGTGACTTCATCGTCGTGCTCGAGGACAAGCCACGTTTCGAAGAGTCAGTGGCGTTCGACGAAGCTGGCAACGTCGATCTTGCCCCCATGGCGCGTGTGAAGTTCGCCCTGAACGGAGCAGTGCACTATGCAAAGGCCTTTGCCGGCAAGACCGACAAGCAGGTGTTCGCCATCGGTGTCGCAGGGAGCGAGAGCCACTACAGCATGAAGGTCGCCTTCGTCGCGCCTCGTGCTGAACCGAAGCTCCTCGAGGACCTCGAGACGCTTACGAACTTCGCCCCGGAGAACATCGACGAGTACCATCGGGTCGCTGTTCTCGGCCAGCTCCCTCGCGAGGAGCGAGAGGTACGCGAGGTCCGGAAGGTCGCAGGGGTCCTGCACGAAGGTATGCGCAACTACGCGTCGCTGGAGAACGAGAACAAGGCAACTCTCGTCTCCGCGATCCTCCTCGCGCTCAAGTATCGTCCGGAGCTCCTCGACGACCTCACGGGCGATCAGCGCAACGGATACCGCGACGGTGACAAGGTGTACACCGCCGCAAAGGAGTTCCTCGAGAGTCCCGAGGCCGACCTCGGACCGAAGCAGAAGATCGGCATCATGCTCGACCGCTTCTCCTTCATCCGTCGGCACGTCCTGCTGAACGCACGCAACAAGGACCTCGGGAAGACCCCCCTTCGCCACTTCACCGAGATTCTCGATCACGAGGTGTTCGAGGTCGTCTCAGACCCGTCGTACACGGCGTTCGACGTGCTCGGCAACTTCTACGGCGAGTTCGTGAAGTACGGCGGTTCGGACGGCAACTCGCTCGGCATCGTGCTTACCCCTCATCACATCACCGATCTCATGGCTGAGCTCATCGATGTCAACAGCGACGATGTGGTGCTAGACCCCACGGCTGGATCGGGCGCGTTCCTCGTCGCGGCGATGCGACGCATGTTCACCGATGCGATGACCCGCTATGGCTCTGACTCGGGCACGCTCGACGAACGTCTCGACGAGATCAAGCGGTTCCAGCTCCACGGCGTCGAGCTCCAGGACAAGCTCTTTGCCGTCGGCACCACGAACATGATCCTCCGCGGCGACGGGAAGGCCAACTTCCAGCGCCACAACTTCTTCGACGTCACCCGAGACGACTTCTTCCCGTACAACCCTGAGCGCCCCGGCCGCCTCGAGCGATTCACGAAGGTGCTCATGAATCCGCCGTACTCCCAGTCGAAGGACAAGACGACCAGGCACCTGTCCGAGCTCTCTTTCATCGAACGGGCGCTGTCGCAGCTCGACGTCCGCGGACGTCTCGCCGCGATCGTGCCGCAGTCTGCGATGGTCGGGAAGACGAAAGAGGACAAGGCCCTCAAGGCGAAGATCATGAAGCACCACACGCTCGACGCGGTCCTGACGATGAACCCCGACACGTTCCACGGTGTGGGCACCCATGTCGTCGTCGCCCTCTTCACCGCCGGTGTCCCGCACCCGGCGTCGAAGAAGACGACGTTCATCGACTTCAAGGACGACGGGTACAAGGTCCGTCAGCACGTGGGGCTGGTCGACGACGGGCGTGCAGCGGACCGACGCAAGCACCTCCTCGAGGTCGTCAAGGACGGCGTGCCGGACGACACCGCGTTCGTCGTCCGCTCCGAGGTGAGCGCGACGGACGAGTGGCAGCACAGCTACTTCTACTTCAACGACCAGCCGCCGAGCTACGAGGACTTCTACGCCACCGTCGCTGACTACGTCACCTGGCAGGTCGACACGCACACGCACGGTCGCGGGGATCTGATCACTCCCGTCGCGGCTGAGGCCGAGGTCGAGGAAGGTGTTGACGCATGAGCGCTTACGACGACCTGACCTTCGCTCCGATGCTGATTACGGATGTGTTCGAGACGTACCGGCAGGCCCCGGCCTGGCTAAACACCAATCAGGTCCTGCCTGGAGAGCCAGCCTTCCCGCATGTCACGAACTCTGCGGCGGGGAATAGTGTTGCTGGATTCATCTCTCTCCAGGGGGAGCGAGCGAACAACGGCAACGCGATTACGGTCGGTATCGATACGCAGGTGGTGGCCTACCAGCCGGTGGCTTTTTATGGCGCTACCAAAGTCTACGAACTGCGGTCACCGCACCTTGACGTCTTCAACGGGTTGGTGCTGACCTCTGTACTCCGACGCGCCATCGAGAAGTTCTCGTGGGGGCACAAGGCAAGTGCCGGTCGTCTCGCGAAGACTCGCATCATGGTCCCGGTCACGACGGACGCCTCCGGCGAGCAGGTCGTCGACTGGGAGGGCATGAACCGACTCGGTGAAGAACTCATGGACCGAGCGATCACACACGCACACAGCGCTCGCACGTCTGACACAGCCGACGCGGACGCGGAGCTCCCGGATCTGATGTTCGAGCCCATGTTCATCACGGATGTGTTCGAGAGTATGAAGGCATCATCGGCTTGGTTCGACAAGGTGCACCTGAAAGGTGGCGAGCCGAAGGTGCCGTACCTCAGTCAGACACACTCGGCGAACAGTATCGCTGCGATCGTCGCGGATCAGGCCGTCGATCCTGAAGTGGGAAACTGCATCACCGTCACTCTGAAAACTCAGGCGACGTTCTATCAGCCTGTTCCGTTCTACACCGCGCAGAACTTCTTGATCTTCCGGCACCGCAAGCTGAACGTTCATTCGGGCCTTATGCTGACCGCCATCATGCGGCGGGCAATGCGCAAGTTCTCGTGGGGCTACGGCGTGTCCATGGCGCGGCTTGCGAAGACCCGCATCATGGTTCCCGTCACGACCGATGACTCGGGCAGCCAGGTCGTCGACTGGGAAGGCCTGACTCTTTACGGGGAGATCCTGCGGACCCGCGCAGAACGTGCGATGAGCGTGGCCGTGGCATGAGCCCCGGGGACATGGAGGCGATCGCGGCGCAGGTCCGCGAAGCACGGACAGGTCGTGAGTGGTCGCAGGAACATCTCGCCGAGCTCTCCGGTGTTTCTCGTCCCACGATCGCGCGGATTGAGGGCGGCGACCACGTAAACACCGCGAAGCTCACGAGGGTCGCCGATGCCCTGGGGCTGTCGTTCCGTCTCGCCACCACGGAGGAACCGACCGAGCGCGAGTGACCCGCCGCGGTCAGCCCTCCTGCTGCTGCTCTGCCACGGCGAGCTGCACACCGTCGAGCAGCACGTCCGCGATCGAGCCGCAGCCGGTCAGCGGGCGTGGTCTGCGATCACCAGCACCCGAGGGGTCAATGACAACACGTCGCTGACCGTGCCGAAACCCTCTGCTGTTCCGACACAGAGTTTCGGTTCCTACGCCGACTGAGCACCAGAAACCATCGTTGCCGGCGGGCCGTGGGTCATTGAGCCGCTACTCGGCGTCGGAGCCACGCGAAGTATCGTCGCGCGGGAGCCTCTGGGATCTGCGCACATGGTCTCCCGAGGTCGTGACGCTCTATCGGAGAAGGGGCCAGTGCGTCGGGAGCTCCGAAGCGTCCCACGAGGGGTCGGGTACCCACTGCGACCAATCCGCGTCGAAGGGGAATGCACGCGCGAGCGCCGTGCGCGTCGCGTCTCGACCGGCGCCCTCGATGGTCGACTGCATGGCTTCGGACCAGTGGCCTCTGCTCGTGTAAAAGGCGAGTTCGTCCTCGTCCTTGTAGCGCACGGACCACGAACCGTGTGCGTCGGTGGAGGCGATGACGTCGAGCGTCCAGTCCTGGTAGTCGAAGCCGATTGCCGTGCGTGCCCACGGTCGCTCGAGATTCACGTACCAGTCGGGAAGCCAGTCAGTTCCGTCGTGCCATCGCCACACGGACCACGGCGAACCTTTCGGATGCACGCGCACGACGGGTGCTCCGAACCACCTCTCTTCGACGTACTCTCCATCCCAGTCCTCGGGAGGACCTGTCGGCCGTTGGGTCCGCTGCCGATTCCTGCCCGTCTGCGCATAGCGGACCCGATAGGGGTTGCGACGACGGCCAGATCCTCGTTATCCACCAGCACTCGTCCAGTGACGGCGAAGGCGACTGCCTCGCCATGATGACCGAGCAACTGCACGCTCCGAAGCGTGACTGAGTCACCAGCCCGGAACGGTTCGGTTCTGACGTCGCGCATTGTCACCTCGTCATGTTGTCATCCACACGTCGATCAGTGAAGAAACGGGTAACGGCGTTACGCATCAGAACGCGCCGGGCCCCTCCCGGACCGGTGGGACGTCCGCCGCGCTCGGCGAGGCGGACGTCGCCCGCGACCTCGTGCTCTCCCTCGACGTCAGGCCGCTGCCGGTCGATCGGGGCGGGCTGCCGATCGTCTTCGCGTTCACGGCCGTCCTCGCGGCGGGGATAATCGTGTGGCGGGTGATGCCGGCGCTCCTCTCAGGCCTCGAGCGCGCGCGCCGAGCCCGCGGTCTCGAGGAGCCGAGTCGTCGAGTCGCGCACGACCAGGCGCGTTTCCAGCTCGATCCGTGGCGCTGACGCGGAGGTCGCTCCCCCGCTCTCGGGGTGCAACCGCCCGAGCATCCGGAACGCCGCAGATCCCATCTCGCGGATGGGCTGCTGGATCGTCGTGAGCGGCGGCGCAGCCCACGAGGCCTCCCTGACGTCGTCGAATCCCACGACGCTGAGCTGATCCGGCACGCTCAACCCGATCTCGGCCGCGGCGTCGTAGACGCCGAGGGCCATCAGGTCCGAGCACGCGAAGATGGCCGACGGGCGTGCGGCGCTCTCGCCGAGCAGCGTGAGCGCTGCCGAGTGGGCGACGGCCCGGTCCCAATCGGCGTGGACGACGCGCTCGGGGAGCACGGGGGCACCGGCGTCGCGGTAGGCGGTGAGGAATCCGTCGATGCGTGCGCTGCTGTAGAGATGGGCACGGGAACCGCCGATCACCGCGACGTCCCGGTGGCCTGCGGACACGAGATGCTCGGCCGCGAGGCGTCCGCCCTCCCAGTTCGTTGCCCCGACACTCGGGATATCTCCCGGCGGTCGCGAGCTGGGATCGAGGACGACGACCTGCCGCCCGGCCGCCGAGAGGGCGTGCAGTTGCGCAGCGGTGGTGTCGACGAGGACGACGATGACACCGACGGACGGCCGCCGCAGAATGCGGGACACCCACGTCCCCTCGTCGTCGGCGAGTGTCAGGACGAGATCGAGGCCGGCGGGGCTCGTCTCGCTCTCGACGCCCTCGAGGACGCGGCTGATCCACGAGCCCTCGATGCCCCCGACGACGACGTCGACGAGCCGCGACTCCCCTGCTCCCGCCCCGGCGGCGGTCCGTCGCGAGCGCCGGTGGTAGCCGAGCTCACGAGCGGCCTCCATCACGCGTTCCCGAGTGGCCGCGGAGACGTCGGTCCCGCCGTTGAGGACCTTCGAGACGGTCGGAACGCTCGTCCCGGCCGCCTCGGCGATCTGCACCATCGTGGGGCGCGCGGAACGACGCGCCTTCGGTAGCGACTCCGTCATGAAGTTGAACATATCAGAAGTTGCGCAACTATTGTGCGGATTTACGCATGATGGTGCGTGGTGATCCCTTGCAGAAGCCGCGTGAGCACGGCAGACTGGTCGGGAACCTTCCCCGCATTTAGAGCAGAACTTGCGCAAGTTGCGTGCATCCGTCCGGCTCTCCGGCTCCTCGAGGACGACGATGACCGATACGACCACCACCCCTCCCACCAAGAGGGCGCTCGTCGTCCGCGGAGGCTGGGAGGGACATCAGCCCGTCGAGGGCACCGAGCTCTTCATCCCGTTCCTCAATGAGAACGGCTACGAGGTGAGAGTCGAGGACTCCCCCGCCGTCTACCTCGACGCCGGCTACCTCGATGCCGTCGACATCATTGTGCAGAGCACGACCATGTCCACGGTCGAGCAGGACCAGGTCGCCGGACTCCGCCGCGCGGTGGAGGGCGGCACCGGCCTCGCGGGGTGGCACGGCGGGATCGCGGACTCCTATCGTGCAAACGCCGACTACCTGCAACTGATCGGCGGCCAGTTCGCCGCCCACCCCGGGAAACACCCGGACGTGCGGGTGGGTGAGCAGTCCGACAACTATGTCCGGCACACGATCGAGCTGACGCCGGCAGCCGCGGAGCATCCCATCACTCGGGGCCTGTTCGACTTCGAGCTCGTCACGGAGCAATACTGGGTACTTTACGACGACTACAACGACGTCCTCGCGACGACGACGCAGGCCGCTCGCGAGTGGGACCCGTGGTCGCGTCCCGTCACGTCCCCCGCCGTCTGGACCCGGCAGTGGGGCGCCGGCCGGATCTTCGTGGCGACGCCTGGTCACCGGGTGGAGGTCCTCCAGGATCCGAACGTGCGCACGATCGTGGAGCGGGGACTGCTGTGGGCCTCCCGCTGACGGTCGGCATCGTCGGTGCCGGGAAGATCAGTGAGCAGTACCTCGCCACTCTTCCGTCGCTGCCGATGCTGCGGCTCACCGCCGTCGCTGATCTGGACGTCGAGCGTGCCCGCGGTGTCGCCGCGGAACACGGTGCCCAGGCTCTCTCCGTCGACGATCTGCTCGCCTCGCCCGACGTCGACGTCGTTCTCAATCTCACGATCCCGTCGGCTCACGTCGAGATCGGCACACGCGCGCTCCGCGCCGGTAAGCACGTCTTCGCCGAGAAGCCGCTCGGCCTCGATCCGGTCGCGGCCCGCGACATGCTCGACCTCGCCGACGGTCTCGGCCTCCGTTACGGGAGCGCCCCGGACACCGTGCTCGGCACCGGGATTCAGACGGCGAGGACGGCCCTCGAATCAGGAATGATCGGCGATCCCGTCGGGGCGAGCGTCTTCTGGTCGGCTCCCGGCCACGAGAGGTGGCACCCCGCTCCCGCCTTCTACTACCAGCCCGGCGGCGGTCCGCTGCTGGACATGGGGCCCTATTACCTGACCGCCCTCGTGCACTTCTTCGGTGCCGTCGTACGGGTTTCCGGCGTCGCCTCCCGATCGGGACGCACACGCACGGTCGGTACGGGCCCTCTCGCGGGGACGTCCATCTCCGTCGAGGTCGACACCCACATCAGCGCGATCCTCGAGCACGCGAACGGCGTGTCGTCGACGGTGACGGTGAGCTTCGAGATCTGGCAGACACGAGCGCCTCTGTTCGAGGTCCACGGGACGTCGGGCACGTTCGCCGTGCCCGACCCGAACCGGTTCGGAGAGCCGGTCGAGGTCGCCACGGGAGAGGACCCGGAGTGGCGTGCGGTTCCCGATGCTGCGGGCTTCATCGGCGCGGGACGCGGGGTCGGTCTCGCCGATCTCGCCGAGGCGGTCTCCGAAGATCGGCCGCACCGGGCGAGCGGGAGGCTCGCCCTCCATGTGCTCGACATCATGGACGCCGTGCTTCGATCGAGCGCCGATCGGGCCGTCGTGCCGGTCACGAGCAGCGTCGCGCGACCGGAGCTCGTCCCCCTCCGCGCACTCGATCCCTCCGACCCCGAAAGGCGACTCCCATGACCGCAGCAGCACCCGTGACCGCAGCAGCACCCGTGACCACAGCAGCACCCGTGACCACAGCCACCGTGACCGTCGACCGCGCCGAGGTCGTCGCCCCCGTCCACCGTCGCTTGTTCGGCTCCTTCGTCGAGCACCTGGGGCGGTGTGTCTACGACGGACTCTACGAGCCCGCTCATCCCACGGCCGATACCGACGGCTTCCGCCAGGACGTCATCTCCCTCGTGAAGGAATTGGGCACGACCACCATCCGGTACCCCGGCGGGAACTTCGTGTCCGGGTACCGCTGGGAGGACGGCGTCGGGCCTCGCGATGAGAGACCACGCCGCCGCGATCTCGCCTGGCATTCCCTCGAGACCAACGAGGTCGGCCTCGACGAGTTCGCACGCTGGACGGCACTGACCGGAAGCGAGATCATGTACGCCGTCAACCTCGGCACACGCGGGGTGCTCGAGGCGCTCGACGTCCTCGAGTACGCCAACGGTGCCGCGGGGACGTCCCTCGCGGATCGCCGCATCGCGAACGGCGGAACGGAACCGTACGGCATCCGGATGTGGTGCCTCGGCAACGAGATGGACGGCCCGTGGCAGGTCGGCCACATGAACGCCGAGGACTACGGGAAGCTCGCCTCACGCACGGCGAAGGCCATGAAGATCGCCGATCCGGGACTTGAGCTCGTCGCATGCGGATCGAGCGGCTCCGGGATGCCGACCTTCGGCGACTGGGAACGGACGGTCCTCGAGCACACGTACGACGACGTCGACTTCGTGTCGTGCCACGCGTATTACCAGGAGTCGGGAGGCGACCTCGGTTCCTTCCTCGCGTCGTCGCTCGACATGGAGTACTTCATCTCCACCGTTGTCGCGACGGCCGACCACGTGAAGTACAAGCTGCGCCGTGACAAGACGATGATGCTGTCCTTCGACGAGTGGAACATCTGGTACCTCGAGGAGCATCAAGCGCGCGAGGCGGAACTGGCCGCAGCGGACACGGACGGCTCGCGGGAGTGGCCGTATGCGCCTCGGCTCCTCGAAGACGTCTACTCGGTCGCCGACGCGGTGGTACTCGGGAACCTGCTCATCACCCTGCTCGCGCACTCGGATCGGGTCACGTCCGCGTCACTCGCCCAGCTCGTCAACGTCATCGCCCCGATCATGACGGAACCGGGGGGACCCGCTTGGCGCCAGACCACGTTCTTCCCGTTCTCGGTGACGTCTCGACTCGCCGCGGGGGTTGTCCTCCGACCGCGGATCGACGTCGACACGTATCCGACGGCGAAGCACGGGGACGCCCCGCTCGTCGACGCGGTCGCGACGTTCGACGAGGAGGCCGGCTCAGCCGCGGTCTTCCTCGTCAATCGCTCGATCACGGATCCCGTGACCGTGACGGTCGACCTCGGGTCCCTCGATCTCTCCTCGATCACCGAGGCGCTCGTGCTGCACGACGCCGACCCGTACGCGAAGAACACTCTCGCCGATCCCGAGCGCGTGGGCCTCTCCCCCATCGACGCCTCCGTCTCCAACGGTGTCGTGACGGTCACGTTGCCTCCCGTGTCCTGGTCGGCGGTCGCCGTCCGCTGACCGTGACGTGCGGCGGCGACGGTCGTGGTGCACGCGGCTCGCCGCCGGCCGCTCGTCGCGACCCGCGACCACGGGTGTCAGCGACCGCGGAGGCGCTCGAGGTCGCGGCGGTCGCGTTTCGTCGGACGACCGCTCCCTCGATCCCTCGTCACGTCGGTCGGCGTCTCGGCGCGAGGCGGTCGCGGCGGGGTCAGATCCGTGTAGCTCTCCGCGGCCACGGCGGCGGAGACGCGCTTCGTGAGCAGCCCACGCACGACGACGATGCGCTCGTCCCCGATCCGGACACGGACGTCATCGCCGACCGAGACTGGCTGCGCCGGCTTCGCCCGCTCGCCGTTCACGCGGACGTGGCCGGCCTTGCATGCGGCGGTCGCGGCCGAGCGGGTCTTCGTGAGTCGGACGGCCCAGATCCAACTGTCGACGCGAACCGCCACGAAGGCCTCCCCCGCCCTACTCGTTCCCGATCTTCTTGTCGGCCGAGTCCTTCGCGCCATCGATCTGGTCGCGGTATCGGCCGCCGGTCGCCTTGTCTGCCGCCGCGGCGATCCCGTCGAGGATCTTGTCGCTCGCCCCTTCGGCCTGTTCGCTCTTCAGCGCCTTCGTCACGCGCTCGTCCTTCAGGAACTCCTGCGCCTTCTTGGAGATGTCGTCGATGCCCATATGTTCTGTCCTCTCGTCGTCGTCTTACCCGATCGGCGACCGGGTCGCCTCGCGGTCGTCCGGGTCAGGTTTCGCCGAAGCCGGACTCGATGAGCTCGGCGAGCGCGTCGACGGCCGGGCGTCCCGTGGGATCGGGAGTCGACAACCGGACGGTGGAGCCCGCCGTCAGCCCCAGCCCCATGATCGCGAGCAGGCTCTTCGCGTCCTTGCCGTTGACCGTGACGGGAACGGCATGGCGCGACGCGAGCTTCACGAACTCGGCCGCCGGTCGGGCGTGCAGGCCATCGCGATTCACGAGCACGACCGACCGCTCGTACGGTTCGTCCGCTTCGCTCGCGCGAACGTCGGCGATTCGCTCTCCACTCGCCGCGCCGGAACCCTCGACCGGGGCTGTCGGTTCTCCGGCGGTCGATTCGCCGTTGGCCGTGCGAGCGGCGGCGGCCACCTCGCCACGTGGGGAGCCGGAAGCGGCCGCGACGGCGGCGGCGACGGCTCCTTCGACGAGTGGCGCGTCGACGATCTCGATCCGCGCCTTGGCCTCGTCATCGAGGAAGTCGAGGGCCGTCTCCGCGGTGAGTACGGCCGATCCGAGGTCGTAGAGGACGACGACGCCGTCGCCGGAGTCCGTCGACGCGAGCCCGGTGGTGACCCGGTCGAAGCTGGTGCCGATACGACCGTCGTCCGTGCCTCCAGCCGCGGTGATCGTGACTCCCGCGGCCATCTGCCCGGCGAGCTCGACGACGCCCTCTGCGATCTTCTCGGAGTGCGAGACGATCAGGATCCCGACCGTCACGTCGCCGCCTCGACGGCCGCTCGGAGGATGAGCGCGCTCGACTGGGCACCGGGGTCCCGGTGCCCGACGGCTCTCTCGCCGAGGTAGCTCGCCCGACCCTTGTGCGCGACGAGGGGCTCCGTCGCGACCGCACCAGCTTCAGCAGCGGCAGCAGCTGCGTCGAGTACGGTCCGTTCGTCCGCGCCCGATTCGGCCGCGGCAGCGCCCGCCTCGACCGCCGGCGACCACGCGTCGATCATCGTCTTGTCGCCCACGTCGGCCTTGCCGCGGAGCACGATCCCGTCGCGAGCGGCCGTGAGGAGTTCGACGAGGCCGGCCGAGTCGATCTCCTCACGTCCGGACACGGCGCCGGCGGCCTTGAGGAACGCCGTGCCGAAGAGTGGACCGGACGCGCCTCCCACCGTCGAGATGAGCGTTGTGGCGACGACCTTGAAGACGTCGGAAGGTGTGGAACCGTCCGGGAGCGTTTCGAGCTTGGGCAGGACGGCGGAGAAACCGCGGTCGAGGTTCTCCCCGTGATCGCCGTCGCCGATCTCACGGTCGAGCGTGATCAGTTCGACACGGTGCTCGGCGATCACGTCAGCCGTCCGCCTGATCCAGGCGAGAGCCCAGTCCGTTCCCACCGTCATACGTCTGCTCCATCCCGGGCGCTCGGGGCGCCTCCATCGGTCTTCCTCGACATCAGGGTCATCGTCCCCACCTCAGCGCCGCCGTCTGCACCGGGGCGTCCCACAGCTCGGTGAGTTCGTCATCGAGCTTCAGGACCGAGATCGAGGTGCCCTGCATCTCGAGCGCCGTGATGTAGTTGCCCACGAGGTTCCGAACGACCGTGATCCCGTGCTGCGCGAGGACCTCAGCGGCGTGGCGATAGACGATGTAGAGCTCGACGAGCGGCGTGCCTCCCATGCCGTTCACGAAGAGCAGGACCGACTGGCCCGATTCGAACGGCAGATCCGAGAGGATCGGGCCGAGCAGTCGATCGACGATCGCGTCGGCCGGCTCGAGCGTGATGCGCTCGCGGCCCGGCTCTCCGTGGATGCCGATGCCGATCTCGATCTCGTCGTCGCCGAGCGTGAAACTGGGCTCACCGGCGTGCGGCACCACGCACGGGGTGAGGGCGACCCCCATGGTGCGGACGTTCGCGTTGACCCTCTCGGCGATCGCGGCGACCTCGTCGAGAGAATCCCCGCGTTCGGCCGCGGCCCCCGCGATCTTCTCGACGAGCACCGTCCCGCCGACGCCCCGTCGTCCCGCGGTGTAGAGGGAGTCCTGGACGGCGACATCGTCATTCGTGACGACGGAGCGCACCTCGATGCCGTCAGCGGCAGCGAGATCGGCCGCCGTCTCGAAGTTCAGCACGTCGCCGGTGTAGTTCTTCACGATGTGGAGCACCCCAGCGCCCCCGTCGACGGCCTTCGTGGCGGCGACGATGGGGTCGGGGGTCGGGGACGTGAAGACGGGTCCGGGAACCGCCGCTCCGAGCATTCCATAACCCACGAAGCCGCCGTGCAGGGGCTCGTGACCGCTGCCCCCGCCGCTCACGATGCCGACCTTGCCCTGCACCGGAGCATCCGATCGCACGATGAAGAGTGGGTCTGTGGAGGCGGTGACGATGTCGGCATGGGCGGCGGCGAATCCGGCGACGGACTCCTGCACCACGTTCTTCGGATCGTTGATGAGCTTCTTCATTGAAATCTCCGTGGTCGTCGGGAACATCGAGTGGAGCGGGAGCGGGAGTCCCGCTTCCACACACCGTACGCCGGATTGCGGTCGTCCGGAAAGGAGTGTCCCGAGTCAGGACGCCGGTGCTCGTGTCGCGGCGATCCAGGCGTCGAGTGTGCGGGTCGCTGCGCCGGAGTCGACGGTCGCGGCGGCGACCTCGAGTGCCGCCTCGAACCGTTCGACGAAGCTCTCCTGGACACGCGACGGCTCTTCCGCGAGACGGTAGGAGACGATCCCCGCGGCGGCGTTCAGGAGCACGATGTCGCGCACGGGACCGGGCTCCCCTGCGAGGACCCGTCGGACGACCGCGGCGTTCTCGTCCGGAGTCCCGCCGACGAGGTCCTCGATCCGGGCGCGCGGGATCCCCAGGTCGCGCGGATCGAGATCGTGCTCCGTCACGAGTCCGCGGCTCACCTCCCACACGTGCGAGTGACCTGTCGTCGTGAGCTCGTCGAGACCGTCGTCGCCGCGGAACACGAGTGCCGTCGCTCCCCGCGTCTGGAAGACTCCGACGATGAGGGGGACGCGGTCGAGTGAGGCGACACCGACGGCGGAGGCCTCGGGACGGGCGGGGTTGCACAGCGGGCCGAGGAAGTTGAAGACGGTGGGGATCCCGAGATCCGCCCTCACGGGACCCGCGTGGCGGAATCCGGGGTGGAAAGCCGAGGCGAAGGCGAAGGTGATGCCGACCTCTCCGACTGTCGCGGCGACACGCTCGGGCGGAAGCGACAGATCGAGGCCGAGCGCCGCGAGCACATCGCTCGAACCGGATTTCGAACTGGCGGCGCGGTTCCCGTGCTTGATGACCGGGATGCCGGAGGCCGCGGCGATGATCGACGCCATCGTCGACACGTTCACCGTACCGAAGCGGTCACCGCCCGTACCGACGATGTCGAGGGCCATCGAATCGGCCGGAAGCGGAACGGCGTGCTCGAGGATGGCGTCGCGGAATCCGACGATCTCATCGACCGTCTCCCCCTTGGCGCTCAGCGCCACGAGGAAACCCGCCAATTGCGCGGGACTCGCCTGGCCCGTGACGACCTGTTCCATCGCCCAGGTGGCTTGGGCGACGCTGAGGTCCTCGAGATCGAGGAGCGACGAGATGACGGCGGGCCACGACGGGGTTGAGGTCATGATGCGATTCTAGTGATCGCCAATCTGACAGTGGATTCACGGTGTCTTCCCGGTGCCCACTAAGGCTCTCCTAAGTTCGACGACCTGTAGAAAAAGCTCGGCGCTGCGCGAATCCGTCCTCGGGATCGGCCATAATGGAACGGTGACGAGCACTCCAGTGAACTTCGCGGCCGCAGCGCAGCGACTCAACAGACCGAACCCGGTGATGGTGGGGACGATCGTGTGGCTCGGCAGCGAAGTCATGTTCTTCGCCGGCCTCTTCGCGATCTACTTCTCCCTCCGATCGATGGCGCCCGAGCTGTGGGCCGAGCAGTCGGGCCTCCTCAATGTGCCCTTCTCCCTGGTCAACACCCTGATCCTCGTGTCGTCCTCCGTGACGTGCCAGATGGGTGTGTTCGCGGCGGAGAAGTCGAAGGCGCGCTCCACGTCGGGCAACCCGAAGGACTGGGGCATGGTCGAGTGGTTCTTCCTCACCTACGCACTGGGAGCCATCTTCGTCGCGGGCCAGGTCTGGGAGTACGCAACCCTCGTGAGCGAAGGCGTCACGCTGAGCTCCGACTCGTACGGCTCGGTCTTCTACTTCACGACCGGTTTCCACGGTCTCCACGTGACCGCGGGTCTCATCGCCTTCCTTCTCGTGATCGGACGCGCGTACGCGGTCAAGTCCTTCGGTCACCGTGAAGCGACGAGCGCCATCGTCGTCTCGTACTACTGGCACTTCGTCGACGTGGTCTGGATCGGCCTCTTCTTCGTCATCTACGTCCTGAAATAGCACCGGAGCGCACACACACATGTTCAGAACTTCCCGGAAGCCTCGAGCGGTCCGTAAGACCGGACGCCGCTCCCCCTTGGCGAGTGTCTCGCTCATCGCGCTCGGCCTTTTACTCTCCGGTGGCGCGTACGCCCTCGTGAGTTCCTCGACGGCGGTCGCCGACACGTCAGCGACCACCACGCAAGCGACGGTCGAGGAGGGGGAGAAGCTCTTCCAGGCCAATTGCGCGACGTGCCACGGCCTCGACCTCGAGGGCAGCGACGACGGGCCCAGCCTCGTCGGTGTAGGCTCGGCCGCCGTCGACTTCCAGGTCGGAACCGGTCGTATGCCGTTGCAGGCCCAGGCCCCGCAGGCGCCCGTCAAGCCGGTCCAGTTCACCGAGGACCAGGTCAACGCGCTCGCGCAGTACGTCGCCTCGATCGCACCCGGTCCGTCCATCCCGGAGGACCAGTACCTCGACGCCGAGGGCGACGCGGCTCGCGGAGCCGAGCTGTTCCGCGTCAATTGCGCGATGTGCCACAACGTCGCGGGCGCCGGTGGAGCCCTCACGGAGGGCAAGTACGCTCCGGCGCTCACGGGAGTGACCCCGACGCACATCTACGAGGCCATGCTCACCGGCCCGCAGAACATGCCGGTGTTCAACGACGCGAATCTCACCCCCGAGGACAAGCGCGACATCATCACCGCCCTGAAGTTCCAGGAGAACTCGACCTCCGTCGGTGGTCACCCGCTCGGCGCCCTCGGCCCCGTCGCGGAGGGACTGTTCCTCTGGATCGCCGGAATGGGCATCATCGTGGCGCTGACCGTGTGGATCACGGCTCGGTCCAACTAATCCCCCGCGCCACCCAGCATCGACGAACGCAGTACGGAAAGTAGAAGGAGCAACATGGCACAGGACGGTACCAGCGGCACGGAACTCGCCGCCGCCGGCGACCACGACGGGGCGCAGACCGTCTCGCCGGGCACGGCCGTCGTGTCCTCCGACGCCGTTCGCGACCCGGGTCTGCCCCCGCACCGGTTGCGCGTCACCGACACGGACCCGAAGAAGGCGAAGTCGGCGGAACGTGCCGTCTACACGCTCTTCTACCTCTCGCTCGCCGGCAGCATCTTCGCCGTCGCGGCCTACATGGCGTTCCCGATCGTGCCGGAAGACCTGCTCTCGGTCCGCCTGAACAACATGTTCATCGGCATCGGCATGACCCTCGCCCTCCTCGGCATCGGGATCGGTGCCGTCCACTGGGGCAAGGCGCTCATGGCCGATCACGAGGCCATCGACATCCGCCACCCTGTGCGCGGAACCGACGAGACGCGGGCACGCGCCGTCGAGATCTTCGACGAGGCCAACCAGGAGAGCGGCTTCGGCCGACGCTCCCTCATCCGCAACACGCTGATCGGTTCGCTCATCGCGTTCCCGCTTCCCGCGATCGTTCTCTTCCGCGGGCTCGCCCCGGAGGGTGAAGACCCGGTCGAACTCCTCAGCCACACGATGTGGGAGGCCGGCACCCGTCTCGCCCGCGACCCCGACGGCACGCCGATCAAGGCGTCGGACGTCACGATCGGCTCCGTCTTCCACGTCATCCCCGAGAACCTTCCGGGCTCCGAGCACCTGCTCGAGGAGAAGACGAAGGCCATCGTTCTCCTCATGCGCTTGAAGCCTGAGGACCTCGTCGAAGAGGAATCGCGCAAGGACTGGTCGTACAACGGCATCGTCGCCTATTCCAAGGTGTGCACGCATGTCGGGTGCCCGGTCGCCCTTTACGAGCAGCAGACCCACCACTTGCTGTGCCCGTGCCACCAGTCGCAGTTCGACGTGGCAAACCACGCCGCCGTCATCTTCGGACCGGCAGCTCGACCCCTTCCCCAGCTCCCGATCGCCGTCGACGACGAGGGTTATCTCGTCGCGCAGAGCGACTTCCTCGAGCCCGTGGGACCGTCCTTCTGGGAGCGTCACTGATGAGCACGTCAACCGCCACTCGGCCTGAGACTGCCGTCGAGAAGAAGTCCGGAGGCTTCACCGCCGCCGCATCGAACTACCTCGACGAGCGCACGTCCATCTCGGCCGTCGTCAAAGAGTTCGGTCGGAAGGTCTTCCCCGACCACTGGTCCTTCCTGCTCGGTGAAGTCGCCCTGTACAGCTTCGTGGTCATCCTCCTCTCGGGGACGTTCCTGACGTTCTTCTTCCAGGCGTCGATGGCCGAGGTCCACTACGACGGTTCCTACGTCCCGCTCAAGGGCGTCGAGATGTCGGCCGCGATGGCGTCGACGCTCGACATCTCGTTCGACATCCGCGGCGGTCTGCTCATGCGGCAGATCCACCACTGGGCAGCGTTGCTCTTCGTGGCCTCGATCGGGCTCCACATGATGCGCATCTTCTTCACCGGCGCCTTCCGGAAGCCGCGTGAACTCAACTGGGTGATCGGGTTCGTGCTCTTCATCCTCGCGATGGCCGAGGGCTTCACGGGCTATTCGCTCCCCGACGACCTGCTCTCGGGCAACGGTCTGCGGATCATCGACGGCATGATCAAGGGCATCCCGCTCGTCGGCACGTGGATCTCGTTCCTGCTCTTCGGCGGGGAGTTCCCGGGCACGGCTATCGTCGGCCGCCTGTACACGCTCCACATCCTGTTGCTGCCGGCGCTCGTGTTGCTGTTCATCGCCCTGCACCTCGTGTTCGTCGTCGTGCACAAGCACACGCAGTTCTCGGGTCCGGGCAAGACGCAGCAGAACGTCGTCGGCTACCCGGTGCTTCCCGTGTACGCGGCGAAGGCCGGCGGGTTCTTCTTCATCGTCTTCGGCGTGATCGTGCTGCTCGCGAGCTTCTTCACGATCAACCCGATCTGGAACTACGGGCCGTACGACCCGTCGCCCGTGTCGGCGGGAACGCAGCCCGACTGGTACATCGGATTCGCCGACGGCGCGCTCCGACTCGTCCCTCCGCACCTCGAGTTCGTGTTGTTCGAACGCACGTGGTCGTTTAACATCCTGATCCCGCTCGGCGCGCTGGGTCTGTTCATCGTGCTCGCCATGATCTACCCCTTCATCGAGGCGTGGGTGACCGGCGACAAGCGCGAGCACCACATCCTCGACCGCCCGCGCAACGCGGCGACGCGCACAGCGATCGGTGCAGCCGGTCTGACCTTCTACGCGGGCCTCTGGGCCGCGGCTAGCTCGGACATCATCGCGACCCACTTCAAGCTCACGATGGAAGGCGTCATCCACGCTCTTCAGTTCGTGGTGATCGCGGGACCGTTCATCGCATACTTCATCACGAAGCGCATCTGTCTCGCGTTGCAGAAGAAGGATCGCGAGATCGTTCTGCACGGCTACGAGTCGGGTCGCATCATCCGCCTTCCCGGCGGCGAGTACATCGAGAAGCACGAGCAGATCGACGACTACCAGCGGTGGAAGCTCGTGAGCTACCACGACTACAAGCCGCTCATGATCCGCCCGAACGCGCGGGGCAAGATCACGGTCGGTCAGAGGGCTCGAGCCTCGTTGTCCCGATGGTTCTTCGAGGACCGCATCGCGCCTCCCACCCGTGGTGAGATCGAGGCGTCGCACCACCACGAGGACCACGTCGAGATCGAGTCGTCGCACCAGAACCACTGACGCCGACCGCCGCACCCTGGTCGAACGAGCGGCCCCTCTCCTCGGACCTCGTCGAGTAACATCGATGGCGCCGACCAGGAGAGGGGCCGTTTCGTATGGCTGCGGAAGAGAACGAGAGTGCTGCCTCGTGCAAGGGCGCGCTCCCCCGCCGGATCCTCGTGGCGGGGTCGGCGGGTGCGGGCAAGAGCACGCTCGCGCGGGAACTATCGGAGCGGCTGGCGCTTCCCTATACGGAGCTCGACTCTCTCTACCACGGTCCAGGATGGACTCCGAGAGACGGCTTCCGACGCGATGTCGAGAGGATCGTCGCGACCGACGCGTGGGTCTCCGAGTGGCAGTACACACCCGTCAGACCTCTCCTGCTCGAGCGAGCCGAACTCCTCATCGCCCTCGACTACAGCAGGGGCCGTGTCATGAAGCGCGTGGTCGGTCGGACAGTCGAGCGGAGGCTCCGACGGATGGAGCTCTGGAACGGCAATCAGGAGCCTCCGCTCAAAACGATCGTGACGGACCGCGAGCACATCGTCCGATGGGCGTGGAACGAGTTCGCTCACAACCGCCGGCGCATGAGGGAACTCGAGCAGTCACCCCCGCCCGGTGTGCTCGTGCGGCGGTTCGCGACCCCACGACAGACGGAAGCCTGGGTGACATCCCTGACCGGCGTGTGACAGGCTTACGCGGATGCAACGACGAGGCCCCGTACGCGCGAGCGCGAACGGGGCCTTCAGGCCGCAGGATGCTCCTCAACCGCCGAGCGGCAGGATCTTCTTGTAGAACTCCGCAGTCACGTCGTACCCGAGGCGGCGATAGAACTCACCGGCGCGGGACGTCGACATCGTGAGTCGCCGAACGCCACGCTCCATGGCGTAGAGCTCGTTCGCATACACGAGGTCGGAGCCGACCCCACGGCCACGGGCCGACTCGTCCACGACGAGCTCCTGGAGGTGGGCCGTGAGTCCTGCGACGTGCAGTAGACGCGACACGCTCATGAGGGTGTACCCGATGACCGCGCCCTGGTCGTCTTCGGCGACGTGCAGGACGTTCGTCTCGTTCTCGCGCCAGCGGATGACGTTGTTGAACGCGACCGTGAAACCGTCGAGGTCGATGCTCGTCTTCTCCGTCACGAATTGTTGCGCGAGACGGAAGACGGCGTCGAGGTCGTCGAGGGTCCCCCGGCGGATGAGCGTCATGACACGTCCTAGCGGGCGAAGAAGCCGCGGTAGTACTCGTAGCACCATCCGACGATCGCGATGAGAACGAGAGGCAACCCGATGAACGCGATCCACGGTCCGATCGCGACGCCCAGGAAGACGAGCGCGAGGGCTCCGGCGAGGAAGATCGGCCACCAGCTCCACGGGCTGAAGTGCCCGAGCTCCGGGTCTCCGTCGTCGATGTCGGCCGTGAGGGTGTCCTCCGGCAGTTCGCCGCCCTGATGGTTACGCACGCGGCCCAGGTAGAAGGCGAGGAAGGCGCCCAGAGCAGCGCTCAGGACGAGCGCGACCGTGCCGACCCATTCGACGATGTGCTTGTCGTCGAGGAGGTTCCAACCGGTGTAGACGACCGCCGAGAGGGCGAAGAATCCGGCGAGGAGCCAGAAGAGGTTGGTATTCGCTCTCACGTCACTTCACTTTCTCGTCGCCGGCGTCGTACACCGGAGCGTCGGGAGCGTCCTTCGCCGGGCCGACACCGACCGGCATGGCTTCGGGGTGGTTCAGGTCGAAAGCGGGACGCTCCGAGCGGATGCGCGGGATCGACGTGAAGTTGTGGCGCGGCGGCGGGCAGGAGGTCGCCCACTCGAGCGATGCGCCGTAACCCCACGGGTCGTTGACCGTGATCTTCGGCGCCTTGCGGGCGGTGATGAAGACGTTGAGGAAGAACGGGATCATCGAGCTCGCAAGCACCATGGCACCGATCGTCGAGACCTGGTTCATCCAGGTGAAGTCGTCCTCCGGCGCATACGTGGCGTACCGACGCGGCATGCCGACGACTCCTAGCCAGTGCTGGATGAGGAACGTCATGTGGAAGCCGATGAACAGGATCCAGAAGTGCCAGTAGCCGAGCTTCTCGTTGAGCATCTTGCCGGTCCACTTGGGCCACCAGAAGTAGAAGCCCGCGAACATCGCGAACACGACGGTTCCGAAGACGACGTAGTGGAAGTGCGCGACGACGAAGTAGGTGTCCGACACGTGGAAGTCGAGCGGCGGCGACGCGAGGATGACACCCGTGAGTCCACCGAAGGTGAACGTGATGAGGAACCCGATGCTCCAGAGCATCGGCGTCTCGAAGGTGATCGAACCCCGCCACATCGTGCCGATCCAGTTGAAGATCTTCACACCCGTAGGGACCGCGATGAGCATCGTCATGAGGGCGAACCACGGCAGCAGGACGGATCCCGTGACGTACATGTGGTGAGCCCACACGGTGACCGACAGCGCGGCGATCGCGATGGTCGCGTAGATGAGCGTCTTGTACCCGAAGATCGGCTTCCGGCTGAACACCGGGAAGATCTCCGAGACGATGCCGAAGAACGGCAGGGCGATGATGTAGACCTCGGGGTGGCCGAAGAACCAGAAGAGGTGCTGCCAGAGGATCGCTCCGCCGAGCGCCGGGTCGTAGAGCTGGGCGTCGAAGACGCGGTCGACGCCGAGGCCGAGCATGGCGGCGGCGAGAACCGGGAACGCCATGAGCACGAGGATCGAGGTCACGAGGGTGTTCCACGTGAAGATCGGCATGCGGAACATCGTCATTCCAGGAGCACGCATCGTGATGATCGTCGTGATGAAGTTGACGCCACCGAGGATCGTTCCGAAACCGCTGAGACCCAGTCCGAACACCCAGAGATGCCCGCCGAGTCCTGGCGTGAACGTCGTACTCGACAGCGGTGTGTAGGCGAACCAACCGAAGGCCGCCGCGCCGCCCGGGGTGAGGAATCCGGCGACGGCGATGCTGCTCCCGAAGAGGAACAGCCAGAAGGCGAACGCGTTGAGCCGCGGGAACGCGACGTCCGGAGCTCCGATCTGGAGCGGCATGATGACGTTGGCGAAGCCCGCGAAGAGCGGAGTCGCGAACATGAGCAGCATGATCGTGCCGTGCATCGTGAAGAGCTGGTTGTACTGCTCCTTCGTCGCGACGACCTCGAGGCCCGGCTCGAAGAGCTGTGCGCGGATGATGAGGGCCATCACGCCGCCGATGCAGAAGAAGATGAACGACGAGATCAGGTACATGTACCCGATCGTCTTGTGGTCGGTCGACGTGATCCAGTTGACCACGACGTTGCCCTTGCGTTCGACACCGGTCGCGTTCACGACCTTCGCCTGGCCGGCGGGCAGCTCGACGGTACTCGTCATGACTCCGCTCCCTCTTCTGATTCGTCGCCGGTCAGACCGGGTGTGTAGTTCCTGTTGTACGTGTCGCCGTAGTCGCCGACGTTTCCGGCGTCCTCGAGGGACTGGATGTACGCGTCGTACTCCTCCTGCGAGACGACCTTGACGTTGAAGAGCATCTGGGAGTGGTACTCGCCGCAGAGCTCGGCGCACTTGCCCGCATAGGTGCCCTCTCGAAGAGGCTGAACGGACATGTGGTTGGTGATCCCGGGGTACAGGTCCTTCTTGTACAAGAAGTCGATGACCCAGAAGGAGTGCTGCACGTCGCGCGAGTTGAGGTCGAAGTTGACCTTCGCGTCGACGGGGAGGTAAAGCGTGGGGAGCTGATCCTGATCGACGGCTCCGGTGTCCGACGCGCCTTCAACCTCTTGAGCCTGGACGCCGACGGACCAGACGTCTTCGCCGTCTGCGGCTCCCTTGTAGACGAAGTCCCACGCCCACTGCTTGCCGTAGACGTCGATCTGGACGTCCGGTTCCTCGAACTGGGTCTCGATGATCGCCTGATCGCGCGCCGTGAAGGCGAAGAAGCCGAGGACGAGGATGAGGGGCACGACCGTGTAGAAGATCTCGATCGGCATGTTGTACCGCAGCTGGAGCGGAAGCCCTGTCTGGCCCTTGCGGCGGCGGTAGACGACCACGGCCCAGAGGGTCAGACCCCAGGTGATCACGCCGACTGCGAGCAGCACGATCCAGGAGTTGGTCCACAGACCCGCCACCATCTCGGTGCGGTCCGTGACGGGCGCCTCACCCTCCTTGAAGCCCGGCAGATAGCCGTGCAGTTCGGCCTGGGTGCAGCCGGCGAGCACTACCGCGAGGGTGAGAGCGACCGGAATTGCAGCCCAGCGGAGTCGTCTGTTCGAGCGCACCTGGGGACCTTTCGCAAGACACTGTTGGTTCCCTGACAGTCTAGCCCGAAGACACGGAGGGCCGATGACCACGGAGACGTGTTTCTACGATCTGTCGAAATCCCGATTCCCCGGTGGATACGCGGAAGCGGGAGCCGACCCGATGGTAGACCCCCGCTTCCGCGACGTGGCTGGGATTCAGTGGAAGCTGTCTCCGCACGCGCAGCTTCCCTGTGCGTTGGGGTTGTCGATCGTGAAGCCCTGCTTCTGGATCGTGTCCTCGAAATCGATCGAGGCGCCGTCGAGATACGGGACGCTCATCTTGTCCACGATGACCTCGACGCCGTCGAAATCGACTGCGGCGTCGCCGTCGAGGAACCGCTCGTCGAAGTAGAGCTGGTAGATGAGTCCGGAGCAGCCGCCGGGCTGGACGGCGACGCGAAGCCGGAGGTCCTCGCGGCCCTCCTGGGCGAGGAGGCTCTTGACCTTGGCGGCGGCGGTGTCGCTGAGCGCGACGCCGTGTGCCTTCTTCTGCGCCGCTCCGGCGAGATCCGTCGCCGGCGTTGTCGTCATCGTGTCGGTCATGACTCTCCTCGGAAGATCGGTGGACCGGTGTTCACCGGTGCGCTCGATTCTACCGCCCGTGACGCGGGATGGGGCCGCAACCGCGTCATCGTGTGCCGAGTCGTGCGAGCAGGAGCGCTTCGGACAGTACGGCGCGGTGGAAGACGCCCAGGTGGAGCGACTCGTTGGGGCTGTGGGCGCGGGAATGGGGGTCTTCGACACCCGTGACGAGGATCTCGGCATCGGGGAACGACTCGACGAGGCTCGCGATGAAGGGGATGGATCCGCCCACCCCGAAGTCCACGGGCTCGACGCCCCACGCGTCCGCCATCGCCTGCTTGGTGGCGGCGACGATCGGGCCGGAGGTGTCGACGAGGAACGGGTTGCCTGTGTCGAGGTCGTCGATCGCGGGCACGACGCCGAATGGAGCATTCGCCTCCACGTGGCGGATGAGCGCCTGAGCGGCCTCCGCTGCGCTCTGTCCCGGAGCGATACGCGCGCTGACACGGACGGAGACCTCGGGGAGGAGCGTGTTCGATGCGTTGGCGACGCTCGGTGCGTCGATGCCCGTGACCGTGATGGACGGCTGCCACCAGATGCGGCTGAGGAGCGAGCCGGTCCCGATCGGATGGACACCGCCGACGAGTCCCGTCTCGGAACGCAGCTGAGCCTCGTCGTAGGCCGGAGTGCTCCCTTCGCGGGAGCCCAGGCCTTTCACCGCAACGGAGCCGTCCGCGTCCCACATCGTGTCGAGCAAGCGGATCATCGCGAGCATGGCATCGGGGACCGCTCCCCCGAACATGCCGGAGTGGGAGGCGTGCTCGAGCGTACGGACCGTGAGCCGGAAGGTGACGTTGCCGCGGAGGCTGACCGTGAGAGCGGGGGTCGCATCGTCCCAGTTACCGGAGTCGGCGACGACGATCGCATCCGCCCGCAGTTCCTCGGCGTTCTCCGCCAGAAAGGTCTCGAAGGAGCGGGAGCCGAACTCCTCCTCCCCCTCGATGAAGAGCGCGAGACCCAGATCGAAGTCCGCCCCGAGGACCTCGGTCAGGGCGCGAATGGAGGCGATGTGGGCCATCACACCGGCCTTGTCGTCGGCGGCACCGCGGCCGTACAGGCGCTCTCCGACGACGGTCGGCTCGAAGGGCGCGGTGTCCCAGTCCTCGTCGCGCCCGGGAGGCTGCACGTCGTGGTGCGCGTAGAGCAGCACGGTCGGGGCCCCGTTCCGCGCCGCTCGACGAGCGAGAACGGCGGGCTGGCCGAGCTCGTCCGTGTCGCCGATCGCCGCCCGAGCGATCCGGACCGAGTCGAACACGCCGGTGCCCTCGGCGAGGGCGGCGACCGCCTCGGCGCTCGACTGCACATGAGCCGGATCGAAGGCCGACCACGACACCGATGGGATGCGGACGAGCGCGGACAGATCGGCGATGGTCGACGGCAGTCCGAGGCGCACGGCCTCGCGTAGCGCGTCGTCGACTTCGGCATTTCCGGGCACGGACGAGGAGGAATCGCTCATAGAGGTAATCTTAAGAGGCAGTGGGTGGAGGAACCGACGTGACCAGGAACAAGATAGACAACGCGACGACGACGTCGACGACCGCGGAAGCGGAGATCGAGGCGCGTATCGCCGCGGGCAAAGGGCGACCCACGCCGACGCGGAAGGAGCGGGAGGCGGCGAACAAGCGCCCCCTCGTCCCGGGTGACCGGAAGCTCGCCGCCAAGGAGGCGCGCGCCAAGATGACGGAAGCGCGCGAGAAGGCCCGTGTGGGCTACGCGGCGGGCGACGAGCGTTACCTGCCCGCGCGCGACCGAGGGCCCCAGAAGAAGTTCATCCGCGATTGCGTCGATGCCCGCTTCAACGTCGGGGAGTTCCTCATCCCGATCATGTTCGCGGTGATCCTTCTGACGCTCATCCCGAGCGCCGAAGTGCAGGTCTACGCGATGCTTGCGATCTGGGCGTTCTTCCTGCTCGCGCTCATCGACGTCTTCCTGCTGGGACGGCGGATCCGCAAGCGACTCGCGGAGAAGTTCGGCGCGTCGAAGGTCGAGCGGGGTGTGCGTTGGTACGCCGCGATGCGATCGCTTCAGTTGCGCGTGCTGCGACTTCCGAAGCCGCAGGTCAAGCGCCGACAGTTCCCGGAGTAGGTCGCGCGGCCGACCCGCGGAGGCGTGCGAGTCCACGATTGATGGAGCGTGCCCAGAGCGGTCCGGCGTAGACGAAGCCGGTGTAGCCCTGAACGAGGGTTGCGCCGGCTTCGAGCCGTTCGCGGACGTGTTCGGCGGTCTCGACGCCGCCGACGGAGATCACGCACATGTCGGACGGAAGTCCACGGCGGAGCAGCGTCAGCACCTCGAGCGATCGTGCCCGGAGCGGGGCGCCCGACAGTCCACCGGCTCCCGCTCTCGTGACGGTCTCCGGATCCGTGATGAGGCCCTCCCGCGAGATCGTCGTGTTGGTGGCGATCACGCCGTCGAGGGCTGTTCTCACGACGAGCTCGGAGATCCGTTCGATCTCCTCGTCCGCGAGGTCCGGCGCGATCTTGACGAGGAGCGGTGTGCCGTCCGCCGCTTCCTTGACCGCGGCGAGGAGCGGAGCGAGCCGGTCGATCTCCTGGAGACCCCTGAGGCCGGGCGTGTTCGGAGAGGAGACGTTGACGACGAGGTAATCGGCGAGCGGAGCGAGGATGCGGGTGCTCGTCAGGTAGTCCTCGATCGCGTCGTCCACATCGACGATCCGGCTCTTGCCGATGTTGACGCCGATGACCGGCCGGGCATGCTCCCGTCGGAGGGCGGAGAGGCGCTCGGCCGCACGCGCCGCACCCTCGTTGTTGAAGCCCATGCGATTGACGACCGCGCGATCGGCGACGAAGCGGAACATGCGTGGTTTCGGGTTGCCCGGTTGAGCGACGGCGGTGACCGTGCCGACCTCGACGTGAGAGAAGCCGAGCGCGCCGAGCCCGATGACGGCTTCGGCGTTCTTGTCGAAACCGGCCGCCACGCCGAAGGGCGACGAGAACGTGAGCCCGAGGGCGGAGACCGCCTCAGCGGGCGATGGACCCGTCAGGCGCCGGAGCACCGGGGCGAGACCGATCCGCGGTATCGAGCGGATGACGGCGAACGCGATGTGGTGGGCGCGTTCGGGATCGAGTCGCTTCAGGAGGAGGGAGAAGAGGATGCGATACATGCGAGCTTCAGGATAGCGGGCGAGCGCTATTCGCTTCGCCGCGGGTGCTCATCGCCGGCGTGCTCGACGCGCAGCAGCGTGATGGCCTCCTCGAAGTCGTCGAGCGAATCGAAACCTTGGTAGACGCTCGCGAACCGGAGGTACGCGACCTCGTCGAGCTCGCGCAGGGGCTGGAGGATCGCGAGTCCGATGTCGTTCGCGTCGATCTGTGCGGAGCCCGTCTGACGGATCGCCTCCTCGACCCGCTGGGCGAGGATGGCGAGGTCGGAGTCGGTCACGGGTCGCCCCTGGCACGCCTTCCGAACACCGCTCACGACCTTGTCACGACTGAACGGCTCGACGACGCCGCTGCGCTTGATGACGCCGAGGCTCGCGGTCTCGGTGGTGCTGAAGCGTCGCCCGCACTCGGGGCACTGGCGGCGCCGTCGGATCGACAGGCCGTCGTCGCTCGTGCGCGAGTCGATGACTCGCGAATCGGGGAATCGGCAGAACGGACAGTGCATGGGACGTCCTCAGTGGTGGTGGCCCGACGCGAACCGTGCGGAGACGGCCTCGCCGTGAGCGGGAAGATCCTCGGCGGACGAGAGCGCGACGATGTGGGGAGCGACCTCCGCGAGCGCAGACTCCGAGTACGTGACGATCTGCTGAGGTCGCAGGAAGGTGAAGGCTCCGAGACCCGACGAGAACCGCGCCCCTCCCCCGGTCGGCAGCACGTGGTTCGACCCGGCGAGGTAGTCCCCGAGACTCACCGGGGCATGCGGCCCCACGAAGATCGCTCCCGCGGAGTGGATGAGGGGAAGCAGTGACGCGACGTCGGCCACCTGCAGCTCGAGGTGCTCCGGCCCGTACACGTTGCTGAAGTCTGCAGCGGCGGCGAGATCGTCGACGAGCACGATCGCGGATTGGGGTCCGGACAAGGCGGTCGCGACGCGTTCACTGTGGGCGGTCGCCTGGACGATCACAGACAGTTCGCGCTCGACCGCGGCGGCGAGCTCCGGCGAATCCGTGACGAGGACGGCCGCAGCCGCTTCATCGTGCTCGGCTTGGCTCACGAGGTCGGCGGCGACGAGCCGAGGGTCGGCCAGGGAGTCCGCGATCACGAGGATCTCGGTGGTGCCGGCCTCGGAGTCGATACCGACGAGCCCCTTCACGAGGCGTTTCGCGGCCGCGACGAAGACATTGCCGGGGCCCGTCACGACGTCGACGGGTTCGAGGCCGATGGACGGCACGCCGTGAGCGAAGGCGCCGATCGCGCCGGCTCCGCCCATCGCGTAGATCTCGGTGATCCCGAGCAGACCGGCGGCGGCCAGGATCGTCGGGTGGACGCCGCCGCCGTGATCGCGTTGCGCCGGGGAGGCGAGCGCGATTGAGCGGACGCCGGCCACTTGGGCCGGCACGACGTTCATGACGACACTCGACGGGTAGACGGCCTTGCCGCCCGGGACGTAGAGGCCCACCCGCTCGACGGGGTGCCACCGCTGTTCGACGACAGCACCACCCCCGAACTCGGTGCGCGTACCGACGGGGACCTGCGCTGCGGACGCCGCCCGAACCCGCCGGATCGCCTCCTCCAACGCGGACCGCACCGCGGGAGACAGCGCCGCGAGTGCGCTCACGACCTCCTCGGCGCTGACTCTCACGGCGTGGGGGCTCGCGCCATCGAAGCGTGCCGACTGTTCGAGGAGGGCCGTCTCACCGCGTGCTGCGACGTCGGCGATGAGGTCGCGCGCCGACTCGCTCGCGACATCGATATCGACGACGGGACGAGGGATGAGGCGGCCGAGCGTCACCCGGTCTCGGGCGCGGCCGCGGAGGTCGATGGGCTGGATCATGTCGTGTCCAGCCTACCGGCCGAGCGACCGTGCCCTTCCCCGGACGCGACGGTGCGGGGAAGGGCGCTCGCTCAGCCCCGCGTCAGCCCGTCGGTCGCCTGGAGGAGTCCGACCCGTCCGTCGTCGGCGCGAATGACGAGTCCGCCGTCTCGCTCGCCGACCGCGAGCGCCCACGCCGTCGGCCCCACCTCGAAGACCGGTGCACCCGTGATCAGATCGACCACCGGACGCTGCTCGGGAGCGAGCACCCAATACGGGGCGAAGGCGACGGGCGCGGTCGGCGTCGGAGCCACCTGCTCGGCCGTCGGCGTCGGCTCGCCGCCATCAGCGAGGGCGCCCTCCGGGCTGTCGGTGTTCTGGTTCGTGTCGGTGTTCTGGTTCGTGTCGGTGTTCTGGTTCGTGTCGGTGTTCTGCGTCGTCCCGGTGTTCTGGGGAGAGACGGCACCCGCGGTCGGGGAGGACGAGCCGTCCTCGACGGTGACGTGAGGGTGGGCCGCGTCGGAGCCGTGCCCGGGCGACGAACTCTCCGTGCGGTGCTCGTAGACGGCGGTGGGCGGAGCCGAATCGGTCGACGGCGTCGCTCCATTGGCCGCGGTGGGCGCTCCGGCATCCGTCGAAGCGGGAGAAGCCGAGGGCGCCACGGCGCCGGGCCACGGATCCGCGGCCGGCGCCTGCTGCCACCCCGCTGCCGGGTCCGTGTGCCCCGCGGGCGGGGCGGCCTCCGGTGCAACCGAGGGCGACGCCGGCGTCGGCCAGGACGGCGACGCCTCTGGAGCGGGCTTCGGCCGTTGCGGAACCGGCTTCGCCGCCCGCGCGAGGCGGTGGGCCGGCGACTCGGGCCGGTCCCGGAAGTCCGCGGAGAAAGGTGGGATGAAGACGGCGAAGGTCGTGAGGGCGATGGCGGCGAGCGAGACGATGAGACCGAGGACGGGGCCGGCCCCCGGGGCGAGGCCGTCGCCTGGTCCACCGAACCACGCCCCGAGCCCCAGCATCAGGAAGATGGCGCCGAGGTGGAAGCCCCCCGTCACGATTGCAGCGGCAGAGGCGAACTGATCGACGGAGAGGGAACCGACACGCCAGGGCACCGTCGGCACGACGCGACGGAGGACGAGCAGAGCCGCGGCGGCCACGAAGACGAGCGCGCCGGGGATCACGAGCCAGGGGGCGGGGCCCCACAGGTTCGAGTACCCGATGAACTCGGCGTACTCGCCGCCGACGAGCGGGAGGAAGGAAGCGATGAGCAGGAGGATCGCGAGGCCCGCGATGATCGCTTCACGGAGGGAGAACGGGCCGACCCCGTACGGCTCGCCGTTCTCGTCCCTGCGCGGCCTCGGCTGACGCTGCGGATGTTCGGTGAACGCCGACTCGTGGAAGGGCGCGAACTCGGAGGAAGCGGGAGCGTACTGTTCTGTGGGCTGCTGTCCGGTTCCGTACTGCTCCGTGGGCTGCTGTCCCGACTCATACTGTCCGGCTGCCGCAGGACGACCCACGTGGTCGTCTGCGGTCGGCGTTCCCGCATACTCCCCCGGCTGGCCGAACTGGCCGTCGGGTATCGAGGCCTCCCGCCCGGAGTATTCCCCGGGCTGCCCTGTCGGGTACTGCCCGGCAGAGGCGTTGCCCGCTTCACCGGGAGTGGCGCCGGGTGCCGGGATCGCGCCCGGCCGGTTCGGGTCGTTCCGATCCGAGGGGTTCTGGTTCTGATCGGTCATCGTCATCCCTTTACTCGCGTATCGCACATTCCATCCGTCGGGCATCGCGAGGATGTCCCGGCCGCCCACCGGAACGCGGCGGCTCCGACGGGACGGTCCCTCACCCTAACCCGACCCACTGACGCCGACCTGTCATGAGGCGCCTTCACGTGATGGTAGTGGCGTGGGATCGATGACGACCGGGGGTGGCGTGATGGGCGCCCGACACTTCCGCGCCGAGTCGGCCTCCCGTCTCAACACGGGCAGCGCCGCCGCGGTGCAGATCTGCAGCCGCTCAGGGCGCGTCGAGAGACGACGGGTGTGTCGTGGCCGCGTGTGGGAAACGGTGGGGCGTGTGGGGCTTGAACCCACGACCGACGGATTATGAGTCCGCTGCTCTGACCGACTGAGCTAACGCCCCGGGGCTCAGGCCTCGTCGCGCGCCTGCTCCGGATGGATCTCGGAGACGGGTTCCGTCACCGGTTGTCCACGATACAGACTCTCGAACGTCGACAGCGTTCGATTGATGTCGTGCGCCTGGATGAGTCGCAGCGACTCGTTCTTCATGGCGTTGAGCCGCTCCGGGGCGGCCTCCAGGACGTCCGTGAGCCGGGAGGCGAGTTCCTCGACGTCACCCGGCGTGAAGAGGTAACCGTTGTCCCCGTCGTGGACGAGATGCGGCAGCGCCATGGCGTCGGCGGCCACGACCGGGAGGCCGGAGGCCATCGCCTCCATCGTGGCGATGGACTGGAGCTCCGCGATCGAGGGCATCGCGAAGACGGTCGCCCGCGTGTAGCTCTCGCGCAATTCCTCTTCCGTGACGTACCCGCTGAAGGAGACCCTGTCGGCGAGTCCCAGTTGTTCGGCGAGCAGCTCGAGGTTGCGCTTCTGATCGCCGCCGCCGACGATCGTGAGGCGGGCGTCGAGGTGCTGGGGCAGGCGCCCGAGCGCGCGGATGAGCACGTCGATCTGCTTCTCGCCCGTGACCCGGCCGACGAAGAGGATCCGGTTCTCCGTCCGGGGCTCGAAGCTCGGGGTGTAGAGCCCGGCGTCGATCCCGCACGAGATGGGGTGCACACCGGAGAGCCCCGTGTTCTTCTCGAGGAAGTCGGCGGCACGTCGGGTGGGGGTCGTGACGGACTCCGCCAGACTGAGGATCTTGTTGGTCTGGCCCCACGCCCAGCGCAGCAATGCGCCGCGCGTCCACTTCGGGACCACGGTGAACTCGATCATGTTCTCGGGCATGATGTGGTTCGTCGCGATGACCCGGATGCCTCGCTTCGCCGCCTGCACGCTGAGGCCCCGACCGACGATGAGGTGGGAGTTGGAGTGCACGACGTCGGGCTGCACCTCATCGAGGATGCGTGCCGCGTGTCTCTGGATGACGATGGGGAGCGCGAAGCGGAGCCAGTCGTGCGGGAGCCAGCGCAGGCTGAAGAGCCGGTGCACCGTCATGGTCGCGCCGTCGTGGGTCTCCTGCCACGTTCCGTGCTTGCGCGAGGCGGCGGGAGCGACGATGTGCACGGTGTGTCCGCGGCGCACGAGGCCCGCGGCGAGTCGTTCGACGAAGCGGGCCGCGCCATTGACGTTCGGGGGGAAGGTATCGGCGCCGATCACGATGGTGAGCGGCCTTTCGGCCACCTCACCGGGGGTCGACGGGGACGGACTCGTGCTCGGTGAGTCGGACAAGATGAGGTGTTCCTCCGGTGTCGGCCGGCGTGCTGCGGGGTGTCCACCGACGGTGTGGAGCGTTGCCGGTCTTCGGTCGACCCAGTGTAACCGCCGGAGACGGGCGCTCGTCGAGCGGCGCGCCCGACGGTGGACGCGCTCAGTTCTGCAGCTGGGGATGGTGCCGCGCGAGTTGGAAGACGCCCCACACGGCGAGCAGCCCCGCGGCGATGAAGCCGAGCACGGCCCAGAGCGGAGCCCCCGCCGCCTCGCCGAGCACGACGATCCCGATCCCGATCGCGACCATCGGATCGATGACGGTGAGTCCCGCGATGACGAGGTCGGGAGGGCCCGAGGAGTAGGCGTTCTGGACGAAGTAGGCGCCGAGCGCCGTCCCGACGAGGAGGGCGACCCCGCAGAGGATCGTCAGCCACTCCACGTGCCCGTTCTGCACCCTGTTGATGATGACCTTCGCGAGGGTCGCGACGAAGCCGTAGATGAATCCCGCCGCGACGATGAAGAAGACGGCGCGCGTGCGGTGCCGCCCGAGAGCGAAGGCTCCCCCGAAGACCACGAGCACGACGGCGAGCAGACCGAGGATCACGACGAGGTCGCCGTCCGTGACGGGCTTCTCTCCGGCCACGAGCGCCGCGACCGTCACGAAGAGTCCAACACCACCGACGCACGCGACGATCGCGCGGACCGATGCGGGATTGAGCCGGACCGAATGCGTCCGGGCATTGATCACGGCGGTCAGCACGAGCGCGATGGCACCGAGGGGCTGGACGATGATGAGCGGTGAGAACGCGAGCGCGCCGAGCTGGAACACGATCGCGAGGCCCAGCATGACGGTGCCGAGCACCCAGGACGGTCGTGTCAGCAACGCCGCCAGATGGGCGACGCCGAGGCCCGCCGACGCGCCTCCGCGGTCCGACTCCACCTTGGTGACGCCGCGGTGCTGCAACTGGGCGCCCACGGAGAGGAAGACGGCACCGATGAGAGCGAGCGGGATGCCCGCGAGCTGCATGGGGTCCCTGACGAACTCGTCGGTGATGTCGGTGAGGTCGTCGAGCGGGGCGAGAAACACTCCCAGAGCCTAACCGCGGCCCCCGCCCGTTAGGCTCAACGAATGGCCGTTCTCCCGATTTTCATCTCCGGTGACCCCGTCCTCCACTCCCCCGCTGCTCCCGTCGAGATCGTCGACGACGACGTCCGCCGGCTCGTCGCCGACATGTTCGACACGATGGACGCCGCTCCGGGGGTCGGGCTCGCCGCTCCCCAGGTGGGTGTCGGTCTGCGCCTGTTCGTGTACGGCTATTCCGACGACGAGGGGCAGCCGTGGCGCGGCGTCGTCGTCAACCCGGAGTTGCTCGTCTCGCCTGCGCAGGCCGGAGACCCTGACGAGGACGAGGAGTCGGAGGGCTGCCTCTCCTTCCCCGGAGAGCGGTTCCCGCTCCGCCGCTCCGAGCGCGCGGTCGTGACCGGGACGGACCTCGACGGCGCCCCCGTGCATCTCGACGTGACCGGCTGGCGTGCGCGCATCCTGCAGCACGAGTACGACCACCTCGACGGCACGCTCTACATCGACCGGCTCCAGCACGCCTACCAGCGGACCGCCGACAAGATTCAGCGCAAGCGCGGCTGGGGGAAGCCCGGGACCAGTTGGCAGCCGGGCGTCGACGACCTCGACGCGTGAGCGGTCGCGACCTCCTCACCACGGAAACGACGAAGGCCCCGCACTGATCGCGCGGGGCCTTCTTTCCGATCCATCAGGTTTTGATTCTGAGGTCATCGGCTCCTCGACTTGGACTCGAACCAAGAACCTATCGGTTAACAGCCGATTGCTCTGCCAATTGAGCTATCGAGGATCATCCCTGAGGACTCGACTACTCTAGCAAAACTTCGGTGGAGTCCAAATCACGGAGACGTGCGTCGTGCCTCGCGGTTCTCATGCCGGGCCGGTGGCGCGACGGCGTGGGCGAGGGCCGTCAGATAGGGGTGCTCGGCCGATTCCAGGAGCCCGTCGACGGAGCCGACCCCGACGACGCTGCCCGAGTGCAGAGCGACGACGCGGCCCCCGACCGCCCGGAGCAAGTCGATGTCGTGCGTGACGAACACGGCGGCGAAATCCCCGATGCGGCGTCGCCGCTCGACGAGGTCGGCCACGGCGGAGCGCACCGACACGTCGATCCCGGCGGTGGGCTCGTCGGCGATGAGGACTTTGGGGTCGAGCGCGAGAGCACGGGCGATCGCGACGCGCTGGCGTTGACCAGCGGACAACTCGTACGGGTACGCGGACATCGTGCCGAGTGGCAGGAACAGCTCGTCGAGCAGGGTCGCGACCCGGACGTCGAGCGTCGCGCGGTCGTATCGCCGGTCCCGTTCGAGGATCGGCGCCGCGACGATCTCGGCGACGGTGCGCTCGGCCTCGAGCGTGTCCGCCGCATTCTGGCGGAGGAAGGCGACGTCGAAGTCGAACACGGGGAGCGACCGACGCCGCATCGAGCGGACGGCCGAGCCGTTGACGTGGACGGCGCCGCCCACGATCGACGGCGCGACGTTCTGTCCAGCGCGACGGAGGTGGTCGGCGGCGAGGATACGGGCGACAGTCGATTTGCCCGAGCCGGACTCTCCCATGACACCGAGGACCTCGCCCCATCCGACCGAGAACGACACCCCGTCGACGGCGCGATGCGCACCGCTGATGCCGTGAGGAGGGAAGTCGACGCTCACATCGTCGACGACGATGGCGCGGGTGTCAGGAGAAGCGGTCACACGGTCCATCCTGCACCGATCCGGCGGCGCGCGTCACGCCGCTCCGCTCTGCAGACGTCGTCGTTCCTCCCCGACGGCGACGAGACGGCGTTGCAGTTCCCGTGACGCGTCGCGGTCGTTCGGGTCGCTGCGCTGGATCATGCGACGCAATTCGGCCTCACGCTGCAAGAGGTCGCGCTCGATGAGGGAGATCGTGATGCCGCGTACGTAGGCACTCAATCGCTCGCCGTCCCGCTGCGGGATCGGCGCCACCGCGAGCTGTCGCACGAATGGCCGGAACGGCTCCGGAAGGGCTTCGCCGACGCGTAGGAACCACTCGGGGGTGCCGAACACCTCCATACTCGCCGCGAGGGCATCACGCACGAGCGCGAGCGTCGGGTTGTCGACGCGGGCGAGGATGGCCGAGTCGATGAGGTCGCGGCCCACGAGATCCGGGTGCTGAACGATCGCCATGAGCGCGTCGCGCTCGAGCCGCGTCGCGGGGTCGGCCGGGAGGTCGCGCAGCGAAGCGGCACGCTCGGCCACCGGGACGACGTCGAGCGGCGCCCGCGTGTCCGGTGCCGTCGAGGAGCGCCGCGAGGCCGACGTGACGGCGCGGGCGACGTCGTCGAGATCCATACCGAGGCGGCCGGCGAGAACTCGCGTGTAACCCGGGCGGATCGACGGGTCCCGGATGTCGGCGACGACCGGCGCGGCCTTCCGGAGAGCGGCCACCCGGCCCTCGACCGTGTCGAGGTCGAAGCCCGAGAGGGTCTGGCGGATGACGAACTCGAACATCGGCTCCTTCGCGTCGATGAGTCCACGCACCGCATCGTCACCGTGGGCGAGCCGCAGATCGCACGGGTCGAGGCCGTCACGGCCGATCGCCACGTACGTCTGGGCGGCGAACCGCTTCTCCTCACTGAAGGCGCGGAGGGCGGCCTTCTGTCCTGCCGCGTCCGGGTCGAACGTGAAGATGACCTCTCCCCCGCTCGAGTCGTCGCCCATCACCCGCCGGAGCACCTTGATGTGGTCGACGCCGAAGGAGGTGCCGCACGTGGCGACCGCCGTGCCGACACCGGCGAGATGCGCCGCCATGACGTCGGTATAGCCCTCGACGACCACGACGCGGTGGCCGCGCGAGATCTCCCGCTTCGCGAGGTCGAGCCCGTAGAGCACTTGCGCCTTGTGGTAGACGGGCGTCTCGGGCGTGTTGAGGTACTTGGGACCCTTGTCGTCGTTGAGGAGGCGCCGGGCGCCGAAACCGACGGTTTGTCCCGTCACGTCGCGGATGGGCCAGACGAGCCGGCCCCGGAAGCGGTCGTATGCGCCGCGGTCGCTGACCGAGACGAGTCCGGATGCGTTGATCTCGTCGCGCGTGAATCCCCGACCCGTGAGCATCTTCGTGAGCTGGTCCCAGCTCTGGGGAGCGAAGCCGACGCCGAAGCGTGCTGCGGCATCGGCGTCGAAGCCGCGTTCGCCGAGGAACCGGCGGCCCGGCTCGGCCGCCGCCGTGTGCAGCTGCTCCTGGAACCACTGCTCTGCAGCCTGGTTCGCGGCGAGCAGTCGCGCGCGGTTGGGCCCGTCGGTGGTGTCGGGGCCGGCGCCGTCCTCGTAGGTGAGTGTGAAGCCGATCCGCCCCGCGAGACGCTCGACGGCCTCCGTGAAGGTGACATGGTCGATCTTGCGGAGGAACGAGATGACATCGCCGGACTCGCCGCACCCGAAGCAATGGTAGAAGCCCACCTGGGGGCGGACGTGGAAGCTCGGACTGCGTTCGTCATGGAAGGGACAGAGCCCCTTGAGGGAGCCGACACCTGCGCTCTTCAGGCTGACGTGGTCGCCGATGATGTCGGCGATGTTGGTGCGCGACTTGACCTCGTCGATGTCGCTCTGTCGAATCCGCCCCGCCATACTCGGATTCTAGCCGCGCGAGAGGTCGCCGGGTCCCGACGCCGCCGTGCCCAGTGGACGCCCGCGCTCGATCCAGGCGATGACCGCTTGGTCGGTGAGGCTCGCGACCTGATCGACGACGACGCGCCGTCGCGCCGTGTCGTCGCTCGCGACGTCCCACTCGTGGCGGTGACCCGTGTCGAGTCCCGCACCACCGGTGTCGTAGAGCGCATCGGCGATCGTGGACAGCATCTCGCGCTGCTGCGCGTAGACCGGTTGCCGCGGTTCGCTCGTCATGACGTAGGCGCCGACGACGCCCTTGAGGACGGCGATCTCGGCCGCGATCTCGTCCGGGACGACGACGTCGGCACCGAAGCGCGCGATGGACTCCTGGGGGAACGCGGCCCGTGTGGCCGCGACCGCAGAGCCGGCGAAGCGGCCGATCATCTGGCTCGTGAAGTTCTTGAGCTTGGCGAGGTCGCGGCGGGAGGCGTCCCAGCTCGTCACCCAGACGTCGAAACCCGCGAGGCGATCGAACGCCGCCGCGAGCTCGTCCGTGGAGAAGCGTGGGCCATTCCAGTCGCGGATCGCGAGGATGAGGGCGTCGTGCCCCGCTCGCGCGTTCAGGAAGGCGGGATCGATGAACTGACCCACGACGGCGTCCTCGAAGTCGTGCACTGAGTAGGCGATGTCGTCGGAGAGATCCATGATTTGCGCCTCGACCGACGGCTTCCGCTCCGGTGCGCCGAGCCGCACCCACTCGAACGCCTCGCGGTCGTCCTCGTAGAATCCGAACTTCTCGCGGCCGCCCGGCTCGAGCACCGACGACGTCGCCGGCCAGGGGTACTTGCAGCTCGCGTCGATGCTCGCGCGTGTCAGGTTGAGACCGTAGCTGCGGTCGTCGGGCCCGAAGACCTTCGGCTCGAGCCGCGTGAGGATCCGGAGCGTCTGGGCGTTGCCCTCGAAGCCGCCGATGTCGCGCGACCACTCGGACAGGGCACGCTCGCCGTTGTGGCCGAAGGGCGGGTGTCCGAGATCGTGCGCGAGGCACGCCGTGTCGACGATGTCGGGGTCGAGCCCGAGACTCGTGGCGAGTTCGCGCCCCACCTGGGCGACCTCGAGAGAGTGTGTGAGCCTGTTGCGCGCGAAGTCGAGCCCTGCCGTGGGTGACAGCACTTGTGTTTTCGCGGCGAGGCGCCGCAGAGAGCTCGAGTGGAGCAGTCGTGCTCGGTCGCGGGCGAAATCGCTGCGTCTCGAGGAATGTTCTTCGGGGAGCCAGCGCGCACTGTCGACGGCGCTGTACTGCACGGTCGTGTCAGCCGCCACTCGTGTCGAGCTCCGCCTCGGTGAGGTTCGTGGCCTCGCGGACGTCGAGCGTACGAGAGGAGAGCCAGTTCTCCGGCAGGACGGGGCGCTTCGGCGTGCCGGCACGGCCGCGCGGCCCCTCGGCGTCGGCGCCCGGGTACGGGGCGTCGAGCGGAAGGGACGCGATGAGGTCGTCGAGCTGCGCGAGCGATTCGACGAGTGCGAATCGCGTCCGCAGGTCGCCGCCGACGGGGTAGCCCTTGAAGTACCACGCGACGTGCTTGCGGATGTCGCGGCAACCGCGCTCCTCGCTCCCGAAGAACTCCGCGAGCAGTTCCGCGTGACGGCGGAAGGTCGCCGCGACGTCGGCGAGAGACGGGCGGTGTCGCTCCTCCGATCCGGCGAAGGCGGCCGCGAGGTCGCCGAACAGCCACGGACGCCCGAGGCAGCCACGGCCTACGACGACTCCGTCGCACCCGGTCTGCTCCATCATCGCGATGGCGTCCTCACCGGACCAGATGTCGCCGTTTCCGAGCACCGGCACCGAGGAGATCGTGCCCTTGAGCGTCGCGATCGCGTCCCAATCGGCCTGCCCCGAATAGAACTCGCTCGCCGTGCGTGCGTGGAGCGCGATGCTCGAGACACCGGCGCCCTCGGCGATCCGGCCGGCCTCGAGGTAGGTCAGGTGGTCGGGATCGATACCCTTGCGCATCTTGATCGTGAGGGGGACGTCTCCGGCTGCCTCGACGGCGTTCTCGACGATGGCGCGGAACAGGTCGAGCTTCCAGGGCAGGGCCGCTCCCCCGCCCTTCCGGGTGACCTTGGGCACCGGACAGCCGAAGTTCAAGTCGATGTGATCGGCGCGGTCCTCCGCGACGAGCATCGTGACGGCTTCACGCACCGTCGCGGGGTCGACCCCGTAGAGCTGGATGCTGCGCGGGGTCTCGGATTCGTGGTGGGTGATGAGCCGCATCGTCTCAGGTGTGCGCTCGACGAGCGCACGAGAGGTGATCATCTCGCTCACGTAGAGGCCGGCGCCGAACTCGCGGCAGAGCCGCCGGAATGCGGTGTTCGTGATTCCCGCCATCGGCGCGAGTACCACGGGGGTGTCGAGTTGCAACGGGCCGATCCGCAGCGCCGTGCGCCCAGCGATGGGTCGCTCGCTTATCGTTGAAGTCGTCATGTCCGTCCCATTCTCCCAGATCGGAGCGCCCAGCATGCCGGATGCCGTGGAACCGCGAGCGAGCGACAGTGCACCGACCGGGACGGGCGCCATGCGGGCGCACGCCGCCAGGCTCGGTCTCGACGTCGAGGTCGTCTCGCGACCGCACGCGCGGAGCCTCGCCGAAGCGGCCCAGCTCCTGGGGATCGAGCCGGGCGACATCGTCAAGTCGCTCGTCGTGCGGCGATCCGATGGCGAGTACCTGTTCGCCCTCGTGCCCGGCGGGCGGAAGATCGACTGGGCCAAGCTGCGCGCCGTGGTCGGCGTGAATCGGCTGTCGCTTCCGGACGCCGGTCAGGCGAAGGAGGCGACAGGGTACGAACGGGGCACGATCACTCCGCTCGGGAGCACGACAGCCTGGCCGGTCTTCGCCGACGAGCGCATCCGTGGACGCCGCGTCGCGCTCGGCGGCGGCGCCCACGGCCTCAGCACCTTCGTCGACGCCGACGCGCTCCTCTCAGCCCTCGACGCGACCGTCGCGGACATCACCGCCGAGGAGTGAGGTGCGCTCCGTGCCGCGCGTCGCGCCGGGGATGACGCACGCGTCGCCGTCACACGCGTCCTGACTCGGCGCGAGGAAAGCGAACCCGCCGGCGGGTGCCGCGAGGCCGGTGCCCACGCCGCTCACGACGAGGCTCCCCCGACCGGGACGCTGTCGCGCTCCCGGTGAGCGTGCGCGAGAGCGGCGGCGAACGTCGCGGGATCCTGGGCGCCCGAGAGCGCCCACGTGCCGTCGATGACGAAGAACGGGACCCCGTTGATGCCGAGTTCCGCCGCTTGCCGCTCGTCCGCCTTGACGTCGGAGAGGAACGCGTGCGTCGCGAGCGCCTCGGACGCCGCGCCGGTGTCGAGACCGACCTCGCCGGCGAGGGTGACGAGCTCCTCGGTCCGGCCGAGGTGGCGTCCCTCCGTGAAGTAGGCGCTCATGAGCCGCTCGGTCATCTCCAGCTGGCGGCCGTTCGCGGCCGCGAAGTGGATCAGTTCGTGCGCGAGAACCGTGTTCGTGTGCTGGAGGCGGTCGAACCGGTACTCGAGGTCGACGGAGGCTGCGATACCGGTGACGTGGTCGAGCATCTGGCGCGCCTGCTCTGGCGCGATGCCCTTGTGCCGGGAGAGGTACTCGACCTCATCCCCTGCGAAGTCCTCGGGAGTGTCGGGGGCGAGCTCGAAGCTGTGGAAGACGAGCTCGACGTCCGGGGCGTCGGCGCCCGCGCTCTCGCGCCACACCCTCTCGCCGGATTCGAAGCGGCGTTTGCCGATGTAGCACCAGGGACAGGCGATGTCCGACCAGACGTCGACGCGCAGGCTTTCACTCATACCGGGCGCAACGGAAGGCGTCGAGACGCTATTCCCCGGCCGTCGCCTCCGCCGTCGGCTCGTCGACCGCGCCGCCGAAGCGCCGATCCCGCGCCGCGAAGATCTCCGCAGCCCGCCAGAGGTCCGCGCGAGTGAAGTCGGGCCAGAGTGTGTCGAGGAACACCATCTCGGCGTACGCGCTCTGCCACAGGAGGAAGTTGCTCGTGCGCTGTTCCCCCGAGCTCCGGACGAACAGGTCGACGTCGGGCATGTCGGGGAGGTAGAGCGCGCGAGCGATGGTCTTCTCCGAGATGCGGGAAGGAGTGAGGCGTCCGGCCTTCACCTCCTCGGCGATCGAGCGCACAGCGTCCGCGATCTCGGTGCGCCCGCCGTAGTTGACGCACATCGTGAGCGTGAGGGTAGTGTTCTCGGCGGTGAGCCGTTCGGCGAACTCGAGTTCCGAGATGACGGAGCGCCAGAGCCGCGGTCGGCGGCCGGCCCAGCGGATCCGCACGCCCCACTCGTTGAGCTGGTCCCGACGCCGGTGCAGTACATCCCGGTTGTAGCCCATGAGGAAGCGCACCTCGTCGGGAGACCGCCCCCAGTTCTCCGTCGAGAAGGCGTACACACTGAGGTGCTGGACACCGAGCTGGACGGCACCGGCGACGACATCGAGGAGTGCAGCCTCCCCCGCCCGATGACCTTCGATCCGGGTCTGTCCGCGCCGGTTGGCCCAGCGGCCGTTGCCGTCCATCACGATGGCGACGTGTTTCGGCACGACGCGCTTCGGGAGCTCCGGAGGGTAGAGGCCCGTCCAGTCGAGGGGACGATACGGAACCGCGTCCGCGTGGGTGAAGGGCTTCGGCGTCATGTCGTGAGCTGCTTCCGGTCGAGGTGTGCGAGCGATCGCAGCCCGCGTTCGAGGTGCCACTGGGTGTAGGCCGCCGTCACGCCGCTCGCTCGTCGGCGCACATCGTCCGGGCTGCCGTCCGCGAGCTCCCAGTCCCCCGTGAGCAGTGCCGAGAGCAGGCCGAGGGTCTCGGTGTCGAGCCGGGGGCTTCCGGACGGGGCGCACTCGTCGCAGACGACGCCGCCGAGTTGCACGACGGCGTGGGAGTGCGGGCCAGGCTTCTGGCACCGCGAACAGTCGAAGAAACTCGGCGCCCAGCCCGCGAGCGACAAGGCCCGGAGAAGATAGGCGTCGAGCACGAGGGCGGCGTCGTGGTCCTGGCGCGCGAGGGACCGCAGCGCTCCGACGAGCAGCAGGTACTGCTGCAGCTGCGGTTCGGCGTCTGTGAGGCGCTCGGCGGTCTCCACGATCGCGTTCGCCGCCGTGTAGCTCGGGTAGTCGGTCACGATGTCCGCACCGTAGGCCCCGAGCGTCTCGGCCTGCGTGATGATGTCGAGGCTCCTGCCCTCGTACAACTGCACATCCGCGACCATGAAGGGCTCGAGTCGGGCGCCGAACTTCGAGGCCGTGCGGCGGACCCCCTTCGCAACGGCGCGGACCTTGCCGTGCTGCCGCGTCAGCAGGGTCACGATGCGGTCGGCCTCACCGAGCTTCGTCGTGCGGATGACGACGGCTTCATCTCGGTACAGGGGCACTCCTCGATTATCCCCGCTCCGGCCCCTCGGAGGTGCCGCACGTCTCGGCGTTCCGCGCGACGCGCCACTCGAAACCCTGTCGACCGACGTGCGACGATGAGCAGGTGTCGCCCCTCTTCAGCATTCCCCTCTGGATCGATCTCGCGGCCGTGGCCGTCGGAGGCGTGCAAGGGGCGATGTTCGCTGCGCGCTTCACCGACAACCGGCTCGACCTGCTCGGAGTGGGGATCATCGGGATCGTCGTGGGTCTCGGTGGTGGTTTCGGCCGAGACATCCTGCTCGGGCTGCCGCCCGCCGCTCTGCAGTCGAACGGATACCTCCTCGTCGCGACGGCGGCCGCGCTTCTCGGCATGCTGCTGCTCCGCGTCTTCTCCCGGCTCGGTCCCGTCATCATCGGTCTCGACGCCCTCACCATCGGGCTGTTCGGGGCGATCGGGTCGTCGAAGGCCCTCGCCATGGGGCTACCGGAGGTCCCCGCCATCTTCGTCGGCGTCGTCTCGGCGGTCGGCGGCAGCGTCGTGCGCGACATCATGCTCAACCTGCCCGTCGCCCTCATGCACGTCGGGTCGCTCTACGCCATTGCGGCGGCCGCGGGCACGACCACGCTCGTCGTGGCTGCGACGCTGGGACTCGACATCGGAGCCGCGGCCATCGCGTGCGTCGTCGTGACGACACTCATCCGGGTGCTCGCGATCAGCTTCGGGTGGAGTCTGCCCGAGCAGAGGGCGCTTGCGGGCTGGCGTTCCTGGCGTCGCCGTCGCTGACGCGCGGGACGATGAGCGTCAGCGACGAGGCGGCGACCGTCAGGTCCGCCACACACGAGCGGCGCCGAGTCGCGACGAGGGGAGCCATGACCGGATGCGGACGGCATTCGAGGCGAACGCGACGGGTCTCCTCGCTTATGGCGAGCGGCGGATAGAGCCTCGCTCCGCCGCGCCCGACGTCCGCGGTGACACGGTGCTCCGGCCGCTCGAGAGCGGGAGAGGACCGGGCTCAGCCCTCGGTCGGCTCCTCGGTCGCTTCGGGCTTTCCCGTGCGGCGGGCGCGGAGCCCGATGGCCGCGGCTCCCGTGGCCAGGAGGGCGGCGGCCGCGGCGATGATGCCGCCGGTCTCGGCACCGGTCGCGGCGAGTCCGCCACCGTTACCGGTTCCGGCTCCTGTCCCCGTAGCCGGGCCGGCGGGGCCGCTCGGGCTCGGTGTGGGAAGCGTCGGGCCGGCGGTCGGCGAAGCGGTGGGCGCTGGGGTCGCCGTGGGTGTCGGAGTCGGAGTCGGAGTGGGTGTCGGCTCCTCGAGTTGGACCGTCGGGAGTACCTGGACGACGGAGGGGCGCGGCGCCGCGACGGCTCCGACGAGCCGCGCTGCCGGTCGGGCGTAGTCCGGGAAGTAGGAGGTCGGCTCCTCGAGGGAGCCGTCCTCGCCGGGGTGCTGGACGGAGACGAACACGTGCTGATCGAGGTCACGGATGATCGGCCCGCACGTCTCCGCCTCGCGCGGCACGGAGAGGAACTGCTCGACGTTGCCGCGGTCCGCGCCCTCAAGGGACACCTTGAAGAGGCCGTCGTTGTAGCCGATGCCGGAGGGGGCGCCGTCGGTCGAGATCCAGAGGTTGCCGACGGAGTCGAAGGCGAGGTTGTCGGGGCACGAGATCGGCGAGACCTGCTCTTTCGGGAAGCCGGAGAAGTAGACGACATCGCCTTGCGTGTAGTCGCCGCAGAGCATCAGGAGGTTCCACGTGAAGGTCGTCGCCGTCTGGTCGCCGCCCGCCTCGGTGATCTCCACGATGTGACCGTCGCGGTTCTGCGCGCGCGGGTTGACCTCCGTCGGGCCCTCCGTGCCGGGGTTGCCGCGGTTCGAGTTGTTCGTGCACGCGACATAGACCTTTCCCGTGATCGGGTTCGGCTCCACGTCCTCGCAGCGGTCCATCTTCGTGGCCCCCGCGAGGTCGGCGGCGACTCGCGTGTAGACGAGAACCTCCTCGACGGTCATCCCGGGGATGGCGGAGGCGCCGGCGACCACGAGCGGGATCCACTCCCCCGTGCCGTCGAACGAGCCGTCGGAGGGGACCGCGCCGGTGCCGGTGATCTCGGACGCCGGCGAGTCCCCGGCGAAGCGGGCGACGAAGAGGTCGCCCTCCTCGAGGAGCGTCTTGTTGTGGGCGCGGTCGCCCTCGATGTACGACTTCTTCGAGACGAACTTGTAGAGGTAGTCGAAGCGCTCGTCGTCACCCGTGTAGGCGACGACCTTGCCGTTCGCCGCGATCGAGACGTTGGCGCCCTCGTGCTTGAGCCGGCCGAGCGCCGTGTGCTTGACCGGAGTCGAGTCGGGGTCGAACGGGTCGACCTCGACGATCCAGCCGAAGCGGTTCACCTCGTTCTCGTAACCGGGGGTGCGTGCGTCGAAGCGGGCGTCGTCGAGCTCCCACTGGCGCGTCGTCGCTGCATCGGTGAGACCGTACCGCTTGTCGGTCGCGCTCGTCCCGGTCGAACGGAAGTAGCCGTTGAAGTTCTCCTCGCCCGAGAGGATCGTTCCCCACGGTGTCGTCCCGCCCGCGCAGTTGCCGAGGGTGCCGAGCACGGAGCGACCCGTGGGGTCGGCGACCGTGGTGAGGAGCGCCGACCCAGCGGCGGCTCCCGTCATGCGGTACGGCGTGTCGATGAGGAAACGGCGGTTGTGCTCGGCCCCGCGCACATAGCTCCAGGGGCGGTCCACCGCGGTCCGCTCGAGCTCGACGACCGTGAGACCGTGGGCGGCGCGTCCGACTGCACGGACCCGCGCCGGATCGTTCGCGATCTCGTCCTCCGAGAACATGATGTTCTCGTTCGTGTACTCGTGGTTGGCGAAGAGCAGGGCACGCAGGCGGTTCGAACCCGGGATCTCGACGATGTCGGTGTAATCGTTGTTGTAGCCGAACTGGCCGGCCTGCGACTCCGCAGTCTGGTTCCCGATGTCGAACGCGGCACTGTCGGTGAAGAGGGGGTCGCCCCACCGGATGATGGGCTGCCACGAGAAGCCCTCCGGAACGATGAACTCGTCCGCGGTGGCGGGCACGGGCGCGATCGGGGTGAAGGCGAGGGCCGACGGCACGGCCGCGCCGAAGGGCCCGCCTGCGGCGGCGACGGCCGGAGAGGTGCGTGTGACCCCGAAGGAGCCGGCGGCTACGGTGACGACACCCGCGAGGCCGAGACCGAGGGCCGTGCGGCGCGACATCTGCGCGCTCACGATGTCACGGAAGTAGCCGTTCGACGAGGTGTTGCAGACCCCGGCTGCGCACGCGTTGGAGCACTTGAGCGCACACGTCACCGCGCTGCGCTTGCCCTTCACGTGTCCGGCCATGGGGAGGAGTTCGATGCGGCGCTGCGACGTGGTCATGACCCGGCTTTCCGTCAGGGGATGAATGCTGCCCCACTCAAACAGGTCACGTCGAACGTCGCGTCACCCCCACGTGTCCCGGTGGAGAACCGGACATGAACAGGAGGTGCGTCCTGAAGTCGCCCTGATACGACGGCGCCGCCCCCGGAACTCGGGGGCGGCGCCGCGGAGCCGCTGCTCAGACGGAGGCGAGTTCGCGGTCGACCTGTCCGGTGCGGATGCCCCGGTTGACGGCGGAGACGATGGCCTTGAGCGACGCGACGGCGATGTCGCTGTCGATGCCGACGCCCCACAGTCGCTTGCCGTCGACCTGCAGCTCGACGTATGACGCTGCACGCGCGTCGCCACCCTCGCTCATCGCGTGCTCGACGTAGTCGTAGAGCGTGACGTCGACGCCGTGTCCGCGGAGGATGTCGAGGAACGCGTCGATCGGGCCATTGCCCGTCGACGTGCTCTTCTCGATCTCCTCGCCGTCGCGCAGCTGGACGGTGAGCTCGACGACCCCCGAGAGGTCGCTCGACGTGCGCGCATGCCGCAGCTCGAACCGGCCCCAGCGCGCCTCCTCGTCAGCGGACGGCAAGTACTCGTCCTCGAAGATGCGCCAGATCGCGGCGCTCGTGAGCTCGCCGCCCTCCGCGTCGGTCTTCGCCTGCACGACGGTCGAGAACTCGATCTGCAGCTTGCGCGGAAGGTCGAGGCCGTAGTCGCTCTTCAGCAGGTAGGCGACGCCGCCCTTGCCCGACTGCGAGTTGACGCGGATGACCGCTTCGTAGCTCCGGCCGAGGTCCTTCGGGTCCACCGGAAGGTACGGCACGGCCCACTGCAGCTCGTCGACGGAGACGCCCTGGGCCGCGGCGTCGCTCGCCATCCGCTCGAAGCCCTTCTTGATCGCGTCCTGGTGCGATCCGCTGAACGCCGTGAAGACGAGATCACCGGCCCAGGGGCTGCGCTCGGGCACCGGAAGCTGGTTGCAGTACTCGACGGTGCGCTTGATCGAATCGATGTCGCTGAAGTCGATCTGGGGGTCGACGCCTTGCGTGAACAGATTGACGCCGAGCGCGACGAGGTCGACGTTGCCGGTGCGTTCGCCGTTGCCGAAGAGGCAGCCCTCGATGCGGTCGGCCCCGGCGAGGTAGCCGAGCTCGGCGGCGGCGATCGCCGTGCCGCGGTCGTTGTGGGGGTGCAGCGAGAGGATGACGTTCTCCCGGTGCGCGAGGTGGCGCGACATCCACTCGATCGAGTCCGCGTAGACGTTGGGCGTCGCCATCTCGACGGTCGCGGGGAGGTTGATGATGACCTTGCGGTCCGGCGTCGGCTCGAAGACCTCGATCACCTGGTTGCAGATGTCGACGGCGAACTCGAGCTCCGTGCCGGTGTAGCTCTCCGGCGAGTACTCGTAGAACACCGTGGTCCCGGGGACGCGCGACTCCATCTGACGGCACAAGCGTGCACCGGCCAGAGCGATGTCGATGATGCCCTGACGGTCGGTACGGAACACGACGTCGCGCTGCAGCACGCTCGTCGAGTTGTAGAGGTGGACGATCGCTTGCTTCGCACCGGCGATGGACTCGTAGGTCCGCTCGATGAGGTGCTCGCGTGCTTGCGTCAGGACCTGGATCGTGACGTCTTCGGGGATCGCGTCCTCCTCGATGAGGCTGCGCACGAAGTCGAAGTCGGTCTGCGAGGCGCTCGGGAAGCCGACCTCGATCTCCTTGTAGCCCATCGAGACCAGCAGGTCGAACATGACGCGCTTGCGTTCGGGGCTCATCGGGTCGATGAGCGCCTGGTTGCCGTCCCGCAGGTCGACGGCGCACCAGCGCGGCGCCTCCGTGATGCGCTTCCCGGGCCAGGTGCGGTCGGGGAGATCGACGGCGATCTGCTCGTGGAACGGCTGGTACTTGTGGATCGGCATGGCCGAGGGCTTCTGGGTGTTCTTCATTGCTCTACTCCTTGAAAACGTCTACGTAGGTCACGACGGACTCCGCGACGAGGAGAAAGCGGCTAAGCCTCGTCGCGGCAGCTAAGGAGGAGCGAACCGAACAGCACGACGTCAGGCTAGCACGGTGCGACCGGGACGTTCCAGGTCGCACCGTGCTCGCGCCAGCTGTCCGATGGTCAGTCGACCGCGAGTGCCGCGACCGGAGTGACGCGCGTCGCGCGTCGTGCGGGCGCCACCGAGGAGGCCGCCGCGAGGATCGCGGCGGCGACGACGGCGCCGCCGAGCACGAACCACGGCAGGCTCGGCGCGACGAGACCACCACCGAGCATCGAGCCGAGCAAGGCCTGGGCCCCGCACCAGCCGTAGACGGTGCCGAGGACGACACCGAACAGGACCGACGCGACGGACATCTGTGCCGCCTCGGCGAGCACCATTCGACGGACCTGACCGGCCGTGAATCCGAGCGCTCGCAGCAGACCGAGCTCACGCTGGCGCTGGAGGACGCTCAGTGACAGCGTGTTGACCATCCCGACGGCGGCGATGACCGCACTGAAACCGAAGAGGACGGAGAACACGCCGATCGTGACGGCGAGGGTCTCGTCGGCACCGGCGTAGTCCTCGGGGTACTGCTCGCTCGCCCGGAGGATCATGTCGTAGTAGCTCGACGTCGCGACCGCGAACATGGTCACGAGCGTGACGCCGATCACGAGCCCGATCGTCGCGCGGGAACTGCGCGCGGGATTCCGGACGGCGTTCTCTGCGGCGAGGCGCGCCGTCGGTGACGATCCCATGGCCTTGCCGACGAGCCGGAGCACCCTCGGCATCACGATGGGTGCAGCGAGCACGATGCCGGAGAACGACAGGATTCCCCCCACCATGCCAACGAGGACTCCGAGCATCGTAACGAGACCCATGACGACCCCACCCCCGAGGAGCAGGGCGCCGGTGACGATGAGCACGATCGCGGCGATGCGTCGACCGACAGCCGAGTGGATCGTCTCGGCGTCGGGCTCGACCGCGGCGGCCGACGCCTGGAGCGGCGTCACCGCGAGGATGCGACGGGAGCCGACCCAGGAGGAGAGCCACGTCACGACCGTCACGGCCACGAGCGGGGCGACCAGCATCGGGGTCACGACGGCGGGGATGTCGGCGGGCAGGTCGCCGGAGGAGCGACCGATCAGGACGAGCGCCTCCATGAGGGCGATACCGACGACGATCCCGATCGCCGCTCCCGCGAGCCCGACGAGGATGCCGTCGCGGGCGATACCGGCCCGGAGTCGACGGGCGTCGGCCCCGACGAGCCGGAGGAGGGCGATGTCCCGCGTGCGCCCGGCGATGACCGTTCCGACGGTGTTCGCGGTCACGATCCCGCCGACGTACACGGCGATCGCGAAGAACACGACCGAGACGAGGGACAGCGCGACCTGCACCGACTCCTTCTCGCCGATGGCGTCGCCCGCGACGAGGGCGGTGAGCAGCACAGTGCCCTGCAGCAAGAGGGCACCGAACGCGGCAGACAGGGCCGCCACGAGGAGGGTCGCCCGGTATTCGCGCCAACGCATCCTCATCGGGTCGCCTCCATCGCGAGCATGAGGGCGGAGATCTCCTCGGGGGTCGAGCGCGGGCGCTCGTCGACGATGCGGCCGTCGGCGAGGAAAAGGATCCGGTCCGCGTATGACGCGGCGATCGGATCGTGCGTGACCATTGCGATCGACTGACCGAAGCGCGAGCACGCCTCCGTGAGGAGCGTCAGGACCTCTCGGCCGCTCCGCGAGTCGAGATTGCCCGTCGGTTCGTCAGCGAAGACGAGGTCCGGTCGCGTCGCGAGGGCCCGGGCGATGGCGACGCGCTGCTGCTGGCCGCCGCTCAGTTCGTGCGGACGGTGCGTGAGGCGACCGGCGATTCCGAGGGTGTCGACGAGGGACTCGATCCAGCGGCTCTCGTCGACGTTCGGCTTCCGTCCGTCGAGGTCGAAGGGCAGGAGGATGTTGGAGCGGGCGTCGAGGGTCGGGACGAGGTTGAACGATTGGAAGACGAAGCCGATCCGGCGCCGCCGCAGGAGCGTCAATTCACGGTCGGGAAGCCGGGTGATGTCGGTGTCGCCCAACCAGACGTTGCCGCCGTCACTCGAGTCGAGCCCGGCCATGATGTGCATGAGGGTGGACTTGCCCGATCCGCTCGGCCCCATGATGGCGGTGAACTCGCCGCGCCGGATCCCGACCGAGACGTCGTCGAGCGCGACGACGGCTCCGTGGCCGACTCCGAAACGCCGGGAGACGCCGGCGACGCGGGCCGCGAGGCCCATCTCTGTTGTGGTGATCGTCATGCTTCCACGCTAGGAAGCGGCACCGGTCGGGCGCGTCGGCACCCGGTCTGATCAGCCGTCATCCGTGAGGATGAAGCCGTCCCGGATCGACGAGACCGTGCTCGTACGCGTAGATCACGAGCTGGACGCGGTCGCGCAGACCGAGCTTCGCGAGCACGCGCGAGATGTGGGTCTTGACGGTGGCTTCGCTCACGAACTCCTGCGCGGCGATCTCCGCGTTACTGAGCCCGGCCGCGGCGAAGAGGAAGATGTCGTGCTCGCGCGACGTGAGTGTCGAGAATTCCGGAGGCACCGGGGACGTCGTCCCTCCCCCGACGTGTCGGAAGAGTTCGACGGTCGCGCTCGGCGCGATGACGGCGTTCCCGGCGTACACCGTGCGGATGGCGGCGAGGAGGAATTCCGGATGGGTGTCCTTGAGAAGGAATCCGCTCGCTCCGCGTCGGAGTGCCGTCGCGGCGGCTTCGTCGAGATCGAACGTGGTGAGGACGATGATCCGGGGCGCGGGAACGCCTGCGGCGTCGAAGCGTTCGAGGATGGCGCTCGTGGCTTCGATGCCGTCCATCACGGGCATCCGAACGTCCATGAGTACGACGTCGGGTCGCAGGTCGACGGCCCGCGCGACCCCCACGGCACCGTCCTCCGCCTCGGCGACGATCGTCAGGTCCGGCTGGGAGTCGACGAGCATGCGGATGCCCGCCCGGAAGAGCGACTGGTCGTCGACGAGGAGGACGGAGATCGGGGCGTCGGTCATGCGTTGGCCTCTCTGAGGGGTTGCGGGAACGGGATGAGGGCTTCGACGCGGAACGCCTCGTCGCCGATCGTCTCGGCGACGAGGCGGCCCCCGGTGAGCTCGGCTCGCTCGCGCATCCCGGCGATGCCGTGCCCGGGGGACGACGAGACCGGGCCGGGGAGCACCTCGTTCTGGACGCGGACGACGACGCCGTGGGGCACCCAGATGACGCTCACGGACACGGGTCGTGACCGGTCGCCGTGTCGGAGCGCGTTCGTGAGCGACTCCTGAGCGATGCGGTAGACGGCGATCTGGTGGCTCGCCGGCATCGGCCGCGCCTCCCCGCTCTCCTCGAAGCGGATGTCCAGTCCTGCCGCCCGCATCTGCTCGACGAGCCGGTCGAGGTCGCCGATCATCGGTTGCGGTCCACCCGACTGGCTGTGCCGCAACTCCGCGAGGAGGACGCGGACGTCGACGAGCGCAGCCCTCGCGGTCTCGGAGATCGTCTCGAGCGCCGCCTCCCCGACCTGCGGGGCCGTGGCCATCGCGTATCGCGCCCCGTCGGCCTGGGCGATGACGACGGCGAGGGAGTGCGCGACGACGTCGTGCATGTCGCGAGCGATCCGGTTCCGTTCCTGCTCGACGACGATCGTCCGCTCGGCGAGCCGTCTCTCCTGCTCCAGGCGGAACTGCTCGGCCCGCGAGGCGCGGGTCGCCGCCGACTGGCGCATGAGGACTCCGAGACCCCACGCGATCGTGAGGACGAAGATCGCCGCCGCCGATGCGGTCACGATGCTGAAGATCGCCACCGACAGGTTCGCCGGCTCGACCATGGAGATGATCGTTCCGCCGCCGTACACCTGAGCGACCGTGTAGACGGAGGCGATGACGCCTCCGCCGATCGCCGAGACGAGGCCGTACCAGCGGACCCAGCCGTCGCCGTAACGCCCCACCGCGTAGAGGACGCCGAGGATCATGGCGTCGTAGACGTTGGCCGGCTGCTGGCCCGAGAGCTGGATGGCGACCGCGAACCACGCGATGGACAGAGCCGAGGCGGGGGAATACCTCCGCACGGCGAGACCGGCGGCGAGCAGGATGACGACGACGGCGCTCACGCCGGGGATCGGCGAGAGCATGACGAACGGGAGGAAGAGCACACCGACGACGATCGCCACGACGCCGTCGACGACGAGTTGCGTACGCGTGAGGTCCCGAGTCATCACTCCACGCTAACGTGACGGGCGTCGCTCATCTCTCGGTCTCGCCGCCCGTCAGCCGGACGGGCGACGAAGATCATCCTCCGGGCTGACGGGCTGACGGGCAGACGGGCTCAGAAGCCGAGGCGCCGCAACTGCTTCGGGTCGCGCTGCCACTCCTTCGCGACTTTGACGCGCAGCGAGAGGAAGACGGGTGATCCGACGAGTGGCTCGATCTCGGCCCGCGCCCGGATCCCGACGTCGCGCAGCCGGGAGCCGCCCTTCCCGATGATGATCGCCTTCTGGCTGTCGCGCTCGACGAAGACGTTCGCGTAGATCTCGACGAGGTCCTTGTCCTCCCGCCGCTGGATGTCGTCGATCGTGACCGCGAGGGAGTGCGGGAGCTCGTCGGTGACGCCCTCGAGCGCTGCTTCCCGCACGAGTTCGGCGACCCGGTCCTCGAGCGACTCCTCGGTGACGGCCTCGTCGGGATACAGCGCGACCGAGACCGGCAGCAGGGCGAGGATCTCGCTGCTCAACACGTCGAGCTGGATCCCCTCGGTCGAGGACACGGGCACGATGGAGTCCCACTCGCGCAGTTGCGAGACGGCGATGAGCTGATCGCCGACACGGTCCTTCGGCACGTCGTCGATCTTCGTGACGATCGCGATCTTCTTCGCCCGCCCGTAGCGGTCCAGTTGCTCGTTGATGAACCGGTCCCCCGGGCCGATCTTCTCGTCTGCGGGGATGCACAGCCCGATGACGTCGACGTCACCGAGTGTCGATTCGACGAGATCGTTGAGACGTTGACCGAGCAGTGTCCGCGGCCGATGGATCCCGGGGGTGTCGACGATGACGATCTGCCCGTCCGGGCGGTGGACGATGCCGCGGATGGCCCGTCGTGTGGTCTGCGGCTTCGAGCTCGTGATCGCGACCTTCTCACCGACGAGCGCATTGGTGAGCGTCGACTTGCCGACGTTCGGTCGTCCGACGAACGACACGAACCCCGCCCGGTACGCGTTCCGCCCCTCCGTCGCATCCGTCGTCGCGTCGCCGTCGTGCTCGGACGGCCCGTCGTGCTCGGACACGGTGTCGTCGTGCTGGTCTTCGGTCATTCCGCTGCCTCTCGTGCGAGCGCTGCGCGAATCTCGTCGAGCGCCTCCGTCGGTCGTACGACGACGGTCACGAGTCGCTTCCGCCGCCCTTCCACCCGGTCGGCGGTGAGGACCAGTCCGTTCGCCGTCACCTCGTCGCCCGACGTGGGGAGCCTGCCGAGGTGCTTCGTGAGCAGGCCGCCGACCGTGTCGACGTCATCGTCCTCGAGCTCGATGCCGTAGAGCTCGCCCAGCTCGTCGATCGCGAGGCGTGCGCTCACCCGGTGGCCGTCGTCCTCGAGAGCGACGACCTCGTCGAGCTCGGTGTCGTACTCGTCGGAGATCTCCCCGACGAGCTCCTCGATGAGGTCCTCGATCGTGACGAGACCGGCCACGCCGCCGTACTCGTCGACGACGATCGCGAGGTGGTTCGATTCCGCTTGCATCTGGGCGAGCAGGGAGTCGGCCTTCTTCGACTCGGGGACGAAGAGAGCGGGTTTCGCGATCGCACCGGCCGTGAGACGTTCGGCCTCGGCGGGCGTCTCGTAGCCGATACGTGCGACATCCTTGAGGTAGAGGATGCCCACGATCTCGTCGACGTCACCGTCGATCACGGGAAGGCGGGAGACACCCGTGCGGAGGAACACGCCGGTCGCCTCCTGGACGCTCTCCCCCGCGTCGATCACGATCATGTCGGTCCGTGGGACCATCACCTCGCGGATGACGGTCTGGTTGAACTCGAAGATCGAGTGGATGAGCGCGCGCTCGTCCTCCTCCAGCACCGCGAGCTCCGTCGCCTCGTCAACCATGCTGAGCAATTGCTCCTCGGACGAGAAGGCCGAGTTCCGGGAGACGCCGGGAGTGACCCGGTTGCCGAAGGACACGAGCGCGTCGGCGAGCGGGCCGAGGACCACACGGACGGCGTGGACCACGGGCGCGCTGACCTGGAGGATGGCGTCGGCGTTGTTCCGACCGAAGCCGCGAGGGCTCGCACCCACGAGCACGAACGAGACGGCGGTCATGAGGAGGGCGGACAGTACGAGAGCGAGCCACAACGAGTCGAGGGAGAACGAGAATGCGAGGGTCACGAGCACAGCGGCCGTCGTCTCCGCGCAGATCCTGATGAACGAGAGGGCGTTCGCGTGGGTCCCGCTGTCCTCGGCGATGCGGACGAGCGAGGTGCGTGTCCGCGACTCGATCGCGAGCGCGAGGATGTCGGCGCGCGACTTGACGGAGATCGCCGCCTCGGCGGCCGAGATGAGGCCGGCGAACGCGACGAGGAGCAACGACCCGGCGATGAGCCAGACGAGGAGCATGTGTCAGCCGCGCCGCTCACGCATCGCGAAACCGAGGAGGATGTCGCGCTGGATGCCGAACATCTCCTTCTCCTCATCGGGCTCCGCGTGGTCGAATCCCAGGAGGTGGAGGACGCCGTGCGTCGTGAGCAGCAGCAACTCGTCGATCGTGGCGTGACCGGCGGTCTCGGCCTGCGACTCTGCGACCTGAGGGCAGAGCACGATGTCACCGAGCAGGCCTGGAGGGGTCGGGTCGTCCTCAGTGCCCGGACGGAGTTCGTCCATCGGGAAACTCAGCACGTCCGTGGGGCCGGGCTCGTCCATCCACTGCACGTGCAGTTGCTCCATGGCGGCCTCGTCGACGAGCACGATGTTGAGCTCCGCCTCCTCGCTCACGTGCATGACGCCGAGCGCGAAGTCGGCGATGCGGAGGATCCTGCTCTCGTCGACGTCGACCCCGGACTCGTTGTTGATCTCGATGCTCATGAGCGGCCTCCACGCGGCATGCGGTCCCGGGGAGCGGCGCCTCGGCGCTCGGCGCGGTTCGCGAACTCGCGCGCCTGTTCACGCTCGAAGTGGTCTGCCTGCTTGCGGGCGTCGTACTCGCTGTACGCGTCGACGATGCGGCCGACGAGCGTGTGGCGGACGACGTCCTCGCTCGTGAGCCGGGCGAAGTGGATGTCGTCGATGTCGGCGAGGACACGGGTGACGAGTCGGAGGCCCGAGGCGTTGGTCGGCAGGTCGATCTGGGTGATGTCGCCCGTGATGACCATCTTCGAGCCGAATCCGAGGCGCGTGAGGAACATCTTCATCTGCTCCGGCGAGGTGTTCTGCGCCTCGTCGAGCACGATGAAGGAGTCGTTGAGCGTGCGACCGCGCATGTAGGCGAGCGGCGCGACCTCGATCGTTCCCGCGGCGAGCAGCTTGGGGACGAGCTCGGGGTCCATCATCTCGTTGAGCGCATCGTACAGCGGGCGGAGGTAGGGATCGATCTTGTCGGTGAGTGTCCCGGGGAGGAACCCGAGCCGCTCCCCCGCCTCGACGGCGGGACGCGTGAGGATGATGCGGTTGACTTCCTTGCGCTGGAGCGCCTGGACGGCTTTCGCCATGGCGAGGTAGGTCTTCCCGGTTCCGGCGGGCCCGATACCGAAGACGATCGTGTTCTCGTCGATCGCGTCGACGTAGGCCTTCTGCCCGGCGGTCTTCGGCCGGATGCTCTTCCCGCGAGAAGTGAGCACGGCCTGACCGCCGAGCACGTCGGCGGGTCGGCCGTCACCCTCGATGATGCGGGCGGACGACCGGACCTCGGCAGGATCGAGGTCCTGCCCATTGCGGATCATGATGAGGAGCTCCTCGATGAGAGTCGTGGCGGCGGCGACCTGCTCCGGGTCGCCGCTCAAAGTGATGTCGTTGCCGCGCGTCTGAACCTCGACGAGCGGGTACTGGGTCTCGATCGTCCGCAGGAGCCGATCCTGCGGGCCGAAGAGGCGGACGAGCGCGATTCCGTCGATGTGGAGGCGGGAGACCCCGCCGCCGTCAGGCTCCGCCAAGCGATGCCTCCTCGAGGCCGCCGGCGAGGACGTGCGCGTGCACGTGGAAGACGGTCTGCCCGGCTCGCTCACCGGTGTTGAAGACGAGGCGGAAGTGCCCGTCGGCCAAGTCGGAGGCGATGCGCTGCGCTGTCGCGACGAGTTCCGCGAGCAGCGCGGGGTCGTTCGCCGCCAGTTCCGTCACGTCTCGGTACTCCTCCGTCTTCGGGACGACGAGGACGTGAACGGGCGCTTGCGGGGCGATGTCGCGGAAGGCGATGACCGCGTCCGACTCGAACACGACGTCCGCCGGGATCTCGCGCGCGACGATGCGGCTGAAGATGCTCGGTTCGGTGGTGGTCATGTCATCCATTCTACGGCCGCGGCGGGGCGGACGGGCCGTCACCAGCGACCGAGCACGACGTTTGCCACGGCGATCGCCGCGGGGCCGGCCGTCGACGTCCTCAGCACGGTGTCGCCGAGGACGACCGGGGTCGCTCCGGCCTCGGCCATCGCAGTGATCTCCTCGGCTCCGAAGCCCCCCTCGGGTCCAACGACGAGCACGATGCGGCGCGTGTCGTCCGGGGTCGAGCGCACGGCGTCGGCGAGTCGGACGGTCGCTCGCGGGTGGAGCACGAGCACGTGGTCGCGCGGGTCGACGAGGGCCGCCGGGGTGGTCGGCGGGGCGACGTCCGGAACCCAGGATCGGATGGCCTGTTTGCTCGCCTCCCGCACGATGCTCTCCCAACGGGCGACACCCTTGTCGAGCTTCGGCCCGCTCCACCGGGAGACGCTGCGAGCGGCCTGCAGTGGCACGACGCCCGAGACGCCGACCTCTGTCGCGGCCTGGACCGCGAGTTCGTCGCGGTCGCCCTTCGCGAGGGCCTGGGCGAGCCACAGCTCGGGTCGCGGTCGTTCCTCCGATCGGAGGGGACCGATATGGAACACGACTCCGCCGCCCGTCACGGACTCGACCGTGGCGTCGGCGATGGTCCCCCGACCGTCTCCGAGCAGGACGTCCTCGCCCGTCCGGACACGGTTCACGGCGGCGTGGTGCGCCTCACGACCGTCGAGGGCGATGAGGTCACCGGCCGCGTGATCCGCGAGCCCGTCGACGAGGTAGAGGGAACTCATGGTCAGCCGAGGAAACGGTCGCGGAGCTTCGAGAAGAGGCCCTGATGGAAGTGCGCGAGTTGCGGCCCGTGCTGCTTCCGGCCCTTCGCGAACCTCTGGATGAGTTCCCGCTCCTTGTGATCGAGCTTCGTGGGTGTCACGACCTGGATGCCGATTCGGAGGTCGCCGCGACCGGAACCGCGCAGCCGCGTGATGCCACGGCCTTTCACGGTGAGGATCTCCCCGCTCTGAACCCCGGGACGCAGCTCGACGTCGACGTCGCCGTCGAGGGCCGGGACGGTCGTCTCGGCCCCGAGGATCGCGTCCGTCATGGGCACCTCGAGCGTGCAGAGGATGTCGTCGCCGTTGCGGCTGAAGTCCTCGTTCGGGCGGACGGAGATCTCGAGGAACAGGTCGCCGTTGGGCCCGCCGGCCTGACCGACCTCGCCGCTGCCGGGCATCTGCAAACGCAGACCGCTGTCGACGCCGGCCGGGATGTCGACGGGAACGGTGCGGTGGGCGCGCACGCGCCCTTGACCGCCGCACGTGAGGCAGGGGTGAGGGATGACGGTGCCGTAGCCGCGGCAGGTGCCGCACGGCGATGCCGTCATGACGTTGCCCAGGAGCGATCGGACCGTGCGCTGGATCTGCCCGGTTCCGCGACAGACGTCACACGTCACGGGGTCGGTCCCCGGCTGGCAGCACGAGCCGTTGCAGGTCTCGCAGAGGACGGCCGTGTCGACCTCGAGGTCGCGGTGCGTCCCGAAGATGACCTCCTCGAGGTCCACCTCGACGCGCAGGAGCGCGTCCTGTCCTCGCTCCCGGCGGGACCGCGGACCACGTTGAGCCCCGCCGCCGAAGAACGAATCGAAGATGTCGCCGAAGCCCGAGAACCCTGCCCCGCCGCCCCCTCCGAAGCCGCCGGCGTCGCCGAGGTCGTAGCGCTGGCGCTGTTCGGGGTCGCTCAACACGTCATAGGCGTGCGTGACCTCCTTGAACCGCTCGGACGCATCGGCGCCGGGATTCACGTCGGGGTGCAGCTCGCGGGCGAGCTTGCGGTACGCCTTCTTGATCTCGTCGGCGCTCGCATCGCGCGAGACGCCGAGGACGTCGTAGTGGTCAGCCACGCAGGGCCTTTCGTCTGGGGTGCGCCGGTGTCGGGGGACGACCGACGACGCGGATTACGGTTTCGAACACCCACCGGGCGGGGCGGGCGTGGGTCACGACTCCCCGAGGAGTCTGGTCAGGTAGCGAGCCACAGCACGAACGGCGGCCATGTTGCTCGAGTAGTCCATGCGGGTGGGGCCGAGAACGCCGAGGCGGGCCGTTTCGCCCGGGGCCGTCGTGTAATCGCTCACGACGAGGCTCGTCTCGGACAGTCCGTATGCGGCGTTCTCGCGCCCGATGCGGGCGGAGACGCCGAACGCGTCGGACTGCATCTCCCCGAACAGCCGAAGGAGGACGACCTGCTGCTCGAGCGCTTCGAGGACGGGGAAGATGCTGCGGAAGTCGTCCTCGGTGCGGGCGAGGTTCGCCGACCCCGCGAGGACGAGCCGGTCCTGACGGTAGTGGCCCAGCTGGCCGATGACGGCGTCGGCGACGAGTCGGCCGAGCTGCTGCAGCGGGACGTCGAGGTCATCGGGCAACCCTTCGAGAGCGGCGGCGGCGTCGGCGATCGTCCGTCCGACCGCTGCATCGCCGATGGCGACCTTGACGCGATCGACGTCCGACGGGTCGACGGGAGTCACGGTTTCGACGATGCGCTGCTCGACCCGCCCTGAATCGGTGATGAGGACGGCGAGCAGTCGCGACGGTGCGAGCGTGACGAGCTCGACGTGGCGCACAGACGCGTTCGTGAACGACGGGTACTGCACGAGCGCGACCTGGTTCGTGAGTTGCGAGAGCAGCCGCACGGTGCGCGAGAGCACATCATCGAGATCGATCGACTCCCCGAGGAACTGCTCGATCGCGAGCCGCTGAGCGCTCGAGAGCGGTCGGCGATCGGCGAGCTGGTCGACGAAGAGCCGGTAGCCCTTGTCCGTGGGGACTCGCCCGCTCGACGTGTGGGGGGCGACGATGAGTTCCTCCTCCTCGAGGAGGGCCATGTCGTTGCGGATGGTCGCGGCGGAGACGCCGAACGCGTGCCGCTCCACGATCGTCTTCGACCCGACGGGCTCCCGCGAGGCGACGTAGTCGTGCACGATGGCCTTGAGGACGTCGAGTCCGCGTTCCGAAACCATCAGCGTCCTCCCGTCGCTCGTTGGCACTCACCTGCACTGAGTGCCAATAATACCCCGCCTTCCGACGCTGCGTCCGGAGGCGGCCAGAGTCGGGGGCGTCGCGCCGATTGCGGCTCGTTCCGCGGGACCGATACCGTGATGCTGTGCCCAGGACGGGTTCGTCCCGAGGGTCTCGTGCACCGAGACCCTGCACGTCATCCGATCGAAAGGAACGGCGATGACCGACCCCTCCTCCCCCCAGTCGGGAGATCAGCAGCCGGACTCCCCGAACGGCCAGCCTCAATACGGCGCTCCGCAGCCCCCGGTTCCCCCGCAGCCGTCGTACGGCGCACCGGCGCAGGGCGGTCAGCCCGCGTACGGCGCCCCGACGCCGGGTCAGCCTCCTTACGGTGCGCCGCAGGGACAGCCCGGGTACGGCGCCCCGCAGGGACAGCCCGGGTACGGTGCGCCGCAGGGACAGCCCGGGTACGGCGCACCGCAGGGACAGCACGGGTACGGCGTTCCCCAGGGTGGACAGCCCGGCCAGGGCGGCTACGGCCAGCAGCCTCCATACGGACAGCAGCCCTACGGCCAGCACGGCGGTGCCGCACCGCTCTCCCCCGCCGAGGACAAGCAGTGGGCGATGTGGTCACACTTCGGCGGAGTCATCGGATTCCTCCCGTCGCTCATCATCTTCCTCGTCTTCAAGGACCGCGGCGGATTCACCCGTCAGGAGTCCAAGGAAGCGCTCAACTGGCAGATCACCTGGATCCTCGTCAACATCGCCGTCCAGATCCTCACCGGCATCATCGGCGGCATCATCGGCTTCAGCATGGGATACAGCTACGGCTACGGGCTCGGCATCCTCAGCTTGCTCCTCAGCCTCATCGGCTGGCTGCCATACCTCGCGAACCTCGTGTTCTCGATCATCGGCGGCGTCAAGGTCAACGGCGGATCGGCCTACCGCTACCCGCTCAACTTCCGGTTCATCAAGTAGGACGGTCAGGCCACGAGTCGACGCACGACGGCGTCGGCGAGAAGCCGCCCCCGCAGGCTGAGGACGATCCTCCCGCGCAGGGCGGCTTCTCCGTTCACGAGCCCGTCCGCGATGAGTCCCGCTACCGCGGTGCGGCCCTCCGTCGCAAGCGCATCGATCGCGAGCCCGTCGGCGATGCGGGTCTCGAGCAGCACGCGTTCGACGAGCCGGGTCGAGCCGTCGAGGGTCTCTCGCCCGTGGGCCGGCGAGGCGTCCTCCGCGATGAGGGCGGCGTATGCCGCCGGGTGCTTGACGTTCCACCAGCGCACGCCGCCGACGTGGCTGTGCGCGCCGGGACCGATCCCCCACCAGTCCGAACCGCGCCAGTACGACAGGTTGTGACGTGAGCGGAACCCGGGCGACGCCGCCCAGTTGCTCACTTCGTACCAGGAGTACCCGGAGCGGCCGAGCATCTCGTCGGCGAGCTCGTACATGTCGGCCTGCAGATCGTCGGACGGCGCCTCGAGCTGACCCGAGCGGATGCGTCGAGCGAGACGTGTGCCCTGCTCGACGATGAGCGCATAGGCCGAGACGTGGTCAGGGCGCTGCGTGATCGCCGTCTCGAGCGAGGTCCGCCAGTCGTCGATCGATTCGCCCGGAGTCCCGTAGATGAGGTCGAGGCTCACCTGGAGTCCGGCCTCGCGCGCCGCGGCGACGACGACGGGGATGCGTTCCGGGTCGTGCGTGCGGTCGAGGGTCGCGAGGACCCGCGGGACGGCCGATTGCATCCCGAACGACACGCGCGTGAAGCCGGCGGCCGCGAGCCGCCCGAGATACTCGGCGTCGACGCTGTCGGGGTTCGCCTCGGTCGTGATCTCGGCGCCCTCCGCGATCCCGAAGCGCGACCGGACGCCCTCGAGCATCCGGACGAGGTCTCCAGCAGGCAGGAGGGTCGGCGTGCCGCCACCGAAGAAGACGGTGGTGGCCGGGCGCTCGGGAAGACCGGCGCCCTCGAGGACGCGAGCCGCGAGCTCCATCTCGGCGACGGCGGTCGACGCGTAGTCAGCCCGCGACGCGCCGCGCAGCTCCGTGGCCGTATAGGTGTTGAAGTCGCAATATCCGCAGCGGACGGTGCAGAAGGGCACGTGCACGTAGACGCCGAAGGCGCGCTCGTCAGCGCCGTTCGCGACGGACACGGGGAGTGCGCCGTCTCGAGGTGCGGGGTCGGCGAGAGGGAGCGGACCGCCCACGGGGTTTACTCCGAGACCTGTCCGCGCGAACGGGCCGCCCAGAGGGGCGAGAGCGTGCGGGCGAAGCGCGTCGACAGCGCCGTCCAGCGGCGGCGTGCGAGCCAACGGAGGACGCGGTAGTGGAGGGCTCGCGCACGGAAGACGGAGCGTTGGCGGAAGTGCACGCTGTCGTCGTCCCCGAGCTCCACGATGTATGCGTCCTCCCCGCTCACGACGCAGCCGCCGAGCGTACCGAACGTCACGCTCACGCGGCGCTCGTCCTCGACGACCGAGACCACGCGGACGCGGCTCGTCACGCGGTAGAGGCCGACGCGGCCGCTGAGCCTCGCCGACGCGCCCGAGGAGACGTAGGGGATGCCGTCGGACGTGAAGCGCTCCTCAGCGGAGAGCGTCGCGGGGGCGATTGGCGTCCCGTCCTCGGCGAAACGCACGCCGGTGTAGGCGCCCGGTTCACCGTGCGAGAGCACCTGGACGGCGATGCCGGAACCGCGGTAGAGGTCCCACGACATGATCGAGTCCACGGCCTGCGTGAAGCGCTCGACGCCGCTGCCGAGGCGGACCTCGACCTCCGCGGACCGGAAGCCGCGCGGCGGGTACTGCAGCATGTCGGGAGCGGCCGTGGCTCCGACGGAGCCGTAGTCGACGTGCACGTCCTCGAAGGTCTCGCGGCGCATGGCTCTACTTCTTGTCCTTCTTCGTCTCGGTGTCTCCGGAGAGCGCAGCGATGAAGGCCTCTTGCGGCACCTCGACCTTGCCGACCATCTTCATGCGCTTCTTGCCCTCCTTCTGCTTCTCGAGCAGTTTGCGCTTGCGGGTGATGTCACCGCCATAACACTTCGCGAGGACATCCTTGCGCATCGCGCGGATCGATTCGCGGGCGATGATGCGCGCGCCGATCGCCGCCTGGATCGGGACCTCGAACTGCTGGCGCGGGATGAGGTTCTTGAGGCGCTCCGTCATGAGTACGCCGTAGGCGTATGCCTTGTCGCGGTGCACGATCGCGCTGAACGCGTCGACCTGCTCCCCCTGCAGCAGGATGTCGACCTTCACGAGATCCGCCTCCTGCTCCCCCGCCGGCTCGTAGTCGAGCGACGCGTAGCCCTGGGTGCGGCTCTTGAGGTGGTCGAAGAAGTCGAAGACGATCTCACCGAGCGGCATCGTGTACCGCAGCTCGACGCGATCCTCGCCGAGGTACTCCATGCCGAGGAGCGTACCCCGGCGCGACTGGCACAGTTCCATGATCGTGCCGACGTAGTCCTTCGGCGCGAGCACGCCCACCTTGACGACGGGCTCGGAGACGGCCTGGATCTTCCCGCCGGGGAACTCGCTCGGGTTCGTGACGGTGACGGTCTTCTTGTCCTCCGTCGTGACCTCGTAGGTCACCGACGGAGCGGTCGCGATGAGGTCGAGCCCGAACTCGCGCTCGAGACGCTCGGTGATGATCTCGAGGTGGAGGAGGCCGAGGAAGCCGCAGCGGAAGCCGAAGCCGAGGGCCACGGAGGTCTCCGGCTCGTAGTTGAGGGCCGCGTCCGAGAGCTTGAGCTTGTCGAGCGCTTCGCGCAGGTCCGGGTAGTCGGCGCCGTCGATCGGGTAGAGCCCCGAGAAGACCATGGGCTTCGGGTCGGTGTATCCGGGCAGCGCCTCGGCCGCGGGCTTCATCGCGGTCGTGACGGTATCACCGACCTTCGATTGCCGCACGTCCTTCACGCCGGTGATGAGGTAGCCGACCTCGCCGACGCCGAGCCCTTTCGTGGGGAGCGGCTCGGGAGAGGAGACGCCGATCTCGAGGAGCTCGTGTACGGCGCGCGTCGACATCATCTGGATGCGCTCGCGCGGACTGAGCGAGCCGTCGATCATCCGGACGTACGTGACGACGCCGCGGTAGGTGTCGTAGACGGAGTCGAAGATCATCGCGCGTGCCGGGGCGTCGGCGTCGCCCGTCGGGCTCGGGATGCGCTCGACGACACGGTCGAGCAGCTCCTCGACTCCCATGCCCGTCTTCCCGGAGACGCGAAGTACGTCCTCGGGCCGGCCTCCGATGAGTCCCGCGAGTTCGGCCGCGTACTTGTCCGGGTCGGCTGCGGGGAGGTCGATCTTGTTGAGGACCGGGATGATCTCGAGATCGTTCTCGAGCGCCAGATACAGGTTGGCGAGGGTCTGTGCCTCGATGCCCTGTGCGGCGTCGACGAGAAGGATGGCGCCCTCGCACGCAGCGAGAGAGCGCGAGACCTCGTAGGTGAAGTCCACGTGGCCGGGCGTGTCGATCATGTTGAGGGCGAACGTCTCGCCGTTCCTCGACCAGGGCATCCGCACGGCCTGGCTCTTGATCGTGATGCCGCGTTCGCGCTCGATGTCCATCCGGTCGAGGTACTGCGCACGCATGTCGCGGTCGGCGACGACGCCCGTGATCTGGAGCATCCGGTCGGCGAGCGTCGACTTGCCGTGGTCGATGTGCGCAATGATGCAGAAGTTGCGGATCGACGCCGGTGGTGTGGAGGCGGGCTGGAGTGCCGTAGTCGCTCGGGGGCTCACGCGGTCCTCACGTCAGGGGTGGTTCGGTGGACATCACATTGTCCCACGGTGCCGACGGACTCGCGCACGGCGGGGCGGACCGCGGGTCGCACGGGTGTCAGCGACCCGCGCGGACGACGGCGTCCACGGCACCCCGGAGTTCGGGGTGACGGAACTCGTACCCCATCGCGGTGAGGCGTTCCGGGACGACCCAGCGGCTCTTGAGGAGGAGTTCCGACTCCGTCCGCATCGCGAGCGCACCGAGCTCGATCATCCAGCGACGCAGCGGGATGCCGACGGGCATGCGCACGGAGCGGCGGACGGTCGCCATGAGCTCGCCGTTGTCGACGGGACCCGGCGCGCACACGTTGAGAGCTCCGTGGATGGACTCGTCTGCGATGACGCGCCGGACGATGCCGAGCACGTCGTCGAGGTGCACCCAGCTGAACATCTGGCGTCCGTGGGTCGGGCGGTACTCGTGGAAGGCACCGGCCGCGCGCTTCTCACGCGGCGCCCACCATCGGCCGTCGAGCTGACGGCCGCCGAGGCCGAACCGCGCGAGGCCGAGCAACGGCGCGAGAGCCGAGCCGTGGCCGAGCACGATCGCCATGCGCAGTGCGACACGGCGCGTCCCGCCGAGATCCGGGGAGAAGAACGCGTGTTCCCACGCCGTCGCGACACCGACCGAGAACCCCTCACCGATCTCGCCGGTCGACTCCGTCATCGGGCGGTCCATGGCGTGCCGGTAGATGGTCGCCGTGCTCGCGTTGATCCAGAGAGGGGGCGGCGAGGCCGACCGGGTGATCGATCGGGCGATCGCCGCAGTCGTCGCCGTGCGAGAGTTCAGGATCTCCCGCCGGTTCCGCGGGCTGTAGCGGCAGCTGACGTTCTTGCCCGCGAGGTTCACCACGACGGCGGCTCCGTCCACGGCGGCGTCGAGGCCAGCGGCGTCGCCCCACGCGACGTGCGCCCGGCCGGACTCTGCTCGGCCGACGGTGACGATCTCGTACCCCTGGGATCGGAGATCGGCGACGATCGCCGAACCGACGAATCCGCCCGCTCCCGTCACGACCGCGCGGCCGAGGGTCCCCCCGTGCGCGTGTGTCTCACCCGTCTCGGGCGCTCGTCCGGACACGGGAGTCATCGCGCCGCGGGGAAGAAGCGGGACGACAGGGGAAGGACGCTTCCGCCGACGATGCTGAGCGGCGCAGAGGAGAGAGACATGCTCCGAGCGTATCCCCGTGGCTCCCCGCCCGTCGGTCGATCCGCGACTCAGCCGGCGGCGGGGACGTCGACGACGAGCGAGTCGCCACCGGGAGCCGGCAGTCGACGGAGTCCGTCGAGGAGCCGGGATCGATCGGCGGCGAGGCAGACCCGGATCCATCCCTCCCCTGACCGGCCGAACGCGCTCCCCGGAGCGACGGCCACTCGTTTCTCGAGCAGGAACCTCTCGGTCCACGACGCGACGTCGCCACCCGTTGCATGGGAGACGTCGATCCAGAGGTAGAACGCCCCGTCGGGTTCGAGGTACGAGATACCCCGCTCATCGAGGAGGGCGACCGCCGCCTCCGCGTTCGCCGCGTAATGCGCGAGGGCGACATCGACGGGCTCACGGGACCCGGAGAGGGCCGCGACGGCGGCGCGTTGATCCGGGGTCGGGACGCAACTGATCATCGCCTCCTGAACGGTACGCATGACGCCCGCGAACCCGGGAGGCGTGACGAGGTATCCCACCCGGATCCCGGTCATCGCATAGGTCTTCGAGAGCGAGAAGACGCTGAAGACCCGGCCGTCGGTGTCGAGGGTGGCCGGGCTCGTGTGCGTGCCGCGGAACGTGAAGTACTCGTAGACCTCGTCGGAGAGGATCCAGAGATCGTGGCGCGCCGCGAGGTCGACGAGGCTCTGGAGCACCTCGGTCGAGAACACCCGACCGAGCGGGTTCGACGGAGAGTTGACGAGCAGGACTCGCGTCCTCGGCGTGATGAGCGACTCGAGCTGCGCGATGTCCGGGACGAAGCCGTGCTCCGGCTCCAGTCGGTAGGGCACGGGCACCGCCTGCAGCATGCGGGCGTTCATCGCGAACGTCGTGTAGCCGGGGTCGGGAACGAGGATCTCGTCGCCCGCGTCGAGAAGGAGTCCCATCGCCTGGAAGAGCGCTTGCGTCGCACCGATCGTGACCCAGACCTGTTCCACGTCGACCTCGATCCCGTTGTCTCGGGCGAGCTTCTCGACGATCGCCCGCCGGAGGGCCGGGATGCCGCCGTTGGCCGTGTAGCCGGTCTCCCCCGCAGCCCACGCATCGATCGCGGCGTGGGTGATGTGGGGAGCGACGGGCTGGTCCGGCTCTCCGACGGCGAGGATGTTGACGTCGTCGAGGGTGAGGGCGATCTCGAAGAGACGCCGGATCCCGGACTCCGGGACGGACGCCATGTGCGGGGCGAGCTGCGGCATGAGCCCACGCTATTACGCGCCGAGGGCCTCGTCGGACACCGAGGGCACAGGGCGCGTTCGGGCCCTAGCATGGCGGTATGACGCGGCCGCCGATCCTCTTCGTCCACGGGATCCGAACGTCGTCCTCGATGTGGCGCGGGCAGGTGGACGCGGCGCGGTCGGCCGGACTCGTCGCCGCCGCCGTCGACCTGCCGGGGCACGGATCACGAATCGGCGGGGCCTTCTCGATCGATGCGGCGGTCGATGCGATCGACGAGGCCGTCGATTCACTCGGTGGTCGCGTCGTCCTCGTCGGGCTCTCGCTCGGCGGCTACATCGGCATCACTTATGCGGCTCGTCGTCCCGAGAAGGTGGCCCTGCTCGTGGCGTCTTCGTGCTTCACGCTTCCCCGCGGGGTGGGACTGGCGGGCTATCGGGTGTTGGCCCGAGTCATCCACCGACTGCCCGACCGGGGGCGATGGCTCAACGACACGATGGCGCGCCTCGCGGTCGGGAGCACCGCCGCGGAGGACATCGGCAGCGGCGGTGTCGCTCTCGACGTCATGGACGAGACCCTCGCTGCGATCGGGGGCACACGCCCGATCGCGGACCTCGCGCGCTACCCCGGTCCCGTGTGGTTCGTGACCGGCGCCCTCGATCATTTCCGGCTGGATGAGCGCAGCTTCCGGCGGGCGAGACCGGAGGCACCCGTCATCGTGGTGCCGCGGGCGAGCCACCTCGTCTCCCTCGTCGCGCCCGCCGCGTTCGCTCGGATCGTCCGTGATGCCGTCGCCGCGGCACCCGACCGGCCGTCGGGCTCCGAGGACGAGACCGACTGAGTCCGAGGCGCGCCGGACGAGATTTCCCCTGACACCCCGGAACTGGTATCGTCTCCTGTTGGCTTGCGTGTGGGTTTTTTCCACACGATACGCCGCGCGCGACCCTCTCTCGCAACCGGCATCTCCTCAATCAATCGACGAAAGCGTACGTACACGTGGCAAACATCAAGTCGCAGATCAAGCGAATCGGCACCAACAAGAAGGCTCAGGAGCGCAACAAGGCGGTCAAGAGCGAGCTCAAGACGGCCATCCGCTCGACGCGCACGGCCATCACGGCCGGCGACAAGGAGAAGGCTGTCGCATTTCTCAAGATCGCGGGCCGCAAGCTCGACAAGGCCGTGAGCAAGGGCGTCATCCACAAGAACCAGGCAGCGAACAAGAAGGCCGCGATCGCGAGCAAGGTCGCCGCGCTCTGATTCTCCGGTCCCGGTGAGCTGAGCGAATCCCGCTCCTCCTCGACATCGAACGCCCCGTCCTCGGACGGGGCGTTCATCGTTCCCTGAGACGTATCGTCGCGCATGCGCTACATCCTCGCGGATGCGCTACCAGGGCTCCGGTGTCGACGCGAGTGTCCCTCGTGACGCGACGGTCGCGACCATGCGTTCGAGTGCGAAGACCGGATCGCGACCCGCGCCCTTCACGTTCGCGTCCGCTTCGGCGATGGCGCGGATGACGACGCCGAGACCGTCGTCGGTCCAGCCGGAGAGATCGCGACGGGCGCGGTCGATCTGCCAGGGTGCGAGTCCGAGTGACGACGCGGACGAACCTCTGCTCGCGCTCACCTTGGCCATCGTGCGCACCTTCATCGCGAAGGCCGCCACCATGGGGACCGGATCCGCTCCCGACTCGAGCGCGTGTCGAAGCGCGACGAGGGCCTCTCCGGCGCGGCCGGCGATCGCGGCGTCGGCCACGGTGAAGGCGGAGGTCTCGACACGGCCGGCGTAGTAGCGCGTGACCGTGTCTTCGGTGATGTCGCCCTCGATGTCGGCGATGAGTTGCTGGCACGCGGCGGCGAGTTCGGCGACGTCGTCCGAGAACGCCGCGACCACCTGGCGGAGCGCCCCGGGGGCGATGCGCCGCCCGGCCACACGGAACTCGCGCGAGGCGAAGTCCATCTTCTCGGCGTCCTTCTTGAGGTCGGCGCACACGACCTCCACCGCGACGCCTGAGGCGGCCCGGACGGCGTCGAGCAGTTTCTTGCCCCGCACGCCTCCGCCGTGGCGCAGCAGGACGGTCGCGCCCTCGGCCGGTTGAGCGAGGTACGCGATCGCGTCCTCGATGAAGGCGTCGGAACACCTCTCGACGTTGGACACCCGGACGAGACGCGGCTCGCCGAACAGCGACGGGCTCGCGAAGGAGATGAGCTCACCCGAGGTGTAGGCGTCGGCCTCGACGTCCGAGATCTCGAGGCTCGGATCCTCGGCTCGGAGGAAGTCGCGGTAGCCGGTGACGGCTCGGGACGCCAGGAAGTCTTGTGTTCCCGAGATGAGCACGACCGGGGCCGGTCGCACGTCGTGCCACACGAGTTGCGGGATCGCGACCTTCGCGGGGGCGCGGGATGCCGCACCCCTGCCCGCCGCCGCTTTCGATCCTCGACGTTCCGCCACGTGACCTCCTCAGCCGCGCTCCAGTCTAGAGGCGAGCACCGACGGTGCCGGGGCGGCGACGTCCGCGCGGCCTCGTCAGCCCGAATCCGGACGGGGGCCGGCCGCCCACGTCACGAGGGAGTCACCTCGCACGGCGACGAGGGTCGTCCCGCCCTGATCCGTCCGCGCGACGGTGGTTCCCTGCGCGTCGAGCAGCGCCAGAGCCGAACGTGTCGGGTGGCCGTAGTCGTTGTCGCGCCCGCAGGAGACGAGCGCCAGTCGTGCGTCGATCCGTTCGTACAGTGCGGGGTACTGGTCGGCCGAGCCGTGATGCGCGAACTTGACGATCCTGTAGGCGTTCCCGACCCGGCCATCGGCGAGCAAAGCGAGCTCCGAGTCCTTCCCGAGGTCGCCGAGGAAGATCGCGTCGACGGCTCCCCCGAACTCGATGACGACGCTGCCGTCGTTGCCCGTGTAGTGGGACTCGTCGGGTGGCGGCCAGAGCGCGCGCCACGGGAGGTCGCCGAGCGTGCCGGAGAGACCGGTCGTCGTCTCGACAAGCCGCGCACCGCGCGCCTCGAGGTCCCGGAGGAGCGCGGCGTCGGCGGGGTCGTGCACGGGCTGATGCAGAACCTCCCTGACGCGCCCCGTCACGGCAGCCACTCCCCCGACGTGGTCGAGATCGAAATGAGTGAGGACGAGCAGGTCGATGTGACCGACGCCGAGGTCCGACAGGCATTCCTCGATGCCCGTCCCGTCGGGGCCCGTGTCGATCAGCGCTGTCCGGCCGGCGCTCCGGACGAGGACGGCGTCGCCCTGACCGACGTCGCACATCGCGACGGACCAGTCGGTCGGCCGTGACCAGACCTCTCCGAGCCGGTCGCCACCGACAAGGGTGCCGTAGGCGAGGGCCCCGAGCAGCAGCATCGTGCCGGCCACGTGGGCGAGACGCAGGGAGCGGGCCGAGACGACGACGGCAATGGTGACGAGAACGGCGGCCCACGCGATGACCCCGGGCGGCCCCGACGGCCACGGGAGACCAGCGTCCGGCGCGGCCGCCGCGGCCGTCGCGACGCCAGCGATCCACTGCGCGGGGAGCCATGCGAGAGCGGCGACGCCCGTCGCGACCGCCGGAGCCACGGGCAGCAGGAGGCAGGCGATCATCCCGAGCACCGTTGCGATCGGTGCTGCGGGGGCCGCGAGCATGTTGGCGGGAACACCCCATACCGGAACAGCCGGATCGATGAGCACGATGATCGGCTGGCAGGCGAGCTGCGCGGCGAGAGGAAGGGCCAGTGCGACCGCGACGGGCGCCGGGAGCACCCGAGTGAGCGCCCGGCCGAGCGGCCGGGCGAGGAGAAGCAGCCCGGCGGTCGCGGCAGCCGAGAGCGCGAAGCCGAACGAGCGGGAGAGCCAGGGGTCGCTCACGAGGATGCCGACAACCGCGATCCCCAGGACCGGGACACCGGCAGACGGTCGACCGACGGCGATGCCGAGGAGCACGATCGCCGCCATCACGGCGGCGCGCACGACGCTCGGCTCTGGCGTGACGAGGGCGACGAAGCCGGCCAGTGCCAGGAGCGCGGCGACGACGCGGCCCCAGCGTGGTGCTCCGAGGAGCGCGAGGGCCCCGAAGACCGCGCCGACGACGAGGGCGCAGTTCGCTCCGGAGACGGCGGTGAGATGACTGAGGCTCGCCGCCGTCATCCGCTCGTCGAGGGCGTCGTCGACGAGGGACGTGTCGCCGACGGCGAGACCCGGGAGCAGGGCCGCTCCGTCTCCGGCGAATCCGGCGGCGAGGTCCGAGAACCCCGTCCGCACTGCCGCCGCGGGATCGGACGGGGCCTCCGGAGTGCCGACGACGGGATCACCGACGGCGCGCAGGACGAACGCGCGCTGATCCCCGGCGCGACCGTTCTCGACGCGTGCGTCGAGCACGAGCCGTGCGCCAGCGGCGATCGTGCCGGCCGGGTCGGACGCGAACAGCACGGCGGGGGCACGGAGACCGCCGGTCCGCGCTCCCCCGTCCTCGACACCCGTCACCGTCACATCGACCACCACGAGCCCGTACGCGCCGGAGAGGGCGATGGGAGGTCCCACGACGTCGACCGCGAGCGCGACGATGCCCCCGTCGGTCGCCGGACCCACGAGGGCCGACGGTCGACGCTCCGTCGCCCCAGCCGAGACGGCCACCGAGACCGCTGTGGCGGCGGCCACCGAGACGACGACGGCCGCGAGGACCGCCGACAGCCGCTGATGCCGCCCGCCGCGCGCCACCGCGACGAGAACGCCGACGAGGGCGACGACGGCGAGCGTGAGCACCACGGGTGGCCAGAAGGACGGCTCCGACGACTGAGTGCAGACGAGGGCCGCGAGCCACGCGGCCACGGCCGGCGGGATCGTGCGGAGATCGGTCACGTCGTCACGAGCCCGTCGAGTCCCGCCAGGATCGCGTCGCCGATGCCGGGAACATCGAGGAGCTCGTCGACGAGCCGGAACGGGCCGTTCTCCGTGCGCCACGCGATGATGCGCTCCGCCAAGGCCGGGCCGATGCGCGGGAGCGACTCGAGCTGCTCCGCCGTCGCGGTGTTGAGGCTGACAGGGCCGGAGCCGGGCCCGCCGGCAGCCGCGGTCCCGGACGCTCCTCCCGAGCCGTCCGCGACCGTCGGCGCCTTCCCGGGCTCGCCCACGACGATCTGCTCGCCATCGGTGACCGTTCGTGCGAGGTTCACGGTGCCCGGGTCCGCGTTCTCGCTGAAGCCGCCGGCCGCCGCGATCGCGTCGACAACACGGGCGTCGGACGCGAGCGTGTAGAGGCCAGGGGCGACGACGGCGCCGAGCACGTGCACGTAGATCTCGGCTCCGGCGCGCGTCTCGGAGCCGCTGTCGATCTCGTCGACACCGAGCGGATCGGCGGTTCCCGGCCCGGGCGTCCCGTCTTCGAGCGGAACGGAGGCCACACCGATGCCGCCGGCCGATCGGATCGCGGCGCCCGTCGCCGCGATCCCGAGGAGCGCCAGGACGAGGACGACGGCCGCCGCCGCGCCGATGCGCCATCGGGCGGCTCCGCCACCACGCTCGAATCGCCGACGTGTCGTCCCGGCGCCGCGGGCGCCCCGACCGGCGCCGGAGGTCGGCGCGGACGGAGCGTCCTTCTCATCGGGTTCGTCAGGAGCGGCCACGCGACGACGCTATGTGGCCGGCTGCTCCGGTGGCCGCGAACCCGTGCGCTCGGGGAACAACACTTTCGTCCACAGCCCGCGTGTGCGGAGGCCGCTCTGCTCGTCCCGCCGAGGACCGGACGAGCAGCCGCCGTCAGCGCTTCGTGACGAAGTTGACGAGCTTGGGCGACCGGACGACCACCGTTGCGATCTCCTTGTCGCCGATCGCCTTCACGACCGCAGCCGAGGCACGAGCGGCAGCCTCGAGCGACGTGTCGTCGATGTTCGGCGGGACGTCGAGGCGGTCGCGCACCTTGCCGTCCACCTGCACGACGGCCGTGACGCTCTCCTCGCGGAGGAGCGTCCGGTCGGCCTTCCGCCACTGTACGAGCGCGACGGTCGGTTCGTAGCCGAGCGCCTCCCACATGTCCTCGGCCGTGTACGGGGCGAAGAGGTTGAGGGCGACAGCGGTCACCTCGGCGGCCTCGCGGACGGCGGGATCGGCCGGGCCGGCCCCGGAGTCGATCACCTTGCGGGTCGCGTTGACGAGTTCCATGAGTCGGGCGACGACGACGTTGAACTTGAACGACTCGACGAGACCCGGGGCGTCCGCGAGGAAGCGGTGCGTGATCCGCCGGAGCTTGACGTCGCCGTTCTTCCACACGACGTCGGGAGCGCTCGTGACGTCGTGGGCCACGCGCCACGCGCGGGCGAGGAACTTCGCCGACCCGGCCGGCGAGACGTCCGCCCAGTCGATGTCGTCCTCCGGCGGCCCGGCGAACGCCATCGTGAGGCGGACGGCGTCGACGCCGTGCTCGTCGAGTTGGTCGCTCAGTCTCACGATGTTGCCGCGTGACTTGCTCATCGCCGAGCCCTCCATGAGGACCATTCCCTGATTGAGCAGGGCGCTGAACGGCTCCGTGAACGACACGAGGCCCATGTCGAAGAGCACCTTGGTCATGAAACGCGCATAGAGGAGGTGGAGGATGGCGTGCGTCACGCCGCCGATGTACTGGTCGACGGGCGCCCACTTCTCCGCCTGCTTCGGGTCGAACGCCTGCGTGTCGTCACCGACGCTCAGGAAGCGCAGGAAGTACCACGAGCTGTCGACGAACGTGTCCATCGTGTCGGAGTCGCGCTTCGCCGGGCCGCCGCACGTCGGGCAGTCCACGTTGATCCAGTCCTCTGCCGCTCCGAGCGGGCTCGTGCCCTTCGGCTGGAGGTCGAGCCCTTCGGTCGGCGGCAGCTCGACGGGCAGCTGGTCCTCCGGCACAGGAACCTCGCCGCACGACGGGCAGTGGATGATCGGGATGGGTGTTCCCCAGTAGCGCTGGCGCGAGATGAGCCAGTCGCGCAATCGGTAGTTCTTCGCCGGCGCGCCGAGACCCGACGCGCGCAGCGCCTCGGTGATCTTCGTGATCGCGTTGTTCTTGCTGAGACCGTTGAACGGGCCGGAATTGATGAGCCGGCCGGGTCCCGTGAGCGCCTTGCCGTCGGCGAGCGGGTCGAGCTCCGGCAGGTCCTCGAGCTCGACGCCCTCCGGGATGACGGGGATCATGCCCGTGACGGGCTGGTTGACGTCGACGACGACCCGAACGGGCAGATCGAAGCGCCGCGCGAAGTCGAGGTCGCGCTGATCGTGGGCGGGGACGGCCATGATGGCGCCGTGACCGTAGTCGGCCAGCACGTAGTCGGCGGCCCAGATCGGCAGCCGCTCACCCGTGAGCGGGTTCACTGCATACCGCTCGAGGAAGACACCCGTCTTCTCCTTGTCGGTTGCGAGGCGCTCGATGTCCGACTGGGCCGTGACCTCGGCCAAGTAGGACTCGAAGCGTTCTGTGAGTTCCTCGGACCCCTCGGCGACGAGTTCGGCCGCGAGCGGTGCGTCGGGGGCGACGACCATGAAGGTCGCCCCGTACAGCGTGTCCGGACGGGTCGTGTAGATGGAGACGGGCTCGTCGCGGCCCTCGATGGCGAAGCTGACGTCGGCTCCGCTGGAACGACCGATCCAGTTGCGCTGCATCGTGAGGACCTTCGACGGCCAGGTGCCTTCGAGCTGGTTGAGGTCGTCGACGAGCCGGTCGGCGTACTTGGTGATGCCGAAGAACCACTGCGTGAGGTCCTTCTTGACCACGAGGTTGTCGCAGCGCTCGCACCGACCGTCGATGACCTGCTCGTTCGCGAGCACGGTCTGGTCGAACGGGCACCAGTTCACGAGGCTCGCCTTGCGGTACGCGAGCCCGCGCTCGTGGAGCTTGAGGAACAGCCACTGGTTCCACTTGTAGTAGTCCGGGCTCGCCGTGACGAGCGTGCGGTCCCAATCGAACGATGCGGCGTAGCGGCGCATGCTCGCCTTCTGCTGCTCGATGTTGTCGTACGTCCAGGTGCGGGGGTCGAGACCGCGCTTGATGGCGGCGCCCTCAGCGGGAAGGCCGAACGCGTCCCACCCGATGGGGTGCAGGACGTTGAAGCCCTGCTGCCGCCAGTACCGCGCGATGACGTCGCCGAGCGCGTATGCCTCGGCGTGCCCCATGTGCAGGTCTCCCGAGGGGTACGGGAACATGTCGAGCACGTACTTGCGGGGACGCTTGTCGGCGGGGTCGTCCGTCGCGAAGGGGCGGAGCTCCTCCCACACCGGAAGCCACTTGGCCTGGATGGAGGCGGGGTCGTACTTCAGCGTGGGCCGTGGAGAAGTGGCGTCGGTCACGTGACTCTCATTCGTTGCGGGGAGATCGGGCACGAACGCGGTGAGCCGCGGATGCCGCGTCTCTACGTTACCGGGTCAGCGGGAGCCCTCGGCCAGTTCGGCCGGCAGCCCGAGCGCGGCGAGCAGGGGCGCGGCCTTGAGGAGCGTCTCGGCCACCTCATGGTTGGGTCGGGACAACGCGGTGATCCCCCCGCCGGTTCCGATGCGCGCCTCGCCGTGCGCGAAGACGATCGTCCGGATGATCATCGCGAGCTCGAGGGCGCCGTCCGTCCCGATCCAGCCGAAGGCCCCCGAGTACGCGCCCCGCGGACCGTTCTCGAGGTCGTGGAGGATCGACATGGCCCGGTGCTTCGGTGCGCCGGTCATCGACCCGGCGGGGAACGCGGCGGCGAGGAGGTCGAGGGCGTCGTTCCCCTCGGCGAGTTCGGCCGTGACCGTGCTCACGAGCTGGTGCACGCTCGAGAACGACTCGACCGCGAAGAGGCTCGCGACATCGACAGACCCGAGGCGCGCGACCCGGCCGATGTCGTTGCGCATGAGATCGACGATCATGAGGTTCTCGGCGCGTTCCTTCTCGTCGCTCGCGAGTTCAGCTGCGAGCCCGTCGTCGGTCGCCGCGTCGCCGCCGCGAGGGCGTGTTCCCTTGATGGGGCGCGTGGTCACCGTGCCGTCGACGTCGAGTCTGAGGAACTGCTCGGGCGAGCAACTCGCGATCGTGACGCCCCCAGCGCGGACGAACCCTCCGAAGGGGGCCGGATTCGTCTCCCGCAATCGGAGGTACGTCTCGAACGGATCCCCCGGATCGGTCACACGCGCCTCGTTCGTGAGGCAGAGCTGGTACGCGTCTCCTCGAGCGATGGCTTTCTGGCTCTCCGCGATGGCGTCGAGGTAGGACGAGCGGTCGTGCCGCCACGTGACGGCCGGCCGGACGGGCGGCTCGGACGATGAACGGGGCGGCGGAACCGCCGGCCGGTCGCTCGAGAGGATCGTCACCAGTGTTCCGTCGGCGTGGTCGAAGGCCCACAATCGGTCGCACTCGATCAGGACGGCGTCGGGCAGGTCGCCTTCCGCGCGGGGGGCGCCCACGAACTCGCCGCCGTACTCGTAGGAGAACCATCCCACCCAGCCACCCCGGAATCGGAAGGGAGATGGCGCTGTGCCCGCGGGAATCGTCGTCATGCCGGCGCGGATCGCATCGAGCGCATCGGTCCCCCGGTCCTCGTCATCGAGCGTTACTCGTCCCGCGGCGACGGTCAGGACTCGGGAGCCGGTTCCGAGGTAGCTGACCCCGCGGGTCGCTCGAGGACCCGCGTCGAGCCAGAAGACGTTCGCTTCGGTCTCGATGAGGCGACGCGCGCGGGCCGCGAAGGCTGAGGCGGCGGCTGACGTCGCCGTCACGGAACCGCCGGGGCCGGCACGGCCCGGACCGGGATCGCGCGCCCCAGCACACCGGCCGTCATGGTCGCTCGGGGCACGTCGAGGCCGTCGGGAACGTCCGCGTGCGAGATGAGGACGACCGTCCGGCCGGCGCTCGCGTCGAGGAGGTCGCGGAGCAGCGCATCCGCGAGGTCCGACTCGACGCTCGCCGTCGGCTCGTCCAGGACGATGATCGGGAAGTCGCGCAGGAGCGCGCGCGCGAGGGCGATGCGGCCCGCCTGCCCACCGGACACGAGCGCGCCCCGCTCACCGACGCGGGCGTCGAGCCCGCCGCGAGCGACGAGCCACTCCCCCAGACCGACCCGCTCGAGAACGGCGACGAGCGTGTCGTCGTCGGCGTCCTCGCGGGCGAAGAGCAGATTCTGCCGGATCGACTCGTCGAAGAGGAACGGCTTCTGCTCGACGAGTCCCACGACCTGCCTCACCGCGTCCGGGTGAAGGGATCGGACGTCGACGCCGCGGAGCCGGTAGTCGCCCTCATGATCGAGGAAGCGGACGATCACGTGGGCGAGCGAGGTCTTGCCGGACCCGCTCTCGCCGTCGATCCAGACGCGCTCGCCCTCGGCGAGCGTCAGGTCCACGCGGGCGAGTGCCCGGGAGCCGTCGCCCCACGTCGCGCTCACGTGTGAGAGCTCGAGTGCGGGAGCATCCGAGGGCGAGGGCGCTGCGGGGCCACCCGTCTCGGCGGGGACGTGCGGCGGGCGCTGTTCGGGCGCCGTCGCGGCGACCCGGTCGGCGGCGGCGGTGACGTGACGGGAGACGCCGAGGGCCTGCGGCACCATGGCGACGATCTCGAAGACGGCGAGGGGCACCAGGACGACGACCGCGAACGCTGGTCCCCCGAGGCTCCCGGAGACGGCGGCGGGGATCGATACGACGAGGGCGAGGGCGACGGCGGCTCCACCGAACAGCGAGAGTGCTGCAGCGCCGATCGCCGTCCCCGCTGCTCGTCGCACGACCGCGCGGGTGAGCAGAGCGTCGGCCGCCGCCACTCGGGCGAGCGAGCGGTCGGCCCTTCCGTAGGCGATGAGGACGTCGAGCCCACGCATGTGCTCGACGACGGCGTCGACGAGCGCCGATCTGAGCGGCGCGATCGAACGTTCCGCTCGCGCGGCGACGAGCGACGACGCCCCCGCCGTGACGATCGTGAAGACGACGAGGCTCACGAACAGGGTGAGCGCCGCGTTCGGCGAGATCGTCGCGAGGAATCCCACCGCGAGCAATGCGACGCCGACGGAGGTCACGATCGGCTGGACGACGCGCAAGGGGTGATCTTGGAGGTCGTCGATGTCGGACACCATCGCCGACAGCGCTCCGCCTCGGCTCGTCCCTCCGAGCCCATCGGGCGCGAGCGGGACGAGGCGCTCGAAGACGTGCACACGGACGCGTTCAAGCGAACGGAAAGCCGCGTCATGGCTGAAGAGGCGTTCGAGGTAGCGGAAGAACGCACGGGCGAGGGCGAAGGCGCGCACACCGACGACGGCCATGCCGAGGAACATGACCGGCGGGTGTTCGGAGGCGCGGACGATGAGCCATGCGCTGCACGCGAGGAGGGCCACCGTGCTCGCGGCGGCGGCGAGACCCGTGAGCAGACCGGGGGCGGATTGCGCGGCCGTCGGCCTCGCGAGTCGGAGGATCTCGGCGCGAGCGGCGCGGCTCGTCGCGTTCATACGGGCACCGCCGTCCGTGCCGGGGTCGGTGCGACGGCCACGAGGGCATCGGCGGCGTCGAGGAACGCCGTGCGGTGCGACACCACGAGGACCGTTCGTCCGCTTCGCGCGAAGGCGACGATGTTCTCGATGAGTCGGCGCTCGGTCTCGTGATCGAGCGCCGAGCTCGGCTCGTCGAGGATGAGGACACGGCGGTCGTCCTCGAGAGCGCGGTGCACCGCACGGGCGATGGCCACGCGTTGCGCTTGGCCTCCGGAGATCCCGGAACCCTCCTCCCCGAGCTCGAGGTCCGGGTCGAGGCTCTCGATGGCGGCGACGCACATCGCGTCGCGGACGCGACGAGCGTCGGGCGCCTCCGAGCCGATGGCGATGTTCTCCGCGATCGTGCCGGGGAAGAGCGTCGCCGATTGTCCGCTCCAGGCCACGAGGTCGCGGCGGGAGGCGGCATCGCATCGTACGCCTCCGGCGCGGATGTCTCCGGCGAACGCGATGAAGCCGAGCGCGGCGGCGACGAGAGTCGACTTGCCGGATCCGCTCGGACCATGGAGGACGGTCAGAGCTCCCGGCCGGATGTCGGCCGAGAAACCGTCGACGACGCGGTGGTCCCCGAGCGACACGACGACGTCATCGAAGACGAGACCGCCCGCGCTGGGACCGCCGCCGCGTTCCTCCCGAGCCCGCTCGACACCGCTGCCGACCTCCTGCGGAGCGGCGTCGAGGATCTCGAACACTCGCGCGGCGGCCTCGACGCCCTCGGCCGCCGCGTGGTAGTTGACGCCCACCTGCCGGATGGGGAGGAAGACCTCGGGCGCGAGGAGGAGGATGAACAGACCGGGAACGAGGTCGATCTCCCCCGCCACGAGGCGGAGACCGATGGTGAGTGCCACGAGAGCGACCGAGAGGCTCGCGGCCAACTCGAGCGCGAAGCTCGACAGGAACGAGACGCGGAGGACCGCCATGGTGCGCTGCCTGAACCGCCGCGTGATGAGCCGCAAACGCTCGACCTGACGGTGCTGGCGACCATACGCCTTGAGCGTCGACAACCCGCCGATCATGTCGTCGAAGGACGTCGTGAGCGACGTGAGCTCGTTCCACTGCCGCTTCTGCGTTGCCTGTGTCGCCCACCCGATGAGGATCATGAACACCGGGATGAGAGGCAGACAGACCCCGAGGATGACGGCCGACAGCAGGTCCTGGGTGAGGACCGCGAGGAGGAGTGCCGGCGTCACGATCGCCGTCAGGAGCAACTGGGGCAGGTATCGCGCGAAGTAGCCGTCGAGGGCGTCGATTCCCCGGCCGACGACGACGGCGATCTCGGCGGAACGCTGCTCACCGAGCCAGCCGGGTCCGAGTGCCGTCATCGTCGAGAGGACGCGTTCCCGCAATTGCGACTTGACCCGGGCGGCGCCGCGCGCGGCGACGGCGTCTTGGGCGAGCGCCAGGATCGCTCGGGCAGCGACGACGAGACCGAGGGCCGTGAGCGTCGGCGCGAGGGAACCGAGTCCGCGACCGTCGATGGCTCCCGTCACCGCGCTCGTCACGAGCCATGCGAAGGCGATGATCCCGACGGCCTGACCGACGGCGATGAGGCCGCCGAGCGCGAGGAACACGCGTGCAGCTGATGCGTACCGCACGAGGCGGGGATCGAGGGGGCGCACGGTTCCAGGCTAGTGCGCGGCGGCTTCGATGTGGCTGCGGGTGACCCGCTTCCGGAACGTCCAGTACGTCCACCCCTGGTACGCGAGGACGAGCGGCAGGAAGACGAGCGCTGTCCACGACATGATCGTCAGAGTGTAGGTGCTGCTCGACGCGTTCTCGATCGTGAGCGAGTTCGCGACGTCGTTCGACGCCGGCATGACGACAGGGAACAGGCTCGTGAAGAGCGTGAGCACGGCGGCGGCGATCGTGACGGCCATGAGAGTGAAGGCGAAGCCCTCGCGACCACGGGCGTTCGCGACGGCCCCGCCGATGAGCGCGACGGCGGCGACCGCCGCGAAGGCGGCGGCGATGAGGGTCCCGTGCGCGAGTACGGTCCAGACGAGGAAGGTCGCCGCGACCAGGACGGTGATCGTGCTCACCCGGACCCCGAGTCGTCGTGCGCGCTCTCGGATCTCGCCGTCCGTCTTGAGGGCGACGAAGAAGACGCCGTGCGTGAAGAACAGCAACAGTGTCGTGAATCCGCCGAGGAGCGCATAGGGATTCAGGAGTGCGAAGAACCCGCCGATGTAGTTGTGGTCGGCATCGAGAGGCACGCCCTGGACGATGTTCGCGAACGCGACACCCCACAGCAGTGCCGGTAGTGCCGACCCGATGGTGATCATGAGGTCGAAGCGTCGCTTCCAGGACTGTTCCGGACGCTGGTGCCGGTACTCGAACGACACGCCGCGCACGATGAGGGCGAGCAGGATCACGAGCAGGGCGAGGTAGAAGCCCGAGAAGAGAGTCGCGTACCACTCGGGGAACGCCGCGAAGATCGCTGCGCCGGCCACGATAACCCAGGTCTCGTTGAGATCCCAGACCGGTCCGATGGTGTTGATGAGGACACGGCGGTCCGTGTCGTCGCGTCCGAGGAATGGGAGCGACATCCCGACCCCGAAATCGAAGCCGTCGAGGACGAAGTAGCCGACGAACAGCGCGGCGACGATCCAGAACCAGAGGGTGGGCAGATCCATGTGCTGTGCTCCTAGTAGACGGTGGTCTGGACGCGCGTTGGCAGGGTGTCGCCGTCGGCGTCGGTCTCGTCCTCGTGTGGATCGACCGGCTGGGGGCCTTTCCGCACGGCCTGGAGGATGAGCCGGAACTCGACGACCGCGAGTGTTCCGTACACGAGCGTGAAGGCGACGATCGAGATGAGGACGTCGAGGCCCGAGACGTTCGGCGAGACTCCGTCGGCCGTCTGCATGAGGGAGAAGACGATCCACGGCTGGCGCCCCATCTCCGTGAACACCCAGCCGACGCTCATCCCGAGCAGCGAGAGCGGGAACGCCCAGATGGCGACCGTCCACACCCAGTTCTGCGTCGGGATCCGGTTCTTACGCGTGAGCCAGAGGCCGACGACCGCGACGAGCGCGTGCGCGGCGCCGAGGCCGATCATCCAGCGGAAGGCCCAGTAGGTCACCCAGATGACGGGGGTGTAGTCGCCGGGGCCGTACAGGGTCGTGTACTGCGCCTGCAGGTCGTTGATCCCCTCGACGGTTCCGTCGAACGTGTGCGTCGAGAGGAACGACAGCAGGTACGGGATGCGGATCGAGAAGAGTTCGTGAACGCCGTCGGGGGTGCCCAGGGTGAAGATCGAGAAGGAGGCGTCGTAGCCCGTCGAGGTGTTGTACATCGCCTCGGCCGCGGCCATCTTCATCGGTTGTGTGTCGACCATGACGAGGCTCAACTGGTCGCCGGTCAGTCCGGTGCCGGCGAAAGCCCCGACCATGAGCCAGAGACCGAACGTCAGCGTCGGCCGCATGGTTTCGACGTTCTGCTGACGCTTGAGGTGCCACGCCGCCACCGCGATCATGAGTCCGGCCGTCACCATGAATGCGCTGAAGATCGTGTGGGGGAAGGCGGCGAGGGCGACGGGGTTCGTCAGCACGGCACCGATGTCGACGAGTTCCGCACGCTCTTTCGCCTCGTTGATCGTGTATCCGACCGGGTTCTGCATGAAGGCGTTTGCGGCAATGATGAAGTACGCCGAGAGGATCGAGCCGACCGCGGTCGCCCAGATCGTCGCGAGGTGGAGCTTTGCGGGCAGCTTGTCCCAGCCGAAGATCCAGAGACCGATGAACGTCGCCTCGAGGAAGAACGCGAGCAGGCCCTCGAGAGCGAGTGGGGCCCCGAAGACGTCGCCGACGAACCGGCTGTAGTTCGACCAGTTCATGCCGAACTGAAACTCCTGGACGATGCCGGTGACGACACCCATCGCGAAGTTGATGAGGAAGAGCTTCCCGAGGAAGTGCGTGAGTTGCAGGTAGACGGTCTTCCCCGTGCGCACCCACATCGTCTGGTAGATCGCCACGACCGTCGCCATGCCGATCGTGATCGGCACGAAGAGGAAGTGGTAGACGGTCGTGAGGCCGAATTGCCATCTCGACAGTGCGAGCGGGTCCAGCAGCTCCTCCACGGAGGCCTCCATCCATCGACTTCTACACTGTGTAGAAGTCGTTCTTCTACGAAGTGTAGAACAGATTCGAAAACGGCGGTACTCTTGTCACATGGCACAGCTCGGCGACCTCGAACGCAGCATCATGGACGCCCTCTGGGCATCGGAATCGCCGCTCACGGCGACGGAGCTGCAGGAGTCGCTCGAGGCCGGTTCCGCCGGAGTCTCCGGGAAACAACTGGCCGTCACGACGGTTCTGACCGTCCTCTCGCGGCTCGAGCACAAGGGCCTCGTCGTCCGCGACCGCGCGGTCCGCCCTCACCTGTACCGCGCCTCCTCGAGCCACGCCGACCACACCGCGGAACTCATGCACGAGATCCTCGGAGCCTCCTCCGACCGGTCGGAGGTCCTCGCGCGCTTCCTGGGACAAGTGAGCCCGGAGGAGGCCGCGACGCTCCGCGGACTGCTGAACTCGCCCCCGCGCGACTCCGGCCTCTCCGCGTGACCGGGGCGACGCCCGTGCGGACCGTGCCCGGCACGCCCTCGGCCTGAGTGCCGGTTCCCGCGTGATCGTCGCGTCTGTCCTCCTCGCCGCCCTGGCCGTGGCGTTGGCCTGGCCGGTCCCGGCCCGGCTGTCGCGGGCTGCGTGGCCGGCACGCGCCCCGGGCACCGCACTTGTGGTCTGGCAGTCGATCGCGCTCACCGGTGGACTGTCGATGATCGGTTCTCTCCTCCTGTTCGGTCTCTCCGCGTACGGCGACGACCCGATCACCGCGGTCGACGCGCTCGTCTCGGTGACGCTCGCCGGACGACTCCCGGTCGGTGCCACCATCTTCCAGATCGGCTCGCTCACCTTCGCGTTCCTCCTCGCCGGTCACCTCGTGCTCAATCTGGCGGCGACCTTCATCCGCACGGAGCGACAGCGGCGTCGGCACCTCGATCTCGTCGCGCTGCTGAGCGATCCCGTGCCGGGCGAGCCGCGGACACGGCGGCTCGACCATGCCGCTCCCGTCGCCTACTGCCTGCCCGGAGCGTTCCGATCGGTGACCGTGCTCTCGGACGGACTACTCGCCTTGCTGGACGAGAACGAGCTGCGCGCCGTGATCGAGCACGAGCGGGCGCACCTCCAGCAGCAGCACGCGCTCGTCCTGCTGAGTTTCCGGTCCTGGGGAAACGCCCTGCCGTGGTTCCCCATCGCCCACCTCGCCGAGATCGCGGTGGAGGCGCTCGTCGAGTTCATCGCCGACGACAAGGCCCGGGAGGTCGTGGACGGCCGACAACTCGCGAGCGCGATCGCCATCATCGGGTCCTCCGGGTCCACGTCGGGAGGCCCTCCCGACGTGGACTCCCCCGCCGCCGATCTCCGTGTGGATACACGCGTCGCGACGACGCGGATCAAGCGGCTCATCGACGGGCCTCCACAGCTCTCCTCATCGTCGCGAGTGGCGATCCGCGCGGCCGCGGCAGCCCTCCTCCTCACTCCGGCCGCCGTACTGCTGTCGCTCATCATGGTCGCGTAGGCTCACAGCGTGAACGACGCGCTGACCTGGGTCCTCGACGTGGTGAACGGCGTCGACCCGGTCGTGCGCACCCTGATCGCGGCGATCGGGATCCTCTTGGAGACCTCGATCCTCGTGGGTCTCGTCGTGCCGGGCGACACCGTCGTCATCGTCGCGGCGACCGGGGTCGGGTCCCCCGTCGAATACTGGGCTCTTGTGGCGGCCGCGATCGTCGGTTCCTTGTGCGGGGAGAGCATCGGCTTCGCGCTCGGTCGCTTCTTCGGGCCACGCATCCGCGCCTCCCGCCTCGGGCGCCGTATCGGAGAGTCGAACTGGGAGCGGGCGGAGACGTATCTCGCGCGTCGGGGCGGCGTCGCCGTCTTCGTCTCGCGGTTCCTCCCCGTGCTGCACTCCCTCATCCCGCTCACCGTCGGGATGAGTCCGATGAGCTATCGGCGGTTCATCGGGTGGACGGCGCCGGCATGCGTCATCTGGGCCTTCGCCTACGTCTCCGTCGGATCGGCCGCGGCGGGCGGCTACCGCGAGGTGGCCGATCGACTGCACTACGCCGGGTACCTCTTCGTGGGAGTCATCGTCGGCTTCCTCGTCATCGTGATCGTCGTGAAGAAGCTTCTGTCGCGATCCGAGGCCCGGCACATGCGGCGCAGTGCCGCGAGCGACGGACACCGTCCTGAGGGGACGGCCCTCGGGGATACCGTCGTCGACCCGGTCGAGACCGATACCGTCGAACGCGACTGAGCGCGAGGGGTGCCGACCGCCGCGCGCCCGCATGGAAGACTGGGGTCGTGGCGAAAATCACCGAAACAGGCCCGTCCACCGCTCTTGCGAAACGGCTGCATCGCGCTGCCCGCATCGACGACGGCATCCTCGCCTGGCGCCACGCGCGGGGTGTCAAGCGAGGGCTCGTGTCAACGGTGGTGCCCTTCGCCGGCTACGGGTCCACGACGTGGGTCAGGGTGCTCTGTCGAGTCGTCCTCGGGAAGCCCGAGGAGGAGCAGGAGCCCGAGCGCTCCGTGCGAGGATGGCGCAGCTTCACGAGTATCCCCGTGGTCTCGAGCGCGGTGACCGTCCGCATCGGCGACACCGAGAGCCGAGTGGTCGCGGACCGTGGCGGCCTCGTCGACGCTGTCGTCGAGGCCGACCTCGCGCCCGGCTGGCAAGAGATCTCCTTGAGCGCCGACGGCTCGGAGCCGATCACCGCTCCGGTCTTCATCGTCGCCCCGGATGTCCGTTTCGGCATCCTCTCGGACATCGACGACACCGTGATGGTCACAGCGCTCCCCCGGCCCTTCCTCGCCGCCTGGAACACCTTCGTGCTCGACGAGCACGCACGCACCCCGGTCACCGGGATGGCCGTCATGTACGACCGGATCATGCGTGAGCACGAGGGCGCTCCGATCATCTACCTGTCGACGGGGGCGTGGAACGTCGCGGCGACGCTCACTCGCTTCCTCTCCCGGAACCTGTATCCCGACGGCTCGATCCTCCTCACCGATTGGGGACCGACGCCCGAGCGCATCTTCCGCTCCGGCCGGGAGCACAAGCGGACGAACCTCTTGCGTCTCGCCCAGGAGTTCCCTGACATCGAGTGGTTGCTCGTCGGCGACGACGGGCAGCACGACGAGGACCTCTACGGGGATTTCGCGGCGAACCACCCGGAGAACGTCCGTGCCGTCGCAATCCGGCAGTTGTCGCCGTCGGAGGCGGTCCTCGCGGGCGGGCGCTCGAAGGCCGAGGAGCACGCCGGTGACTCGCCTCCCTGGGTCTACGCCCCCGACGGCGCCGGGCTGCTCGAGCAGCTCTCGCAGTACGGGATCGACTGAGCCGTGTGCGGGCGCTTCGTCGTCGCGAAGGAGTCGAACGAGCTCCTGACCATCTTCGACGTCGACAGGGCTGCGGACGACCTGCCGGAGCCGAACTTCAACATCGCTCCGACGACGCAGGTCCCCGTCGTCGTCGAGACGGCGGACGGGGACGGGACGCTCATGAAGCGCCTCGAGTCCGCGCGCTGGGGTCTCGTGCCGTCGTGGGCGAAGGATCCCTCGGTCGGCTCGCGGATGTTCAATGCACGCGTCGAATCGGCCGCCGAGAAGCCCGCTTTCCGGCAGGCCGTCCGGAAGCGCCGGGCGATCGTGCCGGCGACCGGCTATTACGAGTGGCGCACGAGCGAAGCGGGTAAGCAGCCGTACTTCATCCACCCCGAGGACGACGCGTTGTTCTCCTTCGCCGCGCTCTACGAGTGGTGGCGGAATCCGGCTGTCGCCGATGACGATCCGGACCGGTGGCTCCTGTCGACGACGATCATGACGCGTCCCTCCGCCGGTGCGCTCGCAGGTATTCACGACCGGATGCCGCTCATGTTGAGCGCGGACGTCGCGCAGACCTGGATCGACCCGAGTACGACCGGGGACGAGTCTCTGCTCGACCGGGTGCTCGATGCGAGCAGCTCCGTGCTCGACGGCGTCGCTTTCCACGCCGTGTCGAAAGCCGTGGGCAACGTCGCGAACACCGGACCGGCCCTCATCGAAGCCGTGGACGATCCGGCCGGGCCGTGAACCGTTTCGCCGTCGCGGCGTCCGTCCGGTCCGCGACACGCATCCCGCTGCTGCAGGCTGTGAAGACCTCGATAGCGACCGTGCTCGCATGGATCATCGCGGGCGTCCTGCTCCCGGGTGAACTTCCCGTCTTCGCGGCGGTCGCCGCCCTCATCGTCGTCCAGCCGAGCGTCAACCAGTCGTTGACGAAAGCCCTCGAGAGGAGCGTCGGAGTCGTCGCCGGTGTTGCGATCGCCACGGGGGTCTCGCTCCTCTTCGGACCGTCGGGCTGGATCGTCATCGTCGCGATCGTCGTGGCGATCTTCGCCTCCTGGGCGCTCCGACTGTCGCCGACGTCCGCGAACCAGGTCGCCATCAGCGCCATGCTCGTGCTCGCGCTCGGGGCGGCGACACCCGAGTACGCCGGGCTGCGGATCGTCGAGACCCTGATCGGCGCGGCGACGGCCGTCGTCGTGAACGTGCTGGTCGTGCCGCCTGTCGCTCTCGGACCCGCTCGTTCGACCGTCCATCTCCTCGGGACGGCGATCGCCGACCACATGGAGCGCCTGGGCGGAGCCCTCCGGGGACCGGTCGAACGCTCGCAACTCGAGACGCTCATGATCGAAGCGCGTCTCCTCCGGCCGATGCGCGAGGCGGCGTTCGACGCCGTCGCAGGGGCGGAGGAGTCGCTCGCGCTCAACCCGCGCCGGGGACGCGCCGGGCCCGTCGTCGAGGAGACCTCGGCCCTGTTGACCCGGCTGACGCCGCTCGTCCACCGGGTCGTCGGCATGACACGAAGTATCCGGGACGGCTACGACCCGGATCTCCTCGACGACCCCGTCGTGGGTGAGATCGCGTCGCAACTGGAGCGCGCGGGCCACGACTTGCGGATCATCGTGGATGCAGGGCTTGGGACGGTCCCGGAGGACCCCGCGGAACCCCCGCTCCTCACGGCACCCGTCGCCGTCCCGAGGGCGAACCCGGACCATTGGATCCTGATCGGTTCACTGCTCGAGGACGTGCGACGGGTGCGCGAGGAGATCGTGGGCTCGGACTGAGCCCACGCAGCCGGGCGGTTCTCAGCCCTGGTGGACGGCCTGGAGGTCGAGCGTGATCGTGACCTTGTCGCCGACGAGGACGCCGCCGCTCTCGAGCGCGGCGTTCCACGTGAGGCCGAAGTCCTCGCGGTTGATGACGGTCGTCGCCGTGGCGCCGCCCTTGTAGTTACCGTACGGGTCCTGGCCGAAGCCGCCGAACTCGAAGTCGAAGGTGACGGACTTCGTGATGCCCTTGATCGTGAGGTCTCCGTCGACCTTGAGGTCGCCGTTCTCGTCGCGAGCACCGGTCGAGACGAACTCGATCGTCGGGTAGGTCTCGGCGTCGAAGAAGTCGGCCGAGCGAAGGTGGGCATCGCGGCCTTCGTCCTTGGTGTTGATCGAGGCGACCTCGACGGTGGCCGTCGCGGTCGAGTCGGTCGGGTTCTCGGCCGTGGTGAACGTGCCGGAGAACGAGCCGAAGACGCCCTTGACCTTGCTGATCATGAGGTGACGGACGCTGAAGCCGACCTCGCTGTGCGAGGGGTCGAGGGCCCAGGTGCCGACCTTGTAGCCGGGGATGTCGATCGTCGAGGATGCGGTCATGTCAGTCTCCTTCGTCGCCACGGGACTCTCCCGGGGCACAAACGAATTCAAGTGAATGGATCGCTCAGCTATTCCCGATCCGGCCGACGAGTTTTCGGAAGAGCATCGTCGAGCCGACCACGGCGGCGGGCATGGCGACGATCGCAGCGAACGGGATCAGGAAGACGACGTAGACCATGAGCCCGAACCCGAGCACGACGGGACGATTCGCGGCCCTCATGACCGCCTCCGCACGACGGTCGAGGGCTCGCGCATCGACGGGGCGACTGAGGAGTTCCCTCGCGACGGCCCAACCACCGACCATCCACCCGCACGCAGGCCCGAGCACCGCGCCGACGACGGGGATGAGACCGATCGCGAAGACGACCACCCCCGCGATGACGGTGAAGCCGACGAGTCGGAGGCCCGATGCGGTCGCGCGTCGCACGCCGGCCCAGAACGGAAGCTCCACCGGCGCGTCGAACCCGCCGAGGTCGCGCTCGACGCGCAACCAGATCCGCTCGTAGATCGGGTCGCCGACGGCGAGAGTCGCCGCCGTGAACGTCACGACCACGAGGAGGACGGCGGCGACGAGGATGGCCGCACCGACGGCGAGGCGCAGGGCGTCACGGTACATCTCGGCCCACGAGTCGGCGAAGGGCGTGACGAGCGCGGCGAGGTCGTCGAGGAAGAATCCGAGGGTGACCAGGGCGGCGACGATCACCGCGCCGACGACGAGGGCCGGGACGGCGCCCAACGCCATGAGACTCGGCCGCCTCCCCCAGTAGGCGAAGCCCTTCCACAAGAAACCGACGCCGGAGAAGAACCGGCCGATCACGTTCGGTCGCGAGGCATTCTGCACTCTGCAACGCTAGCGTGGCCACTCGCGCGATCAGGCCAGCTCGCCTCTCGCGAAAGCGGTGTCGGGCTGCCACAATTGCGATCGTGGCCGTCATCGAGAACTCGAAACTCGCGATCATCGGGGCGGGCAGCGTGGGGGCGTCGCTCGCGTATGCGGCCCTAATCCGCTCATCGGCCCGGACGATCGCCCTGTACGACGTCGATACGCGTAAGGTCGATGCCGAAGTCCTGGATCTGGCGCATGGGACTCAGTTCACGGGGCACAGCCGGATCATCGGGGGTGACGACGTCTCCGTGCTCGCGGGGGCCCACGTCGTCGTCATCACGGCTGGAGCCAAGCAACGGCCGGGCCAGACCCGCCTCGATCTCGCGGCGAGCAACGTGGCGTTGCTCGAACGCATCCTCCCCGCCGCGATCGAGCAGGCACCGGACGCCGTCTTCATCCTCGTCACCAATCCCTGCGACGTGCTCACCGTCGTCGCCCGTCGGATCTCGGGCCTCCCCGCGGAACGGGTTTTCGCGTCCGGCACCGTACTCGACACCTCGCGATTGCGCTGGCTGCTCGCCGAGGCAGCCGGTGTCGCGACCTCGAGTGTTCACGCGTACATCGTCGGCGAGCACGGCGACAGCGAGTTCCCTCTGTGGTCGACGGCCCGCATCGGGGCCACCCCACTGACGGAGTGGCGGGTGGAGGATCGCATCGTCTTCAGCCCCGGGCGTCTCGACGAGATCACGGACCAGGTGAAGAATGCCGCCTACCGCGTGATCGAGGGGAAAGGGGCCACCAACTACGCGATCGGCTTGTCGGCGGCGCGGATCGTCGAGGCGATCCTCCGCGATGAGAACACCATTCTCCCCGTCTCGAGCGTCCTCGACGGGTTCCACGGGATCGACGGGGTCGCCCTGTCCATCCCGAGTATCGTCGGCGCAGGCGGCGTGGGCCCCGTTCTCGACGTGGCGACGACGCCGGAAGAGGAACGCCTTCTCCACTCGTCGGCCGAGGCGATCTCCGCCTCGGACCGCTCGCTCGGCTTCAGTCGGTAGCCACAGGCTTCACGGAGTAAATGAGTCGGGCGAATTGACCAACGGCGGACGCCGATTCGAGCCGGAGCCGGTCGGACTCGACTCGACGCGGGAAAAGGGGCGCTCCCCCGACGAGTGCCACAGGTGCGACCGAGAGAGCGATCTCGTCGAGGACACCCGCGTCGAAGAACTGCCCGGCGAGGTCTCCCCCGCCCACGACCCAGATGTCGCCGCCACCCGCCGCATCACGGATGGCGGGAAGGGCGTCCACGACGGAACCCGAGACGAAGCGGACGTCGGCCCCGTCGGGCGTGGGCAATTCTCGCGTCGTGAAGACGAAAGTGGGCCGGTCTCCGTGGAATTCCGCCCACTTCTCCGGATGCGCGAGGACATCCTGCTCCGCGAGCAGCCATTCGTAGGTGGTCGACCCCTCGACGAGCACGGCGGCCGCCGCCGGGAAGAGCCCGTCATCCGGATGCTCCCCTCCCTCGACCGCGAACAGCCAGGCGAGCGAGTTGCGCTCGTCGGCGATCCAGCCGTTGATGGTCGTTGCCGTGTCGAAGATGATCCGTCCCATGCTGGGGAAGGTATCGGAGACCTCTGACACCCTCGGCATGCCCATCAGTCCCAGGGGAGCCGGTCCGGCGAGAGCGACGTCCCGGTCGAGACGGCTTCGTCGATCGCGAGGGCGATCGCGTGATCGCGGCTGGCGGCGGCGAGCGAGTAGGGCCCCTCGCTCTCGCCGCGCGCCCACAGACCCGCGCGGTCGAGCACCGTCGCCATGGCGATCTCCTCATCCATGAGCCGTGCTCCGAGGAACGGATTGCGCCAGAGGTGACGCCCCTCGAACGCGAGAAGCTCCGAATCGTGACCGTCGAGGTTGAGGTCCTGCCCGAGCTGGGATCGCGTGATCGACGAGGTCAGCACCGTCGCCGTACCCGCGAACCGGACGACGTCATCGCCGGCGATCTCGCCGTGGCTGCCGCGGACGAGGATGCGCCGGAAGCGTAGCCTGTTGTGCCACTGGTTGTCGGTGAAGTCGTACACACCCGAGCGGCCGTCGCCGAAGTCGAGCGTTGCGAGGACCGTCCGGGCGGGCTTGGGTTCGTCATCATGGGTCCAGCCGGCGCGGCTGAGCGGGTCGACGAGCGGCGCGTCGAAGACCGAGGCGCGCACCGCGACGGACGCCGGGCCGGCATCACCGAGGAACGAGCGCATGAGGGCCACGGCGTGATAGCCGTGCGTGGAGGACACCTGCACGCTCGAGACGTCGCCGATCGATCCCGACTCGACGATCGCGCGGCGTGCCGCATGGCCGGGGAGCTCGGGGTACTGCTCGGCGACGTGCACGCGCCCGCTCGAACCGACCCTGTCCCAGAGGTCGACGAGACCCTGGAGCGTCGGGGCGGGCGGAGTCTCGGCGAGCACGAAGACACCGAGGTCGACGAGAGCGGTGACGACATCGGGAGTGGCGGGAACCGGCACGCTCACGACGACGAGCTCCGGCCGCCGCCGCGCGAGCGCGTCGATCGAGTCGAACGCCGTCGTCGACCAGGTGCGCGCGAACCTCTCGCGGCTCTCGGGTGTCCGACTCGTCACTCCGACCAGGTGGAAGCGCTCGGGGAGACGCGTCGCGATCCGCGCGAAGTACTCCGCTCTCCAGCCTGTCCCCACGATTCCGATGCTCACCGGCTTCGTCGTCACGTGTCCTCCTCCGTCATCGGGCAGCGTGTCGCCCAATCCCATCCCATCACGGACGGCGCGGTGGCCGCTCCCCCACGGACGCGTCCGAGTATGTGGGACCGGGAGGCCCCCGGGAACACGAAAGCCCAGCAACACGAAAACCCAGGAACACGAAAGCCCAGAAACACGAAAGCCCCGCAGTTCGTCGACTGCGGGGCTCTTATTCGGGTGGATCTGAGGGGACTCGAACCCCTGACCCCCTGCATGCCATGCAGGTGCGCTACCAGCTGCGCCACAGACCCAGAATGGTTCCCTCCCGGGGGAGGCAACTCATCGATCCTACAACAGGATCAGGCGTCGGTCGAATCGACAGCGGAGGCGCTGGAGACGGTCGCCGCCTCAGGGATCGGGACGACCGGGCAGTCCTTCCACAAGCGCTCGAGGGAGTAGTAGAGCCGCTCCTCTTCGTGGAAGACGTGCACGACGAGGTCGCCGAAGTCGAGCAGAATCCACCGCCCCTCCGCCTTGCCCTCGCGACGCACCGCCTTGGTGCCGGAGGCGATGAGCCGGTCCTCGATCTCGTCGGCGATGGCGACGACGTTCCGCTCGCTGCGTCCGGTCGCGAGCAGGAAGATGTCGACGAGCGGGAGCGGCTCGGACACGTCGAGGGCGACGAGGTCCAGGGCCGCTTTCGACGTCGCAGCGTCCGCCGCGATCGCGAGCAGGTCGCGGGATTCTTCTGATGCGGTCATGTGTGGTTCTCCTGAACCTAGAACGTGCCCGTGAGGAGGCTCGTGACGACGACCGCGATGACGGCCACCATGAGGACACCCGCCGTGATGGCGAGGATCGGAACGATACTGGGCTTCTTGGACCGAGTGGGCGGGGCGATGATGTCGCGGGCCGAGGTGTTCGTGCTCACGGCGCGGCTCGCGGACACCGGCGTTCCCGCCGTCGGCGGCGCCGGCGGCTCGTGATCGAGCGACCGGTCGTAGTCCGCTCGGTCGTGGGTGTCGGGGTCCGACGTGCCGGAGATCGCGCGGGGCAGGTCGATGGAACCCGTCACCATGATCTCGCCGGTCCCGCCGATCGGGCCAGTGAAGGTCGCCATCGGCGAACCCAGGATGAGAGTGCTCGACGTGGTGTGCGTGGAATCCACGTCGGCGTCCGCCTCAGCGATACCCGAAGCGATGATCGTGTCGAACGCCTTCTCCTCGTCGAGCGGGTCGGCCTCTGTCGTGAGCGCGGCCTCGCCGAACCTCTCCGCGACCGTCGGAGGTTCGGAGGAGCCCGTGCCGGCACCGTCAGCGTGCGCCGAGTCACCGTCGATGACGACCTCGGTGAGGTCCCCCGTCTCCGAGGCATTGCTCTCGACGACCTCGAGTTCGGTGTCGGGCTTCTCCTCGCCGGGCCGGGACGACCCGGCGTCGTCGCCTCCGTCGCCACCGTCGTCGATGGGTTCTGCGGTGACGACCTCACCGGTCTCGTGAGGAGCTGCTCCCGCACCGGCGGGCACGACGGTGATGGCGGCGGTCCGAGCGCGTTCGAGTTGGCGCGCCTGTCGACGGGTGAGAGGCACACCGTCGGAGGGGATCGCCGGGACGACGACGTCCGGCTCTCTTTCCGCCGGGAGGTGCACCGCGGACACGATCTCCGCGGTCTCGATGACCTCGTCGGTCGGAGCGACCTTGGCGTAGGGCGTGTCCTCAGCGCCATCCGCCGGGTGGACGGCGTGCTCGGCGTCACCGGACGGCTGCTCCGCCGCATCCGCTGACGGGCCCTCGACAGGAGAGACGTCGGCGGCCGGAGAGGTCGGAATCTGTCCCGTTCTCTGCAGCTCGCGCAGCTGCCGACGCGAGAGCGGTTGCTGCTCAGCGGGCGGGGTCATGTGCTACTCCGATACAGGTGGTGTTTGGTGATGTACTGGACGACGCCATCTGGAACCAAATACCAAACCGGAAATCCCCGGCTCACCCGGCTCCGACAGTCCGTCGACGAGATCGCCAGGGCCGGAACTTCCAACAAGCTTACGCGTCGGCTCGGCAATCCTGAAACGGACAGGGTGTGTCCGGGTCGCGTCACAGCGACGAAGTGGGCCAGAGACCACAACTCCTCCACGTTCTTCCAGCTGAGGATCTGGGCGATCGCGTCGGCACCGGTGATGAAGAAGAGCTCGGCGTCGGGCTTGGCGCGGTGCAGGTCACGCAGCGTGTCGATCGTGTAGGTGGGACCGTCACGGTCGATGTCCACTCGGCTGACAGTGAACCGCGGGTTGGCGGCCGTCGCGATGACGGTCATCAGATAGCGGTGCTCGCTCTCGGTCACCACCGTCTTCTGCCAGGGCTGACCCGTCGGCACGAAGACGACCTCGTCGAGATCGAACGACGTGGCGACCTCGCTCGCGGCCACCAGGTGCCCGTGATGGATCGGATCGAACGTTCCGCCCATCACCCCGATTCGGGGTCGACGCTTCTGGTCAGCCACGCGGTCTCGCGTCAGTGGCCGGAGGCGGTCGCGTCGTGTCCGTGCGGGTCTGAACCACCGGGTCGCGCCGAGGCCTGGGACATCGTCCTGTGGCGGTTGGCGACATCGCGGTACGAGAACATGACGAACCCGAGGATCGCGAAGATCACGGCGGCGACGACGCCGAACATGAACGCCGGCATCGGCAACTCGGTGTGGTGGGCCTCGGTCTCTGCGACCACTCGCGCCACCATCGACACCGCGTCAACTGACGCTGCGACCATCGACATCCGTGCTCCGTTCGTTCATTCGCGCCTCTCGCGCTCCCCCGAGTCTATCCGCTCGTCAGCAGTACCGACGACCCCACGCTGGTCACGTCAGCTGCGGCTCTGTCCGTTCCCTCGCACGACCCACTTCGTGCTCGTGAGCTCCGTGAGGCCCATCGGGCCGCGGGCGTGGAGCTTCTGCGTGGAGATCCCCACCTCGGCCCCGAAACCGAATTCGCCGCCGTCGGTGAACCGGGTGGACGCGTTCACCATGACGACGGCGGAGTCGACCTCGGCGAGGAAGCGCTCGGCGTTCGCGAGGTCCTCGGTGATGATCGCCTCGGTGTGGCTCGTGGAGTAGCGACGGATGTGCTCGATCGCGTCGTCGAGGTCGTCGACGACGCGTACTCCGATATCGAGACTCATGTGCTCGGTCGACCACTCGTCCTCGTCAGCGGCGACGGCGGCCGGCCAGATCTCCCGTGTCCGGTCATCTCCGTGCACCGTGACGCCGGACACGGCGAGTCGGTCGAGGACGGGCGGCAGGAGTCGTTCGGCGGCGGCGGCGTGCACGAGCACCGTCTCGACGGCGTTGCACACGCTGGGCCGCTGCACCTTCGCGTTGTGCACGATGTCGACGGCCCAATCGAGTCGCGCGCTCTCGTCGAGAACGATGTGAACGACGCCGGCCCCCGTCTCGATCACCGGGACCGTCGAGGACGACACGACGGTCTCGATGAGACCGGCGCTCCCCCGCGGGATGAGGACGTCGACGTAGCCCCTCGCTTGCATGAGGGCCGACGCACCCGCGCGTCCGAACTCATCGATCGTCTGAATGGTCTCGCGCGGCAAACCCGCGGCGCCGACCGCGTTTTGCATGAGGGCGACGAGGACCGCATTGCTGCGCTCCGCCGCTGATCCCCCGCGGAGGATGCTCGCGTTGCCGCTCGCGAGGGCGAGCGCCGCGATGTCGACGGTCACGTTCGGCCGGGCCTCATAGATCGCCCCGACGACGCCGAAGGGCACCCGGACCTGGTCGACCTTCAGCCCGTTCGGAAGCCGCGAGCCCCGAACGGTCTGACCGAGAGGGTCCGGCAGGGCGGCGATCTCACGGACGGAGGCGGACAGGGACGCGACCCGCTCGGTCGAGAGCGTCAACCGATCGAGGAGTGCCGACGACAGGCCGTTTTCGCGACCGTTGGCGAGATCGAGAGCGTTCGCGTCGATGATGGCGTCCGCGTGGGAATCGATGGCGGCAGCGATGGCGGTGAGGGCCTCGACACGCGCGGCTCCGGTGGTCGTCGCGAGGCGGACGGCGGCCGCGCGGGCCGCGGTGAAACGCTCGCGGATGGGAGCGGCGATGACGGTCTCGGTCATCCCACGATTCTACGGGCGTCCGTGCCGAGCAGGATCCGTGCCCGGCACGAACCACGTCCCGACCTCGGCTCCGGCGAGAGCGTCTGCGACGCGCTCGATGGAGGTGACGAGTACGCCGGTACCGGCTGCTGCGGCGAGACGGGCGGCGCTCACCTTGGTGGACGCGCCGCCCGTGCCGACGCCGCTCGTCGAGGCGCCGAACGTGACGTCGTCGAGCTCGGAGCCATCGGTGACGAGACCGATCCGTTCGGCGCCGGGCTCCTCCGGAGGACGCGTGTAGATGGCGTCGACGTCGCTCAGGAGGACGAGGGCGTCGGCGCGGATCAGCATCGAGACGAGGGCCGCGAGCCGGTCGTTGTCGCCGAAGCGGATCTCATGCGTCGCGACGGTGTCGTTCTCGTTGACGATCGGCAGGATACGCAGAGCCAGCAGCCGCTCCATCGCGCGCTCGGCGTTGCTCCGGTGCGTCGGGTTCTCGAGGTCCCCGGCGGTCAACAGCACTTGACCGGCGACGATGTCGTACCGGTCGAGGCTGTCCTGGTAGCGGTAGACCAGGACGTTCTGACCGACGGCCGCTGCGGCCTGCTGCGTGGCCAAGTCGCTCGGACGCGTCGACAACCGGAGATACGGCATTCCCGTCGCGATGGCGCCCGACGAGACGAGCACGATCTCGACGCCACGCCCGTGCGCCGCTGCCAATGCATCGACGAGCGGCTCGATGTTGCGCGCGTTCGCGCCGCTGATCGACGACGAACCGACCTTCACGACCACGCGGCGCGCCTCGCGCACCGCGGATCGATCAGCGGGCGTCGCCATCGTCGACGAGCTCGTCGTCGTGCACGAGGTCGTCGTCGTGCACGAGGTCGTCGTCATCGCCGGACTGCCACAACCCGGCCTTGCGCTCGCGCTCGAGTTCCTCGCGCGCCTCCGCCTTCGCGTCCATCCGGTCGAAGTAGGCGTCGCGGCGCTCCCCGCGCGTCGGGCGGGCATTGGTGTCGAGGCGAGCGTCGACGCCGCGCGGCGTCGTGATGAGCTCAGCGGTCGAGGTCAGCGTCGGCTCCCAGTCGAAGACGATGCCCGAGCCCGGTCCGATCACGACGGTCGATCCCGCGACGGCACCCTTCTTCATGAGGGCCTCCTCGATGCCGATCTTCGCGAGACGGTCCGCGAGGAACCCGATGGCCTCATCGTTCGTGAAGTCGGTCTGAGCGACCCAACGCTCCGGCTTCGCTCCGAGGATGCGATACACGTCACCGTACGTGCCTCCCTCTACCCGGATCTCGAAGTCCTTCTCGTCGACGGCCTTCGGTCGGATGACGATGCGCTCGGGGGCGGGAGCCTCAGCCTTCCGCGCGCGATCCTCGGCGACGATGTCGGCAAGGGCATACGTCAGAGAGCGAAGCCCTTCGTGGCTCGCGGCCGAGATCTCGAAGACCCGGAACCCGCGGCTCTCGAGCTCGGGACGGACGAGGGCTGCGAGGTCACGTGCGTCGGGGACGTCGACCTTGTTGAGCGCGATGAGCTGGGGCCGCTCCGTGAGGGGCGTCTGCCCGTCGGGAACCGGGTACGCGGCGAGCTCGGCGAGGATGACGTCGAGGTCGCTCAGAGGGTCGCGCCCCGGCTCGAGGGTCGCGCAGTCGAGGACGTGCAGGAGGGCCGAGCAGCGTTCGACGTGGCGGAGGAACTCGAGCCCGAGGCCCTTGCCCTCGCTCGCTCCCTCGATGAGACCGGGAACATCGGCGACGGTGAAACGCACATCGCCCGCCTGGACGACGCCGAGGTTCGGGGCGAGTGTCGTGAAGGGGTAGTCGGCGATCTTCGGCTTCGCCGCGGACACGGCGGCGATCAGGCTCGACTTGCCGGCCGACGGGAAGCCGACGAAGGCGATATCCGCCACCGTCTTGAGCTCGAGGATGACGTCACCCTCCCAGCCGGGGGTACCGAGGAGTGCGAAGCCGGGCGCTTTGCGCTTGGAGCTCGCCAGGGCGTTGTTCCCGAGACCGCCTTGGCCTCCCGCTGCGACGACGATGCGCATGCCGGGTTCGACGAGGTCGACGAGCTCGTTGCCGTCGGCGTCCTTCACGACGGTGCCGACGGGCACCGGGAGCTCAAGGGTCTCGCCGGTCGTTCCATTGCGGTAGTCGCCCATGCCGAAGCCGCCGCTCTGCGACGAGCGGTGCGGAGCACGGTGATATCCGAGAAGCGTGGTCGTCTGCGGGTCGGCGACGAGCACGATGTCTCCACCGTCTCCCCCGGCTCCGCCGTCCGGGCCGGCGAGCGGCTTGAACTTCTCCCGACGAATCGAGACACAGCCGTTGCCGCCGTTACCGGCCTTGAGATGCAGAGTCACCTCGTCGACGAAGGTGACCATCGAACCACTTCCTTACTAGATATGCAGATGCGGGCCGCAGTCGCCCGTCCGGAGGACGAGAACCGACGAGCGACCCGGAGAAACGGCAAGGGCGAGCCGAAGCTCGCCCTTGCCTGGAAGACCACCGACTATTCGGCGGCCGCCACGATGTTGACGACCTTGCGGCCACCCTTGCGTCCGAACTCGACCGAGCCGGCCGACAGCGCGAAGAGCGTGTCGTCGCCGCCACGACCGACGTTCACGCCGGGGTGGAAGTGCGTGCCGCGCTGGCGGACGATGATCTCGCCCGCGAGGACGACCTGTCCGCCGAAGCGCTTCACGCCGAGGCGCTGGGCGTTGGAATCACGACCGTTGCGAGTAGAGCTCGCACCCTTCTTGTGTGCCATGTCTGTCTCTCCTCTGGCTACTTGATTCCGGTGACCTTGACGCGCGTGAGCTCCTGACGGTGCCCCTGACGCTTCTTGTAGCCGGTCTTGTTCTTGAACTTCTGGATGACGATCTTCGGTCCGCGGAGGTTCTCGATGACCTCGGCCGACACGACGACCTTCTCGAGGGCCTTGGCGTCGGACGTGATCGTCTCGCCGTCGACGAGGAGGACCGGGGCGAGCGTGAGCTTGCCGTCCTTGTCCGCCTTGACGCGGTCCATCGTCACGATGGTGCCGACTTCGACCTTCTCCTGGCGACCGCCGGCTCGCACTACTGCGTAAACCACTTCGTACCTACTTCTCCCGGGAGCTCGCGCTCACTGGCTTCGATTTGGAAAGGATTGTCACTGCCCTCGCCAGACCTCGTGGGATGAAAAGTCTGTCCGGTCAGAAAACCTCGGTTCGGACACAGGGATAAGCTGCGCGCACCAAGGGTCGAGTTTACGCCATCGGAGTCGATTGCGGCAAATGAGCCCCGGCGCGGCGCGCCCGGTCGTCGACTCGTAGACTCGTAGACTCACGAGCATGACGGTCCTGATCGATCCCGCGCAGTGGCCCGCTCACGACACACTCTGGTCGCACCTCGTGAGCGACACGTCGATCGAGGAGTTGCACGCCTTCGCGGGGGCAGCGGGGATCCCGCGGCGGAGCTTCGACATCGACCACTACGACGTCCCACGCCACGAGTACGACCGCCTGGTCGCCGCCGGCGCGGAACCGGTGTCGGCGAACGAGCTCACGCGCCGACTCATCGCGTCGGGGCTGCGCGTGCGGGCGAAGGACCGTCGCGGGCACTGAGCCGACCCGGCCGAGTCCTGAGCGGGTCATGCCGGGGTCATCCCCCGGCACGGCCCGCTCGGGACGCAAGGTCAGGACGTCGCGTCGTCGTGCGAGATGGGCGTTCCGGTGAGGGCAGCCGTCGTGACGCGTCGACTGCGTCCACGACCCTGACCGGGGCGCTTGGGCTCGGGCAGCGCGTCGAGCACGGACCCGAGCAGGTCCTCAGCAGCACGCTTGTCGACCTTCCCGCCCGCCGGCGCGCCGGCGGGCGCGATCGGGATGTCGAGGATCGCGAGCGGCGCCTCAACGGGTGCGCGTGATTCCACGGGCCCGAGCACGCTCTCGCTCGAGGCGCGTCCGCTGCGGCGACCCTTGCGGGCCTCCCGCGGGCGCTCCGCCGGGGCTTCGACCGTCGAACCTCCGTCGGCGACGCCGCTCTCCTCGGGCGCCGCGTCGATCGACGCGACCTCGCCCCGAGTGGCATCGGCCGATTCCGAGACCTCCGCCTCGTCTCGCGTCGCGACGAGCGACGCGTCGACGACGGCCTCCAGAGTCTCGATCGTCTCGACCGTCTCGGTGATGTGGACGTGCTCTCCGTCCGTCTCCGTCGATGTCGTGTGGTGGATCGTGCTCGCCGCAATCTGCGCGAGGGCGTTCTTCGCGTCGTCCGTGATCGCGTGAGGGGCCGACTTCGGCGCGGGAGGCGGGGTCGCCGCCCCGTTCTGGCCGCCCTTGCGGCGGCGCTCCGAGCCGTTCTGGTTCGATCCGTTGGTGTGCTGCGGGCGGCCGCCCTTCGGGATGGGCTCGTGGTGCACGATCACGCCGCGGCTCGCGCACGCCTCGCACGGTTCGCTGAACGACTCGAGCAGCCCCAGGCCGAGCTTCTTGCGGGTCATCTGCACGAGTCCGAGCGACGTGACCTCGGCGACCTGGTGCTTCGTGCGGTCCCGGCTGAGGCATTCGACCAGGCGGCGCAGGACCAGATCGCGGTTGCTCTCGAGCACCATGTCGATGAAGTCGACCACGATGATCCCGCCGATGTCGCGCAGCCGCAGCTGTCGGACGATCTCCTCCGCCGCCTCGAGGTTGTTCTTCGTGACCGTCTCTTCGAGGTTTCCGCCCGAACCGACGAACTTGCCCGTGTTGACGTCGACGACCGTCATGGCCTCGGTCCGGTCGATGACGAGCGAGCCGCCGGAGGGCAGCCACACCTTCCGCTCGAGCGCCTTCTCGATCTGCTCGCTGACGCGGAACTCGTCGAAGACGTCCCGCTGGCCCTCGTACCGTTCGATCCGGTCGACGAGGTCTGGCGCCACCTGGCGGACGTACGACTCGATCGTCTGGAGCGCGTCCTGACCCGAGATCACGAGGCGCTGGAAGTCCTCGTTGAAGACGTCGCGCACGATCTTGATGAGCAGATCCGGCTCGGAGTGGAGCAGAGCGGGCGCCTGAGCCGATTCCGCGTAGTGACTGATCTCGGCCCACTGCGACGTGAGCCGGTTGACGTCGACCGTCAGCTGCTCCTCGGTCGCGCCCTCGGCGGCCGTGCGGACGATGACACCGGAACTCTCGGGCAGCACCTCCTTGAGGATGCGCTTCAGTCGCGCGCGCTCCGTGTCGGGCAGCTTGCGCGAGATCCCGTTCATCGAGCCGTTCGGCACGTAGACGAGGTAACGGCCGGGGAGCGAGACCTGGCTGGTCAAACGGGCGCCCTTGTGGCCGACCGGGTCCTTCGTTACCTGCACGAGCACCTTGTCGCCGGGCTTCAGCGCGAGTTCGATGCGCCGGGGCTGGTTCTTGCCTTCGCTCGAGTTCTCGGCGGCGGCGTCCCAGTCCACCTCTCCCGAGTAGAGCACAGCGTTCCGGCCGCGGCCGATGTCGACGAACGCGGCCTCCATGCTCGGGAGGACGTTCTGGACGCGACCGAGGTAGACGTTTCCGATGAGCGACGCGTCCTGGTTGCGGGCGACGTAGTGCTCCACGAGGACGCCGTCCTCGAGGACACCGATCTGGATGCGTCCGTCCTTCGAGCGCACGACCATGGCGCGGTCCACCGACTCGCGGCGGGCGAGGAACTCGGCCTCGGTGACCACCGCGCGCCGGCGGCCGGCATCGCGGCCATCCCGGCGCCGCTGCTTCTTCGCCTCGAGGCGAGTGGATCCCTTGACGCGCTGCGGCTCGGTGATGAGCTCGGGTTCACGCTGCTGGCGGTTGCGAGAGGACGGCTGGTCATTCGACCGGCCACCTTCGTCGCCCCGGCGACGACGCGACCGGCGACGCACGCTGGAACCGCGCTCGTCCTCGTCCTGGTCGTCGTCGTCGTCCTCTTCGAATCGCTCCGCGCGCTGACGCGCCGGCAACGGCGGGAGGGGCGTGACCGCGGGGGCGTGGAAGATGAGCGTCGTCGTGCTCATCGTGACTCCGGCGAACGGGTCGGCCGAGTCGGCGGGCTCCTCCGACTCTGTCGGGTTCTCCGGCGCCTCGGATTCCTCATCACCCTCGAAGGACTGCTCGGCCTCCCGATCGTGGGAGGAATCGTCGACTCGAGGCGCCGTCTCGTCGCGCGCACCCGCGACGTCGGCGTCGGAAGGCTCACCCGACCCATCCCCCGAGAACGCGGCCCGGTCGGGCTGGACCTCACGTGACTCCGCCTCGGTCGCCTCTACGGGCGTCTCCGCGGTCGTGTCGGGGGCGTCGGCCTCGGTTCCGGCTACGCCGGCTGACTGTTCGTATTCTTCCACCATCGCTGGTGCACTCCTCGTCCGGGTGGGCCGCGCCCCGTCCCGGGAATCTTCCCTGCTCGCTCCCGCCGAGGCGGTCCCGAGCGAATCCTGTGTCCATGGCGACCGGTGTGGCTCTCTGGCTCACCCTGGTCGCGCACCGTCGGCCTTCGTGACCGACTACTTCAGGCAACAGCCTGAAAAACCGTGACGACGATGTCCGACGCGCGGGTTCGAACTCGTCTGTGGCCATTATCGCACGGACCGACTCGTCCGCATGTTCGCGGCGCGGGGCGCCCAGGTGGCGGTGTCATAATCGAGCCGTGATCCCGACCTCACAACGGCGACGTCCCGTCGCCATCGCCATCCTGCTCGTCGTCGCCGGAATGATCGGCTGGTGGGCTGCTTTCTCTCTCACGATCGAGAAGTTCGAGGCGCTGCTGAATCCCGGCCAGGCGGCCGGGTGCGACTTCAGTCCGCTCGTGCAGTGCTCCGCCAACCTCGATTCTCCACAGGGCTCGCTCTTCGGATTCCCGAATCCGCTCATCGGGCTCGCTGCGTGGATCGCGCCCATCGTCGTCGGCGTCGCGCTCCTGGCGGGTGCACGATTCGCCCGCTGGTTCTGGGGACTCTTCTGGCTCGGGTTCGCCGGGGCGATGACCTTCGTCGTGTGGCTCATCTCCCAGAGCATCTTCGTGCTCGGTACACTCTGCCCGTGGTGCATGGTGACGTGGTCGGTCACGATCCCGAGCTTCCTCGCCGTGACGGCCTACGTCCTCGCCGAGGGGGCCCTGCCCGCGGGAGCCGCGGGCCGCCGCATCGGCCGGGCGATGCTCCGCTGGGTTCCCCTCGTCACGGTGCTGTGTTTCGTCGTTATCGCGGTCCTCGCGCACTTGCGACTCGACGTCCTCGGGAGCCTGTAGCACGCCGCTCCTGGCGCCTGTGGACAGTCGCCGCCGGACATTTCCCGCTCCTCTACGGTGATCCGAATGGGGGAAACACGAATTGGAAAGTCGAGACTTTGGATTCCATGGGGCGCTGTTGCTCTCGCGATGAGCGGCTGCACCACGACACCGGCCCCGGGGCCATTGGCCACGACATCGAGTGAGCCGACACCGGCCCTCTCCGACGCGGTCAAAGCCTTCACGCGGTTCAACAGTGTCCTCGACGGTTATGCGGGTGGGACATCCGCGGTCGATGAATTCAGAGACCTCGTCACGCCCGAGTACTTCAACCAGTTGGTGTCAGACGATCAACAGCGGTCAGAGACCCGGGTCGTCGGGACATCCTCCTTCTCGGAAGAAAAGCTCGTCGACGCCGTGCAGTGGGGAGGTAACGGCGATCTCGCGCTCGTCGTTTGCCTCGACCTTTCTCGTACTCGCGAGATCAATCCCGATGGTGCGGAGACCTCGACCGGAGCGCGCCGTCTCCGCAGCCCGCTCCTCATCTCCTTTGAGGTCGTCGCCGCGGACGATGTAGAGCTTCTTGTAACGAAAGTGGACCAATGGGCCGAAGACGGATATTGCTTGTAATTCTTGGGCTCGTGCTCGCCTCGAGCCAGGCGCCGGGTCCGTCCTATGCCCTAAAGCCATGCGATGTCCTCACGGCCCGAAACAAGGATTGCACTACAGGGACCGTTGGACCCGGCTCGGTCGAGTTCCGTGCAGAGAGGACGTCGGAGCCAATCCAGGGACCTCGGGATGGCATCGATGGCGATGGCGATGGCGATGCCGAGGCGCCGGATTTTGCAGACAGCCCAGGCGACCCTCGCGAGGTTCGGGATGCGCTCGGAACCTGCCAGGACCCCGTCTTATGCGGACAGTCCGAAGCCCGGGCAATCACGCTCAGTGACCTCGCGAGCTTCGCGCCTGCGACTCCATCGATTCAAATGGAGCCGGATGGGTGGATGGTTCGAGGACTGCCCGCGAACTTCATCGCGGGTGCCACGGCGCACCGGCAGGACGGCACGTTGTTCGACAGTCCCGTCGCTGTACGCTTCACCCCCGCCTCGTACAACTGGGACTGGGGTGACGGATCGACTGAGGTCTTCTCGGCGCCCGGCGCCGCATGGGAAGACCTACAACTCGCCCGCTTTAGTGAGACCGCGACATCCCACGTCTTCGAGGATCGCGGCTCGATCACCATCGGCCTCACGGTCGACTACAGCGTTGAAGTGAGCCTCGATGCCGGCGACTGGATCACCGTCGAGGGCACGGTCGCGGCCGCCACCACGGTCGACGCCGTCGTGGTCGTTGGGAAGACCGTGCTGGTCGATGGCGACTGCAAAGAAAGTCCGAGTGGCCCCGGGTGCTGACGCTCTCTTCTCGATTTAGCTCTCCACACAGGTACTGAGGCAATGTCGGTGGTTGGGTGTTCACTTGTCTCATGGGGGAAGAGAACGCAGCGGCAGACGAGGCGATCGACAGAGCCATCGCGCTGTTGTCGTCGCTCGGGGCCGCGTCCTCTCCGGCGAGCCTTTCACCCGCCCACTACCTGGAGCGCGTTCCCCGTGTGGAGCACCTCGGCCGCCTCGTCGATGCGCTGCGCGTGTCTCACGCCGCCGAGGCCGAGAAGCGCATCTCATCACCCGTCGATCCACTGGGTGCTGCGGGCTACGCCTCCGCGAAACACGCCGTCGCTCAACTCACGAGCGTGTCCGAGCCCGAGGCCGCGCGGCGCATCCGGGTCGGCGCGGCCATCCGCCAAGGGGTCGCGATCTCCGGAGCGGCGACGTCCGCGCGCTACCCCGCGATCGCGGCAGCGATAGCGGCGGCGGCCATCGGCACCGAGGCCGCCGACGTGCTCGTCCGCGAACTGGATTCTGTCGCCCGCCGGGTCGACCCCGTCGTGCTCCGCGCGGCGGAAGAGGGCCTCGTCGACCTCGCATCCGGGTCGGAGGCCACGCCACCGCTCCGCGTCGAACTCGTACGCGATCAGGTCAAGGCCTACATCCTCAGGATCGATCCCGACGGCGCACGACCCGCCGAGGTCCGCGCTCGACGTCAACGTGCATTCACCCTCGGACGCGAAACGGAAGACGGCCTCATCCCGGTGAGCGGCCTGCTCATGGGCGAGGTCGGGGCCACTCTCGAACGTCTCCTCAGTGCTCACGGACGGACGGTCGCATTTTCGGATGCCGACGCCGACCACGACGACGCGCCGCCCGCCTCAGTTGACGACCGCAGTCCGGCACAGCGCCGACACGACGCCCTCGCGGACATCCTCAGCGCCGCCGTGCGGGTGAAGGACGCCCCCGAACTCGCCGGCTCCTCCCCCGCCGTCACCGTCACCGTCACCGCCGAGTCGCTCGAGTCCGGTGCCGGCGTCGGCTACATCGACGGGCACGCCACCCCGGTGTCGATGGACACCATCGACCGGCTCATCGACTCGCGCGGAATGCACACGGTCACCGTCAACGCCGCCGGCCGCATCCTCGCGCTGGGGTCAGCGCAGCGCTGCTTCACCGGCGCACAACGACGAGCGATTACCGCTCGCGACGGAGGATGCGTCATCCCCGGCTGCACCACTCCTGCCGGATGGTGCGAAGTCCACCACGTCATCCCCTGGCGCCACGGGGGCGCAACCCACACGGACAACGGAGTGCTTCTCTGCTGGGGTCACCACCAACGCATCGACTCGGGGCCATGGCGACTGTCCATGCCCGACGGCGTCCCCCACGTTCGCGGACCCGGACACCCCGAGTGGACCCCGGCCACCAGGGCCAGAACCCGAAGAGATCTCCCGCGCACCGGCTAGGCGCTCCGCCTCCATTGCGGCGCGCTCATGTCGGCCGCGCCCCTACGCGAACGCCCCGTGCGGAGGTGAGGCACTCGCCGCGGCGAAGGCGCCCCGCGAGGCGAAGGTCCCGGACCGGGAATCGGTGGGACACGTGTCGAGCGCCGCACGTGTCGCGGCCGCAAACGCCGAACGGCCCGGATCGTCGTGATCCGGGCCGTTCGCCGATCGCTGCTGTCCGTCGACTCAGGCGGAGAACCAGAGAGCCAGTTCGCGCGCCGCAGACTCGGGGCTGTCCGAACCGTGCACGAGGTTCTGCTGCACGGCGAGACCCCAGTCGCGACCGAAGTCGCCGCGGATCGTGCCGGGCGCCGCGGTGGTCGGGTCCGTCGTTCCCGCGAGGGCGCGGAAGCCCTCAATGACCCGGTTGCCGGCCACGCGGAGCGCCACGACGGGGCCCGAGAGCATGAACTCGACGAGCGGTTCGTAGAACGGCTTGCCCTCGTGCTCCGCGTAGTGCTCGGCGAGCAGTGCACGGTCCGGCTCGATCATCCGGATGTCGACGAGGGAGTACCCCTTCGCCTCGATCCGGCGCAGGATCTCGCCCGTCAGGTTACGGGCGACGCCGTCGGGCTTGACGAGAACGAGTGTTTCTTCGACGTCCATGGGTTTCTCCTCAGGTTTCGGGGCTGGTGTCTGTCACGGCCGCGTTCCTCCGGTCGATACCGGTGCCGACGACGAGGCAATACACCCACACCGCGGCGAACGTCCCCCCGATGAAGAACATGATCGGGACGAGAAAGCCGGTTGCAACGATAGCGGCTTGGACCAGGGACCCGATGACGGCGCCGATCGGGAACCGCACGAGCCCGAGCGTCACGATCATCGCGAGCACGAGCGCTCCCCCGCCGACGAACGCCGTCGTCGGATCGAGGGCGTCGAGTCCGAAAGCGACGAGGGCTCCGAGGAAGACCACGATCACCTCAAACCCCATCACGATGGACAGAAGCGACCCGCGCACGGATCGCGGGCGACCTCCCGAGCGAACGGCGCTCACGGTTTCCAGCCCTGGTCGTCGGCGAACGCCGCGGCCTCTCCGCCGAGCACGATGGAGCCCGTGACCACGACCATGCGCTTGTCGCCGGCCGCCGCCCACGTCCGCGCGTCCTCGAGAGCGTCCTCGAGACGTTCGTAACCCTCCGCCTCCACGCCGTCGACGCCACCGACGGCACGCGCGATGCTCGTGAGGTCCTCCCACGGGATCGAACGGTCGGACTCCGGCTGCGTGAGATGGAAGCGGGACGCGATCGGCGACAGCGTCGCAAGGATGCCTGCGGCATCCTTATCCGCGAGGACGCCGACGACGAACGCGAACTCCTCGGCGTCGAAATACCGGCCGAGCGCCGCCACGAGCGACTGCGCGCCGTGGGGGTTGTGTGCCGCGTCGACGAGGATCGTCGGATCCGTGCCGATGAGCTGGAGTCGACCCGGCGACGTCGCGACTCCGACACCGTCGCCGAGGGGATCACTCGCGAGAGGCACATCGCCGCCGCCGATGAAGCTCTCGACGGCCGCGATCGCGACCGACGCGTTCACACCCTGGTGGTCGCCGTAGAGCGGCAGGTACAACTCGTCGTAGCTGCCGGCGCGACCACGGACGGTGATGAGTTGGCCCCCGACGGCGACGCGGTCATCGACGAGATCGAACTCGGTGCCCGAGCGGACGAGGGTCGCCTCGCTGAGTCCAGCGGCGCGCTCGATCTCCTCGAGCGCCTCCGGAGCCTGCGGCGCCGTGACGACGACGGAGCCGGGCTTGATGATCCCGGCCTTCGTCCGCGCGATCTCGCGCACGGTACTGCCGAGTTGGGCCTGGTGATCCATCCCGATCGGCGTGAACACGGCGATCGCTGCGTCCGCCGCGTTCGTCGAGTCCCACTCGCCGCCCATGCCCACCTCGACGACCGCAACGTCGACGGGGGCGTCGGCGAACGAGGCGAAAGCGAGCACGGTGAGCGTCTCGAAGAACGTCAGGCGTTTCTCGCCGGCCGCCTCGAGCTCCGCATCGACCATCTCGACGTACGGCAGGATGTCGTCCCAATTCGCCGCGATCGCCGCGTCGGCGATGGGCTCGCCGTCGATCGCGATGCGCTCGGTGAATGAGACGAAGTGCGGGCTCGTGAAGAGTCCGGTGCGCAGTCCGAACGACCGCAGGATGCTCTCCGTGATCCGGCTCGTGCTCGTCTTCCCGTTCGTGCCCGCGATCTGGATGATCGGGAACGAGCGCTGAGGGTCGCCCAGCAACTCGAGCACCCGCCGCGTGGGCTCCAGCCGCCGGCGCGGGGACCCCTCGCCGATCCGCCCGAGCAACGCCTGGTAGACCGCCTCGGCGTCTTCCGTCATCGTTCTCCACCCTCCACTCGGCTCACCGCGATAGTCGTCGCGCCGACGTTCGCGTAACGTCCCGCCGCGACGACGGCCACGTGCTCGGCATCGTCGGGGACGGACAGGTTCTCGCTCCAGCCCGCGACGATCTCCGCGGCGAGCGTCTCACGCGCGATCTCCCCAGTCCACCGCTCGACCGCCGCTTCGTCCTCGCGGTCGGCGAAGACGAGGTGCAGCCGGATGCGGTCGCTCACGTCGAAGTCTGCAGCCTTCCGGGTGTCCTGCACGGCGCGGATCACATCGCGCGCGAGGCCCTCGGCCTCGAGTTCCGGGGTGAGCCGGGTGTCGAGGAGGACGAAACCACCAGCGGGGAGGACCGCGACGGCCGCACCCTCGGTTCCGGACGACGCCTCGAGCACGAGGTCGTACTCGTGCGGCTCGAGCTCGATCCCCCCAGCCGTCACGACGCCGTCGACCTCCGACCAGTCACCGCTCTTCGCTCCGCGGATGGCCTCCTGAACCCGCTTGCCGAGTCGGGGACCCGCGGCGCGAGCGTTCACGGTGAGCCGCGACGTGACCCCGAAGCGCCCGGCGCTCGACTCATCCATCTCGACGACCGAGACCGCCTTGACGTTGAGCTCGTCGCGGAGGATCGCCTCGAACGGCGACAACGCCTCTGCATCACGCGTCACGATGGTGAGCTCGGCGAGGGGCAGTCGCACGCGCAGGCCCTCCTTCTTGCGCAACGACAGGACCGACCCCGTGATGATGCGCACGGAGTCCATCGCGTCCACGAGGGCGTCGTCCTGCGGAAGTGCACTCACATCGGGCCAGTCCTGCAGGTGCACGCTGCGCCCACCGGTGAGGTCCTTCCACACGCGCTCGGTCGTGAGGGGAAGAAGCGGCGCCGCCAAGCGCGTGAGGACCTCGAGCACCGTGTAGAGCGTGTCGAAGGCGTCGGAACCCGCGTCGCCCTGCTCGCTCGTACCCGCCCAGAAACGATCGCGCGAGCGGCGCACGTACCAGTTGGTGAGCACGTCGGCGAAGTCGCGGAGGGCGCCCGCGGCAAGCGGGGAATCGAGCGCATCGAGGTGCGCGGTCACCTCGTCGGTCACGGTCCGCAGCTTCGCGAGGACGTAACGGTCGAGCACATCCGTCGAATCGGTCCGCCACGTCGCCTCGTAACCGCCCGGCCGTGCCGAGTTGGCGTAGAGGGCGAAGAAGTACCACGAGTTCCAGAGCGGCAGGATGAACTGGCGCACGCCCTCCCTGATGCCCTCCTCCGTGACGACGAGGTTGCCGCCGCGGATGACTGAGCTCGACATGAGGAACCACCGCATGGCGTCGGCGCCGTCGCGGTCGAAGACCTCTGACACGTCCGGGTAGTTCCGGAGGCTCTTCGACATCTTCTGGCCATCGCTTCCGAGGACGATGCCGTGGCTGATGACGTTCGAGAACGCCGGCCGGTCGAACAGCGCCGTCGCGAGGACGTGCATGACGTAGAACCAGCCGCGCGTCTGGCCGATGTACTCGACGATGAAGTCCGACGGGTTGTGCGAGTCGAACCACTCCGAATTCTCGAAGGGGTAGTGCACCTGGGCGTAGGGCATCGACCCGGAGTCGAACCACACGTCGAAGACGTCCTCGATGCGGCGCATCGTGCTCTGCCCCGTAGGGTCGTCGGGGTTCGGGCGCGTGAGCTCGTCGATGAACGGTCGGTGCAGGTCATCCGGCCGCACTCCGAAGTCGCGCTCGATCTCGTCGAGCGAGCCGTAGACGTCGACGCGCGGGTAGGTCGGGTCGTCGCTCTTCCAGACGGGGATGGGTGAACCCCAGTACCGGTTCCGCGACACGGACCAGTCGCGCGCGTTCTCGAGCCACTTGCCGAACTGACCGTCCTTCACGTTGTCCGGGACCCAGTTGATCTGCTCGTTGAGCTCGACCATGCGGTCCTTGATCTCCGTGACTCGGATGAACCAGCTCGAGACGGCCTTGTAGATGAGGGGGTTCCGGCAGCGCCAGCAGTGCGGATAGCTGTGCTCGTAGCTCTTGACCTGCAACAGACGACCAGCGGCGCGCAGCGATTGTGTGAGCGGCTTGTTCGCGTCGAACCAGCGCTGCCCCGCAACGTCTGAAACGGTCGGGAGGAACCGACCGGCGTCGTCGAGAGACAGGATGACGGGGATGCCGGCGGCCGCGCACACGATCTGGTCGTCCTCGCCGTATGCGGGGGCCTGGTGCACGATGCCGGTGCCCTCCCCCGTCGCCACGTAATCGGCGACGAGGACCTGCCAGGCGTTCTCGGTCCCGAAAGCCTCGGTGTCCGCGTAGTAGTCCCACAACCGGTCGTAGTGGACGCCGCCGAGCTCGGCGCCCGTCACCGTGCGTTCAACGGCTTCGAGGGCGGCCTCGGCGCTCTCGAAGCCGAGGTCCTTCGCGTAGGCGCCGACCGTGTCGCGTGCGAGCAGGTAGCGTGCTGCGCCGCCCTCGCTCCCGTCCGCCGCCCCGTTCGGACCGGCGGGCAGCACGGCGTACTCGATGTCGGGACCGACGGCGAGGGCCATGTTCGTCGGAAGGGTCCACGGCGTCGTGGTCCAGGCCAGGGCGTTCACCGCTGTCAGCCCGAGAGCCTCGGCCTTCTCTCCCACGAACGGGAACGTCACCGTCACCGACTGGTCCTGGCGCATCGTGTAGACGTCGTCGTCCATGCGCAGTTCGTGGTTCGACAGGGGGGTCTCATCGTTCCAGCAATACGGCAGCACGCGGTAGCCCTCGTAGGCGAGGCCCTTGTCGTAGAGCTGCTTGAACGCCCACAGCACGCTCTCCATGAACGTGATGTCGAGGGTCTTGTAGTCGTTCTCGAAGTCGACCCAGCGCGCCTGGCGCGTGACGTAGTCCTGCCACTCCTGCGTGTAGGCGAGCACCGACTCGCGGGCTTTGGCGTTGAAGGCGCCGATGCCCATCTCCTCGATCTCGTCCTTCGTGGTGATCCCGAGCTGGCGCATCGCCTCGAGCTCGGCGGGCAGACCGTGCGTGTCCCATCCGAAGCGCCGGTGCACCTGCTTGCCCCGCATCGTTTGGTAGCGCGGGAAGAGGTCCTTCGCGTAGCCGGTCAGCAGGTGGCCGTAGTGCGGGAGGCCGTTCGCGAACGGTGGACCGTCGTAGAACACCCATTCCGCTGCGCCCTCGCGGCGTCGGATCGACTCCTCGAACGTCCCGTCCTGCTTCCAGAAGGCGAGGACATCCTCCTCGACCTGCGGGAAGACCGGGTTCGACGTGACGCCGAAGGACGCTCCCGGCGCGTGCTCACCGGAGCCGTGCTCACCGGGCTCGTCGGCGGGTCCGTGGGAAGCGGAGGATCGGGGGTAGCTCATCGTTCTCCTGCGGATCGGTCTCGTTCCGCAAGGACGCCGTACTCCGACGCGGTACCACCCTGCTTGCCCGGACACCGGTGGCGACGTCTCACGACATCGCCCCGACTCCGTCCGGATGGACGGCCGGGCCTCTCTCCAACGGCTGTGACGGGCCTGCCCCGTCCGGTTCTACTGAGGCGATGAGGCCCGTTCTTCCGGAAGCTCCCCGGTGATGCCGGATCGATGCTCGTACGGCCAGTCTACCGCGCCCGTTCCCCTCCTGCTGTTCGGCGGCGCAGCGCCGTCGACCAGCCGTCGAGTACGGGCCGCACTCCCGCGGACAGGGCATCGGCGAGCGGCCCTCGCGCAGTGCCCGCCTCGATCCACGCGCCCGCGCCCGCCATCGCTCCGCCCGCGATCGCGGCCGCGGCGGCGCGCGCCTCGTCGGGCTCGAGGGCGGGCTCGCGCCGGGCGAGGAAGCGTGTGATCACATCGACGATCGCGAGGAAGCGGGTGAGTCCGGAGGAGGCGAGCTCTGGCCCCGTCCCCATGAGGGCGCGATGGGCGACCGCCCAGGGCACTCGAGCAGCCGGCACCTCCGCTGCGGTCGAGCGGAGCGCCACCTCGAGGGCGTCGAACGCGCGTGAACCCGGATCGACGGCCTCGAGCGCCTCCCGAAGACGTGGGATGGCGGCGTCGAGCTCGACCCAGAGCACGTCGCCTTTCGTCGTGAAGTAGTTGAAGAACGTCGTCCGGGCGACGCCGGCGCGGGCGGAGATCTGATCGATCGTCGTGCGATCGTAGCCCTGCTCGAGGAAGAGCTCCGCTGCCGCTTCCTCGAGCATGACCGGCGAGGAACGGCGCGGCCGTCCGACGCGGGGGCTCTCAGGATCCATCTGGCTATTCTGCCCTGTCGGTGCGCCGGGCACCCTGCTCCAGGTCCGCTCTGCACCGCAGCCCCGTGGCTGTACTAGGCTATTTCCGTACTCAGTACATTAACCCGTCGCCGAGTCTGATCCCTCGACCGATGGACCTTCCCCGCTTCAAGAGGACTACAGTGCGCTCTCGACCCCGTCGTTCACTCATCCCCGTCGCCGCCGTCGCGGCGTCGGCCCTTGTGCTCTCCGCGTGCGCGGGCGACTCGGAGCCGACCGCCACCGGGCCGACCACCGGCGGCACTCTCGTCTACGCGAGCGGTGACGCCGAGCCCACGTGTCTCGATCCGCACGTCGGCGGCAACTATCCGCAGGCCCTGCTCGCGACGCAGTTCCTCGAGTCGCTCGTGTCTCGCGACGCCGAGGGCGAGATCGTGCCGTGGCTCGCCGAGTCCTGGACCGTCTCGGACGACGCGCTCACGTGGGAATTCACGCTCGCCGATGGCGTTGAATTCACCGACGGCACTCCGTTCGACGCTGAGGCCGTCAAGGTCAACGTCGAGCACCTGCAAGACCCCGCGACCCAGTCCTCGACGGGATATCTCGCGGTCGAGAAGGTCGCGTCCGTCGAGGCCGTCGACGACCTCACGGCGCGCTTCACTCTGAGCGAGCCGGACAGTGCGCTCCTCGAGTCGCTCTCGCAGCCGTGGCTCGCGATCGAGTCGCCGGCAGGGATCGCCCGGGGCATGGAGGAGAACTGCGAGAGCCCCGTCGGCACCGGCCCGTTCGTGGTCGATTCGTGGGCCAAGCAGGATCGCGTGACCCTGACACGCAACGACGACTACTCGTCGCCCCCCGCCGACGCGCTCCACGACGGCCCGGCGTACCTCGACGGCATCGAGTGGCGGTTCATCCCCGACTCGGCGTCGCGATACGCCGCACTCCAGGCCGGTGAGGTCCAGGTCATCGACAACGTCCAGCCCGACGTCCTCGTCCAGGCAGAGGGCTCCGATTCGCTCGTCGAACTGGACGCCCCGCGCCCCGGCTCCTCGAACCGCATCGAGCTGAACTCGGGAAAGGCCCCCTTCGACGACGTCGCCGTGCGCGAGGCATTCATCCGCTCGGTCAACGTCGATGACGCCGTGTCCTCACTCTTCCAGGGAACGGCCGAGCGCTCCTTCTCACCGCTCGCGAGCGTCGAGCCGGCCGCCTACTCCGATGATTCGCTCTTCGGCTACGACCTCGACGAGGCGAACACCCTCCTCGACGAGGCCGGCTGGAGCGAGAAGGACTCCGACGGCGTGCGGACGAAGGACGGCGAACGCCTCACGCTGGCCTTCCCGGTGAGCACGAATCAATCGATTCCAGCAGAGGTCTCACTGTTCGAGCAGCTTCAGGCCGGAGCGAAGGACGCCGGGTTCGACGTGCAGCTCGACCTCCTCGATCTCGCGAGCTGGTACGCGGCACTCGGCGCCAACGACTACGACCTCGTGAGTGCCCCGTACACGAAGGTCGGACCCGACGTGCTGCGGATCCTCTACCACTCCGACGGCATCGTCCCTGCGCCGAGCGGCTACTTCGCCAACCACGCTCAGGTGGACGACACCGCGGTGGACGCACTCCTCGACGAGGCGAGCGCGACCCTCGACGAGGCCGACCGCGCCGCGCTCTACGAGGAGGCGCAGGCCGACGTGCTCGAGGGGTACTACATCCTTCCGCTCTACGACCAGCAGAACCACTTCCTGCTCTCGACGTCGGTGCACGACGCACGAGCGCTCGGCACGGTGTCGACGCCGAGCTTCGCCGCGGCCTGGCTGTCCTGACGCCGGTGAGCGGCTCCCGCGCGCAGGCGATCGTGCGTTGGACGGCACGGACCGTCCTGCGCGCGACCGTCGTGCTGTGGGCGTCCGCGACGCTCGTCTTCTTCATCACTCGACTCGTCCCCGGTGACCCCGCGGAGGCCGCCCTCGGTGGGCCCGGCTCCCAGGCATCGGAAGAGGCTCTCGACGCCGTGAGGCAGAGGTACGGCTTCGATCAGCCGCTCATCGTGCAGTACGGGATCGCGATGCTCGCTCTCCTCCGGCTCGACCTCGGTACCTCGTACGCGCTCCGGCAGCCCGTCGTCCAGATCCTCGCCGACACCGTGCCCGGCACGGCGACTCTCGCCGTCCTGGCGCTCCTGCTCGCCTGGGCGATGGCCCTCGCGCTCACCCTTTCCCACACCCGCAGTTCGCGCGCAGGCGCGGCCATCGGCGACACGGTGGAGATCGTCGCGTCGGCCGTGCCCCACTTCTGGCTCGCGACGATCCTCATCGCGGTCTTCAGCACAGCGCTGGCATGGTTCCCGCCCGTCTCGACGGGGACTCCCGCAGGGCTCGTGCTGCCCGTCGTCACTCTCGCGGTGCCGATCGCCGGATTCCTCGCCCACGTGATGAGGGGCTCGCTCGACGAAGCCCTCTCTGCTCCTTTCGCGACATCGGCAGTGGCGCGCGGCGAGACAGCGACGGGCCTCCGATTCCGGCACGCGCTCCGCCACGCCGCGCTCCCCGCTCTCGGACTCTCGGCGTGGGCGTTCGGCTACCTCATCGGCGGCGCGGTCGTCGTCGAGACGATCTTCGCGAGACCCGGCCTCGGCCGTTCGCTGCTGCAGGCTGTCACGGTCCGCGACGTCCCTGTCGTGACCGGGGTCGTGCTCGTCTCGGCGCTCGTCTACGTGATCCTCACCGTCGTGACGGACGCGCTCACGCGGATCATCGACCCGCGCATCGGGATCGTGACGCGATGACGCACACAACGTCCCCGGCCGTCGATCCCCTCCTCGCGGTTCCAACGCCGGGTCGCCGCTGGCGCCGCGTGACCCTCGGCGAGGTCGTGGCGGTGGTCTTCGCCGTAAGCCTCGTCGTCGCGAGCGTGGCGCCCGGGTTCCTCGCACCGCAGAACCCCGCGGCCGTCGCCCCGCTCGACTCCTTCCAGCCGCCCTCGCTCGCGCATCCCTTCGGCACGGACGAGTCCGGACGCGACGTCTACACGAGAATCGTGCACGGCGCGGGATCGTCGCTCCTCATCGGGCTGGCGGCGACGGGTATCGGTCTCGCGACGGCTCTCCTCCTCGCCCTCGTCGCGGTGTTCGGCGGCCGATTCGCGGACGCCGTGGTGGGCCGGACCGTCGAGGTGCTCTTCGCGTTCCCCGCACTCCTCTCGGCGCTCCTCGTCATCCTCGTGCTCGGACCGGGGCCGGTCGCGGCCACGGTCGCCGTGGGCCTGTCGACGGCCCCGGGGTACGCCCGCATCATCCGCACGAGCCTCCTCAGGGTTCGCGCCTCCGGCTACGTCGAGTCCGCGCGACTGCTCGGGCACTCGCCCGCGCGGATCGTGCTGCGGACGATCCTGCCGAACGCGCTCTCGCCCCTCCTGGCACTCGCGACCCTCGGTGTCGGGCAAGCGGTCGTCTGGGCGTCCTCGTTGAGCTTCCTCGGCCTCGGTGCGCAGCCGCCCGCGCCCGAGTGGGGCGCGATGCTCGCATCGGCCCGCGTGTACCTGACGACCGCGTGGTGGCTCACGGTCTTCCCGGGGCTCCTGATCCTCGCGACGACTCTTGCGACCACGACGATCGGCCGTTCCCTCGACGCGCGGTCGGCCGGTTGGGGACAGTCGGGCCCCTCGGGACAGTCGGGACAGTCGGGACAGTCGGGGAGGCCCTCATGACCCTGCTCGCCGTCGAGGAACTGTCGGTCTCGTTCGGTGCCGGTCGCGACCGGACGAGCGTCGTGCGCAACGTCTCGTTCTCGATCGCTCCGGGCGAGTGCGTCGCCATCGTCGGCGAATCCGGCTCGGGCAAGAGCGTCACGGCGCGAACGATCCTCGGACTCGCGGGGACCGGGTCGCACGTCGACGCCCGTCGACTCGAACTCGCGGGGCACGACGTCTCGCGACTCGCAGAGCGGGAACTGCAGCGCCTCCGCGGCGATGTCGTCGGGCTCATCTCGCAGGACGCGCTCGTCTCGCTGGACCCGCTCCGCCGAGTGGGTGCCGAGGTAGGCGATCCGCTCCGCTTGCACCGGCGGACCTCCGCGCGTGCGCGTCGGCGCGCCGTCGTCGATCTCCTCGCGCGCGTCGGCGTTCCGCGTCCCGAACTGCGCGCTCGTCAGTATCCCCACGAGTTGTCCGGCGGGCTCCGGCAGCGTTCCCTCATCGCCTCGGGAATCGCGGCGGAACCCCGGCTGCTCATCGCCGATGAACCGACGACTGCCCTCGACATGACCGTCCAGGCCGGCATCCTGCGGCTGCTCGCCGACTTGCGGGACGCGGAGACGGGACTGCTCCTCATCAGCCACGATCTCGGGGTCGTGGCCTCACTCGCGGATCGCGTGCTGGTGATGCGGCACGGCCGAGTCATCGACGAGGGGCCGACCGCGGTGATCCTCGCGGGCGGGGCGCACCCCTACACCCGTGAACTCGTCCACGCGGTGCCGGAGGGAGTGCCCCGACACACGGCCCTCCTCGCACGCGAGGCGGAGAGTGCGCCAGTCCCTGCGCAGGCGGGCTCGAGTTCCCAGATGCCTGCGGACGCCGGTGCCCGACCGGTCCTCTCCGCGACCGGGCTCGAGAAGTCGTTCGGCCGCGGCTCCCACGCCACGCGGGCGGTCGACGGCGTCGATGTGCATGTGCAGTCCGGCGAGACGCTCGGAGTGGTCGGGGAATCCGGCTCGGGGAAGACGACGGTCGGTCGGCTCCTCCTGGCCCTCACGGAACCGGACGCCGGAGCGGTCCTTCTCGAGGGCGAGGCCTGGTCGGGAGTGCCCGAGAGATCCCGTCGGCCGAGGAGACGCCTCGTCGGGTTCGTCTCGCAGGACACCTCGAGCACGGTCGACCCCCGATGGACCGTCGAACACGTCATTGCAGACGCGTTGCCCGGCGGGCTCTCCCCGCGACAGCGCCGGGAGCGCGCCGCTGAGGCGCTCGCCGGCGTGGCCCTCGAACCGGCGCTCCTCGACCGCTCCCCGCGGACTCTGTCGGGCGGCCAACGGCAGAGGGTCGGGATCGCGCGCGCACTCGCCGCGGAACCCCGGGTGCTCGTCCTCGACGAACCCGTTTCCGCGCTCGACGCGACCGTCGCCGCCGGAGTGCTCGATCTGCTCGACGATCTCCAGCGCGAGCGTGGCCTGTCCTACGTCCTCATCTCGCACGATCTTTCGGTCATCCGCCACATGAGCGATCGCGTCGCCGTGATGCACGAGGGACGCATCGTGGAGACGGGACCGACCGAGACGGTCTTCACGGCGCCGGAGCACGAGTACACGAGGCGCTTGCTCGCCGATGTCCCCATGCGCCCCTCGATCTGACACGGAGCCAGGAGGCATGCCGGTGAGCACGGCCGGTAGGATGGGCGCATCCACATGAGGCACGTTGACACGGTGCCGCCTACATCGAACCGGAGTTCCCATGAGCAACGCCCTGCCCGACAAGCCCGTACTCGAAGGTCTCGAAGACAAGTGGGGCACGACGTGGGAGACGGACGGGACGTACCGGTTCGACCGTGACGCCGCCGTCACCCGTGGGCACGACTCGGTCTACTCGATCGACACGCCGCCACCGACCGCGTCCGGCTCGCTCCACATCGGTCACGTCTTCAGCTACACCCACACCGACGTCATCGCGCGCTACCAGCGCATGCTCGGCCACACCGTCTTCTACCCGATGGGCTGGGACGACAATGGGCTGCCGACGGAGCGCCGCGTGCAGAACTACTACGGCGTGCGCTGCGACCCGAGCCTTCCCTACGTGCCCGACTTCGTGCCGCCACACGACGGCGGTGAGGGCAAGAGCATCAAGGCCGCCGACCAGGTGCCCGTGAGCCGCCGCAACTTCATCGAGCTGTGCGAACGCCTCACCGTCGAGGACGAGAAGCAGTTCGAGGCCCTGTGGCGCACGCTCGGCCTCTCCGTCGACTGGACGCAGAGCTACCGGACGATCGATCAGGACTCGCTTCGCATCAGCCAGAAGTCGTTCCTCGCGAACCTCGAGCGCGGCGAGGCCTACCAGGCGATGGCACCGACGCTCTGGGACGTCACCTTCCGCACCGCCGTCGCCCAGGCGGAACTCGAAGACAAGGACCAGCCCGCCGCGTACCACCGGATCGCGTTCCACCGTCCCGACGGCGGCACAATCGAGATCGAGACGACGCGTCCGGAGCTCCTTCCCGCGTGCGTCGCACTCGTCGCCCACCCCGATGACGAGCGGTTCAAGCCCTTCTTCGGAACGACCGTCAGGACGCCGGTCTTCGGCGTCGAGGTCCCCGTGCTCGCTCACCACCTCGCCCAGCCGGACAAGGGCGCCGGCATCGCGATGGTCTGCACCTTCGGTGATGTGACGGATGTCGTGTGGTGGCGCGAGCTCGATCTCCCCAACCGCACCATCGTGGGTCGCGACGGTCGCATCATCGCCGACGCCCCCGCCGTGATCGTCGGCGAGTCCGCTCTCGAGGCGTGGACGGCGCTCGCGGGCAAGACGGTGTTCAGCGCCAAGCAAGCGGTCATCGAGCAGCTCGCGGCCTCCGGTGACCTCATCGGAGAACCCCGCAACATCACCCACCCGGTGAAGTTCTTCGAGAAGGGCGACCGCCCCCTCGAGATCGTCTCGACCCGCCAGTGGTACATCCGCAACGGCGCGCGGGACGAGGAGCTCAAGGCGCGGCTCCTCGAATTCGGCCGCGAACTCGAGTGGCACCCCGACTTCATGCGCGTGCGCTACGAGAACTGGGTGAACGGGCTGAGCGGCGACTGGCTGATCTCGCGCCAACGCTTCTTCGGCGTCCCGATCCCTCTGTGGTACCCGCTCGACGAGAACGGCGACGTCGTCTACGACTCCCCCATCGTGCCGTCCGCCGACGCCCTGCCCGTCGACCCGTCGAGCGACGCGCCGACCGGGTACGACGAGTCGCAGCGCGGGATCGCCGGCGGTTTCATCGGTGAGGTCGACGTCATGGACACGTGGGCCACGTCGTCGCTCACTCCGCAGCTCGCGGGCAAGTGGGACACCGACCCCGAGTTGTGGAACGCCGTCTTCCCGTTCTCACTCCGTCCGCAGGGTCAGGACATCATCCGGACGTGGCTGTTCTCGACGATGCTGCGCTCGACCCTCGAGTTCGACCGCAAGCCGTGGGACCATGCGGGCCTGTCGGGCTGGATCCTCGACCCGGACCGCAAGAAGATGTCGAAGTCGAAGGGCAACGTCGTGACGCCCGCCGGAATCCTCGAGCAGCACGGCTCGGACGCCGTCCGTTACTGGGCCGCATCCGCTCGGCTCGGCACGGACGCCGGATTCGATCCGCAGAACCCCACGCAGGTGAAGATCGGCCGACGCCTCGCGATCAAGATCCTCAACGCGTCGAAGTTCATCCTGTCCTTCCCCGCCGCGGAGAGCGCGACCGTCACCGAGCCCGTCGACCTGAGCATGCTCGCGACGCTGCGCGGTATCGTCGCCGACGCGAGCTCCGCCCTCGCCGCCTACGACCATGCACGAGCACTGGAGATCACCGAGAGCTTCTTCTGGACGTTCTGCGACGACTACCTCGAGCTCGTCAAGGAGCGCGCGTACGCCGAGGGCACTCCGGGTCAGGCCTCGGCGGTCGCCGCCCTCCGCCTCGCCCTCGACACCCTCCTACGCCTCTTCGCTCCCGTGATCCCGTTCGCGACGGAAGAGGCCTGGTCCTGGTGGCACGACTCCTCCATCCACACCGCTGCGTGGCCGACCGTCGAGGAGCTCGCCGTGGCCGAGGCCGGCGACCCCGCGCTTCTGACCCTCACGAGCCTCGCGCTCACATCCGTGCGGCGCGCCAAGACGGACGCGAAGGCCTCGCAGAAGACCCCGGTGTCGTTCGCCGCGATCGCCGCGCCGGCCGGATCCGTCGCTCTCCTGCAGGCCGTCGCCGACGACCTCCGGGCGGTCGGCCGGATCGCCGAACTGTCGATCTCGGAGGGTCCGGAACTCGCCGTGACCCGGGTCGAGCTCGCCCCGACGGAACACTGAAGAGACGAACGTGAGGACGGACCGATGACCGAGATCCGGCAAGCGCGCGCCGACGACTTTTTCCCGTGGCTGACCCTCTACGAGGATTATGCGACGTTCTACCACGCACCGATCACGGACGAGCGCGCCGTGCAGACGTGGCAGTGGATCACGAACGGCGAGTACGGGCTGCGCGCCTTCGTCGTCGAGGACCCCGACGCAGACGCCGCCGCGGGCACCCCCTCACTCATCGCGCTCGCCCACGTGCGGACCATCGCCCAGCCCCTCGAGGGGACGACGGCGCTCTACCTCGACGATTTGTACGTCGCCGAGTCCGCGCGGGGCCGCGGTGTCGCGAGCGACATCCTCGCCTTCCTGCGCGACCTCGCCCGCTCCGAAGGGCACTCGGGTGTGTCGTGGATCACGGCTGCGGACAACGAGACGGCCCAGCGCGTCTACGACCGGCTCGCGACGCGCACGACGTGGGTGACCTACGAGATGTCGGTGGGGCCCCGTACGCACGGTACGCATAGCGAGCATAGCGAGCACAACGAGCCCGACGAGACCGCGCCGACGGGCGCCTCGTGAAACTCGGCACGCGGTGGACCGTCGGCTCGCAGCCCCCCGCTGCCGTTCCTGCCGAGTTGCATACTCCGCTGCGGGAGGCGGAGGAACGGCTCGGCGCCGCCGCCGGCAGCAGTTGGACCCTTACATGGCTCGAGGGGCGACCCCTCGCGACCCTCGACGACGGGACCGTCGTCACCCTCGATGGTCGGGCCGAGTCGAGCCCGGCGTCGGAGTCCGACGACGATTGGTGATCGCCGTCGCAATGACGATGTCAGACGCGCGCGATGATCTCGCCGTGCGGCATGGAGAACCAGGCGTCGTCGTCGGCGACCCAGGCCGTCCACGCGGCTGAGACGGCCTGCAGCTCCTCCATGGTCGCGGCGCCGGACTCGATGGACTGCGGTGCGAAGCTCGACGCGACGGCGCGTTCCGCCCACGCCCCGCCCCACCACTCGCGGTCGGCCCGACCGGAGAAGCACCAGATGGAAGCCGTGCTCTCGACGTCGGAGAGTCCCGCGCGGCGAGCGAGCGCCTTCAGTGTGCGTCCGGCATTCGGATCGCCGCCGTTGGCCCGGGCCACGTCCTGGTAGATGCGCATCCAGTCGTCGAGCCCGGGCAGCAGCGGGAACCACGACGCTCCGAGGTAGACCACATCGCGAGCGGCGACGATGCCGCCGGGCCGCGCGACGCGACGCATCTCCCGAAGCGCCGCGACGGGATCGGCCAGGTGCTGGAGCACCTGATGTGCGTGGACGACGTCGAAGGAGTCGTCGGGGAAGTCGAGGGCGTAGGCGTCGCCCGTCACGAACTCCACATTCGAGACGCCCTCGGCCGACGCGAGCTCCGACGCCGTCGCGACGACATCCGGGACGGAGTCGAGGCCCACGACTCGGCCGGGGCCGACGCGGCGGGCGAGGTCGACGGTGATCGTTCCCGGGCCGCTTCCGACGTCGAGGACATCGAGGCCCGAAGCGAGGTGGGGCACGAGGTATGCTGCGGAGTTCTCGACGGTGCGCCAGGAGTGCGTACGCAGCACGCTCGCGTGGTGACCGTGGGTGTATCGCTCGGCGACTGGTTTTGCTGGTGTCGCTGGAGATGCTGGTGTCGACGAAGCGGCGGTCATGCTCTCACCCTATTGCGACGCCCGGCCGGGTGAGTGCTGTGTGACGCTCGCGGACTGCCCGCACCGACGCCCTAATGTGGAGGGATGTCGACATCGGACAACCCCTTCTTCCAGGCCAGCAGCCTCCCCTACCAGCTTCCTCCTTTCGAGCTCATCACGGACGAGCACTACCTGCCGGCGATCGAACGGGGCGTCGCGGAGCAGAAGGCCGAGGTCGCCGAGATCATCGCCCTGAGCGAAGAGCCGACTTTCGAGAACACCCTCGAAGCCCTCGAGCGTTCCGGTGTCCTGCTCTCCCGCGTCCTCCACGTCTTCTACAACAAGAGCTCGGCCGACTCGAACGACGTGACGAATGCGATCGAGGAGCGCGTCGCGCCGCTGCTCGCCGCTCACGAGGATTCGATCCGGCTCGACGGCCGCCTCTACCGCCGGATCCGCTCCCTCTGGGAACGACGAGACGATCTCGAACTCGATGACGAGGAGCGCCACCTCCTCGAGCGGTACCACACCGAGTTCACCCTGGCCGGAGCAGGTCTCTCGTCGGCCGAGAAGGCGCGACTCACCGACTACAACACCCGCTTGTCCTCCCTCACGACGACGTTCGAGAAGAATCTGCTCGCCGACACGAACGATCTCGCCGTCGTCGTCGACGACCTTGCTGAGCTGGATGGATTGAGCGCCGGCGAGATCTCCGCCGCTGCCGAGACCGCTCGGCAACGCGGCCTCGATGGCCGCTACGTCATCACGCTCGTGCTGCCCACGGGCCACCCGACTCTCGCGTCGCTGACGAACCGAGCGCTGCGTGAGCGCATCATGGCCGCCTCTCGGTCGCGCGGCGCACGCGGCGGCGACCACGACAACCGGGCCGTCCTCCTCGAGATCGTACGACTTCGCGCCGAGCGCGCACGCCTCCTCGGCTTCGCGGATCATGCGTCCTTCGTCACCGCGGACCAGACGGCGAAGAACCCGCAGAACGTCGCCGACATGCTCGAGCGGCTCGCCCCTGTTGCCGCACGCAACGCACGACTCGAGCAGCGCGAGCTCGAGCGGCTGTCCACGGACGGCACGGTCGAGAGTTGGGACTGGGCTCACCTGACGGAGAAGTTGCGGCACGAGCGGTACGCCGTCGACACCGCTGCCATGCGCCCGTATTTCGAAGCCGAGCGGGTGTACCACGACGGCATCTTCACCGCGGCGTCGAAGCTCTACGGACTCTCCTTCGAGGAGCGATTCGATCTCGTCGCCTACCACCCCGAGGTGCGCGTGTTCGAGGTCTTCGACGAGGATGGTTCGGCGCGTGGACTGTTCCTCCTCGACCTCTATACGCGGGACTCGAAGAGGGGCGGCGCATGGATGAATTCGCTCATCGCCCAGAACCACCTGCTCGGCGACCCGACCATCGTGGTGAACAACCTCAACGTGCCGAAACCCGCCGACGGCCGGCCCACCCTCCTCAGCTACGACGAGGTCGTGACCGCGTTCCACGAGTTCGGACACGCTCTTCACGGTCTGCTCGCCACGGTCACCTATCCACGCTTCTCCGGGACGAACGTCCACCGTGATTTCGTCGAGTTCCCGAGCCAGGTCAACGAGATGTGGATGCTCTGGCCGGAGATCCTCTCCGGGTACGCCGTTCACGTGGAGACAGGCGAGCCGATGCCGGCCGAACTCGTCGAGAGGCTGCACGCATCGGCCGCCTTCAACGAGGGGTTCAACACGAGCGAATATCTCGCTGCAGCTCTCCTCGACCAGGCCTGGCACCGTGTGAACGCGGACGAGGAGATCACCGACGTCGCCGGTTTCGAGGCTCGCGCGCTGGCCGCCGTGGGGCTCGACAACCCCGCCGTACCCCCGCGGTACGCGAGTACCTACTTCGCCCACACATTTTCGGGCGGGTACGACGCCGGCTACTACTCGTACATCTGGAGCGAGGTCCTCGACGCCGACACGGTCGAGTGGTTTCGCGAGAACGGAGGGCTCACGCGCGCCAACGGCGACCGGTTCCGCGAGTACGTGCTCGGCATCGGCGGATCCGCAGATCCGATCGCGTCCTACCGCCGGTTCCGCGGTCGCGACGCGGACATCACGCCGCTGCTCAGGCGCCGGGGCCTCCTCGAGGACTGAGCGGCATGCGTCGGCGCTGTACCCCGACCGGTGAAATCGGCCTTGCCAGATTGGGCGCCGCTCCTCGACAGGAGTGGCACCCGATGCCGTCGGAAGGACCGAGCGTCAGGCCGACTTGTCCTGGCGGCGCGGGGCGTGCGGGACGATCGTCGGTGCCGCGTTCTCGAGCACGGACTCCCGGGTCACGACGACCCGCGCCACCTCGTCCGTGGACGGGACCTCGAACATGATCGGCCCGAGGACCTCTTCCATGATCGCGCGGAGCCCACGAGCACCCGTCTTGCGGAGCACGGCGAGATCGGCGATCGCCTCGAGGGCGCCCGGGTCGAAGTCGAGCTCGACGCCGTCGAGCTGGAACATGCGCTGGTACTGCTTCACGAGCGCGTTGCGCGGCACCGTGAGGATCTCCATGAGCGCGTGCTGATCGAGCGGAGTGACCGTGGTGACGACGGGGAGTCGACCGATGAACTCAGGGATGAGTCCGAACTTGTGGAGGTCTTCCGGCAGGACCTCCGTGAAGAGGTCGATCTCGTCGAGCTTGGAGTGCAGCGGGGCGCCGAAACCGATGCCCTTCTTGCCTGCGCGGGACGAGATGATCTCCTCAAGACCGGCGAACGCACCGGCCACGATGAACAGCACGTTCGTCGTGTCGATCTGGATGAACTCCTGGTGCGGGTGCTTGCGGCCGCCTTGCGGCGGGACGGAAGCGACCGTGCCTTCGAGGATCTTGAGGAGCGCCTGCTGCACGCCCTCCCCCGACACATCGCGCGTGATCGAGGGGTTCTCGGCCTTGCGAGCGATCTTGTCGACCTCATCGATGTAGATGATGCCCGTCTCCGCGCGCTTCACGTCGTAGTCGGCCGCCTGGATGAGCTTGAGGAGGATGTTCTCGACGTCTTCTCCCACGTAGCCGGCCTCGGTGAGTGCCGTTGCGTCGGCGACGGCGAAGGGCACGTTGAGTCGCTTGGCGAGGGTCTGCGCGAGGTAGGTCTTGCCGCAACCGGTCGGGCCGATGAGAAGGATGTTGCTCTTCGCGATCTCGATGTCGTCACCGAGAGCGTCGGCGCTCGTCAGCCCCGTCTTCGCCTTCACGCGCTTGTAATGGTTGTACACGGCCACCGAGAGGGCCTTCTTCGCGGCCACCTGTCCGATGACGTACTCCTCGAGGAAGGAGAAGATCTCCTTCGGCTTCGGAAGCTCGAAGTCGCCGGTGGGTTCCTCGCCGGCCTCGGCGAGCCGCTCCTCGATGATCTCGTTGCACAGTTCGACGCACTCGTCGCAGATGTACACACCGGGGCCCGCGATGAGCTGCTGGACCTGCTTTTGGCTCTTGCCGCAGAAGGAGCACTTGAGGAGGTCGGCGCTCTCGCCTATCCGTGCCATTCGGTTTCTCCCTCTACATCGTCAGCAGGTACAGCGTCGCCAGCAGGTACAGCGTCGCCAGCAGGTACAGCGTCGCCAGCAGGTTCAGCGCCAGCAGGTACAGCGTCGTCACGGGTATTTAGTGAGCGCCATCGCCGTCGGGCGGTGGAATCGGCACTGTCCTGTCAGCCTAGCCTCTCCCTCTGACAACGCTGCGCAACCGCCTCGGCTTTTCGAGGTCGATTGCGCAGCGTCGTGATAGAGCGTCGAGGTGGAGCTGGGTCAGCCCTGGGTGAGGGCCAGCGGGTTCTTCCGTGTGGTGAGCACCTGGTCGATGAGGCCGTACTCGAGCGCCTCGGCGGCACCGAGGATCTTGTCGCGATCGATGTCCTTGTTGACCTCCTCCTGCGAACGGTTGGAGTGACGCGCGAGCGTCTCCTCGAGCCACGTGCGCATGCGGAGGATCTCGGCCGCCTGGATCTCGATGTCCGACGCCTGGCCGTGACCCGACTCGCCCACAGCGGGCTGGTGGATCAGGATGCGCGCGTTCGGGAGGGCCAGTCGCTTGCCGGGGGTACCCGCCGCGGTGAGTACGGCGGCGGCGGAGGCCGCTTGACCGAGCACGACTGTCGACACGTGCGGACGGATGTACTGCATTGTGTCGTAGATCGCCGTCATGGCGGTGAAGGAGCCGCCGGGCGAGTTGATGTACATGATGATGTCGCGGTCCGGGTCCATGCTCTCGAGCACGAGGAGCTGGGCCATGATGTCATCGGCCGACGCATCGTCGACCTGCACGCCGAGGAAGATGATGCGGTCCTCGAAGAGCTTCGCGTACGGGTCCTGGCGCTTGTAGCCGTAGGCCGTGCGCTCCTCGAAGCTCGGGAGGATGTAGCGCGCTCCCGGCATCTCCATGGAGCGGCCGGCTGCAGCGAACGTAGGGGTCTGCATGGGGTTCGTCCTGTCTCTCGTTCTCTCGCCGCTCAGACCGCGGGGTTTCCGGTGCCGCCGTCGGCGACCTCGGTGCCGCCGCCGCCGATGACGTCGGTCGCGGACTCGCGGATGTGGTCGACGAAGCCGTATTCGAGGGCTTCCTGCGCCGTGAACCAGCGATCGCGGTCACCATCGGCGTTGACCTGCTCGAGCGTCTTGCCGGTCTGGTCGGCGGTGATCTGCGCGAGGCGGTTCTTCATGTCGATGATGAGCTGCGCTTGCGTCTGGATGTCGCTCGACGTCCCTCCGAACCCGCCGTGCGGCTGGTGGAGCAGGACACGCGCGTTGGGCGTGATGTAACGCTTGCCCTTGGTGCCACTCGTGAGGAGCACCTGACCCATCGACGCGGCCATACCGATGCCGACGGTGACGATGTCGTTCGGGACGAACTGCATCGTGTCGTAGATCGCCATACCCGCGGTGATCGAGCCACCGGGCGAGTTGACGTAGAGGTAGATGTCCTTATTGGGGTCCTCGGCCGCGAGGAGCAAGATCTTCGCGCAGATCTCGTTCGCGTTCTCGTCCCGGACCTCGGAGCCCAGCCAGATGATCCGGTCCCTCAGAAGTCGATCGAATACACTCTGGGCCATCAGAGGCTCTGCCATGTGCCGCTCCGTTTCAGTTGTCGCTTGCGGTATCGAACTTATCGGGTGCAGCGTGGCGCGGTCGCCGTGTTCGCCGTGGGCGCACCGTCCGAGGCTCCCGACGCGGAAACGGGCCCCCGACCGAAGTCGGGGGGCCGTTTCAACCAGAAGAGGAGTTACTACTTCTTGGCCTTCTTCGCGGGCTTCTCGTCCGTATCGACCGGCTCGGCCTCGACCGACTCGTCGTCGGCCTCGTCCTCGTCGGAGGGGATGAAGCCGCTGAGGTCGACGGGCTTGCCGTCGGTGTCGACGACGGAGACCTTGCCGAGCGTGATGGCGATGGCCTTGTTGCGCGCGACCTCGCCCATCATCTGCGGGATCTGACCGTTCTCGTCGAGCACCTTGATGAACTCGCCGGGCTCCATGCCGTACTGCGCCGCGCCCTGGATCAGGTAGGAGGTGAGCTCCTCCTGGCTGACCTGGACGTTCTCGGACTCGGCGATCTGATCGAAGAGGATCTGCGTCTTGAACGTCTTCTCGCTCGATTCGGTCACCTCGGCACGGTGGGTCTCGTCCTCGAGGCGACCCTCGCCCTCGAGGTGGCGGTGCACCTCGTCCTCGATGAGCTTCGGCGGAACGGGCACGTCGACCTTCTCGAGCAGCGCGTCGATGAGCTTCGTCCGCGCTTCATTGCCCTGCCCGAAGGTCTTCTGACGCTCGACCTGCTCGGTGAGGCTCTCACGCAGCTCGGCGATGGTGTCGAACTCGCTCGCGATCTGAGCGAAGTCGTCGTCGGCCTCGGGGAGCTCGCGCTCCTTCACCGCCGTGAGCGTCACGGTGATCTCGGCCGTCTCGCCGGCGTGCTCCCCGCCGAGGAGGTCGGAGGAGAACGTGGTCGTCTCACCGGCGGTGAGCGACTCGAGCGCCTCGTCGATTCCCTCGAGCAGCTCACCGGAGCCGAGCTCGTAGGAGATGCCCGAGGCGTTGTCGACCTCGTCGCCGTTGATCGTCGCGATGAGGTCGATCTGCGCGAAGTCGCCCGACTTGGCGGGGCGGTCGACGGTCACGAGCGTTCCGAAGCGGGTGCGGAGGCGCTCGAGCTCCTCGTCGATGTCGGCGTCGGTGACGGCGGCCGGTTCGACCTCGACGGTGATCTCCTCGAGCGCCGGGATCTCGACCTCGGGACGCACATCGACCTCGATGGTGACGAGCAGGTCTCCGGAGAAGTCCTTATCGCTCGGCCACTCGGTGATGTCGGCCTCGGGGCGACCGAGGGTACGGATGCCCTCACTCGTGACGGCCTGACGGTAGAACTTGTCGAGGCCCTCGTTGACGGCGTGCTCGAGAACGGCGCCCTTGCCGACGCGCTGGTCGATGATGGGCGGCGGGATCTTGCCCTTGCGGAATCCGGGCACGTTGATCTGCTCGGCGATGTGGCCGTAGGCGTGGTCGATACTGGGCTTCAGTTCGTCCGGCGTCACGGCGATCGCGAGCTTGACGCGCGTCGGGCTGAGCTTTTCGACGGTGGTCTTCACGTTTGTACGTTCTCCTGTTTGGTGGATCCGAAGTCGGTGGTCGTGGTCGGGGCGACAGGATTCGAACCTGCGACTTCCCGCTCCCAAAGCGGGCGCTCTACCAAGCTGAGCTACGCCCCGGCTCGGCGAGCCGGTGGTCACACGACCTCGCGTAGCCGGCGTCGTGCGAATGGACCTGAAGCAGTCTAGCCGACATGAAGGGGGCCGGTCGGACCGCCCTGCACGGGGCACCCCCGACGATGTAGTAACCTTGCAAGGCGCTCGTGGCGGCACCGCTCACGAGCCCTGGGGATGTAGCTCAATGGTAGAGCCTCAGTCTTCCAAACTGATGGTGCGGGTTCGATTCCCGTCATCCCCTCTCTATCTCGTCGCCTCGAATGGATCTCTTCGCCCGGACTGGCGCGGATTTCACTGGTTCCGGACGGGACTCCTGCTGAGCGGGATGCCTCGGTCCCTGAGCGCTCGCCGTCGAACACGAGACACCCCTATCGCTCGTCGGCGAGGCGGCGGAGTACCTCATCCCGTGCCGACGCCGCCCAGGCCCCGAACTGGCTCGTGATCCCGGCGCGGGTCGCCGGGTCGTAGGGCGCGGCGAGACCGAGGGAGCGCTGGGTCCGGAGATTCGATTGCGCGGCCGAGTAGAGCACCATGCCGCGAACGTGTTGGTCCTGCAGCCACGCGATCAGTGCTGCATCGGTCTCCTGGGCCACGACCGACAGATTGCGGATCTCCTCCTTCAAGCCGGTGAGCTGGTCGAGGACGAAGTCGAACTCGAGGTCCTCCTCGCTCAGCGTCAACACCGCGAGCCGCTCAGCGATCTCCCGTAACGATTCCTCTCGATCCATGCGCACACGGTACGCCGGATGCCCTGCGAGGGACAGACCGCACCCGCAGCCTAGGGTGGAGCCATGACGACGAGCACACGCGGGCACCGTGAACGACGCCGGCTCCAGCGCGCACGGGCGTTCTGGTCGCTGCTCGGCGTGGCTTTTGTGATCGCGGCGTTGCTCTCATTCATCGTCGGACGCCCCGGGCTCGGACTCGCCTTCCTCGTCGGCCTCGCCATTTGCCTCGCCGCGATGACAGGTACCCGGCGGCGCGGAACGCCGGGACGCCGCTGAGCCGCCGCCGTCAGCCCGTGCTCGCCTCCCGGTGGACCGCGATGTACGCGACATAGGTCTCGGCGTTCACGCGCAGTCCCTCGACCTCGTCGTCGCGGAGGGCGCGGCGGACAGCGGCGGGCACGCCGGCGACGAGGCTCCTCGACGGCACGTGCGTGCCACCGAGCACGACCGCTCCCCCGGCGACGAGGCTCTGCGCGCCGATGACCGCCCCGCTCAAGACGACGGCCCCCATCCCGATGAGCGAGCCGTCGTCGACGCGGCACCCGTGCACGACCGCGTTGTGCCCGATCGACACGCCGGCTCCGATCGTGACACCGCTGCCCGCATCCACATGGAGCACAGCGCCGTCCTGCACGTTGCTCCGCTCCCCGAGGACGACGGGAGCGCGATCCGCGCGGATGACGGCGTTGTACCAGACGCTCGCACCGGCGGCGATCTCGACATCGCCCACGATCCTCGCCCCGGCGGCGACGAACGCGTCGGGATGGATCCGCGGAGCGGGAATCCCGGGGAGTGCGATGACGGATGCTGTGGGGGCGACGGTCATCCTGCAACCGTAGCGCCGGCTCCACACTCTGGACCCCGTGAACTGGGGAGGAGCGATTCACCACAGGATGCGAACGGCGCACGAGATCGGCAGAGGGCGTCTGGCAAAGTGTGCGGCATGACCTCCCCGCAGGATCCTCGCTCGCCGGCGTCGTCGCGCGTCTGGCCCGCCCGGCCCGCCGACCTCGTCGACACCTCGCTCTGCCCGGCGTGCTTCCGCCCGCTGATTCGTCCACTGTGCGGCTTCTGCGGACTCGATCTCGACTCCCCGAACGCCGCGACACTGCTCGAACTCGGACGATTGATTGCCGACGCGGAGGCCTCTCGTCAGGCGACGATCGCCCGAATGCGTGCCGCGTCGGCTGCGGCGACCGTTCCGGGCGCCGCCCTCCACCCACCGGTCGAGACAGCTGCGTCGCCGAGCGCTGCGGCGCCGCGTCGCCGAGCGCCGCGTCGCCGAGCGCCGCGTCGCCGAGCGCCGCGTCGCCGAGCGCCGCGTCGCCGAGCGCCGCCTCGTGGAGTGCTGCGTCGCCGAGCGCCGCCTCGTGGAGTGCTGCGTCGTGGAGCGCGCAGTCATCGGCTGCTCAGTCATCCGGCGCCCGGTCATCCACGGCTCCCTTTTCCGACGTGGCCGGCGGACCCGTGCCGCCGGCGATCCTCTCCCCCGACACAGCGACCGCGGCGTCCGGCGCACTGAGGGATCCGAGCGCGTCGGGTGCTCGCGCCGGTCTCACGCGCCCCGCTCCGGGCGTCCCACGTCGGTCGAGCGCACAGGTGCTTCTCCTCAGCGCCGGAGTCGTGCTCGTCTCCGTCTTCGCGATCTTCTTCGCCGTACTGGCCTACGTCGTGGCGAGCATCGAGACGCGCTCAATCCTGACCGCGGGCGCGAGCCTCGTCGTCCTCGGCATCGCCTGGCTCCTGCGGCGCCGAGGTCTCGACGGCACCGCCGAGGGCATCGCGGTGATCGGGGTCGTCCTGCTCCTCCTCGACGTCTGGATCGTGCGGACCAACGGGATCCTCTCCGCCGACACGGTAGACGTGAGCCTCTATACAGGTCTCGCGTTCCTCGTCGTGTCCGCTGTCCTCGTCGGCGTATCCCGGCTCACGGGGCTCCGGGCCGCGTCGGTGTCCGCCGCCGTGATCGCACCGTCGGGCCTGTTCGCGTTCGTCCTCGGCGTGACGGTATCGAGCATGGCCGAATGGACGAGCGTGCTGCTCGCCGCGGTCGCCCTACTGACGGTCGTCCTCGTCGAACGCGTTCCCGGTGTTCCGCGCGTCGAGGCCGTGGTCCTGCGCATCATGTCGATCGGGGGCGGCGTTCTGGCGGTCCTCGCGGCGGTCTCCGCGTTCCCCTCGCTCGACGGCGGCGCGGTGCTCGGATTCGGTCTCGCGGGCGTCGGATGGCTCATCCATCTCCTGACGGTGCACGGTCGAGACGGGTCGCTCCGCGTGCCTCGGGGCCGCGCCTGGGCGGTGATCGCGGCCGCGGGCTTCGCTGTTGCGGCAGTCGGACTGACGAGCCGCGCCATCGTCGCCACTGCGGAGACGACCGAGCAGGCGTCCGGCCTCCACGCCGCCGGTATGACGGTCACCGCCGGTGCCATCCTCTGGGGCGCCCGCGCCGTTCGCGCGCCGTTGTCACGGTCCTTCCGGGTCAGTGGAACCGTCGTGGCGGCGGCAGCGGCACTGTCACTGGTACCGGTGCTCGCCGCCATCCTGCCCCCGCTCGTCGGGGCGCTCGTGTCACGCCCCTTTCGCGCCTCGCTCCTGGAACCGGTCGGCGATACGGAACCCGGTGCTCTCTGGTTCGTGGTCGGAGTAGCCCTTGCGAGCGCGGCCACGATCGGCGCTCTGGCGGCACTCGGTTCCCGACGGCTGGTCACTGCACTCTCCTGGGTACCCGTCTGTCTCGCTACCTTCGCGCTCCTCGGTGCGGGGATGCTGGCGCCGTCCCTGCTTGCCTCCGTCGCCATCACGATCATCGGAGCGGCACTCTTCCTGCTGGTCTCGGGGTGGCGCCGGCCCGAGCCCCCGGCACGCGTCACCGCGTTCATCGGGGCTCTCGTCTCCGCTTGTTCCGCTGCCGCCCTCGCGTCTGCGAGCACGGGCTCGTGGCTCCTCGGCGCGCTGGTCGTGCTCGCACTCCTGGGTGCCGCGCGCCTCGTCGCGCGACGCGCCCCGCATGCCTTCGCGTATGCGGGGGCGGTCGTCACGTCCACACTCGGCGCCGGGCTCGTGCTGTGGGTCGGCTCGCTCTTGCCGATGTGGGCGGCCATTGTCACTCGGCGGCCGGACGCGACACCCCTCGGTTTCGGCACGGCGACCGCGGCGGTCGTGATCCTGGGCGCTCTCGCGTTCGTCGCCCGGCGCACGCCCGCCCCCGAGGTCGCGATACTCGGCGGACTCGCCGTCTTCGTCCTCCTCCCCGCCGCGGTGTCGGTGTGGGCGACCGGCGACCTTGTCGCGGATGTCGGTTGGCGTCTCGTGCTGGCGACGCTCGCCGTCGCCGCCGCTGCCGCGTGGCTGGTCCTCGGTCGAACGACAGCGATCCGATCGGTCGGCATCGGCGTGGGCATCACCCTCCTGACGTTGCTGACCGCTGAGGTGAGCGTCCTCGTGAGTGCGGGCTCGTCAGAGCTTCCGGGCAGTCTCGTGGGAGCTGCGCTCCTCTCGGTGCTCTCAGCCGTCCGCCTCGTCACCGGTCGGATCGTCAGAGTGGCGCCCCCGCCGACCGCCCTCTTCCGCGCCGCGACCTCCTCCATCGCCGCGACCGCCGCGGTCACTCTCGTCCTGGCCGTGCTCGACGAGGCTCCGCTGACCCGTCTCACGCTTCTCGTGCTCGCGCTCGTTCCCACGTTCCTCGCGTTCGCGGCCCCGGAGCACGGAGCGCCTCGCCGTCACCTCGCGTGGGTCGGAGCGGCTCTCGCCGTCGCTGCGCTGTGGTGGTTCCTCGCCGACGAGCGAGTCACCGCCATCGAGTACTACTCCCTCCCGGTCGCCGGGCTCCTCCTCGCCGTTGCCGGAGTCGCGGGAGTCGCCGGGCGTGGATCGCGACAGGACCACCCATTCCGGGGTCGGCCGTCATCGCCTGGGGGACTCGACGTCCTGCTTGGCGCCGGGCTCGCCGTCGCGATCCTCCCGAGCGCGTGTGTCGCCGCTCAGGGAGCACCGGCCCGAGCGATCACGACGGCCGTCATCGGCGCCGTGCTCATCGGGCTCGCGCTCGTCGCTCTTCGCGATGACGGAACGATCCGGTTCCGCTCGATCGTCTGGATCGCCGGAGTGATCGCCGTCGCGCTCCCCGTCGTCGTCCGTCTGGCGAACGGGGAAACCTCATCCGTTTCAGGCTCCCCCGACGGCGCCGCCGACCTGACGCTATGGGTCGGACCGGTCGTGCTCGTGCTGATCGCTGCCGCGCTCGGAGTCTCCCGCATCCGCCGCGCGCCCGTCCTCTCCGACATCGCCGCAACGGCAGCACTTGTCGCGGTGGGCGTCGCCGTGCCGACCGCGCTCACGAGCGGGAGGACCGACGGCGCCGAGGCCAGCCCCTGGCTGCTCATCACGTGCGCCGTCACCGTCGTCGCGTTCTCGCTCGACCGAACCGTGCGCGCGCCGGATGGCCTGGACGGCGCGCACGGCGGGACACCGGCGCCCACGCAGCGTCAGCGGCCCAGCGCCCGGACCACGGCCGTCCTCGGCGCCGCGGCGAGCACGGCGATCGCCGTCACGTCCCTTCCATCGGCGGAGAGCGTCGAGTGGGTCAGCGTCCCACTCGGGGTCGCCGCCGTCGTGGCGGGTGTGATCTCGCTCCACCGCGATCTCACGATCGGGTCCTGGCCGACCCTCGCGCCCGGGATTCTCATCCTCCTCCTGCCGTCGCTCGCCTACGATCTCGGAGACGCGGATCTGTGGCGCGTCATCGCCCTCGGAACCACGGGAGTAGTGGTCACGATCGCCGGCGCCCGGTGGCGCCTGCAGTCGCCGCTCGTCATCGGCGCGGTCGTCACAATTCTCCACGGTCTCGCGCAGCTCTGGCCCTGGATCTCCGGCCTCTACGACGCGGGGTACTGGTGGGTCTGGGCGGGAGTCGGCGGCGTGCTCCTCATCACCTTCGCTGCTCGCTACGAGCAGCGCATGCAGAGCCTCCGCGCCGTCGGACGGGCGCTCCAAGCTCTTCGCTGAGGCTAACCTAACGAAAAAAGTCCAGGTCAGAGCAAACTAAGCCCAGCCTTCTCTTCCTTGCGGAATGCGTGGGCGCGAGTACGGTTGTACACATCGACACTCAAGGAGAGCACATGACCGACATCACCGTTTCCCAGACCTCCGTCAGTCCCGACGTCGCCGCCGGCGTCGCACAATTCCTCAGCCCCCTCGTCATCGACCTGACCGCCATCGTGGTCAACGGCAAGCAAGCGCACTGGCACGTGCGAGGCGCGAACTTCATCGGCGTGCACGAGCTCCTCGACGACGTCGTGGCTCACGCCCAGGCGTGGGCGGACCTCGCCGCCGAGCGGATCGTGGCCCTCGGCCTCCCCGTCGACGCGCGCCTCGCGACCGTCGCGGCGAAGACCACGACCGGAACGCTCACGGCCGGATTCCAGCAGTCGGACCGCACCATCGCGGAGATCGTCGCACAGATCGACGCGGCCCTCACGGGAGTCCACGTCGCCGTCGACGAACTCGGAGAGATCGACGCCGCGAGCCAGGACGTCGCGATCGAGATCGCCCGCGGCCTCGAGAAGGACCGTTGGTTCCTCGTGGCACACATCAGCAAGTAGTCGTCGCTCGCTCTCCGATGGGCCCGCTCCGCCACGCGGACGGGCCCATCGCCGTTCACGCGCTCGCCTCAGGGAGCGGCCGGATCACGCCTGGCAGACCGGGCACCAGTAGAGCTTGCGCGCCCCCATCTCCTCGAGCAGGACCGACGTCCCGCAGACGCGGCACGGCAACCCCTCACGCTTGTAGACCCAGTGACGGTCGGCGCGGCTCGCCATGGCCTTGACGTAGTCGTCGCCCTCGAGCCCGTCCATCGTCATCATCTGTCCGGTTTCCACCCCCAGCCGCAGCAGCACGACCCAGTCGCGCCAGAGCTCGCGCAGCACATCCGTCGGCACCTGCTTCCCGGGCGTGTGGGGGTTGAGGCGTGCCCGGAACAGGAGCTCCGCTCTGTAGACGTTGCCGATCCCGCTCACGACGGACTGGTCCATGAGGAGGAGGCCGATGGCCGTGGCCTTCTTCCCCGCCCGTTCGACGAATCGCCTCTCGCCCGTCTCTGCATCGTCGACGAGCGGATCGGGCCCCAGCCGGTCGATGACCGCCTGCACCCCCCACGCATCCACCAGCTCACAAACGGTCGGGCCACGGAGGTCGGCGACGGTCTCGTCGGTCAGCAGCCGGACCCTCACCGCTCCGACGGGCGGCGGCGGGAAGTCCTCGGGTTGCTCGGGCAATGCGCTCGTCTGCTCAGACATCCGGACGCGGGCGCGTCGGGGCGCGCCGATGCTCGAGAGCGAGTCCTCGAACGCGCCGTCCGCGAGTGAACCCGCGGGAAGCACCGTTCCGCGCTGATTGGTCTGCCCCATGCGACCGCCCGCCGAAGCGATCGTCGGGTCCGAGTCGATGCGCCCCGCGAAGTCCCAGGCGCCGTAGAGACCGAGATGGACACGCAGGAAGACCCCGCCGTCGAACTCGAGGAACATCTGCTTGCCCACGGCGACGGCATCGACGACCTCACGACCGTCGAGAACCGCTGCGCCCTCGGCGAATCGGCCCTGGGGAGAGGACGCCGCCACATGCCTGCCCGCGAAGTTGTGCCGGAACTGCCGAGCGATGCGGTGGACGGAATGCCCCTCAGGCATCGGCGGAGTCGCGGGCCTGTTCGTACGCGGCGATCTGACCGATGCGGCGGACGTGTCGCCCGTCGTGCGAGAACGGCTCGGCGATGAAGGAGTCGATGAAGCCGATGGCTTCCTCGACGCTGTGCTGGCGGGCGCCGATCGAGATCACGTTGGCGTCATTGTGCTGACGGGCGAGCAGCGCCGTGCTCTCATTCCACACGAGCGCGGCGCGCACGCCGACGACCTTGTTCGCCGCGATCTGCTCCCCGTTGCCCGAGCCTCCGAAGACGACACCGAGCGCCTCCACGCCCGACTGCTGGTCACGCACGACCGCCTCGGCGGCGGCGATGCAGAACCCCGGGTAGTCGTCGAGCGGTTCGTACGACGTGGGACCGTGATCGACGACGTCGTGACCGGCCTCGGCAAGGTGGACCTGGAGCGTGCGGGAGAACTCGAGGCCCGCGTGATCGGTGGCGATGTGGATGCGCATCCGCCCAGTTTAGAGCGCGAGTGAGGCCTCTCGGCGGCTGCGCAGGACCCCTCAGTCGAAGATCGGGCCGACGGTGCGGGAGCGCTTCAGCTCGAAGAACCCGGGGTAGCGCGCGGCAGCGACGACGCCGTCCCAGAGCGCCACCGCTTCGTCGCCCTTCGGCGCCGGGGAGATGACCGGACCGAAGAACGCGACGCCGTCGACCGCGATGACGGGCGTGCCGACATCCTGTCCCACGCGGCCGATCCCGTCGAAGTGGCTCGCGCGCATCGGCTCGTCGAATTCCTCGGAGTCGGCGTAGCGGGCGAAGTCGGCACCAAGGCCGACCTCCTCCAGGGCGCCGGAGATCACCTCGTCGGACTCGACGCTGCCGCCCGGGTGGATGCGGGTGCCGAGGGCGTCGTAAAGCGGCTTGACGATCGCATCGCCGTGCAGTTCCTTCGCCGCGGCGACGAGTCGGGTGTACCGGAGCGCCCGCGGGAAGAAGGCGCGGTACTCCTCCGACACGTCTTTGTCCTCGTTCAGCACGGCGAGGCTCATGATGTGCCAGGTGACATCGAGCGAGCGATGCTTCGCGACCTCGTCGACCCAACGGGAGGTCATCCACGCCCACGGGCAAGACGGATCGAACCAGAAGTCGACGGCGACGGTCTCAAGAGCGGGCTCCACGGCTGGGTCGACGGCGGTCTCGGCGGCAGTGCTGTCGGTGGAAGTCATAGCGACAATCTAGCGCCGACCAGCGACTCGGACGCCGGCAGTAGGCTGGCCGATGGACAGAATCCGACCAGATCACAGGAGGCACTGTTGCCCGGAGAGAATCTCACCAGAGCCGAAGCGATCGAGCGCGCGGCCATCGTCTCGACGTCGAGCTACGACGTCACGCTCGACCTGACGACGGGTCCCGAGACGTTCCTCAGCACGACGACGGTGCGCTTCAGCGCCACGCCGGGCGCCTCGACCTTCATCGACGCGATCACCCGGACGGTCCACTCCGTTACGCTCAACGGCCGGGATCTCGACCCCGCGACGGTGAGCGACGGCGTCCGGATCCAGCTCGACGATCTCGCGGACACCAATGAGCTCACGATCGTGGCCGACGCGATGTACACGAACACCGGCGAGGGACTGCACCGCTTCGTCGACCCCGTCGACGACGAGGTCTACCTCTACAGCCAGTTCGAGGTACCGGATTCCCGCCGGATGTTCGCGGTGTTCGAGCAGCCCGATCTCAAGGCGACCTTCTCCTTCACGGTCACGGCACCGTCGTACTGGAGCGTCGTGAGCAACTCGCCGACGCCCGAGCCGGTCGAGGTCCGCGAGGGCGTCAGCACGTGGACCTTCTCCCCCACGCCGGTGCTGTCGTCCTACGTCACGGCGCTCGTCGCGGGACCCTACGTCTCGACGCACAGCGAGCTGACGTCGAGCGATGGACGCACGATCCCGCTCGGCATCTACGCTCGCAAGAGCCTGTCCGAGTTCGTCGACGCCGACTACATCTTCGAGAAGACCCGCCAAGGCTTCGCGTTCTTCGAGAACGCCTTCGGACTCGCCTACCCGTTCGAGAAGTACGACCAACTCTTCGTGCCGGAGTTCAACGCCGGAGCCATGGAGAACGCCGGCGCCATCACCTTCACGGAGACGTACGTCTTCCGCTCGAAGGTGACGGACGCCGTCAAGGAGCGCCGCGTCGTCACGATCCTCCATGAACTCGCCCACATGTGGTTCGGCGATCTCGTGACGATGAAGTGGTGGAACGACCTCTGGCTCAACGAGTCGTTCGCCGAGTACGCGTCGACGCTCGCCGTGGCCGAGGCCACCGAGTGGACCGAGGCGTGGACGACGTTCACCGCGATGGAGAAGTCGTGGGCGTACCGGCAGGACCAGCTCCCGTCGACGCACCCGATCGTTGCCGAGATCCGCGACCTCGAGGACGTCCAGGTCAACTTCGACGGCATCACCTACGCGAAGGGCGCGTCCGTCCTGAAGCAGCTCGTCGCCTGGGTCGGTCAGGAGGACTTCCTCGCCGGGGTCTCCGCGTACTTCGCGAAGCACGCGTACGGCAACACCGAACTCACCGACCTCCTCGACGAGCTCGAGCGGACGAGCGGTCGCGAACTCCGCTCCTGGTCGAAGCTCTGGCTCGAGACGGCGGGCGTGAACACGCTGCGCGCCGCGATCGAGACGGACGACGACGGCGCGATCGCCTCCTTCGTCGTGGAGCAATCCGCCCCGGAGGACTACCCGACGCTGCGGCCGCACCGCCTCGCGATCGGGTTCTACTCGCTCGAGGGTGACTCGCTCGTGCGCACTCACCGCGTAGAGATCGACATCGACGGTGACGCGTCACCCGTGCCCGAGCTCATCGGTCTCACCCGCCCGGACCTCGTCCTCTTGAACGACGACGACCTCGCGTACGCGAAGATCCGGCTCGACGACCAGTCGCTCGCCACGGCCATCGCGCACCTGTCGGCCATCGAGAATCCCCTTGCCCGCTCGCTCGTCTGGGGGTCGGCGTGGGACGCGACTCGCGACGCGGAGACGCCGGCGAGCGACTACGTGTCGCTTGTGCTCGGCAACATCGCGAGCGAGACCGAGTCGACCACCATCCGTACGACACTCAACCAGTTGCTGCTCGCGGTGAGCGCCTACATCGCTCCGGAGAAGCGCGAGGCGGCGAACGCCGCAGCGGCGTCCGCGCTCTGGAAGCTCGCACAAGGAGCGGAGGCGGGGAGCGACGCGCAATTCCAGTTCGTCAAGTTCTTCGCTGCGCTCGCATCGACGGACGAGCACCTCGACATCATCGAGACGCTCCGTGACCGATCAGAGACGCTCGACGGGCTCGACATCGACACCGACCTCGGCTGGGAGCTCCTCATCGCGCTCGCCGCCGGAGGTCGCGCCGACGAGGCCGTGATCGACGCCGAGCTCGCCGCGGACAACACGGCGACGGGACAGCAGTCGGCGGCGCACGCCCGCGCGGCGATCCCCACGGCGGAGGGCAAGTCGGCCACGTGGTCGTCGGTCTTCGACTCGGACAAGCTGCCGAACACGATCGTCCGCTCGACGGGACTCGGTTTCCAGCGCGCCGCCGACACGGAAGTGCTCCGGCCCTTCGTGGAACGGTACTTCTCGTCGCTCGGGGACGTGTGGGAGTCTCGTAGCTACAAGATCGCGGAGTACCTCGTCGCGGGGATGTACCCGTCGGCCCTCGCCGACCAGGCTCTCGCGGACGCGACGCGCGCGTGGCTCGACGCGAACCCCGAGCAGCCCTCGGCGCTGCGCCGTCTCGTCCTCGAGAACCTCGCGGGTGTCGAACGCGCGATCGCTGCGCAGGCTCGCGACGCTCTCTGACGCCGAGCAGTCGCGCCATCCGGGCTGAGCGCCGGACGCCCTCGCGGGCGTCCGGCGCTCAGTCCGTTCCCGGAGGACGCTCGATAGACTTCCTCCGATGAACCTCACGGAGATCACTGCAGCGATGAACGCGTTCTTCGCGACCTTCCTCGGCAAGATCACGGCGATCGTCCTGATCGTGCTCGTCGCGCTCATCGCGGTGTGGCTCCTCCGACTCGGTATCCGGCGCGTCGTCGATCGCATCGTGAACGGCGTCAAGCGCTCGAACAACGCCGACGACACCAAGGAGTTGAACGTCTCCCCGCTCGCGGCGGTTCGCCTCGTCCAGCGCACCCGCACGATCGGCACGGTGCTCTCGAACATCGTCAACGTCGTCGTCGCCGTGATCGCGGTCGTCGCGATCGTCAACACGGTCAACGAGAACTTCATCGGATCGCTCGCGCTCCTCACCGCGGCTCTCGGAGCCGGTCTCGGATTCGGTGCACAGAACATCGTGAAGGACGTCCTCAACGGCCTCTTCATGGTCATGGAGGACCAGCTCGGCGTCGGCGACGTGGTCGACCTGGGTCCGGCGACGGGAGTGGTCGAGGCGGTCGGCATCCGGATCACGCAGGTGCGCGACGTCAATGGCACCTTGTGGTTCGTCCGGAACGGCGAGATCCTCCGCGTCGGCAACATGTCGCAGGGCTGGGCGCGCGTCATCATCGACCTCGCCGTGCCCTACGACGTCGATGTCGACGCGGTGCAGGACCGTCTTCTCGACACGGCAGCGGCTCTTGCGAAGGAGCCGAAGTGGCGGACACGGATCATCGACAAGCCCGAATCGTGGGGCATCGAGTCGATCTCCGAGGACGCCCTCGTCGTCCGCCTCGTGATGAAGACCCGAACGAGCGCGAAGGACGACGTCGCCCGCGAGTTGCGCGCGCGGCTCAAGTCGGCGATGGACGAGATGGATGTGCGACTGCCGTCCGTCAAGAGCGTGGTCCTGTCCGGCTTCGACGGCGCGGCAAGCGTCACCGGCGCGCGGCCGCCGCGTACGAAGCCCGTCGGCGTGATCGAGCCGCCGGCGGCGACCAAGAAAGCACGCACCACGAAACCGAAAGCGACACCCCGCGAATGAACGACCTCCTGGCGAAGAGCTTCTACGACGACGTGGGAGGCAGACCGACGTTCGAGAAACTCGTGGTCGAGTTCTACCGCGGTGTCGCCGGTGACCCGGTCCTGAAGCCGATGTACCCGGAGGAGGACCTCGGCCCGGCCGCGGAGCGGCTCCTGCTGTTCCTCGAGCAGTACTGGGGTGGCCCGTCGACCTACAGCGAGACGCGCGGTCACCCGCGGCTCCGGATGCGGCACATGCCCTTCCGGGTGAACCCGGACGCGCGCGACCGCTGGTTGCTGCACATGCGAGCGGCCGTCGATACCCTCGGACTCTCCCCGCTGCACGAGGCGGAACTGTGGTCTTACCTGGAGCGGGCGGCGCACGCGATGGTGAACACCTTCGAGGAGTGATCACGGCGGAGCAGGAGCCCGAGGCGTCGCTCTGCGGGCAGGCGCGATGATCCTTCGGCGGGCTCTTCCTCGTCGATTCGCGAAGCAGCGGCGGACGGCGGGGCGACAGGCAGCTGACGGAGGGGCGCGCCGGCTCAGATCACTCCGCGGCGCGCCAGGATGTGACCGCGGTGAGGACTCAAACGCACCCAGGGTCCGTTCACGAACACCGGAACCTCCTCGTGGGGATCTGCGAGGAAACCGAAGGCATCGGCGGCGAACGCCGCTCCCGCGGGAATGTCGTCGCGGCCCTCGACCGATCGCGTCCAGACGGCGAGGCGGACCGAGTGCACGATGTGGTCTCCGGCAGCAGTGGGCACCGCCTTGGCGACTTCGACCGCGCCGCGGCGCGCGTGATCGGCGAGCGTGCCCGACGGGAGGGACCCGACCGGCAACCACCCGGAGCGTGGCGGGGAGATGCCCGTCCACACGGTCGTGATCTGCTGGTCCGGGAGGGTGATCGACAGTCTCTCTCCCGATGCGAGTTCCGGAGTGGCGAGCCGGTCGAGGACGGCACGGAGCGCCACGACGAGGTCCAGGTCGCCGCTCGGCACGACGCGCACCGTCCGCAGCCCGAGGACGGTGAACCCGCGGTCGAGGAGCCCTTTGGGTGAGAACGCGGCGACCGACACCGCCAGCACGTCGCCTCGGATCACGAGGTGAACGGCGGTGTCGTCGACGCGCGCGGCACGCGAGAGGAACGTCCGCATGTCGGTGACGGCTTCGGCGGTGAGGAAGGAGATCGTGGCACTCATGTGCTCCTAAACTTACGGGACGGACGCTGCCGACGGTGCCGTGAGGAGGCCGCAGTTGAACCCGATCGAGTCCCTGCTTCAGACGCTCGACCTGACCGACACGGGGGCGAGGACCGAGGAGGACATCTTCACCGGGCCGTCGCAGAAGATGCCGCACGGTCGCGTCTACGGCGGTCAGGTACTCGCGCAGGCGCTCACGGCGTCCATGCGCACGGTGGATGAGGAACGCTCCGTCCACTCCATGCACGGCTACTTTCTCCGCGCCGGCGACTCCGAGCTTCCGATCACTTTCGCCGTGGACAGGATCCACGACGGGCGTTCCTTCTCGACCCGTCGCACCCAGGCGTATCAGAAGGGCGTCCCCATCCTCTCGCTCATCGCCTCGTTCCAGGACGAGGACCCAGGTCTCGAGCACCAGGAGGACATGCCGCGGGGCCTACCGGCACCGGAGGACCTGCCGTCGGCCGCAGAGGTCCTCGGCGACCTCGACCATCCCGTCGCCCGGACCTGGGCGAATGATCGGCCGTTCGACATGCGGCACATCCCCTCCCCGATCTACCTCTCCGTCGATGGTGAGCACACCGACCGGCAGGCCCTCTGGATCCGTTCCACGAGCCCGCTCCCGGACTCGCCCCTCCTCCACCAGGCCGCGCTCGCCTACGCGAGCGACTACTCCATCCTCGAGCCGGTGCTGCGCCGGCACGGGATCCCGTGGGCCACTCCGGGAGCCAGGATCGCGAGTCTCGACCATGCGATGTGGTGGCACCGGCGTGCGCGAGTCGATCAATGGCTGCTGTACGTCCAGGACTCTCCGAGCGCGTCAGGCGGTCGGGGACTGTCGCGCGGGGCGTTCTACACGCGTGAGGGGTCGCTCGTCGCGAGCGTCGCGCAAGAGGGCATGATCCGCATCCCCGCCCTCCGCTGAGAGCGACGGGGGCCTCTGGCAGGAAGAGACATCAGGAGCGCCGACGCGAGAGCTGCAGCGGTTCGCCCAGGTACGCGGACCACGCGCTCCGCTCCTCATCGGTGATCCGGCGCGGCCGACCGCTCGCCGCGTCCACGAGAACGATGGTGCTCACTGCTTGCGCATAGAGATGATCGGCGGTGTCGCCGGTGCCCCGCACGTCGTAGCTCACATCGAGACTCGCACCCCCGAGGTGTGAGATCCACATCTGGACGTCGAGAGGCGAGCGACGATAGGCGATGGGTGCGAGATAGACGATCTCGTTGCGGGCTATGAGCGTGATGGTGTCGGATCCCGCCTCTGCCTCGATGAGAGCCATGCCCTGGTCGACCCCGCCGCTGTCGTCGCTGCTCCGCCAGAACGCGCGGACCCGCGCCTCCTCGAGGAGACGCAGGACCTCGACGTTGTTGACGTGATTGTACGCGTCGAGATCGCCCCAGCGGAGGTGGACCGGGACGTGGACCCGCATCAGTCCCTCGTGAGCTTCCGGTAGGCGGACCGATTCGGCTTTGCGGCGTCCGGCCCGAGTCGCTCGATCTTGTTCTCCTCGTACGCCTCGAAGTTTCCCTCGAACCAGTACCAGTTCGCCGGGTCCTCCTCGGTGCCCTCATAGGCGAGGATGTGCGTCGCGATCCGGTCGAGGAACCACCGGTCGTGGGTGATGACCACGGCGCAACCGGGGAACTCCAGCAGGGCGTTCTCGAGGCTGCCGAGGGTCTCGACGTCGAGGTCGTTCGTCGGCTCGTCGAGGAGCAGCAGGTTGCCGCCCTGCTTGAGCGTGAGCGCGAGGTTCAACCGGTTCCGCTCACCACCGGAGAGCACACCGGCCTTCTTCTGCTGGTCCGGCCCCTTGAACCCGAACTGGGAGACGTAGGCACGCGAGGGGATCTCGGTCTTGCCGACCTGGATGTAGTCCTGGCCGTCGGAGACGACCTCCCAGAGGTTCTTGTTCGGATCGATACCGCCACGGCTCTGGTCGACGTAGGAGATGTCGACCGTCTCACCGATCTTGAGGGTTCCGCCGTCGAGCGGCTCGAGCCCGACGACGGTCTTGAACAACGTCGTCTTTCCGACACCGTTTGGGCCGATGACGCCGACGATGCCGTTGCGCGGAAGTGTGAAGCTCAGCCCATCGATGAGCATCCGGTCGCCGAAACCCTTCTGGAGCTTCGACGCGTCGATGACCTGGCTGCCGAGTCGTGGACCGACGGGGATGACGATCTCCTCGAAGTCGAGGACCCGGGTGCGCTCCGCCTCGGCTGCCATCTCCTCGTAGCGGGCGAGACGGGCCTTCGACTTGGCCTGACGCCCCTTCGCGTTGGACCGGACCCACTCGAGTTCGGACGACAGCCGCTTGGCGAGCTTCGCGTCCTTCTTGCCCTGGACCTGCAGGCGCTCCTGTTTCTTCTCCAGGTACGTCGAGTAGTTGCCCTCATAGGGGTACAGGTGACCGCGATCGACCTCGGCGATCCACTCGGCCACGTGGTCGAGGAAGTACCGGTCGTGGGTCACGGCGAGGACGGCCCCGGGATACTTCGCGAGGTGCTGCTCGAGCCACAGCACGCTCTCGGCGTCCAGGTGGTTGGTGGGCTCGTCGAGGAGCAGCAGGTCGGGCTTCTGGAGGAGGAGCTTGCAGAGCGCGACGCGGCGCTTCTCACCGCCCGAGAGGTTCGCGACGTTGGCGTCGCCCGGGGGTGTGCGGAGAGCATCCATCGCCTGCTCCAGCTGAGAATCGAGGTCCCACGCGTCGGCTGCGTCGATGGCTTCCTGCAGTACGCCCATCTCGGCGAGGAGGGCGTCGAAGTCGGCGTCGGGTTCCGCCATGGCCAGAGAGATCTCATTGAAGCGGTCGATCTTGCCCTTGATCTCGCCGACGCCCTCCTGGACGTTCTCGAGGACCGTCTTGGACTCGTCGAGCTCGGGTTCCTGCATCAGGATGCCGACGGAGTATCCCGGGGTGAGCTTGGCCTCACCGTTGCTCGGGGTGTCGAGTCCCGCCATGATCTTGAGGATCGTGGACTTTCCGGCACCGTTCGGGCCGACGACACCGATCTTGGCGCCCGGCAGGAACGCCATCGTGACGTCGTCGAGGATGAGCTTGTCTCCGACCGCTTTGCGGGCGCGGACCATCGAGTAAATGTATTCGGCCATATCCGTGCCAGTCTACGGGGCCGGAGCGGGCGGCTGCACGCCGCCCACGGCGGCGGTGCTACCAGTCGATGGCTCGTGTCTCCCCGATGAGACACCGGTCCCCACCGAGGACGGGCTGGACAGTCGAGTGGTAGCCGTCGACGGCGGGGCCGAACTGCCCGATGAGGCACCCATCGCTCCAGCGCACGCTGAACTGGATCGACTCCGCTCGGGCGCCGAGGGTCGTCGCGTCTTTCGTGACCTCCATGGTGGCCTTGTCGAACCCCGCCGCGACGAGGGCGTCGATGAAGTCGCGTCCCCCCGCGTCGGGATTCTCCGCGGTGGCGGCGTTGACCTGGTCGAAGAACGGCTTGTTCTCCTCGGCTGAAGCGTCCGGCAGCAGGGTGACCGCGGGAGCCGGCGCCGTCCGTGTCGGCTCAGGCGCGGCGCTCGTCGGGTCATCCGTCGGCGCCTGGGTACACCCGGCCAGCGACACGGTGATCGCGAGACCGACCAGGACGCGGACCGCCCCACTCCTCACGGAACGCCGACGACGAGTGTGTTCGAGACGAACGGGCTCCACGACTGCTCCCTCTTTCTGGATCGCGCATCGGCAGCGCGACCAAGGTCGAGTCTAGGAGCGGACGATGCGACCATCGTCGCATTCCCCGACCGCGGCGACCGTTCCGTGCCGGCCGATGTCGAGGCCGATGACATCCGCGGTGAGTTCGGCGACCACCGCCGAGTCGTCCCCGATGGCGCGGAGATGGAGCACCCCGGCGACGACGACGACGTCGCCGAGGCCGATTCGGTCATCGATCGCAGTGGCGAGAGAACCGAGAGCGGTGACGACGAACATCCCCGGGGGCTCACCGGTCGGGGGATGCACTGGAGAGGAGCGGTCGTGATGGGCTCGAAGCCGGAATGTCGCGACGTCGAGAGACGCGGTGGTGCTCACGGAACGCGGAACCGTCTCGACGGTTCCGCTCACGGTGATCCGGTCGGCCACGTTCATCCTCTCGCCTCTTCTCCCGACGACGGCCGTCGGGCGGTCGTCGTCCCGTCGTGAGTGCCGGGTCCGACGGGGCGACGACCGCTGCCACGAGTCTCCCGCGACGGGCGTCCGTCTCACTCGCTCCACGCGGCCACCGTGTGGGACGAGCCGCCCCCGCGGGCTGTGGACGACGGGTGGTCCGCGGGACGGAGTCGATGTCGGTGGTCGTCCCTAGCCTGGGGTCAACACCAGCGCGGGGCCGGCCGCCGAGTCGAGAGGACGACAGCATGCAGATCACGAGCGAATCCCGCATCAGCGCCGGCACCCGTCGCGGCGACGATCCTGTCGCGACGGATGGACCGAGCGACGGCGGCTGGTCGAGCGGCGCGGCCCGGGCCTTCGGCGGCCGGGTCCGTGTGGACGCTCGAGGCGAACGTCTCTGGCGAGTGTCGACCGACTCGTTCGCCGTGATCGGGCACGTCGAGCTCCTCGACACGGCCGGAGGCGAGGTCTACCTCGCGAAGCGCTACTCCCCCGTACACACCCGCTTCGTCGATCGCGGCCGCTTCTGGTCCATGGAGGACGCGTTGGAGTGTCTCTGGTATAGCTCCTGACCGAGGAGTCAGACAATCTGCAATCAGCCCTCGACGGCACAGCGATCATGTGGCTCGACCGTCAGCGTCGCGTCACAGACAGAAAGCCTCGTGTCACAGACAAAAGATTTGGGGTGAGTAACGGGGCTTGAACCCGCGACCTCCTGGACCACAACCAGGCGCTCTACCAGCTGAGCTATACCCACCATGTCCTGCTCGCCGGCGGAACCGGCGAGAGGCAACTCAAAGAGTGTATTACACCTTTGGGGCGAACGCGTTCACCGTCGACTCGGCGGCCGCCTTCGCCTCGTCCGACGTCGGACCGGGCAACGGGACGAAGACGGCGGCCCGATAGTAGGCGAGCTCCCGAATGGACTCGAGGATATCGGCGAGGGCGCGGTGACCGCCGTCTTTCGACGGTGCGTTGAAATACGCCCGGGGGTACCAGCGCCGAGCGAGTTCCTTCACGGACGACACATCGATGTTCCGGTAGTGCAGGTGAGCGTCGAGCCGCGGCATGAATCGCGCGAGGAACGCGCGATCGGTGCCGATGGAGTTGCCCGCGAGCGGTGCCTTCTGCGCCTCCGGGATGTGGCTCACCACGTACTGCAGCACCTGGAACTCCGCCTCGGCGAGATCGACGCCATGCGGGATCTCCTCGATGAGACCCGAAGACGTGTGCATGTCCGTGACGAAAGGCCCCATGTTGGCGAGGGCGGCTTCGCTCGGCTTGATGACGACGTTCAAGCCCTCGTCCACGGGGTTCAGTTCGAAGTCCGTGATAACGACCGCGATCTCGACGAGCTCATCCACCGAGAGGTCGAGTCCCGTCATCTCGCAGTCGATCCAGACGAGAAGGTCCTTGCCAGTGCTCATGGGTTCGATCCTATCCGCGGGCACCGACGCCGCTCCCCCTCAGCCCGACCACGCGGCCCCCCGGTCACGCGCTCACGCGCTCACGAGGCGAGATGTCGGAGCGAGGCGTGGCAGGCCGCGGTTAGGCTGTGGTCATCATGCTCGTCGCCCTCGCCATCGCCTTGTTCGTGAACGCCGCCTTCAACGTCGTCGTCTGGCCGCGTTTCCTCTCACGCATCGCCCACGACCCGCGAGCTCGGGCCGCCGACGGCTCCCGGACGAGCTTCTACCGCGTCCACCTCGTGCTCATCACCGTCGCGCTTCTCATCGCCGCGGCATCGGTGATCCTCGGGGTGATCGCGCTCGTGGCCGGCTGATCCGGCCCTCGGCACCACATGGCTGAATCGAGGGGTGGGCTATCCTGTATGGCGGTCGGCCCCCATAGCTCAATGGATAGAGCAACGGCCTTCTAATCCGTAGGTTGCAGGTTCGAGTCCTGCTGGGGGCACTCAGAGAGGGCCAACCCGGTCGCCTCGACGCACCGAACCCCTTCGCGGCAGGTCCCCCGACGCCGTCCGATGCACCCGGTACAGTCGTGAACGGCAGGCGAACGATCGCTGCCGGACTCAGAGCGAGAGGCAGTGGTAGTGGAACGACGTGGCGCTGCGCTCGGAACCGGGCACACCCGCGCGAAGTTCATCCTCATGGGTGAGCACTCCGTCGTCTACGGGCACTCTGCGATCGCTCTGCCGCTGCCCGCCCTGTCGATGGACGTCGAGGTACACGCCGTCGGCGGTGCGGCTCGGATCAGGTCCGAATACTTCTCCGGCCCTCTCGCCGACGCTCCGTCCACTCTCGCCGGTCCGATCGCGGCGATCAATGCGGCGAGCGGCGCGTTCGATGTCCCGCTCGACGGCCTGCTCATCGACATCGAGAGCTCCATCCCGGCTGAACGGGGCCTCGGGTCGAGCGCTGCCGCGGCGGGAGCGCTTGTGCACGCGTTCGCCGATATGGCGCACCGACGGATCTCCGACCGCGAGCACTACGACCTCGTCCAGGTGGCCGAGCGAGTGGCGCACGGTACGCCGAGCGGACTCGACGCCGTCGCCACCAACTCCCGAGTCCCGGTGCTCTTCGCCGGAGGCATCACCGCAGCGCTCCCGATGACGCTCCAAGGCAGCTTCGTGATCGCCGACACCGGCGTCAGAGGTCGCACGCGCGTCGCCGTCGCGGGGTTGCGACGACTGCGCGAGGAACGTCCGGTCTGGGCCGAGTCGCGCCTCGACAGGCTCGGCCGTCTGGCCGAGGACGCCGTCGCCGATCTCGCCGAAGCGCGAGGCGAGGCTCTCGGGGTACGGATGTCGGAAGCGCACGGGATCCTGAGCGAGCTCGGAGTCAGTTCTCGGGAGCTCGACGTCCTCGTGACCGCCGCGACCGCGGCCGGCGCGCTGGGCGCGAAGCTCACCGGTGGGGGCCAGGGAGGGTGCGTCGTCGCCCTCGCTCCGACTCCGGCGATCGCCGCCGACGTGACGAGAGCTCTCCACGTCGCCGGTGCCACTCGTTCCTGGGTGTACGACACGATGGTGCCGGTCACGTGACGGCCCGAGCGACGGCGGTCGCCCACTCGAACATCGCCCTCATCAAGTACTGGGGGAAGCGTGACACCGCCATCGCGTTGCCGGCGACGAGCAGTCTGTCGCTGACGCTCGACGCGTATCTCACCCGCACGACCGTCGAGTGGGGTGCCGAGAGCGACTCGGTCGTTCTCGACGGATCCCGGTTGAACGGCGAAGCGGAGAGCCGAGTGACGCGATTCCTCGACCTCGTGCGCCGACTCGGCGATCGCTCCGATCACGCGACGGTGGTCTCCCACAACAGCGTCCCGACGGCCGCGGGGCTCGCGTCGTCGGCGTCGGGCTTCGCAGCCCTCGCCGCTGCCGCCACGGCCGCAGCGCGAATCGACCTCACCCCGCGAGACCTCTCGATCCTCGCGCGCAAGGGGTCCGGGTCCGCCGCGCGGAGCGTCTTCGGCGGTCTCGCCGTATGGCACGCCGGGACCGACGACGCCTCATCATTCGCGGAACCGATCGTCGATCCCGGGTTGGACCTCGCCATGGTCGTCGCCGTCGTCGACGCGGGCACGAAGACGATCTCGAGCCGAGCGGCGATGCAGCTGACCGCCGAGACCTCGCCGTACTACCCGGCGTGGGTCGAGTCCTCCCGCACCGACTTCACCGACATGCTCGACGCCGTCGCGCGGGCGGACTTCACGCGGGTCGGAGAACTCACCGAGTCCAACGCCATGCGGATGCACGCGTCGATGCTCGGGGCGACCCCTCCGGTGTCCTATTGGCAGCCCGACAGTGTGCGCGTCCTGCAGCTGGTGCGTGACCTGCGCGTCTCGGGGACCGAGTGTTACGCGACGATGGACGCCGGTCCGAACGTCAAGATCCTGTGCCGACGGACACACCTCGACACGGTGCGCGACGCCGTGGCTGCTCTCGACATCGCCGGCGTGACGACGTCCCTCCCCGGCCCGGGCGTCGCGGTCTCGCAGGCGGAGACGTGATCACCGTCTCCGCGCCGGGGAAGCTGTTCATCGCTGGCGAGTACGCGGTCGTGGAACCCGGGTACCCCGCGGTTCTCATCGCCGTCGACCGCTTCGTCACCGTGACGCTCGAAGCGTCGGACGGTCTCGGTCGACTCGTCTCCGACCAGTTCGGGCACCGACCTGTCGTGTGGCGACGCGACGGCGAACGGCTCGTCATCGACCGTGATCAGAGGCCCTTCGACTACGTCCTCGCGGCCATCCGCGTCGTCGAGGAATTCGCCGTCGGACGCGGCCGGGACCTCGACTTCTACGATCTGACGATCACGAGCGAACTCGACGACCGTTCCGGCCGGAAGTTCGGCCTCGGTTCGAGCGCCGCGGTGACGGTCGCGACCGTGACGGCGCTCGACCGCTTCTACGACCTCGGGCTCGACGAACTGTCGCGCGTCAAGCTCGCACTCCTCGCGACGGTCTCGGTGAACCCGCTCGCCTCCGGCGGCGACGTCGCGGCGAGCATGTACGGCGGCTGGATCGCCTATTCCTCCCCCGACCGATCCTGGATGACCGCACGGCTCTCCGACACGAGCATCACCGATCTCGTCGCCGAGCTGTGGCCCGGCCTGTCGGTGCGACGGCTCCCGCCGCTCTCCCGGGCACGCCTCGTCGTGGGATGGACCGGCGAGCCCGCCTCCACGGCACAGCTGGTGGACTCGATCCAGAAGCGCAAACTGAACGAGGACAGCCACTACGAGGCCTTCCTCGACGACAGCAGGGCGTGTGTCGACACGCTCGTCGCCGCTTTCGACGCCGACGACCTCGCGGCCGCCCAACGGCAGTTGCACCGCGCCCGGCGGCTGCTCGTGCGGCTCGGAGTGAGCGCCGGCATTCCGATCGAGACGCCGGACCTCACCCTTCTGTGCGACTCGGCCGAGTACGTCGGCGCCGCCGCGAAATCGTCCGGGGCGGGGGGCGGGGATTGCGGCATCGTCCTCGCCGACGAAACCACGGATCTCGACCCCATGTTCCGCCAGTGGGAGCTCGCCGACATCCGTCGGCTCTCATTGCACGTGCACGGCGGCGAAGACGAAACCGTCCCGTAACCGCGGCTGGCTAGGCTGAGGACATGCGTGATCTTCAGAGAGCCATCATCGAGGAGCTCGGCTCGCGGCCGAGCATCGACGCAGCCGAAGAGATCGAGACCCGGGTCTCGTTCCTCGTCGACTACGCCACGACCACCGGGGCCACGGGCTTCGTGCTCGGCATCAGCGGTGGGCAGGACTCCTCGCTCGCCGGTCGCCTCTGTCAACTCGCCGTCGAACGGCTGCGCGACGGCGGCGCCAACGCCGAGTTCATCGCCGTGCGGCTCCCGTACGGCGTTCAACACGACGAGGACGACGCTCAACTCGCCTTGCAGTTCATCCGACCCGATCGCAGCATCACCTTCAACGTCAAGCGCGGCGTCGACGGCGTCTTCGACGAGTACCAGGATGCTGTCGGCGACAGGATGACCGACTTCACCAAGGGCAACGTCAAGGCGCGCGCCCGGATGGTGGCGCAGTACGCCATCGCCGGACAACGCTCGCTCCTCGTCGTGGGTACCGATCATGCCGCGGAGGCCGTCACCGGGTTCTTCACGAAGTTCGGTGATGGCGGGGCGGACATCCTCCCGCTCAGCGGGCTCACGAAGCGACAGGGCAAGGCGCTCCTCCGCCGGCTCGACGCCCCGGCTCGCCTCTATGAAAAGGCTCCGACGGCCGATCTGCTCGACGACACGCCCGGTCAGACCGACGAAGCGAACCTCGGTCTCACGTACGTCGACATCGACGACTACCTCGAGGGCGCCGACGTCGACGCCGACGTCGCCGAAGCCATCGAGGCGCGCTTCCTGGCGACGCGACACAAGCGCACGGTGCCCGTCACGCCGAGCGACGAGTGGTGGCGCACCGCCTGACCTGCTCGACACGGTGCCGGCGGCCCCGACACAGCGCACCCACGACGAAGGCGGTCGATCCCCGGTCTCCCGGGTATCGACCGCCTTCGTCGTGTGCGCATCCGCTCAGGCGGAGCGTTCCTCCGACCCACGGGGCTTCGAGGTCGACGCGATGCGCTGGTCGATCGCGGCGACGTCCTCGATGAGCTTCTGGGTCTGCGTGTCCGTGCTCGGCTCGGGGAGCTTCCGTTCCGTCGCGGCTGACGAGGATGCAGCGCCGACGGCGGTCGACCCCGACGCGGTGGACGGCGACGGGGCCGAGACCTCGGAACGCGACGAGTCGTGCGCCTTCTTGTGCTGCGATGCCACCCACGTGTCCTGGCGGCGCGCGAGATCACGCTCCGAATCGTCGGACGAGAAGGACCAACGCTCGATGTCGTTCTGGAAGAGCCGCTTCGCCTTCGACGGGCGCTGCTGCCAGTCGAGGAGTCGGTCGCGGAACTCGACGAGCGCGGGCTCGAGCTCGTAGCCGAAGGTGGCCGAGTTGCGCTTCATCTCCGTGAGCTGGTGCGCCGCCCAGTCCGCCGCGAGGGGGGCGGTCTTGATCGGGAGGAGGCGGAGAAGGATGTCGGCCTGGCCGACCGCGCGGTCGGCCAGGACCTGCTCTCCCGGCGTCAACGAGTTCCACACCGACGCCTCGGTCGCGGCGTCGATGAGCGCGGCGATGGCCGCGGCCTTCTGCTCGCGCTCGCGCTGATCGACAAGGCGGCGGACGGCCGCCTTGGCGATCGACGCCGACACGAGGCCGGAGACGATGATCGCGAGCACGATCGTCGCCGCGGTGAAGAGGACCGGGCGGGTGTCCGCCGCGGTCAACCAGGTCGTGAGATCATTCCACCAGTCCATGCGCCGAACGCTACCGCGCCGAGCGCAATCGGCCCGGGATTCCGCTGGGGTGTCGTGAGATGCCGGTAGCCCCCCTCCCCCCCCCCCCCCCCCCCCCCGTTCGGGCTCGAGGACTCGCTCGCGCGCCGCTGTCAAGGCGTCGCCTCCCCGGCCGACGTCCGTCACACTTCGGAGGAGGGAGCAGTGTGTCCGGGCCCGTGGGCCCGGCACGGGAGAAGCACTCGAGGAGAATGAATGACCGACAGTCTCGTACGCGGACGCGCCGACATCGGTGACGTCCTCGGCGGTCGCTACCGCCTCGACGCCCTCATCGGCCGAGGGGGAATGGCGAGCGTGTATCGCGCCTCCGACCAGACCCTCGGACGGGACGTCGCGATCAAGCTCTTCGGCGACACGTCCGACGACGAGGCGCATTCGGCCCGCGCGGCGACCGAGGTCCGCATCCTGGCCTCCCTCAACCACTCGTCGCTCGTGACGCTGTTCGACGCACAGCTGGGCACCCTCGAGGACGCGTATCTGGTCATGGAACTCGTCGACGGGCCGACCCTCCGGGACCGCATCGCGTCGGGTCCCGTGAACCGTGACGACATCGCGCTCATGACGGCCGAGCTCGCGGAAGCGCTCGCCACGGTCCACACTGCCGGCATGGTGCACCGCGACGTGAAGCCGTCGAACGTCCTGCTCGCCCCTGCTGCCCCGTCGTCACGGGAGTTCCGGGCGAAGCTCGCCGATTTCGGTATCGCCCACCTCGTCGACTCGGCCCGGCTCACGACGCCCGGCACGATCATGGGCACCGCCGCCTACTTGAGTCCCGAGCAGACGCGCGGAGTGGCGCCAGCTCCGGCCGGGGACGTCTACTCGCTCGGGCTCGTCATCCTCGAGACCTTCACCCGCGAGCGCGCCTTCCCGGGCGGGATGACCGAGTCGCTCGTCGCCCGCGTGCAGCGTGATCCCTATATCCCGGGAGACGTCGGGTACGGCTGGAAGTCCCTTCTCACGGCGATGACGAGCCGGACCCCGGAGAACCGCCCGACCGCCGCGCAGGTCGCCGATGCCGCGCGCGACCTCCTCGGTTCGAGCGGTCCCGTCGCTTCGCGGGCGGCCCTCGGTTCGGTGCCGCCCGTCACGCAGAGCAGGGCGATCGGTGTGCCGGACGAGAACGAGCAGACGGCAGCCCTCGCACCGGTCCTGAGTGACCATGACGACGACGATACGACGATCGGTCTGCGGCGGCGCCGTCGTGCGGAGCTCGCGGCCCGCAAGCCGGGCACGCGTCGGCGCCTCACGATCGCCGCCGTCGCGGTGCTCGTCGCGGCCGGCCTCGGCACGGGCGCCGCATCCGTTTTGGCGGGAGGCGACAGCCCGGTCGTCGCGGACGACGGCACCGGGATCGCGGGTCTCCGCACTGTCGTCGGTGACTTCCACTCGGGCATCGACGCGGTCATCACCGCTGAGAAGCAGGCCGCGATCGAGACGACCGAGCAGGAGACCACCGAGCAGGAGACCACCGTCGACACCGGGAACGGTGGCGACACGGGTGCGGACACGGGTACGGACGCCGACGCTCCCGTCGAGACGGCCCCCGAGGCTCCGGCCCCCGAGGCTCCGGCCCCTGAGGCCCCAGCGCCCGAGGCCCCCGCCCCGGAGATTCCCGCTGACTCCAACCCGAACAAGGGCGCCGGCAACAACAACGGCGGCGGTAACGGCGGCGGCAACAGCAGCGGGTCGACTGACGGCAAAGGCAACGGCAACGGCAACGGCAACGGCAACGCCGGAGGCTGAGGCTGGGACCGCGCCGAGCCGCGCAGGTGGCGCGGCTAGGATCGGTGACCGTGATCGACATGACCTCCGACGACTTCGAGGACCTCGTCGAGGAGGTTTTCGACACGCTCCCCGACGACGTGGTCGATGACCTCGACAACGTCGCCATCATCGTCGAGGACCGACCGGAGGACGGCTCCCTCGACCTCCTCGGGCTGTATCACGGAGTCGCACTCACCGAGCGCGGTCAGTACGGGTTCGGTGAGCTTCCCGACACCATCAGCATCTACCGGGAACCGCTCTTGCATCACGCCGGCGACCTCGACGCTCTGCGCGAGGAGATCCGGGTGACCCTCATCCATGAGATCGGTCACTACTTCGGGCTCGACGACGACGAATTGCACCGACTCGGGTGGGGCTGACGCCCGACCGCACGTCGCCGGGTTAGCCTGAGGCCATGTCGAGACGTCCAGGGTCACCGTCGTGGGCGTAAGGCGATTCATCGGCGTCACGGCCGGCACCCTCGCCATCCTGGCGGTCGGGCTCTACGGGCCGGCGACCCTCCTGGGTCCCCTCCCGGAGGCACGGGCCACGCACCTCGAACCGGCCGCCCCGGCCGGGTCCCCTCCCGTTCTGCCCGAGACCGGTGCGAGCGCCGTGACCGAGCGCCCGGAGGACTCCCCGATATCCGTCGCCGGCGACACCGCGCCGGTCCCGATGGCGGCCGCCACGAAAGTGATCACCGCCCTCGTCGTCCTCGACGCCCGTCCCCTCTCCGCCGATGAGGAGGGAGCAGTCGTCCCGATCACCTCGAACGACTTCCTGACCTACCGCGACTACCGCGCAGCCGGAGCCCGAACCGTCACGGTGTACACCGACGACGCGTGGAGCGAGCGCGGGATGCTCCAGGCTCTGCTCCTCGGTTCGAGCAACAACCACGCGGACACGCTCGCGCGGTGGGCATTCGGGTCGCTCGAGGAGTATCTCGTCGCGGCCCGGTCGTGGCTCGATGGGAACGGTCTCGACGGCATCACCGTCGCCGACGCGACGGGTCTCTCCGCCGAGAGCGTCGGGACGGCGGAAGACCTCGCGGCCGTCGCGGCCCTCGCGCTCGCGGACCCGGCGGTGGCCTCCGTCCTCGCGAGCGAGGTGACGGGTCTCCCATCGCGTCGTGGCATCGAGAACACCACCACGTACCTCCCGGAGCTCGGCGTCACGGGTATCTCCCGCAGCTACACCGACGCGGCCGGGATCTGCCTCCTGTTCCGGCTCTCCGTCGACGTCGGCGAGGAGACGTACGAGCTGTACGGCGCCATCCTGCGCCAGCCCGACTGGGACGCGCTCGAGACGGCGGTGACCGCCCTGGCCGAGCAGGCGTCGACCGCCGTCGTCGAGGCCCCGCTGGTCGCCGAGGGCACACCGCTCGTGCGGTACGACACGGAGTGGGGCCCGACGGTCACGGCCTCCGTCGGGGCATCCGTGACGAGCCCGCGCTGGGTCTCGTCGGCCCCCACGATCGAGACGACACTCGACCCTCTCGTCACGGGGGGCTCCGGGCGCATCGTCGGGTCCGCCGAGATCACCGCCGGCGGCCGAACGACCACGGCACCGGTGAAGCTCGACGAACGCCTCGAGGACCCCGGCGTGCTGTGGAGGATCACCCATCCGGTTCCCGTGATCAGGGCCTTCGTCGAGGATCTGCAGTCCCGCTGATCACCGCGTCGAGCCAGGCGTCGGCTTCGCCGTCCGCGTTGACGATCACGACGTCGGCGAGCGAACGGGGGTCCTCTCGACGCTCGAATCGCGCGACCTGCGACGACCACATGTCCCAGTGCTCGTCGAATCCGCCCGCATCGCGGGCGAGGGCGCGATCCTTCCGGACCTCCGCCGGCGCATCGATCCAGACGCGCAGGTCGGCGAGGGGCGCCGCCGCCCGGGACAGTGACCCGCAGCCCTCAACGACGAGAGGACGGCCCGTCGCGACGACATGCCACTCCGCCGGGCGCGCACCCACCCAGTCGTAGCGCCGCCAACGCCCCGGCTCACCGTGCGAGCGCGGAACGAGCAGGTGCCGGAACACCTGGACGGAAGCCGCGTCGAGACCGCCCCATCCGGGGTAGACGTCGTCCATGCGAACGAGGATCGGCTCGACCGGTCCCGGCCAATCTCCCACGAGTCGCGACGCGAACGTCGATTTTCCCGCGCCGCTCGGTCCGTCGATCAGGACGACGGCCTCGGAACGCTGGAATACGTCGGCGGATCTCGGTCCGCGAGGATCCACGCCGGCCGGCTGCTCGTCGGGTTCCGCCACGTCAGGACCCCACGAAGCGGAAGCTGCCCGACGCGACGGCGGACCCGATCGCCGCACCCATGACGGCGAGGCACCCGAGGAGGAACACGGCGTCCCGCCAGGAGAGCGTCGACGGGCGCGCCCAGGTGCGTGGGGCATCTGTCCCGAAGCCTCGCGCCTCCATGGCCGTCGCGAGCTTCGAGCCCCGGCGGACGGCGAAGACGAGCATCACGAACGCCATGGAGAAGAAGCGCCGCAATGCTCCGGAATCCCCCACTCCCCGGGCCCGTCGCGCGAGCTCCATGCTCCGCCAGTCCTCCAGGAAGAGTCCGAGCAGTCGCACGCCAGCGACGACGCCGAGGACGAATCGGGCAGGCAGACGGCCGACCTGGGCGAGCGCGTCGGCGAGCTCGGTCGCGTCGACGCGCGAGAACAGAAGGATCGTGGGCAGGCCGAGCGCGAGGACGCGGAGTGCGACCGCGATGGCGAGGGCGATCGAGTCGTCGCTCACGGTCGCGAGCAGGAACCGGGCGTACACGCGCCCCCCGGGCTCCGCGTAGAGGAGCATGCTGACGCCCGCGATGGGGGCGAAGGCGAGCAGAGGGACGCACCGGCGGAGGACGTCGGCGAAAGCGACGCCACACACCGGGACGAGGGCCAGCTCGATCGCGATGGCGACCGTCGAGCTCACCCAGTCGATCGTCAAGAGGAGTGGGATCGAGAGGACGATCATCGCGAGGATCTTCGAGACCGGATTGACACCGTCGAGGAACACGTCACGCCGGGTCTCCGGCACCCGCGCAGGAGCCGCGATCACGCGGCCCTCCGCTGCGGGGCGCGATCCCCCGCGCCACTACCCAGATCGAGGATCGACTGCCCCAGGTGCTGTACGACGCCCTGGTCGTGGGTCACGGCCACGACGGTCGCTCCCGTCCGCACCTCCTGCTGGAGCAGTGCCACGAGTCGAATCCAGCTCGCACGGTCCTGACCGAACGTCGGCTCGTCGAGGACCATGACCGACGGGCCCGCGGCCAGCACGGTGCCGACGGACAGTCGACGCTTCTGGCCGCCCGATAACGTGAACGGATTCGCGAGTGCGAGCCGATCGAGACCGAGTACCTCGAGCATCTCGTCGACTCGGCGATCCGTCTCCGCACGCCCGAGGCCGAGGGCCAACGGTCCGACGGCGAGCTCGTCGCGCACGGTCGCTGACAGGAACTGGTGTTCAGGATCCTGGAACACCGTGCCGATGCGCGTGAGGAGCTCGCGAGAGGACCAGTGCGACGGCCGGCGCCCCCGCCGACCCGCGAGCGGTTCTGCGGCGACCACGCTGCCGGAGCGTTCCGGGATGAGTCCCGCGAGAGTGAGCGCGAGGGTCGACTTGCCGGCTCCGTTCTCGCCGACGACCACAGTCGACCGGCCCGTGGCGATTTCGATCTCGAGATCGGTCCTCACGACGGGGGCGCCCGGTCGACCGATCGCGAGGCGGGTTGCGCTGAGCGCCGCGGTGCCCGCCATATCGCCCGGCACCGCGAGCGGGAGATCGATCGACCGACCGGGCACCCAGACGCCGGCCGCCGCGAGGCCCTCGCCCTCCTGCTCGAACACCGTGAGCGGTGGGCCGTCCGCGAGCACTCCCCCGTCGGCGTCGAGGACGATGACGCGCGTCATGAGGTCCGCCCACACCTCGGTTCGGTGCTCCACGACCAGGAGGGTCGTGCCCTCGGCCACGACGGCCCGCTCGATCGCGTCGCGGACCTCGAGGACGCCGGAGGGATCGAGATTGGCCGTCGGCTCATCGAGGAGGATCGCTCCCGGCTCCATCGCGAGCACACCCGCGATCGCGAGCCGCTGCTTCTCCCCTCCCGAGAGGGCGTCGGTGCGGCGCTCGAGGGGCACCCGGAGGCCCACGGCGTCGAGTGATCGACGGACCCGCCGCCAGATCTCCTCACGGTCGACGCCGAGGTTCTCGCATCCGAACGCGACGTCGTCGCCCACACGGGAGAAGACGGCCGCCGCATCCGGATCTTGGAGCACGAGGCCCGTGCGCCCCCGGGCCGCGCGCGCGTCAACACCGTCGACGAGGAGGTGGCCCGAGGACTCGCCCTCGTCCTCGCCCCCGAGCAGACCGGCGATACCCGCGAGCAACGTCGACTTGCCGGCGCCGGACGCCCCGAGTACCAGGACGCGTTCGCCGGGTTCGATCACGACGGAAAGGTCGCTCACGGCCCACCGCTTCCGCCCGGAGTGGCGCCAGCCCCAACCCGAGGCGTCGATCCGCGCCCCTCCCGCCACGGTCAGACCTCCCGCCGCGCTTCCCTGCCCACGGCGAATCGGCTCAGGGCACCGGTGGCCGCGAGTGCCCGCACGAGGAACCAGCCGAGAACACCGGCGAGGAGCGCCCCGGAGACCACGACGGAGCCCAGGTAGAGAGCGTTGAAGGCGACGCTCTTCTCGATGTTGCCCGTGAAGAACTCGAAGATCCACGCCGCGACGCCCGCGCCGATCCCCGCGAGGGCCGCCACGACGATCCCGAACCGCCGATAGAAGAAGGCGGCGAAGATCAGTTCGGCTCCGAGGCCCTGCACGATCCCGGAGTAGATCGTCGTCGGTCCCCAGATGTTGCCGATGAGCGCCGAGACGATCGCGCCGATGAGCTCGACGAGGAGCGCTGCGCCCGGCTTGCGGATGATGAGACCGCCGAGAACGCCGCCAATGAGCCAGATGCCCACGGCGATCCCCCCGAAGCCGGGCGTGACCGCGTCCGCGGTCTGGAACCACAGATAGCCGATCGAGTTCCAGAACCAGAACACGAGACCGGTCGCGACACCGAGGACGGCGGCGATCACGATGTCGACGACCCTCCACTGGAGCGAACGATCGGAGGAGTCGACCGGGGACGAGCGGTCGATGGATGACGATGTTGCGTGCACGATACGTGCCCCTCTCGATGAGTGGATAGGGCACGGGTAATGAGATGTCAGACTCCCTGCGCTGGCATGACCCAGATCAGGTTCGACGGTCGAAGGTTGAGGACCTTCCTCTCAGCCCGGCTCACCGGACTCCCGTGTTCATTCACCGCGAGTATAGCGCGACCCCCGGCGCGGATGGGCGTCGGGGGTCGCTCGTTCGGGTGCCGCCGGTCAGCGCTTGAGTGCCTTGATGATCATGCTCAGGGCCTTCCCCGTCACGCTGATGAGCGGGACGGCGACGATGATGAGGGAGATGACGTTGGGCTCGAAGCGCACAGTCCCGCCGTCGGAGACGTACGCGCCGACGGGCCACGAGTACCCTCCACCGCCGCCGCCTGACCCGGAGCCCCCGACCTTGCCGGTCGTGCTCTCACCGGCGGCCCCGTCTCCGGTGCCCTCGCCCTCCCCGGCACCGAAACCGTAGACAGTCACCGCTACGGGGACGACGGTCGAGCCTCCCATGTCGACGGGGTCACCGTAGACGGACTTGACTCCGATGGAGCGGAAACGATCGGCCAGTTCGAGTGCGGGATTCGTCATGCTGCAACGCTAGTCCGGCGCGCTGCGACTGCCAAGGGCCCCGTCCGATCGCACGTTTCGAACTGTCGGGTTCGCGGCTCAGTCCTCGGGGAATGGCTGCGTGCGCGTGCCGCCGACCGCTCCACGCGGACCGCCGAGAAGCGACGCGGGAGCGAGCGCGGCGGTCCCGAACCTCTTGCGGACAGCGTCGACCGACTGCTCGGCCTCCCGCCAGTCCTCGTCCGGGTCCCACAGCAGAGCGCCGTCACCGCTGTGCGTGAGTTGCTCCGCACGGATACCCACGAGACGGACCGGGCGCAGTGGCTGGAGCGCCTCGAGGAGACCGACCGCCTCCTCGTGGAGACGCCGACCGACCGACGTGGGCTCCGGGAGCGTGTGGGAGCGCGACAGGGTCGTGAAGTCGGACCAGCGCACCTTGAGCCCCACGGTGCGAGCGACCCAGCCGCGCTCACGCAAGCGGACGGCCACCTTGTCCGCGAGCCGCAGCAGTTCGACGCGCAACTGCACGATGTCCGCGACGTCGGTGTGGAAGGTGACCTCGTGCCCGATGCTCTTCTCGACGCGGCTCGTCTCGACGGGCCGCGGGTCGTGTCCGCGCGCGAGTTGGGAGAGTTTCTCCGCCCCGGCTACGCCGACCGCAGCGCGGAGAGCCCCGATCGGGATCTCCGCGATGTCGCCGATCGTCGCGAGACCGAGTCTCCTGAGCGATTCCTCGGTCGACGGTCCGACGCCCCACAGCGTGCGGATGGGCAGCGGGTGCAGGAACGCGAGCGTCTCGCTCTTCGGCACCACGAGCAGACCGTCCGGCTTCGCGCGCGTCGACGCCATCTTGGCGACGAACTTGGACGCGGCGACGCCGACCGAGCAGGTCAGACCCGTCTCGGCGACGACGCGTTCCCGGACGAGTCTCGCGATGGCCGCGGGCGGGCCGAGCAGGCGCCGCGCCCCTGACACGTCGAGGAAGGCCTCGTCGATGCTCAGTTGCTCGACGAGGGGCGTGATGTCGGAGAAGATCCGCATGACCTCACGGGAGAAGTGCGTGTACGCGGCGTAGTTCGGCGGCACGACGACGGCCTGCGGGCAGAGCCGGAGCGCCTTCGAGACGGGCATCGCGGCTCCGACCCCGAACTTCCGCGCCTCGTACGTGGCGCTCGTCACGACCGAGCGACCGTCGCGGTGTCCGATGATGACGGGTTTGCCGCGCAGTTCGGGGCGCTCGAGCAGTTCGACGGATGCGAAGAACGCGTCCATATCGATGTGGAGGATGGGGGCGGCCGAGTCGTCCGCCGCCCCGACGGTGACCTGCCGCCCCGCTCCGTCGTCTCGCCCCATGCTCTCGATTCTCCCATCCGCCACCGACACTCGTACCCGGCTCTCCTTTACAGCGGCGGCTGCGGTCCGCTCGGGGAATGCGGCTCCGCGCGAGACGTTGCCATTCCGTAGGCTCGAGTGCAGGAGGCGACATGTACGGATACGAGGAGTGGCTGGGGTTCCAGCGCATCGCGGGCGAGGAATTCGGCCGACGCGTTCACCGGGTGACCGACTGGAGCGCGCGGACCCCCGACGTCGAGTGGGACGTGCGAGCCCTCGTCGCCCACGTCACGGAGGAGCAGCAGTGGGTTCCACCGCTCCTCGACGGCCGCTCCCTCCGGCAGGCGCGCCTCATGATCGACCCGCTCGGCGACGACCTCGTGACGGATTGGGACCGGCACCAGGAGCGCGCGGCCGAGGCGTGGCGGAGCCACGACGAACGACAGCACGTCCAGCTGTCCTACGACACGGTGACGGCGCTCCACTACCTACGGGAGCAGGTCGCGGACGTCGCCATCCACACGTGGGATCTCGCACGGGCGATCGGTGATGACGAGCGCCTCGACGAGACGCTCATTGAGGCCGTGTGGACGGTCTTCGAGCCGCAGCGGGACACGCTCGAGGCGAGCGGCCTCTACGCGCCCCCCGTCCCGATCGACGACAGCGCTCCCCTGCAGACGCGGCTGCTCGCTCTCACCGGTCGCGATCCCCGCTGACCCGCGATGCCGTCCTCCCCGCCGTCGGTTGTCACGATTCCGCGGCCGTCGGCGCATCGCGGCGCTGACATGCGACGTCCGAGCGGGAAGAGCCCGTTCGGTCGTCACATATCAGCGGTCACGTGACCGTGACCCAGCGGATATGTGACAACCGAAGGTACGACGGACGACGGCGTGCCGGAGTCGGCGCGCCGGACTACGCCTGGCCTGCCCGTTCCAGGATGAGTTCGCGGACGCGTGCGGCATCCGCTTGACCACGCATCGCCTTCATGACCGCGCCGATCACGGCGCCGGCGGCCTGGACCTTGCCGTCCTGGATCTTGGCGAGCACATCGGGCTGCGCCGCGAGCGCCTCATCGATCGCCGCGACGAGCGCTCCGTCGTCGGAGACGACGGCGAGGCCGCGCTTCTCAACGACCTCCTCAGGTGTGCCCTCACCCGCGGTGACGCCCTCGAGCACCTGACGGGCGAGCTTGTCGGTCAGCGTGCCGGCGTCGACGAGACGAGCGAGCGCCGCGACGTTCTCCGGCGAGACGAGCGAGGTCGCCTCGACCCCGTTGACGTTCGCGAGCCGAGAGATCTCACCGGTCCACCATTTCCGCGCGGCCTGGGGGCTCGCACCCGCGGCGATCGTCAGCTCGACCTCGGCGATGAGGCCACCGTTCGCGACGTCCTGGAACTCGAGGTCCGTGAAGCCCCACGTCTCCTTGAGGCGGCGACGACGGATCGCCGGCGCCTCGGGGAGAGCGGCCCGCAGTTCCTCGATGAGCTCCGGCGACGGGACGACGGGAAGCAGGTCCGGCTCCGGGAAGTACCGGTAGTCGTCGGCGTCGCTCTTCGGGCGCCCCGCCGACGTCGTTCCCGTGTCTTCGTGCCAGTGCCGCGTCTCCTGCGTGATCGTGCCGCCGTCGGCGAGGATCGCCGCCTGACGCTGGATCTCGTAGCGCACAGCGCGTTCGACGGAACGGAGCGAGTTCACGTTCTTCGTCTCGGTCCGGGTTCCGAGCTTCTCCTGCCCGCGGGGGCGCAACGAGACGTTGGCGTCGCAGCGGAGGTTGCCGCGCTCCATGCGCGCGTCGGAGATCCCGAGCGCGATGACGATGTCGCGGATCGTCGCGACGTACGCCTTCGCGAGCTCCGGCGCCTGGTGCTCGGCCCCGAAGATGGGCTTCGTCACGATCTCGACGAGCGGGACGCCCGCGCGGTTGTAGTCGACGAGCGAGTACTCGGCCCCCTGGATACGACCGGTCGCGCCGCCGACGTGGGTGAGCTTGCCGGCGTCCTCCTCCATGTGGGCGCGCTCGATCGGAATCGTGCGGACGCTGCCGTCCGCGAGTTCCACGTCGACCTGACCCTCGAACGCGATCGGCTCGTCGAACTGAGAGATCTGGTAGTTCTTCGCGAGATCCGGGTAGAAGTAGTTCTTCCGCGCGAATCGCGACATTGGGGCGATACTGCAGCCGAGGGCGAGACCGAGGCTGATGGAGTAGCGCACCGCCTGTTCGTTCACGACGGGCAGGGAACCCGGGAGCCCGAGGCACACCGGGGAGATGTTCGTGTTGGGTGCGTCGCCGAAGCCGTTCGGTGCCGCGGAGAACATCTTCGTCTTGGTGTTGAGTTCGACGTGCACCTCGAAGCCGAGCACCGGCTCGAAGAGTTCGAGAGCCTTGTCGAAGTCCATCACGCGGTCGCGTGCCATCACTTTCCTCCCAGTTCTGGTGCCTCGGCGAGGAGGCCGTGCCCCCACTGCTCGAGGAGCAGTGCTTCGAGTGCCGACCCGGCGGTGTACAGACGAGCGTCCTCACGCACGGGCGCCATGAACTGGATCCCGACGGGGAGACCGTCCTCCGGGGCGAGCCCGATGGGAACGCTCATGGCGGGGACTCCGGCGAGGTTCGCCGGAATCGTCGTGATGTCGTTGAGGTACATCGCGAGGGGGTCGTCGAGCTTCTCGCCGAGCCTGAAGGCCGTCGTCGGGGCACTCGGGCTCACGAGGACGTCGACCGACTGGAAAGCGCTCTCGAAGTCGCGCTGGATGAGCGTGCGGACCTTCTGGGCGCTCCCGTAGTACGCGTCGTAATAGCCGGCGCTCAGGGCGTAGGTGCCGAGGATGATGCGGCGCTTCACTTCGGGACCGAAACCGGCCTCTCGGGTGGCGGACATGACCTGCTCGACCGTTCCGCCGCCCGGAGGCGTGACACGCATCCCGAAGCGCACGGAGTCGAACTTCGCGAGGTTGGAGGACGCCTCGGCGGGGAGGATCAGGTAGTACGCGGCGATCGCGTACTCGAAGTGCGGGGCGCTGACCTCGACGAGTTCGGCACCGTTGCGCTCGAGGAGCGCGAGCGCCTCCTCGTAGCGCCGGCGGACGCCAGCCTGGAATCCGTCACCCGTGAACTGTGCGACGACGCCGACGCGGAGGCCCTCGAACGAACCCCTTTCGGCTCCCGCGCGAGCGGCTGCCGCCATCGACGGCCACTCGTCACGCAGCGACGTCGAGTCGAGCGGGTCGTGCCCGCCGATCACATCGTGCAGCAGACCGGCGTCGAGCACGGTGCGCGTCACGGGTCCCACCTGGTCGAGCGACGAGGCGAGGGCGATCGCCCCGTAACGGCTCACTCCCCCGTAGGTCGGCTTGACGCCGACGGTCCCGGTCACGTGAGCCGGCTGGCGGATCGAGCCGCCCGTGTCGCTTCCGAGCGCGAGCGGCGCCTCGAATGCGGCGACGGCGGCTGCGGAACCCCCTCCGGAGCCACCGGGGATGCGGTCGAGGTCCCACGGGTTGTGCGTGGGACCGTAGGCGGAGTGCTCGGTCGACGAGCCCATGGCGAACTCGTCCATGTTCGTCTTGCCGATCGGAACGAGCCCGGCGGTACGCGACTTCGCCACGACGGTCGCGTCGAACGGCGACATGTACCCCTCGAGGATGCGACTGCCGGAAGTCGACGGCATGTCGGTGGTGACGAGCACGTCCTTGACCGCGAGCGGCACACCGGCGAGCGGGCCGAGCTCTTCGCCGGCCGCACGTCGCTGATCGATCGAGGCGGCGACGTCGAGCGCGTCGCTCGAGACGTGGAGGAAGGCGTTGACGTCGCCGTCGACGGCGGCGATGCGGTCGAGGTGTTCACGCGTCACCTCGACGGCGCTGACCTCCCCGGACCCCAGGAGCTGCGAGAGCTCGCTCGCGGATTTGCGGATGAGCTCGCTCACTGTTCCTCCCCCAGAATCGCCGAGACCTTGAATCGGCCGTCGGCGCTCTCCGGCGCGTTGGCGAGGGCTTGCTCCGTCGTGAGGGTCTGGCCGACCACGTCGTCACGGAAGACGTTCTGGAGAGGGACAGGGTGGCTCGTCGCGGGGACGTCGGGCGTTGCGACCTCCTGCACCTTCGCGATGCTGTCGACGATCGTGTCGAGCTCACTCGTGAGGCTCGAGATCTCTTCGGGCGTGAGGGCGATGCGGGCGAGGTTCGCGAGATGCGCGACCTGCTGCTCCGAGATTTCGGACATGGATCTCCGTCGGATGGATGTCTGGGTGTCGGCCCATTCTAGGCGCTGAGGGACGCCCGCCGGCTCCCGCGAGGGCGGTCGGCGCGGGATGGGTCCTGCTCGGCCTCGCCGCCGGTGGCCACCCCGCTCGCGATCAGTCGTCGAGCGCTGTCGGCCCCTCGGTCACGAGCAGGGCGAACTGCTCAGCGTCGATGATCCGAAGGCCGAGCTCCTCGGCCTTCGCGAGCTTCGACCCGGCACCGGGACCCGCCGCGACGAAGTCCGTCTTCTTCGACACGCTCGACGCCGCTTTGCCGCCCGCGGCGATGATCGCCTCGAGCGCGCCCTCTCGAGTGAAACCCTCGAGGGACCCCGTCGCGACGACCGTGATGCCCGAGAGCACCCCTCCCGCGTTCGCCGCGGCGCCCGGTCCGGGATGGCCGGGCGTCGCGAACGGCACGCCGTCGGCGGCCCACTGCTCGAGGATCTCCTGGTGCCAGTCCACCGAGAACCACTCGATGAGGGCGTCGGCGATGGTGTGTCCGACGCCTTCGACGGCTGCGAGCTCTTCCTGACTCGCCGAGCGCATGGCCTCGAGGGAGCCGAACCAGTCGGCGAGGGCGCGCGCCGCGACGGGGCCGACATGACGGATGCTGAGTGCGACGAGGAAGCGCCACAACGGCTTCTGCTTGGCGGCCTCGAGATTCGCGATGAGCTCGACCGCATTCTTCGAGGGAACGTGCGTTTCGTCGCCGTCGAACTCCGCGGCGACGGGATCGAAGGGACCGTCGCCCTTGCGTCGCAGTCGCCGGAACGGTGTGTCGGTCTTCTCGGACCCGTCCTCGCGGAGCTTGGGCAAGCCTGTCTCGTTGTCGCGGACGACCACCTGGATCGGGAAGAGGTCGGCCACGGTGAGGGAGAACAGGCCAGCCTCCGTCCGCAGCGGCGGCTCGCTCGGCACGAACGGCTGGGTGAGGGCCGCTGCGGAGACCTCGCCGAGGGCCTCGACGTCGAGGGCGCCCCGCGACCCGATGTGCTCGACGCGCCCGCGGACCTGCGCCGGGCAGCTCCGCGCGTTCGGGCAGCGGAGGTCGACGTCGCCCTCCTTCGCCGGGGCGAGGGTCGTCCCGCACTCCGGGCACTCCGTGGGCATCACGAACTCTCGTTCGGAGCCGTCCCGCAGTTCGACGACGGGGCCGAGAACCTCGGGGATGACGTCGCCGGCCTTCCGCAGGACGACCGTGTCGCCGATCAGGACGCCCTTCGCCTTGACGACGTCCTGGTTGTGCAGCGTGGCCTGGCGGACCTCGCTCCCCGCCACGCGCACCTTCTCCATCACGGCGAACGGAGTGGCCCTGCCCGTGCGGCCCACGCTCACGACGATGTCGAGGAGCTTCGTGTTGACCTGCTCGGGAGGATATTTGTAGGCGATCGCCCAGCGCGGCGCCCTGCTCGTCGCACCGAGCTCGTCGTGCAGGGCCAACTCGTCGACCTTGACGACGACGCCGTCGATCTCGTGCTCGACCGCATGGCGGTTCTCACCCGTGCGCCGGATAAAGTCGGCCGCGTCGGCCGCCGTGTCGACGACGCGGTAGTGCGATGAGGTGGGCAGCCCCCACGATGCGAGGAGCTCGTAGACCTCGGACTGGCTCGAGACGGGAGGATTCTGCCACGCGCCGATGCCGTGCACGAGCATGCCGAGTCGGCCGAGTCGCCGCTCCATCAGTTCCATGCCTTTCGCGTTCTTGCCCTCGGCCTTCTGCCGCAGGGATCCGCTCGCGGCGTTTCTCGGATTGGCGAAGACGCGTTCACCGGCTGCCGCCTGCTCGGCGTTCAACTCGCGGAACGCCTCGACGGGGAAGAACACCTCGCCGCGCACCTCGACGATGTCGGGGTGGCCCTCTCCCGCGAGCTGCTGGGGGATGACGGCGATGCGGCGGACGTTCTCGGTGACGTCCTCCCCCACGACGCCGTCGCCGCGCGTCGCCGCAGTCGTGAGGCGTCCGCGCTCGTAGCGGAGGTTGATGGCGAGACCGTCGATCTTGAGTTCGCAGAGCCACCGGACGGATCGTCCGCTCGACGCGACGACCTTGGCCGCCCACGCATCGAACTCCTCGGGCGAGAACACGTTGTCGAGGCTCAGCATGCGCTCGACGTGCGTGACCGGGGCGAAGAGCGTCGTCTGGGCGCGACCGCCGACGGTCTGGGTCGGGCTGTCCTGACTCTGCAGCTCTGGGAACAGTCGCTCGATCTCGTCGAGACGACGCAGCAGCGCGTCGTACTCCGCGTCGCTCACGAGGACCTCGTCGCGCTCGTAATACGCGTCGCGCAGTTCGAGGATGTGCGTCGAGAGTCTCGCCCACTCCTCCGCGGCCACCTCGGGGCTCAGCTCGTCGGGAGCGGCGGTCGCACCGGCGGTCGCTCCGTCGGGAGCGCCGCCGCCGGGTGCGGAGATGGTGGGAGCGGCATCGTTCGCATTCACGCACTCAGTCTAGGGACGACCCCCGACACCGCCCGGGGGTCGACGAGCGCCCTCGAGGAGGTCACGACCGGACGGGAGTCGGCTCAGGAACCGACGGCTGTCGACGCCGCGCCCACGGGGACGGCGCTCACGGTCCGATCGATCGTGAACTGACCGAGCACGCGCGTCCCGAGATAGACGACGGCGGTCTGACCGGGGGCGACTCCGTCGAGCGGCTCGGTCGGAACGACGACGAATTCGGTTCCGTCCCGGCCGTCCTGAACGCGCGCCCTGGCGGGCACGGGGTCAGCGTGAGCGCGGATCTGCACGTCGCAGTCGAACCAGTGGGTCGGCTCGTCGAGCGGCCTTCCCGCCCAGGAGAAGCGGTGCCCGGCGATCTGCGCGATCGCGAGCGCCTCCTTGGGTCCGACGACGACCTCGTTCGTCTTGGGGCGCACCTCGAGGACGAAACGCGGCTTGCCGTCGTCCGCGGGCACGCCGAGCCGGAGTCCGCGGCGCTGACCGACCGTGAAGGCGTGCGCACCGTCGTGGTCTCCGATCACGCGGCCCTCCCTGTCGAGGATGGCACCGTTCTCGGCGCCGACGCGCTCGGCGAGCCAGCCCCGCGTGTCGCCGTCGGGGATGAAGCAGATGTCGTGGCTGTCGGGCTTCGCGGCCACGCTGAGGCCCCGCGCAGCCGCCTCCGCCCGTACGACAGCCTTCGAGGGCGTGTCACCGAGGGGGAACATCGAGTGCGCCAGCTGCTCTGCGGTGAGCACTCCGAGGACGTAGGACTGGTCCTTGGCCTCGTCGCTCGCACGGTGCAACTCGAGGGCACCGCCGGTCGACCGCTCGAGCCGCGCGTAGTGCCCCGTGCACACGGCGTCGAACCCGAGATCGATCGCCTTCTCGAGCAGGGCCGCGAACTTGATCTTCTCGTTGCAGCGCATGCACGGGTTCGGCGTGCGACCGGCCGAGTACTCGGCGACGAAATCGTCCACGACGTCGAGCTTGAAGCGCTCGGAGAAGTCCCAGACGTAGTACGGGATCCCGATGAGGTTCGCGGCGCGCTGCGCGTCCATCGAATCCTCGATCGTGCAGCAGCCGCGGCTGCCCGTTCGCAAGGTGCCGGGCATGCGGCTGAGCGCGAGGTGCACCCCGACGACGTCGTGCCCGGCATCGACAGCACGTGCCGCTGCCACGGCCGAATCCACACCACCGGACATCGCCGCGAGAACCTTCATGCCCTCCAGTCTACGGGCGCTCCCCTCGGGCGGTCCCGAACGACCGAGCGGCTCACGTCATCGGATGGCGACGTCGCGCTCCGAGAGTCCCGCGCGTCGAGCGGAACGGATCACGTCCGGGATCACTCGGAGGAACGCGTCCACGTCGTCCTCCGTGGTCGTGTGGCCGAGGGTGACGCGCACCGCCGACCGCGCGACCTCCTCGGGGCGGCCCATCGCGAGGAGGACGTGCGAGGGCTCCGGCACGCCGGCTTGACAGGCCGACCCCGTCGACACCGAGATCCCGGCCATGTCGAGCAGGAACAGGACGGAGTCGCCCTGACACCCGGGGAACGAGAAATGCGCATTGCCGGGGAGCCGGGTCGGACCGTCCCGACTCTCGAGCGGTGCGCCGTTCACCGTCGCATCCGGCACGGCCTCGAGGACACCGTGGACGAGCCGGTCTCGCATCGACGCCAATCGGGCGCCCTCCGTCATGCGGTCGCCGCTCGCGACGCGTGCGGCCGCCGCGAAGGCGACGGCGGAGGCGATGTCCTGCGTCCCGGACCGTAACCGGCGCTGCTGGCCGCCGCCGTGGAGGAGCGGCTCGACGGTCGCGCTCCGATGCAGTGCCAGGGCGCCGATCCCCTGCGGCCCCCCGACCTTGTGCGCGGACACGGACACCGCGACCGGCCCGACGGGACCCACCGCCCCGACGGACGCACGCACGGCGCCGAGGTCCACGGACACGTGCCCGTATGCGGCCACGGCATCGAGGTGGAGGGGAACGCCGGCGTCGGTCGTGGCTCGCGCGAGCGGACCGAGCGGCTGTACGGTCCCGACCTCGTTGTTGGCGGCGAGCACGGTCACGAGCGCCACGCGGCCGTCGTGACGCGCGAGCGTCTCCGAGAGGTTGTCCGCGTCGACCGATCCGTCGTCGGTGAGCCGCAGCCACACCACGTCAGCGCCCTCGTGCTCCGAGAGCCACTCGACAGCATCGAGCGTCGCATGGTGCTCGCCGCGTGAGGTGACGATCACGGGTCGTTCGGCGGTGGCGTTCCGCGCCCAGTAGAGGCCCTTGATCGCGAGGTTGATGGCCTCGGTCCCCCCCGAGACGAACAGCACCTCGATCCCGTCGACACCGAGTGTCCCCGCGATGGTCTCGCGGGCGTCCTCGAGCGCTCGCCGCGCCCCCTGGCCGTGGCTGTGGATGGACGAGGAGTTTCCGGTGGTCGCGGCCGCCTCGAGCCACGCTGCGGCGGCCTCCGGGCGCAAGGGCGTCGTCGCCGAGTGATCGAGGTAGATCGCCATCAGTATCCTCCGCTCACAGCCGTCACGTGGCGGACACCCGCCCCCTTTACTGTAGAACGCATGACACCGGCTGATCCCCTCCGCGACCTCGGCGTTCGCCTCACCTCGTCGGGAGGCGAGATCCGCGTCTGGTCGGAGAACGCGACGTCCGTCGAACTCGTCATCTTCGACGACACGGACCTCGACTGGATCGTCAAGACGGTTCCCCTGCAATCCTTCGGATCGGGTGTGTGGTCGGCGAAGACCCGCAGCCTCAGGGTCGGGACGCGCTACGCACTCCGGGCGGACGGGCCGACGGGACCGCGCCACGCCTTCGATCCCACGCGGTTCCTCCTCGACCCGTGGGGAACCGGACTCGTCCGGCGCTCCCCCGGCGTGTACCGGTCGGCGGTACCCGATCAGTCCTTCGACTTCGGCGGCGTCGAGAAGCCTCGGATCCCGCTCGATCGGACGGTGATCTACGAAGCGCACCTCAAGGGCCTCACGCGACTGAGTCCGGACGTCCCAGAGGAGCTCCGAGGGAGCTACGCGGGACTCGCGCACCCCGCGACGATCGATCGTCTGCGCGACCTCGGCGTCACGACGATCGAGCTGCTCCCGGTGCACGCCTTCGTCTCGGAACAACGACTCATCAAGCAAGGACTCTCCAACTACTGGGGCTACAACACCCTCAATTTCTTCACGCCTCACTCGACCTACGCCTCCAAGCGGGCGCAGGCCGACGGCCCCTCGGCGGTACTCCGCGAGTTCAAGGGCATGGTGAAGCTCCTGCACGAGGCGGGCCTCGAGGTGATCCTCGACGTCGTCTACAACCACACCGCCGAGGAGGGCCCGGGCGGTCCGACGACGAGCCTCCGTGGTCTCGACAACTCGAGCTACTACCGCCAGACCGATGACGGCCACTACATCGATACGGCGGGTACCGGCAACACGGTCGACTTCTCCCGCGACGCCGCACGACGGCTCGTCCTCGATTCCCTCCGCTACTGGTCCCATGAGGTGCAGGTCGACGGGTTCCGGTTCGACCTCGCACCGGCCCTCGGGCGTGACGAGACCCACGAGTTCCGACCAGGCCACCCGCTCATCCGATCGATCGTCGAGTCACCGGAACTCGCCGGGGTCAAGATGATCGCCGAGCCGTGGGACGTCGGCATGGGTGGCTGGCAGACGGGGAACTTCCCGGACGGCTGGCACGAGTGGAACGATCGCTACCGCGACAGGGTGCGCAACTTCTGGTTGAGCGACATCGACTACATGCGAAGAGCCCATCATGCTCCAACCGGAATCGGGGGGTTCGCGACGCGACTCGCCGGCTCGTCGAACACCTTCCCGAGCGAGCGCGGCCCGCTCGCGTCGATCAACTTCGTCACCGCTCACGACGGATTCACCCTCGCCGATCTGGTCTCCTACGACGTCAAGCACAACGTCGGCAACGGCGAGTCGAATCGTGACGGAAGCGACAACAACAGGTCCTTCAACCACGGCGCCGAAGGCGACACCGACGACGAGTCGATCCTCGGCACCCGCCGAAAGGCCATGCGCAACCTGCTCGGCACGCTGCTGCTGTCCGCCGGCATCCCGATGATCACGGCGGGCGACGAGTTCGGCCGATCGCAGCGGGGCAACAACAACCCCTACTGCCACGACTCCGAGCTCACCTGGCTCAGCCACACACTCGCTCCCTGGCAGGTCGACCTCCGGGAGCACACCCGAGCGCTCGTCCGGTTGCGGGCGGAGAACCCCGCCCTGCGGCCGACCCGCTACGGCCGGCCGGGAGGGAGCACGCCCGGCGCGTCGCGGATGGACTGGTACGACGCCGACGGCGGGACGATGAGCGAGGACGACTGGCAGCGCGCCGGCCATCGGACGCTCCAGTACCTCGCGGAGTCGACCCCGGAGACGGAGTGCCCCAACCGCGTGCTCCTCGTCGTCCACGGCACCGAGTCCCCGACCCGGGTCACCCTCCCGCACCACGACGGCGTGCTGCGGTACGACCTGCTGTGGTCGAGTGAGGACGACACTCCCGCATCCGATGTGGTGTCGGCGCACGAGCCGGGTGAGTCGGTGAGGATCGAGGGCACCTCGATGCGGCTCTACCGCGTCGTGTCGTGAGCCGGTCGGCCCGGCGTCCGCCGGCGACGCCGGCGACCCGGGCCCTCGAGGCGACCGGGACGCCCTGGACCGGGCACGTGTACACGCACGACCCCGCTTCGGTGTCCTTCGGACTCGAAGCCGCCGACGCACTCGACGTCCCGCCATCGCACGTCTTCAAGACCCTGCTCGCCGACGTCGACGGCGCCATCGTGGTGGCCGTCGTCCCGGTCGAGTCGCGACTCGACCTCGGTGCGCTCGCGCGTGCGGTCGGTGGCAAGCGAGCGGTGATGGCCGATCCCGCGGTCGCCGAGAGGCGCACGGGCTACGTCCTCGGCGGGATCAGTCCCCTCGGCCAGAAGAACACCCACCGCACGGTCCTCGACTCGTCCGTCACCGTGCTGGACACACTCTTCGTGTCCGGTGGCCGGCGCGGCTTCGAGATCGAGCTCGCGCCCGCGGATCTCCTCGCACTCACCGGGGGCATGACCGCGTCGATCTCCACGTCCTGAGACCGGTCGCCGCCGTCGTGCTCTGGCTCTCGGGGGAAGACAGCGCTCCGTCACAGCACGTCTCTCGTCACAGCACGTCTCTCGTCACGGCACGTCTCTCGTCACGGCACGTCTCTCACTGGGCGACCGCGACGAGTCCCATCTCGACGTCGCTCGCGACATCCGGGTGATGAGGGACGACTCGCACCGTGTAGCCGAAGTTGCCGGAGCGCTCGAGGCGGAGCTCCCCGCCGTAGACGGTTCCGCCGCTTCCCGCACCGCGGCCCGGACCGGAACCCGCGAGGGGGGCGAGTGACAGGGTGGAGACCTCGGTGAGCTCGCCCTCAGCCGAGCCGGAGCCGTAGACGAGTTCCACGCGGACGTCCTCGGGCGTCAGATCCCCGAGATCGACATACGCCCGTAGACGGAGCATCTCGCCCACCTGCGGGGTCACGTCGAGCCCGCCCGATTCGACGTGTGTGATCCCGACGCGCGGCCAGGACGACACGACGCGCTGCTTCCAGGCGGCCAGCTCGCGCGCGCGCCGGTAGCCGGACTCCGACAGCCGTGCAGCGGCGACGGAGGCCGGACGGTACAACGCCCCCACGTACTCGCGCAGCATCCGATCGGCGCTGAGAGCCGGAGAGAGCGTTGCGAGCGAGTGCCTCACGGACGTGAGCCACTGCCGCGGGACGCCGCCGTCCCTGTCGTAGAAGCGCGGCGCGATGTGATGCTCGAGGAGCTCGTAGAGCGACGACGCCTCGATGCGATCGCGCTCTTCGGGCGACACGTTCGCCGCGGCGGTCGGGATCGCCCACCCGTTGGCGCCGTCGTAGAACTCGTTCCACCAGCCATCGAGGATCGAAAGGTTGAGCGAGCCGTTGAGCGCCGCCTTCATGCCCGACGTGCCGCACGCCTCGAGAGGCCGCAGCGGGTTGTTGAGCCAGACGTCGGTGCCGGGGAAGAGCGTCTTCGCCATCCCCATGTCGTAATCAGGGAGGAAGACGATGCGCGAGCGGACCGCGGGGTCCGACGTGAACTCGACGAGTTGTTGGATGAGACGCTTGCCTTCGTCGTCAGCGGGGTGCGACTTCCCGGCGACGACGATCTGGATGGGCCGCTCGGGATCGAGCAGGAGCGCACGCAGTCGCTCCTCGTCGTGGAGCATGAGAGTGAGGCGCTTGTACGTCGGGACCCGGCGTGCGAAGCCGATCGTCAGCACGTCGGGATCGAGCACCTGACCGACCCACTCGGGTACGACGCCGCCGGGATTCTGTGAGATCCACGTCGCTTCCACGCGGCGACGGGCTGCGTGCACGAGCTCCGCCCGAAGCCGCCGCTTCGTCTCCCAGAGGGTCTCGTCGCTCACGGCGCCGTCGCGCCAGTCGACGGCGGTGGTGTCACGGGTACCCCACGCGTGCTCAGCCACCTCTGCGAGGTGCGGACTCGTCCACGTCGCCGGGTGTACACCGTTGGTGATGGAGCCGATCGGGATGTCGGTCTCATCGAATCCCGGCCAGAGCGATCGGAACATCCGACGCGAGACCTCACCGTGGAGACGCGACACCCCGTTGGCGCGCTGCGCGAGCCGGAACCCCATGATGGCCATGTTGAACGCTCCCAGGCTGCCGTCGCCGCCCTCCTCCTGGCCGAGGGTGAGTACCTCGTCGGCTTCGACACCGGGAAGGAGATCCGTCGAGAAGTAGCGGCGGATGAGGGCCGGGTCGAACCGGTCGATCCCCGCCGGCACGGGCGTGTGGGTTGTGAACACGGCGCCACCACGCACCACCTCGAGCGCCTCGCCGAAGCCGAGACCGGCCCCGACCAGGTCCGAGATGCGCTCGAGACCGAGGAATCCGGCATGCCCCTCGTTCGTGTGGAACACGGCGGGGAAGGCGGCACCCGTGAGATCGCACCACTGCTTGATGGCGCGCACGCCCCCGATCCCGAGGAGCAGCTCCTGCCGGAGACGGTGTTCCTCCCCTCCCCCGTACAGCCGGTCCGTGACCTGGCAGAGGTCTGCGTCGTTCTCCGGCACGTCGGTGTCGAGAAGCAGGAGGGTCACGCGACCCACCCTCGCCGTCCAGACGCGCGAATTGAGCGATCTGCCGTCCGGCATGGCCAGGACGACATCGACCGGCGTGCCGTCGAGGTGTCGGAGGACGGAGAGCGGCAAGCCGTCCGGGTCCACGATCGGATACCTCTCCTGCTGCCAGCCGTCCGCCGACAACGACTGACTGAAATATCCGGATCGGTAGAAGAGGCCGACGGCGACGAGCGGGACGCCGAGGTCGGACGCGCTTTTCAAGTGGTCACCCGCGAGAATACCGAGGCCGCCGGAGTACTGAGGAAGCGCTGCCGTGATGCCGTACTCCGGCGAGAAGTAGGCGATCGAATCCGGGGTCTCGCCCTCGAGGCTCTGGTACCAACGTGGTTCCGTGAGGTAGCGCTCGAGGTCGTCGCGCAGCGCGTTCGCGCGGTGCACGAAGCCGTCATCCGCGGCCAATTCATCGAGCCGCTCCTGGGACACGGATGCGAACAGCGCCGTGGGGTCGCGCTGTGCGTGCTCCCAGGCCCCAGGAGCGATCTCGGAGAAGAGCTCCCTGGTGGGCTCGTGCCAGACCCAGCGGAGGTTGCCGACGAGGGTCTCGAGGGCGGCGAGCCGCTCGGGAAGAGCGGGGCGGACGGCGAATCGACGAATGGCCTTCACGCGCCCAGCCTAGAGGAGGGGGCGGAGTGTAGCGCGTCGGCATCCACCGGCGCGGCCCCGTCCGGGACCCTGCCGCCCGGCCGGCCGACGGGATACGGTTTGAGGGTGGCGAAGAAGACGGCCGACCTTCAGTCGGCGCAGAAGGCTCAACCGACGACGACTCCGGAGCGGTCTCTGCCGAGCCCCGGGACCGCGTCGATCGGACGGATCCCCATCCTCGGCGTATCGCCAGAGGTCGAGGGCGGCCGATGGCCGGCGAAGGCCTTCGCGGGCGAGATCGTCCCCTTCCGGGCGACGGCGTTCCGTGAGGGACACGACCTCATCGGCGTCCGCGCACTCCTGACGTCTCCCGCAGGAGCCGAGACGACCGTCGTGCTCGACCCCGGGGCACCGGGAACCGACTCGTGGGAGGGCGAGGCGCGGCTCGACGAGGTCGGTCCGTGGACGTATCGCATCCTCGCGTTCGCCGACGAGTTCGCGACGTGGCACCACAACGCGGAGATCAAGATCGACGCGGGGATCGACGTCGAGCTCATGTACACCATGGGTGCACAGCTCCTGCAGGCGGCGTCGACGGAGTCCACCCGCCCCGCGAAGGAGCGCACGTACCTCGGCCGTCTCGCCAAGAGCCTCTCCTCCGTTAAGAAGGGAGCCGAGCGCCGCGCGGTGCTCGACGACCCGGAACTTGCGCGCATCGCCCGCGAGCGCCCCTTCATGGGGCTCCGATCGACGAGCGCACAGCGCACCATCCGGGTCGAGCGTACGCGCGCCGGATTCGCATCGTGGTATGAGTTCTTCCCTCGATCGGAGGGCGCACGGAAGCTCGAGGACGGATCGTGGGTCTCCGGAACCTTCAGTACGGCTGCGAAGCGACTCCCAGCCGTCGCCGCCATGGGCTTCGACGTCGTCTACCTCCCTCCCATCCACCCCATCGGACAGGCGTTCCGCAAGGGCCCGAACAATTCGCTCGAGGCCGGGCCGAACGACCCCGGCTCGCCCTGGGCCATCGGATCGGCTGACGGCGGGCATGATGCCATCCACCCGGACCTCGGTACCGTCGAGGACTTCGAGTCGTTCCTCCGGTCGGCGGCCGACCTCGGTCTCGAGGTCGCGATCGATCTGGCGCTCCAGGCGTCGCCCGATCACCCGTGGGTGACCGAGCACCCCGAGTGGTTCACGACGCTTCCCGACGGTTCGATCGCCTATGCGGAGAATCCGCCCAAGAAGTACCAGGACATCTATCCGATCAACTTCGACAACGACCCGGAGGGCATCAGAGCCGAGGTCCTGAGGATCGTGCGCTACTGGATGTCCCTCGGAGTCCGCACCTTCCGTGTCGACAACCCCCACACGAAGCCCGTCGAATTCTGGGAGTGGCTCATCGGCGAGGTCAACTCGACGGACCCCGACGTCGTGTTCCTCGCCGAGGCGTTCACGCGGCCTGCCATGATGCGAGCGCTCGCGAAGGTGGGCTTCCAGCAGGGGTACTCCTACTTCACCTGGCGGAACACCCGGGAAGAGCTGGAGGAGTTCTTCACGAGCATCTCGACGGAGACGGCGGACTACTACCGGCCGAATCTGTTCGTCAACACGCCGGACATCCTCACGGAGTACCTGCAGTTCGGCGGACCGGCCGCCTTCACGATCCGTGCGGCGCTCGCCGCGACCGCCGGCGGACTCTGGGGGGTCTACTCGGGCTTCGAACTCTTCGAGAACGTCGCCCGCCCGGGCTCCGAGGAGAACATCGACAACGAGAAGTACGAGTACAAGGTGCGCGATTATGCCGCCGCCGAAGCCGCCGGGGCGTCGCTCGGCCTGTTCATCGGCACGTTGAACCGCGTCCGGCGCGAGCACCCCGCCCTCGGGCAGCTGCGGAACCTCCGCATCCACTCGTCCGAGGACGAGAACATCCTCGTCTACTCGAAGCACGTGTCCGCGGAGCTCTCGCCGACAGGCGCATCGGACACGATCATCGTCGTCGCCAACGTCGACCCGCACTCCGTCAGGGAGACCGTCGTCCACCTGGACTCGACGGCCTTCGGTGTCCCGCACGGCACCCCGTTCCGCGTGCACGACCTCGTCAGCGATGCCGTCTGGCAGTGGGGCGAGGACAACTACGTCAAGCTCGACGCCTTCACGACGCCGGTGCACATTCTCGAAGTCTTGGAGGACTGACCGTGAGCACGATCCCCCCGACCCCGCCGCCCGCCGGCTCCGCAGACGACGCCGCTCCCGGCATCTACGCGCCCGACGCCGCCACTCCCGACGCCGCCACTCCCGACGCCGTATCGACGACGCGTCAGCGATCGGCCCCTGACAAGGTCGCGATCCCCGCGCTCGACGACGGCGTCCTCGACCGCGTCGCCGCGGGAGAGCACCACGACCCGCACTCCGTTCTCGGAAGCCACCCGGTGGCTTCCGAGGGCGTCTCGGACGCCTTGACCGTCATCCGCACCCGCCGGCCGCTCGCAACGCGGGTCTCCGCGACGCTCGACAGCGGCGCCCGGGTCGAGCTCTCACACGTCCGCTCCGGAATCTGGCAAGGCGCACATGTGGCGGGGCACCAGGGATATCGCATCGAGGCCTCCTACGACGGCGGCCCCGATTGGGTGGCGGACGACGCGTATGCGTTCGCCCCAGCCATCGGTGAACTCGATCTTCATCTCATCGGCGAAGGTCGGCACGAGCGCTTGTGGGACGTCCTCGGCGCGCACCGCCGCACCCTCGGGACGGCGGAGCGGCCGGTCACCGGCACCTCGTTCACCGTGTGGGCGCCTCATGCAAGTGCCGTCAGGGTCATCGGCACTTTCAACGACTGGCACGGCGAGGGACATGCCTTGCGTTCGATGGGCGGCTCCGGCGTGTGGGAGATCTTCGTCCCGGGCGTCGAAACCGGCGCGCTCTACAAGTTCGAGCTGCGCGGCCGTGATGGCCGCTGGGTCTCGAAGGCCGACCCGCTTGCTCGCTTCTCCGAGACCGCCGGCCTCACCGCTTCCATCGTGACCGAGTCCGACTACTCGTGGAACGACGAGGAGTGGATGACGGCGAGAGCCGCCCGGGACCCTCACAACGGTCCGATGAGTGTCTACGAGCTGCACGCGGGCTCTTGGCGCCTCGGTCTCGGGTACCGCGAGCTCGCCGATCATCTGATCGAGTACGTCACCGAGCTCGGCTTCACCCACGTGGAATTCATGCCACTCGCCGAGCACCCGTTCGGTGGCTCGTGGGGCTACCAGGTCACCGGATACTATGCGCCGACGAGCCGCTTCGGCGACCCCGACGACCTCCGTTACCTCATCGATCGGCTCCACCAGGCGGGTATCGGCGTCCTCGTCGACTGGGTCCCCGGTCACTTCGCTACCGACACGTGGGCGCTTGCGCGCTTCGACGGCGAGGCGCTCTACGAGCACCCCGACCCGCGCCGCGGCGAGCACAAGGACTGGGGAACGCTCATCTTCGACTTCGGGAATCCGCAGGTGCGGAACTTCCTCGTGGCGAACGCGCTCTACTGGATCGAGGAGTTCCACGTCGATGGACTGCGCGTCGACGCCGTCGCCTCGATGCTCTACCTCGACTACTCCCGTCAACCGGGCGAGTGGCTCCCGAACGTCCACGGAGGCAACGAGAACCTCGAGGCGATCAGTCTCCTGCAGGAGGCGAACGCCACGGCCTATCGTCGAAATCCCGGCATCGTCATGATCGCCGAGGAGTCGACCAACTGGGGCGGTGTCACCGCGCCGACGAGCGGCGGCGGGCTCGGCTTCGGTCTCAAGTGGAACATGGGCTGGATGCACGACTCCCTGCAATACATCGCGAACGACCCCATGTGGCGGTCCTTCCACCACGGTGAGATTACGTTCTCGTTCCTCTACGCGTTCAGCGAGAACTTCCTCCTCCCCATCAGCCACGACGAGGTCGTGCACGGGAAGGGCTCGCTCATCGGCAAGATGCCCGGCGACCACTGGCAGAAGCTCGCGAACATGCGGGCCTTCCTGACCTTCATGTGGGCGCATCCGGGCAAGCAGCTCCTGTTCATGGGCCAGGAGTTCGGTCAGCTCTCCGAATGGTCGGAGGCGCGCGACCTCGACTGGTGGATCCTCGACCAGCCCGCGCACCGCGGCGTGCACTCGCTCGTCACGCAGCTCAACCGGGTCTACCGGGAGAACCCGGCCCTGTGGGAGCACGACAACGACGCGTCCGGGTTCGAGTGGCTCGACGGCGGGGACTCCACTCGGAACATCGTCTCGTTCCTGCGTCGTGACTCGAACGGCGACGAGATCGCCGTGTTCATGAACTTCTCCGGCACCACCGTCGGCCCGTATCGGGCCGGATTCCCGCACCCGGGCGAGTGGGACGAGATCCTCAATTCGGACGCTGCGGAGTTCGGCGGATCCGGGATCGGCAATCTCGGAAGCGTCACCGTGAAGGACGAGCCCTGGGCCGGCCGGCCCGCCTCGGCAGACATCACGCTCCCGCCCCTCGCCGGGCTCTGGTTGAAGCGTCGACGCTGACCGGCGGCTGAGCACGCGAACGACGAAGCGCCCTGTCCGAGGACAGGGCGCTTCGTCGTTGACCGTCGGTTGCGACGTGCGGGACCGTGCCGGACGCTAGTAGAGCAGGCCGGCGAGCCGTGCCCGCGCCGAAGCGACGAGAGGATCCGCGACGCCGACGATCTCGAAGTAGTCGAGCAGACGCTCGCGCACCCGGTCGCGCCCGTCGCCGTCGAGTGACGGGAACAGCCCGAGCAAGCGGTCGAAGGCGTCGGCGACGTGCCCTCCGGAGAGATCGAGATCGGCGACGTCGAGCTGGGCATCCACGTCGTCGGGACCGGCGGCCGCTGCGGCACGGATGGCGTCGAGAGTCTTACCGCCGAGCCGGTGCAGCAGACTCACCTGTGCGAGCCCAGCGACCGCCTCACGGTCGTTGGGTGCCTGGAGGATCTGCTTCCTGTACGCGGCGATGGCGGCCTCGTAGTCCTGGCGGCCGATCGCGTCGTAGGCCTCCTGGTGCAGAGGCGGCAATTCGGGCTCAGGCACCGGGGCCTCCGCGCCCCCCTCGACGATCACGCGACCGGACACGCCACTCTGAGCCGCCGCCTCGACGACGCGTCCCATGACCTGGGACAACTGCGCCTCGGGGACGGCGCCCTGGAAGAGCGGCATCGGCTGGCCGCCGATCAGCACGACCACGGTCGGAGCGGTCGTCGCCTGGAGTCCCTGGACGAGTTGGGGATTGGCGTCGATGTCGACGCGGACGAGTACGAGAGCGCCCCCCTGCTGGACGACGAGGCGCTCGAGAATGGGAGCGAAGGCGATGCTCGCCTCTGATCGCGCGGAGAAGAGCTCGACGACGACGGGGACGCGCGCCGACAACTCGATGAACTGACCGAAGTTCTGGTCGGTCCCACCGAGCACGAGCGATGGCACGCTGATGGCATCGCCGCCGGCCGCATCGGTACCGCTCGCGGCGGCCGCCGTCGAGGGACGCGACGCTAGACCCGAGAGGTCGACGGCGCCGCGGAGATTGGCACCCGGGTTCATGGGGATGCTCATGACAACTCCTTCGCAGAGATGAGGGCCTGACTGAAACCGAGGAGCACGACCGTGTCGGTCGAGTCCGCCGGTGGGACGTAGAACAGCAACTGGTCGGCGTACGTGGCCGTCGTACCCTTCGCGGTCTCCTCGAGTCCGACGAGAGCCGCGATGGCTCCGGTCGGCTTGACCACGGCACCACTCTCCACGGGTTTTGCCGTCTCGGTCTCCTCGATGCTGACGGCGACGATCGCGCCGGAGGAAATGGTCGCGAGCCCGAGCGGGTCCGTCTCCCCCGGTGCCGTCGAGAATTCGATGGTCGCCGTCTCCTCGAGACCCTCGTCCTTCGCCGCGCGGTCACTCGCGATGATCTCGCGGAACGGATCACTCTCGGCGAAGAGCGGGGCGTATTCGCTCTCCGCGCCCGCAGCGATGAGGTCCGAGTAGGACGTGGCCAGATTGTTCGGTGCCACGAGCATGAGGGGCGAGTCCGGCGGGATGAACGCGGCGCCGACGGACGCGGGAGCGGACTCGGGGATCGTCGCGTTCGGTTCCAGCGAGACGGCGTAGTCGACCGTGTAGTTCGACCGCGGCGTTTCCTGCCGGAGCATGAGCGCGATGAGGGGCGTCTCCGTGTCTTCCTGGTCTCCTACGACCGTGAAGACCGTCCGCGGCCACACGTCGGTGGCTTGCGGGAGCGACAGGAGCAGCGGGGACGACGGGATCGCGCGGGGCGCCCCGTAGTCGGACACCTTTCCACGGATGGTGTAGTTGGACTGACGCTCCTGGAGCGCCGCGCCGGAGAAGCGCGTCGCGGCGAGTTCACTGTTGCGATCCGCGTCGGCCTCCGTTGCCACCGCTGAGATCCGCGAGATGATGCGCTCGAGTTGGGGCACCGTGACCGCCGGAGCAGCGACCTCGTCCGTGGTCTCCGGGAGCACCGCGACACTGTCCGTCGGTTCGGGGGTCTCCTCGGATGCGGAGAGGTCCGGCCAGTAGCTCGCCGAGCAGCCGCTCAGCAACAGGCCGGAGACGAGCAGCATCGGTACCGTCGCGCGCATCGTCGAGCGAGCCCGTGATCGGACTCGGCGGCGGCGGCGTGGCGGCTTGGCTGTCTGCTCGAGTCCCGGACCCGCGGTGATGCCCTTGCGACGCGGACCGCGCGACTTGCGGAGGTGGTTCAAACCGAGGAGGTAGAGGACGAGGCCGACAACGAGCAGCAGGATGCCGCCCGCGATCAGGGGACCCGCCCACGGAGTTGCATTGCTCACCGGCCATGAGAGGCGCACGGTGTCCGGAGCCGCCTCCTCACCGTTCGAGGCGATGAGGACGCTGACGTCCTCCGGCACGCTGATCGGCGCGATGACGGCTTGCTCCTCGGAGTACTCGCTGAGCCACAAGTCGGACCCGCGCGGATCCCGGATCGTCTCGATCGGCGTCTCGTCCGCACGGGCTTCCTCGTCGGCCTCGGCGTCCTCCCCCTCGGCAGTCTCGGGGCCGGCAGGATCAGCGGAGCCCGTCGGCGTCGGTGTCGGAGTCGCACCCGTGTCCTCAGCCTGCTCACCGCCCCTCAGGGTGGTGGTGAGGTTGCCCGTCTCCTCGTCAACGGAGAGCTCGGCGTACTCGCTGTCGCCGAGCCACGCCATGACGTCGCTCGTGCGGCCGTAGGCCACGAAGACGGCATCGGACCCCGTCACGGTCACGGTCTGCGACCCGTCGCGCGAATTCAGGACGGCGCCGCTCACGAGCGTGTAAGGCAGTCCGCCCTCGACCGTCCCCTCGGCGGCGACGGTCGACGGGGGGAGGAAGACCGTCCGCTGGGCGATGCCCAGGACGATCATCGCTGCAGCGACCACGAATGCGGCGATGGCGAGAACGAAACGCACGAACACTCCTTCTACGTTGCCGGTGGACGGGCGGAACGGCACGTCGAGCGGGATGGACACGGCGCGGCAACGGACACGGGACGCTCCAGAATATCGGATAAACGCTGAGCGCGACCTCCAACGCCTCTCTCCGCCACCGATCGGGCCCCGAGCGGTCGGCACCCTAGGATTGTCGAGTCGAGCATGGAGGAGGCCGGATGAGGATCCAGAACGCGTTCCGCGTCGGGTTGGTCGGCACCCTCGGCGTCGGGCTCGGCCTCCTGATCCTCGTCTCCATCGGCAACCTCCAGACGATCCTCGTCTACATCGGCGCGGCGTTATTCCTCGCTCTCGGTCTCGATCCCATCGTGACGTGGCTCGAGAGGCGAGGGCTCCCCCGCTGGCTCGCGCTCATCATCGTCGTCGCCGTCCTGCTCGCACTCTTCGGCGGACTCGTCTGGATGGTGGTGCCGATCATCGTCGACCAGATCGGTGAGCTCGCCCGCCTCGTCCCGCTCCTCCAACGACAGGTGAGCTCGAACGAGTTCATCGAGAACCTGCGCGATCAGTTCCCGTTCCTCAACGTGGATCTCATCATCACCGAGGCAGGCTCGTTCATCACCGACAACATCACGAACATCGGCAGCGGTGCCGTTCAGGTCGTCTTCGCCATCGGCTCGGGCTTCTTCGGCGCGCTCATCGTGCTCATCCTCACGATCTACTTCACCGCGTCGTTGCCCGCCACGAAGCGCGGCCTCTATCAGCTGGTGCCCGCGACGAAGCGCGCGCGTTTCGCCGATCTCGCCGAGCAGATCACCGACTCCGTCGGGCGCTACGTCACCGGACAGGTGACGATCGCCGCATGCAGCGGCCTCCTCAGCTACATCGTGCTGTCGATCATCGACGCGCCGTTCCCGCCGGTGCTCGCGTGCATCGGGTTCTTCTTCTCCCTGATCCCGCTCGTCGGCACCCTCACCGGGTCCATCATCATCTCGCTCGTGTGCCTGATCCCGGGACTCGGATCCCCGTTGACGGCGCTCGTCGCCGCCGTCTACTACCTCATCTACATGCAGATCGAAGCGTACGTTTTGAGCCCCAACATCATGAAGCGTGCCGTCGCCGTGCCGGGAGCCGTCGTCGTGATCGCCGCTCTCGCCGGGGGCTCCCTCCTCGGGATCCTCGGGGCGCTCATCGCGATACCGACGGCGGCGGCGGTCCTCCTCATCATCAAGCAGGTCGTGATACCGCGGCAGAACGAGCTCTGAGGGACGACGTTCAGCCCTCGTCCGGCCAGTCGGTCGCGAGAGGCAAGGCGCTCGGGACGACGGTCGCCACGATCTCCGACAAGACTCTGCGGGTCAGCTTCTCGCCGACCCAGAGGTGCTTCCCCTCCTCGATGGGGATGACCGTCGCCGACGGGACGGTCGAGAACCGCTCGATCGCCTCGGCGGGCCGGAGGTAGTCGTCGAACTCGGGGATCAGCGCCACGAGTCTCCTCGAGTCGCCTTCCCACGCGGCGACCTCCTCCGGCGAGGTCCGGTGGAGCGGCGGCGAGAGGAGGATCGCGCCCTCGATGGGATGCGACCGACCGTACTTGAGTGCGAGCTCCGTCCCGAAGGACCACCCGAGCAACCAGGGGTGCGGGAGTCCGCGCTCGGTCACGAACGCCATGGCCGCCGCGACGTCGGCCTCTTCCGACACTCCGTCTCCGAAGGAGCCGTCACTCGTGCCGCGCTCGGAGCCGGTCCCCCGCGTGTTGAACCGGAGCACGTTCACGCCCGCCAAGGCAGGAAGCCGTGCCGCCGCCTTCCGCAGGATGTGCGAATCCATGAAGCCACCGGCGGTCGGAAGGGGGTGCAGCGTGACGAGCGTCGCGACAGCACGTCCATCCGCCGGCGACGCCAACTCACCGACGAGCGTCAGTCCGTCGGCCGTCCGGAACTCGATGTCCTCACGGCGGGCGGGAAGCTCGACGCCACCTCGGATCTCCACGGTCATTCCCCTCTCCTCGGCCTGTAGCCGTTCATCCGATCCTCCAGCAGTGCGTGTGCCAGTGCCGCCGCGACGCAAGGTCGGCGGCGTCCCCGAGGGGACCGTCCGCACGCCAGGCCACGATGTGGGCCACGCCCGCATCCACCGTTCGCCCGCAACCGGGGCAGACGTACTCCTTCACGGACTGGCTCGACGAGACGGGTTGCACCCACCATGCCACCCCGCGCTTGACCTCCGTGCGCTTCCAGCCGTTGAGCAGCGCCGAAAGGTCCGACTCGCCGCGATCGTTGTCGCGCCCTCCGCGCCGCGGTCGTTTGCTGCGTGGCATCCTGATTCGTTTCCCGTCCGGGCGTGCGTACGCCGCGTCGATGTCTGCTCGAGCTTCCCGCTCAGGAGGAGCCGACGGCCTCGGAGTGGTTCCATATGCCGTACGGGGATCCGTAGCGAGCCGCGATGGAGCCGAGCCCCGACTGGTCTGCGTCGCGAGGTTCGTCCGCCAGCCGGTGCCGGCCGACGCCTTCTTGTTCCCCGGGTAGGACTGCGGGATGCCGCAGGCGCCGGGTGACGGATTCATCGGGCTGACCCGCCACCCGACCTGCACCTCGCCGTCGGGTAGCGAGCCGGTTGTCACGGGTCGTGGCTCGGATCAGTACCAGCCGACGGACTGGGAGTGGCCCCAGGCGCCGCAGGGCGTACCGTACCGACCGCTGATGTAGCCGAGGCCCCACGAGATCTGGGTGGCCGGGTTGGTCGCCCAGTCCGATCCTGCAGACGCCATCTTGCTCCCCGGCAAGGACTGAGGAATGCCGTAGGCGCCGGAACTGGGGTTCGCCGCGTTGACGCGCCAGCCGGATTCCTTGTTCCACAAGGACACGAGGCAGGAATACTGGTCTTCTCCCCAGCCGCGCGCCGCGACCATCTCGTAGGCGATCGCTTGCGCGGTACCGGGGTCGGGGACCGCGGCTGTGGGCGCAGAGAAACCGGATCCCGAGCCGGAGCCCGACCCCGAGCCCGACGAATCGGACTCGTCCTTCTCCTCCTCCTCGACGGGCGGCGGCGGCGGCGGAGGCGGCGGAGGTGCCTCCGCTCCGTACACGTCACGCGTGAACGACGTGTCGTAGTCACCGGCGAGAGCCAGCGACTGGACGTCGGCGCGCTCGTAGCGCGGAACGATCTCGAAGTACGGCGACGCCGTCGCCCCGGAGTAGGGATCGACAATGTTCACCGCGATCACCCCGAATGCGGCGAGGAAGCCGAGCAGTGCGACCGGAAGGCTCGACCGCGTCCGGGCGGACCCGGACACCACGCCCCGGGGACCACGAGCGACCCGCTGGTGAGAGGAGACCGGAACGGGAGAGGTTGGAAGTACGAGATGCTTACCCACGATCCAACGATTTTAGCTCAGATCACGGAAATGTCACGAACCCGCCGTGCACGTCAGCGAACCGCGAGCATGACGTCGACGACGGCGTCGAGGACCCGGTCGACCTGCTCCTCGGCGTAGCCGCCCCGCTCGGCACGGAACACTGCTGTCCTGACCGTGTCGACATCGACCGCCGCGCCCGTCTCGAAGTAGGCGACGAGCCGAGCCGCGAGGGCGTCGACGTCCTCGACTCGGTAGCCCTGGGTGAGTCGACCGGCGCGGGTGAACCGCTCCCCCGTCGGCCGGGACAACCGGTTCAGCAGGACCTGTGCCGTCTCGCGCGTCTCCGCAAGCCAGCGTCGCCGCCCCACCGTGTCGAGTGATCGCTCCCTTTCGCGGAGCGCGAAGGCGTCCTCCAGGCGTTCGAGCGCCGCGTCGACGTGCGAGGTGGAGTAGCCCTTGCGCACGAGGGGGAACGACACCCGTCGGATGTCTTCGGACGTGAGGATCGGCTCCGCGGAGGGGTCGAGGTCGTACGCCGATCGCGCGTCGCGAAGGAAGGCGTCCACGTCGGCAGGAGCGTACCCGCGGCCTCGGCGGGTGAGGGGGAACGGGGAGGTCGACACGGAACCATTCTCACCCGAGTGCGCGCGGCTCGCCGACGGGACTCGCGTCGTCGTCATGTGAACACCACGAACATCAGGTACGCGACGGGCGCCGACGGCAGGATCGAGTCGAGTCGATCGAGGAAACCGCCGTGACCGGGAAGCCACGAGCTCATGTCCTTGATGCCGATGTCACGTTTGATCATGGACTCGGACAGGTCCCCGACGGTGGCCGACAGGATGATGACGGCCGCGAAGATCGTCCCCACCCACCAGGGCTGCCCGAGCAGGAAGATCGCCACGAGCACTCCGGCCGCCTGACTGAGCACGAGTGCACCGGCGAAGCCTTCCCACGTCTTGTTCGGGCTCACCCGGGGCGCCATCGGGTGGCGGCCGAACGCGAGGCCTGAGGCGTAGGCGCCGACATCCACGACGACCACGAGCGCGATGAACGCGAAGACCCACAACTCCCCACCGTCCCGTGAGACGAGGATCACCGCGAAGCTCCCGAGTCCCGCGATGTACGCCTGCGTGAACACGGCGGCGGCGACATCGAGCACGACCGCGAGCGGAGCGCGGGCGTCCCCTGCGGCCATCTGCGCGATGAGGCGCCACACCACGACGAAGGTGATCGCGGCGATCATGACGGCCCATCGCGTGGGGCCGTCCGCGAAGTACGCTGCACCGACGAAGACGAGGGCGGCGCCGGCGGCCGGCCAGCGGTCGGTCCGCCGGTCGGCGTGCTTCAGTGCGGTCGCGAGTTCGAGAGTCGTGAAGACCACGACGGCGGCCCCGAACACCGCGAACAGGCCCTTGAAGAAGAACAGGCTGAAAACGAGGATCGCTCCGAGCGCGACGCCGATCCCGATCGCCATCACGAGGTTGCGGCCCACTCGGGCCTCGACCCGCTCGTTCGCCTGATCGAAGTGCGCGCGGACCTCCGTGACACGCCCCTCGAGATCGGCACGTGTCGTCCGCACGCGCTCCTCGATCTCGGCCCGCTTGGCGTTCAACTGGCTCTGGAGATCCGGACGCGCGTCACCCGGGCGGCGGTGCGGTGGCGGATCCTCGCCCGGGTGCGGGCCGGTCACGCGACCAGCCATCCTGTCTGGGGCCTCGTCATGGCTCAGACCTCGAGCAGCTCGGCTTCTTTGCGCTTGAGGGCCTCGTCGATCGCATCGATGTGCGCCTTCGTGATGCTCTCGAGCTCCTTCTCGGCGCGCGCAACGTCGTCGTCGCCGACCTCGCTCTTGAGTGCGTCGAGCTCGTCCTTCGCCTTGCGTCGGATGTTGCGGACGGACACCTTCGCGTCCTCGCCCTTGGTGCGGACGAGCTTGACGAACTCCTTACGTCGCTCCTGGGTGAGCTCGGGGAGGCTCACGCGGACGAGGTTGCCGTCGTTGGTCGGGTTGGCGCCGAGGTTCGGCATGTCGCGGATTGCCTGCTCGATGTCTCGCAACGCGCTCTTGTCGTACGGCGTGACGATGAGGGTACGGGCCTCCTGGTTCTGGAGGGACGCGAGCTGACCGAGCGGCGTCGGCGTTCCGTAGTAGTCGACGAGGACCTTCTGGAAGAGCTGCGGATTGGCCCTCCCCGTGCGCACGGTCGCGAAATCGTCCTTCGCGACCTCGACGGCCTTGTCCATCCGGCTCGTTGCATCGGCCAAAACTTCGGCGATCACTCGCTACTCCTCACGTTGGAACTGCTGGTCAAGTCTAGTTGCTGACGAGGGTGCCGATTTCCTTGCCCTCGATGGCGGCGGTGACGTTCCCCTCCGGCTCCATGCCGAAGACACGCATCGGCATGCCGTTGTCCATGCAGAGGCTGAACGCCGTCGAGTCGACGACCTTGAGCCCCCGCTGGAGGGCTTCCTGATACGAGATCTTGTCGATCTTCGTGGCGAGCGGATCCTTACGGGGATCGGCCGAGTACACGCCGTCGACGCCGTTCTTCGCGAGCAGGACGCTCGTCGCGCCGATCTCGAGGGCCCGCTGGGCCGCCACGGTGTCGGTCGAGAAGTACGGCAGTCCCGCCCCGGCGCCGAAGATCACGACGCGCCCCTTCTCGAGGTGACGCTCGGCGCGTCGCGGGATGTAGGGCTCGGCGACCTGCGTCATCGCGATGGCGGACTGGACGCGCGTCTCCGCGCCGGCCTGCTCGAGGAAGTCCTGGAGCGCGAGAGCGTTCATCACCGTCCCGAGCATGCCCATGTAGTCGGCACGACCACGGTCCATGCCCCGCTGGGAGAGCTCTGCGCCGCGGAAGAAGTTGCCGCCTCCCACGACGATCGCGACCTCGACGTGACGCGCTGCCGCGGCGATCTCCCGCGCCAACTGGCTCACCACGTCGGGATTCACCCCGAGGGACCCGGCGCCGAACGCCTCCCCCGAGAGCTTCAGGAGTACGCGTCGCTTTTCCGGTGCTGTCATGAGGTGCCCGTTCCTTCCCGAGGGTCTTGCACAAAACTAGTGGTCGGCGCGGCGCGCCGCACACATGAAAGAGTCCGGATCGCCATGAGCGATCCGGACTCTTCATTCATCGGTTACGCGCCGACCTTGAAACGCACGAAGTCGGTGACCGTGAGGCCCGCGGCCTCGAGGATCCTGCCGACCTGCTGCTTGTTGTCGCGAGCGTAGTCCTGCTCGAGGAGTGCGACCTGCTTGAAGAACGCGGTCAGACGACCCTCGACGATCTTCGGGAGCGCCGCCTCGGGCTTGCCCTCGCCACGGGAGATCTCCGTGACGATGTCGCGCTCCTTGTCGACGGCGTCCGTCGGGACGTCGTCGCGCGTGAGGTACTGCGGAGCGAACATGGCGATGTGCTGGGCCACTCCGCGGGCGGTCTCGGCGTCGGAGCCCGTGTAGGCGACGACGACACCGATCTGCGGCGGGAGGTCCTTCGATGTGCGGTGCAGGTAGACGGCGAACTGGTCGCCCGTCACGAGCGCCACGCGACGCAGTTCGACCTTCTCACCGATCGTGGCGGCCTGGTCGTCGATCGCCTGGGCGACCGTCGTACCGTCGACGGGAGCCGCGAGGGCCTCCTCGAGGGTCGAGGCACCCGCTGCGGAGACGGCCGCGACGACCTTCTCGGACAGCGCGATGAACTTGTCGTTCTTCGCCACGAAGTCGGTCTCGCACGCGAGCTCGATGATGGTGACGCCGGCGTCGCTCTGCAGCGTGGCGACGAGGCCCTCGCTCGTGGAGCGGTCGGCACGCTTCGCGTTGCCCTTCGCACCCTTGAGACGGAGGATCTCGGTGGCCTTCTCGACGTCGCCCTCGGCTTCGACGAGTGCGTTCTTGGTGTCGCTCATGCCTGTTCCGAGCTGCTCGCGCAGCGCCTTCAGGTCGGCGATGTTGAAGTTTGCCATTCGGCTGTTACTCCTCTGGTCGTCAGTTGTTGTCGGCGTCGGCGGCGGGGACCTTCTCGTCCTCGGTCGCCTCGGCTTCGAGTCGCGCCTCGGTCGCCTCGTCGGACTCCGGAGCCTTCGGGTCCTCAACGGGAGCGTCGTCACCGATCGTCGCGTTCTTCTCGGCGACGACCGCGTCGGCGTCGTTCTCCTCGGTCGGGAGTTCGGCGGCTTCGGTCGACGCCGCTGCGTCGGCCTGGCCCGCCTGGAGGAGCTCCTGCTCCCACTCGGCCATCGGCTCGGCGGGCTCGGCGCCCTCTTCCGGCTTCTGGTGGCGCTGGATGAGTCCCTCAGCGGCGGCGTCGGCGACGATGCGCGTGAGCAGGCTCACCGAGCGGATGGCGTCGTCGTTGCCCGGAATCGGGTACTGGACCTCGTCCGGGTCGCAGTTGGTGTCGAGGATGCCGATGACGGGGATGCCGAGCTTCTTCGCCTCGTCGATCGCGAGGTGCTCCTTCTTGGTGTCCACGACCCACAGCGCCGACGGCGTCTTCGTGAGGTTGCGGATTCCGCCGAGCGACTTGTGGAGCTTGTCGAGCTCGCGCTTCTTGATGAGGAGTTCCTTCTTGGTGAAGCCGGACTTCGAGCCGTCTTCGAAGTCGAGCTCCTCGAGCTCCTTCATGCGTGCGAGTCGCTTGGAGACCGTCTGGAAGTTGGTGAGGAGGCCACCGAGCCAGCGCTGGTTGACGTAGGGCTGGCCCACGCGCGTGGCCTGCTCGGCGATGGACTCCTGTGCCTGCTTCTTCGTTCCCACGAAGAGGATGGTGCCGCCGTGGGCGACCGTCTCCTTGACGAAGTCGTACGCCTTGTCGATGTAGGCGAGCGACTGCTGCAGGTCGATGATGTAGATGCCGGAACGCTCGGTGAAGATGAATCGCTTCATCTTCGGGTTCCAGCGGCGGGTCTGGTGCCCGAAGTGGACGCCGCTGTCGAGCAGCTGGCGAATGGTGACGACGGCCATGAGCCGTTCTCCTATTCCGGCGCGCGAGGCGCCATTCGGTTCGCTCCGACCGGTCGGCCGGATCTCCTGGTGCCCTGGCGCACGTCCGCCAACCCGCCGTTCGAGCTCACGCTCGAGAGGGGGAAGGACCGGTGGATGTGCTGCCGCGAGTGGGCACGCGTAGTCACCCCGCCGAGCGAGGTGCTCCCGTCAGGATACACCACCGCCGTCCACATCCAGGATGACGGCTCCGTTCTCCTCCACCGATCCCGAGACGCCGATCCTCGCGATCCGCCCCGTTTGACTCGGACCATGCGATTCCCTCTTCTCACTCGGTCCTTCGGCGACCGGAGCCGGTGCGCTCGATCCGGGAACGATCGACGGCTCGGCCACCGCCGCCCCCGGGCCGTCGTGGTCATCGTCGGGCTCGTCGGCGGCGCTCTCGCCGTCGCGATGGCTCCGGCCCACGCGGGGGGAGCCGCTGCGGGCTTGACCGTCACGGCGAGGGACGAGAACCCGGGCGCCCGAGCGCCGGGCGGCTCCTGGAGCTGGCCGGTCGGTGAGCCGCGCGTCGTCGTGCGCGGCTTCATCCCACCGGAGCATCGCTTCGGCGCCGGTCATCGAGGGCTGGACATCGCTGCGCGGGAGGGCGACACCGTCGTGGCGCCCTCGGCCGGCGTCGTCCTCTTCGCCGGACCGGTGGCGGGGAGATCGGTCGTCACCGTCGACCACGGCCGCGGCGTCGTGTCGAGCTACGATCCCGTCGAGCCCCTCGTCGTCACGGGAGAGTCGGTCGCGGCTGGAGGCCGTCTCGGCATCCTCGGACCGGGGGTCGCGATGCACTGCCGGGCCGGCTGTGTCCACGTCGGCGTGCGCCGGGACGGGGCCTACGTCGACCCGGCGCCCTTCTTTCGGCCGCCTCGGCGATCCGTCCTTCTGCCGCTCGAGCCGTGATACGGAGTGAGCGGGCAATCGAGGGCCCGGTTTCTCGCGGTTCCTGTCAGGCTCGCGGGTGGGCGCGACGATAACTCTCTGTGAGACGTTCAGTGGAGACGTGCGTGTAGATCTGCGTCGTCCCGAGGCTCGCGTGTCCGAGCAACTCCTGCACGCTACGCAGGTCGGCCCCTCCGTCGAGGAGGTGGGTCGCTGCGGAGTGACGGAGGCTGTGCGGTCCGGAGGCGGTGATCCCGTCGGTGCCCGAGAAGACGCGCTCGACGATCGAGTAGGCGGCTCGAGTGCCGAGTCGGCGGCCGCGCGCTCCGAGGAAGAGAGCCGCCTCGACCGACCGCAGCGTTCCGGCGGCGTCCGCTCGTGCGAGGAGTATCGGGCGGGAGGCTGTCACGTAGTCGACGATCGCATCGCGCGCCGGGGCACCGAACGGCACGACGCGTTCCTTCGCACCCTTGCCGAGGACACGCGCGGTCAATCGGTCGAGGTCGATGTGGTCGACATCGAGCCCGCACAGTTCCGATACACGCAGTCCCGACGCGTAGAGGAGTTCGACGACTGCGCTGTCACGACGGGCGAGGGGGTCTCCCCCGTCGGCCTCCTCCGATAACCGCTCGAGGAGCTGGTCGATCTGGGTGCGCTGCACGACGGCGGGAAGGCGCGAACCACTCTTCGGCGAGCGGAGCCTGCCGGAGACGTCGTGCTCGGTGTGACCGGATGCGGCAAGCCAACGGCAGAAGCTCTTGAGGGCGGCGGCACGGCGAGCGATGGTCCTCGCGGACAGGCCGTCGTGAGCGGAGGCCCACAACCAGTCGCGCAGGAGAGCCAGATCGACCACCGAGACGGTCGTGGCGGATCGTCTGGCCGCCCACGTCGTGAACGTGGCCAGGTCCGATCGGTAGGCGCGGACGGTCTCCCGCGAGTAGCTCCGCTCGTCGCGGAGGTGCGCGAGGAAGTCCTCGACGGCGGACGCCAGTTCCATGTGTCCAGCATGCCCCGATTCCGGTTTCTCGAGCGTCCGGCGCGCCCGCCCGGGACCGGCGGAGTGATGCGCCCTGCCTCGGTCGATCCGTCGCCGCACGCCGGGTCGGACCTTCGTCGCCGTCGTCCTGTGCTGGAATCGGGCCATGGCCGATCCACACGGGCTGATCGACATAGCCGACGAGCTCTACGCCGCCTCGCTCGACGCCTTCACCTCGACGCGGAACGCTCGAGCCGCCGCCGCTCGGAAGGCTGGCGATCGTGAGCTCGCGACCGCGGTCTCCGCCCTGACGAAGCCCACGGCAGCTGCATGGGCGAGCAACCTGCTGTTCCGCTCCTCGCCGTGGTTCGTTCAGGAGATCTCCGATCTCCGTGCGCGCATCGAGGCCGCATCGGGCACGGGTGACCGGGACGCACTGCGGGAACTCACCGGTTCTCGGCACGCCCTTGTCGACCGCCTCGTCGATGCGGCTCGTTCTGTCACGAGCGCAGCGGGGAGGCCGCTGAGCCCGGCTGCGGCCGAGGATCTCGCGGAGACGGTCACCGCCGCACTGGGCGACCCGGACATCGAGGCGGCGCTTGCGACCGGGCGGTTGACCGCTCCCCCTCGATCGGGAGGAATGAGTCGGAACGACCTCGCTCGCATCGTCGCGCTCCCGCCCGCGGAGTTCACCCGAGTCGACCCTGACGATGACGTCGTCGCGGATGATGCCGTCGAGGATGATGCCGTCGAGGATCGGAAACCGACGGGGCGGCGATCCGCGCGGCTCCGACCGGCCCCGTCCGTGGACGGGACCGGCGGCGCGACGGAACGCCCTCGGACGAGGGACCGACCCGAGGGGCCGACAGCCGGAGACCGGCGTCGGCACGAGCGTGGCCTTCGCGCGGCCGAGGAACGGGCCGACCGTGCACGAGCCGACCGCGAGGGTCGGGAACGGGAACGCGACGCACTCGCGGGCCGCCGAGACGAACTGGCCGCCGAGGTGACGCGCCAGAAGGATGTCCTCCAGACTCTCGAAAGACGACTCGAGGACGCTGTAGCCGAGGTCGATGCGCTCACCGCCGATATCCGCTCGCGCGAACTCGAGTGGAAGCGGGCCGAGAGCGCAGCACGATCGGCGCGCCGCGTCGTCGACCAGGACCGTGCGGCGGAGGCGGAGACCGAGCGCTAGCGCCCATCCACCGATGCGGCTTCCCCCTCTCACCGTCGCGTCGAACCCCACTCGCGCCCCCGGAGCGTGGCAGGCCGCGGGTCCTGTTCATGCGAGGCGCCACCCCGTCGCGGTCTCCCGGGTCGAGCCCTCGAGCTCGAGCACGGCGAGCGATGACTGCGCCGCGGCGGTCCCGACCCCGGTCCTCTCCGCCACCTCCACGATGGAGAGGCCGACGTTCCGCCGGAGCACGGCGAGGATCGACCGCGCGGTCTCATCGACGGCGAGGGTCATCGCTCCGTGCTCGCCGCTCGACGCCGGTTCGGCCAGTTCCGCCATCTCGGCCGCCGTCGTGACGCAGATCGCGTCGTACTCCCGGAAGAGCCGGTGACAACCGGCGGACGCGGCGGAGGTGACGGGCCCGGGAACGGCACCGAGCGCGCGACCGAGTGCCGAAGCGTGGCCGGCCGTGTTGAGTGAACCGCTTCGCCGGCCCGCTTCGAGCACGACCGTCGCGCGCGTCGACGCGGCGATGAGACGGTTGCGCTGGAGGAAGCGCCACTTCGTCGGCGCCGCGCCGCATGGCACTTCCGAGTACACGGCCCCGGTCGCGGCGATCCGGTCGATGAGCGCGGAGTGGCCGCTCGGATACGGGCGGTCGAGTCCCCCGGCGAGGAACGCCATGGTGCGGCCGTTCGCGGCCAGGGCGGATCGGTGCGCCATCCCGTCGATGCCATAGGCCGCTCCGGAGACGATGGCGAAGCCCCGGTCGACGAGTCCGCTGGCCGACTCGAGCGTCACGTGCTCGCCATAGCCCGTTGCGGCGCGGGCTCCCACGAGAGCGATGGACCGTGGAAAGGCCGAGCCCGCCGTGCTCGGGCCGCACCGCACCCAGAGGGCGATCGGCGCGTGGACTCCGAGATCACCGAGGCGCTCCGGCCAGTCCTCGGCGCCCGGTGAGGCCAGCCGGACGTGCGATCGCGCGGCGAGTGCGAACGACGACAACACCGCGCTCGAATCGAGCCTGCCGTACCAACGGGACGCGCCGGCGGCCCACGCAGCGGCCACGGCATCGGCGATGTCGGACAAGCCCTCCGACTCGCATCGATCCCGCACCCGCGCGCTGGACCACCGCTCGGCGACCGCGGAGAGCGCGGCGACCGCGCCCAGTGCGGCGACGAGCCCACCGGCAGCGCCGTCGCCCGGCTCCGTGATGCACGACCACGCACCTCGCGCGAAGATGGACAGCATGTCGTCGTGCGACTCTGCGGCGGATACGCTTCTCGCCGACGCGAGCACCTCGGCCTCGGGGAGTCCCATGACGCTCATGCGGCGATCCCCTTCCGCAGGAAGAGCGCTCGACTCACATCGTCGAGATCGGGGCCGGCGCTGCCGCGGAGGTCCGCGAGGGTCCAGGCGACGCGGAGCACGCGGTCGTACCCGCGCATCGTCAGCGCCCCGCGCTCGAGACCGCGATCGAGGGGCCGGAGCGCGGTCGAGGGAAGCGCGATCGGAGACGAACGCAAATAGGCCCCGGGGACGTGCGCGTTGAGACTCCAGGGTGTGCCGCGCAATCGCTTCTCGGCACGCCCACGAGCGTCGAGGACACGCGAGCGAGCGTGGGCGGACGTGGAAGCCGGCCGCTCACTCGCGAGCCGTGCGGCCGCGCTCGAGACGCGGCGCACCGTGACCTGGAGGTCGATCCGATCCAGCAACGGACCCGAGATGCGGGAGAAGTATCGCCGGATGGCCGACGGCGCGCACTGGCACGCCGACTCGGGTGCGCCGTACTGACCGCACGGACAGGGATTGGCGGCGAGGACCAACTGGACTCGGGCCGGGAACCGCGCGACGGCGTTCGCGCGGTGGATGGTGATCCATCCCGTCTCCAGCGGTTGCCGCAGGCAGTCGAGGACGACGCGCGCGAACTCCGGCGCCTCATCGAGGAACAGCACCCCGTGGCTCGCGCGAGCGACGGCACCGGGCCGGATGACGCCGCTCCCTCCCCCGACCACTGCTGCGGCCGTCGCGGTGTGATGAGGGCCCTCGAAAGGCGGCACCCTGTCGAGGACGTCGCCGACCCTCTCGCCGCCCAGCGACCGAACGGAGGACACATCGAGCGCCGCATCCGTCGAGAGTGGCGGGAGGATCCCCGGCAGCCGCTCTGCGAGCATGGTCTTGCCGGAGCCCGGCGGCCCCAGCAGGAACAGATGATGTCCCCCCGCGGCAGCCGTGACGAGCGCCTCGACGGCGTCGTCCTGGCCGAGCACATCGGCCAACTCGAGGTGCTCCGCTGGCGCGGCCGTCGGGCCGACGACCGGCTCGAGCACGGGGTCGCCCACATCGAGTTCTGCACCGTGCCAGATCGCGGCGGCGCGCAACGAGTCGACCGTGACGACGCGGATGCCGGGAACGAGTGACGCCTCAGCGGCGTTGGCCGACGGCACCATAACGACATCGCGACCGGCCCGCCGGGCGGCGCGCACGATCGGGAGGATGCCGGGCGTCGGCCGCAGCCGACCGTCGAGTCCCAGTTCCCCGGCATGGACGACACGGGCGATCGACGACGACTCGACGTGGCCTGTCGCGGCGAGGCACGAGAGGGCGATCGCGAGGTCGAAAGCTGTCCCGTTCTTGGGAAGCCCGGCGGGCGACAGATTCACGGTGATGCGATGCGGAGGGAGGGCGCAATCGGAATTGACGACGGCTTGCCGGACTCGACCCTCGGCCTCCGAGATGGCGCGATCGGCCAGCCCGATGATGATGAAGCGGGGCAACCCCGACGAGACGTCGGTCTCGACCTCGACGAGCGCGCCTTCCAGACCGAGCAGACTGACCGCCCATGTCCGAGCGACCGCCATCAGGACACCCCGATGAGGTGCTCGATGACAGCGGGGGCGCCCGGGGGCGCCACGACTCCGACGACATCGATCCGGACGACACGGCTCGAGCGACCTGCTGCCGTGCACCACTCCGCCGCGAGCGAGCGGAGTCGCCGGAGCTTCTGATACGTGATCGCCTCGAACGGGTGCCCCGAGGACACGCCCGAGCGCGTCTTGACCTCGACGATCGCGACGACTCCGCCGCTCTGCGCGACGATGTCGATCTCGCCGGTCGTGCTCCGCCAGTTGCGGTCGAGGATCTCGTACCCCGCCCGCTCCAGGAATCCCGCGGCGAGATCCTCGCCGCGCCGTCCCAGTACGTCCTTCGATGCCATGTGCGACCTCCGCACACGAGCATCACGCTCGAGAGTCCGCTGCCGGCCCCCGTCGTGCCCCGCGGTGGACCGAAGCGTCAACCGCGGCCTGTGGACGACGGACCACGCCTACTCGTCGAGCGCGAGTTCCTTCGGCAGCTCGAAGTCACGGCTTGAGAGCTCCTCGATGTTGACGTCCTTGAACGTCAGCACACGCACGGACTTCACGAACCGGTCGGACCGGTAGACGTCCCACACCCAGACGTCGCGCATCGTGATCTCGAAGTAGAAGTCGTGCTCGGTGTCGCGACGGACGAACTCGACCTCGTTCGCGAGGTAGAAGCGGCGTTCCGTCTCGATCACATAGGCGAACTGCCCCACGATGTCTCGGTACTCTCGGTACAGCGCGAGTTCGACTTCCCTGTCGTAGTCTTCGATCTCTTCGTCGTCCATCGATCCCATCCTAGGCGGTCGCGTGCAGCCAGGTACGACGGTGATGCGCCGTCGCTCCAACGCTCCCGATCGCCTCCAGGTGGGAGGAGCTCCCGTAACCCTTGTTGCCGGCCCACCCGTAGTCCGGATGCTCGGCGTGGCGCGCGATCATCACGCGATCCCGCGCGACTTTCGCAACGACCGAGGCAGCGGCGACCGAGCCGCAGTCCCGATCGGCCTTCACCCTCGTGACGATGTGGAGCGGCGTCGACAACGACGTGCTCAGGTAGTCGTGGTTGCCGTCGAGGAGCAGCGTACTGGTGCGCACATCGACGCCCTGCTCGTGGAGGGAGGTGAGGGCCCGCTTACCGGCGAGGCCGAGGCACCGCATGATCCCGAGTTCGTCGATCTCGTGCGCCTCGGCGAAGCCGACGGCGGTGGCGACCGCCCACTCGATCACGATCGGCTCGAGTTGCTCCCGCCGCTTCTCGCTCAGAAGCTTGGAGTCGCGCACTCCATCGGGGATGACCGAGCAGGAGACGTCGATGGCCGCGACACCGACCGCGACGGGTCCTGCGATGGCCCCACGACCGACTTCGTCGATCCCGATGACGACGTGTGACCCGCGGGCCCAGAGGTCGCGTTCCACGTCGAGGTGCGGCAGGACGACGGCCATCATCGATCCACCCTCATCGGTCGGCGGGCTCCGGAACGGCGTCGAAGACGTCCGGGTAATCGTCGAGCCAGGACCAGTGGGCGAGGGGCCAGCTCACGACGAAGGCGCGGCCTACCACGTCGTCGACGGGGACGTACCCGCCCCCGGGGGTCTCGGTGTTGTACCGCGAATCCTTCGAGTTGTACCGGTTGTCGCCCATGACCCAGAGGGAGTCGGCGGGCACGACGACGTCGAAGTCGTCGGCGGAGACCGGTGACGACGGGTCGGGCTTCACGACGTACGGCTCGTCGAGCGGAACGCCGTTGACGCTCAACTGTCCGAGAGTGTTGCAGCAGACGACGTGGTCACCGGGGAGTCCGATGAGCCGCTTGATGAGATGCTCGTCGCTGTCCGGAGAGGTCAGCCCCACGAGACCGAGCGTCCAGTCGATCGCCTCGACGATCGCCGGTTGCGCAGGTTCGGGCGTGCCCTCGAGCCATCCCCCCGGATCACGGAAGACGATGACGTCGCCGCGCGAGAGCGGCACGACTTCGGGCACGAGCTGGTTGACGATGATCCGGTCGTCGATCTGGAGGGTGTTCTGCATCGAGCCGGACGGGATGTAGAACGAGCGGATGAGGAACGTCTTCACGAGGAAGGAGACGAGCAGCGCGACCACGAAGATCACGAGCAGATCGCGGAGGAAGTACAACGCGCCGCGCTTACGCTGCTGAGTACGCCTCGGCCGGGTGGACGTGTCGTCCACCGAGAGAGTGTTGTCTGTCATTTAACCGCCCGGAGCTCCCCACCAGCATAACCGGGGGGAGCTCCGTGGAGACGACGCGCGGGGCGTCAGCGGACGCGATCAGGCGTCGCGCTTCTCCTTGATCTTCGCCTTCTTGCCACGCAGGTCGCGGAGGTAGTAGAGCTTCGCGCGACGCACGTCACCGCGGGTGACGACCTCGATGTGGTCGATGTTCGGGGAGTGCACCGGGAAGGTGCGCTCGACGCCGACCTGGAAGCTGACCTTGCGGACCGTGAAGGTCTCGCGGACGCCCTCGCCGGAGCGCCCGATGACGACGCCCTGGAACACCTGGATACGCGAGCGGTTGCCCTCGATGATGTTCACGTGCACCTTGACGGTGTCGCCGGCGCGGAAGTCGGGGATATCCGACTTCAGGGATGCTGCATCGACGGAGTCGAGGATGTGCATGATGATTCACTCTCTGCGACCGCCTCTGGTCGATCGCGCATTCGGTTGTCAACGATGGGGTGCGCCGCATCAGAACGCGGGATTCCCCAGGGGCAGAACCCGTGCGCGGCACAATCGTCTATTGTGGCACGGCGACACGCCCGACCGCAAAAGGATCACGGGATGCGGTCGTCGCGCGACTCGGTGACGATGTACACACCGCCGTCGACGACCGGGGGTCGCGGACGCTCCGGTCGCGATGTCATCTGTTCGAATTCGCGGAGAGCCTCGCGGGCCTTGGCCCGGGTCTCCGACACGAGTTGCCACGCAGCGGACCAGAACGATGCGAGGGCGAGGGCCACGCCGAGCACCGCGATCGCCGAGTTGCCGTCGGCGAAGAAGCCGAAAGCGACGATCGACGCATGCCACGCCCCGATCACTCCGACGTCCCACCACGAGACCGCGTTCGCCCGACGGACACTCGAGCGCATGTACACGACGACGCTGACGACGAGCATGAAGACGAAGAGGATGGGCGCGAGGACGAGCAGGCCGACGAACGACCAACCGCTGCCGCTCGAGAAGCCCCACCCGACGAAGAGCCAGAGCGGCAGCACGAGCGCGGCGACGAATTGCCAGTAGTAGAACGCGCGGCGGAGCACCATGACTGAATCCTAGGATCCGCCGCTGGGAGTTCTCGGAACGGCGGCTGTGCGCGGAACCCGCGCCGGAGCCTGCGAGAATGTGACCAGGAGGAATGATGATCGAACTGCGTACACCCGCCGAGATCGAGGAGATGCGGCCCGCCGGGCGTTTCGTCGCCGAGGTGCTGACGAGGGTCTCGTCCGAAGCGGCCGTCGGCGTCAACCTCCTGGAGCTCGACGCTCTCGCCCACGACATGATCCGTGATCGCGGAGCGGTCTCGAGTTACATCGACTACCATCCGTCCTTCGGCGCGATGCCCTTCGGCAAGGTCCTCTGCACATCCGTGAACGACGCGGTCCTCCACGGTCTCCCCCACAACTACCGCTTGCGCGACGGTGACCTCGTCAGCCTCGACTTCGCCGCCGCCGTCGACGGCTGGGTGGCCGATTCCGCGGTGAGCGTGATCGTCGGCAAGAAGCGCCCCGAAGACGTCCGGCTCATCGAGGTCACGACGCGCGCACTCGAGGCGGGTATCGCGGCGGCGACCTCGGGGGCGAAAGTGGGCGACATCTCGGCTGCCATCTCCGCCGTGGCGACTGCGGCGGGTTACTCGATCAACACCGACTTCGGCGGACACGGCGTCGGACGCACGATGCACGGCGACCCGCACATCCCGAACGACGGCCGCGCCGGCCGCGGCTACCCGCTGCGCCCCGGGCTCGTCATCGCCATCGAACCGTGGTTCCTGCAGTCGACCGACGAGATCGTGACGGACAAGGACGGCTGGACCCTCCGCAGCACCGACGGCTCGCGCGGGGCCCACATGGAGCACACGATCGCGATCACCGAGGACGGCCCGATCATCCTCACCGCTCGGGCCTGATCGTCACCGAGCGCGGCTGATCTCAGCGAGCGGGTAGCCCCCACGAGCGCGCCGGGCCTCGCTCGGACCTGGCCGGCGGTTCGCTACTCGGGAGGAAGCAGATCGGGACGCACGCGACGGGTGCGCTCGACACTCGCCTGGTGACGCCACTCGGCGATGGCGCGGTGGTTGCCGCTCAGCAGCACGTCGGGAACGGTCATCCCCCGCCATTCCTGCGGCTTCGTGTAGGAGGGGTATTCGAGGAGACCGTCCTCGTGGGACTCCTCGACGAGACTCTCGGGGTTGCCGACGACGCCCGGCACGAGGCGGACGATCGCCTCGAGCATCGCCACGACGGCGACCTCTCCCCCGTTGAGCACGTAGTCACCGATGCTCACGAGCCGCGTGCGCGCTCGCGCCGCCGTGTGGTCGACGACCCGTTGATCGATGCCCTCGTAGCGCCCGCACCCGAAGACGAGATGGCTCTCCGCGCTCAACTCGCGCGCCATGGACTGCGTGAAGACGTCGCCGGCGGGCGAGGGGAATATCACGAGCGGGTCGTCCGCGCCCTCGAGGATGCCGTCGAGGGCCTCCCCCCACGGCTCCGGCCGCATGACCATGCCAGCGCCGCCGCCGTACGGGGTGTCGTCGACGGTGCGGTGCCGGTCGTGGGTGTGGCCGCGCAGGTCGTGGATCGACCAGGACACCGTCCCGCCACGACGGGCGCGACCGAGGAGCGAGATGTCGAGGGTGTCGAAGAACTCGGGGAAGATCGTGACGACGTCGAAGCGCACGGGGGCAGACCTCAGGACTCGTCGGCGGGCTTCTCGGCCGAGGCATCGGCCGTCGTGTCGGCGTCCGTCGTGTCGGCGTCCGTCGTGTCGGCGTCCGTCGTGTCGGCGTCCGTCGTGTCGGCGTCTGCGTCTGCGTCTGCGACGACGTCACGCGACGTCTCAGGATCGTCAGCGTCCGCAGTCAGTTCGAAGAGACCTTCCGGAGGCGTGATCGTGACGACGCCCGATACGACGTCGACGGACGGCACGATCGCCGTTACGAACGGCACCATCACCTCGCCGCTCCCGGTCGACACGATGAGCAGGTCCTGGGCGGGGAAGTGGTCGACCCGTGCGACGCGACCGACCTCGTGGCCGTCGCGGACGACGCTCAGCCCCACGAGTTGGTGGTCGTACCAGGCGTCCTCCTCCTCGGGGAGTGCGTCCGGGTCGAGGGAGACCCAGAGGATCGCCTTCACGAGCGTCTCGGCCGCCGTCCGGTCCTCGATACCGACGAAGAAGGCCACGGGCTGCTGGTTGTACCAGCGCAGCTCCGCGAGTTCGACGGTCTTTCCAGCCCATGGCGAGTCGTCCGGGACCTGCAGGGTGAAGACGGCCCCCGGGGTGAAGCGCGACGCGGGGTCGTCCGTGTACATCTCGACCTTGAGGGCGCCTTTGAGGCCGTGCGCCTTCGTGAGCCGACCGACGCGCAGTTCGGTCTTCCTGCTTGCAGCCACCACGTCAGGCGTCGGTGTCGACGACGTCGACGCGCACGCGTCGCCCATCGGCGAGAGCCGTGATGAGGGTGCGGAGGGCCTTCGCCGTGCGACCGGAACGACCGATCACGCGACCGAGGTCCTCGGGGTTCACGTGAACCTCGAGGACCTCGCCGCGTGCGGTGTTCTGTTCGACCACGCGGACGTCGTCGGGGTTGTCGACGATCCCCTTCACGAGGTGTTCGAGCGCGGGTCCGAGCAACGTCAGGCCTTGTCTGCGTCGGCAGCGTCCGTGTCGGACGCCTCGGCCTCAGCGGAAGCCTCGACGGGAGCGGCCTTCGGCTCGGCCTTGGGCTTCAGGACGGGCTTCTTCTTCTCGTCGGCGACGAACGCGACCTTGGCCTCGCGCGTCTTGACGGTGGAGACGGCGTCCTTGTCGCCCTTGTGCTTGCCCCAGTCACCCGTGAGCTTGAGGAGAGCGGCGACCTGCTCGGTCGGCTGGGCGCCGACGGAGAGCCAGTACTGCGCACGCTCGGAGTCGATCTCGATGAGCGAGGGCTCTTCCGTGGGGTGGTACTTGCCGATCTCTTCGATGACGCGGCCGTCGCGCTTGGTGCGCGAGTCGGCGACGACGATGCGGTAGTAGGGCGCGCGGATCTTACCGAGGCGCTTGAGACGGATCTTGACGGACACAATGCTCCTGATGTGTATGAGTTGTCTTGTGAACTGCCGCCGTGAGCGTGGGGGCACACTCGGCATGAGCTCGAGGGGACGCGGTCGGACCTGATAGAGGGTCGGGCGCGACGCATCCAACTCTCTATTCTGTCATGAGCCGCCCGCTCGTCCTAATCTGCGTCGCCGCCCCGACCTCGCGCGACCCACGCCGCGATCAGCCTCCATCCCGCGGACCGCCGTGGAAGGATGGCTACGACGCCAGCCCATGGAACGGAAGGGGCACGACGTGCAGATCGACTTCTCGCCGTCGGAACGCTCGACGATCGGTCTCGAGTGGGAGCTCGCTCTCGTCGACGCGCAGTCGGGTGAGCTCCGCTCGATCGCGCACGAGGTCCTCGAGCGGCTCCGTCGGGCGGACGGCAGCGAGCACCCGAAGATCACCGGCGAGCTGCTCCTCAACACGGTCGAACTCGTGAGCGACGTCCACCACGACGTCCCCTCCGCGATCCGCGACCTCGAGCAGCAGATCGATGAGGTTCGCGAGATCATCGACCCCCTCGGTGTCGAACTCATCGCGAGCGGCTCCCACCCCTTCGGCCAGTGGTTCGATCAGCCGATCACGGACAAGCCGCGCTACCACAAACTCATCGACCGCACGCAGTGGTGGGGGCGCAACATGATGATCTGGGGCGTGCACACCCACGTGGGGGTGGAGGATCGCGCCAAGGTCATCCCCCTCCTCGACGGCCTGTTGACGTGGTCCCCACACGTCCAAGCATTGTCGTCGTCGAGCCCGTTCTGGGCCGGCGTCGACACCGGCTACCCCTCGAACCGCGCGCTCATGTTCCAGCAATTGCCGACCGCCGGCCTCCCCTACCAGCTCGATGATTGGGAGGAGTTCGAGACGTACGTCGACGACATGACGCGCACCGGCGTGGTCGACGACGTGACCGAGGTGCGCTGGGACATCCGCCCGGCACCCCGCTGGGGCACCCTCGAATTCCGTGCGTGCGACAGCACTTCGACCACGACGGAGTTCGGCGCGATCGCCGCTCTCATCCACTGCCTCACCGAGTTCGTGTCGACGGCGATCGACCGAGGCGACTCCCCCGTGACGCTCGCGCCCTGGTACGTCCGCGAGAACAAGTGGCGCGCGGCGCGATACGGTCTCGACGCCGAGCTCATCGTCGGGGCCGACGGAGCGGAGTCGCTCGTGACCGACGACCTCCGACGCCTGATGGTGACGCTCGCCCCCACCGCCGAGCGACTCGGCTGCGCGGCGGAACTCGCCTCGATCGGCGACATCCTCGACGCGGGCGCCAGCTACCAGCGCCAGCGCCGCGTCGCCGCGGTGAACAACGGCGACCTGACGGCGGTCGTCCGCTCACTCGCGCACGAGTTGCGCCACGGCATCACGGTCTGACGGCGACCAACGTCGCTCAGCCCCGTCCGAGGAACTTCTGCAGTGCCGCGAGCTCGTCCTCCGACGGCCCGTCCTTCGCCGGGGCGCCGCCTCCGAGCCCGAGGCCGAAGCCCGTTCCCGCTGGCACGGTGCCGCCGCCGGTCGCACCGGCGCCCGAGTTCTCGGCGGCCCTCTTCGCGGGATTCCCCGAGCGCGAGCCGCCCTTCTTCTTGGACTTCGCGACCTGCTTGCGGGACGCGCCCCCGTGGGCTCCGGGGATCGGGCCCATGCCGGGCATCTGCGGGACCCCGCCACGCGCGACCGTCTTCATCATCTTCGCGGCCTGCTCGAATCGCTGGACGAGCTGATTGACCTCTGTCACCGTCGTGCCGGCTCCGCGTGCGATGCGCAAGCGACGTGAACCGTTGAGCAGCTTCGCGTTGCGGCGCTCCGCCGGCGTCATGGACTGGATGATCGCTTCCGTCCGGACGATCTCGCGCTCGTCGAAGGAGTCGAGCTGCTCGCGCATCGCCCCCGCACCGGGGAGCATGCCGATCATCTTCTTGATCGATCCCATGTTCCGCAGTTGCTGCATCTGCTTCAGGAAGTCTTCGAGCGTGAACGTGTCCGTCGCGAACTTCTCCGCGACCTTCCGCGCCTCCTCCTCGTCGAAGGCCTGCTGCGCTTGCTCGATGAGAGTGAGGATGTCACCGAGGTCGAGGATCCGGGACGCCATCCGGTCGGGGTGGAACGGCTCGAAGTCGTCGAGCCCTTCTCCCGTGGACGCGAAGATGATGGGTCGGCCGGTGACCGAGGCGACGGACAGGGCCGCACCACCGCGGGCGTCACCGTCGAGCTTCGACAGCACGACACCGGTGAAATCGACGCCGTCCTGGAAGGCCTTGGCCGTGTTGACGGCGTCCTGACCGATCATGGCGTCGATGACGAAGAGCACCTCGTCCGGGTCGACGGCCTTCCGGATGTTGGCCGCTTGCTTCATGAGCTCGGCGTCGACGCCGAGTCGGCCGGCCGTGTCGACGATGACCGTGTCGTACTGGCGGGAGCGCGCGTAGGCGACGCCGTCCTTCGCGACCTTGACGGGGTTGCCGACTCCGTTACCGGGCTCCGGAGCGAAGACCGCGACGCCGGCCTGCTCGGCCACGACGGAGAGCTGCGTCACCGCGTTGGGCCGCTGGAGGTCGGCGGCGACGAGGAGCGGCGTGTGACCGTCCTTCGCGAGCCACTTCGCGAGTTTGCCGGCGAGCGTCGTCTTCCCCGCTCCCTGGAGCCCGGCGAGCATGATGACGGTCGGCGGGGTCTTCGCGAACTCGAGTCGGCGCTGCTGGCCGCCCAGGATGCCCACGAGTTCCTCGTTGACGATCTGGACGACCTGCTGGGCCGGATTGAGCGCCTTGTTGACCTCGTCACCGAGAGCGCGCTCACGCACGCGCCCGGTGAAGTCCTTCACGACGTCGAACGCGACGTCGGCCTCGAGCAGTGCTCGACGGATTTCGCGGACCGTGCCGTCGACGTCCGAAGCCGACAGCGACCCCTTCTTGCGGAGGTTCTTGAACGTGTCCGCGAGGCGGTCGGAGAGATTTCCAAAGGTAGCCATGAGACCTCCAGTTTAACCGCTCGCTCAGCCCTGGATCTCCGTGTCCACCATTTCCCCACTGCGATTCAGGGAGGCGACGAGGTATTCCTCGCTGAGGTCCTCGCCGAGGGTGTATTCGAAGACGGCGAAGACGTCGTCGTCGCCTCGTGAGAGGGGGCGGAACTCCACTCGCGTGACGAGCAGTGAGCGCAGGATGTCGATGGGCAGGTCCCCGGACGAGACGGCGAGAACGTCGTGGATCGACTCGCCCAATTCCTCCACGAGAGCGTCGACGTAGGCGACGGTCACCGACGAGCGGTCTCCGAGCTCGACGACCATCGACTCTCGCGTCTGGCGATCGATCCCCTCCAGGGTGACGATCATCGCCTGCACGAGGTCGAGGTCATCCTCACGCAGATCCGATGCGTCGTCGGCGAGGAGTGAGACGTCGACGGAACGATCGCCGAGCTCCACGTTCTCGGACCAGTACGCGCTGCCGTCCCCTGACGCCTCGACGATGCCGAAGAAGTCGTGTTCGATCGCCATGTCAGCCCACCAGCTTCTGCGCGAACACGTGGGGCGTGAAACCGGTGAGGTCGCCGATGCCCTCACCCTGGCCGACGAGCTTGATCGGGATCCCCGTCTGCTCCTGAACGGCGAGCACGAAACCGCCCTTGGCCGAGCCGTCGAGCTTCGTCACGACGAGGCCAGTGACGCCGGCGTGCTCGATGAAGGCCTGCGCTTGCGCGAGACCGTTCTGTCCCGTGGTGGCGTCGAGGACGAGGAGCACCTCCGCGATGGGCGCTTGTTTCTCGACGACCCGCCGGATCTTGGTCAGCTCGTCCATGAGACCACCCTTGGTGTGCAGGCGGCCGGCCGTGTCGATGATGACGATCTCCGTCCCCGTTCGCTTCGCGAACTCGACGGTTTGGAAGGCGACGGACGCGGGATCCTGACCCTGCTGCTGCGGTCGGACGATCTGCGCGCCGCCCCGCTCCGCCCAGGTGGCGAGCTGGTCGACGGCCGCCGCTCGGAACGTGTCGGCGGCACCGACGACGACGGAGCGCCCGTAGGTGCCGAGGAACCGGGAGAACTTGCCGATCGTCGTGGTCTTCCCGACGCCGTTCACGCCGACGACCAGGACGACCGCCGGGCGCTCCGTGAGCCGCAGGGTCGTGTCGTACTTCGACAGCCGTTCCTCGATCGTCTCGCGCAACATGCGCTGCAGGTCGCGCGGGTCCGTCGTGCGGTAGCGTTCCACGTTCGCACGCAGCTCGTCGACGACCGCCTCGGTGACGTCGGGCCCGAAGTCGGCACCGATGAGCGCGGTCTCGAGGTCGTCCCAGGTGTCCTCGGTGATCGTGGGGCGCTGGAACATGCCGCGCAGAGCCCCGCTGAGGGACCAGGGAGTGCGTTCTGCCATGACCTCAGCCTACCGGCGGGGGCCGGACCCCGCCGCGACGGCGATCAGGACGCGCGCTCCTCGACGACCCGCTGACCGACGACGGCCGAGACCCCGTCCTGGCGCATCGATACGCCGTAAAGCGCGTCGGCGATCTCCATCGTACGCTTCTGATGCGTGATGACGATGAGCTGACTCGATTGCCTGAGGTCCTCGAATATCGCGAGCAGCCGGCCGAGATTGGCGTCGTCGAGCGCCGCCTCGACCTCGTCCATGATGTAGAAGGGGCTCGGGCGGGCCTTGAAGATGGCGATGAGGAGCGCGACCGCGGCGAGGGAGCGCTCGCCGCCGGAGAGCAGGGAGAGCCGCTCGATCTTCTTCCCCGCCGGCTTGACGCTCACCTCGATGCCCGTCGTGAGCAGGTTCTCCGGGTCGGTCAACCGGATGCTTCCCGTCCCGCCCGGGAAGAGGATGGGGAACACCTCGGCGAAGGCGGCGCGGGTGTCTTCGAACGCCGACTCGAAGATGACCTGCATCTTCTCGTCGAGCTCGTCGATGATCGTCACGAGGTCCGATCGGGTCTTGGTGAGGTCCGACAGTTGCTCCGTGAGGAACGTGTGGCGCTGCTCGAGCGCGGCGAACTCCTCGAGGGCGAGCGGGTTCACCCGCCCGAGTTGCGCGAGCTTCCGCTCGGCGAGCTCGAACCGGCGCTGCTGCTCCGCTCGGTCGAACGGCTCGGTCGGCTGCTCGCTGTCGGCGCCGGGCTCGGCGTCGGCGACGGGGACGGGTACGTGGGGGCCGTACTCGGCGATCAAGACGTCCTCGACGAGGCCGAGCTCGGAGCCGGACCGCTCGAGTAGGCCGGAGAGGTGGAGCTTCTTCTCGTAGATCTGCAGCTCCAGCCCGTGCACGCTCTGGGTGATGGCTTGCAACCGGTCGCGGAGCACCTGCTCCTCGCGGCGGAGACGACCGAGCTCGTCGTTCTGACTCGCCCGTTCCGCCTCGGCCGTCGCGAGCAGGACGCGGGACTCGGAGACCGACCGGTCGAGCGAGGACAACACGGCGGGGAGCGCGTCGACCACGCGCCGGGCCGTCTCCATCTGCCGCCGTCGGATGACCGCTCGCCGGGCCGCCTGTTCGGCGGCCTGGCGCTCCGCCTCGCGGCGCCGCTCGAGCGCGATGACCCGCTCCTGTTCGGCCCGGATCCGTTCGCGCACCGTCTCGACCTCGAGCCGCGCCTCGATCTCGCGCTCACGGGCCTGCTCCATCTCCGCGGAGAGGGAGTCACGGGCCGAGACGTCGAGCATGGGTCGCGGCCGAGAGCGGGCGGAGTCGAGGTCGGCCTTCGCCTTCTCGGCGGCCGCCTCCGCTGCCGCGAGCTGGCCGGCCGACTGTTCGAACGCCACCACCAAGCGATCGAACTCGGCGGACGAGGCCTCGGCCTGGACGCGCGCCCGGTTGACCTTCTCGGTCTCCGCCGCGAGCTGGGCGTCGTACTCGCGCAGAGCGGTGAGGGCGAGTTGAGACCGCTCCTTGGCCGCAGCGACCACGGCCCGCTGCTCCGCGAGGGCGAAGCGCTCGTCGTCGATGAGGCGTTCGACCTCGGTGAGACGTTCGGCGGCGGTGTCGCGCTCGGCGACGAGTTCGATGCGACCCTGTTCTCCCCCGGACCCTCCGCGCAGGACGTAATCCGTGAGCACCGCTCCCCCACGCGTCACGATCGTCACCGGGCCACCCAGACGGGCACCCCGCAGGACGGGCGACGCCGAACGGGCGGCGTCCAGGTCGTCGGCGATCGCGACGAAGGCGAGGAGGCCTGTCACTCCGCCGGGAGCCGTGACGACCGACGCGGCCGCCGTGATCCCGGGGAGGGTCGGCCACTCGGGAGCGGGGGCCACGGCATCGGCGATGACCACCTCGACACGACCGAGGTCGTCGGCCGTGGCGCGCTCGACCGCAGCAGCGGCGGTGTCGAGGTCCTCGGCGAGCACGGCATCGGCGGTGGGACCGAGCGCAGCAGCGATCGCCGCTTCGAATCCCGGAGCGACCTGGACGGAATCGCCGACGATGCCGCGGATGCCCGGAAGCGACGAGCGGATCAGATCGGAGGCTCCGTCCTTGACCTCGAGGGCCCGAGTCAGGGCACGCACTTGCGCGGTGAGGGCGTCCCGCTCGCGTTCGTGGCCGTGAAGCGCTTCCCGCAAGCCGTCGATCTCCGATTCCGCCTCGAACACCTCGCCCTGAGCGACCTCGTAGGCCTCGTCGAGTCCGCTCTCGCCGAGGTCGCGTAGCGGAGACTCGTCCTCGATCCGCGCGAAGACGACGGCGGCCTCGTCGCGGCGGGCCTCAGCCTGATCGATCGCGTTCTGCTGCCGGAGGCGCTCGCCCCTCACGGCCGCGAGCCGGCTCCCCGCTGCCTCGGCCTGGCCCGTGAGCTTCGAGATCTCGAGGTCGTGACGCGAGACGAGGGCGCTCTGCGCCGCGATCTCCACATCGATCGCGTCGAGCCGCTCACGCGCGGCGGCGGTCGTGGAACGTGCGAGTTCCCAGGCCGCCTCAGCGGCGACGAGCGCGTCCTGGAGTTCTCGCACCAGAGCCGCTGCCTCGGCGACCGCTTCGGAGCTGACGCCCTCGGTCAGCTCGTGCGGCTCGGCTTCGGCGCCGAGGAGCGCGAGCTTCTGGTTCGCGAGCGTGTAGAGGCTGCGCAAGCGCTCCTGCACGGACTCGAGGGCGAAGCTCGTCCGGCGCGCGCCGTCGACCGCATCACCCTGCTGTTCGCGTTCGATCCGTGCGATGCGCAGGGTCTTCTGCTCCAACTGCTCCTGCAGGACGATGCGCTCGGTGTGTCGCTCGGACTCACTGCGGGAGAAATCGTCGAGCTCGCGTCGCAGCGCGACGACGTCGTCGGCGAGGAGCCGGGCGCGCGCGTCACGCACGACGGCCGCGATCGTCTGGGCCTCTCGAGCGACCTCGGCCTGTCGGCCGAGGGGCTTGAGCTGCCGCCGGATCTCCCCCGCCAGGTCGTTCAACCGCGTGAGGTTGGTCTGCATCGCCTCGAGCTTCCGGACCGTCTTCTCCTTGCGGCGACGGTGTTTGAGGATGCCCGCCGCTTCCTCGATGAAGCCTCGGCGCTCTTCGGGGCTCGCGTGCAGCACGGCGTCGAGCTGACCCTGCCCCACGATGACGTGCATCTCACGACCGAGCCCGGAATCGGACAGGAGTTCTTGAACGTCGAGGAGGCGACAGCCCTCGCCGTTGATGGCGTACTCGCTCCCGCCGTTGCGGAAGAGCGTTCGACTGATCGTGACCTCGGTGTACTCGATCGGCAGGGCGCCGTCGGAGTTGTCGATCGTGAGGGTGACCTCGGCACGCCCGAGGGGCCCCCGAGTCGAGGTACCCGCGAAGATGACGTCCTCCATCTTGCCGCCGCGGAGCGTCTTCGCGCCTTGCTCGCCCATGACCCAGGCGAGGGCATCGACGACGTTCGACTTCCCGGAGCCGTTGGGGCCGACGACGCACGTCACGCCTTGCTCGAACGCGAAGGTCGTGGGGGACGCGAACGACTTGAAGCCCTTGAGAGTGAGGCTCTTCAAGTACACGGACGGGTCCTTTCGGCCGATCGGGTCGGGCGATCGTTGGGCTCTACGGTAGCGGACGGCCGCGCTGCCGCCCTCCTCCCACGCGGTCGAGCAGCGGGGTTCGCGGCTGCCTCTCGACGGGACGCCAGCGCCGTCGCATCCTGGCGGGCTGTCCGGGGGCCGTCGGGCGGCGGAAGGACGACAGGACCACGGACCGCGTCGTGCCTCGATCAGCCGGCACCGCTCGCCCGAGCGCATCAGCGGAGCGGCTGGCAGACGGGGCAGTAGTGGGAGGATCTGTTGGCGAAGGCGACTCGCACGATCGGGGAACCGCAACGCGTGCACGGCTTCCCGTGCCGCCCGTAGGCGTTGAGGCTGTGCGCGAAGTACCCGGCCTGACCGTTGACGTTGACGTATTGGGCGTCGAAGCTCGTTCCGCCCTCGGCGAGGGCGCGTCGCAGCACCGCTCGGACCTCGTCGAGGAGCAGCTCCACCTGTGCGCTCGAGAGCGTCACCCCCGGCTGTTCCGGCGCGATCATCGCGGCCCAGAGCGACTCGTCGGCGTAGATGTTCCCGATGCCCGAAATCGCCGACTGGTCGAGCAGGATGCGTTTGATCCCGCTCCGGCTGTTCCGGACCCGCCGGTCGAACGCGTGGTCGTCGAAGTGCGGATCGAGCGCATCCCGGGCGATATGGGCGACACGTTCCGGCACGACCGGATCGGCCGTCGCGTCGCCCGCGTGGCCGCCCGGGCGACCATCGACCGTCGGGACGAGCGGATCGATCGCGAGCCCTCCGAAGATGCGCTGGTCCGCGAAGTTGACGAGCAGTTCGCCGTGAACGGGGTGCTCGATGCCGAGCGCGACTCGCGTGAATCGGTCGGTGTCCCCCGGGCGCCGTAGCAGCATCTGCCCGCTCATCCCGAGGTGGGCGACGAGAGAACGACCGTCGTCGAGCGGGAACCAGAGGAACTTTCCGCGGCGCACCGCGGACTCGATGGTCCGACCGGTGAGGTCCCCCTCGAAGGGCGCGCCCACGTGCCGCCGGAGCGATCGCCTGTCGAGGACGTCCACGCCCGTCACGGTCGCCCTCGTCACGGCCGGGGCGAGGCCGGCCCTGACGACCTCGACCTCAGGGAGCTCGGGCATCGAGTTCTGTCCACGCCGCGAGGGCCGCGGCCATCTCCGCGTGCTTCTTGCTCGTCCCCGTCCCCTCCGCCGTGACGATGTCGCCGACGGACACACGAGCGACGAACGTCCGCGCATGGTCGGGGCCTGAACTCGTGATCGTGTAGCTGGGCGCCGGACCGCCGATCGCCGCCGCGGCTTCCTGGAGGCTCGTCTTCGGGTCCATTGTGGCTCCGAAGCGGTCGATCTCGCCGATGAGCGGCGTGAGCAGTCGCAGCACGAGGGCTTTCGCGACCTCCGGGCCGGAGTCGAGGAAGACCGCTCCGAAGATCGCCTCCATCGTGTCCGCGAGGATCGACGACTTGTCGCGTCCGCCCGTGAGTTCCTCACCCCGACCCAACCGGAGGTAGCGACCGAGATCGATCCCCCGCGCAACGACGGCCAGGGCGACGGTCGACACGACGCTCGCGCGCATCTTCGCCAACGACCCCTCCGGAAGGTCGGGGTTCTCGCGGTACAGCTTCTCGGTGACGGCGAGGCCGAGGACCGAGTCGCCGAGGAACTCGAGCCTCTCGTTGTGGGGGACGCCGCCGTGTTCATAGGCGTACGAGCGATGGGTGAGCGCGAGTTCGAGGAGGTCCGGGCTTACGGGCACGCCAAGAGCCACGATGAGCGAAGCGCGCTCATCGTGGCTCATGACGGAAGAACTGATCGGCTGGAGGCCGGAATCAGACGTCGGCGACCTTGCGGCCCTTGTACTCGAGGAAGAGCGGGGTGCCGGCGGAGTCCTCGACGACCTTTGCGCGGTGCGGGAGGCTGTAGGTGACCTTGCCGTTCTCGACCGTCTTCACGAGCGTGGGGACCTCGGCCTTCCACTGCGACCGACGGGCGTGCGTGTTCGCTCGGGATTGCTTCCGCTTGGGAACAGCCATGATTCAACCTTCTTCTTTGTCTGCAGCATCCGATGTTCCGGAGCCTGGTCTGGGGGCGAAACCCGCGAGCGCAGCCCATCGAGGATCGGATGCTTCACGGGATTCCGGTTCCGGTCGTCTCTCCAGGCGCTCGCCGGTCTCGGGGTCGAGACCAGGGCAATCCGGAGTGCACACCGGCTGAAACGGCAGTGACAACACCACTGCATCTCTGACGAGAGATTCAAGATCGACATGATCGTAGAGAACCTCGTACTCAGACGCTTCCGAACCAGCGTACGCGAAAAGCTCCTGAATCTCGACTTCGACAGGCTGGGAGATCTCGCGGAGGCAGCGTCCACACTCCCCGTCGGCCGTCGTGTCCACTTCGGCCGTCACGAGGATCCCCTCGTGCACGGACTCGAGACGGATCTCGGCGTGCATCGGGACGCCCTCTCTCACCGCGACGAGTCCCTCGCCGAGTCGCGCGGGGACGTCGAAGTCGTAGGAGTGCTCGCGCATCTCTCCCGGGCGGTTGATGAGGTCTCTGACCCCGATGGTGTACGGGGTCTTCTGCAGTCCAGTCACCCACTGATTCTACCGCCGGCCGTCCGAACGGGGTCCGTCAGCCGGTGCGCGCAGGGCGAACGTCCGCCGCACTGCGGCGAGTGAGGACGGACGCCGGTGCGAGCGCCGCGCGGATCCGGCTGACGACGGGCACCGACGCCGCCAGGGCCTCGACCACTCGGTCGACGTCCTGCCGCAGCCGGCGGGCGTCCGCAGTGGGACCGAGATCATGCGCGTAGCGCTCCCTTTCGCGTGCCGCGAGCACACGGTCGAGAGCGTCGGCGGACGACGGGTCGAGCAGAGAGAGCCTGCGGAGCCGGCTCGCGAGGTCCCGCTCCGTGTCGCCCTCCCTCACCTCGAAGCCGAGATCCGTCGCCGAGTCAACGATCTCGTCCCACGCGTCACGAGCGGTCGCCCCACGGGGCGCCCTCCAGCGCCGCCGACGGCGCAGCGACCGCACGGCCGCCGGCGACAGGAGGACCCCGACCACCACGAGGAGGAGCACGAGTGCCACTCCCCCGGTCTGGAGGCCTGAGGGCTCGTCGCGCGCGACGGCCCCGGCCTCGACCGCGGACTCGTCCGAGGCCGTCGGTGTGGGCGTGGCGCTCGGCGCGCGGCTCACGGTCGACTCGGGCACCTCGTCGGTGCCCGAGTCGTTCGAGGCATCGATGGCGTACGCGGGGACCGAGCCGCGTCCGGGGGTCGGCTCGAAGGGCACCCAACCCACTCCCGCGAAGTACAGTTCAGGCCAGGAGTGCAGGTCGTTGCTCCCCACGCGGTAGGCGACGAAGCCGTCGTCGGAGCCGACCCGGTCGCCGGGCAGGTAGCCGAGGGACACGCGGGCGGGGATGCCCGCCATTCGGGAGAGGATCGCCATCGCCGACGCGAAGTGGACGCAGTAACCGCTCCGGGCCTCGAGGAACTGGGCGATCGCCTCGAACCCGTCCCCGTTGTAACCGTCATCGATGGGCGTCGAGACGGAGTAGGCGAACTCCGTCCTGAGGTACTCCTGAATGGCGTACGCGGCGTCGTACCTCGTAGCGGACCCGGCCGTCACCTCGTCGAAGACACGGCTGACCGTTTCGGGGACGTCGTCCGGGAGGTCGAGGAAAGGCGCCACCGCGTCCGGGACGTCGTCGGGCGCGGCACGCAGCAGATCGGCGGTCGGCTCGATGACCAAGGCGGTGACGGAGTACTCCTGCCCCTCCACCGACGACGAACCGCTCGACACGGTGAGCCCGTCGGTGTCCCATTCCCACTCGCCGCGGAGGCCGGCGACCGCGACGGAGGGGAACGGGACCGGGAGGAGGTCCCCGACGAGCCCGGTGATCTCGACGTCGACCGTCGCCTCCTCGATCGCCACCCCGCTCGTGAGCCCCGGGACGGCGAGCCTCTCGCCGTCCGTCTGTGCGACCGTCGGGTGCTCACCGCTCGCGGACCACTGGGCGCCCTCGAAACGGTCGAGCGTCAGCAACCGGAGGTACTGGCGCGACGTGGAGGTCGTCCGGTAGGCGAAGTGCGGCGTGTTGCCCGGGCGGAGCAGATCCCGTCCGAGGTCGGCGAGAGCGCTGACCCCGGAACCGAAGGACGATCGGCCGTCCGGCTGCACGACGCTGCGGGTGGAGAAACCGGGGACAAGCGTTCCGACCACGATCGTGACCGCCACGGCGGCAGCCCCGACCGCGAGTGCACCCACTCGTGACGAGGAACGCGCGGAACGCGACGAGGCCGCCGGTCGGTCCGACCGCAAGACGAACAGGAAGGCGACCGCCGTGGCCAGGTAGGCCACCATGTCGAGGGAACCCGTGAAGATCGAGGGCGGAACCAGCATCCCGAGGGCGAAGAGGCCGGTGAACGCCGGAGACCGCAACGAGACCGCGAGGACGTCTGCGAGGACGGCGACGGCTCCGGTCCCGACGGCCAGAAGGAACAGCAGTGGCGTGACCGGGTCGACGGGCACGCTCTGCACGTAGATCGACTGCCCGGCGGCGATCGCCAGTTCCTGGACGGCGGCGACGGTGTCGACCGTCGGCACGATGCCGAGGATCGCGGAATCCGGTACGAACAGCACGACGAGGACGAGTACCCACGTCACCGCCCCGACGACCGATCCCAGCCATGGGGCGCCGCCGAGTGAACGAACGACTCCGGCCGGGACGAGCACGCTCGCGATGGCGACGCCCGCCGTGATCCACCAGCCGGATCCCTCGACGACCGCCGCGAGCGGGATCAGGGAGGCCAGCAGCAGGATCGAGAGGGCGAGCGACGTCGACCAACGACCGCCACGGGCGGGCTCGTCGCCCTTATCCGCACGGTTCCACCCACCGGTGGCCTCGTCCATTCAGATCACCCCCTCCGGCCGGCCCCGATCGACGAGCATCGTGTCGTTCCAGATCTCCTCCACGGGTCGCTCCGGGTCGACGACTCCGACGATCCACCCCGCCGAGCGCAAGAGTTCGGCCCCGTCGACCGACGCGGTTCCCGGCGGCACGAAGGCGATCGCGGGGTCTGCGAGCCGCGCGAGAGGGACGAGCCGACGCACCGTCGCGATGCCTGCGTCGGCGAGCAGGACGACGAACGGTACCGCTCCGCCGGCCCGATCGAGCACGTCCCGGCTCACCGCGGCGATCCCGGGATCGTCGTCCGCCGGCCCGGTCGGAGAGACGAGGGCGAGGCGACGGAGGACGTCGGCCGCGTGCGCCGGTTCGAATCGTTCGGCGGCGGCCGCTTCTCTCGGTGTCGATTCGACGAGCGTGAGGCGGAAGCCGTCGTCGAGGACGTGCGCCGAGATGGACGCCGCCAGATCCACCATCTGCTCGAAGACCGTTGGGGTCGGTGCCGGGGACCCGTCGAGCGACGCCCCGGTGTCGAGCAGGAGCACGACGGCCGGATCCACCTCTTGCTCCTCCTGACGGACCATGAGCTCGCCGCGACGCGCCGTGGCGCGCCAGTGAATGCGGCGCATCGGGTCGCCCGAACGGTACTCGCGGGCGATGAGTTCGTCGATGCGCGGGTGACTCGACATCCGGTGTTCGTGACGAGTGCCCTCGCCGCTCGCCCGGACGAGGTCCGAGCGCACGAGCGGAGACACCCGGGGCGTCACCATGACGGCGTTGCGTCCGTCGGACGACCGGTCGGCCTCGACGAGTCCGAACGGGTCGGCCTGCGTGACGACGAGCGGACCGAGCACGAACTCCCCCCGCCGCCGGGGACGCACGGAGTAGACGGAGCGGACGACACCGGCGTCGCTCGCCCGAGCCGGATCCGAGTTCGGACCGGTCGGTGTCGCTCCGAAGGACTCCGGGACGACATCGCGCCAGCGCGAGATGGACGGTTCCCACGAGTCCGTCCCGACCGTGAGCACGACGTCGACGTCTTCACCGACGGCGAGCAAGTCGGACGGCAGCCGCCGGGAGACCACGAGGCGAGGTCGACGCAATCCGACGAACACGCCGGCGACGGCGAGGAGGGTCACGAGGAAGACGGCCACCACGAAGCCCTCGCGCCGGTCGGACACCACGGCCGCTGCAAAGACGAGCAAGGCCACGACGACGATCGCCCATCCCCTCGGAGTGAGCCGCCACGACCGCGATGGTGTCACGACGGATCGGCCGAGCATGGTCAGTGCCGTGCCGGAGCGATCGCGGGAACGGGCGTCGCCGACACGACGTCGTCGAGCAGGTCGGAGATCAGCGCCTCCGAGTCCCCGGAGTGTCCGAGGGCACGGCTCGTGGCCACGAGCCGGTGACCGAACACCGGTCGCACGAGCCGATCGACGTGGTCCGGGAGCACGAACTCGTAGCCGTCGATGACGGCGAGGGCACGAGCGGCGCGCACGAGTTGCAGGGTCGAACGCGGACTCGCGCCGAGGCGGAGATCGGGATGGGAGCGCGTGGCGCGCGCGATCTCGACCGCGTAGTGCGTGACCGCCGGCGAGACGTAAACCGATCCCACCGCGTCGATCATCGCGACGAGTTCGTCGTTCGTCACGACGGCCGTGATCGTGTCGAGCGGATTCGCCGACTCGCGCCGCGTCAGCATCGACACCTCCGCGTCCGCCGACGGATACCCCATGGAGATGCGCGCCATGAAGCGGTCGCGCTGCGCCTCGGGGAGGGCGTACGTCCCCTCCATCTCGATGGGGTTCTGCGTCGCGACGACGGTGAACGGCTTCGCGAGGGGGTATGTCGTCCCATCGACCGTGACCTGCCGCTCCTCCATGCTCTCGAGCAGCGCCGACTGGGTCTTGGGAGAGGCGCGGTTGATCTCGTCGCCGATGACGATGTTCGCGAAGATCGGTCCGGGCGAGAACTCGAAACGCCGCTCCACCTGGTTGTACACCGAGACGCCTGTGACGTCGGACGGGAGCAGGTCCGGAGTGAACTGGATGCGATTGACACGACTGCCGACCGTCGTGCCGAGAGCCCGGGCGAGCATCGTCTTGCCGACGCCCGGCACGTCCTCGAGGAGGAGGTGACCACCGGCCAGCACGACCGTGAGCGCCATCTGGACGGCGTCTGGCTTTCCGGAGATGACGCTCTCCATCGTGCGGGTGATCCGGCTCGCGAGCACGTGCACCTCGTCGAACGTGAGCGCGCGCGGTGCGTCGGTCCTCGGTTCTCGCCGGTGCGTGCTCGTGTCGGTCATGACCGCTGGATCCGCTTCGCGACGGCCGACGGGACGTACGGCGACACGTCTCCGCCGAGCGCCGCGACCTGTCGGACGAGCGAACTCGACACGTGGCCGTGGGCAGGGTCCGGCAACAGGAAGACCGTCTCGACTCCCGCGAGGTTGCGGTTGACGATGGCCATGGGCGTCTCGTACGCGACGTCCACTTGCGAGCGGATCCCCTTCACGAGGACCTGTGCTCCCACGTCCGTGCAGTAGTCGACGAGCAGCCCCATACTCCAGGAGGCGACGACGATGTTCCCGGGGAAGCCCGCGTCGACGATCGACTGCTCGAGCAACGAGACGCGTTGCGCGATCGGGAGCATCGCCTCCTTGTCGGGGTTGTGCACGACGACGACGTGCAGTTCGTCCCAGAGTCCGGCCGCACGCTCGATCACGTCGAGGTGGCCGAGGGTCACCGGGTCGAAGGACCCGGGAATGACGGCGATCCTGTCAACCATTGGGCCAGCTTATCCGGCGCGGCGCGTCGGCGAGAGTGAGGCGACGACTCTTTCAGTTCTTCGCCAGGGCGGCCCGGGTCTCGTCGTCGAGCCGACGGTCGAGGGCCGCGCGCAGCGCGGGATGCCGCTCGAGCCGCTGGTCGTCCCGGAGCACGCCGAGGGCGGCCTCACGCGCGCTCTCGATGACGTCGGAATCGGAGACGACCCGGAGGAGCTTGAGCGACGAACGACCACCGGACTGGGCGCTCCCGAGCACGTCCCCCTCCCGTCGCAACTCGAGGTCGACCTGAGCCAACTCGAAGCCGTCGAGGGTCGCGGCGACGGCCTCGACGCGGTCGCGCGCGATGGTCTGTTCCGGCGCGTGAGTCACGAGCAGGCAGAGGCCGGGAAGACCACCACGTCCGACTCGACCGCGCAACTGATGCAATTGCGAGACACCGAACCGGTCGGCGTCGAGAACGACCATCATGGAGGCGCCGGGGACGTCGACACCCACCTCGATGACGGTCGTCGCGACGAGGACGTCGATTTCGCCCGCGGCGAAGCCCCGCATCACGCGGTCCTTCTCCTCCGAGGACATCCGGCCGTGCAACGGTTCGATGGTGCGACCGGCGAGGGCCGGGTGGCTTCGGAGGTCGCCGAGCACCTCGGCGACCGTCGCGATGGGCGGCCGGTCGCGCGCCTCGGACTCGGCGGGCGGCGCACCCTCGGCGCCGTCCTCGGCGGCCGACTGCTCGCCCGGCTCGATCGCCGGGCAGACCACGAACGCTTGACGCCCGGCCGCGAGTTCCTCGGACAATCGTTCCCAGGCGCGGCGGATCCAGAGCGGCTTCTCTGCGAGCGGGACCACGAACGACTCGATGGGCTGTCGGCCGGCCGGGAGCTGACGCAGCGCGCTCACGTCGAGGTCGCCGAACACCGTCATGGCGACGGTGCGCGGGATCGGCGTCGCCGTGAGGACGAGGACGTGCGGCGGCACGGTGCCCTTCCGCCGCAGCGCCTCACGCTGCTCGACGCCGAAACGGTGCTGCTCGTCGACGACGACGAGGCCGAGGTCGTAGAACTCGACGCCGGTCGAGAGGAGGGCGTGTGTCCCGACGACGATGCGCGCCTGACCGCTCACGATCCGCAACAGCGCGCGACGTCGCTCCGGTGCCGGGAGTTGGCCGGTGAGCAGCACGGGGGCGAGTTCCGCCGACAGGTCCGGCCCGAGGGCCGCGACGATCGATCGCAGGTGCTGAGCCGCGAGGACCTCGGTCGGCGCGAGGAGAGCCGACTGGCCACCGGATTCCGCGACGGCGAGCATCGCCCGTAGCGCGACGAGGGTCTTGCCCGACCCGACTTCACCCTGGACGAGCCGGTTCATCGGGGTCCCCGACGCGAGCTCGGCGGCGACCTCCTCGCCGACGGTGCGCTGGTCGCCGGTGAGCGAGAACGGCAGCGTCGCGTCGAGCCTCTCGAGCAGCCCGCCCGGCCGAGCCTCTCGCACCGTCGCGTGCTCCGCGCGCTCCGAGAGTCGGCGTTCGAGCAGACCGGCCTGCAGGACGAATGCCTCGTGGAACCGGAGCGTGTCGCGCGCTTGGCGCCAGTGCGCATCATCCGTCGGCCGGTGAATCTTCTCGAGCGCCTCGCGGAAGCCGATGAGGTTCTCCTCCTCGGCGACGGATTCGGGAACCGGGTCGTCGACCTCGCCGAGTCCGTCGAGGACGAGGGCGATCGACTTCTGGATGACCCAGCTCGTGAGCGCCGCGGTCGCCGGGTAAATGGGAATGGGCGTCTCGGCCCAGATCTTCGGCGAGATACCCGTGGGCGCGTCGGGTTCGAACAGCTCGTAGGTGGGGTGGGCGAGTTGATTGTGCCCCTTGTAGGAACTGATCTTCCCGGCGAAGACACCGCCACGGCCCGGAGTGAGCTCGTTGGCGCGCCAGGACTGGTTGAAGAACGTGAGGGTGAGGGCGCCGTTGCCGTCGGAGATGAGCACCTCGAGGATCGAGCCGCGTCGCGCTCGCATGGATCGCTCGGTGACCTGGACGACTTGCGCGACGATCGTGACGTTCTCGTCCATGGGAAGCTCCGACAGGACGGTGAGGTCCCCGCGTCGGGCGTAGCGCCGCGGGTAGTGCGCGAGCAGGTCGCCCACCGTCGAGAAACCGAACGATCGGGAGAAGACCCCGGCCGTTTTCGCTCCGAGAACACGGTCGAGGCGGTCGTCGAGTCCGAGCGCGTTCATGCCCCGATTCTAGGCCGGACGACCGACACTCCCGGCGTCGTCGTCGCGATACACGGCACCCCGCCCGATACGCTCGTGGAGTGACGAGGATCATCGCGGGACGCGCACGATCAGCGCGACTAGCCGTGCCGCGAACAGGCACACGGCCCACGAGCGAGCGCGTACGCGAGGCGATCTTCTCCTCCCTCGATTCGTGGGACGCGGTCGCCGGAGCGCGGGTCCTCGACCTCTACGCCGGTTCGGGCGCCCTCGGCCTCGAAGCCGCCTCCCGCGGCGCAGCCTCGGTGGTCCTGGTCGAGCGGAACACGAAAGCCGCGGCGCTCTGCCGCGCGAACGCGGACGTCGTCCGCCGTGCCCTGGGCGTGAAAGGGGAGGGCCTTCCCGTCACGGTCGCCCCGCACTCGGTGCGTTCCTACCTCTCGACCGCCGGTGATGCGGTGGACCTCGTCCTCATCGATCCTCCCTACGACCTCGGCGACGACGATCTCGCGCAGGACCTCGACGCCGTCTCCCGCCTCGTGAGCCCCGACGCGGTGATCGTGGTCGAGCGCAGCACGCGGTCACCGGAACCGCGGTGGCCGAGCGGCGTCGAACCGCTGCGGAGCAGGGACTACGGCGAAACCCGCGTCTGGTTCGCGTCCCCCGAAACCGAGGAGACGGTCGCCGAGGACGACGCCCCGACGATCACCGGGTCCACGGAGACCTGAGGGCGCGTGCCGCCGGCGCATCCGCGTCAGCCGATCGCGCCGTCCCAACCCGAATAGGGGTCCCAGCCGCGCGGATCGAGCGGTTCCCCGTCCCTCAGGACGGCACCGACGGGCGAAGCGACGACCTCACCGATGCGGCGGAATCCTCCCGGGAGGATCGTCCCGGGCGGGAAGGTCGCGAGCAGCGAGTGGTCCTCTCCCCCGCCGATGGCGAGAACCGGGTCGGGTCCGAGGGCGTCGAGATCGAGGTCGATCCCGACGCCGCTCGCCGTCGCCAGTCGCGAGGCGTCGAGGCCCAGCCCGTCCGACAGGTCGAGCATCGCGGTGGCTCCGGCGGCGGCCGCGAGCACGCCGTCGCCGATCGGCGGCCGGGGCGCGAATTGCGCCGACACGACGTCGCCGTCCCGCTCCCGGAGCGCCGCCGCGCGGCCGGCATCCGGGCGACCGTCGTCGTCGACGCCCTTCGAGAAGAGCAGGCGCAGACCGGCGGCGGCGCGACCGAGGTCCCCTGACACCGCGACGACATCGCCCACGCGGGCACCCGAGCGGAGCACCGGCGGTCGGCCGTCGAGATCGCCGAACGCCGTCACCGCGATCGTGAACGTGTCTGACACGGAGAGGTCCCCGCCGACGACGCCGCAACCGGGCGCGAGCGACTCGCACGCGTCCCGCAGTCCCACGGCGAACTGCTCGAGTGCCTCGACCGGGAGCGAGGGAGTCGCCGCGATCGCGACGACGAGGGCGGTCGGACGCGCTCCCATGGCTGCGACGTCGGACAGATTGGTGGCCGCGGCCTTCCAGCCGAGCTCCCACGGCGTCGACCAGGCGAGGCGGAAGTCCGGACCGTGCACCATGAGGTCGGTCGTCACCACGAATCGGCCGTCCGTCGTTCCCACGACGGCCGCGTCATCACCCGGTCCCGTCGTCGCGGCGGCGGCGGCGGGCAGGAGCGGGAGTATCCGGGCGAGCAGCTCCGCCTCGCCGATCTCCGACACGAGGGGACCGCCGCTTCGGGGATCCGGCATCAGCGCGGCCCGCGTGCCGACCCGATCTCGAGCAGCTCCGTGATGAGGTCGGGGTAGGCGAGGCCCGATGCGAGCCAGCACTTCGGGAACATCGAGATCGGGGTGAAGCCCGGGAGGGTGTTGAGTTCGTTGACGACGAACCCCTCCTCGGTGAGGAAGAAGTCGACCCGAGCCAGACCCTCGGCGCCGACGGCCGCGAAGACCTCGCGGGCGATCCTCGCCATCTCGTCGAGCTCGTCGTCCGTGAGTGCGGCCGGGCACACGAGGTCGATCCCCGGCGCGTCGAGGTACTTCGCGTCGAAGTCGTAGAAGCCTCGCCCGGACACGACGATCTCCCCCGCCACCGAGGTCCGGGGAGCGGAGCCGTCCCGCCCCTCGAGGACGGCGATCTCGACCTCGCGACCGATGACCGTCGACTCGATGAGCACCCTGTCGTCGTGGAGGAGCGCATCCCCGATGGCACCGAGCAACCCGTCGGGCGATTCGACCCTCGACACGCCGACGCTCGAGCCGGCGCGCGCCGGCTTCACGAACACGGGGTAGCCGAGGTCCTCAGCGCTCCGGAGCGCCGTGTCCGGGTCGGCCCGGAAAGCGGCGGCCGACACCGTCGCCCACGGTGCCACGGCGATCCCCGCATGCTGCAGCACGGTCTTCGTGAAGTGCTTGTCCATGGACACCGACGAGGCGAGAACGCCCGATCCCACGTACGGAAGACCGACGAGCTCGAACAGTCCCTGGACCGTTCCGTCTTCGCCGTAGCGACCGTGCAGGATCGGGAAGACGACGTCGACGACCCCGAGCGACTCGACCCGGCCGTCTGCATGGGCGACGGAGAGCTCCCGTGTCGACGCGTCGTCGGGCCAGCGGACGCGGGACCCGTTGTCGACGACCATCGGCAACCGTTCGGGGTCGAGACCGAACCTCGCGGGGTCGTCCTCCTCGAGCACGAAGGCGCCCTCGCGAGTGATCCCGACGGGAACGACCTCGAAGAGGTCACGGTCGATCGCCGACAGCACTCCCCCGGCCGTTGCGCAACTGATCGAATGCTCGCTTGAACGTCCGCCGAAGAGGACCACCACTCGTCGTTTCGCTGTCATCGCTTGTCCTCTCGCCTTGCGGCTCGTCACTGTCGGTCGTCAAATGGGGCGCGATGTCCTTCGGATCGAGCGTGCCGTCGAGCACTTGCTTGACCTGCTGCACGATCGGCATCTCGACCCCGATCTCGCGCGCCAGCTCGAGGACCGGGGCGACGGAGGCGAGGCCCTCCGCCGTCTGCTGCATCTGCTTCACCACGGCGCCGAAGCTATAGCCCTGGCCGAGGAGCCGGCCCGCCGTGTTGTTGCGGGAGAGAGGCGATTGGCACGTCGCGATGAGGTCGCCGAGCCCCGCGAGCCCCGAGAGCGTCTCGGCCTTCGCGCCTCGAGCGACCGCGAAGTCCGTCATCTCGACGAGTCCCCGCGTGATGATCGACGCCTTGGTGTTCTCACCGTAGCCGACACCGTCGACGATACCGATCGCGACCGCGATCAGGTTCTTCAGCACCCCGCCGAACTCGGTGCCGATGACGTCCGTGTTGACGAACGTGCGGAAGTACGAGTTCCGCGCGAGCATCGCGACCGCTTGAGCCGTCTCGAGACGGCTCGACGAGACGACGGCGGCCGTCGGCTGTTCTCGAGCGATCTCGAGCGCCAGGTTCGGGCCTGACGCCACGGCGACGCGACCGGGGTCGATCTCGAGGCTCTCGACGATCACCTCGCTCATCCGCAGCCCCGTGCCCTTCTCGACGCCCTTCATGAGCGAGACCACGATCGCGTCGGCACCGAGCAGCGGTCGGATCGCGAGCAGATTCTCGCGGAGGGTCTGGCTCGGCACCGCGACGAACACCTGGGAGGCGCCCGCGAGGGCCGCGCGGAGATCCGAGGTCGCCGAGAGGTTCTGCGGCAGGGTGACGCCGGGCAGGTAATCGCTGTTCCGGTGCGACCGCGAGATCTCGCGCGCCACCTCCTCGCGCCGCGCCCACATCGTGACGGACGCCCCGCCATCGGCGAGGATCTTCCCGAAGGTGGTCCCCCAGCTCCCCGTCCCGATGACGGCGACCCTGGCCTGTTGTCTACGACTCAAAACGTCCCGTCTCGCTCTGCCCGCGCTTCGACGGGTCCCATCGCGTCTCGGGGGCCCTCTCGCCCCGGAGCTCCTCCAACTCGCGCGTGATCGCCGTCATGACGACCTCGGTCGCGGCCGCGAGTGTCGCGCCGTCGAGAGGGTGCCCCTCGAAAGCCGTCAGATCGACGGCGTCGCCGAAACGCACACGCACTTTCTTCGGAGGGAAGAACGAGATCTTCTTCGAGTACCGCGCCATGATCCGCTGCGTGCCCCAGTGCGCGGCCGGGACGATCGGGATCCCGTGCTGGAGCGCGAGCCGCACCGCCCCCGTCTTGCCGCGCATCGGCCAGAACGCGGGGTCCCGCGTGAGCGTGCCCTCCGGGTAGACGACGAGGACCTGTTCGCGCTCCGCGACCCGGGCGGCTGCGGCGATCGGGTCCTTGTTCCGCGTCGACCCCGACCGTTCCACGGGGATCTGTCCGGAGGAACGCAGCATCCAGCCCAGCACCTTCACGTCGAAGAGCGACGACTTGGCGAGGAACCGGGGCGCCCGCCCCAGCTTCCACGCGGCGAGCCCGATGACGACCGGGTCGATTTCGGAGTAGTGGTTCGGGGCGATGATGACGGGACCGAATCGGGGCAGCTTCTCGCCGTTCTCGATCCGGATCGACATCATCAGGCGACTCAGCGGGAGGGCGACACCCGCGAGGAACCAGAAGAACGACGGTCTCGACTTCTCGGGATTGGAACGACGGGCGCGACGCGCGGGACTCAGAGACACGGCACCATTATCCGCTGCTCGGTCGCGGTCAACGCTCCGACCGCCCCGTGTCGGTTGCCCGTCTCGCTCGCCCATCCCGCTCGCGCGGGCCGCTCTCACAGGCTCCGCGCGGGGATCGTCTTCGGCCGCCACCCGGCGCGGGACTGCTCGAACCGCGTGATGTCCGCCTCGTTCCGCAGGGTGAGCCCGATGTCGTCGAGGCCCTCCATGAGGCGCCAACGCGTGTAGTCGTCGACCTGGAAGGAGAAGCTCTCCCCGCCGACGACGATGCTGCGTGCTCCGAGGTCGACCGTCGCGGCGATCCCGGGGTTCGCGTCCATGATCGCCCACATGCGCTCGACCTCGGGCTCCTCGACTTGAGCAGCCAGGAGCCCCTGCTTGCCGCTGTTGCCGCGGAAGATGTCGGCGAAGCGGGCACTCACGACGACGGAGAAGCCGTAGTCGCGCAGCGCCCAGACGGCGTGCTCGCGGCTCGAACCGGTCCCGAAGTCCGGCCCGGCCACGAGGACCTTCGCTCCGGCGTACTGCGGCTGGTTGAGGACGAACTCCGGGTCCTGGCGCCATCCGGCGAAGAGCGCGTCCTCGAAGCCGGTCTTCGTGACCCTCTTGAGGTAGACGGCGGGGATGATCTGGTCGGTGTCGACGTTCGACCGTTTGAGCGGCATCGCGACCCCGGTGACGGTCTCGAACTTCTCCATGGCTCAGTCCTCCAGGTCCGACGGGCTCGACAGGGTGCCGCGCACGGCCGTCGCCGCGGCGACGAGGGGCGACACGAGGTGCGTGCGCCCGCCCTTGCCCTGGCGGCCCTCGAAGTTGCGGTTGCTCGTCGAGGCGCAGCGCTCCCCGGGAGCGAGTTGGTCAGGGTTCATCCCGAGGCACATCGAGCACCCGGCGAATCGCCACTCCGCACCGAAGTCGAGGAAGAGCTTGTCGAGTCCCTCGGCCTCCGCCTCGAGCCGGACACGCGCGGAGCCGGGGACGACCATCACGCGGACGTTCTCCGCCTTCTGTCGACCGCGGATCACGGAAGCGAACGCACGAAGATCCTCGATGCGACTATTGGTGCACGAGCCCATGAAGACCGCGTCGACCGGAATCTCCTTCATGGGTGTCCCCGCCTCGAGGTCCATGTACTCGAGGGCGCGCTCCGCGGCGGCACGCTCATTCGGGTCGGCGATGACCTCGGGGTCCGGCACGCTCTCACTGAGCGAGACGCCCTGCCCCGGATTGGTCCCCCACGTCACGAAGGGCTCGAGATCGTCGGCATCGAGGAAGACCTCGGCGTCGAACACGGCACCATCGTCGGTCGGCAAGGTCCGCCAATAAGCGACGGCCTCGTCCCAGTCGGCGCCCTGCGGTGCGTGCGGCCGACCCTCGAGGTAGGCGAAGGTCGTCTCGTCGGGCGCCACCATGCCGGCGCGGGCACCCGCTTCGATCGACATGTTGCAGATCGTCATGCGGCCCTCCATCGAGAGCTGACGAATCGCCGAGCCGCGGTACTCGAGCACGTAGCCCTGACCACCGCCGGTGCCGATCTTCGCGATGACGGCGAGGATGATGTCCTTCGCGGTCACGCCCGGCTTGAGGGTGCCCTCGACGTTGATGGCCATGGTCTTGAAGGGCTTGAGCGGGAGCGTCTGGGTGGCGAGGACATGCTCGACCTCGCTCGTCCCGATCCCGAAGGCCATCGCCCCGAATGCGCCGTGTGTCGAGGTGTGCGAGTCTCCGCACACGACGGTGATACCGGGCATCGTGAGCCCCAGCTGTGGACCGACGACGTGCACGATCCCCTGCTCGACGTCGCCCAGCGAGTGCAGCCGGACTCCGAATTCCTCGGCGTTTCGACGCAGCGTCTCGATCTGGGTGCGGCTCGTCCGGTCGGCGATCGGCTTGTCGATCGCGAGCGTCGGGGTGTTGTGGTCCTCCGTCGCGATCGTGAGGTCGAGACGACGCACGGGCCGATCGGCGAGGCGCAACCCGTCGAACGCTTGAGGGCTCGTGACCTCGTGGACGAGGTGCAGGTCGATGTAGATGAGGTCGGGGGTGCCGTCCTCGCCCTTCACGACGAGGTGGTCGCGCCAGATCTTCTCCGCGAGGGTGAGCGGTCCCGTCGTCGTCTCGTCGGCGGGTGAACCGCTCTCGGAGCTCTGCGAGACGGTCTCGGCGCGAGCGGTGTCCGTGATGGATGTACTCATGGTTTCGGTCCTTCTTCGATCGGATCCGGCCACAGCAACCTCCGCGACGAGGGAGGCCAGGGGGTCAGGCCTCGTCGCGGCGACGAAGAAGGAGAGACCGATCGAGCAGCATCCCCACAGAATAGCATCGCGTCAGTGGGTGTCGCCCTCGCCGCTGCGCGACCCCGGCGCGGGCGGGGTCTGCTCGGACGCGGACGCGTCGACGGCCGACTCCACTCGTTCCTTTTCGCGGCCATCCGTCGAGACGCCGTTGCGGCGGTCATGCGCCGAGTGGAGGAGACTCGCGACCGTGGCGACGGCCATGGCGACGACGATCACGGCGAGGGACATCCAGGTGCTGATCTCCGGGGCCCACTCGATGTGCTCGCCGTTGTTGATGAACGGCAGCTCGTTCTCGTGCATCGCGTGCAGGAACAGCTTCACGCCGATGAAGGCGAGGATGAACGCGATGCCGTAATGCAGGTAGCGCAGTCTGTCGAGCAGTCCGCCGAGGAGGAAGTAGAGCTGGCGCAGACCCATGAGCGCGAAGACGTTCGCGGTGAACACGATGAAGGGGCTCTGCGTGATGCCGAAGATCGCGGGGATCGAGTCGATCGCGAAGATGAAGTCTGTCGTGCCGATGGCGATGAAGACGATGATCATCGGCGTGAAGAGGCGCTTGCCGTTCACCGTCGTCCGGAGCTTCGATCCGTCGAACTCGTCGTGGACGCCGAGCTTCCGGCGGAGGAAGAGGGTGAACCGCGTCTCTCCGTCGTCGGCGTCCTCGTTGTTCGCGAACGCCTGGCGGTAGGCGGTGAACAGGAGGAAGAGGCCGAAGATGTAGAAGACGAACGAGAAGTTCGCGATGATCTGCGCGCCGAGCAGGATGAAGATGCCGCGCAGCACGAGCGCGATCACGATGCCCACCATGAGCACCTCCTGCTGGTACTTCCGGGGCACCGAGAAGCGCGCCATGATGATCACGAAAACGAAGAGGTTGTCGATCGAGAGGCTGTACTCGGTGAGCCACCCGGCGAGGAACTGCCCTGCGAACTCGCCGTCCGTGAACGCCCACATGAGGCCGGCGAACGCGAGCGCGAGCGTCACGTAGAAGACCACCCAGAGGGTCGACTCCCGGAACGACGGGATGTGCGGGCGCTTGACGACGTAGAGGAGGTCGAACAGGAGGATGACCCCGAGTCCGACATACGAGCCGATCTCGAAGACAAGGGGGAGTTCGGGGTGCACTGCGTGCCTTTCGTGAACGGGGGCTGCCGTGGACACGGCGGAATCACGAAAGTCTCTCCCGCGCTCGGGTCGCGCTGCCACGACCGGGATCTCGACGATGTGACCCGTACTGACGACCGTGGCGATTGAGGGATACTCCCCTTCGGCTGGTCAAGTGTACAGCCGGGGGGCGACCCTCTCGCTACCAGGCGCCGACGTTCTCCGCGGCCGCGCCGAGGATCTCGCGGACCTGAGCCACGTCTCCGGCGTTCCACCGACCGCTCAACCACACGCCGTCGCTCAATTCGTGGACGATGGTCGCGTCGACCGTCTCGCCGAAGTACCCGACGTGTGTGTAGACGGTGCGGCCGTCCTCCTCGGTCTTCTCGTAGTCGCCCTGGTCGAGGAGCGCCGTGAGGGTCGACCGTTCCTCGTCCGACACTGCGGCAGCCGTGTACACCTGCCCCGTGCCGTCGACCCCTCCCCCGTTCTCGGTGAAGTGGTAGCCGCACGCGACCCCGCCGAGTTCGCCGAGGAGCACGATCTCCTCCGAACCATCCCACGTGTCCTCGGTGACCGCCGGCCCGCTCGCGTTGACGACCTCGAGGTCGCTCCCGGCGACCCGCGCCTCGAGGGTGTCGCCGAGCATCTCGTCGCACGTGCCCGGCAGCGCGAACACCGCTGTCGGCGTCGGAGCGCCCGTGGGGGTCGACTCCGCCGGCGCCGGCGCGGGCGTCGGCGCCGACGTCGCTTCGGTGACTGCCGACGTGGGCGTGGGCTCGGCGGCACACGCGGTGAGCGTGCCGACGGCGACGAGGGTGAGGGCGGCGAGGGCGAATCGACGGCGCGGAGTGGCGCTCGCCACACGGGGGGAAGAGATCACGAGTGACAGGATAGGTCGCCACGGGATCGTCGATAATCACGATCCCGTGACGACCGGTCAGGCGCGTTCCGCCGCGACGATCCGCGCGAGCTCCTCGCGGCGCTCACGCTGAGCCACCGGGTCGGGTACGGGCAGCGAGGCGAGCAGACGACGGGTGTAGTCCTCGGTCGGAGCGCCGAGCACCTCCTCGCCCGAGCCCTCCTCCACGAGCCGGCCGCGGTAGAGCACCGCGATCCGGTCGGACAGGATGTCGACGACCGCGAGATCGTGGCTGATGAAGAGAGCAGCGAAGCCGAACTCCGCTTGCAGCTCGGCGAAGAGCTTGAGGACCCGTGCCTGCACGGACACGTCGAGCGCGCTCGTCGGCTCGTCCGCCACGAGGAGTTTCGGCTCGAGCGCGAGCGCCCGAGCGAGGCTCGCACGTTGACGCTGTCCTCCCGACAACTCGTGCGGGAATCGGTCCCCGTACGAGCGTGGCAGCTGCACCGCTTCGAGCAACTCGTCGACCCGGGTCCGGGCTGCGCGCTCGTCGAGGTCTGGGCGATGCACGGCGAGCGGCTCGGAGACCGCCTCCGCGATCGTCAGCAGCGGGTTGAAGCTCGACGCCGGGTCCTGGAAGACGAATCCGATGTCCTTGCGGATCGGCCCGAAGGTCCGTTCTCTGACCCCGCGCATCTCGACGCCGAGTACGGAGAGCGACCCGCCCGTCACGGGGGTGAGCCCGGCGATGGCACGGCCGATGGTGGTCTTGCCCGACCCAGACTCCCCGACGAGCCCCACGACCTCTCCGGCCCCGATCGTGAGGTCGACCCCGTCGACGGCGACGAAGCCGGGTCGGCCGAAGCGACCAGGGTACTGGATGCGCAGGTCACGAGCCGCCACGATCGGAGCGGCGTCCACGGCGACCGGCGCCCGCCGCTCGGCGACCTCGATCTTCTGCCCGATGCGCGGGACGGCGGCGAGCAGCCGCTTCGTGTAGTCGGCCGTCGGCGCAGAGAAGAGCGTCTGGACGTCCGCCTCCTCGACGAGTTCGCCCTGATACATGACGGCCACCCTGTCGGCGAGATCGGCGACGACACCCATGTTGTGGGTGATGAGCACGATCGAGGCGCCGAACTCGTCTCGGCAGCGGCGCAGCAGGTCGAGGATCTCCGCTTGCACGGTCACATCGAGGGCCGTCGTGGGCTCGTCCGCGACGATCAGGCCCGGGTCGAGGACGAGCGCCATCGCGATCACCACCCGCTGCTTCTGACCGCCGGAGAACTGATGCGGGTAGTAGTCGACGCGCGACTCCGGCTCGGGGATGCCGACGCGGCGGAGGATGTCGATGGCCTTCGCTCGTGCGGCCTTCCGGCCGAGCTTCGCGTCGTGGGCTCTGAGCCCCTCGGCGATCTGCCACCCGACGGTGAAGACGGGATTGAGCGCCGTCGACGGTTCCTGGAAGACCATCGACACGTCGGAGCCGCGCAGCCGCCGGAGCGTTGGTCCCGAGACGGAGATGACGTCGTTGTCGCTGGCGCCGTCTTTGCTCCGGAGCACGACGGCTCCCGAGGAGGTCGCCGTGTCGGGGAGGAGCCCGAGGATCGTCTTCGCCGTGACCGTCTTGCCGGAGCCGGACTCGCCGACGATCGCGAGGACTTCGCGTTCGCCCACGCGCAGGGTCACCCCGTCGACCGCCTTCACAGCACCCGCGTCGGTGGAGAAGGAGACGTCGAGGTCGGAGATCGTCAATACGTCGGTCATGCTCTTCCATCCGTTCCGTCGATGGTGCCGGGGTCGATACTGCCGCCCGGGACCACCGAGGTCTCCGCGACGGCACCCGCGTCGGCGGCGACCGCACGGCGACCGCGCAAGCGGGGATCCGAGAGGTCGTTGAGACTTTCTCCCACGAGCGTCACGCCGAGGACCGTGAGTACGATCGCGATACCCGGAGGCACGGCCGTCCACCAGATCCCGCTCGAGACGTCCGCGATCGCCCGGTTGAGGTCGAAGCCCCACTCGGCGGCGGCCGTGGGCTCGATGCCGAAGCCGAGGAATCCGAGGCCGGCCAGCGTGAGGATCGCCTCGGAGGCGTTGAGCGTGAAGATGAGCGGCAGCGTCCGCGTCGCATTGCGCAGCACGTGACGGAACATGATGCGACCGTTGCTCGCGCCGATCACCCGGGCTGACTCGACGAAAGCCTCGGCCTTGATGCGAACGGTCTCGGCGCGGATCACCCGGAAGTACTGCGGGATGAACACGACGGTGATCGAGATCGCCGCCGCGAAGATGCCGCCCCAGAGGCTCGATTGCCCGCCCGAGATCACGATCGACATGACGATCGCGAGCAGCAGGGACGGGAACGCGTAGACGGCGTCGCACACGACGACGAGCACGCGGTCGAGCCAGCCGCCGAAGTATCCCGAGACGAGTCCGAGCAGCACGCCCGCGACGATCGAGAGCGCCACGGCGATCACGACGACGCCGAGTGCGGTCTGAGCACCCCACACGACACGCGAGAAGACGTCGAAACCGCTCACCGTCGTTCCGAGAATGTGTTGCGCGCTCGGCGGTTGCTGCGTCCCGAACGTGCCGCTCTCGTCGCGGATCTGGCTGAAACCGTACGGCGCGATGAGGGGTGCGAGGAACGCTGAGACGATGAAGATGCCCGTCAGCACGAGCCCGGTGACGAGCATGCCGCGCTGGATCCCGACGCTCTGGTGCAGCTGCTTGAGGACGGGGAGCCGGTCGACGAGACGACGGCGAGGTACGGAGCGAGTAGTCGTGGTCATGTCAGTACCTCACCCGGGGGTCGATGAGCGCCGCGACGATGTCGACGATGAAATTGGTGACCGCGACGATCACGGCGAGCAGGACGACGATGCCCTGCACGGCCACGAAGTCACGGGCCTGGAGGTATTCCGAGAGTTGGAAGCCGAGCCCCTTCCACTCGAAGGTCGTCTCGGTGAGCACCGCCCCACCGAGCAGCATCGCCACCTGCAGGCCGATGACGGTGATGATCGGGATGAGCGCCGGCCGGTAGGCGTGCGTCCGGACGAGCCGGAATTCACTCACGCCCCGCGAGCGCGCGGCGTCGACGTAGTCGGTGCCCAGTGTGCCGATCATGTTGGCGCGCACGAGCCGGAGGAACACTCCGGCGGTGAGCAGCCCGAGCGCGAGGCCCGGGAGCACCGCGTGACTCAGCACATCACCGATGACCTCGGCGTCGCCCGACCGGATCGCGTCTACGAGGTAGATCCCGGAACGGCCGTCGAGCAGCGCGAACTGCAGCTCGGTGCTCGTCGAGGCCCGACCGGATACGGGGAGCCACTTGAGGGTCACGGCGAAGACGAGTTTCAGCAGAAGTCCGGCGAAGAAGACGGGCGTCGCATAGAACAGGATCGCGAGGATTCGCAGGACGGCGTCGGGTGCCTTGTCGCGGAAGTACGCCGCGATCATGCCGAGGGGGATGCCGACGATGAACGCGACGATCAGGGCGTAGAAGGCGAGCTCGACGGTAGCGGCGCCGTAGACGACGAGGACCTCGAGGACGGGACGGTTGTCGGAGAGCGTGGTCCCGAAGTTGCCCGTGAAGATCTGACCGAGGTACTCGAGGTACTGCACGAAGAGGGGCCTGTCGTACCCGGCCGCAGCGACGCGCTCCGCGAGCTGGTCGGCCGTGAGGCGGCCGCCGAGCGCCGCCGTGATGGGATCGCCCGTCGTGCGCATGAGGAGGAAGACGAGGGTGACGAGGATGAAGATCGTCGGGAAGATGAGCAGGAATCGCACGAGCATGTAGCGCCAGAGACTGGAGCCGGGCTGTCGGGCCTTCCGCGGGGAAGCCGCCGTCGCCGGCGCTGCGGCCGGGTCGTCGGTGCGGGCAGGGGCGTTCAGGGGGAACCTCCGAGGTGGGAGCGGTGAAATGCCGGGGTGACCACGAACGGTCACCCCGGCACTGTAGTTCACATCAGGCGTCGCGGCGGATGCCGCTCGACCCGAAGCGGGCGTCAGCCCTTGGTGATCGGTGCGAAGCGGAACTTGAAGGACGCGTCGAGCGTGACGCCGCTGATGTCCGATCCGACGACGGCGACCTGGGCACCCTGGAGGTACGGGATTGTGGACAGATCGGCCGCGACCTTCGCCTGGATCTCCTCGAGGGCCGCCGTGCGCTCGGCCGGGTCGACGATCGACGCCTGCTGCAGGATGAGCTCGTTGACCTCGGGGTTGTCGTAGTGGTTCCCGAGGAAGTTCTCCGTGAGGAAGAACGGCGTCAGGTAGTTGTCGGCGTCGGAGTAGTCCGGGAACCAGCCGAGCTGGTAGAGCGGGTACACGTCGGTCGTGCGGTCCTTCGAGTACTGCACCCACTCGGTCGTCTGCAGATTGACGGTGAAGAGACCCGACTCCTCGAGCTGCGACTTGATCGCCGCGTACTCGTCGCCGGACGTGGGGCCGTAGTGGTCGTTCGAGTACTGGAGGCTGAGCTCGACGGGGCCTTCGACGCCGGCGTCGGACAGACGCTTCTCCGCGGCCTCGGTCGAGGGTCCGCCCTCACCGTCGCCGTAGAGTTCCTTGAGGGGCTCTACGGCACCCGTGAGTCCCTCGGGCACGAACGAGTAGAGCGGCGTGTACGTGCCCTTGTAGGTGTCCTCGGACAGCGCGTCGCGGTCGATGAGGTCGGCGACGGCCTGACGGACGGCGAGGGCCTTGGCCTCGTCGGCCTCCGGCGTCTCGGCGCCGAACGGCTGCGTGTCGAAGTTGAAGACGATGTAGCGGATCTCGCCGCCGGGGCCCGTCTCGACGCTCACGTCGTCGTTGCCCTCGAGGTCCGCGATGTCCGTGGCAGAGAGGCTGCGGTGGGCGACATCGATCTCGCCCTCCTGGATCGCGAGCTTGAGGTTCGAGGAGTCGGCGAAGTACTGCAGGACGACCTGCTCGTTCTCCGGAGCACCGAGGACGCCCTGGTAGTCGGGGTTGGCGCGGAAGGAGACGAGGTTATTGAAGTCGTAGCTCTCGATCGTGTACTGACCCGCGAACGCCTCGCCCTCGACGATGTCGTCGTCGCTCGTGAGCTCCGTCGCGGAGAAGACGTCCTCGTCGACGATCGGGCCGGCCGGGCTCGAGAGGATCTGCGGGAAGATCTGGTCGTTCTCGCTCTTGAGGGTGAAGACGGCCGTGAGGTCGTCCGGCGTCTCGACGCTCTCGAGGTTGTAGAGCAGCGAGGACGGGCCGTTGTCGTCGGCGATCGCGAGCTGGCGGTCGAACGTGAACTTCACGTCGGACGAGGTGAGCTCGTTGCCGTTCGCGAAGGTCAGGCCCTCCTTGAGGGTGACCGTGTACTGGGTCGGCGCGGTGAACTCGGCCGACTCGGCGATGTCGGGCTCGACGTCCGGGCTGCCGTAGGGGGTGTTCATGAGGAACGGGAACACCTGGTTCATGATGGCGAACGAGCCGTTGTCGTACGAACCGGCCGGGTCGAGGACCGTGACCTTGTCCGTCGTGCCGACGGTGATGGCGCCCGAGCCGGACCCGTTTCCGTCGTCAGAGCCCCCGCCGGCGCAACCGGCGAGAATGAGGGCTGCGCCGGTCGCGCCGGCCGTGAGGGTGAGGAGGCGCGCTCGACGCCTGGATGCGGATGTCATCGATCCGTCATTCCTTCCTGGTGGGGGATGGCGTGAACGCGCGGCTGAGCCGCGGCGGACGCCGCTGTGATGTTCCAGTCCTAACACACATCGTTCACCCCGGGTTCTCTTTCGAGGCACCCGCCCGCGTGAATTAATCCGATCGCAACGCGCCGACGTCGTGCAGAACCGGGACGTCCGGAATCGGATCCCGGGGGACGCACATCCCGGGACGTGGATGCACACGAGTGTGGACGGCACCCCGACGGAAGAAGCCCCCGATGACGCAGCCCCCGACGAAAGAAGCCCCTCGGACGCAGGCGTCCGAGGGGCTTCTTTCGTGTTGTTCTGCGCTTCTGCGCGGTGAGGAGATGAATCCTTGCCGCACCCGTGACCCCAGCGGGATTTGAACCCGCGCTGCCGCCGTGAGAGGGCGGTGTCCTAGGCCGCTAAACGATGGGGCCGGAAAACAACGAGTTCGAGTATTGCACACGCTGGAGAGTCCGCAAAATCGGCTCGTTCGCGGCGGCACGCGGGGCCGTTCCCGCCGGGAGGGACGCCGTCGAGGGATCCTCACGCTCCCCGCCTACCCCTTGCTCGACGGACTCCGGACGTATTGGCTTGCATCCATGGAACTCACGAAGCTCGAACACGCTGCGCTCATCCTCGAGGAGGGCGGTCGACGCCTCTTCATCGACCCGGGCGCGTTCACCACGGCGATCACCGACGGCGCACGCGCCGACGCAATCGTCATCACCCACGAGCACCCCGACCACTGGACGCGGGAACAACTCGAACGCATCCTCCAGGCGAGCCCGGACGTGCGGATCTTCGGACCGGCCGGGGTCGCAGCCGCCGTCGGCGACGTCGCCGTCACGGTCGTCGACCACGGCGACACGGCCGAGGCCGGGCCGTTCCGCCTCCGATTCTTCGGTCGGAAGCACGCCGTCATCCATGAGTCCATCCCCGTCGTCGACAACGTCGGCGTGCTCGTCAACGAGAGGCTGTACTACGGGGGCGATTCGTTCACTATCCCCGACCATGTGGAGGTCGAGGTACTCGCCGCTCCGGCCGGAGCGCCGTGGCTCAAGATCTCCGAGGCGATCGACTACGTGCTCGCGGTGAAGCCGCGTCACGCGTTCCCAACCCACGAGATGGTCCTCTCACGAGCCGGGAAGGACATGTCGAATCAGCGTCTCGCGTGGGCAACCGAGAAGAGCGGGGGGACCTATCATCCTCTCGAGCCGGGCGACACCCTCTCGATCTGATCGCGGTGCAGTAGACGGCAGCACCACGCTGCGGCTGCCCCACGGTCTCCTGATCGTCAAGGTATGGGCGGCCCTGAGGCGTGCGCCTAACCTGGAGACCTCGATGAGGAGGCCGGCGATCATGAACGACAGTGCAGCCACACGCTGGAGCAACCACGACATCTCCTCCGACGGCCGCGTGGTCGAGGAGTGCATCCGTACGGGTGATCAGGAGCGGCGCGTCACCTGGTACGACCGGCGCGGCGCGGTCATGCGGCAAGAGGGCGCGGACGTCCGCCGCACCGGCCGCTCGTCTCCGCTCGAGTGAGCAGCAGCGGAGCGCGATCGACCCGCTTCGCACCGGTGAGGAACGGAAACCGCCCGACCACCCGACGCACCACGGGCGGTCGGACGGCTCCTGGCGCCAGTGTGCGACGGCCACGCGCGCCGCTGCACAGGATTGACAAAACCTCGACGGGCCCTCAACTCCGCTCCGAGGAGTGCGTACGCCCGCGCACGAGGATCGGGACGACGAGCCACAGGCTGCCGACGACGAGGAGCACGACCGCTCCCGCGACGGTCGCCGCTCGCCGACTGACGACGACGTCGAAGAGGAAGAACACCACTCCGGTCAGGAGGAGGGAGATCATGGCCAGTGTGACCCGCAGCAGGAGATCGCCGAACCCGACGACCTTCTCCTTCATGAGCCGACCGAAGAGGACCCGGTGGGAGCTGACGGGGGCGAGGCCGGACACCGTGGCGAGAGCCGCGAGCGACACGAGTATGAGGTAGACGGTCGTCTGCAGGGTGTCGAGCTCCTGGAAGGTGGGTTGGAAGGCGAGCGCGAGCAGGAATCCCGTGAGGATCTGCGTTCCCGTCTGCGTGACGCGCAACTCCTGCAGAATCTCGCTCCAATGCCGGTCGAGCCGCTCGTTCTCCGACTCGTCCCGGCCATCGGGGCGCGCATCAGTCGCCTCGGCGTCGGAAGCATCTCGCGTAGCCTTCATTTCCCCAACCCTCCACACCGGCCCTCGACATGTCAACCGGTGCTAATCTGATCTCCACACCGATGGTCAAACAGTGCGCCATCGCCTTCTCGATCCACGACGAGGCCATCCGTGTATTCCCCGAACGTCACCGAGGCGCCGCTTCCCTCGTCCGTGACCTCCCGCTCCCCCGACGTCTCCGACGACCTCGTGCACGCTCACTTGGCTCTCGCCGAAGCGCTCGCGGAACGGTGGTCGCGGCGCGCCAACGACCGCCTCGACTTGAGACAGGTCGCCTATGTCGGGCTCGTGCAAGCGGCCCGCCGCTTCGACTGCCGCGCCGGGTCGGCGTTCGCGGCGTTCGCCGCGTCATACATCCGCGGGGAGCTCCTCCACTATCTCCGAGACAGCACGCGAGTCGTGCGCGTCCCCCGCGGCGTCCTGGGTGCCGCGGGGCCGTCGGCCGGCTCCCTCGCCTCGCCCCTGTCCCTGGATGCGCCCGTGGTGGCAGGCGGCGACGTGATGCCGCTGTCGAGCGCCGTCGGAGACTTCGACCGTCGCCTCGACGAGAGCGACTCGCGCATCCCGCTCTTCGCGGCGCTGCGGGTCCTCCCCGTCGACGCGCGCCTCATCGTGTACCTCCGCTACTTCGAGGACCTCACGCAAGCCGAGATCGCTCGTCGGACGGGCTCGACGCAGAAGGCCGTCTCCCGCTCGCTCGATGGCTCGCTCCGAGCTCTTCGACGGGAGCTCGGTCGGCCTCTCCCGCATCAGGCAGCGCCGGGAACAGTCCGCCGGTGACGACCTCCTGAGCCACCGACACGAGCTTCGTGTTGTGGTGCTGCGAGTAGCGCCGGAGGAGCGAGAACGCCCGCCCCTCGTCGATCGAGAAACGCTCCATCAGGATCCCCTGCGCCTGGCCGATCGCCTTGCGCCCATCGAGGGCCTTCTCGAGGTTGTCCTCGGAACGCGCGTTCGCGAGAGCGATCGAGGCGTGCCGCGCGAAGATGCGGGCGACCGCCTCATCCGTGTCGTTGAGGGAGTGCGGCGCGACCGAGAAGAGATTGAGCGACCCGATGACGCTGTCCTTCGTGACGAGAGGGACGCTCACCATCGAGCGGTACCCGAGACGGGCGAGACGCGGCCCGTACGTCGGCCAGCGCGGGTCGTTCGCCGAGTCCGGCACGACGTAGCTCCCGAGCGACTCGATCGAGGAGAGGCAGGGCCCCTCACCGAGCTCGTTCTGCAGTTCATCGGCCTGGCGGACGAGCTCGCCGGTCGCCGCGGCAGTCCGGATCCGCTTGCCCTCGAGCAGGTGGACGCCGGCACCATCGCACCGGACGGCGTCGCGCGCGTACTCGACCACGACGTCGACGGTCGCATCGGTGTCGGGTTCCGCCTGGAGGTCGTAGGCGAGTCTCGCGAAGTACTCCGCGCCGGGTTCACTCATGTCCCTCATGATGCCGCACGACCGGGTCCCGAACCACTTCGACGCGAAGATCGCGGCGCGGCGTCGTCTCCCGGCGGGACCTCGGGCACCTCTTCGAGATTGAGTCCCATGACGGAGTGGCTCGCCGACATCATCCGATCGAGCCACTCGCGGTCGAGATTCGCCTGACGGCTACCGAAGAACGTGAAGGCGAGGAGGACCCCGTCGGTCACCCACAGGGACGTCCGGCCGCCGCCGTTCACGGCGTGATGATCCCACGAGAGCAGGAAGCTCTCACGCCGACGGAGCTTCTGGACGATGACGACGCGCAGATGCGCGAGCACCCGATCGTCGATCTCGTAGTCCGCCGTGCCGTACTTGAGCGTTCCCATCATGATCTCCTGGAGAAGTCGTGACGCGGCCTGACCCGCGTCCTTCCCCATGTACCCCGGCGCCGTACGTTTCAGACCGGTTGCTCGAAGGAATTCTCGACAGGAGCGCACCCCGTCCTTTCGGACGGGTCGGACCGTTCTGAGGGCCGGGGCGCGTTCGCACCCCGGCCACGACGCTGGAGACATGAACACGAACCCCTCCCCCGCCCTCGAGGCGGAACATCTCCGGAAGTCCTTCCGTGGGTGACTCGGGATCGACGACGTCGGTTTCGCGGTGCACCCCGGACGCATCACGGGTCTTCTCGGCCCGAACGGCGCCGGCAAGACCACGACGCTCCGCATGCTCCTCGGCCTCGCAGCACCCGACTCCGGCGACGCCCGCGTCCTCGGGCGTCGTTTCCGTGACCTCGATTCACCCGCGCGCATCGTCGGCGCCGTGCTCGACGCCGGTGGGCTGCACCCCGGACGAACAGGTCGCCAACATCTCCGCATCGCGGCGGCGCGCTCCGGAGACGGCCGGGTACCGGATGGTGCAGGAGTCGCTCGCGAACGCGGCCCGGCATGCTCCCGGCGCTATACGGGAGACGCTCTGACCCTCGCGGTGCGAAATACGCCGGCAACCGGCGGACGCGCGCTCGGACCCGACGCGAGGGCCGGTGGGGAACGGTACGGACTGGCCGACATGGAGGAGCGCGCCGGACTCATCCACGTGACCCTGACGACGGGGCCGACAGCCGACGGGGGCTGGGCCAACACCCTCGTCATCCCCGACGGCGTCGAGGATGCACGGTCGTGATCCGGCTCCTGATCGCCGACGACCAGGCGGTCGTCCGCGCCGGCCTCGGCGTCATCCTCGGGCTCGAGGACGACATCGATGTCGTCGGGGAGGCGGCCGACGGCGTCGAGGCCGTCCAACTCACGCGGGAGCTCCGCCCGGATGCGGTGTGCATGGACATCCGCATGCCGGGGATGGACGGCATCGCGGCCACGAGGGCCATCGCCTTCTGCGCTCAAGGCCTGAGCGGCCGGCTTCCTCCTCAAGGTAGCCGACGAGTCGACGCTCCTCGCGGCCATCCGCTCCGTCGCCGACGGTAGGGGCACGCTCGATCAGCGTCTCACCTGCCGCATTCTCCGCGAGTTCTCCGATCGCCGGCCGTCGGCGCGCCATGCGGCGTCGAGGACCGCTTGCAGGCCGTGCTCTGGGGCATCCGTGAGAGTATCGTCTCGCCCTGATCCCGGTTCCCGGACGGACGCACACTCCCCGACGCAGAAACTCCCCCGATCCCTGGGGATCGGAGGAGCGATGTGCTGGGGTACCTGGACTCGAACCAAGAACAACTGAACCAGAATCAGCCGTGTTGCCAATTACACCATACCCCACCGGTTTCGAGGCGTTGCCCCGACCGACATCCCACCCTAGCTCACCGAGCGAGCACTCTCCAAACCGGCGGAACGGCTCTCAGGAGGCCGCGTCCGCCACGGACGAACGACGGCGCAGCGTGGCGATGTCGTCGAGGATCCCGCCCACCACCACGGCGGCCTGGCCGGCGGCTACGACGAGCTGCTGCGGTCCGGGGGGCGTGATGTCCCCGGCGGCGTAGAGGCCGGGGACACTCGTCCGTCCGAAGGCGTCCGTCCGGAGGAGACCGAGTTCGTCCGTCTCGAGAGCGGCGGTGGCCGTGAGCCCGTCGAGGTAACCGAGGGCGGCCGTCCAGGTCGGGCGGACGAAGCCGCCCGACCGCGGGACCGTCTCCCCCGACTCGAGCGTCACGCCCGTGAGACCCGAGCGGTCGCCCTCGAGGGCCGTGATCCTTTGGTCGACGACGCGCACGCCCACGGCGGCGAGCTCGATCCGCTCCTCCTCGGAGACCGCCGGGGTGCCGTTCGTGAACACGACGACGTCATCACTCCACTGCAGCGTCCGCCACGCGATGGAGGCGAGGTCAGGGGTCTCCCCGATGACGGCGAGCGGCTGGCCACTCTTGTCGAAGCCGTCACACGTCAGGCAGCTGTGGACGCTCGTGCCGTAGTAAGCCCGCAAAGCCGGCACATCGGGCAGCTTCTCCGCGAGTCCGGAGGTCACGAGGACACGAGCAGCCGTGTCGTCGCGATCGGGCGCCCCGCGCACACCCGTCGCACGGATCCGGAAGCCGTCACCGTCGCGCTCGACCGACGTGACGAGCGCGAAGGCGACATCCGCGTCGTCGTACGCGTCGACCTCGGCCCGCCCGAGCGCGCGCAACTCGAGCGGGGAGACACCGTCGCGTGTGAGGAAGCCGTGCGAGACGAGAGTTGCGGAGTGCCGCGGACGATTGCTGTCGAGGACGAGGACCCTCAAACGCGCGCGGACGAGGTTGAGCGCAGCCGACAAGCCCGCCGGTCCCCCTCCGACGACGACGACGTCCCAATCGGTCATGCCGCGGTCCGCGCCTGCAGTCGCTCGATGCGGGCGATCGACTCGTCACGGCCGAGGAGCTCGAGCGACTCGAAGAGCGGAGGCGACACCCGCCGACCCGACACGGCGACGCGGACGGGACCGTAGGCGACACGCGGCTTCAAGCCGAGTCCGTCGACGAGGCGCGCGGAGAGCGCGGCCTGGATGTCCCCCGTCGTCCACTGCTCGTCGTCGAGGTCGACGAGCGCCTCACGGGCGGCGGCGAGCACGTCGGACGCGTTCACGGGGAGCCCCGAGACGGCGTCGTCCGCGTACTCGAGCCGATCGGCGGTCGTGAAGAGGAACCCGAGCATCCCGGGCGTCTCGCCGAGCAGTCCGACGCGCTCCTGGACGAGCGGCGTCGCGGCGGCGAGCAGCGCGCGCTGTGCCTCGTCCGGCGCGCCGTCGAAGACGCCGGCCGCGGTGAGATACGGGATCGTCCGTTCGGTGAAGTCGTCCGCTGCGAGCAGTCGGATGTGGTCGCCGTTGATCGACTCCGCCTTCTTGAGGTCGAAGCGCGCGGGGTTCGGGTTGACGTCCTCGACGTCGAAGGCCGCGACCATCTCGTCGAGACCGAACACGTCGCGGTCGGCCGAGAGACCCCAACCGAGCAGGGCGAGATAGTTCACGAGGCCCTCGGGGATGAAGCCCCGGTCGCGGTGATGGAACAGGTTCGACTCCGGGTCGCGCTTGGAGAGCTTCTTGTTCCCCTCGCCCATGACGTACGGGAGGTGCCCGAAGCGCGGGACGACATCGGTCAGTCCGATGTCGACGAGGGCGTGGTAGAGCGCGATCTGGCGCGGGGTCGACGAGAGCAAGTCCTCACCACGGAGCACGTGGGTGATGCCCATGATGGCGTCGTCCACCGGGTTCACGAGCGTGTAGAGCGGCTGGCCGTTCGGCCGGACGACCACGAAGTCGGTGAACGAGCCGGCAGGGAACGTGATCTCGCCCCGGACGAGGTCGTCGAAGGAGAGATCCGCGTCGGGCACCCGCAGCCGGAGCGCTGGCTCGCGGCCCTCTGCACGGAAGGCTGCGCGCTGCTCATCGGTGAGGTCACGGTCGGCGTTGTCGTAGCCGAGCTGCTTCGGTCGACCGGCAGCCTCGTTCCGCGCGTCGATCTCCTCCGCGTTGGAGAAACTCTCGTAGACGTGGCCGGCCGCGACGAGGCGGTCGATGACGTCTCGGTAGACGTCGGAGCGCTGCGACTGCCGGTACGGCCCGTGGGGACCGCCGACGTCGATCCCCTCGTCCCAGTCGAGGCCGAGCCACCGCAGCGCCTCGAGGATCTGCTCGTAGCTCTCCTCGCTGTCGCGCGCGGCGTCGGTGTCCTCGATGCGGAAGACGAACGTCCCGCCCGTGTGGCGTGCGTAGGCCCAATTGAACAGGGCTGTGCGGACGAGGCCGACGTGCGGGGTGCCCGTCGGGGACGGGCAGAAGCGAACGCGTACGTCGGAGCCGGTGGCGGTGGAGAAGGGTGGAGGCGTGAGGGCAGACATCGACATCATCCTACCGGCGGCCTGGAGACGCGACGAGGCTCACGGTTCCCCCCTCAGCGCGCGAGAGCGGCCGAGCGGGATCGGCCCGTCACGACGCCGGCGACCACCACGACGGTGACGATCGCGAGGGCTGCGAGGGCGAGGCCGCCGTAGCCGATGATCGACAGCACGACGCCCGCGAGCGCACCGGCAGCGGCGCCGCCGAGGTTCATCAGGAGATCCGTGCGGCCTTGCACCCGCGGTCGCGCATCGAGCGGTGTCGACTCGGTCACGAGAGCGGAACCGGCGATCGTCGCCGCGCTCCATCCGAGGCCGAGGAGGACGAGACCGACGCTCACGGCCGTCGTGTCTCCGGCCCCGACCGACGCGATGACGAGGGCGGCGGCGAGGACCGCTTCTCCCGTGAGGACGAGCGGAATCCGGCCCCAACGGTCCGCGAGCCAGCCGAAGACCGGCGAGAGGGCGTACATGCCCGCGATGTGCAGGCTGAGGGTGAAGCCGACGACGGCATCGGCGTTACCGTGATGGTGCAGCTGCACGGGCGTCATGGCCATGACGGCCACCATCACGGCATGGCTCGCGGTGACGGCCAGTATCGCGAAGCGCCGTCGACCGGCCGAAGGCCGTTCCTCGCGTGCACCGGCCGACGCAGAGGCGGCGCCCCGCCGTCGGTTCTCGATGAGCGGGTCCGGGCGGAGACCCACGAGGTAGACGACGACGGCCAAGAGGCCGCTCGCAATACTGAAAAGGAACGGACCGGTCCGTTCCGGCAGCCCGATGGCGGCGCCGAGAACCGCGCCGGGTCCGACGAGGTTGGGACCGAGGACCGCTCCGATCGTCGTCGCCCAGACGACGACCGCGAGGTCACGCGCTCGTGATCGCGGCCCCGAGAGGTCCGTCGCCGCGAACCGCGCCTGCAGACCGACCGCCGAACCGACACCGACGAGGAGGAATGCCACGAACAGGAGTGGCGCGGAGGACGCGGCGACCGCAGCGATCGTGGCCGCGGCGCCGCACGCGCTCACGAAGACTCCAGAGGCGAGCGCCGGACGCCGGCCCAGCCGGACGGCGACTCGAGCCAGCGGGACGGCGGCGAGAGCCGCCCCGAGGGTGAGGAAGGTCGACGCGAGGCCCGACAACGCCTCGTCACCCGTGACGTCGGCGGCGAGGAGGGCGCCGAGCGAGATCGTCGCCCCGGCTGAAACGCCCCCGAGGACCTGACCGGCGACGAGGACCGAGATCGTGCGGACACGAGCCCCGTCCCCGGGCCCGCCCCCGTCGGTCACGGGCGCGCTGCAGCGACGGGGTTCGAGAGCGTACCGATTCCCGACACCGTGACCTCCACGACGTCCCCAGCCACGATCGGACCCACTCCAGCCGGCGTTCCGGTCAGGATGATGTCACCGGGGAGCAGGGTGAAGACGGACGACGCGTGCGCGACGATCGCACCGATGCCGTGCACCATGTCCGTGAGCGGGGCGGACTGCTTCACCTGACCGTTGACGGTGGTCGTGAGCGTCGCCGCGGCCACGTCGAGTTCCGTCTCGACGACGGGACCGACCGGGCAGAACGTGTCGAACCCCTTCGCGCGAGCCCACTGCCCATCCGTGCGCTGCAGATCGCGAGCCGTGACGTCGTTCGCGACCGTGTATCCGAACACGACCTCTCCGGCACGGTCGGCGGCGACGTTCTTCGCGATGCTGCCGATGACGATGGCGAGCTCGCCCTCGAATTCGACCTGAGAGGACTGCGGGGGCGTCACGATCCGGTCTCCCGGGCCGATCACCGACGTGTTGGGCTTGAGGAACAGCAAGGGCTCCGCCGGTGGCTCGTCGCCGCCCATCTCCGCGACGTGGTCCCGGTAGTTCTTCCCCACGGCGACGACCTTCGACCGCGGGATGGACGGCGCGAGCAGGGTCGCCTCGGCGAGCGGAACCCGCTCCCCCGTCGTGTCGAACCCCTGGAACATCGGGTCGCCGGAGAGGACGACGAGCTCCTCACCGTCGAGGATCCCGAAGTGGATGGCTCCTGCTGAGCTGAATCGCGCGATCTTCATGCGCTCAAGCCTAGGCGTCGAGTCGGGTCAGCCACCCGTGCCGGTCGGCCGCGCGCCCGTACTGGATGTCGGTGAGCTCGCCGCGGATCGACATCGTCAACTCGCCGGCGGGCGCCGCCGGATCGCCGACCGAGAAGCCCGTGCCCTTCAATTCGCCGATCGGGGTGATGACCGCAGCGGTTCCGCACGCGAACACCTCGGAGATCTCCCCGGACGCGACGCCGTCGCGCCACTCGTCGATCGGGACCTCCCGCTCCTCGACCTCGAGACCGCGGTCGCGCACGAGCTGGATGACGCTCTCGCGCGTCACGCCTTCGAGGATCGTGCCGGACAGTTCAGGGGTCACGACGCGCCCGTCACGGTAGACGAGGAAGACGTTCATGCCACCGAGCTCGTCGACACGTGTCCCGGTCGCCGCATCGAGGAAGAGCACCTGAGCACAGCCGTTCGCCGCCGCTTCGTTCTGGGGCAGGAGCGATGCGGCGTAGTTCCCGCCCGTCTTGGCCGCTCCGGTGCCGCCTGTGCCCGCGCGGGAGTACTCGGTCGAGAGCCAGATCGAGACGGGCTTCACGCCGCCCGTGAAGTAGGCGCCGGCGGGGCTCGCGATGACGTAGTAGCCCACGCGCTGCGCCGCACGCACCCCGAGGAACGACTCGTTCGCGATCATGAAGGGCCGCAGGTAGAGGCTCTGGTCGTCACCCGACGGGGCCCACGCGGCGTCCACGGCGATGAGCTCGCGGATGGAGTCGATGAACACCTCCGTCGGGAGCTCCGGCAGAGCGAGGCGCCGAGCGGAGCGCTGCAGGCGCTCAGCGTTCCTCTCCGGACGGAAAGTCCAGAGGGAGCCGTCGGCGTGACGGTACGCCTTGAGGCCCTCGAAGATCTCCTGGGCGTAGTGCAGCACGGAGGCGGCCGGGTCGAGCAGCAGCGGTCCGTAGGGCTCGACCCGTGCGTGGTGCCAGCCCTCGTCGAGCGTCCAGTCGATGGCGACCATGTGGTCGGTGAAGTGCTTGCCGAAACCGGGTTCGGCGAGGATCGCGGCTCGCTCGTCCGCCGTGCGCGGTGTGGGCGAAACGGTGCGGGCGAATGCGAGGCGGCCCGTCGTCGTGATGGTCATGAGATGTCCTTGGGTGCGTGAGCTGTGGGGAGGGAGAGCGCCGCGACGATGGCGTCGCCGATCTCGGCCGTACGGCGGGGATGACCCGCACGATTCGCGATGTCGGCCGTGACGGCCCGGGTCACGGCCGCGGAGGCCTCCGTGAGTCCGAGATGGTCGAGGAGGAGCGCGACCGAGAGGATCGCCGCTGTGGGGTCCGCCTTCTGGGTGCCCGCGATGTCCGGAGCGGAGCCGTGTACCGGCTCGAACATGCTCGGAGACGTGCCGTCCGGGTTGATGTTGCCGGAGGCCGCCAGACCGATACCGCCGCTGATCGCGCCGGCCAGATCGGTCAGGATGTCACCGAAAAGGTTGTCGGTGACCAGGACGTCGAATCTACCAGGATTCGTGACGAGGAAGATCGTCGCCGCGTCGACGTGCAGATAGTCCACCGTGACGTCGGGGAATTCGGCCCCCACCTCGTCGGTGATGCGCTTCCACAGCGATCCCGCGAACGTGAGCACGTTCGTCTTGTGGACGAGGGTGAGGTGGCGGCGCCGGGACTGCGCGGTGCGGAACGCGTAACGCACGACGCGCTCGACGCCGTACGCCGTGTTGACGGAGACCTCGTTGGCGACCTCGTGCGGCGTGCCGGTCCGGATACTGCCACCGTTCCCGACGTACGGGCCCTCGGTGCCCTCACGCACGACGACGAAGTCGACCTCCCCGGCGTCCGCGAGCGGGCTCGGGACGCCCGGGTAGATCCGGGTCGGGCGGAGGTTCACGTAGTGGTCGAGGCTGAACCGGAGCTTCAAAAGGAGACCGCGCTCGATGTTGGCGCCCGCGAGCCGAGGGTCGCCGGGAGCGCCGCCGACGGCTCCGAGGAGGATGGCGTCGTGGGACGCGATGGCCGCGAGGTCCTCGTCGGTGAGTACGTCGCCCGTGTCGAGATAGCGCCCGGCCCCGAGGCTGAAGGTCGTGAGGTCGAAGGCCACATCGGTGCCGGACGTGACAGCGTGGAGGACCTTGACGGCCTCCGCGACGACCTCCGGACCGATGCCATCCCCGGGGATGACGGCGAGCGTGACGGTGCGCGACATGGGGCTCCTGTAGACGGTGTGGTTGGTCTCAGCCTACCGGTGGCGTCGCCCGGGATCGCGCGCGCTCGGGCGCCGTCACCGAGCGTTCCGGAGGGCGAGTCGAGCGACCACCATCGCTCCGACGATGAGCGCCGTGCCGATGCCGGCCGCCGTCCCGACGCCGCTGTCGAACGCGAGCCGCGCGGAGTCGAGCAGCGCCGCCGCGACCTCGTTCGGAAGCTGCCCGGCGACCGAGACGGCACCCCCGAGAGTCTCGCCCGCGGCGGCGCGCTGTGCCTCGGAGAGCGAATCCGGCACGACGACGTTCCCCCGATACGACGCCGTCAGGATCGTTCCGAGGATCGTCGTACCGAGGACGGCTCCGAGCTCGTACGCGGTCTCGGAGACGGCCGAAGCGGCGCCCGCCTTCTCCGCCGGCGCCGTCGCGATGATGAGTTCGTTCGACACGGTCTCCGCCGCGCCGATGCCGAGTCCCAGCCCCACGAAGATGAGCGCGAGCTCGAGTGCCGAGAGCCGGCCCCCCGAGATCGCGACGACCGCGTACGCGGTGGCGGAGATGCTGAGCCCCGCGGGGATGACGATCGACGGCTTCACGCGCTTCGCGATCGGGACGATGACGAGACCCGCGCCGATCATGACCAGGAGCCCGGGCACGAGGACGAGCCCCGACTCGAGGGGCGACATCCCGAGGACGAGCTGCAGGTGCTGCGACACGAAGAGGAGTCCCCCGACGTAGGCCGTCACGGAGAGCAGGTTGACGCCGACGGCCCCGCTGAACGCTCCCCGCTCGAAGAGCGCCATATCGAGCATCGGATTGACGCTCCGCCGCTGACGCCGGACGAAAGCGACACCGCTCGCGACGCCGACAATGATGCCCGTGGCGGTGTCGACGGCGAAGCCGTGACTCGCGATGCTCTTGATGGCGTACACGATCGGCAGTGTCGTCGTGAGCGAGAGGACGATGCTGACGGGGTCGATGCGCCCCGGTTGGGGATCCCGCGACTCGGGCACGAGGAGGGGCAGCAGGACGACGAGCGGGATGAGCACCGGGACGGCGAGGAGGAAGACGGAACCCCACCAGAAGTGCTCGAGCAGGGCGCCTCCGACGAGCGGCCCGAGCGCGCTGCCTCCCGCGAAACCCGACGCCCACACCGCGATCGCGAGCCGTCGCTGCTCCCGGTCGACGAAGATGCTGCGCAAGAGCGAGAGCGTCGACGGCATGAGCATCGCGCCGAACACGCCGAGGGCCGCACGGGCGGCGATGAGGAGTTCGGCCGAGGGGGCGAACGCGGCCACTGCCGAGACGATGGCGAACCCGACGGCTCCGATGAGGAGGAGACGACGGCGACCGTAGCGGTCGCCGAGACTGCCCATCGGGACCAGGAGACCCGCGAGCACGAGAGGGTAGACGTCGATCGTCCACAGCAACTGGACCCCGCTCGGCCGCAGCGCCTCCGAGATGGCCGGCAACGCGAAGTTCAGCACCGTGTTGTCCACGGAGACGAGAAGGACGGGCAGCATCAGGACCACGAGCGCCGCCCACTCCCGGAAACCGGCGCGGGGGTGCGCGGCCTCGAGGGAGGCCCTGTCGTGTGTCGTCATCTCGGTGCTCATCGTCCTCATCCTGTCGCCCGGCCACTATACCGTCCGGCCGGTACAGTGGCGAGCGGCCGTCCGGGACGCGGCTACGATGGCGGCATGCCGAGAGCCGACACCGCCCGCGACCGGATCCTCGACGCCTTCCAGCGGGTCCTGATCTCGAGCGGTGAGCGCGCCGCGACTCTCGACGCCGTCGCGGCGGCGGCAGGCGTCTCGAAGGGCGGCCTGCTCTACCATTTCGCGTCGAAGGACGCGCTCGTGGACGGGCTCCTCGAGCGCCTCGACACCTTCGCCGCCGCAGACGACGAGCGGATGCGGTCCGCGCCCGAGGGGACCGTCGATTACGTGATCCGGACGTCCGTCGAAGAAGGCAGCGCCTTCGACGAGGCCCTCATCGCCGTGTCACGCCTCGCGCAGGGCTCTCACGAGAAGGCCCGCACCGCTCTCGCCGCCGTGAGGGCACGTTGGGAGACGGCCATCGCTGCGGCTGTCGGAGACCCGGCGGTTGCACGGACGATCATGCTCGTGAGCGACGGTCTGTACTACAACTCCACCCTTCTCGGAGCCTTCGAGACGAGCGACACCCGCGACGGCGCCATGGACGAACTCCTCGCCGTACTCGGCCGGCTCACCCCCGCCTCCCCCGGTCCCGCGGCCGCGTCCTGATCGGCGGAGGCTCGAGGCTCGTCACGCCTCCGAATCCACTCTTGCCCCGCCTGCGTCGCCCGGGCATGCTCGACGCATGCCCGACGTGATCCTGACACGCCGCCTCGACGCCCCCAGGGATCTCGTGTGGAGAGCGTGTACCGACCCCGCGACGTTCGCCGCGTGGTTCTGGCCACCGCGACTCGAGCCGCGATACGTGCTCGACGCCCGTGTCGGCGGATCCTGGCGGGTCGAGTCGCCCGTCGCGCTGATGGCCGTCGGCGGCGTCTTCGCGGTCGTGTCACCGCCCGAGCTGCTTGTCTACTCGTGGCGCTGGGACGGCGAGCAGGAGGAGTCGCGTGTCGAGCTGCGCCTCGTGCCGGCACGCGAACGGTCGACGCTCCTCGAACTCACCCACACCGGCATCTCCACCGATGAGACGGCCGCGGACCTTCGGCAGGGCTGGAACGACTACCTCGACCGGCTCCCCGCCGCGCTCTCGGAGCGCGATGGGTGAGCGACGTCAGCCGGTGACGTCGATCGACCGGATGACGCTCGCCTCGATCTCGCGGGAGATCTCCTCGAGCAGGTCGTCCGAGACCCGCGAGTCCACGGTGAGCACGCTGAGCGCCTCCCCCCCGGCCTCGCGTCGAGCGATCTGCATACCGGCGATGTTGATGTCGGCGCGCCCGAACCGCTGGCCGTAGACGGCGACGATCCCCGGGCGGTCGCGGTACAGCATCACGATGTGGTGTTCCGCGATCGGTACCTCGACGTCGTATCCGTTGATCTCGACGATCTTCTCGATCTGCTTCGTGCCGGTCAGCGTCCCCGAGACCGAGATCTGGGAACCGTCGCTCAGCGCACCCCGCAGCGTGATGACGTTCCGGTACTCCTCGCTCGTCGCGTCGACGATGAGGCGCACCTCGATTCCGCGCTGCTCTGCGAGCAGTGGAGCGTTGACGTAGGACACACTCTCGCTCACGACGTTACTGAAGATGCCCTTGAGCGCGGCGAGGCGGAAGACGCTCACGTCATACTCGCTCAGGTCGCCATGGACCTCCACGTCGACACTCGTGAGCGGTGAGTGAGTGAGGCCCGAGAACACCTGACCGAGCTTCTCCACGAGCGGGATGCCGGGGCGCACGTAAGGGTCGATGACACCGCCCGCGACGTTGACCGCATCCGGCACGAGCTCGCCGCCGAGCGCGAGGCGCACCGACTTGGCAACCGACACGCCCGCCTTCTCCTGGGCCTCGTCCGTGGAAGCGCCGAGGTGCGGCGTGACGACGACGTTCTCGAGAGCGAGGAGGGGCGAGTCCGTCGGCGGTTCGGACACGAAGACGTCGAGACCCGCGCCGGCGATGGTCTTCGCGACGAGAGCATCGTGGAGTGCGGCCTCGTCGATGAGCCCACCACGCGCGACGTTGACGACGAACGCCGTCGACTTCATGAGCGCGAGCTGCTCGCTGCCGATCATGCCCGTCGTCTCGGGGGTCTTGGGCATGTGGATCGTGATGAAGTCGGACTGGGCGAGCAGCTCGTCGAGTGAGAGCAGCTGAACCCCGAGCTGCTGCGCGCGCGCGCTCGTCACATACGGGTCGTACGCGACGACGTTCGTCCCGAAGGCCTGGAGTCGCGCGGTGATGAGAGCACCGATGCGTCCGAGACCGATGATGCCCACGGTCTTCTCGTACAGTTCGACGCCCGTGTAGGCCGAGCGCTTCCACTTGCCCTGGGACAGCGCGTTGTGGGCTGCGGGGATGTGACGCGCGAGCGAGAGGATGTGGCCGACCGTGAGCTCCGCGGCCGAGATGATGTTGGAGGTCGGGGCGTTCACGACCATGACGCCGGCGGCCGTCGCTGCCTTGATGTCGACGTTGTCGAGTCCCACGCCCGCGCGCGCGATCACCTTGAGGTTCGGCGCGGCGGCGATCGCCTCGGCGTCGACCTTCGTGGCGGAGCGCACGAGCACGGCGCTCGCGTCGCCGAGCGCCGCGAGCAGCGCGTCACGATCGGTGCCGTCGACCGAGCGGACGTCGAAGTCGGGCCCGAGAGCGTCGACGGTGGCGGGGGAAAGTTCTTCTGCGATCAAGACGACCGGTTGTGACACGGAGAATTCCTTCGGGAGGCGCGGGGAGGTCGACACGACGCGCCGAGGTGAGTCCGGCGCAGCCGCGACCAGCTTAGTGCAGGGGGCGACACCGCTCGATCCGTGTGACGTAGTGCGGTCGCTCATCGGTCCCAAGGTCGTGCCGCTGGTCCTCCGCGTGCTGCTGGCGACCACTTTCGTGTGGCCATGGGCGTCCTCCACTTCGTGCCCTCCGTCGCTCGGGGGATGGCGGCGATGATCCCCGCGCCGCTCGGGGTCCGCGACTCCTCGGCCAGATCGTCCTCATCGTCCTCTGCCTGCGCACCGCGGTCCGCCCCCGACCGGGATCTTCCGCTCAGACGAGGAGCGAGAGCGGTGAGTAGATCGCCAGGATGTCGAGCGAGAGCGCCGAGACGACGACGGTGACCGTCAGGTAGGCCAGGAAGAGGCTCATCGCCGGGGCCCTCCGCCCCAACCACAGGACCGCGAGGAAGCCCACGAGCGGCAATGCGATGGCCAGGAGGAGCACGAACCAACCGGTCGGTGAGATCGCGGTCTCGAATCCTGCCGCGAGGTTGAGGACTCCGAGCAGGTTTCCCACCGCCTCCCGGACGTCCCACGCGAGCACGAGCCCGAACACGACGGCGAGGGCGATGCGCCATCCGGCGCCGCTCCACGACACCCGATCGCGCGTGGCCTCCGTGGGGCCGACCATCAGCGCACCCCCACGACGAAGGGCCACGGTACGAGGAGGAGGACGCCGACGACGAGGGCGGCGATCCGCTGCCACGACGGTCGTGACCGGGTGAACCAGAAGACGGAGACGAACCACACGACGGGAGACGCGGCTGCCGCCACGAGGCCGAGCGAGAACATCGCCGTTCCGAGGAGGTCGACGGGCCTGAAGGAGGCCTGGAGCGGCCCGATCGCGAGCACCCACCCGACCGAGTACAAGAGGTGGGCCCCTCCCAGCAGACCGAGCAGCACGAGAACGAGGGAGCCGGTTTCGCCGGACGCGGGGCCGCGGTCGATGTCGTGGCGCGACGCGGCCCCGTTGCCCTCGGCCGGCTCGGCGGTCACGGCGTGGTTCCGCTCTCCCGCCGGTCGCGTCCCCCTCGACACCTCGGTCGCGGGCACGTCGTCGCCCGCCCAGGACAGGGCGTCCTCGTCGTCGGTGCTCATCCCCCCACGATAGCGGGACGACGACGGGCCGCCCGGTCGCCCGGACGGCCCGTCGTCATCGATCGACCGTGGTCAGCGCGCTGCGCTGCCGTCGGTGTAGTCGTCGTCCTGCTGCTTCCACGCGAACAGGGCACGGAGCTCCTTGCCCGTCGCCTCGATGGGGTGCGCCTCGGCCTTCGCGCGGAGTTCCTTGAACTCGGGCGCTCCGGCGTCCTGGTCGTCGATGAAGCGCTTCGCGAACGCGCCCGACTGGATGTCGGCGAGCACGGCCTGCATGTTCTCCTTCACGTGCGGGTCGATGACGCGCGGGCCGGAGACGTAGTCGCCGTACTCGGCCGTGTCGGAGACGCTCCAGCGCTGCTTGGCGATGCCGCCCTCCCACATGAGGTCGACGATGAGCTTGAGCTCGTGGAGCACCTCGAAGTAGGCGATCTGCGGCTGGTAGCCCGCCTCGGTGAGGGTCTCGAAACCGTACTGGACGAGCTGCGAGACGCCACCGCAGAGCACGGCCTGCTCGCCGAAGAGGTCGGTCTCGGTCTCCTCGGTGAACGTCGTCTTGATGCCGCCGGCGCGCAGCCCGCCGATCGCCTTGGCGTACGACCAGGCGAGGTCCCAAGCGGAGCCGGACGCGTCCTTCTCGACGGCCACGATCACGGGGACGCCGCGCCCGGCTTCGAACTCACGGCGCACCGTGTGGCCGGGGCCCTTCGGAGCGACCATGAAGACGTCGACGCCATCGGGCGCTTCGATGTAGCCGAAGCGGATGTTGAATCCGTGACCGAAGACGATGGCCTTACCGTCGGTCAGCTGGTCCTTGATCGACTCCGCGAAGATCGTGCGCTGGTACTGGTCCGGCGCGAGGATCACGATGACGTCCGCCCAGGCCGACGCCTCGGCGACGTTCTTCACCTCGAAGCCCGCCTCCTGCGCCTTCTGGATCGACGTCGAGCCGTCCTTGAGCCCGATGACGACCTCGACACCGGAGTCGCGGAGGTTGAGCGCGTGGGCGTGGCCCTGCGACCCGTAGCCGACGACGGCCACCTTCTTGCCCTGGATGAGCGAGAGGTCGGCGTCCTGGTCGTAAGCGATTTCAGTCACTGCTTGTTTCTCCTTGTTGTTGAGGTTCGTCGATCAGTTCTTGAAGACGCGCTCGGAGATCGACTTCGATCCGCGTCCGATGGCGAGCAGGCCCGATTGGGCGATCTCTTTGATGCCGTAGGGCTCGAGGACGCGAAGGAAAGCGGTCGTCTTGCCCGAGTCGCCCGTGACCTCGATCACGAGGGCGTCCGTCGACACGTCGACGACGCGGGCGCGGAACAGATTGACCGCCTCGAGCACTTGTGACCGCGTCGTGTTGTCGACCCGTACCTTGATGAGGAGGTGCTCTCGCTGGACCGACTGTGCGGGATCGAGTTCCACGATCTTGATGACGTTGACGAGCTTGTTGAGTTGCTTCGTCACTTGCTCGAGCGGGAGCGTGTCGACATCGACGACGACCGTGATGCGCGACAGACCGTCGATCTCGCTCACGCCGACGGCGAGCGACTCGATATTGAAGCCGCGGCGCGCGAAGAGACCGGCCACTCGGGTCAGCAGACCCGGCTTGTCCTCGACGAGGAGGCTCAGGACGTGTGTCGACATGTCAGATCTCCTCCTCGAACGCGGGGCTGTGGTCTCGCGCGTACTGGACGTAGCTGTTGCTCACGCCCTGCGGCACCATCGGCCACACCATCGCGTCCGCACTCACGACGAAGTCGATCACGACGGGGCGATCGTTCGTCTCGAGGGCGAGCTTGATCGCGGCGTCGACCTCCTCCTCCGTCGTGACGCGGATCCCGAGGCAGCCGTACGCCTCGGCGAGCTTCACGAAGTCGGGCACGCGGATGGTGTCGTGTCCCGTGTTGAGGTCGGTGTTCGAGTAGCGGCCGTCGTAGAACAGCGTCTGCCACTGCCGCACCATGCCGAGCGACGAATTGTTGATGACCGCGACCTTGATCGGGATGTTGTTGATCGCGCAGGTGGCGAGTTCCTGATTGGTCATCTGGAAGCAACCGTCGCCGTCGATCGCCCACACGTCGCGGTCGGGCTCGGCCACCTTGGCTCCCATCGCGGCGGGCACCGAGTAGCCCATCGTTCCGGCGCCACCGGAGTTCAGCCAGGAGTTCGGGCGCTCGTACTTGATGAACTGGGCCGCCCACATCTGGTGCTGACCGACACCCGAGGCGTAGACACCCTCCGGACCGGTGAGCTCGCCGATGCGCTGGATGACGTACTGCGGAGCGAGGAGGCCGTCCGTCGTCGGCGCATAGCCGAGGGGGAACTCCTCCCGGAGGCCGTTCAGATACGTCCACCAGTCGGCGATGTCGGGTGTCGTCTCCTTCTTCGCCGAGAGGTACGCCGCCGTGAGGTCGACGATGACGTCCTTCGCGTCTCCGACGATCGGGACGTCGGCGATCCGGATCTTCGAGATCTCCGCGGGATCGACGTCGACGTGCACGACCTTGGCGTTGGGCGCGAAGAGCTCGGCCTTGCCGGTGACGCGGTCGTCGAAGCGCGCGCCGAGCGCGATGATGAGGTCGGACTCCTGGAGCGCGAGCACCGCCGGTACCGTTCCGTGCATCCCGGGCATGCCGAGCTGCTGCTCGTGCGAGTCGGGGAAGGCCCCGCGGGCCATGAGCGTCGTGACGACGGGGGCACCCGTCTGCTCGGCGAGTTCGAGGAGCTCCACGGACGCCTTCGCCCGGATGACGCCTCCACCGACGTAGAGGACCGGCTTCTTCGCCTCCACGAGGAGCTGGGCGGCCGCCTGCACTTGCTTTCCGTGCGCCTTCGTCACCGGACGGTAGCCGGGCAGGTCGATCTTCGGCGGCCAGATGAACGGTGCGGTCGCCTGCTGCGCGTCCTTCGTGATGTCGACGAGGACGGGGCCCGGGCGTCCCGTCGTCGCGATGTGCGCGGCGGCGGCGATCGTCGACGGGATGTCTTTCGCGTCCTTCACGAGGAAGGAGTGCTTCGTGACGGGCATCGTGATGCCGACGATGTCCGCTTCCTGGAACGCGTCGGTCCCCATGAGGGTCGAGAAGACCTGGCCCGTGATCGCGAGCAGCGGCACCGAGTCCATGTAGGCGTCGGCGATCGCCGTCACGAGGTTCGTCGCGCCGGGACCGGAGGTCGCGATGCAGACGCCGAGGCGACCGCTCGACGCCGCGTAACCCTCGGCGGCGTGGCCGGCGCCCTGCTCGTGACGGACGAGGATGTGGCGCACCTCGGTCGAATCCATGAGCGGGTCGTAGACCGGGAGGATGGCGCCGCCGGGAAGACCGAAGATGTCGTCGACGCCGAGGAGCTCGAGGGTCCGCACGACCGCGGCGGCTCCGGTGATCTCCTCGGGCTGCACCGCGGCAGCGTGCGGCCTCCGCGGAAGCGGAGTGGGGATGGGATCGGAAGACATGAGTGTTTCCTTGACGATTGGAATCGGGTTCCGGCGGACCGGCGACGCGGGGCTAGCCCGTGATCGCGCCCTCCGCTGCGGAGTGCACGAGCTTGGAGTACTTCGCGAGGACGCCACGGGTATAGCGCGGAGGAAGAGGGGCCCAGCCTTCTCGGCGGGCAGCCAGCTCAGCGTCGTCGACAAGTAGGTCGAGCGAGCGAGCAGCGATATCGACCCGTATCAGATCACCATCGCGCACGAAGGCGATGGGACCAGCGTCCACCGCTTCGGGTGCTATGTGGCCGATGCACAGGCCGGTTGTGCCGCCTGAGAATCGTCCGTCCGTCAAGAGTAATACATCTTTCCCGAGCCCGGCGCCCTTGATGGCCGCCGTGATGGCGAGCATCTCGCGCATCCCGGGACCGCCCTTCGGGCCTTCGTAGCGGATGATGACGACGTCTCCTGCCGAGATCTTCCCCTCGGTCAGTGCGTCCATCGCGGCCCGCTCGCGCTCGAACACGCGAGCCGGACCCTCGAAGACCTGCGCGTCGAAGCCTGCGGTCTTGACGACCGCGCCTTCGGGGGCGAACGAGCCCTTGAGGACCGTGAGGCCACCGGTCGCGTGGATCGGGTTGTCGAGCGTGCGGAGGACCGTCCCGTCGAGCGGGTCCGGGTTGATGTCGGCGAGGTTCTCCGCGACCGTCTTCCCCGTCACGGTGAGGCAGTCGCCGTGGAGGAGACCCGCGTCGAGCAGCGCCTTCATGACGACGGGCACGCCGCCGTGGCGGTCGACGTCGTTCATGACGTACTTCCCGAACGGCTTGAGGTCTCCGATGTGCGGGACCCTGTCGCCGATGCGGTTGAAGTCGTCGAGGGTGAGGTCTACCTCTGCCTCGCGCGCGATCGCGAGCAGGTGCAGGACGACGTTCGTCGAGCCGCCGAACGCCATGGCGACGGCGATCGCGTTCTCGAAGGCCTTGCGTGTAAGGATCTGACGCGCCGTGATGCCCTTCTTGAGCATGTTCACGACGGCTTCGCCCGAGCGGTGTGCGAAGTAGTCGCGGCGGCGGTCTGCGGAGGGCGGTGAGGCGGAACCGGGGAGGCTCATGCCGAGCGCCTCGGCGACGGAGGCCATCGTATTCGCGGTGTACATGCCACCGCAGGCTCCTTCGCCGGGGGCGATCGCGCACTCGATGCGCTTGAGGTCCTCTTCGCTCATCGTGCCGGCCTTGCAGGCCCCGACCGCCTCGAAGGAGTCGATGATCGTGACCTCCTTCTCCGTCCCGTCCGTGAGCTTGACCCACCCGGGCGCGATCGAACCGGCGTAGAGGAACACGGAGGCAAGGTCGAGGCGGGCTGCGGCCATGAGCATGCCCGGGAGCGACTTGTCGCAACCCGCGAGCAGCACCGTGCCGTCGAGGCGCTCGGCCATCACGACGGTCTCCACGGAGTCGGCGATGACCTCACGCGAGACGAGCGAGAAGTGCATCCCCTCGTGGCCCATCGAGATGCCGTCGGAGACCGAGATCGTCCCGAACTGCAGCGGGTACCCGCCGCCGGAGTGCACGCCTTCCTTGGCACCCTGGGCGAGACGGTCGAGCGAGAGGTTGCACGGCGTGATCTCGTTCCACGAGCTCGCGATGCCGATCTGGGGTTTGTCCCAGTCCTCATCGCCCATGCCGACGGCGCGGAGCATTCCACGGCTCGTCGTCGCTTCGATCCCGTCGGTGACCGCGCGCGACCGCGGTTTCACATCGATGTCTGGCATGTGTCGAGTCTAGAACCCGAGCGATGCCGCCTCGGCCATTCCGCGCGGACCCGTCGCGAACTGCGGAGTCCTCTCGGCTCCTGCAGCCCTGAGACCGGTGTCAGCGGGAGCGGACGACGGCGCTCCGCAACTCGACGAGGCGCACGAGCACGTCGGCGACCTCCGTGGGTGACGGCACCCGGAACGGCGCCAGAGTGTCGCCGGCTCCCACCTTGACTCCGACGTCGCCGTCACCGAGCACGCGGAAGGCGTCCTCGTCGGTGAGGTCGTCTCCCGAGTAGAAGACGGCGCTCGCCTTCACGTGGTCGCGCAGTCGCACGATCGCATCGCCCTTCGTCGCCGCGAGCACCGAGAACTCCTCGACGTCCTTCCCCGGACGGGCCGTGATGCCCGGAAGCTCCGCGAGGACCCGCCGTCGAACGACGTGCTGGGCATCGAGTGCCGTGTCCGCATCAGCGTTCCGGAGATGGAGCGCATGCCCGGCGGGCTTCGACTCGACCTCGGTCCCCGGGTGCTGGCGCGCCACGTCGTGCAGGACGGCGCCGAGCCTGTCGACGACGTCGAGCTCCTCAGCACTGAGCGCGAGAGGCGGCGCCCCGGGCTCCATTCGGTACTCGCCCCCGTGCGAACCCGAGAGGAGCACATCGTCGCCGACTCCCGACACCTCGACGAGCGAAGCGATGGCGCGCCCGGACACGAGAGCGACGGACGTCCCCTCGAGCGCCGCCAGCTGCTCGATCGCGCGCGCCGCCTCCGGAAGGGGCCGGGCGCCGGACGGGTCGTCGACGTGTGGTGAGATGTTGCCGTCGAAGTCGAGGGCGACGAGCAGGACGTCCGTCTCCGCGAGCCGCGAGAGCGCCGCCTCGAGCGGACCTTCGAGCGTCATTCCCGGTCCTCCCGGGCGTCCTCGGCGTCGGCTCCCCCCGGAACCGGAGCGCCACCGGACGCGTGGGAGGCCCGGCTCAACTCGTCGAGGAAGGTCTGCGACCACTTGGCGACGTCGTTCTCGAGCACGCGGCGGCGGAGCGCCCGCATCCGGCGCTTGCGCTCGCGCGGCTCCATGTCGACGGCCGTCATGATGGCCTCCTTGACCCCTTGGATGTCGTGGGGGTTGATGAGGAGGGCCTGGCGCAAGTCGTCGGACGCGCCCGCGAACTCGCTCAGGATGAGCACGCCGTCGCCATCGATGCGTGACGCGACGTACTCTTTCGCGACGAGGTTCATCCCGTCGCGGAGGGCCGTGACGAGCATCACGTCGGCCGCGAGGTACAGCGCCACCATCTCGTCACGCGGGTAGCCGTGGTGCAGGTAGTGCACGGGAGCGCGACCGATCGAACCGTAGTCGCCGTTGATGCGGCCGACTGTCATCTCGATCTCGTCGCGGAGCTCCATGTAGGCGGCGACCCGCTCACGTGAGGGGCTCGCGACCTGGATGAGCGTCGTCTCCTCCGCATCGAGGCGGCCGTCCTGCAGCAACTCGGCGAACGCCTTGAGTCGGTGCCGGATGCCTTTCGTGTAGTCGAGCCGGTCGACGCCGAAGAGGATCGTCTTCGGGTTCCCGAGGTCCTCGCGGATCTGACGGGCCCGTTCGATGACGTCGGGGTTCTGCGCGAGCTCCGCGAACGACGCGGAGTCGATCGAGATCGGGAAGGCGCGCGCGACGACCGTGCGGGACTTCTCCGGCCGGCGCTCGCTCGTGTCCTCGAGGGGCACTCGAATGGAGGAGCCGCGGGTCTCGTAGCCAAAGAGTCGCCGGACGGCGCGCTGGAAGTTCCCCGCGTCGGCGGTCCGCTGGAAGCCGATGACGTCGGCACCGAGGAGGCCCGAGAGGATCTGGCGACGCCACGGCAGCTGCGAGTACAGGCCGTATGCAGGGAAGGGGATGTGGTTGAAGAACCCGATCGTGAGGTCCGGCCGCTTCTCCCGGAGCATCCCGGGCACGAGCTGCAACTGGTAGTCGTGGACCCACACCACTCCCCCGTGCGAGGCGAGCGCAGCGGCGCGGTCGGCGAAACGACGATTGACGGTCACGTAGGAGTCCCACCACTCGCGGTGATAGCTCGGCTGCGCGATGACGTCGTGGTACAGCGGCCACAGCGTGTCGTTCGAGAAGCCCTCGTAGTAGCGCTCGACCTCGGTCTCGTCGAGGGCGACCGGCACCATCGTGATGCCGTCGTGCTCGAAGGGGTCGATGTGGGTGTCCGCGGCGCCCGGCCAGCCGATCCAGGCTCCATCAGCCGAGCGCATGACGGGTTCGAGCGCCGTCACGAGACCCCCGGGCGACAGCTTCCAGCCCTGGCTCCCGTCGGGTTCGGTGACGCTGTCGACGGGGAGTCTGTTCGCGACGACGACGAAGTCGTAGCTCTCCGCCTCGAGGGTCACGGTGTCGTCGTGGTGATCGGTCTCGGTGTGGCTGGCGATGATGATGTCCTTCCGCCCTGACGGGTTCCCAGGTTATCAGCGCGCTGCGTCCGCCCGAAGGGGTGGACGACCGCCGTGCCGCGGCGCGCTCCCCGACCAACGGTCCCTCCTACCGTGAGGCACGGCCGCACGCAAACCCCGGAGCCCGGGAGGCCGATCCACTAGCGTTGGCCCCGAGCGAAAGGACCCCTCATGCGGAAATACATCATGAACTCGGCCATCATCGGCGCGGTGTTCGGCGGCTTCCAGACGCTGCAGGCGACGCGGAAGGGCCCGCGCGACTGGCGTCTCGTCTTCATCTGGATCTCCTGGATCGCGACGCTCGCGCTCGCGGTCGGCTCCGTCGCCGACGAAGCGAACGACACCCCGGCGGAGAAGAAGCGCAAGAAGATCCAGGACCGCCGGCGGTAACGGTCCGGCGTGTCACCGACCGATGGCGCGTCCCCCGCGAGATGATGGGCGCACTTCAGCTCTGAACGGGGGACGCTCCATGTTCGGTCGCCGCCGACGCTCGCAGGTTCCGGTCATTCCTCCGACCCCCTCCCCGAGTTCGAGTCTCTCCCCCGACGAGGTCTACGACCTCGTCAATCGCAAGGTGCTCGACGCTCTCGGCCCCGAGGGCCGGTACTCCCTCGTCCTGCGGAGCGCCGCCGACACCGATGCGATCTTCTCGCAACTCGCGGCGCGTTCCCTCTCCCTCGCGATCACGCGGTCGATCGTCGGTCCCGACGTGCTTCCCTCTCATGCACCGACCCACGGCAAGGCGGCCGCAGCAGAGTCCGCGCGCCGGGAACACGCGGCCATCGCCGTCTGGGCCGACCCGCGTCGCCACGACCCCGACGCCGTCGATCCCGCGATCGTCTCGCCCTCCACAGGGCTGCACCTCCGCGGCGCCGACCGGACGACTGCGGCGTCCTAGCGGCGCCTCCCGGACATGACGACGAGCGTCCTCCTCCTCGCCGACACCCACCTGCCGAAGCGCGCCAAGGTCCTTCCGGACGCCGTTCTCGAGGCGATCGATGGGGTCGACATCGTCGTGCACGCCGGAGACTGGGTCGACGCTGAGACGCTCGATCTTCTCGAGACGCGTGCCGCCCGGCTCATCGGTGTGGTCGGGAACAACGACGGAGCGGATCTGCGTGCCCGCCTCCCCGAGGTGGCGCGAGCCGCCGTCGACGGCGTTCGCCTCGCCGTCGTACACGAGACGGGTTCGTCGAATGGCCGGGAGAAGCGCATGGACGATGCCTTCCCCGACGTCGACCTGCTCGTCTTCGGCCATAGCCACATCCCCTGGGACACCGAGACGCCGCGAGGCATGCGGCTGCTCAATCCCGGATCACCGACGGATCGGCGTCGGCAGCCGCACGGCACGTTCATGCGCCTTGTGCTCGACGACGGTCTGATCACGTCCGTCGAGCTCCACCGGTTGCCGCAGCGGCGACCGGTCTAGGCGTCGACGTAGGCGATGAACCGCGAGCCGATGCCGTAGATCGCCTGCCGGTCGATGCCCCCGCCGACCGGCGGAAGCTCCGTGCCGTCATGGTCGTCGCACGCGAGGAAGGTCCAGTCCGGCCACCACTTCTTCGGGCGCTCCGTCTCGGAGAAACGACAGACGGCGCACGTGAGGTCGACCCAGACCGGCTTGCCGGTGCGATTCGCTCGCGATTGCACGAGCCAGGCGGGCGGCTCCGCCTCGATCGCCTCGAGTTCGTCGGTCGTCAGGACCTTCGGGATGCCGTGCTTCGCCGCCATCTCGAGCGGGATGTCGAGCCGGATGGCGGCGTCGCGTCGGGAGATCATCCCGTCAACGATAGTCGTCCGACCTCGCGCACACGACGACGGCCGCCCCACGAGGTGGGACGGCCGTCGTCGATGGAGCGATCAGGCCTGGACGTCGCCGCGCCAGCCGCCCTCTTCGACGCCGCGGGACTCGATGAACTCCTTGAAGTTCTTCAGGTCCTTCTTGACGGCGTGGTTGTCGACGCCGAGCGTCGAGCCGAGCTTCTCGAGGATGCCGGTCGGCTCCCAGTCGATCTGAACGGTGACGCGCGTCTCGCGGTCACCGAGCTTGTGGAACGTGACGACGCCGGCGTGGTCGACCTCACCGCCCGTGCTGTTCCAGGCGACGCGCTCGTCCGGGTGCTGTTCGGTGATGTTCGCCTCGAACTCACGCTCCGCCCCGCCGACCTTGACCTTCCACACGGTGAGGGTGTCGGTGACCTGCTTGATGGATTCAACCTCGTCGAGGAACTTGGGGAACTCCTCGAAGAGGGTCCACTGGTTGTAGGCGACGGAGACGGGAACGTCGACGTCGATCGTTTCGATGACCTGGGGCATGCTGATCTCCTTACGTTGCTTCCGGGTGTGTCTGCGACGTTACCGAGGCGACCTGGACGGCAGCGGATTCGGCCGGAGCCTCGCGCGATCCTCGCCGAGCGCCTATCATCAGCACCCATGCGTCAGAACGTCCATTTCGTCACACTGTCGACACCTGATCTCGACGCTGCCCGTCGCTTCTATGTCGAGGGCCTCGGGTGGGAAGCGCTCCTCGACGTGCCCGGCGAGATCCTCTTCTTCCCGATCGCACCCGGTCTCGTGCTGGGGCTCTTCGAGGCACGGAAGTTCGCGGAGGATGTCGGAGCGAGCGAGCCGACCGGGGTGGCGGGTGTCACCCTCGCCCACAACGTCGGAAGCGAATCCGAGGTCGTCGACACCGTGGAGCGCTTCGTCTCGCTGGGCGGGCGAGAGATCGTCGCTCCCGAGCCCGGCGCCTTCGGGGGGATCTTCCACGCGATCGTCGCGGACCCGAACGGCGTCGTGTGGGAGATCGCGCACAACCCGGGCTGGCACGTCTCGGACGACGGCACGGTCTCCTTCACCTGACGAGCGCCGGGTCGCTGATCCCGACGACCGGTTTCGGCGACCGAAGCTGTGCAGCCCGTGGACGGAACACCGGCCCGTCAAGATCCTTGGCTAACCAGGCGACTCGTCGCGCCTCACCCGTTCGATCAACAGGCCGAGCCCGGCCGAGACGAAGGCCGAGTAGTTCCCGCCGAGACCCGGGATGGTCAGGAAGCCGCCGCCGCTCTGGGCCGTCGCCACGATCGAACGCTTGAACTCCTCGATCTCGACGCCGAGCTCCAGTGGGTACCTCGTTCCATCGATGATGACGGCGAAGCGCTCGGATACCTCCGGCCGGGTCACGGTCTGTGGCAGAGCGAACAGAGACTCGTTCGGATCGTCGTCCCAGCTGTCGAGCGCCGAGTCTGTCGCGGATTCCATGCTTCCTCTCTCAGTCACCCGAAGTTGCTCTGAGCCGGATCGGGCGACTCGAGCACCTTGACTATCACACGGGAGCGTCTGATCGAGTGAAAAAGCCCCGAACCTGGCGAGAGGTTCGAGGCTGTTCCGTGCACCCCCTGGGACTTGAACCCAGAACCCACTGATTAAGAGTCAGTTGCTCTGCCGATTGAGCTAGAGGTGCATGATCCGGATGACCCGAACCGAGGGTCAACACTAGCATCCGAACGCAGGGCGCGCCAATCGACCGGCCTCCACCCAGACATGCGGTGGACGCGGCGGACGCCCTATGTTTGACCCGTGACCTTCGCGAATGGAAACGCACCCCTCGATCGACGATCCCTCTCCGCGGATCTCGAGCTCGCCCTGCGCTTGGCGGACGTCGCCGATGCGCTCTCGCTCGCACGGTTCCGCTCCGCCGATCTGTCCATCTCGTCGAAGCCCGATCGCACTCCGGTCACCGACGCCGACCTGGCGGTCGAGAAGGCGATCCGGGAGATTCTCGCCGCGGAGCGGCCGGACGACGGGATCCTCGGTGAGGAGTTCGGCACGGGCGGCTCGACGGAGCGCCAGTGGATCATCGACCCGATCGACGGGACGGCGAACTTCCTGCGCGGAGTGCCCAATTGGGCGACGCTCATCGCGCTCGCGATCGACGGGCGTCCTGTCGTCGGTGTCGCGAGTGCACCGGCGTTCCGGAAGCGTTGGTGGGCGTCGCGCGGCTTCGGCTCATGGCTTCATGACGGCGACGACGAGCCGCGCCGCCTCCGCGTCTCGGGCGTCGCGTCCCTCTCGGACGCGTCCTTGAGCTTCCAGAGCATCCAGCAGTGGGACGAGGCGGGATACCTCGACCGCCTCGTCTCCCTCTCGAGGTCCGTCTGGCGCGACCGCGCGTACGGGGACGCGTGGTCGTACGGGATGCTCGCCGAGGGACTCGTGGACGTCGTCGCCGAGTTCGACGTGAAGGAGTGGGACATCGCACCGTTCGTCGTGATCGTCGAGGAGGCCGGCGGTCGGTTCACCGCCGCCGACGGCTCCGTTACGATCGCCGCGCGCAGTTCCGTCGCCACGAACGGCGCGCTGCACGCCGACGTCGTAGCGGCTCTCAGGCACTGACGGGAGGGGCGTCGTGGTGCTCGACGAGGGCATTCCCCGGCCGAACGTCGATCTCCGGGCAGCCGCCGCGATCGCCGAGGACTCCTTCGGTGTGAGAGGCCTTCTCTCGGAACTCGGGAGCCAGCAGGACCGCAACGTCCTCGTGCGAGCGACCGATGGCCCTGTCCTCCTCAAGATCAGCAACCACGCGGTCGCGAGGGCCGAGATCGATGCGCAGAACGCCGTCATGGGGCATGTGCGATCCGCCGGCATCGACGCCCCGGTCCCACTCCCCTCGCTCGCCGGACAACTCGTCTCGACGACCGATGTGGACGGCGCTCCCCATCTCGTCCGCTTGCTGTCGTTCGTCGCGGGCACACCTCTCATCGATCGGTCAACGCTGACTCCGTCCGACGTCGCGGCTCTCGGCGACCTGGCCGGTCGGGTCTCGCTCGCGCTCGCCGACCTCACGCATGAGGGACTCGACCGGCGGGAGCTGCAGTGGGACCTGCGTACGGGTGAGACGGTCGTCCGCTCCCTGCTCGAGTTCGTCCCGGACGACGGCCGGCGTGCCCTCGTGAACGATGCGGTGGGTGCGGTCACGACGGTGCTCGACCCGCTCCGCGGTGCTCTTCCACTGCAGACGGTCCACGGAGACCTCACCGACGACAACGTCGTCATGCGCATGGCCCGGGGGTCCTGTGTGCTGTCGGGGATCATCGACTTCGGCGACGCGATGACGAGCTGGCGCGTCGCGGAGCTCGCCGTCGCCTGCACGGCCGCCCTGCACCGTGACCCCCACGATCCCCTCGCGGCGCTTCCGCTCATCGCCGCCTTCGACCGTCACGTAGCTTTGACCGACGCCGAGATCCGAGCGCTCTGGCCCCTCGTCGTCCTGCGCGGCGCCGTGCTCGTCGTGAGCGGGCTCCAGCAGGTCGCGATCGACCCCACAAACGACTACGCCTCCAAGGCCCTCGACCGCGAGTGGTCCATCTTCGCGTCCGCTGCGTCCCTTCCGTTCGATGTCGCGGAACGCCACGTCCGGCTCACGCTCGAGCGCCCGTCGGAGCCGCTCGCGACGCCGCTCCCCGGCACTCCCGCCCTCGGTGACGTTCCGGTGGCCGTCGTCGATCTCGGATGGTCCTCCGACCACCTGCGCGACGGCTGCTGGCTCCTCGGCGAGCCGGCAGAAGTCGAGGCCGGCGTCGCCTCGTCCGCTCGCCCGACCGGCGGCCTCGCGCTGACCCGCTTCGGCGAGGGCCGGCTGACGCGCGCACCACTCACGAGCACGGAGCCCCCTGCGAACGTCGCCCTGTGCGTCGACCTCATCGTCGAGGGAACGGTCCCGATCCTCGCTCCTCTCGCCGGTGTGGCGGGTCGCACCGCGGACGGGAACCTGCTCGTCGCCTCCGAATCGGTGGCTCTCGTGATGGACGGCGTCGACGGCGCGCCACCCGCCGGAGCGCATCTCTCCCCCGGCGACCCGCTCGGGACGGTCACGAGTCGCGCGCGGGCATGGGCGACGACGCCGGCCGCGGCGCACGAGCACCACGACCCGTTCGTGACACGGGAATCGTTCCGCGGCTTGCGGTCCCGCTACGCGGATCCGACCCCCCTGCTCGTTGCGCCGCCGTCCCCGCCGCCGTCTCAGACGCCGTACCCCGGCCACGCGGCGACGGACGACGCCCTGCTCGAGCGGCGCTCGGACGCCTACTCGCCCATCCAGGGCCACTACTACGCGCGACCACCGCGGATCGAGCGCGGGTGGCGGGAGCATCTCGTCGACGTCGACGGGCGGCACTACCTCGACATGGTGAACAACGTGACGCTCCTGGGTCACGGTCACCCGGTGATCGCCCGCGCAGCCGAGCAGCAGTGGCGCCTGCTCAACACGAATTCGCGGTTCCACTACTCGGCCGTCGCAGAGCTCAGCGAACGACTTCTCGAAACCGTGCCGCACGGGGCCTTCGACACGGTGCTCCTCGTGAACAGCGGAACGGAGGCCGTGGACCTCGCACTCCGGCTGGGTCGCGCCTTCTCGGGTCGTGCCGACGTCGCGTGCGTCGAAGAGAGCTACCACGGCTGGTCGCTCGCCGCCGATGCCGTCTCGACGTCCACCTCAGATAATCCCCGCGCGAACGAGACCCGGCCGCCGTGGGTGCACGTCCTCGACGCTCCGAACGCCTACCGTGGTCGTCATCGCGGTGACGGGGCCGGTACCGCCTATGCGCACGACGCCGTGATCCGGATCGCCGAGTGGGCGGCCGCCGGCACACCGGTCGGGACCTTCATCGCCGAGCCCCGCAATGGCAACGCCGGAGGGATCGCCGTTCCCGCCGGTTACCTCGGGCCCGTCTACGACGCCGTCAGAGCCGGGGGCGGGGTCGTCGTCTCCGACGAGGTGCAAGTGGGCTACGGCCGCCAGGGCTCGGTCTTCTGGGGCTTCGAGGAGCACGGCGTCGTTCCGGACATCGTCACGATCGCGAAGGGGATGGGCAACGGCCATCCCCTCGGTGCCGTCATCACGCGCACCGAGGTCATCGATGCCCTCGCCGATCAGGGCGCCATTTTCTCCTCCGCCGGCGGCAGCACCCTCAGCTCCCGCATCGGCGTCACGGTCCTCGACGTGTTGCGCGACGAGGACCTGCAGGGAAACGCTCTCCGCGTCGGCGAGCGGCTGCGGCACGAGCTCGAACGACTCGCAGACCGGCACCGGCTGATCGGCGCCGTGCACGGGCGCGGGCTGTACCTGGGTGTCGAACTCGTCCGAGACCGGGAGACCCTCGAGCCCGCATCGGAGGAGACACGACTCCTGTGCGATCGACTCCTCGAGTTGGGCGTCATCGTCCAACCGACGGGAGACCGCGGCAACGTGCTCAAGGTGAAACCTCCCCTCTGTCTGTCCTCGGGGAGCGCCGACTTCTTCGTGACGACGCTCGAGCGGGCGCTCGACGAGGTGGGATGACGAGCACACACAGGGGCCGCGGCGCGTGCAACCGCCGTCGAAGCATCGTGAGCCATCCTCGCATAGGGCTTCTCCCGCGGCCCGATAACCAGTAGCCTCTCGCTCACCATCGTCATCGTGCGTGATCACGTACCGGTGGCATCGTTCCATCCGGCCGTCGACTGGCGGCACCCCCCTGCGGAGAGGCCGCCGAGCACGCTCATGTCCACGAAGAACGTCACCGTCGCCGTGCTCACCTTCCGGCGCCCCGCGGCTCTCGTCGCCGGTCTGCTTCTCATGCTTCGACAGATCGAGGCGCTCGCTGAGGATGCGAGCCGCGGCTACACGGCTCGCATCGTCGTCGTGGACAACGACCCGGACGCGAGTGCTCGCGACGTCGTCGCCGATCTCGATCATCCGGCCGTAGACTACGTCGTCGAACCGACGCCCGGCATCGCCGCGGCACGCAACCGTGCTCTCGACGAGGCCTGGTCCTCGGACGCACTCGTGTTCATCGACGACGACGAGCGACCGCGTGCAGGCTGGTTGGATGCACTCGTGTCCACGTGGCGTGAACACGGTGCGGCGGCCGTGGCCGGCCGTGTCGTTCCCGTCTACCCGCAACAGGTGTCCGACTGGATCGTCGACGGCGGTTTCTTCGTCCGGCGCACCCTGCGTACAGGTACCCGCGTCGCCGCAGCCCCGACGTCCAACATCCTCCTCGACGTGCAGTACCTCGCCAGCCGGGGACTGCGGTTCGACGCCCGGCTCGGGCTCGGCGGCGGAGAGGACACGATGCTGACCCGACGGATCGTCCGCAGCGGCGGAGACATCGTCTGGTGTGATGAGTCGGTCGTCGAGGATTACGTCCCCGAGGACCGGGCGACGCCGAAATGGGTTCTGCAGAGGGCATGGAGCCACGGCAATACATCAACGAACGTCGACCTCGCATTGGCGCCGACCCCCGGCGAGCGTCACGTCATCCGGACGAAGGCCGTCGTCGGTGGGCTCGGGCGCATGGCGGCGGGCGCCGCTCAGACCGGTTTCGGCGCCGTCAGCGGGTCGAATCACCACTCCGCGCGCGGTCTTCGGGCCATGTTCCGGGGAGCGGGCATGACGGCGGCAGCGGTCGGCGTGGTCTACCACGAATACGCGAAAGCACGCCGATCGGAGGCCCCGATGGGGACCTCCGATGTGACCGACTCGACGGTGTGACGACGACCGATGGTGGAGATGGGGGGAATTGAACCCCCGTCCATCGCTGTAATTCCGAGCCTTCTACGGGCGTAGCCTGTGCAGACGTTCTACTCGGCCCCGACCTTTGCCACAGGCACCTAGGTCGACAGGCCCAGTTCGGGAAAAGTCCCACACACCGTCCGAACGCCGGTGCGCAGCAAGTCCCCTAGATGACGCCAGGGTCCGGATCGGGAACACATCCGGTCTGACGGACTCTCAAACTCGCTTAGGCAGCGAGAGCGAAGTCAGTGCGCTTGGAATTGGCACTTGTGTTTTGCAGAGATCGTTTACGAGATAACCCTGCATCCTCGGCCCGCTTCTCTCGGTTTTGCAGGCGATGTCGAAACCGATCATCCCCGTGCACGATCCTGTGGAGTCTCCTCCACGGGAGCGGGTCGTCGTCACCCTGTCGAGTTGTCATGACCGGCGGACCGGTCGGCACGCGCGTAATGCGCTCCACCATTCTACAACGGCGAGACGCGAGGACTATTCCCCGACCATGTTCTTGGTGCGCATCGCCCGGTCGGCTTCGCGCTTGTCCTGTTTCTCACGGAGCGCCTGGCGCTTGTCGAACTCGCGCTTGCCCTTCGCGACCGCGATCTCGACCTTGGCGCGACCGTCGCTGAAGTACAAGCGCAGCGGAACGAGCGTGTAGCCGCCTGGAGCGATCTTGTGACTGATCTTGAGGATCTCCTGCTTGTGCAGGAGCAGCTTGCGCTTGCGGCGCACCGGGTGGTTGTTCCAGGTGCCCTGCCCGTACTCGGGGATGTGCACGGCGTCGAGCCACGCCTCCGCCCCGTCGATGTAGGCGTAACCGTCGACGAGCGACGCACGGCCGTGACGGAGCGACTTGACCTCGGTGCCCGTGAGGACGAGGCCCGCCTCGTAGGTGTCCTCGATGAGGTAGTCGTGCCGGGCACGACGATTGGTGGCGACCACCTTCTCGCCCTTTTCTCTCGGCATGACCGCTCCTCGTCCGCTCGTCCTCTCGTGAGGACAGCCCCCCAGTCTACCGGAGGGGCGTCATCATCGTGCACCGGGCCGACGTCCCCCTCCGCGCAGCGCGCCCGATCAGATGCGCAAGTACCGCTTGATCGCGAAGTTCGCGGACAGGGCCGCGAGCACCATGCCGAGCGCGAGCAGCACGGGAACCACGATGACGGCGTCTCCGAGGTCGACGAAGCTGATGAACAGCATCCGCGGCGCCAGATAGCCCGACACCACGAAGTGCACGAGCGCCAGGATCGCGCCGCCGGCGAGGATCGACCCGATGAGAGCCGCGAACACGCCCTCCAGCACGAACGGCGTCTGAATGAATCTGTTCGAGGCCCCCACGAGGCGCATGATGCCGAGCTCCTTGCGCCGAGAGTACGCGGACAGGCGGATCGTCGTGGCGATGAGCAGGACGGCGGCCACGAGCATGAGTCCGGCAATGCCGATCGCGGCGTAGCTCGCGATGTTCAGCACAGAGAAGATCTGATCGAGGTATTGCCGCTGGTCCGTGACCGTCTCGACGCCGGCGACGCCCGAAAACGCCTCGCTGATGACCGCCGACTGAGACGGGTCGACGAGGTTGACCCAGAACGCCTGCGGCAACTGGTCGGGGGTCACGAGGTCCGCGAGGTCGTTGCCCTCGAACTGCTGCTGGAAGTTCGCGTACGCCTGGTCGTTGTCCTCGAAGTAGGACTCCTGGATGTACGGCGCGAGCGTGTCGGAGTCCAATTGCTCGCCCACCGCGGCGATCTGCTCCTCCGTCGCCGCTCCTCCGGCGCACGACTCGGCAGCGGAGTCGTCGGTACAGAGGTACACCGCGACCTGCGCCCGGTCGTACCAGTAGTTCTTCATCTGGCCGACCTGCATCTGCATGAGGACGGCGGTCCCCACGAACGTCAACGAGATGAAGGTCACGAGCACGACGGAGATGACCATCGACACGTTGCGGCGGAGGCCGTTCAACGCCTCCGACCATACGAGTGCGAATCTCACTTCGTCGGCCCCACGTTCTGCTCGGTGTCCTCGTCGCGCGGCTTGCCGGCGCGCAGGCCGAGCCGCTCGGCGAGAGAGAGGTGCTCTTGGGTGTCGTCGGGAAGCGGACCCGAGATGAGAGGAAGCCCGATGATCGGCTGGCTCTGCGTGAGCGGTTGCGCCGGCTGCGTGCGGCGGGGTTCCTCGACCTCGTCGGCGACGGTGGCCCCGTCGTCGGCGGCCTCCCGCACTGCCCACGGGGGCGTGATCGCTGCACTCTCGCCCTCCGCGGACGACGGGCGCGCCTCCCCCAGCTCGGACGAGGACGACGGCACGACACGCTCGGAATCGGCCGGCGTCATTCCAGTGTCCGCACCGTTCACGCGGTCGACGGCACCGGTTTCGTTCGTCACTGTTCCCTCGGGATCGGGCGCTCGCATGTCGTCCACTTCGGGAGCCTCTCGGCTCGATGCCGCCGCCTCGACGGGGCCCGTACGGCGCTGCGCCACGACCGATTGAGTCGACGGCGCCTCCCGGGCCGCCTCCTCGACCGCTCGCCGTGCGCGCTGGGCGTCGGCACCGCGCTCCTTGCGTGGGCCGAGCTCGGGGATGACGGCGGTGTTGCCGTAGCCGCCGTGGGTCTCGTCGCGCACGATGGCGCCCTCCACGAGCTCGATGACACGGCGCTGCATCTTGTCGACGATGGCCGCCTCGTGCGTCGCCATCACGACGGTCGTGCCGTTCGCGTTGATGCGCTCGAGCAACTGCATGATGCCGGCGGACGTCGCCGGGTCGAGGTTTCCCGTCGGCTCGTCGGCCAGGAGGACTTGCGGCTTGTTGACGATGGCGCGGGCGATCGCCACGCGCTGCTGCTCACCGCCCGAGAGCTCGTGAGGCATGCGTTGAGACTTGTTCTCGAGCCCGACCATCTTGAGTACGTCGGGGACGGCCTCCTGGACGAAGCCCCGTGACTTGCCGATCACCTGCAGAGTGAACGCCACGTTCTGGAAGACGGTCTTGTTCGGCAGCAGTCGGAAGTCCTGGAAGACCACGCCGAGGTTGCGGCGGAAGTACGGGATCTTCCGGTTGGAGATCGATGAGACGTTGTGGCCGAGCACATGCACGGTGCCGGCGGATGGTTTCTCCTCCTTGAGCACGAGCCTTAGACAGCTCGACTTCCCGGAGCCCGAGGCACCGACGAGGAACACGAACTCCCCACGCTTCACCTCGAAGTCGACGGCGTTGAGCGCGGGTTTGATCGTGCCTGGATATTTCTTGGTGACCTGGTCGAAACGAATCATGGCTGTTCGAGCCTAAGCACGCTTCCCCCCGATGTCCGCAGGACTCGCCGCGCACCCGCTCGTGACCGCACGGCTTCTGCCGGTCGGTCGGGTACCGCGAGGGAGCTACGCCCCCTCGATGTCCTTCATCGAGCGCCAGCGGATACCGGCGGCGATGAAGCCGTCGAGGTCGCCGTCGAAGACGTTCTGCGGATTACCGGACTCGAAGTTCGTGCGCAGATCCTTGACCATCTGGTAGGGCGCGAGGACGTAGCTGCGCATCTGGTCACCCCAGCTCGCGGTGATCGTGCCCGCGAGTTCCTTCTTCGTCGCCGCTTCCTGCTCGCGCTGCAGGATGAGCAGTCGCGACTGCAGCACGCGCATCGCGGCGGCGCGGTTCTGGATCTGGCTCTTCTCGTTCTGCATCGACACCACGATGCCCGTGGGGATGTGGGTGAGGCGCACGGCGGAGTCGGTCGTGTTGACGGACTGCCCACCGGGGCCGGACGAGCGGAACACGTCGACGCGGATGTCGTTCTCGGGGATGTCGACGACGACGGCTTCTTCGAGCAGCGGGATGACCTCGACGGCCGCGAAGCTCGTCTGGCGCTTCCCCGCGGAGTTGAAGGGACTCATCCGCACGAGGCGGTGCGTGCCCGCCTCGACGCTCAGCGTGCCGAACGCGTAGGGCGCATCGACCTCGAAGGTCGCCGACTTGATGCCGGCCTCCTCCGCGTAGCTCGTGTCGAGGACCTTCGCGGAGTAGCCGTGCTGCTCGGCCCACCGCAGGTACATGCGGAGGAGCATCTCGGCGAAGTCGGCGGCGTCGACGCCACCCGCGCCCGCGCGGATCGTGACGACGGCGGGCTTCGGGTCGTACTCGCCGCTCAGGAGCGTCTGCACCTCGAGTTCACCGATCGTCGACCGGACGGCCTCGAGTTCCTTGAGGACCTCGTTCGCGGAGTCCTCGTCCTCCTCGGCGTTCGCGAGTTCGACCATGATCTCGATGTCGTCGAGTCGGCTCTCGATGCTGTTGATGCGCGCGAGCTCCGACTGGCGGTGGCTCAGCGCACTCGTGACCTTCTGCGCCTTCTCGGTGTCGTCCCACAGATCGGGGGCACCGGCCTGCTCGCTCAGTTCGGCGATGTCGGCGGTGATGCGTTCGACGTCGACGACCGTCTTGATGTCGGCGAAGGTGGCGCGCAGCGCCTGGATGTCGGAGCTCAGGTCCAGAGGAAACATAACCGTGCAAGCCTACCGTGGCCCGCCGGACCGGGGCGTAGGGTCGGGTGTTGATGTCGGTCTCCTCTCCCTCGTTCTCCTTCCGTTCGGTCGCGCTGTCGGCTCTGCTGCCCACGTTCGTGTTCTCGATCGGTCAGGGCGCGATCATTCCGATGATCCCCGTCATCGCCTCGAGCCTCGGAGCGAACCTCGCGTTCGCGGGGTTCCTCGGGGGTCTCTTCATGGTGGGAGAGTTGCTCGGGGATGTGCCGGCCGGCTCTTTGGTCGCGCGCTTCGGCGAGCGCTCGGCCATGATCGGGGCGGCCGTCGTGTGCCTCGTCGGCCTCGCCGTCTGTCTGATCTTCCCCACGACCGTCGGCCTCGCGGTCGGCATCCTCTTGAGCGGGCTGTCGACCTCGGTGTTCGCTCTCGCGCGGCACGCCTTCATGACCACCTACGTCCCCGTACAGTTCCGCGCCCGCGCACTCTCGACCCTCGGCGGCACGTTCCGCGGCGGCTGGGCGATCGGCCCGTTCATCGCGGCGGCGCTCATCCACGCGACGGGCTGGACGAGCATCGTCTTCTGGGTGCATGTCGTGGCGTGCGTGATCGTCATCGTCATCCTGCTCGTCGTCTCCGATCCGACCGCGGCCCTCGAGCGTTCGGCGTCCGCGCTGGCTGGCGAGCGGCGGCGTGTCAACGTCTTCACGACCCTCCGCGACAACCGCGCGGTGCTCTCGCGGATGGGTCTGGCGGCGGCGATCATGTCGGCGGTGCGTTCCTCTCGCACGGTGATCCTGCCGCTCTGGGCCGTCGCGATCGGGATGGCCGACGCCCAGACGGCGATCGTCATCGGCATCGCAGGGGCCGTCGACTTCGCGCTCTTCTACACGTCGGGCCAGATCATGGACCGTTTCGGACGGTTGTGGTCGGCGATCCCCGCGCTCACGGGGCTCGGGGTCGCCCATATCGTCCTCGCCTTCACGAGCACGGAGGGCCTCTTCATCGCGATCGCGATCGCGATGGCGCTCGCGAACGGGATCGGGAGCGGCATCCTCATGACGGTGGGCGCCGATCTCGCCCCACGCGGCGACCCCGCCCGCTTCCTCGCCGCCTGGCGCTTCACGAACCATGCCGGCGAGGCGAGCGCTCCCCTCGCCATCTCCGGCATCACGGTGATCGCCTCCCTCGCGACCGCGAGCCTCACGCTGGGCGTCGTCGGACTACTCGGCGCCCTGCTGTTCCTGCGGTACCTGCCGCGCTACGTGCCGCGAGTGCCGCGCGACGTGTAAGGAGCCGATGCGCGGAGCAGTCCCCCCGCGCCGATCTCGTCAGAGCGCACATCGCCCCATCACCCACCCTCACTGCAGCACAGCGCGTGCTGTCGAGGTGGCATCGAGCCGGATCCCCTCGGGGAGGAGCAGCGTGAGGACCGGCGGACTCCACGCCGAGGAGAGGGTCACGGTGGCGCTGCGACCGTCGAGAGTCGTCGCGCTCTCGATGCGGAGGCGGTCGAACCGGCTCGTACCGACGTCGGCAACGAAGCCGTCGACGGCCTCTTCCACGGCACCGGCGTCGAGCCTCACGCTCACACCGCCGTCGGGGTCCGGTTCCACTGCTGCGAGGTCGAACGCCTCCGCGCCGACGAGCGCCGCCGAGTCGGCGAGGCCGAGCAGGCGTTTCCGTTCGATGTAGAGAGACGTCGCGGCGGCGACGACGAGCGTGACGACGATCGCGAAGGCGGCGAAGCCGATCGTCAGGACGAGAGTCGAGCCCCGCTCGCGGTCGGCGACACGGGCGAGGATCTCGGCCTGCTTCATTCGGGGACCCGGAAGTCGGACACGGCGTTCGCCGAGCGCGCCTCTACCGGAACGATCGCGAGTCGGTCGAGGTCGAGCACGGGCGGCGCGAGCGGAAGGGCCACATCGATCCGGACCACCACGGTAACGGTATCGCCCTGGTCGAGACACTCAGCGGCGACGTCGTCCGCACACGAGATGGTGACGCGCGCCGATGAGGAGTCGATTCCCTGGTCGTCGAGAGCGAAGGCGACAGCCTGCTCGGCTCGCTCCACGGCAGTCGTCGGGTCGGGCGCGTCGACGAACAGTCGGGCCGCGTGCCTCGATCCCCCTTCCGCGGCGAGCACAGCCGACTGGATCTGAGACAAGGTCACCACGAGGTACACGATGGGGACCAGGAGGACGAGACCCGCGACGATGAACTCGAGTGACGCGGAGCCCCCGTCACTCGTCGAGCGTCTCGACGGCGGCACGACCGACGGCATTGAGCCCCTCCCCCACGCCGAGTAGACCGACGAGGGGAAGCGTTCCCTCGACGGTGACGGCGATCGACGGGTGCCCCCGGTAGTCGCCGTAGGCCGCGGACACCTCGTTCGCGTAACCGTCGCCGACGGCGGTCACAATGAGCGAGCGTGTGCGCGCGACCGCGTCCGCGGGGCCATTGCCGGCCAGCGCACCGAATCGGGCGCCCTCGGATGCCGCATCGACGACCGTCGTCCGGACGTGCAGCGCAAGCGCCAACTGCACGACCGAGAGCGCGAGTGTGGTGAGCAGGATCGTGACGAGCAGATTCTCGACCACGGCGGAGCCCTCATCGCGGGACCGACGGACAAGCGGGCCCCGTCGAGCATTCATAGGCCCGAAACGCGAGCGATGGCCTGCTCGAAGAGTCCGGCGAGCGCGGGACCGGCCAGACCCCAGATCAGGATCACGAGACCCGCGGTCATCAGTGTGACGAGAACCCAGCCCGGTACGTCCCCGCGTTCGTTCACAAGGCGACGGCGGATCCGGGCGGGGAGAGAGGCGAGTTCGGTCATGGATGTTCCTTTCGATGAATGCGGCTCAGAATCCGGCGCGCAGCACCATGAGCCCAGGCAGGATCGCGAACGCGACCGAGAGGGGGAGGATGAGAAAGACGAGCGGCACCAACATGGCCACTTCCTTGCGACCCGCCGCCTCGAGTAGACGGCGTTTGCCTTCCACCCTCACGTCGGCGGATTGGGCGCGGAGGGTCTCGGCGAGAGGGCTCCCCCGTTCGAGCGCACCCGTGAGTTGCTCGATGGTCCGAGACAGGGCCGGCAGAGCGATCCGATCGGAGAAGTCGGCCAGAGCGCGAGCCAGCGGAACGCCCGATCCGACGTCGGCGGTCACACGTCGACACTCACCCGAGAATTCGCCCGAGCCGACGTTCGCGACCCGTCGGAGCGCGTCGAGGATACCTTCGCCCGCCGAGAGGCTGAGGCTCAGGAAGCCGAGCGCCGTCGGCAGCTCCGCCTCGATGCGTGCGACGCGTCGCTTCGCACCCCTCGCGAGCTCCCATTCGCAACCGAGGGCTCCGACGAGGGCTCCGACGAGGGGAAGGCTCGCCACCGCGAGCGGCGAGAGCAACCCGCTGAGGAGCGACACGATCGCGGGGAGGGCGAGGACCGCGGAACCCACGACGGCCCACAGCAGTTGTCGTCGCCGGAATGCCGAAACGTCGAGTGCGGAGCCGCGCTGCGCAAGCCGAGCGGTGACGGTGCTGTTGCTGGCCAGCACGACGGATACAGCGGAGAAGAATCGGCCGAAGACGGGAGTCACGAGGCCCCACAACACCGCGAGGGGGTCGCCGGAGGGACGATCGACCCGGACTCGCGCTTCCTCGGACACATCGACGAGGTAGGGCGCGATGCGGTCGCCGAGCCGCCGCACGCTCATCCGCGGAACGAGACCGACGAGCGTCCAGAGCCCGAGACCCAGCGCCGCGCCCAGCACGATGCCCCACGCCGACAGTGCGGTCATCGGAACCACCGCCGCTCCATGGGAAGGCGACCGACGGCGAGCATGACCCTGTAGGCGACGACCGAGACGGCGGCACCGACGACGATGAGCAGTGTTCCCTCGGTCGAAGCGTAGGCCGCTGCCGCCTCGGGCCGTGTCGACAGGAGGACGAGGATCAGCCACGGAGCGGCGACTCCGAGCTTCGCAGCGTTCCGCACCCAGCTCTGCCGCGCGTCGAGTTCCGCTCGGGTCGCCGCTTCTTCCCGCAGCGCGCCCGACAGCTGCCGCAGGATCGCCGTGAGGTCCGATCCTCCGACCTCACGGGCCATCCGGAGCGTCTCCAGCACACGATCCGCGACGGGATCATCGAGCACCGCTTTGAGCCGGTCGACGGCCCCGCCCCACGATGCGGAGGTGGCGTAGTCCCGGGCGAACGTCCGGAACTCGGGACGGAGGTCCTCAGGACCTTGTTTCCCGAGGCTCGCGACGGCGTCAGGGACGGCGAGCCCCGAGCGTGCCGCGGCGACGAGATGGTCGACGATGTCGGGCCACAGGCTCGCTCGAAGGCGACGCCGCGCCCTGGCCCTGATCGAGACGAGGATCCACGGAAGCGCCGTCCCGACGACGCTGGCGAGTGCGCCGACGACCGGAACAGACGTGACGAGGACGGTGATACCCCCGAGGATCACTCCGATCAGAGCGGAGACGGCGACGAATGCGAGCACGGGAACCCGGACCAGACCCGCGAGTGCAAGACGAGCACGAATGGGAGCGAACCGGTCGGACCGCCGCCTCTCGTCCCGATTACCTCTCGGCCACAACCGGGAGGACACGACCAGGACGAGCCCTCCGCCGAGGGTAGCTCCGAGCACCCAGGTCATCGCGACGCACTCCGATCACCCATCGGGGTCCAACCCGTTTCAGTCAGGGCGCCGTCGCGCATCTCGAAGACGGTGCTCGCCTCGATCGCGCCGTCGTGACCGGACCCGGTCGGAGTGATGATCTCGGAGACACGGCGACGCCCGTCCGCGTCGAGGACGCAGTGCACGACGAGATCGACACTGGCGGCCACCGTCGGCCGGACGAATTGCGAGTCGATATTGCGCCCCGCGAGCAACGGGAGCGTGCAGAGCTTCACGAGAGCGTCTCGGGCGGTGTTGGCGTGGACGGATGATGCACCGGGCAGTCCGGAGTTCATCGCGATGAGCAGATCGAGCGCCTCGGCCTCACGCACCTCCCCCACCACCAGACGGTCCGGTCGCATGCGCAGCGCCTCTTTGACGAGCCGGCGAAGAGTGATCTCTCCCGTCCCCTCGAGGCTCGGCTGCCGGCCTTGAAGACCCACGACGTCGCGACCCGGCAGATCGAGCTCGAACGTCTCCTCGACGGTGACGATGCGCTCGCCCGGTTTCACAGCCCCGAGGAGCGCCGACAACAGGGTCGTCTTGCCCGATTGGGTTCCCCCCGAGACGACGATGCTCCGCCCCGCTCTGACCGAACCGCGAAGGAATTCGGCCGCTCGCGGAGAGAGGGATCCGAGTGCCACGAGGTGAGCGAGAGTGCGCACGCGCCTCGAGAACTTCCGGATGTTTATCGCGGGGTGCCGACGGGTGACATCGGGGATGGCCACGTGGAGGCGCGAGCCGTCGGGGAGGGAGGCATCGACGAACGGCGAGCTGTGGTCGACGCGTCGTCCCGTGCTCGCGAGTAGTCGCTCGATGAGGTCTCGCACCGCCTCCTCAGTGAGGACGGTCTCCGTCAGCTCGCTCACACCGTTTCGGGCCACGAACACGCGCGACGGTCCGTTGAGCCAGATCTCCTCCACCTCGGGGTCGTCGAGGTACGGCTGGATCGCGCCGAAGCCCGTCAGGACCGCGAGGGCCTCGCGAGCGGCGGAGTCCTCGTCCTCGACGGCGGCATGCCCGCCCCGGTACGAGCGCTCGGCGTCACGACGCAACTCGTCGCGGACCAAACGTTCCGCGGCGACGTGATCGCCTGCGAGATCGACGCCCTCCCGTCTCACTCGCATACGAACGCGCTCAGCGATGCTGTCCCCCGACTGCCCCATGCCCAGCATGATTGCGCACTCGGGGCGGGTTCCGTCCGCCCTCTCCACAGCCGTGCCGGACCGAGGACAGCTCGACCGTCGCTTGTCTCACCGCGTTCTCCGTCACCCCTCTGGGCTCAAGCGCCCCACCGCGGCGGCGCCGCTAACGTCACCGCAAAGATGATGGGGCGCCCCTGAGAACGACCGGACACGGTCGGCATCTTCGGTCTCGATCGTCGACCACCCCCGTGATCCTGCTCCTCGGATCGATGCTCGCCGGTTGCACCGGCAACCTGTTCGGTGAGCCGTCGAACCCGACGATGACCCCCACGGCCGCCGTCCCGTCGGTCGAACCCCCAGCGGAGTCCGAGCACGTGTTCACCGAAGTGCCGGACGGCGTGGTCGTCGGGACCGGCGCCTTCGAATCGGCCCGGTATGACGTGAACGGCAGCCTCGAAATCGTCTCGGACCCCGACACACGCGTCGGCTCGATGACATTCGGTTGGAGGGTCCGCCTCCTCGATGTCGTCTCCCAGAGCAGATCGACCACAAGAATCAGATCCGCTTCGTCGCGCAGCCGCACAGCGGGAACTGGCCGTGCGTCGGCTCGTGGGGCAGCCTCGACGTCGTGCAATGGAACGCGGAGCAGGACGAAGGTGTCCTGGCCTCCCCCGACTGGCCGGAGGCGACCGATCCGAGCTACATCGACTCGCTCGTCATCCTCGACGAGGCGAGCGACCCCGACGAGAACGGATGCCGATCCCCCGTCGCTGCCCGTGTGGACATCGCCTGGACGATGCCGGAGGTCCGGCCCGGACTCGCGGTTGTCGCCGGCGACATCATCCCGAATGCCGCCGGCGAGATCGCGTTGGAGGACGGGGTACCCGCGTCTTACACGGTCGTCTCACGGGACACCCTCGATGCCGTCGCCCGACGGCTCGGCATCACCCCCGAGGACGTGCTCTTCCTCAATCCGGCGCGCCTGAACGACACGGCGACCCAGCGCTCGGAACTCGTCGCGGGCGAACGGCTGAACCTCGTCCTCGCCCGCCGCTGATGCAACGGCGCATAACGCCAGTCACGCTGCTCCCCCTCGGCGGAGGATCGTGCGCCCCGAGTCGCGCCGCCGTGCCGGACCCTCGGAGACGATCTCGCGCCTCTCAGCGCCCTAGAATCGACACCGCACCACTTGCGGAAGTGGCGAAATCGGCAGACGCGCAGGATTTAGGTTCCTGTGCCTTCGGGCGTGGGGGTTCGATTCCCCCCTTCCGCACCCTCTCGGACGGCGTCCCGCGAGCCGCCTCCTGACTCCCGAACGGGGGCTCATCCTTCAGGTGGATATTGGGCGCTCTCCCGGTCCTGCGTCATAGCCGACGGCTAGACTTCGAGCAGCGAACGTGCGCCGACTGGCTCGGAAGCCGCCGACGACTGGAGACCCCGATGCATCACTCCGCCCTCATCCCGTGGCTCGACCCGGAGAACATCATCACGACCGCAGGTCCCTGGGCTCTCCTCGTCGTCTGCCTCATCGTGTTCGCGGAGACCGGGCTGCTCGTCGGCTTCCTCCTCCCCGGCGACACACTCCTCATCATCACGGGACTCTTCGCGTTCCACCCGGGCCTCGGCTTCCCTCCATACATCGTCGCGCTGGCCATCGGGCTCGCGGCGTTCCTCGGCGGCGAGGTGGGGTACCTGATCGGCCACAAGGCGGGACCGAAGATCTTCGAGCGCAAGGAATCGGGGCTCTTCAGCGTCGAGAATGTCGAACGGACGAACGCCTTCTTCACGCGCTTCGGAGGCCTCGCCGTGATCATCGCGCGGTTCGTCCCCATCGTCCGCACCTTCGCCCCCGTCGCGGCTGGTGTCGGCCACATGGACTACCGCAAGTACACGTTCTACAACCTCGTCGGGGCGCTCGTCTGGGGCGCCGGCCTCACCTTCCTCGGCTACTTCCTCGGCTACATCCCCCCGGTCGCCGACTTCGTGCGCAACTACATCGACGTCATCCTCATCGCGGCCGTCGTCCTGACGCTCGCGCCGACGATCTACCACTATGTGCAGTCGAGCCGGAAGGCCAAGCGCCACGCCGCCGTGGGAGACGCCGTCGTCGACCACGACGAGGCCGAGCACCTCGTGCTCGACCGCACGATGTTCGACCAGGACAAGGACAACGACCGCCCGAGCGGCCACGCCTGAGGCGCGCGCCTATCCCGCTCGGTCCGAGAGCCTGTCAGAGGGCACCCAACATTGCGACTCGTCGTCCACAAACCGGCCGCCCACCGGGTTCTCCACCGCCTCGCGCCAGCTTGGGGGAGTGTCGGTGGTGTGGTG
>NZ_RZNC01000015.1 GCF_004078655.1 Labedella populi | reverse complement strand
CACTTCTTTTATAGCGGTTTGTATTTTGTCACTTCTTTTATAGCGGTTTGTATTTTGTCATTATCTTCTATGCTTATGTTTGGACTTCGATATACTAACCCTACTGTTAACGTTGAGTTTCCGGTAACTATGTTACACCAAACAGCTTCTTCACAATCTGCTTCTTTTTCTAATATTATTTCATAAGCCTGAATGGATTCTTTAATATACAAAATAACTCCACCTCCCCTTCTTCCTATTCTGTCTTTCCTAAACATTACGTAGCCAGGCAGTCCCAGTTCGGCATCTGATATCTCTTTGTTGGCCCATGATTCAGTTATCCCTATAATGTGAGGGTCAGTATCTTCTACCATAATGTTTAGTTCATTTCTTTTGTTTACTATGCTCCTTGCATTTAAGCAAACACATTTATACCCGGCTTCAGTACAGTTTTCCAGGCTGACCTTTGCTGGTTTATTTGTGCTAACATTTCCTATGCCTCCATTATCATACTTCTCTGTGAATCCCCCCTGCTCATCTAGTTTAAATAAATGCCACCTGTGCCACTCTCAACAGACTTCAGCAATTCATCTGCTAAAACTGCTGCCCCCTTTCCACTTAGATGAAGCCCATCTC
>NZ_RZNC01000014.1 GCF_004078655.1 Labedella populi | reverse complement strand
GAGAAGCTCCTCCTCATCATCGATCCCCACATCACGGATGTTCTCAGGCAACGTGATCGTCCGCGTCACCTCATCCGTATCGGGATTCATCTCGAAGATCTTCCGACCGTTCTGGTCTCCCAGGTAGAGGCGATCCTTCGACTGGGAGAACGCGGAACCGGCGGGCAGCGCCGCGTTCGACTTGTTCACCGAGTCGAGGGAGGACACGGCCTCGTAGTCGAAGCCGGCCTCGAGGATGCGCGTGGAGACGGTGACCGCCACCGGGTCGAGTTCGGAGCCGGGCGGGTTCAGCCGGAAGTCGCGATTCGACACGAACACCCGCTGTTCCTCCTCATCGACGGAGATGCCGTAGCCGTCCTTTCCGAACGACGGGTCGTCGAAGTCGCCGAGAATCCTGCCGGTCTTCGGGTCGTGCACACTGAATCCGCCCGAGCCCTCCGCCGTGCCGGTGTACCCCACGTAGAGGAGACCGTTCGTGGAATCCGCATCGAGTTGACGCGGATTGGCGCGCGATGTCGACGACCACAGCGAGGCGAAGTCGTTGTCGACATCGAAGGACTCGATGTTCTTGGCATCGGCGACGTCGCTGAAGTACACCGTGGTGACGAGCCCGTTGACGGGATCAGCCGCCACGTAATAGGCGTCCGTCGTGCCGTTCACGACTCCGAGCGATGCGCCCGTCTCCGCGTCGAGCACCTCGACACCGCGCGACGGCACGGCCCCGTAGACCA
>NZ_RZNC01000013.1 GCF_004078655.1 Labedella populi | reverse complement strand
GTCGGAGTCTCCGGTGGCCGAGGGCACGGTGCTCACGTACACGCTGCACTTCGAGAACATCGGGCAGGGTGCGGGCACGGTGGAGGAGGTCGACGATCTCACGCACGTGCTCGATGACGCGGATGTCACGACGGAGCCGAGCTCGGGTGCGCTCAGCGTCGTGCGTGATGGTGCCCGGATCTCGGTGTCGGGTTCGCTCGAGGCGGGTGCGTCGACGACGATCACGTATTCGGCGACGGTCCGGGCGGACGGTGAGCGTGGCGATGACATCGCGGCGAACTTCCTGATGAAGCCGGTGGGCGGTGAGGTTCCGCCGGTTCCGGAGGAGCCGGTGTGTCAGCCGTCGGACGCGGAGCGTCCGGACTGCACGCTGACGCCGATCGGGCGGCTGCTCGTCTCGAAGTCGGTCGAGGCATCGAGCGATCCGATCGTCCCGGGCGCGACCCTGACGTACACGATCACCTTCGACAACCAGGGTCAGGGCCCGGTCTCCGTCGACAAGTCGGACAACCTCACCGGCGTACTCGACGACGCGACGCTCACCACCGCGCCGGTCGCCTCGGGTGACTTCCTCGCGGTGTCCGCCGTCGATGACGGCGTCTTCACCGTGACCGGTGAACTCGCCCCCGGGCAGACGGAGGCCATCACCTACACCGTGACGGTGAACCCGGAGGACGAGCGCGGCGACGACCGGGCGACGAACTTCCTCGTCGACGACCCGTCGCTGCCGCCGCCCGCGACGTGCGAGCCGG
>NZ_RZNC01000012.1 GCF_004078655.1 Labedella populi | reverse complement strand
TGATAGAAGACAACGGGTAGTAGTAGATGGGGAGGCTTCTAATTGGAAATCTGTTTTGAGTGGGGTACCACAAGGATCAGTATTGGGACCTTTATTATTCCTAGTATATATTAATGATTTGGATGATGACATAACAAGCAAGGTGCTGAAATTTGCAGATGATACAAAGGTGTTCAGAAAGGTTAAACATGATGGCGATAAACAGCGTTTACAGGACGATTTAGACAAGTTAATCAAATGGTCTGAAAAATGGCAGATGTTATTTAATTTTGGTAAATGTAAATGCCTCCACACTGGACATGGGAACAAAGATGTACACTATAAAATGGGGGGTACTGTTCTTAGCACTACCACAACAGAAAAGGACTTAGGGGTAATAATTAGTGCCGATATGAAGGTTTCAGAGCAGTGCGGAATTGCAGCATCAAAGGGAAATCAAATGCTTGGGTTAATTAGGAGAAATATAGCGTATAAGGAAAAAGAACTAATAATACCACTGTATAAAGCAATAGTTAGGCCTCATTTGGAATACTGTATACAAGCGTGGAGACCTTATCACAAGAAGGACATAGATATGCTAGAAAGAGTACAGAGGAGAGCAACTAAAATGATTACAGGACTGAGAGACCGTAGTTACATGGAACGCCTAAAAGAGTGTGGATTGACAACACTAGAGACCAGGAGATTAAGAGGAGATCAGATTGAAGTTTTCAAGATATTGAATGGTTACGAAAATATTGACAGAAGTATATTTTTTTCAATTAAGAAAGATCGAAGGACTAGAGGACATGAAGTAACATTAGTAAAGGACCAGTGTAGATTAGATATCAGAAAGTATTCATTTTCACAAAGGACTATAAATGAATGGAACAGATTATCTATTGATTGTGTGGGTGCTAATAGTGTGAATATGTTTAAAAACAACATCGACAAATACCTCAGAAGGGCGGGATATACATAGATAATAACGGTTGGACTCTCGATAAGCCGGAGGCTTCCTTGTCCACTTGCCATCTAGAGTTATTCTCAGGTGGCAATCTTGTTAAATCTTGTTAAATCTTGTTAAATCTTGTTAAAT
>NZ_RZNC01000011.1 GCF_004078655.1 Labedella populi | reverse complement strand
GCGATGAGCTCACCTACACGCTCACCTTCACCAACAGCGGCAACGCCGTCGGCGCCGTCGACTTCACCGACCACCTCGCGAAGGTGCTCGACGACGCCGAGGTGACCGCGCAGCCGGTCGCATCCGTCGACACCCTGACCCCGAGCGCCGTCGTCGACCAGACGATCGTCGTGACGGGCTCGCTGCTGCCCGGGCAGACCGCCACGGTCACGTACTCCGTGAGGGTTCTTCCCGACGGTTCGCGGGGTGACAACCGGCTCGGCAACGTGCTCGTGGAGACGGGTGAGGACCCGCCGACGGAGTGTGTCGAGGGCAGTGCGAACTGCACGGAGAACCCCGTGGGGGAGATCGATTCGTGGAAGACGGTCGAGGCGTCGGAGACGCTGGTGGCCGAGGGCACGGTCCTCACGTACACGCTGCACTTCGCGAACATCGGCGCGGGCGCGGGCACGGTCGAGGAGGTCGACGATCTCACGCACGTGCTCGATGACTCGGATGTCACGACGGAGCCGAGCTCCGAGGTGCTCACCGTCGTGCGCGACGGTGCACGGATCGCGGTCACCGGTTCGGTCGCGGCGGGCGCAACCGCGACGGTCACGTACTCGGTGACGGTCCGGCCCGACGGGGAGCGCGGTGATGACGTCGCGGCGAACTTCCTGTTGAAGCCGGTGGACGGGGAGGTTCCGCCGGTTCCGGAGGAGCCGACGTGTCAGCCGACGGACGCGGAGCGTCCGGACTGCACCCTCACACCGATCGGGCGGCTTCTCGTCTCGAAGGCCGTCGTCGCCTCGGCCGATCCGATCGTCCCGGGCACGACGTTGACCTACACGCTGACGTTCGAGAACGCCGGCGCAGGTCCCGTGTCCGTGGACAAGTCGGACAACCTCACGGGAGTGCTCGACGATGCGACGCTCACGACGGTGCCGGTCGTGTCGGCCGACGGTGGTCTGACCGCCACTCCCGTGGTCGACGGCATCTTCTCGGTGACGGGTGAACTCGCCGCTGGACAGACGACCACGGTGACCTACACGGTCACGGTGAACGAGGAGGACGAACGCGGCGACAACAGGGCCGCGAACTTCGTCGTCGACGACCGCTCCACGCCGCCGCCCACGGACTGTGTTCCCGAGAGCACGCCGTGCACGGTGACGGAGCTCCCGCGCGTGACCTCGTCGAAGTCGGTCGACCCCGCGTCCGGCACGTCCGTCGACGCCGGTGACGTGCTCACCTACACGCTGACCTTCACGAACGACGGCACCGCCGAGGGGCCCGTCGACTTCACGGACCACCTCTCGCGCATCCTCGACGACGCGACGGTGACGGCTGCTCCCGTCGCCTCGGACTCCGCGCTCTCCGCCGTGCTCGGTGCCGATTCGATCGTGGTGACCGGTTCGCTCGCGGCCGGTCAGACGGTGACGGTCACCTATGCGGTGACCGTGTCGCCCGACGGTTCGCGGGGCGACAACCGGCTCGGCAACGTGCTCGTGGAGACGGGTGAGGACCCGCCGGCGGAGTGTGTCGAGGGCAGTGCGAACTGCACGGAGAACCCCGTGGGGGAGATCGATTCGTGGAAGTCGGTCGAGGCGTCGGAGTCTCCGGTGGCCGAGGGCACGGTGCTCACGTACACGCTGCACTTCGAGAACATCGGGCAGGGTGC
>NZ_RZNC01000002.1 GCF_004078655.1 Labedella populi | reverse complement strand
TCTGCTGGGCCCACCACCAAAACATCGACACCGGCCCCTGGCGCATCAGCACGCCCAACGGCGTCCCCCACGTGAGAGGACCCGGACACCACGAGTGGACGCACGCCACGAAATCACGGGCTCGGCCGCCGCTTCCTGCTGCGGGCTGAGCAGGTCACTCGAGCAAAGGTGACCGCTCCGTCAACTACCTCACCTCGTCGCCCTACTCGTCTCCATACTCGTCGGCCGAAAAGTGAGTCCGAGCGACAGCGCCCGGAGAGCCGTCGTGTTCGTGCGTGCCCCGTCCGCTCTCAGCGGTGGTGCTGATCCTCGTGTGCCGCGTGAGCGGCCGGCTCGAGCTGGAACGTCGAGTGCTCGACGTCGAAATGCGCGGTGAGGCAGTCACCGAGTTCGTCGAGCAGCCGCCCGGCACCGTCTTCGCGGAAGACCGCCGCGTCGACCACGACGTGCGCGGAGAAGACGTGCCGTCCCGACGTGATCGCCCACACATGCACGTCGTGCACGTCGACGACGCCGGGCGTCTTCCGGATGTGCTCACGGATCACCTGGACGTCCGTCCCGAGTGGGGCGGACTCGTTGAGCACGCGCCACACGTCCCGGATGAGCATGGCCGCTCGCGGCAGGATGCCGGCGGCGATGAGCAGCGACACGATCGCGTCCGCCTGCACGAAACCAGTCGTCGCGATCACGATCGCCGCGACGATCACTCCCACGGAGCCGAACGCGTCACCCAGAACCTCGAGGTAGGCGCCCCGCATGTTGAGCGAGCCCTTCGCCGAACCGCGCAGAATGAGGAGGGACACGACGTTGGCCACGAGGCCGACCACCGCGACGAGCAGCATCGGCAGTGCCGCGATCTCCGCCGATCCGGGCTCCATGAGCCTCCGCACCCCTTCGATGCCGACACTCACAGCCACGACCGTGAGGATGAGCCCGTTGAGGAGGGCCGCGAGGATCTCGGTGCGCTGATACCCGAATGTGTGGCGATCGGTCGCCGGGCGGCGGGCGATGCCGATCGCGACGAGAGCGATGACGAGGCCCGTGAGATCGGAGAAGAGATGACCGGCGTCGGCGAGCAGCGACAGCGACCCGGTGAGGAGCCCGCCGAACGATTGCGCGACGAGCACGACCGCGACGATCGGGATGACGATCAGCAGACGCGACCTGTCGGCCTCGCCGTGCGCGTGATCGTGTCCCATACCTCCACCCTACGGCTTTGCAGGCCTCCTGGAACCGCTGATCAGCAGAAAGAAACGATCGTCGTTCCCATTATCGGAACAGGCAGGTCCGTCGAGCGCGCCGTGACCGTACCGCCCGGCGTCACTCGTCCCGCGCTGTGAGGATCATGCTCAACCGGGGAATGGCGTCGGCAACCGCGCGCGCCCGGTGCGAGGACGTGTTCTTCTCCTCGGCGCTCAACTCGGCCGCAGTGCGAGCGCCACCCTCGGGAATGAAGATCGGGTCGTAGCCGAAGCCGCCCTCTCCCCCGGGTTCCGTCGCGAGCGAGCCGGGCCACACACCCACCGCGACCGTCTCGTGCTCGGGAGTCCCGTCGATGCCGGGGACCACGATGGCGATATGGCATTCGAACCGCGCTCCCCGATCCGAGGGCGCGATGTCCCGCAGTTGAGCGAGCAGGAGCTCGAGGTTCGCCTGGTCGCCATGACCCGGCCCCGCCCAACGCGCCGAGAAGATTCCGGGGGCTCCGCCGAGCACGTCGACACAGATCCCGCTGTCGTCGGCGAGAGCGATGCGACCGGTGTGCGCGGCGGCGGCGCGCGCCTTGATGAGGGCGTTCTCGGAGAACGAAAGCCCGTCCTCGACGGGCTCCGGCCCGTCGTACGGAAGCACCGTGACGCCCGGGAGCGCCTCGCCGATGATGCGCTGGAACTCCTCGACCTTGTGCGCGTTGTGGGTCGCGAGCACAATCTCGGCGAGAGCGGCCCCGCGCTCGGGCACGCCGCCGGCACCCTCGTCGCTCACGCCGGCGCTCCGTTCTGCAGTACGGAACGCTGGATGGCGGCCAGTTCGGCGGAACCGGCGACCGCCAGGTCGAGGAGCGAGTCGAGCTCCGCGCGATCGAATGGCGCACCCTCAGCCGTTCCCTGCACCTCGACGAACTGCCCTCGCCCCGTCACGACGACATTCATGTCCGTCTCCGCGCGGACGTCCTCGACGTACGCGAGGTCGAGCATCGGGGCGCCGTCGATGATCCCGACCGACACGGCAGCGACACTGTCGGTGAGGGGCACGGCGTTCTTCCCGATGAACTTCTGCTCGCGCGCCCAAGCGATCGCGTCGGCGAGCGCGACGTACGCACCCGTGATCGCTGCGGTGCGCGTACCGCCGTCGGCTTGAAGCACGTCGCAATCGATCACGACGGTGTTCTCGCCGAGCGCCTTCGTGTCGATGACGGCCCGCAGACTGCGACCGATGAGTCGCGAGATCTCGTGCGTCCGACCGCCGATACGGCCCTTCACGGACTCGCGATCCATACGATCGTTCGTCGAGCGCGGCAGCATCGCGTACTCGGCCGTCACCCATCCCTTCCCCTTGCCTTGCAGCCACCGGGGCACGCCGTTCGTGAATGACGCCGTGCAGAGCACCTTCGTCTTCCCGAAGGAGATGAGGGCCGACCCCTCGGCCTGCTCGCTCCACCCCCGCTCGATCGTCACGGGACGGAGCTGGTCGGCGGTGCGCCCATCGGCGCGGATGATGTGGGTCACGGGTTGCTCCTCGGTGCGGGGTGGAGGGTGGAGAGGTCGATGGCGCCCGTCTGCACGAGGTCGACGCGGTCGATCTCCGCGCCGAGCAGCCGGTTAGCGAGATCGCGGAAGTCGTCGGCACTGTTCCCCGTCGCCTCGTAGCGGCGAGTCGGGGGTTCCGGCGACGTGCGCTCGAGGCCACGCGAGACGAGCTCGCGATACACGTTGTTCGCGGTCTCCGAGTCGCTCGAGACGAGCGTCACATCCGGCCCCATGACGTAGGAGATGGCGCCCTTGAGGAACGGGTAGTGCGTGCAGCCGAGGACGAGAGTGTCGACACCGGCATGTCGCAATGGGGCGAGGTACTCCTCGGCGACCGCGAGGACCTCGGACCCGGTCGTGACCCCGGACTCGACGAACTCGACGAAGCGCGGGCAGGCCTGGGTGAAGAGCTCCAGCTGCGGCGCGGCCGCGAAGGCGTCCTCGTACGCGCGGGAATTGATCGTACCCACGGTCCCGATCACGCCGACACGTCGATTCCGCGTCGCCGCGACCGCGGTCCGGACGGCGGGCTGGATGACCTCCACGACGGGCACGTCATACCGCTCCCGGGCATCTCGGAGCATCGCGGCGGATGCGGTGTTGCACGCGATCACGAGCATCTTGACGCCCTGAGCCACGAGGTCGTCGAGCACTTCGAGCGCATAGCGACGCACGTCCGCGATCGCCTTCGGCCCGTAGGGAGAACGGGCCGTGTCCCCGATGTAGAGGATGGATTCTCGCGGCAGCTGGTCGTGGATCGCCCGCGCAACGGTCAGCCCACCGACTCCAGAGTCGAAGATCCCGATCGGCGCATCTGTCACGAGCATCCAGCCTAGTCGCGTCGGTAGGCTGACGAGGTGAGCACCTCAACCGCCCTGCATACCGATCGTTACGAACTCACCATGGTCGACGCGGCCATCGAGAAGGGCACGGCCCACCGCGAGGCCGTCTTCGAGACCTTCGCCCGTCGACTCCCCGGTGCCCGACGCTACGGAGTCGTCGCCGGCACCGGCCGACTCGTCGACGCGATCATGCGGTTCCGTTTCCGCGACGAGGAGCTGTCCTGGCTGTCGGAAGCGCACGTCGTCCGCCCGGCGACGATCGATTGGCTCGCCGACTACCGATTCTCCGGCGACGTCTGGGGCTACCGTGAGGGGGAGGTCTACTTCCCGGGCTCCCCCGTGCTCGTCGTTCAGTCGAGTTTCGCCGAGGGCGTCGTCCTCGAGACCCTCGTCCTCAGCATGCTGAACTACGACACCGCGGTCGCGAACGCGGCGACCCGGATGGTCACCGCGGCGGCGGGACGGCCACTCGCGGAGATGGGCTCGCGCAGAGCGCACGAGGAGGCCGCCGTCGCGGCGGCCCGCGCCGCGTACATCGCCGGCTTCGGCGCGACGAGCAACCTCGAGGCGGGGCGTACCTGGGGTATCCCCACGATGGGGACGGCCGCTCATGCCTTCACGCTCCTCCACGACTCCGAGGAGGACGCTTTCCGCGCACAGGTCGCCGCCCTCGGCCCCGGTACCACGTTGCTCGTCGACACGTATGACATCCCGACGGCGGTCGACACCGCCGTTCGGGTGGCCGGCACCGAGCTCGGCGCGGTGCGGCTCGACTCCGGCGATCTGCCGACTCTCGTCGTCGACGTGCGAGAGCAGCTCGACGCCCTCGGCGCCACGGGCACGAAGATCACCGTGACGAACGACCTCGACGAGTATGCGATCGCGGGGCTGTCCGGCTCCCCCGTCGACTCCTACGGTGTCGGGACCTCCCTCGTGACAGGCTCCGGCGCTCCCGCCGCCGGCATGGTCTACAAACTCGTCGCCCATCGTGACGATGACGGCGCTTGGGTCTCGGTCGCCAAGGCGTCGGCCGACAAAGTCTCCCTCGGCGGCCGGAAGCGCGCCTACCGGCGTCTCGACGGAGGCATCGCGACGGCCGAGGTCGTCCGCACGTCCTCCACGGCGGCCACACGCGCGGGCGAGCGAGAACTCCTGACGCCGCTCGTCGCAAACGGCGAGCCGATCGGTGACGTCCTCGGCACCGTGGGCGTCGCAGCGGCCCGCGCTCACCGCGAGAAGGCCGTCGGGGAGCTGCCGGCTGCCGCGTTCCGACTCACGCGCGGCGAGCCGGCACTCCCGACGATTTACGAGTAGGGGTTCACTCGGCGCCCGCGCTCACTCCTTCTTGAGCTTCTCGTAGATCTCCTTGCAGCTCGGGCAGACGGGGAACTTCTCGGGGTCGCGTCCCGGAGTCCACTTCTTCCCGCAGAGCGCCTTCACGGGCTTTCCCGTCATGGCCGACTCGAGGATCTTCTCCTTGCGGACGTAGTGGGAGAAGCGTTCGTGATCGCCCGGCTCGATCGCCTCGTCCTCGAGGAGCTTCTCGAGCTCGCGGTCGAGGACGCTCGTTGATCCTCCGTCGGGCGTTCCTGTGGGATCCATCGTCCTGAAGCTGGGGATCTGCATCCCCCTATTCTACGACCGACGGTGGCGAGAGGAGCAGGAGGTCGCCGCGCCCGCTCGCCTAGACGCTCGTCGCGAATCCGATGATCTCCGGTCCGCGCCGGTCGAAGACGCGGCCACCGGAGAACACCCCGGCGGCGAGCACCACGAGCCCGCTCCCGATTCCCACGAACAGGGCGACGAGATGCCAGGTCGGCGACTCGAAGAGCCCGCGAGCCGCGAACCAGAACGTCGGCAGCGCGAGCAGGATCGTCGCCACGAGGCTCACCGACTGCGACAGCACGGCGGGACTTCCACTCGTCTGTGGCTGTTGGAACGGGCCGTCCCCCGGCAGCACAGCGGCATAGGGCAATCGCGCCGATACCAACGATGAGACCCCGACGCCGATGAGGAGCAGGCTCGACGATACGCCCACGATGGACGGGAACGCGCGCCAGTCGCCATACATGACGGCCGTGACGGCGGAGCCCGCCGCGATCAGGACGGCGCCGATGAGGAGGATCGGGACCGTGCGGCCGAGGCGGTCCGCCCATCCGCGCACCCCGGACGCCACGTGCAACCAGACCGCGCTCGAGTCGAGTGCGAGTTCGTTGTGGAGGGACCACCCGAGGAACAAGCACATGACGGGCAGCGGCAGCAACACCAGCGGTTGAGCCGGCACCCCGGCGATCAGAAGCGGCGCGATCATGAGGAACGGCACCACCGGGATCACGAGGAGGGGCGCGAGGTAACGGGAGTCGCGGGACCAGTACGTGAGGCTTCGGGCCGCGATGGCTCCGACGGCACCGCCGGGGAGGGCGTCGAACCAGCCGAGACCGCCGAAGCTCTTCGTCGGCGCGTCACGAACGGGAGAGACCACGAGGCGCGCGACGAGAGCCTCCCAGACGCGCCAGAGCAGGGCCACGGTCACGAGAGCGATGAGCAGCTTCAGCACCGCTGTCCCTGTCGAACCGCTCGCGGCGTCACCGGGCGCCGACCACACGGCACCGAACGGGGTCCAACTGACCACCGAAGCGGCACGGCCGAAGACGGTGAACCCGGCGTTTCCCCAGTCCATGCTCGCGAGCAGCGCGATCGCGGGGATCACGAGGACGATCACGAGCAACCACAGCATGCCGGCGAATTCTCGTGTACGGCGCTGCGACAGGAAGACGGACCCGACGGCGATGGATATCCGACCGAGGAGGACACACGTCGCCACAGCGAGGATCGCGCACACCACGGCCAGGACCATCGGAAGCGGTCCGCGTGACCACGTCACGACGGTCGCGAGGCTGAGCACCGCCATGATGACGGCGGGCACTCCGACGAGTGCCGCGAGGGCGAGACCCCGTGCGAGCGGTCGCGGGGCGAGTCCGAACAGCGCGAATGCCCGGGGATCCATGGGGTCCTCGAGCCGGAAGAGCAAGGGCACCGTCGCGAAGCCCAACACGACGAACGAACCCGCGACGACGAGCAGGTCTCGCGCGTTTCCGGCCTCGACGAAACGCAAGGCGAAGAGCCCGAGCCCGAGGAGCCACACGATCGCGATTCCGACGCCGATCCCGACGAGCAGTCCGAGCATCTGCTTGGGCGTCCGGCGCAGTGCGCCGAGCGTCGACTGGAGTCTCAGCCGGAGAAGCTGTGCAACCATTCCATCCCCTCCGCGGCCTGTCGTCCCCCGGCGAGCTCGAGGAACCTCTCCTCGAGCGAGACGGGTCCCCGGACGTCCTCGACCGGACCGGCGGCGAGGACCTGCCCCTCGACGATGATCGCGACGTGGTCGCACACCCGCTGGATGAAGTCCATGCTGTGGCTCGACAAGACGACCGTGCCGCCGTTTCCCACGTACGACTGGAGGATCTCGACGATGCGTGCCGCCGAGACGGGGTCGACGGACTCGAAAGGCTCATCGAGGACGAGCACACGTGGTGAGTGGATCATTGCGGCAGCGAGCGAAACCTTCTTCACCATGCCTGCCGAGTAGTCCGAGACCAGTCGCCCCATAGCGTCTTGAAGCCCGAAGGCCGTGGCCAGGTCGTCGACGCGGCTCCGCACCACACCGCTCGTCAGCCCGCGGAGCATTCCCGCGTAGTAGAGCAGTTGGGCCCCGGTGAGACGGTCGAAGACGCGTAAGCGGTCGGGAAGCACACCGATCGTGCGCTTCGCGGCCGCCGGATCCGACCAGACGTCGATCCCGTTCACCGTCACGGTTCCCTCGTCGGGTCTGAGCAATCCCGTGATCATCGAGAGCGTCGTGGTCTTCCCGGCGCCGTTCGGACCCACGATTCCGTAGAACGAACCGGCGTGGACGTCGAGGTCGAGGTGATCGACGGCGTGTGTGTCACCGAAGCTCTTCGTGAGTCCCCGTACCGAGACGGTGCCGGAGTCCGGGAGCGCGTCATCGAGACGGACGGGAGCCGCCTCGTCGTCGGTGTGGCCCGCGGGCTCGACCGGAAGCACCACGGTGACGGCGGTCTGCTCGGCGACGGAGGGGACATCGTGTTGCTCGTCGGTTTCGCTGGCGACGACCGACTCGTCCTCGACGGTGCCATGCTCTGCGATGTCACCGTCGGCCGCGTCGGCTCCGGCCGTGGCGGCTTCTGCCGTGGCGGCTTCTCCCGTGGCGTCGTCGCCCTCCGGCGCAGTCGGACGCGGTGCGAAGAACCGCTTGACCCGCTCGGCGAGTCCTCCCGCGGTCGGTTTCCGGTCGGCGCGCTCGACCGGCGCCTCACCGCCGATCTCCTCCGATCCCTCCGTCGAGCCGACCATGCGACCCTGCGCGAACACGACGGCGGCCTCGGCGGCCGAGATCGGCGGTAGCGGCGGTAGCGGCGGTAGCGGCGGTAGCGGCGGTAGCGGCGGTGCTACGGTCGTTTCCGCAGTCGTTTCCGCCGTCGGTTCCAGCGCTCGGTCACCGCCGGCCCCGCCCTCGGGGCCAGGAGCCTCGGGGCCAGGAGCCTCGGCGGGCGCGGAGGACGTCGACGTGTCGGTCGCGCTCTCGACAGAGGCCGTCGTGAGAGGTTCGGGCGCGTCGGGCGCCGGGCCTGACGCCTCTGGGGTCGTCTCCGTTCCGCTCTCCGCAGCAGCTGCAGCCGCTGCGGCCTCCTTCGCCGCTTTGCGTCGCGCGGCTGCCGCCTTCGCGGCCGCCGACCGGACCGGATCGGGAGTGCGCTTCGGTCCGCCCGAGGCGGGCTTGCGCGTCGACCCACTCGAGCGCGGCGACGCGGAGGTCGTCGCCGGCTCGACGACGGCGTCAAGAGCGTCGGAGGACGCCGCAGCGGAGGAACGACGGTTGGTCGAGGGGGTGGACGCGGACTTCGTGGAGGAGGACGATGTGCTTCGTGAGGACTTCGAGGTTCGGGCCGTCGATGACGTGGACCGCGCCGGCGACTTCTTCTTCGGGGCCCCCGTACTTCCGGTCGGCGCAGCGGCCGGGGTCTGCTCGGAATGGGTCGACGGCGTCTGGTCGTCGTCGTTCTGAGTGGGATCGGAAGTCACCGCTTAAACCTACCAAGGGCCGCGTGGACCCGCCCGGGGGTGTTGACACCCGCGGCTTCCGGAGCCTGGGAAAGGCCCGAACGGCGTATCACGAAAGCACAACGACACTGTCAACCCTGCTGACCCCCGCACGGGTGTCCGGATATCGTGTACGAGGACATAACGGGGTGTCATCTCATCGACTTTCGGGTGAACTGCGAGTGAACGATCTAGCGGATCGCGCCACAGGGTCCCCTGATTTCCAACGAAGGAGCATTTCGTGACCACTCAGGTAGTGATTCTCGCCGCCGGCATGGGAAGCCGACTCGGACGGTCCCTCCCCAAGCCCCTCACCGAGTTGAGCGACGGCCGCACCATCATGCAGCAGCAGTTCGACAACATCCACCATGCCTTCGGCAAGCGCGCCAAGGTGACGGTCGTCGTCGGGTACAAGCTCGAGCACATCGTCGAGGCCTTCCCCGACGCTTCGTTCGTCTACAACGAGCAGTACGACCAGACCAACACGTCGAAGAGTCTGCTCCGCGCTCTCCAGGCATCTCAGCCGGGCGGCGTGCTGTGGATGAACGGCGACGTGGTCTTCGACCCGCGCGTCCTCGACCGCGCCGCCGAGATGATCGCGCGCGACCAGTCCTTCGTGACCGTCAACACTGCGAAGGTGTCGGACGAAGAGGTCAAGTACACGACAAGCGCTGAGGGCTACATCCAGAAGCTCTCGAAGACCGTCAAGGGTGGACTCGGCGAAGCGGTCGGTATCAATTACATCTCGGCCGCCGACAAGGCGATGCTCGTGCGCCATCTCCAGCGCGTCGACGCGCAGGACTACTTCGAGCGCGGCATCGAACTCGCGATCGAGCAGAACCGGATCCTCGTCGAGCCCGTCGACATCTCGGACCTCTACGCGGTCGAGGTCGACTTCGCCGAGGACCTGGACCGGGCGAACCTCTTCGTCTGATCGTCTCTCTCGGTCCGATCGTCGTCTGGGGACCGGCACGCGCGTCTCGCGCGTGCCGGTCCTTTTTTGCCGATAAGTTGGTGCTGTGAGTGAACCAGACCCGGTGAGCCCGACGAGAAGGTCGCCCGCTTCCCGGTATCGGCATGCGCTCCTCCTGCTCACGAGCCGCGATCTGCGCGTGCGGTACTCGACGAGCGCGCTCGGCTACCTCTGGTCGATCCTCGATCCGCTCGTCATGGCCGGGATCTACTGGTTCGTCTTCTCGGTCGTCTTCGATCGGGGTGGACGGATCGGAGAGCAGCCGTACATCGTGTTCCTCCTCGTCGCACTGCTGCCCTGGATGTGGTTCAACGGCGCGGTGTCCGACAGCACGCGCGCGTTCCTGAAGGACGCGAAGCTCGTGCGATCGACGTCGATCCCCCGCACCATCTGGGTGAATCGGATCGTCGCCTCGAAGGGTGTCGAGTTCGTCGCATCGTTGCCCGTCCTCGCGGTGTTCGCGATCGTCGCGGGTGCGCCCGTGGGACTGGGTGTCCTCTTGTTCCCGGTGGCCTTGCTCGTCCAGGCGGCTCTCACGATCGGCGTCGGAATGCTCGTCGCCCCGCTCGTCGTGTTCTTCCGCGACCTCGAGCGGGCCACGAAACTCGCCTTGCGGTTCCTGTTCTACGCGTCGCCGATCGTTTACGGCACGACCGATCTTCCCGAGCAGCTGCACTTCTGGGCCGCCTTCAATCCCCTCAGCGGCATCTTCTCCCTGTACCGCGCGGCGTTCTTCCCCGCCCAGTTCGACGGGTTCCTCGTCGCCGTGTCGGCCGGGATGTCCCTCCTCATCCTCGCTCTCGGCCTCGTCGTCTTCCGACGGAGCGAGCGCGCCGTTCTGAAGGAGCTGTGATGGTCGATCAAGAGATCGCGATTGCCGTGAGCGGCGTCGGTATCCGTTTCCGCCGCAACCGACGGGGCAGGCGCAGCTTCAAGGACCTCCTCGCCGGGCGCAGTCGGCGATCGCGCCCCAACGAGTTCTGGGCGCTCCGCGGAGTGGACGTCACCGTGGCCCGTGGTGAATCGATCGGCGTCGTGGGTCGAAACGGCCAGGGCAAGTCGACCCTCTTGAAACTCGTGGCTGGTGTCGTCCTTCCGGACGAGGGCACGATCTCCGTCACCGGCGGCGTCGCCCCCCTGATCGAGATCACCGGCGGCTTCGTCGACGACCTCTCGGTCCGTGACAACGTCTACCTCACCGCCGGCCTGCACGGCATGACGCGTGCACAGATCGACGCACGTTTCGACGAGATCATCGGGTTCGCCGAGATCGAGGACTTCGTCGACACGCCGTACAAGCACCTTTCGAGCGGAATGAAGGTGCGCATCGCCTTCAGCGTCATCTCCCAACTCGACGAACCGATCCTGCTCGTCGACGAAGTGCTCGCCGTCGGTGATCGCGCGTTCAAGGCGAAGTGCTACGCGCGAATCGACGAGATGCTCGCGGGAGGGCGGACCCTCTTCTTCGTGTCCCACAATGAGAAGGACTTGCGCCGGTTCTGCGAGCGGGGTCTCTACCTCGACAAGGGCGCACTCGTCCTCGACGGCCCCATCGGAGACGTCCTCGACCGCTACAACGACGACTACAACCGCCCCGCCGCCTCCTGACGCACCAACGGCGTCTTCCCCGGTGGGGTGACACAGTCCGTCGGCCCGGGCAAGGCTCAGGGACCGTCCGGTCCGCACGCTTAGACTTCACGAGTGAGCCGAGAAGCGAAGGACAGTGCCGTGTCGTCGAACGACCAACCCGCGTGGGTCACCGGCCTCGATCGTCTTCTGGCCGTGCAGCGGCCGGTCGTCGTCGCCTCGGTGCGCGGTATCCGCAAGCGCTATCCCGGAGCGACCCCCGATCAACTCGTGAGGGTGCTCGAGCGACGGTATCTCACGGCGATCACGGCCGGCGGCGCCGCCGTCGGGGCCACCGCCATGGTTCCGGCGATCGGTACCGGCGTCACGCTCGCCCTGTCGGGAGTGGAGACGGCGGGCTTCCTCGAGACGACCGCCCTCTTCGCGCAATCCGTCGCCGAGGTCCACGGCATCGCGATCGATGACCCCGTCAGGGCGCGCGCTCTCGTGATGTCTCTCATGCTCGGACGGACGGGTTCCGACCTCGTGAAGCAGTTCACCGGGCAGGCACTCGGCCACGCTCCCGAGCGGAAGGCGTTCTGGGGCGAGATGGTGTCCTCCAGCATCCCGCAAGTCGTGATGGGCCCCGTCGCCGACGAGTTGAAGAAGCGATTCCTCCGGAAGTTCGCGGTCAACCACGGCGCTTCGCTCATCGGGAAGGCCGCTCCGTTCGGAATCGGTGCCGCCATCGGCGGGGTCGGGAACAACATCGCCGGACGTCAGGTGGTCACCGCTGCTCGGACCGCATTCGGCCCGGCGCCCTACGTGCTCCCCCTCGAACTCGAGACGATCATCGATGGGCGCGAGCCGCGCCGGAGACTGCCCTTCGTCCGCCGTCGGGCAATCACCGCCGGCGCAGACTCCCCCGGAGACGCCGCATTCACGGGCTCGATCTCGCCTGGGGTCGACGAGTCCGACTCCGACCTCCGGACCCGCTGACCCCGAACTAGTCGGTCTCGTCGTCGGGGTCGTCGGCCTCCGGCGAGTCGAAGGATCGTCCACGCGCCCGATCGGCGTCCGCATCCTCGGCGTGGAGTGCGGCGAAGTGCTCCCACTCGACCATGAGCCCGTCGACGGCCGCGTGGAACTTCCGTGTCGCCTCCCCCGGCGTCGGGTCGCCGAAGTAGTGGCGCGACCAGTGATCGATGCGCTCGAGCGTCTCATCGTCGTTCAGCAGGCGCTCGGACTCGGCGACGATCGAGGTCGCTCCGTCAGCGGTGAGCCACTCGCACGCCGTGAGATAGCCCTCGGAATCGACCACCGCGGCCGGATCCGCCGGCCGCGTGATGAGCAGCGGCTTTCCCGTCGCGAGCCGGTCGTAGACCATCGCGGAGATGTCGACGATCGCGACGTCGGCCGCGGACAGCTGCCAGCCGATCTCGGGACCGTCGTCGTAGACGTGGTGAGCGGCCGGATCCGAGCGATTCGCCTCGTCGAGCATCGCCACGATCGATCGCTTCGCGGCGCCGTACGCGGGGTCCACGACACCCGACCGGGGATGCGGCCGGAAGATGACGCGATGGCGACCCGTCGCGAGCAACTCCCGGACGAGCGCGACACCGTGGGAGGCGACGGAGCCGTACGCGGCGGACGCCCGGTCGCCTTCCCACGTTGGTGCGTAGAGTACGACCGTGCGGCCATCGGGCGTATAAGGCAGCGTCCCGGAGAAGTGATCGGCCTGAGGCCTGCCGATGGGGATCGCGCGCTTCTCGAGGTCGTAGTCCCAGAGGGCCCTGCTCAGCCGGTCGAGAGCCGCGTCACCGGCGACGAGACTGTAGTCGTACGCCTTGAACTGGTTGGTCATCATGTACATCTTGTCGCTCTCACCATGGTTGATGAACACGTGCCACATGCGCCCGTACCGGAACATCTGGAAGTTCTTGGCATTCTGGTTGACGTAGAAGACGATGCGGATGTCCTGCTCGGCGAGAGTCTGTTCCAGGGCGACGACCGTCCGGACGTAGGCGACCGGTACGGGCGATTCCTCGAGCAACGCCGCCGCGGCGGTCGCACTCCGGCTCAGGATCACGACGGGCCACTTCTCGGAGAGAGCGGCGAGCGGCTTGTACCACTGACGGATCTGGTACATGTTCACGGTGCCGTCGGCGAAGTAGACGGCGACCCGGAAGCGACCGGGCTCGAGCGCCGGGCGGGATGCGAGCGTGCGCGACAGTTCTCGCGACGCCGATCGCGAGGCGAGGGTCCTCCTGAGGAAGCGGAACGCTTTTCGTGCGTCGGTGAGAACTGCCATGGGTTCCACCCTAACCGCGGAAGATCACGGCCCGGATCAGGACGGTCCGGAGCTGATCAGCCGCGCCTAGACGACGGGCGGGCGACCGGCCCGCGCCATCCGCGCGACCGTCCTCCAGGACATCGGGCGCCGCTGCCCCGGTGATGACCGCCACCCCTCGAGCCATCCCCCGAACCACGGCGCGAGGGCGGAGGGGTGCCGCCACCAGCGCAGCAATGTGACCGCCGTCCATGACCCGACGTAGACCGGGATGAGCAGCACGGGCAGGTTGCGTCGCGCCAGCCACACTCGGTTCCTCGCGTTCATCCGGTAGTACTCGGCATGCCGGGTCGGGTGGACGATCGGGTGCACAGCGAGGAGTTCGCCGGCGTACCACGCACGCTTCCCCTGGTCCCACACGCGCCAGGCGAGTTCGATGCCCTCGTGGGCGTAGAAGAACTCGTCGCCCCACCCTCCGGCGCGGTCGAAGACCGACCGCGGGAGGATCACTGCCGCCTCCAGGCACGAGAAGACGTTGCTCGAGTGATGCCGGTCCCCCTTCCGCATGCGCGGGATCCAGCGTGCGGGCGGCTCCTCGTCGCCCGGGCCTTCGAGCCGTGGCTGGACGAGGCCGATGTCGGGATGCTGTTCGAGGAGAGCGATGGCATCGGCGAGGAAGTGCGGGTCGGGTACGCGTGCGTCGTCGTCGAGGAAGAAGACGTACTCCCCCGCGACTGCCGCGGCTCCTCTGTTGCGGCCAGCCGGGATCCCGACGTTCTCGGGGATCGCGAGGCCGCGCACGCCCATGGGAAGGTCGACCGGATCCCAGCCGTTGCCGACGACCACGACGTCGACCGACACCGCCTCTTGCGCGAGCACGCTCGCGATCCCGGCGGCGAGCTCCGCCGGTCGGCTCCCCTGCGTCAGGACGACGACGCCGACGGTCGATCCTCCGCGATCAGGCACTGACCCTCTTCGAGGCCATGATCGCGACGAAGTGGCCGACGAACGTGACGGACCCGAGTGCGAGCAGTCCGACGAGCGTCCAGCGCATCGCCGGCTCGTCGCCCACGAACACGCCGACGACCGCGCCCACGAAGATCACCATGGTGAGCTCGACGGAGTGGAACAAGCGGTGGAACGGGAGGAACCGGGCGATGCGGCGGGCGACGCTCAGCAATCCGCCCCGCGGCGCGCTCTCGCCCTCCGTGTAGGTGAGTCTTGTGGCCCCGAAATTCGCCCGTGCGACCCGCACCATGTCGTTGAGCGCCTTGTTGAGCACGATGACGAGGGCGAGGAGCGCGCCGAGGGTCGTCCACGCGAAATCCTCGGGCGCCGTCACGGGATACCCGGCGGCACGGATGGCCAGAGCAAGCGGGATGAGCGCCTCCGTCGAGTAGTGTCCGACCGCATCGAGGAACATGCCCGCGGGTGAAGACGTGCGGCGCCAGCGCGCGACCTCGCCGTCGCAGCAGTCCACGAGCATCTGCATCTGGCCGAGCACGAGGGCGAGCGCCGCACCCCAGAACCCCGGGATGAGCAGCGCCGCGGCGACGGACCATCCCGTGAGGATCATGAGACCAGTGACACCGTTCGCGCTGATCGACGTCTTGAGCAGCAGCCACGTCACGTAGGGCGAGAGGTCGCGGAGGTACAGCGAAGCCGTCCAGTGCTCGGCGTTCCGGCGGCTCCGCACCTCGGGCGGCTGGGCGACGGCGCGGAGTTCGGCGAAGCTGCGCGGCTTCGCCGGCCGCTCAACCGATTCGTGTGTCACTCGCGCCCTTCTTGTACGCCTGCGCCGCGATGTTGCTCGCGAGGGAGAGGTAACCGAGAACGAAACCGATCCCCCAGCAGAAGTGGATACACGGCAACACTACGAGAAACCAGGCGAACGTCGCGGCGCCGTCCCGGCGCGCGACGAGGACGGCGGCGAGGAGCACGATCACCGCATAGGCGAGAGGTGCGGCCCACCCGAGCAGCAGCACGGGGACACTGTGGCCGGCGACGCCGAGCGCGAGCCCGATCGCACCGAGGATCACACCCAGCGAGACCCCGACCACGAGGACCGGAGGCGCGAAATAGCGCAGGCTCCGAGAGGACGGGATGAGCCGCGTGAGTTCGCCGCGCCACAGCCCGGTGGAAAAGAACTGTCGACCGAGTCGGGAGAGGCTCGACCGCGGTCGGTACGTGACGCGCAAGTCGGGGGTGAACCAGACGGTGCCGCCGGTCGAGCGGATGCGCTCGTTGAGTTCCCAGTCCTGGCCGCGCTTGATGCGCTCGTCGAAGAGCCCGACCCTCTCGAGGGCACTGCGCCGGAAGACGCCGAGGTAGACGGTGTCGGCCGGCCCTTCCGCGCCGCCGACGTGGTGCGGAGTACCCCCGAGCCCGATTCGCGAGCCGTAGGCCCGCGCCACGGCCTTCTCGAAGGCCGTGGTACCGTGCGCGTCCATGATGCCGCCGACGTTGTCCGCGCCGGTCCGCTCGATCGTCTCCACCGCGATGCGCGCATAGTCGGTGGGAAGGACGGAGTGCGCGTCGACACGGATCACGATCGGGTGCCGCGATGCACGGATCGCGATGTTGAGTCCCGATGGCGTCGAACCCGCGGGGTTGTCGACGACCGTGATGCGCCCGTCGGCGCGGCCCATCTCCTCGACGAGCTCGTTCGTCCCATCGATCGACGGCCCGACGGCGACGACGACGTCGAACTCGCCGTCATAGTCCTGATCGAGGAGGCTCTGCACGGCCGCTCCGACGTGCGTGACGTCGTTGAGCACCGGCATGACGTAGGAGACGCCCGGCCGAGCCGTGGCCGGCTCTTCTCGCCGCGGTCGTTCCATGGTCTCCACTCGCATTTCGGTGCGCCCGAGCTTATCAGGGGGCGCCGCGCGATCTTCGGCGGGGGGGGTGCGGACGGGACGCGAACGGCCGCATCGATCGAGTCGACGCGGCCGTTCCGGCGATCCGCTCGCCTATTGCAGGTGGAGCTCGCCGAGCGTCACGTCGACGGTGTACTCCTGACCGTCGCGCTGGTACACCACCGTCGCCGTGGCTCCCGCGGCGAGAGCACGCACTTGGGCCGTCAGGTCGGTCGCGCCCGTGATGGGAACGCCGTTGAACGCGGTCACGACGTCACCGGATTGGATACCTGCTTCCTGAGCGGCTCCGCCCGACGTCACCTCGTTGATGACCGCGCCGGCCACGTTGCTTCCCTCGACAGTCGACGAGTCGCCGACCGTCGCGCCGAGGAGTCCGTGGCTGGCCTCCCCCTCGTCGATGATCTCGTTCGCGATGCGCTCGGCGACGTTCGACGGGATGGCGAAGCCGACGCCGATGCTGCCCGACTGCTCGGTCGAGGAGCTACCGGCGCTCGCGATCGCGACGTTGACGCCGATGAGCTCTCCGTTGTCGTCGACGAGCGCGCCTCCGGAGTTCCCCGGGTTGATCGCCGCGTCGGTCTGGACCACGGGGAGGGAGATGGACGACGTCGCTTGCGACCCCTGGTCCTCCTGGCCGGGGATCTCGAAGCCCCACTGGCCTCCGCCGTCACTGCCGTCCTCGCCCTCGGTGGTGTCCGGGACGGCCGACGAGGCCACCGTGATGCTGCGGTTGAGGGCACTGACGATTCCATCCGTGACCGTTCCGGCCAGTCCAAGAGGTGCCCCGATCGCGACGACGGTGTCTCCGACGTTGAGGTTCGACGAGTCGGCGAACTCCATGGAGGTCAGCCCCTCGGCATCCCCGAGCTTGATGACGGCGAGGTCGAAGACGGGGTCCGTGCCGACGATGGTCGCGCTGTACAACCGGCCACTGTTGTCGGTCACCTGGATGGACGGATCGGACACGCTCCCGTCGAGGGTCACGACGTGGTTGTTCGTGAGGACGTAGCCGTCGTCGCTCAGGATGATGCCGGAACCGGTCCCGGCTCCCTCGCTTCCCGCGACCGCGATCGTGACGACGCTCGGCGACGCCTTCGCGGCGACGGCGGTGGTCCGGTTCACGGAGTTGGTGTCGTTGATCGTGACGTTCTGGGTTCCCCCGGCGCTCGACGTCACGGCGGCGGGCGACTGTAGGCCGTTCACGAGCGCGAAGGTGCCGGCGCCCGATGCGCCTCCCACGAGCGCCCCGATCGCGAGTCCCGCGACGAGCATGGTCGACCCCCGCCGCTTGGTCGTGGAACGCGAGCCCTGTGGAGTCGGCACGGAGTACGTGGGGTTGCCGAATGCGTCACGGGAGACGGACGGGCCGGTGGGCTGACCTCCGGCCTGAGGGTGCCAGTCGCGGTGATCTCCGGGCCGTCCCGCCCCCGCACTCGCGGCTCCGGGTGCGTAGGCGGAGTGGGTCGGTGCCGACGGGGCCGCGAACGCGGCCGTTCCGTTCGCCGCCGGAGGCACGACGTGACCGGTGCCCGAGACGTGCGGAGTGATGGAGGGGTCCGCGGGACGAGGCGGCACATCGGCGGGCCATCCGCCGTGGCCGTGAGAATCCGACGAGGGGGCGGAACCCGATGCACCGGCTGTGGCGTCGGGCGAACCAGTGGGGCGCATCGGCTCCGTTCCGTCAGCGTGGTTCTCCGAAACCGGTTCGTTCGAGCCGGTGGTGTTCTCGGTCATGTGTGTTCTCCTTTTTCCAACCGACGTAAGCTTCGTCCCCGAGTCTGGACGTTTGGTCGACCATGTCTGTGAGCGGCCTTTGCCCCCGCCGAATCCCTGCTCCACGACGATGTACCTCGACCTCAATCGAGGATCGCAGACGCCGGCGGCTCGCGGGTGCTCCCTTGACAGCTCGGGCCCCGGTGACGGCGGACGTTTCGTTCCCCTCTCGCATGGCTACGCTGAACGCATGATGACACCGACGGGTCCGTGGCGCCGGACCGCCGCTGGAGCGGGCCTTCTGCGCGCCGACGGAACGACCGCACCGACGATCTTCGCCGAGATGAGTGCGCTCGCTGCGCGCAGCGGCGCGATCAACCTCGGCCAGGGCTTCCCGGATGAGGACGGGCCTGTCGAGGTCCTCACGGCGGCGCACGAGGCCATCGCGGCTGGGCTCAACCAATACCCCCCGGGTCGTGGTGTCCCGGACCTGCTCCACGCGATCGCGCGGCATCAACATCGCTTCTACGGCATGGCCGTCGACCCGGAGACCGAGGTGCTCGTCACCGCCGGGGCCACCGAGGCCCTGGCCGCGTCGATCCTCGCCCTCACGGAACCGGGCGATGAGGTCGTCGTATTCGAACCGTTCTACGACGCCTATGCCGGGCTGGTCGCACTCGCCGGCGCTCGCCTCGTTCCGGTTCCGCTCCGCTGGCCCGATTTCCGGCCTGACCCCGACGATCTCCGGAAAGCCGTCGGAGACCGGACGCGCGTCATCATCATCAACGACCCCCACAACCCCACCGGGACGACCTTCGATCGGGAGACGCGAGAGCTCCTCATCGAGCTCGCCCATCGGCATGACGCCTTCCTCCTGACGGACGAGGTGTACGAGCACCTCACATTCGAGAAACCGCACACCCCGATCGCGTCGATGCCGGGAGGCCGGGAGCGCACCGTCACGGTGTCCTCCGGGGGCAAGACGTTCAACACGACCGGCTGGAAGGTGGGATGGCTCACCGCTCCTCCCGAGGTCGTCACGGCGATCCTCACCGTGAAGCAGTTCCTCACGTACGTGAACGCCTCACCCTTCCAACCCGCCATCGCGCGGGGTCTCGACCTCGGGGAGGAGGTGTTCGACGGGATCGCTCGTGAACTCGAGGCGAGGCGCGACATCCTCGTCGGTGGTCTCCGAACCGCCGGTTTCGACGTATCCGTCCCGGACGGCTCCTACTTCGTCGTCGCGGACGCGCGCCCGCTCGGTTTCGCCGACGCACGTGAGCTGTGTCTCGCGCTCCCCCGCCTCGCCGGCGTCGTCGCCGTACCCGTGTCGGCATTCGTCGGCGAGACGAATCGCTCCGACTACGCGTCGCTCGTCCGGTTCGCATTCTGCAAGCGCCGCCCGGTGCTCGACGCGGCGGCGAGCGGGCTGCGGCGACTCGCGGGCTGACGAGGCCTACTCGATGACCTCGGCGGCGCCCGGACGCAAGAGCTCGACGAGGGCGACCTCCCCCGCGTGGCCGCGGGCGGGCCTGGCAGTCCGGCCGTTCTCGTACAGGGTCAGCACCCGGGGGTCGATGTAGCTCGAGCGCGCGATCGTCGGGGTGTTCCCGAGGTGACTCGATGCCTCCTTCACCGCAGCGACGACTGCCTTCTTGCGGCCCGTCATGGTCTCCTCCGGCCCGCTGCGCGCGAGCGATTGCGCCGCGACGGACGACCCGTGCAGCGTTCGAAAGTCCTTGGCGCTGAAGTGTTCGCCGACGAGCCCTCGGATGTAGTCGTTCGCGTCCTCGGCCGAGAGCGTCTTCCAACGCCTCCCCGTCTTCCACGCGAACACCCGCGACGCCTTGCCGCGGCGCCGCCTGAGCGCCCGGAGGACGTCGGCGAGGTCGGAGTCGAGGATCTCCGAGTGCCACTGCTGAGAACTCTTGCCCGGGAAGTGCAGTGTCACGAGGTCCCCCGACAGGAGCAGGTGCTGACCCAGCAGCGTGGACAGGCCGTACGAGCCGTTCTCGTCGGCGTACCGGTCGCCGCCGATCCGCGGCGCTGCCGAATCGAGGATACGGAACATGGCCGCGAGCACCGCGTCGCGCGAGGTCGGGTCGCCGCGGAGATGCCGCGTGACCGTCGGGCGCACACCGGGAAGCGACTCCGCGAGGTCGAGGCAGCGCTCGAACTTCGCGACATCCTGCTTCTCGCGCCAGGTCTCGTGATAGATGTACTGTCGGCGACCGGCGGCGTCCGTCCCGACGGCTTGGATGTGCCCGTTGGGATAGGGCGAGATCCATACGTCCGACCAGGCCGGAGGGATGACGAGATCCATGATCCGGCCTCGCGCCTCCGGGTCAGTGATCGTCCGTCCTTGCTCATCGAGGTACCGGAATCCCCGGCCTGAACGACGACGCGTCCAACCGGGGCCTGACGCGACGCTTCGACGCAACCTGACCATGCCGTCACAGTAGGCGCGCGGGCGCGCCGGCCGCCGCCCCGTGCGCGCGGGCGCCCCGGCTGCTATAGGAGCGGCTCCCGAGCACACCCGCGGGGAAGACGTCGGCGCCGAAGCCGAGACGACGAGGACCGACCGGAGAGGCCCCGAAGAGAAGAAGAGCTCGGAGAGCGAAAAGACCCTGAGCGAAGGAAAGACCCTCAGCGAAGACAGACCCGGGGACAAGAAAAGGCCCGAGGACAAGAAAAGGCCCGAGGACAAGAAAAGGCCCGGAATCGTAATGATTCCGGGCCTTCTTTGTTGCGGGGGCAGGATTTGAACCTACGACCTCTGGGTTATGAGCCCAGCGAGCTACCGAACTGCTCCACCCCGCGGCACAAGAATTTACTCTAGCACGACTTTCGACGTGCGTCGAATCGAGGCACGAGCGGGGGCGGGGCGGTTGACCGACCGCCCCCGTCATCCGGTCAACCGCCGAGGAGCTCCAGGGCTCGCTCCACCGCAGCCGAGAGGCGGGCGTCGGCTTCGCCGAAGGCCGCGAAGTCGCCATCCTCGAGCGCCGCTTGCTTCGCCTCCATGGCTGCTTGGGCCTCCGCGAGGGCTGCCGCGAGTTCGCCATCCGCGCCCGTCGGCGGCGTCTCCGAACCGTCGCCGGGGTCGGCGGGCTCCGTGGGTTCGGTCGGCGTCTCCTCGCCTTCACCCTCGCCGCCCTCGACCGGCACATCGCCGTCGCCGGCACTCGCTCCCGAGTCGCCGCCGAAGAGCGAATCGAGTGCTTGGTCGAGGGTGTCTTCGAAGGCGATCTCGTCACCGAAGCCCACGAGGACCTTCTGCAGCACGGGGTAGCTCGTCTCACCGGTGCTCTGGACGTACACGGGCTGCACGTAAAGCAATCCACCGCCGACCGGGAGGGTCAGCAGGTTGCCGTTGAGCACGTCGGTCTGGCCCTGGCGCAGGATGTTGATGAGCGACGACACGGCCTGATCCGAATTGAAGTCGTTCTGCATCTGACCGGGTCCGGGAACCGTCGACTCGTCCGGCATCGTCAACAGGCGCAGGGCTCCGTACCCCTCCCCCTTGACGCCGTCCTCGCCGCCCGCGTCAGCGTCGACCGCGAGGTAACCCTTGAGGACGTTCGAGGCGTCCTCGCTCGAGGCTCCACGCGGGATGAAGGTGGAGTACAACGAGAATGACGGTGTCTCCTGTCCCGGCATCTGCAGGGTCAGGTAGTACGGCGGCTGCAGGCTGTTGGTCGAGGCGTCCTCCTGGGGATCCGCCGGGGTCTGCCACGCGTCGGTACGCGAGTAGAAACGACCCGCGTCCGTGACGTGGTACTGACCCAGGATCGAGCGCTGGACCTTGAAGAGGTCGGTCGGGTAGCGCACGTGACTCATGAGGTCGCCCGACATCTCGCTGATCGGCTTGAGCGTGGACGGGAAGATCTTCTGCCACGTCTGAAGCACGGGATCCTCGTCATCCCAGGCGTAGAGCGTGACGGTTCCGTCGTATGCGTCGACGGTCGCCTTGACCGAGTTGCGGATGTAGTTGATGTCGTCGATCGCATACCGCTGAGCCTCGGAGTCCGAGTCCGCGATGGAGTTCGACAGGCTCACCGTACGCGAGTAGGGATACGCGTCGGAGGTGGTGTAGCCATCGACGATCCAGACGACCTTTCCGTCAACGACGCTCGGGTACGGGTCGGAATCGAGCGTGAGGTAGGGAGCCACCTTCTGGATCCGGTCGACCGGGTTGCGGTCGTAGAGGATCTGCGACTCGCTGTTGACGGCGTCCGAGAGGAAGATCTGCTCCGACTGGAACTTGAGCGCGTAGACGAGACGGTTGAACACGGTGTCGAGCTTCGGACCGGCGTCGCCGGAGAACGTGTTGTAGGTCTCGGATTCGCCGTCCTCTCCCGACGGGTAGTCGAGTTCGCGCGGGTCGGCTCCCTCGGGAGCGCCGACGATCGAGTAGGCGGGCGATTGCTCGCCGAAGTAGATGCGGGGCTGGTACTCACCGAGTTCACCGCTCGTCGGGATGCCCGACTCGAAGAAGACGGGCTGCCCGTCGGCCGATCGCTGATTGCCGTACGCAGCAACGACGCCGTAGCCGTGTGTGTAGACGACGGTGTTGTTGTACCAGGAGGAACCGTCTCCGAGGCCCGACTGTCGTAGCTCGCGGACCGCGATCACGGTGTCCTGACTCTCGCCGTCGATGTCGTAGCGGTCGACGTCGAGCTCGCTGTTGAAGCCGTAGTAGGTCTTGAACCGTTCGAGCTGAGCGACCGCCGGGCTCACGAGAGCCGGGTCGATGATCCGAATCGAGGCCGTGGTCTCCGCGTCTGATCGCAGCGCGCCGGGAGAGGCCTCCGTCGTCGCCGAATACGGCACCTCTTCCACCTCCGCCACGTCGAACGCGTCACGCGTGAGGTCGATGTTCCGCTGGATGTACGGCGCCTCGAGCACACGAGCATTCGGGTCGACGGTGAAGCGCTGCACGACCCACGGGTAGAGCGAACCGAGGACGACGGAGGCGACCAGGAGGAGGGCAGTGCCCACGAGAGGGAAGCGCCAGCGACCGATGAAGGCCGTGACGAAGAACAGCAGGGCGATGAGAAGGGCGATTCCCGCGAGGATCTGCCGTGCCCAGATGGTCGCGTTGACGTCCGTGTAGCTCGCTCCCGTGATGAGGTCGCCGGTCTGCGTGAGGGTCGTGTACTGGTCGAGCCAGATGCTGACGGCCTGCAGAAGGAGGTAGAGACCCGCCAGGACGGCGATCTGGATGCGTGACGACTTCGAGATGCGCAGTTCGCGGCCGTTCACGCGGATCGAGCCGTAGAGGTACGAGACGGCCACCGTGAGGAGCAGAGCGATCAGGATGACGGCCGATGCGAACGACACGACCCCGCGATAGAACGGGAGCTCGAACAGGTAGAACGACAGATCCAGTCCGAACTGCGGATCGGTCGACCCCGTGACCGTCCGGTTCAGCCAGAGGAGAGTCGCCTCCCACCGGCTCGACGCGGAGAGACCCGCGAACAGACCGAGGACGGCCGGGATGGCCCACATGGCGAGCCGCCGAAGCGGTTCGACGAGCTCCTGGTAGCGGTCGAGCTGCGAGTTGAGCTTCGCGTAGACGGGCCTCAGGCGGTACGCGAGGTTGATCGTGAGCCAGACCGGGAGCGCCATACCGACGAAACCGATCACGAACATCACCGCGATGGCGGCCCATTGCGTCGTGAGGACGGAGGTGTACCCGAGTTGCGAGAACCACAGGTAGTCGGTGTACAGGCTCGTGAAGAGGAAGAACGCCACGACGAGCGCACCGACCACGACGAGCGTGACGGCGAGCGGCAGACGTCTCCTGTTGGGCGACTCGGAGCGGACGGTGGATGCAGAGGTCATTGCGTGTTGGCCTTCATCGGTCGGGGGTTGACTGCAATCCTACGTGCGATGCCTGACAGTCAGCCCGCGAGGACGTCTTCACACGTGGGTAACGCTTCCACGTCGCCGTCGCCGCCGACCGCCGCGAGAGCGTCGAGGGCCTCGTCGAGCGTCGCGACGGGAATCACGTCGAGGTCGCCGGGCACGTGGTCGACGACCTCGTCGCAGTTGGTGGCCGGAGCCAGGAAGAACTCCGCTCCGGCGTCGTCGGCGCCGTAAAGCTTCTGTCGGATTCCCCCGATGGCGCCGACGGAACCTTCGTCGTTGATCGTGCCGGTGCCGGCGATCGATCGGCCGTCGGTCAGCGGGCCCTCCGTGACCTTGTCGATGATCCCGAGCGCGAACATCATCCCCGCGCTCGGACCACCGACGTTCTCGAGCTGGATGGAGACGTCGAAGGGGAACTCGTAGGTACTCGACGGGACGATGCCAACGGCGACGCTCGAGCTCCCGTCGTCGAGGGTCTGTTCCGCCGGTGTGACGTCGACGGTCTCGTCGGCACCGTCGCGGCGGACGTCGAAGGAGACCGCGCGCGAGGGACCGTTGTCCGCGATGATCCGTCGCAGCGTGGCCTCGGTGTCCACGGCCTCGCCGTTGGCGCGCAGGATGACGTCTCCGACTTCGAGCCGCCCCTCGGCGGGAGCGCCCTCCGGGATGTCGGCGACGACGACCTCCTCCTCGATGTCGTAGTCGAGGGCACGGAGCGCAGCCGCGACGGCGGTCTGTTGAGAGTCGGTCATGAGGGCGGCGTTCTCTTCGTCACGCTGCTCGGACGTCGTCCCGGGCGGGTAGACGGCATCGATGGGGAGCACGGCCTTGCTGGAGTCGAACCACGACGTCGCGACCTCGAACCAGTTCGGGCGCTGCTCAGGAGTGCCGACCACGCTCACCGTGAGCATGTCGAGCGAGCCCTCGGTCTCGAAGGTCTCGGTCCCGGAGATCTCGATCATGGGAACGTCTTCGCCTTCCTCACCCGTCGGGACACTGCCGAGCGTGTCGAAGACGGGGCCGGGCTGCTGGATGACGTAGGGGCTCGGGGCGAGGGCGAGCGCTGCGAGGAGTACGAACGCGACGACGAGTGCGACCCCGCCGGCGGTCACCCGTCGACGCGGGCGTGTGTCGGCGGGCACGACGGGATCGTCGGCGAAGAGAGACACGGAGGGGGGTCCTTTCTGCGGTGTTCGCGGCGGGCGGACGACCCCCTGCCCGTGCCACGACTTTCCGTCAGGTTCAGCGACTAGCGTAGATGGCCCGACACGGTGCTCGCTGGAAGGTGACCGAGATGGCTGAAGACGACGACAAGTCCCCCGAGGACGAACTGCGCGACATGCTCCGCGACCTGCTGTCCGGACAGGGCGGAGTCGACCCGAGCCGGCTCGCCGGCGTCGCGGGTCTCCCCTCCGACCCGACGGCCCTCGCCGCCATGATGGCCCAGTTCCAGGCCGCGCTCCAGAACCAGGGCGACGGTATCGACTGGAAGGTCTCGACCGACCAGGCGACGACGATTGCGACGACCGGTGCGACCTCCTCGTCGACCGATGAGCGATTCGCACTCGAGCAGGCCTTCCACGTCGCCTCGTTGTGGCTCGCCGACGCGACGAACATCACCGAGTTGACGCAGGAGCCGCGACTGCTGACGCGGGCCGAGTGGGTGCGTGCGAGCATGCCCGTGTGGGCGCAACTCGCAGAGCCGGTCGCGACGAGCATCTCCGACGCCCTCACACGCGTTCTCGAGGAGCAGGCTCCCGAGGAGCTGCAGAGCATGATCGCCGGCGCGAGCAAGATGCTCCGCGGCATCGGCGGCACGATGTTCGCGATGCAATTGGGTCAGGTCGTCGGCCAGTTGTCGACGGAGGTGGTGTCCGGCGGCGACGTCGGCATCCCCCTCCTCGACGACAACGTCGCGGCGATCATCCCGCAGAACGTCCGGGCCTTCGGCGAGGGCCTCGAACTCTCGGACGACCAAGTGCACTTGTACCTCGCCGTCCGCGAACTCGCGCACGCGCGACTGTTCCGGCACGCCCGTTGGCTGCGCCTCCACCTCATCTCCTCGATCACGGAGTTCGCACGTGGCATCCGCGTCGACACCGTGCGTCTCGAGTCGTTGGCCGAGGGATTCGATCCGTCGAACCCCGAGGAGTTGAGGGCCGCTCTCGTGGACGGTTCCCTGATTCCGCCGAAGAGCGAGTCGCAACTCGCGACGCTCGCGCGACTCGAGACCACGCTCGCCCTGGTCGAGGGGTGGGTGGACGTCATCACCGCGTCCGCAACCCGACGTCTTCCGAACGCCGACGCCGTCGCCGAGACCGTGCGCCGCCGTCGTGCGACGGGCGGTCCGGCGGAGTCGGCGTTCGCCACCCTCGTCGGGCTCGAGCTGCGGCCCCGCAGACTCCGGGAAGCCGCGGCCATGTGGCAAGCCGTCACCGACGCCGTGGGTCCGGACCTGCGCGACTCATTGTGGTCGCACCCGGATCTCATGCCCGTCGCGTCCGACATCGACGATCCGAGCCGTCTCATCGCCGCCCTCGAGGCGAAAGCCCGCGGCGAGGAGCCGGAACTCGACGAGATGGACACGGCTCTCGAGGCCCTGCTGCGTGGTGAGGGGCGTGGCGGCGCCGGTCACGGGGACGTCGACGGGCGCGCCGTCGACGGCGGCGCCGCCGACGGCGGATCGCCGAGGGAGGATCCGCCACCGCACGTGTGAGCGGTTCCCCCTCGCGGGGCCGGTACGGCGTGGAAGAGCCTGTGGAGAGCGGCTCCCTCCGACGGGCTCCGTGGGTCACCATGTCCGCATGATCCTGCGCATCGATGAGAACCGGTGCGTCGTCTGGCGCACGCCGACGACGTTGCAATTCGGGCTCGGCCGCGACGCCGTGGTCCTCGACGACATCTCACCGCTCGACGAGCGACTCGTCTCGGCGCTCATCGCCGGGACCACGCCCGCAGCCCTCGCCGTCCTCGCGCGGCATGCCGGCGGCACCTCCGCGGACGCCGAACGACTGACCCGACGAGTCTCCGCGGCGCTCACGCGAGACGGCGCTCGGGCGCCCCGCATCCGGCTCGCGATCGACGGCCGCGGCCCCACCGCCGCCCGCATCGCCGAACTCGCGGTGTCGGACGATCGCCTCGAGGTGGTCACGGACGTCGATCTCGCAGAGGTCGCGGTCATCGTCGCCCGCTACTCCGTTCCTCCCTCGCGGTACGCGCGCTGGCTGAACCGCGACGTCGACCATCTCGCCATCGTCCACGGCGACCGGTCCACGACCGTCGGCCCGTTCGTCCGCCCCGGATCGGGACCCTGTCTGTACTGCCTCGATCGCGCCCGCTCGGACGCGGACGCCGCCTGGCCCGCGATCGCGAGTCAGCTCGAGGGTCGAGTCTCCCCTCGGGAGACCGGTCCCTTCGTGTCGGAGATCGCCTCGCTCGCGCTCCGCCTCGTCTCGACGCGCACCCCCGACTCGCGGGACGTCCTCATCGATCGTTCGCTCGAGATCAACGATTCGCCGATCCCCGTCGTCCACCGGCACCGCGCGCATCCGGAGTGCGGATGCCGATCTCTGCGAGGAAGCGAGACGGTTCGCGCGGCATCGTCGACCGTGCGCCGTACTGCGCCCAGGACACTCGGAGTCGACGACGTGCCCGCGTGACACCGACGTAGAGCAGACGGCGCTCCTCGTCGATCTGATCGAACGACTTCGCGTAGCTGATCGGGACGAGCCCCTCCGAGAGCCCCACGAGGAAGACCGTGTCCCACTCGAGACCCTTGGATGCGTGCAGCGTGGCGAGCGTCACGGCATCGAGCGTCGGTTCGTGCTGCGCGGATTGGCGCTCGAGGAGCTCGTCCGTGAACTGGCGCAACGTCGTGTCGGGGGCGGCACTGTCGACGAGCCCCATGATCGCGTTGAGCGCCTCCCACCGGTCCCGCACGGCACCACGCTGCTCCGGGGCCACATGCGTCCATCCGAGCGATCGGAGCACGTCACTCACCGATTTGAAGAGCGGCTCTCCCGTGACGGCGACGGAGGCGCCTCGAAGGGCGAGGATCGCCTGCTTGACCTCGGGCAGGTCGAAGAAGCGCGTCGCACCGCGCACGTGAGAGGTGATGCCACGGTCCGCGAGCGCGCGTTCGATGGCGGCCGCCTGGACGTTGATGCGGTAAAGCACCGCGATGTCGGATGCCGGAGTGCCGGAGCGGACGAGGCCGGCGACCGCGTCCGCGACCCCTGACGCTTCCGCGGAGTCGTCGGAGTACACGGATCCCGCCGGCAGTCCGGACTCGAACTCGCCCGCGACGTCCTCCGCCGATCCGGGCGCGGCCGTCAGAGACAGGGCGCCCGGGCGGCCACGCATGAGTCGGTTCGCCGTGTCGACGACGGAGCGGGAGGAGCGGTAGTTGTGCTCGAGACGGACGACGAGGGCGTCCTCGTGCGCGCGCTCGAAGTCGAGCAGGTAGGAGGACGACGCCCCCGCGAACGAGTAGATCGTCTGGCTCGCGTCACCCACGACGCAGACGTCACGACGGTCGCCGAGCCAGAGCTCGAGGAGTCTCTGCTGCGCCGGCGAGACGTCCTGGTACTCATCGACGACGAAGAAGCGGTACTGCTCACGCACCTGGAGGGCTACTCGAGGCTCCTGCTCGAGCATGCCGGCGCACGCGAGGAGCACATCCTCGAAGTCGAACTGCCGCCGCTCGTCCTTGAGCGACTCGTACGCGCGCTGCAGGTCGATGACCATGTCGGTCGTGAGCGAACCGGGCGCTGGCCGCCCTGCCGCGGCGTAGTCGTCGATCCCCCGCCCCGTGATCTTCCGCCATTCGATCTCCGAGGCCACATCGCGGAGGGTCGCGGTGTCGACGGCGATGCGTGCCCGGTCGGCCGCGTGAGCCAAGAGGGTCGCCTTCTTCGTGACGACCTGCGGAAGTGTGCCCCCGACGACTTGCGGCCAGAAGTAGCCGAGCTGGCTGAGCGCTGCAGCGTGGAAGGTGCGCGCCGACACTCCCCCGGCGCCGAGACCCCGGAGCCGCGACTTCAATTCCGCGGCGGCGCGCGCGGTGAAGGTCAGCGCGAGCACACGGTTCGGCGCGTAGGTCCCGGTCGCGACTCCGTGCGCGATGCGGTGGGTGATCGCCCGCGTCTTCCCGGTACCGGCGCCGGCGAGGATGCACACCGGTCCGCGGAGCGCTTCGGCCGCCGTCCTCTGCTGCTCGTCCAACCCGGCGAGGAGATCGACGGTCACGATCCGATCGCGCCGTTCGAGGGGCCAGCGCCGTTCGAGGGACGCGTGCGGTTCGAGAGATCAGCGCCATTCCCGGGATCCGTGCCGTTCGCGATCCAGTCGTCGATGATGGCACGCGCGATCGATGTGCTACCCGGCAGGGTGACGTCCGACGTGCCGGAGGTCAGCTCCGCTCGTGTGAACCAACGGACGTCGGCCAGTTCGTCCTCATCCGGACGGACGTCGGCCGGGTCTTGACCATCGGCCAATTCCGCGTGGAAGCCGAACATGATCGATCGCGGGAACGGCCAGGGTTGCGAACCGAGGTAGGTCGGCGCACCCAACCGCATGCCCGACTCCTCGTGCACCTCCCGGAGCACCGCCGCTTCGAGCGACTCGCCGGCCTCGACGAAGCCCGCGAGCAGGGAGTAGCGCCCCTCCGGCCAGAGCACGCTCGATCCGAGCAGGATGCGGTCGTCGTGAACGATCCGGACGATGACCGCTGGATCCGTCCGGGGGAAGTGCTCGGCGTGGCACTGCGGACACGCGCGCATCCAACCGGATCGTCTCACGCTCGTGGCGGCCCCGCAATTCGCGCAGAACCGCGACACGCGATGCCAGTTCGAGATGGCCAGCGCCTCGGCAGCGATGCCCGCGTCGCGGTCCGAAAGCCGGTGGGCGACGTCGCGCGGGCTCATCCACTCGCCGTCGTCCGCCGCCCGCGCGGACGTCCGGTCGGACGGCGCGTCGCCCTCTGTCAGGAGGAGGACGGGAATCCCGGCGGCCACTCCCCCCTCGTCGGCTAGCGTGCGGCCGAGGTACACGACCTCTTCAGGGTCCGGTCGTGCGACGGAGCCCACCTCCTCGAACACGATGGCGTCGGCTCGGATGGGGAGGCGGCCGCCGCGGAGCCGGACCACGCGGGTCGACGGGTCGTCGAGCGCCGACGACAGGAAGTCCTGGCTGGTCCGAGCCACCTCGTCCCGGTCGAGGGCCGAGCGGGACAGCGGGAAGTCACCCAGCGGGCGGACACGAGAGATCATCGAACCCCAATCGGACAGGCGTGGCGCGGGCTCCGGTCAGGGGCACTCGACCTAACCTAGGAGGCATGGCCAGATCCCACCTCACTCTAGCCGCGCTCGCGACGTCGGCCGTCCCTGGCTTGACCGTCGTCGGAAGCGGCCCCCTCGGCCTCGGGGCGACGGGCGACTTCGACTCCGCGCTCCTGCGCACCGCCGAGGAGCTCGAGGTGGTCGTGCGCGTGCCGACGTCGCAGCGCGCCGAGACCGAGCAAGCGCGGGAACTGCTCGCTCTCGCGGCGCTGACCGATGGGATCCGCAGCCGCTTGCCCTTCACCGTCCCGACCGTGCTCGGCCAGACGCCGGCGGGCGACACCCGTGCCGTCGTCTCGAGCTTCATTCCCGGCGTCCAGGTGAGCGCCGACGCTCTGCCCGCCGGCGACGGCGTCGCGACGTCGATCGGCGGCGCCCTCGCAGCGTTGCACGCACTGCCCGGCTCGTTCGTCGGGGAAGCCGGGCTCCCCGACCAGTCGGCGGAGGAGTCGCGCCGGGAGGCGTCGAGCGTCGTCGATCGTGCTCTCGCCACTCGGCTGCTGCCGGCGGCCGTCGGTGCGCGCTGGACCGATGCGATCGCCGACGACACGTTGTGGCAGTTCAATCCGACGGTCGTCAACGGAACCGTGTCGGCCGAGTCCTTCGTCATCGCGGAGCACGAGGTCGGTCAGATCGTCGTGGGCATGATCGGGTGGAGCGGGCTCCGCTCGTCGGACCCTGCACACGACCTCCACTGGCTGTCCGGCGCGGGAGAGGCCGCCGACAGCGTCTTCGCGGCATACACGGCGGCGTCGAGTCGGACGCCCGACGCGCGCATCCGCGTGCGCGCGATGCTCTACGCCGAGCTCGAACTCGCCCGATGGCTTCTGCACGGCAAGGACACGCACGACCGGGCTGTCGTCGACGACGCCGTGTCGATGCTCGACGGACTCGTGGAGCACGTCCTCGGAGACGTGATGCACCCGCTGTCCCAGCACACGGGTCCCGTGCTGTCGGTCGACGACGTCGAGACGCTGCTCGCACGCACGCCCCGGACGTCGGCCGCTGGAGGTGGAACGGGTCTCGAGACGGACTCGTACGACCGGTCAGAGCTCGAGAGCGTGATGACCGATCGCGCGGAGGAATCGGATGCAGCGGCGATCCAGGACGCCGAGACCGGGCCGATCGCCGTCGTCGAGGGCCGCGGCGCAGCCGACGCCCACGCCGACGCAGCAGGTTCAGACGATTCCGAACCCGCTGAGCGAGCCCGCACCACGATGAGCGCTGAGGAGCGTGAGCGGCGTCGCCGCGCGAGCATTCGCGAGACGGTCGAGCTCGACACGACCGGTTGGATCCGCTCGGGGGGCGATCAGCTCGACGCAGCCGATCCCACCGCCCGCTCCCAACGAGACCGCAACTCCGGCTCGGAGTAGAACCTCTCGGGGCGTATCACTCGGTCCTCCGTCACGTAGTAGAAGACGGCGTCGACCTCCTCGGGATCGACCCCGGCCCACTCCGCGTAGGCGAGCCGGTACAACGCCAACTGGATCTGCCGTTCCTCGAGCTCAGCGTCGTTCCGCGGCGGCCGGCCCGTCTTCCAATCGACGATCTGCCGTCGGCCGTCGCGCTCGTAGACGGCGTCGAGCTTGCAGACCACGATGCGTCCCGCGATCATCATGTGGATCTCACGCTCCACCTCGATAGGCCGGAGATCGGCCCATTCCGATGCCTCGAACCGTTCCTGGAGCGCCGCCAGGGCGACCGCGTCCTCCCCCGGATCTCCTGCGAATCCGCCGAATCCGCCGGCGTCTCCCCCCTCACCGTGAGCACCGGGACCGCCGAGGAGGTCGAGGTCGAGATCCCTCTCGTCGAGCGAGGCGTCGATCGCCTCCGGCGAGCCCGTCGCGGAGAAGCGCCGCTCCACCCAGGCGTGGAAGAGCGTGCCGAGAAGTGTCTGCCGGTACGGCCGTTCCGGGACGGGGCGCTCTATCGCCGAGATCACCGCGTCCGGGTCGCTCAGGTAATCCTTGAACCGCGACGCGGCGATCCGGGTCGGGATCTCGCGGCGACCGGGCCGCGCGAGGCTCGCTCTCTCGGCGAGGAGCAAGTCGATCGTCTCGGCATAGGCCCCGGCGGTCGCGCCTTCCTCCGACGGTTCGTCCTCTGCGACCGAGCGGACGAGATGAGCGGCGCGTTCGACCGAACGGCGGCGCGCACCGAGCGGATCTCCGGGCCACACGAGGATGTCATCCTCGTCGGCGAGGGGATTCTCGGCAGAGAGGGGGGCTGCAGGGAGAGGCTCGACGACACCCGCGGCCTCGAGGTCCCGGAGGAATACGCCCGGCCCTCTAGGGGCCGTGTGCTCGCCCCAGAACGACCCGCTGAGCAGCAGGCGCGAGCGTGCACGCGTGAGGGCGACGTAGGCGAGGCGGCGCTCCTCGAGCGCGTGCCGAGCGGCGAGGTCCTCCGAGAAGCGCCCGAGCGCCTCGTTGACCTCCTGCTGGGTCTCGGCCTTCCGCCAGGCGAAGACGGGTAGCTCGGCGGAGTCGCCGCGGAAGTCGTACGGAAGCGTGCCGAAGGAGACCCAGCCCTTCCCTTCCTTCGACTCACCCGGAAACTCGCGCTCGACCATTCGGACGACTGCGACGGCGTCCCATTCGAGGCCTTTCGAGCCGTGCATCGTGAGGAGCTGGACTTCGCCGGGCTCGGGCGGTTCCGTCCGAGGACCCATCATGTCCTGCGTCTCCGCGCGCTCGATCCACGACAGGACGCTCCCGAGGGTCGGATTCTCCTCACTCGCCAGGAACGACGACACCTCGTCGGTGAAGGCGTGGAGACGGGAGTTCGCCGTCCGCAGCGTCGATCGTGAGGAGTTTGCGACGACCTCGAGGTCGAGGCGAAGTCCGGACGTGACGAGCGCGATGAAATCGAGGACGGGAGCCCCCGCTCGGCTGCGGAACAGTCGGAAGAGGTGAGCGGCCTCGCGAAGACGCGAGAGTCCCTCCGGGCTGAGTCCCGAGAGCGCGACGTGCGTGTCCGGCATGTCCCTCAATGCGTCGAGCGCATCCACGATCGAGACCGAGCCGTCCGCGGCGACCGACGCGCGAATCCGTTCGATCACTTCCTCGCTCAATCGGGACGACCGCACATCACGTCGCTCGAGCCATGAGGCGAGCCCCCGCAACTCGCGCAGGTCACGGACGCCGATGCGCCAGCGCGGGCCTGACAGCACCCGGATGAGGGAGGATCCCGCGGATGGGTCATGACAGACGCGGAGCGCTGCCACAAGGTCGGTGATCTCCGGCGAGGACAACAGACCGCCGAGCCCGAGGATGCGGTGCGGCACTCCCCGGTCGGCCAGAGCTCGTGCGAAGAGGTCCATGTGCCGCCGGGCACGGAACAGGATGGCCGCGGTGGGCGGCGTCACCGCATTCCGACCGCCGCGCACGACATCGGCCATCCACCCCGCCACTCGTGACGCCTCCTCGTCGATCGTCTCCTCGAAGACGACGTCGAGCGCTCCCGCGCCCACCCCCGGTCGCGCGGCGAGTTCGGGCACGGGCACGGATTGCCCGCCGCGTAGCGGTTCCACGAGGGTGTTCGCGGCATCGAGGATGACGGTGTCATTGCGCCAGCTCGTGGACAACGTGAACGACTCCACAGCGGTCGAGCGAGCGAAGTCGTTCGAGAATCGCGAGAGATTGTCGGCACTCGCTCCTCGCCACCCGTAGATCGACTGGTGCGGATCGCCGACGGCCATGACCGAGTGGTCGGCGAACAGGAGGGACAGCAGCCGCGTCTGCACGACGGAGGTGTCCTGGTACTCGTCGAGGATCACGGCGCGGAATCGACGCCGTGTCGCCGCCACGATCGAGGGGTCGCGCTCGCAGGCCGCGAGAGCGAGGGCGACCTGATCGGAGAACTCGACGAGCCCTCGACGTCGCTTCTCCTCGGCGAAGCGCTCGGCGAGGTCCGTGAGCGGATCGAGAGAGCCGACGGTCTGGACCGCTTCGAGGACCTTGGCGTACGGCGTTCTCTTCGACCCGCCGTACGGGAGGTCCTCGAGCAGCCGGAACTGCTCGACGAGCCGCCGGACGTCGTCGCCCTCGGCGATGTTGTCGGCGAGGGCCCGCGAGAGGCCGACGACGGCTTCGGTCACGGCGTCGATCGACTTGCCGATCCCGACGAGTCGGTCGTCACCGTGCTCGACGACGACGCGCCGGGCGAGCCGCCACGCCGCGGCGTCATTGAGCAGCGCCGATTCCGGGTCACGGCCGACGAGCAGCGCGTTCTCCCGGAACAATCCGTCGGCGAAGGAGTTGTAGGTCGCCACGGTGGGGCGGTCGAACACGTCATCCGCGCTCACGTCGACGACACCGGCCGTGAGCCCGTCCTGCAGCCTGCGCTGCACACGCTCCGCGAGTTCTCCGGCGGCCTTCCGGGTGAAGGTGAGCCCGAGGATCTCGGACGGCGCCGCTTCACCATTGGCGACGAGCCAGACCGCGCGGTTCGCCATCGTCTCGGTCTTGCCGCTGCCCGCGCCGGCGACGACCAACGAGGGCGCGGACGGCGACTCGATGACCGCAACCTGCTCCGACGTCGGTGAGGGCAGCCCGAGCAGTTCTGCGATCGAGACGGCGGCGATCCGAGCGGGCGTCACGAGGTCACCGCCTTGACGACATGGATGCGGCATCGGCCGAACGAGAACGGCTCGAGGCAGTGCGACGACACATGCGCGGGGAATTCCGCCCCCGCCATCTCGAGAGCCGTCCGGGCGATCTCCTCCCGGAACGCCGCCGCCTGCTCGGCCGTGAAGGGAGCCTGTCGTGGTTCGTAGAACGGCTTGGTCTTCGCCGTCCCGGCGAGCACGACGAGCTTCGCACCTGCGCCCTCGCGCCCCTCGGTGCCGGGCACCGCACCCTCGGAGAACGCGAGCTGATACGCGCCCAGTTGCGGGTTGTCGACGACGCCGGCGTTCGTCTTCGCTTCGCTCTTCCCCGTCTTGAGATCGACGATGTCGATCGAGCCGTCCGCGAGGAGTTCGACGCGGTCGATCGTGCCGCGGAGCACGGCGAGCGTCGGGTGTTCTCCCCCGGGGCGCGTGGCGCCGTCGAGCGGACCATCGGATCCGCCCTCGGCGACGAGCGGAATCGGGAGTTCGAAGGCGACCTCCTTGCCGATGACGGCGGCTCCCCGGGCTTCGCGACTCGCGACGTACAGCCCCAATCGGCGGGCGAGATCCGCGCCCTTCACCTCTTCGAGGCGCGCTTGCCAACCCGCCTCGAACGGCAACTCGTTCCAGCGGGTCGACATCGCCGCCCAGATCTCGTCGGCGTCCGCGCTCTCGAGGGTCTCCGCGACCTCGTGCAGGATCGTGCCGAGTCCGGACGCGACCGTCGAGTTGGAGCCCCCCAGCTCGTCGATGAGCCAGTGCAGCCCGCAGGTCCGGAAGGCCTCGACCCGCGAGGGCGACACGCGTACCGTCTCGTCTCTCGACACCAGCGGGGCGTCGGTCGACAGGTCGAGGAGACCGGACCAGTCGTCGGGGGATGCCCCCTCCACGCCGTTCTCGGCGAGCCGGGCGAGGGAGACGGCCGCCCGTTCGGCGACCGCGTGCTCGCCGCGCTCGAGGGCGACCGTGAGATCACGCCGCAGCCGACCGGTGAGTCCGCGCAAGGAGAGGGGGTGACGCTCGGCGAGCCCGTCGGTGGGAGGAGGGAACAGGGGAAGGAACGGGCTCGGCGACGCGTCTTCACCGGCCACCGCGCTCACGACGAGCCGTTCGCGAGCCCGCGACACGGTGCGCGCGAGCAGCCGAAGCTCGTCGTGCAGCACGAGGGCTCGCGCATCCGAGGGGGTCGGCTCGATCCCCGCGGCGGCATCCGCCAGGTCGCCGCTCCCGAGAAGGGTCCCACGCTGCCGCATGTTCGGCCAACCGTGCTCCTGGAGTCCGCAGACGACGACCGTGTCGAAGTCACGATCGACCGTGCCCACCGGGGTGGTGATGACCACGGCGGACCCGGCCGCTCGTGGGGCGAGCGTGTCCTCCGGCAGGTCGGACTCGGTGATCTGATCGAGGAAATGCGCGGGACTCTCGCCCGGCGAGCGTTCGACGGCTCGACGGGCGGCGGCGAAGAGCGCCACAATCGCGTCGAGGGTCCGATTGGCCTCGTCGGCGGCCAGTCCCGTCCCCCGCGACTGCTCCACGAGAGAGCGTTCCAAGCGGGTGCCCTCCCACAGGCTCCAGAACAGCTCCTCGGCCGTTGCGCCCCGCTCAGCGGCGCCGGCCGCTCGGCGGAGGTTGTCGGCGACCGACTGCGCCTTGCGGCCGTGACGGGTGTCGAGCTCGGCCAGCGACCCCGGGAGCTGCATCGCCTCGACGAGGAGTTCGGCAGCGGATCGTGAGCCGCCGGCATCGGCCTCCCGCTGGCGGAGCGCAGCCCGCAACCGCCGGAGTTCGACTCGGTCGAATCCACCGAGAACACTCGTGAGGAGTTCACCGGCGGCCTCGTCGTCGAGGACACACACGCCGAGGGCGATGCGGGCGGCGAGCACGAAGGCCCGGACCGATGGTTCGTCACGTAAGGCGGTGCCGCCCGCCAGCACACGCGTCGGCACCTCGAGTCCTGCGAGGCCCCGTTCGAGCGCCGCGATCTGCGACCTGCTCCGCACGACGACGGCCATGTCGTGCCAGGGGACCCGGCCGAACACGTGTCTCTCACGCAACTCACGAGCAATGATGGCGACCTGCTCGGCCACGCTCGAGGGTGTCGTCACGAGGACCGAGTCCTCCACCGACCGAGTCGGCCTGCGTACCCGCCGCTGCGTTCCGGCCCCCGCCGTGCCGACGCGCGCGACGACCCGCTCGTAGACGTCGGCGAGTTGTCGCGAGCCACGGTACGACGTGCCGAGCACGACGCTCGCCGCCGGCTCGTCGAGCACGTTGGGCAAGCGGGTGACGACATCGGGACTCGCACCGCGGAACCCTCCGGCCGCGACGTCCGGGTCTCCGGCCACGACGATCCCCACTCCCCGTCGTGCAAGAGCCGCGAGCAGTTCGGAACCCGCCACGCTCAATTCCTCTGCGTCGTCGACGACGAGGGTCTTGAGCCGCGCGAACGGGCCGAGCCCCGTGCCGTCCGGTCCCGCGGAATCGACGATCTCCGTGGCGCGGTGCACGAGCTCGGTCGAGTCGTAGAACTGGTCGCGGAACGCGTCCACCACGTCGTGGTACTGGCCGATGAACCGTCCGGCGGCTCGCCATTCCGGCCGCATGCGGAGGTCGCCGAGCCCCGTCAGTCGCTCCGATGAGACATGGGCCTCGACCGCACGGGCCATGAGTTCGCGGAGCTCGCCGCGGAAGCCGGGGAGACACCGCACGTCGGCGTCGAGGTGCGCCGGCCAGTCGCCGCTCCGACCGTCCTCGTCGTCGCCGACGAGGAGGTCGGCGATGATGGCGTCTTGCTCGCCTCCCGTGAGCAGGCGCGGCGCGGGGAGCCCGTCCGCCGCGTTGCCCGAGACGACGATCCCGAACGCGAATGACGTGAGCGCCCGCGCGAGCGGGCCGGCCGTGGGGATCCCCACCCGCACGGCCAGGACGTCGCGCAGTCTCGTCGCCGCCCGCCGGTCGGCCGCGAGGACGAGGATCTCGTCGGTCGCGTACCCGGAGCGGAGCACGCGATCGGCGACGAGCTCCACGATCACGGTGGTCTTGCCCGTTCCGGGTGCGCCGAGGACCGCCAGGTGCCCACGCGGCGGGGCCGCCACCACGCGGCGCTGATCCTCATCGAGGACCACGACGGGCGAGTCGACACCGCCCGTCGCCACACCCCCGTGTGCCGATTCCGGGAGCGGCGCACCGATGCGTGCAGCGGCGTCAATATCGGCGCCGACACTCGCGACGACCCCCGCGTCGACAGGGACGTCGGGAGCGCTCTTCTGGCCGGAGTCGGTCTCGGTCGCGGAGGTCTCGGGAGTCACGCCATCACGCTAGCCCGGCCCACCGACATCGCCTCGTCGCCCGCGCGGCAAGCCTCGGCCCGACTGTTCGCTCACGGCGAGTCCATGCGCGGCGCGGGCCGGCGGAGGGTGTCGTAGAGTCGTAATCCAGGCAATCGAAAGGCATCCCCGTGGAAATCCGTATCGGAATCGCGAACAGTCCCCGCGAAGTGAGCTTCGAGTCGTCGGAGTCCATCTCGGACGTCCGCAAGACGATCCAGGCAGCACTCGACGACAAGAGCTCCTACTTCAGCCTGACGGACTCCAAGGGAAGCCTGTTCATCATCCCGACGGCCGGGCTCGCGTACGTCGAGGTGGGTTCGGAAGACCAGCGCCGCGTCGGCTTCGTCGCCTGACCCGTGGAGCTGCTCTTCGTCACCCTCGGCGGTGCGATCATCGGCTTGGGCGCGCACTACGCCGCACCGTGGCGTCGTGAGCGCGGCGTTCTGCTCGTCCCCGCGATCGGGGTCGTCGTGTCGGCCGTCGTCTGGCTCGGGCTGACCGTGCTCGGCTGGCCATGGGACGGCGGCTGGATCTGGGCGGTCACTCTCGTGCTCGCGGCCGTCATCGCGACCGTGCTCGCGATCGTCCTCGGCCGCGTGCGCTCCGAGTCCGACGACGCGATGCTCGTCCGACTCGGCGGCTGACGGCCGCGGCCCGACCGCGGGCGCGTGTTCAGGCTGTGAGTCCGAGCGCGTCCATCCGGCGGGTGTGCGAGGCGATGAGCTCCGTGAAAACGGGCTCGACGTCGTCACCGTGCTGGTGGCCCCCGCCGTCGACGACCTCGCGAGCGAGGAGGAGAGTGTCGCCGACGAGGCGTCGACCCCACATCGCGAGGAACGACGCCGTACGTCGGTCCACGGAGATCTCGCGCTCGAGTATGTCGACGATTCCGGACGTCCCGGCCTCGGCGCCGAGGAGCGTTCCGACGCGCGGGCCGAGGTCCGACGGGAGGCTCGCGGCCAGCCCGATGAAGAGGTCGTCGAGCAACCCGGACGTGACGTGGAACGACAGCAGGGACTCGAGCGGCCCGTCACCGCGGGTGATCCGACGGAAGTGGTCGATGGACGGCGCCACCGCGGCCATCGCTGTGGACGCGTCACCGTCTCGACGTTCGATCTCGGCGACGACCGCCTGATGCTTGCTGAGCGCGAAACCGGCCGCCGTGGAGAGGCGCTCCTTGTCGTCGAAGCGCTCGAAGGCGCCGACGAGGGAACCGAGGGTCTCGACATGGCCCAGTTGGATGCGGGCAGCTCGCCCCAGATAGCTGTCGGGATCGGGGTGGAGATCCGTGAACTCCACACGAGTCACGGAGCGGCCGGACCCTCGAGGACGTAGCCGCGGGGTCTCCCTCCGAGGACCGCGTCGGCCGAACCAGGATGTCACCAGGCAACTTTAGCCGATGAGTCCGGCCCGCCGTGGCGGATGCGGCGAGGGCGCGCCCGCTGCTCTTCCGGCGGCCGTCGATCGCGTCCGATAGTCTGGAGGGATTCCCGACATCGGATCGGGACCTACGCCGCAGACGTTAACAGAGATCGGCGTAGACCGAACTCGCGCACTGACAGGCAAACGAAAACGTGGATTTCCGTGATCTCGGGGTCGACCAGGACATGGTCGACGCCCTCGCAGCAAAGAACATTCTCTCCCCCTTCCCCATCCAGGAGCAGACGATCCCCCTGGGGCTCAGCGGACAGGACATCATCGGCCAGGCCAAGACCGGCACGGGCAAGACGTTCGGTTTCGGGCTCCCGATCCTGCAGCGCCTCGGCGCGAACCCTGAGCCGGGGGTGAAGGCGCTCGTCGTCGTCCCCACCCGGGAACTCTGCGTCCAGGTGACGGAGGACCTCGAGGTCGCCGCCGCGAACCGCGGCACGAAGATCGTCTCGATCTACGGCGGCAAGGCGTACGAAGGCCAGATCGAGCAGATCAAGGCGGGGGCGCAGCTCGTCGTCGGAACGCCCGGCCGACTGATCGACCTCAACAACCAGCGGTTGCTGGACTTCTCGCAGATCCAGGAGATGGTCCTCGACGAGGCCGACAAGATGCTCGATCTCGGATTCCTCGCGGACATCGAGAAGCTCTTCTCCAAGACACCGCCCGAGCGGCACACGATGCTGTTCTCCGCCACGATGCCGGGGCCGATCGTCGCCCTCGCGCGACGGTTCATGAACAAGCCGATCCACATCCGCGCCTCGGACCCGGACGAGGGCCTCACCCAGGCCAACATCAAGCACCTCATCTATCGGGCCCACTCCCTCGACAAGGACGAGGTCATCGCGCGCATCCTGCAGGCCGAGGGCCGCGGCAAGACCGTCATCTTCACCCGCACGAAGCGTGCGGCGGCCAAGCTCGTGGAGGAGCTCAACGACCGCGGTTTCAACGCGGCCGCCGTTCACGGCGACCTCGGTCAGGAGCAGCGTGAGCGAGCCATGGCCGCGTTCAAGGCCGGGAAGAAGGACGTCCTGATCGCCACCGACGTCGCCGCCCGCGGCATCGACGTCGACGATGTGACGCATGTCATCAACCACACGATCCCCGAGGACGAGAAGACCTACCTCCACCGCGTGGGCCGGACGGGTCGGGCCGGCAAGACGGGCATCGCCGTGACCTTCGTCGATTGGGACGACCTTCACAAGTGGGCGCTCATCAACCGCGCCCTCGACTTCGGCCAACCGGAGCCGACGGAGACCTACTCCTCGTCCCCCCACCTCTTCGAGGACCTCGACATTCCGGCGGGGACGAAGGGGCGACTTCCCGGGTCGTCCCCCTCGGCCGCTCCGCGTGCGGCCACGAGCGGCGGCTCGGGCGAGCGCTCGCCGCGCGGGGGGCGCGGCCAGCGCTCCCGCGGCGGGTCCGACACCGCCGGCGGCGAGCGCCGGAGCGAGGGCGCCCGCTCTCGCTCCGGCTCGGTCTCGGTTGACGACGGTACCGCTGCGGAAGGAGCCTCGTCCACCGGCACTCATGACGGCGGTGGACGGCAGCACCACGACGGGAACAGTGCTCCGCGGCGACGCAACCGGACGCGGCGACGCAGCACCCCGCCGTCGGCCTGATCCCCTGGTCGGCCTGATCTAGTCCGCCTGATCTGGTCCGCCTGATCCCCTGGTCGGCCTGATCTGGTCCGCCTGATCCTCTAGCCGGCCTGGTCTGGTCCGCCTGATCCCCTGGTCGGCCTGGTCCTGCGGTCGGAGCGACGGGCACGTCCGCATCCCGCGGCCGTGCCCGTCTGGACGTCGGGGACCTCGCCGCCGTCGCCGCACCGCGCCCGTCGGACCCGCGCCCGTCGGCCCCGCGCTAGACGAGCGGCGCGGGCGGCTCTGCACCCGTGGACGACGATCCGGGCAGGGGCGCCGAGGACCGGCCGTAGACGGGTGCACTACCGGTTCCACGCTCGATGATGGCCGCGACGGCGTCTGCCGACGTCGTGTTCTCGCCGAGGCGGTTCGGCTTCCCCGTACCGTGGTAGTCGCTCGAGCCCGTGAGGACGAGGTCGTGTCGCTCAGCGAGTCGACGGATCTCCCGCTTACCCGATGTCGTGTTCTCCCGATGGTCGACCTCGAGGCCGGCGAGACCGGCGCGGACGAGCTCGTCGATGTCGCGATCGGAGACGATCAGTCCCGTCCCCCGGGTCGCCGGGTGCGCGATCACGGGGACTCCCCCCGCTGCGACGACGAGCGCCACGGCCGACACCGGATCAGGGGCGTAGTGCGGCAGGAAGTATCCGCGCGACGGGTGCAGGATGCTCGCGAACGCCTCGCTGCGCGTCGGGACGTGACCGCGGGCGACGAGCGCGTCCGCGATGTGCGGACGCCCGATCGTCGCGCCGTCCGTCGTCTGCGCGACGACGTCGTCCCACGTGAGTTCGTAGTCGCGGGAAAGGTTCTGAACGATGCGTTCGGCGCGGACGAGACGTGCCTCGCGGATCCTCGCCATCTCGGTGACGAGATCGCCGTTCGCCGGATCGAAGAGGTAAGCCAACAAGTGGATGCTGCGGTACCCGAGCCGAGTGCTGAACTCCATGCCGGGGATGAGCGTGACGCCGACGGCGTGGGCGGCCGCCGTCGCCTCCGACCACCCGGCCGTGGAGTCGTGGTCGGTGAGCGCGACCGTGCCGAGCCCCGCTTCCGAGGCCGAGCGGACGAGCCGACTCGGAGTCTCCGTGCCGTCCGACACGCTCGAGTGGGTGTGGAGGTCGCTCGGGCCGTGGAATCGCCTGTCGCCCGCCATGTCCCCATTCTAGGCGTGCGGGGGGGGCGGCGCGGCCCGCGGGGACCCGATACGCACGACCGCTCGGTTCCGGTTCGGCCGCTTCCCAGGGCGCCATGGGTATCGTGACAACGCCATGCTCAGATTCCTCGGTGCAGTCCTGACGATCGCCATCGCCATCGCATGCCTCGTCGCGACCTGGCCCCAACTGGTCGGCGCGGAGCATCTGTGGATCGTCGCGCAAGTGGTCGCGTTGCGCGGCGTGCTCGTCGCCGCGGCGCTCGCCGCCGCCGCGGTGTTCCTGCTGCTCGCCCTGGCCCGGCCGCTCCGTCCGGTCGCGGGAACGATCGCCGTCCTCCTCGTCCTCACGGCGGGAGCGAACGCCGCGATCATGGGTGTGCGCGGCGTCGGCGACACGTCGTTCGCGGACTGGACCGACGACTCCGTCACCGTGCTCAGTTGGAACACGCTCGGCGACGCCCCGGGCGCGGAGACGATCGCGCACACGGCGCTCGACAGCAAGGCCGACATCATCAGCCTGCCGGAGACGACCAAGGAGACGGGTATCGAGGTCGCGAACCGCATGCGGGAGGGCGGCAACCCCATGTGGGTGCTCACCGTCGCATTCGATCAGATCGCGAAGGCCCGATCGACGACGATCCTCGTGAGCCCCCGCCTCGGCGACTACGAGACCGTCTGGAACTCCAACCGCGACCGGGCGGAGGAGCAGGCGCGCGTCGGCAACACGTCCGTCCTCCCAACTGTGGTCCTGAAGCCCACCGACGGCAACGGCCCCACGATCGTCGCCGTGCACGCCGTCGCTCCCATCCCCGGCCAGATGGAGAACTGGCGAGCCGATCTGGAATGGCTCGCCACCCAGTGCGCCGAGGAGAACGTCATCATGGCCGGCGACTTCAATGCGACGGTCGACCACATGGCGGGACTCGCGACGGAGGACGGTGCGACGATGGGTCGTTGCTCTGACGCGGGGCTGCTGTCGGGCAACGCCGCCGTCGGCACCTGGTCCTCGGCATGGCCCAGTCTGCTCGGCTCCCCGATCGACCACGTCATGGCGACACCGAACTGGGAGACGACCGGTATGAGGGTCATCGACGACCCGGCCCTCTGGGCGAGCGATCACCGTCCCGTCCTCGTCCAGCTTTCCGCCGCGGCCTCGTCGCCCTGACAGGGAGCGCACGGTGCCAGAATGGTGGCATGGCCTCTTCGAGTGATGTGACAGCAGTCTCCGACACCCAGACGACGACCCCGGAGACCCCGGCGCCGTCGAACAGCAACCGGTCTACGACGCCTCAGAGCAGCCGATTCCAGGACTACGTCTCGAGCGGTTGGGCCGATCGAGACGACGCGCTGCCCGAGCTCCGCGAAGCGGCGCGCTTCGCCGCCGAACGCCGTCGGGCCGTGTCGGCGGCATTCCTCGGAGAGCGGGTCGTCCTGCCGGCCGGTGCCCAACTCACTCGGTCGAACGACACCGACTTTCCCTTCCGCGCGCAGTCGGCGTTCGCCCACCTGACCGGTTGGGGCAGCGACAGCGAGCCTGACTCCGTTCTCGTCCTCGACCCGGTCGACGACGGACACGCCGCCACCCTCTACTTCCGTGAGCGCGCCGGGCGGGAGTCGGACGAGTTCTATGCCAATCCCGCGATCGGCGAGTTCTGGATCGGGCCTCGTCCTTCGCTCGCGCAGGTCGCTGCGGACCTCGGGATCACGACGGATCACCTCGTCGCCTTCTCGACGAGCGAAGCCGACCGTACCCTCGGGGCGGACGAGGAGCTCGACCGGTTCGTCTCGGAACTGCGCCTCGTCAAGGACGACTTCGAGATCGCCGAGCTCACCGCGGCGGTCGAGGCGACGCGTCGGGGCTTCGACGACGTCGTGGCGGAGCTCCCCCGTGTAGCGGACCGGCCGCGCGGCGAGCGCATCGTCGAGGGTGTCTTCTCGACCCGCGCCCGGGTCGAGGGAAACGCCGTCGGGTACGACACGATCGCGGCATCCGGCGCGCACGCCTGCATCCTGCACTGGACCCGCAACGATGGCGCGGTGGCGACGGGCGACCTCATCCTCGTCGACGCCGGTGTCGAGCTCGACAGCCTCTACACCGCCGACATCACGCGTACGCTCCCCGTCGGCGGAACCTTCTCCCCCGTGCAGAGGAAGGTCTACGAAGCCGTCCGCGAGGCGGCCGACGCGGCGTTCGCGATCGTGCGCCCCGGTATCGTCTTCCGTGACGTCCACGCCGAGGCGATGAAGGTCATCGCTCGCCACACCGCCGAGTGGGGCATGCTGCCGGTCTCGGCGGAGGAATCGCTCGAGCCGGACGCGCAGTTCCACCGCCGGTACATGGTGCACGGCACGAGTCACCACCTCGGTCTCGACGTGCACGACTGCGCCCAGGCCCGCCGCGACATGTACCACGACGGGGTCGTCACCGAAGGGATGGTCTTCACGATCGAACCGGGACTCTACTTCCAGCCCGACGACCTGACGGTGCCCGAGGAGTTCCGCGGCATCGGCGTCCGCATCGAGGACGACATCCTCGTCACCGCGGACGGCGCCGTCAATCTGTCCGCCGACATCCCGCGGACCGCCGACGACGTCGAGGCATGGATGGCACGGGTGGCCGCGACGGCGCGCGACTGATCCGCTCACTCACACTCACTCAGAGGTAGAGGCTCGGCCCCTGTTCGTCCCCCGTCGCGGTGGCCGCGGCCCCTCCGAGGATGTTGCGGGCCTTGTTCGCGAGCTCCGTCTCGACGACGACCGCATAACTCGTCGCCACGATCTGCGCGATGGAACTGAAGTCGCGACGTCGACGACGGATGGTGTAGGTGACGACGTTGAACATCATGCCAAAGGCTGCGCCGATGAGCACGGCAGCGCCGACGAAGACGAAACCTGACTGCGGGGCCACGATCACGAGCAGAAGACCGAAGAAGAGCCCGAGCCACGCTCCGCTCAACGCGCCCCCCGCCGCGGCACGGCCGTAACTCATACGACCGGTGATGCGCTCGACGCTACGCAGGTCCGCGCCGACGATCGAGACTTTCCGCACGGGGAAATCGGCGGCCGCGAGAGTGTCGACGGCTGCTTGCGCGTCGTCGTACTTGTCGTAGCTCGCCACGGTCTCCCCCGGCGGGATCTCGATGATCGGGCTTCGACGCTGTCCACTCTGCGGCATACTCACCGTTCCATTGTCCCACCAGGGCGAGAACATCCGGCGCCCCGCCCGTGTGTGATGCTTGAGCGGTCTAAGTTAGAAGAGTGAGTGCCACAAGAGTGTTCGTCGCCCGGTTGGCCGGGTGCATGGTCTTCGATCCGGCCGGTGACCGGGTCGGAAAGGTGCGCGACGTCCTGGTGGTCTCGAGACCGAAGGACCCGCCTCGCGTCGTCGGCCTCCTCGTGGAGATTCCCGGCAAGCGACGCGTCTTCGTGTCGATCAATCGGGTCACGAGTATCGCCGCCGGTCAGATCATCACGACGGGCCTCATCAACGTCCGCCGCTTCGAGCAGCGGGCGGGTGAGGAGCGAGTGATCGCCGAGATCCTCGGTCGGAAGGTCGTGTTCACGGACGGCTCGGGCGAGGCGACGATCGAGGACGTCGCGATCGAGCAGAAGACCGGCGGGACCTGGGCCGTCAGCCAGTACTTCGTGCGCCGGCCGAAGACGAGTTCGTCGCTCTTCGCGAAGGGCCACACCTCCTTCGTGTCCTGGCGGGACGTCACCGAGAAGACGGGTGGCACGGAGGCGCAATCCGCCGAGCAGCTCATCGCCACCTACAGCGACCTGAAGCCCGCCGACCTCGCGAGCACACTCCTCGATCTGCCGGAGGAGCGCATGCTCGAGGTCGCCGGAGAACTCCCGGACGACCGGCTCGCCGACGCGCTCGAGGAGATGCCCGAGAGCGAGCAGGTGAACATCCTCGGTCAGCTCGACGACGACCGAGCGGCCGACGTGCTCGACCAGATGCAGCCGGACGACGCCGCGGACCTCATTGCCCAACTCCCGACGGAACGCGGAGAGCACCTCCTCGAGCTCATGGAGCCGGAGGAGGCCGACGACGTGCGCATGCTCCTCGCTTTCGCCCCGGACACCGCCGGTGGACTGATGACGACGGAGCCCGTGATCCTGTCCGCGGACTCGACGGTCGCCGAGGCGCTCGCACTCGTGCGCCGCGCGGAGCTGCCGCCGGCGCTCGGCGCGGCCGTGTGCATCACCCTCCCGCCCTACGAACCCCCGACGGGCCGATTCCTCGGCATGGTGCACTTCCAGCGCATGCTGCGCTACCCGCCGCACGAAAGACTGGGCACCATCCTCGATCAGAGCCTCGATCCCGTCTCCGCCGACACCACGGCCGCAGAAGTATCCCGCATCCTCGCGAGCTACGACCTCGTCTCTGTCCCCGTGGTCGACGAGAACCATCGACTCGTCGGGGTGGTGACGATTGACGACATCCTCGACTACCTGCTGCCGGACGACTGGCGAAGTCACGGCGACGACGAACGCCCCCAGAGAGTACGCACCGGACGGAGGATGACGCATGGCTAGGACGCCGAAGAACGACGTCAGACTCGACGCACCAAAGGGCATGCGCGCTCCCGTCCTCGCGCCGCGCCGTCGTCAGTCGAGCGACCGCTTCGGTCGGTTCACGGAATGGATCGCCCGTGCGATGGGCACTCCGTGGTTCCTGATGGGGCTGACGCTGTTCTGCGTCGCCTGGATCATCTACAACACGCTCGCCCCGGAGGACGCCCGATTCGATTCGGCTGCCCTCGGCTTCACGGCTCTCACGCTCATCCTGTCGCTGCAGGCGTCCTACGCCGCTCCGCTCATCCTGCTCGCGCAGAACCGGCAGGACGACCGCGACCGGGTGCAGATCGAGCAGGACCGCCAGCGTGCCGAACGCAATCTCGCCGACACCGAGTACCTCGCTCGCGAGGTCGTCGCGCTCCGTCTCGCCCTCAAGGACGTCGCCTCCCGCGACTTCATCCGTCAGGAGCTGCGCTCCCTGCTCGACGAACTCGACTCAAAGGACTCGTCGACCGAGGGCGGCGGCGGGGATCGACCCCGTGTCTGATCCGACCTCCGGAGGTTCCGGCCGCGACCGCTCGGACGACGCCGCGGGCCGTGTCCGCCGCGCACTCGACCGGGTCATCGACCCCGAGATCCGGCGACCCATCACGGAATTGGACATGGTCGGCGACGTCATCGTCGACGACGTCGGCGCCGCGACCGTCAATATCCGACTGACGATCGTCGGTTGCCCGGCGGCGCGGACGATCGAGGAGGACGTACGGAACACCGTCGCGAGCGTCGCCGGGGTGACCTCGACGCACGTGGACGTGGGCGTCATGACCCCGGATCAGCGTCGTGCCTTGACCGAGAGGCTGCGCGGACCGGGCCGACGCGAGATGCCGTTCACCCCCGACTCCCTCACGCGAGTCATCGCTGTGACGAGCGGAAAGGGCGGAGTCGGCAAATCGACCATCACGGCCAACCTCGCGGTCGCCCTCGCCGCCAGGGGGTTGTCGGTCGGACTCGTCGACGCCGACGTCCACGGCTTCTCCATCCCCGGACTGCTCGGCCTCGAGGACCCCGCCCACCCCGGGAGGGCCGTGCGTCCCACGCGCGTGGACGACATGATCCTTCCGCCGGTGGCGCACGGAGTGAAGGTGATCTCCATCGGGATGTTCGTCGACGACCCCTCCACCGCGGTCGCGTGGAGGGGACCAATGCTGCACCGCACGATCGCGCAGTTCCTGACGGACGTCTACTTCGGCGACCTCGACGTCCTTCTGCTCGATCTGCCGCCCGGGACCGGCGACGTCGCCATCTCCGTCGGTCAGCTACTCCCCCACGCCGAGGTGCTCGTCGTGACCACGCCGCAAACGGCGGCCGCCGACGTCGCCGAGCGCAGCGGCGTCGTCGCACGTCAGACCGGCCAGCGCGTCGTGGGCGTGATCGAGAACATGGGCCCCTTCAGCGCACCCGACGGATCCATCGTCGAGGTGTTCGGCTCCGGAGGCGGCGCCGAAGTGGCCTCTCGGTTGTCGGCGGGTCAGGATGAGCCGGTGCCGTTGCTCGTGAGCATCCCCCTCAGTCAGGCCGTTCGCGAGGGCGGCGACGACGGCCGGCCCGTGGTGCTCGGGGCCCCGCACGACGACGCCGCGGCGGCGTTGTCCCGACTCGCCACGGAGATCTCCCACGCCGGTCGGCGACTCGCGGGACGATCCCTCGGTGTGCGGGTGCGGTGACGCCCTCCGCGATCCGGGTCCTTCCCGCTCGAGGATCAGGCGCGGAAGAGGCTGACCACCTCTGAGCCGAGGGCGCTCCTGCCGGCGAGGTGGTCGAGTTCGAGTATGACGCCGCAGCCCACCACCTCCCACTCGAGGCGTTCCCCGATGCGGAGAGCGGCCGCGAGCGTTCCTCCGGTCGCGAGCACGTCGTCGACGATCAGGACGCGCGCACCGGGCGGCACGTCCTCCCGGTGCACCTCGATCGTGGCCGAACCGTACTCGAGCTCGTAGCTCTCCGCCACCGTCTCGCGCGGCAGCTTGCCGGCCTTCCGGATGGGGACCACGGCGGTGCCGGTGCGGAGGGCGACCGCGCCGGCGAGGAGGAAGCCTCGAGCCTCGAGCCCCGCCACCACGTCGAATCGACCGGCGAAGGGCGCGGCGATGGCGTCGACGACGGTCGCGAACGCCTCGGCGTCGGCGAACAGCGGCGTCAGGTCGCGGAACACGATTCCCGGCGAGGGATGGTCGGGCACGGCGGCGATGAGGGACTCGGCGCGCTCGAGCTCCGACGACGGACCGGAGACGGCCGGAGCCGCACCCGCCCGAACGCTCACGTGGACTCCGCATCGAACGGCGGCGGACCGGAGTACTCCCCCGACTCGAGTCGCGATCGGTGCGACGGTGGGACAGCAGGCTTCTCCGGGCGCGTACGCACCGATGGTGCCGTCAGGACGGGAGCCGGCTCGTCGTCGAGCAGGGCCTCCTTGATGATCCGACGCGGGTCGTACTGCCGCGGGTCGAGCTTCTTCCAGTCGACCTCGTCGAACTCCGGCCCCATCTCTTCCCGCATGCGGTCCTGCGCGCCCCTCGCGAGATCCCGCAGCCACCGGATGAACTGCGCGAACTTCGACGCGTAGAGCGGGAGCCGTTCGGGGCCGACGATGAGCACGGCGATGACCGCGATGAGCAGCACCTTCTCAGGGGTCAGTCCGAACACGGATCAAGAGTACCCCGCCGTGGCTGCGCTTCCGTCGGGACGCCCCGCCGTATCCTGACGGAAGGTCGATCGCATCGATCCCCGCACCACCGACACGAACACGGAGCACACCAGTGTCCTCTCACGACGCCAAGTCCGAGCACGTCGCGAACTGGAAGTACGCCGACGACGTCGTCGTCGAACCCGACACGATCGCGCGCGCCCGTGCCCACTCGCTCGAGGTCGGTGTCGAACCGGTCTCACCCGCCACCGGCGCTCAGCTCGCACTCCTCGTGGCCGCCTCCGGAGCACGGAACATCATGGAGATCGGCACCGGGAGCGGGGTGTCCGGACTATGGATGCTGTCGGGGAATCCGCGCAGCGCTCTCACGTCGATCGACAGCGAGATCGAGCACCAGGCGGCCGCTCGCGAGCACTTCCACGACGCGGGCATTCCCGCGAATCGTTTCCGTCTCATCGCGGGTCGCGCTCTCGATGTGCTCCCTCGTATGAACGAGGACTCGTACGACCTCGTTCTCATCGATGCCGACACCGTCTCCGTCATCGAATACTTCGAGCACGCGCTCCGGCTCGTCCGCGCCGGAGGAACCGTCGTCGTGGCCCATGCACTCGCGCGTGGTCGCGTCGCGGACCCGGCCGCGCGTGACGACGTCGCCGTGGGCTACCGCTCGCTCGTCCATGAGGTCGCCGCCTCGACCGCCGTCGTGAGCGCTCTGTCGGTCGTCGGCGACGGTCTCCTGCAGGTGACGAAGCTCGCGATCTGAGAGGGACGTCGCGCCCGGATCCCTCAGGGATCCGGGCGCCATCACGTGGTGCTGGTGGATTAGGCGGAAACGACTCCGGCGAGTGCGTCGTGGAGTTCCTTCGCCTCGTCGTCGTTTACCGACACGACGAGCCGACCTCCTCCTTCGAGCGGCACTCGCACAATGATGAGCCGACCCTCCTTTACGGCCTCCATAGGCCCATCTCCGGTCCTCGGCTTCATCGCGGCCATACGGCTCCCCTTTCGTGTACTACGTCCATTATCCGTGATCGGCGGCGGTTCGCGCTAATCCCCACGTCGAGGGGACGGCCGCTTCGGCATCCCGAGCGCACCGACCTACCGCGTCTGGAGCGCCGATCCCCCCGCTCGACGGACTCCGGGTCACGGTGGCGTCCAGTCGTAGCCGTCGACCCGCCATGCGACGAGCAGCCAGAGCCACTGCAGGGCGATGCTCCCCATCACGACGGTTGTCCGGTACACCCTGGACCGCGGAACCGCGATGGCGCCGGCGAACGGGAAGAAAGGCACGAGCAGTCGGAAGGTACTCGACTGCGGGAAGAAGACGGCGAGGAGGTAGAGGGCATAAGCGGCGAGCCACAATCGGACCTCGAGTCCGAGCATCCTCACCGGTCTGCTCGTGAGGGCGACCGCAAAACCTGCGACGAGGAGGATCACGCCGATCCAGCCCAGCGGGCGCCCGAACCACCACTCGAAACCCTGGAACCAGGGCGTGAACGGGATGAGGTGCTGATACCCGATGTACACGGACCGCCACGCGAGCTCGGTGTCCGTATACGCGGTGACCGAACCGGTCACCGCCCAGGCCACCGCCGGCCAGGCGAGGCCCACGAGGCCGCTCAGGAGCGTCGCGCCGATGACGAGCGGGAGTTCGCCGGACGCGAAGGGCTCGCGATCTCTCCGGACGATGCGCACGAGCAGGTGGAGGCCCAGGAGGAGCGCGAAGGCGAGAGCGCTCGGTCGGGTGAAGCCCATCACGACGACCACGGGCATCAGGAGACCGTACCGACGACGCACCAGGAGGAGCAGGGCGAGGGACAGGAGCAGGAGGTGGAGCGACTCGGCGTAGGCGACCTGGAACACGGGCGCTACCGGCGCGACCGAGAAGATGACGACGCCGAACAGAGCGGTGCCGGCGTCGAGGTGCTCGCGGAAGAGCCGGTAGGTGACGAGTGCGGCACCGAAGCCCGCGAGCACCGACACCGCGACCGCTGCGACGGCCCACTCGGCTCCCGTCAGGATCATGACCGTGCGCACGACGAGCGGGTAGACCGGCAGGAACGCCCAGGCGTTCTCCGCCGTATGGCCGTCGTCCGTGAGGGGGAGCTCGGCGGGGTATCCCGCAACGGCCACGATGTTGTACCAGCGGCCGTCCCACATCGAGGCGAAGTCGACGTAGCGCGGAGCGGCAGCCGTCCACGCGTTCTGGTCCTGCTGCGCGGCGAGGACGAGCATCATGGCCGTGGTCACAATGCGGGAGAGGCCGAAGACGATGAGCACGGCGACCCACCACGGCAACCGGCGGAAGCGGTCGGACGTGAGCGGATCGTCGAGCGGCTCGGGATCGTCGAGCGGCTCCGGGTCGTCGAGCGGCTCGATGTCGGCTTGCGGCCGACGCATGGACGAGCGCTCGATCCGTCCTCCGCGGGTCACGTCGGGAGTGGCGAGTCGCCCACCCGCCACAACACGTAGAGCCAGAGGAACTGGCCGACGATCGACGCGATGAGGAAGAGCATCGTCGCCGTCGTGATGACTCGGGCTCCGGCGAACTCGGCGAGGACGACGACCCACCACGGGAAGCGCCCGGACCGGTCCCCTGTCCCGTCGGAGCGTGTCGCGGGGACCACTCCCCTCGTCGTGGTCATGCGGACAGCCAGGAGCGCAGGCCGCGCTCGCACTCGAGGATCTGCTCGACCGAGCAGCGCTCGTCGTCGGCGTGGGCCTTGAGGGGATCGCCCGGACCGTAGTTGACGGCCGGCACACCCATGGCCGAGAACCGGGCCACGTCGGTCCAGCCGTACTTCGGGGCCGGTTCCGATCCGACGGCCGCCACGAACTGCTGCGCGATCGGAGCGTCGAGACCGGGCCTCGCCCCCTCCGCCTGATCGACGACACGGATCTCGAAGTCGGCGAAGAGCTCATGCATGTGGGCGATGGCCTCCTCGACCGAGCGGCTCGGCGCGAAGCGGTAGTTGATATGCACCATCGCCTCATCGGGGATCACGTTGCCGGCGATGCCCCCGGATACCCCCACGGCGTTGAGACCCTCCCGGTAGACGAGCCCGTCGACCTCGACCTCGCGCGGTTCATAGGCGGCGAGCGTGTCGAGAACCGGGACGATCTTGTGGATCGCGTTCTCCCCCACCCAACTGCGGGCGGAGTGCGACCGCAGACCGTACGCACGGACCTCGATGCGCAGATTGCCGTTACAGCCGCCTTCGATGCGGGAGTTGGACGGTTCTCCGAGGATGGCGAAGTCGCCGTCGAAGAGGTCCGGCCGATTGCGTGCGAGGCGGCCGAGACCGTTGAGCTCCGCCGAGACCTCCTCGTGGTCGTACCACATCCATGTGATGTCGACGGCGGGTTCGCGGAGCGTCGCTGCGAGGTGCAGTTGCACCGCGACCCCGGCCTTCATGTCGACGGTGCCGCGGCCCCAGATGTACTCGACACCGTCGATCGTCTCCGACCGTGTCGGCACGTTCTCCTTCACGGGCACCGTGTCGAGGTGGCCGGCGATCACGACACGGCGCTCGCGTCCGAGGCCGGTGCGGGCGACGACGGTGTCCCCGTCACGCGTCACCTCGAGGTGCGGGAAGGCGACGAGGGCCTGCTCGATGAGGTCGGCGAGACGGCGCTCGTTTCCGGAGACGGATTCGATGTCGCAGATGATCCGGGTGAGATCGACGGGTGATCCCGTCAGGTCGAGGCGGGTCAGGCTCGACGAGCGGGCTGCGGGCTCCATGGAGCACAGTCTAGTGAGAGGGCCGACGCACCCGCTGGCGTTGCCCACGGCGGCGAGCGACCGATCGTCCAACTAGCCTAGACACCATGACCGCGACTCCCTCCACCCCCACCGACGACGCCGCAGGCCCCCGCTTCGCATGGGGATACGGACTGGCAACGACAGCCGAGGACGGTACGGTCCTCGACACCTGGTTCCCGGAGCCGCGCCTCGGACGGATGCCTGCCGGTCGAGACAAGTGGATCGCCCCGGCGGAGCTCGAGGCCCTGGCATCCGCCGACCCGCGTCGGCGGGTCACAACCGATGTCGTGACGGTCGAGATCGATCTCGATGTCCCTCCCGCCGACACGCCTGACGCCTATCTGCGCCTGCACCTGCTCTCGCACGTCCTGACTCCTCCGAATTCACTCAATCTCGACGGGATCTTCGGCCACCTCCCGATCGTCGTCTGGACGACGGCCGGGCCGGTCCTCCCCGCCCACTTCGGCGCGCTACGACCCGCGTTGCAGCGTGCGGGGATACAGGCGACCGGCATCGACAAGTTCCCCCGCCTCCTCGATTACGTCACTCCCGACCGCGTTCGGATCGCCGACTCCTCCCGTGTGCGGCTCGGCGCGCATCTCGCGCCCGGGACGACCGTGATGCACGAGGGGTTCGTGAACTTCAATGCGGGCACCCTCGGTGCATCCATGGTCGAGGGCCGGATCTCGCAGGGCGTCGTCGTCGGCGACGGCAGCGACATCGGCGGCGGGGCCTCCATCATGGGCACGCTCTCGGGCGGCGGATCGCACCGCGTCTCGATCGGTCAGCGCGCGCTCCTCGGGGCCAACTCGGGCATCGGCATCTCGATCGGCGACGACTCGGTCGTCGAAGCAGGGCTCTACGTCACCGCCGGCACGAAGGTCATGGTGATCGAGCACGGGTCGGAAGAGCGGCCGATCGTGAAGGCCGCTGAGCTGAGCGGCGTCCCCGGTCTGCTCTTCCGCCGCAACTCGACGTCCGGTGCCGTCGAGGTGCTGAGGCGGTCGGGGACCGGTATCGTCCTGAACACCGCCCTGCACGCCTAGGCACTCCCGGTCGAGCCGGCGGTCGACGCACGAGGGAGTGGACATGCGACGAGCCGACTACGACACACGACGCCACCCGGTGTCCCGCCTGATCGTGCGCGTCGTCGCGGTGGTCGCCGTGACCATCGTGGTGGTGGGCGGCCTCGGGCTCTGGACCGTGCAGCGTTCCTTCCCCCAGACGGAGGGCGAGATCCACCTCGACGGCCTCGAAGCCCCGGTGACCGTCACGCGAGACGACGCCGGGATCCCGCAGCTCGAGGCGGACTCCGCGCTCGACCTCTTCGCGGCACAGGGCTTCGTCCATGCTCAGGACCGGTTCTGGGAGATGGATTTCCGCCGTCATGTCACCTCCGGCCGGCTCGCCGAACTCTTCGGCGAGAGCCAGGTCGAGACGGACGCGTTCGTGCGGACGCTCGGATGGCGCACCGTCGCCGAAGAGGAGGTCGCCGCCCTCGACGACGTCTCGAGGTCGTACTACGAGGCGTACGCGAGAGGAGTGAACGCTTACCTCGACTCCCGTTCCGGTGCCGATCTCTCGCTCGAGTACGCCGTGCTCGGGCTGCAGAACCCGGGGTACACGCCGGAGCCGTGGAGCCCCGCGGACAGCGTCGCATGGCTCAAGGCGATGGCGTGGGACCTGCGATCGAACCTCGAGGACGAGATCGAGCGTGCGCTCCTCACCACGGCGCTCGAACCGGAGCGGCTCGCGGAGCTGTACCCGCCGTACCCCTACGAGGAGCATCCGACGATCACGGGCGGCGCGGTCGAGGGGTCCGAGGTGCGACAGCTGCAGTCGGCCGGGGATCCGACGCCCGACGACGGTGAGGCTGCGTCTGGTCCGCTGACCGAGGACGCGGCCGAGGCGCTCACGACCGTGCGTTCGGCTCTCCGCGGCCTCCCGGAACTGCTCGGGCAGGCCGGGACCGACATCGGGTCGAACGCGTGGGTGGTGTCCGGTGAGCACACGGCGAGCGGCGAACCCCTGCTCGCGAACGATCCGCACTTGGGCCCGGCCCTCCCCTCGATCTGGTATCAGATGGGCCTGCGGTGCGCCACAGTGAGCGAGGCGTGCCCCTTCGACGTCGCCGGATTCACGTTCTCCGGGCTCCCGGGGGTCATCATCGGCCACAACGATCGGATCGCGTGGGGCTTCACCAACCTGGGCCCGGACGTCGCGGACCTCTACATCGAGCGCGTCGTCGGCGATGAGTCGGAGCTCGACGGCGCCCTTCGTCCCCTGGACGTGCGCACCGAGACGATCCGTGTCGCCGGCGGCGAGGACGTCGAGGTGCGGGTGCGTTCGACGTCGCGCGGCCCGATCGTGTCGGGCATCTCCGATCAGATCGGGACGATCGCCGACGACTATCGCGAAGGGTTCGGTGAAGCGGACCGCGAGTACGCCGTCTCGCTGCAGTGGACGGCGCTGACACCGGGCCGCACTCCGACGGCGATCTTCGCGATGAACGCCGCTCGCGATTGGGAGGCCTTCCGCGCCGCGGCGGAGCGGTTCGAGGTGCCGTCGCAGAATCTTCTCTACGCGGACGTCGACGGGAACATCGGGTATCAGGCGCCCGGAGTGATCCCCGTCCGCACGGGATCGGACGGTACACGGCCCCAGGCCGGGTGGACGAGCCGTACCGGGTGGGTCGGGACCGTGCCCTTCACGGAGCTGCCGACCGTCTTCAACCCACCATCGGGCTACATCGTCACGGCCAACAACGCGGTCGCGCCGAGACGGCAGGGACCGTTCCTCACGGCCGACTGGGATGCGGGCTACCGCGCCGACCGGATCGACCGCCTCGTACGGGGCCTGATCGACCGTGAGGAGCCCGTCACCGCTGAAGACATGTCCGCTGTGCAGGCCGATGACCACAACGCCGTCGCCGAGCGCCTCGTGCCCCTGTTGCTCGAGCTCGACGCCACGGGTCCGGTGGACGAGGCCCAGGACCTCCTCCGTGACTGGGACTACCGGGACGATGCCGCTTCTCCGTCCGCCGCGTTCTTCAATGTGTTCTGGAAGACGCTGCTCGACGAGACCTTCCGACCCCGACTGCCCGACGGACTCCCGCCCGCCGGTGGGTCGCGATGGTTCCTCGTCGTCGACCGCCTGCTCGATCGGCCGTCGTCCCCCTGGTGGCGAGACGACGCGGCAGAGGTCGACGGGCTCGATCAGGCCATCGGGCGCAGTGTGCGGCTCGCCTGGGAGGAGTCCACGCGACTGATGGGCACTGACACCACGCGGTGGAGCTGGGGCGACCTGCACGAACTCGAACTGCGCAACGCGACCTTCGGGTCCTCGGGCATCACACCGATCGAGGGGCTGTTCAACCGGGGCCCGTGGGCGACGTCCGGCGGATCGAGTGAAGTGAACGCCGTCGGCTGGGATCTCCCGAACGGCTACGCGGTCGACTGGGTGCCGTCGATGCGACAGGTCATCGACCTGGCGGACTTCGACGGGTCCACGTGGATCAACCTCGCGGGAAGCTCCGGACACGCCTTCCACCCGCACTACGTCGACCAGACCGACGCCTGGGCCGCGAACGAGACCCGCCCCTGGCCGTACAGCCGTGCTGCGATCGAGGAGGGCGCCGTCGACAGGCTCGTGCTCTCGCCCTGACGGCGGCACCGAGCCGCCCCGCTCGAGGACCGGGATAGGCGCGGGAGCGCCACGACGCGTCAGCGCTGCGGGAACTCCCGCTCCGCAGGGCCGACGTAGAGCTGCTGCGGACGGCCGATCTTCGACTGCGGGTCGAGGTTCATCTCGCGCCAGTGGGCGATCCAGCCGGGAAGCCGGCCGATCGCGAACAGCACCGTGAACATCCGGGTGGGGAAGCCCATCGCCTTGTAGATGACGCCCGTGTAGAAGTCGACGTTCGGGTAGAGGCGCCGCTCCTTGAAGTAGTCGTCCTCGAGTGCGATCTGCTCGAGTTCCTTCGCGAGGTCGAGCAGCGGGTCCTTCACTCCGAGGTGCTCGAGGACCGAGTCGGCGCTTTCCTTCACGATCTTCGCGCGCGGATCGTAGTTCTTGTACACGCGGTGTCCGAAGCCCATGAGCTTGACGCCGTCTTCCTTGTTCTTGACGCGCTCCACGAAGCGGGCGACGCCCTCACCACTATCACGGATCTGGCCCAGCATGTCGAGCACCGCTTCGTTCGCGCCACCGTGCAGCGGTCCGGACAACGCGTTGATCCCCGCTGAGATCGAGGCGTACAGGTTGGCGCCGGTCGACCCCACGAGCCGCACGGTGGACGTCGACGCGTTCTGCTCGTGGTCGGCGTGCAGGATCAGAAGCCGTTCGAGCGCTCCGGAGAGCACCGGGTCGATCTCGTAGGGCTCGGCGAGGTTGCCGAAGTTGAGCTTCAGATAGTTGTCGACGAAACTCAGCGAGTTGTCCGGGTAGAGGAAAGCCTGTCCGAGCGACTTCTTATGCGCATAGGCGGCGATGACGGGGAGCTTCGCGAGGAGCCGGATCGTCGTGAGCTCGACCTGCTCGGGGTCCTTGGGGTCGTCGGAGTTCTCGTAGTACGTCGACAGCGCGGACAGCGCGCTCGAGATGACGGCCATGGGGTGCGCCGTGTGCGGGAGCGCCGAGAAGAACCGCTTGAGGTCCTCATGGAGGAGCGTGTGGCGGCGGATGCGCTCGTCGAACTCCGCCAGCTGGTCGGCCGTCGGGAGCTCGCCGTAGATGAGCAGCCACGCGACCTCGAGATAACTCGACGAGCCGGCGAGCTGCTCGATGGGGTACCCCCGGTAGCGGAGGATGCCGGCGTCTCCATCGATGTAGGTGATGGTGGACTTCGTGGCCGCGGTGTTCACGAAGCCGTAATCGAGTGTCGTGTACCCCGTCTTCTTCGTGAAGGTCGAGATGTCGATGCTCGACGCCCCATCGACGGCCGGGAGAACGGGGAACTCCGCACTCCCGCCGGGGAACGACAGGGTCGCCGTCTCGGGTGTCTTCGTTGAATCGTGACCGACGTCGCCCACTGTGCCTCCCTGGCTGGATGTCCCATTCGAGCGTGACCGCCGGTGGTTCTCGCCGGCGTCACTGACGACTACAGCCTAATCGGCGCAGGCACCTACTGTCGCACCCGCCAACGCTGATGGGACTTCTCCGGAGGAATCCACAAATCCACGTCGAGCGCGGGCGGCACCTGCCGAGAGCGTCAGACGAGCGCAGCGAGCCTGTCCACGGCCGCGTCGATCCGCTCGTCGGTCGCCGTGAGCGACAGCCGCACGTGGTCGCCTGACGACTCGCCGTAGAACGGTCCCGGTCCCGCGAGGATCCCGAGCTCTGCCAGTCGACCGATGGATCGCCACGCGCCGAGCCCCTCCGTCGCCCAGAGGTAGAGGCCCGCCTCGCTTCCCTCGATGCGGAACCCCGCGGCTTCAAGCGCCGGCCGCAGGACCGACCGGCGTCGACGGTAGAGCTCGCGCTGCCGTTTCACGTGAACGTCGTCACGCAGAGCCACGGCCATCGCGTGCTGGAGGGGCGCCGGCACCATGAGCCCGGCGTGCTTCCGGACCGTCGTGAGTCGCGCGATGGTGGAGCGGCACCCGGCCGCGAACGCCGCACGGTACCCCGCCATGTTGCTCTGCTTGCTGAGGGAGTAGATCGCGATCACGCCGTGTGTATCACCACCCGTGACACGGTCGTCGAGGATCGACGGGACGGGCTCGGTCTCCCACCGTCCGTCCCACCCGAGCTCCGCGTAGCACTCGTCCCCCACGATGACGGCGCCGAGTTCGCGCGCACGATCGACACGGGCCCGGAGATCGGCGACGTCGAGGACCCTGCCGTCGGGGTTGCCCGGCGAATTGAGCCACACGAGTCGGGTGTTCGTCGGCCACGAGGCGGGGTCGTCGCGTGCGAGGGCGGTCGCGCCGCTCATCGCCGCTCCCACCGCATACGTCGGATAGGCGTTCACCGGGTGCACGACGACGTCGCCGTCCCCTAGGCCGAGCATGTAGGCGAGGAACGCGACGAACTCCTTGGAACCGATCGACGGGATCACCTGATCGGTCGCGAGACCGCGGACGTTCCGGCGTCGGGCGAACCACTCCACGACGGCCGCACGCACGTCGGCCGTTCCGATCGTCGCCGGGTAGGCGTGCGCATCGGTGGCCTCGGCGAGAGCCCGCCGGACGATAGCGGGAGTCTCATCGACCGGAGAGCCGATCGACAGGTCGACGACGCCGTCCGGATGACGGCGCGCGGTCTCGGCGAAGGGAGCCATGGCGTCCCACGGATAGTCGGGCAGCGGAGCGAGGGCCACGCGGTGAGCCGACCGTCAGTGCGACTGCGAGGGCAGCGCGGCGATGACGGGGTGATCCTTGTGGATCACGCCGACCTTGGCGGCACCACCCGGCGACCCGATGTCCTCGAAGAACTCGACGTTCGCGGTGTAGTAGTCGGACCACTCCGCCGGCAGGTCGTCCTCGTAGTAGATCGCCTCGACCGGGCACACCGGCTCGCATGCACCACAATCGACGCATTCGTCGGGGTGGATGTAGAGCGACCGGTCGCCCTCGTAGATGCAGTCGACGGGGCACTCGTCGATGCAGGCGCGGTCTTTCACATCGACGCAGGGAAGGGCGATCACGTACGTCACGGTGTGTGGGACTCCTTCACGTCGGGAGCTTCCAGTCTACGCGTGCGCGTCGGGAGCGACGGCCACGAGATGACGAGCGCACCGAGCAACGCCGGACCCACGAGCCAGACCACGCCCGTGAGTCCCTCGCGGATGAGGATCGAGCCCCCGGCGCTCTCGAGTGAGAACAACGACACGATCCCGACGACGCCGACGGCCGCTCCGACGGCGGCGAGCCGCCCGCCCACGACGAGGCGGAAACCGATGAACAACGCGAGGACACCGACCAGGGCGACGACGAGTCCGTACGGGAAGACGATCGATCCGATGGTCACCGTCACGGGGTGGGCGACGGTTCCCACGGAACCGTAGACGGCTCCCACGACGATCCCGAGGACGACGGTCACGATGCGGGAAGCGATACCGGGTGCGGGCCCGTCACCCTGGTTCGCGATCACCGGGCAAGTCTATCTGGACACGACGACGAGCCATGACTATCGTCGGAGGAGTCGGGTTAGGCAAGCCTGTCCTCAGTAGCCCCTCCGGCTTCCTCCGCATCAACTCCTCACCCTCCGGCCGACTCCTCGACCGGATCCTCGAAAGGCTCCCGTGTTCGCCAGTCTTCTGATCGGTCTCCGAGAAGGCCTCGAAGCGGCACTCGTGGTCGGCGTGCTCGTCGCCTACGTCGACCGGATCGGCCGCCGCGACGTGCTCCCTCGGCTGTGGACGGGTGTGGCTGCCGCCGTGGTCCTGTCGCTCGGCGTCGGAGCCGTCCTCACGTGGGGGCCGTACGGACTGTCGTTCCGCGCGCAGGAGATCCTCGGCGGATCGTTCTCGATCCTCGCCGTGGCGCTCGTCACCTGGATGGTCTTCTGGATGGCGGCGAATGCCCGCGACATGGCGCGGGACTTGCGGTCGGCGCTCGACGCGGCGATTGGCTCCTCGGGCCTCGCCGTGGTGCTCATCGGCTTTGTGAGCGTCGGGCGCGAGGGCATCGAGACCGCCCTGCTCCTGTGGGCGTCGGCGTCCTCCTCGCAGAACGCGGCAGCGGCGACGATCGCCGCGACGGCGGGGATCCTGCTCGCCATCGTCATCGCGTGGGCGATCAATCGCGGGCTCGTCCGCGTCGACCTCTCCCGCTTCTTCCGGTGGACGGGGGTCTTCCTGATCGTCGTGGCCGCCGGCATCCTCGTCTACGGCATTGGCGACCTCCAGGAGGCCGCTGTCCTGCCCGGATGGGGCGTCGCGGCGTTCGACGTGAGCGCCGCCGTGCCGCCGAGCAGTTGGTACGGCGCCCTCCTCGCCGGGATCCTCAACTTCACTCCGACGCCCACGTGGGCCCAGTCGGCCGCGTGGATCGCCTACCTCGTCGTCGTGCTCTCCCTCTTCCTCGTGCGGACTACGCGTGGCAGAACCCTCCCGGCGTCCGACCGTGCCGGACCCTCGGGTACCGTCCGCTCACCCGCTTGAGGCCTCAGCTCGTCGAGCGTCCAGACCTTATTACCTCCTCCCCTCCTCCCCCTCATCCGACAGGAGTTCCCCATGCCTCGACGCCTTCTCACGGTGATCGGAGGTGCCGGCCTCATGGCCGTCGCCCTGACCGGTTGCGTCCCCAACACGCCGACGGGGGACGCCGCCGCCCTCACGGTGCGGATCACGGACGACGCGTGCGTCGTCTCGGCCGACTCCGCCGCGGCGGGTGCCGTCACCTTCAGCCTCACGAACGACGGCACCGACGTCAACGAGTTCGAGATCCTCGCCGAGGACAAGCTGCGCATCGTCGGCGAGAAGGAGAACGTCGTCCCCGGCCAGACGATCGACTACGTCGCGGAACTCCCCGCGGGAACGTACTTCACGGCCTGCAAGTTCCAGCAGGTCGGAGCCCCGATCGGACTCGCGGCGTTCACGGTGAGCGGCGAGTCCGCCGCGATCAGCGCCGACGAGCAGGAACTCGCCGCCGCCGCCGTCACGAACTACGTCGCCTACATCCGGTCGCAGGTCGGTGAGCTCATCCCGGCGGTGCAGGCGTTCGCCGACGCCTACCGCGCGGGCGATGACGACACCGCGCGGTCGCTCTTCGCCTCGACGCGCGTGTTCTATGAGCGCGTCGAACCGACCGCCGAGGCCTTCGGCGACCTCGACCCCAAGATCGACTTCCGCGAGGTCGACGCCGTCGCCGACGGTCTCGACTGGACGGGCTTCCACCGCATCGAGAAGGACCTCTGGCCTCCGGCACCGGGTGCGCTCAACTCGGACGGCAGCGACGCCGCACTCGACTGGGCTCCCTCGAGCCCGGCGGAGCGTGCGGCCTTCGCCGACGGCCTCGTCGCCGACGTCGCCGAACTGCACGAACTCGTCACCGATGACTCCTTCACCGTCACGCTCGGCGACATCAGCAACGGCGCCATCGCACTCCTCGACGAGGTCGCCTCGGGAAAGATCACCGGTGAGGAGGACTGGTGGTCCGGCACCGACCTCATGGACTTCGCTGCGAACGTCCAGGGCGCCAAGGTCGCCTTCGGCAACGTCGAGGACATCGCGATCGCCCAGGGCGAGGACGGTGAGGCCCTCGTCGACGACATCACCGCTCGGTTCACCTCCCTCGAGACCCTCCTCGCGGAGTACGGCAGCATCGAGAACGGCTTCGTCGCCTACGGCGAGGTCGATGACGCGGACAAGAAGGAGTTGTCCGACGCCGTCAACGCACTCGCCGAGCCGCTCTCGCGGCTCACGAGCACCGTCCTCGGGGTGTCGTGACGAGCGATCAATCGCCCGATGCGGTCAAGAGGGCTGGGAACGAGGAGCCCCCGCGGTCCGGACGAGGCGTGTCCCGGCGGGGCCTCCTCGGCCTCGTCTCCGCGGGGGCCGCCGGTCTGGCGGCGGGGGCGGCCGGCGGAGCCGCTCTCACGACGGGACTCCCGGCGCTGTCCGGCGCCGGGCCGGTCGGCACCACGACGTACCCGTTCTACGGTGAGCACCAGTCGGGCATCACGACCCCGGCGCAGGACCGGCTGCATTTCGCCGCCTTCACCGTGTCACCGTCTCTCGACCGCGTCGGACTCATCGAACTGCTGTCGGACTGGACCGTCGCGGCCGCACGATTGACGGCCGGCCTCGACGTCTCCGAGGAGGGCGCGCTCGGCGGACCCGACGTCGCTCCGCCCGACGACACGGGCGAGGCGCTCGAGCTGCCCGCGAGCGGCCTCACCCTGACATTCGGCTTCGGCCCCGGCCTCTTCGAGGACGCCGACGGTGCCGATCGATTCGGGATCGCCGTTCGCCGGCCGCCCGGACTCGCGCAACTGCCGCGATTCGCCGGCGACGCCCTGCGCCCCGAGTGGAGCGGTGGTGACCTCTGCATACAGGCGTGCGCCGACGACCCGCAGGTCGCCGTGCATGCGATCCGCAACCTCAGCAGGATCGCCTTCGGTCGAGCGTCGATATCGTGGTCTCAGCTCGGGTTCGGGCGCACCTCGTCGACCTCGACCGCGCAGACGACGCCTCGGAACCTGTTCGGGTTCAAGGACGGCACCGCGAACCTCAAGCTCGAGGACCGCGCCGCCGTCGACGAGTGGGTGTGGGCGGCGCACGACGACGTCGCCTGGATGCGAGGCGGCAGCTACCTCGTGACGCGCAAGATCCGGATGGTCATCGAGGTGTGGGACCGTCAGCAGCGCGTCGAGCAGGAGCGCGTGATCGGGCGGTCGAAGGGTGAGGGCGCTCCGCTCTCGGGAGGATCGGAGTTCAGCGAGCCGGTCTTCGACGCCGAGGGCGCGACGGGTGAACCGCTCATCGATCCGACGTCGCACGTCCGTCGTGCCCACCCGAGCAACGTGGGCGGCGTCCGGCTCCTCCGTCGGGGGTACAACTACGTCGACGGCAGCGACCCGCTCGGAACCCTCGACGCCGGGCTGTTCTTCATCAGCTTCCAGCGCTCCGTCGACGCCTTCGTCACGGTCCAGAACGCGATCGCGACGGATGCCCTCGCCGAGTATCTGAAGCACGTGGGCTCCGCCGTCTTCGCCGTGCCTCCCGGCGCTCGGGAAGGCGGATTCGTCGGCGAAGGACTCTTCGGATCCTGAGACGACGAAGCCCCCTCGATGATCCGAGGGGGCTTCGAGCACATCGACCGACAGGGGCGAGCATCCGCCCCCGCCCGCTTACTCCGACTGCTTCTTGAGACGCGACGTCTGACGGGCGCGTGCATTCTGGTCGAGCTCGACCTTGCGGATGCGCACCATCTCGGGCGTGACCTCGACGCACTCGTCCTCGCGGGCGAACTCGAGGCTCTCCTCGAGCGTGAGCTGCCGTGACGGCGTCATCGACTCGAACGTATCGGAGGTCGACTGACGCATGTTGGTCAGCTTCTTCTCCTTCGTGATGTTCACGTCCATGTCGTCGGCGCGCGAGTTCTCGCCGATGACCATGCCCTCGTAGACCTCTTCGGTCGGGTTCACGAAGAACGTCATGCGCTCCTGCAGGGCGATGATCGCGAAGGGCGTGACGACGCCCGAGCGGTCGGCCACGATCGAACCGTTCTGGCGTGTGACGATCTGGCCGGCCCACTCGCCGTAGCCGTGCGAGATCGCGTTCGCGATGCCCGTTCCACGGGTGATCGTGAGGAACTCCGTACGGAACCCGATGAGACCGCGCGACGGCACGATGAACTCCATCCGGACCCAGCCGGTGCCGTGGTTCGACATGTTCTCCATGCGTCCCTTGCGGGCTGCGAGCAGCTGCGTGATCGCGCCGAGGTGCTCCTCGGGGACGTCGATCGTGAGGTGCTCGTACGGCTCGTGGACCTTGCCGTCGATCCGCTTCGTGACCACCTGCGGCTTGCCGACGGTGAGTTCGTAGCCCTCACGACGCATCTGCTCGACGAGGATGGCGAGGGCGAGCTCGCCTCGACCCTGCACCTCCCACGCGTCGGGGCGTCCGATGTCGAGCACCTTGAGCGAGACGTTGCCGATGAGCTCGCGGTCGAGACGGTCCTTCACCATCCGCGCCGTGAGCTTGTGGCCCTTCACCTTTCCGACGAGAGGCGAGGTGTTCGTGCCGATGGTCATCGAGATCGCGGGGTCGTCGACCGTGATGCCGGGAAGCGGGCGCACGTCGTCGGGGTCGGCGAGCGTGTCACCGATCATGATGTCGGCGAAGCCCGCGACGGCGACGATGTCACCGGGGCCGGCGCTCTCGGCCGGGTAGCGGTCGAGAGCCTTCGTGATCATGAGTTCCGTCACACGGACGTTGTGCACGTCGCCGTCGTGGCGGACCCATGCGACCGTCTGGCCCTTCTTGAGCGTGCCGTTGAAGACACGCAGGAGGGCGAGACGACCGAGGAACGGCGAGGAGTCGAGGTTCGTGACGTGGGCCTGGAGGGGGTGCTCGTCGTCGTACGTCGGTGCCGGGATGTGGGTGAGGATCGCGTCGAAGAGCGGCTCGAGGTCTTCCGTGTCCGGCAGTGCTCCGTTGTCGGGCTTCGTGGTCGACGCGCGACCGGCCTTGCCGGACGCATAGACGACGGGCACGTCGAGGACGGCGTCGAGGTCGAGGTCCGGCACGTCCTCCGAGAGGTCGGAGGCGAGACCGATGAGCAGGTCCTGGCTCTCCGCGACGACCTCGTCGATGCGCGCGTCGGGACGGTCGGTCTTGTTGACGAGCAGGATGACGGGGAGCTTGGCCTCGAGGGCCTTGCGGAGCACGAAGCGGGTCTGCGGCAGCGGCCCCTCGCTCGCATCGACGAGGAGCACGACGCCGTCGACCATGGACAGACCGCGCTCGACCTCTCCGCCGAAGTCGGCGTGGCCGGGCGTGTCGATGACGTTGATCGTGATGGGGCCGTCGGTCGCGTGAGCACCGTTGTACGAGATCGCCGTGTTCTTGGCGAGGATCGTGATGCCCTTCTCACGCTCGAGCTCGTTCGAGTCCATCGCGCGGTCCTCGAGGTGGGCGTGCTCCGCGAACGAGTTCGTCTGCCGGAGCATGGCGTCGACGAGGGTCGTCTTGCCGTGGTCGACGTGTGCGACGATGGCCACATTGCGGAGGTCGTTTCGGGTGGCGATTGCCATAGTTGTTATCCCTGGTTCAGGCGCGTTGACCGCGCGGAAACCCGTCGCCACTGCGAGGCGTGCCCACGGTGGCGACGGGAAAGACGGCTGCTAACGGCCGAAGTGGAAGTTGGCACCCGGGATGGCTTCGAGGAGCTTGCGGGTGTACTCCTGCTGCGGGTTGTCGAACACCTCATCAGTCGTCGCAGCCTCTACGATACGGCCCTTTTGCATCACGCACACGTTGTCGGCGATAAGTCGCACGACCGCGAGGTCGTGAGTGATGAAGAGATACGTCAATCCGAGTTCGGACTGCAGGTCCGTGAGGAGGTCGAGGATCTGGCCCTGCACGAGCACGTCGAGCGCAGAGACCGCCTCGTCGAGCACGATCACGTCGGGCTTGAGCGCGAGCGCTCGCGCCACCGCGATGCGCTGCCGCTGACCGCCGGACAACTCGTTCGGGTACCGGTTGATCGTCGACGCCGGAAGCGCCACCTGCTCGAGCAGTTCGAGCACGCGCGCACGTCGTGACGCCTTGTCCCCGACTCCGTGAGTGACGAGCGGCTCCTCGATCGTGCGACCCACGCTGTAGAGGGGGTCGAGTGAGCCGTACGGGTCCTGGAACACCGGCTGGACCCGACGGCGGAACGACAACAGGTCCTTGCCCGAGAGGGAGCCGATTTCCGTGCCGTCGAAGCGGATGGAGCCGGACGTCATCTCCTCGAGCTTCAGGACGAGCTTCGCCGCCGTCGACTTCCCCGAGCCGGACTCCCCCACGATCGCCGTCGTGGTCCCGCGGGGGATCGAGAAGGACACGTCGTCGACGGCCTTGAGCTCCTTCGTCTTGAAGCCGCCCTGGCGGATCTGGTACACCTTCGATGCGTTCTCGACCGTGATGATGTCGGGGGTCGTCACGGCCTCGCGCTCATCGGCTCGCTCGATCAGGTGCGCGTCGCGCGCTCCGATCGATGCGATGTCCATGTGCTCGGTCGTCTCCGGTCGACGCTCCGACTGGATACGGCGGGATGCGAGGCTCGGCGCCGCGGAGACGAGCTTCTGCGTGTAGGGGTGCAGCGGATTGGCCAGGATGTCCGTCGACCGTCCGGCCTCGACGACCTTGCCCTTGTACATGACGACCAAGTGCTCGGCACGCTCGACGGCGAGGCCGAGGTCGTGCGTGATGAAGAGCACCGACGTCCCGTAGTCACGAGTGAGCGTCTCGAGGTGGTCGAGGATCGTGCGTTGGACCGTCACATCGAGTGCCGAGGTCGGTTCGTCCGCGATCAGGAGCTTCGGTCGCGACGACAAGCCGATCCCGATGAGCACGCGCTGGCGCATGCCCCCCGAGAACTGGTGCGGGTACTGCTTGAGTCGGTCCCCCGCGTCGGCGAGTCCGGCCTCCTTGAGCACCTCGATCGTGCGCTTGCGGGCGTCGCGGCCCTGAGCGACGCCGTTGGCCTTGATGGCCTCCTCGACCTGGAATCCGATGTTCCACACCGGGTTGAGGTTCGACATCGGGTCCTGCGGCACGTAGCCGATGAGCCGTCCACGGACATCCTGCATCTGACGCGCGGAGACGGTCGTCAGGTCCTTGCCCTCGAAGAGGATCTGTCCTGCCGTGACGCGTCCGGTGCCCGGGAGGAGATCGATGATCGCTTGCGCGGTCGTCGACTTCCCGGAGCCGGACTCGCCGACGATCGCGAGGGTCTCGCCCTGGCCGAGTGTGAGATTGACCCCGCGGACGGCCGGCACGAAACCGCGCTGAGTGGTGAAGCCGACCTCGAGATCCCTGATCTCGAGGAGAGGTGCGGACGCGGCATCGGTCGCGGACGTCGCAGCGGAAACGGTCGTCTGGCCGGTCATCGGCGGGCCCTCGCCTTCGGGTCGAGCGCATCCCGGACGACATCTCCCATGAGAAGGAAGGAGAGGACCGTGACCGAGAGCGCGGCGGCGGGATAGAAGAGCACCATCGGAGCGGTCTGCACGGAGGTGCGGGCCTGTCCGATGTCGTTTCCCCACGACATGATCGATGTCGGCAGGCCGATCCCGAGGAACGACAGCGTGGCCTCGGCCACGATGAGCGTGCCGAGCGACGTGGTCGCGACCACGATGACGGGATTGATCGCGTTGGGCACGACGTGACGGATGAGGATCTGGAGCCTCGAGACGCCGAGCGCCGTCGACGCCTGAACGTAGTCGGCGTTCTTCGCCGACAGCACGGCGCCGCGCATGATTCGCGCGATCTGCGGCCAGGCGAAGAGCGAGAGCACGAGGGCGACCGTCAGCGGGTCGCGCGTGGGAAGCACCGACATGAGGACGATCGCACCGAGCACGGTGGGGATCGCGAAGAAGATGTCGCCGACGCGCGACAGGATGGAGTCGAACCAGCCGCCGTAGTAGCCGGCGATCGCACCCAGTACGGTTCCGACGACGGTCACGAGGATCGTCGCGAGGAGACCGACCGTGAGCGACGCCCGAGCACCGAAGATGACGCGGGCGTAGACGTCACAGCCCTGTCGGGTGAAGCCGAACGGATGCCCGGCTTCTGGGGCACCGTTGCTGTCGGGCAGGAGGCAGCCGCGAGCAGGATCGGTCTGGGAGAAGAGCTGCGGGAACGCGGCGACGATCACGACGAACAGGATCAGCACGGCGGAGATCCAGAACATCGGGCGCGATCGCATCGACTCCCACGCGTCCGACCACGTCGTCCGGACCTTCGAGGACTCGTCGAACGAGTCGACGGCACCGACGGGCGTCTCCTCGACGTCGGCGACGAAGTGGCCGTCGCCCTGAGTGGCATTACTTGGCATAACGGATCCTCGGGTCCAGGACTGCGTAGAGCAGGTCCACGAGCAGGTTGGCGAGCATGTAGACGATGACCATGACCGCCACGAAGGAGACGACCGTCGGGCCCTCGCCGAGCTGGACGGCCTTGTAGACGGTCCCGCCGACGCCGTTGATGTTGAAGATGCCCTCGGTCACGATCGCCCCGACCATGAGCGAGCCGATGTCGACACCGAGGAACGTGATGACGGGGATCATCGAGTTGCGCAGGATGTGCACGCGCACGACGCGCGGTCGCGACAGGCCCTTCGCCGTCGCAGTGCGGACGAAGTCCGCACTGACGTTGTCCGAGACGCTTCCTCGCGTGAGGCGGACGATGTAGGCGAACGAGACGGACGCGAGCACGAGTGCCGGGAGGATCAGGTCCTGGAGCGGCGCCCCCGGACCGACCGTGGTCCGGAACCAGCCGAGCTGGATCGCGAAGACGTACTGGAAGACGAAACCGAGTACGAACGTGGGTACCGAGATGAGCAGGAGGCTCACGACGAGCGCGCTCGCGTCGAAGAGCTTGCCCTTGCGGAGACCGGCGATGAGTCCGACGAGGATACCGGCGACCGCTTCGAAGGCGAGGGCGAGCATCGCGAGGCGGAACGTGATCGGGAACGCCGACGCGAGGAGGTCGCCGACCGGTCGTCCCGAGTAGGTCGTTCCGAGATCGCCGGTGAGGATGCCTCCGACGTAGTAGAGGTACTGAACGATGAAGGGCTCGTCGAGGTGGTACTGCTCGCGCAGGGCGAGGATGACCGCTTGCGACGGCGGGCGGTCGCCGAAGAGCGCAGCGATGGGGTCGCCCGGGAGCGAGAAGACCATGAAGTAGATGAGGAACGTCGCCCCGAAGAACACGGGGATCAGTTGGAGGAGTCGTCGACCGACGTACCAGAGCATCAGATGCCCACGCCAGAAATCGGAAGCATAAGGATCGCAATCATGAGATGGAAGGAGCCTACTCACCAGGGTGTCCGGGGCGCTGGTGCGCCCCGGACACCGGGAGTACGACTAATACAGGGTACGCCCTGGATCAGCCCTTGGTGATCTGGTGGTACAGCGGAACCGAGTCCCAGCCGAACACGACGTTGTCGACGGTCTCAGCGGAGACACCGTTGACGTTCGAGTACCACAGCGGGATCGTGGGCAGATCCTCGAGCAGCACCTCCTGCGCCTGCTGGTAGAGTTCGGTCGCCTCTTCCACGGTCGGAGCGGTGCTTCCCTCGCGGATGAGGCTGTCGAACTCCTCGCTGCTGTAGCCCTCGTAGTTCGAGCCGGCACCCGTGAGGTAGTTCGGCGCGAGGAAGTTGTACAGCGACGGGTAGTCCGCCTGCCAGCCGGCGCGCGTCGCACCGGTCAGGGCCTGGTTCTCGCGGTCGCCGAGGGCCTCGGCGAACGTCGGGTAGGCCTTGCCCTGGGCGTTGATGCCGAGCGTGTTGGCGATGCTCTGCGTGGTCGCATCGACCCAGGCCTGGTGGCCGCCGTCGGCGTTGTAGCTGATGTCGAACACGGTGTCGCCGTACGGGGCGATCGCGTCCGCCTCAGCCCAGAGGCGCTTGGCCTCGTCGGGGTTGTACTCGAGAACCTCAGCGCCCTCGAGGTCGTCCGAGTATCCGTCGATGACCGGCGACGTGAAGTCCGTGGCCGGCGTACGCGTGCCCTGGAAGATGATCTCCGTGACCTCGTCGCGGTTGATCGCCATCGAGATGGCGGCGCGACGCAGCTTGCCTTCCTCACCCGTCCAGTGCTCGAGGTACTGGGGGATGTTGACGCCCTGGAAGATCGCCGCGGGCTGGTTGACCGCACGGTCACCGAACTCGTCCTCGTACGTCTCGAACGCGCTGTCGGGGACGGCGTCGAGCACGTCGAGGTTGCCGCCCTGGACATCGGCGTACGCCGCGTCCTGCGTCGCGTAGAACACGATGCGGAGGCCGTCGTTGACGGGCTTGCGGACACCGTCGTAGTCGGGGTTCGTCACGAGGTCGATGGCGACGTCGTGCTCCCAGGCGCCTTCTCCGTCGAGCATGTAGGGACCGTTACCGACCGGGTTCTCGCCGAACGCCTCCATGTCCTCGAAGGCCACCTCGGGGAGCGGGCTGTACGCGCTGTATCCGAGGCGGAGGGGCCAGTCGGCCTCCGGAGCGGTGAGCGCGACCGTGAAGGTGAGGTCGTCTTCGACGACGAGGCCGCTCATCTCGGGAGCGTCGGGCAGCTCAGCACCCTCTTCGGTCGGAGCCGGCGTGTAGCCCTCGATGTTGTCGAAGAAGTATGCGGCACCCTGCGCGTTCACCGGGTTGGCGCCCCAGTTCCAGGCGTCGACGAACGAGGAGGCGGTGACGGGTGTGCCGTCGGTGAACTCCCATCCGTCCTCGAGCGTGACGGTCCAGTTCTGCGAGTCCTCGGACTCGATGGACTCGGCGACCTCGTTCTCGATCTCGCCCTCGGCCGTGTAGGAAACGAGTCCGGCGAAGATCGAGGTGACGATCTTGCCGCCGCCGACCTCGGTGGTGTTGGTGGGGATCAGCGGGTTCTGGGGCTCGTTGCCGTTGGTGCTGATGATCGCGGAGTCTCCGCCGCTGCCACCCTCGCCGCCTTCTCCGCCGGATGTGCAGCCGGTCAGGGCCAGCGCACCGGCCCCGATCACGGCGAAGACACTCGCGGCCTTGCGATTGATTCTCAAGATTCCTCCTGGTTAGTCGGTCCGCGGGCGCGCTGGAACTGGGCGCACGCGAACACGGGAATACAGAGAACCCTAGGAGCCATCTCCCGGCACACCAAACCGACGGGGCGAACCGTTACACAGCGGTAATCAGTTTTCACGATCGTTGCAGTGTTCCGACGCTTTCGTGTGTTTGATCGCATTTTCGTGCAGGATTGGTGCGTGGCGTCGCGAAGCGTGCAGTGGACGGGTCCGAATCGCCCCGTTCGGCGCATGACAGCGGTCCAGGACGTATGCGCTTACGTACACGAGGATGGACGTATGAGCCGAATGCGCATCCGCTGGGAGATCGTCATCGTCCTCGGCCTCTCACTCGGCGCCTCGGCGGTCTACTCTTTCGTCGCGATCATCGCGGCGGCCACCGCCCCCGTCGCCCTCGCCGATCAGAGCACCTCGGTGAACCCCGCCCGGAGCGAGCGCGAGTGGCTCGACTTCACCTACCAGTTCCTCTCACACTTCTTCGATCTCGTGCCCGTCGCGCTCGCGCTCTTCCTGTTGTGGCTGCCGACACGGACCGCCTTCGACCGGATCGGCCTCGATCTCCGTCGCCCGGGCGCCGATGCCCTGGGCGGCGTCGGGCTGTTCCTCGCGATCGGCGTCCCGGGAATCGTGTTCTTCGCCGTGAGCCGCCTCATCGGCATCAATCTGGCGGTCGAGGCCTCGTCGCTCGACACGTACTGGTGGACGGTCCCGATGCTCGTCTTCTCCGCCCTCCGCGCCGCCCTCGTCGAGGAGGTCATCGTGATCGGCTACCTCTTCACGCGACTGAAGGAGCTCGCATGGTCGCCGTGGCTCATCATCGGCGCGGCCGCCCTCCTCCGCGGGACTTACCACCTGTATCAGGGATACGGGCCCTTCGTCGGGAACATCGTGATGGGTCTCGTCTTCGGGTGGTGCTACCTCCGCTGGGGACGCGTCATGCCGCTCATCGTCGCGCACGCACTACTCGACATCGTCTCGTTCGTGGGCTACCCGCTCGCCGTCTCGCTCTGGCCCGACGTCTTCGCGGCGTGAGACCGCGTGAGAGGACGCCGCCGCCCACGCGGCCCTCGCAGGACGGACGGGCGGCGTCTCACTCGATCACCCGATCGCTGCTCAGGCGAACGCCTCGGGAGGCGGGCACGAGCACACGAGGTTGCGGTCGCCGAACGCCTGGTCGATGCGGCGCACGGGAGGCCAGTACTTCGAGCGCACGAGACTCCGCACCGGGTACACGGCCTTCTCGCGTGAGTAGGCGTGCTCCCAGCCATCGTCGATGACGCTCTCCGCCGTGTGCGGGGCGTTCACGAGGGGGTTGTCGTCGCGCGGCCACTCCCCCGCTCCGACGGCGTCGGCTTCGGCCTTGATCGCGATCATCGCGTCGACGAATCGGTCGATCTCGGCGAGGTCCTCGCTCTCGGTCGGCTCGACCATGAGCGTGCCGGCGACCGGGAAGGACATCGTCGGCGCGTGGAAGCCGTAGTCGATGAGTCGCTTCGCGACGTCGTCGACCGTGACCCCCGTCGCCTCGCGGAGCGGCCGGAGGTCGAGGATGCACTCGTGCGCGACGAGCCCGGCGTCGCCCGTGTACAGCACCGGGAAGTGGTCCCGCAGACGCGCCGCGATGTAGTTCGCGGAGAGGACGGCAGCCCCCGTCGCTGCGCGCAGCCCCTCCGAGCCCATCATGCGGACGTACGCCCACGAGATCGGGAGAATGCTCGCGCTGCCGTACGGTGCGGCCGAGACGGGAACGCCCCCGTGCTCGTGACCGTCGTGCTCCGCGCGCTGCGCCATGGGGTGGCCGGGCAGGAAGGGCGCGAGGTGCGCCTTCGCGGCGACGGGACCGACTCCCGGTCCGCCACCGCCGTGCGGGATGCAGAACGTCTTGTGCAGGTTGAGGTGTGAGACGTCGCCGCCGAAGTCGCCGAACCGGGCGTAGCCGAGGAGGGCGTTGAGGTTCGCCCCGTCCACGTAGACCTGGCCGCCGGCCTCGTGCACGGCGTCGGTGATCGCGCGGACCTCGTGCTCGTAGACGCCGTGCGTCGACGGGTACGTGATCATGAGCGCCGCGAGCGACTCGGCGTGCTGCGCGATCTTCGCACGCAAGTCGTCGAGGTCGACGTTGCCGAGCTCGTCGCATGCGACGACGACGACTTTCATGCCCGCGAGGACGGCCGAGGCCGCATTGGTGCCGTGGGCGCTCTGCGGGATGAGGCACACCGTTCGAGCGTCGTCCCCGCGCGAGCGGTGGTAGCCGCGGATCGCGAGGAGCCCCGCGAGCTCGCCCTGGCTCCCGGCGTTCGGCTGCAGCGAGACCGAGTCGTACCCCGTCACCTCGGCCATCCACCGCTCGAGCTGCGCGATGAGTTCGAGCGAGCCGTCCACATCTCCCTCGGGCGCGAACGGGTGGAGCGCGGCGAACTCCGGCCAGGTGACGGCCTCCATCTCGGTCGCCGCGTTGAGCTTCATCGTGCAGGAGCCGAGGGGGATCATGCCGCGGTCGAGCGCGTAGTCGCGGTCGGCGAGGGTCTTGAGGTAGCGCATCATCGCCGTCTCGGAACGGTGCGCGTTGAACACCTCGTGCGTGAGGTAGTCGCTCGTGCGCTCGAGGCTCGCGGGAATACGTGTCGTCGGCTCCGCGGGAAGGGATGTCCCTCCGAGGAGCGAGACGACGACCTCGAGGTCGGCGTGTTCCGTGGTCTCGTCCACGGCGACCTGGACCGTGTCCGCGTCGACCTGCCAGAGGAGGAGGCCCTGCTCGTGCGCCGAGCGCACGACGTCGGCGGCGCGGCCGGGGACGACGGCCCTCACGGTGTCGAAGACGTCGCTCGAGACGACGTCGACACCCGCGCTCTCGAGCGCGTCGACGAGAGAGGCCGCGCGATCCGCGACCTCGTGCGCGATCCGGCGGATCCCCTCGGGGCCGTGGTAGACGGCGTACATCGAGGCCATCACGGCGAGGAGGACCTGCGCCGTGCAGATGTTCGACGTCGCCTTCTCGCGACGGATGTGCTGCTCACGCGTCTGGAGCGTCAAGCGATAGGCCGGGTGACCGGCTGCGTCCTGGCTCACGCCGACGAGTCGGCCCGGCATCTGGCGCTCGAGACCCGAGCGGACCGCGAGATAGCCGGCGTGGGGACCGCCGAAGCCGAGCGGGACGCCGAAGCGCTGCGTCGTGCCGACGGCGATGTCCGCCCCGAACTCACCGGGCGAGCGGACGAGCGCGAGGGCGAGCAGGTCAGCCGCGACGACCGCGAGGCCGCCCATCCCGTGGACCCGCTCGACGACGTCGCTCGGATCCCACAGCCGCCCGGACGCTCCCGGGTACTGCACGAATGCACCGAAGGCCTCGGGCAGCTCATCGGCGGCCGCGAGGTCGACCTCCACGATCTCGATGCCGACGGGCTCGGCGCGCCCGAGCAGCAGCGCCTTCGTCTGCGGCAGCGCGTCGGAGTCCATGAGGAAGACGGGCGACGCCGACTTCGATGCGCGTCGCGCGAGCAGCATTCCCTCGACGACGGCGGTGCCCTCGTCGAGCATCGACGCGTTCGCGGTGTGCAGGCCGGTGAGGTCCGTCACCATCGTCTGGAAGTTGATGAGGGCCTCGAGGCGCCCCTGCGAGATCTCGGGCTGATACGGCGTGTACGCCGTGTACCACGACGGATTCTCGAGGACGTTCCTCGTGATGACGGCGGGCGTGATCGTGCCGGAGTAGCCGAGGCCGATGAGCGAGCGGTTGACCGCGTTGCGGGCCGCGAGACCGCGCAGTTCGGCGAGGGCTCCGCGCTCGTCGGCCGGCTCGGGGATCACGGAGGTGCCGAGGGCGGTGAGACGGATCGCCCCCGGCACGGCGGCGTCCATGAGCTCGTCGACACTGCCGTATCCGACGGCGTCGAGCATCACCTGCTGCGTCGCCGCCGTCGTGCCGATGTGCCGGTCGGAGAAGCGCTCCGCCATCACTCGCCGACCAGGGTCGTGTAGGCGTCGCGGTCGAGCAGGCCGTCCGGCAGCGCGGTGAAGCGAACCTTCACGAGCCAGCCCTCGCCGAAGGGATCGCTGTTGACGAGCGACGGGTCGTCGACGACGGTCTGGTTCGTCTCGACGACCTCGCCGTCGACGGGGGCGTAGAGCTCGCCGACGGACTTGGTCGACTCGATCTCACCGACGACGGTGCCGCCGGTGACGGATCCCCCGACCTCGGGCAGTTCGACGAAGACGACGTCTCCGAGCTTGTCGGCCGCGAAGTCGGTGATCCCGACGGTCGCGACATCGCCGTCGACGGCGATCCACTCGTGTTCGGTCGTGTAGTGGAGGGTCGTGAGGTCGGTCATGGTCACTTCTTTCTCGAGTAGAAGGGCGGGGTCGTGACGGTCGCGGGGATGCGCGAGCCACGGACGTCGATGGCGAGGGACGTGCCGACCGTGGAGGAGTCCGGGTCGACGTACGCGAGGGCGATGGGGTGCCCGAGGGTCGGCGAGAGGGCACCGCTCGTGATCTCGCCGACCGGCTCGCCGTCGGCGGAGAGGACGGCGTAGCCGGCGCGGCCGGCGCGGCGACCCTCGGCGACGAGTCCGACGAGCACGCGAGAACCGGCGGGAGCACCGGCTTCGACGGCGGCTCGGCCCGGGAAGTCGGTGTCCTTCGTCAGGGCGACCACTCGGCCGAGGCCCGCTTGCACGGGAAGGAGATCGGCACCGAGCTCGTGTCCGTACAGCGGCATCCCGGCCTCGAGGCGGAGGGTGTCACGGCATGCGAGCCCCGCGGGGACGAGGCCGAGCGGCGCACCGGCGACCGTGAGAGCCGACCACAGCGCTGCGGCGTCGCGGACGTCGGCGTAGAGCTCGAAGCCGTCTTCTCCCGTGTAGCCGGTGCGGCCGATGAAGACGTTGCGCTCCGCGAAGGTCGCCGCGGTCGCCCGGTAGTACCGGACCTCGGCGAGCGACGCCTGTCCTGCGACGATCTCGAGCCCCGCCGTCCTCTCGAGGATCTCCTGGGCGCGAGGCCCCTGCACGGCGATGAGGGCGATGCCGTCGCTCACGTCCGTGACGGAGACATCGAACGGGACCGCACCGGCCCGCAGCACCTCCGCAACGACGTCACGATTCGAGGCGTTCGCGACCACGAGGTACTCGGCCTCGCCATTGCGGTAGACGATGAGGTCGTCGACGACGCCGCCCCGCTCGTTCAGCAGCAACGTGTACTTCGCCTGCATGAGGTCGAGAGCCGAGAGACGACCGGCGAGCGTCGCGTCGAGGAATTCGCCGGCCCGCAGACCGCGCACGGCGATCTCGCCCATGTGGGAGATGTCGAAGATTCCGGCGGCGTTCCGGATGGCATGATGTTCGGCGAGATCGCTCGAGTACTTCACGGGCATCGACCAGCCGGCGAAGTCGGTGAAGGCCGCGCCGAGGGCGACGTGGATGTCGCCGAGCGGACTGGAGCGGGGAAGATCGGGCACGAGTTCTCCTTGATCGATCGTCGCGGAGGCCCGCCGACGCTGCCGACGACCACCCCCTCGACGACGGCGCGACGCGCGTTGTCGGGAACTCCCCCTCTGTCATGGGCCTGAGAGTTTCGCACCGCGCGAACGCGGGACTTTCACCGTCGGCGGGGCGTGCGCAACCGATGATCGGAGCGTCGTCCACTTTCCAGAGTGGCCAGTTCGATGCGGTACGAAACCTGAGAGATTGGCGGGGAGGCTTGCTCCTTCGGTGCCGGCGTACCGGCTCTCCCGCATCGCGTGTGCGGCCCGATGTTCGGTTGTCCCGCCAGCATAGCGGGGCGAGGGCCGTGGGCCTCGATTCCGAAACGAGCCGTTCTTATAGTCGGTTGTACCTTAACCTGGATCTCCCTGTTAGAGTCGTGTCAACCAGAAGGAGCGCCTCATGGCCGGAGCACCACATGCCGACGTCTCGGTCACGCTCGCGGTATCCACGGTGATCCTCGCCCTCCGCTCCGACGATGGAATCGGTGCGGAAAGCGGCGACCCGGCGATCTGGCTCCCCCTCGTCCGGCGGATCCGCGATCCCTTCGACGGGGCCTGGGCGCTCCCGGGCGGTCCGCTCGGCGCGCAGGAGAGCCTCGCCGACGCGGCGCGGCGCTCACTCGCCGAGACCACGGGACTCGCGCCCCGGTACCTCGAGCAGCTCTACGCGTTCGGCGACGTCGACCGTTCCCCGGGCGATCGGGTGGTCTCGGTCGTCTACTGGGCCCTCGTCGACTCCACCGAGGCCCGCCGCGCCCTCATCGGTCAGAACGTGCGCTGGTTCCCCGCGGACCGTCTCCCCCGGCTCGCCTTCGACCACAACGCGATCGTCGATTACGCCCTCGAACGGCTCCGCACGAAGGTCGAGTACAGCGACATCGCCCGAGCGCTTCTCGGCGAGACCTTCACCCTCACCGAGCTGCGCACGGTTCACGAGGCGATCCTTCAGCGCCGGCTCGATCCCGCGAACTTCCGCCGCCAGATCGATTCGCACGGCCAGATCGAGGCGACCGGCGAGACACGCCGCACGGGTGCGCACCGACCGGCCCGGCTCTACCGCTACTCCTCCTCGACCCCGTCCTCCTCCCCGATAAAGGAGACCTCCGCATGACCATCACGGCCTCCGTGGACCTGACTATCCGCGACATCACGACCGGTGCGACGACCGGCGACACGTGCAGCCCTGAGCTCGCCACGGCTCCCTGGACGTTCGACGCTCGACCGCCGGGCTACGGACCGGGAGCGTCGCTCGGCGACGTCATCCCCACGGGCTCACCCCGCCAGGGAGCACTACCGGAGGTCTACCGCACCGCCGATGCCGCCGAGCTGGACCGCCGCATCCGCGAGGCGAAGCAGGCCCTCGGGGACCGGCTCGTGATCCTCGGGCACTTCTATCAGCGCGACGAGGTGGTCCAGTACGCCGATTACGTGGGTGACTCGTTCCAGCTCGCGAACGCAGCGAAGGCGCGCAGCGAGGCGGAGGCGATCGTCTTCTGCGGAGTGCACTTCATGGCCGAGACGGCGGATCTGCTCTCGGCGCCGGACCAGGCCGTGATCCTGCCGAACCTCGCTGCGGGATGCTCGATGGCGGACATGGCCGACATCGACCAGGTCGAGGAGTGCTGGGAGCAGCTGACGGAGCTCTACGGAACGGAGCCGGACGCGGACGGTCGGGTCCCCGTGATCCCCGTGACGTACATGAACTCGTCAGCCGCTCTCAAGGGATTCTGCGGACGCAACGGCGGCATCGTCTGCACCTCCTCGAACGCGCGGACGGTCCTCGAGTGGGCCTTCGAGCGGGGACAGCGTGTCCTCTTCTTCCCCGACCAGCACCTCGGTCGCAACACGGCGAAGGCCATGGGCGTGCCCGTCGAGGCGATGCCGCTGTGGAACCCGCACCGAGCCCTCGGGGGAAACGACGAGCAGAGCCTCGAGGAGTCCCGGGTGATCCTCTGGCATGGCTTCTGCTCGGTGCACCGGCGGTTCACGGTCGACCAGATCGACCGCGCCCGCGCCGCCCACCCGGGCGTTCGTGTGATCGTCCACCCCGAGTGCCCGATGCCCGTCGTCGACGCCGCCGACGAGAGCGGCTCGACCGACGTCATCGCGAAGGCGATCGCCGCAGCCCCCTCCGGCTCGACCTTCGCGATCGGGACCGAGATCAACCTCGTGCAAAGGCTCGCGGCCCAGTACCCGCAACACACGATCTTCTGCCTCGACGACGTCATCTGCCCGTGCTCGACGATGTATCGCATCCACCCCGGCTACCTCGCGTGGGTCCTCGACGAGCTCGTGGCCGGTCGCGTCGTCAATCGCATCACCGTCGGCGACGACGTGGCCGTGCCGGCACGCGTCGCCCTCGAGCGGATGCTCGCCGCTCGCCCGCCCGTTCCGGCGATGTGACGTGGCGAGATCTGTCCGACGCTCCGTCGTCGTCGTGGGTTCCGGCATCGCCGGGCTCACGACCGCGCTTCGCGCCTCCCGGAGCCACGACGTGGTGCTCGTCACGAGCGGGTGCCTCGAGGATTCGAACACCCGCTACGCCCAAGGTGGGATCGCGGGCGTTCTCGGCACGGGAGACAGTGTCGCCGCGCACGTCGAGGACACGATCGCGGCGGGCGCGGGGCTGTGCGATCCGGAGGCCGTCCGTGTCCTCGCGACGGAGGCACCGGGCAGGCTCCGCGAGCTCGTCGCCCTCGGCGTTCCGTTCGACCGTGTCGACGGCGCTCTTGCGCTCGCCCTCGAGGCCGCTCACTCGGCCGCGCGCATCCTGCATGCTGGCGGTGACGCGACGGGGGCGGCAATCGAGGCGACTCTCGCATCGGCCGCCAGGGAACGAGTCGACCGGGTTCTCGAGCACACCCGTGCGACAGCCCTCCTGCTCACGGACGGCATCGTCTCCGGAGTCCGTCTCGAGGGTTTCGATGGTCCGTCCGTCCTCGCGGCCGATGCCGTCGTGCTCGCGACGGGCGGCTTCGCCGGGCTCTACGCGCACACGTCGAACCCGCCCTCCGCGACCGGGGCCGGGCTGGCCCTCGCGGCGTGGGCCGGGGCCGCCGTGGCGGACCTGGAGTTCGTCCAGTTCCATCCGACGGTGCTCGCCGGTTCAGGCGGTTTCCTCATCTCCGAAGCCGTCAGAGGTGAGGGTGCGGTGCTCCGGGACGGCAGCGGCGAGCGCTTCCTGCTCCGCGTGCATGCCGCCGCCGAGCTCGCGCCCCGGGACGTCGTGGCGCGCGGCATCGCCGACGCGATGGCGCGACAGGGAGGCCGCCCGGTGTTCCTCGACGCGACGGCCCTCGACGGCCCTCGACTCGACGCCCGTTTCCCCGGGATCGCGGCGCGGTTGCGCGCGGCGGGTATCGACTGGACGCGCGAGCCGGTGCCCGTCACTCCCGCGGCCCACTACACGATGGGTGGTATCGCGACGGATCTGCACGGTCTGACGACGGTACCCGGGCTCCTGGCGGTGGGAGAGGTGGCCCGTACGGGCGTCCACGGCGCCAATCGGCTCGCCTCCAACTCGCTCATCGAGGGTGCGGTGTTCGGGGCACGAGCGGCCACGGCGCTCGGCAACCCACAGTTGTACGACCGGAGCCTCCGCGTTCCGACCGGTCGCACGTTCGCTCCGATGTCGTCATCGCTCGTGACGCCGACGGCGTTCGAGCGCGGTGGTTCACATCGGGTCGCGGACCTCCTCTGGGAGGAGGTCGGTCTGTCGCGGTCCGCGGTGGGACTGGAGCGCGCGGTCGGCCGACTCGACGCGCTCGCGCGCGCGGGCGCTGCGCACCCCGACGATCTCCTGCTCGCATGGCTCGTCGCTCACGCCGCGCTGGACCGGCGCGAGTCCCGCGGAGCGCACTCCCGAGTCGACTTCCCGGCGACCGATCCTGCTCTGACCGCACCGTCGTACCTCCGGGTGGCGGGGGGCCACGACGCGCTGGTCGACCACGACGACGACCGCTCTCGCCCGGCCACTCGCCCCAGAGAGAGAGACACAAGAGAGACAGACACAGGAGAGACAGACACAAGAGAGACAGCGAGAGACACAGACACAGAGGACGCCATCGCATGTTGACGAGGTTCGAGATCGAGGCCGCCGTTCGAGCGGCGCTCGCCGAGGATGCGCCGTGGGGCGACCTCACGTCGGAGGCGCTCTTCCGCCCGGACGCGCAGGCGGATGCGGCTCTCGTCGCTCGGGAGGCTGGGGTCTTCAGCGGCGCCGAGGTGTTCGCGTCCGCCTTCCGGCAGCTCGACCCCGACGTCGTCGTCACCGACCGTGCCCCTGACGGCTCGACCTTCGCCGCGGGGGACGTCCTCGCACGCGTGCACGGCTCGGCGCGTTCGGTGCTCCAGGCGGAGCGCGTCGCCTTGAACTTCGTGCAGCGGCTGTGCGGCACGGCGACGCTCACCGCTCGCTTCGTCGAGGCCGTCGCAGGGACCGGCGCCCGTGTCGTCGACACCCGCAAGACGACGCCGGGGCTCCGGTCGTTCGAGAAGCACGCCGTCGTGTGCGGCGGGGGTCACAACCACCGCCACTCCCTCTCGGACGCCGTCATGGTGAAGGACAACCACCTCGCCGTCGTCACCGCATCGGGCACCCCCGTCGTCGACGCCCTGCGGGGGCTTCGCTCACGCCTGCCCCATACGACGCACATCGAGGTGGAGGTCGACCGTCTCGACCAGATCGACGCGGTCGTCGCGGGCGGAGCGGACACGATCATGCTCGACAACTTCGCTCTCGAGGACCTCCGCGCGGGTGTCGCGCTCATCGCGGGACGGGCCGTCGTCGAGGCGAGCGGGACGGTCTCCCTCGACACCGTCCGCGCGATCGCTGAGACCGGAGTCGACGTCATCTCGGTGGGGGCGCTGACGCACAGCGCTCGAGCACTCGATCTGGGTCTCGACGTGACGATCAACACGAACGCCGACACCGGCGGGCGGCGGTGATCTACCTCGACGCGGCCGCGTCGACTCCCGTCCGCCGCGAGGTGCTCGAGGCCATGTGGCCGTTCCTCACAACGGAGTTCGGGAACCCCTCGAGCGTTCACGCGGTCGGCGAGTCAGCCTCGACGGCGCTCGCGGCGGCCCGCCGCGCCGTGGCCCGTGCCTTCGACGTGCGGGCGAGCGGCGTGGTGTTCACGTCGAGTGGGACCGAGGCGGACAACCTCGCGGTGAAGGGGCTTGCGCTCGCGAACCCACGCGGGCGGCACCTCGTCGTCAGCACGACCGAGCACGAGGCGGTTCTCCGCTCAGCCGACTACCTTCACCGCCGCCACGGCTTCGACGTGTCGATCCTCCCCGTGGACACTCAGGGGTCGGTCTCGGTCGCCGCCCTTCAGGAGGCGCTGCGCGCCGATACGACACTCGTCAGCATCATGCACGCGAACAACGAGATCGGCACGGTGCAGCCGATCGGGATGCTGTCCGATGCCGCTCATGCGGTGGGCGCCCTCGTCCACACGGACGCCGTGCAGACCGTGGGACAGCTCGACACACGGCTCGGCGAACTCGGCGTCGATGCGCTCTCGTTCTCGGGCCACAAGCTCGGAGCGCCGAAGGGGGTCGGAGCCCTCGTCCTCCGCGGACGGCTGGAGCTCGAACCCCTCGTCCACGGAGGCGGTCAGGAGAACGGCCGCCGCTCTGGGACCGAATCGGTGGCCGGCGCCGTCGCGCTCGCCACCGCTCTCGAACTCGCGGAGGCGGAGCGCGCGGCGGACGGCGACCGAGCCGCGGACCGCGACGCCTTCATCGCTGCCGTGCTCTCTGCCTCCCCCGGTGCGCGCCTCACGGGCCACCCGGTCGAGCGTCTTCCCGGAAATGCGTCGTTCGTCTTCGACGGGCTCGGCGGCGAGGCCGTCCTTCTGGACCTCGAGAGACGCGGGATCCTCACCTCGAGCGGCTCAGCCTGTGCCGCCGGCAGCACGGAGGCGTCGCACGTGCTGCTCGCGATCGGGCTGGACGAGGACGCCGCCCGCTCCGCCGTCCGCTTCACGTGGGGCCGGGAGACCACGGGGGCCCAGCTCCTCGAGGTCGCCCGTTCCGTCGGAGACATCACGGCCTCGCTCCGCGCCCTCGGCGCCTGAGGTCGCATCGCCCGTTCCGGCGACGCGACAGTGTCGGGATGCGACCTCGAGGAGGTGGGCGTTGCGCGAGGTGATCAGCTCCCGCAGGTGGCGCTCGAGGATCGACCGCTCGACAAGTCGGCCGATGACGCCGAACGGGGCCTCGAACTCGATGTCGTCGACCACGAGCGTGCCGCCGTCGTGCTCGGCGAACCGGTGCTCGTGCCGCAATCGGCGGAAGGGACCGGCGATCGATTCGTCGACGAACCGATGGGGACGATCGAACTCGGTGATGCGCGACATGAGGATGAACCGCACTCCGAAGTGACGCCCGCGCCACGCGACGTGCTCACCCTCGCCGATGAGGCCGCTCGACCGACCGGCGACGACGGTCTCACCCGACGCGCTCATCGACTCGAGGTGGAGACCGATGTCGCGCGAGAGGTCGAAGGCCTCGGCGCGCGTCAGGGGCAGCACCGTCTCGAGGCGGATCCGAACCGTCACGATGCGCCCGTCGTCGAGACCGGGAAACGTGCCAGCACCCTCTCGAGAGGAACGTGAACCGTCATGAGGCCCTCAACGCTTCCTCACCGGGACCGGCGGAGACCAGAGCCGCGAATCAGCTGACGCGCTGACCGTCGTAGTTCGCTCCGGGAACGGCCGCGGTGATCGGGATCTGGAGCGCGGTGAGAATCGCCTCGAACTCGACCGGACTCATGATCTTCACCGACATCTTGCCGTGCTTGATGAGCGCGTCGCGCTCCGTGCGGTTGAGATGGTGCAGGCTCTTGAATCCCACGAGCGCGACGTAGCCTGCTCGCACGTTCTTGAACGCCACTTCCGTTCCGATGATGAGCATGTCGAGCCTTTCGAGGTCGCTTTCCTGAGGCGCCGCGAGCGCGATGGGCGCGAGCGGGGCGAGATTGATCTTGGGTTCGGGGTCGATGCTGACGTTGTTCTGCCGGATCTCGATGTGGAGGTGCGGTCCCGTCGACGAACCGTTGTGCCCGACGAGGCCGACCTGCCCTCCGGCGGCGATCGGCCCGAGCGGCGCGACGGTCCCCTTCTCGAGATGCGCGTAGACCGTCTGCAGACCGCCGCCGTGGTCCACCGTGACGCAGTTTCCGAAGCTGTTCGCCTCGAACTGGCCGTACGACAACGCGTCGCGCCGCCAGATGACGGTGCCGGCTGCGGCGGCACCGATCCGTGTGAGCCGCCCAGGCGAATAGTCGACGCCCTTATGGAACGAGCTGCATCCCGCGCACGGCGACGACCGTGGGCCGAAGTCACTGCGGATCGGGATACGCGTCGAGAACGGGTGGTACCAGCGGATCGTGGCCGCATCCGCGTCGGGCGACGACGCCGCGCCCAGTGCCTCGGCGATGAGGAGGGATGCCGTGACGGCCCCGGCGCCCGCGACGATGTTTCGCCGGGAGAGATGGGGGGTCTGGAGTGGCTCGGAACGAGTCATGTATCAACCTTCTCCTGTCACACCTGTTAACACCAGTCACCTAATGGGGTGCCACGACTCGCTTTCCGCCCGTGCACCACGGATACGACGATGCCCCGTGGGGACGAACGCGCTCCTCGTCCGCCTCGCGCGCTCGCGTCGAACCCGAACTGGGGCGATCCGGACGCTCGCTGCCGCGATGCCGCGCGCTCAATAGGACAACTGGTCGGGTCGAGGCGCGCGCGCCATCACGTGGGGCAAGGCCGAGCACACGATCATCACGGGTGACTGGAACGGCGACGGCACCGAGACCTTCGGGATCCGGTACGCACCGAACGGGCGCCCGAGCGGCCTCACGCCCTGGATGCCCCTCGGCAAGCCCGGCCCGGACGTCGACTGCACGGCCTACAACAATCAGGGGGCCGCCCAGTACGAGTACGACCGCTGGTACCCGACCTACGGCGACATCCACCGCTTGGACCACGACGGCGACCACCGGGCCTGCGAGGAGTACTTCGGCTGACGCTCGGCGGCACAACCCTGGCCAGCGCACAAACCGAGGCCGACGACCGCGACGGCACCGCCCCCTACCGCCGGACGCTCGCTCGTGCCACTGTGAGTCCATCGGAAGGACTCCCATGCCCCAGTACGCCATCCTGATCTACGCCGACGATTCCGCCCACTCCCCCGACGCGACCGCAGCGGACACGGCCTCAGCCGACGCCTACGCCGACGAGCTCGTCGACTCGGGCGACCTCGTCGCCGCGTACGCCTTCACGCCGCGGTCGATGGCGACCTCGCTGCGTGCGGGGTCGACGACCGAGGGTGCGTTCGTCGACGGGGCGCCCGTCGTCGCCGGCTTCTACGTCATCGAGGCAGCCGACGTGGACACCGCTCTCGCCATCGCGGGGCGGAATCCCGTGCTCGCGTCCGGTGGAGGCGTCGAGGTGCGTCCTCTCCACAGCGGCGGCGGAGTGGACCCCGCGCTCGACGCGTCAGCCTAGCCACGGGCGCCAGCCCTGTCGTGCGTCGTCGGTGAGGGGTACGGTCGCAGCATGAGCCCCACAGAGAACTCGTCGAGCAACACGCACCCCGCCGAGCCCACGTCCTCCGATGACGCGTCCCTCCGGGAGGCGATCGAGGAGGCCGTGGACGAGCACGAGGACGACGGCGCCGGCGCGATGGCGGACCACCTCCGGGATCGCGTCGAGGAGACCGAGGCCGAACCCGAAGCCCCGGGCGATCGCGAGGACTGACTCGGTACCCCGTTGGCCGGCCGCCGTCCCGCGTCGAGGCTGTGGCCGTCGATCGTCCCCTGCATGAGCGCTCGTGCACACGTTAGATTTTGTCGGGTAAATGGTGGACAAGGAAACGGAGTCCGCGTATCATTTCGTCAGGAGTCGCGGTGATACCTAGCAGTTTTCGACCGCGCGACGACCCACGCTCGACGACGCGCCTGGAGTCTCGACGACGGCTCCGCATCGACCCGAACGATGCGGAGCCGTTTGCCGTCCCGCTCGTCGCTCCGCTCGTCGCTCCGCTCGTCGCTCCGCTCCGAGAGCGACGGTCTCACTCGCCGTCGGAGACCTCGTAGAACGACGGATCCGACGCGTCTCCCGGCGTCGCTCCCCCGCTCTCATGGCGGTCGTCGCGGGCGCGGTAGACCACTCCCTCGTAGACGATCTCCGGCCCCGTGTCCTCAACGACGGCAACGGTCACGCCGCGCGAGTTGATCAGTTTCGCCTTCATGATGCGATTGTCCGCCGCGCGCCCGCCACGGGGCAACGCGTGGCGGAGCGGCGGCGAATGCAATAGGGGGAGCACGAGTCGGACGATCGGGCCGTCGCTCATGCCCGTTCACTCGCCGGCCGGAGGAATCCCGCCGCCGTGTAGCCCGCACGGACTCCCGCCATCAACGCGCCCTGGATCGAGCCGCTCTCCCGATGGTCGCCAGCGACGAGGATGCGTTCACCCGTCCAGGTCGCTCGTCGCGCCGCCGGAGAGGTGGTGGCTGCGCGGGGAGGGTGTGCGGAACGACGTGGTGCGCGAGGATCACCCAGCCCCGGGTCGACGTCCGGTGGACCGGCCGGTCCCCCACCGGGACGCGACGCGTCGATCAGGAGGAAGCGACCTGGGCGCGGATTTTTAGTGCGAGGGCCGCGACATCGATCCCGTGGCGGAGCGCCGGGTACGCGGGATTCAGGACCTGGAACCCGCGGTCCACGCGGAAGCGTCAATGGTATCGGTTCGGATCCGCCCGCCGACGGCGTCGGACGCGTCGACCACGATCACACGCAACCCGCTGCGCTCGACGCGGCGAGCGCACTGCAGACGCGCGAGGCCCGCACCGATGACGACGACGTCCGCGTCCATGTCACTCCCTCCGATCGGACCATCAGCGTGTCATCGTGTGCGGAGCAGGGCAACGGCGCTCCCGTGCGACGGAGATCGTCCCGGGTCGTGAGATGTCAAGGCGACCGGGCCCCCTGTCGGCGCGATGCGACGCGACGTAGCCTGGCCATCCGCAATCACGAAGGAGAGAGCGCCATGGCCGAACTGCACGATCCACACGGCTCCGCCGACGAATCGACCGCGAAGGACCCCGTCAACGACAGTGAGGGTACGCCGAAGCCCGATGGACTCGGCTCCGAGGGCACGATCCCGAACGATCCCGACGGCATCGCCGCGGGGCACACCGGAACGGCGTCGACCTTCGAACCCGAAGAGGACCAGCACGCCGAGTAGTCACGCGACCCGTGAGACGCCGAGGCCCTTTCCCGATACGGAGGGGGCCTCGTCGGTGTTCATCGAGCCGTACCGGCCCGGCCCGGTCAGGGAGCGGCCGACTCTGCGGCGGCGAGTTACGCGGCGAGTTCCATACAGCGCAAGCGGGCCGGGAGAAGTCGTAGTGGCATTTTTCCGACGGCCTCGACAGCGTTCATAGACTGCTCCCTCCGAGGGGAGTCGCGACCGGCATCGCCGCCACGGTGTCGAGCGCGTTCTCGGCGGCATCGACACGATCGGTTTCCTCCCGCAGGCCTGGGTTCTGCGGATTCAGAACAGCTTGATCATGTCGTCGTAGCCGTAGCGGCGGCGATCGTTTCGGCCGTGGGCACGAGTCCGAGGTGCGGAACATGAGTCCACTGCGCCACCTGACGCTACGGAAGGCGCACGTCCACGCGCTCCCATCTCCTCCGTCGCACCACGATCGACCCGTCACACCGCCGGCCACGGGCACCAACTAACGCGGTTCGACGTGTCGATGTAACGCTCTTCGGTCATGTTCGACCGCACGCCCGACCCCTGACGGCTAGACGGTGGCTTCGACGAGGTCAAGCCTGTTCGATGACCGATCTCGCCTTCCTATCGTGGAGAGAACGCCACGGAGGGAAGACCATGGACAACGAGCGCGTCGCGGCCCATGCAAGATCCACAATCGATGTGGCCGGGTTGTTTGTGAATCTCGACCACTTCGACGCGCACAAGCCGAGCGCATATCGCGCCGCCCGGCGGACGTTTCACAAGGACCGCTCTGCGTGCCCCGCCACGAGGTCCTACTCGGTCCGTCTGGCATTCTTGATGACGCGGGGGCTGGTCGGCGGAGTCTGAACAGTCCCCGCGATGCTTCGTCGGGGAGAAAGCTTCTTCTCCTGGAAGGACGACCCGGATCCCGTCCGCTCGTGACCAGTGCGCGGATCCCGTGCAGCGCGCGAGTCAGGTGCCGTCACGAAGGCCATGCAAGAAGTGCGCGACGCCCAGTTGGGCGTCGCGCACTTCGAGAGATCCGTTGCCTATCGACGGGTGTCGTCCCCGTCGCGGTCGTAGTACTCGCGGCTGCCGGACTTCGCGAGGCCGCGGCTGATCATGTATCCGATAGTGAGGAGAGTGGCGTAGAGCCACACGTGGTCCGCACCGAAGCCCTGCCCGTCCTCGTTCTCGTCGACCATGGCGGACGCGATGAACATCGAAATCAGGATGAGGACGTAGGCGATGAACTCCGTCGTCTTGAACGCGGCCTTCGTCTCGGTGGAGAGACGGGAGACGCGGCCGTTGTGGCCGGAGGTGTTGTTTGTCATATCTCCAGCATGACCCGGATAGTGCCTACCGGGTAATTGTCTCCATAGCCTTGACATTGCCTGGAAGCAGTTGGATGGGCAATACCCTGCTCCACGTTGAAGCGGAACTCGACCGCGTTACGTCAGGGGTAGGGATGAGTGCCCTCCGGCGGTCGGCCTCAGAGCGCGAGCGGAATGGTGAACCCTCCGGAGAACAGCACCGCACCCAGGCCGACAATGGCCAACCCCACCAGCAACGTGTACGAGATCGTACGCACCCACCCCCAGGAGCGACCGGCACGAGCGGTGAGGAGTAAGGCCGCCGTAGGCACGAGCATCAGCCCGCCGAACAGCAGCGCTGGAGCGACACGCACATCAGGAGCGGGACACGGATTCGCGAGCGCGCACAGGGTCGGAATGCCCTGAGCGAGCCACATGAGCAACCAGGTCGTGATCAGCAACGCGATCGCCGGGATCGCCCTTGGCGCAATGCTGACGCCTTCCGTGTCACCACGTTTCATCTCACCATCCTGGCATGAGGGTGAAGCGCCGAACTAGTTGTTGAAGCGGAACTCGACGACGTCGCCGTCCTGCATCGTGTAGTCCTTGCCCTCCATGCGCGCCTTGCCCTTGGCACGGGCCTCGGCGACGGAGCCGGTCTCGACGAGGTCATCGAAGGAGATGATCTCCGCCTTGATGAAGCCCTTCTCGAAGTCGGTGTGGATGACTCCCGCGGCCTGGGGCGCCTTGGCTCCTTGCGGGATCGTCCACGCTCGCGACTCCTTGGGGCCGGCGGTGAGGTACGTCTGAAGACCGAGGGTCTGGAAGCCGACGCGCGCGAGCTGGTCGAGTCCCGACTCCTCCTGGCCCGTCGAAGCGAGCAGCTCGGCCGCGTCCTCGGGGTCGAGGTCGATGAGTTCCGACTCGATCTTGGCGTCGAGGAACACCGCCTCAGCCGGGGCGACGAGGGCGGCGAGCTCGGCCTTCTTCGCGTCGTCGGTCAGCACCGACTCGTCGACGTTGAAGACGAAGATGAACGGCTTCGCGGTGAGGAGACCCAGTTCGCGCAGCGGAGCGAGGTCGAGGGAAGTGGCGGAAAGGAGCGTGCCCTGCTGGAGCGCCTCGATCGCGGCCTTCGCCGTCTCGAGCACGGAGGGGTCGAGCTTGCGGCCCTTGACCTCCTTCTCGTACCGGGTGACGGCCTTCTCGAGCGTCTGCAGGTCGGCGAGCATGAGTTCCGCGCCGATGGTCTCGAGGTCGGACTTCGGATCGACGGCGCCGTCGACGTGGACGACGTCCGAGTCGACGAATCCGCGCACGACCTGCGCGATGGCGTCAGCCTCTCGGATGTTCGCGAGGAACTGGTTGCCGAGCCCCTCGCCCTCGCTCGCGCCGCGCACGATGCCGGCGATGTCGACGAAACTCACCGTCGCGGGGAGGATCCGCTCGCTGCCGAAGATGCCGGCGAGCACCTCGAGCCGCGGGTCGGGCAGGTTGACGACGCCGATGTTCGGCTCGATCGTCGCGAACGGGTAGTTCGCCGCGAGGACATCGTTCTTCGTCAGCGCGTTGAAGAGCGTCGACTTGCCGACGTTGGGGAGACCGACGATTCCGATAGTGAGAGCCACGAGCGTCTATCGTAGTTGCCCCGGCGTCGCCGGGCCGCCATCCGTTCCTCGCGCGGTCCGCCGACGGGTCGAGGTGACGGTCACACCGACGATCACGAGCAGACCCCCGAGTACCGTCGCGAGCGAGAGCGGGACTCCCACCGCGAGCCCGAGGAGCGCCGTGAAGAGGGGCAGCAGATTGAGGTACACGCCCGCCGTGCTCGCGCCGACCCGCTTCACCGAGACGTTCCAGAGCACGAGCGAGAGAACCGACGGGAAGACGGCGATGTAGAGGATCCCGCCGATCGCGGGCCCGTGCAGCGAGACGTCGCCGAGCTGCGGGATCACGAACGGCGCGAGCACGACCGTCGTGAGCGTCGCCTGCACGGCGGACGCGGTGACCGGTCCGGTAACGAGCCGCCGGCCGAGGATCGTGTAGCCGGTCCAGACGACGACGGCACCGAGCATCCACGCGTGACCGGCGTTCACGTCGAAGCGGAGCAGCGAGAGCGCGTCACCGCCGCTGATGACGACGAGCACGCCGAGGAGGGAGACGGTGATTCCGAGCGAGCGCCGGATCCCGACGCGCTCGCGGGCGATGACACCGGCGACGATCGCGATGATCGCCGGGTTGACCGCGCCCACGACGGCGGCGTCCGTCGGTGTGGTGTGTCGGAGGGCTTCGTAGCTGAAGACGCAGAACGCGACGAGGCCCAGTGCGGCGAGGAGGAGATGCATCGGCCATTCGCGGAGCGCATCGCGCCAACGCGGCCGCTCGACGACGATCGCGAGCACGATGAGGAGCGGGGCGGCCGCAGCCCAGCGCAGTGCGGTCAGGAGGAACGGGGAGAGCTGATCGACGACGACGCTGCCGAAGAGGAAATTGCCCGCCCAGAACAGGTTCGCGAGGACGAGGAAGACGAAGAACTTTCCCGAGCGCACGTCGGCCAGGCTATCGCTCGCGGACCGCGTCCGCCGCCACGGCAATGTCGGTGGTGGGTGGTTGAGTACGGATATGCATCGGGGGATGCTCGCGGGGGCGAGCGAACACAGCACGGCGGTCGCCGCGGACTCCGTCGCGCCGGCGCTCGCTGGACCATCAGTCGGCGCCGAGCCGCCTCGGTCCGACGACACCGCCGTGCTCACCCGCTTGTCCGTCGACGAACTCGTCGAGTCCGTGCTGGGCGTCGACCGCGAGATCGCGGCACTCCACGCGCAGTCCACGCGGCTGCTCGCCGAGCTCCACCGCCGCGGTGTCGAGGCGGGCGCGGAGCACGCGGTCCACGACCCGCGAGCCGATCGTCGCAGCTCCGACACCGGAGATCGTGAGGCGGACGTCCGCGAGCAGCTCGGCGCCCGCATCGTGGTCGCCGAGATCGCGGTCGCCCGGCGGATGAGCGAAGCGAGCATACGCATCCAGCTCGACGAGGCCTCTCGGCTCGCCGCCCTCCCCGCCGTCCTCGCCGCACTCGACGACGGACTGCTCTCCCCCGCCCACGCCCGAGCGCTCGCCGATGGCGTGAGCGAGGTTCCCCTTCCCCTGCGCGCCCGGTTCGAGAACCTCGTCCTCCCGAGCGCGCTGGGCGGCACGCCCGCCGCGGCCCGCCGGCGGGCACGAGCCGTACGCGAACGGTTGCATCCGCAGTCCATCGAGATCCGTGCCGCGCTGCGCCGCGGCGAGCGGCGGTTCGTCTTCGAGCCTGACCGCGACGGGATGGCGTGGCTGCATCTCCACCTTCCCTGCGTCGATGCGCGTGCAGCATACGAACGCGTCGACGCGGCGGCCCGATCCCTTGCCGGTGCCCCGCACGATCCCCGAGGTGTCGGGCAGATCCGCGCCGACGTGGCCACCGAACTCCTGCTCTTCGGTGACGTGCACGGTGATTCCGCCGCAGGATCGCCCGCGCGGCCGATCGCCGGTCCGGCGTTGCGTGCTCGGCGCGACGAGGCGGAGCGCCTGCCCGGGCGAGGAGGCCGGTATGCGCGATTCCGTCCGACCGTCAACGTCACGGTTCCCGTCCTGGCGCTCCTCGGCCGGTCGGACGAACCCGCCAACCTCGAGGGCTACGGTCCCATCCCGCTCGGCGTCGCCGAGGAGATCGCGGCGAGCGCCCCGTCGTTGACCCGGATCCTGACCCATCCGGAGACGGGCACCGTACTCTCCGTCGGCCGCACCTCCTACACCGTTCCCGCCGACCTCCGCCGATTCGTCCGGTTGCGAGACGAGAGCTGCCGCTTCCCCGGGTGCGAGCGTTCCGCCGGAGCATGCGATATCGACCACACCCGCGCGTGGGAACACGGCGGCGAGACGGCGCACGACAACCTCGCGTGCTTGTGCCGCTCCCATCACCGCCTCAAGCACGCGAGCACCTGGCAGGTGGAGCGGCCTCCCGGTCACCCGTCCGTTCTCCGATGGACGAGTCCGTACGGCCGGGTCGTCACCGACTCCGCTGATCCACCGTTCTGATCCGTTCGCCGCCTGGCGATGTGTCAACTCACGCCGTCGGGCACAATCCGCCCCGGGCGGAGCCTCCGGTCGTCACAGTCGGCAGCCGGCCCGTTCACGGTGCGCCTCGGCGAGCGCCGTTCCGATGCGATCGAGGATCGCGCGCACGACGTCGGGACTCGTCGCACTGTTCGAACGAGCGAACAAACGGGTGTCGACAGCGGTGTGCTGGGAGAAGTCCGCGCCGACGCTCAGCCTCACACGTCCGCGGCGCTCGATCTCGCCGGCCGGGTCGTGCGCGATCGCCGTCCCACCGAAGTCGAACCACGACAGGTACGAGGCCTCGGGAGACCGATATGTGACATCGAACGGCAAGCGATCCACCCAGTCGGCGATGGCCGCACGATTCTCAGCGAGCACCGCGCGGACGCCCTCGAGCCAGTTCTCACTCTCGGTCCAGGCCGCCACTGTGGCCACCCGGCCGAGGATGCTCGGCTGTCCGAAGTAGTCGAGCGGGGCGGCCTCCAGCCGGGACCGGACGGCGTCCGACCCGACATGAGCGACGGCGCACCGCATGCCGGCGATGTTGAACGACTTCGTCGCCGACGTCGCGCTGATCGTGCGTGCCGCCGCGTCCGCGCTGAGGGAGGCGAAGGGGATGTGGCTCGCGCCATCGAAGACGAGATCGGCGTGGATCTCGTCCGAGAGCACGACGACGTCGGCGTCCCGGGCGCCGTCGGCCAGTCCGCTGAGCTCGGCGCGCGTCAACACCCGTCCCGTCGGGTTGTGCGGATTCACGATGAGCATGAGGCGCACGCCGGCCTCCCGGAGCTGCTCGCCGAGCCCCGCGGTCTCGATGTCCCAGCCGTCGGCGGAACGCCGCATCGGCAGCGGGACGATCCGCCGACCCGAGCGCTCGATGCTCGCGAGGAACGGCGGATAGTTCGGCACGTGCAGGGCGACGCCGTCGCCGGGACTCGTCGCGGCCTCGATCACGACCTGCAGGATCTGGATGAGATCCGTGAACACGCGCGTCCGTCCCGGCATGGGCGACCACGCGAATCGTGCCGCCATCCGTTCCTCGAACGCCTGGACGAGCGGGTCCCCGTCCGGCCAGAACGGGTACCCGAGGTCGCCGCGATCGAGCACCTCCGCAACGCGTGTGCGCACCATCGGAGGCACGCCGAAGTCCATGTCGGCCACCCAGGCGGGGATCACGTCGGGCTCGACGGCGCCCCACTTCACGCCCCAGCCGGACCGCAACCGGTCCGCGTCGACGGATCGGAAGGCGGTGTCGACTCCAACTCCTCCGGATCCGACGTCCCGTGCCCTCCCGGCTCCGTCTCGCCCGCCGGTCACGATCGCCCCACGAGAAGACCCGCCCGCTCGGCGAGGATCACGTCGCGCATCAACTCCATCTGGCCGTGGTGCTGGGCGAGCTCTTCGTACACGTGCTGAAGGGCCGCCCCCTGCGTGAGGGGCCGATCCGGTCCCTGGGCCGAGGCCGCCGGCTGGAACGCCAGGGGCGACGACGGCGACGCCGCGGCCACATCCCCGGCCAGACGGCCGATCGCCTCCTCGGTCCGCTGGAGCAGGACGTCGACGGCACCCGACGCGTCGAACTCCGCCTCACGATCCCGCTCGCTCGGCCGCCCGCGGACGAGATGACCGGCCCAGTACTCGACGACCCCCAGGCAGTGCACGAGCAGCGCGTACGGCGTGTTCGCTCCGGGCAGGTTCGGTCGAGTGTTCGCGAGGTCGTCCCCGAGGTCTCGAACGATGCCGGCCATCCCCTCGAGGGCGCGCACCGCAAAGTACACGTAGTCGTCCGTGGTGAGCAGAGTTGCGGGCGCACCCGCATTCGGTCCGTGGGTCATGTGGATCCTTCCGTGACTGGTGGGGTCGTGACTGGTGGGGTCGTGACTGGTCGTGACTGGTGGGGTCGTGACTGGTGGGGTCGTGACTGGTGGGGTCGTGACTGGTGGGGTCGTGACTGGTGGGGTCGTGACTTTCGTGGTCGCGGTGGCTGGGCCTTCCCGGTCGCGATGCGCGGACACCGCACGCGTGTGTAACCGGTCGGACCGGTGACGCAAGCTTGTCGACCGACAGCGTCACCTGTCAAGATGGTGACGTGAAACACGTCTTCGTGAGCGGGAACCTCGGCCTCGACCTCCTCGGCACGCTCAAGTGGCGCCGCTCCGAGGAGGAGGAGCTGCTCGAGGATCCGTCGGATCTGGACGCGTGGATCACGGAAGCCGGCGTCCTGACGGTCTCGCCCGCCAGCACGGCGTTCGATCTGAAGCAGGCGATGACGCTTCGCGAGGCCATCTACGCGCTCGTCCACTCGCGGCTCGAGGGATCGGCGTGGTCACCGTCCGCTCTCGACACGCTCAACCGCTGGAACGGACACGACGGGCCGACGACGAGACTCACTCCCGACGGCGTCGAGCGGATCGGCGGCACGGCTTCGGCTCTCGCCGTCGTCGCTCGCGCCGCGACCGACGTCCTCTCCCACACCGAGCCGGGGGTGCTGAAGGAGTGTGCGAACGAACGCTGCACGCGGCTCTTCATCGACGAATCCCGGGGGTCGCGCCGGTCGTGGTGCGGAATGGCCGAGTGCGGGAACCGCGCCAAGGCCGCCGCCTACCGCGCGCGGAAGAAGGCCGGCACGGCGGCGTCGTCCTGAATCCGGGAGTGCGAGCCTCGGCCGGTTGACGGCCGGAGCCGTGCACTTCGTCCGGCGATCACCGACGCCGAGTGCGGAAGACCTCCGTGATGTAGGCCATCTGGACGTGTCCGTCGACGGCTGCGTCGGTGACGAGTTCGGAGACACCGGCGATCATGCGCTCGCGACTCGATTCGTCTGCCGTCAGATACCAGCTACGGGACCGGACGAGGTCCAGCACCTCCTCGAGCGTCATGAGCCGCGACCACTCGAAGCGGGCGCCCTCGAACGGCTCGAACAGCGGGCCGACGACGGGTTGCTCCCCGAGATCCGGTAGGAGCGCTCGGACCCGGCGATCTCCCCCAGTCGGCGGAGCCAGTCCACACGTTCGTCCCGGATGTTCCACACGAGCGCGAGCCGCCCGCCGGGAACCAGAACCCGGGCGGCCTCCGCTCCCGCACGTTCGGGGTCCACCCAATGCCACGCCTGGGCCGCCGTCACGGCATCGACGGACGCGTCCGCCACGGGGATCGCCTCCGCTTCACCGACGAGCGTCCGCGCCTCCGGCACCACGCGGTCGAGTACGGCGAGCATCTCCGCCGACGGGTCGACCGCCAGTACGTCGAGGCCCCGCGCCACGAGGGCGCTCGTGAGCTTGCCGGTCCCCGCCCCGAGGTCGAGGACGCGACGAGCGCTCGTCGGAACCATCCAGTCGACGGCTCCCTCCGGATAGCCGGGGCGCACCGAGTCGTAGAACTCGGCCGCCGCGGAGAACGAGCGCCCGGCGGCTCGGTGCGTGGAGGGCGCTGCCGCTCCGCCCGCATCGGACAGGCCCGCGCTCCCTCGAGAATCCGGCTGTTCGCGTGGCGGATCGGTGGCCATCGTGCATCCTCCTCCGTCGTCGGGCTCCGGCGCAGTCGCCGTCCTCCCGCGGGTCCGGCACGGCGGTGTCGGAGGTGTGCCGCACACTCGTCGTATGGACCCCATCCTCCTCCTCGTCGCGCTCCTCGCGCTCGTCGCCGGAGCGGCCTCGGGCTTCGGCATCGGCGCGGCGGTCGCGCGCCGCCGCGCGGCATCGATGCCGCCCTCCGCCGACGCCGCTGTCGCCGCGGCACGCGCCGACGCGGTCGTCGCGTCCGTCCGGGCGGAGGAGACCTCGCGCCGCTCGGTCCTCGAGGCGGAGCTCGCCGCCATGTCGGCGGCCCTCGACGGCGTTCGGGAGCAGCTCGACGCGGAACGTGCCGAGCGCGCGGCGCGCGACGAGCGCGAGCGCGACGAGCGGCGCGTGCTCGAGGCGCTCGCGCCCGTCCGCGAGACGCTCCAGACGATGCAGCGCACCGTCTCCGAACTCGAGCAGCAGCGCAGCGAGCAGTTCGGCTCCCTCGCCGAGCAGCTCGCCGCTTCCCGCCAGTCCGACGAGCACCTCCGAGCGACCACCGAATCACTCGCGAGCGCACTCCATTCCAACAGCACGCGCGGCGTCTGGGGCGAGACGCAGCTCAAGAGGGTCGTCGAAGTCGCGGGTCTCACGCAGTACGTCGACTTCGACCTGCAGCACTCCATCACGACCGATGGCGGATCCTTCCGTCCCGACATGGTGGTGCGCCTTCCCGGCGGCACCTCGGTGGCCGTCGACGCGAAGGTGCCGCTCGAGCACTTCCTCGAGGCCTCCGCGATCGCCACGACCGCCACCGGGGAGAACCGCGCCCGGCGAGCGGCCCTCGTCGATCGACATGTGAAGGCGGTCCGCGGGCACGTCGATGCGCTCGCGAAGAAGGCCTACTGGCAGGGCTTCACGTCGAGCCCCGAGTTCGTCATCGCCTTCGTGCCGAGCGAATCACTGCTGTCGTCGGCGCTCGAAGCCGATCCGAGCCTGCTCGACTACGCGTTCGGCAAGAGGGTCGCGCTCGCTTCGCCCGTCACCCTCTGGTCAGTCCTCAAGACCATCGCGTCGGCGTGGCAGCAGCAGACGGTGACCGACGAGGCCCGGAAGCTCTTCGAGCTGGGCTCCGGACTCTACGACCGGCTCGGTACGCTCGCCGGTCACGCCGACTCGCTCCGTCGCGCCCTCGAGCGCACCGTCGACAGCTACAACAGCTTCGCGAACTCGCTCGAATCCCGCGTTCTCGTCACGGCCCGGCAGTTCCCGGGCATCGACGAGACACGCCTCATCGAGGTGCAGAAGCCCATCACCGCCGCCCCACGCAAGCTCACGGCCGTCGAGTTCGAGCAGTCACCCGACGCCGCGGACCGGGCGAGCTAGGCTCGGAGCCGGCGCCGCGATTTCGGCCCCCGTCAGCGACGCTCCGAAGCCCCGCCCCTCTCAGCTCCAGCGCTCGCGCACGTGGTCCGCCTGGATGCGGCGCACCGTTCCCGAGTGGCTCCGGAAGATGATGCTCGAAGTGCTCACGATCGGGCCGTCCGTCGACACGCCCGCGACGAGTTCACCATCGGTGACGCCGGTCGCGACGAACAGCGTGTTGTCGCCCGCGACGAGTTCGTCCGCCGAGTACACGTGGTCGAACCGGAGACCAGCGGCGAGACCGCGCTCGCGCTCCCCGTCCGTCTGAGGGACGAGCCGACCCTGAATCAACCCGCCGAGCGCCTTGATGGCGCACGCTGTCGCCACACCCTCGGGACTCCCGCCTGTGCCGATGCACATGTCGACACGGTGGTCGTGCCGGGCCGCGTTGATGCCGCCGGCGACGTCGCCGTCGAGCATGAGCCGCGTGTGGGCGCCGGCCGCCCGGATCTCCTCGATGAGTCCCTCGTGCCGTGGCCGGTCGAGGACGGCGACACGGATGTCCGCGACGGGCTTGCCCTTGGCCCTCGCCAGTTCGCGGATGTTCTCTGCGACCGTCTGATCGAGGTGCACCACCCCGTGCCCTTCGGGGCCGGTCACGATCTTCTCCATGTAGAAGACGCTCGACGCGTCGAGCATCGTTCCCCGATCTGAGACCGCAATCATCGAGATGGCGTTGGGCCGCCCCGTCGCGGTGAGCGAGGTCCCGTCGATCGGGTCGACGGCGATGTCGCACCGGGGCCCGGAGCCGTTGCCGACGTGTTCCCCGTTGAAGAGCATGGGCGCCTCGTCCTTCTCGCCCTCGCCGATCACGACGACGCCGTCGAAGTTCACCGTCCCGAGGAACGTGCGCATCGCGTCGACGGCGGCTCCATCGGCGCCGAGCTTGTCGCCTCGACCGATGTACGGCACAGCGCGGATCGCCGCGGCCTCGGTCGCCCGGACGATCTCGAGAGCCAGGTTCCTGTCCGGGTTCGAGGCGTAGGACGGGGTGTCGTTGTGGACGGTGGTCATGGGTCCTCCCGGGGGCGCGAGTCGTCATCGATTAGTCGTAGCGGGCGGCGGGTACCCGCCATCGAGTTTAGTGCCGCCCCCTCGATAGACTCGACCCACAGCACCCGTTCGACCGCTAAGGAGCAGTCATGCCCATCGCCACCCCGGAGCAGTACGCCGAGATGCTCGACCGAGCGAAGTCCACGGGCTTCGCCTACCCGGCATTCAACGTGTCGAGCTCCCAGACGATCAACGCGGTGCTCCAGGGCCTCACGGAGGCCGGGTCCGACGGCATCATCCAGGTCACCACCGGCGGCGCCGACTACTTCGCCGGGCACACCGTGAAGAACCGGGCGGCGGGGGCCCTCGCGTTCGCCGCGTTCGCGCACGAGGTGGCGAAGAACTACCCCATCACGGTCGCCCTCCACACGGACCACTGCCCGAAGGACGCCCTCGACGGCTTCGTCATGCCGCTGCTCGCCGCCTCCGAGGAGCGCGTGAAGGACGGCGGCAACCCCATCTTCCAGTCGCACATGTGGGACGGCTCGGCCGTGCCTCTCGACGAGAACCTCGAGATCGCGAAGCAGATCCTCCCTCGAATGAAGGCCATCAACGCGATCCTCGAGGTCGAGATCGGCGTCGTCGGCGGCGAAGAGGACGGCGTGAGCCACGACATCAACGAGCACCTCTACACGACACTCGACGACGCCATCGCGACGGTCGAGGCGCTGGGTCTCGGTGACGAGGGCCGCTACATGGCCGCCCTGACGTTCGGGAACGTGCACGGCGTCTACAAGCCGGGCAACGTGAAGCTCAAGCCGGAACTCCTCGGCGAGATCCAGGCCGGTCTCGCCGCGAAGTACGGCACCTCGGACAAGCCGCTCGACCTCGTCTTCCACGGCGGCTCCGGTTCCACGGACGAGGAGATCTCGACGGCCGTCGCGAACGGCGTCGTCAAGATGAACATCGACACGGACACGCAGTACGCCTTCACGCGTGCCGTCGCCGGCCACATGTTCTCGAACTGGGACGGCGTACTCAAGATCGACGGGGAGGTCGGCAACAAGAAGACCTACGACCCGCGCGCTTGGGGCAAGGTCGCCGAGTCGGCGATGGCGGCCCGCGTCGTCGAGGCGACCCGTCAGCTCGGTTCGTTCGGCCACTCCCAGAGCTGAGCCTCGGGCGCATCGGCGCTGGAGAGACGACGAATGCCCGGCCTCGGCCGGGCATTCGTCGTCTCTCCAGCCCTCAGCGGCTTCTCTCCAGTGTTCCGCGGCTTCGCTCCAGCGCTCCGTGACTCATTGACTCGGGGGCGTGCCCGCCATCTCCTGAATGTACGTAGCGATCGACGGGTCGATCATCATCGCCGCCCCGACGCACACGAGGACGACGATGTTCCCGACCGCCCCGGCGATGAGCGGAATCCACCAGCTCGACCGACCGCGGGCGACCCGCCGCTGCACGAGCACGAGAGCGAGCACCCAGAGGCCCGCGTACACGACGAGCGCGACGAGTCCCAGGACGCGACCGGCACCCACGGGGCCGTACGAGTCGAGGTCCTCTGCGGCGAAGAAGTCGCCGATGGCCGCCGGGAGGTCGATGAGCGCCGCGGTCGACTGGAGGACGCTGAAGAGCCCCAACCCGAGCAGCCCCCAACTGATGAACCGGTCGATGGGAGCACGAGCGGTGTCACCGGCGGCGTTCGCGGTGCGGTCCTTCTGGGCGGATTCCCGCTCGCGCGCCGACGACGGCCTCTGCGACGAGGACGGCCTCTGCGACGACGGCCGGTCAGCCTCCACGGGCACCGGCTCGGGTGAGGAGACGGCGTCGGGAACAGCGATCGCGGCGCGCTGTTCCTCGGGCGTCGCGAGTTCGCCGAATTGCGGTCGCGGCCGACGGGGCTCGTCCGTCGCGGGCGGAACCGAGGCGCGGGGCGCTGGGGGCTGCTGTTCGCTCACGAGCTGCGCCGCCCGCCCATGGCGCGGGAGTCGCGCGCGCCGTGTCGATCCGTCCGCAATTCCTTGGGCAGCGAGAACACGAGATCCTCCTCCGCCGTCGTCACCTCTTCGACGTCGACGTACCCCGCCTCGGCGAGTTCGGTGAGCAGTTCCCGCACGAGCACCTCGGGAACCGACGCCCCACTTGTGACGCCCACAGTCCGGACCCCGCGGAACCACTCCGGCTGCACCTCGTGCGCGAAGTCGACCCGGTAGGCAGCCTTCGCTCCGTACTCGAGGGCGACTTCGACGAGCCGCACCGAGTTCGAGGAGTTCGCCGAGCCGACGACGATGACGAGGTCGGAAGCGGGGGCGATCTTCTTGACCGCGACCTGGCGGTTCTGGGTCGCGTAGCAGATGTCGTCGGACGGCGGGTCGGCGAGCGCTGGAAAACGCTCACGCAACCGCCGCACGGTATCCATCGTCTCGTCGACGCTCAACGTCGTCTGCGACAGCCACACGACACGCTCGGGATCGGAGACGACGACCGTGTCGGCGTGCTCCGGCGACGTCACGAGGGTGACGTGGTCGGGCGCCTCGCCCGCAGTGCCCTCGACCTCCTCGTGTCCCTCGTGACCGATGAGGAGGATCTGGTAGTCGTCGCGGGCGAACCGCGTCGCCTCCCGGTGCACCTTGGTGACGAGCGGGCAGGTCGCGTCGATCGCGTGCAGCCCCCGGTCGGCGGCGGCCGAGACGACGGCGGGTGAGACGCCGTGGGCGCTGAAGACGACGTGCGCACCCGTCGGGACGGTGTCGACCTCGTCGACGAAGACCGCGCCCTTCGACTCGAGCTCCTGCACGACGTGCACGTTGTGCACGATCTGCTTCCGCACGTAGACGGGGGCTCCGTAGCGCTCGAGCGCCTTCTCGACCGCGATCACCGCTCTGTCCACACCCGCGCAGTATCCCCGAGGAGCGGCGAGCAGCACCCGACCCGTGCCGGTCATCGCGGTATCCTTGAGCCGGCCCCGAGGGCCCGGCACACGGGGTGTCGGCAATCCGATAGTCGTCGCGGTCACCATTCGATTCTACGTGGGCGCGGTCGCGCGCCGGCTGAGAGAGGCGGTGCGCGATGAGCGATGCCCGGACACCGCGGTTCCCGGAACCGGAACGCGGACCGGCCACCGCGGAGTCGCCGTGGCCCGTCGCCCTCCTCGGTGCGAAGATCCGCGACTACATCGATCGCCTCGGCACCATCTGGGTCGAGGGCCAGATCACGCAGTGGGGCGTGTCGGGCGGGAACGTCTACGGCAAGCTCAAAGACCTCGAGGCCGACGCGACCGTGAGCTTCACGGTGTGGTCGTCGGTCCGCGCCAAGATCCCGGCCGACCTCAAGCAGGGCGACCACGTGGTCGTCCTCATGAAGGCGAATTACTGGGTCAAGGGTGGAAGCCTCACGATGCAGGTCATCGCCATGAAGCACGTGGGCCTCGGCGATCTCCTCGAGCGGCTCGAGAAACTCCGGGCATCCCTTGCAGCCGAGGGCCTCTTCGACGCCGCCCGCAAGAAGTCGTTGCCGTTCCTTCCTCATCGCATCGGCCTCATCACGGGCAAGGACTCCGACGCGGAGAAGGACGTGCTCCGCAACGCCCAGTTGCGGTGGCCGCACGTGGAGTTCCGGATCGTGCACGCCGCGGTTCAAGGCGATCGCACGGTCCCCGAGGTCGTCCGGGCCATCGAGCGTCTCGACGAAGACCCCGACGTCGATGTCATCATCGTCGCCCGCGGCGGCGGTGACTTCCAGAACCTCCTCGGATTCAGTGACGAGCGCGTCGTGCGCGCAGCCGCCGCCGCCGTGACCCCGATCGTCTCGGCCATCGGACATGAGGCCGACCGCCCCCTGCTCGACGACGTCGCCGACTTGCGTGCGTCGACGCCGACGGACGCTGCGAAGCGCGTGGTCCCGGACGTGAGTGAACAGTTCGCCATCGTCTCGCAACTGCGCAGCCGCATCACGGTGAGGCTGAGCTCGATCCTCGCGACCGAGATGCACCGGATGGAGGCGCTGCGCTCGCGGCCGGTACTCGCCAACGCGCACTGGATCGTCGATCAACGCGCCGAAGACCTGACGCGCTTCGTCGCCCGCGGCGTGGAGCTGACCGAGCGTGTGGTCCAGCACGAGGAACGTCTCGTTGCCGAGTCGACGGCGCGGTTGCGCGCCCTGTCGCCCCAGCGCACGCTCGCTCGCGGCTACGCGATCGCGCAGAAGGCCGACGGCTCGATCGTGCGCGCAGCGACCGAGGCGGCCGCCGGTGCCCGACTCGTCGTCACCACCGCCGACGGGGCCTTCGGAGCCGTCTCAAGCGGCCCTGAGGACGGATCCGACCGCGACAGCACTCGATAGAATGGACACCATGACACCGCCGAACGACGTCGCGACGCTGAGCTACGAAGAGGCGCGCGACGAACTCGTCCGTGTCGTGTCCGAACTCGAGCAAGGCGCCCCGACGCTCGAGCAGTCGCTCGCCCTGTGGGAGCACGGCGAAGCCCTTGCACGTCGCTGCGAAGAGTGGCTGATCGGAGCCAAGAAGCGCCTCGATGCCGCTCGCGCCGCGTCGTCGTCGGACACCGAATGAGCGCCCCGAGGGCCGGAGCGAGGCGGTCGGCGCGGCCGGGTCGAGTGGTCGCTGAGCTGGGCCGCCCGGAGACTCCCGAGGAGACGGCCGCCCGCAAGGCCGAGAACTCCCGCAACCACCGCGCCCGCCAGACCGTCAACAACCTCGTCTTCTCGCTCCTCGCCACCGTCGGCGTCGTCATCCTCATCGTGCTCGTCGTCCCCCGCTCGGATCAGCCCATGGACCGAGCGGTCGATTGGCGCAGCATCACGACAGAGGCCCAGCAGTCCCGGTCCGAGGCGCTCGTGAGCCCGGACCTCCCCGACTCCTGGACGAGCAACTACGCCGAGATCCGCTCCACCGGCACCGGCGGCGTCACGTCGTGGAACATCGGTTTCGTCACCCCGAGCAGGGAGTTCGTCGGCGTCATCCAGGGCTTCGACGCCGACCCCACCTGGCTCGCGGCACAGCTCAACCGGTCGATCGCGTCGTCCGTCACCACCATCGGCGGCCTCGAGTGGACGGTGTACGACAACCGCGAATCCACGGACGATGTCGGCAACGTGCACTACGCTCTCGCAACCGAGGCCGGGACGAGCACGATCGCGGTCTTCGGCACGGGGACGGTCGACGAGATCGAGACGGTGGCCGAGGCCATCGCACCGCAAGCGGCACACAACGTGACGAACGACGACGACGCCTCCGACGACGGCGCCCTTGACGAGAACACCGCATCGAACGGAGACGAGTGATGCCCACCAAGAGACCTGGAACCGCCTGGCGCGAGATGCAGCGCGGCAACGCCCGCTTCGTCGCGGGTGAACCCCGCCATCCGCGCCAGGACGTCGAGCGGCGGCACGAGCTCGCGCACCACCAGCTTCCCGACGCCGCGCTCTTCGGGTGCGCCGATTCGCGGCTGGCTGCCGAGATCATCTTCGACAAGGGACTCGGCGACCTCTTCGTCGTGCGGAACGCTGGCCAGGTCATCTCCGACTCGGTCGTCGGATCGCTCGAATACGCCGTGGGTGTCCTCAACGTCCCGCTCATCGTCGTGCTCGGACACGACGAGTGCGGCGCCGTGCGGGCCGCCATCGACTCACGAGCGGACGACGCGACGCCGCTCCCGCCGCACATCGACGGTCTGATCCAGCAGATCGTCCCCGCGGTCACACGCGTCGCCGGCACCGCGGTGGTCGACCCCTCGACCGTCGACGCGTCCCTCGTGGGCAAGGAGCACCTCCGCGACACCGTCTCGGAGCTCCTCGAGCGTTCTGTCATGATTGGTGAGGCGATCGCGGCGGGAACGCTTGCGATCGTCGGAGCCAACTACAAGCTCTTGGAGGGCACCGTCGTCCCCGACGTGATCGTGGGGAACGTCGGCGAACCCGAGCCGACGCCGTAGCCATCCGGGAGGGCTCGACTCCCCCGGTCACCACTCGACGCAGAGCAGCGTCACCCGCGCAACAAGGAGATCCCGTGTCAGTTTCGTCCCCCTCGCCCGCAGCCGGAGGATTCCGTATCGAGCACGACACGATGGGAGAGGTGAGGGTTCCCGCCGACGCGCTCTACGCGGCGCAGACGCAGCGTGCCGTCGAGAACTTCCCGATCTCGGGCACCGTCCTCGAATCCGCACAGATCGCCGCTCTCGCGCGCATCAAGAAGGCCGCGGCCGCCGCGAACGCCGAACTGGGTGTGCTGTCCCACGAGATCGCCGCGGCGATCGGCGCGGCCGCCGACGACGTCATCTCGGGCGCCCACGACGCGGAGTTCCCGATCGACGTCTACCAGACGGGGTCCGGGACCTCCTCGAATATGAACATGAACGAGGTGCTCGCGACGCTCGCGACGCGCCACCTCGGATCCCCCGTGCACCCGAATGACCATGTGAACTGCTCGCAGTCCTCGAACGACGTCTTCCCGACGTCCGTCCACATCGCGGTGACGAGCGCTCTCATCGACGACCTCATCCCGTCGCTCGACCACCTCGCCGTCTCCCTCGAGGCGAAGGCCGGCGAGTGGAAGGACGCCGTCAAGCCGGGTCGGACCCACCTCATGGACGCGACGCCCGTGACGCTCGGGCAGGAGTTCGGCGGCTACGCCCGCCAGATCCGGCTCGGCATCGAGCGCATCCGCACCGCCCTGCCCCGTGTCGCCGAGGTCCCCCTCGGAGGAACGGCCGTCGGCACGGGGATCAACACGCCCGCGGGCTTCCCCCAGCGTGTGATCGCGCTCCTGCAGGAGGACACGGAACTCCCCATCACCGAGGCGGCGGACCACTTCGAGGCTCAGGCCAACCGGGACGGCCTCGTCGAGGCGTCGGGAGCACTGCGCACGATCGCCGTGAGCCTCACCAAGATCTGCAACGACCTGCGCTGGATGGGATCGGGACCGAACACGGGTCTCGGCGAGCTCCACATCCCGGACTTGCAGCCGGGTTCGTCGATCATGCCCGGCAAGGTCAACCCGGTCATCCCGGAAGCCGTACTCCAGGTGTGCTCGCGCGTGATCGGCAACGACGCCGCCGTCGCGTGGGGCGGCGCGTCGGGGATGTTCGAGCTCAACGTGCAGATCCCCCTCATGGGGACCGCTCTGCTCGAGTCGATCCGCCTGCTCTCCAACGCGACGCGTGTGCTCGCCGACAAGACGATCGACGGACTCCGGGCCAACGTCGAACGTGCGGCCGCCCTCGCCGGCATGTCGCCGTCGATCGTGACGCCGCTCAACAAGGTCATCGGGTACGAGCAGGCGGCGAAGATCGCGAAGCACTCCGTCGCGAAGGGCATCACCGTCCGTGAAGCCGTCATCGACCTCGGGTACGTGGAGCGCGGCGAGGTCACCGAGGAGCAGCTCGACGCCGCCCTCGATCTCCTGTCGATGACGCACCCGGGCTGACCGCTCAGCGCAACAGGATCCGCTCGTGGTACCCGTCCGGCTTCGTCCCGGCGGGGACCATATGTTGCCGCTATGTGGAGTTCCAGAGTCGTCGGTAGTAGTCGACCAGCGCGTGGTCCGGCGTGATCCCGTAACCCTCGAAGAACAGATGCTCGACGCCGGGCCCGTAGTTCCACTCGATACTCATCGATCCGACCGCGATGTCGGCCCACCGATCGGCAAGGCCAAGCATGCCGAGGTCGACGTGAGCGACCGGAGCGCCGTCGGCGTCGAGAAGGGTGTTCGGCACGCACGGGTCGCCGTGGCACACGACGAGACGGTCGATCGGCGGGGGGTCGAGCACGTCGTCCGGAACACGGACGCCCCGGCCGATGGCCTCGTCGATGCGCGACGCCACGCTCCAGTCGAAAGGGCAGTCCCCAGCCGGGAGAGAATCGTGCAGCCGACGTAGTCCCGCTCCGCAGGCTCTCACCGCGATCTCAGGGCGAGCGATCCAGGACGGATCGACCGCCGACAGGGCCTCGATCGTCTCCGTGACGAGCACGACGCCGTCAGCGGGCTCTGACACGTCGAGCTCGAGAACCCGCGGGACGCGGATCCATTCCGACGCCCACTCCAGACGTCGGGCCTCCCGCTCGAAGAGGTCGCGGTAGTCGGGCGGGCCCCACTTGACGTGGCGGCCGCCGTGAGGCCCGTCGAGCCGGTAGGTCAGGCCGCCGTCGGCGTTCTCCCAGACCGGGGTGACCCGGGCGTCCCCGATATGGCGGAGGACCGCGTGCGGGACGGCGCCGCCGAGACGAGGGATGGTCACCGAATCAGTATGGTCGCTCGTCAGGCGGATCACGGGAGGTCGCGCGTCCCGCGTGCGTCATCGGATTTCCGCCGTACATCCGTCATGCGGCCAGTACGACGGCGACCCAGAAGCCGACGAGCAGGAAGGGCCCGAACGGGATGCTGCGTGCGCGGGTTCTCAGGAGCACCACGAGCCCGCCGACGCCTCCCGAACCGAAGGCGACGATCGCGGCGAGCGCCGCCGCATCCACCCGCACGAGGGCGAGTACCGTCGCGAGCACGACGGCGAGCTTCACGTCGCCCATCCCCATGCCACCGCCGGCGGACAGCAGTGCGAAGAAGACGCCCGCCAGCACCGAGGTCACGAGCACGGCCACGAGCCCCTCTCCCCCGTCGGCCACCGCGAGGGCGACGACGCAGAGCGCCAGAAGCGCGCACGGTGCGACGAGGATGTTGGGCAGTCGGCGGTGTATGATGTCCGCACGCCAGAGCACAGGCGTCACGACGGCGATGCCGAGAGTGGGAACGAGGGCGGGGACCGGCCCGAGAGCGACGGCCGCCAGCAGTGCGAGGAGGGTACCGACGATCGTGTCCTCGGGGTCGCGCCGCCAGTTCACCCATGCGCGCCATCCGCGGGGTTCGGAATCGGCCCCGTCGCCGCCGATTACGCGTGTCGCTGCCGAGCCCGTGGGGAGGAGACGGGGCGAGGAGGGAGGGACGGGCGGAGACGACATGCGCTGAGGCTAGCGACGCGAGAGCCGGCCGGCATCGACTCTCCACATGACGGCGCCCCTGAACCCGGTCCGCCCGGTCCGCCCGCGCCGTGCACACGCCGCACCCTGCATTCAGGCACGGAAGCGGCCCCACCCTGGAGCGGGACCGCTTCCGTGTGCTCCGGTTCAGTGGATCAGGCGAGTTCGTTCGACTCGAGGAGCTCCGCGACGAGACCGGCGATCGCGCTCCGCTCCGACCGCGTGAGCGTGATGTGACCGAACAGCCGGTGACCCTTGAGCGTCTCGATGACCGAGGCGACCCCGTCGTGGCGCCCCACTCGCAGATTGTCGCGCTGCGCCACGTCATGGGTCAGCACGACGCGTGAGTTCTGCCCGATCCGCGAGAGCACCGTCAAGAGGACGTTCCTCTCGAGGGACTGCGCCTCGTCGACGATCACGAACGCGTCGTGCAGGGAGCGGCCGCGGATGTGGGTCAGCGGCAGGACCTCGATGATCCCGCGCTCCACGACCTCGTCGAGCACGTTCTGCGACACGACCGAGCCGAGCGTGTCGAAGACCGCCTGCCCCCACGGGTTCATCTTCTCGCCCTGGTCGCCCGGAAGGTAGCCGAGCTCCTGGCCGCCCACCGCGTACAGCGGGCGGAACACCATGATCTTCCGGTGCTGGCGCCGTTCGAGAACCGCTTCGAGGCCCGCGCACAAGGCGAGTGCGGACTTCCCTGTCCCTGCTCGCCCCCCGAGGGACACGATCCCGATCTCGGGGTCGAGCAGCATGTCGATCGCGAGACGCTGTTCCGCCGAACGACCGTGGAGGCCGAAGACGTCACGGTCCCCGCGGATGATCGAGAACTCGCGCTTGCCGGTGACCCGTCCGAGCGCCGACCCGCGCTCGGAGTGAATGACGAGCCCCGTGTTGAGGGGCAGGCCCTCGACGTTCGACGACAGTCCCACCTCACTCTCGTAGAGGTCGGCCATCTCGTTCGCCGACACGTGGAGATCCGCCATGCCGGTCCATCCCGATTCGACGGCCTGCTCCGCCCGATACTCCTCGGCCGCGAGTCCGATCGACGCCGCCTTCACCCGCAGCGGCATGTCTTTCGAGACGACCGTGACGGCGAGGCCGTCGTTCGCGAGGTTGAGGGCGACCGCGAGGATGCGTGAGTCGTTGTCGCCCGACTGCAGGCCGCTCGGCAGCACGGACATGTTCGAGTGGTTCAGTTCCACGCGCACCGTGCCGCCCTCCGAGCCGGTCGGGACCGGGAAGTCGAGTCGCTCGTGCTCGATCCGCAAGTCGTCGAGAAGCCGCAGCGCCTGTCGCGCGAAGTAGCCGATCTCCGGGTCGTTCCGCTTGCCCTCGAGTTCGCCGATGACGACCACGGGGATCACCACCGAATGCTCGGCGAAGCGGAACAGCGCGCGCGGATCGGACAGGAGGACGGACGTGTCGAGGACGTACGTGCGCTCGGCCTGGTCGGGTGAGCGACCAGCCCCCGATCGCCCGCTCGTCCTGATCTCCGGAGTCCGTCCACCGGCTGTCGCGCTGAAGGTTTTCATCGTGGTCACGAGCACTCCCACCCCGAGCATCACTCGGAATCTCTCGACGAGCGGCCACGTAGTGGTAACGAGTCGAACTTATGTGGCCGGCTCGATCAGGCGCCATACCTGATATTCGGAAGGCTACGACCCACCGGAGACGGCCCGCGCCCGACACGCTGTCCCGGAGGTTTCGAGGACGTTAACAATCGGGACGCGTCGATGACCGGCGAGCAGCCGCGTGAGCCCTCAGACCGGGAGAGTCGAGTACGAGATGAGGGCGTCCCGCAGCATCCCGAGCGTCTCTGCGGTCGTTCCCGCGTGCACGCTCACGCGAACGCGGCCCTGACGGGTCGTCGTGGTGACGCCGTGGTTGTGCAGCGAGGCGGTCAGCACGCCGAGACGATCGGCATCGGGCTCGAGGACGACGAGGCCCGCTCGCTCGTGCTCCGCTCGCGGCGAGTGCACCGTGATCGCGAACTCGTCGGCCATGTCGATGACCGAGGCGGCGCGCTCCGCGATCGCCGAGGCGATCACCGGGACCCCCGTTGCGACGACCTCCTCGAGCGACGCGGACAGCCGGGCGAGTGCGACGAGGTCGGGGTTCGAGACCGAGAACGCCGAGACGTCATCCGCGGGCTCGGGCACGTCGTCCCACGGTTCCCGGGCCCCCGTACCCGTGAATCCCGAGAGCACCGGAGTGATGAGCTCGCGAGCGCGGTCGCCCAGCGCGAGATAACCCGTGCCCCATCCGGCGCGCAACCACTTCTGACCGCCGCCGGCGATCACATCGGCGACGTCGAACGGGGCGTCGACGACGCCGAAGCCCTGGATGCAATCGACGATGAGCAGCCGATCGCCGATGACGGATCGGATCCCCTCGAGGTCGGCGACATAACCGGTTCGTGGATCGACGAGACTCACGGCGACCGCGGAGACGTCGTCGTCGAGGTGAGCAGCCACGACATCGGGCGTCACCCGCCCGTCTGCCGTGTGGAGCCATCGGGGCGTCATCGTGGCCATCGCATCGGCGGCGCGACGCGCGGCCACCGGAAGACTCGGGAACTCCGCCGGCGACACGAGCAACGTCCCGCTCAACCCGAACATCACCTGCAGGAGTCCGTGGCTCGTCGCCGGCTGCGCGACGAACTGGTCGGGCCGGAATCCACTCACCGCACTGAGGCCTGCCCGCGCACGCTCACCGGCACCGGCGAGCGAATCGAACGCACCGAACCGGAAGCGGGAGAGCACGTCGAGTGCGGCGTTCGCCTCGGCGCGGACCGTCGCCGAGAGCGGCCCGACCTTCGCGTAGTCGAGATAGCCCGGATCCTCGGTGAACCCGGCGATGAACGCCTCCGAAGCGCCGCCGGCACCCGTCGATCCGGACGCCGCTGATGGGATCATGCTCATGCTGTCGTGCCTTTCGAGTCGGACGCGATCGCGCTCAACCGCCGAACCGACGGTTCCGGCGGGCGTAGTCGCGAAGGGCACGGAGAAAGTCGACCTCGCGCATGTCGGGGCCGAGCGCCTCCATGAAGTAGAACTCGCTGTGAGCGCTCTGCCAGAGCATGAAGTCGCTCAGACGCTGCTCCCCCGACGTCCGGATCACGAGGTCCGGGTCCGGTTGTCCCCCCGTGTAGAGGTGCTCGCCGATGAGGTCGGGCGTGAGCAGCTCAGCGAGTTCGTCGAGGCTGCCGCCGTCGAGGTGGTGATTCCGCACGATCGTCCGCATCGCGTCGACGATCTCGTGGCGCCCCCCGTAGCCCACGGCGAGATTCACGTGGAGGCCCGTCCGGTCGGACGTCCGTGCCTGCGCCGACGAGAGGGCCGCGGTGAGGGGGACCGGCAGGCGCGCGGCATCACCGACGTGCTGTACCCGCCAGTTCCGGAAGTGCGACACGTCCTCCGCGAGGTCGGCGATGATCTCGATGAGTTGACCGAGCTCGTCCGCCGGCCGGTTCGTCAGGTTGTCGCTCGAGAGCAGGTAGAGGGTCACGACGCCGATGCCCAGGTCGTCGCACCACGTCAGAAACTCCCTCATCTTCGCGGCCCCCGCGCGATGCCCGTGCGCGACGGTCTCGTAACCGGACTGGCGGGCCCACCGGCGGTTCCCGTCGATGATCATCGCGACGTGGTGCGGGAGGGCCTCCGGCGCCAGAGTCCGGCGGAGGCGCTTCTCGTAGAGTCGGTAGAGCACCCCGCGGCCCAACGGCTCCGTCCACCCAGTCACAGGGCTACGGTAGTCCACTTCGCGCCGAGGGACGGACAGACGCCGGACCGACGCGTCCGGTGTCGACGCTCAGCCCGAGCCGTTATTCTGACGGCATGGCCACGCATCAGCATGACGACGGATCCGGCGCGCTGAGGTCCGAGAGCGAGCGCGCCGCGCAGCGATCCGAGCAGGTCGTCGCCTCCGACGAGCTTCGCGGTCCGGAGCTCCCTTACATCCCGGTGATCGACGCTTCGGATGCGCACCCCGGCGACGTCCGCCCCACCTGGCGCGGCTGGATCCACGCCGGGACCTTCCCGGTCGCCGTCATCGCGGGCATCGTCCTCGTCACGCTCGCCGAGGGGCCGGTGGCCAAGTGGGCCTCGGCCGTCTTCGCGATGTCGTCGCTCCTGCTCTTCGGCATGTCGGCGCTCTACCACCGGTTCGACTGGTCACCGCGGGCGAAGGTCCTGCTCAAGCGCTTCGACCACTCCAACATCTTCCTGCTCATCGCCGGAAGCTATACACCGATCGCCCTACTCGCCCTCCCCCCGTCGAAGGGCGTCATCCTGCTGGTCTCGGTGTGGGCGGGTGCCCTCGTCGGCATCGGCTTCCGCGTCTTCTGGATCGGGGCGCCCCGCTGGCTCTACGTGGCCCTGTACATCGGACTCGGGTGGATCGCGATGATGTACATCGTCGACATCCTGAACGCGAACGCGCTCACCATGACGCTCGTGATCGTCGGCGGGCTCCTCTACACGGGGGGCGCGGTCATGTACGCGATGAAGCGGCCGAACCCGTGGCCGGGCCACTTCGGTTTCCACGAACTGTTCCACGTCTGCACCGTCATCGCCTTCCTCTGCCACTGGACGGCGATCTTCCTCCTCGCGACCGACCCCGTCTACAACGGCTGAAGGGCGCGGAGTCTCGGACGGCGGAGCCTCGGCCGCGGAGTCTCGGCCGCGGAGTCTCGCCCGCGCCCCGTTCAGCGCCGGTCGGGGTCGTCGAGGGGCGACGCCGGCGGTGCGAGCGGGGCGCGGCCGGCCGGCCCGGCATCCGCCTCCGCCTCGGCCTCCGCGAGCGCGCGCTCCTCCGCATCGAGCTCCTCGGCGATCTGGGCACGGTAGTTCACGCGGCGCACACGGCGCACCATATCCAGTACGAGCAGGATGACGAGGATCGCGAGCGCGAACGTCACCACGAACCCCACGACGCCGGGCGTCACCTGGTCGGTGTCGTACGACGCCGGGCTCGGTGTTGGCGTGACCTCGGCGAGGAGCGCGAGCCCCGATCCGATGACCGTGGAGGTGACGGTGGCGAGCGGAGTCATTCGGTGTCCTCGATCCCTTCGAACAAATCGTCTTCACGCTCACGCACGGGCACGACGCTGCGGGCGAGCTCGAAGTCCTCGAACGGCCAGGCGCGGCGCTGCAGGTCGTTCGACCAGAAGAAGAAGCGCGAGTCCGGGGCGACCTGGCACTCGTGCGCGCGCAATGCATCGTCGCGCTTCTCCAGGAAGTCGCCGACGGGCACGTGAGCCGTCGCACGGTCGGGGCGCCCCTCGACCCACGTCAACATCTCCGCGAGCTGCTCAGCGAGCGGCGAGTCCGGCGACTCCGCGAGCAGCATGTCGGCGTTCGCCTTGGTACGCGGGTAGTTGAAGATCTGGTCGTAGTAGACCTTCGAGACCTGCCACGGCTCCCCCGCGTCGGGGTAGGCGTCTCTCGACGCCGCCGCCTCGAACGCGAACATCGAGATGACATGGCATCGGATGTGGTCCGGGTGCGGATACCCGCCGTTCTCGTCGTACGTGGTCATGACGTGGGGCCGGAACTCGCGGATGACCCGCACCAGTGCTTCCGCCGAGATCTCAACGGGGATCGACGCGAACGAGTTCACGGGGAGGGAGCCGTCCTCCGACGGCATCCCGGAGTCGTAGTACCCGAGCCATCGGTGCTGCACGTCGAGCGCGGCTGCGGCGTCGGCCATCTCGAGGCGACGAAGACCCGGAAGGTCGCGCTCCGCCATCGCCATGCGGGTGAGGCCGGGGTTGAGGACCTCTCCGCGTTCACCGCCGGTGAGGCTCACGACCATGACCTCGACGCCGCGCGCGCGATACGCAGCGGTCGTCGCCGCCCCCTTCGACGATTCGTCGTCGGGGTGAGCGTGCACGGCGAGCAGTCTCAGCGTCATAACCGTCTCAGGATCACGGGGAATCACTGTCCTTCGAAGTGCGGGCGGGAGAAGGCGCGCTGCTGCTTTCAGGGCGTTGCGTGCGTTCAGGGTTGCATGCGTTCAGCGCGTTGCGTTGGTTTCAGGGCGTTGCGTTGGTTTCAGGGCGTTGCGTTGGTTTCAGGGCGTTGCGTTGGTTTCAGAGCATTGCGTGCGCTCAGGTCGGGCGACGGGCGAGCGACTACCCTGGTAATAAGAGTAAACGCTCCCGCCGACACGGACGGGACGACGGACGAGGACGAGATGACGGACACCGGGCAGCGCTCGACGAGCACTCGCGACCTCGACGCCCGCTACGGACGCGGTCAGAGATCCCGGCGCGTCGAGAAACGCATCCTGTGGGTGCTCGGCGGCGTCATCGTCGTCGTCTTCGCCGCGTGGGTGGTGCTCGTCGCCTTCGACGGTGACAACGCCTCGCTCGAGACGCGCGACGTCGCGCACACGATCGTCGACGAGCACGCCGTCGAGGTGTCCTTCTCGATCAACGTCGCCCCGGGAACTCCGACCGTGTGCGCGGTCCAGGCCCTCAACGAGGCACACGCCATCGTCGGCTGGAAGATCATCGAGGTTCCGGCATCGACCGAACGCAATCGCGTGATCACCGAGGTGGTCCGCACGAGCGAACAAAGCAACACGGGTTTGATTTCCCGTTGCTGGCTGCCTTAAGATTCTCTGAACACACGATCCCGCTGATCGTCCACCACGCTCTCATCCCGGTGATCGTCCATCACGCCCTGGCCCCGCGGTCAGGGCGTCTGTTTTCGTTCAGGAGCATTTCCCATGGTTGATTCGACGAACGTGTCCTTCCTCACCCAGGAGGCTTACGACCGTTTGGCCGCCGAGCTCGAGCACCTGTCGACGACGGGACGCGAGGAGATCGCCAAGCGCATCGAGATCGCTCGCGAGGAGGGCGACCTCAAGGAGAACGGCGGTTACCACGCTGCGAAGGACGAGCAAGGCAAGCAGGAGGCGCGCATCCGGACCTTGCAGAACATCCTCAAGGAGGCCAAGGTCGGCGAGGCCCCCGAGTCGAACGGCGTCGTCGTGCCTGGAACGGTCATCACGGCCGACGTCGCGGGCGGCGAAGAGGTCTTCCTCCTCGGCAGCCGCGAGATCGCGAGCGGCTCGGAGCTCGACGTCTACAGCGAGCAGAGCCCGCTCGGCGAGGCCATCCAGGGCCTCAAGGTGGGTGAGTCCACCTCCTACACCGCGCCGAACGGCAAGGAGATCACCGTGTCGATCAAGAACGTCGAGACCTACAACGGCCAGTGATCGGAACGCCGCATCGAACGGATGCGAACGCGGGCGGGCTCGGAGCATTCCGGGCCCGCCCGCGTGTATGCGCGGTTAGTCGATGACGCGCGGCTCGTAGCCTGCGCCCCGGAGGGTCTCGACGACGAGTTCGCGGTGCTCGGGGCCCCGGGTCTCGACACTGAACTCGAGAACGACGTCGTTGATCTGCATCCCGGGGGCCCGGCGGGTGTGGAGGACCTCGACGACGTTCGCGTTGACGCTCGCGACGAGCTCGGCGATGCGGGCGAGCTGTCCCGGACGGTCGGGCAGCGGGACGCGGATCGTCAAGTAGCGTGCCGCCGCGGCGAGACCGTGACTCACGACCCGCTGCATCAGCAGCGGATCGATGTTGCCGCCCGAGAGCACCGCGACGGTCGGGCCCGAGCTCGCGACGCGTCCCTCGAGGATCGCCGCGACCGCGACCGCGCCGGCGGGCTCGACGACGAGTTTCGCCCTCTCGAGCAGCACGACGAGCGCCTTCGCCGTCTCGTCGTCGGAGACGGTCACGACCTCGTCGACGAGTCGTTCGATGATCGCGAAGTTGCGCGTGCCCGGGCGGCTCACCGCGATGCCGTCGGCGATCGTCGGCTGGATCGGGACGTTGAGGGGTTCACCGGCGGTGAGTGACGGCGGGTACGCCGCCGCATTCGCGGCCTGCACGCCGATGACGCGGACGGTCCTGCCGTCCTCCGCCGCTCGTTGCTTGATGGCTGCGGCGATGCCGGAGATGAGTCCGCCGCCGCCGATGGGGACGACGACCGTCTCCACGTCGGGTCGCTCTCGGTAGATCTCGAGCCCGAGGGTTCCCTGCCCCACGATCACGTCGTGGTGGTCGAACGGTGGGATGAGGACGGCGCCGGTCTCCTCGGCGAACTGCGCGGCGGCCTCGAGCGGCTCGCTCACGGTGTGTCCGCGCAGGATCACGCGCGCCCCGTAGTCGCGCGTGGCCTGCAGCTTCGGCAGGGGGACCCCGACCGGCATGAAGATGGTCGACTGGATCCCGAGCTCGCGTGCCGCGAAGGCCACGCCCTGCGCATGGTTGCCGGCCGACGCCGCGACGACGCCCCGCGCCTTCTCCTCGTCCGTCAACTGCACGAGGCGGTTGTACGCTCCCCGGATCTTGTACGACCCGGTCCTCTGGAGGTTCTCGCACTTGAGGTAGACGGGCGCCCCCAGCAGATCGCCGAGGAATCGCGAGCTCTCGATCGGCGTCGGCTGGACGACGGCGGACACGGTGACGAGAGCCTGTTCGAACTCGGCCAGCGTCGGGACGACGTCCTCGCCGGTCGGCGAGCGGTGCGCTGCGGTGTCGGTGGTGGAAAGTTCGGTCACGTGCGGTCTCCCTGTCGGGGTCGAGGGGGGTCGGGGTCGAGAGGAGTCGCGCCGGCGGCGGAGCCCTCCACCGGGTCGATGCGCTGCGAACGGCGGGACCTCGGGGGCTGCCGGGGCACGGTTTGCCACAGCACGTCGCCGTGATAGCGGATCGGGTCGTCGGCGCTCCGCCAGGCTCCGCTCGCGACGTAGCCGATCATGACGTTCACGACGGCCGCGATCGGGACGGCGAAGAGCGCACCCGGGATACCCGCGAGCATGGAGCCCGCGGCGACGACGAGGACCACGGCGAGCGGATGGACTTTCACAGCGGCACCCATCAGGAGCGGCTGTAGGACGTGTCCCTCGAGCTGCTGGACACCGAGCACGACCGCGAGCATGGCGAGAGCGATCCCGGGGCCGTTGTAGACGAGGGCGATGAACACGGCGACGCTCCCCGTGACGACGGCGCCGACGATGGGGACGAAGGACCCCAGGAAGACGAGAACGGCGATCGGGATCGCGAGCGGCAGACCCAGCAGGAACGCACCCGCACCGATGCCGACGGCGTCGATCGTGGCCACGAGGATCTGCGTCCGTGCGTAGTTGACGAGCGTGTGCCAACCCGCCCGACCGGCGCCGTCGAACGCGGGACGGGCCCGACCGGGGAGGATGCGCACGACCCAGGACCAGATGCCCCGACCGTCGATCAGGATGAACAGGAGGCTGAACAGTGCGAGCAGCAGTCCCGTGACAACGTGTCCGAGCGTCGAGCCCACCGAGAGGGCACCGCTCCACAACGCCTGCCCATCCTCCTGCAGCGACGTCATGACCGAGCCGATGAAGTCGTTGAGCTGGTCGCTCGTGATGTGCAGAGGCGAGTCGAGGAGGAACGCGGTGAAGGTGCGGTACGAACCGATCGTCCGTTCCCGCACCGTCGGGAACTCCGAGGTGATCTGCTGCACGGCGAGCCAGAGGAGACCGGACACGACCCCGATGGCGACGATCATCGCGACCGCGATCGCGATGCCCTTCGGCCACCTCCGCCGGACGAGGAACGAGACGAAGGGGACGAGGAGAGCGGAGACGAGCACCGCGATGAGGACGGGGATGACAATCAGCCGGAGCTGGACGACGAGCACGACGGCGAGTCCCAGGGCCGCCGCGATCACGAGGAGCCGCCAGGACCACGCCGCGGCGATCCTCACACCGGGAGTGACGTCGGCCGACTCGGCGCCCGGCGCGATCTGGGCGGCGGTCTGTGCCGCTTCCGGAGCGGTCTGTGCGGCGGTGGCGACGGCTTCCGCGCGCGGAACGGGCGACCGTGTCGTCGTATCCACGCGCGCGTCACGGCGAGGACCCCGGGGCCAGAGGCGCGACCTCCGCTTCTCGTTCACCGGGCAAGTCTACGACCGGGGCCATCCGGTGTCCGGCATGCCGAAGCGGGCGGCCGAATGCAAGCAAGCGAGGGAGCCTGACACCGTCGGCGCGGAGCCGCCGTTCCCGTGTCGGGGGGCCTTGCTAGGGTGCTCAGGATGACCCAGACGATCTCGCTCGACGCCGCCCGGCGCATCGCCCTGGCGGCGCAAGGGTTCCACTCGGCGCGGGGACTCCCCGTCTCGGACGACGGCCCACCGACGGGAGCGGGCATCCGCTCGATCCGCGCCCTCATCGAGAAACTCGGTGTGCTGCAGATCGACTCCGTCAACGTGCTCGAACGCAGCCACTATCTGCCCGTGTTCGCCCGGCTCGGTCCATACCGCACGGCGGATCTCGATCGACTCACCCACCGGGCGTCGTCCGGTCTCATCGAGTACTGGGGGCACGAGGCCACCTTCATGCCCACCGATTCCTGGCCCCTCTGGCGCTGGAAGATGGTCGCTCGCCGAGAGAAGGCCGCGGCGGATCCCGAACACTGGTCGCACGGCAATCGTCCCCTGCTCGACTGGCTGCTCGACGACCTCGCCGCGAACGGGCCGCAGCCCGCGAGCGCGGTCGAGCACGAGGCCTCGGCCCGGCGCGGCCCGTGGTGGGGGTGGTCAGATGTCAAGCGAGGCCTCGAGGTCCTCTTCGCCTGGGGACTCGTCGTGTCCGCCGGTCGGACGAGCGGGTTCGAGCGCATCTACGCCCTGCCGGAGCAGGTCGTGCCCGCCGCGATCCTCGATGTCGAGGTGAGCCGGTCCGATGCCGTACGAGCGCTCGTGTCGCACGCCCTTCGCGCGACGGGCCTCGGCACGTCGTCGGACATCGCCGACTACTACCGCCTCCCTGTCGCCGAGACCCGGCAGGCGCTCCTCGATCTGGAGGACGAGGGAGAGGCGCTCCCCGTGGTCGTGCGTGACGCGCGCAGCACGGACCGTTGGCGCTCCCGGCCGGCGTGGATCCATCGGGATGCTCATCGCGCTCGTCGCATCCCTCGCGACGCGCTCCTGTCCCCCTTCGACCCTGTTGTCTGGACCCGTGGTCGGGCGGAGCGGCTCTTCGACTTCCGCTACCGCATCGAGATTTACACTCCCGCGCCGCGTCGCGTGTACGGGTACTACGTCCTCCCGGTCCTCCTCGACGGGCGCATCGCGGCGCGCGTCGACCTCAAGAGCGACCGACATGCTCGACGCCTGCTCGTCCAATCGTCCTGGCTCGAACCCGGCGCCCCGACGGAGGCGGCGCCCCGCCTCGCCGCGCTGCTCCGGAGCATCGCGTCGTGGCAGGGGCACGACAGCATCTCGGTCGGGACGCGGGGCGACTTCGTCGACGCGACCGCGGCCGAACTCGGCTCCGGTCGCCACGAATCCCCCTAGGACCGGAGAGACGCCATCCGCTTCAACCGTTCCGGCCGCGGATCAGCCATTATGCCCCCTCGATATGGGCACTTCTCCCCCGTGTTCCCGCGCAGCGCCGCTGATAGGTTTGCCCTGATCGCATTCGACCGAAGGGGAAGACACAAGCATGGTCGCCGACAACAACCCGCCGCAGACACCCGACAGCGGACAGCAGGGTCAGGGCTCCGCACCGCAGTGGGGCCCGCCTCCCGTGGGTGGCCAGCCGCAGCAGAACACCGGCGCGCACCAGCCGCAGCAGAACCCGGGCGCGCACCAGCCCCAGCAGAACACCGGCGCCTACCAACCCCAGCAGAACACCGGCGCCTACCAACCCCAGCAGAACACCGGCGCCTACCAACCCCAGCAGAACACCGGCGCCTACCAGCCCCAGCAGGGTGCGACTCCGCCGTCGGCGCCGCAGAGCGGCGGCGCGTATTCACCTCCCGTGAACGGTGGCTCCTACCCGGCCCAGCCGGTCGGCGGCACCTACCCGACGACGGGCGCGTATCCCGCGGGCGGCGGCGGCTATGGCGCGACGCCTCCGGGAGGTCCGAGTGGGCCGAAGCGTCCCGACAACCCCAACAAGAAGAAGATCATCCTCTTCAGTGCGCTCGCGGGCGCGCTCGTCCTCCTGCTCATCATCGGCGCCGTCGTCGTCAACGTCGTGAACAGCTCCGTGTACGGCCCGGACGCCACCGTCCGCTCCTATCTCTCCGCGATCGCGAATGGCGACGCGTCGGCCGCGAACAAGCTCGCCGACCCGGGCGTCGAGGACGAGCAGGCCGCGCTCCTCACGGACGATGTGTTCGGCGAGGCGAGCGCCTTCATCGAAAACCCCAAGGTGACGGGTTCGCGGGTCAGCGGGGACCTCGCGACCGTGCGTGTCTCCTACAACCTCGACGGGACCGCTTACGACGGCTCCATCGAACTCTCCAAGGCCGGCAAGCAGGGGCTCTTCTTCGACAGCTGGAAGATCGACTCGCCGCTCGTCGGCGATCTCCCCGTCTACGTCTCGGGCTCCAGCGCCGACACGACCGAAGCGGCCATCAACGGAACGACCGTGGCGTTCGGCGACGAGTACAGCCTGCCCGCCTACCCGGCCGTCTACACGGTGGGCGCTCCCGGCAACGACTTCTTCAGCGCTGAGGAGCAGTCCTACGCCGTCGCGACCGGATCACGCGCGAGCTACGACGGCGTGACCCTCGAGGTCGCTCCCACCGACGCGCTCACGGCGGCCGTGCAGGAGGCGGTCGACGCGCACCTCGACGAGTGCGCGACGTCGACGGAACTCAACCCCGAAGGCTGCAACCTGCGTCTCACGTGGTACAGCGACTTCAGCTCCGTCGACAAGGTCACCTACAAGATCACGACTTACCCGACGGTCGAGGTCGATGAGTACGGCAGCTACTTCGACGCCACGGGCGGTTCCTACACGGCCGACGTCACGGGCACGACCTACGAGGGAGCGAAGGGCACCCTTCCCTTCGGTCTCGAAGACGAGTGGGGAATCACGGGAAAGATCGTCATCGACGGCGACACCGTGACGATCGAGGACACTTACTGATCGGGATCCTGACGCTCGAAACGACGAGCTGACGGAGAAGGCGGGGGTCGACCGGAGGTCGGTCCCCGCCTTCGTCGTCGGTGCGGCGTCACGACTCGCCCCCCGGTCCGCGTGGCCGGACCCGTCGGCGTCAGAACCCGCCGCCGATGGCGCGCAGCCTCGCCACCCGGTCCGCGAGGGGCGGATGGGTACTGAAGAGACGATCGATCACGCCGGGCTTGAGGGGATCCGCGATCCAGAGGTGGGCCATCGACGAGTTCTGCCGTGCGAGGGGGCGACCGAAGGTCTCGAGCTTCTCGAGCGCACGCGCGAGGGCGTCCGGGTGGCGGGTGGTGAGTGCGCCCGTCGCGTCGGCGAGGTACTCCCGTTGCCTCGACACGGCGGCCTGGACGAGACTCGCGACGAGTGGGGCCACGAGCATCGCGACGAGTCCGAAGACCAGGAAGATCGGACTCCCTCCGCCGTTGCCGTTGCGGTTTCCTCCCCCGAAGAACGCGAGACGGAAGAAGAGGTCGGCGATGAACCCGACCGCGACGACGAGCCCGAAGACCATCATCGACACACGGATGTCGTAGTTGCGCACGTGCCCGAGCTCGTGCGCCATGACGCCCTCGAGCTCCGCATCGTCGAGGAGGGCCAGCAGTCCGCTCGTCGCGGCGACGGAGGCGTGCTCGGGGTCACGCCCCGTCGCGAAGGCGTTGGGCGCGGGATCGTCGACGATGTAGACGGCGGGCATCGGCGTGCCCGTCGTGATCGCGAGATTCTCGACGATCCGGTACAGGCGCGCGTCATCGGCCCTCGAGATCCGTCGGCCCCCGCTCAACGCCACAGCCTGTCGAGCGGCGAGGAAGTACTGCAGCGTCGCGTAGCCGACCGCGACCACGAAGGTCGTGACCACGATCGCGGGACTCTGGTAGACGAAGCCGGCGAGCACGGCGAGGCCGACGATGATGAGCAGGAAAACCACGATGATGACGACGGTGTTGACCTTGTTCCGTCGAATAGCCCGATACACGGTTGTTCAGCCGAGCCTGATCGATCGTCCGGACCGGGTCAGAACTGGACGCGCGGGGGCTCCGCGATGGCGGCGCCATCGGCGACCTCGAAGAAGTCACGCTCGGTGAAGCCGGCCTGACGAGCGAAGAGATTGTTCGGGAAGACCTTGATCTTGGTGTTGAGCTCGCGCACGCCGCCGTTGTAGAACCGCCGGGACGCCTGGATCTTGTCCTCCGTGTCGACGAGTTCGCTCTGCAGCTGGAGGTAGTTCTGGCTCGCCTGCAGTTGGGGGTACGCTTCGGCGACCGCGAAGATCGAGCGGAGCGCCTGCTGCATGTGGTTCTCCGCCGCCGAGGCCTCGGCGGGGCTCCCCGCCGAGAGCGTCTCGGCGCGCGCCTTCGTGACGTTCTCGAAGACGCCGCGTTCGTGTGCCGCGTAGCCCTTGACGGCCTCGATGATGTTGGGGATGAGGTCGGCCCGCCGTTTGAGCTGGACGGTGATGTCGCTCCAGGCTTCGTCGACGCGGACCGCGAGGGTCACGAGCGAGTTGTACGTCGCCCAGAAGTACACGGCGATGACCGCGACCACGGCGACGATGATCAGGACCGGAATCAGCCATTCCATGAGCGGCTTCCCCTCATTGTCGTGAGCCGCTCACTCTCCACGCGGCTGGTCCTTCAAGTCTACGTCGTGCTCCTCACGGTGCCCCGTGCGATGGGCGAGGGGTCGAGCTCACGGCTCACGGCTCACGGCTCATTTGGGCTCTGGACAGGCCGGTCACGGACCGAGGACCCGGTCGAGGTACGGGTTCGCGAAGAGCCGCTGGGGATCGAACTGCTCGCGGACGGCGAGGAACTCGTCGAAGCGCGGGTAGAGCGAGCGGATCTCCTGGGCGCCGAGGTAATGGATCTTGCCCCAGTGCGGTCGCCCCCCGTGGCGCCCTGCGATCTCGCCGACGGCACGGAAGTAGTCCTCATGGGCGTCGCGATAGTAGCGGTGCACGGCGATGTAGGCGGACTCCCGCCCCGACGCCGTGGAGAGCCACACGTCGTCCTCGGCGGCGAAGCGCACCTCGACCGGGAACGAGATCCGCCAACCCTCCGCGTCGATGAGGCGGCGGATCTCGTCGAGAACCGCGGCGAGCTCTCCCACCGGAACGGCGTACTCCATCTCGGCGAAGCGCACCGAGCGCGGAGTCGTGAAGACGCGGTGCGAATGATCGGTGAAGCGCCGGGAGCCGGTGAGCCGCGTCGCCGCCCTATTGAGGGGCGGGACCATGACCGGCACCACGGCACCGGTCGCACAGGCCGCTCGGTACAGACCGTTCGCCATCAGATCGTCGTCGACCCACCGGCGGACGCGCGGGAGGGGGGCCCGTCGGCTCGTCGACGGCAGCCGCGTGTTCGTCTTCGTCAGTGCGACGTCGGTGTGGGGGAACCAGTAGAACTCGAAGTGGTCACTCACCCGTGCGCGGGCCTCGGCGGCGTGAACGGTCTCCGCGTACGGCTCCGGGGTCTCGACCGCTCTCAGGACGAACGCGTCGACGCACTCGATCGTGATGTCGACGATGACTCCGAGGGCACCGAGGCCGAGCGCGATCGCGGGCAACAGCTCGGGCGAGTCCTCCTCCGAGATGTGCCGGAGTGACCCGTCACCCGTCACGACGGTCACGGCTCGGACGCGTCCAGCGAGTCCGGGGTAAGCGATCCCCGTGCCGTGGGTCCCCGTGGAGATCGCCCCCGCGATGGTCTGGCGGTCGATGTCTCCGAGGTTCTGCAGGGCCAGTCCGTGACCGGCGATCAACCGTGACACGTCCGACAGTCGGGTGCCGGCGAGGATCGTCGCGTACCGGCGGTCACGATCGACGGCGACGAGTCCCGACAGGTCGTCGAGTTCGAGGAGGACCCCGATCGCGACGGCGATGCCGGTGAAGCTGTGCCCGGCCCCCGCCGCCTTGATGGGCAGGCCCGACGCCGCGGCGGCCCGGACGGCCCGCTGGACCGCGCCGGCGCTCGACGGACGTTCCACCCGGATGGGTCGCGCGGTCTCCGTGCGCGCCCAGTTCCGCCACACCGCTCCGGTCGCCGTCATATGCTCTTCCCCCACGGCCCAAGACCCGCCCGACGTGTGGTCGGTCCGGACACCGTCATACGAAACTCCGCCCCTCGCCCCGATAGGTCGCGAGCTCGTCCACGACGCTCGCGGAACCGTCGGCGGCGGAGTCGACGACGAGGAATCGCTCGATCCGCTCGGACAGCTCACCCGATTTCGCATGACGGAACCAGACCCGGTCCCCGATGCGCAGAGACCGAGCGGCGTCGCCACGTAAGGGAGTCTGGACCTCCCCGGCCGATTCCCGAGGGATGAAACGCAGTCCGCTCGGGGACACCGGCAGAGGGAGCCTGTCGATGCCGGGGGGACCCGAGGCGACAAAACCACCCCCGAGGACGGTTGCGACGTCCGGCTCCGGTCGGCGCACGACCGTCAGCCCGAAACCCGCGGCGGGCGCCGGTGCGAAGTGTCCGTACCCGTCGAACAGGTGCCCGGCGAAGACGCCACTGCCCGCGGCGAGCTCTGTGACCGACTCGTCCCGCGTCGTTCGTTCGAGGGATCCTGTGCCGCCCGCGTTCACGAACTCGAGGTCGGCGAGACGACGGACGCGAGCGACGGCTGCTCCCCGCCGTTCGACGAGCTCGGCCATGGAGCGCCTCTGCATGAACGCGACCGTGCTGTTGTACGCTGCACGCCCGGCTCGGTCCGCGACGCCCGCGATTTGGGCCTCGTACGACATGACTCCGACGAGCACGAAGCCCGGGCGGTCCACGACGGCGCGTGCGACGCTCTCGAGTTCGTCGGGCCCGTGGAGCGGCGAGCGATGCACCCCCACCGTGCCGAGCGGGCCGCGCGAGCGCCAGGACGCGTCGAGCTCCACGCAGATCCGCACCGCCTCCCGGTCGCCCGGGCGGCGCACGGCGTCGATCAGGTCGAGGTGCTCCGCGCTGTCGATCATGAGTGTCACGCGTGACGCCGCCTCTGGCGACCGGACGAGCCGCTCGATCGCGCCTCGATCCGCCGTCGGGTAGCCGACGACGACATCGTCGATGCCCTCCGACAACCACAGCGCCTCGGCGAGCGTGTAGGCGAGGACCCCGGAGAAGCCGTCGAGCTCGAGAAGGGACTCGATCACGGCCCTGACCCGCAGAGACTTCGTCGCGATCCGGACCGGTTTCCCGGCCGCGCGACGCACGATGTCGTGCGCGTTGAACCGCAGGGCGTCGGCGTGGAGGACTCCGACCGGCGCGTCAGACTCGGCGGTCGCCGCACCGATCGCACTCCAGAAGGCTCCGGCGTCGCGCCACGGCGCACGAGCGATGGTCGCTCGACCGCTGATCTCGAGGGATATCGGCATACGTCCTCCGTCCCGCTCACCCTAGCGCCGCCGAGGTGAACAGTGCATCCCGATGCGGCGCGGGTCCTTGACCTCGCGGCACGGTCCGCCTAGACAGGACTGAGGTGGGAACGAGGGAAGCGGCGAAGCGCGATGCCGGGCGCACGGTGGGTACGTCGGTGGTGGCGCGAACCCCGCTCGGCCGCGCCTCCGTCCCGGTCTCCGCCCGGCGGGTGATGCTCGCGCTCGCGGGCCTCGTGGTCGCAGTCATGTCCGTCGGCGGCCCGCACGTGTCCGCCCCTGCATCCGCCGCCGCCGAGCGCGCCTCCGTCGATCCCGCGCCCACCCCCTCGGCGGAGCCGACACCGTCGGCGCCGCCGAGCGCGCCGCAGCCCGCCGCTCCCGCGATCACGTCGCCGCCCGACGGCTCAGCGGTGACCACAGCGCGGACGGTGGTGTCCGGAACGAAGCCCGCGGATTCCGGCGTGCGTCTCGAGACGAGCGACGGCACGAGGCTGTGCGTTGTCGACGCCGGTCCGGACACGAGCTTCTCCTGCGGAGGACTCACCCTGCCGATCGGCGGAGACGTCGCCCTCCGGGCCGTGGGAACCCTGGCCGACGGATCCGCCGCCGGAGTGGTGACAACGATCCACATCACGAGTGTCCCTCCGCCCGTCGTCTCCTCGAACGGCTCCCGCCCCGTCAACGGTCTCATCCGGGGCTCCGGCATCCCGGGGGCCGTCGTCTCCGTGATCTCGTCGTCGGGCGAGTCGTGCAGCCTCACGGCCGACGCCGGGGGTGCCTGGGCGTGCCTCCTCACGGGTTCCGCGCCCGACGGCGCCTACAGCCTCACGGCGACACAAGAGGCGCCGTTCGCTCCCGGAGTGCACTCGGACGCGTCCGCACCGATGCGTGTGGTGCTCGATCGCACGGCGCCCGCTCCGCCCGTCGTCACGGCTCCCACCGCGGGTTCCACACTGCCGGACCGTGACGTCCGCTTCGCGGGAACCGGAGAGGACGGCTCCACCGTGACGGTGTTCGTCGGTTCGGCCTCGGTCTGCCAGGCGATCGTCTCCGCCGCCCGTTGGTCCTGCGTCGCCACGGCCCTCGCGACCGGTGACGCCCGCGTCGTCGCGATCCAGAAGGACGCCGCCGGCAACTCGAGCTCGGGAAGCGACGCCGTCGCGCTCGTCGTGGCCGCTCCTCCCGGGTCGCCGACGCCGTCTCCCACGGCTCCCACTCGGACACTCCCTTCCACCCCCGGCGCGGCACCCTCCCCCGACGTGCCCGATGCACCCGACGACCTCGACGAGGGTGCATCCCCGGCTTCTCCCCCCGACCCGGGTGTCCCGCGCCCGACACCCCCCGCTCCCCCGGAGAACGATGCGTGGGACGCGACGACACCGTTCTCGACACCGCTGTCGTCCCTGCTCGCCTCGAGCCCCGGGATCGGCGGTCTCCGTGCGATCGTCCTCGCCGTGCTCATCGCGACGACGATCGCCCTCGGCGCCCTGCTGCACCTCCGCGGAACATCTGCCGCTCCGGTCGGGGCGCCCGCGCGGCGCGTCGTCCTGACGGGTCGTAACCGGGCGACGGCACCCATCGCCCGGTCGGATGGGGCAGCGGAATCCCCGACGTCCGCCTCGGCCACGACGGTGCTGTTCGCCCTCGTCGCCGTCGCCGGCATCCTGATCCTCTCGCGTCCCGTCGACGGGACGCCGGCGTACGCACGGCTGCTCTTCGCCTCTGTGACGGCGACGGCGGTCGTCGCGCTCGTATCGGTCGTGGTGCCGGCTCTCGTCGCGCGGTGGCTCGGCGGGGGCCGGCTTCACATCGCCGTCGATGCGCGCGGGTTCCTCATCGTCGCGGGAACGGCTGCCGCCTCGCGGATCTTCGACCTCGACCCGCCGGCTCTCTTCGCGCTCGTCGTGACGGCCTCGACGGCCGCCGCCGTCGGTCGAGCGACGGAAGGCCGCGTCGCCGCAGCCCGCATCGTCGGCCTCACGCTCCTCGGCGTTTTCGGCTGGGGAGCCGGCATCCTGCTGGCACCTGCCCTGCAACCGGGCTTCGCGTCGAGCCTCGTCGTCGAGACCCTCAACGTGTTGACGGCGGCGGCGCTCGGCTCCGCGACCATCATGCTCATCCCGCTCGGCACGTCGACGGGGCGGAGCCTCTGGGCCGCGTCCCGGATCGGGTGGCTCGCGCTCGCTGTGCTGGTCGTCGCGCTCGAGATCAGTCTCCTCGGGTCGCGCTCACCCGAGGCCGCCGACGCCGTCGCCGCAATCGGCGTCACGGGCGTCGTCGGCTGCTGCGCACTGTTCCTGTCGGTGTGGATCTGGCGTCGCGTCGTCGCACCGGAACTCACACGCGAAGACTGAATCCGGGCAGCCGCTCGATGCTCGTGCCATCGCTCACACTCGTGCCCCCGCTGGGATTCGAACCCAGACTGAGGCGATTTTAAGTCGCCTGCCTCTGCCGATTGGGCTACGGGGGCTGGCCCGGGCACACGTCCGCACGGCCTGCTCGGGATCCGGTGGTCTGCCGGCCGACTCCAGACTAGCGAGGAGCGTGCGACCGCGCGGGGAGACGACGACAGAACGCGCAAACGACGAGGGGACCGGGTCACAAAGACCCGGTCCCCTCGTCGTTCTCGAGTGACTACTTGTCGGCCGACACCGGCTTGGAGTCGGTTCCCTCGGCAGCGCCTCCGTAGGACTCGGCCGGGTCTGCACCCGACGGCTCGTCCGTCGGCGCCGGAGCCGCGGTGGGCTTCTTCGCCGGGGTCTTCCGGGCGGCGGGCTTCCGCGCGGGCTTCTTCTCCTCGGCGGCAGCAGCCGGGGCGGCGGGCTCGGCGGCGGGCTTCTTCTCCTCGACGACCGCGGGCGCCTCCGCTGCCGGCGGCTTCGGGCGGGCGGCGAACTGCTCGAACACCGCGCGGGGGTGCTCACGGGCCTCGATGCCGACGATGTCGCGTCCGAGCCAGAGGTTGTTCCACCAGCCCCACACGACACGGAACTTGCGCTCCCAGCTCGGCATCGCGAGACCGTGGTAGCCGCGGTGGGCGACCCAGGCGGGCAGGCCCTTGATCGCGATCTTGCCGGACTGGAAGACCCCGATACCGAGGCCGAGTCCCGCGACCGCTCCGAGATTCTTGTGCAGGTAGTTCTTCGGGTCCTCGCCGCGGAGCGTCGCGACGAGGTTCTTCGCGAGCAGCTTGCCCTGCCGGACGGCGTGCTGGGCGTTGGGGACGCAGTACCCGCCGACCCCTCCGCCGCTCAGGTCCTTGATCGCCGAGATGTCACCGGCGCCCCAGGCGTCGGGCACGATCGTGTCATCGTCACCGACGCGCAGATCGGTACGGACCTTGATGCGACCGCGCTCTTCGACCGGGAGGTCGCTGTTGCGCACGATCTGGGGGTTCGCCATGACACCGGCGGTCCAGATGATGAGGTCGGACTCGAAGCTCTCACCCGTCGACAGCTCGATCTTGCCGTCCACGGCCGACTGCAGCTGGGTGTCGAGGTGCACGAGCGCCCCGCGCTCGGCGAGGTTCTTGAGCACCCAGTGGCTCGTGGGAAGCGAGACCTCCGGCATGATCCGGCCCATCGCCTCGATCAGGTGGAAGTGCACGTCGTCGAAGGAGATCTGCGGGTACGACGAGAGCAGAGCGGACGCGAACGAGCGCAGCTCGGCGAACACCTCGATGCCCGCGAAACCGCCACCGACCACGACGACGGTGAGGAGCCGGTCGCGCTCGGGGCCGGCCGGAAGCGTCGCGGCACGATCGAAGTTCGCGAGGATACGGTCGCGGATCGCGACGGCCTCCTCGATCGTCTTGAGGCCGATCGCGTTCTCGGCGATGCCCGGGATCGGGAAGGTCCGCGAGACGGCACCGCCGGTGACGACGACGATGTCGTAGTCGAACTCCCACGCGTCACCGAGCTCTGGAGTGATCGTCGCCTTCTTCTCGGCGTGGTTGATCGCCGTGACCTTGGCGGTGATGACCTCGGTCTTCTTGAGGTGACGCCGCAGCGCGACGACCGCGTGGCGCCCCTCGATCGATCCGGCCGCGACCTCGGGGAGGAACGGCTGGTACGTCATGTACGGAAGGGGGTCGACGATCGTGACGTCGGCTTCACCGGGTCGAAGCTGCTTCTCCAGCTTCCATGCGGTGTAAAAACCGGCGTAGCCGCCGCCGACGATGAGGATCTTGGGCACGGTGAATGCTCTCCTACACGTGAGTGTTGTGTGTCTTGACTCGATCAGATGATGTACTTGCAGGCCGCCCGCGAGCAAGGCCGGGTGGCTCCGACGACACCGAGCGGATCGAGTCTATCAGCCGGATTCACAGCAGATTCACGCCGACCCGTGTCGTTCGTCGCTGCGTCAGTCCGCGTCGTCGACCACGCACTGGCAGCGCGTGGGGCTCCACGTCGATCGCTCCAGGGCCATGTCGCCGATCGGGTTGACGCCGTGACCCGCGGCGAGGGCGTGCGCCGCGAGGGCGTGAAGGCACTTGACGCGGGAGGGCATCCCTCCCGCAGAGAAGCCCGCGATCTCCGGGACGACATCGACGGACTCGCGATCGGCGAGGTACTGCTCGTGAGCGGCCGTGTACTGCGACGACACGGCGGGATCCTCGAGGAGTGCCGCGAGTTCGGGCATGACCTGCGTGGCCTCGAGCGCCGACATCGCCGCCGTCGCGGCGGGATGAGTGAGGTAGTAGAAGGTCGGGAACGGTGTGCCGTCCGGGAGGCGGGGCGCCGTCACGACGACGGTCGGACGGCCGCACACACACCGAGCGGCGATGCCGAGAACGCCGCGCGCGGGACGCCCGAGCTGGGAGCGCAGGACGCGGAGATCCTCGTCGCTCGCGGGTTCGCCGATGCCGAGGGGCCGGGAGCCGTCGGTCCTGCTGGAAGTCATCTCCCGATTATCCCGCAGTCGTCGACGGTCCGGTTCTCGCTCACTCGGGAGCGGTCACCTCGTCGGCGTACGCGGTGGTCACGAGGGAGGCGAGGAGGGCCAGGGTCCAGTCGGTGTCGGTCGTCGTGAGCTCGTCACTCACGGGCTCCTCCACGTCCGCGAGGACCGCCTCGTCGAGGTCGTTGATGATGAGGAAGCTCACCTCGCCGGGATTGACGTAGAAGAAGCGCTCGCGCGCTTGCGTCATGACGAAAGTCGAGTCGTCCCACCGCTCGCGTTCGCTCGTGAGGCGATCGACGGTCGCCTGGTCCTGGGAGAGCTGTGCGTTGAGATCGGCGATCTGCTGGCGCTGCTCGACGAAGGCGGTGATGTTGGGGGCGAGGACCACGACGCCGAGGACGAGCAGCCCCATCAGGAGGAGGGAGAAACCCGAGAACCGAATCCCCCGCAGCCACACCGCACCGGGCGAACTGCGCACCGGAACGCGCGGTTCCCTCGTGTCCTTGGCCATCCCCTCGCCTCCTTCGTCGTGCGTTGGTTCGTCGTGCGTTGGTTCGTCGTGCGCTGGTTCGTCGTGCGTTGGTTCGTCGTGCGCTGGTTCGTCGTGCGCTGGTTCGTCGTGCGCCGGTTCATCGTGCTGTGGGAAAAAGTGGGACTCCCCCGACGCCCGGAGGATTCCGGGCGATCGAGGGAGTCCGAAAACGACCGGATCAGGCCGTGTAGCGCGGGAACGCCGAGCGGCCGGCGTAGACGGCTGCGCCGCCGAGGAGCTCCTCGATCCTCAGAAGCTGATTGTACTTCGCGACCCGCTCGGACCGGGCAGGCGCACCGGTCTTGATCTGGCCGGCGTTCGTGGCGACCGCGAGGTCGGCGATCGTCGTGTCCTCGGTCTCGCCCGAACGGTGGGAGAGGATCGCCGTGTAGCCGGAGCGCTGGGCGAGGGAGACCGCGTCGAGCGTCTCGGTGAGCGTGCCGATCTGGTTGACCTTGACGAGCAGCGAGTTGGCGGCCCCGCGCTCGATGCCGTCGGCGAGGCGCTCGGGGTTCGTGACGAAGAGGTCGTCGCCGACGATCTGCACCTTCGAGCCGAGCGCCGGAGTGAGGTGGGCGTATCCGGCCCAGTCGTCCTCGGCGAGCGGGTCCTCGATCGTCACGAGCGGGTACGCGTCGACGAGCTCGGAGAAGTACGCGGTCATCTGCTCGCTCGAACGCGCCTGGCCCTCGAACTGGTAGGCGCCCTCGCGGAAGAACTCGCTCGACGCGACGTCGAGGCCGAGCGCGATGTCGGTGCCCGGCGTGAAGCCGGCCGTGCTGATGGCCTCGACGATGAGGTCGAGCGCCGCACGGTTGTTCTCGAGGTCCGGCGCGAAGCCGCCCTCGTCGCCGAGTCCCGTGGCGAATCCCTTCGCCTTGAGGATGCTCTTGAGGGCGTGGTACGTCTCGACACCCCAACGGAGACCCTCGGAGAACGTGGGGGCGCCGATCGGCAGCACCATGAACTCCTGGATGTCGACGCCCGTGTCGGCGTGCGCGCCGCCGTTGATGATGTTCATGAGTGGAACGGGCAGGACGTGCGCGTTCGGTCCACCGAGGTACTGGTAGAACGGGAGGTCCGCGGAGTCGGCGGCGGCCTTCGCGACCGCGAGGCTCACGCCGAGGATGGCGTTCGCGCCGACGCGCTTCTTGTTGTCGGTGCCGTCGACCTCGATGAGGGCCTGGTCCACGAGACGCTGGTCGATCGCGGGAAGACCCTCGATGGCCGGGCCGAGCTCGTCCTCGACGGCCTCGACCGCACGGCGCACGCCCTTGCCGAGGTAACGGGCGGAGTCGCCGTCGCGGAGCTCATAGGCCTCGAACGCGCCGGTGGACGCGCCGGACGGGACGGCCGCCCGTCCGACGGTGCCGTCCTCGAGCAGGACCTCCACCTCGACGGTCGGGTTGCCGCGCGAGTCCAGGATCTCGCGAGCTGCTACAGCCTCAATGAGTGCCACGGTGTATCTCCTCTGAATGTGGGGTTCGTGGGTGGGTTCGTGGGTGATCCGCACCCACCCGGTCAGTGTTCGTGAGGGCCCGGTCAGTGGTCGTGAGGGGCCCGATCAGGTTAACGAGGGGCGCGGTCAGTCTAGCGAGGAGGCCGGTGGCCACCCCACACGCGTTCAGCAGGTGTTCACGCGAGCGGACGGAACTCGAGCCGGTCTCCCGTCACCGCATCCCCGCCGTCACCCTCGCCCTCGCGCGGAACGATCGCGAAGCGCGAGAACCCGTCGGTGGCCACACGATCGAGCAGGGCGCGCAGGTTCTTGGCGCGACGCTCGAAACGAACCCGCGAGACCCCGCCCGCGATGAGCTCCGACTTGAGGCGCACGAGCACGGCAGGGTCGGCGTCGGCCTCGTGGACGAGCACGACGGCGTCGTCGTGCTCGTCCACGGTCGTCGCCGCGACGTCCACGATCCGCTCGAAACCGATCGAGAAGCCGGTCGCGGGAACGTCCTGCCCGAGGAAGCGGCCGATCATGCCGTCGTAACGACCACCACCGCCGAGCGAATACCCGAAGTCGGGGTGCTCGATCTCGAAGATGGGGCCGGTGTAGTACCCCATGCCGCGGACGAGGAACGGGTCGAAGACGACGAGGTCGCGGGCGAACCGGGGATCCCCGAGCGATGGTGCGTCGACGTGCGATTGGGCCGTCGCCGCGAGGCCGATCCCGGCGAGGTCCGCGACGACGCCGTCGTCGACCCCGTCCGGGAGCGCCTTGCGGATCTGGCGCTCACCGAAGGGCACGAACTCCATCGTCTGCGGACGTCGGAAGAAGGCCTCGAGGGCGTCGACCGCGGACGCGGTGACGCCGCGCCCCCGGAGTTCGGCGACGACGCCGTCGTGCCCGATCTTGTCCAGCTTGTCCACGGTGATGAGGACGCCCGGGTGCTCGTCCGCGGGGAAACCGAAGCGCTCGAGCATCCCGACGAGCAGCCGGCGGTCGTTGAGGCGGATCCGGAAACCGTCGATACCGAGGGCGCGCAGAGCCGCCGTCGTCGCCGACAGCAGTTCGACCTCGGCGAGCGGACCGGGCTCTCCGATGATGTCGATGTCGCACTGCACGAACTGGCGGTACCGCCCCTTCTGCGGTCGTTCGGCTCGCCAGACGGGCGCGACCTGCAGCGACCGGAAGACGGGGCCGAGCTCTGCCCGGTGGGTCGCATAGAAGCGGGCGAGGGGAACCGTGAGGTCGAAGCGGAGTCCGAGGTCGGCGAGCGACGCCACTCCCCCGCCGTCAGCTGCTGCGCGCAGCGCGTCCGCATCGAGCCCTCGCTTGAGGATCGAGTACGCGAGTTTCTCGTTGTCGCCGCCGAGCCCCGAGTGGAGCCGGGCGTGGTCCTCGACGACCGGCGTCTCGATCTCATCGAACCCGTGCGTGCGGTAGACGCGTCGGATCGTCGCGAGGGCGGCCTCCCGTCGCGCCTTCTCTGCCGGCAGGAAATCGCGCATTCCGCGCGGCGGGGAGATCGGTGAAGCCATGCCCCGATTGTGCCACGAGCCTCGACCCTCCCTCCGCGACACCGCCACGCGAGAACGCCGGGGGCCTCTCCGGAGCGCGCCCTGTGAGTCGTCCGCTCATCCATGACGCCCTCGCGCTACGCTTCCATCGTCTCCCCTCCCGGCGAGCGCGCCCTGGAGGTGCAGATGACCCAGACGCCATACGTGACAGCCCCGTCCCCCTCGGGAAGGGACGGCATCGTCGTGACCGGCCTCCGACGATCGTTCGGGGACGTGCATGCGGTCCGCGACATGACCTTCACGGCAAGACCCGGCCGGGTCACGGCCCTCATCGGGCCCAACGGCGCGGGCAAGACGACGTTGCTCCTCATGCTCGCGACACTCCTCGCACCGGACGCCGGCACCCTCTCCGTCGCCGGCCACGACCCCGTCACCTCCCCCGGGGCGGTGCGGCGTGCGACCGGCTGGATGCCCGACGTTCTGGGGTCGTGGAACGCGCTCTCGGTCCGCCGGGCGATCGAGACGACCGCGCTGCTCTACGGCATGACGGCCGAACGCGCTCGCGAACGTGCGGAGGAACTCATCACCCTCGTGTCGCTCGAGGACATCGCGTCTGCACAGACGCGGTCCCTCTCGCGGGGGCAGAAGCAGCGATTGTCGCTCGCGCGCGCGCTCGTCCACGACCCGTCGGTCCTGCTGCTCGACGAACCTGCGTCGGGACTCGACCCGGCCGCTCGCGTCGCGCTCCGCGAACTCGTCCGGGGACTCGCCCGGGACGGACGCACGGTCCTCGTCTCGAGCCACGTGCTCGCCGAGCTCGAGGAGCTCGCCGACGACGCCGTGTTCGTCGAGCAGGGCTCGACCGTGAGCGCCGAGAGGCTCGCGCGCGCCGCCTCCTCCGCCCGCCCCTGGCGCATCCGAACGACGGGATCCCCCGAACTGCTGCCGCAGGCCCTCGCGGACCTCCAGGTGCCCGCCGCCGCGGTCTCGACCGTCGGCGATTCCCTCCTCGTCGCCGTCTCCGGCGAAGACTCCGCGGCCGACCTGCTCGCGGGACTCGTTCATCGCGGCGTCCGTGTCTCCACATTCGCTCCCGCCGTCGGCGACTTCGAACGCACGTTCCTCGACCTCGATCGACACTCCGACCCGGCCGAGCGCTCCGGCCCCGGAGGAGACGGACCTCTCGACCCACACACAGGAGACGTGCGATGATCCCCTTCACGCGCGGCGTGCACATCATCGTCCGACTCGAACTCGCCCAGCGCGTGCGGGGAGTGGCCGTCTACGTCCTCCTGGGACTGTTCACGATCCTCGTCGCCGCCGTCACGTTGCTCCTCTGGGCGACGTCCTCGAACACGGGGATGAACGGAACGACGGGCTCCAGCGGCTGGCTGTTCTCGACGATCGTCTACTTCGTCCTCCTGCTCGGGACGCTCCTGGTGCCGGCGCTCGGCGGTGCCGCCGTCAACGGCGACCGCGATGCCGGCACCCTCGCGACGACCCAGGTGACCCTCGTCTCGACGACCCAGATCGTCATCGGCAAGTTCCTCGCCTCCTGGATCACCTCTCTCGCGTTTCTCGTCGTGTCCCTGCCCTTCCTCCTGTTCTCGTTCACACTCGGCGAGCTGCCGGTACGGACGGTCGTCGTCTCCCTGCTCGTCCTCGTCATCGAGCTCGCCGTAGTCTCGGCCGTCGCCGTCGGGCTGTCCGCGATCGTCGGACGCCCCCTGTTCTCAGTCGCGTCGACCTATCTCGTCGTCGCGGCGCTCTCCATCGGCACGCTCATCGCGTTCGGACTCGGGGGCCTCGCGGTGCAGACCGAGCAGCGGACGACATTCATCAACGTCGACGCGTCCTCCTACGACGACGAAGGCGCCGTGGAATGCCTCCCGCCCGAGGTCTACACCTCGCAGGTGCCGCGCTTCGATCTCGTCTGGGGATTCCTCGCGGCCAACCCGTACGTCGTCCTCGCCGACGCCAGCGCGGGCGAATTCGACGGAAGCGGATACCCCGTCGACCTCTTCGGATCCTTCGCACTCGGGGCACGAGCCGCGCAGATCCCTCCCGAGGCCGAGACAATCTACGACGAGTGCGGGGCTCTGCAGTCGGGACGCGGCTACGAGGACAGCCCGACGCCCGAGGAGATCTGGAACTCGACGACACCGTCGTGGTTCGTCGGACTCGCGGCGCACGTCCTCCTTGCGGCCGCCCTGCTCTTCTGGGGCATCAGACGCACGATCACGCCGGCACGGAGACTTCCCCGCGGGCAGCGCGTGGCGTGAGCGTGGCTCGGTCCGATCGTCGCACGTCCGGTCAGGCGGACGACGGGCCGCTCCGGTCGAGACCCGCGGTGTTCCCTTCGGCCGTTCGCACCGCCCGCTGAAGCCTCGTCGTCGCGCGTCGAAGGGCCCTCTCGGGGTCGAGTCCCGAGCGCGCCGCCGCGGTCGCGATCCCGAGCAGGATGCGGCCGAGCGCTTCCTCGTCGGCGGGGATCTCGACGGGCGATGTCGGGACGTCGACGACGACAGCGGCCCGGTCGATCCGGCCCGTCGTCTTCGCCGCGAGTGCGAGAGCGGGAAGAGCCCGGGGCAGACCGTCCATGATGCTCTCCCGCTCGAATTTCTCCGCGGCCTTCGCCGCACTCCACACTCGCAGGACGTCCTCGACCGTCGGCGCCTCGACACCCGCGAACACGTGCGGGTGCCGACGGATCATCTTGTCGGCGGCGTCTCGGGCGACGTCCTCGAGATCGAAGCCCTCGCCCGGATCGCGGGACGCGATCGCCGAGTGGAAGACGACCTGAAGGAGCACGTCGGCGAGCTCCTCGCGGATGTGATCGGACACTCCGGATTCGACCGCGTCGACGAGCTCGTAACTCTCCTCGACGAGATAGGTCAGTAAGGACTCGTGCGACATCGTGCGACTCCAGACGCACCGGTCGAGCACGTCCTCCATGGCTGCCCGGAGACGGGACAGCTCGGGGAGCGCGGAGAGCTCGGAAGCGTCGTCGCCTTCGATCACCCCGCTCACCGGTCCCCCGCCTCACGCCAGCCGGTCCTGGCGATCACGGCGACGGGTGTCGATCGCGCCCACCGGCGCACGTGGCGGATCGCGTGAGATCGCCGTGCGCCGCCGATCGGTGTCATGTCGTCCATCCCTCCATTCGTCTCGCCGTCGGCTCAGGATATGCCGATTCCGCCGCTAGGCTGGAAGCTGGAGAGCCGGGAAGTCTGGTCGGCCCGTCGTTCAACGCGGCGGAAGCGTACGATCGCGCCCACACGAAGGACTGCCATGACCGATACCCCTCCCAGCCCCGGAACGCCTCCCCTCGACCCCGCTCCCCCGGCCCGGCGACGTGTGTTCGGCCGCGGAAGCTACGGCGAGGCGCTGCGCATCAACGAGATCCTCCGCAAGGAGAGCGTCGGCGGAGCGCTCCTCCTCGTCGCCGCCGTCGCGGCGCTCATCTGGGCCAACTCCCCGGCCTCGAGCGCCTACTACGCGGTCCGCGATCTGACCATCGGCTACGAGCCGTGGCACCTCGACTTGAGCATCGGCCACTGGGCGTCCGATGGACTGCTCGCGATCTTCTTCTTCATCGTCGGTCTCGAGCTCAAACGCGAGTTCATCGCCGGCGACCTCAAGGATCCGAAGACCGCTGTCGTCCCCGTCCTCGCCGCCGTCGGCGGCGTCATCGTGCCGGCCGTGCTCTACGCCATCGTCAACGCGTCGGACCCGGAAACGGTACGTGGTTGGGCGATCCCGACCGCGACGGACATCGCGTTCGCCGTCGCGGTCCTCGCCATCATCGGATCGAAGCTTCCCTCTGCGCTCCGGATCTTCCTGCTGACCCTCGCGGTCGTGGACGACTTCATCGCGATCGGCATCATCGCGGTCGTGTTCACGAACGACATCGATCTCGTGGCGCTCGGGCTCGCGCTCATCCCGATCGCGTTGTTCGGCTTCCTCGTTCAGCGTTACCGTCGGTTCTTCGGCGGGAGGATCTGGACCGGGTGGGTCATCCTCGTACCCATCGCCTTCGTCGCCTGGGCGCTCGTCCACGCGTCGGGTGTGCACGCGACCATCGCGGGCGTCGCGCTCGCGTTCACCGTGCCCGTGATCCGGAGCGCCGCATCGGGCGGACCCGATGCGGGACCGGGACTCGCCGAGGTCTTCGAGCACCGTATCCGCCCACTGTCGGCGGGCGTCGCCGTCCCGATCTTCGCCTTCTTCGCCGCCGGGGTCACCGTCGTCGGGGACGAGTTCGGAGCAGCCCTCGCGGACCGCGTCACGATCGGGGTCGTCGTCGGCCTCGTCGTCGGCAAGGTGATCGGGATCGCCGGCACCACGTGGCTCGTCACGACGCTGACGAAAGCGAGCCTCGACGCCGCCGTCCGCTGGATCGACCTCATCGGGATCTCCCTGCTCGCCGGCATCGGGTTCACCGTCTCCTTGCTCGTCGCGGGCCTCACCTTCGGGGAAGGCAGCCCGCACGACGACCACGCGAAGGTCGGCATTCTGCTCGCCTCGCTCCTCGCCGCGGGGCTTGCGAGCATCGTGCTGGGACTGCGGAACCGGCATTACGCGCGGATCGCGGACGAAGAGGCCCAGGACGCCGACGCCGACGGCGTCCCCGACGTGTACCAGCACCGGGACTGAGGAGCGCGAGCGCGCCGCTTGGGTGTTCTCGCCTCGGCGCCTCTCCTCATTCGAGGTGGAGCTCGCGGGATGAGCATGAAGGCGTATCCGTCCTGCGCGATTCGACACCGTCTGCGTTCTCGCAGGTTCCCTGCGGTCATCTCCGAGCCCGCGGATCAGCACGGCCACCACAAAGGTCGCGGTGCCCGCGGCGATCGCCCGGCCGACTACCACCACGAGGACGACAAAGGTCGCAACGACGTCGAACGAGGGGTCAACGAGACCAATCAGTAGTGAGCCCTCGCGACTGATACGACAAGCTCGCCCTCACCGGCCGCGACGGTGCCGCACTGCGCGCCATCTCCTCCGGTTGCGCACGCTGCAAGGTCTGCCACGATGAACGAGTGAACTCCTCGACCGCTGGTCCCGCGCTCGTCCCCGAATTGCTGGTCAGTGATAGGTCGAAGAGCATCGAGTTCTGGTGCGGTCTCTGCGGATTCCAGATTGATTACGAGCGCCCAGGAGAAGGATTCGCATACGTCTCTCTCGGCTCAGCGCACATCATGCTCGAGGAACGAGGCGTCGGGCGAAACTGGGTCACCGGACCACTACAACCGCCCCTCGGGCGTGGCATCAACTTCCAGATCGGTGTGAAGAGCCTCGATCCGATTCTCATCGCGCTCGACGCTGCCAACTACTCACTGTTCATGGCGCCCGAGACGAAGTGGTATCGCATCGAGGAACACACCGAGGCCGGAGTGCGCCAATTCCTCGTCACGGACCCCGACGGGTACCTCATCCGGTTCCAAGCATCATTGGGCAGGAGAGCCATCAACGAACAGGGAGACACGCCCTAGGCGCTCCGCTCCGCGACCGTCGCCCTCTCCGTGTCCTTCGGGACCGGGACCATGGCGTCGAGGAACTGACGCACCCACACGATGAGGTCGTGGTCGGCGAGGGGTTCACCGTCGACGCGGGGCATCGGCACGACGAGCGCGTTCGTCTGCTTCATGAACTTGCCCTGCGGGTACATGCGTCGGAGACGCGCCTGGAGCGAATCGGGCAGCTCGACGGGTGCCGCGCGGAGGTTGCTGCCCATCGCGACGAGCTCTCCGAGGCCCGATCGCTGGGCTCGCTGACGGAGACGAGCGACCTCGACGAGTGTCGCGACGGCTGCCGGAGGCTCTCCGTACCGGTCGGTGAGCTCGTCGACGACGAGGTCGATCTGGTCGGTGGCCGCCGTCGGAGCGCTCGCGACCGAGAGCTTCTGATATGCCTCGAGTCGCAGCCGTTCGCTGTCGATGTAGTCCTCCGGGATGTGCGCATCGACGGGCAGCTCGAGCCGCAGCTCCGTCTGCCCCTCGGCGACGTCGCCCCGGAAGGTCGACACGGCCTCGCCGATCATGCGCAAGTAGAGGTCGAAGCCGACTCCCGCGATGTGGCCGGCCTGTTCCCCGCCGAGCAGGTTGCCCGCCCCGCGGATCTCGAGGTCCTTGAGCGCGACCTGCATGCCACTACCGAGCTCGTTGTTCGCGGCGATCGTCGACAGCCGGTCGTTCGCCGTCTCGGACAACGGCTTCGTCTCGTCGTAGAGGAAGTACGCGTAAGCCCGCTCCCGGCCTCGACCGACGCGACCTCGCAGCTGATGCAACTGACTGAGACCGTACTTGTCGGCACGGTCGATGATGATCGTGTTCGCGTTCTGGATGTCGAGACCGGTCTCGATGATGGTCGTGCAGACGAGGACGTCGAATCGGCGTTCCCAGAAGTCCACCACGACCTGCTCGAGCACATGCTCCGACAACTGACCGTGGGCGACCGCGATGCGGGCCTCCGGCACCAGCTCGGCGATCTGCGAGGCGATCCGGTTGATGCTCGACACCCGGTTGTGGACGAAGAACACCTGGCCCTCCCGCAACAGTTCGCGACGGATGGCCGCGGCGATCTGCTTGTCGCTGCGTGGTCCGACGAAGCTCAGAACGGGGTGGCGCTCCTCGGGTGGCGTCGCGAGTGTCGACATCTCCCGGATACCGGTGACCGCCATCTCGAGGGTCCGCGGGATCGGCGTCGCGCTCATCGCGAGAAGATCGACGTTCGTCTTGAGCTTCTTGAGCGCGTCCTTGTGCTCCACGCCGAATCGCTGCTCCTCGTCGATGATGACGAGTCCGAGATCCTTGAAGCGGATCCGGTCGGTCAAGATGCGATGCGTCCCGATGACGACGTCCACCGTGCCGCGCTCGAGGCCCTCGATGACCTCGCGCGCCTCCTTGTCCGTCTGGAACCGGCTGAGGGCGCGCAGATGCACGGGGAAACCCGCGAAACGCTCCTGGAAGGTCTCGAAGTGCTGCTTCACGAGCAACGTCGTCGGCACGAGGATCGCGACCTGCTTGCCGTCCTGCACGGCCTTGAATGCGGCACGCACCGCGACTTCGGTCTTGCCGAACCCGACGTCGCCCGAGAGCAGCCGGTCCATCGGGATGGGGCTCTCCATGTCGCGCTTGACCTCGTCGATGGTGGTCAGCTGGTCCGGTGTCTCGGCGAAGGGGAACGCCTCCTCGAGTTCGCGCTGCCACGGGGTGTCCGGGCCGAAGGCGTGCCCCCGGGATGCCATCCGCGCCGAGTACAGCTTGACGAGCTCGACGGCGATGTCCCGAACGGCTTTGCGCGCCTTGCCCTTCGCTTGCGCCCAATCGCTCCCGCCCATCTTGGACAGCTGCGGGGCCTCGCCGCCGACGTAGCGGGTGAGGAGATCGAGCTGGTCCGTCGGGACGAGCAGCCGGTCGCCCGGATACCCCCGCTTCGACGGCGCGTACTCGAGCACGAGGTACTCCCGCATCGTCTTCGTCGGGTTGCGACCGCCCGAGGAGACCTCGCGCTGGCTCAACTCGATGAACTTGCCGATGCCGTGGGTCTGGTGCACGACGAAATCGCCGGCCTGGAGCTGGAGGGGGTCTACGACGTTCTTGCGCCGAGAGGCGAGTTTCTTCACGGACCGGGAGTCGTACCCCGCCGTCCGCCCGTAGAACTCCGACTCGCCGATCACGGCGAGCTTGATCTCGGCGAGCTGGAAGCCGTTCTCGGCACTCGCCTGCACGAGGTGCGCGACGCCCGGTTCGGGGTCCTCCGGCAGGACGTCGACCATGCGAGCGGCGAGGCCGCGCTCGGAGAGCACGTCGCGCGCCCGTTCGACCAGGCCGGCGCCCTGTGCCGCGACGACGACCGACCACCCGTCGGCGAGCAGCGCCGCGACGTGACCGACCGCGCCCTCGACGTTGCCCGAGAAGCTCGGCACGGGATCGGCGTCTACGCGCACCGTGAGCATCTCGTCGACGTCGATCTCGACGGGGTCTCCGTTCGCGTCGACAGGCCGGTCCCCGGGTCCCGCCTGGAACGAGCTCACGGTCCACCAGGGCTCGCGCACGCCCTTCTGCTCGCGCGAGTCCTTGAGCGCGTTGAGGGAGAGGAACTCGCCGCTCTCGAGATCGATGGGCGCCTCGGCTCCCGCGGTCGCCGCGCTCCAGGCGGCGGCGAGGAATTCGCGGTTCGTCTCCGACAGACTGATCGCTCGCGATGCGACGCGCTCGGGCGCGACGACGGCGACGGCGGCTCCCACCGGTACGTAGTGCGTGACGGGCACGAGATGGTCGACGAGGGCTGGCGCGAGCGATTCCATGCCCTCGACGGGGATGCCGTTCGCGACCTTCTCGAGGATCGAGGACAGGCTCGGGAACTCGTGCACCATCTCCGCCGCGCGCTGACGCACGCCGTCGCCGAGGAGCAGCTCGCGGCTCGGCGGGAGCTCGACCGATTCGATCACGTCGGGCAGCGAGCGCTGGTCGGCGACGCTGAAGGCGCGCACGGTCTCGACCTCGTCTCCGAAGAACTCGACACGCAGCGGGTGCGAAGCGACGGGCGGGAAGACGTCGAGGATGCCGCCGCGGACGGCGAATTCGCCCCGGCGCGAGACCATGTCGACGCGGACGTACGCGAGTTCGACGAGGCGACGCGTGATCTCGCCGAGGTCCTCCCCGCGGGCACCGGCGTGCAGAACGACCGGCTCGATGTCGGTGAGGTTGTCGGCGATCGGTTGCAGTGCGGCCCGGACCGATGCGGTGACGACGAGCGGGTCGACCCCGTTCCACGTGCGCATGCGCCGGAGGGCGTGAATGCGCTTGCCGACGATCTCGGCGCTCGGGCTGAGGCGCTCGTGAGGAAGGGTCTCCCACGCCGGGAACTCGACGATCTCGGCCTGGGGCAACAGGCTCGCGAGGGCCGCGCGCAACGCTTCGGCCTCACGACCCGTCGGAGTGATCGCGAAAAGGGCCGCCGACTCGCCGCGCTGCCGTCGTGCCTCGACGAGGCTCGCGAGGAGAGGAGCGCGAAGGCCGTCGGGCGCAGAGAAGTCGGCGTCACGACCGGCGTAGCCGAGAGCCTTCTGGAAGCTGGAGGCGCGCGACAGCGCGGGAATCAGGCCCTGAAGAGTCACCGCACAAGTCTACGCGGGACCGCCGACAGCCGGTCCGGGTTGTGCGGGCGCGCTCCCCGCCCTGGGTAGTCACGAGAAAACCGCGGGGCCGACTAGGGACTCGGGGCGTGGAACCGCTGCTGCGCCGCCACCAGGCCGTCCTCGACGATCGCTTCGACGGCATCGGCAGCGTCCGCGATGAGCGACGGCAGCGACTGCTTCTCCGTCGACGAGAAGTCCTTGAGCACGAAATCGGCGGCGTCCTGGCGACCAGGAGGGCGTCCGATCCCGACGCGCACGCGCACGAACGGCGACGAGTCGGTCGCCTTGATGATGTCGCGGAGGCCGTTGTGGCCACCGTGTCCCCCACCGTTCTTGATGCGCACCGTGTCGAAGGGGATGTCGAGCTCGTCGTGCACGACGATGAGCCGGTCCGGCGCGATGGAGAGGTAGTCGAGGAGCGGCGCGACGGCGCGGCCCGACTCGTTCATATAGGTCGTCGGGGCGGCGAGCACGAGCTTCGCGGCCCCGGGCCGGATGCGTCCCTCCGCCACGAGGTTCGGCGTCTTGTGCCGGGAGAACCGCGCCCCGAGCCGGGACGCGAGTTCCGACAGCACCATCTGGCCCACGTTGTGACGGTTGGCCGCGTAGCCGGGCCCGGGATTCCCGAGCCCGGCTACGAGCCAGACGTCTGCCATGAGGCGGTTCTGCGGAGCGGTCGACTACTCGGAGTCGGCGTCCGCGCCCGCCTCGGCGGAAGCGGCATCGGCGGCCTCGTCATCGGCCGACGGTGCGGCCGGCGTCGAGATGGCGACGATGAGCGTCTCCGGGTCGCTCAGGAGAGCGGCGCCCGCGGGGAGAGTGAGGTCGGCGGCCGAGATCTGGGCGCCCTCCTCGAGGCCCTCGATCGAGACGGTGACTCGCTCGGGGATGTCGGTCGCGCTGACCTCGAGCGAGACCGAGGTCGCGTCGAGGTTCGCGATCGTGCCGGGGGCGGACTCGCCCTCGAGCTGCACGGGCACGTCGACGGTGACTTTCTCGCCCTTGCGGACGACGATGAGGTCGATGTGTTCGATGATCGAGAGCACGGGGTCGCGCTGGACATCCTTCACGAGCACGAGCTGGTCGGTGCCGTCGATGTCGAGCGTGATGATCTGGTTGGCCTTACGCACGATGAGCAGCATCTGGTGGCCCGGCAGCGTGACGTGCTGGGGGTCGGTTCCGTGGCCGTAAATGACCGCGGGGATCTTTCCGGCAGCGCGGATCTTGCGGGCAGCGCCCTTGCCGAAGGACGCGCGGGCTTCCGCGATGACCTTGTTGTCGTCGGACATGGTGTTCTCCTTGCGGACCGTCACGGCCCAGTTCGGTCGCTCGAGCCGGCGGAGCCGGTCCGGGCGGGACTGTTGAATCAACTCGAACGCATTGCGCGTGAGGAAAAGCCGTGAAGCCCGCTCACCGCGTCGATAACGGTTCCCGATGCCGCCGGAGGCGGTGACGGGTTCCCTCGCCGAAGTTCAGTGTGAGAGTCTACCCCACGCCGGCCGCACCGCTCGATCCGAGCGTCCCGTGGGCGTCGCGGTAGGGTCTGACCATGATGTCCAGCCTCCACGACCGTGTGCTCGACGATCTCGGATCGCGCATCGTCTCGGGTGAGCTGGCCGCCGGGTCGACGGTGCTCGCCGAGGCCCTCGCCGAACGGTACGACGTCTCGCGGTCGGTCGTCCGCGAGGTCCTCCGCGTCCTCGAGTCGCTCGGCCTCGTGAGATCCGTGCGTCGCGTCGGTGTGCGGGTCCGCTCCGTCGGCTCGTGGAACCTGATCGACCCGCTCGTCATCCGCTGGCGCCTCGCGGGAATGGGTCGCGGCGCGCAGTTCCGCTCGCTGACCGAACTCCGCAGCGCGCTCGAGCCCTACGCGGCCGAACTCGCGGCGCGGCACGCTCCCGACGACCTGGGTTCCGAGCTCCTCGCACTCGCCGCACGGATGCGCAGCGTGGGCCGAGAGGGGCGGCTCGACGAGTTCCTCGTGCTCGACACCGAGTTCCACTCGCTCGTCCTCCGCGCCAGCGGCAACGAGATGTTCGCCGGACTCTCGAGCGTCGTCTCCGAAGTGCTGAGCGGACGGACGGAGCAAGGCCTCATGCCGGAACGCCCGCACGACGAGGCGCTCCAACTGCACGTCGACGTCGCCGACGCGATCCACGGCGGGCGCGCCACCATGGCGCGCTCCGCGATGGAGAAGATCATGCGGCGCACGATGACCGAGGTCGAATCGATCTGGCAGGGGCAGCCGCGCGCCTTCGACCCGCGCGTCTGACGGAGGACGAAGCGCCCGCCCTCAGTGCGCTGCCGCCAGCGTCGCCGTTGTCAGCGTTGCCGTCGTCAGCGCTTCGCCGCCAGCCGCCGTCACCGCCGCCGTCGACAGCCGCCTCAGAAGGCGATGACGACCTTGCCGCTCGCCGCCGAGTCCTTCGCCATCGCGAACGCGGCGAGCGCGTCCTCCACGGGGAACTCGTGGGTCACGACGGCGCCAGCGTCGAGCGATCCGTCGGCGAGCGCACCGAGCACGTCGTCGATCTCGTCGGCGAAGCGGAACGAGCCGACGAGCTCGAGCTCGCGCGTGATCGCGAGGGAGATCAGGGCCGGCTGTTCCCCGCTAGGGAGGAGTCCCACCATCACCACTCGGCCGCCCCGCGCCGCCGCACGCACGGCGGACATGAGTCCGCGCGGACTGCCCGAGGACTCGAAGACGACGTCGGCGTCGAGTGCGGCGATCGCATCGGCATCCGAGGCGAGGAGCGTCCGGGTGGCGCCGAGCCGTGTCGCACGCTCGAGCGGTCCCGCGACCATGTCGACGGCGATGATGTCCGTCGCGCCAGCTCTCTTCAGCACCGCGACGATGAGCGCACCGATGGGACCGGCGCCGATGACGGCGACGCGCTTGCCCTCGACCCGTCCCGCGCGGGACACCGCGTGCCACGCGACGGCGGCGGGTTCGGCGACGACGGCGTCGCGGAGGGACAGCCCCGCCGGGAGGGCGCGCAACATCCGGGTCGGGAGCAGCGCACGAGTCGCGAAGGCCCCGTCCGTGTGGGGCACCCGTGCGGCGCTGCCGAGGTAGGTGCCGCCCGGTGACAGGTTGGGGCGATCGGAGGGGTAGCGCTCCCCCGTCTCGACGACGGTCGCGGGATGAACCGCCACGCGTGTCCCCTCCGCCGGACCCGAGCCGTCCGAGGCGGCCCGCTCGACGGTGCCCACGACCTCGTGCCCGAGGATCAGGGGTTCGCGGAGGATCGACTCCCCCGCGGCGCCGTGGGTCCAGTAGTGCAGATCCGAGCCGCACACGCCACCGAACGCGATGCGCACGATCGCCTCGTCGGCGTCCGGTTCGCGCAGCGGGATCTCGTCGACGCGGACGTCGTCGCGGCCATGCGCCACGACGGCAACGGTGGTCGCGGTGTCCCCGTTCGCGGCGTTCATTCGCTTGTTCTCCTTGGGGTGGGCGAGCTGCGGAGGCGTCGTCGCGTCAGACGACGACGGTCATACCGCCGTCGACGAAGACGACCTGACCGTTGACGAAATCGGAGCCGCGGGAGGACAGCCACACGACGGGGCCCGCGAGATCGGCCGGGGTCCCCCAACGCGCGGCCGGTGTCCGACCGACGATCCAGGAGTTGAACCGTTCGTCGTCGACGAGGTTCTGGGTCATCTCGGTGTGGATGTAGCCCGGAGCGACGGCGTTGACCTGAATCCCGTATCCCGCCCATTCGGCGGTCATGGCGCGCGTGAGGTTGCGCAGTCCCCCCTTGGCCGCGGTGTAGGGGCCGATCGTCGGTCGCGCGAGGTCCGTCTGGACCGAACAGATGTTGACGACCTTGCCCGCCCCACGCCCGATCATCCGCCGCGCGACCTCGCGCCCCACGAGGAAGGCACTCGTGAGATTCACGTCGAGCACCCTCTGCCAGTCGGCGAGGGCCACGTCGACGAGGGAGACGCGGTGCTGGATGCCGGCGTTGTTGACGAGGACGTCGATGGGACCGATCTCGCTCTCGATGTGCTCGACGGCCGCGGAGACCTGCGACTCGTCCGTCACGTCGAACGCGACGGCGAACACCCGCTCGGCACCGAAGCGGGTGGCGAATTCGGCTCGCGCGGACTCCAGGCGGTCCGCGTCGAGCCCGTTGAGCACGATGGTGGCGTCAGCGTCCGCGAGAGCCGTCGCGAGTTCTCGGCCGATTCCGCGGCTCGATCCCGTCACGAGAGCCACTCGGCCGCGCAGGCCGAAGAGCGTGTCGATCGTCACGGCGACCCCCTCTAGAACGCGCCGGCGATCAGGAAGATCGCGAGCGACAGAATGAACCCGCACACGCCGACGAGGGCTTGACCGACGGTCCACGTCTTGAGGGTGGTCTTCGTGTCCATGCCGAAGAACTTGCTCACGAGCCAGAAACCCGAGTCGTTGACGTGGCCGGCGAAGACCGAACCGGCGGCGAGGCTCAAAACGATCGCGGCGACCTCGATCGGGTTGAACGACGTCGAGTCGACGACGATCGGCTGTACGAGTGCCGCGGCCGTCGTGAGCGCGACCGTCGCCGAACCCTGGGCGATGCGGACGATCGCCGCGATGAGGAAGCCCGCGACGATGACGGGCAGACCGATCGCGTCGAGCGAGCCCGCGAGTGCCGTTCCGATTCCGCTCGAGCGCAGGACGCCGCCGAACATGCCACCGGCACCCGTGATGAGGATGATCGAACAGACCGGACCGAGGGCGCCGTCGACGACCGTCTCGACGAGAGTGCGCTCCTTGCGCGCACCCCAACCGAGCAGCCACATGCCGAGGACGACCGTGATGAGGAGGGCGACGGGCGTCTCGCCGAGGAGGCGCAGCGCCTGCACCCACACCTCGTCGAGGGAGACCCAGCCGGCCGTCGCGGCGAAGTTCAATCCGGTGTTGAGGAAGATGAGGACGAGCGGCAGCACGAGGAGGAAGACGATCGTGCGCAGCTTCGGGGACGAGGCGAAGGCGTTGTCCGAGGAGTCGGCCCGCCCGAGGATCTCGGGGACCGCGATGTCGTAGCGGCGTCCGACGAAGCGACCGAAGTGATACCCCACGACGTACCAGGTCGGGAGGGCGACCACGAGCCCGAGAAGGAGCACGATGCCGGGGTTCGCGCCGAGGAGACCGGAGGCGGCGACGGGGCCGGGGTGCGGAGGCACGAAGATGTGCATGACCGAGAACGCCGTGGCCGCGGGGAAGGCGTACAGCAGGAGGGAACCACCGAGGCGTCGGGCGACGGTGAAGATGATCGGCAGCATGACGACGAGTCCCGCGTCGAAGAAGATCGGGAAGCCCATCATGAGCGACGCCACGGAAAGGGCGAGGGGGGCTCGCTTCTCTCCGAAGCGACGGATGAGCGCGTCCGTCAGGACCTGCGCTCCCCCGCTCAGCTCGAGCATCCGGCCGAGCATCGCGCCGAGACCCACGAGGAGCGCGACCGTCGCGAGCGTCCCTCCGAAGCCCTGTGTGAGGACGGTGACGATCATCCCGACGGGGATGCCCGCCGCGATCGCCGTGAGCAGGCTCACGATGATGAGCGCGAGGAACGCGTGGATGCGGAACTGCATGATCAGCACGAGCAGCAATGCGATGGCCGCAGCGGCGATCACGAGGAGAGCGGCCGGTGGCAAGGTCCAGAGCAGGTCGAATTCGGCGCCGTTCGGCGTCGTCGCGGTCCGGAAGAGTGTCGGAGACATCGGTGTCCTTCGAGTGGGTGATCGGGAGAGGTCAGGCCGTCGTCACGGCGGGAAGCGCCGCGATGATCTGATCGGCGAGCTCGTCGGGGCTCGCCGTCACGTCGACGACGACGCCGCGCTCGTCGTCCTGGAGGGGTTCGAGGGTCGCGAGCTGCGAACCGAGCAACGTCGCGGGCATGTATTCGTGGTCGCGCGCACCCATGCGGTCGGCGATGAGTTCCGTCGATCCGCGCAAGTGGACGAAGACGGCGTCCGGGGCGTGCCGACGGATGAGGTCCCGGTAGCTCCTCTTGAGAGCCGAGCACGCCACGATCGTCGGGTGGCCCTCGACGAGGCCCGCGTCGATGAGCTCGCCGATGCGGTGGAGCCACGGCCACCGGTCGTCATCCTCGAGGGGGTACCCGGCACGCATCTTCTCGCGGTTCTCGTCCGGATGGAGGTCGTCGCCGTCGATGAACGGGATGTCGAGACGCGCGCCGAGCAGGGCGCCCATCGTGGACTTCCCGCTTCCCGAGACACCCATGACGACGATCGAGGGCAGTGAATGGGACGACATCGTTCCTCCATCGGTTTTCCGTCGGACGCTTCTTTACATCCGACTACTGCGACCGTGAAAGCCAATACGTCAGATTTATCAGAGACCGTAGCACGACGAGGCCCGCACGGTCCACCGACGATACCCACCGGCCGGGTGCCCGAACAGCCCGCGAAAGCCGCAGGGAATGCCGGTATCGTTGTCCTCGGCCCGAAGCGGCACCACGAAGCGCCGGGCTCACGAGAACTGAATCGACAGGAGCACGTCCATGGCGGAGAACGCGCACGGAACAGCCAACATCGGAGTCGTCGGACTGGCGGTGATGGGGTCCAACCTCGCCCGTAACCTCGCCAGCCGCGAGGGCAACACCGTCGCCGTGTTCAACAGGTCGTACGAGAAGACGGAGACGCTGCTCTCCGAACACCCCGAGGCGGGCTTCGTCGCTTCGAAGACGATCGAGGAGTTCGCCGCGAGCCTCTCCACACCACGCACCGCGATCATCATGGTCAAGGCCGGAGCGGGCACGGACGCCGTGATCGACCAGCTCACCCAGGTCTTCGAGCCCGGCGACATCATCGTCGACGGCGGCAACGCCCTCTTCACGGACACGATCCGTCGCGAGAAGGCCGTGCGTGAGACGGGCATCCACTTCGTGGGCGCCGGCATCTCCGGGGGCGAGGAGGGCGCACTCAACGGCCCGAGCATCATGCCGGGCGGCTCGGCGGAGTCCTACGAGACCCTCGGCCCGATCCTCTCCTCGATCGCCGCGGTCGCGGAGGGCGAGCCGTGCGTCACCCACGTCGGCACCGACGGCGCGGGGCACTTCGTCAAGATGATCCACAACGGCATCGAATACGCCGACATGCAGCTCATCGCGGAGGCCTACGACCTCATCCGTCGCGGTACCGGCAAGTCCCCCGCCGAGATCGCCGATGTCTTCGCCGAGTGGAACACCGGCGAGCTCGAGAGCTACCTCATCGAGATCACCGCAGAGGTGCTCCGGCAGGTCGACGCCGAGACCGGGCAGCCGCTCGTCGACGTCATCCTCGACCAGGCCGGCGCCAAGGGCACGGGGGCCTGGACGGTCCAGACCGCCCTCGATCTCGGGATCCCCGTCTCGGGCATCGCGGAAGCCGTCTTCGCCCGGTCGCTCTCCTCGAAGCCCGCTCAGCGTGCCGCGGCGACCGATCTGCCCGGTCCGAGCGACGCCTGGACCGTCGATGACCCTGAGACGTTCATCGAAGACGTGCGTCGCGCGCTCTACGCGTCGAAGATCATCGCCTACTCTCAGGGCTTCGACGAAATCGTCGCGGGCGCCGAGCAGTACGGCTGGAACATCCGGAAAGGCGAGATCGCGAAGATCTGGCGCGGCGGCTGCATCATCCGCGCCCAGTTCCTCAACCGGATCACCGAGGCGTACGTGGATGACGCCGGCCTCGTGGCCCTCGTCACGGCCCCGTATTTCCGGGACGCCGTCGCAGGCGCTCAGGACAGCTGGCGCCGGGTCGTGGCGACCGCGGCCCACGCCGGCATCCCCGCCCCGGCCTTCTCGTCGTCGCTGTCCTACTACGACGGACTGCGTGCCGACCGACTGCCGGCCGCACTCGTGCAGGGTCAACGCGACTTCTTCGGGGCACACACCTACAAGCGCGTCGACAAGGAGGGCACCTTCCACACACTGTGGTCGGGCGACCGCTCCGAGATCAGCGCCGTCGACACCCACTGAGCCGTATCGACGGGGCGGCAGGACGATCGGCGATGACGACGGGACGGCTGGCACGATGACGACGACGACCGTCCCTCACACCGGGAGCGGATCGACGACGAGGACGCTCGTGCACCTCGCTCCGGGCGTCCTCCTGTCCCTCTCGGGACTGCTCATGTTCGGCCTGCACTGGCGTCCCGGTGCCTACCTCGTGCTCGGCGCAGCGGTGGTGCTCGGCTTCGTCGTCGACCGCGCGCTCGGACGTGACCTCTCGCTCATCGCCTTCGGCGTCGTGGTCGTGAGCCTCGTCGAGGTGAGCACCAACATCGAGTGGGGTCACATGCTCGTCATGGGCGCCGCACTCGTGGCCGCGGTCCTCGGCCCCTACCTCGCGTCCCGGTTCTGGTTCCGCGACCACGCGGTGAGGTTCCCCGTGCTGACGGGCAAGCGTTGGACTCTGCGCGAGTACGGCTACCTCGTCGGCATCGTCGCCCTCGGCTACCTGATCCTGCCCGTCTACATGATCTCGACGGGGGTGTTCGAGAACTGGCCGGCCGCGACGGACGCCGGTTCCGTGTTCCGCCTCTTCCTCGGCACCAATGCGCTCGGCATCTGGGACGAGCTCTTCTTCATCTGCACGTGCTTCGCCCTCTTGCGGCGCCACTACCCGCTCTGGACGGCGAACGTCCTGCAGGCCGTGATCTTCACGTCGTTCCTCTGGGAACTCGGCTTCCACGCGTGGGGGCCGCTACTGATCTTCCCGTTCGCGCTCATCCAGGGGCTCACCTTCACGCTCACGAAGTCGCTGAGCTTCGTCGTCGCGGTGCACCTGCTCTTCGACTTCGTGCTCTTCCTCGTGCTCGTGCACGCCCACAGCCGCGACTGGTTCCCGATCTTCCTCTACTAGCGAAAGAGCTACACCCGCACGAGGGCGCCACCTACACGGAGCGCCCTCGGGACGGAATTGGCGCCGTCGATGATCATGAGCGCGAGCGCACTCGCAGCACGATGAGACGACCGAGGACCCCGACGGCGACCACTCCGAGCGCCGAAGCGGCCGCGAGCGGGGGAAGCGCGAGCACGAGCACGACGCAGCCGATGAGCCCGAGAACGGCCGTGCCGCGGAGCGCCCGCACCGATGGCACCCGCGCGGCCAGGCGGAACGCCGAGATGTTCGCGACCGCGTAGTAGACGAGCACACCCGCCGAGGAGAGCGTCACGGCGGTCGGCACGTCCACGAACAGCACGAGCAGGGCGACAAGGCAACCGAGCATGATCTCGGCCCGGACCGGGACGCGCGAGCGCGGGTGGACGCGCTCGAGGAACCGCGGAAGGTCGCCCTCCCGCGCCATCGCGAAGCTCGTCCGGCCGATGCCCGCCATGAGCCCGAGGAGGGCGCCAAGAGCCGCGAGCGCTGCACCCGCCTGCACGATCGGCACGGCGGCGGCCCAACCGGCGGCGCGGACGACGTCGGAGAGGGGTTCGCGGCTCGCGGCCAGACCGTCGACACCAAGAGTCACGAGGCAGACGAACGCGACGACGGTGTAGACGGCAAGCGCGACGAGGAACGAGATCGTCACGGCGCGGGGGATCGTCCGCTCGGGAGCCCGGACCTCCTCCCCCAGCGTCGCGATGCGCGCATACCCCGCGAACGCGAAGAACAGCAGGCCCGCGGCTTGAAGCACGCCGTAGGTCTCCCCGAGCGGGGTCGCCAGGGGCGAGACGGTCCTCGAGCCCGTCGGACTGTCGGTCGGGACGACGGCAGCACCGCCCGCGGCGATCCCCGCCACCACGACGACCACGAGGACCCAGAGGACGAGGACGACGATGACGCGCGTCATGGCTGCCGTCTTCGTCACGCCGAGCGCGTTCACGATCGTGAGCGCCACGACGACCGCGACGGCGATGGCGCGTTCGAGATCCGCCGGGGCGACGTAGGCGGCGACGGCGAGCGCCATCGCCGCGCAGCTCGCGGTCTTGCCGACGACGAAGCACCAACCGGCGACGAAGCCCCACACCGGCCCCAGTTCGGCGCGCCCGTATGTGTAGGCACCCCCGGAAGTCGGGTGCGCCGCCGCGAGCCGCGCCGTCGAGCGGGCGTTGCACCACGCGACGACGGCGACGACGAGCAGCCCCACGAACAGGAGCGCGCCCGCCGATGAGGCGGCCGGAGCGAACACCACGAAGACCCCGGCGCCGATCATCGACCCGAGACCGATCATCACGGCGTCGCGGAGACCGAGCCGCCGCTCGAGGTCGGTTCTCCCGGCCGCGCTCGGAACAGACCCGGACGGCGTGGACATGCTCACCCGATCACCCTCTCACGAGGCGGTGAACGACGGGTGACGCCGATGACGCCATGACGCGAGGTCGACGACGTCATGGTGCACGCCGCCTGAACGCTCCTCGAGTCAGGCGGCGCCGTCGAACATCGACGTCACCGAGCCGTCGTCGAAGACCTCGTGGATCGCGCGCGCGATGAGCGGAGCGATGGGCAGGATCTCGAGCGTCGGGAAGCGCTTGGCGTCGGAGATCGGGAGCGTGTCGGTCACGACGACCGAGTCGATCGCGTCCGACTGCAGAAGCTCGGGAGCGGGGTCACTGAAGACCGCGTGGGTCGCCGCGACGACGACGCCGATCGCGCCGGCCGCTTTGAGCGCTTCCGCCGCTTTGACGATCGTGCGGCCCGTGTCGATGAGGTCGTCGACGAGCAGGCAGACGCGCCCCTCGACCTCTCCGACGATCTCGTGCACCGTCACCTGGTTCGGGACGAGCGGGTCGCGGCGCTTGTGGATGATCGCGAGGGGCGCCCCGAGCTTGTCGCTCCAGATGTCGGCGACACGCACCCGCCCCATGTCCGGCGAGACGACCGTGAGGGTCGACGGGTCGAGCTTCTCACGGAAGTGTTCGAGCAGCACCGGCATGGCGAAGAGGTGGTCGACAGGGCCGTCGAAGAAGCCCTGGATCTGCGCTGCGTGGAGGTCGACCGACATGATGCGATCGGCACCGGCCGCCTTGAAGAGGTCGGCGACGAGGCGAGCGGAGATCGGCTCGCGTCCACGACCCTTCTTGTCCTGGCGCGCGTAGGGGTAGAACGGTGCGACGACGGTGATGCGTTTCGCCGACGCACGCTTCAGCGCGTCCACCATGATGAGCTGCTCCATGAGCCACTCGTTGATCGGCGCGCAGTGCGACTGGATGACGAACGCGTCACTGCCGCGGACGCTCTCGTCGTACCGAGCGTAGATCTCACCGTTCGCGAACGTCCGGGCGTCCGTGTGGACGAGCTCCGAGTCCAACTCCTCGGCGATCGCTTCCGCGAGTTCGGGGTGTGCACGCCCCGAGACGAGCACGAGCCGCTTCTCACCACTGATCTTGATGCCGGACACTGGCCCTGCTTCCTGCCGTTTTCGGCTCTTGCGCTCTGATGCTCGGCTGGTTCACTCTTCGTCGGACGCGGCGCCTTCGGCCGCGGACGCGGCAGCGCTGCCCGGACGGTTGGCGACCGTCCACCCCTCGAGGTTCCGTTGGGGTGCCACGTTGATGGCGAGGGCGCCGGCCGGCACGTCCTTGCGAACGACCGTTCCCGCACCCGTGTACGCTCCGTCTCCGATTCTAACGGGAGCGACGAACACGTTGTGCGACCCCGTGCGGACCTCATCGCCGACGACTGTCGAGTGCTTGTGGACGCCGTCGTAGTTCGCGAAGATCGTGCCCGCGCCGATGTTGGCCCCCTCGCCGACCGTGGCGTCGCCGACGTAGGAGAGATGCGGGACCTTGCTGCGAGGGCCGATCTGCGCGTTCTTCGTCTCGACGAAGGCGCCGATCTTGCCGGCCGCACCGAGGTACGTGCCCGGTCGGAGGTAGGCGAAGGGTCCGACGGTCGCCCCTGCGCCGATGACGGCGAGGGTGCCGTCGGTGCGTCGCACCTCGGCCTCCTGACCGATCTCGCAGTCCACGAGTGTCGTGTCCGGACCGACCGTCGCGCCCGTCTCGACGACGGTCGCCCCGAGCAGTTGCGTGCCCGGCTTGATCGTGACGTCTTGCGCGAGCGTGACCGTGAGGTCGATCCACGTCGTCGACGGGTCCTGTACCGTCACTCCCGCGAGCTGCCACTTCTGGATGATGAGCGCGTTCAGGCGGGCGGCCTGCCGCGACAATTGGGCGCGGTCGTTGACGCCCTCGACGACCCACGACTGGGAGACCGGGACGGCCGCGACCTCGTGACCGACCTCGCGCAAGAGCCCGATGACATCCGTGATGTATTTCTCCCCTTGCGCGTTCTCGGTCGTGAGACGCACGAGCTGCTCGCGCAGCGGGCTGATCGAGAAGACGTAGACGCCCGCGTTGATCTCGGTCACGGCGAGTTCGTCGGGACCCGCGTCCTTCTGCTCGACGATGCGGTCGAGGGTGCCCTCCTCGGAACGCACGACGCGGCCGTAACCGGTCGCGTCATCGAGCAACGCCGAGAGGATCGTCGCGACCGCTGCGCCCGATCGGTGTCGCGCGAGGAGCTGGGCGAGGGTGTCGGAATCGAGCAACGGGACGTCGCCGTTCACAACGAGCACGTCGCCGTCGAAGCCCGCGGGGAGCGCCTCGACGGCTTGCTCGACGGCACGTCCCGTCCCCGGCACGTCGTCCTGGTCCACCACGATGCTCTCCGGGAGTTCGCGCGAGACGACCTCGGCGATCCGGTCGCGCTCGTGCCGCACGACGGTCACGACATGGTCGGCGCCGAGTGCTCGGGCCGTCGCGAGCACGTGCCCGAGGATCGGCACTCCCGCGAGGCTGTGCAGGAGCTTCGGGGTCGTGGACTTCATCCGGGTGCCTTGCCCTGCGGCAAGGATGACGACGGCGAGGGCTGGGTCTCGGGTGGTCTGTTCGCTCACGCTCCGCCTCCAGGATTCGAACCTGGTCCTAACAGCTCCAAAGGCTGTCGTGCTGCCGTTACACCAAGGCGGATCGTGCGAGCGCCGGGGCGCCGCACCGCTCCAGTCTGCCAGATCACGAGCACCGGGCCGGTGGACGCGGCGTTCGGAGGCACCGGGATAATGGGTCCATGGCGGAGCAGAGCGACGAGGTCGACCGGATCGTGGAGGCGTGGGAGCGCGAACGACCCGACCTCAACTTCTCTCCGCTCCAGGTGCTGTCGCGGGTGTCACGGCTCACCCGTCACCTCGATCGCGCGCGCCGGCGGGCCTTCGACCGCTCGAAGCTCGAATCGTGGGAGTTCGACGTGCTCGCCGCACTCCGCCGGGCGGGAGACCCTTACACGCTGAGCCCCAAGCAATTGCTGCAGCAGACTCTCGTGTCGAGCGGCACGATGACGAACCGCATCGACCGACTCGTCGCCGCCGGACTCGTCGAGCGCCGCACGGATCCTCACGACGGGCGCGGCATCCTCGTCGTCATGACGCCGACGGGGCTGACGCGCGTCGACGCGGCGATCACGCGTCTCGTCGACGCCGAAGCCGAACTCCTCGCGAGCCTCACCGCCGCCGACCGCGCGCGGCTCGCGGCGCTGCTGCGCAAGCTCAGCGTCGACTTCGACCAGGTCGGCGAGGGTTCGGTCTGAAGGCGATCCGTCTCGTCAGCGGCGCAGCACCTTGCGGGCGAGCCCGTTGCCGAGGAACTGGACGAACTGCACGAGCACGATCACGATCGCGAGAGCGGTCCAGGTGACGACGGGCTCGAACTGCCTGAACCCGTACTGGATCGCGAACGCGCCGAGCCCGCCGCCGTTGATGACGCCGGCGACCGCCGACATGTCGACGATCGCGACGAAGACGAACGTGTAACCGAGGATGAGCGGTCCGAGGGCCTCGGGGATCACGATCGTGACGATCGTCCGCACGGGGCCGGCTCCTGCGGCCCGCGCCGCCTCGATGACGCCCGGCGACACGGTCAGCAGGTTCTGCTCGACGATCCGGCTGATGCCGAAAGTCGACGCGAGAGACAGGGTGAAGATCGCCGCCTCCGTGCCGATCCCCGTACCGACCACGAGCCGGGCGAGAGGCTGGAACGCCGTCAGGAAGATGATGAAGGGGATGGGACGGAAGATGTTCACGACGACGTTGAGAACGCCGAAGACGGCGCGGTTCGCGAACAGATTGCCCGCTCGCGTCAGATAGAGCGCGAGACCGACGACGAGACCGCCGAGGCCGCCGAACAGAAGGCTCGCGAAGACGAGCCACAACGTCTCGAACGTCGCCTCCGCGAACAGCGGAGCGAGATCGACGAGCACGTCCATCACACCACCTCCACGATCTCGACGCGGCGACGCAATCGCTCGATCACGGCGTCGACGCGATCGCCGGCCCCGGTGAGTTCGAGAGTGAGGTTCCCGAACGCGCGGCCCTGGATCTCATTGACGCCTCCGTAGACGAGCTCGAAGCCGATGCCCTCGCGCCCGAACTCGAGGAAGACCTCCGACTGGCTCGCTCCCCCGTCGCGGAACGTCACGGTGACGAAACGTCCCGCGTGCCGCTCGCGGAGCGCCGCGAGCTCGGAGTCCGACGGCACGCCCTTGACCACGGTCGAGACGAACCGCTGCCCCGCGGGAGAACGGGGCCTCGAGAAGACCTCGAACACCTCACCGCTCTCGACGACGCGGCCGCTCTCCATCACGGCGACCTTGGTCGCGAGGGACTGTACGACGTCCATCTCGTGCGTGATGGCGATGATCGTCACGCCGAAGTCCCGGTTGACGGTGCGGAGCAGACCGAGCACCTCCTGCGTCGTCTCGGGGTCGAGAGCGCTCGTCGCCTCGTCGGCGAGCAGGATGCGCGGCGACGTCGCGAGGGCCCGAGCGATCCCGACGCGCTGCTTCTGACCGCCGGAGAGCTCGTCCGGGTGGTTCGACGCCTTGTCGGCGAGCCCCACGAAGTCGAGCAGCTCGTCGACGCGCTTCCGCGTCTCCGCTCGGGAGCGCCCCGCGACCTGCAGGGGGTAGGCGACGTTCCCGCGCACGGTCCGCGAGGAGAAGAGGTTGAACTGCTGGAAGATCATGCCGATCCCGAGCCGCAGCTTTCGCAACTCCCGCTCGGGGAGCGTCGTGATGTCGGTCCCGTCCACGACGATGCTGCCGGAGGTGGCCGGCTCGAGTGCGTTCACGAGCCTCACGAGGGTGCTCTTGCCGGCACCGGAATAGCCGATGATCCCGTAGACGTCGCCCTCCTCGATGTCGAGGTCGACGCCATCGATCGCGCGGACGGGGTCACCACTTCTCGTGGAGGGCGGGTAGACCTTCGTCACGTCACGGATCTGTACGAGCGGCACGTCTGCTCCTTCGTGTGGTGCGGGTCGAACGCGCGAGTGCGGCGGCCGGGTCGCGGTCGCCGCACTCGATGGGATGGTGCGTGGATCAGCCCTGGTCGGCGATGTCCGCCTGGACGTCCTCGAGTGACGACACGAGGTCCTCGACCGGGGTCGCGAGCATCACGGCGGTGTCGCCCGAGTTCTCGACGACGCCGTCCGTCACCGCCGGCGTGTCCTGGTAGATCTCCACAAGCCGCGTGTAGGTCTCGTTGTCGACGTCGGACGATCGGGCGGCGAAGATGTTCACGTACGGGAGGGCATTGGGGTCGTTGGGGTCGTCCTCGGCGATGACGTCGTCGGGCGAGAGACCGGCCTTCGTCGCGAAGTCGTTGTTGATGATCGCGCCGGCCACGTCGGGGAGCGACGTCGCCGTGAGATCGGCCGCGAGCGGCGTGACCGTCACGCGGGAGTCCTCGGCGACGATCTCGTCGGGCGTCGAGAAGATGCTTCCGCCGCCCTCGAGCTCGATGAGTCCGGCGGACTGGAGTACGAGCAAGGCGCGCGCCTGGTTGCTCTCGTCGTTCGGAATGGCGATCTCCGCCCCGTCCGGGATGTCCTCGACCGAATCGTACTGCGTGGAGTAGAGCGGCAAGGGGTAGATCGCGGTGGAACCGATCGGCTGCAGATCCTCGCCAGCCTCCTCGTTGTACTGCGCGAGGTAGACGATGTGCTGGAACTGGTTGAGGTCGATCTCCCCGGCGCTCAGAGCGGGGTTCGGTTGCGCGTAGTCGGCGAAGTCCACGAGCTCGACCGTGATGCCCTCGTCGGCCGCGGCGTCCACGTAGGTCTCCCAGTAGGGGTCGCTCGCTCCGACGACTCCGATCGTGACGGGGTTCGATTCCGTTCCCTCGTCCTCGGCGGCGCCTCCGGCGTTCGAGCCCCCTCCGCACCCCGCGAGCAGCCCGACGACCGCGATTCCCGAGATCGCCGCGGCGATCTTCTTGGTGACTGACATATGGTTCCTCCTGGCTGTGGTGCGAGCGGCGCGCGGGTTCAGCACCGCCGCCGTCCAGAGTATGCATGGTGTGTGTTACGTCCCGACCGGGACGTAACACAGCGGAACATGCGGCCCTCCGGGGGGAGCTGGACGCCACGGCTCAGGTGATCGCGACTGCGTCGAATGAGATCAGCCCCATTCCGAGCGAGTTCGAGATCCAGTCGCCATCGGCTATGTCCGCACTCGCAGGGCCGACCGATCCCGCGTGGCCTACGTAGCTCAACGTCGTCGTCGGAGGGACGGACGCAGTGAGGGTGAGCGTCAGCGTGCCGGTCCCGCAGGAGATGTCGGCCACAGTCGCCTGCGTGCCGGAGAGGCGGAAGTCCCGTGCAGCACCGGCGCGACACGTCAGCGCCAGACCGGGATCGGTGAGCGAGATCCGGATCGTCGTCCTGCCCGCGTCGCCCCACGTCGCCGTCGCGGCCTGCGGAGCGGCGATCGGGCCGGCCGGCGCCATGCCGAGACGGTCTCGGGACAGAGGGCGCACGATCCAGTCGGCAAGTTGTCTGTACCCTCTTTCGTACCCGAAATGGCAACCGTCGTGATTGTCGAGACCGTTCGTGCCGATGAGAGTCACATCGGCACGCGCATCGAGCCGACGCTGCACCTCCTGGATGTCGGAGGTGTCACCGCCGCATCCCGCTCGGACCTGGACAAGGTACGTCTGCTCGAGGGACGGATAATCGACGGCCCAATCCTCGAGGAGCGTCACGACGTTCGCCTGGTGGGCTGCTGCACCGAGCGGGACGTCGGACTCGCCCTGATACCAGATGATGGAGCGCACTGAATGCACGAGTCCACCCGCCTCGAGTCGTTGCTTGAGGCGTCCGTAGTTCGTGCGGGCGTCGGAGGGATTCGCGTCGGAGCGTTGAAAGAACGTCGATCGTTCTCCGGGATGTCCGCCCAGGATGACGGCAACCGGGACCCCGGCCTTTTCCGACATGACTTGTCCGATCCGCGCGCCGAGTCGCCCGATGAGACCGGGCGTCTGCCAATCAGGAATGCCCATGGACTGGCCAATCCCCCGGTACCACACCCGGTCCGCTACCGAAAGCGTCGGGTCCGCGGTCGTGGAGCCGAACGTCCGCACCCACGGCGACGAGTCGTCGCCGCTGCTGAACTCCGGAGCGTAGGACCAGACGGTCGCCACCGAATTGGACTGCCCGTTGATGACGTAGGTGTCGCCGGCGACGACGTCGACCGCGGAGCGGACGAGCACGTCGCGACCATCGGTGCGAATCGCCCGGAGCTCGAAATCGTATTGTGCGAACTCCGCGGTGATGCTCGGGCGGAAATCGAAGGCCGGACCCGTCGACCGAATGTCCTCGACCGTGACCCCGTCACGCCGCACGATCAGCCTGGTGCCGGCGATCCCGGCGTCGGTCGTCCGACCCGTCACCGGGACGGCGACGCGGTCCGACCCGCTGTCCCTCGGATAGAGCTGGTGGTTCGCGGGCGCTGCCAAGATGCTCACGCCGCCCGGCTTGACGAACACTTTGAGCCGCACGTCCCTGTACTCGGCGCGATTCTTGGCGAACGTCCAATCGGGGTGCGAGGTCGCGCGACTGCCGAAGCCGAGATCGAGCGGCGTCGCCGCTTGTGAGGCCCAGCCGTTGACGGCGAGCACGGTCGTACGATTCGTGACGTTGTGAACCTGGAATGAGCCGTACCCCGTCGTCGTCGTCGTCGGCAATCGCGTGTCCGAGTAGTCGTATGACGCGTTGTCGCCTCCCGCTGCTCCCCCGGCTGCGACGGCTGGCAGATACCGACTCGACCAGAGTTCGAGGTAACCGCTCGCGCCATTGGCCGGGGGCGCGACGGCACGCGACTGCACGATCGAGCTACGCACGGTGAGGCCCGTCACCGGTCGGCGGACGGAGGCTGCATCGGCCTCGGGCACAGCCAACGCATCGAGGTCCTGCGTCCAGGCGTCCATTGAGGCGTACGACCAGGTCGGTGTGAGCCCCTGCTGACCCTCGAGGCAATACGCCACTCTCGAGATCGGGGTGTCGATCGTCGCCGAGTTGTCGACGGCATAGTCGACACCGTCGAGCCAGGGCGCCGCGGTCGTCGGGACCTCCATGTCGTACAGAAGCGAATAGTCCGCCAACTCACCGACGCCGTCCTCGCACCCCGGAGCCGCCACGGGCGCGGCCTTGACATATGCCGACAGTGTGGCCGAACGGAGGCTCGCACTGGTGCCCGAGAATGTCCAGTCAGGGTGACCGGTAGTGCGATTGCCGATGCCGATGTCGAGAGGGTGTCCTGCTCGATTCCATCCGTTGACGGCGATGAGCGTTCGTTCGCCTGTCGTATCGTGGACCTGGAACGAACCGTACCGCGTGGTCGTGATTGGGGTGTCCGAGTAGTCGTACAAGGCTGACCCGGTGCCGGATGGTGACACGGGAATGTACCCGAATGACCACATTTCCACGGTGCCTCCCGGCGCGTCCGTGAGGGGAGCCAGGCCATCTCCTCGCACTGTGAGGTTGCTGACCGGTCGTGCGATCGGTGTGTCGCCGACGGGGATCTCGTAGTCGGCGGTGCGGGAGCTGAAGGCGTCGAACGAGACGAACGCTCGAGACGCACGCCCCGTCAGATCGACTGTCTCGAGACAGAATGCCACGCGCTCGAGAAGCCGTCGGCTATCCGGAGTGCGGTACCTGTAGGGAATCGGCGCGGCGGCCACCGGTTTCGTCGGAGCGATCTTAGGAAGCTCGGCGCGGTACAGCGGTTCGAAACCATCCGCCAACTCCGGAACATCCTGACATCCGTTCGCCTCGGCGACCGCCGATTCCCCTGATGCAACACTCGCCACCATGCCGCACACAAGAGCCACAGTCATGACGATCGCGCCCAATTTCGGGCGCACCCCATTCGCCGACCGATTCATCGGCCCCTCCGCTTCCCCCGGTATCGCGTTACGCGATCGACGACCGCTCACGTCGAGCGGCCCCGTTCGGCTGGAGATTATCAGGGGGACTACGGTGCGCGACTGCTGCCGTCGAAACCTGTGGAGAACGTCTGCGGAGGCTACCGCGCGCGTGACCGTCAGCCGAGCTGCTCCTGCAGTTCGAGCCAACGGAATTCGAGGCCGTCGATCTCGTCGTCGATCTCCTGCACACGGCGCTGGATGCCCCCGAGATGCTCGTAATCGCTCTGATCGGACTCGGCGAGTTCGATGTGGAGCTTCGCCCGCTCGCTCTCGAGCTTCGCGATGCGTCGCTCGGCGGCCGAGAGCTCCTTCTCCGCCGTGCGCCGCTCGGACCCGCTCAGCCCCGACGCGGTGGGTGCAGCGGCGGCGGAGGCCGTCGAGGCCGCGAACGACGACTCGTGGAGGGTGCCCGAGCGGGCATCGTCCTCGAGCGCGCGGAGGCGCACGTACTCGTCGACACCGCCCGGAAGGTGACGGAGCTTCCCCCCGATCACGGCGTACTGCTGATCGGTCACGCGCTCGACGAGGTACCGGTCGTGCGAGACGACGAGCAGCGTGCCCGGCCACTCGTCGAGGAGGTCCTCGATCGCGGCGAGCATGTCCGTGTCCATGTCGTTCGTCGGCTCGTCGAGAATCAGCACGTTGGGCTCCGAAAGGAGCACGAGCAGGAGCTGGAGCCGGCGGCGCTGGCCGCCGGAGAGCTCGCCGATCGCGGTCGAGAGTTGCGCGCTCGAGAAGCCGAGGCGTTCGAGGAGCTGACCCGGCGAGAGGTCCTTGCCGCCGATCGAGTACGCGGTGCGCAAGCGGCCGACGACGTCGCGGACACGCTCCTTCTCGAGTCCCTCGAGCTCCTCGAGACGCTGAGAGAGCGTCGCGACGTTGACCGTCTTGCCACGCTTGACGCGACCGCTCGTCGGTTCGAGGGTGCCCGCGACGAGCGAGAGGAGGGTCGACTTGCCGGCGCCGTTCGCGCCGAGGATGCCGGTCCGCTCCCCCGGCGCGATGCGCCACGTGACCCCGTCGAGGACACGCTTCGTGCCGAACTCGACACCGATGTCCTCGAGGTCGACGACGTCGCGGCCGAGCCGGGCTGTCGCGAGCCGCGAGAGCGCGATGCTGTTGCGCGCGGGCGGTTCGTCCGCGATGAGTTCGGTCGCGGCGTCGATGCGGAACTTGGGCTTCGAGGTCCGCGCCGGCGGGCCGCGTCGCAGCCACGCGAGCTCCTTGCGCATGAGATTCTGGCGGCGCGCTTCGGACGCCGCGGCCATTCGATCCCGTTCGACGCGCTGCAGGACGTAGGCGGCGTACCCGCCCTCGAAGGCCTCGACGACGCCGTCGTGGACCTCCCACGTCGTGGTGGAGACCTCGTCGAGGAACCACCGATCGTGGGTCACGACGACGAGACCGCCGGACGAGGCGCTCCATCGGGACCTGACGTGCTGCGCGAGCCACGCGATGCCCTCGACGTCGAGGTGGTTCGTGGGCTCATCGAGCATGACGACGTCCCAATCGCCGACGAGGAGGGCGGCGAGCGCGACACGACGCTGCTGTCCGCCCGAGAGCGTCGAGAGCTCGGCGTCCCACGCGATGTCTGAGACGAGGCCGGCGATGACGTCGCGGACCCGGGCGTCTCCCGCCCACTCGTGCTCGGCGCGGCCGCCGACTATCGCGGCCGAAACGGTGAGCGAGGGATCGAGGACGTCGCCCTGGTCGAGCATCCCGATCGTCACGCCGCGACGGCTCGTCACCCGGCCGTCGTCTGGTTCGAGCCGCCCCGCGAGGAGCGAGAGGAGCGTCGACTTGCCGTCGCCGTTCCGTCCGACGACACCGATCCGGTCGCCTTCGGAGACGCCGACGGTGACGCCGTCGAACACGACGCGCGTCGGGTACTCGAGGCGGAGCCGTTCAGCCCCGAGGAGATGTGCCACCGTTCGAGACTACCCGCGCGGCGACCGTCCATCCCCCACCCTGGGGTGAAGACTCGACGGGAGGGACGTGTGAGACTCGATCACCACCCCCGGCCCCTCCACCGGCGCGGTCTTCGACCCGACGAACAGAGCTCCCCGTGCATCGACGCCACCCCACCACCCTCGTCGCGCGATCCGCGCACCTCGAGGCGATCGCCGGCCACGCCGCTCGGGCGCTCTCGAACGCGGCCTTCGTCCTCGTGACGGCCCCGGCTGGATTCGGGAAGACGGCCCTCGTCGACGAAGCCGTCTCCCGGCTCGACGACCGCGAGGTCATCCGGTTGAGCGCCGACTCCTACGAATCGGACCTCGCCTTCACGACCGCCGAGGCCGTCTGCCGACGGCTCGGGGCGTCCTGGCCCCCCACGGACACGCTCGGTGCGCCGGACCCGATCGATGTCGGTCGAATGGTGCTCGACGTCCTCGACGCGCGCACGGAGCCCGTGTGCATCGTCGTCGACGACGCTCAGTGGGTCGACCCCGCATCCGCTCGTGCCCTCCGCTTCGTGCTCCGACGCCTCGACTCCCAGCCCGTGCTCGTCATCGTGGCGGGACGCGCGGCCGCCGACCCGCTCACGACCGCGTTCCCGCGATTGTCGGAGACCGATCCCGCATCCACCCTCGAACTCGAGCTGCCGCCTCTCGGCCCCGACGACACGCAAGCACTGGCCCTCACGGTCCTCGGTCGCCCCGTTTCACGGCGCTCCGCCGAACGGCTGACGTCGTCCTGCGGCGGTTCACCTCTCGTGATCTCCTCGGCGATCGCGGCGAGCGCGAGTCACGAGGTCGACCTCCTGCACCCCGGTGTCGAGGATCTCGTCATCCCCGAGAACGCCTCACTCGCCGCACGCGTGTCGGCCGTGCTCGAATCCGCCGAACCCGCCGCTCGCGAGACGGCGGCTCTCGTCGCCGTGCTGCGGGACGCCACGCCCGTCGTGCGGCTCCGGGCGATCGCCGACAGGCTCTCCAGCCCCCTCGACATCGACGGCGCCGTGGCCCTCGGACTCGTCCGGACGTCGGATCGCGACGGCGTGCCGGTCGTCGCCGCGGAACACGCGCTCCTCGCCGACACCGTCGTCTCCACGCTCCCGCACGAGCGGCGACTGGCCCTGCACAGCGCGGCCGCCGGTGAGTTCGGGGGCCACCGTGGGCTCCGGCATCGCGTCGAGGCGGCCGATGTGGACGACATCGACCTCGCGGACGACCTCATCGCCGCGGCGTGGGAGGCCGCCGACATCGGGCACCTCGACCACGCGATGGAACTCGCGCTGACCGCGGTGCGGATCGCCGGCTCGGAGACGGAGACCGAGTCGCGACTGCTCACGGCCGTCGGACTCATCGCCCTTTGCACGCGACGTCACGAGCGTGTGTTCGCGCTGATCCCCGCGATCGAGCGACTAGAGCACTCCCTCGAGCGTGACCTCATCCTCATCGAGCTCTATACGCTCACGGGTCAGTTCGACGAAGCGCTGCGCTGCGGCGAGCGGATCGTCACGGACCCGACGACGACTCCGGAGGCACGGCTCATCCGCGCAGCCGCGGCCGAGGACCTGGCTCGCGTGCTCCTCGCCAAGCAGGATTTCGCTCCCGTCGTCGAGCAGACGCGCATCGCGAGCGCCTTCATCGCGGTCGCACCGACCGACCCCGCCGACGTTGACGACGCGTCGCTGCGCTGGCTCGTGACTCCCGGTGAACGCGAGGTCCGGACGCTCGGTTGGCGCATCGCCGGCGCGGCGCGCATGGGCGACATCCCGACCATCCGGGCCACCATCGCTGATCTCGACGCCGTGCTCGCACGTCTGCCCGAGAGCGCGGCGACGATCGACGCCCTCGTGGCCCGCGGTCGGGTGTTCCTCGGCATGGGCGACATCGACAGGGCACTCGCCGACCTGTCGCGAGTCGATGCGCTCCTGCGCCGGTTCTCGACCAGCTGGTCGGGCGGGATCGGGCGCTCCATCTACGCCCACCTCCTCTTCATGACCGGCGATTGGGACGCGTCGCTCTCGGCAGCCGACACGGCGGTGGCGCTCGCCCTCGACGAGACGAACCTCTCGGGCTGGCCGATCGCCCTCGCGGTCTCGGCCCTCGTCCGCGCCGCGCGCGGCGACACCGACGGCTCCGACGCCCGCCTCGAGGCGGCCGTCGACGTGTCGTCCCGCTTGAGCTTCTCGGCCTATGACACCGAGCTCGTCGGCGTGGCGAGAGCCGAGTCGGCCCGCGCTCGCGGTGAGCGTGCCGCGCAGCTCGCCGCGACCGCGGAACTCGCCGCCGCGCCGCCCACGGGTTCGGCGAGCACGTGGGCGACCTATCGCATCGACGCTCTCGCCGCCCTCGGCCGACCCGACGAGGCCCGGCCGCTCCTCGACCTCTGTCGGGATGCCCGCAGCGGCTGGCGGCCGAGCGCCGGATCACTCGCATGGCTCGAGGGCCGCATCGCCGAGGCCGACGGCGACGTGACCGCCGCGGTCGCGAGGTACGCGGCCGCCGTCTCCGACCCCGTGTCCTCCCGCTTCCCCTTCCCGACGGCGCTCGCGCGCCTCGACCTCGGGCGCGTGCTCGCGCGCTCGGCGCGCACGGACGAGGCGATCGCCGAGCTGGAGGGCGCAGCAGCGGTCCTCGCCCGACTCGGCGCGACCCCGTATCTGGCGCGCGCGAGCGCTGCGCTCGCGGCGCTCGAGAGATCGGGCACGGTTCGGCTTGCGCGAGCCGGCCACGCCGACCCCCTCGCCGCCCTCACGACGAGGGAACGCCAGGTCGCGCACGCACTGAGCACCGGGCTGACGAATCGCGAGATCGCGGAGTCGCTCTACGTCTCGGTCACGACCGTCAACTTCCACGTCCGCAACGTCCTCGCGAAGCTCGGGCTGACGTCGCGTCGCGGCCTGCGGACGCTCCTCGCTGCCCGTCAGAGCGTCGACACGCGTCGGCACCGTTCGCACACCTGATCGCGAACTCCGCATCGGTCGCGCGACACATCCGATCCCGTCCCGCGAGAACGTGAGGGTCCCTGTCAATTCTTGACGGTTCTGATCACGATCCCTGGACCGGTACGGAACGAGCCCCTAGCGTCTTAATCACCCCCGAAGCGCCTGATCGCGCGCGGCCGCCCCGCGAGCCGACACCCGACCGCGATCACTTCCCGGTGCCCCTGGGTTCACTGGAGCCGGGTGGTCGAGACGCGAGTCCCGACCACCCGCTCCGGGAGTGGTCGCCACACAGCGCAGCGTCGCGCTGAGTGACGATCCACCCGCATCCGCCGCCCGTACCCTGGAGCGTCAGTCCGCGACGACCCGTGCTCCCGCGACGGGTCCGGTGACTCGGGCCGACCGCAAACCCGACGCGCTGAGCGCCACCTGCAGATCGATCGCCGACTCCACGTCGCTCGCGAGCAGCGCGACCGTCGGCCCCGATCCGGAGACGATGCCGGCGAGAGCCCCGCTCGTCTCCCCGAGCTCGAGCACGTCCGCGAGTTCGGGGCGGAGCCGGAGCGCGGGGGCCTGCAGATCGTTCGAGAGGCAATCCGCGAGCATCTCCGGGTCGCCCGCACGCAGCGCGTGCAGGACGTGGGGATCGACGGACGGTGCCGAGGACGCCGGGCGGATATCGGCGGCGTAACGCTCACGGTGGGCGTCGAGAGCGGTGTACACGGCGGGCGTCGACATGCCATGGTCGGAGAACGCGAGCACCCAGTGGAAGGAACCGCGAGCGAGAGCGGGTGACAACCGATCACCACGGTCGGTCCCGATCGCCGTACCGCCCATGAGGGCGAACGGGACGTCGGCGCCGAGCCGGGCCGCGAGCTTCAGCAGCTGCTCCTTCGGCAGTGCCGTGCCCCAGAGGGCGTCGCACGCGACGAGCGCGGCCGCCGCGTCGGCGGAGCCGCCGCCCATGCCGCCGGCGATGGGCACGTTCTTCTCGATCTCGAGACGCACTCCCCCGCGGTGACCGGTCCGACGCGCGAGTGCCCGGGCCGCACGGACGGCGAGGTTCGATGCATCCGTCGGCAACGACGAGACGTCGACGGACCCCGTGAACGACACGGAGAAGCCGTCGTCCGGGTGCGCGACGACGTCCTCGTAGAGCGAGACCGCCTGGTACGCCGTCGCGACGTCGTGGTAGCCGTCGTCTCGCACTTCCCCCACGCTGAGGAAGACATTGATCTTCCCGGGCGCACGCACGCGCACGGGCTCATGCGCGACCGGGGCTCCCATGCCTCCAACCTAGACCAGCGCGAGAGGAGTCATCGTCCGCATCTGGCGGCCCCCGGTCAGGCCACCGGCGAGGAGTCCCCGTCGGGGGCACCGTTCGCCGCGAGCAGCGCGCGGCCGATCGCGATGAAGCCCCCGACCTCGAGCTCCTCGCCCCGCGCCGTCGTCGGCACGCCCGCGGCCTCGAGAGCCGCGCTCGATCGCGCCGAGTCTCCGAACAGCGGCGCGAGCGACTGGCGGAGCATCTTGCGGCGCTGACCGAAGGCATGATCGACGACCTCGAAGGTCGCCCGGCGAAGACTCTCGTCGCCCGGCTGTTCGTCGGCCCGTTCGAAGGCGACGAGTACCGAATCGACGTTCGGGACCGGCCAGAACACTTGCCGTCCGACGTTTCCGGCCGTCCGGAAAGACCCGTACCACGCCGCCTTGACGCTCGGCGATCCGTAGACCTTCGACCCCGGCACGGCGGCGAGGCGATGCCCGACCTCCGCCTGCACCATGACGACGCCCGAACGCAATGACGGGAAGTGCTCGAGGAAATGCAGCAGGACCGGCACCGACACGTTGTACGGCAGGTTCGCGACGAGGCGCACCGGCTCTCCCGGGAGCTCCTCGATGCGCAAGGCGTCCCGGTGCACGACCGTGAGCCGACAGCCGGGCGCGAGCAGCTGGACGGTCTTCGAGAGCTGTTCGGCGAGTCGTCCGTCGATCTCGACGGCGACGACGCTCGCATCCGCCGAGAGGAGGCCGAGGGTGAGCGAGCCGAGACCCGGGCCGATCTCGACGACGGTCTCGCCCGCGCGCACGCCCGCCACCGTCACGATGCGACGCACTGTGTTGGCGTCGATCACGAAGTTCTGGCCGAGCTTCTTCGTGGGCTGCAGGTCGAGCATCTCGGCGAGGTCCCGGATCTCGGCCGGGCCGAGCAGTCTCACGTCAGCCATCGAGGCCGTCGTCCCACGAGCCGTAGACCCGCTCGGTGTTGGCCGCGACGTCAGCGGCGAGTTCGTCCTCATCGATCCCGAGCGTCGCCGCCATCGAGCGCAACGTGTACGGGATGAGGTACGGGGCGTTCGGCCGACCGCGGAACGGCGTCGGTGTGAGGTACGGGGCGTCCGTCTCGACGAGGACGAGTTCCCGCGGGGCGGATGCGAGGGCGGCCCGCAGACCCGACGCGTTCGAAAAGCTCACCGTTCCGGCGAACGACAGGTACCAACCGTGCTCGGCGCAGATCCGTGCGAGCTCCTCGTCGCCGGAGAAGCAGTGGAACACCGTCTTCTCGGGCGCACCGACGCGCAGGAGCGTCTCGACGACCGCGTCGTGGGCGTCGCGGTCGTGGATCTGCAGGGTCGTTCCCGTGCGCTTCGCGATCTCGATGTGCGCCTCGAACGCCGCGAACTGCGCGTCGCGCCCCTCTTCGCCCGTGCGGAAGAAGTCGAGGCCCGTCTCGCCGACCGCACGCACCCGCGGACGGGCTGCGAGCTCGGAGATGGTCTCGAGCGCGTCATCGAGCGAACCGGCGGCGGCGAGCTCGGGCGCATCGTTCGGGTGGATGGCCACGGCCGCGAGCACTCGGGCCTCGACGGCCGCGAGTTCAGCGCTCCAGATCGACGTCGCGACGTCGGTGCCGACTTGCACGACTCCCCGGACGCCCGCCGCCCCGGCTCGAGCGAGCTGCGTCGCGACGTCGAGCGGTGCGTCGCCGTCCGCGACCTCGAGGTGGGTGTGATTGTCGTACACCGCCACCGCGAGGGGGCGCGGTTCCTCGGGCCAGCTCCGGTCACGGCGCCCACCGTCCGACCGGGACCTCACGTGTGATGCGTCCGTCATGCTGCTCAGGACGCCGCAAGCTCGATGCGCGGGAAGAGCGGCTCGAGGGGCGAGACCGTGGCTCCCGCGGGCAACTGGCCCCACCGACCCGCGTCGCGGATCGGCTGGTCGCGGAGAGCGCCGAGCGTCTCCTCGGCGCCGATCGCCGACCACAGAACGGGCGTCGCCTTCGTCAGCACCGGCGAGAGGAGGACGGCGAGCGCCCGGAGGCCCTCCGTCGCGGTGTAGAGCACCGTCGCGAGGCGGTCGCGCTGCGCCTCGTCCTTCGCGAGCACCCACGGCGCCTGTTCCGTGATGTAACCGTTGAGCGCATCGACGATCGTCCACACGGCACCGATCGCCTCGTGCAGGGCGAGCCGATCGATCGCCGCGTCGGCGACGTTCGTCGCCTCCGCGACGATCCGCTGGATCTCCTCGTCCGCCGCCGTGGGCGCCGTCGCCTCGGGCAACACACCGTCGACGTACCGCCCGACCATCGCGATCACCCGGGAGGCGAGATTGCCGAAGCCGTTCGCGAGCTCCGCGTGGTACCGGGCGTGCAGGTCCTCCCAACTGAACGAGCCGTCCTGCCCGAAGGCGATCGCGCGGAGGAAGTAGTAGCGGAAGGCATCCGAGCCGAACGTGTCGGTGATCTCGCGGGGCGCGATGCCCGTGAGCTTCGACTTCGACATCTTCTCGCCGCCGACGAGGAGCCATCCGTGCGCGAAGATCTGCTTCGGCACGTCGAGGCCCGCGGCCATGAGCATGGCGGGCCAGATGACCGAGTGGAATCGCAGGATGTCCTTACCGACGACGTGTGTGGCCGGCCAGCGCCGGGCGAACTCCTCCATGTCGTCGGAGAGGCCGACCGCGGTCGCATAGTTGAGAAGGGCGTCGAACCACACGTACACGACGTGCGACTCGTCCCACGGCACCTTCACGCCCCAGTCGAAGCTCGACCGGGAGATCGACAGGTCGTTGAGCCCCTGCTTCACGAACTGCACGATCTCGTTGCGCGCGGAGTCGGGCTGAACGAAGTCCGGCTGCTCGTCGTAGAGTGCGAGCAGGCGATCGGCGAACGCGCTCATGCGGAAGAAGTAGTTGCGCTCGCGCAAGAGCTCGACGGGCTTCGAGTGGATGGCGCACACGAGCTGGCCCTCGTACTCGCCGGTGCCGTCGAGGAGCTCGCTCGGTTGCTTGTACTCCTCGCAGCCGACGCAGTAGTAGCCCTCGTACTCGCCCGCGTAGATGTGGCCGTCGTCGTAGAGCTTCTGCAGGAAGGCCCGGACGTTCCGCTCGTGGTGAGGGTCGGTGGTCCGGATGAAGTCGTCGTTCGCGATGTCGATCGTCTCGAGCAGCGGCTTCCACGACTCGGCGACGAGCCGATCGGCCCACTCCTTCGGCGTGACGCCGTTCGCGACGGCCGTGCGCAGGATCTTCTCGCCGTGTTCGTCCGTGCCCGTGAGCGACCACGTGTCATCGCCCGCCTGACGGTGCCACCGGCTCAACACGTCGGTCGCCGCCTCCGTGTACGCGTGCCCGATGTGCGGGGCGTCGTTGACGTAGAAGATCGGCGTCGTGATGTAGAAGGAACGGCCTGAAGACATGCTGTCAATCCTAGGACGCGCGGGAGCGAGGGACGGCCGTGTGACGACCTCCCGCTCACCCCTGGTTGACGCATATCCGCGGTGTTCGGGCGGACCCGACGCGGATTCGCGACAACCCGATGCGTTCGCGCGGGGTCCCCAGGGGACGTGCGGCTCAGGAGGGGCGGCGCGCCTCGAGCGCAGCCTGGTACAGCTCGCGTCGGCCGAGTCCCGTCGCCTCCGCGACCTCGGCGGACGCCTCCTTGAGCCGCGCCCCCGCCGCGACGAGCGCAAGCACCTGCTCCGTCCCGGAGGCGAGCGACAGCGTCGCCGGCGCGGCCCCCTCGATGACGAGGCAGATCTCGCCCTTGACTCCACCCGCCGCCCACTGCGCGAGCTCCGCGAGACCCCCGCGTCGGACCTCCTCGAAATGCTTCGTGAGCTCGCGGCACACGGCGGCCCGGCGGGTCGCACCGAGGACCTCGGCGGCCGATGCGAGGCTCTCGGCGAGCCGCTGCGGCGACTCGAAGAAGACCATCGTCCGGCTCTCTCCGGCGAGCGCGGTGAACGTCGCGCGGCGCTCCCCCGCGCGACGCGGCACGAAACCCTCGAAGCTGAACCGGTCGGTGGGAAGCCCGGAGACGGCGAGCGCCGCGAGCACCGCACTCGGCCCGGGGATCACCGAGACCCGGACGCCCGCCGCTATCGCCGCTTCGACGAGGTGGTACCCGGGGTCCGAGACCGTCGGCATCCCCGCGTCACTCAGCACGAGGACATCGGCGTCGCGCGCGAGCTCGACGAGATCGGCGCTCCGCTCCCGCTCGTTGTGGTCGTGCATCGCGATGAGGCGCGGGCGCTCCTCGATTCCGAGTGCCGAGAGAAGTCTCACGGTCGTGCGGGTGTCCTCGGCGGCGACGACGGGAACCGTCCGCAGCGCCTCCACGAGCCGTGGCGAGGCATCACCGAGGTTGCCGATGGGGGTCGCTCCGAGCACGATCATGTCCCCAGTCTGGCAGGCAGCAGCCCGCCGTCAGCCGGGCGACCACCTAGCATGGTGTTTCGTGACGGCAACCGGTCAGGGCGGCGAGCGCTCGGGCGCGACGTTCGACGACGTCCTCCGCGATGGGTCCGGCCGGCCGACGCCCGGCGACCGGGCAGGCCACGACCAGGCGCCCCACGACCAGGCACCTCATGGCCGACTGATGAGACGATCACCGCTGTCGGCATGGATCGACGCGTGGTGGAGCGGCGTCCTTCGCACCCCTGCCCGTCGCCGGTTGTGGTGGTGGGGCGGACCGGCGTTCGTGACGCTCATCGCGGCCGTCCTCCGGCTCTGGAACCTCGGGCACCCGCACGCCCTCGTCTTCGACGAGACCTATTACGTCAAGGATGCCTGGACCCTCTGGAACACGGGGGCCGAGCGATCCTGGCCCGACGGAGCGGACGATGCGTTCGTCGCGGGCGACGTGGACTCGTGGCTCGAGACCCCGAGCTACGTCGTCCACCCACCGCTCGGGAAGTGGCTCATCGGGCTCGGGATGGCGCTCGTGGGCCAGGGCACCGACAGCGCCGGCTGGCGACTCGCAACGGCCGTCATCGGTGTGCTCGCCGTCCTGCTCCTCACTCTCATCGCGCGACGCCTCTTCTCGTCCACGGCGCTCGCCGTGCTCGCGGGCGGCCTCTTCGCGATCGACGGCCACGCGATCGTCATGTCGCGTGTCGCCCTGCTCGACACGATGGTGATGTTCTTCGCCCTGCTCGGGGTCGGCGCGGTCCTCCTCGACCGCGAATGGTTCCGGCGACGCCTCGACGACTGGATCGTGCGACGCGACGCCGGGGCCGGTGATCCCTGGGGTCCGGTGTACTGGAACCGCCCGTGGGTGCTCGCCGCCGGCGTGGCGTTCGGCCTCGCCACGAGCGTCAAGTGGTCGGGTCTCTACTTCCTCGCCGTGTTCGGCGTGTACCTCGTGGTCGTCGACGCCCTGGCGCGCCGGCGAGCACGTATCCCCTTCTTCTGGAGCTCGGCGGTCCTGCGCCAGGCGCCCGCGACCTTCGTCCTGCTCGTACCCGTGGCGCTGCTCGTCTATCTGGCGAGTTGGACGGGCTGGTTTCTCGGGGACGACGGCTACGACCGGACATGGGCGGACCAGCCGAGCAACGCCTGGACCGGTCCGTTCGCGTGGGTCCCGACGGCGCTCCAGAGCCTCTGGCACTACCACGAGTCGATGTACGGCTTCCACGTCGGACTCAGCTCGCCGCACCCCTACCAGGCGTCGCCGTTCAGCTGGCTGCTCCTCGTCCGCCCCACGTCGATGTGGTACTCCGCTTCCCCCGGGGGCGCCGAGGCCATCACGTCGATCGCGAATCCGATCATCTGGTGGGCGTCGGTCGCGGCACTGCTGTTCCTCGTCTACCGCATCGTCGTCCGGCCGGACTGGCGGATCGGACTCATCCTCACGGGGATCGTCGCGGGCTACGGACCGTGGCTGCTCTACCCCGACCGGACGGTCTTCCAGTTCTACACGATCGCTTTCGAGCCCTATCTCCTGCTGGCGCTCACCGTCGCGATCGCGACGATCATCGGGCGACCGGGCGACGAGCCGTCACGCCGCTCCGCCGGCATGATCGCGACAGGGGCCTTCCTCGTCGTCGCCGTTCTCGCGAGCGCCTTCTGGTACCCGCTCTGGACGGCCACGTGGGTCCCCGACCTCTTCATCCGCGTGCACTACTGGCTGCCCGGCTGGATTTAGGGCGGCTGGATCTCGGCCGCGCTGGATCTCGGCCGCGCTGGATCTCAGCCGACTGGATCTCGGCCGCGCTGGATCTCAGCCGGCTGGATCTCGGCCGGCGCGAGCCGGGAGCGGAACCGCCGGCACGTTCGAGAACGGGCACGATACCCGTGGTGCGCGCGCGTGAGGCGCGTGGCAAGCCCCGATCCGGCGCGTCCCCGCCACGTAGTCTTGACCACGATGTCTGATCAATTGAGCGACCTCGATCGCCGCACCCGGTGGAGGGCGTTCGCCGCTTGCGTCGCCGTCGCCTCCCTGACCATCCTCGACCTCTCGAAGGTCAACGTGGGACTGCCGTCCATCGAGGAGGCGCTCGGCGCCGGCCCGACGGACCTGCAGCTCATCGTCGCGGGCTACGCCCTCGCGTTCGGGCTCGTCCTCGTGCCGGCGGGGCGCTACGGCGACCTGCACTCGCGCAAGCGGATGTTCCTCGTCGGGCTCGCGGCGTTCGCCGCCGCGAGCCTCGCGTGTGCGATCGCACCGACGAGCCTCGTGCTGCTCGTCGCGCGCATCCTTCAAGGGGCCGCGGCCGGTCTCCTCATGCCCCAGGTCCTCGGTCTCATCCAGCAACTCTTCGTGGGGCCGGAGCGTGGGCGCGCCTTCGGACTGTTCGGCGCGATCATCGGCCTCTCGACCGCGTTCGGACCGACTCTCGGCGGGCTGCTCATCGCCCTCGGTGGACCCGAGAGCGGCTGGACCCTCCTGTTCTGGATGAACGTTCCGCTCGCCCTCATCCTGCTGCCGGTCGCAGCCAAACTCCTGCCGGCGACACAGCCGAAGGCCGCTGGAGCGGCATCGCTCGATCCCATCGGCATCGTCCTCCTCGCGATCGCGGTCCTCGGCCTCATGCTGCCGTTCGTCCTCACGACGGGCGGTCCGGACGACGACCCCGCGCGGTGGTGGCTCCTCGTCGCCTTCGCCGTCTTCGGGGCACTCTTCGTGCTCTGGGAGGGACGTTACTCCCGTCGTGGTGAGACCCCCGTCGTCGACTTCTCCCTCTTCCGGATCGCGGGCTACCGTAACGCGATCCTCATCGGGACGAGCTACTTCGCGGCCATGCCCGCGACGTTCCTGACCCTCACGCTCTTCGTGCAGCAGGGCCTCGGTCTCGCCCCCGTGTTCGCGGGCATGATCACGATCCCGTTCGCCCTCGCCTCCGCCGTGAGTTCGTGGTGGAGCGGTCGGCACGTCGAGCGCTTCGGTCGTTCATTGGTCGTCGCCGGCCTCGTGCTCGTCGTCGTGGGCTTCTCGGCCAACTCGGTCCTCGCCGCGCTCCTTCCCCCGGAGATCGCGCCGTTCGCGATGAGCGCGGCGATGCTCGTCGCGGGCATCGGCGGAGGGGCGGTGATCTCGCCCAACCAGACGCTCATGCTCGCCGACGTGCCGGTGTCCTCCGGCGGCGTCGCGGGCTCGATCGGTCAGCTCGGCCAGCGCATCGGCACCGCCGTCGGGCTCGCCGCCGCGACGGCGGCGTTCTACGCGACCGTGTACTCGGAGACCGGTACGGTCTCCGAGCTCGCCGTCTATCACGACGCCTACCGCAACGCGACGATCGTCACGATCGCCTTCGTCGCCGCCGCACTCGTCTTCGCCCTGCTCGATCTGCGCTCCCGCCGCGTCCGTGCCGACACCGACGTGCGCTCCTGAGGCGACGCATGACGAGGTCGAGGGTCAGTGGGCGTCGGAGACGAGCTTCAAGCCGATGACGCACGCGATGATTCCGAGGATGAGCACGACCTTGACGATGCTCGCGGGCTCGTCTCCGGTGATCATCGCGTAGGTCACGGTAATCGCGGCACCGATGCCCACCCAGACGGCGTACGCGGTGCCGACGGGTAACTCGCGGAGGGCCCGCGCGAGCCCGGCCATGCTGAGGACCAGACCTCCCCCGAACACGAGGGACGGGACGAGCTTCGTGAACCCCTCCGACTTCCCGAGGGCGGTGGCCCAGACGGCCTCGAGGACTCCGGACAGGATGAGGACGACCCACGACATGACGATGCTCCTTCGAAGCGTCAGTCTTGTCGCTGTCCGGGTACTGCGCCCTCGTCCGGAGCCGCGGTCGAGCGGCTGAGAGCAGTGTGACAGAGCCGCCTGGTCACCTCCTGCGCACGATGTGACCCCGCGTTACGCAAGGCGGTTCCGGCGTCGCACGTGCGGACTAGCGTTGTGGGCATGGCAGATCGCGAATACGGCTTCCGCACGAGGGCCATCCACGCCGGCAACATCCCGGACGCCGTGACGGGCTCCCGGGCCCTCCCGATCTACCAGTCGACGGCCTTCGTCTTCGACGACACGGCCGACGCCGCGGCGAGGTTCGCCCTGCAGAAGTACGGCAACATCTACTCCCGTCTCGCCAACCCCACGGTCGCGAGCTTCGAGGAGCGTGTCGCGAGCCTCGAGGGCGGCCTCGGCGCCGTCGCGACGGCGACCGGTCTCGCCGCGCAGTACATCACGTTCGCGAGCCTCGCAGGAGCGGGTGACCACATCGTCGCCTCGGCCAACCTCTACGGCGGGTCCATCACCCAACTCGACGTCACGCTCCGCCGCTTCGGTGTCGAGACGACCTTCGTGCGCAGCTCCGACCCGGCCGACTACGCCGCCGCGATCACCGATCGGACGAAACTCGTCTTCGCCGAGACCGTCGCGAACCCGTCGGGAGAGATCGCCGACATCGAGGGGCTCGCCGACGTCGCCCACGCCCACGGGCTCCCCCTCATCATCGACTCGACCATCGCGACGCCGTTCCTCAACCGTCCGATCGAGTGGGGCGCCGACGTCATCACGCACTCGGCCACGAAGTTCCTCGGCGGTCACGGCACGACGCTCGGCGGCGTCGTCGTCGAATCGGGACGCTTCGAGTGGGACTCGCCGAAGTTCCCGCTCTTCACGGAACCGGTGCCCTCGTACGGCGGACTGCAGTGGTCGGGCAACTTCGGCGAGTACGCCTTCCTCACCCGGCTGCGCGCGGAGCAGCTCCGCGACATCGGTCCCTCGCTGTCCGCCACGTCGGCCGCGACGCTCGCTCAAGGCGTCGAGACGCTGCCCTTCCGTATGCGCGCTCACGTCGAGAACGCTCGCCTCGTCGCCGAGTGGCTCGCCCAGGACTCCCGCATCGAGGAGGTCTACTGGGCCGGTCTTCCCGGTCACCCGCACCACGATCGCGCGAACAAGTATCTGCCGCTTGGACCGGGTTCGGTCTTCAGCTTCGTCGTGAAGGGCGGCCGCGCGGTCGGTCAGAAGCTCATCGAGTCGGTCAACCTCGCGAGCCACCTCGCGAACATCGGCGATGCGAAGACCCTCATCATCCACCCGGCTTCGACGACGCACGCGCAGCTCTCCGAGCAGCAGCTCGTCGACGCGGGAGTCCTCCCCGGCGTCGTGCGCATCAGTGTCGGCATCGAGGACCCGGAGGACATCATCGACGATCTCGATCAGGCGCTCGCCGCCGCCGTGGAGGTGTGACCGTGTCCGAACTCGTCGAGACCCGACTGCAGAACGGGCTCACGTGTGCCCTGCCCGCGAACTCGCCCCTCGCGAAGCTGCTGAAGACGCAGCGCACCTGGACGGGTCCCGACGCGAAGCAGCGCTTGCGTATCCTCCGAGAGGCGAAGTCGATCGCCGTCGTGGGGGCATCGCCGAACCCCGCGCGCTCGAGCTTCTTCGTCGGGACCTACCTCCAGCAGTCGACCGACTACCGCGTGTATTTCGTGAACCCGAACGCCGACGAGATCCTCGGCCAGAAGGCCTATCCGGACCTCGCGTCTCTCCCCGAGGTCCCCGACATCGTCGACGTCTTCCGGAAGCCCTCTGACATCCCGTCCGTCGTCGACGACGTGGTGGCGATCGGCGCGAAGACGATCTGGGTGCAGCTCGGCATCTGGAACGAGGAGGCCGCCTACGACGCGGAGGCGAGGGGACTCACGGTCGTCATGGACCGCTGCATCAAGGTCGAGCACGCCCGCTTCCACGGCGGTCTCCACCTCCTCGGCTTCGACACGGGGCAGATCTCGGCGAAGAAGCAGTTGCGCTGACCGCCGGCCGGCCGCCGTCAGCAGTGTTCGAAGACGTAGCCCGGTTCACCGGCCGGGACCAGGTCACGATCGCGCAGCACCGTCGACGCGGGCGTCTCCGCGTCTGCGCAGACGTCGGCGAACGTGCCCCGCAAATCGTCCGCGTACTCGATGTCGATGACCGCGCCGCCGTAGACGTCGGTGTAGGCGGCGCACTCGGTGTACCGGTGACACTCCTCCGCGACGGCGAAATCGAAACCGAGCTGCTCGCGCGCGTCGGACGAGAGCTCCGCCGCGTTCTTCTGCCCGATGGCGAGGCCGCGGTCGTGGGCACGCTCGGCGTAGAGGGCGGCGAGCGCGAGATTGGATTCGATCGTCAGGCGATCGGCCGAGCGTGTGAAGCTGTCGAGGTTGTCGATCTCGACGGCTTCGAAGCCCGCGTCGGCGCACGTGTCGATGATCGGGCCCATCACGCCCATGATCGCGAGCCGGTTCGCCGGGGACGAGGTGTCGAGGATGTACTCGTCCGGCCAGTTCGGGTCGGCGAGCGGTCCTCCGTCGACGTGGAGCACGAGATGCGGGCGCTCACCGAGCCACTCGTCGGCGCCCGGCTGCGTCTGGAAGCCGTTCACGTAGCAGATCGACCACACGTCCTCGGCCGGCTGCTCGGTGCTGTCCCGCGCGACGATGCCGACCCCTTCGCCGGGCGGATACGCACCACCGAGCTGGTAGTCGACGCCCGCGCCCACGGGGAACGCACTCGGCTCGGCCGTGACGTCCGGCGTGTGGATGGCGCTGAGATCGTCCACGGGATCGGACGGAGTGCCGCACCCGACGAGGCCCGGCGCGAGGACCGCGAGGGCGGCGACCGTCACGGCACAGCGGTGCGGGAGCCTGCGCACGCTACTCATCGACGACCCGATCGCCCGTTGCGGGAGCCCCGCCCCCGACCGGTCGCCGGGCGGGCGCCGCGCGGTCTTCCGCCCGCTCCGGTCTTCCGTTTGTCGGCGCGCTGATCGGCCTTCCGTTTGTCGGCGGCGCGCTTCTCCGCGGCACGCGCGTCCTCGGCGGTGTCGTCGCTGCGGCCGCGCGAGCTGTTCTCCCCCCGGCCCCGTACGACCCCGACGAAGTCCTCGAGGTCGCGGACGAGCACGTCGTCGGCGTCGTCGGCCGGGCGCGGCCAGGCGAGCGCGATGCGCGACGGCGCCGCGTCCCGGAGCGGCCGCCACTCGAGCCCTTTCCCGCCGGCGAGACGCGCGACCGATTGGGGCAGTACGAGCAGTCCCACTCCCGCCCGGACGACCTCGATGGTCTCGAGAAGGGAGGCGTCCGTCGGGTGGATCAGTTCGCCGGCGATGTCCTCCGCGGTGAGTTCCTCCGCCGCCGTCACGTCGTGGTCCGCAGAGGCGAGGACGACGGTCACCTCCTCGTAGAGCGGGATCACGTGGAGGAGGTCCTCCGGGAGGGCGGCGTCGAGCGGCAGCCTCACGAACGCCATGTCGGCGCGGCCCTCGAGGAGCGGCGCGAGTTGCGACTGCTGCTCCGTCGGGACGAGTTCGAGGGGGGCCTCGGCATGGCGGCCGTTCCAGATGCGCTGCCACTTGCCCGGCAGCACGCCACGGACGAACGCGACGGTGAGCGCACCGCTCCCGCTCGAGTGTGTTCCCGTCATCGCCATTCCCGCCTCCCCGACGAGCCTACAAGCCTCTTCGAGCGGAGGATTCCGGGGCAACCCGGCGGCCGGGCTCGCCGACCCTGGGCTCACTCGCGACCCCTTCCGTACGAGCCCCCTGCGACTCACGAGCGCCACTCACCCGCGGAGCGCCGCCGTCACCTCGTCGGGCTCCGTCACCGGGAGCCGACAGACGAAGTCCCGGCAGACGAAGGCGGCCGCACTCCCCCCGCGCGGGGAACGGTCAGCGAAGAGTTCGAAGCCGGCCTCCTCGAGAGCCCGGGCGGCCGGTTCCGACACCGAGACGGCGACGGTCGCGGTCGTCGCCCCGGTGATACTCCTGGTGAGGGGGTCGCGCGCGCGATCGAGGTCGTCGGGTCTGATCACCACGAGTTGCACGAGGTCGGACGCCAGCCGGTGCGCCAGAGCGAGGCTCGCGCCGAACGACACCGGCGACGCGAGTGCGAGGGCGGAGACGGTCGCCACGGTGGACGCTGCCGCGGCACGGTAGCGCTGCTCCCCCGTCAGCGCGAACAGCTCGAACGCCGCAGCGGCGCAGGCGCTCCGGCCCGAGGGGTACGCACCCTCGGACGGGTCGCCGGCGAGCGCGAGTCCTCGGGCGACGAGCACGGGATCCCCGCCTCCCGGCTCGGTGAAGCCGCCATCGGCGTCCAGCACCGCGTCCAGCACGCGCCGCCCGGCGTCGACGAGGTCCGGTCGTTCCGCCGCGAGGCCGACCGCGATGAGTCCCGAGGCGAACATCCCGTGGTCCTCGAGGGTCGCGACCGCCGAGGAGGCGCGGCCCTCGAGCGTCGCACGGACGAGCGAACCGTCCGCCAGGACGTGCTCGGCGACGAGCGCGTCACTCACCTCGGCGGCGGCAGCGAGCCAGGCGGCGTACCCGAAGGCCTCCCCGGCACGCGCGAGCGCTGCCATTGCGAGCCCGTTCCACCCCGTCAGGACCTTCCGATCCAGCGCGGGCGGCGTCTCCGCACGCCGCTCGTCCGCCGACAGCGCGTAGTAGCCCCCCTCCGACCGCTCGCCGCGCACGGTGCTCTCCGAGTCCTGGGCGCTCGCGAAGCCGCTGCCCGCGATCCGCATCGTGCCCGTGAGGAAGCGGGCGATGCCGGCGGCCGCCTCAGCGGCCCAGGAGCGCGAAGGATCCTGGCGCCAGGCACGGGTATAGGCATCGAGGAGCAGAGCATTGTCGTACAGCATGCGCTCGTAGTGCGGCACCGACCAGTCGGCCTCCGTCGCGTAGCGGAAGAAGCCGCCCTCGACAGGGTCGCGCAGATCCGAGCGCGCCATCGCCTCGAGCGTGCGCGCGGCGATGTCGTCCCCGCCGGCTTTCAGGAGGAACAGCAGCGCCGGGGCGACGGGGAATTTCGGCGCCCCTCCGAATCCTCCGTTGACCCGGTCCTCCGCACTCCGTATGAGGTCGACGGCACGGTCCAGTTGCGCGCGATCCGGGAGAGCGGGGTCGCCCGCGGAAGTCGGCATGCTCGCCCGGACGGCGTTCGCGACCGCCGATCCCGTCGCGATCGCCTGCTCGCGCCGGTTCGTCCAGGCATCGACCACGGCGGCGACGACGCGCCGGAAGGACGGGTGCCCCTGGACGTCGGCCGGTGGGAAGTAGGTGCCGGCGAAGAAGACCTCGCCCTCGGGTGTCGCGAACACGGAGAGCGGCCACCCGAGGTTCTGCGTGAACGCACTCGCGCTCGCGAGGAAGGCGGCGTCGACCCCCGGATGCTCTTCGCGATCGACCTTGATGCTCACGACCGAGTCGGCCATCAAGCGCGCGACCTCAGGATCGGAGAAGCTCTCCCGTGCCATGACGTGGCACCAGTGGCACGTCGCGTAGCCGATCGAGACGAACACGGGGACGTCGCGGCGCCGCGCCTCGGCGAACGCCTCCTCGCCCCAGGGCCACCAGTCGACGGGATTGTCAGCGTGCGCCCGCAGGTACGGGCTCACGGCGTCGGCGAGTCGGGAGGCCATCGTCAGACCGTCCCGGCGCCCGCGACCGTGCCGTGGTCGCCGCTCGCGTCTCTCCGCACGAGCGCCGTCTCGCCCGCCCGGACCGGCGTCGAGAACCGGTTGTTCGGCGGCGGCAGCGGACAGACGTACTCGTCGCTGAACGCGCACGGCGGCAGGTACGCACGATTGAAGTCGACGCGCACCGCACCGTCGGGGCCGGGAGCGGGCATTCCGAGGAACCGGAAGCGGTAGCTCTCCGTGCCGCTCGTGCCGTCCGCAATGACAGCGCGCAGGCCACGCGGGCCACCGGTGACGGTGAGCGCGAGTTCCTCCTCGCCGAGTCTCAGGGCGACCGTGCCCGCGAAGCGCTCCTCGGCGACATACCCGTCGATCGCCGTCACCGACATCGTCGCCGTGTCGTCAGCCGGGGTGAAGCGCCCCTCGACGACCCAGCGCTCGTCCGGCGGGAAGTGGCCGATGCCGCTCGTCTCGCGACGGATGACGGCGTGGGGATCGAGCACACGGAGGGCGAGGGAACCATCCCGGTCGAAGAAGCGCAAGCGGCGCTCGCCCCAGACGAGGTCGGTCCCCGGCGACAATCGCGCCTCGTCGCCCGTGACGACCCCGACCGACTCGCCATCCCGCAGGACGGTGAGCCCGTCGAGGTCGGCACCGCGACCGACGACCGTGTCGATGTCCGCCGACCACTCGCCGGGGACACCCGGGAGCGACTGCGGCGTGCTCGAGAGCCAGTGCGTCGCCGTGAGCGAGGCGATGCCGAGTGGCGAGAGCGTGGCACGCAAGCGCGCGCGATGCCACGCGCTCCACGCGCGGGCGAAGGCCTCCGCGGCGGATTCCTCGGCTGCGTGGTCGTCCCAGGCCGTCCCGGTCACCTCGGTGTCCGCCGTTGCGGCGTCCCCTCTCGTCTCGGTCATGCCATCCCTCCCGCCGGTCGGATCGTCGCTGCTTCCGGTCAGTTGACCTCGTCCGGGTGCGCGCTCACGCGACCGCCGCGCTCGAGACCCGAGATCGCCTCGACCTCCTCGGGCGTCAGCTCGAACCCGAACAGGTCGAGGTTCTCGCGGATGCGCTCCGGCGAGTTCGACTTCGGGAAGACGATGTTGCCGATCTGCAGGTGCCACTTGAGCACGGCCTGTGCTGGGGAGACATCGTGGACGCGCGCTGCGGCGGTGACGGGCTCCTCGTCGAAAAGCGGATACTTGCCCTGCCCGAGCGGACCCCACGCCTCGATGTGGATGCCGTTCTCACGGCTGAACTCGGTGACGTCACGCTGCTGGTACGCCGGGTGCAACTCGATCTGGTTGACCGCCGGAACGGTCCCTCCCTCGGCGATGACCCGCTCGAGGTGCGGAACGAGGAAGTTGGAGACACCGATCGACCGGCTCTTGCCGTCGGCGGCGATCTGCTCGAGAGCGTGCCAGGACTCGATGTAGCGGTCCTTCTTCGGCGTCGGCCAGTGGATGAGGTAGAGGTCGACGTAGTCGAGTCCGAGCTTCTCGAGGCTGCGGTCCATCGCGGCGAAGGCGGAGTCGGTGCCCTGGTCGTCGTTCCACAGCTTCGTCGTGATGAAGAGTTCGTCGCGTGCGATCCCGGAGGCGGCGATGGCGCGGCCGACGCCCTCCTCGTTGCCGTAGATGGCGGCGGTGTCGATGTGGCGATAGCCGGCCTCGAGCGCGTCGGTCACGATGCGCTCGGTCTCGGCCGGGTCCACCTTGAAGACGCCGAAGCCGAGCTGCGGGATGGAGTGGCCGGAATTGAGGTCAAGAGTGGGAACAGTCATGACCTCAACGCTAGCGACGCCCACCGACACCGACATGGGGTTGCGTGTCGTCTCCTCATGCGCTGGACGCGCGTGGGTCGCCGAGCCGGGAAAGCGTCCGAGAGAGTTCGCCGCCGTCGTACGATGGAGGGCTATGCTTCCCGCGATCGTCTATCCCCCAGAGCTGCCCGTCAGCGCCATGCGCGACGAGATCGCCGCAGCGATCCGGGACAACCAGGTGGTCATCGTCGCGGGCGAGACCGGCTCGGGGAAGACGACCCAGCTCCCGAAGATCTGCCTCGAGCTCGGTCGCGAGAGCATCGGCCACACGCAGCCGCGCCGGATCGCCGCCCGCACGATCGCCGAGCGCATCTCCGACGAACTCGGCACGGAACTCGGCGGGATCGTCGGCTACCAGGTCCGCTTCACCGACACGGTCTCGGCCGACACGAAGATCAAGCTCATGACCGATGGCATCCTGCTCGCGGAGATGCAGCGGGACCGCCTGCTGCGTCGCTACGACACCATCATCATCGACGAGGCGCATGAGCGCAGCTTGACGATCGATTTCCTGCTCGGTTACCTCAAGCAGCTCCTCCCCCAGCGGCCCGACCTCAAGATCGTGATCACGTCGGCGACGATCGACCCGCAGAGCTTCTCGAAGCACTTCGGCGACGCGCCGATCGTCGAGGTGTCCGGTCGCACCTATCCCGTCGAGATCCGCTATCGCCCGCTCGTCGCCGAGCAGTCGACCGACGACGACGATGAGGTTTCGGACGCCCCGAGCGACGACCGCAACTACATCGAGGGCATCTCGGACGCCCTCGATGAGCTGGCCCGCGAGAGCTCGGGCGACGTGCTCGTCTTCCTCTCGGGCGAGGCCGAGATCCGGGACGCCGCGGACGCGCTCCGTGCGAAGTACGCCGGGGAACGCGGCGGCGTCACGGAGATCCTCCCCCTTTACGGTCGGCTGAGCTCCGAGGAGCAGCATCGCGTCTTCCGCCCGTCGACCGTCGCGGGCGTGCGGCGGCGTGTCGTCCTCGCGACGAACGTCGCCGAGACGAGCCTCACCGTGCCCGGAATCCGCTATGTCATCGACGCCGGTACCGCACGCATCTCCCGCTACAGCACCCGATCGAAGGTGCAGCGTCTTCCGATCGAGGCGATCTCGCAAGCCTCCGCTCGTCAGCGCTCGGGCCGTGCCGGTCGCACGAGCGCGGGCATCGCCATCCGCCTCTACTCAGAGGAGGACTTCGAGCGGCGCCCCGAATACACCGAGCCGGAGATCCTGCGCACGGGCCTCGCGGCCGTGATCCTCCAGATGGTGTCGCTCGGTCTCGGCGACATCCAGAAGTTCCCGTTCCTGCAGCCGCCGGACACGCGCGGCGTGCGTGACGGCCTCGACCTCCTCGCCGAGCTCGGCGCCCTGAAGGATCCGCGAAGCGCCGAACCGAGCCTCACCCGCACCGGTCGCGACCTCGCGAGGCTGCCCATCGATCCTCGGTTCGCACGCATGATCGTCGAGTCGCGCCGCTGGAACACGACGCGCGAAGTGCTCGCGATCGTCGCGGCCCTCACGATCCAGGACCCGCGCGAGCGCCCGCTCGAGCAGCGCGGTCGGGCCGACGAACTCCACGGACGATTCGCCGACCCGACGAGCGACTTCCTCTCTCTCCTGAATCTCTGGAACTACCTCGAGGAGAAGCAGCGCGAGCTCTCGTCGAGCGCCTTCCGCCGACTGTGCCGGGCCGAATTCCTCAACTATCTGAGGGTCCGGGAGTGGCAGGACGTCTACCGGCAGCTCAAGCGCCTCGCAAAGCCCCTGCGTCTCACGGTCGGCGAACCGGCCGTCAATCCGGACGGAATCCACCGCTCCCTGCTCTCGGGCCTCCTCTCCCACATCGGCGTGAAGGACCAGTCGGCTGCCGCGGCGGCGAAGCCGTCGGGCAACCGGGACCGGAAGATGCCGGGGCCGCCGAAAAAGGGCGACTACGTCGGCGCACGCGGAATGCGCTTCGTGATCTTCCCGGGTTCCGCACTCGCGAAGAAGCAGCCGAATGCGGTCATGAGCGCCGAGCTCGTCGAGACATCCCGGCTCTTCGCCCGCAACAACGCGTCGATCGATCCGGCGTGGGCCGAGCAGATCGCCGGCGACCTCTGCAAGCGCAGCTACTCGGAACCGCACTGGGAGAAGAAGCAAGGCGCCGTCGTGGCCTACGAGAAGGTCACCCTCTACGGGGTGCCGATCGTCCCCAAGCGGCGCGTGCAGTACAAGCGCATCGACCCCGAGCTGAGCCGCGAACTCTTCATCCGGCACGCCCTCGTCGAGGGTGAGTGGGAGTCGCCGCAAGCCTTCGACCGGGCGAACAAGGCGCTGCGCCGTGAGCTCGAGCAACTCGAGGAACGCACGCGCCGACGAGACATCCTCGTCGACGACGAAACGGTCTTCGACTTCTACGACGCCCGGATCCCGGCCGATGTCGCGACGACGCGCGACTTCGAGGGCTGGTGGCGTCAGACGCGGGCGAAGACGCCGGACCTCCTCACCATGACGCGCGCCGACCTCCTGCCGGAGGAAGAGGTCGCGGAGGTCGATGAGTCGCTCTTCCCGCCCACCTGGCGCCAGGGCGATCAGAAGCTCCGCTTGCGGTACCGCTTCGACCCGGGCTCCGACGACGACGGCGTGACCGTGCAGGTCCCGCTCGCCCTGCTGCCGCGCCTCTCCCCCGCCGGCTTCGACTGGCAGGTCCCCGGGTTCCGCAAAGACCTCGTGACGGCGATGATCAAGTCGCTGCCGAAGGCCATCCGACGAAACGTCGTGCCCGCGGCGGACTGGGCGGAGAAGCTGCTCGCCGATCTGCCGGACCAACCCGACGTGGCGCCGACGACGAATGCCGACACGCTTGCGGCGCGACTCGCCATGTCCATCAAACGGCTGTCGTACATGGCGATCGAAGCGGGCGACTTCGACGTCGCCCGCGTGCCGGACCACCTGAAGATGAACTTCCGCGTTGTGGATGAGCGCGGCCGCGAGGTGGGCAGTGGGCGCGACCTCGGCCGACTGCAGGAGCGGCTCGCGTCGCGGTCGGCGCAAAGCGTCGCGTCCGTCGCCGAGTCGAGCCCGCACGCGATCGAGCGGCGCGGCCTCACGACGTGGGACATCGACGAGTTGCCCCGCTTCATCGACGTGAAGCAAGGCGGCGGCGTCGTGCGGGGCTATCCGACGCTCATCGACGACGGCGATTCCGTGTCGATCAGCATCGTGGCGACACCCGAGGAGCAGGCGAAGACGCTACCGGCGGGCGTCCGCCGTCTCCTCCGGCTCGCCGTGCCGTCGCCCGCGTCGTACGTCCAGTCCCACCTCACGCAGAACGAAAAGCTCTCGCTCGCGACGAGCCGATACGCCTCGACGAATGCCCTCTTCGACGACTGCCTCCTCGCGTGCATCGATGACGTGTTGTACCGCGTGAGCCCGGACGGCACCGTGTTCCTCCGGGGCCAGTACGAGGCGATCAGGGACCGGGTGTCGGGCGCGGTCATGAACACCATGTTCGAGACGGTCTCCCTCGTCGCGCGGATCCTGCAGGCGGCCCGGGCCGCCGACAAGGCACTCAAGGACGCGACGGGGATGGCGGTCATCGCGCAGGTCGCCGATGCGCGTTCTCAGCTCGAGTCGCTCGTGGGACCGGGATTCGTCGGGCAGACGGGCCTTGCGCGTCTCCAGCACCTGCCCCGCTACCTCTCGGGCATCCGGATGCGGGCGGAGAAGCTCCCCGACAACCCGCACCGCGACCGCGCCTGGATGACCGAGTACCAGTCGGCTGCGGAGCGCTTCACCGCGGCCGGCGGCACGATCCCGATCGATCAGCACGGTCGGCCGTCGCTCGTGCACGCACGCTGGATGCTCGAGGAGTTCCGCGTGAGCCTCTTCGCCACCCAGCTCGGCACCTCCGAGTCGGTCTCGCTTCAACGCATCACGAAGGTCCTCGCGGCCTGAGCCGGGGTCTCCCTGCGTTTTGCGTACGCAAACGCCTTCCGCGGGTGTCATCGCACCCGCAGATGTCCGTTGCGTACGCAAAACGCGGCCTGGCGCGGTGGGTTCCGGATCAGGGGGTGGGGCCGGTCGCGACGGGGCGGTCCGGGTGGTTGGACCATGCGCTCCACGAGCCGGGGAAGAGGGCTGCGTCGATCCCGACGACCGCGAGGGCCGCAATCGTGTGGGCCGCCGTCACTCCCGAGCCGCAATAGACAGCGACATCACGGTCCGCCACAACCCCGGCGGCCCGAAAGCGTTCACGGAGCACGTCGGGCGGAAGGAATCGACCGTCGGGCGCGAGGTTCCCCGCCGTCGGAGCGCTGACCGCGCCGGGGATGTGTCCGGCGCGAGGGTCGACGGGCTCGACGTCCCCGGCGTAGCGTTCGGCGGCACGCGCGTCGACGAGTACGCCGTCGGCGGGGACGGAGGCCACCTCGTCCACGTCGACGACGCGTGACCCGCCCTCTGTCAGCGTGATGGATCCCCTCGGAGGATCGACGAGGCCCTCCTCGATCGGGAGGCCCGCGTCCTTCCACGCGCGGAACGCGCCGTCGAGGATGCGGACGTTCCGGACCCCGTGATGGCGCAGTAGCCACCACGCGCGGGCGGCGGACATGCCCCCGAGGTCGTCGTACACGACGACGGGATCGCCCTCGTCGAGACCCCAGGCGCGAGCGGCCTCCTCGAGGTCCTCGCGGGTGGGGAGAGGGTGTCGACCGTCGGTCGGTTCGCCGAGACCCGCGAGCTGCGACTCGAGGTCGACGAACACCGCGCCCGGGATGTGACCGGCGGCGACGTCGGGGCGGCCGTCGGGCCGATCGAGGCGCCACCGGACGTCGAGAACGTGGACCCGCGTCCCCTCGAGCTGGAGCGCACGCACGTCCTCGACCGAGATCAGCACCGTCATCCCGCCAGCCTACGGCGGGCCGTACCACGGTCGTCACAGACGGTAACCGGGCTTGCCGTGGTGGACGGAAGCGACGAGGTTGGAATGTGAGGGAGTGCCGGTGCGTTCCCTCACATGGCAGACGACAGATCGAGGAACCCCCGGTGAGCATCACGAACTCCGCAGCATCCTTCTCCGACGACTCGACCCCGCGCCTGGGCTTCGACGGGGTCGGTCCCGATGAGTTCAAGGCGGTCTTCCGGCACCACGCCGCAGGGGTGTCTCTCATTACGGCGGACAACGGCAGCGGACCCGCTGCGCTCACCGCCACCTCGGTCTTCTCCGTGAGCGCCGAGCCGCCGATCTTCGTCTTCTCGATCTCGTCGTCGTCCTCGACGGCCCCCGTCATCACGACTGCAGACACGCTCGTCGTACACATCCTCGACGCCGACCGACTCGACCTCGCGAAGCTCGGAGCCACGAGCGGCGTGGACCGGTTCGCGGACACCTCGGCGTGGTCGCGTCTTTCCACCGGCGAGCCCGTCTTCACGGGCGTCAGCACGTGGATCCGGGGACGCGTCATCAACCGCATGGAAGCGGGCAACTCGACGATCATCGCCGTGCACGCCCTCGAGACGAGCCAGACCGCGGGCGACGCCGGCGGCCGGGAGCACGGCGCCCCTCTCGTCTATCACAATCGCACCTGGCACTCGCTCGGCACGCACTCCGCTCTCGACTCCTGACACCCGGGTGGCGCGGACTCCGTGCCGACTGATGGCCTCGTCGAGTCCCTTCTCCGGATTTCCCTCCCCACCGCCGTCATGATCGCGACGTCCCGGCATCTCCTTCAGTGAGGAGGCGTCCATGCGGACGCCGAAGGAGTGGGATCGGTCATGGAACGCATCTGGGAATGGACGCGACAGGCGGCGGTACGTGCGGGATCCGCCCGCGCGAGCGGCGCGGTGTACGTCCCCGACCGGATGGCGTCCGCGGCGGAGCGTCGCTACTTCGATTCACTCGTGGGCTCGGGTTCCGCGCACCGCGACCCGGAGGCGGTGCACTGACCGGAGCTCAGGCACGGTGTGGGCCGCGGTCGTCGGAGGGGGGACGACCGCGGCCCGCACCGTATGCAGACGAGGCCCGTCCCGATCGACCAACCCGGTATCGGTTCCGCTCCGAACGACGACACAACGGGGTGGGGGTGTCCGTCGATGCTGCCATCTCGTCCGCACCGACCGCCCGCCGCGGAGGTGCGGAAAAGACGCGCGGGGCGTGGGCTCCGGTCGATCTTCCAGGGGGAAGGTCGATATCGGCTCATGCCTCGCGGCGCCGTGACGAGTGACTCGCTGGCAGTGTTCCGCCCGCGGTGAGACAGACGAGGGCCCCTGACGGTGCGTCGGGGGCCCTTGTCGTGGCATCAGGATCGGTGCGGACTAGAAGTCCCAGTCCTCGTCCTCGGTGTTGACGGCCTTTCCGATGACGTACGACGAGCCTGACCCCGAGAAGAAGTCGTGGTTCTCGTCGGCGTTCGGCGAGAGCGCCGACAGGATCGCCGGGTTCACGTCGGTGACGGTCTTCGGGAACATCGGCTCGTAGCCGAGATTCATGAGCGCCTTGTTCGCGTTGTAGTGCAGGAACTTCTTGACGTCCTCGGTGAGACCGACCTCGTCGTAGAGGTCCTGCGTGTACTGCACCTCGTTGTCGTAGAGCTCGTACAGGAGCGAGAACGTGTAGTCCTTGATGTCCTGGCGCTCGGACTCCGTGAGCTTCTCGAGCCCCTTCTGGAACTTGTAGCCGATGTAGTACCCGTGAACGGCCTCGTCGCGGATGATGAGGCGGATCATGTCGGCCGTGTTGGTGAGCTTGGCGCGGCTCGACCAGTACATCGGCAGGTAGAAGCCGGAGTAGAACAGGAACGACTCGAGCAGCGTCGAGGCGGCCTTCCGCTTGAGGGGCTCGTCGCCACGGTAGTACTCCATGACGATCGCGGCCTTCTTCTGCAGGTTCGGGTTCTCGACCGACCAACGGAAGGCGTCGTCGATCTCGCGCGTCGATGCGAGCGTCGAGAAGATCGACGAGTAGCTCTTCGCGTGGACCGACTCCATGAACGCGATGTTCGTGTAGACGGCCTCCTCGTGCGGCGTGAGCGCGTCGGGGATGAGCGACACGGCGCCGACGGTGCCCTGGATCGTGTCGAGGAGCGTGAGCCCCGTGAACACCCGCATCGTCAGCTGCTGCTCGGTCGGGGTGAGCGTGTTCCACGACTGGACGTCGTTCGACAGCGGCACCTTCTCGGGCAGCCAGAAGTTGTTGACGAGGCGGTTCCAGACCTCGACGTCCTTCTCGTCCTCGATCCGGTTCCAGTTGATGGCCTGGACCGAGTCGACGAGCTTGAGCTTCTCAGACACTGGGTGACTTCTTTCGGGGAGTTCGGAAAGGTGCGGTGGTGATACGGGGGTGGTCCCTGAGCCTGTCGCCCTTCGACCCTCTGACAGGCTCGGGGCGGTCGGGCTCAGGGACCGGAGGGGTCGAGCCTCTACAGCATGCAGCTGACGCAGCCCTCGACCTCGGTGCCCTCGAGGGCGAGCTGGCGCAGACGGATGTAGTAGATCGTCTTGATGCCCTTGCGCCATGCGTAGATCTGCGCCTTGTTGATGTCGCGCGTCGTCGCGGTGTCCTTGAAGAACAGCGTGAGCGACAGGCCCTGGTCGACGTGCTGCGTCGCCGCGGCGTAGGTGTCGATGATCTTCTCCGGGCCGATCTCGTACGCGTCGGTGTAGTACTCGAGGTTGTCGTTCGTCATGAACGGCGCCGGGTAGTACACGCGACCGAGCTTGCCTTCCTTGCGGATCTCGATCTTCGACGCGATCGGGTGGATCGACGACGTCGAGTTGTTGATGTACGAGATCGAGCCCGTCGGCGGCACGGCCTGGAGGTTCTGGTTGTAGATGCCGTGCTGCTGGATCGAGGCCTTGAGGGCCGCCCAGTCCTGCTGCGTCGGGATCGCGACACCTGCGGAGGCGAAGAGCTCCCGCACACGCGGCGTCTCGGGCTCCCACACACGCTCGACGTACTTGTCGAAGAAGGCGCCAGACGCGTAGGTCGAGTCCTCGAAGCCCTCGAAGGTCGTGCCGCGCTCGATCGCGATCCGGTTCGACGCCCGCAAGGCGTGGAACAGCACCGTGTAGAAGTAGATGTTCGTGAAGTCGATGCCTTCTTCGCTGCCGTAGTGGATGCGCTCACGAGCGAGGAATCCGTGCAGGTTCATCTGGCCGAGGCCGATGGCGTGCGACTTGTCGTTGCCGTCCTCGATCGAGCGGACCGACGTGATGTGGCTCTGGTCGGACACCGACGTGAGACCACGGATCGCCGTCTCGACCGTGCGGCCGAAATCGGGAGAGTCCATCGTGAGCGCGATGTTGAGCGAGCCGAGGTTGCAGGAGATGTCCTTGCCGATCTCCTTGTACGAGAGGTCCTCGTTGTAGGTCGTCGGAGTGTTGACCTGCAGGATCTCGGAGCAGAGGTTCGACATGTTGATGCGGCCCTTGATGGGGTTCGCACCGTTCACGGTGTCCTCGTACACGATGTACGGGTAGCCCGACTCGAACTGGATCTCGGCGATCGTCTGGAAGAAGTCGCGCGCCTTGATCTTGGTCTTCTTGATGCGGGCGTCGTCCACCATCTCCTGGTATTTCTCCGTGATGGAGATGTCGCCGAAGGGCACACCGTAGACGCGCTCGACGTCGTACGGGGAGAAGAGGTACATGTCCTCCCCGTTCTTCGCGAGTTCGAACGTGATGTCGGGGATGACGACGCCGAGCGAGAGGGTCTTGATGCGGATCTTCTCGTCGGCGTTCTCGCGCTTGGTGTCGAGGAAGCGCAGGATGTCGGGGTGGTGCGCCGAGAGGTACACGGCGCCGGCGCCCTGACGCGCTCCGAGCTGGTTCGCGTAGCTGAACGAGTCCTCGAGGAGCTTCATGACGGGGATGATGCCCGACGACTGGTTCTCGATCTGCTTGATCGGCGCACCCGACTCGCGGATGTTCGACAGCGAGAGGGCGACGCCGCCGCCGCGCTTCGAGAGCTGCAGGGCGGAGTTGATGCCGCGGGCGATCGACTCCATGTTGTCCTCGATGCGGAGGAGGAAGCAGCTCACGAGCTCGCCGCGCTGCGCCTTGCCCGAGTTGAGGAAGGTCGGCGTGGCCGGCTGGAAGCGACCGGAGATGATCTCCTCGACGAGGTTTGTGGCGAGCTGCTGGTCGCCGTCGGCGAGGCCGAGCGCCGTCATGACCACGCGGTCCTCGAAGCGCTCGAGGTAGCGCTTTCCGTCGAACGTCTTGAGCGTGTACGACGTGTAGTACTTGAACGCGCCGAGGAAGGTCTGGAAGCGGAACTTCTTCGAGTAGGCGAGGTCGTTGAGCTGCGAGATGAACTCGAAGGGGTACTTGTCGAGCACGTCCTTCTCGTAGTACTGCTTCTCGACGAGATAGTCGAGGCGCTCCTTGAGCGTGTGGAAGAACACCGTGTTCTGGTTGACGTGCTGCAGGAAGTACTCGCGCGCCGCCTCACGGTCCTTGTCGAACTGGATCTCGCCGTTCGGGCCGTAGAGATTGAGCATCGCGTTGAGGGAGTGGTAATCCATACCCTGAACGGCGGGGATCTCCGTCACTGTCTGTTCCAAAACTGTTCCAATCCGTCATGAACCTGCTCGACGTCGTCGGGGGTCCCGAAGAGTTCGAAGCGATAGAGGTTCGGCACGTGGCACTTGGCCGAGATGATGTCGCCGGCGATCCCGTAGGCCTCGCCGAAATTCGTGTTCCCCGCCGCGATGACGCCGCGGATGAGGGAACGGTTGTGGGGGTCGTTGAGAAAGCGGATGACCTGTTTGGGCACCGCTCCGCCCTCGGAGCCGCCTCCATAGGTCGGGAGGACGAGCACGTAGGGTTCGTCGACCGTGAGCGCCGGGTCCTTGGCGAAGAGCGGGATGCGCTTCGCGGGCACGCCGAGCTTGTCGATGAATCGCTTGGTGTTGCCGGAGACGCTCGAGAAGTAGACGATCCGAGGGGTCGCGGTCTCCGGAGAACCCGTCTCCATAGTGTCGCCTCCCGAGGGCTTCCATCGAGCGATGAGGGGATCCGGGACGAACCGGGTCGAGAGGGGCTCAGTGACCGCCCCCTCTCTCGTGGCGCCGATCGGCGCCGTCGGCGGTAGCCCTACGCGAGGCGCTGGGCGAGCTCCTCGATCTTGTCGGGGCGGAAGCCGGACCAGTGGTCCTCGTCGGCGATGACAACGGGTGCCTGGAGGTACCCGAGCGACTTGACCGCTTCGAGCGCCTTCTCGTCGGCGGAGAGGTCGAAGACCTCGTATTCGATGCCCTTGCTGTCGAGTGCGCGGTACGTGGCCGTGCACTGCACGCAAGAGGGCTTCGTGTAAACGGTGATCGCCATGGTGGGGACCTTTCTCCTCGAGTGCGGATCGTTCTGGAAGTTGATGCCGGCGGGGTGATCTGGAGGTCGGGATTCCCGCTCCTGGAGAGCGGTCTCCACCGGCGGACCGGTTGGACCTCCGGTGTTTCCCACCGGGCTTCCGATACTACATCTAGTGAGCCCGCCGAGTCTGCACCCCAAGGGGTAGTAGTTACACGGATGTAGTTTTCCACCGGGTTATCCACGGGAATCGCGAGTTATCCACTCATTTCTCCACCGATCGCGGCCCCTCCCCCGAACGAGGAAAAACGCCGATTCCGCCGGAAATCTTGAGCGGATCCGTTGCGATCCCTCCACAGATTTCAACGTATTCCGGACCACCGACATTCCGGTTCGCGACCTCTTCATGTCGGCGTGTCGCACCCCAATACACTGTTGTCCTGTGTCCAGCTACCGAAGCCTCCTCGCGGCCCCCGGCGTCGCCCGGATCATCGGCGCGCAACTCGTCGCGCGCTTCCCCTTCGGCATGCTCTCGCTCGCCTTTCTCCTGCACATCGAGCAAGTGACGGGCTCATACGGTGCCGCGGGACTCGTGCTCGCCGCGACGAGCATCGGACAGGCGATCGCCGGCCCGCTCACGAGCCGCTGGATGGGCTCGTGGGGAATGCGCAAGGTCCTCGTCACGACGCTCGTGGTCTCGGTCGTCGTCGTCAGCACGATCGCGCTCGTGGAGATGTCCGTCCCCCTCTACATGGTGCTCGGTTTCTTCGCGGGCATCAGCACGCCCCCGATCCAACCGGCCGTGCGCACCATCTATCCCAAGATGGTGACCTCGCAACAGCTCACCCCGCTCTTCTCGCTCGACGCATCGGCGCAAGAGATCATCTGGGTCCTGGGCCCCGTCATCACGACGTTCGTCTCCACGCAGGTCGGCACCGTGTGGGGCATCATGCTCGCCGTCGTCATCATGGTCGTCGGCGGCATCTGGTTCATCGCCTCACCCGAGGTCGGCCGTGTCCGCATCCCCCGCAGTCGCCGCAAGGTCGGGCAGGTGCTCGCGAAGCCCCCCGTCCTCCTCGCGACCGTCGTCGGATTCCTGCTCATCGGGGCGTGCTCCGCGATCGAGGCCGGAGTCGTCGCGACATTCGGACACGACGGCCTCGAAGCGGGCATCGTGCTCGCCATCTTCTCTGTCGGCAGCCTCGCGGGAGGGCTCGCGCTCGGTCACGTCCCGATCGGCCCGTGGGCTCTCGCACGTCGCATGTTCGTGGTCTTCGCAGGAGTCGCGCTCGCCGCGCTCTTCCTCAACGCCTGGTGGCTCGCCGTCACGCTGTTCATCGCGGGCATCGGCATCGCCCCCGCGCTCGCCGTGCTCTTCGCCATCGTCTCGTCGAGTGTGAAGTTCAGCGACACCGCCGAGGCGTACGGCTGGGTCGGCACGGGTCAGCTCATCGGAGCGGCCCTCGGTTCGGCCGCCGCCGGCTTCCTCATTGACGAGAGCGGACCGAGCGGCGCCTTCTGGGCCGCCATCGCGCTCGCCCTCGTGGGCTTCGTCGTGCCGGCGCTCGGGAAGCGCTGGCACCCCGACCTCCGTGGCCGCGACGCGAGCCCGCTCGCGGACACGGAACCGGTGCCCATTCAGCCCTCCTGATGAGGAATGCCGGGCGACCCCCTGGCGGAACCCGACGAGCGGGCGCCGATGCATCCCCGACCGCCGCAAGCGGGACCGCCGGAAGCGGGACCACCGCAGGCGGTCCCGCTTCCGTTCGAGCGGTCCTACCGCGCGACGAGCGCCTCGCGGCGCACGACCGAGAGGGACTGTTCGAGCTCCTTGATCTCGATGAGCATCGAGTCGAGAGCGGCCGACTGACGGTCCGTCGGCAGGAAGAAGCCGTCGTCGACCTGCCGCCGCACGAAGGGGACGTCGACCGTCGCGGTCGTGGGCACAAGTCCGAGGCTGTGCAGGACCGGCAGCAAAGCGGCGACGCCGCGCGTCCCGCCCGCCACTCCCCCGTAGCTCACGAATCCGACCGGCTTCCGAGACCACTCGTGGAAGAGATAGTCGATCGCGTTCTTGAGTGCGGGAGCGTAAGAGTGGTTGTACTCGGGTGCAACGAAGACGAAAGCGTCAGCGGCGTCGACGCGCCGGCTCCACGCGTGCGTGTGGCGGTACGAGTAGCGACCGAGCTTCGGATCGAGGGGCTCGTTCATGAAGGGAAGGGCGAGCTCCGCGAGATCGACGAAGTCGATCTCGAAGCCGCCGACCTCGGACACGCGATCGTGGACCCAGAGGGACACGGGCAATCCGGCTCTGCCGGGTCGGACGCTGCCCACGATCACCATGAGTCTCATGGGTTCACCGTGGGCACGGTCGAAGGAAATGGGCATGCACAAGCCTCCTGATAGGCGTCTGTCGTTTCGGGTTCAACAGGTGAGGAGGGTGCGACTCCACAACCGGGACGACGCGAGGGCGTCCGGGGGAACGCCCGTGTCATCGGTTCGTGTCGGTGCCGCGGTAACGGCCGCCGACACGATGCCCACTGGGGATTCGGGTCCGTCGTGGGGTTACGAGACGATACTCCCGAACAGGGGTCATTCGGTAGAGCCTGCGCACGATAATCGAAAAATCCGCTCTCGGTTCGAAGGTTCGTTCAACGTTCGATGAACCTCCGGCGCCGGTGGATTCGTGAGCAATCCGTGACGATCCGCGACGACGGCCGCTCGTAAGGTGAAGACATGTCCCGATCGTCACGAGCCCCCGCCGTCCTGATCGCCGCCCTCGCGATCGTCCTGGGGGTGACGTCGTGTTCATCCTCCGGCGGCTCATCGTCGGATGGCGGCGGGGCAGTCCCGGCACCCGGCCGCGTCCTCCCGGGCGAGCGGCTGCCGGTCGAACCCCTCCCGGGCTCGGTCCCTGGCTCGGTCCCGGACGGCGGCGCCGAGGAGGACGGCGATTCGGATGCCGAGCGTGACATCATCGTGACGGCGTGGATGTCCCTCGGCGATGCACGACCCTTGGCCGTCGCGGACGCGATCGAGGAGATCACGTCCGCCGTGGGCGGTCGCGTGGATCAACGCTCGGACTCACCTGCGGGAGCCGCAACGCCGGCGTCGGCCTCCCTCGTCCTGCGCGTCCCGACGGACGAGCTCGACGAGACGATGGACGAGATCGCCGAGCTCGCGACCGTCGTGTCGTCGGCTCTCGACCGACGTGACGTGACCTCATCGGTGGCCGACATCACGGCGCGGATCGGCGCTCTCGAAGCCTCGATCGACCGCTTGCTCGAACTCCTCGCGGGCGCGAGTTCCACGTCCGACCTCATCACCATCGAGAACGAACTCACGAGCCGCCAGGCCGAGCGCGACAGCCTCATGGCCCAGCAGCAGTCGCTCGTCGAACAGGTGGCCTTCTCGACCGTGACGATCGACATCGGCGTCCCCGAAGAAGTCGGCGGGACCGGACCGACGGACCTCTGGAGCGGACTCGTGCTCGGGTTCCGTTCCGTCGGGTCGTTCCTGTCGGGGGCCCTCGTCGTCGTCGGGGTGCTCATCCCGTGGCTGCTCCTCGTCGCCGCGGTCGGCGCTCTCGTCTGGTGGCTGGGCCGCCGGCGCCGCATCCGGCGTCCGGCAGGCACTCCCGGTCCGGCAGGCACTCCCGGTCGGGCCGGCACTCCCGGTCCGGGCGGGGTTCCCGGTGCGACGTCCGAGGTTCCCCGTCCCGTCGGGACGCCGCCTGCGGCCCAGAACCCCCCGGCGGACCCGGAACACCCGATTCCCCCGAGGCCTCCCCTGCCGACAGCGGACCCGCGCACGGACGGGGCGCCGCCGATGTCGGAGGCGCCGACTCCGACAGAGCCTCCAGCGACACCCACGGTGGAACCGACGGTGAAACCGGACGCGAAATCGAAGGCCGCACCGAAGGCCAAACCGAGAACCACGTCGAACGCCACGACACGTTCGACCGGGTCGAGCCGTGCGGCGCCCCGGACACCACGCACTCCCCCACCCGGCCCGAAGGACGAGACATGACGCAACTCCTGAGCGACGAGCTGCTCGCCCGCATCCACTCGCGCGCTGCCCGGTACGACCGGGAGAACGCCTTCTTCACGGAGGACCTCGACGAGCTCGCCGCCGCCGGTTACCTCCTGTCCTTCCTTCCCGCCGAACTCGGCGGCCTCGACGCCTCGCTCGTCGAGGTCGCCGAGGCGCAATCGCGACTCGCCGCCGCCGCCCCTGCGACGGCCCTCGCCGTCAACATGCATCTCGTGTGGACGGGCGTCGCCCGCCTCCTCCGTCGGAGGGGAGACACCGGTCTCGCGGAAGTCGAGCGACGAGCGGCCGCCGGCGAGGTGCTCGCCTTCGGAATCAGCGAGGCCGGCAACGACCTCGTGCTCTTCGGGTCGGACACGGTGGCGGAGCCGGACGGCGCCGGTGGCTACTCGTTCACGGGCACGAAGATCTTCACGTCGCTCGCCCCGGCCTGGACGACGCTCGGCGTCACCGGTCTCGACTCGACGTCGCCCGACGGTCCGAAGATCGTCTACGCCCTCGTCTCACGAGAGGGCGTCACGACACACGACGATTGGGACACCCTGGGCATGCGCGCGAGCCAGAGCCGGACGACCGTGCTCGAAGGAGCGCACGCTCCCGCCGGCGGCGTCCTGCGGCGACTCGATCCCGGGCCGAACGCCGATCCTCTCGTCTTCGCGATCTTCGCGGTCTTCGAATCGCTCATCGCGTCCGTCTATACGGGCATCAGCGGTCGAGCCCTCGAACTCGCCGTCGACGGCGTGACGCGCCGCCGGTCGAAACGGACGGGCGCCCCTCTCGCGGACGACCCGGACCTCCGGTGGCGCCTCGCGGACGCGGCGATCGCTCATGACGCCTTGTGGCCGCAGATCGCCACCGTCGCGGCGGACGTCGAGAACGGCGTCGACCGCGGCACGCAGTGGTTCCGGACCCTCGTCGGTCTCAAGACACGAGCGACCGAAACCGCTCGCGTCGTCGTGGACCAGGCGATCCGTGTCTCGGGCGGTTCGAGCTACTTCTCGCAGAACGAACTGAGTCGGCTGTATCGCGACGTGCTCGCGGGGATCTTCCACCCATCGGACCCCGAATCCGCTCACTCGACCGTCGCGACCGCGTTGCTCGGCCCGGTGGGGACGTCGCGCACCGAGTCGCGCGCCTGATTCAGGAACCCCGGTTGTTGGAGAGCTCGAACACCTTGAGCAACTCCGCCACCGCGGCCTCCCGCTCCTCACCACCCGCTTCGAACATCGATGTGACGTGCGTGCGGAGGTGGTTCTCGACGATGAGCTTGTTGAGCGAGCCGAGGGACTTCTGGATGGCGAGCGACTGCGTGATGATGTCCATGCAGTAGTCCTCGTTCTCCACCATCTTCTCAAGGCCGCGCATCTGGCCCTCGAGGATACGGATGCGGTGGAGGGAGCGCTTCTTGATGTCGTCGATCACGGGCTCAGAATACCTCCCCGGGGTGTCACCGGGGAGCGGAGAGGACCGCGGCGCGGGACGCTAGTTCTTGCGCAGGATGTGAACCGGGATGAAGATCGCGAGGCTCACGACGAGCACACCGGCGATGAAGATGACACCCTCGAACCCGGGGACGAGGAACGCGAGCGCGAAGAGGTACATTCCGGCAAGGAAGAGCAGGATCGAGATCGCGAAGGCCATGGTCTCATCTTAGCCGAGGACGCGGCTCAGACGATGCGCGCGCCGCTCGCGTCCCAGAACGTGAGTTCCGGACGCCGCTGGGCGAGCTGACGGAGCGCGACGGAGCCCTCGGGGGTCGTCGGCGGCCACGTCCACCACGCGATGTCCGGGACGGCCGACAAGCTCGCCTCGAAGAGTTCGAGTTCGGTCCCCGTCCCGCGATGACGCGCCGGCACCTCGACGCTCACGATGCGACCGTGGCCCTGGATCGTGAGGAACTGCAGGAGCGCTCCGGTCTTGTCGTCGCGCACGATGAACTCTCGACTGCCCGGCAGGTCCGCCGGGATCTCCGTGACGTCGAAGCGCGCGGACGCGCCGCTCGAGAAGCTCCGCCAGAGGCTGCGGCCGAAGAGAGCCAGCAGGATGACGAGCATGAGGGCGATGAAGAGGAACCACATGGTCTGGCCGCCGGGGAGCAGGTCGTACACCGTGTGATCGCCTCCTTCGCGAGTTCGTCGGGTCAGTGCCACCGCGCGTCGGCACCGTCGACAAGCCTACGTCGGCATCCGGCGCATAGCCTGTGAAGACCGCGCCGACCGGGCCGGGAATCTCCAGCGGCGGTCCACTGTTGGAGATCGTGTGGGCGGCGTGAACCGTCGCCCGTACCGACGGACCGATCGGCCACGTCGGTCGACGGACGAAGAGGAGAACCCATGGCGACCATCGAACTCACCGAGGAGACCTTCGGGACGACCGTCGAGGAGAACGGCATTGTGCTCGTCGACTTCTGGGCGGAGTGGTGCGGCCCGTGTCGCCAGTTCGCCCCGACATTCACGGCGGCGTCGGAGAAGCACCCGGGCGTCGTGTTCGGAAAGGTCGACACCGAGGCGGAGCAGCGGCTTTCGAGCGCTGCCGGCATCACATCCATCCCCACGCTCATGGGCTTCCGGGACGGAATCCTCGTCTTCTCGCAGCCCGGCGCGCTCCCGCCCGCCGCGCTCGAGCAGCTCGTCACCGCGATCGAGGACCTTGACATGGACGACGTCCGGCGACGCATCGCGGAGTCCGAGGAGGGCCGTTCGGACACGGCCACTTCTGAGGCTGCTCCGGCCGAGTGATCCGAGCGGAGCGGCCGACGGCCGCCCGCGCGACCGAACAGAACGCCCGTGTCCCCGGGATCCGGGGACGCGGGCGTTCCGTGTGACAGCGTCTCGACCGCGCTCGTCCGCGTCAGGCGAGCACAGGCTCCGAGCGCGAGGTCGTGGCGAGGACCTCATCGATCGCGGCGAGGTCGTACCCGAGCGCCGACGCCACACCGGCGTTCGTAAGCACGCCGTCGTGCGCGTTGAGCCCCGCCCGCAGGGCCGCGTCCTCGACGAGGGCCCGGCGCCATCCCTTGTCGGCGAGCGCGAGTGCGTACGGCAGGGTCGCGTTCGTGAGGGCCCGCGTCGACGTCTCGGGCACGGCACCCGGCATGTTGGCGACGCAGTAGTAGATGCTGTCGTGGACGCGGAAGGTGGGATCGTCGTGCGTGGTGGCCACGGAGCCCTCGAAACAGCCACCCTGGTCGATCGCGATGTCGACGAGCACGGATCCCGGCTTCATCGACGCGACCATCTCGTCGGTCACGAGTTTGGGCGCTTGCGCGCCCGGGATGAGGACCGATCCCACGACGAGGTCGGCATCACGCACGAGTTGCGCGATCTCGTAATGCGAGGACACCGCCGTGCGGATCGCCCCCTGGAAGCGGCGTTCGAGATCACGCAGGCGCGGGATCGAGAGGTCCACGATCGTCACGTCGGCCCCCATGCCGAGCGCGTTCGCGGCGGCGTGCTCACCCGCGACACCGCCGCCGATGACGACGACCTTCGCCTTCGGCGTTCCCGGCACTCCGCCGAGCAAGGTCCCGCGACCGCCCGCCGACCGCATGAGGTGGTAGGCGCCGACGAGAGCCGAAAGCCGACCGGCGACCTCGCTCATGGGCGAGAGCAACGGGAGCGACCGGTCCGCGAGCTGCACGGTCTCGTAAGCGACCGCCGTGGTGCGCGCCGCGAGAATCGCGTCGGTGCACGCCCGCGATGCGGCGAGGTGCAGGTAGGTGAAGAGGACCTGGTCGGCGCGCATCCGGGAGTATTCGACCTCGATCGGCTCCTTGACCTTGAGGAGGAGGTCTGAGCCTTCCCACACCGCGTCGGCGCCGGCAACGATCGTGGCTCCGGCGTCCGCGAAGTCCTCGTCGGACACGGACGAGCCGAGCCCGGCACCCGATTGGACGAGGACCTCGTGGCCTCGTCGCACGAACTCGTGCACCCCCGCAGGCATGACCGCGACGCGGTTCTCGTTGTTCTTGATCTCCGTCGGCACTCCGACCCGCATGGTGTTCTCCTCTTCTCGCCGCACGGCCCGTAGCGGGCATGGTGTCATTCTGACGACCGATTCGTTGCGACGGCGTAAACTCAGAACATCGAGCAGCTATTGGGTGGGCAAGCCGCCTTTTCTGCGGCAGCAGGACGGAGACACGAGGTGGCGCAGAACAATGTTCGCGACCGGGCCGGGGGCACGATCGATGACGTCGACGCGGCCATCATCGAACATTTGCAGAAGGATGCGCGTATCCCGAACAACCACCTCGCCGAACGCGTCGGGATCGCCCCGTCCACGTGTATCGCACGAGTCCGATCGCTCATCGATCGCGGGGTCGTGACGGGGTTCGAAGCGAAGGTCGACCCGGCAGCGCTCGGACTCGGGCTGCAGGCCCTCATCAGCGTGAGCGTGCGTTCCGGGGCGCGTCACCGGATGGCGGAGTTCAGCGCCGAGATGCGGCGCATGCCGGACGTGCTGCAATTGTTCTTCCTCGGGGGTTCCGAGGACTTCATCCTGCACATCGCGGCGCGCGACAGCGCACACGTCCGCGACTTCGTCCTCGAGCATCTCTCGGCGCACCCGTTCGTGGCCTCGACGCGCACGAGCATGGTGTTCGAACACGTGAGCAGGGCCGTCACGATTCCGTGACGGCCCTGCTCAGGATGGCGATTTGGTCAGGATGGCGATCCGGTCAGGATGGCGATCCGGTCATGATGGCGATCCGGCCCGGGCGATGATGTCAGGCGGCGGATCGGGCTCGCGGGAGGACCCGCGGGATCCGACCGGCCGGGACGTCTCCGCCCTCCGGTACCTTCGTGTCGTTCGCGAGCCGTGCAAAGTCGCCGATGGTCGCTCCCGCGCCGATACGCGAGAAGCTGCCGATCTCGGCCCCACGGCCGACGACGGCACCCTCACCCACGTGCACTCCCGCGCCGATGACGGCGTGATCGAGCACGACGGCGTCCCGATCGATCCAACTGCCGCCGCTCACGATGACACTGCGGCCGATGCGTGCGCCGGACTCGACGTACGCCGTCGACTCGACGAGTGTCGAGGGGTCGACGCGCGCGGACGTCGCGACGTTCCCGCGCCCGTTCTCGTGGCGACGGTACCGAGTGACGACTCCGTGCTCGTCTTCGAATTCGATGATGGTCCTACCCATGGCGCACTCCTCTCCCGGTTCAGCGATGGTGCTTCGGGCTGCGCTGCCCAGCGAGGCCTCGGGCTCTCCACCGTGTGCTGCCTCGACTCGACGTCGTGAGGCTCGATACGGCCCGTTCGGACGGCCGTCGCTCGATCGGCCGTCACTGAGGTCAACGGTGCACCCCCCTCGGGTATTCCCCGTCGCACGCCGGCTTGCGCGCTCGCTCACCCGAGCGCGACGACGATGACGATCTGGGCGACGGCCGCGACGAGACCGACGCCCGTGAGGATGATCCCGAGGAGGACGAGCACGCGCGATCCATGCGTCCGCTTGTCGAGATGCGCCCGCAGCGGCCTGTCACGGCGGTAGTGCACCGTCACCCTCTCGGACGAGCCGATCGAGTGCCTCTCGTCCGGATCGAGGAAACGGCGGTACACCTCTCCGTCCTCCCCCACCCAGGCGAGCTGCACGTCGCCATCGATCTCGGCGACATCGGCCTCGGCCGTCAGCCAGCTGCCCTCGAAGAGGCGGACCGTCAGGCCGGCGAGGAGGACGAGCACACCCGTGAGGAGACCGAACCAGGTGAAGAGCTCGGCGATCTCACCGATGCGCACGAGCATGTCTTCCACCCCCTCACGCTATCGCGACTCGGGAGGGCGTCCCGACGTCAATCCTCCTCCGCCATCCACACCGTCGTATCGCTCGGCAGCACGCCCTCGGCGAGTGGGCCGCTCGCCACGAGGACGCTACCGGCGGGGAGGCGGACCGATCGGTCCGAGGCGTTCGCGATGACCCGGACCGAGCCGCGGCGCAGGTCGAGCACGCCCTCGTCCGATTCGAGCCACTCGACCCGGCCCGAGCCCAGTGCGCGCTCGCGTCTCACGACGAGGAGCCGTCGGTACAGCGCCAACGTGGACGACGCGTCCTCCTCCTGGGCCGCGACCGAGAACTCGGCGAAGTAGGTCGGCTGCGGCAGCCAGGTCGTCACACTTCCACCGAAGCCGAACGACGGCCCGTCGCTCGACCACGGGAGCGGCACGCGACAGCCGTCACGACCGCGGATCGCCCGCCCGGACCTCTCCCACACGGGGTCCTGGCGTGACGAGTCCGGGAGGTCGGTCACCTCCGGGAGGCCGAGCTCCTCTCCCTGGTAGAGGTAGGCGGACCCCGGGAGGGCGAGCATGAGTGCCGTCGCCGCTCGAGCACGACGCAGCCCGAGCATGCGGTCGGGCTGCGGATCGTCGATCCCGACCCCCGACTCGAGTTCGACGGGACCGTCGTAACCGTAACGGCTGGCGTGACGCATGACGTCGTGGTTCGACAGGACCCACGTGGTCGGGGCGCCGACGGCGTCGTTGGCGGCGAGCGACTCGTCGATCGTCCGACGGAGGTCCCTCGCGTCCCAGACCTGCTCGAGGAATCGGAAGTTGAACGCCTGATGCATCTCCCCCGGTCGCACGATACGCGCCGCTCGTTCCGGGGCGAGCCACGCCTCGGCGCACAGGATGCGCTCGCCGTCGTACTCGTCGAGCACCGAGCGCCACGACCGGAAGACCTCGTGGATGCCCTCCTGGTCCCACATCGGAGGCATCACTCCGTCGATCGGCTCGACGACGCCCTTGGTGCGGTGGGGCCAATCGGGGAGGCCCGGAGCCTTGATGATGGCGTCGCACACGTCGACACGGAACCCGTCGACTCCGCGGTCGAGCCAGAACCGGAGCGTGCGCTCGAAGTCCGCTCGAACGGACGCGTCGTCCCAGTTCCAATCGGGCTGGGAGGAGTCGAACAGGTGCAGGTACCACTGGCCGGGGCTGCCGTCCGCCTCGACGACCCGCGTCCACGCCGGTCCCTCGAACATCGACGTCCAGTCGTTCGGCGGCAGGTCGCCGCCCTCGCCGCGACCGTCGCGGAAGTGGAACTTCGCGCGTTCGACCGAACCGGGAGCGGCGGCGAGAGCGGCCTGGAAGTCGACGTGCTCCGAACTGCAATGGTTCGGCACGAGGTCGACGATGAGGCGGAGGCCGAGCCCGTGAGCACGCCGGATCAGGTCGTCGGCGTCCTCGAGGGTACCGAACTGGGGATCGACGTCACGGTAGTCGGCCACGTCGTAGCCGCCGTCGCGCTGAGGAGAGGGATAGAAGGGCGAGAGCCAGACCGCGTCGGCTCCGAGCCGCGCGACGTGGTCCAGGCGGGCGGTGATCCCGGCGAGGTCGCCCGTCCCGTCCCCGTTCGCGTCGGCGAACGAGCGCGGGTAGATCTGGTAGATCACGGCGGAGCGCCACCACTCCGTACCGGGGACGGACGCCGTCCCGACGGATTCGACCGCCGACCCGCCGGTCACCGCGAACCCTCCGTCCCGTAGACGTCCGAGCGGCGGTCGGCGAGCAGGTCGTTGTGCGGCGAGATCGACTTGTCCCGCGCGAGGCCGAGGAAGACGTCGGCCGTCGCTCGCCCTGTTCCCGTGACGCGGTCGATCGGCCAACCGAACTGGTCCACGATGACGGTGCCCTCCGTCCACTGCTGCCCGCGCTCGATCCCCGATCGATCGCAGCAGGCGATGAAGACGCCGTTCGCCCGCGCCGAGGCCTGGGCGTGGATGATCTCGGGGGCGCGCTCACCCGCCGGGACGTCGGTGAGCGGCCAGTTCGTGGGCACGGCGATGAGATCCGCACCCCGCAGAGCCAGGGCTCGCGGCATCTCGGGGAACTCGAGGTCGTAGCAGACCATGACCCCGACCTTTCCGTGCGGGGTGTCCACGACGGGAGGCCTCGCCGAGCCGGGCGTGAAGACGAGAGTCTCCCGGTCCCAGAGGTGCACCTTGCGATAGACCTCCACGAGGCCCTCCGCGGTCATGACGGCCGCGCTGTTGAAGAGCTGTGGACCGTCCGACTGCTCGCAGAACCCGAAGACCACGACCGAGCTCGTACCGACGAGGAGTCCGGACACCTGATCGAAGAAGCCGTCGTCCCGCCGCATCGCGAGCGAGCGCGCCTCGTCGGCTGAATCGAATACGTAGCCGGACGTCACGAGTTCCGGGAGCACGATGATGTCGGCACCGTCGGCGATGTTCCGTTCGACCGTCTCGAGGACGAGCCGCTGATTGCCCGCGAGGTCGGCGATCGTGGGGGCGAGCTGCTCGCACACCACTCGGGTGGCCGCGGGGACCGGCGAGGCGGGGGGTGGGTTCGCGGTCACTTCACCGCTCCTTCCGTGAGTCCGGCGATGAGTCGACGCTGGAGGATGACGTAGGCGACGACGATGGGCGCGGCGACGATCACGGCCGCCGCTGCCGTCACGCTCGGGTCGATGGTCCGCCCGGCCCCCGCGAAGAAGGACAAAGCGAGTGGAGCGGTCTGGACGAGCGGATCCTGAGGCACGAGCACCAGTGCGAGCAGGAACTCGTTCCACGTGAAGAGGAACAGGATCGTCGAGAGGGTCGCGATCGCTGGGCCGGCGACGGGCAGGAGGACGAGCCGGAACGTCTGGAAGCGACCCGCACCGTCGATCCGCGCGGCCTCGAGCAGCTCGCCCGGCACCGACGCGAAGAACGACCGCATCCAGAACACCCCGAGCGGGACCGAGAGACCGATCTGCGGCAGGATGAGCGCCCACCACGTGTCGAGGAGCGCCCAGTCCGACATGAGCTGATAGAGCGGCAGCACGGTCACCTCGTAGGGCAGGACGAGGCCGAGCAGGAGAATCGGCAGCATGAGGCGCCCGCCCGGGACCCGCATGGTGGCGAGCGCGAAACCGGCGAGACTCACGAGGATCACCGTCACGACGACGACGGTGATCGAGATGAACGCGCTCGAGAGCAGCGCCGAGCCGAAGCCGCCGCGCTCCCAGGCGATGTCGAAGCTCGCGAGACCGATGGACCCGTCACGTCCGCGGAGGGCCGAGAGCACGATCGAGACGAGGGGATAGACCGCGATGATCGCGGCGACGACGAGGAGCGCGTGCGTGAGCGTCGTCTCGGTGCGTGAGACCTTCATCGGGCACCCCCCGAGTGCCGACGTGACCGCGCGCCGACGTCCGATCGTTCGCGCAGGGCCAGTTGGACGAGACCGACGATCACGAGGATGAGCAGGGTCAGCACGACGGCGAGAGCCGAGGCCTGTCCGAGGGCGCGGTTCTGGAAGGCGTCCTGGTAGATGTAGACGCTCGGCACCGCCGTCGAGGTGCCCGGGCCTCCCCTCGTCGTGTTCCAGATGATGTCGAAGTTCCGAAGCGCGAACGTGATACAGAGGATGAGCGCGATCGAGATCTGCGGACGGAGCGCCGGGAGCGTGATCGCGCGGAACTCGCGCACCGCCCCGGCGCCGTCGAGTCGCGCGGCCTCGTAGAGCGAGCGGTCGATCCCGACGATCCCGCCGAGGAAGAGCACCATGCAGAGTCCGTACTGGACCCACGTGCCGATGGCCCCGACGGCCGGGAGCGCGGTGTCGAAGTTCCCCAGCCAGCTCGTCGCGATCGAGCCGAGACCGACGGCGCGCAACGCGTCGTTGACGGGGCCGTCGGTCGCGAGCAGTCCGCGCCAGGCGACGGCGACGACGACGCTCGAGAGCACCTGCGGGATGAAGAGCGCCGCACGGAAGAATGTCAGGCCGTAGATCCGGATGCGTGAGAGCGCACCCGCGAGGACGAGGCCGATCGCCACGGGGAGAGCGGCGTAGAACACGAGGAGCACGAGGGAGTGCAGAAGCGCCTCACGCAACGAGGGGTCCGTGAACACCGCGACGTAGTTGGCGGCACCGACGGGCGTCGCGACCGTCAGCCCGTCGTACGCGTAGAACGACGTCTGCACCGAGATGCAGATCGGATAGATGACGAAGACACCGAAGAACAGCAGGGCCGGCGCCACGTAGAGCAGAGAGCTCCAGCTGTACGCGGTGGCGGGCGACCGCCGTCGCCGGCCACGAGGGCCGGCGACGACGGCGCGCGTCGCGGTGGTGACGGCCATCAGGACGCGCCGTGTTCCTTCGACCAGGCCGTCTGGACGGCATCGACGAATTCCTCGGCCGACGTCCGTCCGGCCATGACCTCCTGGAGCCCTCCACCCATGACGGAGAGCATGTCGGTCGTCGTCCAGTCGTAGTAGCCGACCTGCGTGCCCGCCTCGATCGTCGCCGTGAGGGCGTCGAGGGTCTGCTGCTGCAGGTCACCGGAGGCGGTGACGCCGTCGGTCACGACAGGGAGGCGGCCCTCGTCGAGGATCCACTGGGCCGTCTCCGGCGAGTGGAGCATGTCGAGGAACGCGATCGAGGCGATCGCCTCGTCGCTCGACGAGCTGATGTGCCACGGGGAGGCCGTCGCACCGACGCCGCCCGAAGCGAGCGCGCCGAAGCCGAAGTCGTCGGCGTCGAGGTACGCGCCGTTCCAGGACCCGCCGACGAAGAAGACGCCGTCGCCCTCGGCGAAGCGCGCGATGGCGTCCTGGTTGCCGAGCCCGTCGTAGCCCTCACCGAAGTAGCCGTTCGACGCCCATTCGGCCATGGTCTCGGCGGCCTCGATGTTGCCGTCGGTCGCGAAGGTCTCGTCGGGGTCTCCTCCGATCCACGCCCGGATGTCCTCCGGGTCCTGCGTCGTCGCCGCGATGTCGGAGAAGATGTGCGTCGCGGCGTACTGGTCGGAGTTGCCGAGCATGATCGGCGTCTCTCCTGCCTCCGCCGCGACGGGAAGCGCGGCCTCGAGGTCTTCGATCGACTCGGGCGCCTCGAGGCCGAGCTCCGCGAGCTTCGCCTCGTTGTAGTAGATGCCCTGGACCTCGCTGATCGGCGACATCCCGTAGAGGGTACCGTCGCCGAACGTCGAGCCGTCCTCCGTCCAGCGCGAGGGGGCAAGGGTGCTCGCTCCCGTGCCGTCCTCCCACCCGTACACGCTCGCGACGTCGTCGAGCGGTCGCACGAGGCCGGCCTTCACGAGGGCCCCATCGACGGCGTAGCCGATGTTGCCCTGGAAGAGGTCGGGGGCGTCAGCACTGTTCGCGGCGTTGACGACGGTCGCGATGAGGTCGTCGAAGCTCTTGTAGGTCACGTCGACCGTGACGTTCGGATACGCCTCCTCGTAAGCCGGGACGAGCAAACCCATGAGGGGCTCCTCGGCCTGGTCCGCCCAGAGGGTGAGGGTGACGTCGCCGAGGTCGGCGATCTGCTCCGCCGTCACCGTCGAGGTGATCTCGTCCTGTTCGACGGCTGCGGAGCCGGAGCCGGAGCCGGGGGCCGCGCAGCCGACGAGTGTGACGGCGCTGAGGCCGACCAACCCGCCGAGCAGGAGGCGTCGGGACGGGGATGTTCGGGAGAAGGGAGTCATGATGTCTTTCGCAGGGTCGGTGGTGCGATCACTGAGTGTAGGTGGCGAGACGCATCGTGGCCGTCGCCTGGTGGGCGGTCATCCCCTCGCTCGCGGAGATGACGTCGACCGCGTGCGCGAGGTCGGGTGTGGCCTCGCGAGCGATGCGCTGGTAGGTGAGCGGCTTGAGGTAGCGGGACACCGAGAGGCCGGCACTGTGCTTCGCTCCCCCGGCGGTCGGCAGCGTGTGGTTGGTCCCCGCCATGCCCTTGTCCGAGTACGCGACCGTGCTCCAGTGCCCGAGGAAGAGCGATCCGTAGTTCGTGAGGGTGTCGTGATACCAGGCGTCGTCGGCGGTCTGGACCTCGAGGTGCTCCGGGGCGAATTCGTCCATGACGGCGACGGCGTCCTCGCGTGATCCCACGAGCACGACGGAACCGAAGTCGCGCCAGGCCGGGCCGCAGATCTCGCGCGTCGAGAGTGTCTCGAGCTGACGGTCGACGGCCTCGATCACGGCGAGTCCGAGCGCCTCGGATGTCGTCACGAGCGCCGCCGGGGAGTTGGGGCCGTGTTCGGCCTGCCCGAGCAGGTCCGCCGCCACGATCTCCGCGTCGGCGGTGTCGTCCGCGATGACCGCGACCTCCGACGGACCCGCCAGCAGGTCGATCGCGACACGGCCGAAGAGCTGCCGCTTGGCCTCGGCGACGAACGCGTTGCCCGCGCCGACGAGCATGTCGACGGGCTGCTCTCCGAGCAGCCCGAAGGCCATCGCGGCAAGGGCCTGCACGCCGCCCAGAGTGTAGAGGTGGTCGACACCCGACAGGGAGGCCGCGTAGGCCACGGCGTCGTTGGGGCGGCCATCCGGTCCGGGAGGCGTGCAACCGATCACCGTGGGAACGCCGGCGACCTTCGCGACCCCCACGGTCATGAACGCGCTCGCCGTGAGCGGGAAGCGACCGGCGGGGAGGTAGGCGCCGACGCGCGAGACGGGGACGTAGCGCTGACCGGTCACGAGGCCCGGCACGAGCTCGGCCTCGAAATCACCGAGGTGCTCGCGCTGGAGTCGGGCGAACTGCTTCGTGCGCTCCGACCCGAGTTCGATGGCTTCGCGCAAGGCCGGGTCGAGGCGGTCGCCGCTCGACGCGAGCCGCTCACGCGTCATCTCGAAGTCCACGTCCTCGAATCGGTCGAGCTCGCGAGCGTAGCGACGCACGGCGTCGATCCCGCCCGCTTCGATGTCCGACAGCATCTCCGACACGCGGGCACGGACCGCGGGATCCGCCTGCGCCGGCGGCGCGTCCACGGCGGGGGCCTTGAGGTGGCGGAGGCGACTGTCGTATTCGGAGAGGAATCGGGTGCTCAATTTCATGGTCTTCACCCTGTCAAGGCACCTCCCCCCAGACAACACCGAATTGGTCTCGGCATCCCATAGGTTTGACCTATGGCGACGACCCCGATGACACTCAACCAGCTGCGTGCGTTCCTCGCCGTTGCGGACCTCGGCACGTTCACCGCGGCGGCCGCTCACCTGCACATGTCGCAACCGTCGGTCTCGGAACTCGTCAAACGGATCGAGCAGGTCTACGGGGTCCAACTCTTCACGCGCGGTCCACGGAAACTCGCCGTGACCAGCGCCGGAGCCGAACTCCTCCCGTTCGCCCGCGAAGCGGTCGCGGCCGTCGACGGCGCCGACGCCGCCTTGCGATCGTCTACCTCGCTGCTCGGCGGCGTCGCGACCTTCGGCCTCCTCCGCAATGCGAACTTCTACTTCCTCAGTCAGCTCCTCGAGACGTTCCACGAGCGATACCCACGCGTCCGGCTCCGCATCATCGGTCAGAACTCCGTCGAGGTCGCGGACGCCGTCGCGTCGGGCGATCTGGAGGCGGGGCTCGTGGTCCTGCCGATCGAGAACGAGGGCCTCACGGTCACCCCCCTCATGCGCGACGAAGTCGTCTTCGCATCCGCCGACCCCGCGAAGACGGCGCGGCCCGTGACCATCGCGGACCTCGGAGCGACCGACCTCGTCCTGTACGACGCCCACTACGGCTGGCGGGACCCCACCCGTCGGCAGCTCGCGACCCGCGCGCACCTCGACGGCGTCGACCTCACGCCGATGCTCGAGGTCGAGCACGTCGAATCCGCGCTCAGCATCGTCGCCCGGGGCGGCGGCGACACGATCGTGTCACGTGCCGTCGCGGCGAGCCGTGTCTTCCCCGAGAACGTGCATACGGTGGGTTTCGCCGAACCGCTCTGGGACGTCATCGCGATGGTGCAGCGGCGGGACACGGTCCTTTCACCCGCCACACGCGAGATCGCGAGGCTCGCTCGCCGCATGCTGCTCGAGCACTGACCGGAGCCGACTCTCGGTCAGCGTTCGACGGGAGCGTTCCAGACCCGGATGGCGGGGCGGCCGTGTTCGAAGCCGAGTTCGCTCAGAGTGGAGGTCGAGAGCGCGAAGATCGTGCCGGCGCTCGGTGGCAGCGCGACCCACGCGATCGCGATCGCGCGCAGCATGTGGCCGTGGGCGAACAGGATGACATCGCCGTGCGGGAACGCGGCGCGGGCACGGTCGAGGACGCGATTCGCGCGCTCGCGGACGTCTGCGGCGCTTTCCCCCGGCGTCGTCCCCGACGGGACGCCCTCGTGCCAGAGATCCCACTGCCGTCCGAGTTCGGCGCTGATGTCGGCCGTCGTGCGGCCCTCATAGGCACCGTAGTCCCACTCGATGAGGTCCGGTTCCACGACGGCCTCGGGGAAGCCGGCGAGCTCCGCCGTCCGGCGCGCGCGGACCAGCGGGCTCGAGAGGGCGAGGCCGAAGTCGCCGGCGTCGAGCACCGTTCCGAGCAGGACCGCCTGCTGCTCCCCCACCTCCGTCAGCGGAAGGTCGGTGGAGCCGGTGTGCTGACCCGAGCGGCTCCACTCCGTCTCCCCGTGACGGACGAGGACGATGCGCCCGGTCCGCTCAGCCGGGGGGACGGCGCTGGTGTCGGTGCCGCGGTCGGTGCTCGTGTCGGTGCCGCGGTCGGTGCTGGTGTCGGTGCTGTCGTTCGTGGGAATCGTCACCCCTCCATCTTGGGCCACAAAGGCGCCGTCGTCGCCCGCTTGCCCTCCGCCTCCTGACGGCCATAGCCGCTCGGCGCCCGGCGCGCCATCCCCGCCGCCCGACCCGTCGTCCTTCCGTCGGCCGCGCTAGCCTCGCTGTTCACGGATGAATCGCGAGGAGTCGCACGATGACGGACAAGAACCTCCTGGGCAAGCCGGATCCCGACCAGCTGGGTCCGGAAGGCGAGCTCCGGCACGATCGACGCCTCGGCTCGCAAGAGCTGACCGACTGGCGCACACCTCTCGGCCGGTTCTTCGCCGTCGTCTTCCACCGGATCAGTCGTGCGCTCGGGCCGAACAAGACGCTCGTGCTCCTCCTCGTGATCGGGGCTGCGATCGCGACGGTCCTCACCTACATCGTCTCCGAGGTCTACGAGGCCGTCACGGAGACGGATGGCGTCGCGCTTCTCGACCAGCCCCTCCTCGATGCCGCGATCGCGGTCAGATCGCCGTGGCTCGACGGGGCGGTGACGCACTTCACCGACATCGCCGGCGTCATCGGGATGCCGGTCCTCGCCGTCGTGACGATGCTCGTCCTCGCGCTCCGACGCCGCTCGTGGACGCCGGTGATCCTCATCTCGGCCGCCGGCGTCGGCTCGCTCCTCATGACCGTGGCCGGCAAGGAACTGATCGGGCGCGCGCGTCCGGAGATCGAGGACGCCGTGCCGCCGTACGAGACGTCGCCGTCCTTCCCGTCCGGACACACTCTCAACGCGACGGTGATCGCCGGAGTCATCGTGTACCTCCTCATCCTGCGTCAATCGAGCGTCGTCGCCCGCGTGCTCACGATCACCGTCGCTGCGGTGTTCGTCATCACGATCGGCGCGAGTCGTGTCTTCCTCGGTCACCACTGGTTCACCGACGTCCTCGCGGCGTGGATCCTGGGACTCGCGTGGCTCGCCGTCGTGATCACGGCACACCGTCTGTACCTGACGACGCGGGAGCGAGACGCGGCGGGAGTCGATCCCGCCCCGACGCGGCGGCGGCGGGCCGACCGCCGCCCGTGAGGCCGACACCGATCCGCTGACCCGCCGTCCTCGAGCGCCCCGCCGTCCTCGAGCGCCGCCCCGCCGTCCTCGAGCGCCCCGCCGTCCTCGGTGATCCGATCGTGATCAGCCCCGCCGAGCCACGCGATAGGCGGGTTCGCGGAGTGCTCGCGTCCATCCGTAGGTCTGCGCTCCGGGCGGAGGTGAGAGCACCGGATCGAACCGGACGTCGGGGCTGTCGACGCGTGCATCGGCGGCGTGCGCCGGATCGTCTTCACCCATGCGCGCGGTGGCGAGCGACACCGTGGCGAAGGGGCGCCAGCGCCCCGTCGGCGTCGCCCACATCAACTCCATCACCCAGGGTGTACGCGCGAGTTCGATGGCGATCCCCCTCGCCGACGCCGACGCCGGCGCCCCGGCGAGTGTGCGGGCGCCGACGAGAACGGGGCCGTCGGGAGAGCGGTACGGCATCACCGTGGTGAAGCGCGCGCCGTGCGGGGAGAGCCGGGGAACGGGGACGAAGCGCCACGGGACACCGAGGTTTCCCACCGAGGAGACGAGGATGTCGCCGAGACCCCCTCCGGTATCGTCCGATCCGTCGCGGAGACGGAGGGCGAGCCCCCAGACGTCCGGCATCGGCACGGGCGTGCCGATGCCGCGCGAGAGCCGTCCGCCGACCTCGAGGCGTCGCGGCCCGTCGATCCAGTCGATCCCGCTCCGCACCGTGCGCTGCAGGATCGGGTCGAGGGTCCCGCCCAGGAGGACACCCGTCGGATGGATCGGCCGCGGTGACCGGACGAGGCGGACTGCTCGGACGAGGGCCGCGATCGACCAGCCGGCCGAGCGAGCCACGAGACCGCCATTCTCGGAGTTCTCCCCGCCCATGTCAGGACCCGAGACTTCCCTCGCGAGCGTCCTTCCACAAGTCGACGCCCCCGTCGGTCGCGTACTGGTCGATCTCCTCGAGCTCGTCGGCGCTGAACGACAGGTTGTCGAGCGCGCCGACGTTCTGCTCGAGCTGCTCCACCGAAGACGCGCCGATGACGAGCGACGTGACGCGCTCGTCACGCAGCGCCCATGCGAGTGCGAGTTGTGAGAGCGACTGCCCACGGCGCTCGGCGATCGCTCCGAGCGCCCTTACGTTTGCGAGCACCTCGTCGGTGAGCACGTCCGCCGAGAACGAGGTCCCCTGCGATGCACGCGACCCCTCGGGCACGCCGTCGAGGTATTTCCCGGTCAGAAGTCCCTGCGCGAGCGCCGTGAATCCGATGACGCCGGCGCCGACCTCCGCGGCCGCGTCGAGTAGTCCTTCGGTCTCGATCCAGCGATTGAGCATCGAGTACGACGGCTGGTGGATGAGCAGCGGAGTGCCGAGCTCGCGCAGTAGACCGGCGAGCGCGCGGGTGTCGTCGGCTCCGTAGGACGAGATGCCCACGTAGAGCGCCTTGCCCTGCCGCACCGCCGTGTCGAGGGCGGACGCGGTCTCCGCGAGCGGCGTAGACGGGTCGAATCGGTGCGAGTAGAAGATGTCCACGTAGTCGAGTCCCAGCCGCCCGAGCGACTGGTCGAGGGACGCGAGCACGTACTTGCGTCCTCCGCCACCCTGACCGTAGGGCCCCGGCCACATGTCCCAGCCAGCCTTCGACGAGATGACGAGCTCGTCCCGGTACGGCGCGAGATCCGATGCGAGCAGGCGCCCGAAGTTGGATTCCGCAGCACCGTACGGCGGGCCGTAGTTGTTGGCGAGGTCGAAGTGGGTGATGCCGAGGTCGAACGCCCGACGGACGATCGCCCGCTGGGTCTCGAGCGGGCGGTCGTCCCCGAAGTTGTGCCAGAGGCCGAGCGACAGCAGCGGCAGGTCGAGCCCGGATCGACCCGTACGACGGTACTGCATGGTCCCGTCGTAACGAGAGGGGGCGGCGACGTAGGTCATTCGTTGTCCTTCCGAAAAGAAAGCACGGGCGGTGGAGCGCGCGCTCCGGCGACGTGTCCCGCGCTCCTCTCTACTCTGGCCGTCCGGCGGGGCCGTCGTCCAGCCGTCGCCCGTTCGAGCGGACCCCTTGCCGCACGGGGGCCGACCTGTAAAGGCCCCGGCGTCCGCTCGTCACGCGGCTATCGTCGCTCACGACACGAAGGAGAACACCCATGGAGAGTCGCACCATCGGAAACCGCACGGTCAGCGCGATCGGACTCGGCGGCATGCCGATGTCGATCGAGGGCCGCCCGGAACGGGAACGGTCGATCGACACCATCCACGCAGCCCTCGACGCCGGGGTGACGTTCATCGACACCGCTGATGCCTATCACCTCGAGGCCGGCGAAGTGGGCCACAACGAAGAGCTCATCGCGGAGGCACTCGGGAGCTACGGGCACGACACCTCCCACGTCCTCGTCGCGACGAAGGGCGGACATCTCCGCCCGGGCGACGGGTCGTGGACGTTGAACGGGGATCCCGAATATCTGAAGGAGGCGGCGAAGGCCTCGCTCGCCCGGCTCGGGGGCGACGCGATCGGGCTGTACCAGTTCCACCGCCCCGACCCGGCCGTCCCCTACGCCGACTCGATCGGTGCCCTCAAAGACCTGCTCGACGAGGGAGTCCTCGAGCTCGCCGGCATTTCGAACGCCTCGATCGCCCAGATCGACGAAGCCCACGAGATCCTGGGCGGATCGCTCGTGTCGGTGCAGAACCAGTTCTCGCCCCGATTCCTGTCGAGCCGGTCGGAACTCGAGCACTCGGCCGCCCTCGGCTTGGCCTTCCTTCCGTGGAGCCCGCTCGGAGGCATCTCGAACGCCGGGGAGCTCGCTTCGAGCCACGCGGCTTTCGCCGAGGTGGCCGAGTCGCGCGGAGTGAGCCCCTACCAGGTGACCCTCGCGTGGGAGTTGTCGCTCGCGCCGAGCGTCATCCCCATCCCCGGCGCGTCGCGACCGGCGTCGATCACCGACAGCGCCAAGGCCGCGGACCTGCAGTTGACCCCGGAGGACATCGCGACGATCGAGGCGTCGCTCGTCGGTTCCTGATCCACGCTGGGCATCAGTACCGACCCAACGCTGGGCATCAGTACCGACCCATGGGGGACGGGGCCTCGATAGCGCCGGAGCGCCGGACCGCCGAAGGGCACAGCGTTGCGCGACGTTGCGGCGTTCTCGGGAGGGTCTACGCGGCAGCCGCGTGCGTCACCGTCTGGGTGAGCTCGAGCTGCTCGTCGATCACCACCCAGTCGCACTCGTCATTCGCGCAACGCGTGACCGCGACGGAGGTCTCGATACCGGGCCAGAAGGCGAGACCGGCGTTCATCGTGTCGTCGCCGCATTCGGGGCAATTCCTGATGTCCATGTCTCAACGGTAGATCGCACCACCGACATCGCCGGGATCACCAGCGGCGAGCCTCTTCGCGCGACCCTGTTCCCCTCGCAACCCGTATCCCCGATCGTCATGGCCGGGGAGAATGGGGTCATGCTCGCCGTCGACGCCCTCAACGAGATCGGGTTCTGGCTCGAGCGGTCCTCGGCCCCGTCCTTCAAGGTCGCCGCTTTCCGCACGGCCGCGAAGATCATCGCCCCGTTGTCCGAGGACGAGCTGGCCGAGCGCGCCCGGAGCGGTCGACTCACCTCGATGAAGGGGATCGGCGGCCGGACCGCCGAGGTCATCACTCAGGCCGTCGCGGGTGACGTCCCCGACTACCTCATCGGCCTGCGGGAGCGGAACACCGAACCGCTCACAACCGAGGGAGCGGGTCTGCTCGCCCGGCTCCGCGGCGACCTGCACGCGCACAGCGAGTGGTCGGACGGTTCGACCACGATCGAGCAGATGCTCCACGGTGCCGAGTTGCTCGGCCGCGAGTACCTCGCCCTCACCGACCATTCGCCGAACCTCACGATCGCGAACGGGCTGAGCGTCGAGCGGCTCACCGAGCAACTCGACGTCGTCACAGAGATCAACGCCACCGGCGGCCCCGTCCGACTCCTGTCCGGCATCGAGGTCGACATCCTCGAGAGCGGCGAACTCGACCAGACGCCGGAGATGCTCGACCGTCTCGACGTCGTGGTCGCGAGTGTGCACTCGAAGCTCCGCTCCGATCGAGAGACCATGACCGCGCGCATGCTCGGCGCGATCCGAACTCCGCGCACCAACGTCCTCGGCCACTGCACCGGTCGGCTCGTCCAAGGCTCGCGCGGGACGCGCCCTCAATCGATGTTCGACGCCGAGACGATCTTCGCCGCGTGCGCGGAGAACGACGTGGCGGTCGAGATCAACTCACGCCCCGAGCGTCAGGACCCACCCGACGATCTGATGAGGCTCGCGCTCGAGGCCGGGTGCCTCTTCAGCATCGACACCGACGCGCATGCCCCCGGCCAGCTCGACTACCTCGCGTACGGCGCCGAGCGCGCCGAACGGAACGGGGTGCCGCCCGAGCGCGTCATCACGACGTGGCCCGTCGAGCGCCTCCTCGAGTGGACGAGAGGCTGAGCGGCTCGTCCGACGGCGTGATTCCTGCGCTTGTGCCCCCGCCCGCCGCCCGCCGCCCGCGCCGACCATCAGCCGAGCAGTCGAGAGAGGTCGGCCGCGAGGCGCAGCGTCGCTTCTTCGAGTCCGCGACGGTCGGGACCCACGGCGTCGGCCCCGCACGTGAGGCACGCCGCCCCGACCACCAAGCCGCTCGCGTCGCGGATCGGCGCGGACACCGAGAGCAGCCCGGCCTCCTCGATCGACTCGATCGAGATGACGCCGTCACGGGCGACGGTCTCCATCCGCGAGAGGAGGGCGTCGAACTCGTGCCGCGCGTGCCGCTTCCCGAGCAGTCTCGCGAGGTCGTCCGGTGCGAAGTCCATGACGAGTGTCGGTCCGCCGTCCGACCCGATGATGGGGTGCGGGCGCCCGAGCCACGGCATCATCACGAGACCGCCGTCCGGGTCGCCGAGTTCCTCGACCACCGTGAAGCTGCGGATGCCGCGCAGGATCGTGATGAAGCCGTAGGTGCCGGTGTCCGCGGCTGCGCGGGCGACGTACTGCCGCCCGCGGGTCGTGAGAGTCGGTCCCGTCGCCGCTCGATGCCAGCCGTGCACGCCCCAGGTGAGCGCCCACGCTCCGCGACCAGCCCATGACTCGACGACTCCCGCGCGGGCGCAGGAGTCGAGGAGTCGGACGACGCGGTCGGCGCGGATGCCCGTCCCTCGCGCGACGCCCGTGACGGAGTCGGGAGTTGCGGCGAGATGCTGCAGGACGCGCACCGTCGCCTCCAACGCGGTCGTGCGTTCGGCACTGTCACTGGTGCCCGATCCCGGATCGGGATCGGCGGCGGGCCCACCTGCCGCGGAGGCGTCGGCCAGGACCGCCTCGATCCGACGCCGCGCGGCCTCGACAGCACGACGCGCGCGCGGCACTCCGCCGCGCGAACGGTTGACCGGCAGCCGGATGGCGACGACCGCGATGCCCTCGCCGTCCGGACCCAGCACCGCGGTCGCGACCTCGATGCATTTCCCCGCGGTCGACTCGACGATCCTCCCGGTCGAATCGCTCGCATCGGTCGTCTCTCCCCTCGAAACGTCCGCCGTGCGGCCCGCCCTCGCGATCGCGCTCCCCTCCGTGATGCGCTCCCCGAGGTCGGCCGGCGCGTGCAGCGTCCACTCGGATCCGACCGTCGCCACGATGTGCATGTGCTCGCCGGAGCGGGCAGCGAGACACGCGGTCTCCCCCGTGTACTGGGCGGCGATCGTGAGCGCGTACCGCACGGCATGGGCGACGGGCGCGGCCGACCGTCCCGAGAGCCTCACGGCCGCGGGCCCGAGCCGGAACGACCCGTATGCCCCGCCCTCCTCGAGGAGCCGAAGACCGACGAGTTCGGCGCACAGTCGCGAGGCGCTGCTCGGCGAGACGCCGAGCGAGCGCGCGATGGCACCCGAGCCGATCGGGGCGGTGGGGTCGGTCCGCTCCGCGACGATCCGGACGGCGCGGAGTCCGGCCTCGACGCGGGCGGTCATCGCGTCGACCTCCTCAGCCGACGGAGATCCCGCAATTCGAGGGACGACGAATTGCACATGACGAGCACTGTAACAGCCGGGCATCACTCGCTGTCTAGAGTGACGACACCCCGCGCGAGGATCGACCGACCGGGGGTGAAACGCCGCTCCGCCCTGCCCGCCCGTTCATCCGGGCGAGTGACAGAGATCCGCCCCTCCCCCTCCATCTGCCCCGCCATTCCGCTCGAGGAGACACCCCATGACCGTCCTCCCCCCGCCCCAGCACCGCCTCTCGCACCCTGCTCTCAGACCACTCCGGTCCGTGGCCGCCTTCGTCGCCACGGCCGGCGTCGTGGCGGTCCTCGCCGGCTGCGCCTCCGACACCGGCGGCACCGGCACCGAGGGCTCCAGCGGCGGCGCCGAGCCGGCGCCCGTCGAGACCATCGGCTCCGACTTCATCGCCGGAACGTTCGACCAGGAGGCGGCGGATCTCCTCCCGGCGGACATCGCCGAGGCCGGCGTCATCCACGCAGCGGGCGGGCCCGGGTACGCACCGCACTTCCTCCTCGCGGACGACGGCACCACGCTCACGGGCAACGACATCGAGCTCCTGCTCGCGGTCGGCGACGTGCTCGGCGTGACGGTCGAGCACGAGGACGTCGGATTCGACGCCATGATCCCGTCGCTGCAGTCCGAGCGCGTCGACATGGCCAACGGCGCCATGAGCGTCACGGACGAGCGCCTCGCCGTCGTGGACTATGTGACCTACTTCGCGGGAGGCACATCGCTCATCGTGCCGACAGGCAATCCCCTCGGGATCGACCTCGAGTCGATGTGCGGCCGTCGGATCGCCGTGCAGCAGGGCACCGTCTACGCCGACAACTACATGCCGGAGTTCCAGAGCGCCTGCGAGGAAGCCGGCGAGGAGCCGATCGACGTCTCGGTCTTCCCGACGCAGCCGGATGCCACTCTCGCGCTCACCTCCGGCCGGGCCGACGCGAGCATGTCCGACTACGGCCCGCTCACGTACGTCGCCGAGCGATCGAGCGGCGCGCTCGAGGTCCTCGAGGAGACCTACGACCCGAGCACGTGGGGCTTCACCTTCCCGCAGGGCTCAGACCTGACCCCCGCGATCGCCGCCGCCGTCAACGTCCTCATCGAGGACGGCACCTACGAGGAGATCCTCTCGAAGTGGGGCGTCACGAGCGGCGCAATCGAGGAGTCCGAGATGCTCACGGCGGACGGCGCGTGATGAGCGGTACGACCGGATCGGACGGGGACGCCGTGCGTGTCGTCCCCGTCCGGCGCTACGGGCAGCGGCTCGCGACCACTGTCGTGCTCGTCGTCGTGGCCCTGATCGTGATCTCCCTGGTCACCAACCCGCGTTACCAGTGGAGCCTCGTCTTCAGCTACGTGTTCAACGCGCAGATCCTCGAGGGCCTCGCGACGACGTTGTACCTCACCGTGATCGCGATGGTGGTGGGCGTCGTGATCGGCGTCGTCATGGCCCTTGCCCGCGAGTCGAGCAACCCCGTCGTCTCGGTGGCGGCCTCCGGCTACATCGCCTTCTTCCGCGGAACGCCGTTGCTCGTCCAGCTCATCTTCTGGTTCAACCTCGCGGCCCTCTACCCGGTGATGTCCCTCGGCATCCCCTTCGGGCCGACGCTGTTCAGTGAGAGCACGAACGTGCTCATCACCCCGTTCCTCGCGGCCGTCCTGGGCCTGGGACTCAACGAGGGCGCGTACATGTCGGAGATCGTGCGCGCGGGACTGCAGTCGGTCGACTCGGGTCAGACCGACGCGGCCCATGCCCTCGGGATGCGGAAGTCGCAGACGTTCCGACGCATCGTGCTCCCCCAGGCGATGCGCGTCATCATCCCGCCGACGGGCAATGAGACCATCTCGATGCTCAAGACGACGTCGCTCGTGAGCGTCATCGCCATTCCCGAGCTGCTCTGGCAGGCGCAGGCGATCTACTCGCGGACCTACCAGGTGATCCCGCTCCTCATCACCGTGAGCCTCTGGTACCTCCTCGTGACCACGGTTTTGAGCATCGGCCAGTACTACCTCGAGCGACATTTCACCCGTGGCGACACCGGTCGACCCGAGCGATCCCTGCTCGGCACGGTCGCGCGTGGGATCGTGCCGAGGCATTCGTCCGTGACCGTGTCGTCCCCGAGCGCAGTGACACCCGGCGAAAGGAGCCGATCGTGACCGGTCACGCCAGACTCGAGACCGCACCCGTGCTCGTCGAGGCGAAGGGTGTGCACAAGCGCTACGGCGGCAACCTCGTCGTCCGCGGCATCGATATGACCGTGCGCACGGGTGAGGTGATGTGCCTTCTCGGCCCGTCGGGATCCGGCAAGAGCACCTTCCTCCGGTGCATCAACCACCTCGAGAAGATCGACGCCGGCACCATCAGCGTCGCTGGCGAACTCGTCGGCTACCGAAGGCAGGGCGATCGACTGCACGAGCTGCGCGACGCGGAGATCGCCGAGCGCCGCAGCGAGATCGGCATGGTGTTCCAGCAGTTCAACCTCTTCCCCCACATGACGGTGCTCGAGAACCTCGTCGAGGCACCGGTCCAGGTGCGGCGGGAGAGCGCGAAGTCGGCGCGGGAGCGCGCGAGGGAGATGCTCGACGTCGTGGGACTCGCCGAGAAGGCCGGCGCGTACCCGCGCTCCCTCTCGGGCGGGCAGCAGCAGCGCGTCGCGATCGCTCGCGCCCTCACGATGCGTCCGAAGCTCATGCTCTTCGACGAGCCGACGTCGGCGCTCGATCCCGAACTCGTCGGCGAGGTGCTCGACGTCATGCGCGGCCTCGCCGATGACGGCATGACGATGATCGTCGTGACCCACGAGATCGGATTCGCCCGCGAGGTCGCGGACACCGTGACCTTCATGGACGGCGGTGTGGTCGTCGAGAGCGGTCCCCCCGATCAGGTCCTCCGTGACCCTCGGCACGAGCGGACGCGTTCCTTCCTCGCGAAGGTCCTCTGAACCCCGCCCCCTCCTCTCCGTTTCCACTCCACGTTTCCACTCCACGTTTCCGCTCCACGTTTCCACTCCACGTTTCCACTCCACGTTTCCGCTCCACGTTTCCACTCCACGTTTCCACTCCACGTTTCCACTCCACGTTTCCACTCCACGCAGACCAGCCACCCGAGCCACCAGCCGAACCACCGCCCCGACCCACGAACGAAGGACACGCACCACATGGAGACATTCGACGTCGCCGTCGTCGGACTCGGCGCTCTCGGAAGCGCCGCCGCCTACCACCTCGCCCGGAAGGGGGTGTCCGTCGTCGCCTTCGAGCAGTTCGACCTCGGCCACGTCCGGGGAGCGTCTCACGACACCTCACGCATCGTGCGGACCTCGTACGGCGCCCCCGAGTACGTCCGGCTCGCGCAATCGGCCTACCGCGATTGGGCGGATCTCGAGGCCGTCACGGGCGAGCGGTTGCTCGACATCACCGGTGGGATCGTCTTCTTCCCGGACGACGGTCCCCACTCGATCGATGACTTCGTCGGGAGCCTCACGGCGTCCGGCGTACCGTTCGAGATCCTCGACGACGTCGCGGTGCACGCGCGCTTCCCCCAGTTCACCATCGCCACCGATGTGCGCGCCATCTACACCGCCGACTCGGGGGTCGCCCACGCCGCTCGTACCGTCGCGACGCTCCAGCTGCACGCGCGGATGAACGGGGCCGAGCTGCGCGACCGGACCGCCGTCGAGCGCATCGACCCCGACGCGGACGGTGTCGTCGTGCACACGTCCCGTGGCGACGTGCGTGCGCGGAAGGTCGTGCTCGCCGCCGACGCGTGGACCAACCGCCTGCTCGAACCGCTCGGTGCCGCGATCCCCCTCACCGTGATGCAGGAGCAGGTGTCCTATTTCGCTCCCGCCGATCCGCAGTTCTTCGACCGCCGCCGCTTCCCCGTGTGGATCTGGGAGGACGTGCAGTGCTACTACGGCTTCCCCACCTACGGCGAGCCGACCATCAAAGCCGCTCGCGACGTCTCGAACAACGTGATGGCGCCCGAGGACCGAACGTTCGTCCCCTCCCCTGCCCTCATCGCACAGCTCGCGAGCTTCATGGCGGGAACGATCCCGGCGAGCGGCGAGGTGCTGCGCACCGTCACCTGTCAGTACGCGCTCACCGAGGACCGCCGCTTCCTCATCGGCGCGCTCGACGAGCACCCGGATGTCATTGTCGCGCTCGGCGCCGGACACGCGTTCAAGTTCACTCCCACCATCGGTCGCGTCCTCGCCGAGCTCGCGGTGGACGGTACGACGAGCGAGGACATCGCGAGGTTCACCGTGACGGCGCCCGTCGACGGAGCGGTGCCCTTCCCCGTCGGCTGACGGAGAACGAGCAGGCGCGGACGGCGGATTCTCAGCGGAGGGAGGACCCGCCGTCCATGAGGAGTTCGGCGCCGACGAAGTAGGACGACTCGTCCGAGAGGAGGAAGAACACGGCCGCGGCGACCTCCTCGGGCGTCGCGAACCGCCCCAACACGGTGTCCTTCTTCCACCTCTCGTGCATGTGCGCCTTCAGGTGGTTGAGCGGCGTGTCGACGTAGCCGGGCGAAACGGCGTTGACGCGGACGCCGCGTGGACCCCACTCCACGGCGAGGGATCGGGTGAGGGCACTCACAGCGGCCTTCGACGAGTTGTACGCGCTCTGCTTCTGCGGCGCGTTGACGATCGCGTTCCCGCTCATCGACGCGATGTTCACGATCGCGCCGCCGCCTCGAGCGAGCAGTTCGCGGCCGAACGCCTGACAGGTGAGGAAGACGCCGCGGATGTTGACGTTGTACACCGCGTCGAACTGGGACGCTGACATCTCCTCCGCGGCGACGTCGTCCTCGACGATCCCCGCGCTCGTGACGAGGTGAACAGGCCGGTCGTCCGTCGCGTACAGCCCGGCGACGACACCCGCGATCGACTCGGGGGACGTCAGGTCCACCCGGTGGCGCGTCACGGCGTCCGGAAGGGCGTCGAGTCCCGCGACGTCGAGCGCCGCGATCTCCGCGCCCTCCGCGAGCAAGCGGTGCACGATCGCCGTGCCGATGCCGCCGCCGGCTCCCGTGACGGCCACTCTCCGTCCGGTCAATGCGTCACTCATGAGTCCCCTCGTTCCTCGGTGGTCCCCGTCGCCGCCGTCGCGCTCGTCGGAACGATCACGGCCTTGATGCACGAGCTGTCGGCGACCGCGGCGAGTGCGTCGGCGTAGTGCTCGAGATCGAAGCGGTGCGTGATCATTCCGCTCGTGTCGACGCGTCCGCCGCGAAGCGCCGCGAGGGACCGGTCGAACGCGAATTGCTGCGCGAACGACCCCTTGATCACGAGCTCGCGCCGGAACACCTCGTACGGCGGGATCGACCAGCGCGCGTTCTCGGCCGCCATCCCGTACACGAGCATCGTGCCGCCGACGCGGAGGAGCGAGATCGTCTGATCGAGGACGCCGACCGATCCCGTCGCGTCGATCACGACGTCGAAGCCGTCGCCGGCCACGGCGCGGAGTCGATCCCCCGATGACCACGGATCCGAACGCTCGATGAGCACGACGTGGTCCGCCCCGCGGGCCGCCGCGAGATCGAGCTTGGCCTGCGTCGGCGCCGCGACCGTGACGTCACCTGCTCCCGAGGCTCTCAGCAGTTGTGCGAGCACGAGACCCGTCGGGCCGGCACCGAAGAGGAGGACCCGGTCGCCGGGCTGCATCGCGAGCACGTCGAGGCCGTGCACGACGCACGCGACGGGCTCCGCGAAGACGGCGACCTCAGGATCGAGGTCACTCACGACGAAGCACCGGTCGGCGTCCGTGAGGACGTACTCGGCGAACCCGCCGGGCGCGTTCACGCCTTGCGCGAGGATGTGATGGCAGAAGGCCGGGCGCCCCCTGCGGCACTCGGGGCAGCGCCCGCACGATGCGGTGTTGTCGAACACGACCCGGTCGCCGACGGCCGGGGTCGACACACCCGCGCCCACCGCGGCGATCACCCCCGAGACCTCGTGACCGGGCGTGAGCGGGTAGGTCGGGCCGAACTCCCCCTCGTGCAGGTGCGCATCCGTCCCGCACACCCCGGCGACGAGGACCTTCACGAGAACCTCCCCCTGACCGGGCTCGGGGACGGGAAGCTCGGCGAGCTCGAAGTGGCGGGGACGGTCGTAGACGATGGCCTTCATCGTCGCGGCGGTCGCGCGTGTCGTGATGGTCACAGTGCTCCTCATCGAGCGGTCGTGGTGAGTGTCAGTGGAATCGGTGGAATCGGTGGAATCGGTGGAATCGGTGGAGATCGGTGATGCGCGTTCAGATGGTGCTGACCTCGAGTCCGAGGACCCCGCCGACGACGCCGAGCCGTCGGGTCAGGTCACCCACGGCGAGGACGGCATGGTGTGACGGCAGATTCTCGACGTAGCGGTACCCGTCCTCCACGCGGAGGATCGCCCCGTTGAGGCAGTCGGAGTCCGCGTACTGCTCGTAGTTCTCGAGCAGCGCCGGAGTGACGGTGAGCGAATCCATCGTGCTCGCGATCTTCACGATCGTGAGGTCACCGAGTGGGAACCGTGCGTCGATCGCGTTCGCATTGGCGTCGACGATCGCGAGCACCGGTTCCCGCAGCGCCCACTCCGTCGACCACGACTGCGGCACGACGCCGAAGAACCCGCAGTGCGCCGTGAGGATGTGGTCCTGAGGCTTCTCGACGGCGGGGAAGTACGGGATCCGCTCGTGCGCGAGCGCCGCCTGCCCCATGAGGAAGGGGTACAGGTTCGTCATCATCGCCGGCGCGCGGAGCGTATTCCACGTGAGGTATTGCGTGATCATCGAGGTGAGGTCGGCCTCGCAGCCCCAGATGAGTTCGCGCTCCTCGAAGAGGAGATTCCAGGCGAGGCACGGTGTCGTCGTCGAGGTCGTGGACTCGTTGAGACAGTTGATGCCGGCGGCGATCACCCCGGGCGTCTCGTCGAGGTCATCCGAGAGCGCGAGTTTCAGCCGCACGGCGTCGAGCCGAGCGCGGGATTGCAACCCGACCATCGGCACCGGGCCCGAGATGCGCACGAGCTCGTCGGCGACCCGTGCGTCCGGGATCGCGAGTGCACGCGCCCACAGGTCCCTGTAGCTGCGGCGATCGACGGTCACGCCGAACGCCGACTGCAGGTCATCGACGCACTCCTCCTCCCACCAGTAGAAGCGCTTGAAGATGTCGGGCTGTTGGCCGGCACCGAGATCATCGAGATAGGCGAGCATGGTGGACTCCCGCAGCGTTCGTTTCACTCCGAGCGCGCGGCAGAGGTCATGGAACTCCTGCAAGGACGTGGGCGCCACGGTGTCGACGCCGCGACGCCGCAGGTAGTCGCGGATCTCCCAGTCCCACATCGACACGGTACCGAACTCGCTCGTGACGACGAGGATCGGCTTCTCGATCAGGCGGAACTCCTCGAGTGACCGGTATGCGAGACCGCTCATGTCCGGGACGATGACGGCGTCCGCCGGGACTCCGGGCACGGCGGAGACGTGCACCGCCGTCAGCCACTCGACGAGCGCCCCGGCGTGCTTCTTCATCGCGTCCATCTGGCGGGTGAACGACGGCTGCGGCGAGTCCTCGAGGTACACGGGGAGCAGGCGCGCCGGAGCCACTGTCCCTGAACCGGGGATCGTCATGATCCGGTCGCGTCCGGGTCGTCAGCGAGCGGCCCCCCGAGGAACCCGGCGAGCCAGCGACCGCTCGTCTTGGGCGTCCGCGCCTGCGTCTCGTAGTCGACGTGCACGATCCCGAATCGTCGGCTGTGGCCCCACGCCCATTCGAAGTTGTCGATGAGCGACCAGACGAAATAGCCGCCGAGCGGGAGGCCGCGCTCGATCGCATCGCGGCATGCAGCGATGTGCTGACGCAGGTACGCGGTGCGCTCGGGGTCATCGACCGAGCCGCCCTCTCCGACGACGTCCTCGTACGCGGATCCGTTCTCGGTGATGTGGAGGGGAAGCTCCGGGGCGATCGCGTGCGCCATCTCGAGGACGTCGACGAGGCCGTCCGGATGGATCTCCCACCCCATGAACGTCTTCTCAGCGCCTGTGTCGACGAACTCCACCGACTCGCTGCCGGGGTAGGCGCTCGCTGCGCCGTCGGCAGCCGGGTGCATGGCCCCACCCGCTCGCAGCGTGTGACGGCTGTAGTAGTTGATGCCGAGAAAGTCGAGAGGGGCCGAGATCGAGGCGAGGTCCGCCGGTGCAGCGTTCTCCGCGAACCAGGCCTCCTCATCGAGGTCGGCGAGGACGTCGGACGGGTACGCCCCCCGCAGGACGGGGTCGAGAAAGAACCTGTTCCCGAGGCCGTCGATCCGGCGAGCCGCATCGATGTCCTCCCCACGGTCGGTGGCGGCGCGGATGGAGTACAGGTTGAGCGTGATGCCGACGTTCGCGTCGGGGACCGCGCGCCGCAGTTCCGGGACCGCGAGGCCATGGCCGAGGAGCAGGTGATGCGCGGCGCGCGCCGCACGTGACCCCTCCTGGCGCCCGGGGGCGTGCGCGCCGCTCGCGTAGCCGAGGAAGGACGAGCACCACGGCTCGTTGAGCGTGATCCAGTTGGTGATCACGTCGCCGAGATTCTCGGCCACGGTGGCCGAGTACTCCGCGAAGCGGAAGGCGGTGTCCCGTTCGAGCCATCCGCCTCGATCCTCGAGCGCCTGCGGGAGGTCCCAGTGGTAGAGGGTCGCCCACGGGGTGATGCCGCGTTCGAGGAGCCCCTCGGCGAGCCGCCGGTAGAAGTCGAGTCCGGCGGGATTCGCGGCCCCCCTCCCGTCGGCCTGGATACGCGGCCACGCGATCGAGAACCGGTACGCGTCGAGGCCGAGGCCCGCCATGAGCGCGACGTCCTCCTCCCAGCGGTGGTAGTGGTCGTCGGCGATGTCTCCGTTCGTTGCATCCGCGATCGCGCCGGGTCGTCGTGTGAGCGTGTCCCAGATGCTCGGCCCCCGGCCGTCCTCGGTCACGGCGCCCTCGATCTGATACGACGCCGTCGCGGATCCCCAGACGAAGGAGTCGGGGAAGTCACTGCGCTGCACGTCACGCCTCCTTCGAGGGGGCGAGCCAGTCGCCGTCCCCGTTCTCGCTCAGCGCGATGAGGATGTCGTCGCGCTTGATCCCGAGTTCGGCGAGACGATCGACGACGAGGGTGGCTCCGCGCTGCTTCACTTCGGGCGAGTAGCCCGTGTACACGAGGATCTGGATGAAGACGATGTCGCTGCGGTCGGCGTCCGGGAAGGTGCGGCTGTAGAAGAGGTCGCCCTTCTCATGGAGCCGGAAGATTTGGAAGAGGTCGTCGGCCGGCATCTCCCACCCCTCGACGAGCGCACTGTGGATGGCGGTGCTCATGGCGGGACGGAGGTCGGCGAGATGATCGTGGATGTCCACGCGGACGAGAGGCATGGTGTGCTCGGTTTCTGTGGTCTGTGGGTATGGTTTGTGGTTCGTTGTCGCGTCGTCGCGGTGGTGTCCCGGTGCGCGCCTGAACTCGGCGACGTCAGCTCGTCGCGTCGAGCCAGTTCTCGGGTGCCGGAACGAGCTCCTCGAGTTCCGCCCAGATGTCTTCGGGCAGTTCGGCGGTCGCGGCGGCGATCGTCGACTCGATGCGCGCGGGTTTGCTGATGCCGACAATCGTCGTGGCGATGCGCGGCTCGCGTGTCGAAAAGCGGATCGCGGCGGTGGCGAGGTCCGTGTCGTACTCCGCACACACCGCACGCATGCCGGTGATGGCCGCGAGGGTCTCCGGCGGCGCCGTCCGGTACCCGTACTGCGTGTTGGTCCCGGTCGTGTCGGCGAGGATCCCGCCACCGAGGACGGCGGCGTTCACGACCGCCATGCCCCGTTCCGTCGCAGCCTCGATGAGTGCGCCGGCGCTGCGATCGACGAGGGTCCACCGATTGTGCACGAGCAGGACGTCGAAGACGCCGAACTCGAGGTAGCGCGCCATCTCCCGCACGTCTCCCCCGGCGAGACCGATGTGCCCGACCTCACCGCGCTCCCGCGCCGCGACGAGTGCGTCGACGGCACCCCCGGGTGCGGTGATCGCGGCGAAGTCGTGGAACTCGGGATCGTGCAGATGCACGACGGGTAACGGCTCGATGCCGAGCCGTGAGCGGCTCTCCTCGAGCGAGCGCCGGACGCGGTCGCCGCTGTAGTCGCCGTCCTTCTGATCGACCTTCGTGATGACGAGCACGTCGTCCGGGAGACCCCCGTATTCGGCGATGCCACGACCGATCCGTTCCTCACTGCGACCCGCCGAGTAACCGTTCGCCGTGTCGATCGTGCGGATGTCACTGTCGAGGACGGCGCGGACGAGCTCGATCGCGTCGCGCTCGGACACCTCATAGCCGAAGTTCTCCGGCATGCTCCCGAGCGGGCCGCCTCCCAGGGTGACCGGGCTGACCTCGAGGCCCGTCCTCCCGAGCGGCCGGAGGTCCCAACGCGTCGTCATGCCGGCGTCACCGTGTGCACGAGGCCGTCCGGGTCGGCGAAGAACTCGACCCCGGCGACGTCGCCGACACGATGCGCCTGACCGGGGGCGCCGCCGTCGAACTCGACGGCGAGGAAGCCGGGAGCGTCGAGCTGCGGCTCACGGTGCGTCTTCTCCGCCTTCTCGTAGGTGAAGATCTCGAGGGAGCTGTCACCATCGCGCAGGAAGTTGATCTCGAAGCCGCGGGAATCGCTCGGCTGGTGGATGCCCGACATGAGCGAGTAGCCGAGCTCGCCGTAGTAGCTCGTCGTGACCTCGAGGTCCTCGACCGTCTCGGCGACGTGGTCGAATCGCGGGCGGGCGGGATCCCCCAGTCCCCAGTCGCGTTCGACCGCGTCCCGATCGTAGACCTCGTGGTACTGCAGCGGTCCCTCGACGAGTTCGAGAACGGTCCCGTCGGGATCGTAGAAGAAGGTGATGCGGACATCACCCTCCGCGTGGATCGGCTCGAGCTGGAAGGGCACCGCCGCCGCGTGCAGCGCCTCGACGCGGGCATCGAGATCCGAGACCTTGAAGCCGACGTGGCGGAAGCCCGCCTGCAGGTCGTCCGCGATCCACGTCGAGGACGCCGAGGCGTCGATGCGTCGGAGTCGAATCGTGGCGGTCACGGCATCGAGCACGGCGTGGTCGGCGTCGACGCTGACGGTCTCGACGTCGAGGAAGCGGGAGTAGAAGTCGGCCGATCGAGCGATGTCGGTGACGTTGATCAAGACGGAGCGAATGGCCACGGTGTGCCAGTCCTTTCAGGTGGGGCGGGCCCGGTGGCCCGCGAGTGGTGCGGAGTCGCGTCCCCGGACGGGAGACCGCGACGGGAGGCTGGGATGCGTCGGCGGAGGTGCGGTGTTCTGCTGTCCTCCCTCAGACCGTCGCCGGACTGTCGGCGCGGACGCTCGTGCGCTCGATCCGCGTGTGCGGAGTGAGGACGTGCTGGAGGGCGAGGGTCGCCGCACCGACGGCCGACGTGTCGAGCCCCGGGTCGGAGAGCTCCACGGTGACGCCGTGCACGGCTCGCGTGCGGGCGGCCCGCCCCACGAGATCGCGGATGGCCGCGACGTAGATCGCTCCCGCGTCGGCGAAGCCGGGTCCGGCGAGGTACAGCCGATCGAGGTCGAGGAGGTTGACGACGGAGAGCACGGCGGCCGCGACGTACCGTGCCGATCGCTCGATGAGCGCGACGCAGCGATCGTCGCCCCGACTCGCGGCGCGGGCGATCGCGTCGAAATCCTGGCGCAGTCGCTCGTCGTCGCCTACGAGCCCGAGCTCGGCGGCGAGGCCGCCGTCCGCGATCGCCTGCGCGATGACCGCGCGAGGCGCGGCGAGCATCTCGAGGCAGCCGCGCGAGCCGCACCAGCAATCGGGGCCGTCGATGTCGACGACCAGGTGGCCGATCTCCCCGACGTTCGAGGACGATCCCCGACTCACCCCGCCGCCCGTCATGAGCCCGAGCCCGAAGCCGCGTGCCATGTACAGCGTCGCGAAGTCCTGCGTGGCGGGGATGCGCCCGACCCAGAACTGACCGAGCGCTGCGCACGCCGCGTCGTTGTCGCGTACGACGGGCAACCCGACGAGCGACTCGAGGGTCTCCTGTACCGGGAAGGCGTCCCACTCGTCGGCGGTGAGGGACAACCGATCCCCCGCCCCGAGGTCGAGGCCGGCTCCGGCGACTCCCACACCCACGACGTCCTCCGTCGGGATGTCGAGCTGGCGGAAGATCTGCTCGAGCTCGTCGGCGATCCGGACGATCTCCGTTCCGGGCGCCGCCTGGCCGATGCCCGGCGAGACGAGTTGCCCGACGACGTTGCCCGCGAGATCCGTCACGACGTAGGTGAGGCGGGCGTCGCCGAGCGAGAGCCCCACGGCGTAGCGCGCATGCGGATTGATCTGCAGAAGGCTGCGGCGTTTGCCGCCCGTCGAGTCGCCGAATCCGGTCTCGGCGACGAGACGGTCGTCGATGAGGGATTTGACGACGCGTGTGATAGAGGTCGCGGTGAGTCCCGACATCTCGGCGAGCTCGATACGGCTCACCGTGCCGCTCGACCGGATCAGATCGAGGATCGCGCTCCGCGTGTTCTCCGACGAGGGCCCGATGCGTCTCTTGGTGCTCATGCCGTCTCCCCCACCACGACGAACGGGCGCGGCGCCCGGTCGTGCGTCCGGTCGTCACCGGCGATGGCGCCGAGGATGCGCTCGCCGAGCAGGACGCCGATCTCGCTGCCCCGTCGGTCGATCGCCGTGATGGACCGACTGGCGCTCTGGCACAGTGCCGAATTCGTCCAGGACACGATCGACACGTCCTTCGGGACCTCGAGCCCCTGCGACCGGAACATCGACAGCGCGGCAGCGGCGTGGACGTCGCTGTCGAAGACGAGGGTCGCCGGCCCGTCGGCCACGGCCGTTGACGCCGCCGCCGTCGCCGCGTCCACCGAGTGCTCGACGTACACGACCTCGAAGAGGCCCCCGAGCGCCGCGTTCTCCGCGGCGACCGTGCGGGCCGAGGTGGTCGATCCCTCCTCGACGGCACTGATGTAGAGGGTCCGGCGTGCCGGACGCTCCGCGAGGAAGGTGCGCAATACGTCGATCGCCGCATCGAAGTCCACCACCACGGCGGGGAAGTCAGCCTCGACGGAGGAGTCGATCACCGCGGCGATCGGGAAGCCGAGCGTCCGCAGCCGCACGATCCGGGCGTCGTCGGGGCGCACCCCGAGGAGGGCGACCCCGGACACGCCCCCGACCTGCGCCCAGTGCTCGTACAGTCGGCGCTCCTCGTCGTCGTCACGGACGACCTTCGTGACGAGGGTCACCCCGTCGCGGATCAGGGGGTCCGGGAGGGCATTCAGCAGCGCCACGACGAAGCGGTCGTCGATCCTGCTCGCGGGGATCGCGAGTCCGATCGCCCGCACCTCTCTCTCACTCATGTCCCGTCCCTTCTCTCGTCCTCGGTCCCGACGGCCCTACTTGATCGCCCCGGCCGCCATGCCGCGCTCGAACTGCTTCTGCAGAGCGATGTAGGCAACGATGGTCGGGATCGCGGTGACGACGGCGGCAGCCAGGATCTTCGGCGTGTCGTCGTTGTACTGCCGGCGGAAGAACTCCGGAAGCAGCGTCACGACGCCCATGTCCTCGCTCGTCAGGAACACCTTGGGCAGGAGATAGGCGTTCCAGGCGTTGATGAGCACGAGCACGATGAGAGCGACCGCCATGGGCCGCGCGAGCGGTACGAGGATCGACCAGAACATCCGCCAGGTGTTGGCTCCGTCGAGTCGAGCCGCCTCGAACAGCGTGTCGGGGATGCCGTCGACGTAGCCGCGGGTGATGAGCACGGTGAATGGGATCTGAAGGGCGGCGATCGGCAGGATGACCGACCAGAACGTGCCCAGGAGGTCGAGTTGCACGGCGGTCGCGTAGAGCGGCGCGATGAGCACGACCTCCGGAAGGGTGAGCGCCGCCATCATCATCCAGAAGTACACCTCTTTGCGGCGCACGCGAAGCTTCGAGAAGCCGAACGCGGCCATCATGGTGGCGATGTAGATGATGATGATCGATCCCCCGGCGACGATCGCCGAGTTGAGGAAGAACCTCGCGAACCCGGGTACCGAGATGACGGCGGCGTAATTGCCCCAGCCCGCGCCCGAGAACGAACGCGAGACCATCGCGTAGATCGGGATCAGGAACGGGACGACGGCGATCGTGACGATGAGCTGCAGAAGGACGCGCGACCGCACGGAACGGGTCTCAAACACGGGGAAGCTCCTCACTGTTGGCGACGCGCTCTCGGCTGCGCGACTGGATGACGACCGACGTGACGACGGCGATGAGCATGAGGATCACGGACAGCGCTGCGGCGTAGCCGAGGTTGCGTGACGATCCGGCCGTCTCGGCGTAGATCATGGTTCCGAGGAACTCCGAAGAATGCGCCGGGCCGCCCTGGGTGATGAGCCAGACGTTGTCGAAGAGTTTGAGCGCCGTGATGAAGTTGAGGATCGCGAGCGAGATGGTGATGGGTTTGAGGTTCGGCAGCACGATCGAGAACAGGATCCGGAGATTGCCCGCCCCGTCGATGCGGGCGGCTTCGAGCATCTCGGGATCGATCTGGGCCATGCCGGCGAAGTAGAGGATGAAGCCGAAGCCGATCGATCCCCAGCAACCGACGAGCGTGACGACGAGCAACGACGTCGTCGACTGGCCGAGCCACCCCTGCACGAGGAAGCCGAACCCGATCGACTCGAGGATCTGGTTGAACGTCCCGTTCGTCTGCCAGACCTGGAGGTGGGCGGGGGCGAGAGTGGCGGGAGCCACGACCACCGGGATGATGATGATGACCTTGTAGACGTTCGCGAAGAGGATCTTCGAGTGCATCGCGGCCGAGAACAGCACGCCGCCGAGCACCTGCACGACGAAAACGGCGACGAAGTAGATGACGGTGTTGCGGACGGCCGTCCAGAACACGGGGTTCGTGAGCGCCTCGACGTAGTTATCGAAGCCCACCGGGATCATCCGGGACCGACCGCCCGCCCAATCGAAGAAGGAGAGGTAGCCGGAGTAGACGATGCTGTAGTAGATCAGCCCGACGGAGATGATGAGGCCCGGGAGGATCCAGACGAACCCTCCGGGAATGAGGCGGGAGGCCGGCTTGCGCCGGGTCCTCCCGCCCGCTCGTGTTTCATCGAGCGAACCCACCGGACGCAGCTCAGGAGGAGCGGTCACGGTCATGATCGAGTCCCCGTCCGTCAGTCGAGGCCGATGTCGGTCGGCTCGGCACCGGCCTGCATCTCGGCGGCGATGTCCTCGACGGACTTGTCGATCGTCGGGTCGAGGATCTGCTGGATGGCGAGCACGATCATGTCGAGGGTGGTCTCACTCGTCTGCCACTGACGCGACTGACCCGCCGCCGCGCTCTCGCTGATGAGTTGCTCGATCGCCGGCCGTTGCACCTCGGTGTCCACGAGTTCGATCGTGTCCCAGTCCGGCGTGACACCCTGGAGCGCGGGGAGGAGGTCGAGCGCGTTTGCGACGTTCTGCTGCCCTGTCTCCGACATGGTCATCCACTGCACGAAGGTCTTCGCCGCACCGATGTTCGGCGAGTCGGCGTTGATGGCGAGACCGTAGTCCGCTTCCCCGAAGTACGCCGACCCGTTGCCCTTCCCTGCGACGTCCGGGAACGCGGCGGGCATCTGCACGAAGCACGTCGGGTCACTCACGCCGGCGGCCTCCATAGCCGCCTTGCAGGATTCGGCTCCCGAGTACTGCGTGTACCAGAAGCCCATCTGGACCATCGCGGCGTCGCCCTTCATGAACTCCTCGTTCGCGAGCGGGTACTGCGTCCCGTCGAGGGCGTTCGTGGCGATGATGCCGTCGTCCTTCATGTCCTGGATGATCTGGAGCGTCTCGACTCCGGCCGGGTCGTCCCACGCAGCCTGGCCCGTCGCCGCTTCGATGAAGAAGTCCGGGTCGACCGAGTTCGCGATCGCGTGGTACATCTCCGTCGGGAACGTGTCCTCGCCGCCGGCGCCCATCGTGAAGCAGGTCTTGCCGATCGCCGTCACCTTCTCGCACGTGGCGACCCAGGAGTCGTAATCGGTCGGCACCTCGGCGCCGGCCTCGTCGAGGATGTCCTGGTTGATCCAGAGGAATCCCGCCGCCATGCCACCGAGCGGGAGGGAGACGAACCGCCCCTCGGAGTCCGTGAGCTGTTCGACGTAGCCGTCGCCGAGCTTCGACTGCCAATCGGAACCGAGCGTTTCCTCCGCGAGGGGCGCGAGGTCGATCGCGTAGGGACCCCACAAGTCGGGCGACCCGCCCGCCGGGGACAGGTCGAAGACGTCGGGGCCCTCGCCGGAGTCGAGTGCCGGCGTGATCGTCGTACGGTAGTCGACGTTCTCGAAGTTCTTGTAGGTGATCTCGATGTCTGGGTACTCCTTGTTGAACTCCTCGATGTAGCGCTCGGCCACCGGGGTGTCGGGCGTCCAACCCCACCAGGTGACTTCGCCGGAGTCCGCCGGCTCGGCCTCTGCATCGCCCGCGCCTCCCGAGCTGCCGCTGCAGCCGGCGAGAACGAGGGCGGCTGCGACGGCGAGCCCCGCGGCCGCCATGTGCCTGTGCGTGGTCATAGTCGTTCCTCTCATCACTTCGTTGTGGTGCGACTCCGGGCGACCGCGCCGGTGAGGGTCGCGGGCCGAGTGCGTCCGACGGAGTGGAAACGCGCCGGATGCTGTGACAGTACTGCCGATCGAAGACTGACGCTAGTACTTACACACGTTTTGTTAGTAAGTTTTCGAGGGACACGGCGCGGTGTGGCAAGGCGCTCCACCGCTCACGGGTGCGCCTTTTCCAGCGAGGCTCACGCGGGTGCAACGGGTTGGCGAAGGATCGTGCGCAGCTTCTCGGGCACCACCCGGCGCGCATCATTGAGGTAGATCTCGTGATGCTTCCCGGCCGGTCGCAGGCCGTGTTCCGGGAGGAATCGCTCGTGAAGCGCTGCGAGCACTCCCGCCTCCTCGTCGTACGAGCCGATGTGGAGGGTCTGCACGCACGCGCGCTCCTCGAGGACATCGAGGCGGACATCGCGGATCCGGGAGGGCTTCTTCCGGGCGGCGACGTCCTCGATCGCCTCGGAGAACAGGGAGGCGGTGACGGCGTCGGGCATCAGGATCATGGCCGTCCACCTCCATCGAGTCTTGTCGCGGCGCGTGGTGAAGGCGCTCATGTCGTCCGACCACCACAGGGCCTCGAGCGGCATGACGACGAAGTCGTCGCCGGCCTCCCGGCGTACCGCGGCCTTGAGCGCGTAGGCGACGGGGAAGAGCGCGGCGATCGCATCGGCGTAGAGCGGCGAGGTGTTGGGGTCGCCCTGCCCGTCGACCATGAGGTATCGGCGCGCCGGCACCTCGACGACCCGGAACTCGCCGCGTCGCGCGCGGTAGTCGTCGAGCGTCTTCTTCCGGTCGATCGCCATACCGTCACCCTGCCACTCGCGATCAGGTGAGGCAACGACCGGCGCGGTCCGTCACCGCGGTGCGTTCGAGCGGCCGCCGTCGTCCGACCGTCCCGCTTCCGCACTTCCCGATCGCAGCGCCTCGGCGAGAGCGGCGATCGCATGCCGGCGCTCCCCTCCACGCCGGACGGCGAGCGAGACGACCCACTCGGGCATGCGGTCGGAAAGCGGGACGACTCGACACCCGACGGCGTCGATGACATCGGGAACGACGGCCACACCGATCCCCGCGGCGACGAAGGGGCCGACGCTCGGCAGGTCCGCGACCTCCGCACTCAGGCGTCGCGTGATCCCCTCTTCGCGGAGCCGGGCGTCGACCTGCACGCGGTTGCCGAATCCCGGGAGGACGTCCACCCAGTCCTCGCCCGCGAGATCCGCGAACGACAGCGTCCGGCGGGTCGCGAGGGCGTGCGACTCCGGGACGACGGCCACGAAAGGCCTTCTGACGACCGCTTCCGCCGCGACCCCGGCGGGCACGGGGAGAGCGACGAACGCGAGATCGAGTCTGCCCTTCACGAGGTCGCCGATGAGGCCCGTCGAGCCGGTCGCCGACGTCACGAGTTGCACGTCGACGCCGGGGTGCTCGAGGCGGAAACGACCGAGGACGCCGGGGAGGTCGAAGACCCTGAGCGCTGCGAACGTGCCGACGCGGACGCGACCGCGCAGCCCGCTCCCCGCCTCCCGGGCCGTCGAGCGCATCGTGTCGAGACCGTCGAGCACGTCGCGGGCGATCGGGAGCAGGTCCTGGCCAGCAGGCAGGAGCGACACCGACTTCGTATCGCGGTCGAAGAGGCGGACGCCGAGCTCCGTCTCGAGGCTCCGCAGACCCGCTGACACCGTCGATTGCGCCACGAAGAGCCGCCCAGCCGCTCGTGTCAGGTTCCGCTCGTCCGCGACCGCGACGAAATACTCCAGCATGCGCGTGTCCATGACGCGATCATAGACCGCCTCGATCGTCATGATCGAGAACATGCGCTTCCATCGATGAATCGGCGAGAGCATGATCGACGCATGACCACCACCGCCTCTCCGTCCGTCGCCCCACACGGTCCTACCGGGACCCGACGCGCCGCGCTCCCCCGAGTTCCCCGCGTCCCCCACCGCGCGGGCTTCTGGATCACCGCCGTCGCCTTCCTCGTCATGATGGCCTTCAACACGGTTCCGACGCCGCTCTACGCTCTCTATGCCGCTCGTGATCACTTCCCGACGGTCGTCGTCACGGTGGTCTTCGCCGCCTACTCGATCGGCGTGATGATCGCGCTGTACCTCGTCGGCCACATCAGCGACCGCGTCGGCCGCCGCCGCATGATCCTCTCCGCCGTCGTGCTCGAGACCGTCTCGGCCGTCCTTTTCCTCGTGTGGTCGACGACACCCGGCCTCATCGTCGCGCGCCTCGTCGCCGGGTTCGGTATCGGCATGCTGACGGCCGCCGCGACCGCGCACCTCGCCGACCTCCGCCGCATCACCCACCCCGCCGCGACGGTCGGCTTCGCCGCCACGATCGCCGGCGTCGCGAACATGGGCGGTCTCGCCATCGGCCCCCTCGTCGGTGGCGCTTTCGCCGAGTGGGCGGACGCCCCGCTCGTCACGCCCTTCGTCGTCTTCCTCGCCGCCCTCGTCGCGATCGGCTTCGCCTATGCCTTCGTGCCGGAGACCGTCGCGAAGCCCGCAGCTCCATCCGCGTACCGCCCCCAGAAGGTGCGCGTCCCCGCGGAGAGCCGCTCGACCTACTGGGCCGCCGGGATCGGGGCGTTCGCGGCGTTCGCGATCACAGGGCTGTTCGGCTCCATCGCCCCGACGTTCCTCGCCCGGATGCTGCACGAGCCCGACCACCTGCTCGCGGGCGTCGTCGCCTTCTCGGTGTTCGGAGCGGCGGCCGCGTCGCAACTCGTCTTCGCCCGGATGGCCGCGCGCCCGCAACTCGTCCTCGGGGTGTCCGCGATGGTCATGGGACTCCTCGTCCTCGGCGCGGCCGACGTGTTCGTGTCCGCCGCGTCCTTCGTGATCGGCGGGGTCGTCGCCGGAGCGGGCGTCGGACTCGTCTTCCGTGGGGCGCTCGCGACCGCGGGGACCCTCGCAGTCGACGGCAACCGCGGCGAGGTCACCTCGGGTATCTTCCTCCTGGCCTTCGCCGGCATGACGATCCCGCCGCTGCTCGTCGGCGCGGCGCTCCTCGTCCTCCCGCTCGTCCCGGTCTTCGGAGGTTTCGTGGTTCTCGTCCTCGCACTCATCGCCTGGGCGGGTCCGCGCATGATCCGCACCACCGCCTGATCACCTGATCCGGCCGACGGCGTGACCGGCCGGACGCTTGACCGCGGACCCTCTGTCCCCGCTCACGCGTCGAGCTGCTCGTGGAGCCAGGTCGCGATCCGCTCCCGCAAGTCGTCGTCGAGGATCGCGAGCGCGTGCCCCGATCCCGCGACCGGCACGAACTCGACCTCGATCCCGGCCTTCTCCAGGCGGGCCACGAAGGCCTCGGCCTGCTCGACGGGGATGAACTCGTCCGTCGAGTGGGCCACGAAGAACGGCGCATCGCTCGCATCGACGCTCGTGACGGGTGAGGCGTCAGCGGCGATCCCGCAGTCGTCGTAGGTGGCGCACCCGAGGTAGTCGAGCTGCACGCGCTGGAAGTCGCTGCCCAGCCCGCCGAGCGCCGTGCCCGCCAGGGTCAGGTCGATCGGTGCGCTCAACTCGACGACCGCGTCGACGCGGGACCCCACCGTGCGTGGTCCCTCACCGCGGGTCCCGAGCAGGGAGACGAGGTTGCCTCCGGCGGAATCGCCGAACGCGCCGAGCCGTGCGGGATCGTGTCCGAATCGCTCGACCTGCGCGGTCTGCCGCGCCCAGTGAACGGCTCGCGACACGTCCTCGATCGCCGCGGGGTACGGGTGGTCGGGAGCGAGGCGGTAGTTCGGTTGGAAGACCACGAAGCCCTCACTCGCGAGCCACGCGCACGTGTCGCGCCACGGCCGCTGCGCCTTGTCGCCCTGGCGCCACCCACCGCCGTGGACGGACACGACGGCGGGCGCGTCCGCCTCGACGTCGTCGGGCAGGCAGACGTCGAGTCGGACTCCCTGCGGAGCTCCGAAGTCCAGGTCGTCGACGAACGTCACGCCGGCGTAGTCGGACGACGGCGGCACGATCCCGGCGACCGACGGGTCCGCGGCGCAGCCCGTGAGCGCCGCGAAGCAGACGGCGGCGCCGGCCGCGACTCGGCGGCCGACGCTCCCGTCGACCGCGGCCCGGCGGGTCCTCACCCGACGTCCTCGAGGTGGGGAGCGAGTCGCGCGGAGAGCGCGCCCGCGAGGGTCTGCGAGAACGTCGCCGTGAGGTGGTGCTCGTCGGAGTAGACGAGAGTCGATCCGATGACGGCTGGACACGTCGACGTGTTGCACAGGTAGTCCGTCAGGTCGACCACGGCTCCGCCGCGGTCGGCGGCCACCGTCCGTTGCGCCTCCCGGATCGCGGGGTTGAGCGCGTCGGAGCGCTCGACCGCGCACACGTCGGCGGCGTCGAGGTGCGACGAGAGGCACAGCACGGGTGAAGCCGCGAACTCGGGTGAGTCCGCGAGGGTGATGACGCGGCTCGAGGCGGGCAACCGGTCGTACAGCTGCGAGAGCCCGTCCACCCAGTCGGCGCTCTGGACCGACGGGTCCTTGCCCGGCGTCGGGCCGAGGTGGTTCGCGAGCACGACGACGTCGGGTGCGTCGGCCGTGATGCGCGCGACCGCGGCCTCCCGCCACGCCGAGCAGGAGTCGTTCTTCGACGACTCCCACGCCGCGGCGGTCTCCTCGGACCGGCACCCCGACTTCGTGTAGGTGTCGAGGCGGTAGCCGAGCGCCGTCGCGGCCCGTTCGAGGGCGGGGAACCACCGCCCGGCGTGGGAGTCGCCGAAGAGGGCCATCGTGCGCGGGGAGTCGAGCGCCCCGAAGGAACACGTCAGCACGGTCGACTCACGCAGGTTCTGCTGACATCCGTTCGTGTAGATCTCCCCGGTGTCGGCTATCGCCCGGTCGAGGGTCGGCGAGAGGTTGGCGGGAACGAACGGCGTCCCGGTGGGGAGCTCACCCGCGGAGCGCTCGGGTTCCGTGCGCGAGGAGGTGAGCGGCAGCACCGACGCTGCCGCGCTCCCGGCGACGAGCCCCGTCACGACCACGAGGGTCGCGGCCGTGGAGGCGACGAGGACGCGACGAGACGGCCCGCGCCAACTGCGTATCGGCGTTTCGACGACCGTGTAGAGCACCCACGCGACAGGAACGGCGGCCGCCGCAATCACGAGACCCACGGGAAGAGCGAGCGGCGAGTCGATGCCGAGGTGCTCGTGCGTCAGGACGAGCATCGGCCAGTGCACGAGGTAGAGCGAGTACGAGATCGCGCCGACGACCTGCAGCGGCCGCGCGGAGAGCGCTCGACCGACTTCCCCTCGCGCCCCGAAGGCGACGACGAGCGCCGCTCCCCCGACCGGCACCAGTGCGGCGACCCCCGGGTAGGCGATGTCCGCCGAGTAGAACGCGCCCGCCAGGAGGATCGTGAGGAGCCCGGCCCAGCCGAGCACGCCGGCGACCACCCCGGGGACACGCGCGAGAGCGGCACCGCACCCCGCGAGGAGCGCGCCGACGCCGAACTCCCACGCCCGTGTGTGCGGCGAGAAGAACGCGAGGAACTCGGACACGGGCGTCGTGAGCACGCTTGCGGCGAACGAGGCGACGGTGACGACGGCGATGGCCGCGAGGAGCACCGAGCGGGACCGCCGACCGACCAGGTACGCGACGAGGAGCAGGACGGGCCACACGATGTAGAACTGCTCCTCGACACCGAGCGACCAGAAGTGCTGGAACGGCGACGGCGCCGTGCCCGCGAGGTAGTCGGTCTCCCGCACGGCGAAGACGATATTCGGGACGTACAGGGCCGACGCGAGGGCGTCGTGCACGATGTCGACGACCCGCAGCGGCGACACGACGAGGAAGCTCGCGATCGTGGTGAGGACGATCGTCACGAGGGCCGCGGGCAGGATGCGGCGGGCGCGTGCGGCATAGAAGCGGGCGAGATCGATGCGTCCCGTCCTGTGCAGGCCCTCGAGCAGGTGACCTGTGATGAGGAACCCCGAGATGACGAAGAAGACGTCGACGCCGACGTAACCGCCGCCGAGGAGCGGAACCCCGGCGTGATCGAGCACCACGAGTCCGACGGCGATGGCCCGGAGCCCCTGGATGTCCGCACGGAACGGTCGACGCGGCGCGCGCTCGGCCGGCGCGCGCGTGTTCAGCCGGTCCTCGACGGTCGTCACCTTCCCACTGTGAGCGACGGAGGCGAACGGCCGGTGAACGGGCTAGCGAGGAGTGCCGCGCCAGGCACCACGACGACCGTCGGATCGCTCCGCGGGGCTCGGATCGCGGCGTGCCGCGCTGACCGGCCGGAGGTCGGGACGACGAGGGACCCGAGGAGTAATTCGGCCTGGAAACACAACATCCCGCCCACGCGCTGCGTGAACGGGATTCTCGGTGGACCTAGGGGGATTCGAACCCCCGACCTCTTCATTGCGAACGAAGCGCGCTACCAACTGCGCCATAGGCCCGAGTGCCTTAAGACACTATCACGATCGGAACGGCCGCTCGGACCGCCCGACGGCTCCCGCCGGGCTCGCCCGAGTCGCACCGACCGACGCGGTGGACGGCCGCTCAGCCGACGAGACGACGACGGCCGAGGAGGTCGGCGGCCGAGATCTCGGACTCGTCGACGACACCCATCCGAGCGAAGCGCGAGTCGACCACTGGCGCCTCCTCGATGGGCGTCGACGCGACAGCCGGGCGCGACTCCGGGGCGGGAGCCTCACGGACGGGAAAGCGCGTCACGGGCGGGGCGAGCTCGGCGGCGCGCTGCGCCATCGCCTCGACGAGGGCTGCGGCACGGAGCCGCTCGTGGGCGTCGGCCTCCGCGATGACGCTCGCGGCGGTCGATCCCTGGGAGAGATGGAGGGGCTTCGGAAGCGCGACCGGCGTCCACGTCGACTCGGGGAAGAGCTCGGCCTCGTACTCGACGAGCTCGGCCGTCGTGTGCACCGCCGTCGTCGCCGGAACGGCCGCAGCCGGGCGAGCGGCTCGCGTCGTGACGCGAGCCATCCGGACGAGCAGCGCGACACACGCGATCGCGGTGGATCCACCCACAGCGAGCACCGGCCACGAGCCGATGGCCGCAAACAGGACGCCGCCCACCGCTGTGACGGCGAGCGACACGAGGAGGACGAGGGTCGTCGTGAGCCGGGCGCGTCGGCGCGACCGCGCGAGCAGCGCGGCGGTTGCCTCCGCGGACCGGACGCGCGACTCGGTCTTGAGCTTGCGAGCGAGCGCCTCGGCCTCCGCCTTCGCGACGGCGGCCTGCTCGGCACGGTGCCTCTTGAGGACGCGCTGCTGCTCGGCCACGCCGCGGGCGTTCGCCTCGATACGGATCTCGTCGGGCACCTGCGCCGTCTCGGCGAGGATGCGCAGGGTCTGCTGGAGACGGACGGCATTGCGTTCGGTCGCGATGAATTCGCTCCGGCGACGCCACGTCGGGATCAGATAGAGGATCCAGAGCGCAGCGGCGATCGCGAACACCACACCACCACTCAGAATTCCACCACCGGCCATGTCCCTAAGGTAAGGGTTGAAGGTTCCCGAAGCCTGACGATGTGATGGGTGTGTTGCGGCGGATCCGGCCGATCAGCCCTCGGGAGTGACGAGAGGGCTCTCGGCGGCTGCACGATCGGCCTCGGGGATCACGGTGGCGCCGCGAGGGACGCGGCCGTCCTTCCACCGCGCGAGCACTCCCCCGGGCACCTCTTCCCGCACGAGGGCGAAGCTGAAGTGGTCTGCCCACGAGCCGTTGATGTGAATGAAACGGCGACGCAGCCCCTCGTAGCGGAAGCCGAGCTTCTCGACGACACGCAGGCTCGCCGCGTTCTCGGGCCGGATGCAGATCTCCATGCGGTGGAGCCCCATCGTGAAGAACACGTGATCGGTCGCGAGCGCCACGCTCGTCGGTGTGATGCCGTGGCCCGCGAATCGCTCCGCGACCCAATAGCCGAGCGTCGCGCTCGAGACCGAGCCGTAGACGATCCCCGAGACGTTGAGTTGCCCCGCGATCTCGCCGCGGTACTCCATGACGAACGGGAGCCCCGTTCCCTGTCGGGCCTGAGACAGCAGGGAGCGGATGCTCCCCCGCATGTCCCACGGCCCGAGCGGCGCGTAGGGATTCGTCGCCTCCCACTTCCGCAGCCAGGGACGGTTCTCCATCAGTTCGCGCTCGACGGCCTTCGCGTCGCGCAATCGGATGGAGCGCATCGAGATGTCCCCATCACGCAGGACGGGAAGCGGCGCCGCCATGGCAGTCCTTCCGCCGGGCCGAGCCGGTGATCAGTCGAGGTTGCCCGCGAAGTCCTTGAGCCACGGGCCGAGGTCGGCGCCGAGGTCCTCACGGTCGAGCGCGAGCTGCACGATCGCCTTGATGTAGTCGAGGCGGTCGCCCGTATCGTAGCGACGGCCGCGGAAGATCACACCGTAGACGCCGCCGGCGATCTCGTCGTCGGCCGCGAGCACCTGGAGCGCGTCGGTCAGTTGGATCTCGTTGCCCTTGCCGGGCTCGGTCTCCTCGAGGACGTCGAAGACCTCGGGTCGCAGAACGTAGCGGCCGATGATCGCGAGGTTCGAAGGCGCGTCCTCCTTGGCCGGCTTCTCCACGAGACCCTTGACCTTGACGACGTCGGGGTCGTCGGTCGCCTCGACTTCGGCCGCGCCGTAAAGGTGGATCGAGTCCGGGTCGACCTCGAGGAGGGCGATGATGGTCGCGTTGCGGCTCTCCTGCTCGTCGAGCATGCGCGTGAGCAGCGGGTCGCGCTCGTCGATGAGGTCGTCTCCGAGGAGGACGGCGAAGGGGTTGTCGCCCACGTGGCTCCGCGCGCGGAGCACCGCGTGCCCGAGGCCCTTCGGGTCTCCCTGACGCAGGAAGTGGATGTCGGCGAGGTCCGTCGACTCCATCACGCGGGCGAGCTTCTTCTCGTCACCCTTGGCGAGGAGATTGTGTTCGAGTTCCGCGACGCGATCGAAGTGGTTCGCGATCATGTTCTTGTTGCGGCCGATGATCATGAGGACGTCGTCGAGTCCGGCGCCCACCGCTTCCTCGACGACGTACTGGATGGCCGGCTTGTCGACGACCGGCAGCATCTCCTTCGGCATCGCCTTGGTCGCCGGAAGGAACCGCGTCCCCAGGCCCGCAGCAGGAATGACGGCCTTTTGCACTCTCTGTCCCATGGTGCCAGCGTATCCGCAAACGGCCAGTCGGCCCCACGCAACTCACAAGGGACACGCCGACGAGACGCCCGAACTAGAATGTCGCCATGACGACCGACACGGAGAACCGCAAACGCGCCCTCCGGGCCGAACTGCGCGAAGGCCGCCGGAACCTCACATCCTCCGAGCAGGAACACGCGTCCGCCGGGCTCACCGAGAACCTGCAGTCCCTCACGCTCGGGCTGAGCGCGCGATCCGTCGCATGCTACCTCTCCGCACCGTCGGAGCCCGATACCCGCCCCTACCTCGCGTGGGCGCGGGCGCAGGGCGTCCGGGTCCTCTTCCCCGTCAGCCGCGAGGACGGCCTGCTCGACTGGACGGTCGGCGAGGACGGTCAGGAGCTCGTCGGCCTGTTCGGGATGCCCGAGCCGTCGGGAGAGCTGCTCAGCCCACTCGCGATCAACGACGTCGACCTGATCCTCGTGCCCGCCGCCGCCATCGGCCGCGACGGCATGAGGATGGGCTGGGGCAAGGGATACTTCGACAAGACCCTCGGCTCGATGGAGAAGTGCCCGCCCGTGTACGCGGTCGTCTACGACTCCGAGTTCGTCGACGAGGTCCCGCGCGAGCGACACGACCAGCCCGTGAACGGCGTCGTCACACCCGATCGCATCATCGACTTCTGACGCTCCGGGCCCACTACGACGACGTCGGTCTCGAGTGGTCACGCCCGCAGCCATGCCCACCAGCACCATTACCAGTACCAGCACCACCGGACGAAAGACACGAATGCCCACCTACGCCTACCGCTGCGCCGAGTGCGGAAACGCCTTCGACATGTACCAGTCCTTCAGCGACGACGCCCTCACCGAGTGCCCCGTCTGCGGCGGTCGACTGCGCAAGGTCTACGGCTCGATCGGCGTGACGTTCAACGGCAGCGGCTTCTACCGCACCGACTCACGCAACGGCACGTCGTCGAGCACAGCCGCCGCGGCTTCGTCCGGCTCCGGGAGCGACTCGGGGTCGAGCTCGTCCTCCGATTCGTCCGCCGGGTCGTCGGGATCGTCCGGTTCGTCCGGTTCGTCCGGCTCGTCCGGCTCGGGTTCGTCCGGCTCGGGTTCGTCGGGTTCGTCCGGCTCCGGTTCGTCCGGCTCGGGTCCGTCCGGCTCCGGGGGCGGCTCGGGTACAACGTCACACTGATCGCCGACCGGCGTTGAGTCCACTCGCGTCAGGGAACGAGGGAACACACATGATCACGGGCTTCAAGGAGTTCATCCTCCGCGGGAACGTCATCGACCTCGCGGTCGCCGTCGTCATCGGTGCCGCCTTCACGGCCGTCGTGACGGCCATCGTCGAGAACCTGTTCAACCCGATCATCGGGGCGATCTTCAACGCTCAGAGCCTGGAGAAGGCTCTACCGGTCGTCATCCCCACCATGAGCGGTGGAGAGTCGATCATGTACGTCGGAGCGATCATCGGCGCGATCCTCAACTTCCTGATCGTCGCCGCGGTCGTCTACTTCGCGTTCGTCCTGCCGATCAACACCCTCAAGAAGCGAGCGGACGACCTTCTCGCCAAGAACCGCCCCGTGGGCGACAACCAGGCCCCGCTCGCTCCCACCGAGGTCGAGCTCCTCGCCGAGATCCGTGATCTGCTCAGCAAGCGCAACGATGAGACCCCGCAGGTGAGGCCGCGACCCGAGGCCTGACCGAGCGAGAAGCCGGGAAACAGAAATCGGGATTCAGGCGACGAGCGACCGGACGGCCCACGCCCGCGAGCGGAGCCGGATCGAGCCGTCCTCGCCGATCGGCAGCTGGCGGTACACCGCCGTCCGAAGGGCGTCGACGGCCGCCGGTTCGAGCGAAGCGACGTACGACGGCGCCGGCCCCTGCCCGCCGAGCAACGGCGACCAGTAGTCGATGAAGTCCCGGAAGGGAGTCTCGATCTCGATCTCGGTGAGTTCGACGTTCGAGAGCCCGGCGGCGCGGAACCGACGGGCGACCTCGTCGGGGCCCCACGAGGCGAAGCGCCGACCCTCATGAAGGCGTCGGGCGACCGGGTCGAGCAGGATGGCGGTATCCCAGAAGAGGCGCATCGCCGACAGTTCGTTCGAGTAGTCCCAGACGTATGCCGCGACGGTCCCCCCGCGGCGCGTCACCCGCCGGCACTCCGCGAGGGCGACGACGGGATCGGCGAGCACGTTGAGGAGCAGGCCCGAGACCGCGGCGTCAACGGATCCATCGGGAAGCCCGACCGACTCCGCTCGTTCGAGGACGAAGTCGACGGTGGCGTCGGGGAGGAGCGTTCGGGCGTACTCGAGGTAGCCGCTCGACGTGTCCGACGCGCGGACGCGGGACGGCCGGGCCTCCGCGACGATCGCCGACGTGAGCGCTCCCGTCCCGCAGCCCGTCTCGAGCCACATCGCCGCCGGGGCGATGTCGAGCCATCGCACGAAGTGCGGAGCGACCCGCCGACTCCAGCGACCGATGTACGGCTCGTAGTGCTCGGCGTTCGTCCACGAGACGGTGGGCGGTGAATGCTGCATCGAACGCGCCTCTCGGGGATGTTCACGTGTGGTCGCCCGTCCCTCACCGGCCGCTGCGCTGTGGGCTGCCCGTGGTGGGCTGCGTCGTAGGCTGCGCGGTTACGACGCACTCACTGTATACACCCGCTCACCAATGCGGGGGAACATCTCGTCGCAAGCGCTCGTCGTTCTCGCCCCGCGGCGCCACTGCGTCGGACGGCGGCGGCGCCTCATCACGCGTGGGGACATCGGGTGAGGGGTCCGTGCCGGGCGCCGGGTCGAGGCGGGCGCGGCGGGAGCCCGCGAGCCGCCGGATGCGCTGGCGTGGAGCGCGAGGATCGTCCGGTACCTGGTCAGGACGCGGCGGCACCCGGGGTCGAGCCTTCCGGGACGGGTGCGCCGAGAATCGACATGATGTTGCGCGCGACGGCCTCGGGGTCCGCGAACAGGTCGAAGCTGTGCACGCGGACGTAGTGCCAACCCAGCCGGCGAAGGACGTCCGGTCGCAGACGGAGGGATTCCCGCAGCGACTCGAGTCCCACCTCGGGGTCAGACTCGATCGCGACCGCCTTCGATCCGTACGCCGCGACCAGGGCGATCGAGCCGCGGTAGCCGATCTCGACGTTCAGGCCGTACCGGTAAAGACGCTCAGCGAGGTCGATGAGCATCGGCTGCGCCCCGTCGGTCGCCGGCGGGCGGGGATCGCGCCGTGGCGGCTCCCGCAGGATCTGCGCGAGAGCGACGATGCCGTACTGCATACGCTCCGGGTCGATGTCGTCCGGCCGGATGCACGAGACGATCACCATCGACCGCCGCGCACGCGTCATACCGACCGCGAGCAGCCGGTCGCCGCCGGGACGGCCGAGCGCGCCGAACGTCGACAGCACACGACCGTGGGGCGTGACTCCGAAACCGAGCGAGAAGATGACACGATCCCGGCTCTCCGCCTCGGACTGCTCGAGCGTCAGCACAGTGAAGGGCTCGGCTCGCTCCCGCAGGATGAACTCCGACAGGTCGCTTCGCCGCGCGAAGGCGTCGAGCACCGCCTGGTGCACCCGGGCGGCGTGCTTCTCGCTCGCGGTCACCACCATCAGGGACTCACGCGGGCGGTTCGTCGCATGCTCGAGCACGAGGCTCACGACGCGGGCGACCTCGGGGTCGACCGACTCGACGGTGCCCGTGACCGGGTCCGGCATGCCGTGCCCGTTCGCGACGTAGTCGAGGGTGAGGGAACCGTGGCCGAGGAACGATCCGGCCCAGGGCATCGAGTCGATCTCCCCGCCGTAGAAGCGCTGGTTGACGAGCTCGGCGAGGTCCTCGCCGCCCGCCCGGTAACTGCGTGTGAGGCCGAGTCCCGGCAGGAGTTCGCCGAGTCGGGCGAACGCGGAACGGGCGGCGAGCTCGTCGACGTCGACGTCGGGCTCGCGCGCTTCGCCGTCGCGCGCCCCGACGGCGATCTGGAACGGCGTGGGGCTCTGCGTCACCGGGTCGCCGAACACGACGACCTGCTTCGCCCGTCGGATGGCCCCGACGTTCTCGGAGAGGAGCGTCGCTCCCCCGTCGAGGAGGAAGACCGCGTCGAAACGGAGCGAGTCCGGAAGCGACGGCACGTCGTACGGCGACATCGCCCAGATGGGCGAGAGCGACCGCGCGAGGTGCGGGGCCGCCCGCTCGACGTCGGCGGGAGTGACCGTGCGGTCGCCGCGGAGCAGCGTGCGCAAGGCGTGAGCCTCGTCCGGCCAGTCCACGAGCCCGATCTTCCACATGTCCGCGAGCATGCCCGCGAGGATCGCTCCCGATGCGGAGGCGTGGGCCTCGTCCACGAGCCGGAAGTCGGACTCGAGCCGGTCGATGACCTGCGTGTTCGCCCCGAGGAGTGCCTTGTCGGTCGAGAGAGCGTTCTCGAGGACCGACTGCCACCACGCGAGCTCGAGTTCATCGGCGACGAGATGCTCGGGCACGTGACGGCTCGAGAGGTCGACCAGGAGGTCGTGCAGACCCTTCTCGCGCAGCTCGGCGATGAGGGTCGTGCGCTCCTGGAGATTGTCCATGACCTGCGACTCTGCCGCGAGACCGGACATCATCCGCACGAGTTCCCGGACCGGAGCAGCCACGAGGCGATCCGACTCGGCTTCCCGCCCGAGGGGAGCGTCGAGCGCGCCGAGGTCGGCGACGACGCGCTGGTAGGCGACCTGGACATCGGCGATGCCGAGGGGAACCTCTGGAGTGACGCCCGCGTCGACATAGCGCTGCCACAGGATGCGCTGCTGCTGGACTCGACGGAGCGCAGCGTTGAGGTCGGAGATGTGCACCCCCGGTCGCACGTACTCCTTCGCGAGCTTCTTGAGTCGCCGGCGGTTCGCCGTCGACATCCCCGGCGACTCTCGCCGCGAATCCGTCGCGGCGATGAGCTCCGCGAGGGACCGGTCGAAGACGGACGGGACGAACTTGTCGAGGGTCTCGCGCACGTCGAGGAGCAGACGCAAGTAGATGCCGAGTTCCTCGAGTGTCTCGAACGGTCGCATGCGCGTCTGCCCGATGAGTTCGTAGCCGCGCTCGAGCAGCCGCGGCAGATCGCTGCGGTTGAGCTTCTTCGCGAGTTCGTGCGTCGCCTTCGCCTCCGCCGTGGTCGCGAAATGCGCGCCGTACCAGGGCGAGTCGCCGGGTCCGTACTGGAATTCGCCGAGGGCAGCGGCGTGTGCGAGGGCCCGAGCCGTCTCGTCACGGCCGTGCGCGAGCCGGACAATGGAGTCCATGCTCAGTCGCGCGGCCGTCGACGGCGGTTCGGGCTTGTTCGCGAGCGCCGTGAGCGCGTCGAGCGCATCGACGACCGAGACGCCGAGCAGGTGGTCGATCGAGACGAGGGACGAGCGGTAGTCGAGCAGGACCTTCCGCAGCCGCACGAGCGCGTCGTCGACGTCGGAGACGCGCGGGGTCTTCGCTTTCTCGTTGCGGGAGATGGCCGTGACGAGGTCGCGGCGCAGCGTCGCCGGATGAGCCGCGAGCCCCGGCAGGCCGACGCCCGTGAACCGGTGCCGCATGCCGTCGAGGCTCGAGCGGCGCGGGCTCACGACGAGCACACGCTTGTGCTTCGAGACGAGTTCACCGAGCGCGTTCACGATCGTCTGGGTACCGCCCGTCCCCGGGAGGGTCCTGACGACGATCGACTGCCCCGCCACGATCTGCGCGATCACGTTCTCCTGCTCGGAGTCGGCGTCGAGGAGGAGCGTGTCGGTCGTCGGGGGTCGCTCGTCCTGCGGGACCGGGTCGACGGGAGAGCTCATGCCCTCGATGAGACGGCGGGAACCGGGATTCCCCGCGAGGGCGTCGAGCACGGGGTGGTCGAGCGAGCGAGCGTCCTGGATGAGGCCGGCGCTCGCGTCCGCGAATGATGAGACGACGAGTCGCGGCTGGACGTTGAACCAGTCGAGGTGGGAGGTGAGGCCGCGCAAGCGGTCGATGACCGGTTGCGGCTTGAAGACGTCTCCCGCGTGGGCGAGGGCCTCGAAGGCCGTCGCGTCGAGCGTGATGCCGAACTGCTCCCGGAGAGACCGCGCGAGTTCCGGGTTCAGGACGGTCGTGCCAGTGAGCTTCAGCTCGAAGTCGTTCCCGTACCGGCGAATGGCGAGGGGGCGCAGGAGGACGGGTGCGCAGAAGTCCTCGCCGTCGTTGCGCCAGTGCGCGAGACCGACAGCGAGGTGCACGGCGTCGATGCCGCGGACGCTGCGCAGCTCGATCCCCTTCGCCGTGATGAGATCCGCGGAGACCTTCGCTCGGCGCAACGCGACCTCGTCGCGGATGAGGTTCGACAGGAGCGTGGACTTGCCGGTGATGAATTGCGGCAGGCCGCCGGGGTGGGTCGCACTCAACTCGATCGCGGTGTGCGCGGCGTCCACGAAATGCAGGAGCGGCGAGCGCCCACCCACCTCGGCGAGTTCGGCTCGCCACTGCTCACGCGTCCGGTCTGCGACATTCGCGACGGTCACCGATGGGTCACCGATGGAGAGGTCGTGCGGCTGGGTCGTGTTGGGACCGAGCACGCCGTCTCCGACGGGGTCCTCGTTCTCGAGCACGCCGTCATCGTTTCGTCGATCTAGCCTCCACACACGGCCACAATAGGCGTGTACTCCTCCGAATCCCGGTAATCCGCGCCGACGCGCGGCCGATTGGGGTCCGGATCAGAGCTCGACGGCGCCGAGAAGGTGCTGAACTCGCGGGGCGACCTCGGAGCCGTACAACTCGATGCTGTGCATGAGGTTCTCGTGCGGCATGGTGCCGTTCGCGTACTTGAGGTCGAAGCGGTCGAGCTCGAGGAGCTTCGCGGCGCGTGCGATCTTCGTCGCGACGGTCTCGGGAGAGCCCACGTAGAGCGCGCCCTCGGGTCCGGCCTCGGCCTCGAAGCGGTCACGCGTGATGGGCGGCCAGCCCCGCTCGCGTCCGATGCGGTCGAGCAGGACGCGGTAATGCGGCCACAATTCGTCCTTCGCCTGCTCGTCGGTGTCGGAGACATGCCCGGGCGAGTGCACGCCGATCGGCTGGAGCGGCTGCCCGAACTGCTCGAGTGCCTGCTTGTAGAGACGTACGAACGGAGCGAAACGGTGCGGTTCGCCGCCGATGATCGCGAGCATGAGAGGGAAACCGTAGTGGGCGGCGCGGACGACCGACTCCGGGCTCCCGCCGACGCCGATCCAGGTCTTCAGGAGCCGGTTCTCGAGCGGCGGGTACACCGATTGGTTCGACAGTGGAGCGCGGGTGTTGCCGGTCCAGGTGATGGGTTCCTGCTTGCGAACCTCGGCGAAGAGTTGGAGCTTCTCCTCGAACAGTTCCTCGTACTGCGACAGCTCGAAGCCGAAGAGCGGGAAGGACTCGGTGAAGGAGCCGCGCCCGAGGATGACCTCGGCGCGACCGTTCGAGACCGCGTCGAGCGTCGCGAAGCGCTGGAAGACGCGGAGGGGGTCGTCGGAGCTCAGCACGGTCACGGCGGTGCCGAGGTGGATGTGCTTGGTCTGCGCCGCGATCGCGGCGAGCAGCACCTCGGGTGCCGACACGGCGAAGTCCACCCGGTGGTGCTCTCCGATTCCGAAGTAGTCGAGGCCGAGGCTGTCCGCGAGCCTCGCCTGTTCGACGAGGTTGCGGAGCACCTGGGCGTGCGGCAACGTCTCACCCGCCGCGTCGACGCTCACGTCTCCGAACGTGTCCAGACCCAGTTCGAGCGTTGTCGTCATCGTCCTCATCCTCTTCCCCGCGCTGGTCGCTGTCCGGCGACCGCGCAAACCTATTCACTTGAATCTATCTGACGGCCACAACCCGGCTCGCACCCACGGTATTCCTCCTGTTTGCTCCTGCTGCCCCCGAGCCCGCGCCGACCTCCGTCACGCGAAGGTCATCCCGCCGTCACCTCCCGTCCTCCTCACGATCACTCCCCCGTCGCACCGACGGCGCATCGTCGAAGCATGCGGATCGCGATCGTCGCCGAATCCTTCCTCCCTCACATGAACGGGGTGACCCACTCGCTGCTGCGCGTGATGGAGCACCTCACCGAACGCGGTGACGAGATGATCGTCATCGCCGCTCGCAGCGGGCATCTGACGCCCGAGGAACACGCCGGAGTGCGCGTCGACCAGGTGCCGTCGTTCACGCTTCCGCGTTATCCGAGTGTGCGCGTCGCCCCCGGCGGGTCGCGTCGCCTCATGACGACCCTCGATCGCTTCCGGCCGGACGTGGTCCACCTCGCGTCGCCCTTCGTCCTCGGATGGCGCGGGCTGCTCGCGGCGCAGACCCTCGGCGTTCCGACCGTCGCGGTGTACCAGACGGAGATCCCCGCCTACGCCGCCCGATACGGCATCCCCTACGCCGAGGAGCTGCTGTGGCAGCACGTCGACCGCATCCACACGCAGTCGACCCTCACGCTCGCACCATCGAGCGCCGCCATCCGGCAGCTCGAGGAGCGCAACATCGATCGCGTCCGGCTCTGGGTACGCGGCGTCGACTCCGAGCGGTTCGATCCCGCACGGCGTTCGGAGAACTGGCGGCGGTCGGTCGCACCGAACGGCGAGCGCCTCGTCGGCTACGTCGGCCGCCTCGCCGCGGAGAAGCAGCTCGAGGACCTCGCGGCGCTCTCCGACGTCCCGGGCACGCGACTCGTGATCGTCGGGGACGGTCCGGTCGGGCCCTCGCTCCGTCGCCTCCTGCCCAACGCGCACTTCACCGGGTTCCTCGGCGGTGACGACCTCGCGACCGTCATGGCGAGCCTCGACGTCTTCGTGCACCCCGGCGAGTCCGAAACGTTCTGCCAGACCATCCAGGAAGCCATGGCGTCGGGGGTGCCGGTCGTGGCGACGGGCCGCGGCGGGCCTGTCGATCTCGTCGACTCGAGCCGCACGGGATGGCTCTACACTCCGGGAGATCTCGCGGAGATGGCGTCTGCCGTCCGGGACCTCGTCGGCGACGACGGGAAGCGGGCGGCCTTCGGTCGAGCCGCGCGCGAGGCCGTTCGCACGCGCACCTGGAAGAGCGTCACGGGCGCTCTCGTGGGTCACTACAGCGACGCGATCGAGTCGGCGTCGGGGTCCCCCGTCCGGATGCCGAAGCGCCGGCGGTCCGGGCGCGCGTAGCTCGGCCCGGGGTCGCGCCGTTTCGTCGGCGCTCCTCCGGGCTGGAAGACTGAACGGATGCGTATCCGTTCGTTCCAGCGTTCCGACACGGAGACCGTCGTGGCCCTGTGGGAGGCGTGCGGGCTCACCCGACCGTGGAACGACCCTCATCGCGACATCGAACGGAAACTCACCGTCCAGCCGGAACTCTTCCTCGTCGGTGAGATCGACTCGGAGAACGGCGCTGGACGGGTCGTGGGAAGCCTCATGGCGGGGTACGAGGGACACCGCGGCTGGCTCAACTATCTGGCCGTCGCTCCGCTCCACCGTGGTCGCGGCTTCGGCCGCCTCCTCGTCGCTGAAGCGGAGACGATGCTCGAGGAACTCGGCTGCCCCAAGGTGAACCTGCAGGTGCGCGCCGACAACACCGAGGCCATGCGCTTCTACGAATCCCTCGGCTACGCGCCCGACGGCTCCGTGAGCATGGGTAAGCGCATGATCCCGGACTGACACCGGCACACACGACTCCTTCATCCGGTTGCCGGAAGCGGTGGTCGTGCCCGTGACTTCGTGACATGCGTCCACTCGTGGTGCCCCGGTCCGCGGACATGGGGGACTCCGTTCGGCATACTGATCCGCCACGGCCCGGAGTCGATGTTCTGGTGGTGTCCCCAACACAAGAGGACGCCGTTGTCGACGTGGGTTCGGCCGCCGTCTCGATAGGGGATCACATGGTGCACTTCGCACCATCCGGCGGGGATGGAGCAACCGGGGATGATGCACCCGCCGTCGCGTCCGATGATCGCCCGACGCTGGGTCCCGTTGAAGCACCGCTGCACCGAACTGAGCGAGAGGATGCGTCCGGTGGGCCCGAAGGTCTCGAGCTGGAAGCCCCCGGTGTCGATCATCCGCTCGATGGTCGCGACGGGGACCGGGGTGTCGAGGCCGTCGATCGATCCGACACCGTTCGGGTCGGCGAGATCGGCCGCCGTGACCGTGACGATGACCGCGGGTGCGGCACCGCCGAGCTCGGGTGCATCGGCGACGCGGGCGGCGGCGTTGATGATTGACGCGAAGATGTCGTGGCGTTTCTGGTCGATGGTGCGCACATCGGAATGGTCCCTGAACGACGCCTCCGGGTCGGCGTCCGGGTCGCTGAACGCCGGGCTGCGCAGATGGGCGTCAATGAGACGCTTCAGTCCGGCGCCGACTTCTGCCTTGAGGTCTCCGCTGATCGGAATGAGGCCGTCCGCCGTCTCCTTCCCGATGTGGAGCTTGCGATGCTTCCGGGCGCGCTCCTCCTTCGGGCGGGCCCCGTCCGGGTCGATGCGGGCGATGAACAGCGCCGCCTGCGCGCGGACGAGGTCGACGCACAGCGGAGGGTGTTCGTCGGCCCCGGCGGCGAGAAGCACGAGGCCGCGTTCTGCTTCCTCGAGGACCTCGGGTGAGACGCGTCCGGCGACGCTGTCGAGTTCGCGGACCAGCAACTCGGCGGCCTCGACACCCAGATGCCCACGAGCCACGGCGTCGGCGATGTGGCGATGGCGTGGGGGGAGTTCGGCGCCGGTGAGGGCGATCGTGGGTGTGATCGCTTCGCCGATGCGGATGCGTCTCTTTGCAGCGACGACGGACACTCCGGTGGCCGCGGCGAGACCGTCCGCCGGTGTGGCGTGTCCGAGCTGGACGAAGGTGTCGATGGGGCCGCCGGAGCGAGACCCGGCGTCGGCGGCGAGCCGGTGTCGGAGCCCGTCTACGAGGCGGCCGAGATCTTCCGCTTCGCGGAGAAGTGTGAGGTAGTCGTCGCCTGACAGGCGAGCGGGGACGAGGGCGTCGAGAGGCTCCGTGAGGTCACCGATCGCGTGTGCGATCGCCGACCTGAGTGCTGTCTCGTGTTCCCCCATAGGAGCAGTGAACACCATGCCACCGACATTCGATCCGGGCGGTGAGTGGCAGTGGAGAACCTGGTGGATGGCGGTTTTGTGGACGACGGGTTGCGTTCTCGAAATGACGCCCTTCGACACGTTGAGGAACCGCCCTTCGACAGGCTCAGGGACCGACATCGGTCGGGTCGCGATCTGCGCGCATGACGTACCGAATTGCATGACACGGTGTTATAGTTGACTGTTGCCAACTATTGACGGGAGTCAGATGTCACGCGGGGATGAGAGCGCGAAGCGCAGTACGAACACACCGGCCACGAGCACCGCGGCCGAGGGCTCGCCCGACGGATCCATGAACCATCGCCAGGTGCTGCAGGCCCTCTCCGGCCTCCTCCTCGGCATGTTCGTGTCGATCCTCGCGGGAACGGTCGTGTCGACGTCGCTGCCGCTCATCATCTCCGAGCTCAAGGGCGATCAGTCCGCATACACCTGGGTCGTCACCGCGACACTGCTCGCCACGACGGTGTCCACGCCGCTGTGGGGCAAGTTCGCCGACCTCTTCAACCGCAAGCTCCTCATCCAGCTCGCCCTCGGGCTTTTCGTGCTCGGCTCGGCGGCCGCCGGGTTCGCCCAGAACACCGACTGGCTCATCGTCTTCCGTGTCTTCCAGGGCCTCGGCGGCGGCGGACTCGCGGCGCTCAGCCAGATCATCATGGCCGACATCATCAGCCCGCGTGAGCGTGGACGCTACGCCGGCCTCTTCGGCGGCGTCATGGCCGTCGGCACCGTCGGCGGCCCGCTCCTCGGTGGGCTCATCACGGACGCGTTCGGCTGGCGGTGGAACTTCTTCGTCGCTCTCCCCGTCGCGATCGTCGCCATCATCATGCTCCAGGCCACGCTGCACCTCCCCAAGCGGGCGAAGCGCAAGGTCACGATCGACTACGCGGGCGCCGTCCTCATCGCCGGCGGCGTCTCCCTCTTCCTCATCTGGATGTCGATGGCCGGCAAGCAGTTCGAGTGGATGTCGCTCGAGACGCTCATCATGGTGACCGGGGCGATCGTGCTCCTCGTCGCCGCGGTCATCGTCGAACTGAAGGCCACGGAGCCGATCATCCCGCTCTCGATGTTCCGCAACCGCACCTTCACGCTCGCGGTCATCGCGAGCATCTCGGTCGGCGTCTCGATGTTCGGAACCGCCGTCTTCCTCGCCCAGTACATGCAGTTGGCCCGCGGAGCGACGCCGACGCAGTCAGGCCTCCTCACCATCCCGATGATGGCGGGCCTCCTCATCGCGTCGGCGGTGTTCGGAGCGATCATCAGCAAGCGCGGGCGATGGAAGGCCATCATGGTGACCGGCGGCGCACTGTCCGTGGTCGGGACCGCCCTGTTGAGCACCCTCCACTACGACACCCCCTTCGTGCTCGTGGCCATCTACATGTTCGTACTCGGCGCGGGACTCGGCATGCTCATGCAGAATCTCGTGCTCGTCGTGCAGAACTCGATCGAGGTGCGGAACCTCGGCGTCGCGACGAGCGCCGTCACGTTCTTCCGCAGTCTCGGCGGCACGGTCGGCGTCTCCGTCCTCGGCTCGATCCTCGGAACGGTCGTCGCCGATGGGATCAAGGACGGCATCGCCGACCTCGCTCCCGAGCAGCAGGCGGTGGCCGCGCAGGCGCTCGGCAGCGGCACGATCCCGCAGGTCAACCAGCTCCCGGAAGCGATCCGCGTCGTCGTCGAGAGCGCTTACGGCACGGGCGTCGGCCAGGTGTTCTTCTACAGTGTCCCGCTCGCGATCATCACCCTGATCGCCGTCGCATTCCTTCCGAACGCCCGTCTCGGTACCATGAATGCGGTGCAGCGACACGGCGCTTCCGAGAACACGGAGGCCGAGAGCGAGTTCGCGGTCGCGGAGGACGCACTCATCGACGCCTCGACCGCTTCGGTCGCCCTCCCCCCGGTCGGCACCTCGCACCCCGACGGTCGGCGGTCCGACGACGAGAGTACTGACGGAGGCCGATCGCGATGATGTTCCCCGAGGTCGACGGCGGCACAAGCCGGGCGGAGCAAGCGGCATCCCCGATCCACGAGGTCGAGGAGCAGATGAGCGTGCTCGCCGGCAAGATCCGCGCGAGCATCCGCAACGCGGCCGCCGCCGTCGACCCGTCGCTCCAGCCGTTCGGGCTCAAGATGCTGCGCATCCTCGAACGCCACGGACCCGTGCACGCGGGAGCGGCGGCGGAGATGCTCTCGGTCGACCGCACCGCCATCAGCCGGCAGTCGCGCCAGCTCGAGGATCTCGGACTCGTCGCGACGCGGTCCGACCCGGAGGACCGTCGGGCGCGCTTCATCGAACTCACCGACCACGGCCGCGAACGGCTCCGGAACGCGGGTCCGACAGGCTTCAACTCCCTCCAGCGTGTTCTCGGCGAATGGAGCGACGACGACCTCCGCCAGTTCGCCGCCTACCTCGCCCGCTGGGTCGAGGGCTGGGACGCCCTCGACGCGGAGTGACGAGGCATCAGCCCCGGAGCGCAGCGGGTGCAGCGGGCGCCAGGCCCCGCCTCAGCTGACCGACTCGATGAGCTCCAGCAGCGCTTCGCCGTACGCCTCGGCGGCGTGGTCGCTCGAGTAGGTGCGCTCCTCGCCATCGATCCGCGCCGTGACCCTGTAGACGGTTCGACCCCGGAGTCCCTCCTGCACGCGCGCGAGTGAGACGAAGGCGCCTCGCAGCAGCTCGCGGAGCTGGTCCTCCCGCGGCAGCCACAATGCGTCGTCGAGGGAGACCGAGTCGAGTGCCCACTCCGTCGTCCCGTTGAAGCCGAGGATCGTGCCGCTCGGATAGTGGTGCGGCTCGATCGTCATGTCGCTGACCGTGAAGACGTCGCCTTCGAAGTCTTCACGGGCGATCTGGAACGCGTCGCCCGACGAGGGCGCCCACGTGAGGCCGGCGGTGCGGAGGCGGGAAGCGAGGGCGGTGGAGATCATTACCCCATCCTGTCGCGTGCCGCGGGGATTCCGCTGAGTCGGCGGTGCGACGCCGACCCAGCGGAAGATCCAGACCCTCACCGAGCCGACGTCGCCGCCCCGAGATCGTCGAAGACGGCCGTGTTCGCGTCGAACGCCGCTCGCGCCTCAGCGACGAGGACCTTGCGCTCCGTCGCGTCGAGCTCCATGGCGTCGAGCGCCTCGCGGTAGCCGCGCTTGTAGGGCACGAGGGGGCCGAGATCATCGAAGCGGAAGAACGACAACTGCTGCTCGGTAGCTCCGTAGTGCCGCCGCAGCATGGTCGCCATGACCTGGCCACCGGACAAGTCGCCGAGGTAACGCGTGTAGTGGTGGGCGACGAGCCGGATCGGTTCGTTTCGGGCGATCGTCCGCAGGTGATCCGCGTACGCGACCGATGCCGGCAGCGCCGGGACCCGCTCGCGCCAGTCTGCGGCACCGAGAGCGGCGAGATCATCATCGATCGCCGACGCCCGGTGGAGTCGGCGGTCCTGGAGCACGGCGGGGTCCGAGGGCACCACGGCTCGCGATTCGAGAGCCGCATAGATCCGTGCGAACTGGCCGAGATAGAGCGTGTAGGCGGCGAGATCGAGTTTCCCGCCCATGAGAGCTGTCATGAACGGACGGGACTCAGCGGCGCGATGCTGCGCGTCGGTGGCCTCACGAAGAAGGGCGGCCACACCAAGCGAGGGAAGCTCGGCGACGAAAGCGGTCCGGGTGTCCATGTCGCCACTCTACGGCAAAGGGTAGGTTTACCTAAGTACTCAATCTCATTAGGGTGGGCATACCTTCCTTCCCTTCCCCGTTCGAGAGATCAGCACCGACGTGACCGCCCTTCGCCGTTCCCCGTTCCTCCCCGTCATCGCCTCTCTCGCCCTCCTGCTCACGGGGCCGGTCCTCGCCGGATGCACGTCCGCGACGGCCGGCGACGATTCCTCCGGGGCGGCCACGCCGCGCCTGGCCGAGGTGACCCCCCTCGACGATCCACGAGCCTGGGAGGGCCCGAGTTCCGCCGTCGCCCCCTCCTCCCCCGTCGACCCCGTCTCGGAGGGCGAGCAGTCCCTCCCCGTAACAGTGACGGACCGGCAGGGCACGACCGTCGCGATCGACGACACCTCCCGCATCCTCGCCCTCGACATCTACGGCTCGCTGTCGCGCACCGTGTTCGAGCTCGGATTCGGCGACCAGGTCGTCGGCCGGGACGTCTCGAGCGACTTCGCCGAGATCGCCGACCGGCCGCTCGTGACGCAGAACGGTCACGACCTGAACGCGGAGGCGATCCTCGAGCTCGCGCCCACGCTCATCATCACCGACACGGGCCTCGGCCCCTGGGACACGGTCCTGCAGATGCGCGACGCGGGAGTCGACGTCGTCGTCGTCGACTCCCACCGCGCGATCGACTCGATCGGCTCGCTCGTCGGAGACGTCGCCGCGGCGCTCGGCGTCCCCGAGCGGGGCGCGCTGCTGGCGGAACGCATCTCGGCGGCGGTCGACGAGACCGTCGCCGAGATCGCGGGCATCACGCCGGCCGACGGCGAGAAACTCCGGATGATCTTCCTGTACGTGCGGGGACAATCGGGCGTCTACTACATGTTCGGTGAGGAATCCGGGGCCGATGCCCTCATCACGGCTCTCGGCGGAGTCGACGTCTCATCGGAGATCGGCTGGTCGGGGATGCGACCGATCACCGACGAGGGACTCGTGGCGGCGAACCCCGATCTCGTCCTCGTCATGACGGGCGGACTGGAATCGGTGGACGGGGTCGACGGCCTGCTCGACGCCGTCCCCGCCCTCCAGCAGACCCCCGCCGGCGAGCACCGTCGCGTCGTCGACATGGCGGACTCCCAGATCCTGAGCTTCGGACCCGACACCGCTCGTGTCCTCGAGGCGCTCGCCGTCGCGGTCTACGCGCCGGACGCGGCAGCCGCCGGCGCCGCGGGATGAGCGCCGCCGCCACCGCACTCGGACCCGCGCGGTCGAGCGCGCCGGTCCGGGTCCACTCGGCCGGTCCGCGGCGAGTGCTCGTGCTGACGCTCGGCGTGGCCACGGTCGTCCTCGCGGTCGTGTCGGCGGGGCTCGGTCAACTGGCGATCTCCGTTCCGGAGATCCTCGGTTCGCTCGCGGCGCACACGAACGACGCGCTCGCCTCGATCGGTTGGTCGGCGGTCGTGCTGCCGGAGGCGGCCACACCGGCACACCCGAACGCCGATGCGACCCTCTGGATGATCCGCTTCCCCCGCATCGCCATGGCTCTCGTCGTCGGAGCGGCACTCGCCGTGGGGGGCGCTCTCATGCAGGGCGTCTTCCGGAACCCGCTCGCGGAGCCCGGTGTCGTCGGAGTGTCGTCGGGCGGGGCCGTCGCGGCCTCGATCGCGATCCTCACGGGGGCCTCCTTCGCCGGGCCCCTCACCTCGCCCCTGTTCGCCTTCGTCGGAGGGCTCGCCGCGACCTTCCTCGTCTACTTCGCCGCGCGTTCCGGCGGTCGCACCGAGGTCGTCACGCTCGTCCTCACCGGTATCGCCGTCAACGCGGTGTGCGGGGCGGGGATCGCGCTCGCGACCTTCCTCTCGACGACGCAGCAGCGGGAGCAGATCGTGTTCTGGCAGCTGGGCTCGCTCAACGGCACGCGCTGGCAGGACGTCGCGATCGTGCTGCCCATCACGATCGTCGGGATCATCGGCGCGCTCACGCTCTCCCACCGCCTCGACCTCCTCGCCCTCGGCGAGCGCCAGGCGCACCACCTCGGCGTCTCGATCGAGAGCACGCGCGTGATCGCGATCGTGCTCGTCGCGGTGCTGACAGCCGCGGCGGTGTCGCTCTGCGGCATCATCGCGTTCGTGGGACTCGTCGTCCCGCACCTCGTCCGTCTCGTCCTCGGGCCGGCACACCGCGCGCTCCTCGCCGTGAGCGCTCTCGGCGGCGCCTTCCTGCTCCTCGCCGCCGACACCGTCGCGCGCACGGCCGTCCCGTACGCGGATCTCCCGATCGGCATGCTCACCGCGCTGGTCGGCGGCCCCTTCTTCTTCTGGCTGCTGCGTCGCGCTCGCGTGCGGTCGGGAGGCTGGGCATGAGCGCCGTCCTCGAGGCCCGCGGTCTCCACGTCCGCTACGGCGAGCGCGAGGTGCTCGCGGGAGTGGACGTCGCGATCGTGCCCGGCGAACTCGTCGCGCTCGTCGGACCGAACGGAGCGGGGAAGTCGACCCTCCTGCACGCGCTCTCGGGCGACATCGACCCGTCCTCCGGAACCGTGGAGCTCGACGGACGGCCGCTCGGGACCGTCCGGGCTCTCGACCTCGCGCGTCGCCGCGCCGTGCTCACGCAGTCGAACGAGGTGTCCTTCCCGTTCACCACCCTCGAGGTCGTCGAGATGGGCCGCGCCCCCTGGCGCGGCCGCCCCGAGTCGGACGAGGACGACGCACGGATCGCCGCGGCCGTCGAGGAGGCCGAGATCGGTACCTTCCTCGAACGCCGTGTCACGGAGCTCTCCGGCGGTGAGCGCGCTCGCGTCGCCTTCGCCCGTGTCCGGGCGCAGGCCTGCGAGGTGATCCTCCTCGACGAACCGACGGTGAGCCTCGACATCCGTCACCAGGAACGCGTCCTCCTCCGCCTCGCCGAGCACGCGCGGTCCGGAGGGGCCGTGATCGTCGTCCTGCACGACCTCGACCTCGCGGCGGCTTACGCCGACCGGGTCGTCGTCCTCGACGGAGGGCGGGTGCGTGCGGCCGGCCCTCCGTCGGAGGCCTTCTCGTCCGAGCTCCTCTCCGACGTCTACCGTCATCCGCTCTCCGTGCGGGTCGTCGACGGCGACGTCCACGTCCGTCCCCTCCGCCCCGTCTCCCGCTCTCGAAAGGAGCACTCGGCGCATGCCTGACCGCCTCCCCCTCGGCCCCCGATCACACCGTCGCGTCGCGCTTCGTCGCGTCGTGCTTCGCCGGCCCGTCGGGCTCCTCCTGGCCGCCCTCCTGGGGTCGAGCGCCCTCGCGCTCTCGCCGCTCTCCGCCGGTCCGGCGTCGGCCGCCGCGCGCGTCACGATCGAGGGGGCCGCGAACGCCTCCCCCGACGCCGCGACGCCGGTGACCGTCTCGGGCTCGGGCTTCCAATCGATCACCGGGGGCTTCGGCGGCGTCTACGTCCTCTTCGGCTGGGTCGCGGACGCCTCGTCCTGGCGCCCGAGCAACGGCGGCGAGGTCGGGAGCGACTACCGGTACGTGCCCGACCAGGAGTCGAAGGAGAACCACGGCTTTCAGCGTTTCCTCGCGTTCCCCGGCAGCGACACTGAGGACGCGGCGAACGCGGTCATGGGAACCGACGGCTCGTGGCGCGTCGACATGGTCGTGCCCGGAGCGACCTTCGAGAGCCAGGACCGCGACGGCGGTGTCAGCGAGGTCGACTGTCTCGAGGTGACGTGCGGGATCATCACGATCGGCGCCCACGGCGTCAAGAACGCCAACAACGAGACGTTCACGCCGATCGAGTTCGCCTCGGCCCCCGCCACGGTCGGCGGCGAGGCGGCGGGCGGAGCCGTGGACGAGGGCGACGGCGCGGTGACGACCACGGGCACCGCCGCGGCCGCTGCACGAGTCGGCTACACGACGACGACCGCCATCCCGGGCCACGCGCTCAGCTTCACGGGCCAGGGATTCTCGCCGGGCGAACTCGTCGTCGCGACGCTCGACGACGGCGTCTCGGCCGTCGGTCCCCTCACTGCCGGGCCGTCCGGTGAGATCGCCGGGGTCCTTCCCCTTCCGGGAGACCTCCGGGTCGGTACGCACCTGCTCACGCTCACGGGCGCGGCGTCGGGAGCGGTCGCCGAGAGCGACGTGACCGTGACCGCGGATCCCGCGAGCGTGGCGACCACGGCGACGGCCGTCGCCCCTCCGACGTGGCCGTACGTGGTGCTCGGGGTGTCGATCCTCGTGGCCCTCGTGCTCGTGCTCCTCAGCATCGTGACGTCGATCCGGCGCGCACACCGCCGGCGGGCGCTGCGTGGCACGGAGGTGGCGGCGTGAAGCGGCGCGGTACGGGCCGGCGCACGCTGTCCCGGCTCGTGGCGGCCCTCGTCGTCGCGGGGACCGTCGCCGTCGCGACGGCGCTCTCCGCGGGCACGGCCGTCGTCGCGTCGACGGATCCCGACGACGACGGCGTCCCCATCGACGTCCGGGTGCCGGAGGCGACCGAGCCGCCGACGCCCGGCGACGCGACGGTCGACGACGCGCAACTGCGTTGGGGGTTGAGCCGCGAGGCGAGCGGCGGCGCGTTCGCGGGCGGCTGCAACTTCCTCTCCGCCGGCGTCGCGGGCGATTCCGGCGGAGCCCGCGTGTGGGGCGCCGACGACGGACTCTACGCCTCGCGCTCCGGTGACGTCACGATCGTGAAGGCGACGTCCGGCGGCGAGTGGGAGGAGGCGTCGTTCGCGACGAAGTGCCTCGACGCCGCCGGCAACACCGTGACGGCGGCGTCGCTGACCTCGTCGACCGATTCCCAGGTCGTCTTCTCGGGCGGCACCGGCACGATCGGCGACGACCGAGTGGACCTGCGCTGGACCGGTGCGTTCACCGTCGCCTTCTACGGCGGGATGACCTACTGGAGCGCGAGCGACCCGATCCTCACGGTGGACGCGGAGGGCACGGGCCGACTCACGGCGACCCTCAGCGGCTACGGCACGAGCATGGAGGACATGTCGAAGTGGGAGCCGATCCCCGGCCGCACCGTCGTGCTCGCCGAGCTCCGCGACGTGCCCCTCGCCGACGGCGGCTTCCAGATCCTGCCCGAGTACCTCGGCGTGGCGGCCCCCGGAGCCGGGCAGGTCGAGCGCACCGACGCCAACGCACCCTTCTGGGGGTCGTTCCCGGCGAGCTTCCTCGGCTTCCAGAAGCTCACGGGGCAGACGGGCTACTGGCTGACCTCGGGCGGGCAACGCGACCCCGCCAAGCCGGCCACCCTCCTCACCATCAACGCGGATGCGAGGGCTCCGGCGATCGTCCCGACGACGGGAGGCTCGGGGGGAGGCAGCGGGACGACGAGCGGCGGAACGACGACTCCACGGAACGGTGCGACCATCGCCCCGGCCGCAACGACGGGCGCTCCGGAGGCGGTGGCACTCGGTCCGGCGCAGGCGCCGTCGACGGTGCAGCGGTCAGGAGCCGCACTCGTGCCCGCCGCGACCGACCCGCTCGTCCCGCTCGTGCTCCCGCTCGGCGGCAGCGTCCTCGCGGTACTCGTGAGCATCCTCGCGTCCCTCCACCTCGGTGGTCGGCTGCGGTTCCCCTGGTCGCTCGCCTGAGCCGGAACTGCCCGCGCGGCGTGCGCTGAGGACGCCCCCAGACGATCGAGCGCTACCGATGCAGCCGAGCGCGCCACGAAAACGTGGCGCGCTCGGCTGAGGGTGTAACGCTCGAGGCCCGGTCAGACGGCGGAACGGGAGCGGCGGGAACGGCGGACGAGGAGGACGGTCGCGAGAGCGACGAACGCCAGTCCGGCCAGGACGAGCAGCGTCGCGACGGGGACCGCGGCGGTCCCGAACGGCGCGACGACCGTGTCGAGCTGCGCGGCACCGATGCCGACGCTCGTCGGGATCACCGTGATGGCGCCGCCGAGCCACGCGAGGGCCGCGACGCCGTCGAGCAACTGGCGCACCTCCACGGTGGATCCCGGCAGCACCTCGGGAAGCTGTTCCGCGCCCGTCGTCACGGGCGCCACCCCGAACGGGCCGTGCACCGTGCTCGCGCCGACCGCGGCCACGCGGGTGTCACCGGTGTTCTCGAGCGTGTACGAGATCTCGAGTCGGCCGAGCGCGAGTGGATTCCACATCCCCTCGAAGGAGACGGTCGGGTCGGAGACGGTCACGGACGGCGCGAGCTCCCCCGCCACCCGCACGTAGAGCCGGCTGCCGAGCCGACGATCCACCTGCACCTGGGCTTCGGCATCCTCCGATAGCAGCGATGTGACGATCCCGGCCGGGTGGTCTCCCGGCCGGGCATCCGTCGGCACGGTGAGGGTGAAGGGGACGAGGACCGTCTCCCCGGGTTCGATGCTCACATCGGACCGGTCGAGCTCGACCCAGGTGCCCGAATCGACCGACTGCTCGCTCGCGGGGAGGAGGTCGATCGTCCCCTCACGCGTCGTGAACGCGTCGGCCGCGTACACGCGGAGGGTCAGTGCCCGGGCGCCGTCGTTGCGCACGGCGAACGCGTCCTCGACGGTCGCGCCGGGATCGAGCTCGTACTCGAAGAACGGTCGTCCACTCCTGCGGGGGCCGTCGGCGGGACCGGCGCTCCAGCTCGCACCGTCGGTGGCGGCGATCGGCGCGACGGTCCCGGAGATGCCGGCGAGCGTCGACGCCGACGCGAGGGCAGGACCCGAGGGAAGCAGGACGGCCGCGACGAGAGCCGCCGCGGGAAGGACGAGGGAAAGGAGCGGGCGGGCCATGACGGGTTCCTCGGGACGGGCGTTCGATCGGATGGGGGCTGGGCAGATGGGGGCTGGGCAGATGGGGGCTGGGCAGATGGGGGCTGGGCAGATGGGAGGCTGAGCAGATGGGAGGCTGAGCGGATGGGAGGCGCGGAGGAGTCAGCGCGGGGCACGCCGCGCCCGGAGACGCGACGAGGCGGTACCGGGCTCGAGGCCCGGTACCACCTGGGGATCACGCGAGGATCAGCCGAGCGCGGTCACCGTGAGGGTCGCACGGTAGTCGCCGGTCGGGGTGTCGCTCGGGATGACGAGCTCGAGCCCGGCGTCGATGTTCGCGCTCGCCGCGGCGGTGCTCGACGCGAGGGTCGCGGACGTGCCGAGCCCGGCACCGCCCGAGAGTGTCGAGGAGACGGGTGCGCCTGCTGTGACGCCGGCTCCCGCGTCCGACACGCTCGGCGTCCAGCCGAGGTAGCCGGCCGAGAAGTCGGCGGCTCCGGAGCTGAACTCCGAGATGCTGCCCGAGATGCTCCAGGTGTACGCTGCGGCGCCGCCGGACCGCGTGTCGGTCACGGCGATCGTGTTGAGGCTGCCGTCGGCCGTAAAGGTGCTGCCGGCCTGGACGGCGGTGCCGAGGTTCACGGCGTCGGCCGAGGTGAAGGCCCAGCCGAAGCTGCCCGTCTCGGGCTCGGGCGCCGCGGGCACCGTCACGTCGATGTCCTGCTGACCCTCGCCGGGCTCCTCCTCGCCCGGGTCGGTGCCCGGGTCCGTGCCGGGGTTGGTCGCGAGTGCGTACGAGACCGTCAGCGGAGTCGTCGGCTTCGCCGCGTCACGCGAGCCTCCCGAGCTGTACCAGTAGCTGCTCTGACCCGTGAGCTGCTGGAAGTCGACGAAGCTCTGCGGGAAGGATCCCCACGTCGCACCCGTCGTCGTCTGCGGCGTTCCCGACGTCGTCACCGTCTCGCCGAGGTAGTCGGGGGTGACGGTGAAGCCGTCGTCGTCCGCGTCGGCTCCCGAGATATCGGCGAGCACGATCTCGCGGCCGGCCACGGGGACCCACTGGGTCATGTCCTCCATGCTCGTGCCGTATCCGGAGGCGGTCGCGGTGAGCTGTCCGTTGCCCGCGGCGTCGAGGGTCAGCACGGGATCCGTCGCCGACCAGTAGGTGAGCCCGCCGTAGAAGGCGACCGTGAAGGAGCCGGTCCACGCGATCTCCGTCGAACCGTCGGCCGCGACGGTGCCCTCTCCACCGTCGAAGACGACGGCGTTCTTCGAGAGCGACGTCGTGGAGGCCGCGGAGACGGGCGTCCCCTGAGGAGTCTGGCACCTCGTGGCCCACGTCGGCCGCGCGAGGGTGCCGTCGGCGGTCGGCTTCACGATCGTGACGTTGCCGGCGGACGTGGAGTAGAAGCCGTCGGCCTCCGTCCACAGCCGCGAGCTGCCCGTGTTCCCCGCCGTTCCGGCGCTCAGGAAGTTGCAACCGCCGAAGAAGGCGCCGCCACCCGCTTCGCCGCTGAGACCCCACGTGAACGAGGCGTCGGTGATCTGCCCGGCCTGGGGGGCGGCGGTCGCGGCGGTCGTCGTGCCGAGAGCGGCGCCGAGCGAGAGCGCCGCTGCGGCGACGATCGCGGCGGTGCGACGGGCGGCTGAGCCGCCCCGGCGCGGTACTGCTGAATCCACGGGTTGTCCTTTCGATTGCGAGACCCCCTCGAGCGGGCGCGGCTGTGCCGGGTCCGAATCGAGGTGGTTAGGTAATCCTTAACTTACTTAGGACAGGCTTACCTTTGCAATCATCACTTTCCGTGGACGACGACGGCCGCGAGGAAGTCCTCGACGGAGAGGGTCGAGACGCGATCGGCGACGGCCGCGGCGAGCGCCGCGTCCGACACCACGAGGACGTCCGCCTGGAGCATCGCGACGGCCACGTACTCGGCGGAGCCGATGTCCGCCCAATCGAGCTCCGCCGCGATACGCCAGGCCGTCGCCCGGGAGACGCGATCGCCGAGCAGCCGGATCTTCACGGCCGTCACGGCGTCGAGCAGCTCGCGCGTCTCCGCCTCGGAGCGGCGGCCCGCCCGCACGTCGCGGTAGAGGATCGACAGCGCCTGCGAGCGGAGCACGTTGGGCGCGACGAGCGGGTGACCCGTCGCCACGGGCGCACCCCGTTCGACGAGTTCGATGACGGAGGGGGCGTCGACGGCGAAACGGGTCATGCGACCAGTGTCGTCCGTGCGACGCCCCCGCACAGAGTGCGCGAGCGGTCACTCCCGCACGCGACTCCCCGCCTCCCCCACCACGCCCGGAAGGCGCTCGGCCTCGGCTTCGAACTGCTGCACGAGCGACGACTCACGACCCATCTCGCGCTCGAGCTCGTGGGCGAGGGAGTCGAGTTCCGCTCCGCCCGCCATGAGGCTCGTGAGCTGCCCGAGCGTGATCTCCTTCTTCTCGAAGTTTCCGAGACTGCTGCCGCGGTTGAGCAGCAGGAACCGATCGCCGACCGGGTAGGCGTGGTGGGGATTGTGGGTGATGAACACGACGCCGAGTCCACGATCACGCGACCGGGCGATGTACTTGAGCACGACGCCCGACTGCTTCACGCCGAGAGCGGCCGTCGGCTCGTCGAGGATGAGGACGCGAGCGCCGAAGTAGACGGCGCGGGCGATCGCGACGCACTGCCGCTCACCGCCCGAGAGCGTACCGATCGGCTGGTCGACGTCGCGGAGATCGATGCCCATGTTGTCGAGCTCGGTGTACGTGATCCGCTTCATCTCCTTCACGTCGAGGCGCCGGAGCGGCCCGACGCCGCGCGTGAGCTCGGACCCGAGGAAGAAGTTCCGCCACACGGGCATGAGGGGCACGACCGCGAGGTCCTGGTAGACCGTCGCGATCCCGGCGTCGAGCGCGGCGCGCGGCGACGAGAACCGGACGGGTTCCCCGTCGAGCAGGAGCTCCCCCTCGCTCGGCGTGTGCACCCCCGCGAGGATCTTGATGAAGGTGGACTTGCCGGCTCCGTTGTCGCCGAGCACGCACGTCACCTCGCCGGTGTTCACGGTCGTGGAGACGCCCGAGAGGGCGTTAACGGGACCGTAGCTCTTGCCGATCTCGCGCACCTCCACGATCGGCGTGGTCGATCGTGCGGTACCCGTCGTCTTGTTCGTCGCGCTCATCGGGCGCCTCCTGCCCTGGTTCGAACGAAGTGGTTGAGGAAGACGGCGAGCAGGAGCATCGCGCCGAGGAACGTGCGCAGCCAGTTCGTGTCCCACTGGGCGAACGTGATGCCCTGGAAGACCATGCCGTAGATGAGGGCGCCGAGGGCTGCACCGATCGCGGACCCGTAGCCTCCTGTGAGGAGGCACCCGCCGACGACGGCGCAGATGATGTAGATGAACTCCTGCCCGACACCCGTGTTCGCCTGGACCGTCGAGGTGCGGAAGAGCGAGATCATGCCGACGAGCCAGGCGGCGCCCGCCGTCGTCATGAAGAGTCCGACCTTCGTCTTGAGGACGGGGACGCCGACCTGCCGTGACGAGTTCAACTGACCGCCCACCGCGAAGATCCAGTTCCCCGCCCGCGTGCGCAGCAGCACCCACGTCGCGAGGATCGTGGCGGCGAACCACCACAGCACGGAGACGTAGAACGTGCCGCCACCGATCTGGATCGATGACCCGAAGAGCGGCTGCACCGAGTCGTAGAACGGCACCCGGGTCATGCCCTGGATGGCGACCTGGCCGGTGATGAGCTTCGTGACGGCGAGGTCGATGCCCGCGAGGACGAAGAAGGTCCCGAGGGTCACGATGAAGCTCGGCAGTCCCGTCCGCATCACGAGGAAGCCGTTGAGCGCTCCGACGGCGAGGGCCGCGACGAGCGAGATGAGCACGGCGACCCAGATGTTGAGGCCGTAGTGGCTCGTGAGCACGCCGACGATGAGGGCGGTGAACCCCGTCATGACCCCGGCGGAGAGGTCGAACTCGCCGCCGATCATCAGGAGGGCGACGGCGACGGCCATGATGCCGAAGGTCGAGGCCGACTCGAGCCAGACGCCCGCGCCCGAGAGCGTCATGAAGTTTGACGTGTAGACGGAGAAGAACAGCATCACGGCGAGGGCGGCGACGAGGGCGCCGATCTCGGGTCGGGCGAAGATCTTGCGGAGGGGCCGTCGTTCGAGCCGCGGACGGTTCCCGACCGTCACGATGTCGGTCGTGGTCATCGCGGGCTCCGCCCCTTCCGTCGCGTGGGAGTGAGCTTCGTCATCGTTGCTTCCTTTCGTGCCGATGGTGGGGCGAACGCGTCGCCCCACCATCGAGCGTCGGTGACTAGCGGGTGCCGTTCTTGGCGTACTCGGCCACCTCGGCGGCGTTCTCCTCGGTGACGAATGCCGGACCGGAGTAGACGGGCTGGCCGCCGCCGATCTGGTTGCCGTTGATCGAGTCGAGGTAGAGCGCCGTGACGCCGAGGAAGCCCTGAACGTACGGCTGCTGGTCGACGGCGAAGAGAATCGTGCCCTCCTCGATGTTGCTGACGACGTCCTCGGAGAGGTCGAACGTCGCGACGGTGGCCTCGCTGCCCGATTCGTCGACGGCGCCGACGGCGTCGATCGCGTACTGGCCGCCGAGGGTCAGGATCCCGTCGATCGACGAGTCCGCCTGCAGCTTCGACTTGATCGTCGCCTTCACCTCGGCGTCGTTCGTCCCGTCGACCTGGAGGTTCTCCATGGAGCCCGTGAAGGTGGACGCCGCGGAGCCGCAGCGCTCCTCGAGGCCGACGTTGCCGGCCTCCTGGATCACGCACAGCACGTTCGTGAGTCCCTCGTCGCTCAGGCGGTCGCCGACGGCCTCGCCGGCCACCGTCTCGCTCTGACCGATGTGGGTGAGGGCGCCGAACTCGGCCGAGCGCTCGATGCCCGAGTTGATCGTGACGACCGGGACGCCCGCGGCGACGGCCTTCTCGATGCTCGACTGGAGGCCGTCGGGGTTCGCCATCGAGACGACGATCCCGTCGACCTCCTGCGCCACGGCGTTGTCGATGAGCTGCGACTGCTTCGCCGGGTCCGGGTCGGCGTTGTACGTCACGTTCACGCCGTAGTCGGATCCGGCGCGTTCGGCTCCCGACTTGACGCGGTCCCAGAAGGCGTCGCCCGGTCCCGAGTGGGTGACGACGGCGTAGGTGAGGTCGAGCGAGGCGGAGTCGGAGCCGCCGCCGGAACTGGCCTGGGGCTCCTGCCCCGTTCCGGAGCAGGCGCTGAGGAGAAGAGCCGCAGTGGCGGCGATTCCGAGCCCCACGAGGAGTTTCTTCGTCATTGAGGGTTCCCTTCGGTGCGGATCGTCTCGTCGTCGAGTCGTCCGGGGTGACGTCGGTGTCGAGTCGAGTTTCCGCCACCGGAGAGGGTTTGTCAATACATTCTGTCATCCGTTATATTCGAGAGCACTCAGCGCCGAGGAAGGGCACGTCATGCCAGCACAGCAGCACATCGGAGTTGGACTCGTCTCGGTCGGGTGGATGGGTCGCGTGCACGCCCGCGCCTACGGGGCCGTCCGCGTGCACTACCCTGACTCCCCCGCCGTCGCCCGCCTCGTCTCCGCGGCGGACGTGAGCGACGACGCGCGCGCCTACGCATCGGAGGCCCTCGGCTTCGCCCGGACGACCGCGGACTGGCGCGAGGTGATCGCGGATCCGGAGGTCGACGTGGTGTCGATCTGCACGCCGAACTTCCTGCACCGGGAGGTCGCCCTCGCTGCCGCCGCGGCCGGCAAGCCCTTCTGGATCGAGAAGCCCATGGGACGAGGCGCGACCGAGTCCGCGGAGATCGCCCGAGCGGCGACCGAGGCGGGCATCGTGACCTCGGTCGGCTTCAACTACCGGCACGCACCGGCCGTCGCCCGAGCGCGAGAGCTCGTCCGCAGCGGCGCGCTCGGCCCGATCACGAACGTGCGGGTCTCCCTGCTCGCGGACTACTCCGCCGATCCGCGCGGAGCCCTCACGTGGCGGTTCCAGACGGGGCTCGCGGGGTCCGGCGTCCTCGGCGACCTCCTCTCGCACGGCGCGGACCTCGCCCAGTACACCGTCGGCTCCATCGAGGAGGTCTCGGCCCTCACCGAACGGTTCATCCGGGAGCGCCCGCTGCCCACGGACGCCGCCGCCGGCCACTTCTCCCTGGGCGCCGAGTCCGGCCCGACGGGGACCGTCGAGAACGAGGACTACGCCGCCCTGCTCGTGCGCTTCGCCTCGGGGGCCGTCGGGGTCATGGACTCGAGCCGCGTCGCCGTCGGCCCCCACGCCGAGTACGCCCTCGAGATCTACGGCACGCTCGGTTCCGTGCGGTGGGACTTCCAGCGGCTCAACGAACCGCAGATCGCCAACTCGCGCGAGGGCTACCGGACCGTCATGGCGGGACCGGACTTCGGCGACTTCTCGAGGTTCCAGCCCGGTCAGGGCACGAGCATGGGCTTCGACGACCTCAAGACGATCGAAGCGCAGCTCTTCCTGCGGTCCGTGGTCGAGGGGCGCCAGCTCGCACCGTCCGCGTCGGACGCCTGGAGCGCGGCCGAGATCGTCTCCGCCGCGCTCCGCAGCGACGAGTCCCGGTCCTGGGAGAGCGTCGCCCGGGTCGAGGGGTCCACCACCCTCGACCTCTGAGGCGGCGACCGAGCCGGGCCTCGGAGCCGCCCTCCGACCGGCCGTCCGAGCGCGATGCGACGGGACGCTCAGCCCGTGAACGCGGCCCGGAAGGCGGCGAGCGCCGCGTCGTCGTCGCCGCTCGCCCAGGCCTCGAGTCCGACGACACCGTCGTAGCCGAGCACCCGCAGTTCCGCCGCGATCGCCTCGAAGCGGATCTCGCCGGTCCCGGGTTCGCACCGCCCGGGCACGTCGGCGACCTGGATCTCCCCCACCCAGGGCAGCGCGTCGCGGACGAGTTCGACGAGGTTCCCCTCGCCGATCTGGGCGTGATAGAGGTCGAGGTTCAGCCGGAGGCCCGGATCGTCGACCGCGCGAACGAGCGCGAGCGTGTCGGCCGCCCGGGCGAACGGTGTCCCCGGGTGGTCGACCGCGGTGTTGAGGTTCTCGAGCGTGAAGACGCGCCCGGCGCGGCGCCCGAGGTCCGCGAGGCGCGCGAGGGTGTCCCGTGCCCGCAGCCAGTCGTCGCCCTCGACGACTCCGCGGGGGCGGACGGGCAGCCCGTCGGGGTCGAGTCCCGTCCCGTGGAGGTTGAGCCGCGGGGAGTCGATGACCTCGGCGGCCCGCAACGACTCCTCCGCCGTGGAGAGGAGCGCCGCGATCCCGTCGAGCGTCGTGAGATCGCCACGCAGGTAGCCCGTCATCGACGAGAACCTCGCGTCCGTGGCGGCGAGGGCGGGAAGGTCTTTCGACGACCAGTCCCAGATCTCGACCTCGAACCCGAGCTCGTCGATCCGGCGGACGCGATCGACGACGGGGAGGTGCCGGTAGAGCATCTCCGCCGAGGCGGCGAGGCGGTAGGCCATGGCCGGACTCAGCCGAGTTCCACGGCGACGGCGACGTGTTCGGTCGCCGAGCGCTGAGCGGCGTCGGCCAGCAGGAGGGCGGCCCGCCCGTCCTCGAAGGTCGGACTCGTCGAGGGTTCGCCTCGGACGAGGCGCACGAACTCGCGCAGCTCCGCCGCGTACGCCTCCGCGTACCGCTCGAGGAAGAAGTCCTGGTAGGGCGGCCGTCCCTCGACGACGGTCGCGGTCGAGAGGCTCACGAGGCTCGTCGGCGCGTTGGCCACCTGGAGGATGCCGCGCGGCCCGAAGGCCTCGAGCCGCTGGTCGTAGCCGATCGCGCTGTGCCGCGAGTTCGAGATCGAGACGATGGCCCCCGACGAGGCGCGCAGCGTCGTCACGGCCGTGTCGAAGTCGCCGTGCTGCCGGGCGCCGGGATCGAACACCGTCGACCCCATCGCCGACACCTCGACGATGTCGGGCAGGAAGAAGCGCGCCATGTCGAGATCGTGGATCGTCATGTCGCGGAAGATCCCGCCCGAGACGGCGATGTAGGCGGCCGGTGGCGCGGCCGGATCCCGACTCACGATGCTGAGGTGCTCGAGGTCCCCGATCTCCCCCGCGGCCACGCGAGCGCGCACGCTCGCGAACGCCGGATCGAAGCGTCGGTTGAATCCGAGCGCGATGGGCACACCCGATGACCGGACCGTCGGCAGCAGCGCGTCGACGCGCGCGATGTCGAGGTCGATGGGCTTCTCGCAGAGCGCCGGGATGCCGGCCTCGATCGCCGCGGCGATGAGGTCGACGTGCGTCGCCGTCGGAGACGCGATGAGGACCGCGTCGACCTCTCCCGAGGCGAACACGGCGCTTGCGTCGTCGGTCACGGTGCCGCCGAAGCGATCCGCCACGGCGCGGGCGCCCTCGACGAACGGATCGCACACCCATGCGAGCGTCGTGTCGGGGTCGGCGGCCATGCTCGCGGCGTGGACCTGGCCGATGCGGCCGGTCCCGATGAGGCCGAAGCGGAGGGGCTGAGTGGTCACGATCGTTCCTGTCTTCTCTGACGGCGGGTGGTGGGGGCGGTCGGGCCGTGGGAGGCGGCCAGGGTCAGACCCAGGCGCTCAACGCGTCCCGGTTCCGCCGCTGGTCGTCGGCTCGTTGGGAGCGGAAATCGGCGATGGACACGTCGTCGCCGTTGAGCACGTCCTGCTCCACGACGATCCAGCCGTCGAAACCGCTCGCGTCGATCGCGGTCATGATGGCCGACAGGTCGATGTCGCCGCGCCCGAAGGCGACGAACGCACCGGACGACCACACCTCCCGCATCCCGCCGCCGGCGGCGAGCACCCGCCGGAGCTCGGCGAGGTCGACGTCCTTCAGGTGCACGTGATTGGTGCGGTCGCCCCATCGTCCGACAGCCGCGAGTGGATCGCCGCCCGCGATGAAGAGGTGCCCGGTGTCGAGCGTGAGGTCGACGTCGACGTTCGCGAGGAAGCGGTCGATCTCGTCGGGCGACTCGATGAACGTCCCGGCGTGATGGTGGAAGGTCGGCTCGAACCCCGCGGCGCGGATACGCTCGGCGGCGCGCTCGGTGTTGCGGAGCAGTCGGCCCCACCCGCCGTCGTCCAGCGGGTCCTCGGTGGCGCCCCGCCCCGGCGCCGAGCGGCGGAGCGCTGATCCGTCGTCGGCGAGCGTCGGGAGCGGGAGCCGGGCCGGCGCGGCCTCCGCGGCCTCCGAGAAGACGCGGAGGGCGGCGTCGAGCGACGGCAGCGCCACCTCGAAGCCCGCGTCGTCGCTCAGCGGCAACTGCACCCAGCCGCCCGCGAGTTCCAACTCGAACCGCTCGAGTCGCCGGCGGAGCTCCCTCCCCTCCCCGAGGAACCCGAGCGGACCGAGGTCGACGCCGCGATAGCCCGCCTCGGCGAGGATCTCCAGCATGTCGTCGGGAGCCACCGTCTCGGCGCCCTCGGGGGTCAGCTCGAAGACGCCGAAGCTCACGGGGGCACCCGCGATCGAGGCCTTCACCGGTCGTTCCCACCGAGGAGGGGACGCTGGGCGGTGCGCTGCCGCTCGTACTCCGCGCGGGCGCGGCGGGTCGACTCGAGCGTCGACTCCTCCGCGACGGGTACGTCCCACCATCCTTCGCCGTCGGGCCCGTAGAGGAGCGGATCGCTCTCGATGTGGATCACGGTGGACCGGTCGGAACGCTTCGCCGCCGCGACGGCCTCCCCCAACCGGACGGTCACGTCGGGGCCGGGAGCGATCTCGACGACGTCGAGCCCGTAGCTGCGCGCGTTCATCGCGAGATCGATCGGAAGGCGCTGCTCTCCCTGGAAGTTTCCCTTCTCCGGATCGAGCGCGCGGTACTGCGTGCCGAAGCGGTCGGAGCCCACCGTCTCCGAGAGGTGGCCGATGCTCGCGAAGCCGTGATTCTGGATGAGCACGACGACGATCTTGATGCCCTCCGCGACGGCGGTCACGAGCTCGGAGTGCATCATGAGGTAGGAGCCGTCCCCGATCATGACGACGACGTCTCGGTCGTCGCCCGCGGCGTCGAAGGCCCTCTTCGCGCCGAGCCCGCCGGGGATCTCGTAGCCCATCGTCGAGTACGCGTACTCGACGTGGTACCCGAGCGGGTCGCGCACGCGCCACAGCTTGTGAAGGTCGCCGGGCAACGAGCCGGCCGCCTGGACGACGACATCGACCGGGTCGGTCGCCGCCTGCACGGCACCGATGATCTCGGACTGGCCGGGCAGATCGCGCCCGGACGGGGCGAGTGCCGCATCGACCGTCGCGTCCCACTCCGTTTTCTCGCGGTCGATGCGCTCGGCGTAACCGGGGGCGACGTGGAAACGTCCGAGCCCGGCGGCGAGCGCCGTGAGCGCCTCGCGCGCGTCGGCGATGACGGGCGACGACGTGCCGTGCTTGTAGGCGTCGAAGGCCGCGACGTTGATGTTGACGAACCGCACGTCCGGATTCTGGAATGCCGTGCGGGACGCCGTGGTGAAGTCGCTGTAGCGGGTTCCGATTCCGATGACGACGTCGGCCTCCGCCGCGAGGCGATTGCCTGCCGTGGACCCCGTCGCGCCGACGCCACCGACGTACTGCGGGTGGTCCCACGCGAGAGCACCCCCACCGGCCTGCGTCGTGCCGACGGGGATGCCCGTCGCCTCGACGAGAGAGCGGAGAGCGTCCTCGGCGCTCGAGTAGAGCACGCCGCCGCCCGCGACGATGAACGGGCGCTCCGCCGAGCGGATCGCCGCGAGTGCACGCTCGAGCGCGCCCCGTTCCGGGAGGGGGCGCCGGATGTGCCACTCGCGATCGCCGAGGAACTCCTCGGGTACGTCGAGCGCCTCGGCCTGGACGTCCTCGGGCAGCGCGATCGTGACGGCGCCCGTCTCCGCCGGGTCGAGGAGCACCCGCATCGCCGACAGGGCGATCGAGTAGAGCTGTTCCGGCCGCTGCACGCGGTCGAAGAACCGCGACAGCGGACGGAAGGCGTCGTTGACGGTGAGGCCGATGTCCCACGGCTGCTCGAGCTGCTGGAGCACCGGGTCGGCGACGCGGGTCGCGAACGTGTCGCTCGGCAGGAGGAGCGCCGGAAGCCGGTTGGTAGTCGCGAGGGCGGCTCCCGTGAGCATGTTCGTGGCTCCCGGGCCGACCGACGCGGCCGACGCGTACGTCGCCCGGCGCCGCCGCATCCGGGCGAAGCCGACCGACTGGTGCACCATGGCCTGCTCGTTGCGCGCCTGCAGATAGGGCATCGCTCGGGAACCGTCGGCGTCGAGCTGCGCGAGCGCTTGCCCGATCCCGGCGACGTTGCCATGACCGAAGATGCCGAACATCCCCGGGATGGTGCGTTCGCGGTGGTCGCCGTCGACCGTCCACTGGTGGGCGAGGAACTCCACGAGCGCCTGGCTGACCGTCATCCGTCTCGTCGCCATCAGTTACGTTCCTTCCGTCGGGTAGGGCAGTCGGGGATCCATCCCCTGCTCCGCCCAGTCGTTCCGCACCCAGGCGTGCCGGGGGTCGTCGGTGATCCGCCATGCGCGTTCCGGGTCCGGGCCCGCCATGACGTTGAGGTAGTAGAGGTCGTAGCCCGGTGCGGCGACGGCGGGGCCGTGGTAGCCGAACGGGACGAGGGCGATGTCGCCGGTGTGCACCATCGCGTTGATGTCGATGTCACCCGCGGGAGAGGAGTAGGTGCTGAAGACGCCGAACGCCGCGTCGGGGTCGACGTCGGGGCCGCTCCCGCTCACCGGCGCCGCCTCGAAGTAGTAGATCTCCTCGAGGCGCGACTCGGTGCCCTCGACGTGCTCGTCGTGCTTGTGCGGCGGGTAGGACGACCAGTTCCCCGCGGGCGTGACGACCTCGCACACGATGAATCGGGCGGCGTCGAGGGCGTCGGGGGTGCCGAAGTTGTGCACCTGTCGGCTTGCCGCTCCCCCGCCGCGAAGCTCGACCGGGGTCTCGGACGCCGCGATGCGACGCGTTGGGAACACGTCCGTCGTGGGCGACGAGGCGACCGCCACACGAGCGGAGCTGTCGCCGGTCGCCGTGATCTCGATCGTCGCGGTCGACGACACGTAGAGGACGTCGCTCGGACCCGAGAACACGGAGGCTCGCCCCTCGAGCGAGAGGACCTCGCGCGTTTCCGCTCCGTCGACCATCACGTCGATGGCTCCGAAGAGCGGTACGACGAGCCTCTCCTCCCCCGCCTCCCCCAGCGCGAGCGTCTCACCGGGAGCGAGCTGCGCGACGCGCAGGCCCGTGTGCGACCAGCCCGGCAGGGTCGCGTCGACGACGCTCTCCCAGCCGTCGCGGGACAGCTCCCCCCGGCGGCGGAACCAGCGTCCTTCGTCGTTGCTCACAGTCGTTTCCTCGTTCCGCGGCGAGCGCCGCTGCTCAACTCCATCGTGCCGTGCCGTGCCATCTCGTGTCGTGTCGTGTCGGGCAGTGTCGTCCTGGATCAGGACGTCGACCCGGCGTGGACGAGTCCAGCCGCGATGTCGACGGCCGCGACCACATCACCGTCCGGCGGGTACAGCAGCGTGCGTCCCACGGTGAGTCCGCGCACACCCGGAAGCGCGAGGGCGTCCTGCCACGAGGCGAACGTGTCGTCCGGGTCTGCTCCCGAATCGCCGCCGAGCAACAGCGTCGGGAGTGTCGTCGCCGCCATGACCCGCGCCATGTCCTCGACGACCGGGAGCTTCATCCAGGTCGAGGCACTGCTCGCTCCGAGGCCCGAGGCGATCGCGACGGAGAGGACGACGGCGTCGGTCGACAGGTCGTTGACGACGCGCCCGTCCGCCCAGCGGCTCATGAACGGCTCGAGCATGATCGGTAGCCCTGCTCGAGCCGCGTCGGTGACGGCGCGAGCCGTCGTCTCGAGCGTCGCGGCCGTGCCGGCGTCGTCGAGATTGACCCTCATGAGGGTCTTCGCGAAGTCGATCCCCGACTCCACCATGGTGGGAACGTCGTATGCCGTGAAGCGGTCGTCCATCTCGAAGCGCGCGCCGCGCAGACCGCCCCGGTTCATCGACCCGACGACGATCTTGTCGTCGAGCAGCCCGAGGAGGGCGAGGTCGTCGATGATGTCCGGCGTGCCGAGCACGCCGTCGACACCCGGGCGGCTGAGCGCGATGGCGAGGCGCCGGAGGAGCTCGTCGCGGTTCGCCATGGCGGTCGGTTCCTGCCCGACGGCGAGCGCTCCGCGTGCTGGGTGGTCGGCCGCGACGATGAAGAGGCGTCCATCCCCGCGCAGCACCTCACGGCGTCGTCGCCCGGCGAGCGCCGCGCGGATGGCGCCCGGCGCCTCCGCCCGCACTCGACGGAGGCGAGCGAGGTCGTCGACGCCCAGGCCACTCGTGGCGGTCATGCCGTTGTCCTTCCCGCCAGCAGGCCGTCGACCTCGGTGGAGGTCGGCATGGCCGTCGAGCACTCGCGACGCGACGCCACGATGGCTCCGGCGACGTTCGCGAACCGCAGGATGTGGTCGAGGTCCCACCCGGAGAGGAGGCCATGGCACAGTGCGCCTCCGAAGGCGTCGCCGGCGCCGAGGCCGTTGACCACCTCCACGGGGAACGGCGGGACCTCGACACGCTCCGAGCGCGTCTTGGCGAGCACACCCTTCGGCCCTTGCTTCACGATCGCGAGCTCGACGCCGCGGTCGAGCAGCGCGTCCGCGGCGCGATCCGGATCCGTCTCGCCGACGGCGATCTCGCACTCCTCGCGATTGCCGACCGCGACCGTCGCGAATTCGAGGGCCGCACTCGCGTGCGCGGTCGCCTCAGCGGGCGACGCCCAGAACATGGGCCGGTAGTCGAGGTCGAAGACGGTGATGTGCCGTCGAGCGCGGATCGCCAGCGCGGCTTCATGGGTGGACCGGGTCGGCTCGGCGCTCAGGCCCGTCGCGGTGAACCAGAAGACCCGGGCGTCGCGGATGGCGTCGGCGTCGAGGTCGTCCGCCTCGATGTTGAGGTCCGGCGCCTTCGGCTCCCGGTAGAAGTAGAGCGGGAAGTCGTCCGGCGGGAAGATCTCGCAGAACGTGATCGGCGTCTTCAGGACAGGGTCGGCGGGCACGAAGCGCGCATCGACGCCGAGGCGCTCGAGTTCCCGCGTGAGGTAGAGCCCGAACGGGTCGTCACCGACGCGAGAGATGAGCCCTGACCGACGCCCGTGTCGAGCGGCGGCCACGGCGACGTTCGCCGCGCTTCCCCCGAGGTACTTGCCGAACGTCGAGACGTCCTCGAGACCGACGCCGTCCTGCAGCGGATAGAGGTCGACTCCGAGTCGGCCGACGGCGAGCACGTCGAGTGGGGTGTTATCGGTCATACGTCTCTGTACAACTTTCTGGAGGCGGACCGGCGCGGTTCCGCGCCATGTCCTGACAATATCACAAGGTCGACACCGCGAACCGGACGTGACATCGCTCTCGGCAGGTCATATTGTCGTCACATGGCGCACGCCGCGCTCGGAGGGAGACACGTGGCCGACGATCGCACCTATTGGCCGGACGAGCTCTTCGCGGACCTCGACCGCACCGGTCCCGTTCCGCTCTACTTCCAAGTGTCGAGCCGACTCGAGGCCGCCATCCAGTCCGGCGCCATTCCCCCGGGTGCCCGGCTCGAGAACGAGATCTCGATCGCGAGCCGCTTGGGGCTGTCTCGACCCACCGTCCGCCGGGCGATCCAGGAGCTCGTCGATCGTGGACTGCTCGTGCGGCGCCGGGGCATCGGGACGCAAGTCGTCCAGGGCCAGGTCACGCGACCCGTCGAGCTCAGCAGCCTCTTCGAGGACCTGCAGAGCACGGGGCACGAGCCCGGGACCGTCATCCTCGCGCACGAGGTCGTGCGTGCCGACGAGAATCTCGCCGGCCACCTCGGCGTCGCCGTGGGAGACGAGATCGTCCGGCTCCGCCGACAGCGCACCACGGACGGCGTGCCGGTCGCCGTGCTCGAGAATTTCCTGCCCGCGGAGTTCGCCGACATCACGAGCGGGCAGCTCGAGAGCGCCGGCCTGTATCAGGTGCTGCGCGCCCGAGGGGTCGCAATCCGCATCGCGAAGCAGAAGATCGGCGCCCGACGGGTGCAGGGCGACGAGAGCGACCTGCTCGGGATCGACCGCGGGCACCCTGTGCTCACCGTCGAGCGCGTCGCCTTCGACAACTCGGGCCGCGTCGTCGAGTTCGGACACCACTGCTACCGCCCCGACATGTACAGCTTCGAGACGACCCTCGTCGCGAAATAGCGGTGCAGCCGCCGGGCGGACAGGCGGAGGAACAGCCGACCCTCGTCAAGGGCCTCGCACGAGACCCGCTCAGGTGATCGAATAGTGCTCGACGATCGAGGGATGGTTCTGTGAACGAAGAGATGTCGGACGACGTCCAGTTGGAAACCGGTTCGAGCAACGGGATCGAGGCGGAAGCCGAGACCGAAGCAGCGGAGATCACCTACGACGAACAGCGCTACCCCGCACGGCCGCGACGGTTGCGCCCGCGCACCAATCTGCGCAGTGGGAGTCTGCGGCGCTCCTTCTCGGACCCGCGGGCGGCGAACGGCCAGAACCCGGCGTACGTCGAGTGGCTCGTGCGTCACTCGATGCTGAAGGACGCCGATGTGCTGAGCCGCCAGCTCTCGGGGCAACCGAGCATGTGGCGCCACCCGTACGCGCGCCCTGACGCGCGCCGTGCCGTCTCTACCGCAGATGTGTGGTTCACCGCCTATCCCATCTCCGTCATCACGCGCGAGCACGAGACGTACATCGGTGCCCTGGCCGATCCCGCCCTGTGGAGCGCCTTCCAGGCCATTGGCATCAACGGCGTGCACACAGGACCCGTCAAGCGCGCGGGCGGCATCTCGGGGTGGTCGGAGACGCCGAGCGTCGACGGTCACTTCGACCGCATCAGCACCCAGATCGACCCCGTCTTCGGCAACGAGGAGACGTTCCTGCGGATGGCGGACGTCGCCGAGGAGCACGGCGGCAGCATCATCGACGACATCGTGCCCGGCCACACCGGCAAGGGGGCCGACTTCCGCCTCGCGGAGATGGCGTTCAAGGACTACCCCGGCATCTACCACATGGTCGAGATCCCGCCGGAGGAGTGGGACCTCCTGCCGACCGTCCCGGGCAACCGCGATTCGATCAACCTCGACGCCGCGACCGAGGCTGCTCTCTCGGAGCGGGGCTACATCATTGGCGAGCTGCAGCGCGTCATTTTCTACTCCCCCGGTGTGAAGGAGACGAACTGGAGCGTCACGGCTCCCGTCGTGGGCGTCGACGGCGTCACGCGCCGCTGGGTGTACCTCCACTACTTCAAGGAGGGCCAGCCGTCTGTCAACTGGCTCGACCCGACCTTCGCCGGGATGCGCCTCGTCATCGGCGACGCCCTGCACTCGCTCGGCGACCTCGGGGCGAGCGCCCTGCGGCTCGACGCGAACGGTTTCCTCGGCGTCGAGAAGAGCGCGGAGGGCCTGCCCGCGTGGTCCGAGGGCCACCCGCTCTCGCAAGCGGCGAACCACATCATCGCGGGAATGGTCCGCAAGGTCGGCGGCTTCACGTTCCAGGAACTCAATCTCACGGTCGACGACATCCGCGACACCGGCGCCGTCGGCGCCGACCTGTCGTACGACTTCATCAACCGGCCCGCCTACCAGCACGCTCTCGCGACGGGCGACACGGAGTTCCTGCGGCTGACGCTCCGCACCTCGCTCGAGTTCGGCGTCGAGCCCGTGAGCCTCGTGCACGGCATGCAGAATCACGACGAGCTCACGTACGAGCTCGTGCACTGGTCGACGCTCCACCGCGATGACGTCTACACGTATCGGGGCGTCGAGACCAACGGCCTCGCGATCGCCGACTCGATCCGCGCGGAACTCACCTACGTGCTCACCGAGATCGCCGACTACAACCTCGTGTTCACTCAGAACGGCATCGCGTGCACGACGACGTCGCTCATCGCCGCGTCGCGCGGGCACCAGACGCTCGACTCCATCCGTGACGCAGACATCCCGGACATCCGCGAGGCGCACCTCGTGCTCGCCGCGTTCAACGCGTGGCAGCCGGGCGTGTTCGCGCTCTCCGGGTGGGACCTCACGGGAGCACTCACCATCCCGAAGGAGCAGGTCGCCGACCTCATCGCCGACGGCGACACGCGCTGGATCGAGCGTGGGGCGCACGACCTCGTCGGCTCAGCCCCGGAGGCGACGCGCTCGGCCTCCGGTATGCCGCGAGCCCGGTCTCTCTACGGGACGCTGCCCGACCAGCTCGAGCGGCCCGACTCGTTTGCGAGCCTCCTGCGCGACATGCTCAGGATCCGGGCAGACAACGGCATCGCGACGGCCCGCCAGGTCGACATCCCCAACGTCGCGCAACGCAGCATGCTCGTCATGGTGCACGAGATCGACGACGACGAGGGCGAGGAGCCCGTCACACAAGTGACGGTACTGAACTTCTCCGGCGAGCCGATCGACGGCGCCGTCCTGTCCGAGGCCATCCCGCCGCGTGCTTCGGTCGTCGATGTCGCCTCGGGCGAGACGATCGCGAAGGTGGACGACCTCCACAGCTTCCCGATCCACCTCGAGCCCTACGGTCGGGCCTTCCTCATGCTCGAGCCCGGACCGCCCGAGCCCCCGACGGCGACGACCGCGATCCCCATCATCACGAGTGCGATGCCCATCATCCAGCCGTAGGTCGTGTGACCGATGGGCGAGGCGGTCACCGAGACGAGTGCGGCGAACGAGAGGGTCGTTGTGTCGCTGTTGTCGAAGATGGCCGGATGAGCAGGGGCCGACCGTAACCCAGCCGGCCCCTCCTGGCCACCCCGTGCGACACGCCGCCCGGTTGCAGGACAGTGAAGGACATGATCGCGCACTCCGAGGATTCCTCGCCCGGTCGTTCGAGCGGCGTCGTGGTCGTCGGACAGGCCGCGCGGGACCTCGTCCTCCGCACCGAGCACCTCCCCGAGCCGAACGGCGATGCGGCGGTGGCCGAGACGATCGAGACGCTCGGCGGGAAGGGCGCGAACCAGTCCGTGGGACTACGCCAACTGGGCGCGTCCGTGCGGCTCCTCGCCGTCCTCGGCACCGACGCAGCGGGAGACGACGCGGCACGGACGGCGACGTCGGACGGGATCGACCTGGACTGGCTCGTCCGACGCGGGACGACCGCACTCCTCGTCGACGTGGTCGACGCAGACGCATCCCGCTTCCTGCTCGAGCGTGTCCCGGACGACTCGCTCGTCGTCGAGGACGATGTCCGTGCGGCGGTCGCCGCCGGCGTACTGGACGGCTGCGACACAGTGGTCCTCCAACTTCAACAGCCTCCCACGACGGTGCTCGAGGCGGCGCGGGCGGCACGGGAGCGGGGGCTCCGTGTCGTGATCGACGGCGGCCTCGAAGGTGGTGCTCGAGACGAGGCGCTCGGGCTCGCCGACGTCGTGCGCGCCGACGCGACGGAGGCGCGCATGCTGACGGGCACGTCGCTCTCCTCCCCCGATGAGGCCCGCGCGGCCGCAGCGTCGATCCTGTCGGCCGGGGTCTCGGTCGTCGCACTCACCGTCGAAGGAGAGGGAGATCTGGTCGCCTGGCCGGACGGCGACGCGTTCTTCGCCTTCGGCGATGCGCACGTCGTCGATCCGACCGGAGCGGGCGACGCCTTCGTCGCGGGTCTCGTGACGGGCCTGCGACTCGAGCTGCACCCGGGAGCGGCCGGCGAACTCGCTCACCGCGCAGCCGCTGCGACGGTCGGACGCGTCGGTGGTCGCCCCGATCTGCGCCACATCGCGCCGGGAGCCTGAGAAGCGTCGGTTGCCCGACCGACTCGTCACCGACAAGGGGTTGCCGCCCGTCGGCCCGGTTTCGTTGACTCGAGACATGAGTAGCGTTGCGATCTTCGCGCCGTCACCCACGTTGACGGTCACGGTCGAGGAACACGAGTCCGGTGACGAGATCCACATCCACGCGGGCGGACAGGGCGTCTGGCAAGCACGCATGCTCCGGACGCTCGGCGTCGACGTGACACTGTGCTGCGTGATCACCGGCGAGAGCGGTTCAGTGCTCCGACACATCCTCGAGGACGAGGGCGTCGATGTCGCAGTGGTCGAACGTGCGGGGCGGGGAGCGGCCTACGTCCAGGACCGCCGCGAGGGCCACCGCGAGGTCCTGGCGGAGGAAGACGGCGATGCACTCGACCGCCACGAACTCGACGAGCTCTACAGCCTGACGCTCCGCGAGGGACTCACTGCCGGACTCGCGATACTGAGCGGGCCGAACGCGGATTCGGTGCTCGACGCGGACACGTATCGTCGACTCGCCTCGGACCTCCGCGCGGGCGGCGCCCGAGTCGTCGTCGATCTCGCGGGCGACCGGTTGCGCTCCGCGCTCGAGGGCCGAGTTGACGTGCTGAAGCTCAGCGACGAAGAGCTCGTCGCGGACGGATTCGCCGCCGACGACGAGGTCGCCTCGATCCGCGCCGCGATGCGCCGCCTCCGGGAGGACGGCGCCGACACCGTCATCGTGACACGGGCGCCCGAGCCGTCGCTGCTGCTCGACGCCGACGGATTCCTCGAGGTCACGCCGCCGTCACTCGAGACCGTCGACACGCGAGGCGCGGGCGACTCGCTCACGGCCGGTGTCGTGTCCGCGATGACGCGCGGCGAGAGTGCCCGGGAGGCGATCACGCTCGGCGCGGCCGCCGGCGCGCTCAACGTCACCCGGCACGGACTCGGGACGGGCGACGGCGAGGCGATCCGGCTACTGCGCGAGACCGTGTCGGTGAGTTTGCTCCCGGACGCCGATGAGGGCGTCTCGAATGAGGAGGACGGCCGATGACGCGCATTCTGGTCACGAACGACGACGGGATCGACGCCCCCGGCTTGCACGCGCTCGCCCGCGCGGTCCGCGACGCGGGCCACGACGTGACGATCGCGGCGCCCGCGCTTCAGTCGAGCGGATCGAGCGCCTCGATCATGGCGGCGGAGGACGACGGCGGGATAGCCGTCGAGCGCCGCGCCGTCGACGGGCTCGACGACGTCCCGTCGTTCGCGGTCTCCGGAGGGCCGGGGCTCATCGCCCTCATCGGTGCCCGTGGGGCGTTCGGCGCACCGGCGGAGGTCGTGTTCTCCGGCATCAACCACGGAGCCAATGTCGGTCGGGCGATCCTTCACTCCGGCACCGTCGGTGCGGCGCTCACCGCGGGGCTCAACGGCGCGCGCGCCGCGGCCATCTCGCTCGATGTCGGCTTCCACCCCGCGGAGTTCCACTGGGACGCTGCCGCCCGGGCGGCTCTGTCGCAGCTCGAGCTGCTCCTGAGTCACGGCGCAGGAACGGTCATCAATCTCAACGTGCCGAACACGCCGGCGCATCGCGGCGTCATCGAGGCATCGCTTGCGCCGTTCGGCATCGTCCAGACGACGCTCGGCGAAAGCGACGAGCATCACGTGCGTCTCGCCGTCGAGGACCTGCCGAACACTCCGGACCCCGGGACGGACGCCGCCTACCTCGCCGAGGGGTGGGTGACGATCACCCGCCTCGACCCCGTGTCGCACATCCCACTCGAGTCTCCGCCGCGCTGACGCTCTCCGACTAGCGCCGGAGCTGGGCGAGCAGTTCGTCGTCGGTCGAGCCGGTGTACTCGGTGATGCGCCCGTTCGCCACGCGGTAGATGCCGAACTCGGCGACATTGGCGTGTGCGCGTTTCGCGGGGATTCCGCGGAACTCACCGACGTGCGTGCCGCTTCCCCGCAGATGCGCGGCGATCCGGTCGTCCTCGACGACGAGTTGGATGCGCCGCCACCGCCAGTCGGGGAACGCCTCGAAGAGCGTGGCGAGGTCCGCGATCCACGCCTCGACGCCTCCCGGCAGGTGCGCGCGCTTCACGCGCTCGTCGACGAACTCGCGGATCGCCGCGAGGTCGTGCCGGTTGAGCGCGTCGAGGTAGTCCCCGAACCACCCGTGCACCTCCCACGACTCCACCGGTCCATTATCGCGTGTGGTGGCGGGTGAGACCTCGGGTCGCCGACGTCGGCGCTCCTGGGAACCCTCGCGGGTGTCAGTCAGTGGGGCGCTTTCGCAGCTGCTTCGTCTGGCTGCGCTTCTGGTTCGCCACGACCCGTCGCTTCTGCGCGCCTTTGCTGGGCTTGGTGGGTCGGCGCGGTGCCGCGGGCGGTCTCAGCGCCTCGGCGACCACCGTCGCGAGCCGGGTGAGTGCGGCCTCCCGGTTGCGGAGCTGCGCGCGCTGCTCCGAAGCGGCGATCGTGAGCACGCCGTCCGCGAGCCGGCCGCTCAGCCGCTCGAGGACACGCTCCTTCTGGACGGGGGCCAGTGCGCTCGATGCGGCGACATCCCACACCAGCTCAACGCGTGAATCCGTCGTGTTCACACCCTGCCCACCCGGCCCGGACGACCGCGAGAACCGCCACGACAGCTCGGTGTCGGGGATCGTGACCCCCGACGTCACGCGGAGGCCGGGGCGGTGAGGGGTGGCCATGGATCGATCATCCCGCATATCACCCCGCAGGTGGATGCCGGGAAGGGTCGCAGCGGATGGCGGCCGGACCACGGACACGGGTGTTCCGCGCCGCGGTCCGACCGCCCTCGACTAGCGCACCGACGGGTCGAGCGTGAATGTGACGGTCGTGGCATTGCCCGCCACGTCGTACACCACGAGCGTGTTCGCGCCCGCGACTGCACCGAACGCGCCCGGTTTCACCGCGTTCAGATCCGACCACGCGTTGTCCGTCAGATCCTTCACGACCCCGTTGAGGGTGAGCCGGTCGATCTTCTGCGCATCGTGCAGCTTGAACGAGACCTTGCTGTAGACGCCGTCGCGACCCACGGTGAACTGCTCGCCCGTCTTCACCGTCACCGCGGGAGCGGCAGCATCGAGCGTGAACGTGACGGTGGTGGCGTTGCCCGCCACGTCGAACACCACGAGCGTGTTCACCCCCGCGACCGCACCGAACGCGCCCGGTTTCACCGCGTTCAGATCCGACCACGCATTGTCGGTCAGATCCTTCACGACCCCGTTGAGGGTGAGCCGGTCGATCTTCTGCGCATCGTGCAGCGTGAACGAGACCTTGCTGTAGACGCCGTCGCGACCCACGGTGAACTGCTCGCCCGTCTTCACCGTCACCGCGGGAGCGGTGACGTCGGCGGCGGTGGCCGTGGCGGTGAGGTCGCGGAGCCGACCGATGTTGTCGAACGAGCCGAAGCCCACTCTGCCGTCGCCGAACGTGTCGTCGTTCGCCGTCATCAACGGGGTGTCGAGACCATCCACGTAGACGGCGATGTCGCCGCTGTCCGCACATCGCACGACGCGCACATCGTGCCATTCCTCATCGGTCACCGCCGGAGGTGCGCCCACCGCTCCGTCCCACTGGTCGTCGATCCGCTCGCGGTCCGCGCCGTTCACCTTGAAGATCCCGTTGTGGGCGTAGATCGTGTTGTCCTGGGACAGGTGGGCGTAGTAGTACTCGGTGTCGGACTGCCAACCGAACACGATGATGACGTCCCTGTTGTTCACCGATGCCGGTTCGTCGAGCCGGACCTGCGCCTCGAGGTCGAACGAACTCAGCTCCGGCCCCTCGGTGAGCACCGCGTACTCGAACGGCCGACGGATACCGTCGTCCGGGTTCGTGCCCGCTTCGCTCAGCACGACCTCGTCGCCCGGGAACTCCCACTTGGACGGCGTCCGAGGCGCCCAGTCATCCGACGCCATGACGTCGGTGACGACCGTACCCGACGGTGTGCACGACGGCGGTGCGGGATCCTCCGGCGGGACGGACCCGAACAGCCCGTACTGGGCGGCGATCTGCTCCGCCGTCGGAGCGACGTCGAGAATCATCACGTCATCCATCCGCCCGTTGAAGGGGTTGGCTTCACGCGTGTTCTGCGGGTAGCTGCCGCCGATCTTGATCCCTGCCGGTAGGGAGGGAGACGTCGCCCCCTCTCCCCAGGGGTTCGCCGCCGTGTAGTCGCCCTCGAGCTCCTCGCCGTTCATGAACAGGCGCATCTCGCCGCCCGCGAAGTCGAACGTCGCCGCGAGGTGGACCCAGCGTCCCTTCTGGAGGATCTCCTGCCAGGGCAGGTCGGCGGCGAACGTCCACGAGGCCCCGCCGTCGACGCGGCGGGCGAGGGCGACGAGCTTCAGCTCGCCGTCCACCGTGATGACCTCGAGCAACGCTCGCACGGCGTGGCCGTCCGAGGTGCCCGTGAGGACCCCGGCCAGACCGATCGCGTTGTACTCGTCGTCCGGGTTCGCGGTTGCCGAGTTCGGCGCGGGGTGGTCGCCGGTCGGTTTGAACCAGCCCATCACCGCCGTCTCATCCGTGTCCGCGAGCGGCCGCAGGGAGTCCACGCCGGAGGAGTCGTACACACCGGCCTTCCAGTCGTCGTTCGACGCGGTTCGCGGACTCATCTGTTGGGTCTGGAGCGCCTCACCCGCACCGGGGTACGCCCGATCGGCGACGCGCATCTCGACCCCGCCGTTCACGAGCGAGATGTCCGTCCCTGACCAGCCTTGGTCCACCTCCGTGGTCGCGTCGCCCGACGCCGGGTGATCGAAGTCGTAGTGTGCCACGAGGCTCGGCGCGAGCTCCGGGAGCGCGAACGGCGACGAGGCGGCGACGTACCGCGCGCCCGTCACCTTCCAGATCTTTCCGTTGGCCTTGGCGACGAGGTAGAGCTCCCCATCGGCGTCGGAGCCGAACCTCAGGTCCACGCGGGCATCACCCACGAGTTCCTGGAACGTCGTCTCCGACCCGTCGTGGAACACACGGAGCTCCTCGATGGGTGCCAGGTCCTCCACGTCACCGTCGCCCCGAACCATCCGGTCGGCCTCCGTCGACAGTACCCAACCGCGAACGAGATCGGTGAACAGATAGCGCCCGCGGAGTTCGGGGATGTCGCCCCGGTAGACGAAGCCACCGTTGACGGCGACACCGGCGTCACCCGTCTGACCCGGGTCGCGGTTGTGGTCGTACGCCGCCACCGGGTAGGTGAATCCGAGTTCGGCGTCGTTCTCCGGAAGAGGGAAGATCTGGCGATTGTCGGCGAGGAAGGGACCTTCGCGCTCGGACCAGCCGAAGTTGTCGCCGGGCTCGACGGCGTAGATGGACTCGACCTGCCATTCGCCGATATGAGCGAGATACATCGTGTGGTCCCCTGCCGGGTCCCAGCTGATGCGATGCGGGTCCCGCAGACCGACGGCGTAGATCTCCGGCAGCGCCCCGGCCTCGTCGACGAACGGATTGTCGGTCGGCACGCCGTACGCGCCGTTCGCGCTGTCGTCGCCGGTCGGATCGATCCGCAGGATCTTTCCTTGCGGTGTCGCGAGATCCTGCGGGTTCCCGTTGCCCACGCCGTTGCCTCCGTCGCCGACGAGGACGTAGAGGTTGCCGTAGTCGTCGTCTCCCGGCGCCACCGTCGGGTTGAAGGCGATCTGCTGCACCGTGTGCACACGCCCCGCGAAGGGGATGCGGGCGATCTCCCGGTGCGAGCCCGCGAAGGTCTCGGCCGATGGATCGTCGGCCGTCCATTCGGTGATCACGCTATGGAACGCCGTGTTCCCGAACGCCGGGAAGTCGGGGGTGTCCTCGGTGAGGGCCGTGCCGGCCTCCGTGTGAACGGTGTAGAAGAGCCCGTTCTCGCCGAAATCGGGGTGGAACTCCGCCGCCCCGAGACCCGTGCCGAGTCCCGCACTGTTGTGAAAGTTGTCGATGAACTCGTCGCGGACATTGAGATAGGAGACGTACTCACCCGTCTCCTTGGAGACGAGATAGAGAATGTCGTTGTTGTCGGGAACCATCAGTCGACCCGAGGAGTCCGGCACCTCGTCGAGGTGGGTGATCCTGTTGTGCCGCACGAGACGCTGATCCTGCGTCGCGGGTGTCGTCTGCGACTCGGGCAGCTGAGCGAGTTCGGTCACCTCGATCCCGAGCGCAGAGCGAGGCGGGTCGGGAAGCGGGTTGATGAGCGGCTCGTCGGCCGTTGCACCGGGAGCGCAATCTCCGGGGTTGCCGGTCGCGATGGCGAGGTTCTCCCCGCTGTTGTCGACGGCGACGTCGTCGAGCATGAGCCGCCCCGCACTGGACGCTCCGTTCTTCCAGAAGAAGCGGTCGAGGGCACCGTTCACCGCCTGACGGAAGCCGAACTCCTGCTCGGCGCCGTCGGGAAGTCGGGTGAGCTGCGTGTACGGGCCGCCTTGACTGTAGACGGATACCCGGTCGTCGGCGTTGTCGGCAACGATCCAGACGCATTGCCAGGCGTCGCGGGACCAGGTGCCGATGGGCGTGAACGATCCGGCGTCGCGGACGAGCATGACATCGCTGTTCTGGTTGTTGACGTACGCGCGGCTGTTCGGGTAGTCCGACGGCGCATCCACGTCCGTGAGCCCGAAGGAGGTGTCGACGCTCCCGGTGCGCAGAAAACGGAAGAAGAGCGTTCCCGTGTCGCCGTCTGCGATCTCCGGGATCGCCCGGAACGACTGTTCTCCACCGCCGACGGATTCGACCACTTGATTGTTCCCGTTGAGGGGATCGGCGATCACGCGGGGCGCGGCGGAGGAAGTCCAGCCGTCCTGTCCGTCGAGCGCGGTCCGCTCGTATTGTTCGAAGTCGATGACCTCGGTGAAGGGTTCGGCCGCCGAGGCGGGACCCGCCGTCAGTAGACCGGCCAGGACGGCCGAGGCGGCGACCACCGCCGTGGTGCGCCGTCGGCCCGGAGAGCCGGCGCGAGCCGGCCTCTGCTCGTCGGCGGTTCTCATCCTTGGCATGGTTCGTGCGTGCATCAGATACCTCTCAACGTCGTCGTTGGTGGTGTCGTGCCGATGGAAAAGGTCGTGCCCTCGTCCCGGGGCGGCACTGCAGCGGGGAGGTGTGAGGAGCGGATCGCGGAGACGTAAGCGCTTTCGTAATCGCTTTCGTCAGAATACCGCGGGGCGGAGGACGGGGCAAGAGATGGGACACCTGCCGACGGTCACTTGCCCGACGGGATCCGTCGGAGGGACGGCGAGACGGCGGCGGTGAAGGCGTCCACCGTCCGTTGCACGACGTTCTCGGGTGAGTCCGCCCAGATCTCGGCGTTGAAGATCTCGACCTCGATGTCACCCTCGTAGCCCGTGGCGACGACCGCCGACGCCAGACCGGCGAGATCGATGACGCCCTCTCCGGGATAATGGCGGCTCAGAAGCACGTCGGCCGGAAGCGGCGTCTTCCAATCACACACCTGGAACGTCGCGATCCGACCGTCGCGACCGGCCCGGGCGATCTGAGTGAGGACGTCGGGATCCCAGAAGATGTGGAAGGTGTCGACGGCCGCGCCGACGACGGCGGCATCGAAGTCCGCGGCGATGTCGAGCGCCTGACCGAGTGTGGAGACGACGCAGCGGTCCGTGGCATACATCGGATGCAACGGCTCGATCGCGAGCGTCACTCCGGCCGCCGCGGCCGAGGGAGCCAGGTCGGCGATCGCGTCGCGAACACGCTCACGCGCCCCGGAGATGTCCCGCGATCCCGCGGGAAGCCCTCCGGCGACGAGAACGAGCACAGCAGTCGACCCGGGTGCTCCCGCCGCCGCGAGCGCTGCCGTCTCCTCGATCGCGGCGCGATTGTCGTCCATCGCCGCTCGGCGGGCATCGCCGTCGGGAACCGTGAAGAACCCACCGCGACAGTGCGTCGTGAAGCGTAGACCCGAATCCGCGAGCATCGACGTCGCGGTGGCGAGCCCCACGGCGTTGACCGGCTCACGCCACAGCCCGATGGCCTCCACGCCCGCCCCGCGCGTGACGTCGAGCGCCGTGCGCAGGTCCGCTCTCCTGATCGTCGCCTGGTTGATCGACAGACGGGGGTCCGGCGCGCTCATACGTCGACGCCGTTCACGCGGAGCAACGCGTGCCAGCGCTCGGCGGCGAGCTCCGGCCGCTCGAGCGCTCCGCACGCATTGGCCAATTCGACGATGCGCGACAGATGCGGCAGGCTCCGCGCCGAGTGCAGGCCACCCACGAGCTGAAAGGCGCGCTGGTGACCGTTCAGCCACGCCATGAAGGCCACGCCGGTCTTGTAGTAGAAGGTCGGCGCGGCGAAGATGTGTCGACTCAGTTCCTCCGTGGGAGCGAGGATCTCGAGGTACCGATCGGAGTCGCCGGCGTCGAGGGCCTGGATCGCCGCGGAGGCCACCGTCGTGAGGGCGGCGAAGGCGCCGAGGAGCGCGTCCGAATGCTGTCGAGTGGACGTCGGGTCGCGCTCGGGCTGCGGAGCGCTCGGGACGTCAGCTCCTCCGATGAGTCCGACGTAGTTGAAGTCGTCACCCGTGAACATCCGCACACCGTCCGGCAGGCGCTCGCGGACCGAGACCTCCGCCGCCGCGTCGAGCAGGCTCATCTTCACGCCCGCGACCTTGTCGGCGTTCTCGCCGATGATCTCGACGAGGACCTCCGCCGCCGCTCGCCAGTCCGTCGACCCGAAGTACCCCTCGAGCGCCGGGTCGAACGCCGTGCCGAGCCAGTGCAGCACGACGGGCGTCGTGGCGGCGCTCAGCACGTCGCGGTAGACACGCCGGTAGTCCTCGGCCGTCGACGCAGCGCGGGACAGATGACGCGACGCCATCAGAACGGGCCCGGCCCCCTGATCCTCCGTGAAGTGGAGCTGCGCCTTGTACGCGTCCGTCACGGCCCCGATCGAGATCCGCTCGTCCTCGACGTGGTCGGTGTTGACCCCCACGACGACGGAGCCGCCCTCCTCGCGAGCGACCTCCGCGGACCGCTCGATCAACTGACGCGTCGCGGCAGCGTCGAGGCCCATGTTCCGCTGCGCGGTGTCCATCGCGTCCGCGACTCCCAACCCCCACGAATACGCGTGGCGTCGGAAGGCGAGGGTCGAATCCCAGTCGATCACTGCGGGACTGCCCGGGGTGTTGTCGGCCGAGATCGTCGGCACGACGTGCGCTGCGGCGTACGCGACGCGACTGCGCAACGCCCCGTCCGGCCGGGAATGTCCAGGGGCGTCGGCGAGATCGACGGCCGATGTGCTGCCGTCGGGCGAGAGGAGGGTGAGGCGAGTGAGGCGCGACATGGCGACTCAGTCCAGCGAGAGCGGAGCGAGTGCGATCTTCCGCCCCTCGCGCGCCGAGCGCAGCCCCGCTTCGGCCAGTTGCATCCCCCGGGCACCGGCGAGGAGATCGTACTCGTACTCGGTTCCGAGCACGCACGACGCGAGGAACTCCTCCCACTGCTGCCGGAAGCCGTTCAGGAACACATCGTTCGACGGCACCGGAGCCCAGTCGGCCTCGTAGTCGTGATCGTCGGCGAGGTCGGGATTCCACACCGGCTTCGGTGTGGCGTTCCGGTGCTGGATCTTCGCACCGAACAGTCCCACCACGGCTGAGCCGAGGGTGCCGTCGACGTGGAACTGCACCAGTTCGTCGCGATCCACCCGAACGGTCCACGACGAGTTGATCTGCGCGACCACGCCGCCCTCGAGCTCGAAGATGCCGTATGCGGCGTCCTCCGCGGTGGCCGCGTACGGTTCACCGTTCTCGTCCCAGCGCGTGGGGATGTGCGTCGACGCGTGGGCGTAGACCGTCTCGACCGCACCGAACAGGCCCTCGAGCACATAGTTCCAGTGCGGGAACATGTCGACGATGATCCCGCCGCCGTCCTCGGCACGGTAGTTCCAGCTGGGCCGTTGCGACGGCTGCCAGTCGCCCTCGAACACCCAATAGCCGAATTCTCCGCGAACACTGAGGATCCGGCCGAAGAAGCCGGAATCGACGAGTCTCTTGAGCTTCTGCAGGCCTGGGAGGTACAGCTTGTCGTGCACGACCCCCGTCTTGACCCCGGCGTCGCGGGCGAGACGGGCGAGTTCGAGAGACTCCTCGAGCGATTCGGCCGTCGGCTTTTCTGTGTAGATCGTCTTGCCCGCTGCGATCGCCTTGCGGATCGCAGCGGCTCTCGCCTTCGTGAGAAGGAAGTCTGCGTAGATGTCCCAACGTGGGTCGGCGAGAGCCGCGTCGAGGTCCGTGGTGTAGTCCTCGATGCCGTGTCTTTCGGCGAGTTCGGCGAGCTTCGTCTCGTTCCGTCCCACGAGCAGTGGTGTGACGGTGACCTTCGTTCCGTCGGCGAGTTCGAATCCGCCCTGGTCGCGGATCGCGAGGATCGATCGCACGAGGTGCTGGCGGTAGCCCATGCGGCCCGAGACGCCGTTCATGATGATGCCGAGCTCGCGCGTGGCGGGAGTCGTAGCCTCGGTCGAGGCGATGGTGGGGAGGGACATCTTCGTTCCGTTCTTCCGTCTGTGTGATCGATGGTGCGGCAGCGTCCGCGCGGCTCAGGAGCGCGTCGACGCGTCCGTGCCGGAGGAGGGCTGACCGCCCAGATAGAGGTCGGCGAGAGTCGGATCCGCGAGCAGTTCCGCAGCCGGGCCGGAGATGTGCACGCGACCGAGGTCGAGCACGCAGCCGATGTCGGCCGTCTCCAGGGCACGCCGTGCATTCTGTTCCACGAGGAGTACCGCCGTTCCGGCGTCGCGCATCCGCGCCACCTGCTCGAAGACCTTCGCCGTCGTCTTGGGGTCGAGACCCATCGAGGGTTCGTCGAGCAGTACGACCTTGGGACTGACCATGAGGGATCTGGCGAACTCGACCTGCTTCTGCTGGCCGCCCGAGAGCAGGCCGGCCAGCTGCTTCCACCGCTCCCCCACGATGGGGAAGAGGTTCTGGACGAACTCGACGCGTTCCCGCACGACCTTCTCATCGGAGACGGTGAAGGCACCGAGCATGACGTTCTCACCCACGGTCATCTCCCGGAAGACGCTGTGTCCCTGGAGGACGTGCGCCAACCCGTTCTGCAGCATCCGTTGCGGCCCGTCCCCGGTGACGTCCCGCCCGTCGATGCGGATGCTGCCCGACCGCGGAACGAGCATCCCGCTCGCCACCTTCAGCACCGTCGACTTGCCCGCGCCGTTGGGCCCCACGAGGCACACGACGGAGGACGGCGGCACGACGACGGACAGACCGCGGAGGACGAGGGCTGCGCGCCCGTATCCGGCCTCGATGTCGTGCAGTTCGAGGAGGTTCTTCGATTCAGACTCCAAGGTAGGCCTCCAGGACTCGCGGGTCGCGTTGAATGATCTCGGGAGCGCCCTCGGCGATCGGTCGACCACGATCGAAGACCACGACGTGGTCGCAGAGACTCATGACCATCTCCATGTTGTGCTCGACGATGATGAAGGTCTTGCCCTCCGCATTGAGCTCCCGCACGAGGGTCGAGATGCGCCCGATGAGCGCGGGGTTCACGCCGCCGGCCGGTTCGTCGAGCATGATCGTGTCGGGCTCGCCCATGAGGACTCCCGCGAGTTCGAGGAGCTTCTGCTGGCCGTAACTCAGGTTGCGCGCCTCAGCGTGTTCGAGGTGGTCGATGCCGACCCGACGGAGCCAGCCGCGTGCGCGCTCCAGTTCCTCCTCGTCCCGGGCCGAGCGCAACTGCCGCCCGATGCTCGTGTGGCGGACGGCGACGAGCAGGTTCTCCATGACCGTCATCCGCGGGAACACCCGGCACAACTGGAAGCTCCGGCCGATCCCGGCACGCGCGATGCGGTCGGGGGACTGACGCGTGATCGTCTTGTCCCGGTAGAGGACGCTTCCCGAATCCGGTTTGATCATGCCGGTCACGCAATTGAAGAAGGTCGTCTTGCCCGACCCGTTCGGGCCGATCAGCCCGTTGACCTTGCCCTCCTGGAATTGCACGGAGGCACCGTCGACGGCGGTGACGCCTCCGAAGGTCTTGGTCATGTCGACCGTGCGAAGGTTGTCCACCGCGGTCGCGCCGTGGTCTCGCTGGGCGTTCATGGGGTCTCCTCTCCGGACGCGTCCGGACGTCGTGGTGGAACCGTCTCCGCACTTCGCGCCCGGTTCTCTTCGAGCAGTTCTCCGGCGGTGACCTCTCGGATCGACGCCTGGTTCGACGACCGGGTGAAGAGCGCCTTGACCGCGGGGATGATGCCGTCCGGCATGAAGAGCACGACGACGCCGAGCAGGATTCCGGTGGCGATGAGATGGAACTGTGTGTCTCCGAACTCGAGCTTGAAGTACTCGAGGGCGGAACCGACGACGACGGCGCCGAGCAGCGGGCCGAACAGGTTGCGGACCCCTCCGAGGAGCGCCATGAGCACCATGTAGGAGCCGATGAGGATCGAGAACTGGAAGATCGGGTCGAGGTCGCCGAACCAGAGCGCGTACAGCCCGCCACCGAAGGAGACGAAGACGGCGGACAGGACGTAGGCGATGAGTTTGTACTGGGTCGTCGGGACGCCCAGGGACTGGGACTTGTCCTCGTCCTCTCGGATCGATTTGAGCGCCGTCCCGAATTTCGATCGGTCGATGATCCACCAGACGGCGAGCGCGACGGCGAGCAGTGCCGCGAACAGGTAGTAGAACACGCGGTGGTGCTCGGGCCTCAGAAGGTCGGGGAACGGGCGCGGAACGGTCAATCCCTCGGAGCCCCCGGTCACGTCACGCCAGCTCTGGAAGACCAGGAGCAGGATGAGGACGAAGGCGATCGACACGATCACGAACGACGCACCGCGGACCCGGAGAGCGGCGATCCCGACGGGGATCGCGATGATCGCCACGAGCAGGGCCGCCACGAACCAGGCCAGGAAGCTCGGCAGCGCGAAGTTCCTGATCAGCAACGCGGTGCCGTATGCGCCGAGCCCGAAGTAGGCGGCGTGCCCGAGGGAGATGTACCCCGTGAAACCGCCCATGAAGTTCCATCCCGTGGACAGCACGGCGTAGTTCAGGATCACGACGCCGGCGGACAGGATGTACGGGTTCGGCGCGATCGTCGGGAAGGCGAGCACGAGCGCTGCTCCCACGACCAGAAGTGTGATGCGGACCCACTTCGACCACGACGGGCGGACGGGGGCGGACGGGGCGACCACGATCGTCTCGGTGATCACGGGGCCGGGGTTAGAAGCGCTTGGCAAGTCGACCTCCGAAGAATCCCTGCGGGCGGAACATGAGGGTGAGGAACAGAGCGATGTAGAACACGGTCTGCGCCCACGTCGGACCCATCGGAAGCTGCAGGAGACTCTGGGCGACGCCGAGGACGAGCGCCGCGATGGCTGCTCCCGGGATGCTGCCGAGTCCGCCGACGACGATGATCGCCATGAGCGGTCCGATCCAGTGCCAGTGCAGCGACGGATAGATCGTGGCGTCGAGCGAGAGCGCGGTGCCACCGATCGCCGCGGTGGCGAGCCCCAACCCGAAGCCGTAGCCCGCGACGCGGTCGGTGTTGATTCCGACGAGCCGGGCGGCTTCGGGATGCTGGATCGTGGCACGCAGCGCCTGACCGAACCGCGTGTACTTCAGCAGGAGGAACAGCAATGCGAGCGACAGCGCCGCCAGACCGAAGGCGATCAGTTTCACCACCGGCACCTGCGCGCCGAAGAGGTTGAGACTGTCGCTGGCATAGGAGAGCGGGATTCGGCGCTGGGTGCCGGTGAAGAGGAAGCCGAGTCCTCCCTCGATCACGAGGGCGACGGCGAAGGTGAGGAGCACCGACATCATCGTCAGGGTGAGGGGCTTCAGACGCGAGACGAGCAGTCGCTGTATCAGCACCCCGATGACGAAGAAGAGCGGGACGGTGACGACGAGGGAGAGGAGAGGATCGATGCCCATCTCACGATTGATCCACCACGCGAGGTAAGCGGCGAGGACGAGGAAGGCGGCGTGCGCGATCATCACGACGCGCATGATCCCGAAGTAGAGCGTGAGGCCCGCCGCCAGGAGGGCGTAGAGCCCTCCCAGCAGCACGCCGAGGATGACTGCCTGCAGCAGGAGCGATGCACTCACGATGGGCGGATCACCACGCCGGCTTCGGGAAGAGGAAGTCGGCCTCCTTGACGTCCTCGGGGAGGACGATCAGGATCTCCCCGCCGATCCACTGCTGGATCAGGTGCGCGCCGGTGGGCTTTCCCGTCTCGTCCCAGCTGAGGGGTCCGACGACCGTGTCGACCGTGTTGTCTCGCAGCCAGTCGATGAGCTCCTGCTGGCATTCGCCCTGCTCGGCACAACCGACGGCCTCCACGGCGGCGGCGACGACCTGACCGGTCGTGTACGCGTTCGCCTCGTCCTCCGACGGCGGGTTGCCGTGCATCTCCGTGTACTTCTCGACGAACTCGACGTTGCTCTCGAACTCCGACTGTGGCGAATAGCCGGTGGGAGCGAGGATGCCCTCTGTCGCGTCTCCGATGGCTGCGGCGAACTCGGGGTTCGTGGGGGCGGTGGAGAACGCGGCGAGCTCCGGCTGGTAGTCGAGCTGCTGGAGCGCGATGATCAGGTTGACCGCGTCCTGATACTGGGTGCCGCCGATCACGATGTCGGCGTCCGCTTGCGCGATCTTCGCCGCAATGGTGGAGAAGTCGGTGGTATTGGGCGGGTAGACCTCATTGACGAGCACCTCGACACCGCCCGCTTCGAGCTTGTCCCTCAGACCGTAGGCGGTTCCCTGGGCGAACGGATCGTCCATTGACGCGACGGCGGCGGTCTCCGGGCGGTCCTCAGCCGGGAGAGCGAGCAAGTAGTCGGCGAGATTGTTGTAGTGGTCGTTGGCGACCGCGGGGGCCGCGTAGAAGAGGTTGTCGAACCCCTGCTCGAAGACTTCGGCGGCGGCGCCGGCCGGTTCGACGAACAGCATCCCGTACTCCTGCGCGACGCGGGCCGACGGCACCACGAGGCGGGTGGAGAACGGGCCGAACACGAGGTCGACGCCGTCCTGGGCGATGAGCGACTCGTAGTCCGAGACGACTCGGTCGGAATTGGACTGGTCGTCGAGGATCTTCAACTCGACCTGTCGGCCCAACAGTCCGCCGTTCTCGTTGACGATGTCGCGCCACGCCTCGTAGCCGCGCTCCACGCCCTTCCCGGGCTCGGAGAAGTCTCCGGTCAGGGGGAGCGAGATGCCGATGACGATCGGATCGTCCGATCCTCCCCCGCCCTGGCCGCCACCGCCTCCCGAGCAACCCGAGATAGTGATGGCGGCGATGGATGCCATCGCTATCGCCCCGACGATCCGTGAACCGTACTGTGGTGCAGGCATCGTTGCCCTCCTACGTCATCGTAGCGGAAGCGCTTTCGTAAGCGCTTCCGCCACTATAGTGGGAGGTCTGGAACGAGAGCAACAGGAAGCGCAACTGCAGCTGCGACTCTGTTCGGCGGGCGGAGGAGAGCATGAAGCGAGCAGGTCTGCCGCGACTCGTCGATGTGGCCGAGGCCGCCGGGGTCTCCCTCGCGAGCGCGTCGCGCGCGATCAGCGGAGGTTCGGGTATCTCCCCCGATGTCGCCGCCCATGTCCGCCGCGTCGCACAGCAGCTCGGGTACGAACCCAACATGCATGCGCGTGGGCTTGCTGGCGGGCTTGTGCCGACGATCGGCCTCGTCGTGCACGAGATCGGTGATCCGTATTTCGCCGACATCGCCAGCGGCGTGATCCGCAGCGCCTCCCTCGAAGGCCGCTCCGTTCAGATCGCACAGGCGGAGCGCACCCCGGAGAACGAACTCGCCCAGGTACAGGCGCTGCTGCGGCAGAGGATCGGCGCGATCATCATCGCCGGCTCCGGGTACGCCGACACGACTCGCGAGGCCACCATGGCGGAGACTCTGGCGGAGTTCACCCTCGGGGGCGGTCGGGCCGCCGTGATCGGACGCCACCACCTCCCCGTGGATTCCGTGCTCCCCGACAACCACGGTGCCGGCGTGACGATGGGACGTCACCTCGCCGAACTCGGGCACCGCCGTGTCGGCGTCGTCGCCGGCCCGCTCGACCTCAACACCGTGGCCGATCGCGTCGCCGGTCTCCGCGCGGGCCTGAGCGACGCGGGCGCGACGCTGACCGTGGTCTCCCACCCATTCACGAGGGAAGGGGGAATCGCCGGCGCGCGCGATCTCCTCGACCAGGACGTCACGGCGATCGTCGGACTGAACGATGCGATGGCCATCGGGATCCTCGGCGAACTCCGGAACAACAGGATCCGCGTGCCCGAGGACATGTCGGTCGTCGGATTCGACGACATCGCCGTCGCCGCGGACGTCGCCCCGGCGCTCACGACGGCGCGCATCCCGATGTTCGAGATGGGACGGCACGCCGTCGCCCTGATCCTGCGGCCGCCGATCGACGAGCCGCGAACCATCGCCACGACGCACGAGCTCATCGTCCGAGCGTCATCGGGCCCGCCGCCCGCGTCCTGACCACGGGCTACGGGAGCCTCGTCGGCGGGATTGCGCGGAGCGACGCCCACATTCGGCTCTGGGTTCTCGAGACGAACATTTGGTGCCCCTGGAGGGACTCGAACCCCCAACCAACTCCTTAGGACGGAGGTGCTCTTCCATTGAGCTACAGAGGCCGGCGTCCTCGAGTCTATCGGACGCGTTCCTCGCCACCATAAGTCCGCGGTCGCTCGCGCGCCGCCGTCCTCGGTAGTCACTTTGAGCGGTTTGCGTCGCGTCTACGAGGCGTAAACCGCTCAAAGTGACTACCTCACATGGCGGCAGAGCCGCGGATCGAGCGCGCACGCCCGGATGATCCCCTCCACGTACCCGGCGTTCACCCACGGGACAGGTGCGGGCGCGACGCGGGTCACGCGGGGTTCACGGCGAGCCGGAAGCGTTGGCACGTTCCCATCGGGAGCGCTCACCTCCACTCGACACACTCCGAAGGACACCCCTGTGCATTCATCCCCCTCCGCCCACGTGGGCGGATCCGGTCGACGCCGGCTCGCGGCTCGCGGAACCGCGGCAGCGGCCGCTGGCGCGGTCGCGCTGAGCCTCTTCGCCGCGGCCCCCGGCACCCCCGCCGTCGCCGCTCCGGAAGACCTCGCGTCGCGCTTCACGTTCGCCGTGCTTCCCGACACGCAGTTCTACTCGCGCTACTCCTCCGACCAGTTCGTGCCCCGCTACGGCACCGACCCGTTCCGTGTGCAGACCGAGTTCCTCGCGGAGAACGCCGACGCGCTCAACATCCCGTTCGTCGCGCACCTCGGCGACGTCGTCGACCGCGTCGGCACGACGCGTGAGTGGGAGGCAGCCGACGTCGCGATGCGCACGCTCGACGAGGCTCCGCTCCCCTACTCGATCCTCCCGGGCAACCACGACGTCCGGAACTCGAACGACCAGTTGAGCGACGTCGACTACGACCTCGCCAACGAGCCGTTCCTCGACTGGTTCGGGCCGGACCGCGCCGCGGGCGTCTCGACGTTCGAGGGCAGCGACCCGACGGGACTCAGCCAGTACCACGTGTTCGAGGCCGAGGGCCAGGAGTTCATGGTGCTCGCCATGACGTGGCGTGCGTCCGAGCAGACCTTCCAGTGGGCGCGTGATGCGATGGCGGCGCACCCCGACGTGCCGGTCATCCTCACGACCCACTCGCTCCTCAACATCGACGCCGACCAGGAGACGCCGCGCGACACCGAGTACGGCGACAAGCTCTGGACGGACCTCATCGCACCGAGTGACCAGATCTTCCTCACGCTCAACGGCCACTTCCACGGCGCGACGAAGCAGACGAAGATGAACAACGCCGGTCACCCCGTCACTCAGGTCCTCATGGACTACCAGATGGCGTACGAGGGCGGGAACGGCTACCTCGGGCTCATGGAGTTCGACCTCACGGGCAACGCGATCAACGTGCAGACGGCCTCGCCGTGGGTCGTCGCGAAGCCGCAGGAGACCCTGACGAGCTACGACCAGCCCTTCCTCGAGGCGCCGGGTCAGCAGTTCACGATCGACATCGACTTCGCGGAGCGTTTCGCCGCGTTCGACCCCTCCTTCACTGCGGGTGAGCCGACGCAGCCGAAGCTCACGCAGGTCGCGCGGGACATCCTCCTCGACGGTTTCGAGGGCCCGGACCCCGTCTCCACGGAACTCCCGGGCAACTCCCTCGACTACCTCGAGGCCGACGGCACCGTCGCGCACTGGCGCATGGGCTCGCTCGACGAGGGCGTGCTGCCCGAGGGCGGCGTCGTCCCCGACGTCGCGAACGGCAACGACCTCACCCGGGCGACCCTCGAGGAGTCCGGCTCCACGACCGCCGAGGTCGGCGACGTCACGATCGTGAAGGACGACGTGCACGGGTACTCGTCGGACGGAGCGGCGATGTGCTTCTCGAACGCCGACCAGGCCGCCGGTCGCTTCAGCTACCTCGAGACGGCCGTCGACGCCCCCGCGAACGATGAGACCTTCGAGGACGGCTACACCCTCGAGACCTTCCTCAAGCTCGACGACAGCTGGACCGCCGACAAGAACGGCTGGTCGAAGGCCATTGTCCGCTCGGGCAACCGCTCCGAGCTCCCCGGCATGCCGTGGTCGCAGTGGGATTTGACCGCGTCCCCCGCCGCGCTCGGCATCTCGAACCTCCGCGAGTTCCAGTACACCGAGGTCCCCGTCGAGACGACGAAGGGCGACCGCACCGCGTGGTCCGGCGAGATCATGACGGAGAGCTGGGCTCACGTCGCGATCGTCAACGACCCCGGCACGAGCACCACGACGATGTACGTCGACGGCGCCCCCGTGCTCCGCAACGCCACCGACACGCTCGGACAGTCGATCAACGAGAACACGACGTGGCTCTTCGGCGCCGACTTCGTCGACAACGCCGCCCGCAACGGCTGGAACGGCTGCATCGGCGAGACGCGCGTCCTCGACCACGCGACCGGCCCGGCCGAGTGGCTCACTCAGCGCGCCGATCTCAGCACCCTGAGCGTCGACGCGCCCACGGGCACCCTGCCGTGGGATACGGAGCTGACGGAGCTCTCGGGCACCGGTTTCCCGGGCGCCGAGGTCACGATCGCTGACGCTCCCGTCGACGCCGCGGCCCGCGCCGCCGGCGACCTCATGGGTTCGACGACGGTCGCTGAGGACGGGACCTGGACGGTCTCGTTCGCCGGCCCTCTCGCCGCCGGAGACTACGACGGTTCCGTGTTCCAGGCACTCGGTGCGCGCGCATCGGACGCCGTCGCGCTCGACTTCGCGATCGCCGCGGCGCCCGCCGAGCCGACACCGGAGCCGTCTCTCCCGGGAACGGGTCCGGACGGCCCGACAATTCCGGGAGACTCGGACGGCGACTCCCCCGCCGACGGTGACGACGCGGCCGGAGACTCCGCCGGCGACGACCTCGCCGTCACCGGAGCGACCGTCGCGCCCTGGCTCGTCGGCTCCGCGATCGCCCTCCTCCTCGCAGGAGCGGTCATCGTGATCGCTCGCGCACGTCGCGAGCACACCACGGACTGACGTCCCGCACACGAACGCCCCGCCCAGCCCCGGGCGGGGCGTTCGTCGCGTCAGGCGGCGAAGCCGACGTCGAGGTAGCGGTCCCAGACGGGAGTCGTCCGTTCGACGCCGCGCACGGCCCACGTCGGCCCGTGCGGCGTCTTCGGCGTCAGTCGCAGCTGCCACCCCATCTCGGCCGGAGTCCGGTCGCTCTTGAGGTTGTTGCATTTGAGGCAGCACGCGACGAGGTTCTCCCACGAGTCCTCGCCCCCGCGGGAGCGCGGCAGGATGTGGTCGATCGTGGTCGCCGTCTTGCCGCAGTAGCCGCAGTGATTCCCGTCCCGGCGGAGGACGCCGCGTCGCGTGACCGGCACGCGCCGGGCGTGCGGGATGCGCACGTAGCGCGTCAGGACGATCACGCTCGGCCGATCCCACGACCCGGAGGCCGCCCACACCGGGTGACCGGTGTCGACCTCCACGACGGTCGCCTTGTCGTTCATCACGAGCATGAGGGCCCGCTTGAACGACACCACGGCGAGTGGTTCGTATCCTGCATTCAGCACCAGTGTGCGCATCGGTTGTTCCTCTCGAACGGCCGCTTGGGTTTCCGGTAATTCGAACTGCACCGACACGAGACGAGGGGACGGGGATTTCAGGCAACAGAAAAGGGCACCGTCACGTAGACGGCGCCCTTCATTCGCTCGGCTCGAGACCGAGGCACAGTTGGCTGAAATGCTTCAGGACGTACAGGCCGCGCGCATCCGTGGGGTGGATACCCGTGACCCTGTCCATTCGGCTCCCCTTCTCCTCGAGAAGTGTCAGAGCATCAGAGTACCCCCGAGGGGGACGGAAACCGAACGGAACCCGTCGAACGTCGACGTGTCGTCACGCAGTGTTCACGGGGTCCGCGCGACCGCACGCGCGTCAACCGGCGATACGGACGATCGAGTAGTCACTCGTCCAGATGGGGCGCATCTGGACGACCTTGCCCGGCCGCGGCGCGTCGAGGATCATTCCGTTCCCGGCGTAGAACCCGTCGTGGCCCGACATCATCACGAGGTCGCCCGGGCGCGCCTCCGACAGTGGGATGCGCGTGCCCACCGCGGCCTGACCGCTCACCGAGTGCGGCAGGCTGATGCCGAACTTCGCGTAGACGTACATCACGAACCCGGAGCAGTCGAAGCCCGAGGGCGTCGAGCCGCCGAAGACGTACGGAGTGCCCCGATACTGCAGGGCAGCCTGGAACACCGCGTCGAGGCTGAAGGACGGCGTGGGCACGGAGCCACTCGCGACGGATCCGGAACCCGTCGAAGCGGACCCAGACGAGGACGACGCCGCAGCCGCGGCGGCCGCCTGGGCGGCGGCTTCGGCGGCTTCGGCGGCTTGCTCGGCCTCAGCGGCCGCCCGTGCCGCGGCGAGCTCTTCCGTGCTCGTGGCGCCGTAGCCTCCCGCGTCGGCTCCGGCGAGATCGGCGCCGCCATCGAGCGTGAGCGACTGCGTCTCGAGGCGCGCCGACTCGAACGTCGTCGGCGTCTCAGGCCCTGGGCCCGTCGCGAAGGCGGGAAGCGCCGTCGTACTGAACATTCCGGCGACGATGGCCGCACTGATGGCGCGGGCGCGGAGCTTCTTCACTCGCGATGCTGCCCGGAACCGGCGCTCGACGTCTCGACGAGCCGCGCGTGAATCGGCGAGCGGCGGCACCGGGCGGCGGGAACGGTGGGAGTCGGAAAGGCTCACGAGTGATTCTCCACTGCCCGCCCGGAGCGGCTCGAGCCGACCGCCTCGTTGTGTGGTTCTCGGGTCGATCACCGGGACGAGGAACGGGCACCCGGGTCGCGGTTCGCGCGTCGGGAGGCGCGCGAACTCGATCAACCTTAGGCGCCGACCACGGCCGCGTCGAATTGTCGAGCGTGATTGGTCACGAAACCGTAACGATTCTCAGCAATCATGAAGACTCGCGAGACGATCGGCGACGCCGTCGCGCCGGACTGGGTCAGGCCGCGCCGTTCGCGCGGAGCCAGGCCATCGGGTCGACGAGCGAGCCGTTGATCTTCACCTCGAGGTGGAGGTGGTTGGCCGTCGATCGACCGGTGCTTCCGACCTGTCCGATGATCTGGCCGGCACTGACCTTCTGACCGACCTGGACGGCGCGCGTGCCATAGGTCATGTGAGCGTAGAGGGTGCTGACCGTCTGCCCGTTGATGACGTGGTCGATGACGACGGCGACTCCATACCCGAAGTAGCTCTCCGTCGAGATGCGGACGGTTCCGTCGGCGATCGCGCCGATGGCCGTGCCCCCAGGGCACAACATGTCGACACCGTTGTGAGCGCCGCCGCGCGAACCGAAACCGTCGCCGATGGTCGCCGTGACGGCAAGCGGGTAGCGCACCTGGCCTGAGCCGGCGATCGCGCCGAAGATGGCCGAGCCTCCGGAGCCACCGGAGCCACCGGAACCGCTCGTGAGGCCGGCCTCCGCGGCGGCCTTGCGCGCGGCCTCGGCCGCCGCAGCCGCCTTCTTGGCCTCTTCGGCCGCCTTCATCGCCGCGATCTCCTCAGGGGTCGTAGCGCCGTAGACGTCGCGATTCACGGTGAGTGTCTGCGCTGCCGACGAGACGACGAGGGTCTGCGCCGATTGCTGCGCGTACGAGTGCACGCTCTCGGTCGTCGCAGCGTCGGGGGCGACCGCGTACGCGGGAAGGGCCACGGTGGCGAACAAGCCGGGGACGACGAGGGCAACGATGGCCGTCGAGCGGAACGACTTGCGCGCCGGGCTCTGCTTCACGGCCGAGGCGGGAGCGGTGCGGGCGGGGACACGCCCAGAGGCGCCCGAGCCGGCCGGAGCCGACGCTCGCGCGTTCACCGACGGGACCGAGGGGGCGGAGCGCTGCTGCCGGGTCGACGTGGTCGCGGGGACGTCACGACGCAACGAGCGACGCGAGGGGAGCTCCGGAGCATCACGGTCGTTGCGAATCGCGTCGTCCGGGTTGCCTGGCGTCGAGGGAGCTGACAGGACCAATAGGGTGACCTCCGGCGTCCCGAGCCCGTGAAGGGCAGCTCTCGTCACGACCAAGGTGGTGGCTTCTCCCCACGAGGTGACGAGTCTCGGGACGACTCGCAGGGGGTCCGTCGGTCGGCTTCTGACCTTTGGACTTCACCGAGAATACGCGACGATCAGCGGAAACGCACGTCCTCCCGGACACCATTAACGCGAAGGTAACGGAAAGATAACAACGAATCTCGCCGTGACCAGGGCTTATTCGGCCGTGATGGGTGAGAGGACCGCGACGTAGATGTGGCCGGCCACCTCGGCGGGGAGCTCGAGGCCGTCTCCGTGCCCCTCCACCCGGACGAGGACGTAGGAGCCCGACGGCGAGAAGGTGGCGGTGGCCCCCGGCGTGACTCCGGCCTGCTTGAGCTGGAGGAGGAGTTCCGGCTCGAACTGCACCGGCTCGGCGAGACGCCGGACCGTCGCGAGAACGGGACCGGTGGCCGAGCGCACGACGTCGACGACGTTCGAGAGACCCTCGGTGAAGACGGCCGCTCGCGGGCCTCCGAGCTCCTCGAGTCCCGGGATCGGGTTGCCGTACGGCGACTCCGTCGGGTGGTCGAGGACCTCGAGGAGCTTGCGCTCCACTTGCTCGCTCATGACGTGCTCCCAGCGGCAGGCCTCCTCGTGCACGAACTCCCACTCGAGCCCGATCACGTCGCTCAGGAGCCGCTCGGCGAGGCGGTGTTTGCGCATCACGTGCACCGCGCGTCGGCGCCCCTGCTCGGTCAGTTCGAGGTGGCGGTCGCCCGAGACGACGACGAGGCCGTCGCGCTCCATCCGACCGACGGTCTGCGAGACGGTCGGTCCCGAGTGACCGAGACGCTCCGAGATGCGCGCGCGCAGGGGGACGATGTTCTCCTCCTCGAGATCGAGGATCGTGCGGAGATACATCTCCGTTGTGTCAATAAGGTCGGTCATCGACATCCCCTTCGAATTCACGCATGCGACCCCCAGCCTACTGTTTCGACGGGCCGCTCCTGCGCACGTCACGAACCGCGACGCACAGCGCCTCGGCCCTAGAATCGAGCCATGCCTGAGCTCGTGATCCCCCGTGACCTCCTGCCCGCCGACGGACGATTCGGCTGCGGCCCCTCGAAGGTCCGCCCGGAGCAGATCGCCGCGCTGCAGGACGCGGGCACGCTGCTCCTTGGCACGTCGCACCGCCAGGCGCCGGTCAAGTCGCTCGTCGGTGACGTGCGTCGGGGGCTCGCGGACCTCTTCCGCCTCCCCGACGGCTACGAGATCCTCCTCGCGAACGGCGGCTCGACGTCGTTCTGGGACGCCGCGGCCTTCTCGCTCATCGAGCGTCGGAGCCAGAACCTCGCGTTCGGTGAGTTCGGCCAGAAGTTCGCGACCGCCGCCGCCGCTCCGTGGCTCGAGGCCCCCGACGTCCGGAAGGTCCCGGGCGGGAGCCTCGTGGCCTCCGAGCCGGTCGAGGGTGTCGACGTCTACGCCTGGCCGCACAACGAGACGTCGACGGGCGTCATGGCACCCGTCCGCCGAGTGAACGGCGATGCCGGCGCGCTCACGGTCGTCGACGCGACGAGCGCCGCGGGTGGTCTGTCCGTCGACATCGCCGAGACCGACGTCTACTACTTCGCGCCGCAGAAGAACTTCGCCTCCGACGGCGGCCTCTGGTTCGCCGCCGTATCCCCCGGGGCGATCGATCGCATCGAACGGATCGCGGCGAGTGACCGATACATCCCCGAGACCCTGTCGCTCGCGAACGCGGTCTCCAACTCCCGTCTCGAACAGACCCTCAACACGCCCGCGATCGCGACGCTCGTCATGCTGCGGGCGCAACTCGAGTGGATCAACGGCAACGGCGGGCTGCCGTGGGCGAGCGAGCGCACGGCGACGTCCGCGGCGACGCTCTACGACTGGGCCGAGCGGACCGCTTACACGACGCCGTTCGTCGAGGAGCCCGCTGCGCGCTCGAACGTGGTCGTCACGATCGACTTCGACGAGTCGGTCGATGCCTCGGCGGTCGCGAAGGCGCTGCGTGCGAACGGGATCGTGGACACCGAGCCCTATCGGAAACTCGGGCGCAACCAGCTGCGCGTCGCCACGTTCGTCGCGATCGAGCCTTCGGACGTCGAGCAGCTCGTGCGTTCGATCGAGTTCGTCGTCGACGCCCTCTGAGCATGGGGGAATGAGAACGGGCCGGTCGCATCGCGGCCGGCCCGTTCCGCATCCTCAGCGTCAGCGTCGACGACCGTCGTACTCCTCGGTGTCGTCATCGTCATCGTCATCGTCATCGTCGGTGTCGTCATCGTCATCGTCATCGTCGTCGTCATCGTCGTCGTCGTCGTCCGAATCCGCGTCGTCGATGTCCACCTCGTCGATGTCGAGATCATCGTCGGCCACGAGATCGGACTCGTCTACCTCGTCGTCGTCTACCTCGTCGTCGTCCGCCTCGTCGCTCTCGCCGATCGCCTCATCGGAGACCGCAGGCTCTTCCTGCGAGGCGCGCCAGTCGGCGAGTCGCTCGGACCACGGGACCCAATCGGGAGCGACGAGAGCGCCCTCCCCTGGCAGCAGCGACACCTCGAGCACGGTCGGATCCGCGTCATCCACTCGGGCGATCGTGACGGTCCAGAACCAGCCGACGTAGCCGTCGAGCCTGCTCGCGAACCGCACCGAGAGCACATGCTCGGCCTCGACGATGTGTCCGGCGTCCTCTCCGACCGTCTGCTCCGGCGTCGTCTCGATGAGTGCGGCGCGAGCCAGCGCGCGCGCACCGACGAGCACCTCGTCGGCGACGATCTCGCGCGACCCGAGTGCGTCCTCCGTGGCCGACTCCGAGGGCGCCTCCCCCGCGGCCGCCGTGTCGGCGTCAGACATCGAGCTCGTCGGCGACGCGGCGGAGCACCGCCGCGACCTTGCGCGCGTGGGGACCGTCGGGGTACCGCCCCTTGCGGAGACCGGCTCCGAGGCCATCGAGAAGCTTCACGAGGTCCTCGACGATGATCGCCATGTCGTCCGCGGACTTGCGCTTCATCTTCGCGAGGCGCGGCGGAGCTTCGAGAAGGCGGACGGAGAGTGCTTGCGCTCCCCGCTTGCCGTCGGCGATGCCGTACTCGAGTCGCGTCCCCGTCTTGACGCTCGTGACGTCGGCGGGCAGAGCCGACGCGTGGAGGAAGACCTCGTTTCCGTCGTCTCCGGCGATGAAGCCGAAGCCTTTGTCGTCGTCGTAGAACTTGACCTTGCCGGTGGGCATGGGGGAACCTCGCTGTGGATCGAAACGCCGATCGTGTCGGCGTCGGGGGGTGTCACCCCTGGATCATCCCAGGAGCGGACGACGCTCACGCCGCCCTCCCAGTTTAGTCGGGCGGTGGCCCGAAGTCCCGCGGTCGCACGCGACGCGATGGGGAGGTCGGCCCCCGAGCCGGACGCGTTGGGCATATCCTGACAGCGTGACCCCTCCGACGACGCCGAGCCCGACGCGTTTCGAACGCATCCTGACGTTCATGCTCGTCGGCGTCTCCCTCGTCTCCGTCGTCTGCCTCGTCGTCGTGCTCATCGCCACGTGGGTCGGGACCACCGATTTCGGCGGCAGCGTCTGGCCCGTCGTCGCCATGACGCCGTACTTCGGACTCCCGGTCGCCTTCCTCATCCTGTTGACCCTGCTCATCGTCGCGACGGTTCGCCGGGCCCGAACGGCGCGTCAAGCGGACAGCGAGCGGAGTTGACCATGCGTGTGCCGGCGAGCAGGCCGGAGTGACCGACACTCTCGCGCTCGCGGGCGCACTCCGCCGCTGGGACGACGACAGACTCTCCGCCCTCCTGGCCGCTCGCGGCGTCCCGGACGACGCGCACATCTCCGACCTGTTCGATCTCGCCGAGTACCTCCTCGACCGGTCCCGACTGGAAGCCACCGTCCGGCGCCTCGACCGCCGAACCCTCGTGGTACTCACCGCCGCCGCCGAACTGGCGCGCCCCTTCGCGTTCGAGGAACTCATCGCCCTCGTGGATCGACGAGGGGGTGACGTGCAGTGGGACGCCGACGACCTCGCGGCGGCTCGGTCGCGAGCCGAGACCGCCGGCCTTCTCCTCGTCGAGGACCTGGACGTCCCGATCGATGCAGTGGGGGCAGCCCTGCACGCCGTCGACGACGGCTCCCTGGCCCTCGACGCGCTCCTCTCCGCGCCCCGACCGAGCGCGATCTCGCCGACCGCCGATGCGGCGACCGTCTCCGCGGTCGCCGTGGAACGAGCGTTCCTCGCCTCGGCGCGAACCGGCGACCTCCTCGATGCCCTACTGCGCCACCCCGCCCGCGAACTCGGGCGGGGTGGACTCTCCCTCCCGGACGCTCGATATCTGTCCACGGTGATCGGGGCGGACGTCGACGCGGTCGGACGTCTCATCGAGCTCGCCGGCGCAGCGGGCCTCGTCGCGCTCGAGGACCGCTCGTGGCTCGTCACCAGGACCGGTCTCGAGTGGCTCCGTCTCGGGATCGGCGAGCGCTGGCGGACGCTCGCCGAATCGTGGCTCTCGAGCATCTCCCCCGAGATCCTCGCCGTCATGACCTCGACGCGGCATGGTCAGCTCGGAGAACGGCTCGAGGCGTTCGCGCGGTGGTGGTTCCCCGCAGGCGGCGACTGGCTCGCGAGCCGCGTCGAGCGACTCGCTGCCCGTTCCGACATCCTCGGGCTCACCGTCGGTGGCGTGTGGAGCCCTGTCGCGATCGCTCTCCTCACCCGCGGAGTCGGCGCGGCGACGGCCGTCCTCGCGCCGGACCTGCCCGGCGAGGTCGACAAGGTGTACGTCCAGAACGACCTCACGATCATCGCGCCGGGCCCACTCGTCGCGGGACTCGACCGAACACTCCGGACGATGACCGACCTGGAGTCACGCTCACACGCCTCGACCTACCGGTTGTCGCCGCAGAGCGTCGGTCGGGCCCTCTCAAACGGTTCCACCCGGGACGAGATCCTCGGATTCCTCCGTTCCGTCTCCCTCTCGGGAGTCCCTCAGCCCGTCGAGTACGTCGTGTCGGAGGCCGCGTCGCGTCACGGTCTCATCCGCGTGGGTCCGTTCTCGCCCCATGATGGCGCGAATGCGACCGGGACGTCCTACGTCCGCTCGTCCGATCGCGACTACCTCGCCGCCATCGGCGTCGATCAGGCGCTCTCACCCCTCGCACTCCGGACCCCGTCTCCCGGGGTGACGGATCGCCTCGAGACGACGTTGCCACCGGACGTCGTGTTCTGGGCGCTCCAGGACGCCCGCTACCCCGTTGCTCCGGAGAGCCTCGACGGCTCGATCGTCCTGCTCGGCCGGGAGCGACTCGCGACGGAACGGTCGAGGACGTCCGCGGAAACGGGCGGCCTTCTCGAACGCTTGCGATCGTCGAGGGGCGCCGAGGGCGAGGCCACCGACGCCGCGTGGCTCTCGCGGCAACTCGACGAGGCCGTGAAGCGACGCAGCACCATCACGGTCGTCGTCCGCTTCCCGGACGGGTCCGATCGTGAGTTCCGACTCGAGGCCACGGGACTGTCAGGGGGTCGCTTGCGGGGGCGGGACGCGAAGGCCGATGTGGAGCGCACCGTTCCCGTGCGCAGCATCGTCTCGGTTCTCCCGAACTGACCGTCGAGGTGTGTACGACCACACCCCTCCACCGGCCGCTCGGCCACTCCCGTGCACCCACGACCCGCAACGCCGCCTAGACTTGACCCTCATGTCCGACGGCCCGCTCATCGTCCAAAGCGACCGCACCGTACTGCTCGAGGTCGCCCACCCCCAGGCAGACGATGTGCGCCACGAACTCGCTGTCTTCGCCGAGCTGGAACGCGCGCCGGAGCACGTCCACACCTACCGGATCACCCGGTTGGGGCTGTGGAACGCACGCGCGGCGGGACACGAGGCCGCCGACATGATCGCCACCCTCGAGCGCTTCTCGAAGTTCCCGTTGCCGCAGAGCGTCGTGATCGACATCGAGGACACCGTGTCCCGTTATGGCCGCCTGGTCATCGAGCGCGGCGACGACGGAGCTCTCGTCCTCCGCTCGACGGATGAGGCCGTACTCGCCGAAGTCTCACGCGCCAAGCGCATCGCCCCGCTCCTGATCGGGCACCCCGCGCCCAACGTCTTCCTCGTCGACGCGTGGGCCCGCGGCCAGCTCAAGCAAGAGCTCGTGAAGCTCGGATGGCCCGCGGAGGACCTCGCCGGCTACACGCCGGGGACTCCGCACGCGATCGACCTCGCGGAGTCGGGGTGGTCGATGCGCGACTACCAGTCGCAAGCGGTGTCGAGTTTCTTCGACGGAGGCTCCGGAGTCGTCGTGCTGCCGTGCGGCGCCGGCAAGACGATCGTGGGAGCCGGTGCCATGGCGACGGCCGCCACGACCACGCTCATCCTCGTCACGAACACCGTGTCGGCTCGACAGTGGCGCGACGAGTTGCTCCGTCGTACGAGCCTCACCCCCGAGGAGATCGGCGAGTACTCGGGGGAGACCAAGGAGGTGCGACCGGTGACGATCGCTACCTACCAGATCCTCACCGCCAAGCGGAAGGGCGAGTACGCCCACCTCGCTCTCCTCGACGCCCTCGACTGGGGCCTCGTGATCTATGACGAGGTGCACTTGCTCCCCGCCCCGGTGTTCAAGCTGACGGCCGAACTACAGGCCCGCCGACGACTCGGCCTGACCGCGACGCTCGTGCGCGAGGACGGCCGGGAGGGCGACGTGTTCAGCCTCATCGGGCCCAAGCGCTTCGATGCGCCCTGGAAGGAGATCGAGGCCCAGGGCTACATCTCGCCGGCCACGTGCTACGAGGTCCGGGTCGATCTGCCCGCGAGCGACCGGATGAGTTACGCCGCGTCCGCCGACGACGAGCGATACCGGCTCGCCGCGACCGCTCCTGCGAAGCTCGACGTCGTGCGGCGCCTCATCGACCGGCACGACGGCGAGCGCATCCTCGTGATCGGCCAGTACCTCGATCAGATCGACGAGATCGCGCAGACGCTCGGTGCGCCGAGCATCACCGGCTCGACCCCCATCGACGAGCGGGAGCGGCTCTACCAGGCCTTCCGGGTCGGGGAGGAGAAGATTCTCGTCGTCTCGAAGGTCGCGAACTTCTCAGTCGATCTACCGGAGGCCACGGTCGCGATCCAGGTCTCGGGATCGTTCGGGTCCCGCCAAGAGGAGGCGCAGCGTCTCGGCCGACTCCTGCGGCCGAAGGAGTCGGGCATCCCCGCGAGTTTCTACACCCTCGTCGCGCGCGACACGGTCGATCAGGACTTCGCCCAGAACCGACAGCGATTCCTCGCCGAGCAGGGCTACAGCTACACGATCCTCGACGCGGACACGATCGCCGCCTGACAGACCGGTTGGCCGTGGTCGTGGCCCGGGTCAGGATCCGGAGCGGACGTAACGCAGGAGCAGTGCTCCGTCCGCCTCGACGACGTGGGCGAGCCTCAGCGCCCGCGGCACGTCGGGCACAGCGCCCGACGCGATGCGGCCGGCATCGCCTCCCGCGAGCAGCGGCGTCACGGTGAGACAGACCTCGTCGACGGCGTCGCTGCGGATCAGTTCGCCGAACAGCGCGGGGCCGCCCTCCGAATGGATGCGACGGAGGTCGCGCGCCCACAAAGCACGACGCAACTCCGCTCCATCGACGTTCTCGTCCCCGCATTCGATCACGTCGGCGACGCGCTCGAGTGCGATGGCCTTTCCCCGGTCCGCGGCCCGCGACGTCAGGACCAACGGGCGTACGGGGGCGTCGCGGAAGATGCGGTCGTCAGGATCGAGATCGAGCGAGTTCGAGACGATGCCGAAGCGCGGCTGAGCCGCGAATCCGAGCGATGTACGCAGGCGCGAATGGTGATCGTCGACGACGAGGGGGCCGTAGCCCTCGGCACGGACCGTTCCGGCCGCGACGACGACGACATCGCACGCCACCCGCAGGAGATCGAAGACGCGCCGATCGGCGGCGGACCCGAGGCCGCCCGAGAGGCCGTCGACCGTCACGGCACCATCGACGCTCGAGACGAAGTTCACCCGCAGCCAGGGAGCGCCGTCCGTCGGAACCCGTTCCTCGTACCAGCCGAGCACGTCGTGGTCGCCCGTGTCCCGCCCGATCGAGCCGCCCGGAGACCAGACCCGGTCGAGAGCCGCCTCACTCATTGGCGTCTCCCGTGTTGTGCCGCAGCACCGCCGGTTCCCGGAACCCGAGGATCGCCTCGGTCATCCTCACGGCCGCGACGGCCTCGGCGACGTTGTGCATGCGGACGATCCGGGCTCCCTGGGCGATGCACAGCACCATCGCGGCGAGGGAGCCCTCGAGCCGTTCGCTCTTCGGCGCGTCGATGCTCTCCCCGACGAAGTCCTTGTTCGACACGGCGACAAGTGTCGGCAGCCCGATCGCGGTGATCTCAGCGAGCCGGCGAGTGAGCTCGAGACTGTGCAGCGTGTTCTTGTTGAGGTCGTGCCCGGGATCGATGACGAGCCGCTCCTCCGGCATCCCGCCGGTCATCGCTCGGTCCACGCGGTGCTCGAGGAACGCCGCGACCTCGCGCACCACGTCGTCGTAGCGGGGGCGGGGGTACACGGTGCGCGGCGCGGCGAGGCTGTGGGTGATGACGAGCGTCGCGGCGCTGTCGGCGACGACCGGCACGATCTCGGGGTGGTACAGACCCGTCGTGTCGTTGATGACGTCGGCACCCGCCGCGATACACGCACGAGCGACCGCGGGAAGGAACGTATCGACCGAGATCACGACGTCCGATCGCTCGCGGACGGCCGTGACGACCGGAAGGACCCTGTCGAGTTCGTCCTCAGCGGACAGCGGCGGACCGGGTGCGAAGGGGACACCACCGATGTCGATCCAGTCGGCGCCCGCCGCGACGGCCGCCTCGCACGCGTCGACGGCGCTCTCGAGCCCGAAGGTGCGGCCGCGATCGTAGAAGGAGTCGGGGGTGCGGTTGACCACCGCCATGACGGCCACGCTCGACGAGAAGTCGAACGTCCGGGCGCCGATCCGGCGGACGGGAGCGCGACGAGCGGCCCCCTCCGCGAGCGACGAGAGAGCTGCGGACGCGGAGGGCATGGGGCCATTCTGCCGCCCTCGGCACCACGCGCGTTGCGGCGGCCGCGCCCATTCAGGAAGGTTCCAGGGAACGTGCAGATAATGGCCTCATGACCGGCCCACGCATCCTGATCGTCGACGACGAACCCAACATTCGCGACCTCCTCACGACGAGTCTCCGTTTCGCGGGATTCGCCGTGCGCGCCGTCGGAAACGGCGCCCAGACCATCTCCGCCGTCCTCGAGGAAGAGCCGGACCTCATCATCCTCGACGTGATGCTTCCCGACATGAACGGCTTCGGCGTCACCAAGCGACTGCGTTCCGCCGGATACACCGCCCCCATCCTCTTCCTGACCGCCAAGGACGACACGGAGGATAAGATCACCGGCCTCACCGTCGGCGGCGACGACTACGTCACGAAGCCGTTCAGCCTCGACGAGATCGTCGCCCGCATCAAAGCGATCCTCCGTCGCACGATGCAGGCCGACGAGGACGCCGTGATCCGCGCTGGCGAACTCACGATGGATCAGGACACGCACGAGGTCCTCGTCGGGACGACGCCGGTCGAGTTGAGCCCCACCGAGTTCAAGCTCCTGCGCTACCTCATGCTCAACCCCAACCGAGTGCTCAGCAAGGCGCAGATCCTCGACCACGTCTGGGAGTACGACTTCAACGGCGACGCCGGCATCGTCGAGAGCTATATCTCCTACCTGCGCCGCAAGCTCGACCAGTTCTCGGCCGAGCCGCTCATCCAGACCAAGCGCGGCTTCGGTTACATGCTGAAGACCGCAGCGGCGAAGCCCTGAATCGCGGCCCCGGCGTGACGGAGGCCACCCCCAAGCGCGACTCCTGGACGGCTCTCGTCGAGAAGTCCGGTGACTGGTGGAACGGCATCTCACTCCGCACGAAGATTACCGGCGTCACGGTGCTCGTCCTGACCTTCGGCCTCCTGATCGCCGGCATCGGCACGATGGCGATCCTGAAGCCCGCTCTCGTGACACAAGTCGAAGCGCAACTCAGCACGATGACCGAGAGCAAGGTCAGCGCTTACATCGACGGCGACTCGAGCGCATTCGCTATGGCGTCCCAGAACGACCTCTACATGGCGCTCTACTCGTCGGACGGCACCCTCGTCGACCGGTCCTGGAGCAGCGACGACCGTCTGGCCCCGCGTATCTGGGACCGGATCCAGTTCGACAAGGCGCTCGCGAGCGCCGACGCGGGCACGATCGTGACGACGCCGAGCGCCGTCGGCAGCGGCACCGAGTTCCGCGGCCGCTTCGTCTCCGTCTACGCCCCAGGCTGCGACTCGTGCGCCCTCGTCTACGTGGCGGCGTCGATGCGTGGCACGGACACCATCGTCGCGACCTACCTCACGATCTTCTTCGGGCTCGGACTCGGGGTCATCGTCCTCGGGGCGCTCCTCACGCGCGTCCTCGTGACGAACACCTTCCTGCCACTGCGCGAGGTCGAGCACACCGCCGCTCGCATCGCCGACGGCGACTTCAGCCAGCGTCTCTCCGGGGCGACGCCGAACACCGAGGTCGGCCGGCTCAACCGCTCCCTCAACACGATGCTCGCGCGCATCGATCGGGCCTTCCGCGATCGAGCACGCGCGAACGAGCAGATGCGCCGCTTCGTGGGCGACGCGAGTCACGAGCTGCGCACGCCGCTCGTCACGGTCCGCGGCTACGCCGAGCTGTACCGCATGGGCGCGCTCCAGAAGCCCGACGACGTCGCACAAGCGATGGAGCGCATCGAGAAGGAGGCCATCCGGATGGGCGGGCTCGTCGAGGACCTTCTCGAACTCGCCCGCCTCGATGAGACCAAGCCCTTGCGCCTCGAACGCGTCGACCTGACACCGATCGCGCGAGACGCCGTCATGGACGCTCGCGCGGCGTCGCCCGGGCGTGACATCCGCGTCGTCATCGACTCCCCTCCCCCGCGGATCTCACCCGCCCGATCGCCCGAGGCCACCCCCATCCAGGCGCCGCCGCCTCCGACGATCGCCAAGCCGCGCAACGGCACGTCGACCGCCACGGGGCCGATGGCCCTCGCTGCCGGCACCCTTGCCCGGCTGCGCTCACGACGCCCGCGGAAGGGGCAGGAGGACGACGAGCAGCAGCTGACCCTGAACCCGACCGTGCACTTCACGGGGCCCACCCCGGACGTTCCGGCCATCGTCTTCGCCGAGGAGAACAAGCTGCGTCAGGTCGTCGCGAACCTCATGGGCAATGCTCTCCGCTTCACTCCCCCCGACTCGCCCCTCGAGGTCGGCGTCTCGGCGGATCCGATCCTGGGCCGGGCGACGATCGCCGTCATCGACCACGGGGAGGGGATCCCGCTCCAGATCCGGGACAAGATCTTCCAGCGCTTCTGGAGAGCGGATTCATCGCGTACCCGCGAGACGGGCGGCAGCGGTCTGGGGCTCTCGATCGTCGCGTCCATCATCGCAGCGCACCACGGCACGGTCACGGTCGTCGAGACGCCGGGTGGAGGTGCGACGTTCCGCGTCGAGCTCCCCCTCGCTCCGCCGCCGCTGCCCGATGACGGTCCCCTCGCCGTTCCCGTCCACGATGCCTCGGCGGACGCCCAGCGCTCGGACGAGGACTAGGCGACCCCAGCCCTCCGTTTCGCTCACTCGTCCACACAGCAGCCCCTGGACCGCCCCGCGCGCGTGAGACGGACCTACCGTCGGCGTGTGCATGCACGTCGCATGCACACAACCGAAAGGGGTGTCATGACGAGGTTCCAGGTCGACAGCGAGGCCGCAGCCAGGGTCGCAGCGAGCATGCGCGGCACGATCGAGCGGGTGCGCTCGGAGTGTGCATCGCTCCATGCGCAACTCTCCGAGCTTCAGTCGTCGTGGACGGGCTCCGCCTCGGCGGCGTTCCAGGGCGTCGTCGGCGAGTGGCGCTCGACGCAGCAGCGCGTCGAGGAGTCGCTCACGAGCATCAACACGGCGCTCGATCGCTCCGTGCAGAGCTACGTCGACGTCGAGCAGCAGAACGCCGCACTCTTCCGCTGAGGCGCGCGAAAAGACGGCGGGGCGCCTCCCGAAGGAGACGCCCCGCCGTCGTGCGTGGTGCGGTGTGCCCTGACTCGCAGAGCGTTCGGACTAGAAGTCCATGCCACCCGTGGGGTCGGCCGGGGCCGGAGCGTTCTTCTCCGGCTTCTCGGCGACGACGGCCTCGGTCGTGAGGAAGAGGCCGGCGATCGACGCGGCGTTGAGCAGCGCGGAGCGCGTGACCTTCACCGGGTCGTTGATGCCCGTCGCGAGCATGTCGACGTACTCACCGGTCGCGGCGTTGAGGCCCTGACCCGAGGGCAGGTCGCGCACCTTGGCGGCGACGACGCCCGGCTCGAGGCCAGCGTTGAGGGCGATCTGCTTGAGCGGGGCCTCGATGGCCACGCGCACGATGTTCGCGCCCGTCGCCTCGTCACCCGTGAGCTCGAGCTTCTCGAACGCGGTCTTGCCGGCCTGGATCAGGGCGACGCCACCACCGGCGACGATGCCCTCTTCGACGGCGGCCTTCGCGTTGCGAACCGCGTCCTCGATGCGGTGCTTGCGCTCCTTGAGCTCGACCTCGGTCGCGGCACCCGCCTTGATGACGGCGACGCCGCCGGCGAGCTTCGCGAGGCGCTCCTGGAGCTTCTCACGGTCGTAGTCGCTGTCGGTGTTCTCGATCTCCTTGCGGATCTGAGCGACACGGCCGTCGATCTGCTCCTTGGTACCGGCGCCCTCGACGATGGTCGTCTCGTCCTTCGTGATGACGACCTTGCGAGCACGACCGAGCAGGTCGAGCGTGACGTTCTCGAGCTTGAGTCCGACCTCTTCCGAGATGACCTGTCCACCCGTGAGGATGGCGATGTCCTGGAGCTGAGCCTTGCGGCGGTCTCCGAAGCCGGGGGCCTTGACGGCGACCGACTTGAAGATGCCACGGATCTTGTTGAGGACGAGGGTCGCGAGAGCCTCGCCGTCGACGTCCTCGGCGATGATGAGGAGCGGCTTGCCCGAATCGATGACGAGCCCGGCGATCGCCTGGATGTCCTTGATGTTCGAGATCTTGGAGTTGGCGATGAGGATGTAGGGGTCCTCGAACACCGTCTCCTGACGGTCCGTGTCCGTGACGAAGTACGCCGACAGGTAGCCCTTGTCGAAGCGCATGCCCTCGGTGAGTTCGAGCTCGGTGCCGAAGGTGTTCGACTCCTCGACCGTGACGACGCCTTCCTTGCCGACCTTGTCGATCGCGTCCGCGATGATCTCGCCGATCTGGATGTCGGCGGCGGAGATGGCGGCGGTGGCCGCGATCTCCTCACGGGTCTCGATCTCCTTGGCGGAGGAGAGCAGCTCGGCGCTGACCGCGGCGACGGCCTTCTCGATGCCCTTCTTGAGGCTGATCGGGTCTGCACCGGCCGCGACGTTGCGCAGGCCCTCGCGGACGAGCGCCTGAGCGAGGACGACCGACGTGGTCGTGCCGTCACCGGCGACGTCGTCGGTCTTCTTGGCGACCTCCTTGACCAGCTCGGCGCCGATCTTCTCGTACGGGTCGTCGAGTTCGATCTCCTTGGCGATGGACACACCATCGTTGGTGATCGTGGGGGCGCCCCACTTCTTCTCGAGGACCACGTTGCGGCCGCGCGGGCCCAGCGTGACCTTGACGGCGTCAGCGAGCTGGTTGAGTCCACGCTCGAGGCCGCGTCGGGCCTCTTCGTCGAAAGCAATGATCTTTGCCATGCGGTTTTTCGTCCCTCCCGGACGTTGTGAACGTTTTTAGCACTCAGATAACGCGAGTGCTAACACGATTCTGGCACTCTCGATCGGCGAGTGCAAGCCAGCGTGGAGGGTGATCGCCGCGCCGCGTGGCGCGCCGGAAACGACGAACGCCGCCGATCGGGGTCGGCGGCGTTCCGGGACGTGAGCCCCGTCAGTGTCTACGCGAGACGGACCGACTCGGCCTGGGGACCCTTCGCGCCCGTCCCCACCTCGAAGACGACCTGCTGGCCCTCCTCGAGGACCTTGTAGCCGCTCATGTCGATCGCGGAGTAGTGGACGAAGACGTCCTGCCCTCCGCCGTCCACGGTGATGAAACCGTAGCCCTTCTCAGCGTTGAACCACTTCACGGTTCCGTTCGCCATGCCTTACTCCCATGTTGCTGTGTCTCACGGCACGCGACTGTTGCCTCTGCCGGGTCTGCCGCCGAGCGACGATCATGCGTGCGGCGCCGTCGTCGAACGGGGATGCAGCATGTGCGACCACTTCCAGATAGTAGCCATCGAGGGTCTCCGCGTACACGAGAAATCCGAAATGGTTACAGAGGCTCAGCACCCCGGAAACGTGCGGGAAACACGGGGCGACGGATGGCCGGTCGAGCGTCGTCCTCCGAACCTGGTCAGAGCCGACGCCGAGCTCAGCCGGCGTCCGGCGGAGTGTAGTCGGCGCCGAGGACGACGACGAGTTGGAGGATCGGCTCCTCCCCCTCTCCGACCGGGATGGTGAACTCGTCGGAGAGGGTGATGCTGCCGACCCCGAGACCCTCGGCGAGCCCGCGGGCGGCACCCTCTTGCGACGGGTCCTGGTAGTAGACGGTCGTGGTCTCGACCGTGTCGTCATCCGCGTTGCTCACGGCGATGTTCTGCGACCACCCCGCCGCGGCGAGTTGCTCCACGGCCTGAGCGGCGAGGCCGCTCGTCGACGTCCCGTTGAGCACTGTCACGAGGGCGTCCGGATCGACGGCGGCGGGCGACGGGGCCGCAGTGGACGGAGCGTCCGAGGCTTGCGCGTCCCCTTGCTGCGGGAACACGGCGTCGAGGTCCAGCCGGTTCGTGATGAGTTGGAGCCCGACGATGCCCACGACCACGAGGACGACCGTCGCGGCGGCCGCCCACGCGAAGGCCCGCCAACCCCGACCGGCGGGCTCGGGTGCGCGATGCGCACCGATGCGCGCGGGTCCCGAGGGACCCTTCACGTCGAAGCGGTCCTGGGGGTGGTTGCGGCTCATTGCGTTGGCGACATCTTCCGGTTCTTCGTCCTCGGGCCGTCAGCTCGAGGAACGGGGAGTGGAGCGTGCTGCTCGGGCGGCGGATCGCGCGTCACGCAGACGCTGAAGTCTCTTCACGAGCATCGGATCGTATACGAGGGCCTCGCGCCGGTCGATGAGCGCACCGAGCACCTGATAGTACCGGGCGGACGACAGGGAGAACTCTGAACGGATCGCGTCTTCCTTCGCCCCCGCGTGCTTCCACCACTGCCGTTCGAAGTCGAGGATGGCCCGCTCGCGATCGTCGAGAGCGCCGGCGCCGTGCTTCTCACCCCGTCCGTCGGACGTCCCCCTGGCTGCCATGACACCCCTCCTCTCGGCCACATCCTAACCAGGCGACGTGTCCGGCAGGTTTCCTCCCCGCGGCCCGTCGCCGACCCCGCGTCATCCTGCGACCTCCGGGGAACAACACGGCGTCGGTGCGGTTGAATGGAGGAGGACACGATGGAAGGACTTCCGATGGCGCATGACGTGAAGAAGAGCGACGCCGAGTGGCGAGCGGAACTGAGCCCCGAACAATACGCGGTGCTCCGCGAGGCCGCGACCGAGCGTGCCTGGACGGGTGAGCTGCTCGACGAGAGCCGCGCCGGCCTCTACACCTGCGCGGCGTGCGGCGCCGAACTGTTCAAGAGCGGTACGAAGTTCGACTCCGGCTGCGGGTGGCCGAGCTTCTACGAGTCGGTGGACCCCGAGGCCGTGACCCTGATCGAGGACACCTCGCTCGGGATGGTGCGCACCGAGGTCCGATGTGCCGCATGCGACTCCCACCTCGGGCACGTCTTCGACGACGGGTTCGGCACTCCGACCGGCGACCGCTACTGCATGAACTCCCTCGCGCTCGGCTTCACGCCCGCCGAGTGAGCACTCCGCCGGACGACTCGACGCGCGAGCACCGCACGGCGCGGTTCGAGACCGTCCTCGAGGCCGTCGCGTCACGGCGGTCGTGGTCGAGCGTGACCGACGACGCCCCCACGCACGAGGAGCTCGCCCGGATGGTGGCGGCCGCCGGTCGTGTCGCCGACCACGGGTCGCTGCGACCATGGCGCCTCATCGAGATGCGCGGCGACGCCCGGCGCCGCCTCGGCACGGCCATCGCGAAGGCCTCGAAGGATCGGAAGCCCTCGGACAAGCCGCTTCGGGCACCTCTCCTCATCGCCGTCGTCGTGATCGAGCAGAAGTCGCACAAGGTCCCCCGCTGGGAGCAGGAGGCCGTCGCCTCCGGCGTCGCGCACAGTCTGAGCCTGCTGCTCGACGCCGCGGGCTGGGGTGTCTTCTGGCGGACCGGTTGGTACACACGGAGCAAGGCGATGCGGAAGGCGCACGGTCTCGCGAAGAACGAGGAGCTCCTCGGCTGGCTCTACGTCGGAGGCATCCCGGAGCGGAAGCGCTCCGGCTCGAGACGGCCCATCGACCCCGACCCGTTCCTCACGGTCCTCTGACGTCGATCCGGGTCCCGTTCACGAGACCGGATTCCGTCAGTGACGACGAATGCTCGCGACCGCGACGGCGACGAGGGCGAGAGCCGCTCCCGCAATCGTCGTCCAGTGCACTCCCCCTGCTCCCGGCACCACGATGTCGAGCACCACCGCACCCACGAGCTGACCGGCGACCGTGCCCAGTCCGAGGACGAGCAGCCCGGTATGCGCGACGAGGAAGGCGGAGACCCCGATGAAGACACACCCGATCGCTCCGCCGACGTAGAGGACCGGGTCGGTCGGAAGGGTATCGGGGAGACCGGCCGCGACGAAGTGGACGAGCATCGCCACGACGAGCACGGCCGTTCCGACGCTGAAGTTGATGAACGTCGCGGTGAGGGCGCTCGACGACAACTGACGCACGCGGCCGTTCACGGCTTGCTGCCAGCCGATCCCGATGCCGCCGAGCAGCGGCATGATGAGAAGGAGGACGGGCTTGTCGCCGCCGAACTCGGTCGAGACGGCCCAACCGACGGCCACGAGGGCGAGCACCGATCCGATCACCCGGGCGGGCTCGAAGGGGACCACCCCGTGAGGTCCGAACCCGATGCGGTCGAGCAGGAGCGACGAGAGGGTCTGGCCCGCGACGATCGCCACCGTGAACAGCGCCACCCCGAGGGCCGCCGCCGCGAGGCCCTGGGAGAGGACGAGGAAGGCCCCCGCCGCGCCGCCGGCCACGGTCCACCAGGGCACGGTCCGGTCGCGCAGCCCCTCGACGACACGAGCGAGCCCGCGCCGTCCGTGTCGCGAGAAGACCATGATCACCGAGAGGATCACGAGACCGGACCCGAATGACACCGCGGCCGCAGCGAATCCATCGTCGAGGGCGGTCCCGAGGGACCCGTTGATGCGTGCCTGGACGGCGACGAACGTACCCGTGATGACGGCGAGGACGAGGCCCAGCCACTGCGGGAACGCCCGCTTCACACCGTCGGCCATGCGTCGACCGCCCGTCCTTTCCTCATGAGCACGCTCCGGCTCGCGACCGCGGCCGTGCGTCAGACCACGGGAGCGCGCAGCTCTCCCAGCAGGCGCTCGACGCGGGCCTTGATGTCATCACGGATCGCCCGCACGTCCTCGAGGGGCTTGCCCTTCGGGTCCGCGAGTTCCCAGTCCTCGTAGCGCTTGCCCGGGAAGATCGGGCACACGTCCCCGCATCCCATCGTGATGACGGCGTCCGACTCCTTGACCTGCTCCGTCGTCATGAGCTGCGGGACGGCTTGCGAAATATCGATCCCCACCTCCGCCATCGCGGCGACGGCGACGGGGTTGATGCTGTCCCCCGGCTCGGATCCTCCCGAACGGACCTCGACGGCCCCGCCCGACAACTCGCGCATGTAGCCTGCGGCCATCTGCGACCGCCCGGCGTTGTGGATGCAGACGAAGAGGACGACGGGCTTCTCGGGCATCGTGCTGATCCTCACTCGAAGGGGTCCGCGATCGGACATGGAGCCGACTGCGGGACTCGAACCCGCAACCTACGCTTTACAAGAGCGTTGCGCTACCAATTGCGCCAAGTCGGCCGACGACCACCCATCCTAGCCACTGCCGGGTGGGTGGGACGAACGCCGGATCAGCCCTCCTGCTCCTCGGACGGCGCCTCGGCGGGTGCCGACTCCGTCTCCGTGGGCGTCGGCGTCGACGTCGAGTACGACTCGCTCGACGCCTGGAGCACGAACGCCCGGAACTCCTCGGTGTCCTCGAGAGCACCCGTGTACCGGCGCTCGTTCACGAGGATCGTGGGTGTCTCGGTGACCTTCGGGATGCTCGCATTCGGCAAGGGACCGGTCGTGGCGCGGTCGGTCGCCGACTGCACCCAGCCGGCGAAGTCCTGGTCCTCGATGCAGTCCTCGACGTCGGCGGCGCCGGCGGACTCCGCGAGTCCGATGAGTTCGTCGTCGGTGAGGCCCGGCGTGCCTTCGGCGGGCTGGTCCGCGAAGAGGGCCGAGTTGAAGGCCCAGAAGCTGTCGGGAGCGGAGTCGGCGACACACGCGGCCGCGTTGGCGGCGCGCAACGAGTACTGCGTGCCGGCGGAACGGCCCGCGAGGATCGCGATGGGGTGGATCTCGATCGTCGCGGCGCCCGACTCGAGGAGCGACTCGATCTGATCGGCGTTCGCGCGCTCAAAATCGCCGCAGAACGGGCAGAGGTAATCGACGTAGACGCGGATCTGCGCGACGGACGGGTCTTCCGCGGTCGGGACGGGGTCGGCACCCGCGGCGAGCGCCGCGGTCGGCTGGGCGGCGAGGCCCTGGCCGATGACGATACCATCGCTCGCCATGTTCGCGGGGCCGTTGGACGGCGGACGGATCGACGACACGACGATCGTCGCCACGACGGCGACGACCGCGAGCACGGCGACGATGATGCCGCCCTGCAGCAGGACGCGGTTGCGGATCTCCTTCCGGCGCTGGGCGGCGCGGAGCTCCTTCGCCTTCTCGCGTGCGGCTTCGCGGCGATCGTTCTTGCTCAGGGCTGTATCGGGACCGGCAGGTTCTCCGGTGGTCATGGATCCTCGCTTTGACGGCGTGACAGAGATGCGCGCCGATGCCATTCCGGACCCGACGCTCCTCTCGATAGTAGGCCCGTGTCCTGAGTGCCGGCCACGTCGTCCCTGGGCGACCGCTCGGTTCGCGGAGGCCGGCGCGTCCACCGTGACGGCATCGTGTCCCCTCACCGGGGGAAGCGTGACATACTGGGTTCGCGTGTCGAAGACGACGCGTGCGTTGCCGTACCCGGTCCGAAGTTCACGCTCCGCCGGAGGTCGCGCTTCCATTCACTCGGATCGTCCGGCACGTACCTGCCGGTGAAGGAGAAGACAGAACATGTCATCAGTCACGTTCGACAACGCCACCCGGTTGTACCCCGGTGGCACCCGCCCAGCCGTCGACAAGCTCAACCTCGACATCGCGGACGGTGAGTTCCTCGTCCTCGTCGGCCCCTCCGGCTGCGGAAAGTCCACGTCGCTGCGCATGCTCGCGGGTCTCGAAGAGGTCAACGACGGCCGTATCCTCATCGGCGACCGTGACGTGACGGACGTCCCGCCGAAGGACCGCGACATCGCGATGGTGTTCCAGAACTACGCGCTCTACCCGCACATGACCGTCGCCGAGAACATGGGCTTCGCCCTGAAGATCGCGGGTGTCGGCAAGGAGGAGCGTGCGACGCGCGTCCTCGAGGCCGCGAAGCTCCTCGACCTCGAGCAGTACCTCACGCGTAAGCCGAAGGCGCTCTCCGGTGGTCAGCGTCAGCGTGTCGCCATGGGTCGCGCGATCGTCCGCCAGCCCCAGGTCTTCCTGATGGACGAGCCGCTGTCGAACCTCGACGCCAAGCTCCGCGTTCAGACCCGTACCCAGATCGCGTCGCTCCAGCGCCGTCTCGGCGTCACGACGGTCTACGTCACCCACGACCAGACCGAGGCCCTCACGATGGGCGACCGGATCGCCGTACTCAAGGACGGCCTCCTCCAGCAGGTCGGAACGCCCCGCGACCTGTACGAGGCGCCGCAGAACGTCTTCGTTGCCGGCTTCATCGGCTCCCCCGCGATGAACCTCTTCACGGCGGACCTGACCGAGGGCGGCGTGACGTTCGGCGCGAGCGTCGTGCCCGTCGACCGCGAGGTCCTCAGCTCCGCCTCCGGCAAGCAGGTCACCGTCGGTGTGCGCCCCGAGGACATCGTGGTCTCGACCGACCCCGGTGCCGGCCTCGAGGTCGTCGTCGACCTCGTCGAGGAGCTCGGCGCGGACGGTTACCTCTACGGCCACTCCGAGGTCGACGGCAAGCGCACGGACGTCGTCGCCCGTGTCGACGGCCGTCTGCACCCGTCGATCGGCGACAGGGTGCACCTCATCCCGGCGCACGACCACATCCACGCGTTCGACGTGGAGTCGGGCGAGCGCCTCAACAAGGCCATCGTCACCGCCTGACGCTAGGCTGTACGGAACGACGCCGGTCGGCGCGGCTCAGGCCCGCCGACCGGCGTTCTCCGTTTCCCGACGTCCGTCCCTGTACTCCACGAAAGCGACGCCCTGGCCATGAGCGCATCCCTCAGCATCACCTCCGCGACCGTCGACCCCGCGCTCCTCGACCTGCCGTGGAACCTCCCGCTCGACGAGTGGCCGAGTGAGACGATCGCCTCGCTGCCGAAAGGCATCTCTCGCCACCTCGTGCGATTCGCCTACCTCTCCGGCTATGTGATCGCCGTGAAGGAGACGACCACCGAGATGGCCAAGGGCGAATACGACATGCTGCGCACGCTGCAGCGGCTCGACGTACCCTGCGTCGATCCCGTCGCGGTCGTCGCCGGCCGCATGGATGACGACGGCGACTCCCTCGCATCCGTGCTCGTGACGCGCCATCTCAGGTTCTCGCTCCCCTACCGCGCGCTCTTCTCGCAGATGCTCCGACCGGACACCGCGACACGGCTCGTGGACGCCCTCGCCGTCCTGCTCGTCCGGCTGCACATCGTGGGGTTCTTCTGGGGCGACGTCTCCCTCACGAACACGCTGTTCCGTCGTGACGCCGGCGCCTTCGCCCCGTACCTCGTCGACGCTGAGACCGGCAAGCTCTTCGACGGCGGTCTCTCCAACGGCCAGCGAGAGAACGATCTGGAGATCGCCCGCGTGAACATCGCCGGCGAGCTCATGGACCTCCAGGCCGGCGGCCGCGTCGAGGACGAACTCGACCCCGTCGAGGTCTCGAACGGCATCGTCGCGTCGTACCGGTCGTTGTGGAAGGAACTCACGGGCTCCGAGGTCTTCGCCTCCACGGAGCGGTGGCGCATCAACGAGCGGGTGCAGCGGCTCAACGAGTTGGGATTCGACATCGAGGAGCTCGCCATCCGCACCGACGAGGGAGGGACCACGGTCAGGATCCAGCCCAAGGTCGTCGACGCGGGACACCACCAGCGCCGTCTCATCCGGCTCACGGGTCTCGACACGGGCGAGAACCAGGCCCGGCGTCTACTCAACGACCTCGACTCCTACTCCGCGACCGTGGCGCGCGACGGCCAGGAGGTCGACGAGGAGCAGGTGGCGCACGAGTGGCTGATCCGCGTCTTCGAACCCGTCGTCACGTCGATCCCGCGGGATCTGCGAGGAAAGCTGGAGCCCGCCGAGGTCTTCCACCAGCTCCTCGAGCACCGCTGGTTCATGTCGCAGCGCGAGCAGCGCGACGTCCCGCTCGCGGAAGCGCTCACGTCCTACGTGAACGACGTCCTCCGTCACCGTCGCGACGAGGCCACCGTCATCAACCCGCCGACGGAGTCCATCACCTTGCCGGTCGACGTCGTCGACGACGAGGACGACGTCGACTGGCGCGAGCGCGTCTGACCTCGACGACGAATCGCCCGGGCACTCGATCATCGAGAACCCGGCCGATTCGTCGCTTTCGAGAAGTACTCAGCCGGCGGCGCGAGCGCGAGCCGTCGAGATCTCGTAGAGGGTGACGGACGCGGCGATGCCCGCGTTGAGCGACTCCGTGTCGGCGCCGATCGGGATCGAGACGATCGCGTCGCAGGTCTCGGTGACGAGCCGTGACAGTCCCTTGCCTTCGCTCCCGACCACCACGACGAGCGGGCGGTCCGCGAGGTCGAGACCCGGCAGGTCCACATCGCCACCCCCGTCGAGCCCGACGACGAAGACACCCGCCTCCTTGAAGGCCTTGAGCGTCTGCGTGAGGTTCGTCGCCATCGCGACGGGCACCCGCGCCGCGGCACCCGCCGACGTCTTCCACGCCGACGCCGTGACGCCGACCGAGCGGCGCTGCGGGACGATGACACCCTGACCACCGAACGCCGCGGTCGAGCGAATGATCGCGCCGAGGTTGCGCGGGTCGGTGATGCCGTCGAGCGCGACGAAGAGCGGCGTGCGTCCGGAGTCGATGACACTCTCGAGGAGGTCGACGGGGTGCGCGTACTCGTACGGCGGGACCTTGAGCGCCACACCCTGGTGAACACCGTCGGGGCCGGCGAGTCGGTCGAGCTCGGGTCTCATGACCTCGAGGATCGGGATCCCGCGCTTCGTCGCGATCTGGAGGATCTCCTTGACGCGATCGTCCACCTCGATGCGAGCGGCGACGTGGAGCGCGGTCGCGGGGATCTTGGCGCGCAGCGCCTCGACAACGGCGTTGCGCCCGGTCACGATCTCGACGTCGTCCTGCTTGCGCGCCTTGCGCTGCTGGTCCTGGCGGCGCGACTGGGGTGAGTTCGTCGCCGAACCCGCTCCCCGTGCGGCACCACCGCGGCCGCCGCGCGCTTGCTCGAGACGTTCCTGAGCCGCCTTGCGCTTGCCCGCGGGGTGGTAGGGCCGGTCCACGGCCTTCGGCGTCGGCTTCTTGCCCTCGAGAGCCTGCCGGCCGTTGCCACCCGTGCCCTTGAGAGGGCCCTTCTTCGTCTTCCGCACAGCACCTGCGCGGTTCTTACCTGCTGCCATCGATGCTCCAGTGTGTGCCTGAGGGGGTGTCTTCGATCACGATGCCGACGGCGGACAGATCGTTGCGGATCCGATCGGCCGTGGCGAAGTCCTTGTTGTTCCGCGCGGCGCGGCGTTCCTCGACGAGACGCATGACGAGGGCGTCGAGCGCCCGCTCCGTCGAACCGTCACCGCTCGCCCCTCGCCACTCGGGCGCGTGCGGGTCTATCCCGAGCACGGCGGTCATCGCACGCACTTCGGCCTCGGCGACCGCGGCGGCGTGGACGTCGTCGGCGTCGATCGCCTGATTGCCGGCCCGTATGGTGTCGTGGAGCACGGCGAGTGCTTGCGGCACTCCGAGGTCGTCGTCGAGCGCGTCGGCGAAGGCCTGCGGCACCGCGGGGAGGACGCTCCCCTCGAAGCGTGTGCCGGCGACGCGTCGCTCGGCCCGCTCGAGAAAGCTCTCGATGCGGTCGATCGCCGCCTCCGCGTCGGCGAGGGCGCCGTCGTGGAAGTCGATCGTCGAGCGGTAGTGCGCCGCGCCGAGGGCGTAGCGCACGGCGATCGGGCGAGCGGAACCGAGGAGGTCAGCAGCGAAGACCGAGTTGCCGAGGGATTTCGACATCTTCTGACCGCCGACGTTGACGAGCCCGTTGTGCACCCAGTACCGCGCAAATGCGAATCCCGCCGCCGTCGACTGGGCGAGCTCGTTCTCGTGATGCGGGAAACGGAGGTCGAGTCCGCCGCCGTGGATGTCGAACTCGTCGCCGAGGTAACGACGCGACATCGCCGAGCACTCGATGTGCCAGCCCGGGCGGCCGTCGCCCCACGGGCTCGACCAGGTCGCGGAGGCCGGCTCGCCCTGCTTCGCGCCCTTCCAGAGGGCGAAGTCGTGCGGATCGCGCTTGCCACGCGGGTCGGCGTCGGTCGCGGCCTCCATGGCTTCGACACGCTGCCGGGTCAGCTCGCCGTACGCCGACCAGCTCGTGACGTCGAAGTAGACGTCTCCGGAGCCGTCACTCGCCGGGTACGCGTGCCCGCGTTCGACGAGTCGCGCGATGATCTCGTGCATCTCGGGGATGCTCGCGGTCGCTCGCGGCTCGTAGGTGGGGGGAAGGATTCCGAGCGCTCGGTAGGAGGCGGAGAACTCGAGCTCCATCCGATAGGCGAGCGCCCACCACTCCTCGGACTCGCTCGCGTTCTGCAGGACCTTGTCGTCGATGTCCGTGACGTTCCGCACGAGGGTCACGGCGTAGCCGGAGGCGCTCAACCAGCGACGCAGCAGGTCGTAGACGAGCGCGGAGCGCAAATGCCCGATGTGGGGTGAGGACTGCACGGTGGGTCCGCACACGTACATCCCGACCGAGCCGGGGACGAGCGGGACGAAGTCGCGCAGCGTCGCCGTGCGCGAGTCGTGGAGTCGGAGTGTCACGACCCCAGCCTATTCGAGGACGCCGCCGCGCTGTGATCGGACGAGCGCCGACGCGATCGCCATGACGCCCTCACCACGACCGGTGAAGCCGAGTCCGTCCGTCGTCGTGGCCGTGATGCTGACGGGCGCACCGACCATGGCGGACATCGCGCGTTCGGCTTCGGTACGGCGGCTCGCGAATCGCGGGCGATTGCCGATGAGCTGCACGGAGACGTTCACCGGCGCGAACCCCGCCCGTCCGAGGGCGTCGACGGCACCCCGCACGAAAACGCCGCCGTCCGCACCGGCGAGCGCCGGATCGTCGGTGCCGAACATCGCGCCGATGTCTCCGAGCCCGGCGGCCCCGAGAAGGGCATCGACCACTGCGTGCGCGACGGCGTCCCCGTCGCTGTGGCCCGAGAGCGCGGGTTCGCCCGGCCACTCGAGTCCCGCAAGCCGCAGGGTCCCCCCGTTCCCGACGGCGTGGACGTCGACCCCGACTCCCGTCCGCGTCCCGGCGGCACCGAGCAGCAGCTCGGCGCGGCGGAGGTCCCACGGCGTGGTGATCTTGAACGCCCGCTCGTCGCCCGACACGATGCGAACGGCACCCCCGACGGCCGCGACCGTCGCCGCGTCGTCGGTGCGTTCGGCCACGTCGTCGGCATAGGCGCGTTCGAGCAGGCCGCGCGGGAACCCCTGCGGGGTCTGGACGGAGCGGAGGCGGTCGCGATCGACGGTGCCGAGTACGAGGTCGTCACCGCTCACGTCCTTCATGGTGTCGACCACCGGGAGCCCCGGGATGACGGCGTCGCCCGTCGCTTCCACCGCCTCGACGACGGATTGGATCAGGGACACGGGAGTGAGTGGCCGGGCCGCATCGTGCACGAGCACCGTCGCGACACTCGGCAGCAGCGCCTCGAGCCCGGCGCGCACCGAGGCCGTCCGCGACCCTCCACCGGCGACGACCACGAGCGCGTCGATCGCCGCGCCGACGGCACGTTCGGCGCTCTCCCGCGTCTCCCCCACATGCGCCGGTGGCGCCACGACCACGATCTGCGCGGGGCGAGGGAGTGACAAGACGCCGTGCAGGGCCCGTTCGAGGATCGTCGGCCCGGCGAGCGGGACGAGAGCCTTGGGACGCCCGGCGGCGAGGCGCGTGCCGTCTCCCGCGGCGACGATGACGACGGCGATATCCGGCTCGAAGCTCATGGTCCGACAGTACTCGCGCGCCGGGTCCGGCCATCCCCAGAGGCCGGGCCTCGCCGAGCCGGGCACGACCGCACGATGTGACCGGTTAAACGCCATCGCCGCCGGCGAACCGGCGGCGATGAGGAGGTCAGGAGGCGAGGACCTCGTCGAGAACGGTCGAGGCCTTCTCTTCGTCGGTCTTCTCCGCGAGAGCGAGCTCCGACACGAGGATCTGCCGCGCCTTCGCGAGCATGCGCTTCTCGCCCGCGGACAACCCGCGATCCTGGTCGCGGCGCCACAGGTCACGCACGACCTCGCTCACCTTGATGACATCGCCGGACGCGAGCTTCTCGAGGTTCGCCTTGTAGCGCCTCGACCAGTTCGTGGGCTCCTCGGTGAACGGCGCCCGCAGCACGTCGAAGACGCGCTCGAGACCCTCCTTGCCGATGACGTCTCGCACGCCGACGAGGTCGACGTTCTCGGCCGGAACCTCGATGACGAGGTCACCCTGCGTGACGTGGAGCTTCAGATAGAGCTTCTCCTCGCCCTTGATGACCCGAGTCTTCACTTCCGCGATCGTCGCGGCTCCGTGGTGGGGGTAAACGACGGTTTCGCCAACCTCAAAAAGCATGGAATAGTATCCCTTCAGCGTCTACCAGGATACCACAGGCGCCTCGGGGTAAGGTCCGCCTAACCGCCGTCGCCGCGCGGCGACGGTAGGCTGTGTCCAGAACCGATCCTGCAGCGCGCCGGCCCGTCCCGCGCTGCGTCCCTTCCGCTGGAGGCCCCCTGTGAGAACTCGCGCCCGCGTCGTCGCGTCGATCGTCCTCGCGGCGGCCGTCGCCCTCGGCACCACGTCGTGCAACCTCTTCGCCCCGCAGGCGACGCTCAAGGTCTACGACCCGAGCGACGGCGTGAGCGCGACCGTCGGCGACATCGCCGTGCGCAACGCGATCGTCTTCGCCGACGGCGAGGACACCGGCTTCCTGCTCGCGACCGTCATCAACAAGGGCGACTCGGCCCACGTCGTCTCGATCCAGGTGGGATCCGGCGAGGACCGCCAGGAGTTCACGGTCACGGTCGACGGCGGGACGACGACGACGTTCAGCGCCGGTGACGAACAGCGACTCGAGCTCGACCCGCTCGGCGTCGAGCCGGGCGCAGTCGTCCCCGTGTTCTTCACCTACGGGCGCGAGGAGGGTGACGAGGCCGCGGTTCCGGTCCTCGATCAGGACACCTTCTCGGAGTACGCGACGCTCACCCCGTCGCCCGCACCCTCGGAGTAGTCGGCCCTCATCACACGGCGGGGATGGTGCGCGTCTTCACGCATACCATCCCCGTCGTCGTTCCCGGGCCCGTCCCGATCAGGGCTCGAAGCGGTAGCCCAACCCACGCACCGTGACGAGCATGACCGGCTCGGAGGGCGTCTCCTCGATGCGCGAGCGGATGCGCTTGATGTGCACGTCGAGGGTCTTCGTGTCGCCGAAGTAGTCGCTCCCCCAGACGCGATCGATGAGTTGACCACGAGTGAGCACGCGGCCGGCGTTGCGAAGCAGGAGCTCGAGGAGTTCGAACTCCTTGAGCGGCATCGAGACCTCCTGACCACGGACGGTCACGGTGTGCCGGTCGACGTCCATCTGGACACTCCCCGCCTCGAGGACGGACTCGGTTTCGTCGATGTCGGGACCACGCCGACGGAGCACGGCGCGCACCCGCGCCAGCAGTTCCCGCGTCGAGTACGGCTTCGTGACGTAGTCGTCCGCTCCGAGCTCGAGACCCACGACGATGTCCACTTCGGAGTCCTTGGCGGTCAGCATGATGATCGGGACCGACGAGACCGCGCGGATCTGCCGGCACACCTCCGTGCCCGGGATGCCGGGAAGCATGAGGTCGAGGAGCACGAGGTCCGCACCGTGCGTGACGAACTCGTCGACCGCCGTCGGGCCGTCCGCCGCCACCCGCACCTCGTAGCCCTCGCGGCCGAGCAGATACGCCAGGGGTTCGCTGAGGGATTCTTCGTCCTCGACGAGCAGGATGCTGGTCATCGCGACACCTTTCTCTTGGATCGTCCGCCGGAGACGGTGGGCTCCTGCGGGGCTTGCGGCAGGCGGATGGTGAAAGTCGATCCGCGACCGAGCTGCGACCACACCTTCACCTCGCCCCCGTGGTTCTGGACGGTGTGCTTGACGATCGCGAGACCGAGGCCCGTGCCGCCGGTGCGCCGCGATCGCGCCTCGTCGACGCGGAAGAACCGCTCGAAGACCCGCTCCTTGTCCTCGTCGGCGATACCGATGCCCTGATCGGTGACCGCGATCTCGACGGCGCCATCGACACCGCGAGCCCCCACGCCGACGCGCCCGCCCGGCGACGAGTACGCGATCGCGTTGGTGATCAGGTTGTGCACCGCGACGATGAGCAACGGCTCGTCGCCGTACACGGCGAGACCCTTCGCACGCGCACCGACGAGTTCGATCCCCGACGACTCCGCGAGGACCCTGCTCTGGTCGATGGCGGCCGCGAGGATGTGATCGACGTCGATGAGTTCGGGCCGGGCCAGGGCGTCGGCTGCCTGCAGACGGGACAACTCGATGATCTCGGCGGTGATCTTCGCGAGCCGCGCCGCCTCCGCGCTCATCTTCGTCGCGAAACGGCGGACCTGGTCGGGATCGTCCGCGGCGGACTGCAACGCCTCGGCGAGCAGCCCGACGGCGCCGATCGGCGTCTTGAGCTCATGACTGATGTTGGCGATGAAGTCGCGGCGCACCTCGTCGAGTCGCTTCGCCTCCGTGATGTCCTCCGCGAGGACGAGGATGAACCGGGTCCCGAGTCGAGCCGCTCGAACCCGGATGGTCGCGTTCGCCTCGCCGAACCGCCCCTTGCCGAGTTCGAGCTCGACGACGGCCCGCTCCCCCGTCGATCGGACGGAGATCGCCAGACGATCGATCTCCTCGTGGACGAGCACGCCACCACGGACGAGGCCCATCGCGACGGCGCCCGGAGACGCCTTCACGACGTTGGCCGAGGGATCGAGCACGATGCCCGCGCTCTCGAGAGCATCGAGGATCTGGTCGACCCCGTCGGGGACTTTCGGTGATGCGACGTTCGCAACGCGTTCACTCCGGCGGAACGCCAGGTACACGAAGCTCGTGAAGGCTGCGCCCATGAGGGCTCCCAGAGCCACTGCGGCGAGCACCACCCAGGGGGACTCCATGAGACTAGATTAGAGGCACGCCGAGACGGCGGTCGGACCACGGCCCCCGGAATTGCGAGGGCCGTCCTGGAGTGTTCATCGTCCCGGCACCGTCCGTTAACCTTCCGACGGCATCGTTGAGACGACGGCGTGGCCGACGATTCGAGCGTCAGCGCCCGCACCCGAACGAGAGAGTGATCCTTTTAATGCGCGAAGTGTTCCAGCAGGAGCTGCACGAAGTCCAGCACCGCCTCGTCGAGATCGCGGAGCTCGTGGCCATCTCGATCGAAGGCGCCGTCCACGCCTTCAACGAGTCCGACGTCGCGCGAGCCGAAGAGGTCATCGAGAACGACAGCCGCATCGACGGCCTGACGGTCGAGCTCGACGAGCTCGCCATCACGATCCTCGCTCGTCAGCAGCCGGTGGCCCGCGACCTCCGGATCGTCGTGAGCGCGCTGCGCATCAGTGCGTCCCTCGAGCGCATGGGAGACATGGCCGAGCACATCGCCCAGCTCGCCCGTTCCCGTTTCCCGGAGCGCGCCGTTCCGCGCGGTCTCCGCTCGACCTTCGCCGAGATGGGCCGGCTCGACGTGGAGATCGCACGCAAGCTCGCGGAGCTCCTGCGCACGGAGGACACCCGCATCGCCGAGGAGATCCGCGACGAGGACGACCTCATCGACGACCTGCACTTGAGCGTCTTCGACAAGGTGCTCGGCGAGACGTGGAAGGGCGAGACCGCCGCGACGGTCGACGCCACGCTCGCGTCGCGCTACCACGAGCGATTCGCCGACCACGCCGTGTCGATCGCCAAGAAGGTGCAATACCTCGCGACTGGCGATTGGGCTCCGGAGAGCACGGCACCGACGCACGCCTGACACGTCAGACCACACGTGCGGGCTTCGGTCCTCTCCCCGATGGGATGAGGGACCGAAGCCCGCACTTTCGCGTTGTGGGAGCGGCTACTTCTTGCCCTGGGCGGCGACGGCCGCGGCGCCGGCGGCGGCGGCCTCCGGGTCGAGGTATCGGCCGGCGCCGATGGGACGGAAGTCGGCGTCGAGCGTGTAGACGAGCGGGATGCCCGTGGGGATGTTGAGCTCGGAGATCTCATCGTCCGAGATGTCGTCGAGGTGCTTGACGAGCGCACGCAGCGAGTTGCCGTGAGCCGTGACGAGCACGGTCTTGCCGGCCGCGAGATCGACGGTGATGTCGGACTCCCAGTACGGCAGCATGCGGGCGATGACATCCTTCAGGCACTCCGTCGCCGGGACCTCGCCGTCGATGCCGACGTAGCGCGGGTCGTTCGCCTGGGAGTACTCGTCATCGCCGGCGATCGGGGGCGGTGGGACGTCGAACGAGCGACGCCACGTCATGAACTGCTCCTGGCCGTACTCGGCGAGGGTTTGGGCCTTGTCCTTGCCCTGCAGTGCACCGTAGTGACGCTCGTTGAGGCGCCATGAGCGCTTCACGGGGATCCAGAGCCGGTCGGCGACCTCGAGCGCGAGGTTGGCCGTCTGGATCGCGCGGGTGAGCACGGACGTGTAGAGAACGTCGGCCTCGATGCCCGCCTCGACGAGCAGGTCGCCGGCGCGCTTCGCCTCGGCGACGCCCTGGTCGCTCAAGCGGACGTCGACCCATCCCGTGAAGAGGTTCTTCTGGTTCCAGTCGCTGTTACCGTGCCGCAGCAGCACGAGGGTGTAGGGCTCAGACATGGCTCAAGCCTAGCGGTGGAGGCCTCGGGAATCGCGCCCGTAGAGCGGCTCCGGTCGGCGGCCTGAGAGAATGGGCACATGCCCATCGGGGAGATCACGCGCGGGACGACCAACACGAATCGTCTCCGCCGCGTCGATCGCTTCATCGCTCGGCACCGGTCGTTCACGCGAGCCGCAGCCCCCCTCGTCGTCGACCTCGGTTTCGGCGCGAGCGGGGTCACCGCGTTCGAACTGGCCGCCCGACTGCGCCGCGCGCGTGCCGACGTCAGGGTCCACGGACTCGAGATCGATCCTGCACGCGTCGCGACGGCGCGCGCGCAGCTCGCTGAGGTGCGTTCCGGCGGGACGTCGTTCCCGTCGGACCTCGCAGTGACGATCGGTCTCGGCGGGTTCGAGACGCCGACGCCCGACGGCTCGCCGCCCGACGTCATTCGCGCATTCAACGTCCTACGGCAATACGACGAGGCCGACGTGACGGACGCATGGCGGCGGATGTCCGCGCGCCTCTCGCCCGCGGGAGCGCTGATGGAGGGCACGTGCGACGAGCTGGGACGGATCGCCAGCTGGGTGACGATCCCCCGGGACGGGCACGCGACGTTCTCGCTGTCACTGCGGCTGACGGGGCTCGAGCGGCCGTCGATCGTCGCCGAGCGGCTCCCCAAGGCGCTCATTCACCGGAACGTCCCCGGCGAGCCGGTGCACGCTCTGTTGGAGGAGCTCGACCGACAGTGGCTGCGAAACGCTCCTCTCGGCACCTACGGTCCAGTGCAGCGGTTCGTCGCAGCGATCGACGGACTGCGCTCCTCGGGTCGCACCGTGATCGGCGGGCGAGACCGGTGGAGACTCGGGGAGTTGACCGTGCCGTGGGCCGACGTCGCGCCCGTCGACGGCGCACGGCTCCCCTGACCCTCACTCGTCAGGTCGGCGGCAGCAGTTCCTGCGCCTCCCGGAGCGGAAGCCCCGTCGCGACGAGCAGATCCACGATGAGGGGCCGGACCGCGATCACGACGGATTGCTCCGACACGGACTCGCGCGCCCCGACGACCTCCTCGGGACGGACGTGGCGCGCGAGTTCCTCGAGCGCACGGCGCGCGATCGGGAGCTGCTCGATGTCGTCGAGGCTCGCGGACAGCAGCGTCACCGCGGTCACGACGCGAGCGAGCACGTCGGCGATCCCCGGGCGTCGGCTTCCGTCTCGACTGAGGTAGTCGATGCGACGCGCGATCACTCGGAGGTTCCGCGTCGCCAGATCCATCCCCTCGAGCATGGCCGCCTGCCGCTCGAGCTCTCCGCGATGCCGCCTGACGAGCGGAGAGACGCGCACGATCGCTCGCGCCGACTCGAGCGATGTGGTCCAGGCGTCGAGGAGCGGCTGCGTCCCTCGAGCGCGGGCGAGGGCACGGTCCGCTTCGGTCCGGTCCCCGAACCGCGCGGCCGTCACGAGCGAGGCGGTGACGGCGAGGAACTCGTCGAAGACCGCTCGCGCCTCCCGCACGGCGGTCCGGCGGGGGTCACGCGGGATCACTGCGGTCGCGAGCAGCGCCACCGCACCACCGACGACCCCGTCGACGACGCGGATGAAGGGGCCCCCGTCGGGAGCGGGCAGGAGCACCACGAGGATCGACTGGATCGCCGCAGCGATCGCGAAGGCTCCCGCGGGCGAGAGCGCTCGTGCGACGACGAGCGTCACGGCGAGGACCACGGCGAGCTGCAGCACTCCCTGACCAAAGGTCAGCACGATGACCTCGGCGACCGCGATGCCGAGCGTCATGCCGATCGCGGTCTCGAGGACGCGCGCCGGCCGTGCGTCGCGCACGAAGCCGAGACTCGAGAGGGAGACGGTCACCGCGAGCAGCGGGACGTCGTGCCCGAGGACCTCTCGCGCGAAAACGTATGCCGCGACCGCCGCGAGAATGATCTGCAGGATCGCGGGGAGCGACGTGCCCGCTCGGCGGAGCGAGACCGTCGACGTGATGCGGGTCCGCACGCGCGCGCGACGCCCGCGCGGATGCGCTCCCTCACCGGTGGGAGCGCGACGGTCCCTCATGGGGTCAGCGACCGAGCCGGGGCAAGCGGGCAACGTCGGCCGTGGCACCGGCGCCTTGCGGCACGATCGTCTGCTGCGCGGCTGCGACCACCGTGTCGTCGGCGCGGATCGACAGGACGAGCTCGGACGGCACGGCCCGCTTGATCACGGCGAGCGCTACGGGCCCGAGGTCGTGGTGGATGGCGGAGGACGTCACATGACCGACCTCGCGCTCCACTCCGTCGCGCTCCGCGGTGACGACGGCGCCGTGGGGCGGAAGCACGGCGTCGCTCCCGTCGAGGTGCAGCATGACGACCCGGCGCGGCGGGTGGCCGAGGTTGTGGACCTTCGCGACCGTCTCCTGGCCGCGGTAGCACCCCTTCTCGAGATGGACGGCGGTGCGCAACCAGTCGAGCTCGTGCGGGATCGTGCGTTCGTCCGCCTCGGCGATCTGGCGGGGACGCCATGCCGCGATGCGGAGCGCCTCGGCCGCGAGTGACCCCGAGGCGGCGACAACGCCGGCGTCGACGAGCGCGACGACCTCGGGGAGCCGGTCGCGCTCGACGATCGACTCGATCCATGTGCGCTGCGCGCCGGGATGATCGGAGACCGCGTACTGCCAGCCGCCCGCGACGACGGCGGCCCACGGGTCGTGCCAGTCGAGGCGCACACCCGACGGGGCGGCGACCGGCAGGTCGTCGATCACGCGCGTCGACGCCACGACCGCGTATTCCGACGTGCGATCGGTGACCTCGACGCGCAGCATGAAGCGCATCCGGTCGAGCCACGCGGCGAGCGGCGCGGCGTAGCCCGGGTCGAGGATCAACCAGGTCGTCTCGCCGTCGTCGAGCACTCGTGCGGCGTACTCGACGCGTCCGTGAGGATCCAGGACGAGCGTCTCGGCAGACGCGCCCGGAGCGAGCCGCGCCAGGTCCTGCGACGTGAGGGAGTGCAGAAGCTGGAGTCGGTCGTCGCCTGCGAGCGACACGATCCCGAGATCGGATTCGTCGACGACGGCGCGACCGCCCTCGAGTGCGCGCTGCTCCCGGATCGGGTCGCCGTAGTGGAAGGGGACGCGGACGACGTCGGGCCGGTCGTCGACGGACTCGGGGAGGACGGCCCCCGGGAGGGAGGAGAAGACGGAGTCCGCCATCAGTCGACCTTCGCGAGTCGCGCGGACGCATGCGTGCGCAGGTCCTGCCCGAGCGCGGCGACGTCCCACGCCCACAACAGGTGCGCGTCGACGAGGCCGTAGAGACGCGTCGCGGCCGCGTACGGCTTCGACCCGGCGGTTCGCATGACCGCGTCGGTCGCGAGGTCGATGCGGGGGCCCTTGACCTGCCCGAGGTACAGCTCGCTCACGCCACCCGGGTGCACGAGCGCCACCTCGAGATCGAAGCCGCCGTCGGAGTTCCGCAACGTCTCGACGGACTCAGCCGTGGTGAAGGGCCTCGGGGCGGTCGGCGGGAGCATCGCGGGGCCGGGGTCGCCCTCGAGTTGCGAGCGATGCAACCGCCAATAGCCACTCTCGGCGACGAGCGGAGTGCGGTCCTCGTCGTCGAGCCACGTGTACGACGTGTAATTGAGGTACGGCAGGCCGTCGTGGCTGAACGAGATGCGCTGCCCGAACTCGCGGGAGACGGACCCGTCACCGATGGCGTAGTCGATGACTCCGGAGCCCTCCCAGACGCCGATGAGCCAGGACAGCGGGACGAGTTCGGCCGGGAGGCCGACCGGGATCTCGATCACGATGCGAGGACCGTCAGCGCTGACCGCGGTAGAGGTTGTAGATGACCACGCCGGAGACGTAGGCGATCGCGAGGCTGGCGAGACCGAGAAGACCGAGGTAGAAGAGTTCGAGCGCGAGCATGCGTCGAGTCTACCCGCCGTACCGCCCCGGACGGCCGCCGAACCCGCGTTCAGCGGCGATCAGCCGGAGGATCCGAGTGCACTCTCGGAATGCGGTCGCGGAGAGCGGCCTCAGCGGGCGAACAGAGAGGCGATCGCGATCACGATCGAGCTCAGCACGAGGACGACGACGGTACCGCTCACACTGATCGAGACGCGTGTGAGGTAACCGGCCGTGATGCCGCCCGCGAGTTGGATGCCGAACGTCAGGAGCACACTTCCGGCGAGGGCGACCCCGAGCCAGGCGAATTGCGTGTCGGGTTCGGCGAGGACCCCGATCGCGATGGAGGCGACGAGAGCCGTGACCCAGACCGCGACGACGCCGATCCAGGATCGATCCTGCACGTCCATCGACCGCTCGCTCATGCCTCCATGATGCCTGATGGCACGGGCGGCCGTGACCACTGGCATAGTATTGTCGCAGTCACGATCCGGAGGACACGCTTGGCGCAGCTACTCATCCTGACATCGGCCGTCGGCGCGGAGGTGCTCCCGTCGCTCGGACTGCTCAGTCACCGGGTCCGCCAGATCCCCGCACAGCCCGCCCAACTCGTCAACGCTCCGGGCAGCGACCTCATCCTCGTCGACGCCCGCCGGGACCTCGCTGCCGCGAAGTCGCTCTGCAAGATCCTCACGACCACAGGGATCGCGGTGCCGCTCCTTCTCATCCTCACCGAGGGCGGACTCACAGCGGTGAGCGCCGATTGGGGGGTCGACGACGTCGTGCTCGATTCGGCGGGTCCCGCCGAGGTGGACGCCCGCATCCGGCTCGCGATCGGACGGCAGGCGCAAGAGCAGTCCGCGAGCAAGATCCAGACCTCGGGCGTCGTCATCGACGAGGCGAGCTACTCCGCGAAGGTCCAGGGTCGTCCCCTCGACCTCACGTTCAAGGAGTTCGAGCTCTTGCGTTTCCTCGCGACGCACCCCTCCCGCGTCTTCACGCGGGAGCAGCTCCTCAGCGAGGTGTGGGGGTACGACTACTTCGGGGGGACGCGGACGGTCGACGTACACGTCCGTCGACTCCGCGCGAAGCTCGGCGATCTCGAGCAGCTCATCGGCACGGTGCGCAACGTGGGGTACCGCTTCAACGTGTACGAGGACGACAACGCCCCCGCCCCCACCCCGAGTCCGTGACCTGAACGAGGACGATGATGCGCCGGCTCCGACTCCGAGTACGCGATCTGAACGATCCCGAGGTCGCGGAAGACGTCCGCACGCTCGAGAGGCGGGCGCAGTCCGTCGACGGCCAGCCGCCGTTCAACGACCAGGCCCGGCTCGATGCCCGATCGGGCTCCCGGACGTTCATCGCGGCGATCGCCCCGAGCGACGAGGACGACTCGGAGACGATGATCGGAGCCGCGATCCTCGGGCAGGGCGAACTCGAGTTCACGATCGACCCCGAATGGCGGTCGTACGGGTACGGAGACGCGGCCATCACGGCCCTCGTCGGGAGCGCTCCTCCGAACCTGTCGGCGTGGGCGCACGGCGACCATCCGGCGGCCTCCGCCCTCGCGTCGCGCCACGGCTTCGATCGCGTCCGGACTCTCCTCCAGCTCCGGATGCCTCTCGACGGACGCATCAGGTCGACGGCTCCTCGCCGCTCCGACGTCGTGATCACGCCGTTCGTCCCCGGCCACGACGAGGCCGACTGGGTGGCCCTCAACGCGCTCGCGTTCGCGACGCACCCGGAGCAGGGCAGACTCACGATCGACGATGTGCTCGCACGTGAGCGAGAGCCCTGGTTCGACGCGGAGGACCTGCTCCTCGCCCGGGACGATAATGGCGACCTCGTCGGCTCCATCTGGCTCAAGGTCGACGGGGGCGTCGGCGAGGTGTACGCCGTGGGCGTGCATCCAGATCATGCCGGCCGGGGCCTCGGTCGCACCCTCATGGAGGCCGGCCTCGACCGGCTCGAGCGGTCCGGAGTCGAGACGGCGGCGCTCTACGTCGAGGCGGACAACGAGCGCGCGACACGGCTCTACCGGTCGTTGGGCTTCGCCGATCACACGGTCGACGTACAGTACCGGCGCCGGGCGCGTTAAGGGGAAGTTCACCGCCTCGGTCGAATCCGGTGCGGCGCTGATGACAAGATGTGGGGATGGTTCCCGAGACATTCGCCACCGACGCCGGCCTCGACCGCGACGACGACGACTTCGACCCCGTCTTCGAGGAGGAGGACCCGGCTCTTCCCGATCACCGCTACCTCGACCGTGAGCTGAGCTGGCTCGCCTTCAACAAGCGCGTGCTCGAACTCGCCGAGGACGACTCGTTGCCCGTCCTCGAACGAGCCAACTTCCTCGCGATCTTCGCCTCGAACCTCGACGAGTTCTTCATGGTGCGCGTCGCGGGCCTCAAGCGCCGCATCGCGACGGGCATCGCCGTGCCGACGAACAACGGGGTGTCGCCGAGCGACGCCCTCGATGACATCCTCGTGGCCGCCCACGAGCTGCAGTCACGGCACGCCGCCGTCTGGCACGATCTGGTGGCCCCCTCGCTCGCCGACGCCGGCATCACCGTCGTCACGTGGGACACCCTGGCCGACGACGTCAAGGCCGACCTCGGAGAGTACTTCTCGTCGCAGATCTTCCCCGTGCTCATGCCCCTCGCGGTCGACCCGGCGCACCCGTTCCCCTACATCTCCGGGCTCTCCCTCAATCTGTCGATCCGCGTTCGCAACACGAAGACCGGCCGCGAGGAGTTCGCCCGCCTCAAGGTGCCCCAGATGCTGCCGCGGTTCGTGCCCGTCGACACCGCGAAGTCGCCGGAGGCCGTCCGCTACATCACCCTCGAGGACCTCATCGCCGAGCACCTCGACTATCTGTTCCCCGGCATGGAGATCCTCGAACACCACGTCTTCCGCGTCACACGGAACGAGGACATGGAGATCGAGGAGGACGAGTCGGAGAACCTCATCCAGGCCCTCGAGCGCGAGCTCCTCCGTCGCCGCTTCGGACCGCCCATCCGGCTCGAGATCACCGAGGACATGGACGACGTGACGCTCGGATTGCTCGTGCGCGAGCTCGACATCACCGATCGGGAGGTCTACCGGCTCCAGGGGCCCCTCGACCTCGGCGGCCTCTTCTCGCTGTCGGCGCTCGACCGCCCGGACCTGCGCTACCCGAAGCACGTCCCCTCGACGGCGTTGCAGCTGCAGCCGAACGAGCCGAACGGCAAGGCGGACATCTTCCAGGCCGTCTCGAAGCGCGACGTGCTCGTCCACCACCCGTACGAGTCCTTCGCGACGAGCGTGCAGGCGTTCCTCGAGCAGGCGGCGGCCGATCCGAACGTCCTCGCGATCAAGCAGACCCTCTACCGCACCTCCGGCGACTCCCCCATCATCGAGGCGCTCATCGACGCCGCCGAGGCCGGCAAGCAGGTCCTGGCCCTCGTCGAGATCAAGGCGCGCTTCGACGAGGCGAACAACATCACGTGGGCGCGCAAGCTCGAGAAGGCCGGCGTTCACGTGGTCTACGGCCTCGTCGGGCTCAAGACGCACTGCAAGCTCGCGCTCGTGATCCGTCAGGAGGGCAACACCCTCCGGCACTACTCCCACATCGGCACGGGCAACTACAATCCGAAGACGAGCCGCATCTACGAGGACTTCGGCCTGTTCACCGCAGACGATCAGGTGGGCAAGGACCTCACGCGCCTCTTCAACGAGCTGTCCGGCTATGCGATCGAGAAGAAGTTCAAGCGCCTGCTCGTCGCGCCCCTCCACCTCCGCAAGGGCCTGCTCAAGGCCATCGACACCGAGCGGCGCAACGCCGAGGCCGGTCGGCCGTCGGGGATCCGCATCAAGGTCAACTCCATCGTCGACGAGGCCATCATCGACGGCCTGTACCGCGCGAGCCAAGCGGGCGTCCCGATCGACATCTGGGTGCGCGGAATCTGCAGTCTGAAGCCGGGCGTGCCCGGAATGAGCGAGACGATCCGGGTCCGGTCCGTGCTCGGCCGCTATCTCGAGCACTCCCGGATCTTCAGCTTCGTGGGCGACGGCGAGCAGAAGACGTACATCGGCAGCGCCGACATGATGCACCGCAACCTCGATCGCCGCGTCGAGGCTCTCGTGCGCCTCACGGATCCCAACCACTTGGCCGAGATCGAGGGGCTCTTCGACCTCGCGATGGACGAGGGCACCATGTCCTGGTACCTCGATGCAGACGGCACGTGGACGAGGCACGCCGTCGACGGCGACGGGCGCCGCCTCGTCGACGTGCAGGAGAAGGTCATGCGAAGCGTCGCCACGCGACGCCGATCACGGTCGCGCCGATGAGCCACGACCACTCCGCAATCTATGCCGCGGGCGCGGTCTGCTGGCGGGTCGTCGACGGCAAGGTCATGGTGCTGCTTGTGCACCGCACGGCCTACGGCGACGTCACGATCCCGAAGGGCAAAGTCGATCCGGGCGAGAGTCTTCCGCAGACGGCTGTGCGGGAGATCAAGGAGGAGACCGGTCTCTCGGTCTGGCTCGGCGTCCCGCTCGGGGCGGCGCAGTACCGCGTGCACTCCGGTCGCGAGAAGATCGTCCACTACTGGGCCGCCGAGGTGACGGAAGCGGCGGTGCTCGCCTCGACTTTCGTGCCGAACGCCGAGATCGCCGCGCTCGAGTGGGTGTCCGTGAAGCGGGCCCTCGCCTATGCGAGTTATGACCAGGACGTCGAGATCCTCCGCCACTTCGCCAAGCTCCTCGACGAGGGCGTCACGTCGACGTTCCCGATCATCGTCCTCCGGCACGCCAAGGCGACGGCCCACAGCGAGTGGAGCGGCTCCGACGCCTCCCGTCCCCTCACCGCCCGCGGCGTCTCCCAAGCGGCGTCGATCGTGCCGTCGCTCCTCGCGTGGGGACCTCGCCGCATCGTCTCAAGTTCCGCGACGCGGTGCATCACGACCGTCGCCCCGCTCGCGGCGGCCCTCGGACGGAAGGCGCGAGTGACCGACGATTTGAGCCAAAACGCCTACGAGGCCGGTGAGGCGGACGTGCGCGCGGTCATCGGCAAGAGAATCGCGTCGGGCAAGCCGGCCGTGCTCTGCAGCCACGGTCCTCTGCTGCCGCTCATCCTCCGTGAGATCGCCCTCGCGACCGCGACCCCGGCCGGATCGTACCTCTCGAGCGCCGCCGATCTCGATCCCGCCGCGTTCTCCGTCGTGCATGTCTCCGCGACGGCGCCGGCCTCCGGCATCATCTCGATCGAGACGCACGAACCTCGCGTCTGAGCGCCGTCGCCCGCGCGTCCGCGGGAGGGATGCGGAGCGGACAGGAGCCGTTCACCTGTTGTTTACCAACGTGATGGAGGCTCGTAAGGCCTCGGACCTAGCGTGAGGGCGGGCCATGCACCGGCCCTCCCCCATCCCGAAGAAACGGACATCACGTGAAGTTCAACACGTTCGGTCGCACCGCGGCCGTCACAGCACTCGCAGCACTCGCCCTGTCCGGGTGTGCCGCGAACGAAGGCGGAACCGCTGGTGGAGACAGCTCGGAGAGCGCGAGCGAGCTCACCGGCACGCTCGTCGGCGCCGGCGCGTCGTCGCAGCAGTCGGCCCAGGAGGCGTGGACCACCGCCTTCCAGACGGCCAACCCCGACGTCACCGTCGAGTATGACCCCGCCGGTTCCGGCGCGGGCCGCGACACCTTCATCGCCGGCGGATCGGCGTTCGCCGGCTCTGACCGCGCGTTCAACGACGAAGAGGTCGCCGCCGGCGAGTTCGGTTCCTGCGCGACCGAGAACATCATCGAGATCCCCGCCTACATCTCCCCGATCGCCGTGGTGTTCAACCTCGAGGGCATCGATTCCCTCAACCTCGACGCCGCGACCATCGCGAGCATCTTCCGCGGGGACATCACGATGTGGAACGACGAGGCCATCGCTTCGCAGAACCCCGACGTCGAACTCCCGGACACGACGATCACGGCCGTGCACCGTCAGGACGACTCGGGCACGACCGAGAACTTCACGGAGTACCTCAACGCCGCCGCTCCCGACGTCTGGACGGACGAGGCCGACGGCGTGTGGCCGCTCGAGGGTGGCGAGGCCGCGTCGCAGACCTCCGGCATGATCGACGCGCTCACCGGCGGCACCGGCACCATCGGTTACGCCGACGCATCGCGCGCCGGTGACCTCGGTACCGTCGCCGTCATGGTCGGCGACGAGTACGTGCCGTACTCCGCCGAGGCTGCTGCCGCCATCGTCGACGCTTCGCCGCTCGTCGAGGGCCGTGGCGAGGGCGACCTCGCCCTCGAGCTCGACCGCACCTCGGAAGAGGCCGGCGTCTACCCCGTCGTCCTCGTGAGCTACCTCATCGCGTGCGAGGAGTACACGGACCCGGCGAGCGCCGAGCTCGTCAAGGCGTACTTCACCTACATCGTGAGCGAAGAGGGACAGCAGGAGGCCGCTGACGCCGCTGGCTCCGCCCCGATCTCCTCCGATCTGTTCGACAAGGCCTCGGCCGCGATCGAGATGATCAAGTAGTTCCCCCAGAGGGTGTGTCCGGTGGTTTCTCACGAAGCCACCGGACACACCCTCGTCCCACGCTCCGCCCCGACCCGACCGAGAGAGCCCGTTCATGACCGCTCCAGCCACCACCGCGCTGATACCCGCGAAACAGCGGCCCGGTGACCGCATCTTCTCCGGCAGTGCGCTCGTGGCCGGCTCCCTCATCCTCGCGGTACTCGCAGCGGTCGCCGCCTTCCTGGTACTTCAGAGCGTCCCTGCCGTCACGACGGACCCGGAGGACATCTCGATCCTCCGCGGCGAGAACCTGCTCGAGTACGTCTGGCCCCTCGTCTTCGGCACGCTGTGGTCGGCGACGATCGCCCTCATCCTCGCGGTGCCCGTCGCCATCGGCATCGCACTCTTCATCAGCCACTACGCGCCCCGCCGCCTCGCCCAGGGCCTCGGTTACGTCATCGACCTCCTCGCGGCCGTCCCATCGGTGGTCTTCGGTCTCTGGGGCGGCAACGTCCTCGCCCCGGCCGTCCAGCCCTTCTACACGTGGCTCGAGCAGAACTTCGGGTGGTTCCCGCTCTTCGCCGGTCCCGCTTCGGGCACGGGCCGCACGATCCTCACCGCGTCCGTCGTCCTCGCCGTCATGATCCTCCCGATCATCACCGCCATCTGCCGCGAGGTGTTCCTCCAGACGCCCGTCCTCCACGAAGAGGCGGCACTCGCCCTCGGAGCGACGCGCTGGGAGATGATCCGTATGGCCGTGCTTCCCTTCGGCCGCGCCGGCATCGTCTCGGCCGCCATGCTCGGCCTCGGACGTGCGCTCGGCGAGACGATGGCGGTCGCCATGGTGCTCTCCGCCTCCGGGGGCGTCACCTTCAACCTCATCAGTTCGAGCAACCCGAGCACGATCGCGGCGAACATCGCGTTGAGCTTCCCCGAGGCCTACGGCGTGAATGTGAATGTACTCATCGCCACGGGCCTCATCCTCTTCGCGATCACCCTGCTCGTGAACACGATCGCGCGCATCGTCGTGAACCGCCGCAAAGACTTCTCTGGAGCGAACTGATGTCCCAGCTCACCGCACCTCCGAAGACAGACGCTCCCGCGGGAGCGATGCCGAACTCGTACGCGACCGGCCGGCTCCCCCGCTTCGTCCCGTGGACGATCCTCGGCGGCTCGTTCATCATCATGATCGCCGTCTTCGCACTCTTCGCATCGGCGGACCCCGAGGGCGGCTTCAACGCGCCGGGCACCGTTTTCCTGTCCGTCGTGCTCTACGGGATCGTGATCTACTTCGTGGCCCGCATGATCGAGGGCCCACGCCGGGCCAAGGACCGCCTCGTGACGACACTCGTCACGCTGGCCTTCGTGATCGCCCTGCTCCCCCTCGTCTCACTGCTCTCGACGGTCGTGCTGAACGGTACGGCGCGTCTCGATGTGACCTTCTTCACCAACTCGATGCGCAACGTCGTGGGTGAGGGCGGCGGCGCGCTGCACGCCATCACGGGCACACTCCTCATGACCGGTGCCGCCGCGATCATCTCGATCCCGATCGGACTCCTCACGTCGATCTACCTCGTCGAGTACGGCCGCGGCCGCCTCGCCCAGGCGATCACCTTCTTCGTCGACGTGATGACCGGTATCCCGTCGATCGTCGCCGGTCTGTTCGCCTACACGCTCTTCGTCATCATCTTCGGTCCGGGCATCCGCCTCGGCATCGCCGGCGCGATCGCCCTCGCCGTACTCATGATCCCCGTGGTCGTGCGCTCGAGCGAGGAGATGCTGCGACTCGTGCCGAACGAGCTCCGGGAAGCGGCCTTCGCTCTCGGCGTGCCGAAGTGGCTCGTCGTCCTGAAGGTGGTCCTGCCCACCTCGATCGCCGGACTCACGACAGGCATCATGCTCTCGATCTCCCGCGTCATCGGTGAGACCGCTCCCCTGCTGGTCGCCGCCGGGTACACGAACAACATGAACTACGACCTCCTCGAGGGCCGGATGCAGAGCCTCCCCGTCTTCGTCTACAGCTCGTACGTCAGTCAGGGCACCGAGGCGCAGGCCTACCTCGACCGCGCGTGGACCGGAGCGCTCACCCTCATCCTCATCGTCATGGCACTCAACCTGCTGGCTCGCTTCATCGCCCGCGCGTTCTCGCCGAAGCTCAGCCGCTAACCCGACCCGAAAGACCACACACGTGTCCAAGCGCATCGAAGTCAACGACCTCAACGTCTACTACTCCAAGTTCCTCGCCGTGGAGGGCGTGAGCCTCACGATCGAACCCCGCAGCGTGACCGCCTTCATCGGCCCGTCCGGCTGCGGCAAGTCCACGTTCCTCCGCACGCTCAACCGCATGCACGAGGTCATCCCCGGCGCTCGCGTCGAAGGCGAGGTCCTCGTCGATGGGGACGACCTGTACGGTGCGGGTGTCGACCCGGTCCTCGTCCGTCGCCAGGTGGGCATGGTCTTCCAGCGACCGAACCCCTTTCCGACGATGTCGATCCGTGAGAACGTCCTCGCTGGCGTGACGCTCAACAACCGGCGCATGTCGCGCTCGGAGGCGGACGAGCTCGTCGAGAGTTCCCTTCAGGGCGCGAACCTCTGGAACGAGGTGAAGGACCGCCTCGACCGACCGGGGTCCGGCCTGTCCGGCGGCCAGCAGCAGCGTCTCTGCATCGCTCGTGCGATCGCCGTCTCCCCCGACATCCTCCTCATGGACGAGCCCTGCTCGGCTCTCGACCCGATCTCGACGCTCGCGATCGAGGACCTCATCGAGGAGCTGAAGAAGGAGTACACGATCGTCATCGTGACCCACAACATGCAGCAGGCGAGCCGCGTGAGCGACCGCACCGCCTTCTTCAACATCGCGGGCACGGGCAAGCCGGGCAAGCTCATCGAGTACGACGACACGAACACGATCTTCACGCAGCCGTCCGTCCAGGCGACCGAGGACTACGTCTCGGGTCGCTTCGGCTGATCCCACTCCGAACCGGGGAAAGATGCAAGCCGCGCCTCTGTTCGAGGCGCGGCTTGCGTCTTTCCCGGCCCGCCGCACCGTGGGAGGACCTCCCGATACGAGAATCCCCCGATCGGATACGAATCGTCGTATCCGGTCGAGGGATTCTCGATCAGTCGGAGAAGCGTCAGGCCGGTTCCACCACGAGGACCGGGTCCGTCGTCGGGGTTCCCCCCGAGCCGCCGGACTTCTCGATCGTGACGGCGACGACGTCGCCCGCATCCATTCCGCCGGCGAGTACGCCCCAGCCGGTGCCGTCGGCACCGGTGTCGAAGATACCGGCCGAGACCGGTCCCGCCTCATCGATGTACCAGAGCTCGTAGGTCTTGTCGCTCGGCAGCTGCGGGAGTCCGTTGACCACGAGTACCGACTTGCCGAGTGTCCCCGACCAGACGAGGGTCGCCGTTCCCCCCTCGCCATCGACCTCTACCGTCGTGCGCTGCACGTCCGAGGCGGAGTTCACCTCGGCGAGGGCGACAGCCTGCGGGAGCTGGTTGCCGTTCTCCACGAGGCCGACGAACATGCTGGACCCGACGATGACGGCGCCGACGGCCGCCGCCGCCACGGCGTAGGAGAGCGGCTTCGAGTACCACCGGCGGTTGGCGCGCTCTTGCGCCTTCCGGATCTGACCGGGCGTGAGCTGGGAGCGCCGATCCGTCGTCTCGGCGACGGGCGCGGCGTCCTCGTCGCCCGACGGCACGGTCGTGAGCACCGGGGCCGGGGCCTGGGGTGCTGGACCACTCGAGGAGCCGACGGCGTGGCGCGAGCTCGGCTCCGCAGACTGCTGCGGGGTCACCGCGATCCGCGCCATGAGAGCAGCCTTCAGATGGGCGGGCGGCTCGACGGGTTCGAGACCGAGACCGAGAGCCGCAGAGACATCCTCGAACGACTCCAACTGCTCACGAGCGGCCGGAGACGTCTCCAGCTCCGTTTCGAACGCGGCCGATTCGTCGGCGTCGAGTCCCCCAGCGGCATACAGGCTCGCGTCGAACCCGGGATCGTTCGAGCTGCTCATGATGCCACCCCCATTTCGTCTCTCAGACGGATCATTCCGTCGCGTATTCGTGTCTTCACGGTGCCGAGCGGCACTCCGAGCATGTCGGAGACCTCGCTGTGGCTGTACCCGCCGTAGTAGGCGAGGGTGACGGCCTGGCGCTGCAGGTCCGTGAGGTTGTGGAGCGCACGCTCTACCCGTTCGTTCTCCAGGCGGAGCTCGGCGGCCTCGGCCACGCTGTCGTAATCGACCGCGTGGTCACGGATCCCCACACGGAGGTCCCGCTCCCTGCTGGCTTGCGAGGCCCGCACACGGTCGACGGCACGACGGTGCGCGATCGTCATGACCCACGTGGTCACTCCACCCTTGTTCGGAGCGTAACGCGGAGCGGTTTGCCAGAGTTCGACGAAGATCTCCTGCATGACCTCCTCCGATTGGGAGGGATCGACGAGCACACGGCGGACGATCGCGAACACCCGGGGAGCGAGCCGGTCATAGAATGCGCCGAAAGCAAGTTGGTCGCCGGCGGCGATCCGGGAGACGAGGAGCTGCAGCTCCGCCGCGGCCGTATCGGCCGTCTGCTTCTGCTGGGCTCGCGCCTCGGTGCTCGTGTCTTCGCTTGCCACGGACTCAAGCATGCCAAACAATCCGGAGAACTCCGGCATCCACTCGCCCGTGGGGGCGGCACCGTTACGCGAACGTGGCGGAGCGATGTCCGTCCTCAGCATCGTCCCTGTCCTTCCGAGCGCCGTTCTCATCGGGTGCGCTCCACGCCGCATCGGTTCAGCCGATCGTCCGCGGGTCGACGACGCCATCGAGAACGGTTCGAGACGGTGCCACGATCGGGTTGGTCCCACGGCGACCCGCTCGGCCTTCTGCCGCCGCCACCTCACGGATTCGATCCGATTCGAACTTTCTGCATATAGAGGGACGACCGCAGCGTCCCGGAGCCGATATTGCAAGAAAGTCCAATCCCCTCCCGTCGAGGTTCCGAATGCCCCATCGAGAGCCGCGGTACAGCGGCCACGCACGCCGACTGACGTCGGCCTCACAATCACAAGGAGTGTTCTCATGCGAGTGAAGAAGCGCAATCTCATGGCTGTCCTGTCCCTCAGTGCCGTTGCGACGTTCGGCCTCGCGGCCTGTTCGACGGGCACCTCGTCCGGCGACGCTGCGAGCGAGGGGCCCTCGATGACCGAGGAGACGACGATGCCGCGCACCGACACAATGGACCCGGCGGCGAACCTCGTCGGCCCCGGTTGCGCCGACTACGCCGAGGCCGTCCCGGACGGCGACGGATCGGTCGCCGGCATGGCTGAGGACCCGGTGGCCGTCGCCGCCTCGAACAACCCCCTGCTCACGCAGCTCACGGCAGCCGTCTCCGGCCAGCTGAACCCCGACGTCGACCTCGTCGACACGCTCAACGGCGGAGAGTTCACCGTCTTCGCTCCCGTCGACGACGCCTTCGCCGCGCTCGACGCCGCGACCGTCACCGCTCTTCAGGGCGACGCGGACCTGCTGACGAGCATCCTCACCTACCACGTGGTCCCCGGCCAGCTGGCTCCCGACGCGGTCGCCGGCGAGCACGCCACCGTGCAGGGCGGCATGGTCGAGGTGACCGGCGAGGGTGACTCGCTCATGGTCAACGACGCGAGCGTCATCTGCGGCGGCGTCACCACCGCGAACGCGACGGTCTACCTCATCGACGGCATCCTCATGCCGCCGACCGAGTAATCTCGCATCATCCCCGAACGCGCTCCGGCGCGATCACCACGAAGCGGTCATGGTTCACGCCATGGCCGCTTCGTCGTGTCCGCATGGTCGCATGTCGCCGTGCACCGCGCAAGCGCTGAGGACTGCTCAACTTGGTCCTAGCCATGTCCCCCGTGCGGGGGACATACTGTCAAGAATGAGTGTTCCTCGGAACACGCATTTCCCGGACCATCCCGCCTCCTCTCGATGACCGCCGACAGCCCCGCGCGAGATTCGACCGAGCGAGGCTCGGACATGAAAGCAGCCGATGAGCAGCTCTGCACGACACCTGGCCCCGAGACGCCTCCTCTCCCCGCAACGACTCCTCGCCGCGATCGGCCTCGTCGGCCTGATAACCGCATCAGCCCTGACGACCACCGTGGCGACCGCCGCCCCCGACGCCTGCTCATCCATGCGGCAGGACGTCTTCCAAGCCGTCAATCCCGACTCGAGCCAGTCGATCCTCACGCTGAGCGAGCGTGAGACCGTCGTCGCGGCCGACAAGTGGGGCTTCGACAAGGCCCGCGGCGCCGTCTTCGAGGCTTCTCCGAAGCAGAAGGACGGACTCGTTCCCGTCTACCGTCTCTACAACGATGAGCGCTTCGTCTGGATCCCCGAGAAGCGCGGCTTCGACGAGATCGAGCGGGCGCAGTCGGTCCACGGCTGGGACCTGCAGAAGATCGACTTCTGGGCGTCGCCCACCGCCATCGATTGCGGTGTCGGTGTTCACCGACTGTGGAACGAGGAGCTCCAGACGTTCCGGATGGAGACCGACCAGGGGCGCATCGGCTCCCTCGTCGACGCGGGCTGGCTCGATCAGGGGCCCCGCTTCTGGGCCGCCCCGAACGACGACGGCTCGGGCGCGCCCACGGCACCCTCGCCGTCGCCCTCACCGTCCGAGCCGGCGCCCTCTCCGAGCCCATCCGAGCCCGAACCGACACCGACACCCGCACCCGCACCGACACCGACACCGACACCGACACCGACACCGACACCGACGGAGCCTTCTCCGCCGCAGATGCCAGCTCCGGTCCCGCCCGGCGAGTCCCCCGAGGATGCCGACGGCACCTTCTCCATGGCCATCATCCCCGACACGCAAATGGAGATGGGCAACACGACTCGCTTCGCCCAGCGCAACGGATGGCTCGTCGAGAACAAGGACGAGTTCGACCTCCGGTACGCCCTCCACACGGGGGATGTCACCAACTGGGGCGAGAAGGATCCCGCCCAGTACGAGGTCGCATCCGACGCCATGAAGGTGCTCGACGACGGCGGCATCCCCGCGGCGATCGCGATCGGCAACCATGACACGAGCGCAGTCTGCCCCGGGGGCTCGGCATGCCCGGGCAAGAACCCGTCGATCACCGTCCGGGACACGCCCGTCTTCAACGAGACGTTCCCCGCCACGCGCTACACGAACATCTCTGCGGTCTACGAGACGGGCCGAGTGGACAATCAGGTGCAGTTGTTCTCGGCGGGCGGCGCCGACTTCCTCATCCTCACCCTCGAGCTGTGGCCGCGGGCGGAGGTCGTCGAGTGGGCGAAGGAGATCGTCGCGTCCCACCCCGACCACAACGTCATCGTGAACACGCACTCGTACCTCGAGGGCGACGGATCGATCATGCGGAGCAACGGCGGGTACGGTGCGACCTCGCCGCAGTACCTCTACGACGAGCTGATCTCGCAGTACGCGAACGTGAAGATGGTTTTCTCCGGCCACGTGGGCATGTCGAACCAACGTACGGACGTGGGCGTGAACGGCAACACGATCGCCTCGTTCCTCGGCGGTTTCCACAGCCCGCTCAACCCGGTCAAGCTCGTCGAGGTCGACGTCGACGCCGGAACGCTCACGGCCGAGGTCTTCATCCCGCAGACGAAGCAGCACGAGTCGCAGTACGACGTGACGATCGACGGGATCGACTTCATCGAGTGATGTGGTGAAGCAGCGGCCCGCCTGCGCTCCCGAGCGCAGGCGGGCCGCTGCTTGTGCAGTGTGGACATCCGCCGCTCGCGAGCGGGCATGAAAAGGGCCGGGCCGCAGAACGCCTCTCGGCGCGAGGCCGCTCGGAGCGGCTAAATGTGGAGCCCGGGGTTACTGCGGCCCGGCCGTGATCCAGTGTAACGGGGTCCCGGACCGGTTCATTCCGTGTTTGCGCTGCGCGAACACGGGGTGACGCGCGCGGGTGCCGTCGCTACCCTCCGGCTGCTGAGGCGGCGCCGTCGAGTGGCGCCGGCCGAGTGACGTGTCAGTTCAGTGGTGCGTCAGTCGAGGGACTCGGCGCGCCACAAGCGCGCGCACGACGTGAGTTCCCCGGCGATGCTCGAGTAGCGCAAGGCGCGGCGGGTGAGCTCCGTGGAACGCTGCGGCTCCGTGACGTCGAGGTCATCCGCGACCGACGTGCAGCCGGATCCTGTGACGCGGCAGAACGCGGCGGCACGATCGAGCGCCACCGCGAAGTCGCCCTCGAAGAGCCCGCGCAGGATCTGGTCGGCGAGCGCCGTGATCTCGTCAGGTCCCGTCGGGGCCTCAGCGCCGGCGACGATCGGGTCGATCGTCGAGCTGACGGCGACGCCGCGCTCGAAGTAGAACGACGTCGAGACGGGGTCCTGCCGGATGAGGACGCGCAGCAGGTAGATCCGCCAGAGCGCACCGGGGAGGCTGCGAGGGCTTGCCCGCGACCACAGTTCCGCGATCGCGTCGATGCCGTGCTCGTCCGTGTAGGCGACGAGGCGGTCGACGATGTCGGCATCCGGGTCCGCGCGGACCCGGGACAGCAGGGCGTGCGACGTCTCGTGAGCGATGCGGCTCGACTCGGCGGGGTCGACGCCGCCCTGGTACGCCTCGAAGACGGCACTCGGGAACATCGTCGGCTTGTGGAACTCCTCGGCCATCGCTTCGCCCTCTCGACTCGCACGACACGTACCCATCAACGCTACCCCCGCTCGCGCGGCGTTCTCCCCGTGGGCCTCGCACGGTATCCTTCCCGGTGGTCACCACGTCGAAGGCTGGGAGCCCGCGAAAGGGCCAGTCGGGGCAAGGATGTGGAGTCTCTGCAATTGAGAGGAGCGTCTGCGGTGCGGACCAGGAGGACGGCAGCTCTGCTCGGGACGGCAAGCGTAGTCGGTGTGCTACCCATCGCTAGCGGAGTTTGGTGGGCCGTCACCGTGACCCAGGCCGGACAGCTCGCCGACGAGTCGTCGATCGGTGGCAGTCCACGTGACTTCGAGCGTCTAGAGGCGCTGGGAGTGCAGGCCGATTGGCTCGCTGCGGTCACCGTGGCTTGCCTTCTTCTCGCAGCGGTCCTGATCTTTCAGATTCTGAAGCGCGCGAACCGCGGTGGCTGACGCACGGGAGAGCCGTGCCGACAAAGCGGCTCTCCCGCGCGTCGTCGCCAACCTCACGAGCGGCGCACCGGCTCCTCCCGGTGCAGAGCGGGTCGACCGCACGGTAGATTAGGTGCTCGCGGGCCTCTAGCTCAGTCGGTAGAGCAGCGGACTTTTAATCCGTAGGTCGTGGGTTCGAGCCCCACGGGGCCCACCGTCCACTCCCCCGAAATCACGCGGGCGACACCCGATCACCGGGCGTCCGTGGCAACGCGGTGGCAACAACGGCCGACCGAGCAGCCTGATCCAACGCCGTGGCAACAGCGTCGAGGTCGTCGTCGAACAGGTCCGCATACGTGTCGAGCGTCATCGCCGCGGACGCGTGACCCAGCATCCGTTGCACGGCTTTCACGTTGGCGCCCGAGCTGACCGCGAGCGACGCCGTCGTATGTCTCAAATCATGAGGTGTCATCGGTTCGAGCCCGCTCACCTTCGCCATCGTGTTGATCGGGCTCATTGTCTGGTTCAGCATCCTCTGGGCCGTGATCCGGAGCTCCGTCCTCTCTGCGCTCGCAAGCACTCGGAAGAGCAGCGAACAACTGGACGGGGGATCGGGTGACCGCCACGAGGAAGACGCGACACGCGGTCTAGCGAGGACGTGCAGATATTCGTCATTCACGGCACAGTTAGAAGTAGAAGCTGGAACAACCAGCCCGAAAACGCCCCCGACCCGCTTTTCCGGTTCGGGGGCGTTTCGGTGCTCGTCACAGCTGAATGATCCACTTCTGCAAGGGCTGCTCCGAATCGTCGAGGAAGCGCCATGAAACGGTGAGCTTGCGGGCGCGAATACTAAGGCGACTAACCGCCATGAAGTCGAAGGAATCGCCTGTCTCGTAGACCCCGTTCTCCGGACCGCTAACGCGCACAACTTCACCGCCTCGTCGGGTTCGACGTCGAGGCTGTCGATGAAGATCGTGCGGCCGGACGAGTTGATCACGGAGTACAAGTCGCCCGACACGTGACGAGGGGCAGACCACGTCGGCGAGGCCAACTCGGCTTCTTTCAGAGCGTTGGCCCGCTCCTGGGCCACAGCCTGTCGTCGGAACGCCTCGTTAGCTTCAGTCGCAAGTCGGACGCTCTCGTCACGGGCCTCCCGTGACTCGTTCCGCGCAGTGGCGGCTTCTCTTCCGCTAGGGGGCGTACGACTGGGTTGCCGACAGAAAATCAACATCGCCGGGAGCTGAGATAAAGCCGGATCGAAAGCGTTGGTGGCGCGGGAAGTAGGTTTGCAAGGACGCGCACAACTCGAATGAGCGGGGACGGCTCAGAGTTCTCCGACCAGCCCCCGCCTGCCTATCGCCAGAGTTGGTCATTGTTGGCACTCTGATGGGGGATGCCATCGTGCGTTCGTACATCGATACGGTCGGATCGTCTGCTGACGAGGGGATCGATGTGCGGAGACTCGTTGGGCTGGCCATGACGGCGGGCATCGTACTCGCTGGCCTAGTGGGAACGCCTGCCGCAGCTGCGGAAGCAGCACCGACCCTCACGATTGCCGTCAACTCGTTCGACAGGGACTTGCGAACCGGCCAAGTGGCAATCGATATGTCGATTGTGGGGACGAAGATCTTCTCCGGTTCGGGCTACATCTGCCGAGGCTCATACTGCGAACTCGAGGTGGAGTCGTCGGGGTCTCAGATCCACTCGATCTACATTCAGGATCACCCTCGGGACGCCGCGGGCGGTCTCAACATGAACCTCTCTTTCGAGACCACTTCGATCGTGAGTGAGGTTCGCAGCCTCCGCGTATACATACGGAACGGGCTCTACACCTCACCGATGGGCATCGTCAGCAACGACGTCTTCATCGATGACACGTCCTACCCAGCAGGTCCGTATCTATCCGCTGCTGTTGACACATTCTTGCGGTCTCAGGACGGGTCTCGCATCACATTCGACCTCACAATTCTCGCTCGGTACCATCAGTGGCCCGGAGCTCAGTGCTCAGGCAACTGCACAGTTCGCGTAGAGGCAAGAACTAAGGGCACCAACGCCGTCACCAGCTTGCCGAGCTCAAGCGTCAATGCCAACACAGGCGCTCTTCCCCTCACGGCGCGGGTCAGCGGCGAGTTGCAGTTACAAGCGACAGGACCCGGCGTTGACGCTCTTCGCGTTGTTGCGGACCCGTATAGCGTGTTCGGCTCGAACACCTACGGGGCGTGGATCCCAGTGTCGATGGACATCTCCGGCGGCTACAGCATCGACGAATCGGTTACCGCCCTGGTGCTCGCACTGGCTTCCTCGCCAGCACCCTGCATCGAGCTTTTCCCCGTCGGGACGCACACGAATCCCTCAAGCCTCAACGATCAGCAACTCGAGTGCACCGCTGCTATGCAGAACGGGAAATCGCTTGGAGCGTTCGTTCGTGCCTTCATCGAGGTCAACGGAGCGAGTCAGCTCGCGACGATGTTCGTCGGCGCCGGTCTCGCGCAGGATAAGACCACATTGCAGCGCTACCCGTGGTCGAGCTCGGAGGCGGAGATAAACGAGATCATTCAGAACCCGCCGAACGGATTGGTGTGCAAACACGTACCAGTGCTGTCTTTCAGCTGCGTTCGTGAAGCAGAGGAGCCGGATGTCTTTCGTCTCCCCTCGGCGCCCCCACCCTCAAACCCCACGTGGGAGCGAAACCAAATCGAGAAGATCCGCCAGGCCGACCCCAAGCCCAAGCTGCCGCCAATACCCGCACCGGTCGCGGAACCCGGGCCGTGGACCGGCGCGTCGGAAGATGACTACATCAGGACCATTCTTCGGCAGTGCCAGAAACAGATTGTGTTGGCTCCGGAGGCTGGACTGCCGAAGGACGCGTGCAGCACTATGCCGATCTTCGCGACGGGCAGTGATGTTAAGCAAGCGACTGATCATGACATGGCGGCACTCAAGTCGCATCCGACTTGGCTTGTGCTGACATATGCGAGCAACGCGGAAAAGCTCGCGGACGGATTCACACGCTCATGGTGGAGTTCCACTCATCCGTGCGCAACTGGCCCCGTGGGGAATTCTTGCGACGAGTTCCCGTACTTCGCAACCGATCAGGGGGGCGCCAACGGGCAGAGCGCAATGCAGCCGTCCCTTAGGTCCATCTCGAGCGCGCACAACTCCTTGCAGGGCACCCACTACGGGAACTTCGCGACGAAGAAGTGCAAGCTCGGGTCCGACCCGCGTGGCGCTCCGGAACGGGATTTTTTGGTCGTTCCTGTGCCCTACATGACGACGAGCTACTGGTGCGGTGACTGAGTGTTTGATTACGTCGACACGCCTTGGGGGCCGTCGGTTGTGGATGCAGGGCCCGGCTTGCTGGCTGAGCTACTGCCGCAGTACGAGGACGAACTGATCGCACGACTCCCAGAGCCTTCGCTTGTTCAACGCCCTGGAACGGCTCGCGCCAAGACGGCCGCTCTTCTTCGTGACGTCGGTCTAGGCGCTCCCGACGAACTCCTTGTGTGGTTCGAGTGGACGGAGGGGGAACCCCACGTCACGCCCGCTCGTCCATACCCATTCATGAGTCCCGTGTCGGCCGCATGGACGACGGAGTCATACGCACTTCTACGAGCCGGTGATGCTGAAGCGGCAGCCCAGCTCTCAGAACTGACTGAGGAGGAGTGGGGCTGGGGAGCGCCGGCCGGGTGGCTCCGTTTAGAGCGCGAGAACACGTCGCTCGCCATGTTCTGTGGTGATGTGCCCGGCAATCCCGCGCCCATGCGATACGCGACTCCGTTTTTCGGCACCAGCGATACTTTCGGATCGAATCAGTTCCTGTCCCTCTCGACGCTGATCGCTTGGAGCATTGATGCCATTCGATCCGGGGCGGCCTGGTGGGCGGAGGATCGGTGGGAGCGAGACCTCAATAAGCTTCCTGCGTCACAGATCGCAGCTGGCATCGTGGGCTAGTGTCTCCGCAGTGTGCTGGAGGGTCTAGCCGCTAGAGCGCCAACGTTTCGGGAGGGCGCTCCAGCTGGTGACGGGACCAGCCCGGCGTGTGTGTGCACTCTCCGTCGGACGACGGAGGCGGGCGGCGGCGGCGATCCCTACGCTGGACACATGACCGATGCCGCTCCCGACTCCGTCGTTCCCGATCCCGCCGTGCCGGAGACTCTCGCACCCTCCCCCGGATCCGCACCGCCGATCGCGGTGCCCGCGCTCGAGATCCGTGGGTTGCGGAAGGCCTTCGGTGCGAAGGTCGCCGTCGACGGACTCGACCTCACCGTGCCGACGGGGTCGTTCTACGGTCTCGTCGGACCCAACGGGGCCGGGAAGACGACGACACTGTCGATGGCGACCGGCTTGCTACGGCCGGACGCCGGCACGATCCACATCCTCGGCACCGACGTGTGGCGCGACACCGTCAAGGCGAAGTCCCTCGTCGGCGTGCTGAGCGACGGCATCGCGCTCTTCGACCGGCTCACGGGTGAGCAACTCATCACGTACCACGGGCTCCTCCACGGGATGGATCGTGAAACCGTCGCGCAACGTACCGGCGAGTTGCTCGACCTCCTCGACCTGCGCTCGGCGGGAGGCACGCTCGTCGTCGACTACTCGGCGGGAATGACGAAGAAGATCGCCCTCGGTGCTGCGCTCGTGCACGCCCCACGCCTCCTCGTGCTCGACGAGCCGTTCGAGTCCGTCGACCCCGTATCGGCGGCGAACATCCGTGACCTGCTCGCCGGATACGTCCACGGCGGCGGCACGGTGATCGTCTCGAGCCACTCGATGGACCTCGTGCAACGCATGTGCGACCACGTCGCGATCATCGGCTCGGGACGCCAGCTCGCGGCGGGGACGACGGACGAGGTCCGGGCGGGCTCGACGCTCGAGGACCGCTTCGTCGAGCTCGTCGGCGGCCGCCACCACTCGGAGGGACCCTCGTGGTTGCGCACCTCCTGAGGCTCCGGTTCCGGCTCCTCCTCAACGGCTTCACCCGCAGTACCTGGACTCTCGTGTCCACCGTGATCGGCGCCGCGTGGGGGCTTTTCGTACTCGTCGGCCTCGTGATCGGCATGATCGCGCTGTCGTTCACGGAGCCGCTGTGGGTATGGACGGTGTCGGTCATCGCCGGTGCCGCCGCGGTGCTCGGCTGGATCGTGATCCCACTGCTCCTGCGGGGGATGGACCAGTCGCTCAGCGTCGAGAAGCTCCGCATCTTCCCCCTCCCGCCCCGTCGCCTGCTCGTCGCCCTCCTCGTCGTGGGACTGCTCGGCGTGCCCGGGCTCGTGACGCTCGTCGCGGGGCTGTCGACGACCCTCAGTTGGATCGGCGAGCCGGTCGCCCTCATCGCCGCTCCGTTCGCCGCCGTCCTCGGCGTCGCGACGTGCGTCACGGCGTCGCGGGCCTTCGAGTCCGTGGGGGCGTCCCTCGCCGCCGGTCGTCGTTACCGCGAGGTCATGGGCGTGCTCGTCTTCGTGCCGCTCATCCTGCTCGGGCCCATCATCGGCATCGCCGGGTCGTCGATCGCGACGCTGTCGGAGGATCTCCCGGGGATCGCACGAGGAGTGTCCTGGACGCCACTCGGCGCCGCGTGGTCCATCCCGGGCGATCTCGCGCTCGAACGCCCGCTCGAGGCGCTCGCGAAGGCCGGCATCGCGGTGGCCACCCTCGCCGTCCTCCTGCTGCTCTGGCGGCACAGCCTCGCGACCCTGCTCGTCACGCCCGCTCGGACGTCGAGCGGATCGGGTTCGGCGAAGGGACTCGGCCCGTTCGCGTGGTACCCGGCGACCCCGACCGGCGCCGTCGCAGCCCGCACGACCGTCTACTGGATGCGGGATCCGCGCTATGGCGGATCCCTCATCATGCTGCCGCTCCTCGCCGTGATCGCGGTCTTCCTCGCATTCACCGGCTCCGACTGGTTCCTGTCGGCACTCGGTCCGATCATCGCCGCGACCCTCGCGATCACCCTCTGCGCCGAAGTGTCCTACGACGGCACCGCGTTCGCCTCGCATCTGTCGAGCGGAGTGAGCGGCGTCGCCGATCGCGCCGGCCGCGTCGTCACGCTCGGACTCATCGCCGTCCCGCTCGTGGTCGTCGCGACCGTGGTCCCGCTCCTCGTGCTCGGGCGTGGCGACGAGATCCCGGCGCTCCTCGGCATCGGGCTCGGCCTCCTGCTCACGGGCTTCGGGGTTTCGAGCATCGCGTCAGCGCGCTTCCTCCTGCCCGTGCCCGCCGCGGGCGAGAGCCCGTTCAAGACCCCGCCGGGATCGACGTTCACGTCGCAACTCGGGATGTACGCGGCGTGGCTCGTGGTCTTCGGGCTCGCCGCACCCGAGCTGGCGCTCGGGATCGCGGCCGTCGTCACGGGCAACGTGATCCTCGGAGTCGCGGCCCTCGTGGTCGGGATCGTGCTCGGCACCGTGTTCATGCTCGTCGGCATTCGTCAGGGCGGCGCCCTCCTCGAACGCCGTGGCCCGGAGCTGCTCGCGAGCCTCATGCAGGCCCGCGGAGCGTGACGGTGAGCCTTCCTCTCTACCGGGAATCACGTCCCGCCGTAAACGCCGAAAGCGAGCCCTGCTCGCCTTGCCTACGCTCGTGGTCGTGACTGAGGGCGCGGTCGGCTCTGACCCCCTTGTCGTCCCGCCACACCTGAAGCGGCGGAGGGGGTCCGGGAGAGCGCGTCGGGCGCCCTTCGGGACCCCCTGTCACGTCATCGACCGACAGTCACACGGTCATCCCCTCGTGATTGCGTACGCAACGGACGTCCGCGGGTGAGATTCCACCCGCGGATGTCCGTTGCGTACGCAAAGTGCCCGTCCGCGCAGCCCTCACGCGGTTCGGGCCACCACCCGGTGGCGTCAGCCGGCTGACGCGGCGCGAATGCTCGCGTAGAACGTCTCCGGCTCGGCCGTCAACCCGGACTTGATGAACCGCGACCAGTCGTCGACGAGCACTTCGGCCGATCCCGCCTCGATCCCCGCGAGGGCCGCCTCGACGACCTCGCTCGTCGACGACTTGGGGCCGTCGTAGCCGCGCATCATGTCGGTATCGGCCGCACCGAGGTGGATGCCCGTGACGGTGGTGCCCCGACCGGCGAGTTCCCCGCGCACGCTGTTCGTGAGAGCCCACTCGGCGGCCTTGCCCACGTGGTAGGCGCCGGCGCCCGGAGCGGTGAACCATGAGAGCGCCGAGAGCACGTTCGCGATCGCACCGCCGCCGTTCGCGGCGAGCACCGGAGCGAACGCCCGGACCATCGAGAGCGTGCCCCAGAAGTGCGTGTCGAGTTCGAGGCGGATCCTCTCGAGGTCGCCCGAGACGAGGTCGTTCCCTGTCGTGATGCCCGCGTTGTTGATGAGGAGGGTCACGTCGGTCGCGACCGCCGCCGCCGCGGCGACGCTGTCGGGATCGGTGATGTCGAGCCGGAGCGGCCGGGCACCCTCGAGGTCGATCGACTCAGGGCGACGCGCGGTGGCGTACACGGTGGCGCCGCGTTCGACGAGCACGCGGGCGAACTCGCGACCGATACCGCGGTTGGCTCCCGTGACGAGGGCGACGGAAGTGCTGATGTCCATGACATGGGTCCTTTCGAAGACTGACTCCCCTACGGTAGAAGCTGACACCAGTGTCAGGGTCAAGTGAGGAGCAGGATGCGCATCGGAGAGCTCTCGGAACGGACGGGCGCGAGCGTCCGCTCCCTCCGCTACTACGAGGCGCAAGGACTCCTGCGGTCGGAGCGCACGCCGAGCGGCCAGCGCCTCTACACGGAGGACGCCCTCGACTATGTGCACCTCATCCGCGTCTTCCTGGCCGCCGGACTCTCGAGTCGCCGCATCCTCGAGATGATGCCGTGTATGCGCTCCGGAACGACGACGCGAGAGCAGCGCGAGATGCTCGACGGCGAGCGCCGGCGGATCGACGAGCAGATCGCAGAACTGACGACCGCACGGAATCGACTGTCCCTCGTGATCGAGGACGCGGTCCGGCGCGGCGAATCGCGTGCCGCGTCCGTCGAACGGGCGGCGTAGCCCGCCGAGGAGCAGGGCCGGCGAGTCGTCGGCCCCCGCGAGCCGGGGGTGAGGGATGCTCGGTGACGCCGAGTCCGGGCGCGCGGGTGGTTGCTGGACGCCATCAGGGTGAGATCCCCGTCGACTTCGCAGAGCGCTTCGGCGGCGAATCCAAGGCGAGCCTCGTCCAGGGATTCCGCTTCCTCATGCAACTCGCGATGCTGCGCTTCGGCCGACTTTTCTCGGCGATCGCCTCGGAGCGGAGCGACGCCGTCGAACCGGAGCGGCTCGCGAGCTGACCGCGTTCGGCGGAACGCCTCACGACGCGGCGGCCGCCGGCTCCGCGATTCCGCGCGCTCGACGGTTGCTGAGAACCGCCCCGGCGCTCGCGATCACGACGAGCCCGATCGCGACGAGCTGCAGCGGGCCGAGCCGCTGACCGAGGATGAGAAGCCCGGCTGTCGCGGCGATCGCCGGGGCGAGACTCATGAGGATCGAGAACGCCGCGGCGGGCAGCGAGCGCAATGCGCGGAGCTCGAGGGCGTACGGGATGGTCGAGGACAGCAGCGCGACCGCGAGACCCAAGCCGAGGACCGACGGCTGGAGGAGAACCGCGCCGGCGCTCGCCACACCGAACGGCACGACGAGAACGGCGCCGACCGACATCGCGATCGCGAGTCCGTCGAGGCGGGCGAAGGCGCGTGACGTCCGCGCCGACAGCAGGATGTACGCCGCCCACATCGCGCCGGCCCCGGCCGCGAAGACGACCCCGAGGGGATCGAGCTCGGTCAGCCCTCCTCGCCCGAGCAGCACGACTCCCACGAGGGCGAGCACCGCCCACACCCAGCCGCTCGCGCGTCGCCCGACGACGACCGAGAGGATGAGCGGTCCGACGACCTCGATCGTGACTGCCGCCCCGAGAGGCAACCGCTCGAGCGCCTCGTAGAACAGGAGGTTCATCGCGGCGAGCGCGACGCCGAACCCCAGGACCGTGATCCAGGCACCGTGGGCGTGCCCCCGCCAGCGGGGACGGCAGAGCACGAGCAGCACCGCGGCGGAGAGGACGAGCCGGAGGGTGACCATGCCGGCAGCGCCCGTCTGCGGGAACAGCAACACCGCGATCGATGCGCCGACCTCCTGCAGGGCGAGCCCGAGCAGCACGAGGCCCGCTGCAGCGACGGGCGATCCGACGGGCTGAGTCGCATCGGAGGTGGCCACATGCCGACGATAGGGCCGCCGGCCGGAGTGACGAAATCGGGGCGGGAGCGTGGACGTCCTCGAGTCCAGCCGGTGCGTCGCGAAGGACTCTCTGGGAGACTCGATACATGTCCACGCCGAACGATCCCTCCGACCCGAACCCGTCGACGCCCGAGTCCCCGGACGGCGCACCGCGGAACGAACAGCCCGGCCCGGCGGAGCCGTTCGCGACTCCCGGCCCGTCGGCCCCGCCGCCGTATGGATCGCAGCCCTACGGATCCCCTCCCGGGTACGGAGCTCAGCCCGGGTACGGAGCTCAGCCCGGGTACGGGGCTCAGCCCGGGTACGGAGCGCAGCCCGGGTACGGGTCCCCCTCCTCGTCCGGTTCCGGGTCGCAGCCGCCGTATCCGCCGAGCGGCGCCGACACGAACGGAGCGCCCGGGAAGAACGGCTTCGGGCTCGCCGCCCTCATCGTCGGCGGCGTCGCGCTCGTCCTCTCCTTCGTCCCCGTCGTCAACTACGGCAGCGGGATCATCGCTCTCGTCGGTCTCGTCCTCGGCATCGTCGGACTCGTGCTCAAGAACCGGACGAAGGGCCTCGCGATCGCCGGGACCATCGTCTCCGCGATCGCCCTCGTGCTGTCCGTGGTCCTCGCCGTGGTCTACACGATCGGCTTCACCAGCTGGATCGTCAACGACGTGACCGAGCGGTTCCCCGACTCCTCCGCCTTCCCGTCGGACGGCTCGAGTGAACAGCGCGACGTCGAGGTCGTCTACGAGGTCTCGGGCGACGGCACGGACGTCTCGATCGTCTACTTCACCTTCTCCGACGGCGCCGACAGCGATGTCCAGACGAGCGAGGGAGAGACGCTCCCCTGGACCGAGGAGTTCGGTGCGACGATCGGCGGAGACTTCGACTTCTCCACCTTCAGCGTCACAGCGACGAACGGCGCGGAGGACACCGGAGAGATCTCCTGCACGATCACGGTGGACGGTGAGGTCGTCGCCGAGGACACGTCGGACGGCGAGTTCGGCACGGTGACGTGCCTCGCGAGCAACGTGCTCGACTAGGGGCACCGTCGCCCCGCGGATCATGACGCTCGGATCACGACGCTCGACAGGAAAGACGCCCACGCCATGACCTCCCCCGACGAGGACGCCTTCACCACCCGCCCCACTCTCCGCGGTTCCTTCGGGATGGTGGCCTCGACGCACTGGCTCGCCACGGCGAGCGGACAGGCCGTCCTCGAGCGCGGCGGTAACGCGGCCGATGCCGCCGTCGCAGCGGGATTCGTCCTCCACCTCGTCGAGCCGCATCTGAACGGCCCGGGCGGCGACATGAACGCCATCGTCGCCGTCGCCGACCAGGAGCCGCGTGTCCTCGTGGGGCAGGGCCCCGCTCCGAAAGGGGCGACGATCGAGCACTACGTCGGCGAGGGTCTCGCAGAGGTGCCCGGCGCCGGCGCCCTCGCCGCAGCAGTGCCCGGGTCGGTCATGGCGTGGCTTCGGCTGCTCGAGGACCACGGCTCGATGGAGCTCACCGACGTGCTCTCGTTCGCGTTGCACTACGCGCGCACCGGCCACGCCATCAGTGCCACGGCGGCGCGCACCATCGACCGGATGAGCGGGCACTTCCGGGAGCACTGGGCGGGGTCGGCGGCGCTTTGGCTGCGCGGCGGTCGGGCGCCCCGCGCGGGCGAGGTCATCACGTATGCCGCGTGGGCGGACGTGCTCGAGCGCCTCATTGCCGCAGGAGGGGCGGCGACGACGCGAGACGGCCGCATCCAGGCGGCCCGTCGAGAATGGGCGCAGGGCTTCGTCGCGGAATCGATCGCCCGATTCGTCGAGACGCCGCATCGGCACTCGAGCGGCACGGACCACGCCGGGGTCCTCACCGTCGCCGACCTCGCCGCCTTCGATGCGGGCTACGAGGCTCCCACGGTGTTCCGCTTCCGCGGCGTGGACGTCGCGAAGACGGGGCCGTGGGCGCAAGGTCCCGTCCTCTTGCAGGCCCTCGCGATCCTCGACGGGTTCCCCGACGAGCGGCTCGATCCGGACACGGCCGAGGGCGTGCACACGATCGCGGAGGCGTTGAAGCTCGCCCTCGCCGACCGCGACGCCTGGTACGGCGACCCCGCCGAGGCCGGGACCGTGCCGCTCGATCGTCTGCTCTCCCCCGAGTACGCTGCCGAACGCCGTGCCCTCATCACGGATTCCGCATCACACGACCTGCGTCCGGGCGCGGTCCCCGGACGCTCCGCATGGGTGGTGCCGTCCGTGACGGCTGCCCCTGAGAGCGCCCGAGCGGCGGGAACGGGCGAGCCGACGGTGCGCTCGGACGACGCGATCGTGCCGGACGAGGATGCATCCGGCTACACTCGCGGCGACACGTGTCACATCGACGTGGTCGACCGCTGGGGCGGCCTCGTCTCGGCGACGCCGTCGGGCGGCTGGCTGCAGTCCTCGCCGACCATCCCGGAGCTCGGCTTCTGCCTCGGCACGCGCCTCCAGATGACGTGGCTCGACGACGCATCGCCGTCCGCGCTGCGTCCCGGACGGCGCCCGCGGTCGACGCTGTCGCCGACGATGCTGCTGCGGGACGGCGCGGGCGTCGAGGCGCTCGGCACACCGGGCGGCGACCAGCAGGACCAGTGGCAGTTGCTCTACCTGCTCCGGACCATCGTCTTCGGTTACAGCCAGCAGCGGGCCATCGACGCCCCGGCTTTCCACACGACCTCGCACGTCAGTTCCTTCTGGCCACGCGTGTGGGAGCCGGGCGGCCTCGTCGTCGAGGATCGTATTCCGGACGATCTCGTGGACGACCTGCGGTCGCGCGGGCACATCGTCTCTCGGGTCGGAGGGTGGTCGCTCGGGCGGTTGTCGAGCGTACGCCGGGATCCCGACACCGGCGAACTCTCCGCCGCCGCCAATCCCCGCGGCATGCAGGGCTACGCCGCCGGTCGCTGACCGGATGCCGTGGCACGGGTGCCACGTCGTGCGCGACCCCCTCGGCACCGTCGCTCGTGCGACGTAGGATCGCGCCATGGCTACCTTCGCAATCGCGGGCGGACACGGCAAGATCGCCCTGCTCCTCTCCCGCACGCTGTCCAGCGCCGGCCACGACGTCCGCGGCATCATCCGCAATCCGGACCAGCGCACCGACCTGCACGCCCACGGGGCGACCGACATCCTGCTCGACCTCGAAAAGACCGACGTCGACACGCTCGCCGAGGCCCTCAAGGGCGTCGACGGCGTCGTCTTCGCCGCCGGCGCCGGGCCGGGCAGCGGCGCCGACCGCAAGCTCACCGTCGATCGCGACGCCGCCGTTCTGCTCGGGAAGGCCGCCGTCGCGGCGGGCGTGCGTCGCTACGTCCTCATCTCCTCCATCGGAGTCACCACTCCACTCGACGAGGTGGAGGACGAGGTGTTCCGGGTGTATCTCGAGGCGAAGCGTCAAGCGGAGGAGGGCGTCCGCGGACTCGACCTCGACTGGACGATCATCCGCCCCGGCAGCCTCACCGACGACGCGGGCTCCGGGTCCGTCACCCTCCCTCTCGAGGACACCCGCGGGCCGATCCCCCGAGGCGACGTCGCGAACGTCATCGCGGCGGTGCTCGACCGCGGCGACCTCGCGGGAGTCACGTTCACGGCCCTGTCCGGCGAGACGGCGATCGACGCGGCGCTCGACGCCCTCGCACGATAGCCGGAGAAATCCGAGAAAAAAGTTCCTCCGGCCGTCGATCCGCGTCCACTACGTTCGACGCAGAGGTGAGGGCCCACGTCGGGCCTCATCGACGAAGGAGAACACCATGAAGTACATGCTCATCATGCGGTCGGACGATGCAGCGGTCGAGGCCTTTAAGGACATCCCGTTCGAAGAGGTCATCGAGCGCATGGGCCGCTACAACGAGTCGCTCATCGACGCCGGCGTCATGGCAGGGGGCGAAGGGCTCACCGACGCGTCCGAGGGGGTCGTCGTGGACTTCTCGTCGCAGCCCCCGGTCGTGACCGACGGCCCGTACGGTGAGACGAAGGAACTCTTCAACGGATTCTGGATCCTGCAGGTCTCCAGTAAGGAGGAGGCGATCGAGTGGGCGAGCCGATGCCCTCTCGGACCCGGCTCCAAGCTCGAAGTGCGTCGTGTGACCGAGCTCGAGGACTTTCCGCAGGACAACGAGTGGATCCAGAAAGAGGCCCAGTGGATCGCCGACGCCGAGGCGGCGAAGAAGGCCGAGTCGGCCAAGAAGGGCGACTAGGCCCTCCGGGGCGAGCGAGACGACGGACGATGGACGACGCGGAGGCGGTGAGCCGCCGGGTGGCGGCGGTCTGGCGGATCGAGTCCGCTCGGATCGTCGCGACCCTCGCCCGATACGTCGGCGATGTCGGCCTCGCCGAGGACCTCGCCCAGGAGGCCCTGGTCGACGCGCTCCGGCAATGGCCGGCCCAGGGCGTGCCCGCGAATCCGGGCGCGTGGCTCACGGCCGTCGGAAAGCGCACGGCGATCGACGCGTGGCGTCGTCGGGAGCGACTCGACCACCGCTACGCGGCGATCGCGCACGACCTGGAGAACGGACTCGATCCGGACGCGGCCCCGTGGGACCCCGACACGATCGACGACGACGTGTTACGGCTGATCTTCATCTCCTGCCACCCCGTCCTCGCCCGCGAACAACACGTGGCGCTAACTCTGCGCGTCGTCGGGGGCCTCACCTCCGAGGAGATCGCGCGCGCCTTCCTCGTGCCCACGGCGACGGTGCAGCAGCGGATCGTCCGTGCGAAGAAGACGCTGAGCGCCGCCCGCGTCCCGTTCGAGGTGCCGGAGCGCGCCGAATTCCCCGAGCGCCTCTCCTCCGTTCTCGGGGTGCTGTACCTGATCTTCAATGAAGGCTACGCCGCGAGCGCCGGTGAAGAGTGGATGCGACCGGAACTCGCGCTGGAGGCGCTCCGGCTCGCTCGGTCGCTCGCCTCGTTGGTGCCGCGCGAACCCGAGGTACACGGGATCGTGGCCTTGTTCGAGTTCCAGGCGTCGCGCTTCGGTGCGCGGACGACGCCGGCCGGCGAGCCGATCCTCCTCCCTGACCAGGACAGATCGCGATGGGACCACACGTTGATCACGCGCGGGTCGGCGGCCCTCGCCCGCCAGGACGCGCTCGGTCGAGGGCGCGGCTACTACGGCCTGCAGGCGGCGATCGCGCAGTGCCATGCGACGGCTCTCCGCGCGGAGGACACGGATTGGGAGCGCATCTCGGTCCTGTACGAAGCTCTCGGCCGACTCGCCCCTTCACCGGTCGTCGAGCTCAATCGCGCGGTCGCCGTGTCGATGTCGGAGGGACCGGCCACCGCTCTTCGGATCGTCGATGGTCTCGTCGCCTCCGGCGCCCTTGCGGGATATCACGTGCTGCCGAGTGTGCGGGGCGAGCTGCTCCATCGGCTCGGTCGGACGGAGGAGGCGAGGTCGGAGTTCGTCGCGGCCGCGCGCCTTGCCGGGAACGATCGGGAGCGCGCCGTGCTCCGGCGGAAGATCGATGACGTGGACGCCGCGAGCTGACGGTGAAGGGTGCGACACCGAAGGCGGCAGTTCGGTGTCGAGGGCGGGAGGAGGACATGGCGCCCTCGTGCGGGTGTAGCTCTGTGGGTCAGTGGATGTCGGGTCAGTGGAAGTCGCGGGAGGTGGTGCGTGCGGCCATCGTGAGCCACTCCATCCGGTCGGCCACGACGTTGATGACGCCGTCGGGCGAGCGTTCGAGCACACCCCGCACGATCATCGCCGGGGCCTCCCGGGCGACACGACGGTACCGCCCCCAGACGCCGACGCTGCACACGACGTTCACGAGCCCCGACTCGTCTTCGAGGTTCATGAACGTGATGCCGCTCGCGGTCGCGGGGCGCTGCCGGTGCGTCACGACCCCAGCGACCTCGATCCTCCGGCCGGGCTCTGCGGTACGGAGGGCTTCGACCGGGAGTACGCCGCGTTCGTCGAGCGGCGAGCGCAGATGCCGCATGGGGTGGTCGTCAGGAGAGACCCCCGTCGACCACAGGTCGGCGACGAGGCGCTCCGCGTCGGTCATCATGCCGAACAGCGGCGGTTGCACCGTGACCTGTGTGCCCGCGAGCTGATCGGGACGCTCGGCGGCGGCGTGCGCGGCACCCCACATCGACGAGCGCCGAGACTCGCCGAATCCCTCGAAGGCACCGGCGGCGGCGAGAGCCTCGAGCTGCGGCGTCGTGAGTCCCACCCGGCGGGCGAGATCCGACATGTCGAGGAACGGGCCACCCCGTTCACGTTCCGCGACGATCTGCGCCGCCTTGCGCTTCCCGAGCGACCCCACCTCCGCGAGACCGAGCCGGACGGCGTGGTGACCGTCACGCCGGTGGTCACGCGTGTCGAACGGGGCGTCCCGGTCGAAGGGACCGACCGGGGGCTGCTCGCCACTGACGCACGTATCGGGTCCCGTATGACCGACGACATCGGGATCGAGCGGTTCGAGCCCCGCCTCGACCCCCGAGAGCAGGATGTCGGGGCGCAGCACCGTCACGCCGTGCGCGCGTGCGTCGGCGACGAGGCTCTGCGGCGAGTAGAAGCCCATCGGCTGCGCTCGGAGGAGGGCGGCGAGGAACGCAGCCGGGTAGTGCAGCCGCATCCACGAACTCGCGTAGACGAGCAGGGCGAAGCTGATCGAGTGGCTCTCCGCGAAGCCGAAGTTCGCGAACGCCTGGATCTTCGAGTAGATGGTGTCGGCGTCGTCCCCGACGATGCCGTTGCCGGCCATCCCGACGTAGAGCTTCTCGCGCAGGGTCTCGATCTTCTCCTGGCCGCGCTTCGACCCCATCGCCCGGCGGAGCAGGTCCGCGTCCTCACCCGTGCACCCGCCGACCGTCATCGCCATCTGCATGAGCTGCTCCTGGAAGAGCGGGACCCCGAGGGTGCGCTCGAGCACCGGTTCGAGCAGCGGGTGCAGGTAGGCGACGGCCTCCTCCCCCGTGCGACGCCGGATGTACGGGTGCACGGCGCCGCCCTGGATGGGGCCGGGGCGTACGAGCGCGACCTCGATCACGAGGTCGTAGAACCGCCGCGGCAGCAGTCGCGGCAGTGTGCCCATCTGGGCGCGGCTCTCCACCTGGAAGACGCCGATCGAGTCGGCGCGGCACAACTGGTCGTAGACGCCCGGCTCCTCCTTCGGCATCGTCTGGAGGTCCCAGCGCTCCCCGCAGTGATCGGCGGCGAGGTCGAACGAGTACTGCAGGGCCGCGAGCATCCCGAGGCCGAGGAGGTCGAACTTCACGAGTCCCATCCACGCGCAGTCGTCCTTGTCCCACTGCAGGACGGTGCGCTTCTCCATGCGTGCGTTCTCGATGGGGCACACCTCGCCGACCGGACGATCGGTGAGCACCATGCCGCCCGAGTGGATACCGAGGTGCCGGGGGAAGCCCATGACCTCGTGCGCGAGACCGATCACGGCGTCCGGGATGTCGTGGTCCTCCGTCGAGGTGAGGGCTCCCCACCGTTCGACCTGGCGGGACCACGCGTCCTGCTGGCCGGGACTGTGCCCGAGCGCTTTCGCCATGTCGCGTACGGCGCCCTTCGGGCGGTAGGTGATGACGTTCGCGACTTGCGCGGCGTTGAAGCGGCCGTACTTCTCGTAGACGTACTGGATGACCTCCTCGCGGCGGTCGGAGTCGAAGTCGACGTCGATGTCGGGCTCCTCGTCGCGCATGCTCGAGAGGAAGCGTTCGAACGGCAGTCCGTAGCGGATCGAGTCGACGGCCGTGATGTCGATGAGGTAGCAGACCGCGGAGTTCGCCGCCGATCCCCGGCCCTGGCAGAGGATGCCGCGCTTCCGGGCGAACTGCACGATGTCGTGCACGATGAGGAAGTAGCCCGGGAAGTCCTTCTCCTCGATCACCTGGAGCTCACGTTCGATGCGGATGCGCTTCGCCTCGTCCATGTCCGGATAGAGCCGCTCGGCCCCGCGCCAGGTGAGCTCACGCAACCAACTCATGGGGGTGTGGCCGGTGGGGACCTCCTGCTTCGGCAGTCCGGGTTTGAGGCTGCGCAAGCGGAAGCCGAGCTCGGCGGCGTAGTCGACGGTGCGCTCGACGGCGCCCGGGTAGCGCGCGAACCGCGCGGCCATCTCCGCTCCGCTGCGGACGTGCGCCGTGGGGGCCGCCGGCAACCACCCGTCGAGTTCGTCGAGGCTGCGCCGTGCCCGCACGGCGGCGAGCGCCGTCGCGACCGGGAACTCGCGCGGGGTCGCGTAGTGCACGTTGCCCGTCGCGAGGACGGGGAGCCGCAATCGGGCCGCGATCCGCGCGAGCGCATCGTTCGCGGTGCTGTCGACGGGGTTGCCGTGGTCGATGAGCTCGACGGCGACGTTGTCGCGACCGAAGAGGTCGAGCAGCGTGCGGACCTCACGCTCGGCGCCCTCCGGTCCCTCCGTCTGAAGCGCGTGCCGGACGGCGCCCTTGCGGCAGCCGGTGAGGATCTGCCACGTGCCGTCGGATGCCGAGGCGAGATCGTCGAGGTCGTACACAGGACGCCCCTTCTCCGCTCCCCCCGCGAGCTGCGCCGACGTGATGGCCGCGGCGAGCCGGTGATAACCTTCCTGCCCGCGTGCGAGCACGAGCAGGTGCCGCCCCTCCGGATCGGGTACCCCGTTCTGCGGGGCGCCGAGACCGAGCGACAGTTCCGCCCCGAACACCGTGCCGAGTTCCGGGGCGTCTCCGCGCGCGGCGTTGTGCGCCTCCGCCGCCTCCGCGAGTCTCACGACCCCGTAGAGCCCGTCGTGATCGGTGAGCCCGATCGCATCGAGGCGCAGCCGCGCGGCCTCCTCGACGAGCTTCTCGGGAGGCGATGCGCCGTCGAGGAAACTGAACGTCGAGTGCGCGTGCAGCTCGGCATAGGGGATGCGTGGGCCGGCGGGTTCGAGCGGCTGCGGCTCGTCGGGGACGTACGGCGAGCGCTTCCTCGACCATGCCGGAGCGTCGCCGCCATCCGCTCCGACGGGCGGCGTGCCGGGGCGGCGGTCCGACAGTTGCTTCTCGAACTCCGACCACGGGATCGGCGGGTTGCTGTAGCCCATCAGTCGTACACCGCCTCGGCCCACCAGCGGTGGGCGACGAGCACGAGCAGCCACGCCCGGCCGGCCTCGTCGACGAGTTGCACGCGCTGCAGGCTCCGCGCCGCGCTGTCCCACCACCGCTCCGAGACGGGCCAGGGACCGGCCCACGCGCTCACGGGTGATGTGCGCTCCGGCTTCTCGCCGATCCCGAAACGCACGGGCGGCGTGGTGAAGGCGCCACGATCGTCGACCTCGACGGAGAGACCGTCCGGCCCGATGACGACGACGGGGCGAGGTTCGGGGAAGACGACACTCGGAGCCGGCCCCGGGATCGCCCCCGGCCACGGCAGCGTCACCGACTCGGCGACGGCCTTCTCCCCACCCGGCGGGCGGTCGCCCCACGGCACGAGCACCTGACGCTGCCCGGGCATGCGGCCCCCCGTGAGGCGCGCGGTGAGCACACCGTCGTGACCGACCATGCTCTGCACACGCGAGAGCCCGTGATGCACACGCTCGTCGGAGCCCGTGCCCCAGAGCCCCTGCTCGTGACGCGACATGGCGTCGACGCTCTCGGGCTCGACGCGGATGCTCTCGACCGCCGCTTCGAGTCCCTCCGTTCGTCCGTTGCCCTGGATCTGCCAGCGCACCCGGTCGACGATGTCGGACGCCGTGAACCAGCGCGGGTGCAGCCAGGACCGCTCGCGCACCCCCACGTCCTCGAGTCCGATCTCGACGCGGATCGCCGTCGTGACGAGCGTCGCGGCGCGCAAGCGGCCGACGATGTCGTCGGCGACCTGGCGGAAGGCGAACGCGATCTGGTCGACCCGGTCGAGGGCGGTCTCGAAGACGATCTCGCCCCCGAGGTCCGGCGGCGGGGTCCGCGTCTCGACGTCGCGCGGGTCCCGACCGGACGAGAGTGCGTGCAGCCGCTCGCCGTCCTCGCCGAAGCGATCACGCACCTCGACCGCGTCGAGGGCGGCGAAGTGCCCGAGCGTGTCGATTCCGAGGCGACGGAGCACCGTCGTGAGCTCGGGGCGCTCGAGCACCGAGAGCGGCAACGGCGCGAGGAACTCGCGCGTGCGACCGGGTGGGACGACGCGCACGACGTCTTCCGGACCACGCATGCGCGCCTTCGCGAGCTGCTCGGCGGCGAAGAGGGAGTCCGCGACGCCCACGCGCGCGATCACCCCCGGCGGCACGACGCCGTCGGCGCCGTCGGTCCTTTGTCCTGCCGGGTGAGCGGCGGCCACGACATCGAGCACTGCTTCCGCGGCCTCCACCTCGCCGCCGTAGTACCGGCTCGGACCGCGCGCCTTGACCGCGAGGGTGCCGGGGCGCACGAGCTGGGCGCCGGGCACGATCGCCTCGACCGCCGAGATGACCGGTTCGAAGGCGCGGTGGTCGAGGTCGGCGTCGTACGGGAGCACCATGAGTCCCGGGCAGCGCGCTTGCGCCTCTCGCACCCGGAGCCCGCGCGCGACGCCCTCCCGCCGCGCCGATGCCGAGCACGCGAAGATCTCGCCCTTCACGACGAGGGCGAGCGGAGCGGACGGCGGCAGCCCGGCGGCCTCCGCCGCCGCGATCACGGGCCAATCCGGGCACCACAGGAGGAGGACCCGCGGGGGAACAGCCGCCGGCGCGCTTCCCGACGATGTCGCGGATCGACCCCGCGCCATCAGGCCACCTCGCACATCAGGCCACCTCGACCGGGCGCAGGTGCCGAGGCGGACGAGGGGGCTCAGCGTCGGAGCGGTCGGACACGGAGCGCTCGGCCACGGAGTGGTCGAGCGGCGAGACGGCGGCCGGCTGGGCGGCGGCGCTGATCCCGGCCGTCGCGTCGGGCAGCCAGAGGGTCGCGCTGAGGGGACGGCCTGTGCCCCGGACCTCCGACGTCACGGTGACCTGGCGAGCGGCGAGGTGCCCGTGGCCGTGGCCGATCCCCTCCCAGGACGCTCCGGACACGCGCAAAGTCGCCTCGCTCTGCGGCCAGTCCCCGAGGACGACGAGAGCGGCACCGCGCTGCCGGAGCCGCGCCGTGAGCCGTGCGAGGTCTCCCGGGTTCACGCGGCCGGGCGGACGGGTGAGGACGACCGTGACGACGTCGGCCATCGCGGCGGTGACGGCGAGCCACTGCTCCCCCGGATCCGGCACGAGGACGAGGCGGTCGAGGTCGATGCCGAGACCCGCAGCGGCCTCGGCGCCGAACGTCGGCATCCCGACGACGGCACACCATGACCCCGCGGCGCTCGGCCCCGCGAGCAGAGCGAGCGCGAGCAGAGCGGACCGGTGCACGGCGTAGCTCGACCCCGCCCGTAGCGCCCCGCCGGGGAGGAGCGGGCTGAGTGCCGACACGGTCGGCAGGGCGCGGGCGTCGAGCTTCGTCTCCTGCATGCCGGTGATGCGCGCTTGCAGTTCGAGGATGCGATCGAGGGACGCCCGCGCATCCGCGACGGCGTCACCCCCCGTGACGGAGGAACCCCCGAAGACAGCGGGGCTGTCGGGCACAGCGTCGGAGGCCGACCCCATACTGGAGTCGCTCGAGATCGCCGCCCATGCCATGGGTTAAATATTCGAACACATGTTCGAATGTGTCAATCCGGCTGCGGCGCGTCGCGAACCCGCCCTCAGCCCATCCGCCTCACTCCGCGAGGAGGGCCAGGGCGTCTTCGGCCTGCCCGAAATACAGCCCCTGGTCGACGAGCGCGGCGGGGTCCTCCGTCGATGCCTGCAGCGAGATCACGTAGGCCTCATCGCCCGTTTCGACGTACCAGCTGCCGGCGAGCACGCCGACGGAACTGCCGCCCTTGAACGCGACGTAATCCCAGCCTTCGACGACGGAGGGCGCGAAACCGGGGTTCGCCGAGAGGATGTCCCGGACCGGCTCCCCCGCTTCGGTCTCGGCGAGACCCTGCAACGCGAGGTGCGCCGCGACGAGGTCGTCGGGCGTCGCGAACCAGTCGATGCCCTCCGTCCACACGGCGCCGACGAGGTCCGTCGCCTCGACCTCGATCGGGCCGCCGGGGAGAGCATCGAGGATCGCGCGGCGTTCGTCCGGTGAGCCCGAGCTCCACGGCTCCCGCAGAGCGCCGTCGTCGCCCCACCCGATCTGGAAGAGCGCGCGCGTCGAGGGGAACGGCGTGTTGAGGGCGGGCTCCGAGTGCCCCATGTCGACGAGAGCGTGTTCGGCGGCCTCGCGACCGACGGCGGCCATGAGCATGTCGGTCGCCGTGTTGTCGCTGATCGCGATCATCTTCTCCGCGGCATCCCGCACCGTCACGGTCGTGCCGTCCTCCTCGTTCTGAAGCTCGCCGGAGGGGAGGCTCTTAAGGTCGGCGGTGATCTCGAGCTCGTCGTCCCACGTGAGCCGATCCTCGTCGATCGCGGTCACGACCGCCCCGAGCACGTAGAGCTTGAAGATCGAGCCGAGGGGCTGGGCGCCGTCGTCACCGACGGCGAGCACGACGTCGCCCGCCGTCCCATCGCTCACGTCCGTCACCTGCAGGCTCGTGGGTGCGTCGAGGGCCGCGACGTTCTCCTCGAGCTCGTCCCAGTCGGCGGCCGGCGTGCGCTCGGCGGGAGTGGGGGTGAAGAGAAGCCCGGAGAGGAGGCCGTCCCCGTCGACCGATGCCTGGACGTCGAGCGAACCCTGCGAGCCGCTCTCGATCGTCGCGGCAGCCTGTGTGTCGGTACCCTCGTACGCGGTCGGCACCCAGGGCTTTCCGGCCCCGAGCTGGTCGAGGATGTCGACGAGTTGCTCCCCCGACACCGCGTCGAGCATGTCGGCGTTGAGCCGCTCCTCGACATCCGCTGCGGTCACCTCGACCTCGCCGTTGAGCGCGTCGACCGTCCAGGAGATGTGCTCACCCACGACCGTGTCGGCGATCACGACGGGCGTCGCGGTGTCGTCGGGCGCTGGGGTCGCTCCCGAACCGCACGCGGAGAGCAACAGCGCGGTCGCGGCGGCGAGCGCCCCGGCCACGGAGAGCCGCCGGGATCGCTGCGAGAGGCGGGCGCTACCCGAACGGGCGTCGGTCGATGGTCCGGCTGCGAGGGACGTCATGCTTCCATCGCACCAGGAGGACCGTTCCGGCGCATCCGCCACCCGACGGACATTCTCCCGTCCTCCCTCTCCCCCTCGCGGAGGTGGGAGGAGAGGGGAGGCCGGACCGGCTCAGAAGCCCTCGGGGTCGCGCGGCACGTACATCGCCTCGAGCGCCGCGATCTCCGCCTCGGTGAGCTCGATGTCGACGGACGCGACGGCGTCCTCCAGGTGGCCGAGCTTCGTGGCCCCGACGATGGGAGAGGTCACGGCGCGCTGCTGTCGCACCCACGCGAGTGCGACCTGCGCGCGCGAGACCCCGCGCTCCTCGGCGACCCACGCGACGGCCTCCGAGACGGCACGATCGCTCTCCTCGCGCTGGCCATAGAGGCTGCGGCCGAAGACGTCGGTCTCACTGCGGCTGGTGGAGTCGTCCCAGTCACGGGTGAGCCGACCGCGAGCGAGCGGCGACCACGGAAGCACCCCGACGCCCTGGTCCAGGCAGAGTGGGTGCATCTCGCGCTCCTCCTCACGGTTGATGAGGTTGTACTGGTCCTGCATCGACACGAAGCGCGTGAATCCGCCGAGATCGGCGGTGTACTGAGCCTTCGAGAACTGCCACGCCCACATCGACGACGCCCCGATGTAGCGCGCCTTCCCGGCGCGGACGACGTCGTGGAGCGCCTCCATGGTCTCCTCGATGGGCGTCTCCGGGTCCCAGCGGTGGATCTGGTAGAGGTCGACGTAGTCGGTTCCGAGACGCCGCAGGCTCGCATCGATCGCGGACAGGATGTGGGCCCGCGAGAGCCCGCCCCCGTTGGGGCTCTCGCGCATTCGCCCGTGGACCTTCGTCGCGATGACGACGTCCTCGCGCTCGGCGAACTCGCCGAGCGCGCGACCGAGGATCTCCTCGCTCGTGCCGTCGCTGTAGACGTCCGCGGTGTCGAAGGTCGTGATGCCGAGTTCGAGGGCCCGCCTGATGAACGGACGACTCTCGTCCTCCGGGAGGCTCCACTCGTGCGAACCGCGACCGGGTTCGCCGTAGCTCATGCACCCGAGTGTCACCGCGGACACCTTCAGCCCGCTCCGACCCAGCCGGACATACTCCATGGCCACTCCTCGCCTCCGATGCGTCGATCGCCCCGATCGACACACTCAGTATCGCCCCTCCGAGAAGTCAGCGGATGGGGAAGACGGGGCGTGCGGCCTCCGGACGCGCCGACTCGAACCAGGCGGTCGCTCGCAGCACCCCGAGGTCGTCGTGGCGGCGGCCAGCGATCTGCAGACCGATCGTGCGCCCGTCCCGTGTGAAACCGCTGTTGATGCTCGACGCGGGCTGACCGGTCATGTTGTAGGGCACGCAGTACGCGATGTGCGCCATCCCTTCGTCGTCATCGCCGAACGGCATGGGCCATTCAGCAGGGAAGGCCGCGACCGGTGAGACGGGCGAGAGGACGAGGTCGAACGGCTGCGTCGCCGCCACCGTCTCCGCTCGCATCGACTGAATCGTGTCGTACGCCTCGAGCACCCTCCGACCGGCCACGTCGGCGCCGCCGGAGCACCACTGCACGATGAACGGCAGTACCCGTTGCCGATCCGCGACGGAGAGTTTCGAGTAGGTGTTCCAGAAGCGCACGCGCCAGAAGAGGTCGACCGCGTCGAGCATCTCGGGAGTGAGCGCGGGGGCGAGCTCGACGACCTCGGCACCGGCGGAGGCGAAGAGGTCAGCCGCGGCCCGCACAGAAGCTGTCACCTCCGGGTCGACCGCCATGCCCGCCCCCGGATCGAGCTGCAGAGCGACGCGCAGGCCCCGCACCTCTCCGTCGAGTGCGGTCCAGGGCACGTCTTCCGCGGGGAGCGAGGTGTAGTCGCGCCAGTCCGGGCGGGCGACGGCGGTCATGGCGAGGGCGACGTCGGCGACGGTTCGCCCGAGAGGTCCGAGGGAACGCCCGAAGTACGGCGTGTCGTGCGGGATGCGCCCATCGCTCGGCTTGAGCGCGACGAGGCCGGCCCACGTCGCCGGGAGACGCACCGAGCCTCCGATGTCACTTCCGATATGGATCGGTCCGAACCCGGCGGCAGCGGCGGCTCCGGCACCACCGCTCGACCCGCCGACGGTCCAGGCCGGATTCCACGGGCTGCGGGTGATGCCGTGGAGACTCGACACTCCCGAGGACAGCATGCCCCAGTCGGGCATGGTCGTCGAGCCGACGATGACGGCACCGGCCTCGAGCAAGCGCTCGACGGCCGGGTTGTCCGACACCGGGAACTCCGGCGTCCCGGCCGCCGTTCCCGATCGATACGCCACACCACGGCGGTGCATGTTCTCCTTCACCGTGACGGGTACGCCGTCGAGGGGACCGAGTTCGGCACCGGCCGCCCACCGGCCGGCACTCGCCTCCGCGTCGGCGACGACCTCGGCGGGCGCATACGAGGCGAAGACGTTGAGCTCCTCGTTCCGCGCCTCGACCGCATCGATCACGTCTCGTGCGACGTCGACGGGGGTGAACGCGCCCTCCCGGTAGCCGGCGACGATGTCGGCGGCGGCGAGCGCTCCGAGTCGAGTGGTGGTCGAGGCTTTCACGCGTGCTCCAATGTGTGCTGAAGGGTCGGTGTCGCGAGGACGAGTTGACGGGTGTAGTCGTGCGTCGGGGACTCGTAGAGCCGTTTCGTCGGCCCCGTCTCGACGATCTCCCCGTCGCGCATCACAGCGACCCGATCGCACAGGTGGCGGACGACCCCGAGGTCGTGGGACACGAACACGAGGGTGAGCCCGTATTCGTCGACGAGGTCGGCGAGCAGGTTGAGGACCTGAGCACGGACCGAGACGTCGAGGGCGCTCACGGGCTCGTCGGCGACGAGGACCCGCGGTCGGCAGACGAGGGCACGAGCGATGGAGATGCGCTGCCGCTGTCCACCCGAGAACTCGTGGGGGAAGCGCTCGACGGAGGTCGCGGGCAGACCGACGTGGTCGAGCATCTCGGCTACCAGCCGTCGGCGTTCTGCGGGGGACGCCGCGAGGCCGGAGCGCAGGTTGGCGGGATTGAGAAGGGGCTCCGCGACGATGTCGCCGACGCTCATCCGCGGGTCCAGCGATCCCATCGGATCCTGGAAGACGATCTGCAGGGCCCGCCGCAGCTCACCAAGGTCCTTCTCCTTCGCCCCGCGGAGGGACGTCCCGACGACGTTCACCTCGCCCGAAGTCGGCTGGTCGAGACCGGAGAGGATGCGCAGAAGCGTCGACTTACCGGATCCGGACTCTCCCACGATGCCGAAGCGCTCCCCCTCGTGGATGTCGAAGTCGAGACCACGGAGGGCATCGACACGCGCGGCTCGACCGAACAGACCGCTGCGGGAGCGGACGTAGGTCTTCGTCAGTCCCCGCACGCTCACGATGGGAGCGGGTGAGGCCGCCGACTCGGTCGTCGGTCGATCCGGAGCGGGAGCGGCGACGCCGAGCACAGCCGGCTGCTCGTCGACGCCCGGTTCCGACGCGCTCAATCGCGACGGGTCGTATCCCGCAGCCGTCGCGATCGTGAACAACCGGCCGTCGGCATCCGTCGCGGTGAGGTCGGACGCCGCGAGCAGGCCACGGGTGTACGGGTGCTTCGGCCGGGTGAAGACGGTCTCGATGGGGCCCTCCTCGACGACGACTCCGCGGTTCATGACGAGGACCCGCTCGCACACACTCGCGACGACGGCGAGGTCGTGCGTGATGAACAGGAGCCCCGTCCCGCGCTGCGTCACGGAGCGGAGGACGAGATCGAGCACCTGCTTCTGCACGGTCACATCGAGCGCCGTCGTGGGTTCGTCGCACACGAGCAACGCGGGATCGTTGGCGAGGGCCATCGCGAGCATCACGCGTTGTCTCTGACCGCCGGACAGCTGGTGAGGATAGGCCATGGCCGACTCGGCGGGATTCGGGAGGCCGACGTCGGCGAGGAGCTCCACGGCGCGACGGCCTGCCTCGGAAGCAGACGCGGTGCCGTGGATCGTCATGATCTCCGCCACCTGCCGCCCCACGCGCATGAGCGGGTTGAGCGCCGTCATCGGTTCCTGGAACACCATGGACATGGCGGATCCGCGGAGCTTGGCGAGGCGCGCGTCGCTACGGCCGAGGAGATTGTCGTCGGAGCCCGCGACGGTCACGCTGCCGCTCGTCGTCAGGGTGTCGGGCAGTAGGCCCATGACGGCCGTCGACGTCACCGACTTGCCGGAACCGGACTCGCCGATGAGGCCCACCTTCTCACCGGGGGCGATGCGGAAGGTCACGTCGTCGACGAGGGTGGTCGCTCCGGCGGCGACCGTGAGGCCGCGGACGTCGACCGCGAAATCGGTGGAGGTCATCGGTTGCTCCTCATCTTGGGGTCGAAGCGGTCGCGGAGGCCGTCTCCGAGGAGATTGAAACCGAGCACCGCGACGGCGATGGCGATTCCGGGGGCCATCGCCAGGTAATCGTGCGAACCGAGGAACTGCTGCGACTCCTGCAGCATCCGACCCCATGACGGGGTGGGCGGCATGGTGCCGAGCCCGAGGAAGGACAGTCCGGCCTCGGCGAGCACGGCGATCCCGAAGTTGACGGAGCACTGGACGACGATCATCCCGCTGATGTTCGGGAGGACGTGCCGCAACGCGATCCGGAACTCCGAGCGATTCGCGGCGCGCGCGGCGAAGACGTAGTCCGTCTTCATGACCTGGAGGGTACCGCTGCGTGCCACACGGGCGAACGCGGGAATCGAACCGATGCCGAGCGCGACCATCGCTGTGACGGTTCCGGCTCCGAACACGGCGCCGAAGACGATCGCGAGGAGGAGACCGGGGAACGCCAGGAGGATGTCGTTGCCCCGCATGACGAGGTTCCCGAGCCGTCCGGGCCGCATCCCCGCGAGGATACCGAGTGGCACCCCGATGACGACCGCGATCCCCACGGCGATGAAGCCGACGATGAGCGTGATCTGCGATCCGACCATCACGGCGGAGAACACGTCGCGACCGAAACGGTCGGTGCCGAACCAGTGCGCTGCGCTCGGGAACTGGAGCCGATCGGAGGCGACCGTCGCCACCGGGTCGTACGGCGTCCACACGAGAGAGACGAGTGCGACGAGTGCGACGAGAGCGATCAGGGCCGCTCCGACGATGAGCTGGGTCCCGGGACGGTTCCGGCGGCGGCCGCCTCCCGGGACCGACGGGGCGGGCACGGGCATACCTACGGAGTCGGTGGTGTCGAGGGATGTCACCATCGTCACGCCGCCTTTCTCAGCCGGGGGTCGAGCACGGTGTACGCGAGGTCGACGAGGAGGTTGATCACGATGACGAGCAGGACGAGTACGGCGACGATCGCCTGGACCGCGAGGAGATCCCGATTCCCGACGGAGTCGACGAGGAGGCTCCCGAGGCCCGGGATCACGAAGACCCGCTCGATCACGACGGAACCGATGAGCATGGCCGCGAGTTGGACGCCGACGATCGTCACGACGGGCACTCCGGCGTTCCGCAGGCCGTGCCGGACGAGTGCGGCCCCCTTCGTGAGCCCCTTCGCACGCGCGGTGCGCAGGAAGTCCTCGCGCATGATCTCGAGAACGGCCGAGCGGACGTATCGGGTGATGATCGCGGCCTGGACGCTTCCCAACGCGATCACGGGCAGCACGAGGCGCCGCAGGAACTGGACGGGGTCGTCGGACGGCGCGACCCATCCGCCCGACGGGAACCATCCGAGGTGCACGGCGAAGACCGCGACGAGGAGGACGCCGACGAGGAAGTTCGGGACCGCCACGCCCACTTGTGAGATCCCGGAGAGGACGACGCCGGACGGGTACCGATGCCGGACGGCCGCGAGAACGCCGAGCGGAACGGCGACGAGGAGCGCGACCACCATCGAGAGGCCCACGAGGATGAGCGTCACCTGGACACGGTCGGCGATCAGGGGCGACAGGTCCTGCGACGTCACGTAGGACGTGCCGAAGTCGCCACGGACGAGTCCCCCCATCCACTGCAGGTACTGCAGAGCCAGGGATTGGTCGGTACCGTACTCCGTCCGCCACTGCGCGAGGGCTTCGGGGGTCGCGTTGATGCCGAGCGCCACGACGGCCGGGTCACCCGGCATCACTCGCAGCATCACGAAGATGAGCGCGGTCGCGACGAGCAGTGTGGCGAGGAACTGTCCGAGGCTGCTGAGCAGTCGTCGTGCCATTCTCGCTCTCCTTGTCTCTCGGGGGTCGTACATCGGTCGTCCGAGGTGCCCGGACGGGGGCGGGCCGCCTTCGATCAGTCGGTCCAGGTCAGCCCGGACAGCACGAGCGATTCGGTCACCGCGTTCGCGGCGATCCCGCCGAGTTCCGCCTTGGCGACGACGAGGTTCGGGAACAGGAACAGCACGTCCGAGGCGGCGTCCTCGGTGATCGTGCGGACGACCTCCTTCATGCCGCTCACGTACTCCTCAGGGGTGCCCGAGTCGGCCGCGATGACCTGATCGGCGATCTTCGCGTTGTCGTAGCCGATGTAGTAGTCGGGGTTGTTGAAGGTCGCGAGTACGTCGCGCGCTTCGACCGCCAGGATGACCGACATCTGGTAGTCGGCCTGCGTGAAGACCTTGTCGAGCCAGACGGCGGGGAACTCGGACGACTGGATGGACGCGTCGATGCCGACCTCGGCGAGCTGCGACACGACGATCTCGGAGACGGCCGTGGCATAGGGGCGCGTGGGCACGTCGAAGGTGATCGAGATGTTCTCGGCGCCGGCCTCCGCTAGGAGCTCACGAGCCTTCTCCGGATCGTACGGGTACAGGTCGGTGAGATCCTCGTAGTACGGGTCGGTCGGGGCGACCATGGCACCGATCTCGGTGCCGTAGCCGGCCCAGGCCGCGTCGATGACGGCCTGACGGTCGATGGCATACATGACGGCCTGACGTACCCGGACGTCGTCGAAGGGAGCGACCTTGTTGTTCATCGAGAGCAGGATCTCCCCGTTCGACGTGCCCTCGATGACCTGGAAGGCCTCGTCGGACTCGAACTGGCCCATCAGGTCGGGCGCCTGCATGTTGTAGACCATGTCGACGTCCCCGGAACGGAGCGCGTTCGTACTCGCGACGGCGTCGGCGAAGTAGCGGAGCGTGACGTCGGTGATGTCCGGCTCCTCGCCCCAGTAGTCGTCCCGGCCGGCGAGAGTGATGCGGTCGCCGCTCACGAAGCTCTCGACCGTGTACGGGCCGGTGCCGATGGGCTCCGTGGCCAGGTCGTCGACACCCGTCTCGGAGAACATCGCACCGACGTAGGTGCCCATGTCGAAGAGCCATGCGTTACTCGGACGGCTGAGGGTCACGCGCACCTCCGTGTCGGAGACCGCCTCGACGGAATCGACGACGTCCATCTTGGACTTGGTGCCGTTCAGCCAGGCGTCGCTCTGGACGCGCTCGATGCTGAAGACGACGTCGTCCGCCGTGAAGTCCTCGCCGTCGGAGAACAGCACGCCGTCCTGCAGGACGAAATCGTAGACGGTACCGCCCTCGCTCACCTCCCAGCTCTCGGCGAGTTGGGGTTGGAGCTCCCCGTCCTGGTCGATCGTGACGAGCCCCTCGTAGACGTTGTTCATCACGACCTGAGGAATGGCGGCACCCGATGTCGTCGTGAAATCGAGGTTCACGGGTTCTCCGGTGAGACCGATGACGACGGCATCCGACGTGGCGCTCCCTCCCCCGGACGAGCTTCCGGCCGAACAGGCGGACAGGGCGAGGATGGAGGCCGCAGCGACGGCTGTCGCCGCGACGAGGCGATGGGGGATGCGGGCGTTCATGGAACTCCTTCGGGAGTCGGGGGAGAGTCGAGGAGACCGGCAGGGAACGGGCGCCGGGTTACTGGTCAGGCCAGTAAACGACACGCTAGGCTGACGCCGAAGAGAGCGTCAAGCACGGAAACAAAGATGTAACAGTTTCCCCGATCCTCCTCCCCCTCCAACCGCCGGCGCCACCGAGAGGCAGAGCGATGAGCTTCACCCCCGTCCAGAAGATCAACGCCTACGAGATCATCGTCGATCAGGTCGAGCAGGCCATCTCCGATGGCACCTATGGCGCCGGAGACAGGCTCCCGAGCGAACGCCAGCTCATGGCGGATTTCGGCGTGAGCCGGGCGACCGTGCGGGAAGCGATGCGTGTGCTCCAGGCGACCGGGGTCATCGAATCGCGGCCGGGCGACCCACGCGGTCCCGTGGTGACCGCGTTCTCCCCCCGAGTGCTCGAGAAATCGATGGCGAAGCTCGCCCAGCTCGACTCGGTGTCGCGAGTCGAGCTCCTGCAGTTCCGCCTGTTGCTCGAGGGGCACGCGAGCCTCCTCGCCGCGACGGAGCGCACAGACGACGAACTCGCCGAGATCGCGCGGCGCGGGGAGGACATCGCGGACCTCGCCGACCAGCCCGACGTCCGATTCGGCGAGCGCGTCAATCGGTTCCATCAGGCCATCCGCCGGGCCTCGCACAATCAGATGCTCGAGATCTGCGGGAACGTCGTCGGTGGGGTGATGGCCGAGATGATCGATCGCCGGCTCACGAGCGAGACGGACCGCAGCTCGCGGGTGCGCACAAGCGCCCACGACGCTCGCGCGCTCGTCGCCGCGATTCGCGACGGTCGCGCCCAGGAGGCGGCCGCGATCTCCACCGGGAACATCTACCGCTACTACGCCGACGACCTGTCGTCGGAGGAGACGAGACGTCTCGCGACGATGATGGAGTCGTACGGGGCGCAGATGTGACCGGACCCCGCACGACCCCGCGGGTCCCGCGTCAGTCGAGCGTGACGGCGGTGACGGTGCCGCCCGTGAGGCGGACGAGGTCGTCGAACGTCGTCGGGAACACCGTGTGCGCGTGGCCGGCCGCCGCCCAGATCACCGGGAACGCGGCGAGAGCCGTGTCGACCCAGGTGCGGAGCGGCGCGGGATGCCCGACGGGGGCGACGCCCCCGATGACCTGACCCGTCGCCGCTTTCACGGTGTCGGCGTCGGCACGTTTCAGTCGACCACCGATCCGTTTCCCGAGGAACGCCGTGTCGACGCGGTGCGCCCCGCTCGTCATCACGAGCACCGGCTCGCCGTCGAGCGTGAAGACGAGTGAATTCGCGATCGCGCCGACGGGGCAGTCGAGCGCGGTGGCCGCTGCGACGGCCGTGTGTGCACCCTCGTCGAACCAGACGACCTCGACGGGGGTGCCGGCCGCGGCGAGCGCCGCCTCGACCCGCTCGACCGACGGGTGGCTCCGCCGCACGCTCACGACGACCTACGCTCTCTCGGCCGATTGCACGACGTTCGAGACGAGGAGCGCCCGCGTCATCGGACCGACTCCGCCCGGGTTCGGTGACAGCCAGCCCGCGACCTCGGCGACGCCGGGGTCGACGTCGCCCGAGAGCTTCGCCTTGCCGCTCTCCGTCGTGCCGACGCGGGTCACTCCGACGTCGACGACGGCGGCGCCCGGCTTGATCCAGTCGGCGGTCACGAGGTGGGGCACGCCGACCGCGGCGACCACCACGTCGGCACGCCGGACCTCGGCGGCGATGTCGGGCGTTCGCGAGTGCGTGAGGGTGACCGTCGCGTCGATGCCCTTCCGGGTGAGGAGCAGCCCGAGCGGACGGCCGACCGTGAGGCCGCGACCGATCACCGTGACGTGCTTGCCGGCGAGTGCGACGTCGTTCCGCCGCAGCAGCTCGACGATGCCGGCCGGCGTGCACGGCAGCGGCGACGTGAGCTCGCCCGCCACACCCAGGACGAGTCGACCGAGGTTGGTCGGGTGGAGGCCGTCGGCGTCCTTGTCCGGGTCGATGGCCTCGAGGATCTCGTTCTCGTCGATGCCCGCGGGGAGCGGGAGCTGCACGATGTACCCGGTCACCTCGGAAGCGGAGTTGAGGTCACGCACCGCGGCGAGGACGTCCTCCCGCGACGCCGTCGCCGGGAGGTCCACGCGGATGGACTCGATGCCCACCTCCGCGCAGTCCCGGTGCTTGCCCGCGACGTAGCTGCGCGACGCGGGGTCGTCTCCGACGAGCAGCGTCCCGAGGCCGGGGACGACGCCCCGCTCCCGGAGGACGTCCACGCGGTCGCGGAGTTCGGACTTGATGGCGGAGGCGGCCGCGAGGCCGTCGAGCTTGAGAGCCGTCATGCCGGCGCCTACTGCTGGAGGCCGGGGTAGAGCGGGAACGCGTCGGCGAGAGCCGCGACACGGCCGCGCAGGGCCTCGACGTCGGCGCCCGGGCGCAGCGCGAGCGCGATGACGTCGGCGACCTCGGTGAACTCGGTCTCGCCGAAGCCGCGGGTCGCGAGCGCCGGGGTTCCGATCCGCAGTCCCGACGTGACCATCGGCGGACGCGGGTCGAACGGCACGGAGTTGCGGTTCACGGTGATGCGGACCTCGTGCAGCACGTCCTCCGCCTGCTTGCCGTCCAGCTCCGAGTTGCGGAGGTCGGCGAGCACGAGGTGCACGTCCGTTCCGCCCGTGAGGACGTCGAGGCCCGTGGCCTTCGAGTCGTCGGCCGTGAGGCGTTCCGCGAGGATCTGCGCGCCGCGGATGGTGCGCGCCTGGCGGTCCTTGAAGTCGTCGGAGGCCGCGAGCTTGAAGGCCGTCGCCTTCGCCGCGATCACGTGCATGAGCGGCCCGCCCTGCTGGCCGGGGAAGACGTTCGAGTTGAGCTTCTTGGCGAGGTCCGGCTCGTTCGTGAGGATGAAGCCGGAGCGCGGGCCGCCGATCGTCTTGTGCACGGTCGACGAGACGACGTGCGCGTGTGGGACGGGCGACGGGTGGAGGCCGGCGGCGACGAGACCGGCGAAGTGCGCCATGTCGACCCAGAGCGTCGCGCCGACCTCGTCGGCGATCTCGCGGAAGAGGGCGAAGTCGAGCTGGCGAGGGTACGCGGACCAGCCGGCGATGATGACGCGCGGCTTGTGCTCACGGGCCTTCGCGCGCACGTCCTCCATGTCGACGAGCATCGTGTCGGCGTCGACACCGTACGCGACGGCGTTGTAGAGCTTGCCGGAGAAGTTGAGCTTCATGCCATGCGTGAGGTGGCCGCCGTGAGAGAGCTCGAGGCCGAGGATCGTGTCGCCGGGCTGGGCGATCGCGGAGAGAACGGCGGCGTTGGCGCTCGCGCCGGAGTGCGGCTGGACGTTCGCGTACGCGGCACCGAAGAGGCTTTTCGCGCGCTCGATCGCGAGCGACTCGGCGACGTCGACGAACTCGCAGCCGCCGTAGTAGCGGCGGCCGGGGTAGCCCTCGGCGTACTTGTTCGTGAGTACGGAGCCCTGCGACTGCAGGACGGAGACGGGGACGAAGTTCTCGCTCGCGATCATTTCGAGATAGTCGCGCTGACGGCCGAGCTCCTGCTCGAGGACGGCGGCGATCTCGGGGTCGACTTCGCTGAGCGGGGCGTTGAAGAGATCCTGGGACGTGGTCATGAGGCTGACTCCTTCTGACAGCGGCGGACGTGAGGGTGCTCCGTATCGGCCCAGGCGTACGGCCGAATCCGTGTCAGTCGCTCCCCGATGGTGACCATCTTCAGTCGGATGCAGAGCATCCGTCATACGCCAGTTGCGACGCGGTCAGCATATCAGGGAGGAGACGCCGGATCACTCGATCCGGACGCCGAGGGCCGCGGCGAACAGCGGACCGAACTCCGCGAGCTGGTGCTCGCCGATGATCGCGCCGCGGAGGCTGTCGAGTCCCCGGACAACGGAGAACTCCCCGCCGCGGAGGTCGACCTCGGTCAGCGTCGCGCGTGTCACGTCGAGGGTCCCGATCCGGCAGTCGACGAGGCGCAATCGCGTCGCCGTCGCTCCCCCGAGGTCGAGTTCCTCGATCGAGCAGCCCTCGATGAGGAGGTCGGTGACACGCGCGCCACGGACGTTGAGGTAGCCGAGCTTGCTCTCGGTGATCCGCACCGCTCGCAACTCGGCGTCGTAGAGGTCGGCCGAACCCGAGCGGGAGGAGCGGATCTCGATGTCGCGCCAGAACGTCGAGGGGGCATCGATCACCGGCGCCTCGAGAGCCGTGATGACGCAGTCCATGAGCCGGGCCCCCCGCAGCGCCAGAGCGTCCGTGCGTATCCTCTCGAACCCGCAGCCCGAGAACTGGACGTCGGCCAGGTCGATGCCCGAGGTATCGAGATCGGCGAATCGAGCGGCATCGTGGTAGTCCGCGCTGCGCAGGTCCTCGATCGTTCCGTCATGGAGGCCCGCGAGCCGCACGGGAGTGACGCGAGGGGCCGGGGAGGACGACGAGGGGCGCTGTCGCGGGGAGCGGGGCATGCCCCCAAGTGTGCCGCAGGGCACCGACGGGGCCCGTCCGGTAGGCTGGCACCCTCGGTTTTGCACGGGTTGTTCACCTATCGAAGGGCGCCGATGACGACTCTCGACGGAGCAACCGGAACCGACCCCGGGACCGCAGCGGCCGAGCCGCTCGGACTCGTGTGGGCCGGCGGCCCCGAGACCGCGCGGGAGGCGTACGCGCGCCCGGACGGGATCGAGTGGTCATGAGGGACGCGACGATCATCCACTCCGCTCGCCTGATCGACGCGGGTCGGGAGACGCTCGACGCCTGGGTGCTCCTGGCGGACGGAGTCGTCCTTGAGCGCGGCACGGGCACCTCGTGGGAGCGACTCGTGGGCGGGGACGACGGGACGCGCGTCGTCGACGCGACCGGCGGTGTCCTCACACCCGGATTCATCGACCTCCACGGACACGGTGGCGGCGGAGCCTCCTTCGATGACGGTCCCGACGCGGTCAGGACGGCTCTCGCGACGCACCGCGCTCACGGCACGACCCGGAGCGTCATCTCCCTCGTCTCCACCCCCGTCGACCGGCTCGTCGAAAACCTCGCGATCGTGGCGCGACTCGCCGATGAGGACCCGACCGTGCTCGGGGCCCACCTCGAGGGCCCTTTCCTCTCGCCGGACAATCGTGGCGCGCACGACCCCGCAGCCCTCACGACCCCCACGGCCTCGGACGTCGAGCGCCTCGTGACGGCGGGGCGCGGTCGCCTCGTCCAGATCACGATCGCGCCGGAGCTGCCCGGCGCTCTCGAGGCGATCCGAGCGTTCCGACGAGCCGGTGTCGTCGTCGCGATCGGCCACACGGTCTCCGACTTCGCGGGGGCAGCCGAAGCATTCGCCGCGGGCGCGACGCTCCTCACCCACGCCTTCAACGCGATGCCGGGTATCCACCACCGCTCTCCTGGTCCCATCGTCGCGGCGATGAGCGAGCCGTCGGTCGTGCTCGAACTCATCGCCGACGGCGTCCACGTGGATCCGGCCGTCCTCGCCCTCGCCTTCGCGGGCGCCCCGGGTCGCATCGCCCTCGTCACGGACGCCATGGCCGCCGCGGGGTTCGGCGACGGCGCCTACGAACTGGGCGGGCTCGCGGTGAGCGTCGACCGGGGCGTCGCCCGGCTCACGGACTCGGGCGTCATCGCCGGTTCCACCCTCACTCAGGACGCCGCCCTCAGCACCGTCGTCACCGCGGGCGTCCCGCTCGCCGATGGCGTCCGTGCTCTGACGGAGACACCGGCCCGGGTCGTCGGGCGACCCGAGCTCGGGTCGCTCGGGGTGGGAGCGGTCGCCGACGCCGTCCTCTTCCGCGACGGCCTCGACGTGTCCGAGGTGTGGATCGGCGGGGCGTCGCTCGGATAGCGCGTAGCTCCCGCTCAGTCCGTCTCGTGCGCCCCGTCGTCACCGCCGCCGAGGCGGTCGTCGTCCCGCCGGTCGGATCGCCGCGAGGATCGCTCGTCGGCGCGACTGACGGCGTCGGCGAGCTCGTCCGTCACGAGCAGGTCGCGCCGCAGATGATCTCCGCGGTAGGCCGCCCTGCCCACCATGTGCGCGGAGATCGGCGCCGTGAGCCCCTGGAAGAAGAGGATCGCGATCGCGAACGCGATCGTGGCGAGACTGATGTTCGACACGGCGACGTCGACGACGATGAGCCCGAGTCCGAGGATCTGCGGCTTCGTCGCGGCGTGGAGCCGTGACAGGACGTCGGGGAAGCGCAAGAGGCCGATGCCCGCGGCACCGCACAGGAACGCCGCGATGACGATGAAGGTCGCGGTGAACGCCTCGCTCCATTCGGCACTCATGTCGAATCCTGCTTCGCCATGAATCGCGCGATGCTCACGGAGCCGATGATGCCGAACATCCCGAGGACGAGCATCACGGGCAGGGTGTCGGTGTGGTGGTTGACGGCCATCTCGGCTCCGATGACGCACATGATCGTCACGACGAGCACGTCGGAGGCGATCACCCGGTCGAGCAGGCTCGGCCCGGTGACGATCCGGTAGACGGCCGCGAGCGCGCCGATCCCGAACATGACGCCGGCGACGACGAGGGCGATCTGCATCAGCGGTCTCCTTCTGTTCCGGGTGGAGTGGGGTCGGCTGCGGGAGGCTGTGCCGTTCCTTGCACGAGGGCGAGGTCGTGCGCCGATCCGAAACCGCGGACGATGCGCTCCTCAGTCGCGAGGACACGCGATCGCGCCGCCTCGACGTCGCGATCGTGGTCGGTGTCGAGGACGTGCAGGTAGAGGATCGACTCGCCGCGGTCGAGGTCGACGACGATCGAACCGGGGACGAGCGAGAGGGATTCGGCCACCCACATCGTGATGAGGTCCGAACGTGTCCGCAACTGCACCGCGACGATCGAGTTCTGCGGGACGACACCCGGGCGCAGCACGATCCAGGCGACCTGGAACGACGCGATGACGATGTCGAGGAGCAGTCGGAGGAAGAAGTAGACCGTGCGCACGGGGTCGAGCCGCCGCGAGAACTGGATCGCCGGCAGGTAGAAGACCAGCGTCACGATGGTCGCGATCGCGACCCCCGTGAGGAGCGACAGGACCGTGAACTGCCCCCAGAGCATCGCCCACAGCAGGACGAGGCCGAGGAAGAGCAGAATCCGACTGCCGAGACTCGCGTGCTCGCGCTGCTGCATCAGGGCACCTCCACGGGGAAGACGGCCCTGACGTAGGTCGAGGGGTCCTCGATGTTCACGGCCGCCCGGTCGGCGAGCGCGAAGAGCGGTCCGGCGAAGACCGTGAGAGCGACGGTCAGGACGACGAGGCCCGCCGTCGCCGACACCATGAGCGGCGAGACGGTCTTCAAGGAGACGCGGCCGTCGTCCTCCGGGTTCTCGCTCAACGACGCGAGCAACGATGAGGAGTAGCCCTCGACCTCGCGCCGACCACGCCAGAACGCCATGTTCCAGACCCGGGCGAGGGCGTAGAGGGTGACGAGCGACGTCGCCGCTCCCGCCCCGATCACGACGAAGTCGAGCGGAGTGCCCGACTCGACGCCGGCCCGGAAGAGGCCGACCTTTCCGAGGAAGCCGGAGAACGGCGGGATCCCGCCGAGGTTCAACGCGCCGATGAAATACAGCACCGCGACGATCGGCGCCGCCGACAGGAGGCCGCCCAATCGGCTGATGGAGGTCGAGCCCCCGACGCGCTCGATCAGACCGGCGACGAGGAACAGGGCCGTCTGCACGACGATGTGGTGCACGACGTAGTAGATGGTCGACGTGGTCGCCGCCTCGCTGCCGATCGCGATGCCGAAGACCATGTAGCCGATGTGGCTGACAAGCGTGAACGAGAGCAGCCGCTTGATGTCCGCTTGGGCGACGGCGCCCAGGATGCCGACGATCATCGTCACCGCCGCCACGATGAGCAACGGAGTCTGGAGCGGCACGTCGATGAAGAGCACCGTGTCGGTGCGGATGATCGCGTAGATGCCGACCTTCGTCAGGAGTCCGGCGAAGACGGCGGTGACGGGCGCCGGTGCCGTGGGGTACGAGTCGGGAAGCCAGAACGACAGCGGGAAGAGTGCGGCCTTCACGCTGAAGCCGACGAGGAGGGCGAGACACAGCACGAGCTGTACGTCGGGCGGGAGGTCGCGGACTCGCTCGGACACGAGCGCGATCGTCACCGTGCCGGTCGCTCCGTAGATGAGCGCGATCGACGCGACGAAGATGATCGACGACATGAGGCTCACGACGATGTACGTGACCCCGGCCCGGATGCGCGCGCCCGTCCCGCCGAGGGTCAGGAGAACGTAGCTCGCCGCGAGCAGCATCTCGAATGCGACGTAGAGGTTGAAGAGGTCCCCGGCGACGAAGGCGTCGAACACCCCGGCGGCGAGCACGAGGTAGGTCGGGTGGAAGATCGACACCGGCGGCGGGTTGCTGTCCCGGTCCGCGATGCCCTGCCCGACCGCGAAGAGGAGGACCCCGAGAAGCATGAGCGACGACACGACGAGCATGATCGCGGCGAGCCGGTCGGCGACGAGCACGATCCCCCAGGGCGCGTCCCAGCCGCCGACGTGCACGACCACCGGTCCCGTCGAGTCGACGTGGATGAGGAGAGCGATCGACAGCGCTGCGACGACGGCGAGCACCATCGTGCTCACGGCGATCTGGATCTGCGGGTACTTGCCGAGCGTGAGGGCGACCGCGGCTCCGAGGAGCGGCAGCATCACGACGAGGGGAACGAGTGCGGTCATCCGCGGTCCTCCCCGGTCGTATCGTGCGTCCTGTCGTTCGGTGTCGTGCGGTGCGAGCCGCCGGGCGCCGAGGACTCGTCGTCGCCGGGTCGCTCGTCGCTCGCCCGCAGCACCTCCTGGACGGCGGCGTCGTCGAGGTCGAGAGGGTCGAAGCTCGACTCGGTCTCGGCCTCCGTCTCGCCCTCGTGCTCGTCGGGAAGGGTGTCCCCCTCCTCGCCCAGTTGTGCCAGCCACCAGGAGCGGTAGATGAGCGCGAGGAGGAAGGCCGTGATCCCGAAGTTGATGACGATGGCGGTCAACATGAGCACTTGCGGGACGGGATCGACCATCGAGTCGTCCGCCTCCGTTCCGGTCACGAGCGGTGGCGACCCGTTGCCTCCGCTCATGAGGAAGATGAGGATGTTGGTCGCGTTGCCGACGAGAAGGAAGCCGATGAGCACACGGGTCAGGCTGCGCTCGAGCATCACGTAGATCCCGACGGCGTACATCGCCCCCATGAGGACGACGAGGGTGAGGGACGCGCTCATCGACCCGCCCCCACCGTCGAGAAGTCGTCGTGGGCGTCGGGATCGAGCTCGGCGTCCTCCTGCTGCCGATCGATCTCGCCGCCGAGACTCCGGAGGATGTCGACCGTCAGTCCCACGACGACGAGGTAGACACCGAGGTCGAAGATCGTCGAGGTTCCGATCGAGAGGTGTCCGAGGACCGGCACGTCGGCCTCGAGATAAGCGGACGTGAGCGCGTCGGCGCCGAAGAGCAACGAGCCGGTCGCCGTCCCCACCGCGAGGAGGATGCCGGAGCCGAGGAGCTTCCCGGCGTCGATCGGAACGGCCTCGGCGAGTTCATATCGGCCGCCCGCGAGGTAGCGTGCCACGAGGGCCAGCCCTGCGAGCAGACCCCCGGCGAATCCGCCGCCCGGCGTGTTGTGGCCCGTGAAGAGCAGGAAGACCGACACCACGATCGCGGGGTGGAACAGCAGCCGGACGAGGACCTCGAGCAGGAGCGAACGGTTCTCGTCCCGGATCGTGCGACCCGCGAGGAGCCAGGACTGCCGCGCGCCCGACGCGAGTCGTTCCTCGGGGGTCGCGGTGTGGGCGGCGGAGGGCTCGTGGGCCTCGGCCTCGGACAACTGCGGATGAGAGCCCGTGTCGTCGTGCGCCTCCTCGGCGGCCGAAGCGTCCTCGCTCGCGATCGTGGCGGGCGACTCTTCTCGAGCGCTGAGCCCCGTCGACGCGCGCACGTCGGCGGGCACGGCCCGCCGGTTCGCGCGCTGTCGTCGCGCTCCGGGCAATCGCTGCGGCGTGCCCGAGCGGCCCGACACGAAGAGCAGACTCGCGATGCCGGTGGCGACGACGACGAGCACCGCGATCTCGTTCATCGTGTCCCAGGCACGGATGTCGACGAGCATGACGTTCACGATGTTGCGGCCGTGCCCCTCCTCGAAGGACAGCCGAGGCAGCTCCGTCGCGATGCTCTCCGCTTCACGAGCGGACAGGGCGACCGCAGCGGCGACCGAAATCGAGACTCCGAAGAGGACGCCGATGACCGCCCGCCGCACCTTCCGGACGGGTTTGTTGTGCTGAGCGATGGCTTGCGGCAGACGACGCAAGACGAGGATGAAGGTCACGATCGTCGCGAGCTCGACGAGCGCCTGGGTGAGCGCAAGGTCCGGAGCGCCGTGCAGGGCGAACAGTGCGACGAGCCCGAAGCCTGTGACGCCCGCGAGCAGGACGGCCGTCATCCGCTGCCGCGCCCGCGCGGCCACGATCGAGGCGACGATCATGCACGCGGCGATCACGACCTGGAGGGGATAGTCGAACAGCCGGATGTCGGTCGGCCACGTCCCGGTCAGCAGGAGCGTCCCGCCCACGGCGATCACGAACACGACGACGATCGTCATGAGGTACTGGGGCAGTCCTCCGCGCTGCGCGAAGAGCGTGAGGTGCGCCGCGGCGCGGTCGACGGCGTTCACGGTCGTCCAGTAACCCCGCGACGCGTCGATGAGGGACGGCACCGTCGACTGCGCGCGGGCGACCGCTCGCCGAGCCGCGAAGAGCACGACCCCGAGGGCGATGACGACCGTCGAGAGGAAGAGCGCCGGCTCGAGTCCGTGCCAGAGTGCGAGGTGGTACTCCCCGTCACCCAGGGTGTCGGCGTAGGCGGCGAGGAGCGGATCGATGAGCGGCACCCCGATCCCGAGGACGATGCCGGCGATGGCGAGAAGGAGCGGAGCCGCGACGATGGCTCCGCTGTCCGCATGGACGGACACGGGTTCCGTCGTCGACCTCCGGGCGAAGGCCCCCCAGAGGAACCGCGCACTGTACGCGACCGTGAGGACCGAACCGACGGCCGTTCCGACGAGGGCGATCCACGCCCAGAGATCTCCGTGGAGCCCCTCCTCGATGAAGGCGGTGAAAACGGCCTCCTTGCCGACGAACCCGATGAGCGGGATGACCCCCGCCATCGACGCCGTCGACAATGCGGCCGCGACCGCGAGGACCGGCATCGCCCGGCCGAGACCGGACAGCCTCCGCCAGTCGCGAGTTCCGGTCCGATGATCGATGATGCCGACCGTGAGGAAGAGCCCCGCCTTGTAGATCGCATGCGCGAGAAGCATCGCCGCACCGGCCAGCGCCGCGTCACGTGTTCCGAACCCGACGATCACGAAGAGGAACCCGAGTTGGCTGACGGTCCCGTACGCCAGGACCAGCTTGAGATCGTACTGACGGAGCGACCTCCATGCCCCGACGAGCATCGTCAGCACCCCGAAGCCGACGACGACGGGGGTCCAGGCGGGCGAGTCGGCGAACCCGGGGGCGAACCGCGCAACGAGGTAGATTCCCGCCTTCACCATCGCGGCGGCATGGAGGTACGCGCTCACGGGGGTCGGTGCCGCCATGGCGGCGGGAAGCCAGAAGTGGAAGGGGACGATGGCCGACTTCGACATCGCCCCGACGAGGACGAGGACGATCGCGACGGCCGGGAGCACACCCTCGTGGGGAGCGGCGATGAGTTCCGAGATGCGGGTCGTCCCGGCGTCCACGCTCAGCATGACCACGCCCACGAGCATGACGAGGCCACCGAGGGTCGTGACGAGGAGGGCCTGGAGCGCCGCTCCCCTGCTCTCCTTCCGTCCGGTGTAGTGGCCGATGAGGAGATACGACAGCACGCTCGTGATCTCCCAGTACATGAACATGACCATGACGTCGTCGGACGTCACGAGACCGTACATTGTTCCGGCGAAGCCGAGCAGCAGACCCGCGAACCTCCCAAGGGAGGGCTCGTCGTCGTCGAAGTACGACGCGCAGTACAGGAGGACCAGCGCGCCGACCCCCGTCACGACGAGCGCGAGCAGCCATGCGAGGGCGTCCATCCGGAACGCGAGGGCCAGGTCGAGTTGCGATATCCACACCCACGACTCGGTCGCAGCGCCGTCGGCTTCGGCGATGAGACCGGTGTAGGCGAGGGTGTGCACGAAGGCGGCGAGGGGCACGAGCGCCAGCAGGAGGAACGCGCGGCGTCCGAGGAGTCGGACGAGGAGTGGGGCGGCGAAGGACAGCGCAGCGAAGAGCACCGTCATGATCGCCATGGGGTCTCCCGGGGGGTGGTCGGCCTCTGTCCCTATTAATCTATCAGCCGTTTGCGGCACGTCGTCGTGGATGCAGCGCCGGGGACCCCTGCATGCCCGAGGCGGCATGCGTATCGACGCGCATGCTCGCTCGATGCGGGGCTCTCGCGGCGATGGCGACGGAGAGTGCGGGTGCGGACTCCCCCGAGTCCGCACCCGGCGTGAACCGCGCCTCCGCTGATCGCGTCCCCGAGGCCCGGGTCCTGCGTCCCCGACAGGGACTGCGCAGGTGTCTGTGCCGGCGAGGCCGAATGGTGCCGGCAACCGTCGTCGCGAATGCACGAACTCAACGACGGCCATCGCCCGCACCCGCGGGAGCGGAGGTGCAATGGCGATGTCATGGTGAGAGAGCCGCGTCGCAGCGGATCATGACGCCGCTTCGCGAAAATCGTTCCCTGCTCGTTCCGACGGGTTCTCCACAGATCACACGGGGCCCCCCACGACGGAGACGCAGGAGAGGAAGATCACGAAGAGGCGTCATGAACCACGTCTCCGTGCATCTCTCAACTCGAAGCCATCACACCCCCAGCGAAACCGGAGAAGCCGTGCACGACGAGAGCGCCGAGCCGAACACCCGCCCCAGCGATCCCCTGGCGAGCCAGGGCGGAGTCCCGTCCTCTTCACCGCCGTCCGGATGGGACGACGCGTCGGACGCCGATCTGATCATGTTCACTCGAGCGGGCGACGGAGCGGCTTACGGCGAGTTGTGGCGCCGGCATTCCCGAGCCGCCCGCACCGTCGCGCGCTCGTTCACCTCGTCACTCGATCCGGATGATCTCGTCCAGGAGTCGTTCGCGAAGATCTATCAGGCGTTGCAGAAGGGCGGAGGGCCGACCGGCGCGTTCCGTCCCTACCTGTTCACGACCGTCCGCAACACCGCCTCCGCGTGGGGGCGCGCCCGGCGTGAAGCGTCCATCGACACGCTCGAGTCGTTCGAGGACCCGGCCTCGCGCGACGAGGAGACCATGGCGGCTCTCGATCGGAGCCTCACCGCTACGGCCTTCCGGAGTCTTCCGACCCGGTGGCAGGAGGTGCTGTGGTACTGCGAGGTCGAGCGGATGACACCCCAACAGGTCGCTCCGCTCCTCGCGATGAAGCCCAACGCTGTCGCAGCGCTCGCGTATCGAGCACGCGAGGGCCTACGTCAGGCCTGGATCCAGGCCCACATCGCGGCGGTTCCGGAGGACTCCGAGCATCGCTGGACGATCGAGCGCATCGGCACCTACACCCGCGGTTCGCTCGGCAAGCGCGACGCCGCCAAGCTCGAAGCCCATCTCGACTCCTGCGCCCGGTGTACCATCGTCGCCGCCGAGGCTCGAGAGGTCGGCTCGCGCATCGCTCTCGTCCTGCTTCCTCTCGCGGCCGGGACCGCTGGAGCCACGGGTTACCTGGCCTGGATGCAGACGGGCGCCCACACCGCTGTCGCCACGGCAGCCATGCCCGCCGCCGTCCTCGGCGGCCACGGCATGGGAATCGGCGCGGGCATCGACCCGTCGGTCGTCGCGTCGCTCGTGTCGGCGGGAGCGGGATCCGGAGGGGTTGCGACCGGCGCGGCAGGGTCGGGGGCGGGCGCGACGACATCGGCTGGTGTGGCCTCGGCCGGAGCCGCGACGAGCGCCGGCGCGACGGCGGGCGCCGCGTCCGCGGGGATCGTGACGACGGGGCTCGTCTCCGGAGCGATCGCCCTCGTCGCGGCGTCAGCCGTAGCGGCGACCCTCGCCCTCGGGCCGACCTTCGTCGCTCCGACGCCCACGAACATCGTCGTGGCGGAATCCGCGCAGGAATCCGAGGCCCCGTCCACGCCTCAGCCCGGGCCCACGACCATCCCGACGCCTCCTGCTCCCGAGAGCACGGAGACCGCGCCGGTTCCGGAAGCGACGGAGCCCGATCCCGTACGGGGTCCGACGCCGACGAGCGCGCCGGTCTCCCCACCCGCGTCCCAGCCGGCGCCTCTTCCCCCGACCCAGCCGCAGCAGCCCGTCGACCCGCAGCAGCCCGAGGAACCGCAGCAGCCCGAGGAACCGCAGCAGCCCGAGGAACCGCAGCAGCCCGAGGAACCACAAGAACCACAGGAGCCCGAGAAGCCGTCGCAACCCCTCGCGTACACGTTCGACCAGGGCGGATACGGCCAGCTGTACCCGATCGTCTCGGGAGTGGCCGTGCCCGGAGCAACCGTGACGTTCTTGCGGGACGGTCGGATTCTTGCGGAGACACTCGCCGATGACCGGGGTCGGTGGTCTTCACCGATGCTGATGGACACACCGGTGGGCTCCAGCACCGTGACGATCCGCCAGACCACCCCGACGGGTGTCGTGGAGGAGCGCACGGAGCCCGTGCACCTCGCGGCTCCTCCGACGATCGTGTCGCCGACGGACGGCGCCACCGTGTCGGCATTCGATCTGAGCATCGAGCTCGAGGCGATCCCCGGCACTCAGATCCACGGGCGGATCGACGGGGTTCCCGCGTTCCTCTGTGACATCGCGACCGGGAGCGGTGACGTCGCGTGCGAGTGGATCACCGACTGGACGAGCTTCGGCCTGGGTGAGCACACCGTTGAGGTGTCCTACGGGGAGCAGGGCGGCCTCGAGCTCGAAGCGCCCTCCCGCTCCATCCGGGTCACAGTCGTCCTGGCTCCCGTCGCACCGGCTGTCCAACCGTCTGTCGACGACCGCCGAGGATCTCCGTCGGACGCGGCCCTCACCCGTGAATCGTCGACGGCTGAAGCCGCGGCCGGGCAGTCAGGCGAAGCGGACGATGTTCGGGCCGACGACGAATCCGCACCGGTCGCTCCGGCGGCCGACACCCCCGAGCGGATCGACCCCGAGTGGATCAACCCCGAGCCCACCAAAACAGAGCCCACCGAAACCGAGCCCACCGAGATCGAATTGACCGCGCCGACCGAGACCGAGCCGACCGATGGAGCGCCTCTCCCGAACGTGTCCATGGGATCGACAGGGCCCGACGGCACCGACGCCGGCAGGGCGGGCGCAGTTACGACGCCGGAATCCCCTGCTCAAGAGGCATGAGGACGAGAGTCCGCGCCCGGGCGCTCACCGACCGTACGTTCGGTGCTTCCATCACCCGGCGGATCGCGCGGCGCGGCGTCCCACGAGGAAGACGATGACGGCGCTCAGCGTCATGAGCACGATCTGCGTCGGGGGCAGGGATCCGAGGCCGCCATTGTCGAGAAGCCAGGCGCCGACGAGCGCACCACCCCCGATTCCGACATTGAAGGCGGTCGTGTAGAACGCCGCGGCGGTGTCGCGGATTCGAGGACTCGCGAATTGCAGGACGCGCGTCTGCAGCAGGGGTGGGATCATGCCGAACGCGATCCCCCAGAGGATCACGGCGACGATCGCGACCACGACGCTGCCGGAGGAGAGCGACGCGATCGAGACGAAGACGGCGGAGCCGGCGAGTGCGACCACGAGCCCTGCGCCCGGACGGCGGGCGAAGACGGTTCCCGTCAGCACGAGACCGATAGCGCCCGCGACGCCGTACGCGAAGAGCACGACGCTGAACCAGGCCGTCGGCACGCCGATCCGTTCGACGAGGAAGGGGGCGATGAACGTGTAGAGCGCGTAGTGGCCGATCATGGCGATCGCCGTCGTGATGCACACGAGCGCGACCGGGAGGGTCGACGGGTCGACGGACCGTCGGCCGCTCACCCCCCGCTCGGGCGGCCGACGGTCCACCGGCGGGACGGCGGGCAGGAGGATCCCGACGGCCACGACACCGACCGCGAAGGCGCCCGCCACGGCCGCGAAGCCCCAGCGCCAGCCGATCGCGGCGCCGAGCGCCGTCCCGAGCGGCACTCCGAGGACGAACGCGAGGGTTCCCCCGGCGATGGTGATCGAGACGGCGCGAGCGATGAGTGCCGGGGAGACCAGGCGAGCGGCGTACGCCGGCACCGTCGCCCAGAACAGACCGTGCGCCACTCCGCCGAGGATCCGGCTCGCGACGACGAGCGAGTAGTCGGGAGCGAGCGCCGTGAGGAGGTTCGAGAATCCGAGGACGGCGATGACACCGAGGAGGAACGGCTTCCGCGGGATCCGCAGCGTCAGCGCGGTGAGGGGTGCGCTCGAGACGACGACGGTGAAGGCGAAGACCGTCACGAGCAGCCCCACCGCTGCAGGAGTCACGCCGAGATCGGCACTCATCTGCGGCAGGAGCCCCGTCGGCATCATCTCGCTCGTCACGGAGAGGAACGTCGCCACGGACAGCGCGATCATCCCCCACCAGGGGAAGCGGGCAGGGGAGGCGATCGGCCCGGTCGCGGGCAGGGAACGGTCGGGGGACAGGGTCATGGCAGCGCACACACAATCGAGGAGCTCGCGGGCGGACGACCGCACGGCGCGAGGAGGACGGACTCGAGCATCATCGGGAGACGGGATCGTCGGCGTTCACTCGACTCGGGCGACACGCTCGCGAGCGGAGTTCGGCTGCGCGCCGATGTGCGCGCCCAGGGCCGGAGCGGACCTCACGACCACGGGCAGTTTATCGCACCGGGTGGCAATACCCTAGGACGGTGAACGTCGCCATTCCGACCCGCAACCACTGGGTCCTCTCCATCGTCTGCCCCGACCAGCCCGGTATCGTGCACGCCGTGAGCGGCGCCGTCGTCGCGGCCGACGGCAACATCACCGAGAGCCAGCAGTTCTCGAGCGCCGACACGGGGCGCTTCTTCATGCGGCTCCAGGTCGAGTCGTCGGTCGATCGCGAGGCGTTCTCGGCGGCGCTCGCGCCCGTCGTCGACACCTACGGGATGCAGTGGCGGCTGGATGTCGTGGGCCGTCCCCTCAAGACACTCGTCCTCGCCTCGACGGCCGCCCACTGCCTCAACGATCTGCTGTTCCGCCAGCGCGCCGGCCAACTCGCCGTCGACATCCCCCTGGTCCTCGCCAACCACGGCTCCCTCCGTGACCTCGCGAACTTCTATGGCGTGCCCTTCGAGTCCGCACCGGTCACGAACGCGGAGGAGAAGGCGGCGTTCGAGCGTCGCATCGTCGCCGCCGTCGAGGAGCATGACATCGAGCTCGTCGTCCTCGCCCGCTACATGCAGATCCTCTCTCCCGAGTTGTGCGAGCTGCTCGCGGGCAAGGCCATCAACATCCACCACTCGTTCCTCCCCGGATTCAAGGGCGCGAATCCCTACCGCCAGGCACACGCTCGCGGCGTCAAGCTCATCGGCGCCACCGCCCATTTCGTCACGAGCGACCTCGACGAGGGCCCGATCATCGAGCAGAACGTCGTTCGCGTGGACCATTCCCGCTCCCCCGCCGAGCTCGTCGCCATCGGTCAGGACGAGGAGAGCCGGACCCTCACTCAAGCCGTGAAATGGTTCTCCGAGGACCGCGTCCTCCTCGACGGAGCGCGGACGATCATCTTCCGCTGACGTCGGCGGCGGCGCTCCCCCGCGGCGTCGACGCGTAAAATCGAGGAGTGACCGCTTCAACGACCTCCCGCACCATCGGTGTCAACGACGTCCTCCGGCTCGTCCTCGAGCTCTTCGCCTTCGTGACGCTCGGGGTCTGGGGATTCGTGGCGTTCGCCTTCCCGCTCAACATCGCCGTCGGCATCGGCGCGCCGATGCTCGCGATCCTCTTGTGGGGGCTCTTTCGCTCGCCACGCGCCGTGTTCTCGGTCGACGTCTACGGCAAGTCGCTCGTCGAACTGCTCGTCGTCGCGGCGGCGACGCTCGCGTGGCTCGATCTCGGACAGCCGATCGTCGCGGCCGTGTACGCCGTCGTAGCCGTGGTGAGCGGAGTCATCGCCGGTCGCCGGGAACTCGCTCGATGACCGCTCCGGCGGGTCCTGCCGACGGGTCCGCCGTGGTCTCCGCGCTCCGCGAGGCCCTCGGCGACGCCGTGGTGACGACCTCGGCGCGACTCGAGGCGGTGCGCGCGGACAAGTCGGGGCACCGCTCCGCGAGTCGTCCGCTCGCGATCGTCGACGCCCGTTCGGTCGAGGACGTCCAAGCGACGATGCGGATCGCGACGTCCACGAGGACCCCCGTCGTGACCCGTGGTGCCGGAACCGGTCTCGCGGGAGCCGCGATGGCCGGGGCCGGGGAGATCGTCCTCTCAACCCTCATGATGGACCGTGTCCTCGAGATCGATGAGGACGACCTCCTCGCCGTCGTCCAACCGGGCATCCTGAACGGCGTCTTCAACGACCTGCTGGCCGACCGCGGCCTATGGTTCGCCCCCGACCCCGCGTCGCGGGCGATCTCGACCGTCGGAGGCAACATCGCCACCGGTGCCGGCGGACTGCTCTGTGCGAAGTACGGCGTCACCCGCGACGCCGTCCTCGGGCTCACGGTCGTCCTCGCCGACGGACGCGTCATCCGGACCGGTCACCGCAGTGTGAAGGGCGTCACGGGCCTCGATCTCACCGCACTGATGGTCGGCTCCGAGGGTCTCCTCGGCGTCGTCGTCGAGGCGATCGTCCGGATCCGACGCCGCGTCGCGGGCACGGTCGCGACCGTCGCGTGCTTCTTCCCCGACGCGGCGAGCGCCGCTCGCGCATCCTCGGCGATCACGGCGGCCGGAGTGCAGCCGGCCGTCATGGAACTCATGGACGCCGCGTCGCTCCGCGCCGTGGATGCGCTGCTCGGCACCTCGATGGGCGGAGCGGGAGCGGCGCACCTCGTGGTGCAGACCGACGGCCCGGCCGCCGGCGAGGAGGCCGCAGCGGCCCTCGACATCGTGCGATCACTCGGCGGCACGGCAGAGCTCACGACCGACCTCACCGAGGGCGAACGCCTCCTCGCGGTGCGACGCGCGATGCATCCCGCGATGGAGCGACTCGGCACGGCGCTCATCGAGGACGTCTCCGTCCCGCGGAGCGCGCTCCCCGCGATGTTCGCCGCGATCGCCGAGATCGAGGAGCGCTTCGGCATCACGATCCCGACGGTCGCGCACGCCGGGGACGGGAACCTCCATCCGAACTTCGTCGTCGAGGGGGATTCCGTCCCGCCGCACATCTGGGATGCCGCGGATGCGCTCTTCACGGCGGCGCTCACCCTCGGCGGGACCCTCACGGGAGAGCACGGCATCGGGGTCCTCAAGCGACGCTGGCTCGCCGACGAACTCGGTGACGACCAGGTCGAGCTCCAGCGCGGCGTCAAGGCGGTTTTCGATCCCCTCGGGATCCTCAACCCTGGGAAGGTCTTCGATCCCCTCGTCGTCGCGTGACCCGTACCGCCCGCTCCGTGGCGTGTCCCGGAGAGCAGCCGACGGAATAGAGGATAAACTCCTTACAAATTGGACCACACACTGATCCGACACGCGCTCGTCGTCGACGGCACCGGAGCACCGGGCCGTGCGGCGGACGTCGTCGTGCAGGGCGATCGCATCGCGTCAATCACCCCCGCCACGTCCCTCGCCACCTCCCCCGGCTCGATCGACGGCTCGGGCCTCGTCCTCGCACCGGGATTCATCGACATGCATGCGCATTCCGACCTGGAGATCCTGCGCGAGGGCACGCACGATGCGAAGCTCCTCCAGGGGGTCACGACCGAGGTGATCGGTCAGGACGGTCTCGGATACGCCCCCGTCGACGACGGCGTGCTCGCCGACATCCGTACCCGCATCGCCGGATGGAACGGCGACCTGAGCGACGATGACTTCTCGTGGCGCGACGTCGCGGGGTACCTCGGCCGCATCGACGGCGGTACTCCGACGAACGCCGCGTTCCTGGTCCCGCAGGGCAACCTGCGCATGATGACGGTCGGGCACGACGCGCGGGCCGCCACCGCCGCGGAGCTCGATCGGATGCAGGGACTGCTGGCGGACGGGATGCGAGCGGGCGCCTTCGGCATGTCCAGCGGATTGACGTACGCACCGGGACTTCACGCGACGACCGACGAACTGGCCGCATTGTGTCGCGTCGTCGCGGCACACGGCGGCTATTGGTCCCCCCACACCCGCGGTTACGGCGGCGGCGCGCTCGACGCGTATCGCGAGGTCATCGAGATCTCGCGACGAACCCACTGCCCGGTGCACCTCACCCATGCGACGATGAATTTCCCGTCCAACCGCGGCCGTGCCGGGGAACTGCTCGAATTGGTCGATGCGGCCGTCGCCGAGGGCGTGGACGTCACGCTCGACGCCTACCCGTACCTCGCCGGCGCCACGACCCTCGCCGCACTGCTGCCGAGTTGGGCGTCCGCGGGCGGGATGGACGCCACGCTCGAGCGGCTCGCTGACCACGTCGAGCTCGGCGGTATCCGTGAGGCGCTCGAGGTGACCGGCTCGGACGGCTCCCACGGTGAACGTATCGACTGGTCGACGATCACGATCGCCGGAGTCAGCGATCCCGCGCTCGAGCCCTGCGTCGGGCGTCTCGTCTCGGACCTCGTCGGGCTGCCGGCTCTCGGCGGGCCGGCGACGGCTTTCGACGCCGCGGTCGCGATCCTGCGGCGGGACCGGCTCCGCACGAGCATCCTGATGCACGTCGGCGACGAATCGAACGTCCGCCGGATTCTCGCACACCCGCGGCACATGGGCGGGAGCGACGGCATCCTCGTCGGTAGCCGGCCCCACCCCAGAGGATGGGGCACGTTCCCCCGCTACCTCGCCGCCTACGGCGACCTCATGCCGCTCGAGGAATGGGTGCGTCACCTGACGGGGTCGCCCGCTTCGCGACTCGGGCTCGAGGATCGAGGTGTGCTCCGTGAAGGCGCTGTCGCCGACCTCGTCCTGTTCGACGCGACCCGCATCGCCGACGCATCGAGCTACGAGCGCCCGCGCACGACGCCCCGCGGCATCAGTGATGTCTGGATCCGCGGCGAGCGCGTGGTCGCCGCGGGCGTTCCGACGGGAGCACGCGCGGGTCGCGCGCTCCGTCACCCCGGCTGACGCGGGAGGCTCTCAGAAGATCGTCGTCACGAAATCCACGACGGCGGCGTCGGGCGACGAGCCGTCGGTCACGATCGGGATCAGCCGCCACTTGTCGAACGCGGTGCAGGGATGGCTGAGTGCCAGCCGCACCCGGTCCCCGACGGCGAGCGGCAACTCCGCATCGGCGCGGACGTAGGCATGCTGGTCATCGACCGCGGTGACCCGCAGCGGCGAGACGCGCTCTCCTCCCACCTGGTCGATGACGGGCAGATGCTGGTCGTACGGCACATCGCGGCGCCCTGCGTCGAGGATCGCGAGCCCGGGTTCCGGGCGCGCGAGCACGTGCGCCCACACGTGGATCGCCGGGTGCAGCTCCTCGGTGGTGCCGACGAGGGGCGACAGCTCACGGTAAAAGCCGGAGTCGTGGGTCTGAACCGCGCCGGGCCGGAGCAGCACGGTCGCCTCTCCCACCAACGGCGCCAGTTCCGCTGCGACGACGTCGAAGTAGAGGCTGCCGGACGCCGTGACGATCGGGGCTCCATCCGCGGCGAAGAGGCCCGCGGCAACCGCCTCCTCGAACACCCTCGTCAGTTGTCCCGTCCACGAGCGGACCGCGTCGATCGACGCCGAGTTCCGATCATGGGCCAACGCACCCTCGTACCCGCCGACACCGCGGAGCTCCAGATGTGGATCGTTCGCGACGGCGCTCGCCAGTGCGAACGCCTCGTCCCCACTGCGGACGCCCGCGCGGCCGCCGGCACCGCCGAGGTCCACGATCACACCGAGCCGTGCGCCCGCCCGCCGGGCGGCCGTAGATGCCCGGGTGGCCCCCTCCACCGAGTCGACGAAGAAGACCACGTCTGGCGCGGTCTCGGCGAGAGCGTCGAGCGCCACCGGATCGATGATCTCGTTCGCCACGAGGATCCGTTCGACACCGGCCGCGCGAGCGACCAGCGCCTGCCATCCGGTCGCGACCGTGATTCCCCACGCGCCGGCGTCGAGTGCGCGCCGCCACAGCTCAGGAGACATCGTGGTCTTCCCGTGCGGGGCCCACGAGACTCCGCGCGCAGCCATCCACCGTTGCATCGTCCCGGTGTTGTGCTGCAGTGCGGCCTCGTCGATGACGAGCACCGGCGTGGCGAGGTCGGTCAGCCGGATGCCCCGCGTGCCGGCCTCGGCGATCGTCGAACCCCACAGTTGCGGCGGAATCGACTTGTGCTGCGGACCGATCGTGACTGACGAGTCGGGCACGGTCGCGCTCACGCCAGCACGGCGCGTCGCTCGAGCAGCCGGCGCAACGGCACCAGCTTGCCGACGGCGTCGTCGAGCCCGCCCGGGCGTGATCGACGCAACCACAGCGTGCGCTGCTCGGCGAGGAGCACGTCGAGCCGATCGCGCAGGCGCAGCGCGGTCTCGGGGTCGAGCTCGGCGAGTGCGCCGTGGCCCAGGTCGAGGACGTCGGCGGCGAGGAGCGCGAACCGGATGGCGTGGTCGAGCTCGGAGACGGCCAGCTCGCCATCGGCGGCTTCGGGCTCGGCACCGACGAGCAGCGCACGTGCAGTCTCGAGCTTCGCTCGTGCGGCCGCGACGCCGGACGGTGTCGGCCACGATCCCGGCGGGATCTCGCCGGCCCGCCACAGCACGGTGAAGAGCTGGCTCGCGTTGAGCAGTGGCGATCCGAGCGCATGGGCGGCGCCTCCGGCCTCGACGGTCGCGCGACCGATCCGGCCGGTGCGGTCGAGCAGCGCGACCGTGTCGACGAGGGTCGCGAGGTCGAGATCGGCGTTGGAGTCCAGGCACCAGGAGACGGCACCTCCGAGCAGCAGCGGGCCGAAGCTGACGACCGGCGGCTCGAGCGAGCCGTGGTCGCCCCATTGAGTGTTGACGTAGCCGCGGGCGCCCGTGTCGAGCCCGGTCCTCGCGACGTCGACGAGGTTGTCGACGGCGTTGTCGGTGCGACCGACGAAGGACTGCCAGGTGCTCGTGCCGGGCGCGAGCCAGAACGGCTCGCCGGACTCGATGAGCGCTGCGGCACGACCGCGCGCACCCTGCCGCGTCGCCTCGACGTCGAAAGCGATCGCCTCCCATTTCGCGCGCAACTCGTCGTCGGCGCCGTCGATCACGGCGGCGCTCAGGACCGGACCGTCGTACTGCCACACGACCGGGACGGCCCCCTGGGGCACGCGGCCCATGAGTTCCGGGTGCTCGGCGAAGATGTCGGCCCAGAACTCGACCTGGTAGCCACGCTCAGTGAGCCGCTCGAGCAGGTGGCGGACGTACTCGAAGTACACCTCGCCGCGTCCTCGCTCGGCGACGGCATCGGCTGAGGCGCCCTGACCGAGCTCGAACGGCTCGTCGGCACCGATGTTGATCTTGCCGCTCGACGTCGTCTCGGCGATCTCGAGCAGAAGCCCGAGGGTGAAGTCGGCGTTCTCCCGCGTCGGCTCGAGGGTCGCGGCGGCACGATTCTCGAAGCCCCAGACGTAGCCGTCGGGGGTTTCGGAGCGGTCCTTGTACGCCGGGTGCTTGAGCCAGCGCTCCATGTGACCGAGGCAATTCACCGACGGCACGAAGTCGATGCCGCGGGCGACGCACTCCGCGTCGAACCATCGCAGGTCCGCGACCGTGAAGGGCGAAGCGTCCTGCCAGACCAGGTCGTGACCCTCGTACGCGAACGTGTGCTCGATGTAGAGCTCGAAGTGGTTCAGCCGCGCCCGCTCAGCGAGGTCGAGATAGCGCAGCAGGGTCGCCCGCGTCGGCACGCGGTCGCGGCTCACGTCGAGCATGTAGCCGCGGACGGCGAAATCGGGGTGGTCCTCGATGTCGACGACCGACGTCGTGAAGTCGGGGTGAGCGCGGAGCTGATCGAGCGTCGCGAGGGCGTAACGCAGGCCACGGGCGTCGGCGTACCGCACCTCGATCCCCGAGGCATCCGCACGGAGCCGAAATCCTTCGGCAGGCAGCGTGTCGTCCAGCGACGTGCGAGGTGCCGCACCGCGGCTCGGGCCCTCGCCCGTCGTGATCGTCGCCACCCGTGGCCGCGGGAAAAGGGATCCCAGCAGGTCGGTCATCGTGCTCCTCTGTCTGGACGGGGACGCAGCCCGTTCAATTTGTATGGACTCCTGCCATACTAGGGAAATGTCCGGTCCCACGGAAGTCTCCGTCGACATCGATCCCGCAGCCCACGCCCGGTTCGACCATGCACGGCTCGGCATGTTCATCCAGTGGGGGCCGTACGCAGTCGCCGCGCGCCACGAACAGGTCATGCTGCGGGCGACGATGGCACCGGAGCACTACGAACGCTACGGCGACTACTTCGACGCCGACCTCTTCGACGCAAACGCAGACGCACTCGCCGACGCCGCGTGGAACGCGGGGATGCGATACGCCGTTCTGACCGCGAAGCACCACGACGGATACTGCCTCTGGCCATCCGCGCTCACGGACTGGAGCGTCTCACGCACCCTCGGCGGCCGCGACCTTGTACGCGAGTTCGTGAACGCGTTCCGGGCGCGCGGGCTCCGGATCGGACTGTATTACTCGCTGCTCGACTGGCACCACCCCGACTTCACCATCGACGGGGTTCACCCGCAGCGCGGCAGCGACGTCGATGCGCTGAACATCGGGCGCGACATCGCACGCTACCGCGCCTACCTCCACGGGCAGGTCGAGGAGCTTCCGACCGGTTGAGGTCTGTCAGACACTGTCGGGCAGTTGGGGGTCCGGTCGTCCACGATGGTCGCGGTGAACGGATCGGTGCGCAACAGACCCGGGGCGTCACCGACGAGCTTGGTGTCGACGTGCGCGCAGAACATGAGGGTGGGGCCTCCGCCGACCCCCGGTATCCGGGCGATCAGGCTCGGCCGGCCCCGGACCGGCTCCATGATCGTGCGCTCGGTGAACCCGTCTCGTTCCAGCACTCCGTCGAGATGGGCGATGATCGCCCGCTCGTCGCCGAACGGCGGGATCTGACTGTCGATGCCGATGAGCCGCTCCGTCAGGGCGAGCAGCGCATCGTCGTGACGGTCGAGGTAGTCGTCCGTGCCGGTCATACCGCGCCCAGGCGCGCGGCACCGCGCGCCGGCAGGTCCGCGACGTCGGGCACGAGACCGACCCGCTCCGGCATCCGCAGTGCAAGGAGGAAGGGCGAGTCGCGCTCGCCCTTCGCGACAGCGTCGAGGACGGCGTCCAGGAGGGGGGTACCGACGCTGGCGAGCCCGCCCATGAGGAAGATGCGCTCGGGGTCCATCGACAGCGTGACGAACCGGATCGCCACCGCGAGCGCTTCCGCTACGGTGTCGACGATGTGCCGCGCGGTCGCGTCGCCGGCGGTCGCGGCGGCGAAGATCTGCTTCATGCGGGGCGGCGGCGAACCCGGACCGAGCATGCGGGCGATCGCCGTGCCCGACGCGTAGAGCTCGAGGCATCCGCGCTGGCCGCACTTGCAGATCGGCCCTGTCGGGTCGACCGAGATGTGCCCGATCTCGCCAGCGGCGCCGCGATGCCCGCGCCACAGCCGCCCCTCCACCACGAAACCCGCGGCAAGGCCGGTGCCCGAAGAGATCACCGCAACCGAGTTCGACCGCAGCCCGAGCGCCTCGGCCACTCCGAGGGCTGCAGCATTGACGTCGTTCTCGAGGTGCACCCGTCCGTGGACGCCGAGACGGTCACCGAGGGCGCTGGCGATATCGAACGGGTCGTGGATACCGAGATTCACTGCGTGGGAGATGACACCCGCGGCGGGGTCGACGACGCCGGGGACGCCGAGACCGACCCGTTCGACCGCTGCGATGTCGATCGCAGCGTCGGCGACCAGGTCGTCGACGACGGAGCCGATGGTGTGAAGCACGCCATCCACGCCGGCGCGGGTGCGCTTCCGGGCGCCCGCCACGATCGTGCCGTCGGCGTCGGTCACGACGCCGCGGACCTTGGTGCCTCCGACGTCGAGGCCGATAGAGAAGGAGGCGTGCGAGGCGGAAGCCGCAGGTCGCCCCGCGGCGGTAGTGAGATCGACCATCAGCCCTTGACCGCGCCCCCGACGAGCCCCGTCGCCATCCGCCCCTGCACGATGAGGAACACGATGATGACGGGGATCGCGATGAGCGCGGAGCCCGCCATGATCCCGCCCCAATCGGTCGCCTCGTAGCTGACGTTGAACCGACGCAGCCACAGCGGCAGCGTCGCGAAGGCGTTGTCCTTCATGATCACGAGCGCGAGGGTGTACTCATTCCAGGAGGACAGGAACGCGAAGATGCTGGATGCCACCAGCCCCGGCGCCAGCAGGGGAAGCGTGATGTGGCGGAACGCGCCGAAGTGCGAGAGCCCGTCCACCTGACCGGCCTCTTCGAGCTCGTACGGCACGCCGTCGATGAAGCCCTTCAGCATCCAGATGGTGATCGGGATGCTGTGACCGGCGTACAGCAATGCCAGGCCGAGCGCACTGTTGATGAGGTCCCAGCTGTCCATCATCCGGTACTGCGAGATGAACATCGCCTCGGCGGGGATCATCTGGATCACGAGGATCACGAGGATGACGGCACCCCTGCTGCGGAACCGGAATCGGCTCACCGCGGCGGCGGCCGCGATCGCGGTGAGCACCGCGACGACGACCGCCAGTGCGGTGACGGTCGCGGACATGCCCATCGCTCTCCAGAACGACTGGTCGGCGATGACGCGCTCGAAGTTCCCGGTGAACAGGTCGGTGGGGAAGAGCGTGAGCCCCGAGCCGTAGAGCTGCTCGTCGGTCTGCAAAGACGAGTTGAGCATCCAGTAGATGGGGAACACCCACACGAGGGCGAGGGCGACGCCGATCACCGCGAAAACGGACGTCGATCTTGTCGATCGGCGGCGGCGGGGCTCGGTGGTACGGCCTCGAGTGACGACGGTCTTCGGTGGTGCGGAGGTCGTGGTCATGACTGATTCGCATTCTTGAGCAGCTGTCGCACGTACCCAGCGGTGAGCACGAGGGTGAGCACGAGCATGATCATCGCGATCGCCGAGCCCTGACCGTAATCACCCTGCCCGAGACCGATCTGATAGATGTACGTGCCGAGCACGTTGGTGTCGCTCGTCACACCGCCAGCATCCTGCAGTACCGAGATCTGGGTGAACACGCGAAGATCCCAGATGATCTGCAGCATGCCGACGAGGAACAGCACCGGCGCGATGATCGGCATCGTGACCGAGAAGAAGCGGCGGAACGGGCCTGCGCCGTCGAGCTGGGCGGCCTCCATGATCGACTCGTCGACCTGCGTCACCGAGGCGTACACCATGAACATCACGAGGGGCACGGAGCCCCAGATGACGACGGCACCGGCGATGACGAAGAAGGACGCGGGATCGAGCAGCCACGCGTATCCGCGGAACTGCTCGAAGCCGAGAGCGACGAGGACGGTGTTGACGACGCCGTTCCGGGTATTGAACAGCCACTGCCAAACCGTGAGCGATGACAAGTGCGGCATCGCCCAGGCGAGAAGCATCGAGACCTGGAGGGCGACACGGATGACGGTGGGAAGCTTGGTCATCAGGAGCGCGGCGAGGACGCCGATCACCATCGTCAGCCCGGCGACGACCGCACCGAACACGACCGAGCGGACCATGACCCCCCAGAAGACGGGGTCGGTCATCACTCGGATGTAGTTGTCGAGACCGATCCACTCGGCGGGCTGGCCGAACTGCTGGGCGAGGCCGAACTCTTGGAACGACATGATGATCTGCGTCACGAGCGGATAACCCTGCGTGACGATGACGACGATGATGGCAGGCAGACCCAGCCACAGTGGAGCGGCACGACGGAGCACGGATGCCCGGCGAGGCGGCAGCGGGCGGGCGCCCGTCGCCGGTGGAGCGTCGACGGTGAGCACCATGTCAGCTTTCCCTTCTGGAGCCGTCACCGGTGACGGACCGTGTGGTCCGTCACCGGTGGTGGGTGATCATTCGTTGAGCAGCGACGTGATGATGGCGTCGTACTCCTCGGCGAGCGCAGTGACGTCGCCGCCCTGGGCCACCTCGGTGAAGAGGTTCCGCATGACGTCGTTGCTCTCGATGACCCCCCAGCCGGGAGCGAGCGGCGTCATCATCGAGTTCTCGACCGCGGCGACCTGCGCCTCGGCCGCCGGGTTGCCTTCAGCGGGCACCGAGTACTCCGTATTTCCGGGCACCCACCCGCCCTCCGTCGCGAAGTACTCCTGGAACTCGGGTTCGAACATCATCGCGAGCAACTCGCGCGAGTGCTCCTGGTTCGGCGACGCCGCCGCGATGCCGATGTTGGAACCGCCGGCCAACGCGTGGCCGATGTCGCCGGCATCGGTCCCGGGGAGCGCGAAGGCCCCCGTATCCTCCTGCAACTCGGGCGAGATCTCGTCCCACGCGTTCGGGAGCGACGAGAACATCGCGGCGCGGCCCTCGTTGTAGGGGACGTACGGGGTGCGGGTCTCGTCGACGGTCGCCGTGGCGGCTGTCGACATGCCCTCGGTGTAGATCCGCTGCAGTGCCTCGAGCGCCTCGATTCCCTCGGGGGTCGAAAGCGTGCCGACCCACTGGTCGCCATCCTGTTCGGCGATCGGCGTGCCGTAGGTGAAGAGCCAACCGAGGTTCGAGCCGAGGTCCTTGGCCGCGGTGAAGATGCCTTCGAAGTTGGCGACGTCGCTGTTCGCCTCCTTCAGCGCGACGGCGGCGTCTCCGAGTTCGTCGATCGTCTCGGGCACCTCGATGCCGGCCTCTTCGAGCATCGACTCACGGTAGAAGACCACCCTCGAGCCGGCGAAGAAGGGAGCGGCGTACAGCGTCTCGTCGATCGAGCCCGCCTCGACGAGCGAAGGGATCAGCGTGTCGCCCCCGATCTCCTCCTGCAGGTCGGAGATGTCCGACAGGGCCCCGACGCTCGTGAAAGTGCGCACCTGCGTGTTGCCGAACTCCACGACGTCGGGGGTCTGCGACTCGCTGGCGAGCGAGGTCTGGAGCTTGGTGACGATGCCGTCCCAGTCCTGGATCTCGATCGTGAGTTCTGCGCCGTCGTTGCGCTCGGCCCACTCGCTGGCCAACCACTCCTGCGCCGCGTCGGGCACGTCGCCGCGCATGAACCACACCGTGAGGTTCGGGTCCGATTCCTCCGCCGACGACTGACCGCCGCCCGAAGCACATGCCGACAGTGCGAACGCTCCGACGAGGAGCGTGCCAACGGCCAGCCACCTGTTCATTCTCATTGCTCTTCCCTTTTCCATCCTTCGTCGCGCTGCACGACGATTTCGACGCTGAATCAATGTGTGGGGGTACTTCGTGAGTACTTCATTATGGTGTTATGCATATGCTCCACACAAACTTCTTGCCCCGTCAGTCTGTGGGCGGAATGTTTCGACCGCATGTCGGGCACGAAAAATCAAGGTACGAATGACGACGGATCTCGTGGTCATGCTGGCGGCTAGGCGTTTAGGTATAGGTTGTTAACAAATCTGCCATTCACGCGTCCTGGGGAGATGACATGCCTTCCGACACCGCCCGATTCACACCCCGCGGCCCGGTCGACGTCGACCGTCCCGACGACCTCGATGCCTTCTGGAACGAGGCGCTCGCCTACCTGGAACACACGGCGCCCGCTGCCGCGTTCGTCCTCGATGAGACGATGTCCGGCGACGGTGTCGACGTCTTCGCGGTCACGTACTCGTCCGCGGGAGGCGTCCGCGTCGGCGCGTGGTACACCCTGCCTGAAGGCGCCGCGCCGGACGCCGACCTTCCCGGCATCCTCTTGATCCCGGGATACATCTCCGATCCGACGGTCGCGAAGTCGTGGTCGTTGCGCGGGTACGCCGTCCTCAGCGTCGCTCCGCGTGGAAAGGTGCGGGCGCGCGACCAGATCGACCCGGGATACCCCGGTCTGCTGGTCGACGGTGCCAACGACGCCCGCTCAGCCACGTACCTCGGCTTCTACCTCGACGTCGTCCGCGGGCTCGACCTCCTTGCGGACCGCGACGAGGTCGACCGGACTCGCATCGGCGTGCACGGCTCGAGCCAGGGCGGCGGCCTCGCCGTGGCCACCGCAGCGCTTCGACCGGACCTGGTCCGCTGCATCAGCGCGGGCGCCCCGTACCTGTGCGGCATCATGTCGAGCGTCCGGCTCACGCTGACGTACCCGTACCAGGAGATCCGCGAGTACCTCCATATCCACCCGGAGCAGCGGACGGCGCTCGAGACCGCCTACTCGTATCTCGACGTGCTCAACATCAGCGAGCGCGTCGCGTGTCCCGCGCAGGTCTACATCGGACTCGGTGACGACGTCTGCCCACCCGAGACGGGCTTCGCGCTCGTGGAGCGCCTCCCCCACGTCGAGCAGTTCCTGACCTACCAGGGGTGCGCGCACGGCGCGGGACTCCCCTGGGTGAATGAGGAGATCGACGCGTTCCTCGAGCGGCACCTCTCCCCTTCGCCGGCGGCGGCGCGCGAGCACGACCTCATCGGAGGCAACGCATGACCGTGGACTATTGGGACGACCTCGACGCCGACCTCGCGACGGTGCCGACGAACCTCGTCCTCACGCCGGAGCCCTCGCGGACGACGCCCGACTGGACGTTCTCCACCATCACCTTCTCGTCCATCGGCCACCGCGGCTCGAGCCGCTATCGTGCCGCCGGCTATCTCAGCATTCCCACCCGGCCCGGCCCGCACCCCGGCGTGCTCGAGATCCCGCGGCACGGAAGTGTCAATCACACCCCGCACAGCAACGACCGCGCCCGCTACGCGATCCTCACGCTGATGCACCGAGGCCAGCGACTCGCCGACGCACCGTACCGCGCCCCCTATCCCGGCCTCCTCATCGACGGCATCGTCGACGCTTCCGAATACGTCTACCGTGGCGTCGTCGCGGACTGCCTCCGGGCGGCCGAGATCCTTCACTCACACCCGGGTGTCGACAGCGCCCGTCTCGCCGCCGTCGGCGAAGACCTCGGGGTGCTGACCGCCGCACGCCGCCCGTTTTTCCGTGCGCTCCGGGTCGACGGCCTGCTGCTCACCGATCCCTGGCGACGTGCCGAGTCCACCCGCGCGTACCCGTTGGAGAGCCTCAACGACTTCCGCCGCCACAGCACCGACGACGAACTCGCCGCCGCCCGGTCGACGACGGCGCTGTACGACCCGCTCGCGCTCGCCGGTGACGTCACGGCCGCCGCACTCGTCAGCGACGGCTCTGCCTCGGGTGCCGCGCTCGCCTCGAGGCTCGGAGGCACGACGGATACCCTCGTCCCGACCGGTCATGACCGCATCGACGACGACGCGCGCGACGCCTGGCTCGCCGCGCAGCTCGGCGCACCCGCGATGAGCCGGTACGTCGACGCGATGATCCCGCTGCCCGGGGAATGACGCCGTGATCGTCAACGCGGCAGCGACACTCACGGCGCTCGGCGGCTCCATCATGCCGGCGCCCGTTGTGGCGGCGATGCTCCATGCCGCACAGTCGTGGGTCGATCTCCCACACGCGTACGACGAAGCGGGCGCCCGCATCGCCGCGCTCACCGGCAACGAAGCGGCCGCAGTGACGACCGGGGCGGCCGCCGGTCTCACCCTGACCGTGGCATCGCTCCTCACCGGACCCGAGCCGCCGTCGCTCGAAGTCTTCCCGCTCGTACAGCCACGACACCTCGTGATGTTCCGTGGGCAGCGCAACGGCTACGACTATGCGATGCGACTGCTCGGTGTGCGGATCGACGACGTCGCCCACGACGAGATGGCGCTCGACCGTGCGCTCGCGTCGGATCCGCTCGCGGTCGTGTGGTTCGCCGGAACCCAGTATCCGGTCACCGAGGTCTCGCTGCAGCGGGTGATCGAACGTGCGCACGCCGGGAATGTGCCGGTCATCGTCGATGCGGCTGCGCAGATCCCTCCCGTCGCGTCGATGTGGGACTTCACTCGCGGCCTCGGTGCCGACGTGGTCGTCTTCTCGGGAGGAAAGGGGCTCGGCGGCCCGCAGGACAGCGGCCTCGTCCTCGGGCGCCGCGACATCGTTCGCGGCGTCCGAGCCCACGCCGCCCCGCATCAGGGGATCGGCCGAGGGATGAAGGTCACCAAGGAGTCGCTCGCGGGGATCGTCGCCGCTGTGGAACACGCGCTCAGCATCGACGAACCGGCAGTGCTCGCTCGCTACGAGTCGGTCGTCACCGCGTGGATCGATCAGGCCAGGGCCGCGGGGCTCCCCGCCGACCGCGGGTTTCCGAGCGAGGCGGGACAACCTCACAGCCGCGCGCTGGTCGGTCTGGGTTCGGTGACACGCGCCACCGAGGTCCGCGACGCGATGTGGAGGCAGGAACCACGCGTCGCCGTACTCGTCGCCGGAAGCGCCGTCGCCCTCAATCCACAACCCGTCCGCCCCGGCGAAGAAGATGTCGTCATCGCAGCGCTTCTGCGTGCGTGTGACATCATGTAGTCGGGTGGCCCCATGACTCACGCCCGCATCGGGGAAGGACGGAGTTTGGCGATGGTTCTGCCGGACCCGTGGACTCGCTCCGACTCGAAGAAGCTGCTGCCGACCGACGCCCGTGCACACAACCGCACCCTCGTCCTGCGCACGGTCCTGCGCACACCCGACGTGAGTCGCGCCGACGTCGCGCGCATCACGGGGCTCTCGCGCATCACGGTGTCGGACCTCGTCGGCGGTCTCGTCGGAGACGGCCTCCTCATCGAGACCGGCGCCCGCGAGTCGAAGGGCCGTCCGGGAAAGCCCGCCACTCCCCTGCAGGTCAATCCGCTCGCGTTCGCCATCATCGCCATCGACCTGAGCCAGCCCCACCGCTTCCACGGCGCCGTGCTCTCCATCACCGGGGAGATCCTGCACCGAGCCGAGGTCCGCGGCGATCTGACGGGCGGAGGGGCGCTGACCGCCGTCGTGAACCTGATAGCCCGTCTGCAATCCGCCACAGCCCCCCGGATCGGCGGGATCGGCATCGGCTCCCCCGGCATCGTCGACGGCAGCGGAACGGTCGTCGAGTCCACCAATCTCGGGTGGCGACGGCTACCGCTCGCGACCCAGGTTTCCGAGCGATTCGGTGTGCCGACGATCGTCGAGAATGACGCGAACGCTGCGGTCACCGCCGAATTGAATGTGGACGGCAGTGAGGATCTGCTCCTCGTGCGCATCGGCACCGGCCTCGGAGGCGCCGCCATCGTGAACGGTCATCTCGTCCGCGGTGCGAACAACGCAGCCGGCGAGCTCGGCCACATCACCATGCCCGGTCCGGGTGACTCTCCCGTGACGGTGGAGGCGACGATCCAGCACCTGCTCGAGCAGGGGGGCGACCTTGGCCTCCTGCAGAGGGTCGGCGCGGTGCTCGGCGAGCAGCTCGCCCCCGTGGTCGCGATGCTCGACGTGCCCGAGATCGTCATCGAGGGGCCACACGACCTGGACGTCGCGGCGATCGCCGCCGCCGCGGAGACGGCGATCGCCGGTCTCCGACGAATCGGAACCGGGCACCCGTGCCGAGTGCGTCCGGGCTCGCACGATGAGGACGTCGTCCTCATCGGCATGGCCGATCTCCTCCTCAGCCGGACGATCGCGACGATCTGATCGGCGAGCGGCCTCGCCGAGCGGGAGGGCCCTTCGGATCGTGCCGCCTTTCACGATTGCGTATGGCGCAACGCCTGTTGCAGTGTCCGCTCATTCCCCCTACGATTGTCGAGTGTCCGACCCGACTCCCCACCCCGCTCCGGTGTGCGCATGAGCCAATCGCTCGAGCGCTCCCTCGACGCCTTGGACCTCGTCGCTGAGGGTTGCGGTTCCCTCGACGAGCTCGCCGCGAGGCTCGAGGTGCACAAAACGACGGTGCTCCGCCTGCTGCGGGTGCTCGAGGCGCGAGGCTACGTCACGCGCGACAGCCAGCACCGCTATCGCATCGGCCCGACGCTGTACCGCTTCTCGCACAACGCCCCCGAGACGGACGACGTCCGCGAGGCTGCTGCGCCGCACATGCGGGCGCTGGCTCGGCAGATCGGGCAGACGGTGCACCTGGCGGAGTACCGCGACGGCGTGGTCACCTACGTCGACAAGGTCGACTCCGGGCACAAGCTGCGCATGTACTCTCGAGTCGGACTTCCCGCCCCACTCCATGCCACCGCCGTCGCGAAAGTGCTGCTCGGCGACATTGATGACGACGAGCGTCGTCATGTACTGGGAGCGCACGATTTCACCGCCTACACGGGGCGCACCGTGCGGGAACGACAGACGCTGGAGGCGGCCATCGCCGAGGCCGCCGAGCGCGGGTGGGCCGTCGACCACGAAGAGCACGAGACGTTCATGAATTGCATCGCGGCGCCGGTGCGTGCGGCAGACGGCCGAATCGCGGCCGCCATGTCGGTGTCGGTGCCGAACATCCTGCTTTCCTACGACGAGGTGCTCGGTCTGCTCCCGGAACTTCTCGACACGGTCGCCGCCGTCTCCGCCGATCTCGGTTTCCACAGCCCGCAGACGTTCATCCCCCCGACCCCCGACGAAAGCGAAACCGTATGACCGACCGTACCGCCATCTCCACCGCCGACGCCCCCGCTCCCGCACACACCTTCTCGCAGGGCGTGCGCCGCGGCCCCTTCGTACAGGTGTCGGGTCAAGGCCCCGTCGACCCGGCCACCGGCGAGTACCTGCACCGCGGCGACGTCGCGGCCCAGACCGTGCGCACCCTGCTCAACGTCGAGGCCATCCTCACCGCCGCGGGCGCGAGCTTCGACGACGTCATGATCCTGCGCGTCTACCTCACGACCCGCGATGACTTCGCGGCGATGAATGACGCCTACGGGTCGTTCGTGTCGGACCGCTGCCCCTCGGGCGTGCTGCCGTCCCGCACGACGGTGTTCACCGGGCTCCCTCGCGAGGAGATGCTGGTGGAGATCGACGCGCTCGCCGTCACGGGCTGATGCTGCCCCTGCCCTCGCACCGGCTGGTGCCGCTGGCCTCCATCGGCGACCCCGACCACATCGACGCGATCGGCGACGGCCTGACCGCGGGCGGGCTGCCGGTCGTGGAGGTCGCGCTGCGAGGTGCCCACGGCATGCCCGCCGTGAAGCGCCTCGCGGCCCGCGGCGATCTGCACGTCGGAGCGGGTACCGTGCTCAGCGTCGACCTCGCGCGCCGGGCTCTCGACGCCGGCGCCACGTTCGTCGTGACCCCGGGCCTCGATCCCGAGGTCGTCGGCTACGTCAGCGATGCCGGCTTCCCGGTGATCCCCGGAGTGCTCACCCCCACCGAGGTACAGGCTGCCATGGCTCTGGGTCTCGACCGACTGAAGCTCTTTCCCGCCGGCGTCTTCGACGGCCTCGCACTGCTGGACGCCTACGGTGATGTCTATCGCGGCGTGCGGTTCATGCCGTCGGGTGGCGTGCGCCCGCAGAACCTCGCCGCACACCTCGCGCATCCCGCGGTGTTCGCCGTGAGCGGCAGCTGGATCACCGCCGCGGCACCGCAGGGCGCCGGCGCCGTCGCGTCCGCCGTACGCGCGGCCCTCGGCATCGCCGATGGGCGTAATGCGGCGTGAAGCGCGAACTGGACGTGCTGTCGATCGGTGAGAGCCTCGGGCTGCTGGTCACGACCCGCAACGGTCGCCTCGCTCATGCCCGCGACATGCGGCTCGGCTTCGGCGGCGCCGAGAGCAACGTCGCCATCGGGGTCGCCCGCCTCGGCGGCACGGCCGGATGGATCGGCAAGGTCGGCGCTGACGGCGTGGGGGACCTCATCGTCCGCGAGCTGCGCGCCGAGCGCGTCGAGACCCATCCGCTGGTCGATGCGCATGCCGCCACCGCCCTGATGCTGAAGGAACGGCCGACGCCCGGCACGAGTCGCATCACCTACTACCGCAGAGACCACGCAGGCAGCCACTTGGTGCCCGACGAGATCGCACCCGGACTCGTCGAGCGCGCGCGGGTGCTGCACATCACCGGCATCTCGGCCGGCCTCGGCGGCTCGCTGCTGACCGCGGTGCACGCTGCGATCACCCGAGCACACGCCTCCGGCGTGGTCGTGTCGTTCGACGTCAACCACCGCAGTGCCCTCTGGGCGGACGGCACGGGCGCCGCCGTCGCCTACCGCGCCCTCGCAGAGCGGGCCGACGTCATCTTCGCCGGCGTCGACGAGGCCGAGATCCTCACGAACGAGACCGCTCCGGCGCGCCAGCTCGACGCGCTACGGCGCCTCGGACCGCGCTGCGCGGTGGTCAAGCGCGGTGCCCTCGGCTCACTCGCGGAGGACGACAGCGGGCGCGCCGACCGAGAGGCCCTGCGTGTGGACGTCGTCGACACGGTCGGTGCGGGGGACGCGTTCGTCGCGGGATGGTTGGCCGAGACGGTGCGCGGGTCGTCACTTGAGGACCGCTTGCGTGTCGCCACGGAGTGCGGGGCCTTCGCGTGCACCGTCGACGGTGATTGGGAGGCCGCACCCACTCGCGAGGATCTCCGCCGTCTCCACCTCCCCGCGCACGAGCCGGTGCAGCGGTGAGTCGCCTTCTCACCGCTGCCGACGCGATGAGTCATCGAGCCGGTGACTCGTTCGGGCGCCCCGGTCGGGCCGCGCCAGCCCCCTGGCGCGCTCGCCGCCCGCTGTTAGGGTCGGGGACGTTGCTCACTCACAGAACGGGGACCCCATGACCATCACCACCTCCCTGCGCGCGCGACGCGCCGTCGTCGGCCTCGTGGCGGCCGGCGCCCTGCTCCTGACCGGCTGCACGGCCGGACAGTCGAAGGACGAAGCCTGCACGCAGCTCAACGAGGAACTCACCGCGGCGAGTGAGGAGCTCAACTCGAGCATCTCCACTCTCGCGACCGACCCCGAGGGCGCCGTGGAGGCGCTCGAAAGCTTCCGCGACACGTTCGGCGAGACGGTCGACGGCATCAGCAACGAGGAAATCAAGGCCCTCGCCGAGGACACCGAGGATTCCCTCGGCACCTACGTCGACGAGGTGTCCGCGGCCGCCGGCGACCCCGCGAACGCCGACAGCGAATCCGTGATGGCGTCGGTCACCGACTTCCAGGAGAAGGCCGCGGCCATCCAGGAGGCGTGCGGCTGATCCGCCTCCGCGCACGGAACGGCCCCGCATGATCCGTCATGCGGGGCCGTTCCGTCTGGTGGGCCTGCTGCTAGAAGATGACCACGACGAGCCGCTTGGGGCTGGTCGCCGCCTCGTGCGTGGCGTCACCCTCGTAGGCTGCTCGCACCGTGTGCACTCCCGAGCCGAGCTTCGGCAGCTTCACGGTGGCGGTCCCGTTCGCATCGAGCACGGCCTCGACCGACTTCCCTCCGGCCGTGATGACGACAGTCCCGGTTCCGGGGGCGTCCGAGTCGCTCGTCACCCTGACCGTTGCGGTGCGGGTCGACCAGCTGAACCCGACCGTCGGCGAGACCGAGAGCGAGACCTTCGAGACGAACGCGACGACGACTCCCGCCGACGTGGCGGCGCCCGGAGCCAGACCCTCGGCCGTCGCCGTCACGACGACGGTGATGGTCTTGCCCTGGTCGGCCCTCTTCACCTTGTAGGTCGCCTTCGTGGCTCCCGGGATGTCGACGCCGTCCGCCTGCCACTGATAGGCGAACGCGACCCCCTCGGTGTCCCACTCCCCTGGGTCCGCCGTCAGCTTCTCGCCCACCTCGGGCGTTCCGCCGATGGTCGGGGGAGTCGTGTTGACGGGAGAGTCGGGAGCGGGCGCCTCTCCGCTCGCGACGGACACCACCGTCGCCTCCCCTGTGTCGCCGTACACGATGACACCGACGTAGTCCGAGAGCGGTGCGAGGCCGGTCCACGAGACGGTGTAGGCGATCGGCTCGCCCTGCACGCCCTCGAGCTCGGTCGGATCGACCGCGAAGCCGCCCTCACCCGCCCCGGGGACCACGGAGGCCGTCTTCACGTCGAACGCCGTCGTACCGCTGTAGACACTCGCGACGACGAGGTAGTCGCCCGCCTCCGGCGCCCAGATGTCGACCTGCTCGTCGGCCGATCCGGTCGCCGACTGCCATCCCGCGACCGGCTCACCGGCCGCATCGAGTTGATAGACGACCAGATCGAGGTCGGCCGTCTTGTCGACGGCGATGAGCGAGAATCGCGCGAAAGACGCCCCGTCGGCCACCGAGACGGGGTAGGTGAACTCGTCACCACCCGATCCGGACCCCGTGTGGCCCTCCGCCGAACCGTCGCCCTCCACGAGGATCGCCGGCGCGAGGCCCTGAGCCGAGAGCGGAATCGCACCCGAACCGCCCGGGGTCACCTCGATCTCGACGGAGCCCGAGACGCCCTCACCCGCGACCTCGTCGGGAGCGACGATCGTGACCGGCTGCACCGCGATCGGCGAGCGCACCGTGGTGCCGTCGTCACCCTCCCAGACGAGCGACCCGGTCGCGAACTCGTCGAGGGGAGCGTCCGTCCGCGTGAACGTCACGGTGTACGAGACGGACTCGCCCTCCGCGACGGTGAACGACGACGGCGTCACCTCGGCCGTGATGCCCGGGATGTCGATCGGCCGAGCCGTGTACGTCCCCGCCGTGGTCGCGGTCACCGTCCGGGTGACCGTCTCCGGAGCGGTGAGCGCTCCGATCGCGATCGAGGCCAGATTGAGGCTCGACGGATCGATCGGTTCGACATCGGGTGACAACTCGAAGCCGACGCCCTCGATGTAGGACTCCCAGTCGTCGACACCGTTGAGGTACAGCAGACCGGTGTCGAGGAACGATCCGGGCTCGACCTGCCCGGCACCCTGGACGAAGGGATCGCTCACGTCGTGACCCGCCGCATCGACGGTGTCCGACGCGGTCGTCATGAGCGCCGACTTGATCTCGGCGGGAGCGGCGGTGGGGTGCACGCCGAGATAGAGCGCACCGAGGCCCGCGACGTGCGGTGCCGCCATCGACGTCCCCGACAGGAACTTGAAGGTGGGCTCCGCGCCTTCGGCGTTCGCCCCTCCCGCGAGGATCGCGACGCCCGGAGCGGAGACGTCCGGCTTCAGAATGTCGCTTCCGTCCGCGAGCACGGGTCCGCGGCTCGAGAAGCCCGCGACCTGCGGGGTCGGCGGTGACGGGTAGTCGGACACGTTGTCCGGCAGGAAGGTCGCCGTGGCTCCCTCGGTCTGCGCGTACGCGACGATCGCGTCGCGGAACTGCACGTCGACGTGGACCGTGGGCACGCTGTGCTCGTCGAGATCGATCGAGCCTGCGACGGGGTTGACGAGAAGCATGCCGATGCCCCCGGCCCGTGCGACCTCTGCCGACTTCGCCGTGCGATCGTACGTTCCGCGATCACACACGACGATCATGCCCTCGACGGCGGCGGGATCGAGCGAACCCGGGCCGCAGAGGTTGGCGTCCGCGACTCCCTCCGCGGCGACGTCGTCGGCCCAGACGAGCGGCCCGGTGAAGGGTGTCGCCCCCTCGGAGCGGTCGACCGTGATGGAGGCGCCGGGGTAGGCGGAACCGTCACCCAACTCGACGGTGGCCTCGTAGCTCGGGATGGTGGAGGCCGCGACCGTCGTGATCCACGGCGACGCATTGTCGAGGGTCGATTCCCCGGGGCCGTCGTTCCCGGCCGAGGCCGAGACGAAGATCCCCGCCGCCGCGGCACCGAAGAACGCGTAGTCGGTCGCGGAGACGGTCGTCTCCGCGGCGCCGCCGCCGATGGAGTAGTTGATGACGTCGACGCCATCGGTCACGGCCTGCTCGATGCCGGCCAGGAGGTCGGTCGTCGCGCAGCCGTCGTCGGTCGTCACGGCGGGATCCGGCCCCGACCAGCAGACCTTGTACGCCGCGATCTTCGCCGCCGGGGCGACCCCGGAGATCTGCCCGTAGCCGACTCCCCCGACGCTCGCGTCGACGGCGTGGTTGCCGGCCGCCGTGCTCGCGGTGTGGGAGCCGTGGCCGTCGCCGTCACGCGGCGACACGTACTCGCCGACGCTCGCGTCGCCGATGCGGTCGGCGCCGAAGCCGTCGACGTAGTACCGCGCGCCGATCACCTTCGTGCTGCACGAGGAGGCGGCGAACTGCTCGCCCTCCTCGCACACGCCTCGGAATGTGCCGCCGTCGCCCTTCGAGAACACGATCTCCTCGCCGTCGAGGAAGGGTGCGTCTCCCGGGGTCGTTCCGAGCGACTCACCGGCGAACGAGGGGTTCTCGGGTGCGATGCCCGTGTCGAGGACGCCGACGACGACGCCGGCACCGGCCGCATCGACTCCGCCGACGCTCTCCCACACGCCGCCGTCGCCCGAGAGGCCGAGGAAGTCCGTCGAGGACTGGGCGGTCGTGTGCAGGATCTCCTCCTCCTCGAGGGAGATGACGCGCTTGTCGGCGGCGAGCGCGCTCGCCTGTTCGCTCGAGAGGTCGGCGGCGAAGCCGTTCACCGTGAGCGTGTAGGAGTAGTCGATCGTCGCGTCGACCTCGGCCGCGACGTCCTCCTGCTCGGCGGCGAGGTAGTCCGTGTATTCCGTGACGTCCGTCGCGCCGGGGTTCAACCGACCCCCCGGGTCCGGCTTCGTGGCATCGAAACCCGAGACGCCGCCGTCGTAGGTGGCGGCCGGGTCGTCGGCGAGGGTCACGACGTAGCGCCCCGCGTCGAACGTCGTCTTGCCGCTTTGCGCGAACGGCGTGGGAGCGGCCGTCGCGGTGCCGCCGGTGAATGCGATCGCGGAGATCGCGAGTGTTGCGGTGACTGAAGCGGAGAGCACTCGGCGTGCCCCCGCTCCGCGTGCGTCGCCCCGTGGGCCACGCGGAATGGAATATCTCACGGATACCTTCCCCGTCTCGTGAACTGACGACGCCGATCAATACGGCCTCGTATTGCGCGGGCTTCGGGTACCCGGGAACGAAACTAGCGCACAAGTGGCCCCCGAGCGAGGGCCACGTGTAAACGTCGCGTTACGGCCGTTCGTGTGTCGGGTGAATGGCGGACACGCTCTCGGAACGCACAACGACGCGCGAAAAAGGCCGGATGACGCTCCACTTCGGCGCGGGGACACGAATGGCGCGACGATCGCCCACGGCGAACGTGAAATCTGGCACTCGGCCCACGAGAGTGCTAATCTGATCTCAGGTTGAGCGAACCCCACTCAACTCTGGAGAACCGTACATCCGGCCGCCCAGCGGCCCCGACGAAGGAGAAATCGATGGCCATGAACTTCGACCCATTCCGCGAGCTCGACCGCGTCGCCGGTGCGTTCCTCGACACCCGACGGGGACCCCGCCTCATGCCGATGGACCTCTACCGCGACGGCGACCACTACGTGATGGCCGCAGACCTGCCCGGCATCGACCCCGGCTCCGTCGACATCGACATCGACGGCCAGCTCCTCACCATCCGCGCCGAGCGCACCCTCACGCAAGGCGAGGGCGTCGCGTGGCTCGCCAAGGAGCGCGAGTCCGGTTCCTTCCTCCGCCAGCTGAACCTCGGCCAGGGCGTCGACACCGAGAACATCACCGCGAACTATGCGAACGGCGTGCTCTCCGTGACGATCCCCGTGAGCGAGAAGGCCAAGCCGCGGAAGATCGCCGTCGGCTCCGGAGCCGAGCAGTCCGACCAGGGCCAGGCTCTCGACCAGAGCTCCACGCTTCAGGTCAACGAAGCGTCCTGATCGGCATGACGCACGAAGCCCCTCCCCGCATCAGCGGGGAGGGGCTTCGTGCGTCATGCCGAGGATCAGGCGCCGGCCATGCGCTCCTGCAGGTTCGCGTCGAGCGTCGCGAGGAACTCCTCCGTCGTCTGGTACGGCTGCTCGGGGCCGACGAGGAGCGCGAGGTCCTTCGTCATCTTGCCCGACTCGACCGTCTTGATGACGACGTCCTCGAGGGTCGCCGCGAAGTCGATGAGTTCCTGGTTGCCGTCGAGCTTGCCGCGGTGCGCGAGTCCCCGTGTCCACGCGTAGATCGAGGCGATCGGGTTCGTCGACGTGGGTTTGCCGGCCTGGTGCTGGCGGTAGTGCCGCGTGACCGTGCCGTGGGCGGCCTCCGCCTCGACGACCTTGCCGTCCGGGGTGGAGAGCACGCTCGTCATGAGGCCGAGCGAGCCGAAGCCCTGAGCGACGGTGTCCGACTGGACATCACCGTCGTAGTTCTTCGTGGCCCAGACGTAGCCACCCTCCCACTTGAGCGCCGACGCGACCATGTCGTCGATGAGGCGGTGCTCGTACGTGAGGCCGGCGTCGTCGAACTGCTGCTTGAACTCGGCCTCGAAGACCTCCTGGAAGATGTCCTTGAAGCGGCCGTCGTACGCCTTGAGGATCGTGTTCTTCGTCGAGAGGTAGACCGGGTAGTTCCGGGCGAGACCGTAGTTGAGCGAGGCACGGGCGAAGTCGCGGATCGACTCGTCGAGGTTGTACATCCCCATTGCGACGCCGGAACCGGGCGACTGGAAGACCTCGAACTGCTGCGGCTCCGAACCGTCCTTCGGCGTGAAGGTCATCGTGAGCGTGCCCTCGCCCTCGAAGCGGAAGTCGGTCGCGCGGTACTGGTCACCGAAGGCGTGGCGACCGACGATGATCGGCTTGTTCCAGCCCGGGACCAGGCGCGGGATGTTCGAGATGATGATGGGCTCGCGGAAGATGACACCGCCGAGGATGTTCCGGATCGTGCCGTTCGGCGACCGCCACATCTTCTTGAGGCCGAACTCCTCGACGCGGGCCTCGTCCGGTGTGATGGTCGCGCACTTCACACCGACGCCGTGCTTCTTGATGGCCTCGGCCGCGTCGATCGTGATCTGGTCGTCGGTCTCGTCCCGCTTCTCGATACCGAGGTCGTAGTACTCGAGGTTCACGTCGAGGTACGGGTGGATGAGGGTGTCCTTGATGGCCTGCCAGATGATGCGGGTCATCTCGTCGCCGTCGAGCTCGACGACCGTGCCTTCAACCTTGATTTTCGACAAAACAACTCCTGTAGGGAATACGGGCGGATCTCGCCGCACCAGCTTACCGCGCGCCCCAGTTGTCTCGACGTCGAGACAACTGCGGGTGATGCCGCCCGCGGGGGCTCCATCCTTCCCTGCCGACCGCCTCGACCGGTAGCCTGTTGACATGGCTGAGCTGAGACTCGAGGAACTGTCGGCGTCCACAATCGTCGCGGTCAACACGCTCACGCTCAAACCGGGCCAGGAGCAGTTCGTCGCCCCCGTCTCATACGCCGTCGCCGCAGCGGTCGTCGACCCGACGACGAGCTGGCAACGCGTCATCCTCGACGGCGATGAGGTCGTCGGCTTCATTCAGGGCAACTTCGACCCGAACGCCGAGCAGGAGGAGTTCCGCAGCATCCTCTGGCGGATCAACGTCGACGCCGACGACCAGGGCCGCGGCATCGGCACCTTCGCTGTCGAGGCGCTCCGGTCCGAGGCGCGGGACCGAGGGTTCAACCACCTCGATGTGATCTACGAGCCCGGTGAGAGCGGTCCAGAGGCATTCTTCCTCCGCGTGGGATTCGTGCCCGTCGGCGAGACCTCGTACGGCGAGACCGTCGCAGAGCTCGCCCTCTGAACCGATGCGGGTCGATTCGTCCCAGTCGCGGGACGGCGAGCCGAGCGGTCCTCCCACCGGTGACGACTTCGTCGAGGAGGTCCTCGCAGTCGCCGCGGCGATCCCTCCCGGTCATGTCATGAGCTACGGCTCCATCGCCGCGGCGCTCGGGTCGCGGTCGGCCCGCGGAGTGGGCCGCGTCATGGCCCATGCCGGGCACTCCGTTCCCTGGTGGCGGGTGGTGCGCTCGGGCGGACTCCCGCCCATCGGCCTCGAGGTCACGGCTCGGCCCCACTACGAGGAGGAGGGCACTCCGCTCGTCGACACGCCGACCGGCTACCGGATCGCCCGCTCCGCGTGGATCTGACCACCCGCGACCCGCGAGTCGTGCTGCAGGATGAGACGGTTCCCTCCGCAGGCTGACGACGTGGCACCGCGATCCCGTGAGGCTTGGTTCATGGTCTCCCGCCCCGTCCGTCTCACGGCCTTCGTCGCTCTCGCGGTCCTCGCCGCCCCGTTGCTCGCGTCGTGCTCCAGCCTCCAGCTGGCGTTCGGATCGACGACAAGCGCGGCCTACGGCAGCATTGACGAGTTCCGCACCGACACCACACTCCCCGCGCCCTCGTGGGTACCGGATGACGCGACCGACATTCGGTACACGACCGACCTCGCCGACGACTCGTCGATCCTGACCTACCGCTCGGCCTCGCACTTCGCGAGCGGAGCTTGCGACACCGACGCCCGGACGCCGAACGTCTCGGAGTCGGAAATCGTTGCGGAGGCTCCCCTCGAGGACACCTGGTGGCCCGAGACCCTCCCCGCCACGCTCGTCACGTGCGACGCCGGGTGGACCGCCTTCGTCGACGGCGACGTCGTTTACGGCTTCACCCCCGGAGCCTCCGATTCCCCGACGCAGGGATCCTCCGGCGTCGGCGCGACGTCCGAGAACCCGCCATCCCTCCCCTGAGAGACGGCGGGGTGCCGGAGGACTTCGGTCCCCCGGCACCTCGGCGTCACGAGCGCGGCAGGTCAGACGAGGGAGTCCCTCCACGCCGCGTGCATGCGCGCAAAGCGACCCGACCCGCTAATGAGGTCGGCGGGGGTGCCGTCCTCGACGATTCGACCGTGCTCCATCACGAGCACACGGTCGGCGATCGCGACCGTCGAGAGTCGGTGCGCGATGATCACGGCGGTGCGGTCGGCGAGAAGCGTCTGCAACGCCTCCTGGACGAGCCGCTCGCTCGGGATGTCGAGCGACGCCGTCGCTTCGTCGAGAATCAGCACCGACGGGTCGGCGAGGAACGCCCGCGCGAACGAGATCAACTGGCGTTGACCCGCCGAGACGCGACCGCCGCGCTTGTTGACGTCGGTGTCGTAGCCCTTCGGCAACGCGTCGATGAACGTGTCCGCTCCCACCGCTTGCGCGGCACGCTCGATCTCGTCTCGACTCGCTCCGGGCTTGCCGAGCGCGATGTTGTCCGCGACCGTGCCGGAGAACAGGTACGCCTCCTGCGTGACCATCACGATCGCACGCCGCAGATCCTTCGGATGCAGCTTCCGGAGGTCGACGCCGTCGAGGAGGACGCGCCCGTCGGTCGGATCGTAGAAGCGCGAGATGAGCTTCGCGAGCGTCGATTTCCCCGCCCCCGTCGTCCCGACCAGAGCGATCGTCTGCCCGGCAGGGATGTCGAGCGTGAAGCTCGGCAGCACGACGCTGTCATGGTTGTAGGCGAAGCGCACGCCCTCGAACGAGACGTGCCCCCTCGCCTGCCACAGATCGATCGGGCTCGTCGGATCCGGCACACTCGGTCGCTCCTCGAGCACCCCGGAGATCTTCTCGAGCGCTGCCGCCGCCGACTGGTAGGAGTTGTAGAACATCGCCATCTCCTCCATCGGGTCGAAGAAGCGACGCGTGTAGAGCACGGCGGCGAGGAGCGCACCGATCTCGATCGCGCCGTCGACGACACGGAATCCCCCGACGAGCAGGACGGCGGCGACCGTGACGTTCCCGATCAGCACGAGCCCGGGATCGAAGAACCCGAACAAGCGGATTGCCCGGGCGTTCGCGTCGCGGTAGTCCTCGACGAGAGCACCGTACGTCGCCTCGTTCCGCTTCTCCTTTCGGAACGCCTTCACCGCCCGGATTCCCGTCATCGTCTCCACGAATTGCACGATGACCCGCGCGGACGTGACACGCGTCTCGCGGAACACGGACTGCGACCGCTTCTGGAACCACCGGGTGAGGATGAGCAGCGGGATGAGCGAGACGAGCAGGACGAGCCCGCTCGTCCAATCGAGGAGGAAGAGGGCGATGCCCGTGAAGGTCATGTAGAGGAAGCCCGAGACGAGCTGATTGATCCCCGAGTCGAGAAGCTCCTTGATGGAGTCGAGGTCGCTCGTCTGGCGCGAGATGATGCGGCCTGAGGTGTAGCTCTCATGGAACTCGAGACTGAGCCTCTGCGTCTGGAGGAACACGCGCTTCCGCAGGTCGATGAGGATCGCCTGACTGATGCGCGCGCTCAGGACCGTGTACCACGCGATGAGGACCGCACCGATGAGACCCGTCACGAGATAGATCGCGACGATGAGGACGATCGGCATCCAATCGGCTCGTTCGAGCACCGCCGGGAGGCCCGTGTCGATCCCGAACGCAATGAGGGCCGGCCCCGCGACCTGCGCGGCCGTCGAGACGACGACCACGAGCATCGTCCAGAACACGCGGACCTTGAGCGGACCGAGCAGCGAACCGAGAAGGCGAAGCGAGCGCCGGCGGATCTGCCGCGATTCCTCCTTCGAGAAGTCGTCGCGCTCCTCACCGCTCACGCCGAGGACGGATGCCGAGCTCATGAGGTAACCTCCTGTCGTCCGTCGCCCTCGGTGGGGACGAGCGGGTCGTCGTCGTCGAGGCTCGAGATGACGAATCGGTAGTGCTCACTCGACGCGAGCAGTTCGCTGTGGGTGCCGACGGCCGTGATGCGGCCGCGCTCGAGGAGTGCGACACGATCGGCGAGCATGACCGTCGACGGGCGGTGCGCCACGATGAGCGCCGTCGTGCTCGCGAGCACGCGGCGCAAGGCGGCCTCCACGAGCGCCTCCGTGTCGACGTCGAGCGCGGAGAGCGGATCGTCGAGCACGAGGACCGCGGGCCTCGCGGCCACGGCACGTGCCAGCGCGAGTCGCTGTCTCTGCCCGCCCGAGAGGCTCAGCCCCTCCTCCCCGACGGTCGTCTCGATGCCGTCCGGCAGCTCGCGCGCGAACCCCGCTTGCGCGATGTCGAGGGCCTCCTCGAGAGCTGCGTCCGCCTCGGGCGAGTGCAGATCGATGTCGTCGCGGCCGAGGAGCACGTTCTCCCGGATCGTCGCCGAGAAGAGCGTCGCGTCCTCGAACGCCATCGCGATGTGCCGACGGAGTTCGAGCCGTGAGAGGTCCCGGACGTCGACACCGTCGATCGTGATGCGTCCCCCGGTGACCTCGTAGAGCCGAGTGGTCAGCGCCGTGAGAGTGGATTTGCCGGACCCCGTGATCCCGATGAGCGCCATGGTCTCGCCCGGCAACAGTTCGAGCGAGACCCCGTCGAGCAGGTCGGGCTGACCCTCCGCGGTGTCCTGGAACCGGAAGTGCACGTCGTCGAACACGAGGCGTCCCCGCGGCTCGTCGACGCTCGCGGGCTGCGCGGGATCGGTGATGGTGTTGACCTCGTCCATCACCTCGAAGAACCGGTCCGTCGCGGTCCGCGTGTCGAAGGTCATCGCGAGCAGGAACCCGATCGACTCGATCGGCCAGCGGAGGATCGCCGCCGTCGCGAAGAACGCGAAGAGCTGCGCGACCGTGAGTTCGCCCGACGCCGCAAGCCACACCCCGCCGAAGAGGCACAACGCGAACGCGATGTCGGGGAGGAGGAGGAGCCAGTACCAGATCCCGGCGATGGCCTTCGCCTTCTCGATCTCGGTCCCGCGCAGGCTCTCGGCCTGCGAAGCGAAATTCTCGAGCGCGTGCTTGCCCCGACCGAACGCCTTGAGGACACGGATCCCGTGCACCGACTCCTCGACCGCCGTCGCGAGGTCTCCGGCCTGGTCCTGGCTCCTCCGGGCGATCCGCGAGTACTTCTTCTCGAAGACGAAGCCGTAGATCCAGATCGGGACGGCGCAGACGATGAAGATCGCGCCGAGCAGGGGGCTCCACGTGAACAGGACGACTCCGCCGACGACGATCGTCACGGTGTTGACGACGAAGAGGACGAGACCGAAGGAGAGCCACCGGCGGATGAGGCTGAGGTCGCTCATCGCACGTGACAGGAGCTGACCGGACTGCCAGCGATCATGGAAGGCGACGGGGAGGTCCTGCAGCTTCGCGTAGAAGGAATTGCGCAGTCGCGCTTCGACGTGGGTCCCCGGCGTCAGCACGAACCAGCGGCGGAGCGCGATCATCACGGCCTCGAGTACTCCGAGGCCGAGGACGAGGAGCACCGCCGGCCAGATGTTGGCGGACTCGCCCGTCTCGAGCGCGTTGTCGACGAGGTTCTCGAGGACGAGCGGGATCGACAGGGCGACGAGTGCAGCGACGAGAGCTGCGACCATGCCGAGGGCGATGCTCGGGATGGCCGGCTTCGCCCACGGATAGATGCGCCAGAGCGCCGCAGCCGTGCTGAGCCGGCGGGGCGGAGTCGAGGGGGAACGGTCAGGCATGAGGAGCTTCCTTGCGCGTGCGGACGGCGCGGAGTCGCGACGGAGACGTCGACGAGAGTCAAGCGGAGGAGCCGGTGCGGCCCGTCGCTGAGTGAGAGGAGCGGGGGCGGCGATCCGCACGGGGCGGCGAGGCAGGGGCGTGAGGGTGCGGTCGGCAGGTCTACCCGACGAGCGACGCGCTCGAGACGGAGCGGAACCCGCCGGCCGGGTCCGTCGGCATGCCCAGTCCCGTTTTCGGCGCGATGACTGTGTTCATGTGACCCTCCCCTGTATCGACGACTCGTGAGCCGCGCGGGGTGACGAGATCACGACGCACGCAGCCTTTCAGGATATTCACAGAGCAGCGCGCGGTGCAAGAGCGATGTCGACGTCCGTCGGTGAACATGTCGCGACGGAGCGACGCGGTCGACCGAGTCGGGCCGACGAGGACTCAACCGAGTCGGACCGACAAGCAGGTGACGCAGCCCTCGAGCTTCTCGAACTCGGAGATGTCCACGGTGACCACGTCGTACCCGAGCTCTCGAAGCAGCTCGGCCGTCTCGGGGGCGGCCGCCGACATGAGGAGCGTCTCGGGGTCGAGAGCCACGACGGCGACGCCCTCCCTCTCGGGCACCGGGAGGAACCGCGCGAAGAGGCGCGGCTCGTCGACGAGGTCATCGCGACCGATGACCGTTCCGTCGGGAAGGGCCGTGACGGTCGACTTCAAGTGGAGGGCCCTCGTCACCGGCACTGCGACGACCTCGAAGCCGCGCGCAACGAGCAGGGCGCGGAACTGGGCGATCCCGTCGGCGTTGGTGCGGCTCGACCGGCCGACGTAGACCGTCTTCCCCACGACGAGCACGTCGCCGCCGTCGAGTGTCCCCGGGTTCGAGATGCGCTCGATGTCCAGGCCGCGGGCGGTGAGCACCTCTTCGACTCCATCGGTCTCGCCCCGCCGCGCCTCGCTTCCCGACCGTGCGATGATCGCGAGGTCGTCGATCACGACGACGGCGTCCTCGACGAAGACCGAGTCCGCAAGCCGCTCGGCGTACGGCACTTCCTGCGTCGTCCAGCCGTGCTCCGTGAAGGCGGCGACATACGCGTCCCACTGCGAGTCGGCCAGGTCCGTGTCGATCGGGGACCGTTCGAGATGCGTCGTCTGCCCGTCGGCGAGGTTCTTCGCCGGCAGCCGCACGAGCGCCACGCGCGTGGGGGCCTCGTCGGTGCCGCCCCCGCCGACGACGGCGCGGTACACGAGGCGGCCGACCGTCGATACGACGGCGACGGCCGCGACGAGGAAGCCGAAGTTGACGGTGAGCAGCGTCGCGGCGATCGAGGGCACGAACGTGTCATCGATCGGTACGCCTTGCGTGACCACCTGGAGCGAGGTCCCCGCGAGCGGCGCGATGATCCCCGCGGCGACTCCCGCGACGAGCGCTCCCCACCAGCGGTCGAGGAGACCGAAGACCCCGAACGCGAACACGACGACGAACGCGATGAGCGACGCGCTCAGGAAGTACTGGTGCGCCGCCCCGATGATCGCCGGGTTCGAACTGTCGGCGATCCAGAAGGCCACGAGCATGGCGAGGTGGACGAGACCGGCCGATGCGACACCACTGAGGACGGAGGCGAGGAGGCGACGGCCCCAGGATACGGACATGGCTTCGAGCCTATCCGAGAGGGACACCCACCCGAACCGAGACGCACACCCACCCGAGCGAGGCGAGTCCCCGTGCGGCCGGACCTCGCCTCGCTCGGACGGTGCAGACTCGCGCTCAGTGGAAGAAGTGCCGCTCCCCCGTCGTGTACATCGTGACGTTCGCCGCGCGCGCCGCGGCGAAGACCTCCTCGTCGCGCACCGACCCCCCGGGCTGCACGACAGCGCGGACGCCGCCGTCGATGAGCACCTGGAGGCCGTCAGCGAAGGGGAAGAACGCGTCGGAGGCCGCGACGGAGCCCGTCGCGCGGTCACCGGCGCGGGACACGGCGAGGTGGCAGGAGTCGACCCGGTTCACCTGCCCCATCCCGACGCCGACGGACGCGCCGCCCGACGCGAGCAGGATCGCGTTCGACTTCACGGAGCGGCAGGCCTTCCAGGCGAAGGCCAGGTCGGCGAGCGTGTCCGCGTCGGCCGCATCGCCGGAGACGAGCTCCCAGCCAGACGTCAGCGCCTCGAGGTCGGCCTCGGAGAAGCGATCGGCCTCCTGCACGAGCATGCCGCCGGAGATCTGCTTCGACTCGAGCGGTTCGAGTTCGAAGGACTCGGGGAGCTGCAGGATACGCAGGTTCTTCTTCGTCCGGAGGACGTCGAGGGCGGCCTCGTCGAACGCCGGCGCGACGATGACCTCCGTGAAGATCTCCTTCACGGTCTCGGCCATCCCGAGTGTCACCGTCCGGTTCGCCGCGATCACACCACCGAAGGCGGACACGGGGTCGCACTCGTGCGCACGACGGTGCGCCGACGCGATGGCGTCGGGCGCCTTGGGGTTGGCCACGGCGATCCCGCATGGATTCGCGTGCTTGATGATCGCGACGGCGGGCTCGGCGAAGTCGAAGGCGGCCCGCACGGCCGCGTCGGCGTCGACGTAGTTGTTGTAGCTCATCTCCTTGCCGTGCAACTGCGTCGCCTGAGCGATGCCCTGGCCGCCGGAGCGCAGGTAGATGGCGGCCTCCTGGTGGGAGTTCTCGCCGTAGCGCAGCACGTTGCCGAGTTCGGCCTGGATCGTGAGCGACGCGCCGAAGCCCTCGGAAGCGTCGGTGAACCATCCGGCCACCGCGGTGTCGTAGGCGGCGGTGTGGGCGAAGGCCCTCGCCGCGAGTTCACGCCGCTCCGCGAGCGTCGTGCCCTTGCGTTCGCGGATCGAGGCGATGAGGTCCGAGTAGGCGTCGGGTGACACGACGATCGCGACGTTCGGGTGGTTCTTCGCGGCGGCCCGCACCATCGCCGGTCCCCCGATGTCGATCTGCTCGACGATGTCGTCGCTCGGCGCGCCGCTGGCGACCGTCTCCGTGAACGGGTACAGGTTCACGACGACGAGCTCGAAGGGCTCGATCGAGAGCTCCGCGAGCTGCTCCTCGTGCGACTCGAGGCGCAGATCGGCGAGGAGGCCCGCGTGCACGCTCGGGTGCAGCGTCTTCACGCGACCGTCGAGCGACTCGGGGAAGCCCGTGACGGTCGCGACGTCGGTCACGGAGTGACCCGCTTCGCGGATCGTCGCGGCGGTCGAGCCCGTCGAGACGATCTCGACGCCGGCATCGGCGAGCGCCTGTGCGAGGTCGAGCAGCCCCGTCTTGTCGCTCACGGAGATGAGTGCACGCTTCACCTCGACGAAGTCGCGGTCGCGGTAGAGGCTCGAGTCGTGGCGGGGGCCGGCCATGCTGGTGCTCCTTGTTAGAGGGCCTCGAGGTCGAGGCCGTTGGCGATGTCGATGACCGTCTGCACGAGCAGGCGCCGTTCGACGGGTTTGATGCGTTCGTGGAGGGCGCTCTCGTCGTCACTCGGGAGGACCGGCACCCGCTCCTGCACGATGATCGGGCCGTCGTCGACGCCGTCGGCGACGACGATGATCGAGGCGCCGCTCTCGGGGGCACCGGCGGCGATCGCGTCGCGGACGGCGTGCGCACCCGGGAACTCGGGGAGATAAGCGGGGTGCGTGTTGATGAGCCGCGGAGACAGCGCGGACACGACCCGGTGCGGCAGGAGCCTCATGAGTCCCGAGAGCACCACGAGGTCGGGCTGCCACTCCCGGACCCGCTCGAGCAGCGCATCGCCCCACTCGTCCCGGCTGCCGAAGTCCGCATACGGCACGGTGAAGGTCGGGACGCCGAACTCCTCGGCGTGGGCGAGTCCGTCGGCATCACGATCCGCGCCGACCGCGACGATGCGCGCCGGGAAGCCCTCGTCGGCTTGCGCCTCGAGAAGGGCACGGAGGTTTGACCCACCTCCGGAGATGAGGACAACGAGCGACAGCACCCCGCAATCCTAGCGGGGTGACCGAGGCGCCCTGCCCCGCTCAGTCCTCGGCGGCACCGTACCGGCCCGACGCCATGCCGACGAGCGCGGCGATTCCCGTCGTCGCGAGAGTCGCGAGGGCCACCCCGAGCGGCGCGGGCCCGACCTCCTGGAGCCGCTCGGGGCCGATGGCGCCCGCCGATGCGAACGCGAGCAGTCCCATGAGCACACTCGCGACGAGGGCGATACCGACGGCCGTCAGGGCGAGGGACCCGACGAGGCCGCGTGTTCCCACCGCGCGCACGACGGCGGGCCTCACGGCGGCGGCGCCGAGGAACCCCACGAGGACGGGGATGATCAACCCGAGGAAGCCGAGCGGCAGGTCGCCCGTCGGGATCGCTCCGAGAACGGGGATCCCGGGAACCGGGCCCAAGAGCGTCGCCGCGGGAGAGACACTCGTTCCGACTCCGATCGCGAAACCCGGGCCGAGGAGCCACGACGCACACCACACGACGAGATTCGGCAGATAGGCGAGTTGGGCGATCGTCACCGCGATGCCGCCGGTGACGCCGACGCCGGAGCTCTCGTAGAGTCCCACGATCGTGCCGAACGAGGCGACGAGGACGATCGCGACGGTGACCGCCGCGACTCCGACGATGCCGGCGGCCACGATCGCGCCGCCCCGCAGGGAGGCCGCGATGATCCCGCGGCCGCGTGCACCGAGTCGGTCGGTGAGATGCTCGACCGCCGCCGCCGCACGTCCGCCCAGTGGCTCGTCGCCGCGGCGCAGTCGAGCGCCGATGAGCCCGACGCCGAGCCCGACGAGGTAGACGAGGGCCGGCGAGCCGATGCCCCCGAGGAGCGACGGGCTGACGACGTCCTGTCGGGCGGTCGCGGTCACGATCGCCGAGAGGACGAGGACCGTGGCGGTCGCCGCGACGACGCCGGTGATCCAGAGTCCGGAGTCGGCCGCTCGACCGCCGGTCCGGGCACCCAGCAGCACGGTGACGAGGCCGACGCCGAGCGGGGCGAGCGAGACGGTGAACGGCTCCCCCGCCTCGAGGACTCCGAGTCGGGCCACCGTCACCGGGTCGAGAGCGACCGTGAGGTCCGCTCCGTGACCGAGCAGCCAGACGTCGACGGCCGCGCGCCAGAAGACCGACCAATCGAGGGCGAAGCCGTACTGGACTGCCCAAAGTAGCGTCAGCGGGACGAGGGCGATCGCGATCCCGATCGCGACGACGATGAACGCCTCGAGGGCGGCGAGCAGCGCGACGGTCGTACGATTCATAGCTCGGCGAGCCTACCCGGAGATGCCGCGCCGGACGGTCCGCCGCCCCGACGAGTAAGACCGTCTCGCCTCAGCCGGCGACGAGCGACGCCCCCGACCGGAGGAATCCGGTCGGGGGCGCCGACGACTGCTGGTCCGGGATCAGAGCCCGGCGACGATCTCCCGCATGAGCGAGGCCGCCTCGGACGGCGTCTTGCCGACCTTGACTCCAGCGGCTTCGAGAGCCTCCTTCTTGGCCTGCGCGGTGCCGGCCGAGCCCGAGACGATGGCGCCGGCGTGGCCCATGGTCTTGCCCTCCGGCGCGGTGAAGCCCGCGACGTAGCCGACGACCGGCTTCGTGACGTTCGCCTTGATGAAGTCGGCGGCGCGCTCCTCGGCGTCTCCGCCGATCTCGCCGATCATGACGATGGCCTTCGTCTCGGGATCCGCCTCGAACGCGGCGAGCGCGTCGATGTGCGTCGTGCCGATGATGGGGTCGCCACCGATTCCGATCGCCGTCGAGAAACCGATCTCGCGCAGCTCGTACATCATCTGGTACGTGAGCGTCCCCGACTTCGAGACGAGCCCGATGGGGCCCTTCCCCGCGATCGTCGCGGGCGTGATGCCCACGAGCGACTCGCCGGGCGTGATGATGCCGGGGCAGTTCGGGCCGATGATGCGCGTCGTGTTGCCCTTGCTCTGCGCGTACGCCCACAGCTCGGCCGAGTCCCCCACGGGGATGCCCTCGGTGATGATGACGAGCAGCGGGATGCCGGCGTCGATGGCCTCGATGGCCGCGTCCTTCGCGAACGCCGGGGGGACGAACGCGATCGACACGTCGGCGCCCGTCTGCTCCATGGCCTCGACGACGGTGCCGAAGACCGGGAGGTCGACGTCGCCGTGGCTCACGGTGGTGCCGGCCTTGCGCGCATTCACGCCGCCGACGATCTGGGTCCCGGCCTTGAGCATGAGGGCGGTGTGCTTGGTGCCTTCGCCGCCCGTGATGCCCTGGACGATGACCTTGGAGTCCTTGTTGAGGAAGATCGACATGTTCTTCTGATTCCTTCTGTGGTGGTCGTCCGGTTACGCGTTGGCCAGTTCGGCGGCCTTGTCGGCGCCTTCGTCCATCGTGGCGGCGAGCGTCACGAGCGGGTGGTTCGCCTCGCGCAGGATGCGGCGGCCCTCCTCGACGTTGTTGCCGTCGAGGCGGACGACGAGGGGCTTGGTCGCTCCGTCCCCGATGATCTCGAGCGCCTTCACGATGCCGTTCGCGACGGCATCACACGCGGTGATCCCGCCGAAGACGTTGACGAAGACGCTCTTGACCTGTTCGTCGCCGAGGATGACGTCGAGACCGGCGGCCATGACCTCGGCCGACGCTCCGCCGCCGATGTCGAGGAAGTTCGCGGGCTTGACCCCGCCGTGCGCCTCACCGGCGTAGGCGACGACGTCGAGCGTCGACATGACGAGTCCGGCGCCGTTGCCGATGATGCCGACCTGGCCGTCGAGCTTGACGTAGTTGAGATCGTTCTCCTTGGCCTTGAGCTCGAGGGGGTCCTCCGCGGCCGTGTCCTTCAGCTCGTCGTGCTCGGGGTGACGGAACGCGGCGTTCTCGTCGAGCGAGACCTTCCCGTCGAGCGCGATGATGTCGCCGTCCTCGGTCAGGACGAGCGGGTTCACCTCGACGAGGGTCGCGTCCTCGCCCGTGTACACGGCGTAGAGCCTCACGAAGACGTCCGCGACCTTGTCGACGAGTTCCGCCGGGAAGTTCGCGGCGACCGCGATCTCCCGGGCCTTCGACTCGTCGATGCCCGTGATCGGGTCGACCTGGATCCGTGCGAGCGCCTCGGGCTTCTCGACGGCGAGTTGCTCGATCTCCATACCGCCCTCGACGCTCGTGAGCGACAGGTAGGAGCGGTTGGCCCGGTCGAGCAGCACGGAGAAGTAGAACTCCTGCGCGATGCGCGCGCCCGCCGCGACCATGACGGTGCGGACGGTGTGGCCCTTGATGTCGAGGCCGAGGATGGCCTTCGCGGCCTCTTCGGCCTCGTCCGGGTTCTTCACGACCTTGACTCCGCCGGCCTTGCCTCGACCGCCGACCTTGACCTGCGCCTTGACGACGACGACGCCTCCGAGCTTCTCGGCCGCGGCGCGCACCTCCTCGGGTGTCGTCGCGACGATGCCCGGGAGTACCGGCACCTCGTACTTCTCGAAAAGATCTCGGGCCTGGTACTCGTAGAGGTCCACGTGATGTTCCTATCCGCGTCGATGCAATTGTGGTCGTGACCGTGCGGCAGTCCCTCGCACCGGGTCGCGATCCGGGGAAAAAGCCGCGTCCCACTCTACTCCGCCGGAACGAGCGCTCCCGTCGGAGCGCTCGAGGGTTGCGCACACCCTCCCGTCCGTATCGTTGAGGGATGAGGCGCGTGGCGGGGATCAGGGACATCGCGGCGGAGGCCATCATCGTGGCCGCCGGCGGACGCGCGATCCTCCTGCAACTGGCCGAGCCCGCCGTCGCCCGCGGTGTCGCGCGTCACAGTGACTTCGTCGCCGCGCCGCTCCGACGCCTCGCCGGCACGCTCGACTACATCTACCTCGTCGTCTACGGGACCACCGAGGAGCGCGACGCCGCGCGCCGCCACGTCGAGAAAGCACACGCGCCGGTCCGCTCGAGCGAGGGCGAACCGCTCCCGTACGCGGCCGACGATCCGGGGCTGCAGCTCTGGGTGGCCGCGACGCTCTACGACTCGGCGATGGTGATGCACGACCTCGTGCTGCGCCCGCTCGATCCCGACGAGGCGGAACGCGTCTACCGGGAGTACGCGGTGCTCGGCACCGCCCTCGGCATGCCGGGAGAACTGTGGCCGGCCACGAGGGCCGAGTTTCGCGCCTGGTGGGACGAGCGCCTGGCCGCGCTGACCGTGAGCGACGAGGCCCGCCGCGTCGCCCACGACCTCCTGCATCCGCGGGCCCCCGGCGCCCCCTTCTGGCTGCGCGGCGTCATGCCGCTCGCGCGCCTCGTGACGGCGGGCCTCCTCGACGACCGCCTCCGCTCGGCCTTCGACCTTCCGTGGGGCCCGATCCGGCGGCGACTCTTCCGCGCGGTGCTCACGATCGCTCGAGTGGCGTGGCCGATGCTTCCGACCGGGCTGCGTCACGCTCCGGCAGTCGCCTCCCTCCGGCGCCGTCGTTCACGGTGCGCCGCCTGACCGGTCTCACCGCACGCCGCGGCCGTGATTCGAGGCGCGAGGGATCAGAGCTTCTCGATGGGAGCGATCTTGATGAGGAGCTTCTTCTGGCCGGCGGCGTCGAACGCGACGTGCGCGACGCGCTTCGTGCCCTCGCCCGTCACCGCGAGCACACGCCCCTCTCCGAAATCGGTGTGCCGGATCCGGTCGCCCGCCGCGAGTTCCAGATCGCCGTTGTCCCTCACCGTGCCCGTGACGGCGTTCGGCCACACCTTCTTCTCCGCCCGGGGAAGCGCGAAGCCGCCGTCGCGGTCGTTGTTCGGACCCTTCCAGCCCCGCGGCCCGTTCAGGGCCCCCTGCCCGTAGCCTCCACGGGAGCGCGCCGCCCCGGGCGACTGGCGCCACTCGATGAGCTCGTCCGGGACCTCCTGAAGGAAGCGGCTCGGCATCGCGACCGCGGTCTCGCCGAACTGCGCGCGCGACATCGCGAGCGAGATGTGCAGCTTCTTCCGAGCGCGCGTGATGCCGACGTAGAACAGCCGGCGCTCTTCCGCGGGACCGCCGGGCTCGTTCGCCGACATCTTGTGCGGGAGCAGCTCCTCCTCGACACCGGTGAGGAAGACCGCGTCGAACTCGAGTCCCTTCGCCGTGTGCAGCGTCATGAGCGACACCGTTCCCGACGAGTCGTCGAGTTCGTCCGCCGCCGCCACGAGCGACACCTCGGTGAGGAAGTCGATGAGGGTCCCGTCGGGGTTGTTCCGCTCGTACTCCTTCGTCACGGCGACGAGCTCCTCGATGTTCTCGGCGCGCGCCTCGTCTTGCGGGTCACGGCTCATCCGGAGGGCATCGACGAGGCCGCTCTTCGTGACGAGCAGCGTGAGGACGTCGCTCACCTTGCCCTCGGCGGCGAGCGCCGACGCCTCGTCGAGGAGGTCGCTCAGGGTGCGGATCGCTCCCGCGACCTTCGGTCCGAATCCGAGCGTGCCGGACTCGCGGAGGGCCTCCCGCAGCGACGTCTCCGCGTTGTCGGCGAAGCTCTGCAGCTGGGTCTCGGTCGCGGGACCGATGCCGCGCTTCGGTGTGTTGAGGATGCGGCGGATGGCGAGGGCGTCCGCCGGGTTCACGACGGCCGTGAGGTACGCCATCGCGTCCTTGATCTCGGCGCGCTCATAGAACTTCGTGCCGCCCATCACGCGATACGGCAGCGCCGAGCGGATGAAGATCTCCTCGAGCGCTCGCGTCTGCGCGTTCGTGCGGTAGAACACCGCCATCTGGCTGTACGGCATGCCCTCGCGGTGCAGCTTCTCGATCTCGTCGGCGACGAACTGCGCCTCGTCGTGCCCGGAATATCCGGTGTAGCCGACGATCTTGTCCCCGTCGCCGACGGACGTCCACAGCTTCTTGTCCTTCCGATCGAAGTTGTGGGAGATGACGGCGTTGGCCGCCGACAGGATGTTCTGGGTCGATCGGTAGTTCTGCTCGAGGAGGATCACCGTCGCCCCGGGGAAGTCGCGCTCGAACTCGACGATGTTGCGGATGTCGGCGCCGCGGAAGGCGTAGATCGACTGGTCCGAGTCGCCGACGACCGTGAGGGAGGCCCCCTCGATGCTCCCGTCGCCGGTGCGGACGGGCGTGTCGAAACCCGCGCGCGCGACGACATCCGCGGGTACCGGGCGCGTGAGCTCGCGAATGAGGGAGTACTGCGCGTGGTTCGTGTCCTGGTACTCGTCGACGAGCACGTGGCGGAACCGTCTCTGATAGAGCGCGGCGATGTGCGGGAACGCCCGGAAGAGGAACACCGTCTGGCTGATGAGGTCGTCGAAGTCGAATGCGTTCGCCGACGTGAGCTCTCGGGTGTAGCGCCGGAAGATCTCGAGGAACGCGACCTCGTTGGGGTCGTTCACGTTCATGTTGCGCGCGAAGGAGTCGACGTCGCCGAGTTCGTTCTTGAGCTTCGAGATGCGCGCCCCGGCATTGCCGGGCGTGAAGCCGAGCACGTCGGCGTCGAGCTCCTTGATGATGCGCTTCAGAAGCACTCGGGTGTCGGCGGAGTCGTAGATGGTGAACCCGGCCTTGAACCCGAAGTTCTCCGCCTCCCGCCGGAGGATGCGTACACACGCCGAGTGGAACGTCGAGATCCACATGCCGTCGGCCGCTCGTCCGACGAGGTGGCCGACGCGCTCGCGCATCTCGGCGGCCGCCTTGTTCGTGAACGTGATCGCGAGGATCTGGCTGGGGAACGCCTCGCCGGATCGGAGGAGCCCCGCGATGCGCCGCGTGAGAACGCTCGTCTTTCCGGAACCCGCGCCGGCCACGATGAGCAGGGCCGGGCCGCGGTACTCGACGGCCTCGCGCTGCTGAGGGTTCAGGCCGTCGAGGAGAGGATCGCCGCCGTCTCCGCCGTAGCCGCCGCCGACCTGGAGCGGTGTCGACGGATCGACGATCAGCGGCGTCGACGATTCGCGCCCTCGCTCAGAGTCGCGGGAGGAAGGGGTCTGGGCGGGAGAGGAGCTGCTCGACATGTCGATTCCAGTCTACCGGCGGGGTCCGACACTCCCCCCGTCCCGTGCACGCCCCGTCATGTCAGGGGCGACGACCCGCGAGCGCGTCGCGAGCGGCGACGCCGAGGTCCGGATGGTCGAGGAAGACGCCGTCGATCCCCGTGCGCAGCACGAGCTCGAACTCCGACTGCCAGTCACCGAACGCGTCGGCCGTGCCGCGCCGGAAGTTCGCGGCCAGGAAGCGGTTCTCGGGGCGGAGCGTCCAGGAGTACGCCCGGAGGCCACGAGCGTGCAGTCGCGACACGAGGTCCGTCGTGCCGTTGGCGATCCCGTCGTCGTCGAGCGCGAGGACGAGAGCCTTGTCGGCGCTGACCCCGTCCACGAGGCCGGCGAGGGCGTCGAGGCCGGCGTCCGTCAGCTCGTCGGCGTAGCTCCTCGCGGTGGCGCCGTCGCGCGCGACGAGATCGGCCGCGGCCCCGGAGCGCTCGACCAGGTAGACGTACTCGGCGGACAGGCCCCGGCCGGCGAGCCGCGAGAGCACCGTCTTCTCGAAGCTCTCCACGATGAGTTCGGGACGGGCGCCCCATCCGAGGCGCCTCAACTCGGCATCGACGAGTTCGTCGAGGGGAAGGCCCACGCCGTCGAAGTACGTGGCGTGCTTGAGTTCGACGGTCATCCCGAGTTCCCGGCTCTGCGAGTCGGAGGCCTCGTCGACGATCTCCACGAGGTCACGCAGCCGGAGGATCCCCTGCCGCCCGTCGAAGGAGGCCGACGACGGCCGGACACCGGGGATGCGCTCTCGCACGGTGAGCGTGCCGAGCTCCTCCCATGTGAAGTCCTCCGTGAACCATCCCGTGAGCTCCGCGTCGTCGACCCTCTTGGTCGTGCGCAGATGGGCGAACTCCGGGCGCTCGGCGACGTCGGTCGTACCGGAGATCTCATTCTCATGCCGCAAGACGAGCTCGCCATCCTTCGTCGCGACGACATCCGGCTCGACGGAGTCGGCACCGAGCGCGAAGGCGAGTTCGTAGCTCGACCTGCTGTGCTCCGGGCGGTACCCGGGAGCACCGCGGTGGCCGATGACGAGGGGGTTCTCTCGAGGGGCTGCCGGCATGCTCCCCACACTAACGAGTCACCCTCGCGAGGCCGCGTGCGAACCGGTAGCCCGCCTCCGCTCGAACCCCGTCGAGGCCCGGAATGGCGCGGGAATCGGAAGCGGTCTCCCAGCGTTGTGGGATAGCGTGGACGCATCGCTCCCGCACAGGAAGCGCCGCATCCCAGCCGCACCGACTGAGAGTAGGACCTACAGCAATGGCTTCCAACAACCCCGCCTTTAGAAACAACGCGTTCCAGGGGGGTCAGGCTGCGACGCTGAACCACGCGCAGCAAGGCCTCAGCGCCGAGGAACTCGTCCAGATGTACAACCGCCCGGCGGCCGGCTCCACGCAGACCGACCGGATGACGGTCGAGGACACCATCGCCAAGACGGGCATCTCGTTCGGTGTTCTCCTCGTCACCGCCGTCGTCGGCTGGATCTTCCCGGCACTCGCGATCCCCGCGGCGATCGTGGGCTTCGTGCTCGCCCTCGTCAACATCTTCAAGCGCGAGCCGTCACCCGCGCTCATCCTGTCGTACGCGGGCGCCCAGGGCCTCTTCGTCGGCGGTATCTCGAGCATCTTCGAGCTGCAGTGGCCCGGCATCGTGAGCCAGGCCGTCATCGCGACCCTCGTCGTCGTCGGTGTGACCCTGGCGCTCTTCGCGAGCGGCAAGATCCGCGCCTCGAAGCGGGCGACGAAGATCTTCCTCATCGCGATGGTGGGCTACGCCGTCTTCTCGCTCGTCAACGTGGGTCTCGTCATGTTCGGCGCGATCGACAGCCCCTTCGGTCTCCGCAGCGAGGTCGAGATCATGGGCATCCCGCTCGGTCTCATCCTCGGAGTCTTCGTGGTCCTCATGGCCGCGTACTCGCTCGTGCTCGACTTCGACATGATCCAGCAGGGCGTGCGCAACCGCGCTCCCCGCAAGTACGGCTGGACCGGCGCCTTCGGCATCATGGTCACTGTCATCTGGCTCTACATGGAGCTGCTGCGCATGTTCGCGATCGCTCGCGACTGACGCGTCGTCACCGCACACACGAAGGGCCGGGAGATCCTCTCCCGGCCCTTCGTGTTGTGCTCCCGCGCTCCGTGTCCGGCACAGCCCGAATCAGGCGCGGGGCGGGATCACTCCCACTCGATCGTTCCCGGGGGCTTCGACGTGACGTCGAGCACGACGCGGTTGACGCCGTCGACCTCGTTCGTGATGCGGTTCGAGATGCGCGCGAGCACGTCGTACGGCAGTCGCGTCCAGTCGGCGGTCATCGCGTCTTCGGACGAGACGGGACGCAGCACGATCGGGTGGCCGTAGGTGCGACCGTCGCCCTGGACGCCGACCGAGCGGACGTCGGCGAGCAGGACGACCGGGCACTGCCAGATCTCGGTGTCGAGTCCCGCGGCCGTGAGTTCGGCGCGGACGATGGCGTCCGCCTCCCGAAGCAGGTCGAGGCGCTCCTGCGTCACCTCGCCGACGATGCGGATGCCGAGTCCCGGGCCTGGGAAGGGCTGACGGCCGACGATGACCTCCGGCAGGCCGAGCTCGCGCCCGATCGCGCGCACCTCGTCCTTGAAGAGGGTGCGCAGCGGCTCGACGAGCTCGAACTGCAGGTCCTCGGGAAGGCCGCCGACGTTGTGGTGGCTCTTGATGTTGGCCGTCCCCGCGCCCCCGCCGGACTCGACGACGTCGGGGTACAGCGTCCCCTGCACGAGAAAGCCGATCGGGTCGCCGTCCTCCTCGACGGACTCGGCGATGAGGTCGGCTTGCGCCTTCTCGAACGTGCGGATGAACTCCCGCCCGATGATCTTGCGCTTCTGCTCCGGGTCGCTCACTCCCGCGAGCGCCGAGAGGAACTGTTCGCGCGCGTCGATCGTCACGAGGCGAACGCCCGTCGACGCGACGAAGTCCTCCTCCACCTGGCGACGCTCGTCGCGGCGCAGAAGGCCGTGGTCGACGAACACGCACACGAGTTGGTCGCCCACGGCCTCGTGCACGAGCGCCGCGGCGACGGCGGAGTCGACGCCGCCGGACAGGCCGCAGAGGACCTTGCCCGTGCCGACCTGGGCACGGATCCGCTCGACCTGATCGGCGATCACGTTGCCGGGGTTCCAGTCGGGGTCGATCCCGGCACCCCGGTGCAGGAAGTTCTCGATGACGCGCTGCCCGTACGCCGAGTGCTTCACCTCGGGGTGCCACTGCACGCCGTAGAGGCGGCGTTCGTCGTTCGCGAAGGCAGCGACGGGGGTCGAGGCGGTCGATGCGAGGACGGTGAAGCCGTCCGGCGCGGCGGCCACGGAGTCGCCATGGCTCATCCACACCGTCTGGTCGACAGGCTGGTCGTGGAGGAGCGTGCCCCCCTCGATCGCGACGTTCGCGTCGGTCGAGCCGTACTCCCGAGCGCCCGTGCGGGCGACGGTCCCGCCGAGGGCCGTGGCCATGACCTGGAAGCCGTAGCAGATGCCGAGCGTCGGCACGCCGAGGTCGAAGACCGCGGGGTCGAGCGACGGGGCACCGTCCTCGTACACGCTCGACGGGCCGCCGGACAGGACGATTCCGACGGGGTTCCGCTCGGCGATCTCCTCCGCGGAGATCGAGTGCGGCACGATCTCGGAGTAGACGCCGGCCTCGCGCACTCGGCGCGCGATGAGCTGGGCGTACTGAGCGCCGAAATCGACGACGAGAACGGGCCGCGGGCCCTCGGGAAGGTGGTCGGTCATGCTGTCGTGGCCTCCACTGACGGGGTCGACGCCGCGGATCGGCGTTCGAGGTACGAGGTGACCTCGCGCCCGATCCGGGCCTCGAGGAAGAAGGAGAGCAGCGGGACGATGCCGCCCGCGGCGATGAGCAGGAACTTCCAGAACGGCCAGCGCATGAGCGACCAGAGCCGGAAATCGCTGAAGAGGTAGACCACGTAGAACCAACCGTGGGCGATGAGGATGCCGGTCGACAGGTTGACGGCGACGGCCGTCTCCCGGGGGACGAAAGCGAGGAAGCCGTAGGGTCCGGCGAGTTCGAGCTCGTAGCCGAGGCCGTACTTGACGATCATCTCGAGGCACAGGAGCAGGAGCATGACGCCCGTGATGATCGACGCGACCGTGTAGAAGCGAAGCGCGCCGCGGACGCGCGGCAGATCGCTTTCGCGTGGTTCGAGGGGCATGCTGCCAGTTTAGTCGCCCCCGACCGCGAGGCCCGTCACGAGGAGGACTCAGCGAGCGTCGACTCGGCGAGCACCTTCTCCTCGGCCTCGCGCTCCCACGCGTCGCGGCCGAGGCGGTACCAGAAGTAGACGGCGAAGCCCGCGAAGACGACCCACTCGAGGGCGTAGAACACGTTCAGCCAGTTGAGCGTCGTCTGCGCCTCGGGTCGTGGGGAGAAGATCGACTCGAGTCCGTTCGGGGCAGCCGCAGAGATGAGATTCACGCCGTAGATGTCGGGAGAGGCGGTCTCGCGCCAGATGTTGACGAGAGCCGCTTCCGACAGCGTCGTCATCGTGAAGGGATCCGCGGCGTCCTCATCGGGCAGCTCCGGCGCCTCCGAGTCGACGATGCGCCCCGTGAGGGTGACGACGCCCGTCGGCGCGCCGCCCGCGTTCCATTCCTCGGTGACTCGCCTCGCCGTCCCCTCCTCGGCGCTCCAGCCGAGAGCGACGGCGAGAGAGGGACCGTCGGCGTCCGCACCCGTCGCGAGGTGGCCTGCGACCCACCAGCCCGTGCGTCCGTCGTTCACTCGGTCGGAGATCACGAGGAAGTCGCCCGGCACCCACTGGCCGGTGGCGTCGACGAGCCGACCGACGTCGTCGGTGCGGATCGGCTCGCCGGGTCGCACGACGTCCTCGACCGGAGTCGGGCTCTCGTCGACGCCGATGGACAACCCGGGATCGTTCGAGTCCACCGCGCGGGAGAGCTGCCACTGCCCGAGGGCCGCGAAGGCCGCGGCGATGACGAGCGCGAGCGCGAGGAGAGCAAGCCACCGCGGGCGCACGAGCGTCCGCCACAGGGGCGCCTCCGGGACGACCCGGTCGTCCGTCGCCGCGTCAACCATTCGCGTGCCCGTCCCGTTCTCGCCCGTCGCGATCGTCGAGGTCTCCCGCCATGGCCGCTTCGACGAGGGCGATGTCCTCCGCCGACATCGCGTCTCCTCGAGGTGTCCGTCGAGCAGGCTCCCCCGCTCCGAGGAGCGACGCGCGACGACGCCGACGACGCCGACGACGCGACGGGAGCAGCAACTCCCCGATGCGCTCGGACTGCGCTGCGAGCATGGGACCGCCGATCGACAGGATCAGGACATAGAGCCCCGCGAACGGCTGGATGCGTTCGTCCAGTCCCGCCGAGAGCGAGAGCGTCGCGAGGATGAGCGCGAACTCTCCCCGGTTCTGAAGGATGACCGTCGTGTTGATGCCCTCCTGCGCCCCGAGACCGTTGAGTCTCGCGACCACCTGTCCCGCGATGATGTTGAGCACGACGGTCATGAGCACCGCGCCGAGGACGGGGACGAGGACGCCGCCGAACGCCGAGGCGTCGAGGGCGAGTCCGAAGTTGAGGAAGAAGAATGCGCCGAAGACGTCACGCAGCGGCACGGCGATCGTCTCGATCCGGTTGCGGAAACGCGTGGCACCGAGGACGAGACCGATGAGGAATGCACCGATGGCGTCGGTCACGCCGAGGAGCTCGCCGATGCCTCCGAAGAGGACGGCGAGCCCGAAGAACAGGATCGTGAACAGCTCGTCGTCCTTCGTGCGCATGAGCCGCGAGACGATCCGCCCGCCGAAGCGGGCGAGCGCGAACATCACGACGATGAAGGTGAAGGACAGCGCGAGGCGTCCGACGACCGGCCAGAGTTCGGTCTCGCCCGAGAGCACGACACCGACGATGGCGAGGTAGATCGCGATGAACACGTCCTCGACGACGGTGATGCCGAGGATCATGGGCGTCTCGCGATTCGTGAGGCGGCCGAGCTCGATGAGGAGCTTCGTCACGATGGCGCTCGAGGACGTGGCGGTGATGCCCGCGATGATGAGCGCCTCCGGAGTTCCCCACCCGACGAGGAAACCGAACCCCAGGCCGACCGCCATGTTGACGAGGATGTACGTCCCGCCGGAGACGAGCAGCTTGCCGGCGTTTCCGAAGAACTCGTCCTGATCGAATTCGAGCCCGAGGTTGAACAGCAGGAGGACGAGCCCCATGACCGCGATGAGGCCGATGTAGTCGCCGTCGAGGTCGAGGGGGAACCACCCGGTGTAGGGGGACGCGAGCAGACCGACGAGCATGTAGACGGGGATGGCCGGGAGGCCGATGAGCTTCCCGAGTCGACCGAGCCCCCAGGCGAGGACGAACAGGAGCCCGACGACGACCATGTCGGCGCCGAAGTGCGATCCCTCGACGGCGGCGGCAAGCGGCATGCGCTAGTTCCCGGGCGACACGTCGACGGGGGCCTTCTTCGCCTCTCCCGTGCGGAAGAACGAGAACGCCTTCGCCACCTTCTCGGGACTGCCGGCCACGACGAGGATGTCGCCGGGGAAGACACGGAAGTCCGCCGCGGGTGCCGGGTTCGTCGACTCGCCGCGGACGACCGCGACGACCGTCAGGCCGATGATGCCGTGCTCAGCGGGATCGCCGAGGGGCTGCCCCGCGATGTGGTCCTCGTAGTCGACCGTGAACCAGTCGATCGAGAGCCCCGGGAGCTGATCGAGCGCCGTCAGCGACTCGGTGATCCGCGTTCCGCCGAGGAGTTCGGCGAGGGTGTGCGCCTCGTCCTCCGAGAGCCGGAGCGATACCTTCGTGGCGTCGGAGCCGTCCTCATCGTCCGAGAAGGTGATGAGGTCGCTGTGACCGGAACGATGGGCGATGACTCCGACCTTGCCGCCGTCGTCGGTGATGAAGGAGTGCAGGACACCGACACCGGGGAGCTTGACCCTCCGAACGTCGACCATCGCACCACTCCTTCTCTCGAGTGAGTCCAGCCTACCCGCCCGCCGCCGCCGCCCGTCCGCCGCGCCGCCTCACGCCGTACGCCGCGCGCGAACTCCCCCACAGAGCTACACCCGCACGAGGGCGCCACATACAACGAGCGCCCTCACTACCAAGGAGGTGCCCTCGCAGCGAATGCGAACCCGTCGTTCACACCGTCACCGGCACGCCATCCACACCCATCTCCGCCGACTCATGACACGCCGGCGACGAGCACCGCCATCCTCCCGGCATGCCATCACTCTTCGAATCACCGCACATCCCCTTCGAGCTGTCCTCCTCACGACGCACGGGTGGCCGCGCGCGGCCGACCGACACGAGACTCGACCTGCAGCGCGTACGTCGCGGCGTGTACATTCCGACGAGCGACTGGGCAGCGATGGGTCATGATGAGCGCTATCGCGCCTTCATACACGCGACTCTCGCCTGCTCTCCCACGACACCGACTCTCAGCCACTACTCGGCGGCCGCGATGAGACGCCTCCCGATCGTGGGCGGTTGGCCCGAGACCGTCCACACCGTCGTCTCCGAACGTGGCGGCGGGCGATCGAGCGGCGTCTACACGCGCCACCGCACATCCCACCCGCCGGAGGTCGACGTGATCGACGGTGTCCGCTGCACGAGTCTCGAGCGGACGATCGTCGACGTCGCGCGGACCGGTTCCCGCGCATCCGCACTGTCCATGGCGGATCACGCCGTGCGACTCGGCCACACGACCACCGACCGCCTGCTCGAGGAGGATCGTCGACTCGGAACCGGTCGCGGTTCGCACCAGTCGCGGGCACTGCTCGCTATCGTCGCCCCCGACGCCGCGAACGGCGGAGAATCGTTCGTCCGCCTGCTCCTTCACGATGCCGGGTTCGTCGCTCCGACCCTTCAACATCGCATCGACGACAGCGACGGACTCGTCGGGTACGTCGACTTCGCCTGGTTGGACGCCGGGATCGTCCTCGAGTTCGACGGCTTCCGGAAATATGCGACTCTCGAGTACACCGGTGGCAGCCCTGAGGACGTGGTCTGGCGCGAGAAGCGCCGCGAGGACCGCCTCAGAGCCGTGGGGCTCCGCGTCGTGCGCGCGACCTGGGACGATCTCACCGGGCCCGCTCCTCGGCTCCTCGACCTCGTCAGTCGCGCAGGAGCTCCCCGACGGCGCCTGGGCGGCAACGAGGGCGCCCGGTAGACCTGGCGCCCTCGTGCGGGTGTAGCTCTTTGGGTTATTCGGTGACGGAGGCGATGTCCGGGGCCTCGAGGCGGACGCGATCCGCTGCGGCATCGTCCGGCTGCTCCTGCGAGAGGCGCTCGGCGGCGACGCGCTTGAGGTAGTTCTGCACTTCGCTCTCCGTGCGCTCCTCGTCCCAGCCGAGCACCTCGGCCATGAGGCCCGCCGCCACGGGTGCCGCGGAGACGCCTCGGTCCCACGCCTCGATCGAGATACGCGTCCGTCGAGCCAGCACGTCCTCGAGGTGGAGCGCACCCTCGTGCGAGGCCGCGTAGACGACCTCCGCCTGGATGTAGTCGTCGGCGCCCGGCAGCGGCTCCGCGAGCTCCGGCCGCGACCTCACGAGGTCGAGCAGTTCGTCGGTCAGCACGCCGTAGCGGTTGAGGAGGTGCTCGATACGGACCTTGTGCACGCCGAATGCCCGCGCGATCTTGCCGCGCTTGTTCCACGCTGCCTGGTAACCCTCGGCTCCGAGGAGCGCGATGTCCTGCGTCGTCGACGGCGGGATCTTCCCGTCCAGGGCGTCGGCGGCAGCGTCGATCGCGTCCTTCGCCATGACCCGGTAGGTCGTCCACTTCCCGCCGGCGACGACGACGAGCCCCGGGACCGAGTGCGTCACGATGTGCTCACGCGAGAGCTTCGAGGTCTGATCGCTCTCACCGGCGAGCAGAGGCCGCAGCCCCGCGTACACACCCTCGACGTCCTCCCTCGTGAGCGGGACGGCGAGCACCTGGTTGACGTGCTCGAGGATGTAGTCGATGTCCGCCGCCGTCGCTGCCGGGTGCGCCTTGTCGAGGTTCCAGTCGGTGTCCGTCGTCCCGATGATCCAATGGCGACCCCACGGGATGACGAAGAGCACGCTCTTCTCCGTGCGCAGGATCATCCCCATCGTGGACTGGAAGCGATCCCGCGGCACGAGCAAGTGCACACCCTTCGACGCACGCACCTTGAACTGGCCGCGCTCGCCGACCATCGCCTGGGTGTCATCCGTCCACACGCCGGTCGCGTTCACGACCTGCTTCGCCCGGATCTCGAAGCGCTCCCCCGACTGCAGATCGTGCGCCTCGACTCCGACGACGCGCTGGCCGACCTTCACGAAACCCTCCACTCGCACGCGGCTCGCGACGTGCGCGCCGTAGAACGATGCCGTGCGGGCGAGCGAGGACACGTAGCGGGCGTCGTCCACCTGGGCGTCGTAATACGTGAGCCCCCCGGTGAAGGCATTCGCGGCGAGCGACGGGATCGAGCGCTGGATCTGGCGCTTCGTCAGGTGGCGGTGGTGCGGGACACCGGGCGGGCGGCCGCCGGAGTAGCTGAAGATGTCGTAAAGGAACATGCCGGCACCGATGTAGAAGCGCTCCCACACGGGCTTCGTGAGCGGGTAGAGGAAGCGCACGGGCTTGACGAGGTGGGGTGCGATCCGCTGCAGGAGGAGACCGCGCTCGATGAGCGCTTCGCGCACGAGACCGAAGTCCAGTTGCTCGAGGTAACGGATTCCGCCGTGGACGAGCTTCGACGACCGGCTCGACGTGCCGCTGGCCCAGTCCCGGGCCTCGAGGAGCCCCGTCGAGAGACCGCGCGTGACGGCGTCGAGCGCGGCACCCGTGCCCACGATCCCGCCACCGACGACGAGAATGTCGAGCTCTTTGGACTTCAGAGCCTCGATCGCCGCGGCTCGCTCCTCCGGACCGATCTTGTTGGACCGGGATACAGAATTCTGGGCCATCATCGCCTCCAGGCGTGCTCGTCGGGAGCCTCTCGGCTCCATTTCGACGCTACTGCACGGGGTAGGGGGCGACAACCACCTCCACGCGCTGGAACTCTTTGAGATCGCTGTACCCGGTGGTGGCCATCGAGCGGCGGAGCGCGCCCACCAGGTTGGCGCTCCCCTCGGCCGTCGTCGCGGGTCCGTAGAGCACCTCTTCGAGCGAACCGACCTGCTCGACGGGCACGCGTCGCCCGCGCGGCAGCTGGGAGTGATACGCCTCGGTCCCCCAGTGGAACCCTCCGCCGGGCGCGTCGGTCGCGCGAGCCAGCGTCGTGCCGAGCATGACGGCGTCGGCTCCACACGCGATCGCCTTGACGATGTCTCCGGCCGAACCGAGTCCCCCGTCGGCGATGACGTGGACGTACCGCCCGCCCGACTCGTCCATGTAGTCGCGACGAGCCCCCGCGACGTCTGCGACGGCGGTGGCCATGGGCGCGTGGATTCCGAGGCTCGCACGCGTGGTCGATGCCGCGCCGCCGCCGAAGCCGACGAGTACGCCCGCCGCTCCCGTGCGCATGAGGTGCAGCGCCGCCGTGTAGGTCGCCGCGCCGCCGACGATGACGGGCACGTCGAGCTCGTAGATGAATTTCTTGAGGTTGAGCGGCTCCTGGTTCTTCGACACGTGCTCGGCCGAGACGGTCGTGCCACGGATGACGAAGAGGTCGACGCCGGCCTCGACGACGGTGCGGTACAGCTCCTGCGTGCGCTGCGGCGACAGCGCTCCCGCGACGGTCACCCCCGCCTCACGGATCTCGGCGATGCGCTGCGTCACGAGTTCGGGACGGATGGGAGCGGCGTACAGCTCCTGCATGCGCGCCGTCGCACGATCGGCGGGAAGAGAGCGGATCTCCGCGAGCACCGGCTCCGGGTCCTCGAATCGCGTCCAGACGCCCTCGAGGTCGAGCACCCCGAGCCCACCCAGCTGGCCGATCATGATCGCCGTCTGCGGGGACACGACGGAATCCATCGGCGCAGCGATGATCGGCGTCGCGAACTGGTAGGCGTCGATGCTCCACGTGACCGACACGTCCTCGGGGTCGCGCGTGCGCCGGGACGGCACGATCGCGATGTCGTCGAACGAGTATGCCCGGCGGGCGCGCTTGGCGCGGCCGATCTCAACTTCCATGCTCACCACCCCAGCCTATCGGCGTGTGCCGACACGAACGGGATCGGGCTCGCCCGCTGTGTGCGGACGAGCCCGATGGAGGAGGTGCTCGAGTCGAACGGCGGGACACCTAACGGCGGTAGTTCGGGGCCTCCACCACGATCTGGACGTCGTGCGGGTGCGACTCCTTGAGACCCGCAGCGGTGATCCGGACGAACTTGCCGCGCTGCTTGAGCTCCTCGATGGTGCGCGCGCCGACGTAGAACATCGACTGGCGGAGCCCTCCGATGAGCTGGTAGGCGACGGCCGAGAGCGGCCCGCGGTACGGGACCTGACCCTCGATCCCCTCGGGGATGAGTTTGTCGTCGCTCGGCACGTCCGCCTGGAAGTAGCGGTCCTTCGAGTAGGAGGTGCGCTCGCCGCGCGTCTGCATCGCTCCGAGCGACCCCATGCCGCGGTAGTTCTTGAACTGCTTGCCGTTGACGAAGACGAGGTCGCCGGGGCTTTCGTCGCATCCCGCGAGGAGCGACCCGAGCATGACCGTCTCCGCACCCGCGACCATGGCCTTCGCGATGTCGCCGGAGTACTGGAGGCCACCGTCGGCGATGACCGGGACGTCGTACTCGCGAGCCGCGAGGTACGCCTCGTAGACGGCGGTGACCTGCGGGACGCCGACGCCCGCCACCACGCGTGTCGTGCAGATGGAGCCGGGGCCGACGCCGACCTTGATCGCGTCCGCTCCCGCTTCCGCGATCGCCCGTGCACCCTCCCGGGTCGCGACGTTGCCGCCGATGACGTCGACACCGGCGAACGCCGGGTCGGACTTGAGCCGACGGATGAGGTCGATGACCCCGGCGGAGTCACCGTTCGCGGTGTCGACGACGAGGACGTCCACACCCGCGTCGAGGAGGGCCTGCGCCCGCTGCCAGGCGTCGCCGAAGAAGCCGATCGCGGCGCCGACCCGCAGACGGCCGTTCTCGTCCTTCGTCGCGAAGGGGTACTTCTCGCTCTTGTCGAAGTCCTTGACCGTGATGAGCCCCTTGAGCTTCCCCGCCGCGTCGACGAGCGGGAGCTTCTCGATGCGGTGCTGGGCGAGAAGCGCGACGGCGTCCTCCGGACTGATGCCGACGGGCCCGGTGATGAGGCCGTCGCTCGTCATGACGTCGGAGACCTTCGTCGTCGACTTCTCGAAACCCGCGACGAACCGCATGTCGCGGTTCGTGACGATGCCGACGAGAGTTCCGTCGGGGTTGACGACGGGCAGGCCGGAGACGCGGAACTGTCCGCACAGCGCGTCGACCTCGGCCACGGTCGCATCGGGGGTCGTCGTGACCGGGTTGGTGATCATGCCCGACTCGCTGCGCTTGACGCGGTCGACCATCTCAGCCTGATCGGTGATCGAGAGGTTGCGGTGGATGATGCCGATGCCGCCTTCACGCGCCATCGCGATGGCCATGCGCGCTTCGGTCACCGTGTCCATCGCGCTCGAGAGGATCGGCGTCGCGACTCGGATGCGCTTCGTGAGGCGCGACGACGTGTCCGCCTCGCTCGGGATGACGTCGGTGTGCGCCGGAAGCAGCATGACGTCGTCGTAGGTGAGTCCGATAAAGCCGAAGGGGTCGGTGTCCATTGGCGCCTCTCAGTGTGCGATGTTCCCGCGGTCCTGCGGGCGCAGTCGTCGGGCCCGGCCGGTTTGTTCCATCTTAAAGCTCGATGCACGCCCGGCTATTCCCACAGTGCATAATTACGGCACGCCTTTCGACAACGGCGCGAAACATGACCGTCATGTAGAGGACGTAGCCTCAAGCACCGTCACATGGCACTGGACGAGGCACCGGCGACAACGCCGTCGCCCTCTTGGAGGTAAATCCTTGCACGCAGCTAGAACAACGGGATCCGTCCCGCGGCCCGTGGCCCTTGTCCTCGCGACGCTCTTCGCGGCTCTCGCGCTCCTCGGAATCGGGACGTCGGCCGCGTCGGCGTCGACCGACCCGAGTGAGGAACCGTCGGGCCCCGTCCTCACCATCGGAGGAGTCCTCCGCGACGGCGACGACCCCGTCGAGGGCGTCGACATCGACGTCGAGGGTGGCGGGTTCTCCGACACGGCGACGTCCGACGAGAACGGCCGCTGGAGCGTCGAGGTTCCCGAGAAGGGCGATTACACGGTCACCCTCGACACGGACACGCTCCCCGCCGGGATCGAACTCCGCGATCCCGACCGCACGACCGCCGACGTGTCCGCGGACGAGTGGCAGACGAGCAGCATCTCCCGCCTCTTCCCCCTGGGAGAGGACACCCGACAGACCTCGGGGTTCTTCGACCTCTTCATGCAGCGATTGGTCTCGGGCCTCAACTTCGGGCTGCTGGTCGCCCTCGCGGCGATCGGCATCACCCTCATCTTCGGCACCACGGGCCTCAACAACTTCGCGCACGGCGAGCTCGTGACCTTCGGCGGCATCCTCGCCTGGGTCTTCGCCGTCCTCCTCGGACTCAACATCTTCATCGCGATCCCCATCGTGGTCATCCTCGGAGCGGCGTTCGGGTACGTGCACGACACGGTCCTCTGGCGGCCGCTGCGCAAGAAGGGCGTGAAGCTCGTCCAGGCGATGATCGTGAGCATCGGTCTCGCCCTGCTCCTGCGCTACTTCTACCTCTTCAACGTCGGCGGCGACACGAAGACGATGAACGTCGGGCTCTCCGACGCCGTCGTCCTCGGGCCGGTGCGCATCACGACGGGATCGATTCTCAGCATGGTGCTGTCTGTCGTCGTGCTCGTGGCCGTCGCGCTCTTCCTCACGCGGACGCGCATCGGCAAGGCGACCCGCGCGGTGTCGGACAACGCGGCACTCGCGGCGGCGTCGGGAATCGACGTCGACCGCATCATCCGCATCGTCTGGGTCATTGCCGGCGGTCTCGCCGCTCTCGCCGGCGTCATGCTCGCCCTCTACCGCCAGGTCTCGTGGGACATGGGCTTCCAGGTCCTGCTCCTGATGTTCGCGGCGGTGACCCTCGGCGGTCTCGGCTCGGCGTATGGAGCGCTCGTCGGCTCGATCGTCGTCGGTCTCTTCGTCGAGCTGTCCACGCTCGTCATCCCCGCAGACCTCAAGTACGCGGCCGCGCTCATCGTCTTGATCTTCGTTCTGCTGCTGCGCCCTCAGGGCATTCTCGGCCGCCGCGAGCGGATCGGCTAGGAAGGAAATCATGGACTGGGGAAACATTCTCGGCAACGCCGTCGGCGAGCTCATCAGCCCGACCACCGCGGCCTACGCCCTCGCCGCCATCGGCCTCGGCGTGCACTTCGGCTACACCGGCCTGCTGAACTTCGGTCAAGCGGCCTTCATGCTCATCGGGGCGTACGGCTTCGCGATCCCGACCATCGAGTTCGGCGCGCCACTGCCGGTCGCGATCCTGTGTGCGCTCATCGCGTCCGTCCTGTTCGCGCTGTTCCTCGGGATCCCGACGCTGAGATTGCGGGCGGACTACCTGGCCATCGTGACGATCGCCGCCGCTGAGGTCGTCCGGTACATCGTGACGACGACCGGACTGACGGAGGTCACCGGAGCGGCGAACGGATTGAGCGGGTTCAAGGGCACCTTCGCCGCGAGCAACCCGCTCCCGGACGGCACCTACGGCTTCGGACCGTTCACCTACAACTCCTACGACTGGTGGGTGCGCATCGTCGGCTGGGGCCTCGTGATCCTCGCGAGCGTCCTCGTCTTCCTGCTCATGCGCAGCCCGTGGGGCCGCATCGTGAAGGGCATCCGCGAGGACGAGGACGCCGTGCGCAGTCTCGGCAAGAACGTCTTCTCGTACAAGATGCAGGCGCTCGTCATGGGTGGAGTCATGGGGTCGATCGCCGGCATCATCTTCATCCTCCCCCGCGCGGTCCAGCCCGCGAACTACACGACGGGCCTGACGTTCTTCATCTGGACGATCATGCTCCTCGGCGGAGCTGCCACGATCTTCGGTCCCATCATCGGCGCGATGATCTTCTGGGTCGTCCTCTCCCTCACCCAGGGCGTGCTCTACGGCGCCATCGAGTCCGGATTCCTCGGATTCCTGTCCACGACGCAAGCGGGCCAGATCCGCTTCATGCTCGTGGGACTGGCCCTCATGCTGCTCGTGATCTTCAGGCCACAGGGCATCTTCGGCAACAAGAAGGAGCTGAGCTTCAGTGTCTAGCGACAACGCCGCGGGTGGAACGACGGCGCCCGCCATCCCCTCGACCCACCCGCTCGTGACGGGCACCGTCGGCCCCGGTTGCGCGAAGGTCGATCCGATCGTCGTCGCCGACGGCGTCTCCCGGACCTTCGGCGGCCTCACCGCCGTCGATGTCGCGCACCTCGAGATCCCGCGCGGGAAGATCACGGCACTCATCGGCCCGAACGGCGCCGGTAAGACGACGATGTTCAACCTCCTCACCGGCTTCGACAAGCCCAACACCGGGACGTGGAACTTCAACGGCCGCTCCCTCGCGGGAGTGCCCGCGTTCAAGGTCGCGCGTGCCGGCATGGTGCGGACGTTCCAGCTCACGAAGTCGCTCGGCCGCCTGACGGTGCTGCAGAACATGCTGCTCGGAGCGACGAAGCAGCCCGGTGAGAACATCTTCACGGCTCTCGTGCGTCCGCTGTGGAAGTCGCGGGAGGCCGAGATCACGATCAAGGCCGACGAGCTGCTCGCACGGTTCAAGCTCGACGCGAAGCGCGAGGACTACGCCGCATCGCTCTCGGGCGGTCAGCGCAAGCTCCTCGAGATGGCACGCGCGCTCATGAGTGATCCGGAGCTCATCATGCTCGACGAGCCCATGGCGGGTGTGAACCCGGCTCTGACGCAATCGCTCCTCGGTCACATCAAGAACCTGAAGTCGGACGGTACGTCCGTCCTGTTCGTCGAGCACGACATGCACATGGTGACGCACATCTCCGACTGGGTCATCGTCATGGCCGAGGGCAAGGTCGTGGCCGAAGGCCCGCCGGAGACGGTGATGAAGGACCCCGCCGTGATCGACGCGTATCTCGGCGCTCACCACGACACGGATCTCGGCGACCTCACGGGCGGCCCCAACCTTGTCGAGGATGCCCGGGCCGCGGCCGAAGAGGTCCACGAGCACAAGCACCACAAGGAGGACAAGTCATGAGCGACGCGAGCATCCAGGCGGCCGGTACCGCGACGGCCGAGCGTCCCGAGGCGGTCCTCCGCACCGAGGATCTCGTCGGCGGTTACCTCCCGGGCGTCAACATCCTGAACGGCTGCTCGATCGACGCCTACCCCGGCGAGCTCATCGGCATCATCGGTCCGAACGGCGCCGGCAAGTCCACGCTCCTCAAGGCGATCTTCGGCCAGGTGAACATCCGCGGCGGAAAGGTCACGCTCAAGGGCGAGGACATCACGGGGCTCAAGGCGAACAAGCTCGTCGCGAAGGGCGTCGGCATGGTCCCGCAGAACAACAACGTCTTCCCGACGCTCACGATCGAGGAGAACCTCGAGATGGGGCTCTTCCTCAAGCCCTCGCTCTTCGCCGAGCGGTTCGAGTTCGTCGCGACGTTGTTCCCGGAGCTCGGCTCGCGCCGCAAGCAGCGGGCGGGTTCCCTGTCGGGTGGCGAGCGGCAGATGGTGGCCATGGGCCGAGCGCTCATGATCGACCCGTCCGTGCTCCTGCTCGACGAACCGTCGGCCGGACTCTCCCCCGTCCGCCAGGACGAGACGTTCCTGCGCGTCCACCAGATCAACCGTGCCGGCGTCTCGGTCATCATGGTGGAGCAGAACGCGCGGCGCTGCCTGCAGATCTGCGACCGGGCGTACGTCCTCGACCAGGGGCGGGACGCCTACACGGGCACCGGGAAGGAGCTCGCTCAGGACCCGAAGGTCATCGAGCTCTACCTCGGGACGCTCGCGGCGGATCAGGGGCACTAGAACGCGACTGATCCCACCCACGAGGAAGGCCCCCGGACAGTTGCCCGGGGGCCTTCCTCGTGCGTGCACGACGTCGTGGAGCGCGTCCTGAGGGACGCAGTCGGCGCATCGATGACGCCATGATGAGCCGGTGCGCGCCGTCGCAGCACGCCCACCTCGCCCCTCCACGGCCCTCGCCAGGCATCCTGACACCCGACGAGCACACAACTCGGATACCGCCCGGCGGTGCTCCTTGGCGACACGAACGGGGCGCCGGATCCGAAGATCCGACGCCCCGTCGTGGAGGTGCGGCGACTTAGCCGAGCGAGCCGAACTCGCTCGTCACGGGGGCGTAGGTGTTGCCCTCGCCGTACTGGTAGATGCCGATGTAGGCCTCGGTCGGGTCACCGTTCTCGTCGAACGTGATCGGACCGGAGACACCGTCGTAGTCGATGTCCGTGCCGTCGGCGAGGAGCGTGGCGCACGCGTCGAACGATTCGCACTTCTCGCCCTCGGTGGAGACGGCCTGCAGCTGGCTCTGGATGCCGGGGCCCGAAGCGTCGTCCGCGGCGATCGCGGCGAGAGCCATGAGCATGACGGCGTCGTAGGACTCCGCAGCGTAGCTGTAGTCGGTCAGGTCGGAGTTGATGCCGAGGAGGCGCGACTTGAAGTCGTCGTTCGCGAGAACGCCGGGGAGGGTGCCCTGAGCACAGTTGAGCGTGCCTTCGTCGAAGTCGGCCGAATAGTCGGCGAGGTTGCCGTCGACGAAGTAGACGTCCTCACCCGGGAAGCCCTGGGTGCCGACGAGCTCGGGGATGATGACCTTCGTCTGATCGAACGCGATGAGCGCGATGGCGTCGGGGTCCTCGGCCATGACCGCGTCGATCTGCGAGCTGAACTGGCTGTCACCCTCGTTGAAGGCCTCTTCCGCGACGATCGTGCCGCCCGCTGCCTCGACGGCCGTCTTCACGTTCTCGGCGAGGCCGGTACCGTACGCATCGTTGAGGTAGAGGAGACCGATGTTGGTCGCGCCGTCGTCGACCATGAGGTTGCCGAGCACGCGCCCCTGGAGGACGTCGGACGGCGCGGTGCGCCAGTAGTAGCCGCCGTCGTCGTAGGTCGTGAAGTCGGGCGAGGTGTTCGCCGGCGAGATCTGGACGACCTGAGCGCCCGTGACCTGGTCGATGAAGGTGAACGAGACGCCGGAGGACGCGGCGCCGACGATGCCGGACACGCCCTGGCTGAGCAGGTCGGTCGCGGACTGCGTCGCGATGTCCGTTGTGGTGTCACCCGAGTCGCGGTGAATGACGGCGGCGTTTCCGCCGAGCACACCGGTCTCGGACGCGTTGATGTCCGCGATGGCGAGGTCGACGCCTGCGATCTCGGGCGGGCCGAGGAACGCGAGGGTTCCCGTCGTGGGCAGGATCGAGCCGAGGGTCAGGGTCGTCTCGCGATCCTGAGCTGCGGTGATCTCCGCGGGCTCGAGCTCCGTCGTGGTCTCGGCGGCTTCGGGTCCACATGCCGTCGTGCTCGCGTCGGGCTCTTCCTCGTCGGTCCCTCCGCCGGATGCCGAACAGGCGGTCAGCAGCAGCGTGCCGATACCGACCGTGGCGATACCGACGCCGACGCGCCGGCGGAGTGAACGCGAGGGGCTCGCGAATGCGCTCATGGTGCTCCTTCAATTACCTCAAATAGAGAAGATCGCGGCAGCAGGGTCTACCGACGCGTGCAGCCAAAGCTAATGGCGGGTAGAACCAGAAACAATACGGTGCTGTTACGGCCATGTAACGCGACCGAATCGTTACATTCCGTGGTTCCGAGCCGGCGCAGCCACGGAATCCGTCGATCAGCGCGAGACGGCGCCGGGAGAACGGGACGCTCGTGTGGCCATCACGAGGTCGAGGACGAGCACCACGAGCGCGAACCAGACGAGGGCGAAGCCGATCCAGCGCTCGACGGGCATCGCCTCCTGTTGGACGACGACACCGACGATGAACTGGAGCACCGGAGCAAGGAACTGAACGAGGCCCATCGTGACGAGCGGGAGCCGCCTCGACGCTGCGGCGAAGAAGAGGAGCGGGACGGCGGTGATGACGCCGGAGAGGACGATGAGCAGCACGTGCCACGGTCCGGCCGCACCGAACGTCACGCCCGTCGTCAGGGACACGATCACGAGCCCGACGATCGCCAGCGGGATGAGCGAGAAGCTCTCGATCGTGAGGCCCGACAGTGCGTCGACGCTGCCCCCGACGCGCTTCTTGATGTATCCGTAGAGCGAGAAGGACGTGGCGAGGATGAGCGCGATCCAGGGGATGTCGCCGTACCCGACGGCGAGGACCACGACCGCGACGAGTGCGATCCCCACCGCGAGCCACTGCGCGCGCCTGAGCCGCTCCCGAAGGAGCACCACCCCGATGACGACCGTGAAGATCGGGTTGATGAAATAGCCGAGCGCCGCATCGACGACGTGTCCCGTGAGGGCGCCGAGCACGTAGGTCTGCCAATTGACGAAGATCAGCAGCGAAGCGACCACCATGACCGCCATGGTGCGGCCGTCGCGGAGGACCGCACCAAGTCGCGACCACGAGCGCGTCACCGTGAGGAGCGCGAGACAGAAGACGAGAGAGAAGACGATCCGCCACGCGACCACCTCGATGGGCCCAGCCGGGACGAGCGCGAGGAAGAAGAGCGGGAGGAGACCCCAGAGGACGTAGGCCGACGCCGCATAGGCGAGTCCGCCGCTCGACCCCACTCCCGGCCCGTCGACGCGGGACGAGGACCGCCTCGCCGCCGTCCCACCCTCTGCCGTCACCGTCTGATCCTACCGGGGGCAGCGATTCCTCCCTCGACCGACGACCGTTGGAGACCGCCGGGGCGAGCCGACGGGAAAACGAGACGGGCCCGTCCGACCGGAGTCGAACGGGCCCGTCAGGCCGAGGGGAGCGTCAGCGGACGACGACCGCGAGGACGTCGCGAGCCGACAGGACGAGGAACTCGTCGCCGCCGAACTTGACCTCGGTTCCGCCGTACTTCGAGTAGAGCACCCGGTCGCCGACGGCGACGTCGAGGGGGACGCGGTTGCCGTTGTCGTCGATGCGGCCGGGGCCGACGGCGACGACTTCACCCTCCTGGGGCTTCTCCTTGGCGGTGTCCGGGATGACCAGACCGGAAGCAGTCACCTGCTCCGCTTCGACCTGCTGGATGACGATGCGATCCTCGAGCGGCTTGATGGAGACCGACACGGTTGACCTCTTTCTTGTGCGAAGACTGAAGTTAGCACCCTCACCACGAGAGTGCTAACGCCAGTCTACGGATGCGTTGGCACTCGTGCAACGTGAGTGCCAACATGCGCTCCCCCGCTGGTAGCGTGGCGGGATGGACAGGGCGGAACTCGTTGAACTGCTCACGCCTGAGGGCCTCACCCTGCTGGACTCGGTGTCCTTCACGCAGCCGATGGACATCCTTACAACGGTCTCCCGCCTCCGCGCCGAGGGACACTCCGCCGGACTCGTCGCCGCCGTCCTCGGACAGGCCCGGCTCCGGTCGAAGGCCCGCCGGAAGTTCGGGCCGTTCGCCGATCGCATGCTCTTCACGCCCGCCGGCCTCGAGCAGGCCACCCGGCTGCGGGTGGCCGCGCTGCACGCGGGTCGATACGCCTCGGCCGGCCTGCGCTCCGTCATCGATCTCGGATGCGGGATCGGCGGCGACGCCCTCGCGCTCGCGAGTCTCGACCTCGCCGTCACGGCCGTCGAGATCGACGAGGTCACCGCTGCCATCGCGAGCTACAACCTCGCCCCCTTCCCCTCCTCCACCGTCCGGCACGCCGACGCCGGAGACGTCGACATCTCCGGCTTCGACGCGGTCTTCGCGGATCCAGCCCGGCGCACCGCCGGCCATGCCGAGACGTCCCGTCTCACGGATCCCGACGACTACTCACCGTCGCTCGCCCGGCTGTGGGAGCACGCGGAGCGCCTCCCGGTCGGTGTCAAGCTCGGGCCGGGCTTCGACCGTTCGCGTCTCCCCACGGATGCCGAAGCGCAGTGGGTGAGCGTCGACGGCGAGGTGGTCGAGCTCGGCGTCTGGACGGGGTCCCTTGCGCGCGACGGCGTGCGACGTTCGGCGCTCGTCGTGTCGGACGACGGCACGAACGAGCTCTCGGCCGGCGCCGACAGTGAGGACGAATCCGTGAGGCGCCTCGGCGAGTACCTCTACGAGCCGGACGGCTCGGTCATCCGCGCACGGCTGATCGGCGATCTCGGCCGTCGCATCGGCGCCGGCATGGTGAGCGACCGCATCGCGTATCTCACGTCGGACACCCTCGTCACGACGCCGTTCGCGTCGGTGTTCCGGGTCGTCGCCGACCTCCCACTCGATGAGAAGACGGTCAAGCGCGAGCTCAGGACGCGGAAGGTCGGGGTCCTCGAGGTCAAGAAGCGCGGGGCGGACATCGATCCCGCCGTCTTCCGCAAACGCATGGCACTCTCGGGGCCCAACGCTGCGACGGTCGTCCTCACGCGCGTCGCGGGCCGCCACCGTGCCCTGCTCGCCGAACGCGTCTGACGGTCGGAGACCGGATCGCGCGCTCGCGCGGTCCCCTACGCGAGGAGCGAGACGAGGCTGTACGCGAGCCAGCCGACGGACGAGAGTCCACTCACCGCTGCGAGCACGATGGACCACGTCGCGAGCGTTCGCGACGGGCCCGGTCCCCGTCGACCGCGGAGGGCGAGGACGAGCCCCGCGATCGACAAAGGGAAGCCCCACCCGATGGCGAGCCCGACGAGGGCTCCGACGATCGAGAGCACGAACGCCGCGATCGCGGTCCGGCTCGCTGATCGGCGATGCGGAGTGAAAGGCACCGTCCCGGCGGCGGGCCAGCCCGCCGCCGGATCCCCGAACGTGCCGCGTCCATTCGCCGCGTGGGGCGGGCCGGGCGCGAAGCCGGGTTCGGACGGCGCCGCGAAGGACGGAGCGTCGGACGGCGGCTGCTCGGACGAGGGGAAGCGGGGATCGCTCATGACGTCCTCCTGTCGATCGATGTCGGCCCAACCGAGTGGGCCGCGTCGCCTTCTCGCCGTGTCACGGCACCTGGATGTCGGTGACCGGGAGCGTCGAGTCGGCCGCGGCGAGCAGGGAGGAGGGCGCGTGACCCGCTCGGATCCGCTCGGCGGCCAGTACGGCGATCATCGCACCGTTGTCCGTGCAGAGACCGAGTGGAGGGATCCGGAGCTCGACGCCCGCCTCGGCGGCGCGCGCGGCCGCCACCTCGCGCAGCCGGCGGTTCGCGACTACTCCCCCGCCGAGCAGGAGCCGGGGTACGCCCGTGTCGCGGCAGGCGGCCAGCGCCTTCGTGATGAGCACGTCGACGACCGCTTCCCGGAAGGACGCGGCGACATCGTCGACCGGGACCGGCTCGCCGTCGGCCTCGCGCTTCTCGACCCACCGCGCCACGGCGGTCTTGAGCCCCGAGAACGAGAAGTCGTAGCGATGGCGCTCGAGGTCCTTCGGGGCCGTGAGCCCGCGCGGGAAGCGGATCGCGGTGGGATCGCCCGTCGCGGCGGCCCGATCGATCTCGGGTCCCCCCGGATACGGCAGACCGAGGACGCGTGCGACCTTGTCGAACGCTTCGCCCGCCGCGTCGTCGATGGTCTCGCCGAGCAGCTCGACGTCGTCGACGAGGTCGCGCACGAGGAGGAGCGACGTGTGGCCTCCCGATACGAGGAGCGCCACGGTCGGGTACTCGATCCGCCCGGAGTCGACCGTCAGGAGATCGGCACCGACGTGTCCGACGAGGTGGTTCACGGCATACAGCGGTTTGCCGAGCCCTACGGCGAGCGCCTTCGCCGCTCCCACGCCGACCATGAGCGCTCCCGCGAGGCCGGGGCCGATCGTGACGGCGACGGCGTCGAGATCCTCGAGCTCGATGCCTGCCTCAGCGACGGCCGCGTCGATCGTGGGGACGAGCGCTTCGAGGTGTGCTCGCGCCGCGACCTCCGGCACGACGCCGCCGTAGCGGGCGTGCTCGTCCATCGAGGAGGCGATCCGGTTCGACAGCAGCCGTCGACCATGGACGATGCCGATGCCGGTCTCGTCGCAGCTCGTCTCGATGCCGAGGACGAGAGGTGCGTTTGCGGTCATGACGCTCCCACCGGGCCGACGGCCGAGGCCGATGCGTCCTCGAACTCGAGTCGCATCACGATCGCGTCGACGTCGTCCGGCTGGTAGTAGTGCGGCCGGATCCCGATGTCGACGAATCCGAGGTCCGCGTAGAGGGCATGCGCGGCCGGGTTGTCCTCGCGGACCTCGAGGAACACGCGCCGGGCGCCGGCGAGACGCGCGGCTCCGATGAGCTCCGCCATGACGGCGCGGCCGAGGCCGGCGCGCCGGAACGACGGGGCGACAGCGATCGTCTGGATGTCCGCGTCCTCCGACCCGCTCGGCGCGAGGACCCCTCCGTAGCCCACGACGCCCTCGACGTCGTCGGTCACCGCGACGTAACTCGTGTGCGCGCTCGCGAGTTCGGCCTCCATCTGCTCGCGCGACCACGCATCGCTCAGGAAGGTCTCCTCCTCGAGAGCGAGGATGGCGTCCAGGTCCGCCGACGTCGCCGGCCGCAGCGAGACCGTCACGGCGTCACCCGCTTGCGCGTTGATAGCGTGACGTCGGGGGCGCGGAGGTAGATCACGTCGTCCGTCTCGTGGTGCCGCGCGCCGGTGAGCGTCAGTGCCGCGAGCCGGGCCACGAGTGCCGCCGGGACCTCCGCCGCGTCGAGCCTCTCGGCATCGACGACGTCGAATCCCTCACGCGCCGCGAGCTCGGGTCCGCTCACGCGCACGGGTCCGCTCGCGTCGACGCCGGAATACCTGGACCAGGCCACCTCCCGGCGCCGCGCGTCGGTCACCACGACGAGGTCGCCATCGACCGGTCGATCGAGGCGCGCCGCCGCGATCGCGTCATGGCTCACGACGGGAACGACGGGAACGCGGCGAGCGACACCGAAGGCGCGGGCCGCCGCGATGCCGATACGGAGGCCCGTGAAGGGACCGGGCCCCATTCCGCTCGCGACGGCTGTCACGTCGGCCCGGTCCGCGTTTGCCTCGCGGAGTACCGCCCCGATGAGGTCGCCGATCACCTCGGCGTGCGAGAGGTGGCCGGCTTCGGAGCGCTCGCTCAGGAGCCGTCCCGTCGCGTCGGAGAGCGCGACGGACGTCCCGATGGACGAGTCGATCGCGAGAATCACGCCTGCCAGCCTACCCGCGTGGAACCGACGAGCCGCCGCTCACGACGACCACGCGCGGCTCGTCCCGGACCTCGTCCTCGTCGCGGACGTCCCCCGGCTCCGCGGAACCGGATCCCCCGGTCGGTCGCGTGATCTCGATGTCGATCCACTCCGCGACGACGGTGGCCACGACCGCTCGCCCCCACTCGACGACGACGACCGACCGTTCCAGGTCGAGATCGAGGTCGTCGAACTCCCGGGCGTCCCCGAGCCGGTACGCATCGACATGGACGAGTGGAGGACCACCGACGAGGCTCGGGTGGGTACGCGCGATCACGAACGTCGGAGACTGGACGGGGCCCCGCACGCCCAGCCCCTCCCCGATGCCTCGGGTCAGCGTCGTCTTGCCCGCGCCGAGCGGCCCCGTGAGGACGACGACGTCTCCTGCCGAGAGACGCGATCCGAACTCGACCCCGAGCGCGTGCATGTCCTCGGACGTCGCGACGACGTGGCGAGCGGGGTCGATCATCGTTCCCCCGTGTACGTGCGCCGCACCCGCCGGCCGATGCGCGTGACGATGTCGTAGTCGATCGTGGCCGCGTGCTCCGCCCACTCCGTTGCCGACGGCACGCCCGTCGCAGGGTCGCCGAAGACCACGACCTCGTCACCGACCTCGACGGGCGCCTCCCCCACGTCGACGACGAACTGGTCCATGGCGATCCGACCGGCCACTCGGTGGCGGACACCGCGGATCGAGACCTCGCCGAGCGACGAGGCCTGACGCGGGATCCCGTCGGCGTAACCGAGCGGCACGAGGGCGAGCCTCGACCGGTCGTGGGTGCGGTACTGGTAGCCGTACGACACGCCCGATCCGGCGTCGACGGTCTTGAGTGCGGCGACCCGCGAGACGAGCCGCATCGCGGGTCGGATCCCGAGGTCGCCGGGGGTGACCCCCGGCACCGGGGAGAAGCCGTACATCCCGATCCCGAGTCGGATCGTGTCGAAGCGGGACTCGGGCACCGCCACAGCGGCCGCTGTCGCCGCGGCGTGCACCATCCGGGGGCTCAGCCCGCGCGACCGGACGAGCGCAAGCGCCTCGTCGAAGAACTCGACCGCCGCCCGGTCGTCAGCGTCCGACGTGTTCGAGAGGTGCGTGAAGCACCCGTCGAGCACGACGACTCCCGCCTCGACGGCGACGACGAGGGCGTCGACGACCTCGACCCACTCGGACCGCGCGACACCGTTCCGGCTGAGTCCTGTGTCGAACTTCACATGCACGAGCGCGGGACGACCGGGATCTGCGACCGCCGCGACGCGCTCGAGCTCGCGAGTGCTCGACACGCCGAGTCGGACGTCCGCGTCGAGAGCGGCTCGGAAGTCCGCGTCCGGGTCGTGCAGCCAGCTGAGCACGGGGGCCGCGATCCCCGCGGCGCGCAGTTCGAGCGCCTCCGAGATGTCGGCCGTTCCGAGCATCTCGGCACCGCCCCGTAGCGCGGCACGGGCGACCGGGACGGCGCCGTGACCGTACCCGTCGGCCTTGACGACGCCGATGACGCGCGGACCTCCCGCGCGTGCGCGGAGCGCGGCGACGTTGGACGCGACCACGTCGAGATCGACGACGGCCTCGCGGAAACCGCTCATGATGCTCCCCTCGACTCCGCGACGACGTAGGCGACGGCGATTCCCGCATCGTGCGTCATCGAGAGGTGCAGCGCGTCGATGCCGCGTTCGGCGACGACGCGCGCCGTCGAGCCCGAGAGGGCGAACGACGGCGCCCCGCCCGTGCCCGGGACGACCGCGATGTCGATCCACACGAGACCCTCGGCCGAGCCGAGCGCCTTCATGAGCGCCTCCTTCGCCGCGAACCGCGCCGCGAGCGAGCGGAGCGGAAGGCTCCGTTCGCTCTGGGCGAACAAGCGATCACGCAACCGCGGAGTGCGTGCGACCGCGCGCTCGAAGCGCGCGAGGTCCACGACATCCACTCCGATTCCGACGATCACGGGGACACCTCCGCCAGGGAACGGCTACTCGACCGTCACGGACTTGGCGAGGTTGCGCGGCTGGTCGACGTCGAGCCCCTTCGCCGACGCGAGGGCCATTGCGAACACCTGCAGCGGGACGACGCTCAAAAGCGGCTCGAAGAGCGGCCCCGCGAGCGGGATCCGGATGACCTCGTCGGCCGAGGGCAGAACGGCGACGTCGCCTTCCTCCGCGATCGCGATGATGCGGGCTCCGCGCGCACGGATCTCCTCGATGTTCGAGACGACCTTGGAGTGGATCGTCTGCGCACCGCGAGGGCTCGGGACGACGACGAAGACGGGCTGGCCCGGCTCGATGAGCGCGATCGGGCCGTGCTTGAGCTCACCGGCGGCGAAGCCCTCCGCGTGGATGTACGCGAGCTCTTTGAGCTTCAGAGCACCCTCCATCGCGATCGGGAAGCCGACGTGGCGACCGAGGAAGAGCACGGCGCGGGTGTCGGCCATCCAGTGGGCGAGCTGCTCGATCGTGTCGTTGTTCTCCAGCACAGCGGCGATCTTGTCCGGGATCGCCTGCAGTTCGGCGGCCTGCTCGGCGATGACCTCGGCGCTGAGCGCGCCACGGACACGGGCGACGTGCAGCGCGAGCAGGTACAGCGCGGTGATCTGCGCGACGAAGGCCTTCGTCGATGCGACGGCGACCTCAGGGCCCGCGTGCGTGTAGACGACGGCGTCGGACTCCCGCGGGATCGTCGCCCCTTGCGTGTTGCAGATGGAGACGGTGCGCGCTCCCGACTCACGGGCGAACTTCACGGCCATGAGCGTGTCCATGGTCTCGCCGGACTGGCTGATGGAGATGACGAGCGTCCGTGGCGTGATGACCGGCTCGCGGTACCGGAACTCGTGACTCAACTCGACGTCGACGGGCACCTTCGCCCACTTCTCGATCGCGTACTTGCCGACCGCTCCCGCGTAGGACGCCGTGCCACACGCGATCACGACGATGCGGTCGATGTCGAGGAACAGTTCGTCGAGGCCGTCGAGCTCGGGGATCGTCACCGTGCCGCGGTCGTCGACGCGGCCGAGGATGGTCTTCGCGACGGCCTCGGGCTCCTCGCTGATCTCCTTCGCCATGAAGCTCGACCAGCCGCCCTTCTCGGCGGCGGACGCGTCCCAGCTGACCTCGAAGGGCTCCGCCTCGACGGGCGTGCCCGAGAAGTCGGTGATCTCGACGGCCGAGGGCGTGATCGCGACCATCTGGTCCTGCCCGATGGCGAGGGCGCGTCGCGTGTGCTCGACGAATGCGGCGACGTCCGAACCGAGGAAGTTCTCGCCGTCGCCGAGACCGATGACGAGCGGGGAGTTGCGGCGCGCGCCGACGACGAGGCCCGGCTCGTCCTGGTGGACGGCGAGGAGCGTGAAGGCGCCCTCGAAACGGCCGACGACCCGTCGGAACGCTGCGCGCAGGTCGCCCGTCGCCCGGTACTCGCGACCGAGGAGCACCGCGGCAACCTCCGTGTCCGTCTCGCTGCGGAACGTCTCGCCCTGTTCGACGAGCTCAGCCTTGATGGCCGCGAAGTTCTCGATGATGCCGTTGTGGATGAGAGCGAGTCGGCCGTCGTCGCCGAGGTGGGGGTGCGCGTTCGCATCGGTCGGTCCGCCGTGCGTCGCCCACCGGGTGTGCCCGATACCGGTGTGACTCTCAGGAAGGTTGCCGGCGGCGAGATCTCCGCTCAGGACGGCGAGCTTGCCCGCGCGTTTGCGCGTGTGCAGCGCACCCTGCCCGTCGATGACCGCGACGCCGGCGGAGTCGTAGCCCCGGTATTCAAGACGCCCGAGACCGCCCATGAGCACATCGATGCTGTCGAGCGGACCGACGTAACCCACGATTCCACACATGCTCTCCACCCTACCCGCAGTAGATTCGGTTGCATGCCCGACGCGAGCGCCGCCACCCACTCCCAGACGACCCCTTTCGACGAGATCGATCGCGCCGACTGGGCCCGCCTCGCTCCCGGCGCCGTGTCACCCCTCACCGACGCCGAGATCGTGCAGCTCCGCGGCATCGGCGATCGACTCGACATGCGCGAGGTGGCCGAGGTCTACCTTCCGCTCAGCAGGCTCCTCAGCCTCTACGCTCGGTCGGCGAAGCGGCTCCACGACGAGCGGACGGCGTTCCTCGGTGAGGACAACGTCCGGACACCCTTCGTCATCGGGGTCGCCGGTTCTGTCGCCGTGGGCAAGTCCACCGTGTCGCGGCTGCTCCGCGAGCTCATGTCGCGCTGGCCGGACACGCCGCATGTCGAACTCGTGACGACGGATGGCTTCCTCTACCCCAACGCGGAACTCGAGCGGCGCGGGATCATGAGCCGGAAGGGATTCCCGGAGTCCTACGACCGGCGCGCGCTCCTGCGCTTCGTCACGGAGGTCAAGAGCGGCGCCGCCGAGGTGCGCGCGCCCTTCTACTCCCACCTCGTCTACGACATCATGCCGACCGCGAGCGTCGTCGTCCGGCGGCCCGACGTCCTGATCGTCGAGGGACTCAACGTGCTCCAGCCGCCCCTGACGGGTCAGATGAGCGTGTCGGACCTCTTCGACTTCAGCATCTACGTCGACGCGCGGACCACCGACATCGCGTCATGGTTCGAGGAGCGCTTCATGGCGCTGAAGCGCGGCGCGTTCACGAATCCCCATTCGTACTTCCAGGTCTTCTCCGACCTCGACGACGAGCAAGCGCGCGAGCGGGCGCGCTACTTCTGGACCACCGTCAACGAGCCGAACCTCGTCGAGAACATCCGGCCGACGCGCGCCCGGGCGAAACTCGTGCTCGTGAAGGACTCCGATCACACGGTGCGGAAGGTCCTCCTCCGGAAGATCTGAGGGAGGAGGACGCTCCGCGCGGCGGCTCAGCCCCAGCGGCTCCTCAGGTTGGTGAACGGGATCCACCCGGTGCGCCCGTTCACCTTCACGTAGTACCACGCGCGCTGACTGTTGATGACCTCGACCTTTGCGCCGGCCGCGATCATCGCGGTCGTCGTCCCACCGGGTGAGGACTTGATCGCCGTCCGCGAGCTCGTCTTCATCTGCGCGGCCGGATAGGTCACCGTCGGCGTCGACGACGGGTACCCCTGCAGGTGGAGGAAGACGGTCTTCGAGATCTCCTTGATCGCCGTCTTCGTCGCGTTCCGCTGCCCCATGACGGTGAGGACATAGGTGCTCTTCGGTCCGTAGACGATTCCCACGTCGAGCTGCACCATTCCGGAGGAGAGCCACAGCTCGCCGGGCTTCGATGCCGAGTCCACACCCGCGGGCAGTCCGGACGCGAGCCGCGTGCGCCACACCTGCTGCTTCATGAGACCGGTCAGGTACGAGGTGTTCGCTCTGCTCAGCAGCTGCCCGCGCTCGAGTCGCGACAGGAGCAGGGCCAGGTCGTTGGCCGTCGAGGTCTTGTTCCAGCCCGAGGAGTTCGTCGAGCTGCGGAACTCGGTGCCGGGGTACCCCTCGTTCGCGAGCTTCGTGTTGAGTTTGGTACGACCGATGTGGGCGAGCAGGTCACGCGCGCAGTAGTTGTCCGACACCTCGATGAGGGCGCGGAGGCAATCGCGGACGGACGTCCCCGATGACAATCTCGTGCTGAAGCTCAAGCGGCCGGTGTCGATGTTGTCGAGCGCCGCGTAGGCGATGAAGAGCTTGCTCGTGCTCGCCGGCTCGCGCTCCGACCCGCCGTACACGGAAACGCTCCGCTGCGCGCCGTTGAGCTCGCGCACCGCGATCGTGTACTTTTCACCGTGCTCCGAAAGCCGCGTCTTGAGCTTCGAGAGGAGGAGCGCCTCGTCGGTGACCCCACGCATGACGTACTTCGACTGATCGGTGGTCGTCGTCTTCGAGGTGTAGCCCTCTCGTGTTCCCGTGACCTTCGCGCTCAACCGCTTCCCGACGAGATTCGCTCCGATCTTGAGCGCGCGCGATGTCGCCTTCGCGATGGCCTTGCCGTCCGCGAACCATTGGAAGGAGACGGTCGTCGGCGTCGGCGTCCAGTACCCGGCCGACACCTGCACCGTCGAGCCGTCCCGGAACGTCCCCTGGAGAACCGGCTTGGGCGCCTGGAACTCGACCGCTTGGGTTCCCGGGGGCACCTGGGCCGGTCCGACGTCGGACGGCTCCGACGGCTTCTCGCCTCCCGGAACGGGTGACGACGGGTCCTCCGGGGCCGGGGTCACCGACGGCTCCGGCGTCTCCTCGGGACGGGGCGGCTCGGAGGGCCCAGGCGTCTCCGTCGGGACGGCCGGATCCGTCGGAGCCTGCGGGTCCGTCGGGACGGCCGGATCCGTCGGCTCCGGCGCCTCCGTCGGGTCGACGGTCCCGGCGCTCCGGACGTCGGCACTCAGCGCTGAGACGCCCGACGCGACCGCGGGCCCGTCCATCGGCACGAGGCCGCTCAGGATGACGGCGGCAGCGACGGCTGCGATGGCGGCTCTCACACGACGATGTTCCACGGGGCTCCCTCATACCGATGGACCCCCGCCTCGAACGAGGGCATGAGAGGAATATACCCGGACGGCGTCCACCACCCGACGATGCGGCCGCGGGCCGACCGCCCCACCGGAGCGACCTGGGCTCAGACGGCCAGTCGTGTCCGGACGATGTCGGCGAGAGCGTGGGCGTGCCGATCCGCCGTGGCCTGGTCCGCAGCCTCCACCATCACACGCACGAGCGGCTCGGTGCCGCTCGGCCGGAGGAGCACGCGGCCGGTGCCGCCCAGCTCGGCCTCGACACCACGCACGGCGTCGGCGAGGACCTCGTCGGACTCGAGCGCCGATCGGTCGACCCCGCTGACGTTGACGAGGATCTGCGGGTACACGGTCATGACCGACGCGAGGTCGGCGAGGGAGCGGCCCGTCCGCGCCATCTCGGCGAGCACGTGCAGCCCCGTGAGGATGCCATCGCCCGTGGTGGCGTAGCGGCTCATGACGACGTGACCGGACTGCTCCCCGCCGAGGGAGAAACCGCCGTCGCTCATCGCGCCGAGAACATAGCGATCGCCGACGCGCGTCTCGACCATGGAGATGCCGTTCTCGGCCATCGCGATCTTGAGTCCGAGGTTGCTCATGACCGTCGCGACGAGCGTGTCGGAGGCGAGCACACCTCGGCGCTTCATGGACACCGCGAGGATCGCCATGATCTGGTCGCCGTCGATGACCCGACCCGATGCGTCGACCGCGAGGCATCGATCGGCGTCGCCGTCGTGGGCGATGCCGACGTCGGCGCCGAGTTCGACGACCGTCCGCGCCAGCAGGTCGAGGTGCGTCGAGCCGACACCCTCGTTGATGTTCATGCCGTCCGGCTCGTTGCCGATGACGGTGACCTGGGCACCGGCGTCGCGGAAGGTCTCCGGCGAGACCCCGGATGCCGCACCGTTCGCGCAATCGAGCACGACGTGTATCCCGTCGAGGCGCTGCTTCTCGAGGCTGCCGAGCAAGTGGACGACGTACCGGTCCTCCGCGTCGGCGAACCGACGGATGCGACCGACGTCGCCTCCCGTGGGCATGAGGATGTCGCGCTCGAGGTACGACTCGATGCGCTCCTCGACGACGTCGGGGAGCTTGGTACCGCCTCGCGCGAAGATCTTGATGCCGTTGTCGGGCGCGGGGTTGTGCGATGCCGAGATCATGACGCCGAAGTCAGCACCGATGTCCTGGATCAGGAACGCGGCTGCCGGCGTCGGTAGAACACCGGCGTCGAGGACGTCGACACCGGAGCTCGCGAGTCCTGCGGCGACTGCCGCGGAGAGGAACTCGCCGGAGATGCGGGGGTCGCGGGCGAGAACCGCGACGGGCCGCCTACCGGCGGCCCGTCGGGCTTCAGCACTGCGTCCCTTGCCGAGGACGACGGCCGTGGCCTGGGCGAGACCCAACGCCAGATCGGCGGTGAGGTCGGTGTTCGCCAGGCCGCGGACGCCGTCCGTACCGAACAGACGTGCCACGAGTTGTGGTCCGCTCTCGCGCTTTAGCGCTTCGAGAACTGCGAGGCCTTACGGGCCTTCTTGAGACCCGCCTTCTTGCGCTCGATCACGCGCGCGTCGCGCGTCAGGAAGCCGGCAGCCTTGAGCGTCGGGCGGTTGTTCTCACGGTCGATCTCGTTGAGCGCACGGGCGATCGCGAGGCGAAGCGCTCCGGCCTGACCGGAGGGGCCACCACCCGAGATGCGCGCGATGACGTCGTAGCTGCCCAGGAGGTCGAGGACCTTGAACGGGTCGTTGATGAGCTGCTGGTGAAGCTTGTTCGGGAAGTACTCGGCGAGCTCGCGGCCGTTGACGGTCGCGGTGCCCGAACCGGGGACGATGCGCACGCGGGCGATCGCCTGCTTGCGACGGCCGACGGCCGCGCCGGGGACGTTGAGGACGGGGCGCGGGGCCGCCGTGTTCTCGCTCGCGGGCGTCTCGGTCGAGAAGCTGTCGGGGGTCTGGTCGAGGGAATCGATGATCTGAGCCACGGTGTGGAATCCTTTGTCGTTTTCGGCGGCGCTTACTGCGCGACCTGGCCGAGGGTGTACGTCTTGGGCTGCTGCGCAGCGTGGGGGTGCTCGCTGCCGGTGTACACCTTCAGCTTGCGGAGCTGGGCGCGACCGATCGAGTTCTTCGGGAGCATGCCACGGATCGCCTTCTCGACGGCGCGGACGGGGTTCTTCTCGAGGAGCTCTGCGTACGTGACGGAGCTGAGGCCGCCCGGGTAGCCCGAGTGGCGGTAGGCCTTCTTCTGGAGGGCCTTCGAGCCCGTGAGGGCGACCTTGTCGGCGTTCACGATGATGACGAAGTCACCCGTGTCGACGTGGGGGGCGAAGATCGGCTTGTGCTTGCCGCGCAGGAGGGTGGCGGCGTGGCTCGCGAGACGGCCGAGGACGATGTCCTCGGCGTCGATGACGACCCAGTCGCGCTGGATCTCCGCGGGCTTGGGGGTGAATGTGCGCGTCACAGTAGTGCTGCTTTCTTATCGGAGTTGGTCGATCGTGAATCCCGCTCCGTTGGGAGTTCTCGACGAGAACGCCGCAGGTGGAGGGCTCAACTTCGAGTGAGCGTCTCAGATGGACGCACACCAAGGGTCAACTCTAGTCGATGCCGTCCTCATCGGCAAGCTCGCGCTCCAGCGTGCGGCGCGCCCGCGTGAGCTCGGCGCGAGCGGCGAGCTGGTCGTCCGGCGGGTAGGCGACCTCCACGAATGTGAGCCCCCGTGCCGGCATGACCGCGAACCGTCCGACCCGCGCGGCGTCGTCACGGAGCCGCATGACCTCGGAGATCGTCATGCGCCCTCCGCCGACGGCGATGCAGGCGCCGACGATCGACCTCACCATGCTGTGACAGAACGCATCGGCCCTCACTCGCGCCTTCAGCACACCGTCGTCGTCTCGGTGCCAGTCGAAATCGAGCAGGGTGCGGATCGTCGTCGCCCCCTCTCTCGGCTTGCAATAGGCCCCGAAATCGTGGAGACCGAGCAGCGCGGCCGCGGCTTCCCGCATGGCGTCGAGATCGAGCGTCGCGGGGACCCACGCCGTGAAGGCCCGCTCGAGCGGGTTCCGCCCGGTGACGTAGTCCGCCACGCGGTACTCGTACCGCCGCCACAACGCACCGAAGCGGGCGTCGAACCCCGCGGGCGCGAGCGAGGCGCGCGAGACCACGACATCGGAGTACGGACCGAGGATCCCGTTGATGCGTCGCCCGAGGGCCGAACCGGGGTCCGTCGTCGCCCCACGATTGCGTCCGAGCCGTCGCGAGCGATCGACGTCGAGATCGAGGTGCGCCACCTGACCGACGGCGTGGACGCCGGCGTCGGTGCGCCCGGCGACGACAAGGCTCGACGCCGTCCCGAAGCCCCCGAACGACTGGTCGATCGCCGCTTCGAGCACGCCCTGGACGGTGCGGAGTCCCGGCTGCCTCGACCAGCCGGAGAACCTCGAGCCGTCGTAGGCGATGTCGAGCCGATAACGCGTGAGCGACGCGTCGCCCTCCCCTGCCGTCATTCCGCCGCCCTCACCGGTCGGCGACGAATGCGAGTGATGGCGTCGCCGCGGTGGAGCCGATTCCGGCGTGGACGGGGACGGAGCGCGTCGTCGGCGCACCGATGCGCTCAGACACGGGTACGGCGGCGGGCATGTCTCGAGCCTAGGACACCGCGGTCGTCTCGTCCGTCGTCCACGACGCCCCCACCCGTCGTCCACAGCCGAGTTATCCACAGCCCTATCCGCCAAAACATGAGGATTACTACGCTTTTCAAGCCGGCCGTGTCCGGCACCGCTCGACGGCGCGCGGAGGACTCGTCATCGTCAGGTACCAGGGGGAACCACATGATCCGACACACCACGGACGCGCGCGTCTCCGGCGCGGGGGACGCGTCCTCCGCCACCGGGTTCGAGGCGTCCCGTCTCCACCTCGAGGACTTCGTCCGCGGCCTCGGCTACCCCGCCGACCGCGTGGACGAGGTCATCGTCCGCCTCCGCCGAGAGCGCGGTGCGATGTCCGTCGAGGACGCGGCGGCTCATCTGAGCGACTGGGTCACGTCCGTCCATCGATCCCATCACGGGTTCCATCGCGACGTGACGATCGAGGAGGCGCGAACCGCCTTCGTCATCAGCGGCGCCGCGATGTGGAGTGCGGACACACTCTTCACCGAACCGGATTCGCTGCCGGCAGCGCACCGCGCCGCCCTCGCCGCCGGTTCCTCGTCGGTCGTGCCCGTCGAGCGTCCCCTCCCCATGCCGGCGCAAGACCTGGCGGGTCCGCGACGGCGGCGGGCGGAACCGACGATCCGGCGGGTCAGCTGGGTCCCGACACGATGAGCGGTCGACACGCGACCACCGCGATCGCCTTCCAGCACCCCGACGCGCCCTCGGGCGCAGCGCGCGCCATCGTGCTCACCGGGACGGCGATCACGACTCTCGCCGGGACATCGGGGGCGTGGTGGGCGCTCGTGCCCGGCGGCCTGAACGCCGCGGAGTTCGCGCAGCTGATGCTCTTCGGTGTCTGCTTCGCGTGGATCGCCTTCGCGTTCTGGACGGCGGTCGTCGGATATCGACGGCTCGTCGCGCATGGTCCCGTCTCGGGGCTGCGCGGACCGGTCGGTGCGGCGGATACGCAAGCGATCACGAGTCGCGTCGCTCTCGTCGTCCCCATGCGGAACGAGGATCCGCATGCCGTCTTCGCCAATATCAGAGCCATCGGTGAGTCGATCGGCCGCAGTCGGCATCCCGAGCTCATCGACTTCTTCATCCTGAGCGACACCGTCGATCCCGACATCCAGGTCGCCGAGGAGATCGCCTGGACGGAACTGCGCGGCCATCTGGCCTCCGTCTGCCAGGTCTTCTACCGTCGCCGCACGGACAACACCGGCAAGAAGGCCGGGAATCTCGCGGAGTTCTGCCGCCGCTGGGGAGCCGGCTACGAGTACTTCATCGTCCTCGACGCCGACAGTCTCATGGAGGCCGACACCATCATCATGATGACGCGGATCATGGAGTTGAACCGGGGCGTCGGTATCCTCCAGGCGCCGCCGACGTCCATCGACGGGTCGACCCGCTTCGCCCGACTCCAACAATTCGCGGGGTTCGCGTACGGCACGGTCGTGACGGCGGGGATGTCCGCATGGCAACGCGGCGACTCCAACTACTGGGGACACAACGCCATCATCCGCACAGCCGCTTTCGCCCGATACTGCGGGCTCCCCGTCCTCAGCGGCACCGGACCGTTCTCGGGCGAGATCCTGAGCCACGACTTCGTCGAGGCCGCCCTGATGCGTCGGGCGGGTTATGAGGTCTGGATGCTCCCGGAACTCGCCGGAAGCTACGAGCGCCTGCCACCGACCCTCCTCGACTACGCCCAGCGTGATCGTCGGTGGGCCGCCGGCAACCTGCAGCATCTGCGACTTCTGACCACGGCCGGGCTCCACCCCCTGAGCAGGCTCCACCTCTTCATGGGGGCGGCGTCCTACCTCATGTCACCCGTCTGGCTGCTCTTCATCCTCGCCGGGGTAGTCTCCGCCCTGATCGACTCGACGAGCGCCGGGCATCGCGCAGTCGACCCCCTCGCGGCGATCATCGTGTTCGCCGCTTCGTCGGCACTCGTGTTCGCACCCCGCGCTCTCGGGATCATCGTGATCCTGCGCGACCGCGACACGCGACGGGCACTCGGGGGCGGAGGTGCCGTGCTCCTCAGCGGCCTCGTCGAGATCGTGGTCTCGGCCGCGATGGCTCCGGTCACGATGGTCATGCAGACGACCTCACTTGTCGGCATCCTGAGTGGCGCGACGGTGACGTGGGGAGTGCAACGCCGAGACGGCGGACGGCCGAGCCGCATCGCCCTCCTGCGCGTCCACGCACCGCATGTTGTGCTGGGTCTCGCGCTCCTCGCCACGGCGCTCCTCGTTCCGGGATCCGCGTTCTGGCTCGCCGCGATGATCGCCTCATTGCTCGCGGCACCTCTCCTGACCGCGTGGTCGTCCGGAACCGACGCACCGTCGTCCCTCCTGGGTCGGCTCGTCCGCGTCCCCGAGGAGGTCGCACCGCCCCGCGTGGTCACTCGCGCGGACGAACTCGCCGGAGCTCAGGCTCCCCTCGTCGTCGACGGGCTGCGGCGCGTTCTGACGGACGGACGTGCCCATTCCGTCCATCTCGCAGTGCTCGAGACCGCGGCGACCCGTCCGGCCCCGGTTCCCGAGCGTGTGGCGCGGCTCGTGCGAGAGGGCGCGTGGGCCAGTATCGACCCCCGCGATCGAGCACTCGCGCTCGCGTCCCCCGATTTCCTCGCGACGTACCGTCGGCTGCCCGTCCGCCTCGACCGCGCCTCCCACGGCACCCCGGCGCCCGTCCACCACTGACCCGCATCTCGCGGCGCCGACCGTCTCCACGTCGGCACCGACCGTTCGTCCGTCGTTCACGACGAAGGCCCCCGGAGCAATGCTCCGGGGGCCTTCGTCATGAACGGTTCGACTACTTCGAGTCGGACTCCGATGCGGCCTCAGCCGATTCCTCGGCCTCGGTCGACTCGGCGGTCGCGGTCGCGGTCTCGTCGGAGACCGTGGGCTCCTCGACCGACTCGGTCTCCTCGACCTCGTCGGGCTCGACGGCCGCGGTCTCCTCGACCGGCGCCGCAGCAGCAGGCGCCGCGGTGTTCTTCGAACGCTTGACCTTCGGCGTGACGGGCTCGAGGACGAGCTCGATCACGGCCATCGGGGCGTTGTCGCCCTTTCGGAAGCCGATCTTCGTGATGCGGGTGTAGCCGCCCTCACGCTCGGCGACGAGAGGCGCGATCTGCGTGAACAGCTCGTGCACGACCGACTTGTCACCGATGGTGCCGAGGACACGACGACGGGCATGCAGGTCGCCGCGCTTCGCGAACGTGATCAGACGCTCGGCGACGGGGCGGAGGCGCTTGGCCTTCGTCTCCGTCGTCGTGATGCGCTTGTGCGTGAAGAGGGCGGCCGCGAGGTTCGCGAGCATGAGGCGCTCGTGGGCGGGACCGCCTCCGAGACGGGGACCCTTGGTTGGCGTAGGCATTGGTGTATTACTCCTGTGTCAGTGGGAAAGCCGGCGGGACCTAGTTGGTCTCTTCTTCGAAGCCCGAGTAGAAGTGGGCTCCGTCGAAACCAGGGACCGAGTCCTTGAGGGAGAGGCCCATCTCGGTGAGCTTGTCGCGCACCTCGTCCACCGACTTCTGACCGAAGTTGCGGATGTTCATGAGCTGGTTCTCGGACAGCGCCACGAGCTCGGACACCGTGTTGATGCCCTCACGCTTGAGGCAGTTGTACGAGCGGACCGAGAGGTCGAGGTCTTCGATCGGGATCGAGAGCTCGCTCGAGAGCACGGCGTCGACCGGCGCCGGGCCGATCTCGATGCCCTCTGCAGCGGTGTTGAGCTCACGAGCGAGACCGAACAGCTCGACGAGCGTCTTGCCGGCCGACGCGATCGCGTCACGCGGCGTGATCGCCTGCTTCGTCTCGACGTCGACCACGAGACGGTCGAAGTCGGTGCGCTCACCGGCACGCGTCGCCTCGACGCGGTAGGTGACCTTGAGCACGGGCGAGTAGATCGAGTCGATCGGGATCTGGCCGGCCTCGGAGAACTCGTTGCGGTTCTGCGTCGCCGACACGTAGCCACGGCCACGCTCGATCGTGAGCTCGAGCTCGAACTTCGCCTTGTCGTTGAGCGTCGCGATGACGAGGTCCGGGTTGTGGATCTCCACACCGGCGGGCGCCGAGATGTCGGCGGCCGTCACGGCACCGTCACCCGTCTTTCGCAGGTACGCCGTGATGGGCTCGTCGTGCTCGCTCGAGACGACGAGTCCCTTGATGTTCAGGATGATCTCGGTGACGTCTTCCTTCACACCGGGGATCGTGCTGAACTCGTGGAGGACGCCGTCGATACGGATGCTCGTGACCGCTGCGCCGGGAATCGACGAGAGCAGGGTCCGGCGGAGGGAGTTGCCGAGCGTGTATCCGAAGCCGGGCTCGAGCGGCTCGATGATGAACCGGCTACGGAACTCGGAGATGTTCTCCTCGGAGAGCGTAGGGCGCTGTGCGATGAGCACTGTTGATTCCTTTCGGCCAAGCGTCCGCTATATGACGCTTGCGTTGGTGAGGTATTGAGTTGTCTTCGGCCGTGCAGCGGGCCCGCCGACGGATCGGCGGGCCCGGAACGCGGGTGGACTCAGACGCGGCGGCGCTTGGGCGGGCGGCACCCGTTGTGCGCCTGAGGCGTGACGTCGTTGATCGAACCGACCTCGAGGCCGGCCGACTGCAGCGAACGGATCGCGGTCTCGCGACCCGATCCCGGTCCCTTGACGAAGACGTCGACCTTCTTCATGCCGTTCTCCTGCGCCTTGCGGGCGGCCGACTCGGCCGCGAGGCCGGCGGCGAACGGGGTCGACTTGCGCGAACCCTTGAATCCGACGTCTCCACCCGAGGCCCAGGCGATGACCGCGCCGGACGGGTCGGTGATCGAGACGATCGTGTTGTTGAACGTCGACTTGATGTGGGCCTGGCCCACGGCGATGTTCTTCTTTTCCTTCTTGCGCGGCTTACGAGCTGCCGTCTTCGGTGTTGCCATGTCTACTCCCTGGAATCCTGGTGGCGGGCGCTGGTTAGCGCGCCTTCTTCTTGCCGGCGACGGTGCGCTTCGGGCCCTTACGGGTACGAGCGTTCGTCTTGGTGCGCTGACCGTGCACGGGGAGGCCACGGCGGTGGCGGATGCCCTGGTACGAACCGATCTCGACCTTGCGGCGGATGTCGGCCTGCACCTCGCGGCGCAGGTCACCCTCAACCTTGTAGTTGCCCTCGATGTAATCGCGGAGGGCGACCAACTGGTCGTCGGTGAGGTCCTTCACGCGGATGTCTCCGCTGATTCCGGTGTCGGCGAGGGTCTTGAGGGCCCTCGTGCGTCCGACTCCGTAGATGTACGTCAGTGCGACTTCCACGCGCTTGTCGCGGGGAATGTCTACGCCGGCGAGACGTGCCATTGTGGCTCTCCTAGGAGTGTGTGGAGGTGTGGAGCGATTCCGGTGCCAGGGCCTCCGACCCTGGGTGTCCCCCGCTCCCCGGCCTGCTGGCCGATGGAACGGGATCGGGAATCGCTGTTTCCGGTGTTCAATTGTGAGTGTGCGTGGCCCGAACGGATCTGGCGATCACGCGGCTCCGGGGCTCAGCCCTGGCGCTGCTTGTGACGCGGGTTCTCGCAGATGACCATGACGCGTCCGTTGCGACGGATGACCTTGCACTTGTCGCAGATGCGCTTGACGCTGGGGTTGACCTTCATCGTGTTTCCTCGTTCTCGCTGTCCTCGTACCGGGAGAGATCCCGGCCGTTACTTACAGCGCGGACTTACTTGTAGCGATAGACGATTCGACCACGGGTGAGGTCGTAGGGCGTGAGCTCCACGATCACGCGGTCCTCCGGGAGGATGCGGATGTAGTGCTGTCGCATCTTCCCCGAGATGTGGGCGAGGACCTTGTGGCCGTTCGTCAGCTCCACGCGGAACATCGCGTTGGGCAGCGCTTCGACCACCGAGCCTTCGATCTCGATGACACCGTCTTTCTTGGCCATAGCCTCACTGTCGTTACTGTCGCTGGGGGTAGGTCCGCACTGGTCGTGCGGGTGATGGTCGGTGCCGTGCAGCTCGTCGACTGATGGGCCGGACGATGGCACAAGGCACCAAAGGGATATCTTATGCTATCGGGCGCGATTCCGCCACTCGGGGCGCGGGTCCGGCCCCCGGACGGCCGACGGCCCGGTCCCCTCGTGGTCGAGGGGACCGGGCCGTGTCCGGAGGGGCCGTCGGAGCTCAGTGCGACGCGACGACCGCCACGACGTGCGGCGTGAGCGGGTGGTCGGCCGGGAGGCCCGTCACGCGCTCGACGAACGCCGCGGGATCGAGGTCCCGGAGCAGCTGCTGCAGCTCCACGCTCTCCGGATCCTCGGCCACGTCGAATCGGAGCGCGGCTCCGACCGCCTCGACGAGGTCGTCGGTGAGCATCCCCCGCTCGGCGAGCTGGGCCGCCGGACCGATGAACCGCTCCTCGCGCGAGAGCTTCCGCAGCGGCTGCCTCCCGACGCGGACGACTGTGTCGGGGAGGGCGTCGTTCGCGAAGCGCGCGAGGATCTTTTCACGGTACGCGTCCTGCTCGGCCGGGTCGAGTTCGTGCTTCGCGACGAGCAGTGCCGACGTCTCGCGGAGGACCCGCTCGACGAGGCCGCGCACCTCGGGATCGGCGAACGCCTCGGCGATGCGCTCGTGACCCGCGACGAACCCCGCGTACGCGGCCGTCGCATGCCCCGTGTTGACCGTGAAGAGCTTCCGCTCGATGTACGGGCCGAGGGCGTCGACGAAGTGCGCTCCCGGGATGTCCGGACGCTCTCCCCCGAACGGCGTCGCCTCGATGACCCACTCGCAGAAGGTCTCCACGGTGACGTCGATGCCGGCCGCCGGGTCCTGCCCGGGGACGATGCGGTCGACCGCCGTGTTGGCGAACACCGCTCGCTCGTCGACGGCGACCGCGTCGCCGGCCGCCGATCGGATCTCCCCCGCGAGGATGTCCGTCGCGGAGATCGCGTTCTCGCACGCCATCACGGCGAGGCGGGGCCGACCGCCCTCACGGGCGGCCAGACCCGTCGCGATCACGGGAGCCACGAAGCGGAGGACGTTCGGTCCCACCGCCGTCGTCACGACGTCGGCTGTCGCGATCTCCCGCACGAGGGACTCCTCGTCCCTCGCGCTGTTGATCGCACGGAACCCCGTGACGGTCTTGGTGCGGCCGCCGGCCCCCACTTCATGGACGTCGTAGGAGTCGGCGGCCGAGATCGCCTCGATGAGGTCGGCGTTCACATCGGCGAAGACGACCTCGTAGCCGGCCTCGTGGAGAAGGAGCCCGATGAAACCGCGTCCGATGTTGCCGGCGCCGAAGTGAACGGCCTTCATTCTGCGTTGACCTCCTCGAGGAGCGCGTACAACTCGTCCGCGTCCGTGGCGTTCACGAGCTTCGCGACCTCGTCCTCGTCCGAGAAGACGATCGCGATCTTCGACAGGATGCCGAGGTGCTCGTCCCCGACGCCGGCGATGCCGACGGCGAAGCGCACCTCCTCGCCGTCCCAGTCGATCGGTGCCGGATAACGGACGAACGAGAGCGCCGACGTCTTGATGGCGTCCTTCGACTCGTTCGTGCCGTGCGGGATCGCGAGCAGATTGCCCATGTAGGTGGACACGCTCTTCTCGCGCTCGAGCATGGCGTCGACGTAGCTCGCGTCGACGGCCCCCGAGGAGACGAGCAAGGCGCCCGCCTCCCGGATCGCCTCGTCCTTCGTCGTGGCGGAGCCCTCCGCCACGACGTTCGCGCGGGTCAGGATGTCGTCGCTCATTCGGCCGACCGTCCCTGGTGCTGGACCTGCTCGACGACCTCGTCGTACTTCGGCGAGTTCATGAAGTTGTCGACCGAGACGTGCTGCGAGTTCGGCGACTTCTCCCGCGCGCGGTCCGTGAGGTCCTTGTGCGTGATGACGAGGTCCGCGTCGCCCGTGAGGTTGGCGATGGCCTGGTTGGTGACGGTGACGCCCTCGACGCCGGCCTTCTTGAGCTTGTTGCGGAGGACCGATGCACCCATGGCGCTCGACCCCATGCCCGCGTCGCACGCGAAGACGATGTTGTGCACGTCGGTCACCGTCGCCGTCGCCGTGGCCGCCGAGCCCGTCGATGCCGACGCCCCCGCGGCAGCACCGGCGGCGCCGCCGGCGAGACCGCCGAGGACGGTGCTCTCCTTGCCCTTGTTGGCGTTGGTCTTCGCGATCGCGTCGTTCAGGTCTCCCGCGTTCTCTGCCTCGAGGTCACGCTTCCGGCTCGAACGGAGGATGACCGCTGCGACGAGGAACGACACCGCTGCCGACAGGATGACCGACAGGATGACGCCGATGAAGCTGTCGTTCGCCGTCTGGAGGAGGATCGCGAAGATGCTGCCTGGGGAGGCCGGAGCGCGCAGGCCGCTCTGGAAGAGCGCGTTCGTCGCGACACCCGTCGCACCGCCGGCGATGACGGCGAGGACGAGCATCGGCTTCATGAGCACGTACGGGAAGTAGATCTCGTGGATGCCGCCGAAGAAGTGGATGATGATCGCGCCGGGAGCGCTCGCGCGGGCCATCCCGATGCCGAAGATCGAGAAGGCGAGCAGGATGCCGAGGCCGGGGCCGGGGTTCGATTCGATGATGAAGAGGATCGACTTACCGGTCTCCTGCGCCTGCTGCGTTCCGAGCGGCGTGAAGACACCGTGGTTGATGGCGTTGTTGAGGAACAGGATCTTACCCGGCTCGACGAGGATGCTGACGAGCGGGAGCAGTCCGAGACCAACGAGCCAGTCGACCGCGGTCTCGAGCGCGTTGCTCAGCGCCTGGACGACCGGTGCGATGCCGAAGAAGCCGGCGATCGCGAGGAGGGCGCCGAGGATTCCGGCCGAGAAGTTGTTCACGAGCATCTCGAAACCGGCCTTGATCTTGCCGTCCCAGATCGAGTCCACCTTCTTCATGAGCCACGCGGCGAGCGGGCCCATGATCATGGCACCGATGAACATCGGGATGGTCGAGCCGACGATGACGCCGACCGTCGCGATCGAGGCGACCACACCACCACGCTCACCGTAGATCATGCGTCCACCGGTGTTCGCGATGAGCAGCGGGAGGAGGTAGGTGATCATCGGGCTGACGAGTCCCACGTACTGGGGGAAGGTCGTACCGTCCTCCGTCTGAGCGAGAGCCGTCGCGGCGCCCTGCCAGCCGATGAGGTCCGCGTTGCCGAAACCGCCGAGGATGCCGTTCGGCAACCAGCCGGTCGCGATGAAGAACGCGGTGATGAGGCCCCAGGCGATGAATGCCGCGATGTTCGGCATCACCATCCCGGAGAGGAACGTGCCGAAGCGCTGGACGGCGACGCGAGCGCCGGCCGGCTTCGACGTGGTGGACGTCGTTGTCATTTCTCAGTTCTCCTTGCGGGATGCGACCGCGGCGGTGACCGCGGCCCGGGCTTCGGCCGCACCCGAGGCGGCCAGGGCGATGTCGGCGAAGCGGCGCGCTTCGTCGAGGGTGTAACGGGACAGCGATGCGCGCACGTCCGCGAGGGCGGACGGCGACATCGACAGGGTGGTGGCTCCGAGACCGACGAGGACGACGGCGAGGAGCGGGTCCGCCGCGGCCTCACCGCAGATCCCGACGGGCTTGCCGGCTCGGGCGCCGGCGGCCCCGACCTCTCCGACGAGGCGGAGGACGGCGGGGTGCCACGGGTCCTGGAACGCCGCGACGGAACCGAGCAGTCGGTCGGCCGCGAGCGTGTACTGGGTCAGGTCGTTCGTGCCGATCGAGGCGAAGTCCGCCTCGGCCATGACCTTGTCGGCGAGCAGGGCGATCGAGGGGACCTCGACCATCACGCCGACCGTCTTGAGGCCCAGTTCCTTCGCGAGCGTCACGAAGTACGTCGTCTCCTCGACGGTCGAGACCATCGGCGCCATGACCCAGAGGTCCGCCGAGGTGACCTTGTCGGCCTCGGCGAGCGCCGTGAGCTGCTCCCTCAGGATGTCCTCGCTCACGCGGAGGGCGCGGAGGCCGCGCAGCCCGAGGGCTGGATTCTCCTCGTGGGCGTCGTTGAGGAATTCGAGCGGCTTGTCGGCACCGGCGTCGAGCAGGCGCACGACGACCTTCTTGCCGGGGAACGCCTCGAGCAGCTCGATGTAGTGCGCGCGCTGCTCGTCGATCGTCGGCGCGCTCCCGCCGGCGTCGAGGAAGAGGAATTCCGTCCGGAAGAGTCCGACGCCCTCGGCTCCCCCGTCGGCAGCGGCCTTCGCGGCCTTCGACGAGCCGAGGTTCGCGAGGAGAGGGATGGCCGTGCCGTCCGCGAGCGCTCCCGGCGTGGCGGGCGCGTCGACGAGGGCCGCCCGCTCGGCGATGCGCGTGCGAGCGGCGGTGACCTCCTCCTCGGTCGGCTCGGAGACGACCGCGCCGACGGCGGCGTCGACCACGACGGTCTCCCCGTCCGTCAGCGACAGGGCGTCGAGGACACCGACGACGGCGACGATCGACTTCTCACGAGCGAGGATCGCCGTGTGCGACGTCGGTCCGCCGTCGCTCGTGACGAGTGCGAGGACCTTGTCGAGGTCGAGGAGTGCGGTGTCGGCAGGAGCGAGGTCGCGGGCGACGAGCACGAAGGGCTCGTCGCGCTCGGGCACACCGGGCGCCGGGACGCCGAGGAGGTCGGCGATCACGCGCTGGGCGACGTCGTCGAGATCGGCGGCGCGCTCACCGAGGTATCCGCCCATCGCCGCGAGCTGGTCGCGGAACGCGGCGAACGCCTCGGAGACCGCCCGCTCGGCCGTCTTGCCCTGGCCGAGCAGGTCGTCGATGGAGTCGGCGAGTGTGGGGTCCTCCGCCATCATCGCCTGAGCCTCGAGGACGTCACGCGCGGTACCACCGGCCTTGGCCCCCCGCTCCTCGAGCGCTCGGGCCACGCGGCCGAGCGACTCGAGCGTCCGCGTCTTCTCGGCCTCGACGCCGAGGGTGCTCGGCACGTCCGCCGGCGTGGCGAGCGGCTCGGGCATTCGCGCGACGGGTCCCGTCGCGACGCCTTGCCCGATTCCGGTTCCGGTCATACGCATGAACGGCCTCCTCTTCCGTCGGATGCGGCGAGCGTCATCGTGCGCTCACGCCTGGTCGTGGTCGGTGACGAGCAGCTCGGTGAGTTCGTCGAGCGTCGCGTCGGCGCCGTCGCCCTCCGAGGAGAGCGTGACGTAGTCGCCGAACTCGACGCCGAGGGAGATGACGCCGAGGATGCTCGCGGCGTTGACGGCCTTGCCGTCGCCCTTGGCGATCGTGACGGGGTTGGGCGCCGCAGCGGCCGCCTGCGTGAACAGCTTGGCCGGACGGGCGTGCAGTCCGTGCGACGATCCAATGCGAACGGTGCGTGTAACCATGGGGAACTCCTCAGCCGCCGCCTGATGTCTGCTCCGTCATGCCCGGTCGTTCCCAGCCCCGCGAGGGGGAACCGGCCGGCCGTCATGATCCCACCCCGGCGGCGTCGAGGGCGGTCTGGAGCGCGAGGGAGCCGTCGGCGGATGCGACGGCCGATTCGGGAAGCACGGCGATGGCGATGCGGTCGTCGACGGAGCGGACGATCGCCTGCACGGCATCGAGCCGGTCGGCGAGGTGAGGCCCGACGAGGACGAGGGCGACGCCCGCGAGCGAGGAGGCGAGCAATTCGAGCGATCCGGCACGGGCCGTGATGTCGAGTCCCCGGGAGGCCGCCGATCGGCGCAGCCGTAGGGCGATGAACGTCGAGGACGCACCCGCACCACATACGACGAGGATCTCCATCGATCCGCCCCTGCGCTTTCTCTTCGTGGAACTCGCGGGCTGACACGCCCACGCAACCAGAAGTCTCGTCCGGGCCGGACGCCGACGCCACCACGGAATCTTCCGCGGGGGCGGAAAGGTGGGCCGGTGCACCGCGCTCATGCGCCCCGACGCCCGTCGGAGATGATTGACTCGACGGGTGCACGGATGCGTGTCCGTCCGAGAAGTGTGAGGAGCGCCCGTGACCCGCGACAGGCAGGACCGGATCCTCGCGCACCTCGCGCGTGCGTCCGGCACCGTCACGGCCTCGGAGCTCGCCGACACCCTCGGGGTGACGCCGCGGAGTGTCAGGACCTACCTCTCGCGCTTGCGATCGCGACCGGGCGCGCAGGACCTCGTCGTCTCGGGACCCACCGGGTACCGCCTCGACGAGGAGGCGTACGCCCGATTCCGCAGCCTCGAGACGCGGGCGACGATCGACACGCCTCGCGAGCGCAGCACGCGCATCATCCGGGAACTGCTCGCGGCGCCCAACGGACTCGACGTCTTCGACCTCGCCGAGCGGATGCACGTCAGTGAGTCGACCGTCGAGGCCGACCTCGCGAAGCTCCGGCCCATCGTCGCCGAGCTCGACTTGCGCATCGCGCGGAACGGATCGGTGGTCACGCTCTCCGGTTCGGAGCGGGATCGACGACGCCTCATCAGTCGGCTCTTCCGTGACGAGACCACGCAGGGCCGCATCGATCTCGACGCCGTGGAGCGGGCCTTCGCCTCCGAGAGCCTCAGCGCGTTCAAGACCGCCCTCCTGCGGGAGCTCGAGGCGCGCCAGTACTACGTCAACGACTACGGCACCGACAACGTCCTCCTCCACATCGCGATCGCCGTCGACCGCATCGCCCATGACAACCGGGTACCGGACGACGAGCGACCGAGCCGGTCGGAGGGTTTCCACGGCGAGGAGTTCCCGGCCCTCCTCGACGCACTCGTGACCGAGCACTTCGGCGTCTCGCTCGGCCAGGGAGACGCCGAGTACCTCGGCTACCTGCTGTCCACACGAGCGGTCGCCCCGACGACGTCGACCGCGGCGGGCGACAACGACCGCCGGCGTTACCTCGCCGACGACGACCTCGAACGCGTGCGCCGCATCACGCAGCGAGCAGGCGCTGAGTACGCCGTCGACCTCTCGGACGAGGACTTCATCACGAGGCTCGCCCTCCACGTGCACAACCTCCTCGAACGGGCGAGTGACCGCTCGTTCTCCCGCAACCCGCTCACACGCTCGATCAAGACGTCGTACCCGATGATCTACGAGCTCGCCGTGTTCATCGCGCGTGAGTTGCGCGACCTCAGCGGGGTCGAGATCGACGACGACGAGATCGCGTACATCGCCATGCACGTCGGTGCCCACCTCCAGCAGGAGGCTCGACGGGAGGATCTCGAGCCCGTCGTCCTCGTGTGCCCCAACTACTACGACCTCCACAGCGTCCTCGCCGCTCGAATCCTGGCCTCCGTCGGGGACCTCGTGAGGATCGATCGAGTCGAGACACGGTCGGACGTCCCGTGGTCCTCGCTCGGCGTGGACCTCGTCCTCTCGACGATCGAGCCCCCCGTCCCGTCCGATCCGGTCGTCGTAGTGGGCCCCTTCTTCGGGGAGGCGGATGGCGAGAGGGTGCGGCGGGCCGTCGCTCGGCTCCGTCGGGGCCGCCGTCGCTCGGCGATCGCCGCAGAACTCCTCGAGTACTTCTCCCCCGCGCTCTTCGTCCGCAACCGGTACACGGGCGACGAGGAGTCGATGATCCGCCATCTCGGCGAGCTCATGATCGCGGACGGCGCCATCGACGAGGAGTACCTCGACGGGGTGATCGAGCGAGAGCGGATGTCGTCCACCGCATTCACCGATTCGCTCGCCGTGCCCCACGCCATGGCGATGTCGGCCGAGCGCACGGCCATCGCCATCGCGGTCAACGAGCACAGCATCCCGTGGGGAGACGCCCGCGTGAACGTCGTCGCGCTCATCGCCTTCAGCGCCGACGGCCGGGCCCGCTTCCAGCCCGTGTTCGATCAGATCGTGGAGGTCTTCTCCGTACGGGAGGACGTGCAGCGCATCATCCGTAGATCCGAGGACTTCCCCTCGTTCATCGAGGAGCTCGTCCACACCATGGACTCCTGAGTCCCCTGCGCACCGACCCCGAGCGCCGCGCCGCTCGTCAGCGGCCGAGCAGCATCGCGTTCATACCCGCCGTCAACGCGACGTCGATCTCGAGCGGCCGGTCATCGATCGCCGTGATCGGGGCGGCGAGCCGCACGCTCGAGACGAACCAGGCGGCGTCGACGTCCCGGAGCGCGTCGGCGCGCAGCGCAGCGTACTCGGGGCGGTACCCCTCGGTCTCGAGCCAGCCGTAGATGGCCGCCTGGGTGGTCCCGGGAAGGATGCCGCCGTCGATCGACGGCGTCACGATGCGTTCACCGAAACGTACGATCAGGCTCGATGTCGATCCTTCGAGGGCGTACCCGTCCGACGACACGAAGAGGGCGTCGTCGGCGCCCCGCCGCTTGGCCTCCCGGATGGCCGCCATGTTGACGCCGTAGGAGAGGGTCTTGGCGCCCGCGAGGAGCCAGGGCGCACGCTCGGAGACGTCGAGCGGGAACCCGCGATCGAGCGTCACGACACGGATGCCGTCACGGCGCTCTGCGAAATCCGACGTCGCTGCCCGAGCGACGATCCAGGCCGTCGGCACTCCGCTCCCCTCGATGCCCCTCGTGAGTACGATCTTGAGTGATCCCTGGCCCGTCCGGGGTAATGACGCCACTGCCCGCTCCATCGCGGCGCGCCACTGCTCGAGGTGCGGTTCCGGCAGGTCGAGCATGGCCGCCGACCGGACGAGCCGGGCGAGGTGTTCGTCCACGCCGTGCGCGCGACCGTCGATGACGCCGAGGGTCTCGAAGATCCCGTCTCCGCGTGAGGCGCCGAGATCCAGCACGCTCAGGGCGGGTGCCGAGGCATCGTCCTCGCGGATGGAGGCGGCGATCTCCGTCTCCTCGGGCTCTGCGGACGCCGGGAAGGGAGAGAGGAAGAAGACGCGGGGCGACGGTGAGGAACTCATGCTCCGACGATACGCCGCGTCAAGCGATGGGAGCGGGGACGACACCGAACGGCGCGAGTCCCGCCGCTCCCCCGTCGCGTGCGGTGAGCACCCAGATGCCGTCGGCGTGCACGGCTACGCTGTGCTCCCAGTGCGACGCCATTCCGTCGTCGACCGTCGTCACCGTCCAGTCGTCGTCCTGGACGAAGGTCTCCGGGCTTCCCTCGACGACCATGGGCTCGATCGCGACAGCGAGTCCCGCCTTCACGTCCGGTCCCTTGTGCGCGACGCGGTAGTTGAAGACGGGAGGCGCCTCGTGCATCGATCGGCCGATGCCGTGTCCGATGTAGTCGGTGAGGATGCCGAACCCGCTGCGGCTCTCGATCGCCTCCTGCACGGCGGCGCCGACCTCGTTGAGTGTCTTCGCCCCCGCGAGGCACGCGACGCCCGCCCACAGGGAGGTCTCCGTGACCTCCGACAGTCGCCGCCGTTCCGCGACGACCTCGGGACGCTCGGGATCGTCGAGCACGACCGTGAAGGCCGAGTCGCCGTTCCAGCCTCCGACATCGGCGCCGCAGTCGATCGAGACGATGTCACCGGGTTGGAGCGGGCGATCGTTCGGGATGCCGTGAACGACGTCGGCATTGACCGACGCGCAGATCGTGTGGCTGTAGCCGGGGACGAGCGCGAAGTTCGGTCGTCCGCCGCCCTCGCGGATCGTGCGTTCCGCGATCGCGTCGAGCTCGAGGGTCGTGACGCCGGGACGGATCGCGGCCCGCACGGCGTCGAGCGCGGCCTCGGTGAGGAGACCGGCCTCGAGCATGAGGCGCAACTGCGCCGGTGTCTTGTAGATCGACTTGCGGAACACCGGAGTCAGACCGCGTCGGCGGGGCGCGGAGCGATGCCCCGATCGCGCAAGGCGGACGTCACTCGCGCGGCGACATCGTCGACGCTGCCGAGGCCGTCGACCTCCGCGACGAGGCCCCGCTCACGGTACAGCGCGATGACGGGTTCTGTCTGCTCGTTGTAGACGTCCTGCCGGTGCCGGATGACGTCCTCGGTGTCGTCCTCGCGACCCTGGTCCACCGCGCGCTTGAGTAGCCGCTGCACCACCTCGTCGGTGTCGGCGACGAGGAGGACGACGGCGTCGAGCGACGCACCGGACTCGTCGAGGATCCGTTCGAGCTCCGCGACCTGCTCCGTCGTGCGGGGGTAGCCGTCGAGGAGGAAGCCCGAGACGGCGTCGTCCTGCAGAAGGCGGTCGCGCACGATCTCGTTCGTGAGCGAGTCGGGAACGTAGGCGCCGGTCGACACGATCGACTGGACCTGCTTGCCCAGTTCGGTGCCGTTCTTGATGTTGTCCCGGAAGATGTCACCCGTGGAGATGGCAGGGATCCCGAACGTCGCGGCGATGAGCTTCGCCTGGGTGCCCTTACCCGCCCCGGGAGGACCGACGATGAGCAACCGCGGGCCCGACTCCCCCGTCACCGGAGCAGTCCCTCGTAGTGGCGCTGCTGCAGCTGCGAGTCGATCTGCTTGACGGTCTCGAGGCCGACGCCGACGATGATCAGGATCGACGCGCCTCCGAACGGGAAGTTCTGGTTCGCGCCGACGAGCGCGAGCGCGATGAGCGGGATGAGCGCGACGAGACCGAGATAGATCGATCCCGGGAGCGTCACGCGCGTCAGTACGTAGTCGAGGTACTCCGCTGTCGGACGACCGGCCCGGATCCCGGGGATGAAGCCACCGTACTTCTTCATGTTGTCCGCGACCTCCTCCGGGTTGAAGGTGATGGCGACATAGAAGTACGTGAACCCGACGATAAGGAGGAAGTACAGCGCCATGTAGAGCGGGTGATCGCCCTGCGTCAGGTAGTTCGTCACCCACACGACCCAGGCAGCGGGTTCCTGACCGGCAGCGGGCTGGTTGAACTGGGCGATGAGGGCGGGAAGGTACAGCAGTGACGATGCGAAGATCACCGGCACGACACCCGCCATGTTGACCTTGATCGGGATGTAGGTGTTGTTGCCGCCGTAGGTCCGACGGCCGACCATGCGCTTCGCGTACTGCACGGGGATGCGCCGCTGCGACTGTTCGACGAACACGACGAGCGCGACGATCACGAGGCCGATCGCGAGGACGAGGAGGAAGACCTCGAAACCGCGCGACTGGGCGATGGCCCACAGCGACGTGGGGAAGGTCGCCGAGATCGACGTGAAGATGAGCAGGGACATGCCGTTGCCGATACCGCGCTCGGTGATGAGCTCGCCCATCCACATGATCAGGCCCGTGCCGGCCGTCATGGTGATCACCATGAGCAGTACCGCGTACCACGTGTCCGTCGTGAGGAGCTGCGAGCACTCGGTGCTCGCGTTCGTGCCGAAGAGGGCACCGGAGCGGGCGACGGTGATGAGCGTCGTCGACTGCAGGACGCCCAGGAAGATCGTGAGGTAGCGCGTGTACTGCGTGAGCTTGCCCTGGCCCGCCTGGCCCTCCTTGTGGAGGGTCTCGAAGTGCGGGATGACGACGCGCAGGAGCTGGACGATGATCGACGCCGTGATGTACGGCATGATGCCGAGCGCGAAGATCGACAGCTGCAGGAGAGCGCCGCCCGAGAAGAGGTTGACGAGCTCGTAGAGACCCGACGTGCCCTGGTTCTGCTGCAGACACGTCTGCACGTTCGCGAAGTCCACGAACGGCGCCGGCACGAAGGAACCGAGCCGGTACAGGGCGATGATGCCGAGGGTGAAGCCGATCTTCCGACGAAGGTCTGGCGTGCGGAAGATCCGCGCTACGGCGCTGAACAAAGGGGGCCTCCTGGTTTCGAGCCTGTACAGGGCTCGTCGTCCCGGTTGAGAACCTGGTCCGCGTGAAACGGGCCCGGCAATCGAATCTAACCGATTACCGGGCCCGTTCGCGTACGTGGTCCACTGGCGGGCCCGTTCCGAGGGCCACTGACGGCGTCAGCGGCGACCTCGGAGGCACCCGACCTGTCGGGATTACTTCCTGACTACTTTACCGAGCCACCGGCCGCGAGGATCTTCTCCTGTGCGGAATCGGAGACCTTGTCGACCGTGACGTTGAGCTTGACGCCCAGATCGCCGCCGCCGAGGACCTTGACCTTCTCGTTCTTCCGGACGGCACCCTTGCTGACGAGGTCGGCGACGGTGACGTCGCCTCCCGCCGGGTACAGCTCCGCGAGACGCTCGAGGTTGACGACCTGGTACTCGACCCGGAACGGGTTCTTGAAGCCGCGCAGCTTCGGCGCACGCATGTGCGACGGCAGCTGGCCACCCTCGAACCCGGCCTTGACCGAGTAGCGGGCCTTCGTACCCTTGGTTCCACGACCCGCGGTCTTACCCTTCGAGCCCTCACCACGACCCACACGGGTCTTGGCCTTCTTGGACCCGGCGGCCGGCCGGAGGTGGTGCACCTTGAGGACCTGGGCGCGAGCCGCGGTCGTGCCGGATTCCGAGCCCTTCTTCTCCGCCTTCGGGGCGGCGCCGGCCGAGTCGGCAGAAGCCGAGCTCGATGCAGCCGCCTTCTTGGCCGGAGCCTTCTTGGCCGGCTTCGCGTCGGCGTCGGCCGTTGCGGCCTTCGCCTTCGGGGCGGCCTTGGGAGCCTTCTCCGCAGCGTCGACCTTCGCCTTGGGCGCGGCCTTCTTCTTCGGGGTCTCCTCGGTGACGTCGTTCTTCTCGTCAGCCATTAGTCGATCTCCTCAACCTTCACGAGGTGAGCAACAGTGTTGACGTAGCCACGGTTCTGCGCGTCGTCCGGGCGGACGACGACGTCGCCGATGCGCTTGAGGCCGAGGCTGCGCAGCGTGTCCCGCTGGTACTGCTTCTCACTAACTTTGGACTTGGTCTGCGTGACCTTCAGACGACCGGCCATCAGGCACCTACCTTCGCCGCCGCCGCTGCTGCGGCGTCGGCTTCTGCTCGGACGAGGCGCTCGGGAGCGACCTGGTCGAATTCGAGACCACGACGGGCGGCGACGGCACGAGGTTCCTCGAGCTGCTGCAGCGCCGTGACCGTGGCGTGGACGATGTTGATCGTGTTCGAGGAACCCAGCGACTTCGACAAGACGTCGTGGATGCCGGCGCACTCGAGCACGGCGCGGACGGGACCACCGGCGATGACACCGGTACCGGCCGCGGCGGGGCGGAGGAGAACCACACCGGCGGCCGCCTCACCCTGGACGGGGTGCGGGATGGTCGAGCCGACGCGCGGGACGCGGAAGAAGTTCTTCTTCGCCTCCTCGACGCCCTTCGAGATCGCGAGAGGGACCTCGCGGGCCTTGCCGTAGCCGACGCCCACGAGTCCGTTGCCGTCACCGACGACGACGAGGGCGGTGAAGCTGAACCGACGTCCACCCTTCACGACCTTCGACACGCGGTTGATGGTCACGACGCGCTCGAGGAACTGGCTCTTGTCCTGGTCGCGGCCGCCACGGTCACGACCGCCCTGGTTGCGGTCACGACCGCCACCGCGGCGGCCCGAGCGCTCGTCGCGCGTCTGGCTCTCGCTGCCGGCTGCGGTCTCGACCGGCTTCTCAGCGGTCTCGGCCACGGTCGTGTCGGGCACGGTGGTCTCAGCCACGGCTTGCTCCTTGTTGGTTGCTTCGCTCACAGGTTCAATCCACCCTCTCGAGCACCCTCGGCGATCGCCGCGACGCGTCCTGCGTAACGGTTACCACCACGGTCAAAAACGACACCTTCGATGCCGGCCTGCTTGGCACGCTCGGCGACGAGCTCGCCGACGCGCTTCGCCTTGGCGGTCTTGTCACCCTCGAAGGTCCGCAGGTCGCTCTCGAGCGTCGAAGCGGAGACGAGCGTGTGGCCCTGGGCGTCGTCGACGACCTGGACGAAGACGTGGCGAGCAGAGCGCGTCACGACGAGACGGGGACGGACGGCCGTTCCCTCGATCTTCTTCCGCAGACGCGCGTGGCGACGGCCACGGGCGGCGGACTTGGTCTTGACAGCCATGGTTACTTACCAGCCTTTCCGGCCTTGCGACGAACGTTCTCGCCGGCGTAACGCACACCCTTGCCCTTATAGGGCTCGGGCTTGCGGATCTTACGGATGTTGGCGGCGACCTCACCGACGGCCTGCTTGTCGATGCCCGACACGGTGAGCTTGTTGTTGCCCTCGACCGTGAAGGTGATGCCGGCGGGCGGGTCGACCGTGACCGGGTGCGAGAAGCCGAGCGCGAATTCGATCGAGCTGCCCCTCTGCTGAACGCGGTAACCGGTTCCGACGACCTCGAGGCCCTTGGTGTAACCCTGCGTCACGCCGATGATCTGGTTGGCGATGAGCGTGCGGGTGAGGCCGTGGAGCGAGCGCGATGCGCGCTCGTCGTCCGGACGGGTGACGAGGACCTGGTTGTCCTCGATCGTCGCCTCGATGGGGGCGGCGACGGTGAGCGCGAGCTCGCCCTTCGGGCCCTTCACGGCGACGTTACGACCGTCGATCGAGACGGTCACCCCTGCGGGGATGTCGATGGGGAGTCTTCCAATACGAGACATGACGGATTACCACACGTAGGCGAGGACTTCCCCGCCGACGCCCTTCTTCTCGGCCTGGCGGTCCGTGAGGAGACCGGAGGAGGTGGACAGGATGGCGACACCGAGACCACCGAGGACGGTGGGGAGTTCCGTGGACTTCGCGTAGACGCGGAGACCGGGCTTCGAGACGCGCTTGATTCCGGCGATCGACCGCTCGCGGTTCGGGCCGAACTTGAGGCTCAGCGTGAGCGTCTGGCCGACGGTCGCGTCAGCGACGGTCCAGTCGGAGATGTAGCCCTCCGACTTGAGGATGTCGGCGATGTGCCCCTTGAGCTTCGAGTGGGGCATGGAGACGCTGTCGTGGTACGCCGAGTTGGCGTTCCGCAGTCTGGTCAGCATGTCTGCGACCGGATCTGTCATCGTCATGATGGATTTCCTTTGTTCACCAGGTTTCGGCACCCGTTACACGAATGACGACCTGTGGTGGTGGGGTCCGGCGAGTGCCGGACCCCGGTTTTGTGCAGAAGTTACAGCCTACTGCGCGGAGTCGGCCGACTTGAACGGGAAGCCGAGCGCCTTGAGCAGTGCACGTCCCTCGTCGTCGGTCTTCGCCGTGGTGACGACCGTGATGTCCATACCGCGGACACGGTCGATGCGGTCCTGGTTGATCTCGTGGAACACGGCCTGCTCGGTGAGACCGAACGTGTAGTTGCCGTTGCCGTCGAACTGACGGTCCGAGAGACCACGGAAGTCGCGGATGCGCGGAAGCGCGAGCGACAGAAGCCGGTCGAGGAACTCCCACATACGGTCACCGCGCAGTGTGACGTGCGCACCGATCGGCTGACCCTCGCGGAGCTTGAACTGCGCGATGGACTTGCGGGCCTTCGTGACCTGCGGCTTCTGACCCGTGATGAGGGTGAGGTCGTTGACCGCGCCGTCGATGATCTTGCCGTCGCGGGCCGCGTCACCGACACCCATGTTCACGACGATCTTGGTGAGCGTCGGGATCTGGTGGACGTTGGTGAAGCCGAGGTCGCCCTGGAGCTTCGGGGCGATCTCGCCCTTGTACTTCTGCTTGAGTCGGGGCTGGATTTTGCCAGCGGCCGGTGCAGTATCAGTCATTACTTGAGGTCCTTACCAGACTTCTTGTCGATCCGGACACGACGCGTCTTGGTGACGCCGTCCTTCACGACTTCCTCGGAACGGTAGCCGACCTTGACCGGCTTCTTGGTGTCGGGGTCGACCAGGACGACGTTGGAGACGTGGATCGGGGCCTCGTGGGTCTCGATGCCGCCCGTCTTCGTGCCGCGCTGGGTCTGGCCCTGACGCACGTGCTTCGTGACGTAGTTGACGCCCTCGACGATGACGCGGTTTCGCTCCACGAGCACCTCGATGACGCGTCCCTGCTTGCCACGGAAGCCACCACGGTCCTGCTTGGGGCCGCTGATCACCTGGACCAGGTCGCCCTTCTTGATCTTCGCCATGACTAGATAACCTCCGGCGCCAGCGAGACGATCTTCATGAACTTCTTGTCGCGAAGTTCACGTCCGACCGGCCCGAAGATGCGGGTACCACGGGGGTCGCCGTCACCCTTCAGGATCACTGCCGCGTTCTCATCGAACTTGATGTACGACCCGTCCTGGCGACGGGTCTGCTTCTTCACCCGGACGACGACCGCCTTGACGACGTCGCCCTTCTTGACGTTGCCACCGGGGATGGCGTCCTTGACGGTCGCGACGATGACGTCACCGAGGCCGGCGTAGCGTCGAGCCGAGCCACCGAGGACCCGGATCGTGAGCAACTCCTTGGCGCCGGTGTTGTCGGCGACCTTCAGGCGCGATTCCTGCTGAATCATCCTGTACTCCTTCTACGAAGCAAGCCCGGGGGCTTACTTGGCCTTCTCGAGGATCTCGACCAGGCGCCAGCGCTTGCTGGCGCTCAGCGGACGGGTCTCCGCGATGATCACGAGGTCGCCGATGCCGGCGGTCTCGAGCTCGTCGTGGGCCTTGACCTTCGAGGTGCGGCGGATGACCTTGCCGTAAAGCGGGTGCTTCACGCGGTCCTCGACCTCGACCACGATGGTCTTGTTCATCTTGTCGCTCGTCACGTAGCCGCGACGCGTCTTGCGGTAACCGCGGCTGGCGGCGTCCTTGACGTCGTGCTCGGCCGACTCGTGACCCTGCGCAGCCTTGTCAGTTGCGGTAGCCATGATCAGGCCTCCTTCGTCTCGTCGGGCGTCGCGGTGTCCTCAGCGGACTCCTTCGCAGCCTTCTTGCTCTTCTTCGGAGCCTTCGCCTGCACCTCGAGAGGCGCGGGGGTGGCCCGGATCCCGAGCTCGCGCTCGCGGATGACCGTGTAGATGCGTGCGATGTCACGCTTGACGGCGCGAAGCCGTCCGTGCGTCTCGAGCTGGCCGGTCGCGGCCTGGAAGCGCAGGTTGAACAGCTCTTCCTTGGCCTTGCGCAGCTCGTCGACGAGTCGCTCGTCTTCGAATGTGTCGAGCTCGCTCGGGGTGAGCTCCTTGGAACCGATCGCCATTATGCGTCGCCCTCCTCGCGCTTGATGATGCGTGCCTTGAGGGGCAGCTTGTGGATTGCACGGGTGAGCGCCTCGCGGGCGAGAGTCTCGTCGACTCCCGCGACCTCGAAGAGCACACGGCCGGGCTTGACGTTCGCGACCCACCACTCGGGCGAGCCCTTACCGGAACCCATTCGGGTCTCGGCCGGCTTCTTCGTGAGCGGACGGTCCGGGTAGATGTTGATCCACACCTTTCCGCCACGCTTGATGTGACGCGTCATGGCGATACGAGCGGACTCGATCTGACGGTTGGTCACGTAGGCGGGCGTCATGGCCTGGATGCCGAACTCGCCGAAGCTGACCTTCGTGCCACCGGTCGCCTGACCGGTACGCGTGGGACGGTGCTGCTTACGGTGCTTGACTCTGCGTGGGATCAACATGGTTATGCCTCAACTCCTGCGGCGACGGGCGCCTCATTGCGAGGGGCACGACGCGGACGGTCACTGCGCTCGGGGCGGCTCGACTTCTGGTTGGCCTGCTCGCGAGCGAGCTCCTTGTTCGTGATGTCGCCCTTGTAGATCCACACCTTCACGCCGATGCGGCCGAACGTCGTCTTGGCCTCGTAGAAGCCGTAGTCGATGTTCGCGCGGAGCGTGTGCAGGGGCACTCGGCCCTCGCGGTAGAACTCGGAACGGCTCATCTCGGCGCCGCCCAGTCGACCGGACACCTGGATGCGGACACCCTTGGCGCCGGCGCGCTGAGCACCCTGCAGGCCCTTGCGCATCGCGCGGCGGAAGGCCACACGAGCGGTGAGCTGCTCGGCGATGCCCTGCGCGACGAGCTGGGCGTCGGCCTCGGGGTTCTTGACCTCGAGGATATTGAGCTGGATCTGCTTCTTGGTGAGCTTCTCCAGGTCGGCGCGGATGCGCTCGGCCTCGGCGCCGCGGCGACCGATGACGATTCCGGGACGCGCCGTGTGGATGTCCACACGGACGCGGTCACGGGTGCGCTCGATCTCGATGCGGGAGACACCGGCGCGGTCGAGCGAGGTGCTCAGCAGGCGACGGATCTTGACGTCCTCCGCGACGTAGTCGGAGTACCGCTGGCCGGGCTTCGTGCTGTCGGCGTACCAACGCGACACGTGGTCGGTGGTGATGCCGAGACGGAAGCCGTACGGGTTGACTTTCTGACCCATTACTTCGTCCCCTCCTCGGGAGTGGCGAGCACAACCGTGATGTGGCTGGTGCGCTTGTTGATGCGGAAAGCACGGCCCTGGGCTCGCGGCTGGAAACGCTTGAGGGTCGTGCCCTCATCGACGTAGGCCTTGGCGATGTACAGGTCCTGCTCGTCCAGGTAGCTGTTGGTCGCGTCGGCCTTGACCCGGGCGTTCGCGATAGCGGACGCGACGAGCTTGTAGACCGGCTCCGATGCACCCTGCGGGGCGAACTTCAAGATGGCGAGTGCCTCCTGAGCCTGCTTGCCGCGGATGAGGTTGACGACACGACGAGCCTTCATGGGGGTGACGCGGATGTGTCGCACGCGGGCGATTGACTCCACCATTTCTCTTCCTCCTTACGCCTCCGCGGTCAGCGGCGGCGGCCCTTCTTGTCGTCCTTCACGTGGCCGCGGAACGTCCGCGTGGGCGCGAACTCTCCGAGCTTGTGACCGACCATGGTCTCGGTGACGAACACCGGGATGTGCTTGCGACCGTCGTGCACGGCGATCGTGTGACCGAGCATCGCCGGCACGATCATCGAGCGGCGCGACCAGGTCTTGATGACGTTCTTGGAGCCGGCTTCGTTCGCGGCGACGACCTTGCGAAACAGGTGGTCGTCAACGAAGGGGCCCTTCTTGAGACTGCGAGGCATCTTCTACAACTCCTACTTGCGCTTCTTGCCGACGTTACGGCGACGAACGATGAGCTTGTCGCTCTCCTTGTTGGGGTGGCGCGTGCGGCCTTCCTTCTGGCCCCACGGGCTGACCGGGTGGCGTCCACCGGAGGTCTTGCCCTCACCACCACCGTGTGGGTGGTCGACCGGGTTCATCGCGACGCCGCGGACGGTCGGACGGACGCCCTTCCAGCGCTTGCGGCCGGCCTTGCCCCAGTTGATGTTCGACTGCTCGGCGTTTCCGACCTCGCCGACGGTCGCGCGGCAGCGCGCATCGACGTTGCGGATCTCACCGGACGGCAGACGCAGCTGGGCGTAGGGACCGTCCTTCGCGACGAGACGCACCGAGACGCCGGCCGAGCGGGCGAGCTTCGCTCCCCCGCCGGGCTTCAGCTCGATGGCGTGCACGACGGTACCCGTCGGGATGTTGCGCAGCGGCAGGTTGTTGCCGGGCTTGATGTCCGCGCCGGCACCCGACTCGACGATGTCGCCCTGCGAGAGCTTGTTCGGCGCGAGGATGTAGCGCTTCGTGCCGTCCACGAAGTGGAGCAGCGCGATGCGGGCGGTGCGGTTGGGGTCGTACTCGATGTGAGCGACCTTGGCGTTCACGCCGTCCTTGTCGTTCCGACGGAAGTCGATGACGCGGTACTGGCGCTTGTGGCCACCACCGATGTGACGGGTCGTGATGCGGCCCTGGTTATTGCGTCCACCGGTCTTCGAGATCGGACGGAGCAGCGACTTCTCGGGCGTCGATCGCGTGATCTCGGCGAAGTCGGCGACGCTCGACCCGCGGCGACCGGGGGTCGTGGGCTTGTACTTGCGAATAGCCATGTTTTCTTCCTCCCGCTTCCTAGCCGACAGCCGTGAAGATGTCGATGGAACCGGACTTGAGTGTGACGATGGCGCGCTTGGTGTCCTTGCGCTTGCCGATGCCGAACTTCGTACGACGCGTCTTGCCCGTACGGTTGAGCGTGTTCACGGACGCGACCTCGACCTTGAAGATCTTCTCGATGGCGAGCTTGATCTCGGTCTTGTTCGAGCGGGGGTCCACGACGAACGTGTACTTCCCCTCGTCGATGAGCCCGTAGCTCTTCTCGGAGACGACCGGGCTGATGATGATGTCGCGCGGATCCTTGTTGGCGGCCATTACGCGGTCACCTCTTCCTTCTTGGTCTTCGCCGCGACGAACGCGTCGAAGGCGGCCTTGGTGAAGACGATGTCGTCGGAGACGAGCACGTCGTACGCGTTGAGCTGGTCCTGGCTGAGGACGTGCACCGTCGGGATGTTGCGGACGGCGAGGAGGCTCTTCTCGTCGTCACGCTCGAGGACGACGAGCACGTGCTTCGAGGACGCGATCCCGCCGAGGTACTCGGCAGCGGCCCGCGTGATGCGCTCGTCGGCGACCGAGAGGGTCTCGACGACGTGGAGACGGGCCCCACGCGCGCGGTCGGAGAGGGCTCCGAGGAGCGCCGCGGCGATCATCTTCTTGGGGGTGCGCTGCGCGTAGCTGCGGGGAACCGGCCCGTGGACGATGCCACCACCGGTCATCTGCGGCGCGCGGATCGAGCCCTGGCGGGCACGACCGGTGCCCTTCTGCTTGAAGGGCTTGCGGCCTGCACCGGAGACCTCGCCGCGACCCTTGGTCTTGTGCGTGCCCTGGCGGGCCGCCGCGAGCTGCGCGACGACGACCTGGTGGATCAGCGGGATGTTGGTCTGGACATCGAAGAGCTCTGCGGGGAGCTCGACCGAGCCCGCCTTGTTGCCTGCGGTGTCGAGAACGTCGAGTTCAGTAGCCATGGGGTCAGGCTCCCTTCACTGCGTTGCGGACGAAAACGATGCGCCCACGCGCGCCGGGGACGGCACCCTTCACGAGGATGAGGCCCTTCTCGGCGTCCACGGAGTGCACGTGGAGGTTGAGGACGGTGACACGCTCGCCACCCATACGGCCGGCCATGCGCATGCCCTTGAAGACGCGGCTGGGCGTCGACGAGGCACCGATGGAGCCGGGCTTGCGGTGGTTGCGGTGAGCACCGTGCGATGCCGAGACGCCCTTGAAGTTGTGGCGCTTCATGACACCGGCGAAGCCCTTGCCCTTGGAGGTGCCGACGACGTCGACCTTCTGGCCGGCCTCGAAGACCTCGTTCACCGTGAGCTCCTGGCCGAGTGAGTAGTCGGAGGCATCAGCGGTGCGGATCTCGGTGAGGTGGCGGCGCGGCGTGACGCCGGCCTTCTCGAAGTGTCCACCAGCGGGCTGGTTGACCTTGCGGGGATCGATCTGCCCGTAGGCGATCTGGACGGCGTCGTAGCCGTCGACCTCGGGCGTGCGGACCTGCGTCACGACGTTCGGAGTGATCTGGATGACGGTGACGGGGACGAGCTTGTTGTTCTCATCCCACACCTGAGTCATGCCGAGCTTCGTGCCGAGCAGACCCTTGCTGGTCTTGTTCTGCGTTGACATTCTTTTCGTCCCTCGACTCAGAGCTTGATCTCGATGTTGACGTCGGCGGGCAGGTCGAGACGCATGAGCGAGTCGACGGCCTTCGGCGTCGGGTCGATGATGTCGATGAGGCGCTTGTGCGTGCGCATCTCGAAGTGCTCCCGGCTGTCCTTGTACTTGTGCGGGGAACGGATGACGGCGACCACGTTCTTCTCCGTCGGGAGCGGCACGGGGCCGACGACGGTCGCACCCGCGCGGGTGACCGTGTCGACGATCTTGCGTGCCGAGGTGTCGATGACCTCGTGGTCGTACGACTTAAGTCGAATGCGGATCTTCTGTCCCGCCATTGTGTGACTCACTCTCTGTCTTGCGTCTTACGATCCCTCGCATTGGACGCGCTTCATTCGCAGCGGACGTTCTCACGCCCGTGCGCGGCGCTCCTGTTGTCGCGCCGCTGCTCTCTCGAACACTGTTCTTCTGTCAAACCCGCCACTCCCTCACCCTCCCGCTGCGGCACCCGCCTCGAAGGAGACGGACACACGTATAGCCGGAGTGTGTGGATTTGGGTGAGTCCTCGTTCTGCTGCCCGCGGCCTAGACCGTTGCCGCCGCGCGGATCTCGAGGACCCGGGGGACGCGTCTATGCACTGCCTGGCAGTGATCCGCAGTCACATCGGTACGCAAGCGCACGACGATCCGCGGAGTGTTGAACTAGGAAAGTCTACGAGACGCCGGGCGTTCGTGCAACCCGGGCGTGTCGCGCCTCGTCGCCCGGGTTTCCGGGCGACATGACGGACGCCCCCCGTGCCGCCATGCGGCTCGGGGGGCGTCCTTTTCGATTGGCCCGACGGTGACGCTCAGCCCTTCGTGTGGGCGACGCGTCGGCGGGACGCGGAACCCGCGATTGTGATCGCAGCGCCGCCGGCGATGAAGAGACCGGCGAGACCCGCGATGAGTCCGGCGTCGGACCCCGTCACGGCGAGGCCGTCGGCGGGGTCGGCAGCCGGGGCATCCGCAGGCAGCACTCCGGGGATCTCCGTCGAGAGCCCTGTCTGCTCGGGGACGTAGTCCTCGCCGACCGCGACGCCGACGCCGTCCGTGTCGTCAGTGACCGTCGCGGCCGAAGCCGCGCCGCCGGTGAAGGTGCTGATGAGCGCTGCGAACGTGACGGCTGCCGCGGCGGCCGACACGCGGACGAGAGCGCCGGAGCGCGCGTCGTCCGCAGAGTCGAGGTGCCGGGTCTTCGTCACGGGTCGGGCTCCCGTTGCTGAAGTAATCATTTTCGAGTTGCCGCTGCGTCGGCATCTCCCCCTTTTTCGAGTGGATCGCAGTGGTCTCACGCTAGCGCAAACCTGAGTGATCCTCATGGACATATGTGAGCAACCCTCACCCCAGTCCGGGGCACACGACCGCGTCGTCGCCAGGGGGAGTACGCAGGGGGACGAAATGACCCCGCTTCGGGTTACGTGAGCCGCACTCACTCCCCACACTCGTCACGTTCGAGTCCGATCCGTCGCGGACGTGTCCGCGACGAAACGAAGGGAAAATCCATGAGATCAGCATCGATACGGCCGGCCGGCCGCGCCGCGGCGGTCGCGCTTGTCGCGGCCACCGCGGGCTTCGCCTTGACGGGGTGCGGAGAACCGCCGCAGGCGGCGACGGTCCCGTCGGGTACCCACATCACGGGTGGGAGCACCTCGTTCAACCAGACCCACGGATGGAGCGTGGGCGGTGCGAACTGAGACCCAGTCCATGATCCGACCGACACGGCAACGCCGTCGTCCGCGGCTGCGCGCCGCCGGTGGCGCCCTGGTCATCGCCATCGCGGGCCTCGGCATCCTCTCCGGATGCACTTTCTCCGGAGGGCTGAACGGCTCCTACGGCACGACCAGCACCGTGAACTACACGTACGACACCCCGGTGGCCGTGCCCTGAGATCCGGGCGGTCGCCGAGCGATCGGCGGCCGCCCGCTCCCGCATTCTGCCGCCCCACCTCCCTCACCTCACGCCAGTGACGTGCCGACCCGAGAGATGACGATGACGTTCCTCGCCTCCTTCAGCCTCCGAAACCGATCGCTCATTACGCTCCTCGCCCTGGTCGCATCCGTCTTCGGCGTCCTCTCGTTCACGTCGATGAGGCAGGATCTCGTGCCGGCCGTCGCGTCGGCCGAAGTGTCGATCGTGACCCCGTACGACGGAGCAGCCCCAGCCGTCGTCGACAGCGAGGTGTCGCAGGTCGTCGAGACCATCGTCGAATCCGTCGATGGTCTCGTCTCGACGACCACGTACAGCGGAACGGACCTCTCGCTCGTCACCGCGTCGTTCGACCTCGGCCTCGATACGGCCGAGATCGTCGAGCAGATCTCCACGAAGCTCGCAGAGAACTCGGCGCTGCTGCCCGATGATCTGAAGCCACAGGTGTCCGCGGCGTCGGTCGACGACTTCCCCGTCATGCAGTTCGCGGTGAGTCCCGGCGACACTCCGTTCACGACCACGCTGCAGGACGCCATCTCTCAGCGCATCGAGGGGCTCGACGGGGTTCGCGAGGCCCGATTCGTGGGTGTGGCTCCTGATCAGATGCGCGTGCAACTCGATGAGTCGAGGAGCGAGGAGACCGGTATCGGCGTGCGAGACCTCCGAGCGGCCATCCTGTCCGGAGGCCTCGTCGAGGCCTCCGGATCATTGACAGAGGGTGATCAGACGTTGGCGGTGCAGAATGGGACCGCCGTCGCGAGCGCCGAGGACATCGCCGCTCTACCGGTCGTGGCTCCTGCCACGGGTGAGACGCTCACCGTCGGTGACGTCGCCCTCGTCCGACAGATGGTGGCGGGTGCATCCGTCGTCGCACGAGTGGACGGCGAACCCACGGTCGTCCTCCTCGTGTCGAAGATCCCGAACGCGAACGCTGTGGAGCTGTCGCGCGGTGTCCGCGAGGAAATGACGGTTCTCGACCGCCAGTATGGGCTCGACTCGACCGTCGTGTTCGACCAGTCCCCCTACATCGAGCGATCGATCGAGACGCTCACGACCGAAGGACTGATCGGATTGCTGTGCGCCGTCGCGGTCGTCCTCTTCTTCCTCGCCTCGGTCCGGACGACGCTCGTGACGGCCGTCTCGATCCCCACGTCGCTCCTCCTCGCCGGCATCGCTATGAACGCCGTGGGCTACTCCGTGAACATGATCACTCTCGCCGCGCTCACCGTCGCGATCGGACGCGTCGTCGATGACTCGATCGTCGTCGTCGAGAGCATCGAGCGCGAAATGCTCGACTCGTCCGATCGTGTGGCGGCCATCATGAAGGGAGTCTCCTCGGTGACCGGGGCCGTCATCTCTTCGACCCTGACCACGGTGGCCGTCTTCCTTCCGATCGCCTACATCTCGGGGACGCTCGGTGAACTGTTCCGTCCCTTCGCACTCACGGCGGCCGCGGCGATCCTCGCGTCCCTCGTGGTCTCACTCACCATCGTTCCGGTACTCACCTTCTGGTTCGTGCGGCCGCGCATCGGGGTGCCGGGCACCGCCCGGTTCGACGAACGGGTCCGGTCGCGGCTCGATCAGCTCTATCGGCCGCTCCTCCGCTGGTCGCTCGAACACCGCGGTCGCGTCGTCGCCTTCAGCGTCGCGGTCCTCGGGGCGACGGCCGCTCTGATCCCCGGGCTCTCCATCGGTTATCTCGCTCCCCTCGGCGACACCCAGATCAGGGTCCTGCAGAAACTCGACCCCGCCGCCAGCATCGATGCGCAGAAGAACTCCGCGGAGATCGTCGAGGACGAACTCCGGGGCGTCGACGGCGTCGAACGAGTCCAGACCTCGCTCCGGTCATCCGGGTCCGTCCTCGAGGACGCCGCCCTCGGCGGTGGCGGCGGCATCACGTCTTACCTCCTGTCCACGACGGACGGTGTGGATCAGACGGCGCTCATCGACACGGTCCGAGACCGGCTCGAGTCCCGCGAGGACGCGGACACCCTCGGAGAGCTCGACTACTCGGTCACGAGTGACATGGAGTTCTCCCCCGGCATCGAGATCTCGGTGACGGCGCTCGACGATGCGAGCCTGGCCGAGGCCGTCGGGACGGTGATGGAGCGGATCGAGGGACTCGACACGGTGGCTGACGCGGAGTCGAGCCTTGCGAGCACCGTCGAGCGCATCGATGTCGACGTGGACGGCGCGAAGGCCGTCGAGTACGGCCTCACCGACCAGGACGTCCGCGACGCCGTGGCGGATGCGCTCACGATGACCAAGGCGGGTGATCTCATCGTGGCGGGCGACTCCATCCAGATCCTCGTCCTTCCGGAGCACGAGATCACGACGACGAACGCCCTCGCCGACATCGCGATCACGACGCCGACGGACGGCGACATGCCCCTCTCGACGTTCGCCTCGGTCGAGAAGGCCCGGGGTCCCGTCGTCGTTCAGAGTCAGCAGGGTCTGCGAGCGGCCATCGTCTCCGTCTCGCCACGTACCGACGACCTGGGAGCCACATCCGATGCCCTCGCCGGAGCCCTCGACGACGTCGCCCTTCCGGAAGGCGCAGCCGTCCGCCTCGGCGGTGCGGTCACCGCGCGTGTCGACGCGTTCGAGCAGATGGGCGTGATCAGTCTCATCGCCGTTCTGATGGTCTACGCGATCATGGTCGCGACGTTCCGGTCGCTGCTCCAGCCGGCGCTCCTGCTCGTGGCGATCCCGTTCGCCGGGACGGGTGGGTTGATCGTGCAGCGCGTCACCGGCGAGCCGTTCGGGGTGCCCTCCCTGATCGGCTGCCTCATGCTCGTCGGCATCGTCGTGACGAACTCGATCGTGCTCGTCGATCTCGTGAACCAGCGCCGCGCGGAGGGAGTGCCTCTCCGCGATGCCGTGCTGGAGGGAGCCACGCGGAGGGCGCGTCCGATCATCATGACCGCTGCGGCGACGGTGTTCGCTCTCCTCCCGATGGCGCTCGGACTCACCAGTAGCAGCGCCTTCATCTCCCGCCCGCTCGCCCTCGTGGTCATCGGAGGGCTCGCCTCCTCGACCATCCTCACGCTCATCGTGCTTCCCGTCCTGTATAGCCTTCTCGCGGACTCGAGACGGAGCCGGAGCGGCCGCGCGCACTCGGGGGACGGCGAGGTGGCATCCGACGAGGAAGGGGCGGTGTCGCACCCACCATACGTCCACGCCGCCGCCACGACGCCGCGGCGTGCCCGGACCGTCGCCGTCCGGCGCGTTCGACGCCCCCGCGCGCCCGTCGGCCCGGCTCGAGCCGGAACGCTCGAAACCCTCGATCGACGCGCCGAGCCCGTCCCGGCGCCGGACCTCGAACGCACGACCCGGCTCGTCCCCGCCGGTTCGAGTCCCGCGCCGACCCGGCCGGGCGCGGTACGGCCGCTCATCACACGGACCCTCGACGATGAGGAACCCCTGACTCCGTCGAGCCCCTGGCTGGTCGACGGCAGCACGCCACGGGGCGACCGCACCGGTGCCCACGCCCATCCGTCGTCCCGAGCGCTCCCCCAGTACGTCACGTTCGAGCAAGAGGAGGAACGGACCCGCGCAGCGACCGTGCGCACCTGGTGGACGACGAGCACGTCCGGGCGGTTGCCGCTTCTCATGCTCGACCCGTTCACGCCGCATGGCACGCGAGGCGTCGGCATAGCGGAACCGGTCCACTTCCTCGAGTTCTCCGGACGACGGCTCTCGCTCGAACAGTTCCAGATGCTCCGATCGCTGACCGCAGTGCTGCGAGGGGACCTGCACGGCTACGCCTACTTCGCGGCACAGCTCGTGCTCTGGGAGATCCTGGGACCGGACGCGGGGCCGGATCTCGATGTCCGGATCCCTCCGTCCGACGCAGAGAACGTCTCGCGAGAATTCGAGGCGCTCTACGAGTCGATCCTCCACGCTCGCCCGGGCGCACCCGACGCGCTCTGGGTCGTGACGCCGACGAGCGCGGCGGAGCCGAGGATGCTCGTCGGCGGCGTCTGACGACAACGACAACGGGCCCCGGAGCTTGCGCTCCGGGGCCCGCTGTCAGCAGTCGGAAAGGACTACTTGATGATGCTCGTGACGGTGCCGGCACCGACCGTGCGGCCACCCTCACGGATGGCGAAGCCGAGGCCCTCTTCCATGGCGATCGGCTGGATGAGCTCGACCGTCATTTCCGTGGTGTCGCCGGGCATGACCATCTCGGTGCCCTCGGGCAGCGTGATGACGCCGGTGACGTCCGTGGTGCGGAAGTAGAACTGCGGACGGTAGTTCGCGTAGAACGGGTTGTGACGCCCACCCTCGTCCTTGGAGAGGATGTACGCGGTGCCCTCGAACTGGGTGTGCGGCGTGACCGAACCCGGCTTGACGACGACCTGACCGCGCTCGACGTCCTCACGCTTGGTTCCACGGAGGAGCAGACCACAGTTCTCACCGGCCCACGCCTCGTCGAGCTGCTTGTGGAACATCTCGATTCCCGTGACGATCGTCTTCTGCGTCGGACGGATGCCGACGATCTCGACCTCCGAGTTGATCGCAAGCGTGCCACGCTCGGCGCGGCCCGTGACGACGGTTCCACGACCCGTGATCGTGAAGACGTCCTCGATCGGCATGAGGAACGGCTTGTCCTTGTCGCGCACCGGGTCCGGGATGGACTCGTCGACGGCGTCCATGAGCTCGACGATCGCGTTGACCCACTGCTCGTCGCCCTCGAGAGCCTTGAGGCCCGAGACGCGGACGACGGGAGCGTTGTCACCATCGAAGTCCTGGCTGGAGAGGAGCTCACGGACCTCGAGCTCGACGAGCTCGAGGATCTCCTCGTCGTCGACCATGTCCGACTTGTTGAGCGCGACGAGCAGGTAGGGAACGCCGACCTGCTTGGCGAGCAGAACGTGCTCACGCGTCTGAGCCATGGGGCCGTCGGTCGCCGCGACCACGAGGATCGCGCCGTCCATCTGAGCAGCACCCGTGATCATGTTCTTGATGTAGTCGGCGTGACCAGGGGCGTCGACGTGCGCGTAGTGGCGCTTCGGCGTCTCGTACTCGACGTGCGAGATGTTGATCGTGATGCCGCGCTGGCGCTCCTCGGGAGCGGAGTCGATCGACGCGAAGTCGCGCTGAACGTTGGTGGCCGACGGGTACTTGTCGGCGAGCACCTTCGAGATCGCTGCGGTCAGGGTGGTCTTGCCGTGGTCGACGTGACCGATCGTACCGATGTTGACGTGCGGCTTGGTCCGCTCGAACTTGGCCTTAGCCACTGTGGGTCCTCCTCAGGACTCGTGTAGGTACCCGGACGCTGGATTGCGCCCGGTTTTCTACGGGGGTTTGTGTATTCATGTTACAAGGGTCTCTCCGCGTCATCGACATGATGCGCACGGTGGAACCCTCCGGGCGAACTACTCGCCCTTGCCCTTCTGGACGATCTCCTCGGCGACAGCCTTGGGAACCTCAGCGTAGCTCTCGAAGGTCATCGAGAACACCGCACGACCCGAGGTCTTCGACCGCAGATCTCCGATGTACCCGAACATCTCCGACAGAGGGACGTTCGCCCGGACGACCTTGACGCCGGAAGCGTCCTCCATGGACTGGATCTGGCCGCGACGAGAGTTCAGGTCGCCGATGACGTCGCCCATGTACTCCTCGGGCGTGCGCACCTCGACCGCCATGAGCGGCTCGAGGATGACGGGGCTCGCCTTGCGAGCGGCTTCCTTGAAGCCCATGGAGCCCGCGATCTTGAACGCCATCTCCGAGGAGTCGACGTCGTGCGCCGCGCCGTCCATGAGGATCGCCTTGACGCCGACCATGGGGTAGCCGGCGAGGATGCCGACGTTGAGCGCGTCGCGGAAGCCCTGGTCGACCGAGGGGATGTACTCGCGCGGGATACGGCCACCGGTGACCTTGTTCTCGAACTCGTACGTCTTGTCGGCCGTGACCTCCATGGGTTCGATCGCGAACTGGATCTTCGCGAACTGGCCGGAGCCACCGGTCTGCTTCTTGTGCGTGTAGTCGTGACGCTCGACGGCCTTGCGGATCGTTTCGCGGTACGCCACCTGCGGCTTGCCGACGTTCGCCTCGACGCGGAACTCGCGCTTCATGCGGTCGACGAGGATGTCGAGGTGGAGCTCGCCCATGCCCTTGATGACCGTCTGGCCCGTCTCGGCGTTCTGCTCGACGCGGAACGTGGGGTCCTCCTCCGCGAGCTTCTGGATCGCGACGGACAGCTTCTCCTGGTCGGCCTTCGTCTTCGGCTCGATGGCGACCTCGATGACGGGCTCGGGGAACGTCATCGACTCGAGGACGACCTGGTCGGACGGGTCGCACAGCGTGTCACCCGTCGTGGTGTCCTTGAGGCCGATGACCGCATAGATGTGGCCTGCGGTGACCGCCTCGACGGGGTTCTCCTTGTTGGCGTGCATCTGGAAGATCTTGCCGATGCGCTCCTTCTTGCCCTTGGTCGAGTTGATGACCTGGGCGCCGGAGTCCACCTGGCCCGAGTAGACGCGCACGTACGTGAGGCGACCGAAGAACGGGTGCACGGCGACCTTGAACGCGAGAGCGGAGAACGGCTCCGTCGCGTCGGCGTGACGCAAGACGATCTTCTCCTCGTCCTTCACGTCGTGACCCTCGACGGCCGGGACGTCGAGGGGCGACGGGAGGTAGTCCACGACGGCGTCGAGCATCGGCTGGACGCCGCGGTTCTTGAAGGCCGAGCCGCACAGCACGGGGTAGATCTCGCTGTTGACGGTGAGCTTGCGGATGGCGCCCTTGATCTCGGCGACCGTCAGTTCCTCGCCACCGAAGAACTTCTCCAGCAGCTCGTCGTCCGTCTCGGCGACGGTCTCGAGGAGCGCCTGGCGGTACTCGGCGGCCTTGTCCTTGAGGTCGGCCGGGATCTCTTCGATCTCGTACTTGGCGCCCATCTGGACGTCACCCTTCGAGTCGCCGCGCCACGTGAGCGCGCGCATCTCGACGAGGTCGACGACACCCTCGAAGTTGTTCTCGGAGCCGATCGGGAGCTGCAGGACGAGCGGCTTCGCGCCGAGGCGCTTGATGATCGTGTCGACCGTGAAGTAGAAGTCCGCGCCGAGCTTGTCCATCTTGTTGACGAAGCAGATTCGGGGGACGTCGTACTTGTCGGCCTGACGCCACACGGTCTCGGACTGGGGCTCGACGCCCTCCTTGCCGTCGAAGACGGCGACGGCGCCGTCGAGGACGCGGAGCGAACGCTCCACCTCGACGGTGAAGTCGACGTGACCGGGGGTGTCGATGATGTTGATCTGGTTCTTGTTCCAGAAACAGGTCGTCGCGGCGGACGTGATGGTGATGCCGCGCTCCTGCTCCTGCGCCATCCAGTCCATCGTCGCCGCACCGTCGTGCACTTCGCCGATCTTGTGGGTGATACCCGTGTAGAACAGGATGCGCTCGGTGGTGGTGGTCTTGCCTGCATCGATGTGAGCCATGATGCCGATGTTGCGGACCTTGTTCAGGTCGGTGAGCACGTCTTGTGCCACGGGTATTCCTCCGGGGGAGATAAAGGGTTCGGATGCCGAACGAGGCGGGGGCCGACACGGATGTGCCGACCCCGGCCGCGACTACCAGCGGTAGTGCGCGAACGCCTTGTTCGACTCGGCCATCTTGTGGGTGTCTTCGCGGCGCTTGACCGCTGCACCGAGGCCGTTCGATGCGTCGAGGATCTCGTTGGTGAGACGCTCGGTCATGGTCTTCTCACGACGACCCTTCGCGTAGCTGACGAGCCAGCGGAGGGCGAGCGTGTTGGCGCGGTGCGGCTTGACCTCGACCGGCACCTGGTAGGTCGAACCACCGACGCGGCGGCTCTTGACCTCGAGGGTGGGGCGGACGTTGTCGAGCGCCTTCTTGAGCGTGACGACGGCGTCCTGACCGTTCTTCGCGGCGACTCCGGCGAGCGCGTCGTAGACGATGCGCTCGGCGAGGCCCTTCTTGCCGTCGAGGAGGATCTTGTTGACGAGCTGGCTCACAACGGGGGCGCCGTAGACGGGGTCTGCGACGACGGGGCGCTTCGGAGCGGGTCCTTTACGAGGCATCTAACTCAACCCTTCTTCGCGCCGTAGCGGCTACGGGCCTGCTTGCGGTTCTTGACGGCCTGCGTGTCGAGGGCGCCGCGGACGATCTTGTAACGGACTCCGGGGAGGTCCTTCACTCGTCCACCACGCACGAGCACCATCGAGTGCTCCTGCAGGTTGTGGCCCTCGCCGGGGATGTAGGCCGTGACCTCGGTCCCGTTCGAGAGCTTCACACGAGCGACCTTGCGCATCGCTGAGTTCGGCTTCTTCGGCGTCGTCGTGTACACACGCGTGCACACGCCGCGCTGCTGCGGGTTGGCCTTGAGGGCGGGAGCCTTGGTCTTCTGGACCTTCGGCGACCGGCCCTTCCGGACCAACTGCTGAATGGTTGGCACTTCTTCTCCTTGATTGTGCTGCACGGTGACAGCGGGTGTTCTCGAGCATTCGCACCGAATGATCGGCCGTTCACGAGGAGCGGGCGATCGCCGGGACGAGTTCAACTGGACCCACCGGGCACCCGGAATCGGACGCCTGTTGGTGTGGTGGGTATGCCGTGGGGGTGTCCCGCTCGTACGGACGGACCCTTCGGCCGTCCGGGGTGAGCTGAGACCCCTGAAGTGAGTGAATTCCAACGCGGACCGGGTGCCTCGCCTTTTCGGGCATGACGACCGGGCGCACCGAAGCGCACACCCGGTCAAGTGTAATCGGCCCGGGTCCCCCGGTCAAACGACGACGGGCGGCCGAGAGGGGTGGACGGACCGGTCGACGATCACGGGACGTACGTGGCGCCGTCGTCGTCGAAGCCCGTGATGGCACCCGCGACCTCGACGTCCATCGGGCCGGCCGTGGAGGTCCCCGTCGCACCCGTCGCGGGATCGCTCACGTCGCAACTGAGTTCCGCGGAGCCAGGGCTGTCCGTCGACACGGCCCACTCTCCGTCGGCGTACTCCCCGATCGTGAACTCGGGCCGCGGATCGAGCGTCCAGACGCAGTTCGTGTAGTCGTACGAGGGGTTCTCACCGTGGGCCGCGAACGGGCAGCCCTCCGGCCGGAACTCCGTCGCGGCGGCGCAGCCGTCGATGTAGGCGTCGACGGCCTCCTGCGCTGCGGTCACGGCTCCCTCGGTCAGGGTGACCGCGAGGGTGCTCGACTCGGCGCCGTCGGCCGTCGTCGCGGTCGCCGCGTCCGGACCGAAGCCCACGACGCTCACCGTGATCGGCTCCGCGGCGAAGTACGCGTCGTCGCCGGCGAGCGAGATCGTGTATGTGCCGGGGAGGGCGCGCAGGTCCACTGCACCGGACTCGGCGACCTCCACGTCCGTCGTGTCGATCCCGGCGACGGTCACGGCGGTCTCCTCCGGCCCGTCGACCGAGTAGCTCACGACCCCGAGCTCCGGCGCCTGCAGCGCCCACGTGTCGAAGACGACGAAGGCCTTTTCGGCCTTGGTCAGAGTGAAGGTGGCGTCGTACGTCTCATCGCCCTGCGAGATCGACGTCTCTACCTCCGCCGTGTCCCCCGAGATCGTCGTGTCGCCCACCTCGTAACCGCTGATGCGGTCGTCCACGTCGGCGTAGACGTCGTCCGTGAGCAGGAGGTCACCGTCGGAGGCGTCCTCCCCCGATACGGCGAAGGCCTCGTCGACGTCGCCGTCGACGAGGGCCGAGAGGTACTCCTCGACTTCGCGCTCGGGGGCATGGGCCCCCGTGCCGAGCACACCAGCGACGATGCCGCCCGCGACGAGGAGGACGAGCACGACGGCCGCCGCGATCCAGACCGCCGCGCGACCCCGCTTCTTCTTCCGCGGCTGGGACAGCGAGGGGTCCGTCGGCGGGTACGGCGACGAGGGGGGCTGCTGGCCCGTCGGCGGATACGCCTGTGTCGGGTAGGCGCTCGTCGGCTGGCCATACGGCGCCGGCGGCTGGCCGTACGGTGCCGTCGGCTGCTGACCGTACGCGGCCGTCGGCTGCTGACCGTACGGCGCGGGCTGACTACCCGGTGCCTGCTGATCAGCCGGTGCGGGCTGACTACCCGGTGCCTGCTGACCAACCGGTGCCTGCTGATCATCATGCGCCTGCTGTGCCTGCTGGTCGCCGCCCTGCCGATCACGGGGCTCCTGTGGACGCCAGGGGTACTGGCCGTCTGAGCTCGGCGGGTACGACATGAGGATCCCCTTCGTCGATCGGCGACGCCGTCAGTCTATCGACGCGGGATCGAGTGGACAGGGGGAGGACTCCCCCTGCCGTCAGGTCCAGCGCGAGGGTGGCGTGTCGAGGTGCACCGTGAGGTCGGCGAGGAGCGCCTCCACGTGCGGCTCGACGTGGCGCTCGATGCCCGCTCGGATGCGCGACCTGTGCTCCTCGAGAGCGATGCACACGAGCCGACCGGCGTGGGTCGCGCACTCGTCGGCGAGGCGCAGCTCGGTGCGGAGCGCTTGCTTCTCCTCCTCCGACAGGTCCCGTGGGCGCGCGGTCACCGCCCCCGCATCACTCTGCCCGGCGAGCTCGGCGAGCGTGAAGAGGTACGGCTCCCCCGGCTCGGGCTCGGGATCGAGCGGGAGCCCCTCGAACTCCGGGTCGAGTCCCCGCTCGGGGCGGTAGCCGGTCGACTTGCGACGCTCCGTCTCGAGCAGCTCCTGATGGAGCAGTGGGAGGTTCCGTTCGGTGTACTCGTCGACGACGGCGTCGATGATCGTCTTCATGCGGGTGGTGAGCGCGTGCTGGACGGCGTGCGGGACGTCGGAGTCGAGGCCGGCGGCGGTGACGATCGGCGACCCGAAGCAGCGGCGGCACAACCGGGTCCGGCCACGCGTCGTGGCCGGACGCCACCGCGGCAGCCAGCGCAGCCAGGCGTCGACCGCCTGGGCCACGGTCGTCTCGAGGGACCGCTCCATGCCTACACCGTAGTGCGCGAGAGGCACGGATGACCGGATTCATGGGGCCCGGTGGGAAGATCATCGGCGTGGGGGTTCCGTCAGGCCGGTCCGTCCCGCTCCCACGGCCATCGGGGTCCGGCCCCCGGCCGTGCGTCCGCGATCGCCGCGTACGCGACGGCGACGACGGCGGCGAGGACGCCCACGACGTACGGGAACACCGATGTGAGCGTCGACGAGGCAAAGAGCAGGCCCTCGAACCAGGAGCCTTCCTCCAGGAGCACGAGCACGGCCCCCGACGACACGTAGGTGAGGAGCGCGACCAGTCCCACGAGCAGCGGCCAGGAACGGCGCCTCTCGCCCGTGACGGCGGACCGCGCGTCCCGCACGAGGAGGACACCGGCGGCCAGGACCCCTGCCGTGATCATCGCCGGCCCGACGAGCGCTCCGGTGCCGGCGCGCGAGACGACGTCGACGTCCGCGAGGAGGCTCACGAAACCGAACGCGCACACCACGAGGGCGAGGTGGAGGACGACGGAGAAGACCGCGAGGACCGTCGCCCGGTCGCGCTCGGCGCGGTCCCGACGACGCGGACCGCCGTCCCCGGACGTCGGACAACCCGGCGAGCCGCTCACCGCTCGTCCCGCCGACGGGACGGCCGCCGGGACGGTGCGCGACGGGCGGGGGTCGATCCGCTTCGTCGCAAGCCCAACGATCGCAGGGAGACGAGCGCGAGCAGACGCCCTCGACGGTCGACGCGGGAATCGAGCGCCGCGCGCAGGTCGTCCACGAGGCTCCACGCCCGATCCGCGTCACCCTCCGTCGACCCGATCGTGGAGAAGGTCACCCGGTCGGCCAACACCGCGAGACGATGCGCTCCTCGCGCCCCGTGGAGGTCGGCGAGTTCATGGCGGGTCACGGACGGCGGTGGCTCGATGCCGTGGTCCACGATCGCATCACTGAACTCCCGCCAACCCGCCACGACGCGTTCGTCCGGGTCCGTCGTGCGGCGCCGGAGCGTGCGCCGTCGCGCTTTCGCCGCGATCACCGCGATGAACGGGGAGAGAATGATCGCCACCACGATGACCACCCACGAGAGGACCCGCGCGATCTGCAGGAGGACGGCGAGGACCGGGTCGAGGTCCGGTTGCTCCTCGGGCTCGCTCGAATCCGGGGCCGTCTGCTCGCTGCGGTCCGGTTCCTCCTCCGGCTGCGGCTGCACGTCCTGGTACGGCCGCGCGATGAGGGTTGGATCCTCAGGCTCCTTCTCGGGCACGGGGCGTTCCTCGGGAGTCGGATCGATGGCGACCCAGCCGCGGCCCGCGACGCTCACCTCGATCCACGCCGCGACGTCCGACCCCGTGAACGCGACCGGTCCGTCCCCTTCCGCGCCGTCGTTGGCGAATCCCATGACGACACGGGAGGGGAAGCCGAGCTGACGCGCCACGAGCGCCGCGAGCGACGCGTACTGTTCGCCGTCCCCCACCATGGGCGAGTCGCTCAGGAGGCGCGAGAGCCTGTCGAGGCCGTGCCCGGACGGGCTCGCCGGCTCGTCGTCTCCGACTCCGTGGCTGATGTACCCGACCGAGCGGATGCCCTCGAGCACGGCGCTGAGGTTCTCCCCCGGAGCGGCACCGGCCGTCGTGTAGGCGTCGAGCACGTCGAGCAGGCCCTCGGGCGAGTCGCCCGGCCGGTCGACGGGCCCATCGGGCACGAGCGAGTCGATCGCGTCCGGCGCGATGAGAACCGGTTCGACGGCCTCGACGGTGTAGCCGTCACCGCTCGACAGTCCGGCCGTGACGGCCGACGTCCCCGCCTCGGCGTTGTAGTAGAGCGAATCGGCGAGCCGCGCCCCCCGGTCGCCCGAGAAACGCACGGAACCGAGGTAGCCGCTCCCGGGCAGCCAGACGCCGTCGTACGCCCCGATCGTGACGGTCGTCGTGCTCGCCGTCCCGCCCACTGCCGGGTCGAGCCGGAACGGGAGCCGCTCGAACGATCCGGCGGCACTCGGGTCCGAGGCGCTGCCGACGTTCCATACGACGCCGTCGAAGTCGTCCATCGCCGCGAGGCGGATCCGGGCGGACGCGAGACCATCGGCGGTCAGCATGATCTCGTCTGCCGCCGCGTCCCGGTGGTAGCTGCGGAAGGTCGACAGCGGACTCGGATACTCACGGGCGTTGAACGGGCGCTCGACGGCGTCACGGGCGACCGCTCGGACTCCGTCGGGAGGGAGGACCGTCGTCAGGACGGCCGCCGCCGAGAGAGCCACGAGGACGACGGCGACGGCAGAGACGAGGGAGGAGACGATGGAGCGGCGGCGGTCGCCGCGGGAGAACGCCACGGAGCCGGAGACCTCCGTCGAGGCCCCGGCGGCGACCGCGTTCCGGCGCTCACGGAGGCCCGTGAGCCAGAGCAGCAGGACACCCCCGAGGAGCGCGCTCGTGAGCACCGGAGCCGGCACGTCCCGGGGGCCGAGAACGATCCCCGCGACGAGAAGTGCGAGGGGGACCGCCACAGCGGCCTCGGGGAGCCGGCTCCGCACGGCGATGGACGTCGTGATGATCGTCGTCGCGAGTACGAGCAGGAGCGCCGGCACGAGGAGCGCTTGATAGTCGCCGACGGGCGTGGCGATCGTGAGCAACCGCTTCCACGACAGCACCACGCCCTCGGCGAGCGCGGCGAGCCCCTCGAACGACGGGAGCACTCCCCCGACGGCGAGCGACGGAACCGCGAGCGGCACGCCGACGACCGCGACGGCGAGCGCCGACCACGCCGTCATCACCCAGGGGCCGGATCGGCGACGCGCACCGATGAGGGCGATGATCTGACCGATGAGGATCGCTCCCGCCACGACCCGGAGGAAGGCGGGCGAGGCGTAGAGGGGCCAGAGCGCTGCGCTCGCGACGGCGACGGCGATGCTCGAGACGGCGACCGCTGCCGCGACGTAGCGGGGGGTCCGCGTGCCGCGACGTGGCCGCAGCGCCGTCCGACGCGCACGGCGGGGGCCGACTCGTGTCTCGGCGCTCATGTGTTGGTCCGCAGGAGCGACGTCGAGAGGTCGTCGAGGAAGCCGATCGTGAGCACCGTGAGGTCCCCGATGCGGCGCATGCTCGGCACGATCTCCGGATCGCAGACGACGGCGACGACCGCCACTCCGGGCGGAAGGTTCGCCGCGGCGGCCATGAGGGTCGTCGCCGTGGCGGTCGACCCGCAGACGAGGAACGCGAGCGAGACACCCGCGACGCGCTCCGAGGCGAACCTCACGACGTCGGCGATCCGCAACGCCCCGGGGCGGGGATCCACGCGGCAGAGGTCGTCGAGCAGTCGCGTGGGCGAGAGCGATGCGAGGTGGTCCACCGCCGAGGCGGCCCGCGGGCGCGGCGCTGCGGGACCGCCCCCCGTCACGGCGCTCGCGACGACCGACACGTCTCGTCCATCGGCGATCGCGCGGGTGCCGAGCGATCCGACGACACTGACGGCCATCTCGAACTCGTCGTCCGTCGCGAACTCGTCCGGGTGCAGAGCGAGCACGACCATGAGGTGGCTGCGTCTGCTCTCCTCGAACTGCCGCACCATGTACTGACCGGTACGGGCGGTGCTCTTCCAGTGGATGGCCCGGCGCTCGTCGCCCGGGACGTACTCGCGCAACGAGTGGAACGACAGGTCGCTCGCCGTGAGCTCGCTGGTCGGAATCCCTTCGAGGTCGCGCACGAATCCGGTGCTGATGCTCGGGATCGAGATCGTCCGGGGATGAACGAACAGGTCGACCCGCTCGTCCCAGCGCCGCTCCCGCCGCACGATCCCGATCGGGTCCGCCCGGATGGTGCGGACGGGACCGATCGGCACGACGCCACGGCGCGTCCCCGTCATGACGAACGTGTCCTCGAACCGGGCGCCGACGGCGAGCCCCGGGATGGCGAAGTCGGCGACCGCCTCGCCGACCGGCACCTCGACCCGGACACGGCCGAGGCGGTGCCGCGTGGGGTTCACGACACTCAAGTGGATGGCTGCCTGGTCTCCGACGACGACACGGCCCACGGGGATCGACATCGTCGCCTCGTGCCGGGAGCGGCCGACGAGGAAGGCGGCGGCGACGAGCAGCACCACGACGCCGGTCCAGCCGAGCAGGACGAGTTCCCCCCACGCCGCGATGTACCCCACCGGAAGGGCGACGACGACCGCTGCGGCCATCACCCACCCGAGCGGTTCGACGACCGACACCACTCGCCGCCAGGCTGCGGAGAGGCCCGACGTCAACCGGCTGAACGCGCCGACGACCGACGCGATCGCCGCAGCGAGCACCCCGACCCTCTCGGCCCGCTCGCCCGGTCGCCGGATGAGGGTCATCGCGCGCTCTGGTCCTGAGGCGGCGGCGTGTCGATGAGGACGCGCGAGATCACGTTCGAGGGGGTGACGCCATCGAACTCCGCCTCGGGGTCGAGGACGAGGCGGTGGCCGAGCACGACCTCGGCGAGCGCCTTGACGTCGTCGGGGATCACGAACGAGCGACCCGCGGACGCCGCGAGTGCGCGTGTCCCCCGCACGAGCGCGAGCGCCGCTCGCACGCTCGCTCCGAGGCGGACCTCGGGCGCCGCCCGGGTCGCCTCGACGATCCGGGCGATGTAGTCGTTGATCGACGGGTCGACGTGGACCGTGGACACGAGGGAGACCATGTCGGCGACGGTCGAGGCGGGCACGACGGCGGACACCTCGGCGGCATCGCTCGAGTGCGGGTTCTCGAGGATGCGCATCGTGGACTGGTGATCGGGGTACCCGATCGACGTCTTGAGCAGGAAGCGGTCGAGCTGCGCCTCGGGCAGGCGGTACGTACCGGCCTGCTCGATGGGGTTCTGTGTCGCGATGACCATGAACGGCCGATCCACCGGGTGCCGCACGCCGTCGACGGTGATCTGACCCTCCTCCATCACCTCGAGCAGAGCGGACTGGGTCTTCGGGCTCGCGCGGTTGATCTCATCGGCGAGGACGACGTTGGCGAAGATCGGACCGCGGTGGAACTCGAACTCCTGCGTCTTCTGGTCGTAGATGCTGACGCCCGTGATGTCGCCGGGAAGGAGGTCGGGAGTGAACTGGACGCGACTCGCCGTGCCGTCGATGCTCTGGGCCATGGCGCGCGCGAGCGAGGTCTTGCCCGTCCCCGGAACGTCCTCGAGAAGGAGATGACCGCCGCTGAACAGCGCGACGAAGGCGAGGCGGATGACGTGGCTCTTCCCGAGCAGCACCTGGTCGACGTTCGCGATCATGCGGTCGCACACGCCCGCGAACCACGTGGCCTGCTCGGGGGTCATCGTCATGTCTCGGTCTCTTTCGTCTGCTGCTCGGTGGGAAGGATCTCCGGTGTCCGTTGGGTCAGGGCACACACCGTCGCGTCCGCACGGTCACGGGACCGGCTTCCACAGGTCCCGGTGCTCGGGCTGCCCGGGCAACGAGACCCTCACCCAGATGTTGCCACGGGTTTCGGCCGAGTTCTCGCACGACCCGGATCGCCCGAGTTGCTGCGCCCCGGTGGCGAAGTTGTCGCAACTGAATTCGAGGAAGGGCCCGGGCGCCCCACCGATGGGGCGGCCGTCGGAGAAGCTCATGGTGAGACCGTCCTGCTGCGGCGAGATGCGGGTGCTCACGACGGCTTCCGGCGTCCGCACGGGCGACGACCATTCACTGCAGAGCGTCCCGGCCCCGAACTGCTCGCAGACCTGGAACTGGACGTCGAGGGCGTAGCCGTACTGGCGGTCGATCGGCACGATGAACCGGGAGGAGTCGATGACGCCCTCCGTCGCGACGCCGTTGCCCGTCGCCCGGTAGGAGATCGTCGTCGAGAGCGCGCCTCCCCCGGAGGAGTACTCGATCGCGCCGACGCTGTACGAGTAGAGGCCGTCACTGAATTTCGCGAGGCGCCCGAACGCCGGCGGCTCGGGTACTCCGGGCCGCTGCAGCGGCGTCGCCGAGACCTCGGCGCTCCGGGTACAGCCCTGTCCGTTGTATGCGAAGACGACGGCTCGGTAGTCCGTGTTGGGAGTGAGGTCCGAGAACGTATGGCTCGTGGCGGTGCCGGCGTTGATGAATTCGCCATCGGGGTCCGAGATCGAGAGCTGCGGGTTGCCCTGGTCGAGGCCGTCGACGCGGCAGGACGGGAGGGATCCGTCTGAGGAGAGCGCAACGTAGAAGCGCTGCAGAGCCGCGCCGTTGCCGGAGAAGAGCCCGGCCCACGAGACCGTCACGCGGGTACCGGAGGAGCGGTCGGCATCGGCGCTCGGCGAACCGGAGACGAGCGGAGCGCCCGCCGGCGTGTTCGAGCCCGACGCGCGGTTCCACTGGGGAGAGGCGCCCGCGAAGTCGTTTCGCGACTGCACGGCGAAGGCGACCGGGGTCCCGTTGGGGATCGACGCCGACGTGATGTTCTCGACGTATCGCGTACCCGCCGGGTCGCTCCGGCTCACCGTGACGGTCTGCGTGATCGACCCCACGGTCACGTCGTACGCGACGATGGGGCTCGCGCCCGAGGAGTCCGATGGTTTCGTCCACGACACCCGGAGCCCGGAGTCGAGCGGTGACGACGAGAGGGTCGCGGGCGCCGGCGGGATCAGGTCGGACCACACCGCGGCGCCGAGCGCTGTCGGGTCGCTCGTCCCCACGTCGTTCGTGGCCGTGACCTCGACGCGGACGGCGTTCTCCCGCCCGTTTCCCGGCGTCCCGACCGTGCACACCGACGAGGAGCACGGTGTCGCGGAGAGCACGTCCCCCGTCGCGACGCTCGTGAGGGTCACCGTGAAGGATTTGATGGGCGCGTTGTTGAAGGCGCCGGGCGTCCAGCCGAGGGTGAGCGAACGATCCGACACCGAGCGCAGCGAGAGCGCCGTCACGGGTTCGGGGCGGTCTCGTACGGAGACCCTCACGGTGCCCCAGACGAGACGACTGGGATCCCGGGTCGCGTCGGCGACCTGATACTGGAGCGTCACGTCCGCGATCGCGGCGTCGGCCGCGACGTTGACGGTCAGGAGTGCGCCGCCTTGCGACGGCGAGATCGAGACGCCGGCCGGCAGCGCACCGCCGTCGAGTCCGCGGACCGCGACCACGCTCAAGGGCGTGTCGGGGAACGGGTTCGTCGCGCCGTCGTTCGCGAGGACGTCGATCGTCGTCGTCGACCCTCGCGAGACCGGGACGCTGTCCGGTGCCGGTGAGGCGAGAGGGAGCGTCGAGGGGACGACGCGCACGTCGATCCGACCCGAGGTGCCCTCGTTGTCCGCGTCCACGACCGCTATCGGGAGCGAGACGTTCGTGCCGACGGCGGTCGACGAGGCGACGGAGAGGTCGAGCGACGAGCCGTCGATCGCGATGACGATCCCGTCGGGGGCGGCAGCGGCGAGCGAGAACGAGAGCTCGCCGAGGTTCTCCGGGTAGGGGTAGGTCGTGAGCCGCCTCAGATCGAGGGTGTGGGACTCGCCCGGTTCGACATCGAGGGTCGCACCCGTGAAGACGGGCGGCTGGTTGTCGCGCGGGGTCACGGTGATCGGGAGCACGAGCGTCGCGATGCGGCCATCGGGGTCGTCGGCACCGTCGCCGTCGGTCACCTCGAAGAGGATGGACGCCGGACCGAAGTACTCGTCGGCGCTCGTGAACTCGAGGGTGTCGTCGTCGACGACGAGCTCGTCGCCGTTCGCGTGGGCGGCTCTCACGGCCGACCGTTCGGTGAGCCGGACGTCGCGATCACCGATCGCGACGACGTGCTCGGAGAGTTCGATGCGCACGGTCTCGCCGCTGCGCACGGTGACCGCGTCGGCCGCACTGCGCAATTGCGGGAGGGCGTCCTCGAGGCCCGGGACCCGGACGAACGCCCACCCCTCGACGCCGTCCTCCTCGGGATTCGAGACGCTGAACGGGACGACGCGGCTGGAATCGCCGATCTCGACGACGACGGATCCGCGGTCGTCCACCGTCGCGACATCGGCGAAGCGCGCCGGGACGTCGACGTCGAGCTCGGACACCGGGCCGTCGAGGTAGGTCACGTTCGCGCGGACGTCGACGGTGACGGAGTCGCGATCGAGCACGTCCTCCACTCGGACGATCGCATCGCGAGCGACCGGGACCGCGGGCGGAGCATCGGCGTCCGTCACGATCGTGATGAAGTTCGAGGACGAGCCGCCGCGGTCGTTGGCGATCGTGTAGACGAAGCCGAACTGGTCCTCGACGTCCGGGAGCTCCACCTCCACGGCGCCCCCGACGATCGTCGCCGCGACCCCGGTGTCGGAGGACGTGACGGACACGACGGCGAGGGAGCCGCCGTCCGGGTCCGAATCGTTCTCGAGGACAGGGACCGTCACTGTGCGATTCGGGCGGGTGACGACGAGATCCTCGACGGCGACGGGATTGCGGGCCGCGTCGGCTCGCGTGGCGACGCCGATCCGCACGAGGGCCGTCGACTGGGCGCCGAGCGTGTCGACGACCGTGTACTCGAAGGAGTCCGTGCCCGCCGCGTACGCGCCGGCCTCGTAGTCGAACCACGTGGACCCGCTCGCGACGACGTTCCCGAGCTCCGGCGAGCTCGACTGGCCGACGAGCTGGACCGAGTCACCGTCGGGGTCGATCCCGGACAGCGGCACCTCGACACGCACCGTCTCGCCGGTGAAGACGCGTGCGGTGACCGTCCGAGGCGACGGAGGTGTGTTGGAGGAGCGGTCGATCTCGCGCACACTCATCGTGACGTCGGCGTCGGCCCATTGGCCGTCGGGTCCCGCCACACGATAGGTGATCGTGAAGTCGCCGGGCGTGGGCGGAGCGAGATAACGCACGACGTCGCCCGAGACGAAGACGAGCCCGGCCTCCGCAGGAAGACCGCGCGGCAGGTCCGCCGAGAGCGTGAGCTGGCTGCCGTCCGGGTGCTCGTCGTTGTCGAGGACGGGGATGTCGACGACGTCGCCGACTCGGACGGAGACCGAATCGGCCGTCGCGATCGGTGGCTGTGGCCGCTCGGGCTCGGGGATCCCGATCACGGTGATCGAGCCCGTCGTCGCCGCGTAGCCGTTGCTGATCGTGTAGGGGAACGACACCGGGGCGTCGATCGGACCCGCGAGCACGACGCGGACGGAACGCTGCGCGAGCACCTCGACGCGCACGCTCGAGGCGAGCGCCGTCGTGTCGACGTCGGTGACGAGCAGGACACCGCCCGCCGGATCCCGGTCGGTCTCGAGCACATCGACGGTCGACGGGGTCCCGGCCCGCACGAAGACGGTGTGCGGGGCAGCGACGGGCGCCTCACCCACGGCTGGCGGGGTCGTCACCTGCACGCGGACGACGCCCGCCGTCGTGCTCGTGCCGTCGGTGAGTGAGAAGTCGACGTAGTACACCCCCGCGGTCTCCCCGGTGAAACGGAAGGAGCCGGCGTCGTAATCGGGGACCATGCGCGCGCCGTCCCTCTCGGACACCCCGGCGAGCCGGATGGCCTGCACCCCGCCCCTGGCGTGGGCGAGCGGCGAGATCGTGATCTCCTGGCCGACATGCGCGACCGCCGAGAAGGGCTCGACGATGACGGGGACGTCGTCGCGCTCCCGGACGGTGACCGAGAGACGTCCGGCCCCCTGAGCCGTTCCGTCCGAGACCACGAGGGAGACGTCCGACCGGCCCGTCGTCTCGCCGGACGAGGTGAACACGACCGTCCCGTCCGGCTTCGAGAGTGCCAGCTCGGGAGCCGACGCTGCCGACGACACGAGATAGAAGGGGTCGCCGTCCGGGTCGAACCACGTCGTGAGGGCGTTGGTCGTGACGCGAGCCCCCGCCGCGACGAGGGTCTTCGGCGCGCGCACCTGTACGGGGGCGGCGTTCTCCCCGGCGGCGCGGACGGTGAGCTCGACCGTGGCGCTCGCGGAGCCGCCGCGGCCGTCGCTCACGGTGTAGCCGAACGAGAACGTGCCAGACGCCTCGTCGGCGAGGGCCACCTGGAGGGATTGACCCTCGGCCACGACATCGAGCCGTCCGACGTCCTCCGGGAGGGACTCGACCTCGTCGATCACGAGGACGTCGCCGTTGGGGTCGTAATCGTTGAGGAGCACCGGCAGCGGTGAGGTCCGACCCGGCCGGGCACCGAACTCGTCGTCGACGGCGTTGGGAGGGCTCGGCGTCGTCTCGTACTCGGGCGGGGCGTCCTCGTCGTTCTGCTCGACGTCCTGACGGTCCGCGTCGTCGTCGAGGAGGGCGGCCCAGTCGTCGATGAGGGCGTCGCCGTCCTGGACCGCCCACGACCGGCCGGAGCGGCCGTCGTTGAGGAGTACGCGACCTCGGTTCTCGCGGAACCGTGGGGCGGCCCCGTCGCCGAGGCCCTCGAGCATCGAGACCCGGGGGTCGGCGCTCCCGCAGCGTTCGACCAGCGTGCCGCCGTCCCACGCCCCGTAGAGGCAGTCTCCGGCGACGAGGGGCGCAGCGGGCTCCCCCTCCGCGTCGGCGATCACCACTGGGGCGCCGTCGCCGTCCAGCGGGACCTCGAGGAGCCCCGTCGACGTTGCGATAGCGACGGCCGATCCCCGGTCGCTCGGCTCCTGTAGGACCGCTCCCGTGGCCCCGTCGAGCGTGCGGCGTGAGCCGTCGACGTCGATGACGCCGCTGTCCGCGTCGAGGAGCACCGTCGAGTCGCCGATGGTCGTGATGCCGACGTCCGCTCCCGCGAAGGCGTCGACCGCACGGGTCTCGGTGACCTCGTCCTCCGTTGCGGCGTCGAGCGACGACAGCTCGCCGAGCGACGGGGAGTAGACCACGAGTCGGCCGGACGGAGAGAGCGCGGACACCGCGCCGGCGCCGAGCGTGAGAACCGGTTCCGTCGCAGCGTCGAAGTCGCCGAGGCCGTCGAGCGGCACGAACCACACGTCGCCGTCTGCCACGATCACGACGCGGTCCCCCGCGAGCCCGACGGTCTCCGTCCCGGGCGGAAGGGGGACGTCCTCATCGTGCGTCGCCGTCGCCACGTCGACGCGGGCGATGGTCGATCGCGTGCGATCGACCGCTACGACGGTCTCGCCGCGCTGCAGGACGTCGAGGTCGTTCGCCTCCACCCGGAAGGCGCTGTTGAGTTCGAGGACCTCGAGATTCGCCCGACCGATCGCGCCGTCCTGCCCGTTGACGACCCAGACGGCCGCGTCGTCGAGCTCCGTGTTCTGCGTCCGGTAGCCCACCGAGGTGACCGCGAGCGTTCCGAGGACGGCGACGACCGCCGTCGCCGCCGCTCCCGAGAACACGCGGCGACGGTGACGCCCGAGCCACGCGCGCATCATCATCCGGTCCCGCCGGGCAGTTCGATGCACTTCTCGGCGCTCGGCTCACCGAGCCGACCGGATCGCCTGACCGTCACGGTGATGCACTCGGAAGACCCGGCGGTGCCGTCGATGCGGAACTCCGTCGTGCGCTGGATGCTCTCGGAGCCGTCGGAGCTCGTGATGACGAAGTTGTCGCCCTCGACCAGCCCGTCGTTCGTCCAGGTGAAGACGGCTGTCTCACCCTCGACCGTCGCGGCGATGTCGCCGACGACGGGGATGGAGTCGTCGCCGCGGCCGCTCGTGAGCAGCACGGTGGTCACGGCGACCGCGAGCACGACGACGGCGGCGACCGCCGCGGCGATGATCCGGCCGGTGCGACTCGGGGGGGCGCTGCGGCCTCCCGTCGTGGACCTCCCGGGCGTCGCGATCGACTCTCGCACCACCGTGCGCGCATCCGCCGGGGACCTGTCGTCGGGACTCGCCTTGACCTTGCGGGGTCGACGGCCCGGGTCGATCTGGCGGATGGCTCCTGCACGGGTGCGGTCCGCCGGGTCGGACACGGGCGCTTGCACCCATTCGTCGACCGCGATGTCGGGTTGCGTCTGCGGGAGACCGAGCTCGGCCTCGACCATCTGGAGTTCGCGAGCGAACTCGAGAGCACTCGACTGCCGCGCCTCGGGTCGTCGTGACATGGCACGTCGGAGCACGAGCTCCAGCCGTTCGGACACGTCGGCCCGCTCGATCGCGGGAAGCCTTCCTCGAGCGATCCGCGTCATGAGGTCCGCCGGGGTGTTGGCACCGCCCGGGATCTCGAACGGGCTGCGCCCCGCGAGAAGGGAGTACACGGTGGCCCCGAGCGACCAGACCTCGCTCGCGATGTCACCGTTGGAGGCGGCCGAGAGGACCTCGGGCGCCGACCAGGGCACCGAGAGCCCGACCGACTGGTCGGGCGCGGCGGAACCGATCACCGCGGCGATGCCGAAGTCGCTGAGCACGGGGTTGCCGTAGACGGTCAGGAGGATGTTCGACGGCTTGATGTCACGGTGCAGGACGCCCATGCGGTGCGCGGATTCGACGGCGCCCGCGATCTTCACGCCGATGCGGAGCACGTCGGCGACGCTCAGGCGCTCGGCGCGATACCGCTCGCCGACGGAGGACGGACACATCTCCATCACGAGGTAGGGACGGCCGTCGGCCGCGACACCCGACTGGTGCACGGTGAGGATCGCGGGATGCATGCTGAGTTGCGCCATGAGGTCGGCTTCCGCGCGGAAGACGTCACGAGACGCCTGGTCGACGTACCCGCTCAGCATGACCTTGACGGCGACCTGACGCTTCGGGCTGTCCTGCTCGTAGAGGAAGACGTCGGCGAAACCGCCGGAGCCGAGGATGCTCGAATAGGTGAAGCCGGGAAGAGCCGGAGCCGCGGACGGCAGGCGTGTATTCACGCGGGCGTCACCTCCGATCAACGGGTCTCCCGGGCCGACGACGACGCCGGTGAGCGTCAGCACGAGTGACCTCATCCTAGGCCGATGAGGGCGGGATTCCCTGGGGGTTCGACACGCCGGTCGGCGGCATGATCTCGAGCACGACGCCGTCACCGATGTCGATCAGTGTGCCCGGGATCACCGCGACGCCCTGACCGGCCCGCAGACGCTGCCAGGCACGGCCCGGGAGGATGACCGAGGTCCCGTTCGTCGAGCGCAGATCCGTCACGACGACCGAGTCCCCCTGCTGCCGGAGCTCGAGGTGCGTCGACGAGACGAGCTTCGTCGGCGAGGCGACCGAGAAGAGGCGAACGGGCTCGTCGAGCGGGATGCGGGGCTGCTTAGGGTTGCGACCGACGTAGTGCACGACGTCGAGCGGATACGGCTGGCCGTCGCGGATGCGGAAGGCGAAGGTGGACGGGCGCCGCGGAGTCTGCTGCTCCGGAACCGACCGGACTCGCGTGGCCTCGTCGGGAGCCGGCGGTAACGACGACCGCACGACGGTTCGACCGTCGTGCAGCACGGAGTCGGGGATGTCATCGGGGTCCACGGGGATCGACCCCGTCGCAACCGTCGTCTCGGCGCGGCTCGGTGCCGCACGGGAGGACGAGGACGGAGACGATGGCGTGGACGACGACGCCGCCGACGGCACCGCGCCCGCTCCCTCCGCGGCGGCCGCGGGCGCCGCATGTGCCGCCGTCCGACGGGCACTCGCGAGATCGTCGCGGCGCACGGTCCTGTCGATCTCGCCCGTGAGGTCAGCGGGGCGGACGAGGCTGTCATCCTCCGGGGTCGGCCGCTGCGGGATGAGACGTCCGGCTCCCCACGCCACACGATCCGCGACGATGATGCCGCCGGCCACCGGGAACTCCACGGACGCGCCGATGCCGCCTCCGGTCCGTGTGACCGTACTGACGGCGACGACGCCTTCGAGCTCGGATCGCGCCCATGAACGGCCCTCGGGCGGCGTGATGCGCGCCGACCCGCCGATCACGTCGACGTCGAGCATCCCCTCGCCGTGGACGAGGGCCGACACGGCCGCGGTGGCGTCTTCGGTCGGACGGACCGAGAGGGCGACGAACGACAGGACACGGCCATCCGCGAGCCGCTCGGGGATCGTCGCGATGACGTCGTCGAAACGTGCCCCCGGCCGCGAGACCGCGGCCCACACGCCGTCGACGACGGGCTGATCGACGGGGGTGAGCATGCCGACGACGGTCTCGGCGCCGACGAGGTACAACCACGACGGGGCGGGAGTCTCGAGACTGTAGCGGAAACCCGGCGACGACACTGGAACCCTTTCGATCGCGAGCCTGTCCCTCCAGCCTAAGCGGGCGGCAGGGCCGGCGGCAGACCACGACCGGGGGCCACGGGCCGCCTCATGTCGTTTGCCTCAGCGGCCCACGCGCTGGACGACGACGCGGACGGCGCCGAGCAGCAGACTGTGTCCGCTCGGGACCGGGGTCGGCGTCTCGGGCGCGCATGCCGTCTCGAACCCGTCGTCGTCGATGACGGCCGTCCCGTTCGTCGAATACAGGTCGGTGACCCAGACGTGGCCGCGGTCCCACGTCACGAGGGCGTGGGTCTTCGAGACGCTGCGCGCCACGTCGTGCACCCTCACGAGCTCGGCCGACGGTCTCGCCGCTCGGGCCACGGGGTCACGCCCGAGCAGGAGGCCGCGACCGATCACGGCGCTCGACCCGTCCGGGAAGTGCAGCACCGGGCTCTCGATCGTCGTCGGAGCCGTCACGGGGACGTCTGCCGGGGAATGCTGTGCGGCCGGGACGGCATCCGCAGCGGCGCGGACCGTGTCGACGGGCGCGTCCGGAGCGGGAGGAGACGGGAACCCGACAGGAGCAGGCGGAGCGACAGGAGCAGGCGGAGCGACAGGAGGCGACACAGACGCCGACGCGCTCCCTCCCATTCCCGGCGGCAGTCCGATGTACCCGCGAGGGGGAGCCGCGTCGGTCGCCGGCAGAGCGGGCTCGAGCGTCGGTGCCGTCGACGGAGACGACGTCGCCGTCGAGTCAGGCATCGGTGTCGATTCAGGCACCGGTGTCGATTCAGGCACCGGTGTCGATTCAGGCACCGGTGTCGTCGAGTGCGGCAGCGGCGGTCGCGGTGGCACGGGGAGTCCGTTCCACCACTGCGAGGCCGACCGGTCGACGCCCGGCTTCTCCGGGGGGCTCGGTTGTTCGCGAGCGCCCGGCTCAGGAGCTTCTGACTGCGACACGGCGCGTCGCTCCCCTCCGTGATGATCCGTCGGTGACCGGTCGGCGCTCACGGGCTCGTCGCGAGCGGCTGACGCGGAGGCGACTGCGCAGTCGCCTCCACCAGCCTACGCCGCGGCCGGCCGCCCTGACCTCGCGGCGTGCCGCCTGCCACAGTCCCTCGACCTCGTCGTTCTCCGTCTCCCCTCCTGCGAAGACCGCAGCGTCCGCACGCGTCGCGAGGTCGTGGAGCGACCGGGCGACCGCAGGGTCGGTCGCGGTTCCGGCGTCCGAGGCCCGCCGGGACCGTTGAGCGGCGAAGCTCGACGCCGTCGCGATACGCGTCTGGTTGACGGGGAGGGCGAAACCGAGTTCGCGGTGGCCGTCGATGAGCTCGTCCCACGCGCCCACGGCGCGTCGGTGCCCCTCCGGTACACGACGCCGTCGTCGTCGCCTCGCCGCCTTGATGAGCGCCACGACGAGCATCCAGAGTCCCAGGAGGAGGAACGGCGCCGAGATCCCGATGGCGGCGTAGACGACCCAGGCGGGGAGGACGAACTGCTCGTCCTTCTCCTCGTCCTCGCCGTCCTCGGTGTCGACGGAGGTCAGCAGGTCCTCCTGCTTCTTCTCGACGCGCGGAGGCTGGCGGACCTGCGGTTGGGGCTCGGTCTGCGGTTTCGGGTTCTGGTCCTGCGGGATCTCCGTCTCATCCGGTGTCGGGTAGAACGGGATCCATCCGACGCCCGCGAACGGCACCTCGACCCACGCTGTGACGTCGCCGCCGAAGACGTCCGTCGGCTGGCCCTCGACGACGTTCTCGGGGGCGAAACCCATGACGACTCGGGCGGGGAAGCCGAGTTGACGCACCATGAGCGCCATCGCCGCGGCGAACTGCTCCTCGTCGCCGATCATCTGGTTGCGGGTGAAGAGCTCCTCGATCCGGTCGGCTCCGTGGCCGGCGCGCGAGGGCACACTGTCCGAGGCGAGACCGTGACTCAGGAAGCCGTTGGTGTGGAGGGCCGTCTCGATCGCGCGGACCTGCTCGATCGGGGTGCGCGCGTCCGCGACGTACTCCGCCATCTTGGCGGTCACGACGTCGGGACTGTCCACGATCGGCGGCATCGAGAGTTGGGCGGGCTGCACGGATTGGAGCGCCTCGTCGGACGGCACCGCTTGCGTCGCGCTCGAGAGGGTGTAGGCGTCGCCCTCGGACAAGCGCGACATGAGGACCGTCGTCGACGTCGCGGCGTTGAAGCGCACGCTCTCGGACCGCTCCGTGTCCGCTCCCTCGATCGCGAGGTGCACTGGGGCGCCCACTCCGGGTAGCCACACGCCCGAATAGCCCTGCACCGTGACGTCGAGGGAGCGGGTATCGGCGCGCGTGAACAGGTCCGGTTCCGGGAACTCCCCGCCGACGAGCCGGAACGACCCCGATCCGTTCGTCGCGACGTCGGCGCCTGCGACGTCCCACAACCGACCCGTGTATGCGTCCATCGTGGCGAGACGCATCTGGTCGCCCGGGACCAGTCCGTCGACCGTGAAGAGGATCGTCTCGTCAAGGTCGGCCGTGTAGTTGCGGAAGCCCGCGAGCGGGCTCGGATAGTCGACCGGGTCGACGGGCGGCTGGACGACGTCCCGGAGCACGAAGCGCGACGACGCGAGCGGCGCCTCCGTCGCCACACCGCCGATGGTACCCGCGGCGACGGCCCCCGCCACGACGACCGCGGTGCCGATGAGCTTCCGCCGGGCGAGGGTGCTGCGGTCCTGCATGCTCGCGTTGCGGCCGAAGGGGTTGCGCCAACCGAGCCAGACGAGGGCCACGACCGCGAACGCCGTCCCGCGCAGCGCGGCGAGGAAGGGGGCGTGGGTGCCGAACACGACCGTCACGACGTAGAGCACGACCGGCGCGATGAGGAGGACGGCGACGCGGCCGAGGGAGCGACTGCCGCGCGGAAGCCAGCGCAACGCGAGGACCGCGGTGACGAGGCCGGTGAGCCACCCGCTCACATACGGCAGCGCCAGGAGGTAATCGGGCGCGGCGGCGGGGGCTGAGAGCGTCAGGACGTCGGCCCACCCGAGGACGGCGCCGAGCGCGAGCCCGCGCAGAGAACCGAGCGAGGGCAGCACACCGAGTATCGCCTGGCCGGGGATCGCGGCAGGCGTCCCGAGCAGGAAGTAGAGCACGAGCGCGAGCAGCGCCGTGAGGATCGCGGAGAGACCGAGCAGTCGAGAGAGCCAGCCGGCGGCGATCCCCACGACGAGACCGACGACGGCGGCGACGAGGAACCAGCCGCCGACGAGGACCGGGGCGAAGCCGAGCAGTCCGATGACGAGGAGGAGCGAGACGACCGCGAGGTCGACGAGCGAGCGACGATCGGCGCTCGCGGCGAGGCCCGATGTCGGGACGCGCCAACCCCGTGTCGGTCGCGACACCGTGCGGCGGGCGCGCCGTCGCGTCGCCGTGGCCGTGTCGGCGAGACCCGCGCGCAACCCGGTCGCCGTGACGCCGCTCGCTTCCGGGGTGCCGTTCGTGCCCGGACCGCTCACGAGGCCCTCGCGAGAACGCGTGGCAGGTCGCGGAGGGCCCCGACCGTGAAGATCTGGAGCCCGCCGGCGATCTGCACCTTCGGATTCTCCCCGAGAGCGATGCGGAGCGCGATGACGCGCGTCTCGGACGGGAAGAACTTCTCGATCGCTCGGAAGTCGGCGGCCGTCATGAGTCCACCCGCGACGATGACCGCGACGCTCGGTGCCGGCAGCATCGCCGTCGCGTCCCGCGCGAAGTCGCGCGGGCTCGACGACGCGCCGCGGACGACGTCGATCCGGCAGGTATCGTCGAGGAGGGCGCCACCCGTATGGGTGCGCAAGCGCCGGTCCTCCGTGACGACATCGATCGCTGTCGCTTCCCGGATGACTTGCGTCGCGACCGACGCGGTCACCGAGACCGCGAGCTCGAACTCGTCGAACGCCGTGTAGTAGCGCTCGTCGGAGGTGTGGAGGATGGTCAACTGGGAACGGCGCGTCTCCTCGAACTGCCGCACCATCAGTTGACCGGTCCGGGCGGAACTGCGCCAGTGGACGTTGCGGACGTCGTCGCCGACGACGTACTCGCGGAGCGCATGGAACGCCATGTCGCTGTTGGTGATCTTCTGCGTCGTCTGCCCCTCGAGGTCGCGCACGAGACCGGCGGCGCTCGGCTGCAGTCGGGTGGTCACGGGATGCACGAAGAGCTCGATGGGGTCCGTCCACGACACGGTGCGGCGGAAGAGGCCGAGCTGGTCGCCGCGCACCGTCACGGCCGGTCCGGCGTCGATGACCGCGCGGCGATGAGTGGGGACGGCGAAGAGCTCGTCGGTCGACGACTCGGGGGCGAGACCGGGGATCGCGAACACCGCGAGTCCCTCACCGACCGGGAGCTCGAGGCGCGTGGCGGAGGTCCGGCGCGAACCGACGTTCGTGATCTCGACACGACCGATCGCGCGCTCCCCCACGACCACCCGCGTCGGGCTGAGGGTCACGTCGACCCGGAAACTCGTGCGCCCGAGCACGGTCACGATCGCGACGACGACGGCACCGACGGCCGCGAAGGCGACGACGAGCAGTTCCGACCACGACCACACGAGTCCCGCGGCGAGGAGGAGGACGGCGGCCACGACGACGAGCCAACCCGTCGTCGTCACGACGCCGACGATCGGGCCGAGCGCCCGAACGACCGGTCGGATCGCGGCCGCGAGCGCACGCCGGATCGCCGCGACCCCCGTGGGTCTCGTCTCCGGGCCGAACGTCCCGGTCGTCGTGGCCGTCATCCGTCGCCTAGGCCGCCCGCGCGGCCGGCGGAGCGACCCGTGCGATCACGCGCGTCACGATGTCGACCGCGGTGGTCCCCGCGAACTCCGCTTCGGCGTCGACGATGATCCGGTGGGCGAGGACGTGGGGCGCCAGGTCGCGCACGTCGTCCGGAGTGACGTAGAGGCGCCCCTGCGAGAGCGCCCACGTCTTCGCGATACGCGCGAGCGCGAGTCCTCCGCGCATGCTCACCCCGAGGGCGGCGTCCTCGTCCTCGCGGGTGCCCTGCAAGAGGTCGGTGATGTACTCCATCACGGCGCGCTCCACGTGCACCTCGGAGGCGAGCTGGATCATCGCGTTGACGGCGTCGACCCCGATGATGGCCGAGACTCGCGATGCCCGGGCACGGTTCGCGGCGTCCATCAGCAGATCGACGCTCGTCTCCCGGTCGGGGTAACCGAGCGACGTCTTCACGAGGAACCGGTCGAGCTGCGCCTCGGGGAGCTTGTACGTGCCGGCCTGCTCGACCGGGTTCTGCGTCGCGATCACCATGAACGGTCGACCGACCGTGTGCGCCTCGCCGTCGACCGTCACAAGGCCTTCCTCCATGACCTCGAGGAGGGCCGACTGCGTCTTGGGCGACGCGCGGTTGATCTCGTCGGCGAGGACGATCTGCGAGAAGATCGGGCCCTTGTGGAACTCGAATTCACGCGTGTTCTGGTTGTAGATCGTGACACCCGTCACGTCGGAAGGCAGCAGGTCCGGCGTGAACTGGATGCGCGAGTGGGCACCGTCGAGCGTGTTGGCGAGTGCCTTCGCGAGGACCGTCTTCCCCGTCCCTGGGTAGTCCTCGAGCAGCACGTGGCCCTCGCTCACCATCGCGGCGACGACGAGTCGGATGACGTCCTGCTTGCCGAGGATCGCTTTGTCGACGTTGTCGACGAGGCTCGTGAAGGCGTCGCGGAACCACGCGGCCTGTTCGGTCGTGACGGGCACTGGACCTACCAATCTGTTCTGTTGGATTCGACGTCGTTGATGACGACGTACTTGGGTTGCCCCTTGTAGCCGTTGTAGCAATGAAGATCGCCCGAATAATTGCCATTCGCGTCGAAGTACAACAGGCCGTCGGCTGAGTTCTGCCCCGTCGTGATCTGCCAGGGCTCACCGCGTTCGCCGGGCCCGTAGCAGGTGGCGTCGAATTGGGCGCCCCGTGCATCAACGAAGTTCCGCGCTTCGACGTGGTAGAAGTAGCCCGTTGAGGACTTCGGATTCTTCGCACCTCGTGACACGGTCAGCGTGGCTTCCGGCTTGTTGTCGAGCGCAACACGGTTCGACGTCGCCCACGGCCCACACCCGGCGGGCGAGCATGCCTGGACGCGGAAGTCGTAGCTCCCCTGACCGACAGTGCGACTCGTCGCGCTCGTGCCGCCCGTACTGCCGTTCCCGCCCCCGCTGAACTCCCAGTTGTAGGAATCGACGCGGCCGCCGTTGTCGCTCGGGGCCCCCCACGTCATCGAGAACGCGCTGTCCGCGTACTCCTTGTTCTTCGAGATGCGCGGGTTGGTCGGGGCGCTCGGGGTGCCGTACGCGGTCTCGCTCGCGGACGCCGAGGCGGCGCTCTCGCCGACGCCGTTCGTGGCGGTGACGGTGAAGCTGTAGGTCGTGCCGTTCGTACCGGCGAAGCTGCACGGGACGCCCGGTGAACAATCGGTCCGGACGGTGCCGTCGTTGCGCGTGACGGTGTAGCCGGTGACCTCCGAGCCGTTGTTCGCCGGCGTCGGATTCACCGAAACCGTGATGTTCCGGTCGCTCGCGTTCAACGCCGGAGCCGGCGGCGCGTCGGGCACGTCCGTGACGGTCACAGAGGCGCGGCCTTGCGACGTGCGGGAGGGGTCCTTCGTGGCGTCCTGGATCGTGTAAATGACGCTGATGGACTGGCTCTTCGGCGTTCCCGTCTGGATGACGACGTTCCGTCCGCTGATCGACGCCGTCGCCTGGCCGGATTCGACGGCCACGGCGGTGATCGTGAGGTCCTGGTCGGGGAACGGATTGAAGTCGTTGTCGATCACCGGGACGGTGACGGTGCTGTTCTTCCGCGCATCGGGCGACGCGTCGTCGTACGCGAGCGGGAGGGGCCGGGAGGAGGCGACGACACGGATGTTGATCTGACCGGTCACCTCGAACTCCCGGTAGGTGACCGTGACGGGGATCGAGGTCGACGTCCCGGGCTGCACGCCGAACGGTGCGCTCGCGGTGAGTGTCGAGCCCGACAGCGTCGCCTGGATCCCGCCCGTCGGCTGGCCGAGCGATCCGAAGCTCAAGGAGCGGAGGACATCGGCGTTCGGGTGGGCGGCGGATTCGCGCAGGTCGATCGGGAACGGCGTACCGTCGGCCTCGATGGACAGCGTCGGGTTCGTGAAGGTGGGCGCTTCGTCCTTCATCTCGGGGTCACCCACCGTGATGGGCATCGTCAGCAGAGACACACCGAGTGCCGTGCCATCCGAGACCTCGAAGGTCAGCGACGCGGGGCCACGGTAGTCGGGTGCCGGCGTGAAGGTGACGGTCTGGTCGTTGACGTAGTTCGGGGTGCCGTCGCTGCGGTTGCTCGAGACCTTCTCGGGGTCGGTGAGGGCGATGTCCTTGCCCGTCGGCGACTCGGCGATCTCGCTGAGCCTCCACGTCTTCGTCTGGTTCTTCTCCACGATCCGCTCCTCCTCGATGAGGACGGGAGGAAGGCCGTCGGAGAACGGCGGGACGACGACGAACGCGGCGGAGCTGAGCCCGTCGACGTCGTTGGTGAGCCGGTACGTGATCGCGGTGCGCGTGTCGCCGAGCGTGACACGCGCGGTGCCGTCCTCCAGAAGCTCGACCGCGCCGGCGTTCGGGCCCTCGACGGACGGCACGAGGTCCTGGACCCGGCCTCCGGGGTTCGACGCCCCCTCCCGCAGATCGATGTCGACCGTGCGCTTCGCGATCACGTCCCTCGCCTCCACGACGTGGTCCTCCACGCCGGGCGGCTGGATGCGGGCCTCCTCGGTGACGCGCACCTGCACGTAGGCGTTGTCGGTGCCGCCGTGACCGTTCGAGATCGTGTAGCGGATCGCGAACGAGGTCTCCTCGTCCGGAGCCTCGATCTCCACGGTGCCGCCATCGACCTCCGCGGTGACGTTCGATGGCACGTCGCCGAGGTCCTCGGTCAGTTCGATCGAGTAGTCGTTCGGGTCGGAATCGTTCGCGAGAACCGGGACGCTCACGATCCGGCCGGGCCGCACCTCGATCCGGTCGTCGACCGCGATCGGCGACATGTCCTGAGCCGGTCGTTCGACGACCGCGATCTTGATCGTCCCGGTCGCCGTGGCGCCGTCGACGTCCTTCACGCGGTACTCGAACGTGTCGGTGCCGAATTGCGTGGGGTTCGCCTCGTACACGAACGTGTCACTCGTCGCGTCGCGGACGAGACCGAGCTGGGGCGCTCCCGTTATCCCGTCGAACACGACGGAGTCGCCGTCGCCGTCGAGTCCGTCGAGAGGCACCTTGACCTCGACGTCCGCGCCGGCGAAGACCCGTGCCGTGAGGGTGGGGGCGGTCGGGGCCAGGTTGTTCTCCGCATCAACCGGCACGACCGTGAACAGGACGTTGCCGACGGCCTTCTGCTGGAACTCGTCCGTCACCTGATACGTCGCCGTGTACACACCCGGCTCGGACGGCGCCTGATACCGGACGCGGTCGCCCGTGACGAAGGACAGGCCCTTCTCGGCGGACTTCGTGAGGTCCTGATCCACGGTCATGACGGCGTTGTCGGGATGCAGGTCGTTGTCGAGCACAGGCACGCTCGTGATGTCGCCCGCTCGCACCTTCACGACGTCGTCCTCGAGGATCGGCGCCTGGTGCTTCGTCAGCGGAGCGACCGGAACAACCGTCACCGTCGTCGTCGCATCGTAGGAACCGTCGGACAGCGTGTAGGAGAACTGCAGTTGCCTGTCGACGGCCTCGTTCGCGGTGACGCGCACGACCGACTGTCCGAGCAGTTCGACCGAGAGGGACGAGGCGTCGTCCGGAACGGTGAGTGAGCGGACCGCGAGGACCGAGCCCGATGGCGACACGTCGTTGTTCAGCACCGCGAGGCTCGTGGGCTCGTTGGGACGCAGATAGAGCGTGTCGCGGACGGCGATGGGCCGACCGATCTCCTCCGGAACCTGCCTGACGTCAAGGCGTGCGAGGCCGACGCTCGTCTTCGGGCCCGCGGAGAGCGTGTACTTCACGTAGTAGGTCCCCGGGGCGCCGGCCGAGAGGTTGAGCACGCCCGTGTCGGTGTTCGGGGTGATGCCGAGCCCGCCCGTGAGCGCCTCCGCACCGACGAGAGCGAGTGGTGCTCCCGAGGGCGAGACATCGTTGTCGAGCACATCGAGTTCGACCGCTTGACCCGCGAAGGTGTCCACGAAATCGGGAGTACCGACGGGGTTCATCGACCCGGCGGGCTTCGCGTCGAGCGCGAACTGTCCCGTCGCGTCGGTCGTCCCGTCCGAGACGACGAAGACGATGTCACGCACGCCGAGCTGTCCGGACGAGTGGGTCACCGTGATGAAGCCGTCCGGTGAGAAGCGGACGCGGTCTCCCGCCTCGGAGGCGGCGCTCTTCAGGTAGATGTCGTCCCCGTCGGGATCGCGCCAGTCCGTGAGGACGTTGTACGAGACGGTCTGGCCCGACTCGACGGAGGACGCGGCGACGCGCTGTTCCGCCGGCGCCTCGTTGAGTTCGTACGGAACGACGCGGATGGACAGTGATGCAGTGGAGACCCCGCCGGAGCGACCGTCCGAGACCGTGTACCGGAGCGAGATCGTCCCGGAGGTCTTCGACTCCGCCGGAGTGAACTGCAGCGCGCGCCCCCCGCCGATGTATTCGAGTGTTCCGTCGGACTCGGAGACGCCCGTGTCCGAGATCACCGTCAGCACGTCACCGTCGGGGTCGGTGTCGTTGTCGAGGACCGGGAGGACAGTCGAGCGGCCGGGGCGCGCCCCGATGTCGTCGTCGCGGGCGAGCGGGGCGCGGTTGGTGTCGGTGCGTTCGGCGATCGTGTCCTCGAACGACTGTCGAGACGCCTTCTCGTCGCCTTCCTCGCCCTCGTCCTCCTCGGGAGGAGTGACCTCCTCCCAGTTCTGCACGAGTCGCATGTTCGCGTCGACGAGCCAGATGTCGCCGGTGAAGAGGTTGTTGAGGGCGATGATCTGCCGGTTCACCCGGAACATCAACGGCGACCCGTCGGCCGTGGGCTCGACGTCCTGCCGGTCGATCTCGGTCTCGTCGCAGACGGCGAGGTACCGGCTCGACGACGACCACGCCCCGTGCCAGCAGCCCGACAGGTTGACCGGCGCCGCGACGTCCGTGGCTTCTGTGGACGCGGTCGCGACCTTCGCGTCGACGACCATGGGGGCTTCGTCGCCCTCGAGCGGCACCGCGACGAGCGAGTCGCCCGTCGCGACGAGCGCCACGTCGTCCGACGCGCTCGACTGCTGGAGCACGAGGCCCTCGCCCGGCAGATCCACCGTCGAACCGTCGCCCCGGACGACGCGGTTGTCGGTGCGGTCGAAGATGACGGGCTTCTCTCCGGCGGCGGCGATCTCGACATCCTCGAGCGGCGGCAGCTTCTGCGTCGACGACTCCGAGCCGTCCGACGGCAGCACATGCAGTTCCCGCTCTTCCGTGGAGACCGCGAACACGGTGCCGGTCGAGGACACGGCGACGTGGGACCCGATGCCGAGTTCGAGGATCGGATCGGTGTCGACGGTGCTGAGCTGCAGGCCCGACTCCACGTCCGTCGTCCAGAGCTCCCCGTCCACCGACAGCACCGCGAGGGTCGTGGAACCGAGGGCGACGCTCGAGCCGGCCGGGATGTCGGTCTGCTCCACGAGGGTCGTGAACGAGGGATCGATCATCTCGATCGTGGATCCGGTGAGGTCATGCAGGACGACGGTCTCGCCGTCCTGCAGCACGTCGATCTCGTTCGAGACCGTCTGCACCGCGGCGTCGAGCTCCTCGATCTGGCGATTCAACCGCCCCGCGAGCAGCTCCGTGCCGTTCGTGACCCAGACGTCCTTCGCCTCGAGCGTGACGTCGGTGACGGGGAAGCCGTCGTGCAGGATCGCGAACGACACGGGGACGGCCACGAGGACGGACACGGCGACGATGGAGGCGGTGACCTTCCGGCCGCGCAACCACGCGCGTATCCCCAACCCCGTCACATCCCCTCGGCAGCGCTTCGCGTGTCTCCAGCCGTCACGGACACGGTCGCCCGACGGCACGCCGCCCGACGACACAGAGCGGCCCCCGGGAAGAAACGCTAACACGCACTCCGTCCGGCTCTCATGCCCGACGGAGTCCGCTTCGCCCCCCCAGTTCAGGCGGGTCTTCCGCATTCGGCTCAGGCCGGAGGCTCCGCGAGACCGGCCGTCGACTCCGCGGCGTCGTCGGCGTTCCGGTCGAGCAGGATCAGATCGTCGGCGTCCACGAGCCGCGTCGAGACGGCGTATTCGACGAGACGCGCACGCCGATTCGTCGCGAGCTTGCCCCGACCGCCGCGGAGCCCCTGCACGCCGTGCCGGTCGAGCTTTTCGCACACGTTGTCGAGTTTCCGGTTGAACGCCGTCTGCGTCCAGCCGAGCCGCGCGGCGGCGTCGGCCGATGCCGGGATCTCCCCGCGGCCTGGCGAGTTCTGCTTGAGGATGTCCTCGGCGAGCGCCACGACGAGCAACCGCTGGCTCGTCGTGAGGGTGATCGGTCCGACCGTCGTCTCCCCCGACGACGCCGACGTGAGCTGCGACGTCGCGAAGTAGTCCGACGTCGAATGGATGGTGAAGTCGTACGTCGTGGACCCGGCGCTGAAGAGGACGTTGAGCGTCGGGAAGACGATGGGGAGGCGAGCGTTCGGGGCGAGCCACGCCTGCACCTGACCCGAGTCGTCGGTCACGGTCGCCGACAGCAACGTTCCGACGTTGGCGAGCCACCAGAGGTCGTTCTCCTTCGACACGGCGAGGAAACGCCGATGGAGGAAGGGGTTCTCGTCGATCACGAGGTCGGCGTCACGGCCGATGTAGAAGGGCTCGTCCGGGTGGACGTCGTACCACTCCCCGCAGAATTCGATGCGTGGGTTGCTCACTGTGTGCACATCTCCAGAGGTTCGGGTGATTGTCGGCCGGAGCGCACGATCCAGACGGACACGCACACCTCGTCGCCCGGCTCGATGCCGTCGACGGTCGCGGACGGAGTACTCGTCGGTGTCTTGTCACCGGCGACCCCGTCCGTGCGCTGCCAGATGTAGCGGTCGCCCTCACGGGCGTCCGGGTTCGTCCATGAGAAGGCGACGGACGTACCGCCGTCGCCGACCGCGATGTCGCCCGCCGCCGGCGTCGGCACTCCCTCCACGTGGAGGGGGTCGTCGTCGATCGGCCCCGTCGTCTCGACAGGCTCCTCGGCGCCACCGAGGACGACGCCCGCGGTCACCGCTCCCCCGACGAGGAGCACCACGAGGCCGATCACGACGGTGGGGATCCACCGGCGCCGCGCTCGCACGGTCGAGCGGCGCGTTCCGCGAACCGTCTCGTCATCCACGCCGGGCGTCGAGGGCGGACCGGTCGGAGCAGCGCCCCGGACGGTCCGCTGCCCGAGGGGTGCGCCGACGGGTGAACGCGACGTCGACGCCGCCGCCGGCTGCACGATGACAGGGCGTCGGATGATCGTCGGATCGTCGGCCCCCCTCGCATCCTGGTTCGTCGCGGCCTGGCTCATCGCGGCCTGGCCTGTCGCGGCCTGGCCCGTCGCCTTCTGGCCCGGGGCCGTGATGCGGCCGGCGGGAGCGTTCCCCGGGGCCTGCGCCTCGACGGTACGGATGTCGCGCATGCGGGTCGCATCGGGATCGCCGCTCTCGGGCCGCGCGCTCGACGGGATCGCGAGGTTCGGCACATCGATCGTCGTGGGACTGAACGACAGCTCGAGTTCGACGCCCTGCAAGGCCCGGGCGAAATCCAGCACGGAGTCGTAGCGGGACGCTGGGTCGACGGCCATGCCTCGGGCGAGCACGAGGAGCAACGATCGGGGGATGTCGGGACGATCGTCCTCGAGCGGCGTCACGGTGCCGCGCTCGATGCGTCCGATGAGATCGACCATCCCATTGGGCCTGCCGCGCACCTCGAACGGTGTGTGACCGGCGAGCAACGTGTAGATCGTGGCCGCGAGCGAGAAGACGTCGCTGCGCACGTCCGTCTGCGGGTGATCGGCGAACATCTCGGGTGGCGACCACGGGATCGACATCCCGATCGTGGGGCTCGTGCCGCCGTCGGGCTCCCCCGCCGACGTTCCCGTCACGGGCACCAGTCCGGCATGCGCGTGGTCGGGTTCGAGCGCCGCGGAGATGCCGAAGTCGGTGAGCGCCGGCCAGCCGTACGCGTTGGTGAGAACGTTCGCCGGCTTGATGTCGCGATGGAGGATGCCCGCAGCATGCGCCGTCGCGACGGCACTCGACACGCGCACGCCCGTGCGCAGCGCGTCGGCGACGGTAAAGCGGTGGTCCTTATACTGCTCGGCGAGGCTCGGCCCGGCGCAGTATTCCATCACGAAATAGGGGCGACCGTCGGCTGCGACGGCCGCGCCGTAGATCGTCACGATGTACGGGTGCGCCGAGAGCTGGGCCATGAGATTCGCCTCGCCCACGAAGGCCGAGCGGGACCGGTCGTCGATCGTCTCGGCAGCCAGAACTTTGACCGCCACCTCTCGCCGTGGCAGCTCCTGCTCATAGAGGTAGACGTCGCTGAAGCCGCCGGATCCCAAAGGGCGGAGGAAGGTCAGTCCGGGGATGTCCGGCGGGCTCGTGGGGGCACGACGCACCGTCACACCGCCCGCACACGCATCGTGACGCCGCCGCCGAGATCGACTTGCGTCCCAGAGGTCACGGGAGTCGGCTCTCCACCTCGCAGCTTCTCGGGCGCACGGCCCGGGACGACGACGATCGTGCCGTTCGAGGAGTGGAGATCCGTCACGACGACCGTTCCGCCCTCCACGGCGATGCGGACGTGGTTCCGCGAGATGTCGTCACCCACGAGCGTGACGAGGTGCGGAAGCGCGGACGCCGGCACTCCCGCGACACTCGGGGCGCGTCCGAGGACGACGGGCACGTCGAGGGGCTGTCGCGAACCCGACGGCAGCTCGAGCTCGTACCGCTGCACGGCGAAAGACGGGGGTGTTGCAGCCTGGACGTGCGCCCCCTGGCGGGCGGCGCGGAGGTCCTCGGCGAGCACCGTGAGGCCGTCGTGGTCACCGAGCGTGTCGGCGGGCAGGGACGAGTCGTGCAACGGGAGGGAAGGCGCGGCCGGCGCCCGGGGAACGGGAGGACCGGGTGGCGTCTCGGCAGCGGCGCGCGCCGCGAGTACCGCGCGTGATGGACGGGCGATCGTCTGACCATCGACGGGGTCGTCGTCGTCGATGGGGGTCTCGTCGTCGTCCGTCGCGGTTATCCGGGACACCCACACGGACCCGCCGTCGAGCTCGAGCTCGACGGCGTGGGTCCCCGCGTCGCCGAGCTCGAAGGAGACGGCCGTGACGGCGTCGATGTGCCGCTCCGTCCAGCTCGCGAAACCGCGCGCCTCTACCGTCTCGTCGCCCGTGCGCGTCGAGACGAGTGCGCGGCCCTCGCCTCGAGCGACGATGCCCACCCCGTCGCCCTCGAGTCGGCCGGGCATCCAGAAGGCGAGAACGAAGGAGGGAGTGTTGGTGAGCCCCGACGACGTCAGCGCGTCGAGGAGTTCCTGGACCGTCGAGCCACCGCGCGCGAGGGCGACGAGCGGCTCGATCCGCTCACTCGTGACCTCCAGGCGCACGGCGAGCAGGCACCCCGGCGCGGCGATGGCGAGCCACTCGGGGGTGACGGCCGGACGGTAACGGAAAGCGGGCATGCGTCATGACCTCATGTTCTGGGAAGAGTCTCTTCGAGGACGCCGAGCGCCCTGTCGTCGGCGTACCCCGGGCGGTGCGGGCCGGTGTCGGTGCTGACGGCGTCCACGACGACGACGGTCACGTTGTCGCGCGACCCCTGGCGGATCGCACGCTCGACGAGCGCGGAGGCGGCGTTCTCCGGGCCGGCGTCGAGGTCGGCGACGATCTCGGCCTCGGAGACGTCGCGCGTGAGGCCGTCGGAGCAGATGACGAAGGTCTGCCTGCCGGACACCGGGATGAGCCACACGTCCGGGTCGGCGTCGTCCTCGACGCCGACCGCGCGAGTCACGACATTCCGGTCGGGGTGCGCTGCTGCCTGCTCGCGCGTGATCGAGCCGTCGTCGAGCAGCTCCTGCACCGCCGAGTGGTCGACCGTCACCTGGCGCAGTCCGCGCTCGTCGCGCAAGTACACCCGGGAATCGCCGATATTGAACACCATCCAGTGCAGGTCGATCTGCGTGGAAAGGCTCACGAGAGCGACACCCGCGATCGTCGTGCCGGCGATCCCGCCTCGTGTGCTCCAGGCCCGGACCGTCGCGTTGGCCGCCGTGATGGCCGTGAAGATCGCGTCGGGAGCGGTGGGCCGCCCCGGCCTCACGCTCAGGCCGAGCTGCTCGACCATCGCTCGACTGGCGAGGTCGCCGCGATGATGCCCGCCCAGACCGTCCGCGACGGCGAACACGGGCGCCGCGCTGAAGAGACTGTCCTCGTTGACGGCCCTCACCGGGCCCGTCTCCGTCCTCCCCGCAGCGGCGATCGAGATCTCCGACCGTTCGTCGGCGATCAGGATTCGATTGTCCACGCGAGCGTCCTTCCCGAGGGCCTGTACGCGGCAGCGGACCCCATCCGCCACGCTAGTCGACAGCCGACACGACCCGCGATGGGGATCGCTGCCCATCGCGGGTCGCGTCCTCGGGTCAGGCCCGAGCGGCGGGACCCGCTTCGAGCACGCGCTCGTACTCCTCGCGGGCCTCGACGTTGCGCTGGCGTACGACGCGCCCGCGCTTGCCGACCCAGACGCCGAACCAGATCGGGACTTCCCGTGCGATGACGAACGCGAGCACGGCGGCCGGGCTGAGAGCCTGAGCGAGCAGGAACGACGGCACTTGCGACGGCGCGACCTCGTACGCGTTCTGGATGAGCGCGCCACCGAGGGCCCCCGCGTACGTGATCAGGGCGACGACGAGAGCGCCGATGACATAACCCCACCACGATGCTCGCGTCAGCACGACGATGAGCAGTACCCAGGCCAGGAAGAACACGACGACGGGGACGTAGAACGCCGCGCTCGTGAGGATCGCGGTGCTCGCCGCGGCGTAGTCGACGGATTCGCCCGCGACGAGCGGCGTCAGCAGCAGCGCCGCGAAGTAGAGGGCACCGAAGACCAGGGTGGTAAGGAGCCCGACGAGCACACCGAAGCCACGGTTGCCCTTCTTCTTGGGCGGAGTGGGAGCCTGCACGTAGACGGGGCGCTGCGCGGCGTCGGAGTCGGAACCGGAGCGGGAGTCGGAACCGGAGCGGCCGGTGCCGTCGGCGCGGTCGTCCCCGTCGTCTGCTGAAAGGTCACGGTCGAGTGGCGCGGTCGCTGGGCCCGCCGCTCCCGTCGCCGCGACCGCGGCGACGCCGGCGCCCGCGCCTACGGCTGCCGGCTCTCCGAGGGCCTGCGGCGGGTACGGGTGGTGCTCTTCGTCCGGGGACGGCTTCGTGAGCGGGGGCTCGGAGTCTGCGTCGGATTCCTGGTGGGCTCCGTAATCGATGACGATCTCCTCGCCACGCGGGCCTTCGGTTGCCGGCGCCGGCTCCGCGTCCGTCGCACCGATCGGATACGGCTCACGCTCCTCCCCCGCGAGATCGTCGGAACGCGCCGACGAAGACGTAGAGGGAGAGGTGGAGGTGGAGGAGGACGTGCCGGAAGCGACCGGAGCCTCGTAGACCTCGGCCGGCGTCGCGGGCTGCACCGGCTCGGCGGGCACTCCGGCCGCCTCGCGGTCCGGGGCGTGTTCCGCTGCTGCGTTCACTCCCGCGTCGTACTCTCCCTCGTTCGCGCCGCCCTGCCGCACCGCGTCGAGGTTCGTGTCCTCATGCGACTGTTGATCCGCGACGAACGACTGCTGATCCTCGACGAACGATCCGTCGGGCGACGTCTCGCGGGGCGAGTTCTCGTGGTCTGGCGTGTTCGACGTCATGGCGGAGCTCCCGTTTTTCTGCAGCGAGCAGGTCGTCTGCTCGGGCACGACTCTAACGCGGGAGTGCACCCCCGGCCGGGTGGCACGCGGGGGTCGGACGAGCCCGTCCGTTCGACGGCTCCCTCACCGGGACTACTCGGACGCCGGCCAGAGGGACTCGACGATGTCCTGCGTGTACCGGTCCGGTGCGAAGTTCACCCAGTGCGTCGCGATCCACACGCCGCCGCGGACGAAATGGGACTCACCCGTGCGGTAGGTACCGAGGTCGTCCGTGACGGTGTCGCTCTGGATGCAGCGCCGCCCCTCCGACTCGTCGTAGCACTCGAAGGCGAGTGCGTCGAGTTGCTCGAGGACGGCCGCCGCCGTGCCTTCGTCGACCTGCGTGATGTTGGTGTTGAGGCCGTACTCGCCCGCGAAGCCCCAACTGCACTTGACGGTGTTGCCGTCGGTGATGAGCGCGGCGAGGACCGGATCGGTCGCACCGAGGCTGTCCGTGACCGAACCGTCGTTGAGCGGAAGACCGGTCGACTCGAGGTAGTCGTACATGTCCGGCGAGTAGATCTGCTCGCAGTCCGTCGGGCGGGGGGCGGCGATGGCGGGCTCGACGGTCTCCGCCGGCACCGGACGCGAGCCGTCGCCTCCGGCGGTTCCCGTGTCGGGGCGGGTGGGGTTCGCCATGCCCGCGCCGCCCATGTGGGTCAGGAGCGCGAACACGCTTCCGGCGAGGAGGGCGAGAACGGCGGCGATCGCGATGGCCGAGCCGATCCACAAGCGGCTGCGAGGCGGCGGCGCCTCGCGGTCCCCGTCGGGCTCGACGGGCGACGAGTCACGGTGTTCACCGGCGACGTCGGGTTGCGTCATGGCTCCTCCAGGGGCGGTCGATCCTCCGTCGATGCTACCCGGCCACGCGCGACGCGCCGCTGCGGCGAACGGTGCCCTCACGGGATCGCGAGCCGACGGTGGTCGCTATTCGTCGGCTCCGTCCGTCGAATCGCCCGCGCCGAGCAGGACGTAGACGGAGCCCGTGGACGTCGCCGTGAACTGCTCCGTCTCCTCGTCGGAGGCGACTTGGAGGGACGTGATGAGGAACAGGCGTTCCCCGTGTTGCACACGGTCGACGAAGTCGAGCACGGCCTCGTTCGAGCCCGTGACGGAGACCGTGATCTGCATCGCGTAGAAGTTCTCGGGAGTGATGAGCGGATCCGTGATGACGGGCGGGCCGGACGGCTCGGCGGGTGCCGCCGGGGCGGCCGGGGCCTCTCCCTCGTTCGCCTCGGCTCCGTCAGACTCCGGGTCGACGGGGACCTCGACGACCGGCGGCGTATACGCGACGAGAGGCGAGGGCGTGACGTTCGTGACCGTCGTGCCGCTCGCCGCGGCGAGCGCGTCGAGCTGGTTGAACAGGAGCGTCGTGTCCTCCGTGACGGGGATGGAGCCGCGAAGATCCTCCCGCTCGTCCTCGAGCGCGCCGAGGCTCGCGAAGTCCTTCTCGAGGCGCGCGACCGTCGCCTCCGTGGCGAGGTTCTGGGCCTCGACGCCGCGACGTTGCTCGTCGGTCGCCCGCATCGCGGCGAGTTGCGGCTCCACGCCGACGAACCAGCCGAGCACGAGGACGGCCACCGCGACGATCGCGGCGCCGATGATCCACAGCCTCTGCGCGTTCATTCGCCGCCCTCCGTCGTGATGTCGGTGCCGTCGGTGGCGTCGGCCCCCTCGGCCCCGATCTTCTCGTCGTCCGGCGTGAAGCGCTGCGACCACGCCCCCTCGTTGATCTGCATCGTCACGGCCGACGTGTACGACTGGCTCTCCTCGTCGAGGGTGACCGAGTTCGGCGTCGCACTCACATAACCCGGGAGCTCGGCGAGGCCGTCAAGCCACGACGTCACGTCGGGAAGCGTGGCGCTCACGGCCGAGAACGTGAGCGTCGCGACCCGGGACTGCTGCAGCGGCTCGTCCGACTGGGCGAACTCGGCGAGCGGCGATGCCGACTCGACCGAGACCGACATGACGACGACGTCTGTCGGAAGCTTCGACTGGACGCCGAGCAAGTAGTCCTTCCAGAGGATCTCGGTCGATGCTCCGACCTTCTGCCCGCTCTCGATGAGGGCGATCTCCTCCTGCACGCGGCGGACCTCGATGTACTTCGCCTGTTCGGCCAGCAGATCCGAGGTTCGAGCCTGAGCGGCGAGGAGAGCGAACTGGCTCTGGACGTTGAGCCACGTCGCACCACCGGCCGCCAGCCCGACGACGACGAGCACCCCGAGGAGTCCGAGCAGGAGCCGACGCCTCATGGACTTCGCCCGGTGCGCGGCGATGATCTCCGGCGGCATGAGGTCGGCGCGTGGGCGCCGACCGACCGCGAGTTCCTCGATCGTGCTGCGGCCGCTCACGCTGCGGCCTTCCCGGCGGTTCTCGCCTCGGCGTCCCCGACCGCGAGGCCGAGGGCGACGGCGAACTCGGCCTGACGCGCCTGCAGCGCGGCGACATCGACGCCGCGGGCCGTTCCGAACGTCGGCAGGACGTCGACGGGGACGACGGGGAGCCGCGTCAACTCCGCAAGCGCCTCGGGAAGGCCGCGCAGGAAGCTCCCGCCCCCGCACACCTGGATGCGTCGGATGGGTGCGTCCGAGCGGGTGTGTGTGAAGTAGGCGACCGTGTTCCGGATGCTGCCGAGGAGGTCGCTCGTCACCTCGTTGATGATGTTCATCGCCGGTTCGAGCGACGACTCCGGGACCCGAGTGGTGAGACCGACGGAGCGCTTGAGGATCTCGGCCTCACTGTTCTCGATCTCGAGCCGGAGGCGCAGCGCCTCCGTCGTGTCGTCCCCGCCGGACGGGATGATGCGGAGGAACTGCGGGACGCCGTGGGTCGAGATCACGACGGTCGTCGCCGTCGCCCCGACCTCCACCACGGCCTCGGTGTCGAGGCCCGCGGCGGCCGACGCCGCCGTTCCCAGGAGCAGTCGTGAGAGGGCGAAGGGCACGAGGTCGACGCCGCGGGTCGTGAGACCCGCGAGTTCGACGGCCCGTACATTGCCGAGCACCGCCTCCTTGATGGCCGCGACGAGAAGCCCGTTCACCACGGGTCCCGATTCCGAGTTCGCCTCCGAGACGGGGTAGAAGTCGAGCAGCGCCTCCTCGACCGGCACCGGGAGGTGGTCCTGCACCTGGTACGGGAGGGATTCCCGAATGCGGGTGATAGACATCCGTGGGAGCGTGAGGTCACGGGCGAGGACGCGCTGGTTTCCCATGCCGATGACGACGTCCTTCGAGCCGAAGCCCGCAGTCGACCACAGCCGTTTCAGGGACGAGGCGACCGTGCGCTGCTCGATGACCTCGCCCCGGGACACGGCGCCTTCAGCGAGCGGGATCTCCCCGAACCGGAGCACTGTGGGCCGCGCCTTATCCGGGTCTTTGAGCTCGACTGCTCGGATGGCGACGCTCCCGATGTCGATGCCGACGACGCTCGATGCCATGTGGATCTCCTGTCCTGTGGTGCTGGTGGTGCGCGGGGTACTGGTGGTGCTGATTCCTGGTGGTGCGGGGTGCTGGTGCGTCTAGTACTGCACGTGCGTGTGCTGATGCGTGTACTGCTCCTGGCGGATCGGCCTCAAGCGAGGCCGAGTGATGAGAGATAGAGATCTGCGAGCGGCGCTCCGGCGACGATGCCGATCCATGCCCCGAGGAGCATCCACGGACCGAAGGGGATACCGGAGCCGCGGCGAGCGCGGCCGGTCGCGAGAAGGACGATCGCGAAGAGGCCGCCCGTGAAGAAGGCGCCGCACGCGCCGACGATGAGCTCTTCCCAGCCCAACCAGGCGAGGGCGAAGCCGAGGACTCCGGCGAGCTTCACGTCGCCGAGTCCCATCGCACCGGGCTTCACGAACGCGAGGACGAGGTAGAAGGCGGCGAGCACGACTCCTCCGATCGCCGCTCGTCCGAGCGCGCCCGGGTCGCCGGCGATGATCGAGGCCGTTCCGAGGAGGACGGTGAGCACGACGTATGCCGGAAGGACGATGCGGTCCGGCAGGCGGTGCACGTCGAGGTCGATGAGACCGAGCGCGAGTGAGATCGCGGCGAGGTAGAGGAACGCGACGAGCCCGAGGCCGGATGCGATCACGGCGGTCGGCGTTGCCTGGAGCCCCGTGCTCGCGGTCCACCACCAGGCGACGCCCACGAAGGCGGCGCCGCCGGCGAGCTCGACGAGCGGATACCGCGCGGAGATCGGTTCACGGCACGACCGGCACTTGCCGCCGAGGACGAGCCATGACAGCACCGGCACGTTGTCATACGGCTTGATGCCCTCGCCGCAACCCGGGCACGCGCTCGGCGGGCTCACGACCGAGAGTCCGTTCGGCACGCGGTACACGACGACGTTGAGGAACGAGCCGATGAGGAGACCGAAGACGCCGACGAGGACGGCCCCGACGGTGAGGAGGGGGACGAGATCGGCCGGAGTCATGCCGGGCTCCCATCGGGGTTGAAGGCCGTCTTGACCTCGACGATCTCCGAGACACCGTACGTGGTCGAGACTGGGGACAGGAACTTGGGCGGGGCCATGTACTTGAAGCGCGGATCATACGAGTAGCTCTTCACGTATCCCGTTCCCCCCGTTGTTGCGACCGGCCCGCGGAACTTCTGAGCGATAGCCCCCATCACGGTGAGAGTGCCCAGTCCATCACCCTTGTCATGGTTCTGGACGATGAAGGTGTGGGCGACGGAGAGAATCGCCGCGTCAATCCGTCGGTCCTTCGTGCTCGAGAGATTCTCGTAGTTGCTGCAGGTCGTCTTCCTTCCGTATCTGTCCTCGTTCCATGACGTACATTTCACCGGCTTGTGCACCCACACCGAATTCTCACCCACGAGTCCGAGGACGTCATCGGAGGCGCTCTCGTACCTGAGGTCCCCGGTCACATAGATGTAGTTCTGTGCCGCCAGCGTCACCTCACCGTCGAGGGTGCCTTTGACGTAGACATCGCCGTTACGACATCCATAGTGCGCCGGGGAAGCGTACGGCACTTCCTCATCGACAGCGGGATACCGGACGCTGGAGCCGAAGAGCCAGCTATTCCCGTCCGTACATGAGAAGGACGTCGGGTTCGTCGTCGTCGGCCAATAATTCACGTTGGTCGACCGGTCAGGAACGTTCTGCACGTAAATCAGGTTCTGCGGGATGACATCGATCGTTGCACCGGCCTCTGACCCGAGCTGCCCCGTGGCGGTGCCCACGGCGCCGCACTCGGGCGGGGTGCTCCCGTCGGCGGCCCCCTCTCCGAGGATTCGCGTCTGCTTCGTGAAAGGCGACTTGACGTTCATTTGCCCGTCGCTTGTTAACGTGATGATCGTGGGACCGGTGTATAGACAACCGGGCCGCTGCACCGTGTCGAGGTCCGTGCGGGTTTCGCTCAGCATCTGCGAATTGGTCTTGGGCATGCCCACGCTTTTCGCGACCTTCGGCTTGACGGTGAAGACGGGATCCCCCGGGCAACTCCACCCGCCGACCTTCTTGTACAGATCGCCGACGCTGTTGGCCGTCGTGAACTCACCGCGGAATTTCGTCTGGCCGCAGACCAGCACCGTGTCGTTCGAATGAAGCGGACCGTTGATGACGTCATTCGCTGCGAACTGGATGTCCGTGCAATACGACGGATGCTGATTGTACGGGCTCGACCACGCGTAGGCCGGGACACAACGCGAGTTCTTGGTGAGGATGGGGTCCGTCATCTCGTAGTCGGTGAAGTAGAGGTAGTCGACAAAACCTTCCTGCTTCACATTGACGACAATCGTGCGAACGACATCCCCGACGCGTCCGCTCGAACGGACGCGGAGAGACCCCGTCGCCTCGTACTGCCTGTTGTCGACCTCATATCGGAATTGGGCACCGTTGGTGCTACCGGGAACAGACGCCCATGTGCCGGCGATTCCTGATCCGAAGGCGTCGTTCGGTTCAGTCGGGAGCCTGACGTCGCTGCCGGCGCTGAAAACGGCGCCCGGGTCGCCGTACCTGACATAGGTGTTGTCGTTGGACAGCCGCGATTTGTAATCCTCGACACCGGCATAGGCGGCCGCGATCGCGGCGTTCCAATCGGCATCGTGCGAAGACTTCCGCGTCCCGCTCACCGCGATCGCGGTCGCCGTGCCGACGAAGACGAGCAGAACCATGCCGATGATGATCGTCATGGCGAGCGCTGCGCCGTCGTCAGCTCCATCCCGCCACCGCGACAGGACACGGGCGAAGCGGCTCACGGGAGTGTCCGATTCTGACCGAGGTTCGGGATGCCCACCGTATTCACGAGCGTCACCCGCGCACGTTCGTCCGTGGTCGATCCCTGGATGGTCAGCGTGATGGTCACCGAAGCGATGCTGCGAAGAGTCTCCTCATCCGTCACACCGCCCGGCGGCACCGTGATCGCCGCCCCGTTCACATCCGAATAGGTGAACAATGGCTGGCGCGCTCCGCCATCCGACAGCGCCTCGGCCTGCGGCACCACCGAGGCCGCGAGCTCACGCGTCGCCGTCGGCGCTTCCCAGGCGGGGAAGCTGTAGAACCCGTTGACGGGTCCCGCCGCCGCCCACGTCGTCTCCATCAGATTGTCATCGACGACGGAGAAGCGCACGCGAACCGGAGTCTGATCACTATTGGCGAGGTTCACGTACGCATACATGGTGAGCGAGGTGCCATCGGCCGCGACGAAAGTGGGCTTCGGCTCGATCGCCCCCGCGACCGGGTAGGGAGTGCCCGCGCGAACGACGCGAGTCATCTCGTTCATGCCGTTCGAGGCCATCCGGGTGTTCGTGTCGAGCGAGGACGAGACGGAAACCACCTGGACGGTGCTGATGTAGAGATTCGCGATGAGTGTCGTCACGATGCCGAAGACGAGGATGCCGACGACCAGTTCGACCAGCGACATCCCGCTCTCACCCGTCTGGGAGGAATAGCGCCGCCGCGCGCGCTCGCGTTCCAGCGTCATGGAGTCACCACCGGTCGGCGAGGATCGAGAATGACGAGTCCGTTGGTGGAGCTTCCGCCGGTCACCGGCACCGCGGACGTGCCCGGCATCACGCCCACCGTGCCGGAGCTGGTCGTGAAGGACCAGACTCCGAACGGCATCACGAATTGTTTCTCTCCGCTGATGGAGCCGAGCACATAGGTCATCGAGGTGTCACACCCCGGCGCATCGCCCGAGGGGGTGTCTTCGGAGGCACTGACCGAACGTGCCGTCACGGTCGCCGTCGACCCGGCCGGCATCGTCAGTTTGACGACAGCCACCGGAACGGAAGCGGTCGTCGACGTCCCCGGTGCCGCTGACGTCGGGGGAACGACGAATCCAGAGACAGCGGCTCCGTCCGCCGCTGTCGTATCGGGCCAGCGTGCCGGGTCGATCGCATCGCACGCGATACCGCCGCCGGACACCTCGGAGATCTTGCCCGCCAGGACGGTGTAGCCCGAGTCGGAGGGGAACAGCTTCGGGCGGACCGAGCCGACGGTCGTCGTGACCGTTCCCGCCGTGCTCGAGAAACTGAGATCCAAAGCCTCCGGAGCGGTGACACTTCCACCCGCACCGTGAATGAACGTCGGGGCGAAGTCGACCGCTAGGTCATAGGAGAACGAGACGGCGGTGGCAGACCCTTGAGTGACGCGACGATCCTTCTGCGTTTCGACTGCCGCGTGTGCCGAGGTGACGTACCCGTCCTTCGCGATCGTCACGTCGTAGTTGCCGGGCTTGATCTTCAGGGCATAGGTGCAACCACTCAGGTCCGTCACCGGGATGGGTTCCGTGGGCGACTCCGCACCTTCTGGCGTCGACGACGGTTTGACCGTTACGGCGATACCGGGAGCGCCCGTGCCGTCTGCGCGCGTCACCTGCACCGTGATCGTCCCCAGAGTCGGATCGTTGATCTTCGATCCGGGAGCCACGACGGTGTCGGAACGCACCGTCCGCGCGGCGCCACCGACACCCCAGGATACGGCGACATTGATCCGCTTGTGTTGGAGAACGCCATCGCCCGACCCGCAGTCGGACGACGCGATACCGCTGTTCACCCAACCCGTGCTGCGCGACACCGTGTAGGGGACGCCGTCGACCTCCTGGACGCGTGTGGCGTTCTGGATGGAGAAGATGTCGTCGACGGAGCGGACGAGGTCGATCTCCTGCGCCGCGAGGTTCGCGGCGACCTGACGCCCACGGTTGTCCCGAGAGGACTGCAGTGTCGCGAGCATGGAGTAGGCAACGCCTAGGGCGAGGATCGCGAACACCATCATCGCGACGACGAGCTCGACGAGGGTGAGGCCGGAGTCCGGGGAGGAGGGCGTCGCACGGATCGAGCGGGAGGGAGCGGGGAACACCCTGCGGAGTTCTGGCATCGTTCCTTCCTCTTTTGCATGAAGCAGGGCGGCGCTTGAAGCCTTGTTCCGGTGTCGCTTGGCAAAATTCACGCCCGTTAGAACGCCGGCGTCGTCGGACGCTCGAGCTTAGGAGCTGGCTGCGTAACGGACGACGGTGGGGCGCCAAACAAGCGACGCCCCACCGGACCACTATCGAAGCCGAGCCTCGAACAGATCAGCGATTTCTCGTTACGGGGTTGCAGTCGGGCAACCGCCGTCTTCTACGCCACCCGCCGAGGTGATGTGGAATTCTTTCGCGGCGTCATCAGCGCGCGGCGCCTCGATGCAGAAGGCGTCCGCCGCACCTGTGACGCTGATGGTTCCCGTGTCCGTCGACTGGGTCCAACCGTAGTTTTCAAGTGCCGTCTTGGTCGCCGCAACGGTCTCGTCCGGGAACGTTCCGTCCTCGGTTAGGTATGCAGTGACCGCGATCTTCGCATTCGTCAGGTCGGACTGAACCGCGGAGTTCCGGGCATTGTCCTGAACACCGATGTAGATCGGGATGGCGATCGCGGCGAGGACGCCGATGATGATGACGACCACGAGGAGCTCGATGAGCGTGAAGCCCTTGTCGCTGTCCTTGAGGGCGGCCTTACGTGCGGCGAGTGCCGCGGTGATACGAGCAACCATGAGGGGTTCCGTTCTTGGTGATGTGCGTGCAGGGCGTGGGTCGTAAGGCCGGGTTTTCCTTGACCCTGGACGATGTTAGGCGTGAACAACTGCTCGTGAAGACACGCCAACGGGGGTGAAAATGCCCCGGTCGTTACCCCAATATCGGGGTGGCACCCCCTCCGGGCGTACACCGAACGGGGGGCACGTGTGCCGCAGTCGGGGGGTGAATCGTGTGAATTGAGAGACCACCTCCGGATCTTCATTTCGGGGTGACTACGGCGGGTCGGGTTCGGTCGTATGGGTGCGGCCGGCCGGGCTCGTCCACACGAGTCGCGCTCCCCCGCCCGTCGGCGCAGGATCCGTCCGCGCGACACTCCACGCCGTCTCGTGCTTGAGGTGGTGGTGCCCGGAGCACAGCGCGGCGAGGTTGTCGGCGGCCGTCTCGCCGCCGTCGGCCCAGGCGACGGTGTGGTCGATCTCGCAGCCGCGAGCGACCCGGCCGCAACCGGGAAAACGGCACCGTCCGTCGCGCAGCTGCACGAAGCGTTTGAGATCGGCGGGCACGGCATACGAGTCGCGGCCCACCGAGAGGACGACGCCCGTCTCCGGGTGGGTGAGGATGCGCGTGAAGCTCGGCGCTTTCGCGGCCAGACGTCGCGCGGTGTCCGCGTCGATGGGGCCGTAGCCATCGAGCGCGCCGGGCGCCTCTGAGGCCCCCAGAAGCGTCAGGACGGGCACCGTGACGTGAACGGTCGGCCGGATGGCGTCCGCCCCGGAGACACCCTCCGAGGCCGCACCGAGGAGGAGGTCACGCGCAATGTCGGCTCGCGTCTGCGCGAGGGTGCGGCCGCTCCCCCGCGCGGCTCGTCGAGCAAGGCGCGACAGCCGTGCGTAGGCGGCGTGCGCCTCCTCGGCCGGGAGGTAGTGGTGCAGCCAGGCCATGCCGTCGTCGGCGTTCTCGAGCACGACGCGGCGCTCCGACGTCGCGCGGCGCACCCGCACCTCGATTGACTCCGGAAGCAGCCGCTCACGAACACGACGCGCGCGTCGACGCACCGCTGGAGGGTTGAGCGCCTCGGCGAATGGCACGGTCTCGGCTTCGAACCGTGCGAGCCGCTTCTCCGCGTCTCGCGGATCGGCGTCGCTCGGGTGCGCGCCGAGCCCGATGCTCTGCTCGACGAGGACCCGCGCATGTCGCTCACCGATGCGCCCCTCGGCGAGCGCCATGAGTGTCTGCGGAAGTCGCCGGACGAGCCGCTCCGCCTCGTCGACGTCGCGGGCGATGACGGCCTCGGACTCGTGCACGGCCGTCGCGATCTCCGCGATCAGAGCCCGATGCGCAAGTTCTGCTCGCCGCCCCGGGTCGAGCCCGACGGATGCCGACCAGCCGCCGCGGCGCCCCAGTTCGTCGGCGACCTCGGCGGCCGCACCGATGCGGTCGAACTCGGGCTCGCGGGAGCGCAACTCGACGAGGACCCTCGCCTGCAGCGCCGCCTCGCGCGACGCGACAGCTCGACTGGCGACGAGCGCGTCGAGCAGCGCCGCGCGGGAGGCGGTGGCGAGCTCGTCGGGGTCCATGAGGAGAGTGAACCATGGGCCACCGACAAACGGATTACGTCCGCCATCAGGGGTTCTACTCGGTGGATAACGGCGGGAGGCGACACCTGTGGACGACGGTTGCGAGGGCGAGGAGCGCGCCCGAAAAGCGCACAGCGCCCGCACCGAACAGCACAGCGCCCGCCCTCACCGAACCGCTCCGCTCCGCCCCCACAGCCCGTCCCGAGAGCCCCTACTCGATCGCCGTGTAGATGCTGAAGATCGGCAGGTACAGCGCCACGATCATGCCGCCCACGACGATTCCGAGGAACGCGATGAGCAACGGCTCGATGAGCGCCGTGAGCTGAGCCGTCGTCGTCTTGACCTCCTGGTCGTAGAAATCCGCGATCTTGTCGAGCATCTGCTCGAGCGCTCCCGAGTCCTCACCGACGGCGATCATCTGCGTCACCATCGGGGGGAAGACCTTCTCGTCGATGAGCGGCGCTGAGATCGACTGCCCCTGCCGCACGGCGTCCTGCACGCGCGTGAGCGCGTTCTCGACGACCCAGTTGCCCGAGGTCTCCCCCACGATCTGCAGCGCTTGCAGGATCGGCACGCCGGCGCCGATCATGTCCGAGAAGTTCCGTGCGAACCGCGCCACGGAGAGTTTCGTCATGAGCGGCCCGAACACCGGGGCCTTGAGCTTCAGCGGGTCGACCGTGCGTCGCACCTTGTCGGTGTTCTTGTTCTGCCGCCACCACACCGTGCCGGCGATCGTCAGCACGAGCACGAGCGGCCCGAGCCACACCATCTGCTTCGACAGGATGACGAGCAGCATCGTCGGCGCCGGCAGGTCCGCCCCGAACCCCGCGAACATCGTCTCGAAGATCGGGACGATGAAGATGAGCATCGCCGCGACGGACACGAAACACATGATGATGACGATCACGGGGTACGTCATCGCCGACTTGATGCTGTCGCGCAGCTCCACTTCCTTCTCGAAGTTCGTCGCGACCGTCGCGAGCGCGTTGTCGAGGAAGCCGCCCGTCTCACCCGCACGCACCATGTTGATCATGATGGGAGGAAAGTCGCGGGGGTGCTTCCGCATCGCGTCGGAAAGCGATGTCCCGGCCTCGACGTCGTCGCGCACCCGCGCGAGGATCTTCGCGAGACCCGCCGACTCCGTCTGCTCGGCGAGGATCGTGAGGGTGCGAAGGAGCGACAGCCCGGCGCCCGACATCGTTGACATCTGCCGGCTCATGATTGCGAGGTCCTTGAGCGTGACGCCCTTGGACAGCCCGGGGATCGAGATCTCCCGGTTGAGTCCCGTCCCGTCCGATGCCTGCTCGATCGAGACGGGCGACAGCCCCATGACCCGCAGCCGGGACGCGACCTGCGCCTCGCTCGTCGCGTCGACCCGGCCCTTCACGATCTTGCCGCTCGCGTCACGCCCCTTGTAGGCGTACCCGGTCATCGTGGGCATGGTGCGGCTCCCCTCAGAGCGAGGGCCGAAGCACGCTCACGGTGCCGAGTCGTCACGACGCGCTCCCGGAGAACGCATCGCCGAAGTCGATCCCGGACGCACGCATCGCCTGGGCCGCGGCCTCCGTCGGCGACTCGGCGCGACCGAGCAGGCGGGCGAACGCCGCAGGATCGTGCGCTTTCGCCTCGGCGGCCTTCCGCGTGATCGACCCGGCGTTCACGAGCTCGGCGAGGTGCTGGTCCATCGTGTGCATGCCGAGGTCCTTACCGGCCTGCATCGACGAGATGATCTGGTAGGTCTTGCCCTCACGGATGAGGTTCCCGAGCGCCGGCGTCATGACGAGGACCTCGGTCGCGACCACGCGGCCGGAGCCGCTCGCCTTCGGCACGAGCGTCTGACAGACGACTCCCTGCAGGGTCCCGGCGAGCTGCGTGCGGACCTGGTCCTGCTGGTGCGGCGGGAACACGTCGATGACGCGGTCGATCGTCTGGGCGGCGTCCTGCGTGTGCAGTGTCGCGAACACGAGGTGCCCCGTCTCGGCGGCCGTGAGCGCGACGGAGATGGTCTCGAGGTCGCGCATCTCGCCGATGAGGATGACGTCCGGGTCCTGGCGCAGCACGTGCTTGAGCGCGTTCGCGAAGCTCCGCGTGTCCTGACCCACTTCACGCTGGTTCACGATCGACAACTGGTTCGGGTGCATGAACTCGATCGGGTCCTCGACTGTCACGATGTGATCGCGCCGCGTCTTGTTGACGAGGTCGATGAGAGCCGCGAGCGTCGTCGACTTGCCTGAACCCGTCGGTCCCGTCACGAGGACGAGCCCGCGCGCGAGGGTCGCGAAGCGCGACACCGAGTCGGGCACGCCGAGCGCCGTGAGCGGCTTGATCTCGGTGGGGATGAGACGGAAAGCCGCGCCGATCGAGCCGCGCTGCTTGTAGTAGTTGACGCGGAAGCGGCTCGCCTCCGTGAGCGGGTGGGCGAAGTCGAGCTCGAGTACCTCCTCGAACGCGTCGCGCTGGCGGTCGTCGAGGATCGCGAGGAGCTCGCGTGACACGGCCGCCGCGTCCCAGGGGCGCGCGCCCTCGATCGGCTGAAGCCCTCCGCTCACCCGGATCGTGGGCGGGGCGTCGCGCGTGATGTGGAGATCGGAGCCGCCGAGGGCGACGAGCTCGTGGAGCGCCTCGGAGAGCGACACGTCGCGAAGCGCAGCGCCGGACGTGGACTCTGCCGATCCGGTCGGCGCTGAGGCAGCCGGTGCCGATGCCGGTGCCGGTGCCTGTGCCTGTGCCTGTGCCGCGAACGATTGCGCCGCCGGGGCCGGAGTCGGCGTAGCGGCCTCCGCTCGCGCCGCCTCGACCGCCGCGGCCGCCTCAGCAGCCGCGGCGGCCTCCGCGGCCGCCGCCGCGAACGCATCGGTCTGCGTGCTCGCCTGCCGCTGTGCGCGACGGGACAGCTGCCCGGGCTCGCCGGGCGTCCAGCCGCCGGCCTCGTCGCCCGGCGGGGTCACCGGGATCTCGTAGATGGGTCCGGTCACGCGTCTCTCCCTCGTCTGGTGCTGTCTCGTTCGCCGGTCTGCGCGCTCACACGGCCACCCGGAGGATCTCCTCGAGGGAGGTCAGCCCGAGCAGGGCCTTCGCGAACCCGTCCTGCCGCAGCGTCAGCATGCCCTGCCGCTTCGCGACGCGGGCCACGTCGGCGCTCGACGCCCGTTCGACGGTCAGCCGCTCGATCTCCTCTGAGACCGCCATGACCTCGTGCAGCGCGATCCGCCCGCGGTAGCCCGTGTTCGAGCACTGCCGGCATCCGACGGGGGCGAAGAGGTGCACGGGCGAACCGTCGGGGCCGACCGAGGGGAAGCCGAGCCGGTCGAGTTCCTCGACCGTCGGCTCCGCCGGCTGCTTGCACCGGTCGCACAGCTTCCGCGCGAGGCGCTGCGCGACGACACAGTCGAGGGCCGACCCCACGAGGAACGGCTCGATGCCCATCTCGGTGAGGCGCACGACCGCGCTCGGGGCGTCGTTCGTGTGCAGCGTTGACAGCACGAGGTGACCGGTGAGCGACGCCTCGATCGCGATCTGGGCGGTCTCGTGGTCGCGGATCTCACCGAGCAGGACGACGTCGGGGTCGCTTCGCAGGATCGACCGCAGTGCGCTCGCGAAGGTCAGTCCGGCCTTGGGATTCACTTGCACCTGGTTGATGCCGTCCATCCGGTACTCGACCGGGTCCTCGACCGTGATGACGTTGATCTCCGGCCGGGCGACGGCCCCGAGCGTCGAGTAGAGCGTCGTCGACTTGCCGGAGCCGGTCGGCCCCGTCACGAGGATCATGCCGTGCGGCTTCGAAATGGCCTTCTCGTACACCGCGTAGTTGCGCTCGAGCAGGTTGAGGTCGCGGATGCTCATGGCCGTGTTCGAGTTGTCGAGGATACGCATGACGACCTTCTCGCCCCACACCGTCGGCAGTGTCGCGACGCGCAGATCGATCTGACGGCCCCCGTGAACGACCGACATGCGGCCGTCCTGCGGCTTCCGACGCTCGGCGATGTCGATGTCGCTCATGATCTTGAGCCGCGAGATGACACCGTTCTGGATCGCCTTCGGCGCGCTCTGCATCTCGTGGAGGACACCGTCGATGCGGTAGCGGACGCGCAGCTCGTGCTCGGCCGGCTCGATGTGGATGTCGGACGCCTGGTCCTGGATCGCCTGCGAGACGAGCAGGTTCACGACGCGCACGATGGGGGCGTCGTCCTCCGACGACTCCGTGACGAGCGCGGCATCGCTCGACGTGCTCTCCTCCTCGAGCGTCGTCGTGAGGTCGCTCAGCTCGTCGTCGGCCCGGAGGTACCGGTCCATCGCGGCCGCGAGATCGTGCTGCTCCGCCATCACGGGCTCCACGACGAGGTGGGTGGCGGCGCGCACGTCGTCGATCGCGAAGACGTTGTTGGGATCGGCCGTCGCGAGGCGGATGCGGCCGCCCTCGACGCCGATCGGGAGCACGCCGTGGCGCCGACAGATCGCCGAGGACACCATCGACACGGCCGTGCGGTCGACGGGGTACTCGAGGAGCTCGACGAAGTCGAGACCGCGCTGGATGGCGCGCGCGCGAGTCACGTGCGCCTCCGTCAGGACGCCGTCCGCGACGAGTCCCCGGACGACGGCCTCCTCGTCGGAGTGGTTGCGGCTCAACCGCTCGAGTCGATCGAGGTGCTGCAGGGGCAGGATCCCGTGCAGGATGAGCGTTTCCGTCATCGACGCCACGTCGGTCACCTCCGAGTTCCCCGTGGCGGATCACACCACTTCCGCCGGTCGTGTCTGGTGCACACGGTCATCGGCCCGAGTAACGCTATTCGACGCTCATCGGGGGGAACAGTCCCACAATGTGGTCTCCCCCGTTCGGAGGGCGTGGGAAGGACTCTCTCGGGAACGCACATCCCGGGTACGCCGAAGGGCCCCGGCTCATGCCGGGGCTGTCCCCACGCGTCGATAGGCGGCATGGCGTGCGGAAGTCCACGAGGTCGCACGGCCCGGGTACGCCGAAGGGCCCCGGCTGGTGCCGGGGCCCTTCGGCGTGGATCGCGTCTCTCGGAGACTCCTGCCTAGCTGTAGTTGCCGGGCGTGAAGTCGTCGCTCGAGAAGCTGTCGAAGTCGACGAACGAGAGGTCCGCCTCGCTGAACGCGCCGTCGTCCGCGAAGATGCGGTTCGGGTAGCGCTCGGCCTTCGCCTCCTCCGTCGCCTCGACGGCGACGTTGCGGTAGCGCTGGAGACCAGTGCCCGCGGGGATGAGCTTTCCGATGATGACGTTCTCCTTGAGGCCGACGAGCGGGTCGCGCTTGCCTTCCATGGCGGCCTGCGTGAGGACACGCGTGGTCTCCTGGAACGACGCTGCGGACAGCCACGACTCGGTCGCGAGGGACGCCTTGGTGATACCCATGACCTCCTGACGAGCCGACGCCGTCTTCCTGCCCTCGGTCAACGCCTCACGGTTGAGGTTGTTGTACTTCGAGCGGTCGACGAGCTCACCCGGCAACAGGTCGGTGTCGCCGTGGTCGACGACGGTGACCTTGCGGAGCATCTGACGGACGATGACCTCGATGTGCTTGTCGTGGATCGGCACGCCCTGCGAGCGGTAGACGCCCTGGACGCCACCCACGAGGTGCTTCTGGACCTCGCGGACGCCCTGAACGCGCAGGACCTCCTTGGGGTCGACGGCACCGACGTGGATCTTCTGCCCGAGCTCGACGTGCTCGCCGTCCTCGACGAGGAGGGTCGCACGCTTCAGCACCGGGTAGACGACCGGCTCGTCGCCGTTGTCGGGGGTCAGGATCACCTTGCGGCTCTTGTCCGTCTCCTCGATCGTGATGCGACCGGCGGCCTCGGCGATCGGGGTCGCACCCTTCGGGGTACGGGCCTCGAACAACTCCTGCACGCGGGGAAGACCCTGCGTGATGTCGTCGGCCGACGCGGAACCACCCGTGTGGAAGGTACGCATCGTGAGCTGGGTTCCCGGCTCACCGATCGACTGGGCCGCGATGATGCCGACGGCCTCACCGATGTCGACGAGCTTTCCGGTCGCGAGCGAGCGACCGTAGCAGGCAGCACACACACCGACAGCGGACTCGCACGTGAGGACCGAGCGGACCTTGATCGACTCGACGCCGGCGGCGACGAGCTTGTCGATCAGGACGTCTCCGACGTCCGATCCGGCCTCGGCGATGACCGTGCCGTTCGCGTCGACCGCGTCGGCCGCGAGCGAACGGGCGAACACGGAGTTCTCCACGTTGGCGTCACGGACGAGCGTGCCCTGAGCGTCGAACGCCGCGATCGGCAGTTCGAGGCCCTTGGTCGTCCCGCAGTCGTCCTCACGGATGATGACGTCCTGCGACACGTCGACGAGACGACGCGTGAGGTAACCGGAGTCGGCCGTACGGAGGGCCGTGTCGGCCAGACCCTTACGGGCACCGTGCGTCGCGATGAAGTACTCGGCCACCGACAGACCCTCGCGGTACGAGGAGATGATCGGACGAGGGATGATGTCACCCTTCGGGTTGGACACGAGTCCACGCATACCGGCGATGTTCCGGATCTGCAGCCAGTTACCACGAGCACCGGAGGACACCATGCGGTTGATGGTGTTGTCGACGGGGAAGTTGTCCCGCATCGCCTTCTGCACGTCGTCGGTCGCCTGCGTCCAGATCTTGATGAGCTCCGCACGACGCTCGGCGTCGGTCGTGAGTCCCTTCTCGAACTGCGACTGCACCTTGGCGGCCTGCTTCTCGTAACCCGCCACGATCTCGCGCTTGTTCGGCGGCGTGAGGATGTCGGACAGCGCCACGGTCACACCGGAACGCGTCGCCCAGTGGAAACCGGCGTCCTTGATGCGGTCGAGCGTCGCCGCGACCTCCACCTTCGGGTAGCGCTCGGCGAGGTCGTTGACGATCGACGAGAGCTGGCCCTTGTCCGCGACGGCGTCGACGAACGGGTAGTCCACCGGGAGCGCCTCGTTGAAGAGGGCACGACCGAGGGTCGTGGTGTGCAGGAACGGCTTGCCCTGCTCGAAGCCCTCCGGCGTGCTTCCCTCACCGAAGTACAGGCCTTCGAGACGGATGCGCACCTCGGCGTTCAGGTCGAGCGTGCCCTGGTCCTTCGCGAGGATCGCCTCGGCGATGCTCGAGAACGCACGTCCCTCGCCCACGGCACCCGGGGTGACGGTGGTGAGGTGGTGCAGACCGATGATCATGTCCTGCGAGGGCAGGGTCACCGGACGGCCGTCGGACGGCTTCAGGATGTTGTTCGACGCGAGCATGAGGATGCGCGCCTCGGCCTGGGCCTCGACGGACAGCGGGAGGTGGACGGCCATCTGGTCACCGTCGAAGTCCGCGTTGAACGCGGCGCAGACGAGCGGGTGGAGCTGGATGGCCTTGCCCTCGACCAGCTGGGGCTCGAAGGCCTGGATGCCGAGACGGTGCAGGGTGGGCGCACGGTTGAGGAGCACGGGGCGCTCGCGGATGATCTCCTCGAGCACGTCCCACACCTCGCCGCGCGAGCGCTCGACCATACGCTTGGCCGCCTTGATGTTCTGAGCGTGGCTCAGGTCGATCAGGCGCTTGATGACGAACGGCTTGAACAGCTCGAGCGCCATCTGCTTGGGCAGACCGCACTGGTGGAGCTTGAGCTGCGGGCCGACGACGATGACCGAACGGCCCGAGTAGTCGACGCGCTTTCCGAGCAGGTTCTGACGGAAACGTCCCTGCTTTCCCTTGAGCATGTCGGACAGCGACTTGAGCGCACGGTTTCCGGTACCCGTGACCGGGCGACCACGGCGACCGTTGTCGAACAGCGCGTCGACGGCCTCCTGGAGCATGCGCTTCTCGTTGTTGACGATGATCTCGGGCGCACCGAGGTCGAGCAGACGACGGAGCCGGTTGTTGCGGTTGATCACACGACGGTAGAGGTCGTTGAGGTCGGAGGTCGCGAAGCGGCCACCGTCGAGCTGCACCATCGGGCGCAGCTCCGGCGGGATCACCGGAACGACGTCGAGCACCATCGCCGCCGGCGAGTTGCCGGTCTGGACGAAGGAGTTGACGACGCGCAGGCGCTTGATCGCACGGATCTTCTTCTGGCCCTTGCCCTCGGCGATCTGCTGGTGGAGCAGTTCCGCCTCGGCCTTCAGGTCGAAGGCGAGCAGGCGCTTCTTGATCGACTCGGCACCCATGTACGCCTCGAAGTACAGGCCGAAACGGTCCTGCAGCTCGTGGAACACGGCGTCCTCGGGCTTGAGGTCGCCGACCTTGAGGGTGCGGAAGTCCTCCCACACGCGCTCGAGGTGGGCGATCTGCTCGTCGAAGGACTTGCGGGTCTGACCCATCTCCTTCTCAGCGGCGTCCTTGGTCTTGCGCTTCTGGTCGGCCTTCGCGCCTTCCTCCTCGAGAGCCGCGAGGTCGTCCTCGAGCTTCTTGAGGCGGTCGGCGATCCGGGCGTCACGCTGGTCGCCGAGCGTCTTGATCTCGAGCCGCAGCTCGTTCTCGAGACCCGGCATGTCCTGGTGACGCGCCTCCTCGTCGACGCTGATCACCATGTATGCGGCGAAGTAGATGACCTTCTCGAGGTCCTTCGGCGCCATGTCGAGCAGGTAGCCGAGACGGCTGGGAACACCCTTGAAGTACCAGATGTGGGTCACGGGAGCGGCGAGCTCGATGTGGCCCATGCGCTCGCGACGGACGGAGGACTTGGTGACCTCCACGCCGCAGCGCTCGCACACGATGCCCTTGAAGCGCACGCGCTTGTACTTGCCGCACGCGCACTCCCAGTCGCGGGACGGTCCGAAGATCTGCTCTCCGAACAGGCCGTCCTTCTCGGGCTTCAGCGTGCGGTAGTTGATGGTCTCCGGCTTCTTGACCTCACCGTACGACCAGCGACGGATGTCGTCGGCAGTGGCCAGGCCGATGCGGAGTTCGTCGAAAGTTGTTGCGTCGAGCAATTCTTATCTCCTACGGAATGTTTCTCGAAGTTCTAATGACGTGGAGGCGCTGGGCCTGGATCAGATCTCGTCGATGGACGAGGACTCGAACCGCGAGGAAATGTTGATGCCGAGCTCTTCCGCCGCGCGGAACGCATCGTCGTCGGTGTCACGGAGACTGACCGCCGTGCCGTCGGCCGAGAGGACCTCGACGTTCAAGCAGAGCGACTGCATCTCCTTCATGAGGACCTTGAAGCTCTCGGGGATGCCGGGCTCCTGGATGTTCTCGCCCTTGACGATCGCCTCGTACACCTTGACGCGGCCGAGGATGTCGTCGGACTTGATCGTGAGGAGCTCCTGGAGCGCGTATGCGGCGCCGTAGGCCTCGAGAGCCCACACCTCCATCTCACCGAACCGCTGGCCACCGAACTGCGCCTTACCACCGAGCGGCTGCTGGGTGATCATCGAGTACGGTCCCGTGGAGCGGGCGTGGATCTTGTCGTCCACGAGGTGGTGCAGCTTCAGGATGTACATGTAGCCGACCGAGACGGGTGCCGGGAACGGCTCGCCCGAACGACCGTCGAACAGGCGCGTCTTACCGGACGAGCCGATGAGACGGTCACCGTCACGCGTGACGTTCGTCGAATCGAGGAGACCGGCGATCTCGTCCTCCGCGGCACCATCGAACACGGGCGTCGCGACCTTCGTGCCGGGAGCCGCCTCGCGGGCCTGCTCCGGCAGGTTCTTCGCCCACTCCGGGTCGCCCTCGATCTTCCATCCCTGCTGGGCGATCCAGCCGAGGTGGAGTTCGAGCACCTGTCCGAAGTTCATTCGACCGGGGATGCCGAGCGGGTTGAGGATGACGTCGACCGGCGTGCCGTCCTCGAGGAACGGCATGTCCTCGACGGGCAGGATCTTCGCGATGACACCCTTGTTGCCGTGGCGGCCGGCGAGCTTGTCGCCCTCGGTGATCTTGCGCTTCTGGGCGATGTAGACGACCACGCGACGGTTGACGCCCGAGCCGAGCTCGTCGTCGCCGTCCTCCGCGTTGAACTCCTTCACCGCGATGATCGTGCCCGACTCGCCGTGGGGCACCTTGAGGCTCGTGTCACGCACCTCGCGGCTCTTCTCGTTGAAGATCGCGCGGAGCAGGCGCTCCTCGGCCGACAGCTCGGTCTCGCCCTTCGGTGTGACCTTGCCGACGAGGATGTCGCCCGGACGGACCTCGGCGCCGATGCGGATGATGCCGCGCTCGTCGAGGTCCTTGAGCAGCTCGGGGCTCACGTTGGGGAGGTCACGCGTGATCTCCTCCTTGCCGAGCTTCGTGTCGCGCGAGTCGACCTCGTACTCCTCGATGTGGATCGACGAGAGCACGTCGTCCTTCACGAGGTTCTGGCTGAGGATGATCGCGTCCTCGAAGTTGTGACCCTCCCACGTCATGAACGCCACGAGGAGGTTCTTACCGAGCGCGAGCTCGCCGTTCTCCGTCGCGGGGCCGTCGGCGATGACCTCGCCGACCTCGACGCGATCGCCCGCGTTGACGATGACGCGGTGGTTGTAGCTCGTGCCCTGGTTGGAGCGGTCGAACTTCCGCAGGTAATAGGTCTGCGTCCCGCCCTCGTCGAGCTGGATGGTGACGACGTCGGCCGAGACCTCGGCGACGACACCGGCCTTCTGTGCGGTGAGCACGTCACCGGCGTCGATGGCCGCGTAGCCCTCCATACCGGTTCCGACGAGCGGCGAGTCGCTGCGGAGCAGCGGGACGGCCTGACGCTGCATGTTCGCACCCATGAGGGCGCGGTTCGCGTCGTCGTGCTCGAGGAACGGGATGAGCGACGTACCGACCGACACCATCTGGCGCGGCGAGACGTCCATGTAGCCGATGTCCTCGGCCGGCACGAGGTCGACCTCTCCGCCGGTCTGGCGGGCGAGGACGCGGTCCTCCTGGAAGTGACCGTCGGACTTCAGCGGCGCGTTGGCCTGGGCGACGATGAAATCGGCCTCCTCCATCGCGGTGAGGTAGTCGATCTGGTCGGTGACCCGGCCGTCGACGACGCGACGGTACGGCGTCTCGATGAAGCCGAACGCGTTGATACGGGCGAACGACGCGAGCGAACCGATGAGGCCGATGTTCGGGCCTTCCGGGGTCTCGATCGGGCACATGCGACCGTAGTGCGACGGGTGGACGTCACGGACCTCGACGCCGGCACGCTCACGCGACAGACCACCGGGGCCGAGCGCCGAGAGACGACGCTTGTGCGTGAGGCCCGCGAGCGGGTTGTTCTGGTCCATGAACTGCGACAGCTGGGAGGTTCCGAAGAACTCCTTGATCGCGGCGACGACCGGACGCACGTTGATGAGCGTCTGCGGCGTGATGGCCTCGATGTCCTGCGTCGTCATTCGCTCGCGGACAACGCGCTCCATCCGGCTGAGGCCCGTGCGGACCTGGTTCTGGATGAGCTCCCCCACCGCGCGGATGCGACGGTTGCCGAAGTTGTCGATGTCGTCGGTGTCGAGACGGATCTCGGCCGGCTTGCCGCCCCGGAGGCCGTTGAACGTGGTCTCCTCAGCGTGCAGGCGGACGAGGTACTTGATCGTCGCGACGATGTCGTCGACCGTCAGGACCGAGTCGCTGAGCGGAGCGTCGAGACCGAGCTTCTTGTTGATCTTGTACCGGCCGACCTTCGCGAGGTCGTAGCGCTTCGAGTTGAAGTAGAAGTTGTCGAGGAGCGCACGAGCGGCCTCGGCGGCCACCTGCTCGCCCGGACGGAGCTTCCGGTAGATGTCGCGGAGCGCGTCCTCCTTGGAGAGGATCGTGTCCTTCTCGAGCGTGAGCTCGATCGACTCGTAGCCCTTGAACTCGTCGAGGATCTGCTCGCTCGTGAGGCCGAGGGCCTTGAGGAACACCGTGACCGACTGCTTGCGCTTGCGGTCGATGCGGACGCCGACCTGGTCGCGCTTGTCGATCTCGAACTCGAGCCACGCACCGCGGCTCGGGATGATGCGAGCCGAGTAGATGTCCTTGTCGGACGTCTTCTCCTGCTGGCGCTCGAAGTAGACGCCCGGGCTGCGGACGAGCTGGGACACGACGACACGCTCGGTGCCGTTGATGATGAACGTGCCCTTCTCGGTCATGAGCGGGAAGTCGCCCATGAAGACCGTCTGGGTCTTGATCTCACCGGTCTGGTGGTTCATGAACTCGGCCTCGACGTAGAGCGGCGCGGCGTAGGTCTTGCCGCGCTCCTTGCACTCCTCGATGGAGTACTTCTCGGGCTCGAGGTACGGGTTCGCGAACGAGAGCTGCATGGTCTCGCCGAGGTCCTCGATGGGGGAGATCTCCTCGAAGATCTCGTCGAGTCCGCTCTTGGAGGGCAGGTCCTGTCGGCCTTCCGCCGACGCTTCGTCGACGCGGGCCTTCCAGGCCTCACTGCCGACGAGCCAGTCGAAGCTCTCGGTCTGCAGCGCGAGCAGATCGGGAACGGTCAGGGTGTCGCTGATCTTCGCGAACGACAGTCGGGAAGCCCCGCGGCCGTTCTTGGGTGTGGTGGGAGTTGCGTTGCGCGCAGCAGCCAAGGAAATAACCTCCGTGGACCCCGTCAGGTCGTATCACTGTCAGTTGATGAGGGAAGACTCGCCGGACGCACAGAAAGGAGCACCTCGAAACCACGGGGAAGTGGGATCATCGTGCACACGGGCCGACCGCAATATGAAGGCAGAGTGAAACGTCTGGGAGCGCAAAGGTCAATCATATGCCGAGTTATCCCCGATGTCTACTTCTCGGCTTGACCTTTTCGGCGAGTCTCCTGTATAAACGCGAGCCGCTCGGATTCATTCCCGTCCGCGCGTCCCGTCGTGCAGCCACCGCGACCCGCCGATCGTTGTAGTTTCGAGGAATGGATCATCCCCACGTCCGTCTCGAGGGCAGCGGCTTCCAGGCGGTCATCGAGCCGGACCGCTTCGTCCCGGGGAGCTATCAGCTCGTCGTCGACGGCACCCCGCAGTCGCACGTCAACCTCGAAGACCCGAGCGACCTGAGCTTCGAGTACGTCCGCCGCATCGGTCATGTCGTCGACCTGGCCGCCGAGCCCGGAGCGCCGATCACGGCCGTGCACCTCGGCGCCGGGGCACTCACCCTCCCCCGCTACGTCGAGGCGACACGACCGGGGAGCCGGCAGCAGGTCGTCGAGATCGAGCGCGGGCTCGTCGACTTCGTCCGCGAGCACCTCCCTCTGCCCAAGCGCGCATCGATCCGCGTGCGCTACGGCGACGCCCGCGAGGTCGTCGGAAAACTCCCGCCGGCCCTCCACGCCTCCTGCGACCTCGTCATCGTCGACATCTTCCAGGGCGCACGCACACCGGCGCACGTCACGAGCGTCGAGTTCTACCGGGAGGTCGCGCGACTGCTCTCCCCGACCGGGCTCCTCGCGGTCAACGTCGCGGACGGACCGGGACTCGCGTTCGCCCGCAGCCAGGTGTCCACGCTCGCCGCCGCACTCGACCACGTGGCCGTCATCGCCGAGGCGCAGATCATCAAGGGCCGTCGCTTCGGCAACCTCGTGCTCGTCGGGTCCCCGTCCGAGCCGCCCTTCGACTTCCTGCCGCGGCTCCTCGCGGGCGGGCCGCACCCCGCGAAGGCCCTCGTCGGCGCGGAACTCCGCGAGTTCGCCGCGGGCGCGCCCATCGCGACCGACGCGACGGCCACGGGTTCACCTCCCCCGTCGAAGTCGGTCTTCCAGGTCAAGTCCGGTCGCTGACACGTCGATCCCGGACGCGGAGGCCGACGAGGCGATCGCATCCCGCGACAGGCGGGCGACGGTCGCGGAGCGGACGCGATCCGCGCCTACAGTTGGTCCGGTGACGAACAGCATCATCCTCGGTTATGACGCGGCGAGTCTCCGCGAGAAGGTCGACCTCAAGGCCGTCGGCGAGCGCCTCGACGAGCTCGGTGACCTGCGCAGCCTCACCGCGCTGTGCGAGAAGGCGTGGTTGCTGAAGGTCGCCGGCCAGTTGGACGAAGCGCTCGAGATCGCGAACGAGGCCGTACGCCTGGCGCGCTTCACGGGCGACCGCAAGGAGCTCATCCGACCGCGCCTTCTCCGCGCCCAGGTCCTCCAGTTCCGCGGCGCCTTCGACGACGCGATCCACGAACTGAACGCGTGCGCCGACGAGGCGCACACGCACGAGTGGACGCTCTACGAGGCATTCAGTCTGCAGCACCGCGGCAAGGTCTACTTCGACATGAAGCGGTTCGAGGAGGCGCTCGAGGATTTCCGTGCCGCGGCGGAACTGCGCCGGCGACTCGGCGCTCCCGACGAGCAGATCGAGTCGTCGCTCATCGCGATCGCCGTCACCGAGTCGTACCTCGTCGACGCGAGCTGACGGTTCCCTTCCTCCGATCGGCACGGCTCCACCCGCGATGTCGGCGGCCCGTTATAACGTGAGTCCATGGCAGATCTCGCTCGAGTGAGGGTCTGGGCCGACGCGCTCATCGCTCTCCACCTCGACCCGTCCGTCTGGAGCTTCGGCTTCGACAACGCGAAGAAGCGCGCCGGCTTGTGCAACTTCACCGACCATCGCATCACCGTCTCGCGGTATCTCGCGGCTCGCTACGACGACGACGAGGTGCACCAGATCCTCCTCCATGAGGTCGCGCACGCCCTCGCCGGCGCGTCCGCCGGGCACGGCAGCACGTGGAAGCGTATCGCCGAGGAGATCGGTTACGCCGGCGCACGCCTTCACTCGGGTCAGACAGCCGATGAACTCGCGCCATGGGTGGGGTCGTGCCCCGCCGGCCACACGGTCTACCGGCACCGGCGTCCCAGCCGCCGCAGTTCGTGCGCGGTGTGCTCTCGCAGCTTCGATCTGCGGTTCGAGATCCTCTGGCACCGGCGCGAGATCACCCCGGCCATGCGTCGGAGCGCCGCAGCGTCGGTCGCGTCTTGATCGGCACGCCGTCATGAGCAGGAGTGCGTTCGTGAACAGGAGTGCCGCGGCCGATCCGGATCCCGCCGGGCTCTCGATCGCGCTCCTGCGCGGCGTCAACGTCGGCGGGATCACGGTGAAGTCGGTTCCCCTCGCCGAGGTGTTCGTCGGCCTCGGATACTCGTCCGTCCGCACGGTGCTCGCGAGCGGCAACGTCGTGTTCGACGCCGACGGTCGGGAACCGGCCACCGTGAAGTCGGAGATCGAACGGGGCCTCGAGCGCGCGTTCGGGTACGACGCCTGGATCGTGCTGACGACGCAGCGGCACGTCCGGGACGTCGTCGACGCCTTCCCCTTCCCCGAGGTCGACGACCGGCAACCGTACGTCGTGTTCGGGTCGGACACGGCGGTCCTCGACGAACTCGCCGCCTTCTCCGAGACCGAGACGGACCCGGCGATCGAACGCATCGCCCGCGGTGACGGTGTCCTCTACTGGGACCTTCCCCGGGGTTCGAGCACCGACACGGCATTCGCGAAGCGCTCGGCCCGCAACCGATACCGTTCCTCAACGACGACGCGGAACCTGCGGACGCTGAGGAAGCTGCTGTAGCGGGGCATCAGCTCGCCGACGCGTTCGGTCGAGGCAGAACAGCTGGCCACCTGGGTAACCGACTATGTTGGTTACATGAGAGTCGCCTCGCGAGTGGATGTTCCGACCGGTCAGTGGTTCGAGTCCTCCGACGGCGTGAGGTGGTGGTTCGACAGCGGCTCCCTGGCCCTCGACTTCGCGTACACGGGCGGACTCGGCGCCGCCGACGGCGACATCGACATCCCATGGGAGTTCCTGCGCTCCACGGCCGACCTCGACCACTGGATCGGCGAGCGCATGGCGACGGCCCCGTCGACGGAGCGCGACATCCTCGACGCGCACGCGCTCCGCGGCGCGATCACCCGACTGGCACTCGCCCGATCACGAGATCTGCCGCTCACGGGAAGCGATGTCGACCTCGTCAACCTGTATGGGGCGACGCCCGACATCCCCCCGCGCCTCGAAGGTGGATCCCGCCAGGCGGGGCGGACCTCCGCACGCGCCGCGCAGGCCCTCGCAACGATCGCTCGCGACGCCATCGCCCTCTTCGACCCGGAGTCGAGTGGACGCATCCGCGAGTGCGACGGAGAGGACTGCTCTCTCGTCTACCTCGACACCTCTCGAGGCGGAACCCGGCGTTGGTGCTCGATGTCGCGGTGCGGCAACCGGCACAAGGTGCGGACGCACCGCGAACGTCGCGCCGCGAGCGCCCGGCTCTGACGGAGGACCGCCGGCACCGGGCGCCCGCGCACGATGCGGGAGGTCACTCCCCGACGGTCACCCGCGGGTCGAACGCGACGTATCCCGCGAAATCCTTGCCGACGCGCTCGGCGGCGCCATCGTACGGCTCCGGGTAGGACCACGCGATGTCGCTCGGCCCGTCCGAGAGGGAGTAGTACTGGCACACGCCCTTCCACGGGCACGTGTACGGGGTGGGGCTCTCCTCGAGGCTCGACCAGTCGATCGACGCCGGGGGGAAATACCAGTTCCCCTCGATGCGGATGAGGTCGTCCTTCTCGGCCGTCGCGATGACGCGGTCTCCGAGTATTGCCTGCATTGTGTCTCCTCGTCTGACGCGGCCGGTCCTCGGGACGGCTTGCCCGCCCGCTCCCCGACCGCTCTCGACGTTACGCCGACGGAGCGCGCAGCACCACGGCGTCCCCGTCGGCGTCGACCTGTGCGAGCGCCCGCAGCTCGGCCCCGGCGAAGCGGCCCGACGCCACCAGTTCCTGGCCGGGGACGGACGCGGTCACGAGGTGGCCGACGGCCCCCGAGAGACCGACGAACGCCGCACACGCGACGGCCGCTTCAGGCGAGGTGAAGTCGATGCCGAGAGTCGACAGGGCGTCGATCACGGCACCGGCCGCGAGAACGTCGACACTCGAGAACCCGCCGCCCTCCGTCGCCGCCACGATCGACACGGCGACGCGGCGGCCGACCGCGACCTGGTGGTCCAGGATCCAGCGGGCGACGGCGGCTCGGGAACGGAGCGTCGCCGCCACGATCGCCGCGTCGGGCGACACCGCTGCGACGTCGACACCGGCCTCCGAGGTGCCGAGCGCGTCCACCCAGACCACGACGTCCGCTTGCCCGATCCGGGCGAGCCCGTCGATCCCGACGTCGAAGCGGACCTGGTACTTCCCTTGTGATGGAGGCGGGAACACGGGAGGATTCGTCACTCCCCAATCGTATTCGAGGCCCGACCCGGGCTCCGCGCGCCGCGACTCACTACGTCATCGAGGACTCCGGCGCTCACGATCTCAACGGCGGGGCGACTCACGGATCCGCTCGCCCGGCGCCACGCGCATCGCCTGCTCGATGACCTCGAAGTCGTGTCTGCTCAGTTCGAGGAACCCCTTCCGCAGCTGCAGTCCCCAGTCGAACGAGTGCCGAGTGAACTCGAGCACGTGCAGCAGGGGGCGGATCGGGGCGTCGGCGACCTCGAGCCGATAGTCGACACGGCGACGCCAGGGCCGCCAGCCGGAGTCGGCCCCGCCGACTCGGTAGAGCTCGTCGTCGGCCACACGGCCGATCGCCGTGAAGGAGCGTACGGGGTTCCCCTCGGCGGTATCACGCGCCGAATAGAACGCGATCCCGTCCGATTCCCGCATGCCGTCGAGTCCCTCCCGGCGACCGAAGTTCAGTTGTGCGACGCCGAGGTCGACGACGCGCCGCACGTGATCGCGCTGCATCACACCCAGCCAGTACCGGATCGCCACCGGGCGCCTATCGCTCGGCCGGTTCGCGAGCGCGTAGGACCGCGACGAGGAGAGGCACGGATCGCTCGTCGAGGCGGGAGTCGTCGGTCACACGATCAGTCTAGGAAGTCGGACCGACGCCGTCCTTCGCGCGGCGTGGCGAGCCTGTCAAGGGCGGCCACCGAGCGGACGACGTGTGCATCATGTTGCCATGAGGATCCAGCTCAAGACCGTGCTCGATTGCGAACCCGACGTCGCGTGGCGCGCACTCCGCTCACCCGCCGCGCTGCAGGAGATCTACGGACCGCTGCTCGCCATGAAGTCCGTGACCCCGCTGCCGACGATGTGGACGGCCACGACGGCGGAGGTCGCCTTGGCGGTGGCGGGTCTCGTTCCGACGGGCCGTCAGCGCATCGACATCTCCTTCGACGACCACCGGGCCGACGGAGTCCGGATCCTCGTCGATGACGGCGCGCCCCTGACCGGTCCGCTCGCCCTGCTCGGATCGTGGCGGCACCGGATGGCGGTCGCACCGGCACCGCATGATCAGGGAAAGACGCTGTACCGCGACCGCCTCGACATCGGAGGCGTCGCGGCACCCGCTCTCTGGTTCCCGCTCTGGACCGTGTGGCAGTGGCGGGCGTCCCGCCTCGCCGAACTCGCCCCGACCTGGGCGTACGACCCCGAGATCGCGGCCGTCGACGACGCGGACGAGGACCCCGCCGTCGACGGATCGGGCGACGCGACGCGGACGCCCACGGGCAACTGACGCCGCGCCGTCGGCAACTCGGTGGGGACGCCCGGCACGTTTCGGGGGTTCGTCCGCTAGACTGGGAGCAACGGCGAATCCATCGACGGATTCCCGGCGTCGTCAGAACGCTCTTCACATCTCTCACCCACTGGCACGTGCCTGCCGATAGTCAGGCGCATCGTGTCCACACCGGGGAGCGGTCCACTCGGATCGCGTGGGATCTCTGTTGAACCGTGCGCGGTGGTCATCCGCCCGCACCGTTCCAAACGGCGAACGATCGTGCCACGAGGCACCTTCGCCACCTCAGCACCCACTCCCCCGGCATCGACCGGCGGGCTCCGGCGTGCGAACGATGCCTGAAAGGCACCAGTGACCGACACCACCTTCAGCACGCTCGGCGTGCCCGCTCCTCTCGTCTCCGTCCTCGCGGCGGACGGGAAGACGACCCCGTTCCCCATTCAGGAGGACACCCTTCCCGACACTCTCGCGGGACGCGACGTCCTCGGGCGCGGCAAGACCGGCTCCGGCAAGACGATCGCGTTCGCGATCCCGCTCGTCGCTCGTCTCGGCGGGGCGCTGGCCGGCGGCAAGCGCCGTCCGGGGCGCCCGCTCGCCCTCGTGCTCGCTCCGACGCGTGAGCTCGCGACGCAGATCGACGCGACTCTCGCGCCCCTCGCGGCGGCGTACAACCTCACGACGACCACGATCTTCGGCGGCGTGAGCCAGAACCGCCAGGTCGCCGCCCTCAAGTCCGGCGTCGACATCATCGTGGCGTGCCCCGGCCGCCTCGAGGACCTCATGCAGCAGGGCTTCGTGTCCCTCGACGCGATCGAGGTCACCGTCATCGACGAGGCCGACCACATGGCCGACCTGGGCTTCCTGCCCGTCGTCACCCGCATCCTCGACAAGACGCCGTCGACCGGCCAGCGGCTGCTGTTCTCCGCGACGCTCGACAACGGCGTGGACAAGCTCGTCCGCCGGTTCCTCCACAACGAGGTGCTGCACTCCGTCGACGAGGCCAACTCACCCGTCGCCGCAATGACGCACCACGTCTTCGAGGTCGAGAGCGTCGAGGGCAAGAAGGTCCTCGTCGAGAAGCTCGCCTCCGGCACCGGCCGTCGCATCCTCTTCCTCCGCACCAAGCACCACGCGAAGAAGCTCGCGAAGCAGCTCACCGCTTCGGGCATCCCCGCCGTCGACCTGCACGGCAATCTCTCGCAGCCGCAGCGCGACCGCAACCTCAAGGCGTTCGGCGAGGGCAGTGTTCGCGTGCTCGTCGCGACCGACGTCGCGGCTCGCGGCGTCCATGTCGACGACGTCGAACTCGTCGTGCACGTCGACCCGCCCATGGAGCACAAGGCGTACCTGCACCGCTCCGGCCGCACCGCTCGTGCGGGCAGCGCCGGCGACGTCGTCACGGTCTCGCTCCCCACGCAGCGCGGCGACCTCGCCTCGCTGCTGCGCAAGGCGAAGATCTCCGTCAAGCCGACGGTCGTGACGGCCGACTCCCCCGAGGTCACGGCGCTCGTCGGTGACGTCGCCCCCTTCGTCAAGCCTGCTCCCGAGGAGCGTCGCCCGCAGGGCGGCGGAGGCACCTCGCAGGGCACGAACGCACGTCGCAAGCGCGCCGCGCGCGACGAGAACGGCTCGTCGAGCGGTGGCGGCCGTGGCCGCGGCCGCGGTGAGAGTGGCCGCGGCCAGGGCGAGGGCCGTGGCCAGGGCGAGGGCCGTGGCCAGGGCGGCGGACGCCGGTCCGGCGCTCGCGACGGCTCGACGCGCGACGCCGCTCCCCGCACCGGGGGCGCCTCGACGGGCGGACGCCGTGGCGGCGGCGCATCCGGCGCGTCCGGCGCCAAGGCGCCCATGCGTGTCGGCAGCCTCGTCGGCGGCCGCTCGGGCGGCACGAGCCGCGGCAACGGCCCGCGCCGGGCCCAGGGCTAGTCAGACACACCAGACGCACACAGACGGATCCCCGGTTCGGCGGCGCACAGCGTCATCGGACCGGGGATCCGTCGTCTCCCGACCACTCCCACTCCGATTTGGGAGCCCGAGCACGTCCCGGTATCGTCGGCACATGGAGACCATTTCCGCCACCGTGAGGCCCGTTCGGGACGTCGACGCCGAAGCCCTCGGCCGTGTCCACGCCACCTGCTGGCACGAGACGTACGACCATCTCGTGAGTGCCGCGACGCTCGAGAAGCTCTCCCCACGACGGATGGCCGAGTTGTGGACGCACTGGATGAACCAGGGTCCGGACTACGTGCAGTACGCGGCCCTCGTGGACGGCGAGATCGTCGGCTTCGCCGGGTGCGGTCCCGCTCGCGACGACGACGCACCGCGGCCCCGGGAGCTCTACTTCATTTATCTCCTGCACGCCTACCACGGCACGGGTATCGGACAGCAGCTCTTCGACGCGGCCTGCGGCACGGAGCCGACGTATCTCTGGGTCGCGGAGGACAACCCTCGCGCCCACGGCTTCTACCGTCGCAACGGCTTCGCACCGGACGGCGCGGCCCACGACGAGCCGTTCCTCGGCGAGGTCATCCACGAGGTCCGGCTCGTCCGCTGACCGTCCACCGGTCACGCGGAAACGGCTCCATCAGAAGTCGAAGTCGAACCCGTCGCCGTCTCCGAAGCCGCTCATCAGACCACCGATGACGAGACCGCCGACGACACCCCCGAGGATGTCCCCTCCGCCGCCCCGGCCGCGACCGTAACCGCCGTAGCCTCCGTAGCCCTGCTGGTACTGCTGCTGCATCTGCTGCTGCTGATGCGCCTCGATGTCGCGTTGACCGAGTGTCACGGCGAGCGCCGCGAGACTCGCGGCCCGGCGGACCTGACCGAGCGCCGTCGTCGCGTCCGGTGCGGAGTCGAGCGTGTCGAGCAGGCGCTCCGCCTCGGCGAGCTTCGTTCGAGCATCCGGCCCGATCGGACCGCGGTAGCCGGAGAGGAAGTCGCGGGCGACGCCGATCTGTCGCTCCGCGTCGTCGAGCGCCGGGCCGATCGCGGCGAGGGAGTGCTCCTCCTGCTGCTGGCGACCGCGTACGTCGGCGACGACCCGGTCGAGCGCGGAGTTCGCCTCGCGGAGGCTCTCGAGTTCCCCGAGCGGGTCGCGACGGTCGGCGATCGGCGAGAGAGCCTCGAGCGCGGCGGCCGCGCGCGCCGCCGCCGACTCGATCGCGGATCGCGCCGCCGGCTCTCGAACCGTCGACAGCAATCGGCGCGCTTCGACGATGTCGGACTCGGTATCGGCGACGACGGCCGCGAGCGTCGACTCCGCACGCAACGCGTCGACCTCGAACCTCTCCACGGCGGTCACGAGCTGACCGGCCCGGTGCACCGCCTCCTCCGGGGTCTGCAGTGGGACGGTCGCATCGGCGGCCCGGCGCGACCCGAGCCGGTCCTCGGCGACCTCGAGGCTCCGCTCGGCGTAGACGACGAGCTCCTTCGCCTGGGAGGGGTTGCGGCCCACCGCACGCAGCGCGTCGTCCGAGTACCGGGAACGCAACCGCTCCAGCAGCCGCTCCGACGACTCGATGCCCGGCTGCACCTCGGCGATCCGCGCGCGCACCGTCCGCACGGCCGACGGCGCCTGCTGCTCGAGCGAGCGGAGCGACGTGAAGGCGGCCGACTGCTCGGCGAGCGCTTGCTCGGCCGACGCCGCCAGCTCGATGATGCGCCGGTTCCAGTCGCGTCGCTCGTCCACCGTGTCGGGGAAGGCGTCCTCGAGGCGCTGTTTCAGCTCGAACGCTTCCCGCAGTCGCGCCCGCGACCGAGCGAGCGCTCGCGTGAAGTCGGCCGTCGCGGATTCTCCGAACTCGGCGACGGCGAAACCGACCTCGTCCTCGCTCGCCTGGACACGGTCATCCGCGTGGACGAGGGCGCTGCCGGCGCGCGTCTCGAGCTCGCGCAGCTCCGACTCGGTCGCCGCGATCCGACGACGTCCCGCCCGCCGCACGAGAGCGGTCACGACTCCCGCGACGGCTCCGATGCCGACGACGATGACGACGAGAGACACGAGGATTTCGGGGAGGCCCATGGCCTGATTCTACGGACTGCAGCGGAGAGATCGCCGAGCGGCGACGACGCCCGTGCAGGAGACGTGATGCCTCACGCGGAGGCGACGAGCCGCTCGACCGCCGCGAGCGGGATAGTCAGCCATGCCGGTCGATTCCGCGCCTCGTAGAGCGTCTCGTAGACGGCCTTGTCGAGTTCGAAGGCGTCGAGGACGTCACGGTTCTCCACGAGGTCCACTCCCGAGCGCGCGCTGTAGCCACCGGAGAACGACGCACGGCCGGCGGCGGCCCAGCCGCCGACGCCCGCGGCATCGCTCCCCCCGTCCTGACCGAGCGACCCCGCGACGTAGTCGAAGGAGCGCAACATCCCCGCGACGTCGCGCAGCGCCACATCGGGGCGGGTGCGCTCGGCCATCGTGCGCAGGGGCTCACCCTCGAAGTCGATCACGATCCAACCCCGGCGATCGGACCACAGCACCTGTCCGAGGTGCAGATCTCCGTGGATCCGCTGAAGGTCCGGCCACCGCGCGCCCGCGGCACGGTCGTAGACCGCCTCGATCGCGTCGCGATACGCCTCGAGCTGCGGTACCTCGGCTGTCGCCGTCCGGAGGCGCGACCGCATGACGGCGAGTGCCTCGTCGACATCAGCAGGACCCGTCTCGACGGTAGGGAAGACGGCGGCGAGCGTCTCGTGCACTTCGGCGACCGCTTCTCCGAGCGCGCGGGCCCTCTCGGAGAAGTCCTCGCCGGCCGCCGCCGCGCGGAGGGCCACGCGCCACGCGTCCTCGGAGCCGGGCAGGAACTCCTGAACGGCCGCGAGGTGCCCGACGGCGATTCCGTCGGCCCGCCCCGGGTCGGGCCACGATCCGGTGAGCACGCCGAAAGACCGCGGGACGCGGTCGGATCCGGCCGCACTGATGCCCGACTGCAGTGTGACGTCAGGGTTCTCCCCGTGGTGGATGAGACGGAAGACCTTCGCGATCACGTGCGGCAAGGGCCCGCCGTCCACGTCGACGACGATCGAGGTGTTCGATTGCTCACCCGAGAACACATGGGAGGCGGTCGGCGTGCCGGGGTCGACCGCCGGCTCTCCGACGGCGCGCGCCTCGTCGCCCTCGAGCCGACCGCCGTCAGCGATCGTGCGCACGAGGAGCTGCACGTACGCCGCGTCGTGAGGACCGTCGTAGAGGAAGCGCCCGTCGACCTCTCCGATGAGGGCGCCCTGAGCGTCAGGTGCCTGCTCGGGGCGGAACACGACGGGCACCTGATAGAGGAGAGGCTCGGCCGGGGCCTCGTCGAGGAGCAGGAAGACCGTGACCCGCACCCCCGGTGCGCCGCCGTCGAGACTCGCGACGACGCTCAGAGCCGGTTCGGCGCCCTTCGCCTGATACCAGCGCTGACGCGCCATCCATTCGGCGATGACAGTGACCACGGCGCTCATGCCGCGACTGTAGCGGCTCCCGCTCCCCCCGCATGAGGGGTCGCTTTCATGCGTCCGTCATGACATGGGGCGGTGGCCGCGCCGGCGATCAGCGCAAGCGGCCGACGGAAGCGAGAGCCGAGCGGACGAGGCTGCCGCGGCCGCCCTCCATCTCGGCCGATACGGCATCCGACGACGCCTCCTCCGGTGTCATCCACGTGACCTCGAGCGCATCCTGGCGCGGTTCGCAGGTCCCGGTCACCGGGACGACGTAGGCGAGGGACACGGCGTGCTGCCGGTCGTCCGAGAACAGGGAGACGCCCGGAATCGGGAAGTACTCGGCGATTTGGAAGGGCACGGGCGACGCGGGGAGTTGCGGGAAGGCCATCGGACCGAGGTCCTTCTCGAGGTGGCGGAACAGCGCCTCGCGGAGCGTCTCGCCGTAGAGCACGCGTCCGGAGACGAGCGTGCGCGTCATCTGGCCGGTGGGGGTCGCGCGGAGGAGCACACCCACCTCGGTCACGACCCCGAGCCCGTCGACGCGGACGGGCACCGCCTCGACGTAGAGGAGAGGGAGGCGCTGCCGCACCTCGGCGAGTTCGATGTCGCTCAACCATCCGGGGTTGACCGATGGTCGCGGCGACTCGGCCGGCTCCTCGGGGACGTCGGGATCGGGATCGGGGGTTCTCACGGCCATTGGGCCATTCTGCCGTGCGTGGCGGGCGTCCGGGTGCGTGGCCTCCGTGAGTCGCGCGCGCCCGCCACGCGACCCGACGTCGGAGCGCGTCGTTACGCTGGAGAGGACGGACCCCGAACGGAGTCCACGACGGGAGGACCACGAGTGATCGGTGTCGAAGACGGACGGGGGCGTCCATGAGCGCCGTCGAGATCGACGACGACGCCGTGTTGTGGTCTGCGGGGCCCACGGACCGGGTCGATCGCCCGCTCCTCGTCCTCCTCCACGGCTACGGATCGAACGAGGGCGATCTCTTCGGCCTCGGAACGGGTCTGCCGCTCGAGCCCGTGATCGCGTCGTTGCGCGCTCCTCTCGCAGCGCCCTGGCCGCTCCTCGGGTGGTCCTGGTATGCGCTCGACACTCCGGGCGCCGTGGACCCCACCGGCGCGCCGGACCCGTCGGGCGTCGACGAGGCCGTCGACGCGGTCTTGCGGTGGCTCGACCGGCTCGAAGTGGCTCCCACGTCGATCGGCCTCCTCGGCTTCTCGCAGGGCGGATCCCTCGTTCTCCAGCTCCTCCGCGCCGCTCCCGATCGATTCCGCTACGCCGTGACGCTCGCCGGTTTCGTCCCGACGCTCGACCACGACGGCGACGAGGCGCTCGCGGCCGCAGCCCCACCCGTGTTCTGGGGACGGGGAACCCTCGATACCGTCATCCCGGCGGCCGCCGTGCTGCGGACGACGGATTGGCTGCCACGACACTCGACGCTCACGGGCCGGATCTACGAGGGGCTCGCCCACTCCGTCTCCCCCCAGGAGCTCACCGACGTCTCGGCCTTCATCTCGCGCGAACTCTGATCCCCGAGTCTCGGCGAACGCCGCCTCCGCCCTACACGAGGGCGTCGCCCTGAGCGACCGTGTACCCGGTGTCGGTGGTGTGTGTTTGCATGAATCCGTGAGCGACGTCCTCGATCGTTTCTCCCCCGCCACGCGTGAGTGGTTCCAGGGGGCGTTCGACGCACCCACCCGGGCCCAGTCCGGCGCGTGGGACGCCATCTCGCGCGGCTCGCACGCGCTCGTCGTCGCACCCACCGGCTCCGGCAAGACGCTGTCCGCGTTCCTCTGGTCGATCGACCGGCTCATCGCGTCAGGGGCCGTTCCCGCTCGAACGACCGCGGCGTCGACGCGGCCAGCGACGACGACGAAGAAGAAGACAGCGGTCGACGAAACCGCAACCGGCACGCGCGTCCTCTACATCTCGCCGCTCAAGGCCCTCGGTGTCGACGTCGAGCGCAACCTCCGGTCACCCCTCGTGGGCGTCACGCAGACGGCGAAGCGGCTCGGACTCGACGTCCCCGACATCCGGGTCGGCGTGCGCTCCGGCGACACCCCTCAGGCGGAGCGGCGCGCACTCCTCAAGAACCCGCCCGATATCCTCATCACGACGCCCGAGTCCTTGTTCCTCCTGCTCACCTCGGCCGCTCGTGAGACGCTGCGCGACGTCGACACCGTGATCGTCGATGAGGTCCATGCCCTCGCCGGCGGCAAGCGCGGCGCCCACCTCGCGGTATCGCTCGAGCGCCTCGACGATCTGCTCGAGAAGCCCGCGCAACGCATCGGCCTGTCGGCGACCGTGCGGCCGCACGAGGAGGTGGCGCGCTTCCTCTGCGGCCGGGCCGCCGTCGAGATCGTCGCGCCGACGGCGGACAAGCGCTTCGACCTCACGGTCGTGGTGCCGGTCGACGACATGACGGATCCCGGCGCTGGAGACTCCGCACGAGACGCTTCCGGTCCGCGGGAGGGCGCGACCGCCGGGGCCCTCATCCCCGACGGCGAACGCACGGGCTCCATCTGGCCTCACGTCGAAGAAGCCATCGTCGATCGCATACTCGAGCATCGGTCCACGATCGTCTTCGCGAACTCCCGCCGTCTCGCCGAGCGCCTCACCGCTCGCTTCAACGAGATCTGGGAGGAGCGCAACGCCCCAGAACCGATGGGCGACGGCGATGGTGGCAGCGGCGGTGATGGCAGCAGCGGTGGCGGCGCTCCCGCTGGGGCGCCTCGACGAGCTCCGGCCGCACTCATGGGCGGGAGTGGGCAGACCGCGGGTTCGCGCGCGGGCACCGCCCTCCTCGAACCCGGGGTCTCCACCGAGGCGATGGGCGCTCCCCTCGCACGGGCGCACCACGGCTCCGTCTCCAAGGAGCAGCGTTCCGACATCGAGGACGCGCTCAAGACGGGCCGGCTGCGGTGCGTCGTCGCGACGTCGAGCCTCGAACTCGGCATCGACATGGGCGACGTCGACCTCGTCGTCCAGGTCGAGACGCCGCCGTCTGTCGCGAGCGGCCTGCAGCGCGTGGGGCGAGCAGGTCACCAGGTCGGCGAGATCTCCCGCGGCGTCCTCTTCCCGAAGCACCGTTCGGATCTCGTGAGCACGGCCGTCGCCACGGAGCGCATGGTCACGGGTCAGATCGAACGGCTCTCGGTCCCGGCGAACCCGCTCGACGTGCTCGCCCAGCAGACGGTCGCCGTGTGCGCGCTGGAGCCGGTCGAAGTCGAGACGTGGTTCGAGACGGTGCGGCGGAGCGCGCCGTTCCGCTCCCTCCCGCGCTCGGCGTTCGAGGCGACCCTCGACCTCCTCGCGGGACGGTATCCGAGCGACGACTTCGCCGAGCTCCGGCCGCGCCTCGTCTGGGACCGCGACGCGGGGACGCTCACCGGGCGGCCCGGCGCGCAGCGCCTCGCCGTGACGAGTGGCGGCACGATCCCCGACCGCGGGATGTTCGCCGTCCACATGGTGGGGGGCGACGCGAAGGGCGGCACCCGGGTCGGCGAGCTCGACGAGGAGATGGTCTACGAGTCGCGGGTCGGCGACGTGTTCGCCCTCGGCGCCACGAGCTGGACCATCCAGGAGATCACCCACGATCGCGTGCTCGTGACCCCGGCGTTCGGTCAGCCGGGGCGGCTGCCGTTCTGGAAGGGCGACGGGCTCGGCCGCCCCGCAGAGCTCGGCGAGGCGATCGGGGCCTTCGTGCGCGAGACCGATTCGGCCACGCCGACACAGGCGGAGAACCGTCTCTCCGCGGCGGGACTCGACACGCGCGCCGTCGGCAACCTCCTCACGTACCTCTCGGAGCAGAAACGAGCGACGGGCCACCTCCCGACCGACCGCACGCTCGTGGTCGAACGCAGCCGCGACGAGCTCGGCGACTGGCGCGTCATCCTCCACTCGCCCTACGGCATGCACGTCCACGCCCCCTGGGCTCTCGCCGTCGCGGCGCGCGTCCGTGAACGCCTGGGCGTCGATGGCGGCGCGACCGCGAGCGACGACGGCATCATCGTGCGGATCCCGGACACCGATGCCGAGCCCCCCGGAGCCGACCTCTTCGTGATCGACCCGGACGAGCTCGAGGCCATCGTGCGCGACGAGGTCGGCGGTTCCGCGCTCTTCGCGTCGCGCTTCCGTGAGTGCGCGGCGCGAGCGCTCTTGCTTCCCAACCGGCGGCCGGGTTCCCGAGCCCCACTGTGGCAGCAGCGGCAGCGCTCGGCCCAGCTCCTCGACGTGGCGAAGAGGTACCCCGATTTCCCGATCCTGCTCGAGACGGTCCGCGAGTGCCTGCAGGACGTGTACGACCTCCCGGCCCTGCTCGATCTCGCGAAGCGCATCGGATCTCGCGCGGTCCGCGTCGTCGAGACCACGACCGACACGCCGTCCCCCTTCGCGGCCTCGCTGCTCTTCGGCTACGTCGGCGCGTTCATGTACGAGGGCGACAGCCCGCTCGCCGAGCGCCGGGCGGCCGCTCTCGCCCTCGACCAGGGCATGCTCTCGGAGCTGCTCGGCAACGTCGAGCTCCGCGAACTGCTCGACCCGGGCGTCATCACCCGCACCGAACTCGAGCTGCAACGGCTCCTCCCGGAGCGCCGCATGCGCGGACTCGAGGGGGTCGCCGACCTCGTGCGCATGCTGGGTCCGCTCACGGTCGACGAGGTAGCGGCCCGACTCGAGGCGGAGCACCCCGCGGCGGCGCTGCCCGACGCGTCGGCCGCCACCCCGCCACCGGCGCTCGGCGGCCCCGATGGCGCCGACGACGCGCCGACCCCGTCCATCGACCTCGATGCCGGCCACGCCACCGCCGACGAAGCGCTCGTGCACCTGCGGAGGCTCGAGTCGGCGAAGCGCGTCATCCGGTCGTCCTTCGCCGGAGCGGAGTGGTGGTCGGCCATCGAGGACTCGTCGCGCTTGCGCGACGCGCTCGGCGTGCCGCTGCCCATCGGCGTCCCTGTCGCGTTCATCGAACCCGTCACCGATCCGCTCGGCGACCTCGTCGCGCGCTACGCGCGCACGCACGGCCCCTTCACGACGGCCGCCGTCGCGCGGCGATTCGGCCTCGGGCCGGCCGTCGCGCGCCACACGCTCGGTCGCCTCGCGGACGAACGGCGCATCGTCAGCGGCGAGTTCCTCACCGCGGCACGGGAACGAGGTGCGGACGACGACGAGTGGTGCGATTCCGAGGTCCTGCGGCGCTTGCGGGTCCGCTCTCTCGCTGCGCTCCGACACGAGGTCGAGCCGGTCGACCAGCAGACGTTCGCGCGCTTCCTGCCGGTGTGGCAGCACGTCGGGAGTTCACTCCGCGGCGTCGACGGCGTACTCACCGTGGTGGAGCAACTCGCCGGTGTGCCGATCCCCGCGTCGGCGTGGGAGTCGCTCGTACTTCCGCAGCGGGTGCGCGACTACTCCCCCGCGATGCTCGACGAGCTCACGGCGACGGGCGAGGTCTCCTGGTCCGGCGCCGGCTCACTCCCCGGTAACGACGGCTGGGTCGCGCTCCACCCGGCGGACGCGGCGCCCGTCACCCTCCCGATCGCGCGCGACCACGAGCCCGACGCCCTCCAGCGCGAGGTGCTCCTCGCGCTCGGGACGGGCGGGGCCTACTTCTTCGGTCAGCTCGCCGAGAGCACGGGAGCCGCAGACGACAAGGCACTCGTCGCCGCGATCTGGGACCTCGTCTGGGCCGGCCTCATCACCAACGACACGTTCAGCCCTCTGCGCACGCTCACGGGCGGCGGAGGCTCTCATCGCGCCACCCGGGCGACGCCGCGCGCGCGGACCTACCGTGGCCGCTCGGTACCGCGGCCGACCATGACGACGCGAGTCGGAGGGCCGCGTCTCGGCGGTCGCTGGTCGATCCTGCCGCTCGCCGAGGGCGACCCGACCATCCGGGCCGCCGCCACCGCCGAGATCCTGCTCGATCGCTACGGGATCGTCACGCGCGGGTCGGTCGCGACCGAGGGCGTGCCGGGCGGCTTCGCCCTCGCCTACAAGGTGTTGAGCGGCTTCGAGGAGAAGGGCCGTGCGCGCCGCGGCTACATCATCGACGGACTCGGCGCCGCCCAGTTCTCGACCTCGGGAACGGTCGATCGGGTGCGCACCTTCGTCCGGTCCGAGCCCCGCGGCGAGAAGCCGGGCGAGAAGCTCACCGCGGTGACACTCGCCGCCACGGACCCCGCCAACCCGTACGGAGCCTCACTCCCCTGGCCGAGCACCGAGACGACCGGCACGAAGCACCGCCCCGGTCGCAAGGCCGGAGGCCTCGTGACGATCGTCGATGGCGAGATCGTCTTCTACCTTGAGCGCGGGGGCTCCTCCCTGCTCGCGTTCACCCCCGACGAGCAACTCGTCCACGACGCCGCCGTCTCGCTCGCGAACATCGTCCGCGACGGCCGCGTCGAGAAGCTCTCCGTCGAGAACGTCAACGGCGAATTCGCCCTCGGCAGCCCGCTCGCCCTGCCGTTGCGGGAGGCCGGTTTCGTCGAGACGCCGCGGGGCCTGAGGATCAGACGTGCCTGAGGGAGACACCGTCTACCGCACGGTCGCGCAGCTCAACCGTGCACTCGCGGACGACGTCGTCACGCTCTGGGACCTCCGCGTCCCGGCGTTCGCGACGACCGATCTCCGCGGCGAGCCGATCCACGAGGTCGTCGCCCGCGGGAAGCACATCCTCCACCGCGTGGGCGATTTCACCCTGCATACGCACCTCAAGATGGAGGGGTCGTGGCACCTCTACCGTCCCGAGTCTCCCTGGCGCCGGCCCGACCACACCGTGCGGGCGGTCGTCGGCACCGAGACCTGGACGGCGGTGGGATTCGAGCTCGGCGTCACCGAGCTCATCCCGCGCGACCGCGAGAACGACGTCGTCGGGCATCTCGGTCCGGATCTGCTCGGCCCGGACTGGAACGCGCGCGAGGCGATCGACCGACTCGGCTCGGATCCCGCGCGCCCCGTCGCCGTGGCCCTGCTCGACCAGCGGAACCTCGCCGGCCTCGGCAACGAGTACGTCAACGAGTTGTGCTTCCTGCGGGGGGCGCTCCCCACCCGGCCCATCGGCGAGGTCGACGTCCCCCGCACCGTCGAGCTCGCGCATCGTCTCATCCATGCGAATCGCGATCGAGTCGAGCGCACCACGACGGGCGACCTCCGCCCGGGCCGACAGGTCTGGGTCTACGGTCGCGACGGCAAACCGTGCCGACGGTGCGGGACGCGCATCCGGAAGGGTGAGCTCGGCGCGAACGAGCTGGCACTGCGCGTCACCTACTGGTGCCCCTACTGCCAGACGTAGCCCTGCAGGCGCACCCCGGTCGGGTGAGGAACAGCGGCGTCGGGCGCAGACCCCCGCGGCGCTCGATCAGGCGTCGGGCGTCTCGTCGACCGCCCACCGCGACTTTGCGGTGATCGTCCGCCAGCGGGCGAGGAAGACCGCAGCCGCGTCGTCGTGAATCAGGCCGTCGGCGGCCGTGAGCACCGGGTAGGGCGTCGAGGGGATCCCGTCGGCCGGCCGTACGTCGACGTGCGCCACCGAGTATCCGTTGGCATGCAGCCAATCGGCCATCGCGTAGTCGGACCGCGAATCGCCCATCGTCCGCCACACGCGCGGGATGTTGAGCCCGTGCTCGCGCGCGAGCAGGATCGCGCGCTGAGCGCCGAGGTCCTTACCGAGTGCCGGGTGCTCGATGTCGGTCGAGATGATGGTGGGGTCGATGCGGACCGTCACACGCCCCGCGCCGCCGAGGTCGACCTCCGCCTCCCTCTGCACGCCGCCGCCCGTTGCGAGCACCCGCTGGCGGACGTCCTCGTCGAACCGCACCTGGGCCTCGTGGTAGACGGCACGCGACACCTCGACGATCTGCTCGACGGAGATCATCGCGAGCTTCTCGCGGTCGAAGAACATCGTGTCCGCATAGTTCTCCGCCACTCGCCCCTCGACCCACGTCTCGAGGTCCGTGTCCATGGCGAGCGCCCGATCCACCTCCGGCTCGTCGAGTGAATCCGCATCGAACCCGAACCACACGGCGCCCTTCTCGCAGACGGCCCACAGCCGGTGACCCGAATCGAGGCCGGCGCCCCTCACTGCGGGGACGACGACGTCTCGGATGAAGGCGGCGGCACGGCCCGTGTTGAAGACGACGAGGGCACCGGCGTTCGCGAGCGCCGCGAGGTCGGCGGCGATTTGCTCGAGCCGCACCGTCCGGGTGTCCGGGCTCGCGATCGGTCCGTCGACGTCGAGGAGCAGGGCGACGGGCGGCGTCGCACCGTCGCTCGAGGTCACGGGCGGGACAGCGGATGCCGAAGACGTCATCGCACCATCGTATGGCCGCGGACAGTGTCGCCCGCCGAACCGCCCGCTCAGGAGGCTCGAGCGCCGACGCGTTCCGAGCGACCGGCCGCTGCAGGCTCCGTGTGGGCCGCGAGGTCCAAGCCGTGCGCCGAGAACGACTGCGTCATCATCTGCTCCAACCAGGCCTGATTGAGTGACGGCACCCGGTTCCCCGAGTAGGCGAACGAGATATCGCTGTTACAGCTGATCCAGAGGGCCTCCGTCGCCATCCGAAAGTCGGAGGCCTGGAGCGTGAGCAGGAAGCTCTCCCGACGCCGCAACTTCTGCGTGACGATCACACTGATGTGCGCGAGAAGACGGTCCTCAAGGGCGATCTCGCGTGTTCCGTACTTGAGCATTCCCATGGGACATCCCCTCACAATGGTGTGACCGCATCGGCGAACCGGTCGAGACTCAGTGTGCGCGTTTTCCGCCTCCCCCGTTTTGCCACTTGACTTTCGGCGGCCCCATCCCGAGAACGCCGAGGAGACCACGCCGGGCCGAGCTCTCCGCGCGCGTTTGCACGTCTCAGCCCGAGCGCGACGGGGTTGACCGTCCTCGGACCCCCGCGTTCACTGGAAGCATGCAGCGCATCTACTACACGAACGACACCCTCGTCACCGGCACCGAGGTGGCGCGCGCGCTGCTCGAGTACGCTGCGGCGCTTGCGCGGGTGGACTCCGCGCAGACCGTGAGCATCCCGATTCGTCGCGCAGACGGGTCGTCCGCCCGGGCGACGCTGCTCGTCGGCCCCGCGAGCCAACTCGTCGCCGAGGACGTCGCCGAGGACGAGGAACTCGGCGAGGAGATCCGCGACGACGTCCTCGTCGCACGCCTCAAGGCGATGACGTCGGAGCTCGCGGCGCCCCGCGCGATCTCGACGCGCGCGGGGTCCAGCACCCTCGACGAGGTCGCCGTCGACGCCGACGAGGACTCGATCGAATGGCTGTGACCGCAACGTGATTCGAGCGGCCGGAACGGCCGCACCCCTGCTGAAACGGGGGACGACCCCGGACCGAACGGTCCGGGGTCGTCCCGTACGTCGGACGACTACTCCTTGTGGAGGGCGTCCTGCACCGCACCAGCCATCTTCTCGACGCGGTTCGGCAGCTCGGTCGTGCCGTAGAAGCGCGAGTCGGGGTGCGTGGGGGGAGGCATCGGCACCGTCGACTGCGGACCGTCGAGGTAGCTGAACTCGCCCTTGCCGTCCGGGGTGGGGCCAGACGCCCACGAGCCATCCTTCGCGTGCTCGCCGTCGGAGAAGTTGATGTACTCGTACGACACGTCCCTGTCTTCCTTCTTGATGGGGAAGTTGCTCGGCACGGGCAGGAGCTCGAGGCCCTCCTCCTGCAACTCCATGGCCGCCCGGGTCCACTGGTTCTGGTGCATCGTGTCGCGGGCGAGGAGGAACTTCAGCAGGTCCCGGACGCCCGAATCGTCGGTCATGTGGTACAGCCGCGCCACCTGGAGTCGACCCTGCATCTCGGCGTTGGCGTTCGCCGTGAAGTCGGCGAGGAGATTCCCGCTCGCGGTGATGTAGCTGCCCTGCCAGGGGTTCCCCATGCTGTCGACGGGGCGCGCGCCCGCTCCGGCGACGATGCCGTGCTGGATGTCCGTACCGCCGATGACCGCCGCCACCGTGGGGTCGGACTGGACGGCGTCGTCGGTGATCCCGAGCGGCGCCTTCTCGAGGAGCTGCGCGATCATGACGGCGAGCATCTCGACGTGCCCGAACTCTTCGGCCGCGATCCCGTAGACGAGATCGCGGTACTTTCCGGGGATGTGCATGTTCCATGCCTGGAAGCTGTACTGCATGGCCACGGAGATCTCGCCGTACTGACCGCCGAGGACCTCCTGAAGCTTGCGGGCGTAGACCGCGTCCGGTGCGTCGGGTGTCGCCTTGTGCTGCATTTCTTGCCGGTGGAAGAACATCTGGCCTGTTTTCCTCTCGTGGTGGACGGGCCGGTTCATTCCCGGCCCTGTCTCACGGTAGGTCCGCACCCCCCGCACGGGTCCACGGCTTTGCGTTGACGGATCCGCTCCCTACAATGCGTCCCGCCTCAGGACCTGCGGCCGACTCCCTCCTGCTGCGCCTCAGGCGCCGCAGCTGCACCCGTCTTCGGCTCCGGCACGTCGTCCAGGTTGAGTCCCCGGACGGAGTGGGACGCCTCGAGCAGGTTGTGGAGCCACTCCGCGTTGAGGGCGATGGAGCGCTGTTTCGTGAAGCGGAAGTGCAGCATGGAGCCCTCGTGAATCCACACAGAGCGCCGCCCCGAGCCCTGGTCGGCCGGGTAACTCCACGTCAGCAGGAAGGACTCGTTGCGCCGCAGCTTCTGAGTCGCGACGAACTTCACATGCTCGAGGAGGCGATCGTCGAGAGTGAACTCGTCGGCTCCCACGATGAGGGTCGCCATCTCACTTCACCTCGTGGTCATCCGACGCCGTCGGGGTGAGGAGGTCGTTACGGTCGGACGGAATCGCGCGTGCGCGGTCGAGGGGTACATTCACTTTCCTCACGCTAGGCAAATCCGCGGGGCCGCTAAGAGGCTTGACAAGAGCGGACTTGGTCCGGGCCAACATTCACGTCGGCCCGGGGCCCCGCGACAGCTAACAGACCCGCTCAGAACTGTCAAGACCCCGGCTCCCTCGTCCGCGGTCGACGAAGCTGTAATGACACGAGAGAGGGGGCTCACCATGACGATCACGACACCGCTGCGGCCGAGCCGCCGGACCGTGGAGACGATCGCCCTCACCGAGTCCTCGTGGCGCGTGTGCGACGCCGATCTCCCGGATGACGATGCCACCCGCCTGATCGCCTACGTCGAGCAGAACGACGTCGGTTTCGAGGTCTTGTGGATGTGGCCGTTCCCCGGCTCGTGCACGACCTATGCGGCACTCGACGAGGCATTCGAGGCCGTGACCGAGCGACTGCGGCAGCGCCGCACCTTCCGGGAGGCGTCGTGAGGGCGATGACCGGAGCGGATGACAGGGAAACCGAGACGACACGGTACCTCGACGACATCGCGGTCTTCGCTCGCGGCATTGCCTTCCCCGCGGCGCGCTCAGACCTGCTCCTGCAGGCGATCCTCGCGCATGCGACGCCACGGCTCATCGGCGAGTTGCGGTCGCTCCCCGACTCGGTCTTCGCGGACGCAGACGCGCTCCGCGGCGCACTCCGCGACCGCTGACCCCATCGGGGGCACGGGCGAGCGTCGGCCGTCCACTCGCCCTGGTGGGATCGCGGCGTTAGGGTGGGACGAACTACTGCGGGCGATGAGCCCTGATCACGAGGAGCCGCACAATGGGAAAACTCGTGTACGGAGACTCCGACATCGACATCGACATCGACGACCGGTCGCTTGCCCATCTGCAGATCGTCATCGGCAACAAGCTGCGACGCGGTGAGAGCTTCTTCTTCTCCTGGAAGGACGATCCCGCCGTGGGCGACGGCCGCTCGGCGATCTGGCTCGACCGCGCCATCCCCCTCTACTTCAAGTTCACCGGCAGCCGCGCGCCGGCCATCAACCGCGAATGGATCGACGCGCTGAACGCCTCGGCCAACAGCGGAACGGGACTCATTTTCACGGACGAACCCGGCCAGGCCCACGGCCCCGCGTCGAGCCTCCGCGGTCACATCTGACGGCGAAGCGGGGCCGGTTCCTGACCATCCCCTCCACTGCTGTCAGCACCTCTTCCATCGGTCCCGGGGTCGTGAAAGACTGATGGCACGGAGAGCGACAACCCCACGTCCTGTGTGATACCCCGTGCAGATCCGTACGGCTCCTGCTGGTCGCGGCTCATCCGACACATCCGGCGCTGACTCTCGCGCCGTCCCCCACGCTGATCTCCTTCCCTTCTCCGCACGAGAATGACGTTCCCGGAGGTCCGCGATCCCGCCCCGCTGACGCGACACGCGTCCTCGCCGCAACGCACGACTCCGAGACGATCGCACACGATGTGGTCGTCCCGCCGGAAGGATCCCCTCATGGCCATGTTCACGTACGGCACGACCGCCACGACGCTCGAGATCGACGACCGTCAGCTCGCCCACCTGCAGCACACCATCGCGCAGCGGTTCCGGCGGCAGGAGAGCCTGCTCCTCACATTCCTCATCGAGCAGGGAGGCTCACGGCGCCGCCGCACCGTGTGGCTCTCGCCGGCGTCCCCGCTCGAGTTCGACTACGACGCCGACGCCTCGCAGAGCCTCAACCGCACCTGGCTCGAGGAGCTCATGCAGCAGTCGTACTCCGTCAACGGCATCGTTCTGGCCCAGGAGCCGGGGAACGACGCGTCGTTCGCGACGGCGCGGGCGACCGACTCGCGTGAATCCCTCGCCCCCGTGACCGCGCTCGGCTGAGCGCGACACCGCTACGCAGCACGGCCCCACGACTCACCCGAAGGTGGACGTGGGGCCGTTCTCGTGCGGCGCCCCCCTCGTCATGACGAAGCCGGCATGATGAAGCACGCCGCCGAGGAGCTCTCCGAACGCCCAGAACCCCGAGTCGTCGAGGTAGGAGATGCGTTCGCCTCGAACCCAGTAGCGGCCGGTGTACGCGTCGACACGGCCGCCACGGGTCTCGGTGTAACGACCCGTCGGGAGAAGATGCTGATCCAGCCCCCGTGACACGTCGCTCCAGACACCGACCCACGTCGCTGAGACGGCGCCGTCTGCGACGTCCGCTCCCGCCGCTCGCACCGGTCTGCCATCGCGGGCCTCGATGTGCCCGTCGACGAGCACCGCCTCCAGGTCGTGCGGTGCGACCACGAGCATCCGGCGGATCTCCTGATCGGTGACACGCCGCCGCACGACCGCGAAGGTCGCAGGATTCGCCGGTTCGAGACGGGCTTCGATCGCGCGCGCCCGGCCTCCCTGGCGCAGAGCGGACTCGACCTGGAGGGGGACGACGAACGCGCCCTCCGCGCGGATCACCTCGGCCCCCTCGACGGGGAAAGTCGCGGACACGATCCGGTCGGCGACGACGACGAGGTCCCGTCGTTCCCAGCGCCATGCCGCGTCGCGTCCATCCACCGACATCGCGACGACGCCGCCCGTCACGACGAGACCAGCCCGTTGCTCGGTCGTCTTCTCACTTCGGATCATTCCCCGAGTGTGACGGACAGGGGCTCGGGGAGGGAGGGCGCCGCGCCCCCAGGAGCGGTGCACCCTGTCTGCGCCGCCGGACCCGTCCTCCGAGTCAGTGCGAGGCGTCGGCGGTCACGCCCCGCCGCGCGACCCGCGACACGCCCATCACGACGCCGACGATGACGAGACCGAGCGCAAGACCGAACACGGCCGACAGCGCGGTGTCGACGATCCAGATCACGACGGGCCCGGAAGCCTCGATCGCGTGCGTGACGACGTGCACCACGTCATAGGGACCGTGCCAGAACGTCTCTGCGAGGTTCGCGATCACGAGATGTCCGCCCACCCACAGCATCGCGACGGTACCGACGACACTGATCACGCGGAAGACCGCGGGCATGGACGCGACGACACGAGCACCCGTGCGCCTCACTTGCCGCGACTCACTCTTCATCAGGCGCAATCCGATGTCATCGATCTTCACGAGCAGGGCGACGGCGCCATAGACGAGGACGGTCATGCCGAGGCCGATGATCAGGAGGGCGCCGAGCGTCATCCAGATACTGAACTCGGTCGGGAGACCCGTCAAGGCGATGAGCATGATCTCCGTGCTCAGGATGAGGTCCGTGCGGATGGCGCCGAACACGAGCCTCTTCTCGTCGCGCGGCTCGTCCTCGGCCGACTCGTGGTGCATCCCGAACCACTCCAGCACCTTCTCGGCGCCCTCGAAGCACAAGAAGCCGCCACCGATGATGAGGAGGAACGGGAGCACTCCGGGCGCGAACGCCGTGAGCAGAAGCGCGATCGGGATGATGATGACGAACTTGTTGACGATGCTGCCGAGCGCGATCCTCCAGACCACGGGCAATTCGCGCGCCGGCGTGATCCCCTGCACGTACTGCGGCGTGACGGCCGCATCATCGATGACGACGCCGGCCGTCTTCGCGCTCGCCTTCAGTGCGGCGGTCAAGATGTCATCGACGACGGCGAGCAGACCGACCGACATGTGCTTCTCCTCGTTGTTCCGTGGTGTTCGTCGCGACTTCCGGAATACGGGTGTCGCTCGACAACCGTACCCGAGCCCGTCCCGTCGGCAGGGACTGTCGTGCCCGCTCCGCTTCCGAGCCGCGAGCGCAACCCCGATGGGCCCGGCTCGAAAGCACGTAGCCTCAGCTGACCCATCCGGGTGGCTCCATCCCCGTGACATCACACCAGAGGGACATCCGTGTCTGACAAGAAGACATCCAGCAAGAAGAAGCAGAAGCGCGTCGACAAGAAGAAGTACGAGAAGGAGCTGCGGCGGCTCCAGACCGAGCTCGTGAGCATGCAGCAGTGGATCACGGCCTCGGGCGCGCGCGTCCTCGTGATCTTCGAGGGACGAGACGCCGCCGGAAAAGGTGGCGCGATCAAGCGCGTCATGCAGTACCTCAACCCCCGGAGCGCACGCGTCGTGGCCCTGCCGCAGCCCACGGAGCGCGAGAAGGGCCAGTGGTACTTCCAGCGCTACATCGAGCGGCTTCCGACCACCGGGGAGATCGTCCTCATGGACCGGTCCTGGTACAACCGCGCGGGTGTCGAGAAGGTCATGGGTTACTGCACCGACGAGGAGTACGACCGTTTCCTCGCGCAGGTCCCGATCGTCGAGCGCATGCTCGTCGACGACGGCATCATCGTCCTCAAGTACTGGTACTCCGTCTCGGACACGGAGCAGGAGAAGCGGTTCCACTCCCGCCTGAACGACCCGATGCGGCGATGGAAGCTCTCGGAGACCGATCTGCTGTCCATCACGAAGTGGGAGGACTACTCGGAGGCGAAGGACGCCATGTTCGAGGTCACGGACCACGAAGCCGCTCCGTGGTGGTCGATCAACAGCGACGACAAGAAAGCGGCCCGGCTCAACACGATCAACCATCTGCTGAGCCAGATCCCCTACGACCGGCTCGACCCCGACGAGGTCCACTTCCCCGATCGACCGGCGGCCGAGGGAACCGCGCGACCGCCCATCGACGATCACCGGTTCGTGCCGGACCACGCCGCGTCGCTGTAACGCGGTCCGTCGCGATCCCCGCTCCTCCTCGATCCGGGGTCTTCCCGATTCCGGCGCCGCCCGTCAAGGGGATTCTCCGCGTGCCCGGCGCGCGCGATGGTGGAGAGGGTCCGGCTCACCCGGTCCGGACGAGATGAGGGGAGGACCGATGGACGTTCGAGTTGCGGTCCGGTCGCTCGCCCACACACCGCTCCGGGTGTGGGCCGTCCTCGTCGGCGTGTATGCGACCTGCCTGATCATCGGGCGACCGGCCGTGCACGAGCTGCTCGGCGCCGCCGCAGTTGCCGCCGGAGTGGAGGCGGTGTCGCCCGGTTCGTTCCCGGCGCTCCTGACCTCCCCTGTCGCGTGGCTTTTCGGCTCGGCGGCATTGCTCGTGTCCGTCGCATCCGCTCTCGTATGGACGGCGCTGACACTCGCCGTCGTGGCACGCGGGTTCGACGATGCTCGGACCGTCCGTGCGGTTCTCACACGCGCGGCGGTGATCCTCCGGCACTGGACGCGGTCGGGCCTCGCCCTCCTCGCCGTCCCTCTCGCCCTGCTCAGTCCCCTCGCGGGTTTCGGAGTCCTCTCTCCCCTGACCGCGAGCCTGTCCATCCCGCCGTTCATCGCCCGCGAGTTCCTCAAAGCGCCGTTGTCCGGGGCGCTCTGGGTCGCCATGATGACGGCGACGGTACTCGCGTCGTTCGCCGTCATCATGCTGCTGTCGTGGAGCAATGACGGAGAGCCCCGTTCCGTTCGCCGCGCGCGACGCGAGGCGAGGGAATCCCTCCGGAGATTGCGAGGTCCCGCGTGCGCCGTCGCGGTCGTCGCCGTCGCGACCGCGGTGATACCTCCCGACGCCACCATCGTCTCGGGTCTCGTGTCTGTCCTCGCGTCACTCGCCATCGCCGTCGCGTTCGTGACGTCCCGATACACACCCCCGTCGACTGCCGTCGCGTCGCACCGGCCAGCGGCGTGGTCGCCGGCACGCGCGACGGTCGTGATCGCCCTCGGCGCGGTGGCGCTCACGATCTCGGGGTCGGTCGTCGCCCCGACCGCGTCGTCAGCGGGAGAAGCCGACGGTCCCCTCGTCATCGCACACCGCGGCTACGACCGCGGCGGACCGGAGAACACGATCTCGGGTCTCGAAGCCGCCGCACGCCGGGGAGCCGACGTCGTCGAGGTCGACATCCAGCAGACGGCGGACGGCGACTTCGTCGCGGCTCACGACACCAATCTGCTCGTGCTCGCGGGGATCGACCGCTCCGTCTCCGAAATGACGACGAGTGAACTCACCCGGACGACCGTGAGCATGCATGGCCGCAGCGACACGATCCCCACCATGGAGGACTACGTCCGGCGGGCGCACGACCTCGGCGTCCCGCTCCTCCTGGAGTTCAAGGTGACCGGGCAGGAGACTCCCGATTTCGTCGAGAGGGCGCTCCGTCGACTCGACGCTCTCGGGGCACTCGACGGCCGGAACACGTTCCAGTCCCTGGACGTGGAGACCGTGCGGACTCTCGAGCGCCTGCGCCCAGACCTCAGCGTGGGTGTCGCCCTCGCGATGTACTCGGGCGAACTTCCCCGGATCGGGGCCGACTTCTTCGTGGTCGAGCAGGCCTCGGTGACCGCAGCGATGATCGCCGACGCGCACGATCGCCGCGCACCCCTCTACGCGTGGACGGTCAACGACGACCTCGAGATCCGCGCGCTACTCGACCTCGGTGTCGACGGCATCATCACCGACCGCATCGACTCGCCCGTACTCGGGGGCGACGGTGCTCGTCCGTGAACGCTCCATCGTCAGCGGCCGAGTTCGGCCCCGCTGCCCGCGCCCATCAGATCGCACGCGTCGAGGTCGACGAACTCTCCCCCGTCACCGGCTCGCGCGGAAATGCTGCGACGGCCGCCGGCCGGCTGCGGCGCCGCGCCTGCGGGCGCGAGATACTCGTCATCCATCCTTTTCCTCCTCGACGGTCACGGTAGGTCGTGGTCACGTCACACGCTCGGGGGTTTGACCATTCCGATTCCCCAGCGCCGGAGCTTCCCTGACGACTCACGAGGATAGGCAGATCGACGGCACCTTGTCCATCGTTTGGCCGACACGCAATTCGGATATTCAGGTCCGCGGGTACAGCCCGTCGAGTAGTCGCGGCCGCTCCCACGAACACCGTCGTCGATGAAAGAGGCGGCGTCGCAGCTTCTTCTGGCAGCGAGTTCCCTCTCGCCGGTAGGCGCACTCACGTCGTCAGACGGCGAGTTCCGCGCGCACCGCCGGCAGGATCTCCGTGGCGAGCAGTTCGATCGAGGCGAGCGTGTCCCGTCGAGAGAGCCCCCCGAGTCCGACCTGGGCGAGGAACCGCGTGTGCCCGAGGATCTCGTGCTCCCAGAGGATCTTGTCGACGATCTCGGCCGGGCTGCCGGCGAAGAGCGCACCTCGCGGCCCCGCCCAGGCGTCCAGCGCTTGACGATCGAGCCGGCCCGTCCTCGGCATGTTCTGCTCGATGTACGACGAGTAGTGCGGGAAGAACCTGTCGCGGGCGCCCTGAGATGTCGGCTCCGCGTAGAAGTGCGACGTGACCGCGATGCGGCTCGGCTCACGACCCGCCTGGCGGGCGGACGTCCTGTACAGGTCGGCGAGCGGCGCGAACCGTTCCGGAGCTCCGAGGATCGCGAGGTACAGGGGCAGCCCTTTCGTCGCTGCTCGGACGACGGACGCCGGCGTACCGCCGACAGCGATCCAGATCGGGAGTTCATCCTGGAGAGGACGCGGCCAGATGCCGACGTTGTCGAGCGGAGGGCGCGTCGTCCCCGACCACGTGACCGGATTCCTCGAACGGATGCGCAGAAGCAGGTCCAAGCGGTCCTCGAAGTACTCGTCGTAGCGTTCGAGCGCCTGACCGAACAGCGGGAATGATTCGACGTACGCGCCGCGCCCCGCCGTGATCTCCGCGCGGCCGCCGCTCAGGAGGTCGAGTGTCGCGAAGTCCTCGAAGACACGCACAGGGTCAGAGCTCGACAACACGGTTACCGTGCTCGTCAACCGGATCCGGCTGGTCTGCGCGGCGATGGCCGAGAGCACCATCTGTGGCGAAGTGATCGCGAAGTCGTCACGGTGGTGTTCTCCGACGCCGAAGACGTCGAGCCCGGCTTCGTCGGCCACCCGCGCCCACTCGAGGACATCGGCCAAGCGCCGAGCAGGGTCGATCGGTCGCCCGGCGGCGTCCTTGGTCAGCTCACCGAAGGTGAAGACGCCGATCTCGAACGGTTCGACGGGGTCCATCAGCGTGAGACGGCGTCCACGCCGACGTGCGTGATGAGGAAATCACGGACGTCCGCGAGTTCCTCTGAGCTGATGCCGTGTGCAAGTCCGGGGTACACGCGCGCGACGAGGGAGCTGTGCTGAGGGAGGAATGTCGCGGTCCGCTCGACGGCCGCGGTCGTGATGACGCGGTCCTCAGCGCCTCGACCCCAGAAAGCGGCCGGACGGTCGGACTCGAGGACGCCGTCGGCGGGTTGCGGCGCGCCGAGCACGAATCCGCCGAGCACGACCGGCGCGACGACCCGATCGGGTCGGGTGCGCAGCAGCTGACTCGCCATGAGCCCGCCCTGCGAGAAGCCGATCGGGACGATCTTCACCGCGCTCGGGATGTTCTCGTCGACCCATGCCCAGATCGCGGCCGTGGCCTCCTCGACAGGTAGGGCGTCGGGGTCACCGGGCCTCGTGATGGTGAACCAGGCTGCTCCCCCGCCGCCGATCTCGACCGGTGCACGGAGCGACACCCACGGAAGGGTGAGCCCGAGGGCCGATGCGAGCCCGGTCAGGTCGTACTCGTTCGATCCGTACCCGTGGAGGAAGACGGCGACAGCCGACGTCGAGCCGATCGCGGACGTCCACTCGCGTGAACGCTCAGCGTGAAGTTGTGATGCGCTCATCGTGCGAGCACCTCCTCGGTCGTGACGTCGGGAAGCGCGATCGTGACCCGGGTACCCCACGGATCGGTCACGACGACGGAACGCCCGTCCGACGAGAACGGCACCGAGCGGAACGCGAGACGGCCTTCGAGTGCCTCGAGTTCCTGCCGGGCGGGAACGGTGATCGAGACGTCGCCGAGCCCGAGGCTCGCGGCTCGCGGTCCAGCGCCTCGGCTGTTCCAGACGTTCATCGCGACGTGGTGGTGGTATCCGCCGGCCGAGGCGAACAATGCGCCCGGGTACGACGTCTGGGTCGTCTCGAAGCCCAACGCATCGACGTAGAAAGCTCTGGCCGTGTCGACGTCGCCGACCTGGAGGTGCACGTGCCCGACGCGGCCGGCGAGACCCGGTCCGGCGTCGACGGCGCTCTGGGTGAGGTGCTCCCGGAGATAGGCGTTGGGGTCGAGATACGCGGTGGCCATCCGGATCTCGGAACCGTCACGGATCCACACGGATCGATCGCGGTCCGTGTACAGTTCCACACCGTTCCCCTCCGGGTCGGTGAAGTAGAAGGCCTCGCTGACGAGGTGGTCGCTCGATCCGACGAACCGACTCGAGGGCAGCTGCGCCGCACGATAGACGGTCGCGGCGAGGCTTGCGGCGTCCTCGAAGAGGAACGCCGTGTGGAAGAGGCCGGCCTGGCGCGGGTCGACTCCGGGAAGACCCGGGGTGTGCACGAGCTTCACGAGCGGCGCACGACCGCGGCCGAGCACGCGGTGGATCTCCCCTCCGCGGCTGCTCTCCTCGAGAGGCTCCATCGCGAACGCCTGCGAGTAGTAGCCGGACATCGACTCGAGGTCGCCGACCCGGAGGGTCACGGCTCCCATCGTGGTGTCGGCAGCGAGGATGTCCTCCGCGGGAGACGTGGTCATGGCGGTGTCTTCTTCCTGGAGATGAGGAGCCCCTCCGTCCCGGCGGTCTCGTCGGGACGGAGGGGACGGGTTCAGTTGATGACGCCGAAGCCGCCGGTCCAGCTGACCTTCTCGCCGGCGGCGAGGGTGAGCTGCAGGAAGCCGAGCGCTTCGAGCTCGTGAGCGCGCTTGAGCGATCCGGCATCGATGGCCTTCACGCCGCCTGCGGACACGAGGGCCGCGAGGGTGCCCTTGGCGTCCGCGTCGTCGCCGGCGATGAGGACGGTCGTGTCCACGGGTCCGACCTTCTTTGCGGCGAGGGTGCCGGCGAACGTCGTGTTGAAGGCCTTGAGGACCTTCGCGCCGGGGACGAGGGCCGCGAGCTCGGCGGCGGCGGAGCTGCCGACGGGGACGACCAGGGCGTCGAACGTCTCGAAGTCGAGAGGGTTCGTGATGTCGACGACGATCTTGCCCTCGAGCTGGTCGGCGTACGCGGCGGCGATCGGGGCGAGCGCGGCGTACGGCACGGCGAGAACGACGACCTCGCCCTGGATCGTCGCGGTCTCATCCGGACCGATGTGCTGGACCGATGCGCCGCCGGCGGCGACGACTCCTGCGATGGCGGTTCCCATGTTGCCGGTTCCGAAGATGGTGACGGTGCTCATGCTGTTGCTCCTTCGTGACCCGAGGGCCAAATGATTGTCGGTACAACTAATGTACGACGAAATGCTTGTAGATGCAACCTTTTGGATAGAATGGTTCCATGACGGATACCCGATGGCTGAGCGACCCCGAACGAGAAGCGTGGGTCCGATTCTCCGCCGTGCTCGAACTACTACCCGCTGCACTCGATGCACAGTTGACGCACGACGCGTCGCTCACGCACTTCGACTACTTCACTCTCGCGATGCTCTCGGAGGCACCGGGACGCGTGCTGCGGTCCTCCGCACTCGCCGCGCGGACGAACGCGTCGCTGCCGCGGCTCTCGAAAGTCATCAGTCGGCTCGCCGAGCGCGGCTTCGTCACCCGGTACCCGTGCGCCGAGGACAAGCGGGCGACGAACATCGAGCTGACCGAGGCCGGCTGGAAGAAGGTCGTCGCCTCGGCTCCCGGGCATGTCGAGAACGTGCGCGCCATGGTGATCGACGCATTGACGGCGGATCAGGTCTCGCAGCTGTCGGCAATCTCCGCCGCTCTCCTGACGAGACTCGATCCGGACGGAAAGATGCTCGCCTCCGCGGCGCACGACGAGCCGAGCACCATCGGCGA
>NZ_RZNC01000001.1 GCF_004078655.1 Labedella populi | reverse complement strand
CGCTGCGCGTCCGATCGAATGCGCGAAGACCGACATCCAACCGGACACCCTCTATTCGTCGAGGATCGAGTCCGGCTGGATGTCGATCTTCGCGCCCGTCAGCTTCGCGGCGAGGCGGGCGTTCTGGCCTTCCTTGCCGATCGCGAGCGACAACTGGTAGTCGGGCACAAGCGCCCGAACCGCCTTGATGCTCTGGTCGAGCACGAAGGTCGACGTGACCTTCGCGGGCGAGAGTGCGTTGCCCACGAACGTCGCGAGGTCCGGCGAATAGTCGACGATGTCGATCTTCTCCGTGCCGAGTTCCTCGGTGACGGCGCGGACGCGACGCCCCATCTCGCCGATGCACGCGCCCTTGGCGTTGATCGCCGGGTCGGTCGCCCGCACCGCGATCTTCGTCCGGTGACCGGCCTCGCGAGCAAGCGACACGATCTCGACGAGACCCGACGCGATCTCCGGCACCTCGAGCGCGAACAGCTTGCGAACGAGCGACGGGTGGGTGCGGGAGACCGTGATCGACGGGCCCTTGAGCCCCTTCGAGACGCTCGTCACGTAGACGCGGATGCGCGATCCGTGTGTGTACTGCTCGCCGGGCACCTGCTCCTCCGGCGGCATGATCGCCTCTATCGTGCCGAGATCGACGTGGATCATCTTCGGGTTCGGGCCCTGCTGGATGACGCCCGCGACGATGTCGCCCTCGCGCCCCTTGAACTCTCCGAGCACCGCATCGTCGGCGATGTCGCGCAGACGCTGGTTGATGACCTGCTTCGCCGCGAAGGCCGCGATCCGACCGAAGTCCTCGGGCATCGTCTCCGACTCGCCGATGACGTTGCCGTCCTCGTCCTTCTCCGGGATGAGGACCGCGACGTGTCCGGTCTTCCGGTCGAGGTGCACGCGCGCATCCGTCGCGTCGCCGCCCGACTGGGTCTCGTTCTTCTGGTAGGCGGTGAGGATCGCCTGCTCGATGATGTGCACGAGTTCGTCGAACGGGATCTCCCGCTCCCGTTCCATCATCTTCAGGACAGTGAGATCGATGTCCACGACGGCCACCTCCATATTCAGCTCTTGCCGACGCGAAACCGCGCGCCGGACTACCTGTCAAGGGTACCCGACCGCATGACCGTCGACACCCCGGAGGACGCGAGCTCCATTCGGCTGAGTTGACGCGGATCAGCGGCGCGAGAGCCCCGTGACGAGGCCGGAGGTCAGGAGAGGCGGAAGCGCGCGACCGCGTCGACGACCTCGGCGATCGTGACGGTCTCACGCTCGCCCGAGCGACGGTCCCAGACCTCGACCGTGCCATCGGCGACACCGCGGCCGGCGATCACGATGATCGGCACGCCGACGAGTTCGGCGTCACCGAACTTCACTCCGGGCGAGACCTTCGGACGATCGTCGTAGAGCACGTCGAGACCGGCCGCCTCGAGCTGGTCCGAGATCCACCCGGCCGTCTCGAAGACGGCGGCCTCCCGGCCTGTCGCGACGAGGTGTACGTCGAACGGCGCGACCTGGGTCGGCCAGATGAGGCCCTTCTCGTCGTTGTTGAGCTCCGCGATCGTCGCGAGGATGCGGGTGATACCGATGCCGTACGAGCCCATCGTGACCGTGACGAGCTTGCCGTTCTCGTCGAGCACCTTGAGACCGAGCGACTCGGCGTACTTGCGGCCCAGCTGGAAGACGTGCCCGAGCTCCATGCCGCGCGCGAGCTCGACGGGGCCGGAACCGTCGGGAGCGGGGTCGCCGACACGTACCTCGGCGGCCTCGACGACGCCGTCCGCCGTGAAGTCGCGACCCGCGACGAGTCCGAAGACGTGCCGGCCCTGCTCGTTCGCTCCCGTGATCCACTCGGTGCCGTCGACGACTCGGGGGTCGACGACGAAGCGGATGCCCGTGCTCGACTCCTCACCGAGGACGGGACCCGCCGGGGACCACGGTCCGATGTACCCCTTCACGAGGCCCGGGTGCTTCGCGAAGTCCTCCTCCGTCGCCGCCTCGACCTCGGCGGGGGCGAACGCGACCTCGACGCGCTTCATCTCGACCTCGCGGTCGCCCGGAAGCCCCACGACGACGAGCGAGCGGTTCCCCTCCAGGTCGGTGAGGGCGAGCACGACGTTCTTCAAGGTGTCCGCGGCCGTCCAGGGGCGGCCGTCCTCGCGCGGGTGCTCGGCGTTCGCCAGATCCACGAGCGTCTGGATCGTGGGCGTGTCCGGCGTGTCGTGCACGATCGCCTCCGGCAGTCCGTCGACGGGCCGTGCCTCAGGGACGACGGTCGTGAACGCCTCGACGTTCGCCGCGTACCCGCCCGCCGAGCGCACGAACGTGTCCTCGCCGATCGGCGTGGGGTGGAGGAACTCCTCGCTCCGCGAGCCGCCCATCGCGCCCGCGTCGGCGTGCACGATGACGTACTCGAGGCCGAGTCGGGCGAAGATCCGCTCGTACGCGTCGCGCTGGCTCTGGTAGCTCGCGTCGAGGCCGGCGTCCGTGTAGTCGAAGGAGTACGCGTCCTTCATCGTGAACTCGCGGCCGCGCAGCAGCCCCGCGCGGGGTCGCGCCTCATCGCGGTACTTGTCCTGGATCTGGTAGATCGACAGCGGCAGGTCTTTGTAGCTCGAGTACAGGTCCTTCACGAGCAGCGTGAAGACCTCCTCGTGCGTCGGCGCCAACAGGTAGTCGGCGCCCTTGCGGTCCTTCAGGCGGAAGAGCGCGTCGCCGTACTCCTCCCAGCGACCGGTCGCCTCGTAGGGTTCACGCGGCAGCAGTGCGGGGAAGTGGACCTCGAAGGCGCCGGCGGCGGCCATCTCCTCGCGCACGATCGTCTCGATCTTCGCCTTCACGCGCAGACCGATCGGAAGCCATGCGAACACCCCCGGCGCCTGGCGCCGGATGTACCCGGCGCGCACGAGCAACCGGTGACTCGTCACCTCCGCGTCGGAGGGATCTTCACGGAGCGTGCGGAGGAAGTATGTCGACAGGCGCGTAACCACGCGTCCATGCTAGTCGGGTGGCGCCGCTAGTCGGGTGGCGCCGCCGCCCGCGGCTGGCCCCGCCTCCGGACGGCCCTCACCAGGGCTTCTCGACGTACTCGCCACCGCCGCGCTGATCGGCGTCCTGATCACGACGCTCCTGCTCCGCCGCATCACCTCGGTCCTCGAGGTCCTCGGTCGGGGATCCCCCACCGGCGTCCGAGTCGGGCGCACCCTGACCCTGCTGACCGTCCTGCCGATCGACCTCGTCCTGTTTGCCCTCCACGCGGTCTCGCGCGTTCTCGAGCCGCTCGCCCGCGTCGGTCGATCCGTCGGACGGCTCCTCTGGCGGTGTCGAGTCGCCCTCCTCCTCGCTGCGGAAGCAGCCGTCCTCCTCTCCCCCGCGGATGACGGCGAGAGCCGTGTCGTAGAGGAGGGAAGCGCCGCGGAGGTACCCGCCTTCGGCATAGATGTCGCCGAGCTCCTCCCAGGCGAGAGCGAGGTTCACACGAACGTCGCACGCCTGATCGTCGGGAGCGAGTTCGAGAGCGACCGAGAGGTCGTCCGTCGCGTCGTTGTACTCCTGGGCGAGCGCCGAGGCGGTGCCGCGGTTGAAGTACGCGATCCACGGTTCGACCACGTTGAGCGTCATGAGGGAATCGCTCGCCGCGATGCTCTCATCGAACCGCCCGCTCTCCGCCGCATCGATCGCGTCCTGCGCCGTGAGGGAGAGGCTCGCGAGCTTGAACGAGATCGCGAGCGCGATCAGGACGACGGGGAGCGACCACCAGAGGAGCCGTCGACGGCGCCGTCGCATCGCCGTCGCCGTGACCCGGCGCTCCGTGCGCGCGGGCGCTCCCGTCCATTCCGTCGCGCCTGTCAGTTCCGTCGCGCCTGTCGGTTCCGTCGCGAGCGTCGGTTGCGCGATCGGCTCAACCACCGGTCATCACCTCCCGTCCATTGCGCCGACCGGGGCCGACGCCCGAACGGAGCACCGTCCGCAGCATCCACCCGAGTTCGAGCACGGCGAGCGCCGTGAGCGGAATGGCGAGCAGCCAGTAGAACTCACCGGTCTCCGCCGGCACCTCGCCACCGCTCTCCACGTCCCCGACCTCGATCCCCGCTGTCGCCGCCGCGACCGATGACTCCGCGTCGCGGTGGACGTACGGGACGCCGAGCTCTCCGGCGATGGTCGTGAGGGCCCGCTCGTCGATGCGGGAGATGGCGTCCTCCCCCGTGGAGTAATCCACGATGTAGGGAGGCTCGGTGCCGTCGTCGTACCCGGTGTAGGAGCGCATCCGACCCCCGCCGTCGGTACCGTAGCCGAGCACGGCTCCCCCATCGATGAACGGGGCGAGAGCCGAGAAGGAGCCGGGCGCCTCGCCGCTCGTCTGCTCCCCGTCGCCGAGGTAGAAGAGCACGCGGGAGCGTTCCGGGTTCTCCTCCGCGTCGGACGCGAGGACGCCGGTGAGGTACTCGACGGGCTCATCGATGCTGCTGCCGGCGGAGTAGGACGTGATCTCCTGCCGCAGCGCACGCGTGGCCTGGGCGAGCGCCGACACGTCGGTCGTGAGCGGCACGCGGTGGACCGTCACGGCGTCGAACGTGATGAGCGAGACGCGCGATCCGACGAGCGCCTGGGCGATCGAGAGCACGTCGTCGCGGACGCCGTCGAGGCGAGGAGCCGAATCCCCCCAGTCCTCGGCGGCCATGCTGCTCGTCGTGTCGACCACGAGGTAGAGGTCGACGTCGCCCGAAGCGGCCGGGGGCAAGGACGACGCGGGGACGCCCGGTCGCAGCGCGATACCGACGAGCAGGAGCACCATCACGAGGCGCGAAGCCCAGAGCAGACGGGATCGGCCGCGCCCGGGCCAGACGAGTTGCGTGAGTGCGAAACCCGCGAGGACGACGCCGAGCACGGCGATGAGCCACACCGGCAGGACGGGGTCGAGGATCATCGACGCAACCTCCATCCCGCGAACATGACGGCCGCGAGTGCCACGAAGCCCGCGAGGACCGGGAGCGTCGGCTCGTCCGTGACGACGAGCACCGGTTCACCCGTGAACCGCTCCGCTTGCCTCTCCTGCACCTGCGCGACGATGCCCGGCACCGCATCGGGGTCCTCGAGGGCCCAGTAGGTGCCGTCCGTCGCCTCGACGACCTGACGCATCTCGTCGGCGAACTCGGCGATGTAGTCGAGGCTTCGCACGTCTCCGGGGTTGAGGCCGAACACGACGACGTCCTTCGACCGCGCGAACTCCCCGGCCTCCGGGAGCGTCATGATCTGTTCTCCCGCGACGTAGTTGTCCGTCGCGAAGACGATCGACCGGGACCGCTGCGTGTCGAGGTCGTCGAAGCGCATGACGCACGACGCGAGGCCGTCGCCGATCATCGATGACCCGTTACCGAGCAGCGTCCCGTTCGCGAACGACCAGTCGGTGTCGGGATCGACGAGGTCGGCGTGCAGCGCGTCGAGCTGCGATCGCGCATAGGCGTAGTCGCTCGTGAGCGGGAACGAGGTGATCGCCGACGCGTTGAAGAGGACGAGACCGATTCGTTCGCCGTCGAACTCCTCCGTGAGCTCCGAGAACGTCTCGACGATCTGCGCGTCGTAATCGATCATCGAGCCCGAGACGTCGAGGCACAGCACGATGTCACGATTGCGGAGCTCCGGCTGCACAGTGGTGAGGCTGACGAGCCGACCGGAGAGCACGGCGCTCGCGGCGACGAGGAGCACGACGGCGACGAGGACCGTCCAGAGCAACGTTCGGTACCGTCGGAGCGCGGACGCGTAGGCGGGGAGCGTCGTGAGCCGGTCGGAGTGCGCGACGGGCACCGCCTCAGCGCTTCGCCGTCGCGCTCGCCGCTGCAGCCAGACGACGATCGCAGCGGTGACGAGCGCGGCGACGAGCCACGCGAGCACGAGCCAGAGGTTGACGAGGGTCACGGCCGCCTCACCACCATGACGCCACGGCTTGGCGGGCGACGTCCGCCGAGCGGTGCACGTCCCCCGTCTCGACACGCGCGAACTCGGCCGGGTAGTAGACGGCGACCGCGTGGGCGATGGCGCCGAGGCGCGCTCGCGTGAGGTCATCGAGCGTCATGACGTCCGCCCGCACACCGGACGACTCCTGCGCATAGAACCTCACGAGGGTCCCGAGCTTCTGGTGCGCCGCCCTCCGCGACAGCCGCCCGGAGTCGTAAGAGGCGACGACCTCGTCCACGAGAGCGAGGTACCGGGCGGTGAGCTCCTCGCGCGAGGGCGCCGGCACGGTGTCGGCGTCCGGCACGGAGACGACCTCGGTCGCGCGACGGGACGACCACCAGACGAAGACGTACCACGCCACCACGAGGGTCACGAGCGTGAGCGCGATCGCCATCCACCCCCACCAGTACTGGGCGAGCGGGTTGTACCCGACCTCATCGCCGAGCATGATTGTGCGCCTCGATGAGTCGGAAGAGCGTCGGCACGACCTCGTCGTGGCGAGTGATGCGGACGTGCGAGATCGCGAGCGCGTCGAGACGCTCGTCGCGCGCCGCATCGCGGACTCGCTCGGCCTCCTCGAACGCGGCGCGCAGCCGTCGGTCTCGACGCAGGAAATCGGGGATCCCGCTGTCGTCTGCCACGTCGAACATGGGCGACGTCGCCCACTGCGCCGCCATGACGTCGGCGTCGCCCACGGTGATCCAGAGGATCTCGTGCTGCACGGTGAGGCGGCGGACGAGTGCGGCCGTCTCCTCATCGACGGCCGCATCATCCGCGACGATCACGAGCAGCATGCGCCGGCGCACGGTCCGGACGACGCGCTCGAGCACGGCCCGGAGATCGCTCCGCGCACCGTCGAGGCGCGCACGCTCGACGACCACCTGGAGGATGCGCTCGAGGTGCGACTCGGCGCCCTTCGGCTCGACGAGACGGACGCCGCCGGCGTCGCCGGCGATGAGCCCGACCCGGTCGCCGTGGCGCACCGCGATGTAGCCGAGCGCGCCGGCGGCGAGGACCGCGACATCCCGCTTCGGTTCCCCGCCGGCGGCGACGGCCGCGAGGTCTCGACCGGTGTCGACGACGAGCATCATGGTCTGTTTGCGGTGGGCGATGAATTGCTTCGTGAGCGGATAACCGGCCCGGGCGGTCGCCTTCCAGTCGATGTCGCGGATCTCGTCACCGGGGACATAGGGGCGGATGTCGTCGAATTCGTGGCTCTTCCCCCGGAAGATCGACGCGTATTCGCCGTCGAGCATGCCGCGGACGCGGCGGTGCGCTCGGATCGAGAGGGTCGTCTTCACCCGCGTGAGCAGCGCGGTCACGATGGACTCACGGCACCTGGACGACGCCGAAGATCGCGTCGATGATCGCTTCCGGGCGGACGTCGTCCGCGATCGCCTCGAAGCCGAGGATGATGCGGTGCCGCAGCACCTGGTGGCGGTACGCCTTCACGTCCTCGGGGATGACATGCTCCCGGCCGGAGAGCAGCGCGAGCGCGCGTGCCACGGTCGCGAACGCGATGCTCGCCCGCGGACTCGCACCGTACTCGACGTAGGACGCCATCCGCTCGGGGAGGTAGGAGGCAGCGTTCCGCGTGACGTACACGGTCTGCACGATGTACGCGAGGATGGCCGGGTCGAGGTAGATGCGGGGGACGAGCGACTGCAGGTACAGCACGTCGTCTACGCTCACGCGAGGTGCTCGCCCGTCATGCGAGTAGACGCCGGCGTTGACCCGACGCACGATCTCGGCCTCCTCGGCGATCGTGGGGTAGTCGAGGACCTCCTTGATGAGGAAGCGGTCGAGCTGCGCCTCGGGGAGGTGGTACGTGCCCTCCTGCTCGATCGGGTTCTGCGTCGCGAGCACGAGGAACGGGTTCGGCAGCGCGTAGTCGACTCCGCCGATCGACGTCTGCTTCTCCTGCATCGCCTCGAGCATCGCCGACTGGGTCTTCGCGCTCGAACGGTTCACCTCGTCGAGGAGGACGAAGTTCGCGTGCACGGGGCCGAGTTGAGTCCGGAACTCGGCCGTTCTCGGGTCGTAGATCTGGGTGCCGACGATGTCCGACGGGAGCAGGTCGGGAGTGCACTGGATGCGCCGGAAGCTGCCGCCGACCGCATCCGCGATGGTCTCCGCTGCCGTCGTCTTCGCGAGCCCGGGGACGCTTTCGAGCAGGACGTGCCCACCCGTGAGGAGAGCGACGAGGAGGCTCGTGCGCAGACTCGACTGACCGACGACCTTCTCGTCGAAGCGGGAGGCGATCGCACCGATGATGCCGCGTGCCCGCTCGAGTTCCTCGCGCGTCACGGTGGACGTGGTCGTGGGCTGCTCGATCACGGCGTGCTCCCCGGTTCGTTGCTGTGCTCGGGCGTCGCTGCCAGAGAATCGTCGGTCCAGTCTAGGTGGCGATTCTGCGAGCGTGCGTCGTTACCGCGAGGGCTCCAGATCGGGTGCGAGGGCGCCAGGTCTACGTGTAGACCTCGGACGGGTGTAGCCCCTTGGGTTAGGGGGCGCCGACCGAGACGGTGGGGGTGCCCGTCGAGGTGTCGTCCGCGGGGAGTTCCGCGGCCAAGCGGTTCGCCTCACGGATGAGGGTGGCGACGATGTCCGACTCCGGCACGGTCGCGATGACCTCGCCCTTGACGAAGATCTGCCCCTTGCCGTTGCCGGACGCGACGCCGAGGTCCGCCTCACGGGCCTCGCCCGGGCCGTTGACGACGCAGCCCATCACGGCGACCCGGAGCGGGACCGACATGCCCTCGAGCCCCGTCGTGACCTCCTCGGCGAGCGAGTACACGTCGACCTGGGCGCGACCGCAGCTCGGGCACGAGACGATCTCGAGCTTGCGCTCCCGGAGGTTGAGGGACTGCAGGATCTGCAGGCCCACCTTGACCTCCTCGACCGGCGGCGCCGAGAGGGAGACCCTGATCGTGTCACCGATGCCCTCGGCCAGGAGGATCCCGAACGCCGTGGCGCTCTTGATCGTGCCCTGGAAGGCCGGGCCGGCCTCCGTCACCCCGAGATGCAGAGGCCAGTCGCCGCGCTCGGCGAGGAGGCGGTACGCCTTCACCATGACGATCGGGTCGTTGTGCTTGACGGAGATCTTGAAGTCGTGGAAGTCGTGCTCCTCGAACAGGCTCGCCTCCCACTGCGCGCTCTCCGCGAGCGCCTCGGGCGTCGCCTTGCCGTACTTCTGCAGGAGACGCGGATCGAGCGAACCGGCGTTGACGCCGATGCGCAAGCTCACGCCGGCATCTTTCGCCGCCTTCGCGATCTCGCCGACCCGATCGTCGAACTTGCGGATGTTGCCCGGGTTGACGCGCACGGCCGCGCACCCGGCGTCGATCGCCGCGAAGACGTAGTTCGGCTGGAAGTGGATGTCTGCGATGACCGGGATCTGGCTCTTCTTCGCGATGATCGGGAGCGCCTCGGCGTCGTCCCTGCTCGGCACGGCGACGCGCACGATGTCGCAGCCCGCGGCCGTGAGTTCCGCGATCTGCTGCAGCGTCGCGTTGATGTCCGGCGTCGGCGTCGTCGTCATGGACTGGACGCTCACGGGGGCGTCTCCACCGACGAGCACGCTTCCCACGCGGATCTGGCGGGACTTGCGGCGGGGGGCGAGGACGTCCGGGACGCTCGGCATCCCCAGGTTCACGGCTGGCACGCTGTCATCCTACGCGCGGGCGACGGACAAGCGGCCGGATGACGGAACCCGCCACCCGGCCAGCCGACGCGATCAGCCGACGGGCGGACGCGTCGCCCGGAGCACCTCCAGCCGCGCGCGGTACTCGACCTCGTCGATGTCACCGTTCGCGAACCGCTGGGCGAGCACGCCCTCCGCAGCGGCGGTCGGCGCCGCTTGTCGTGCCGCAGCCCACGGCGGACCGCCGTGCCGCCACCGGCGACCGATGAGCGTCACCACGACGACGAACAGGGCGAACCACAGGAGCGGGACGAGCACGACGAGCCAGCCTGGCCCGCCCTGCCAGCCTCCCCCGGGATGGGCGACGACGCTCGGAGCGAGCGTCGCGAATTCGGCGAGTGCGATGGACATGGGGTTCTCCTCGATCCGTCCGGACGGAGGTCGTCCGGTGTCGGTATCGACTCTCGCCGGGACGCCGCCATCTCGAATCCGCCGCCGGGACCCTTCCCGCTACGCCCTCCGGAGGAGGGGCCGACACCGTCAGCCGACGGCTCAGTCCCGCTCCCCCGGTGTCACGAGTCCCGTCTCGTACGCCGTGACGACGAGCCGCGCCCGGTCGCGCGCTGAGAGTTTCTGCATGATGCGGGAGACGTGGGTCTTCGCCGTCAGTGGGCTCATGAAGAGCCGCCGGCCGATCTCGTCGTTGCTGAGCCCCTCGCCCACGAGAGCGAGCACCTCGCGCTCGCGTTCCGTGAGCGGGGCGAGCACCCGGGAGTCGAGGACGGGCCGTGAACCCGCCGCGACGCGCTCCAGCAGCCTGCGGGTGACGCCGGGCGAGAGCAGGGCGTCGCCCGAGGCGACCACGCGCACCGCCCGCAACAGTTCGACGGGTTCCGTGTCCTTGACGAGGAAACCGCTCGCTCCTCCCGCGATCGCCCGTGCGACGTACTCGTCGAGTTCGAACGTCGTCACGATGACGATGCGCACCCCGGCGAGGTCGCCGTCACGCACGATCTGCTCGGTCGCCCACAGCCCGTCGCCGTCCGGCATGCGGATGTCGACGAGCATCACGTCGGGTCGCTCCCTCCGGGCGACGGCGACCGCCTCCCGTCCGGTCGCCGCTTCGCCGACGACGGCGATGTCGGGCTCGTTGTCGAGGAGCGCCCGGAAGCCCGCCCGCACGAGGTGCTGGTCGTCGGCGACCACGACGCGGATCATGCCGTGGCTCCGAGAGGCAGGCTGGCGCTGACGAGGAAGCCTCCGGACGGGGCGGCACCGGCGGTGAGCCCGCCGCCCGAGAGCGCCGCCCTCTCGCGCATGCCGAGGATGCCGTTGCCCTCCGTCGCCCCGTCCGGCCCACGACCATCGTCCGCGACACTCACGACGACGGCACCGCCCTCGATCCGCGCCCGCACCTCGACCCGTGCGGCGCCCGAGTGCCGTACGACGTTCGTGAGCGCCTCCTGCACGATGCGGTACACGGCGGCTCCGACCGTCGTGGACACCGTCTCCGTGATGTCCGGCGCCACGTCGACCGACACCTCGATGCCGCTTCGACGGACCCCGTCGACGAGCGAGTCGACGTCCGCGAGTCCCCGGGCGGGAGACGTCGGCACGTCGTCGTCCCCCCTGAGCACCCCGAGCACCGAGCGGACCTCGTCGAGCGCGTCCTTGCTCGTCGACTTGATCGAGGCCAACGCGGCTCGGGCCTCCTCCGGCTTCACGTCCATGAGGTGCAGACCGACCCCCGCCTGAACGGAGATCTGGGAGAGCGAATGAGCGAGGACGTCGTGGAGCTCCCGGGCGATGCGCACGCGTTCGGCCTGCTCGGCCGACTGTCGACGCTGCGCGGCGAGTCGACGGAATTCGACGGCACGCTCGCGGCGCTCGCGGACCGAGACGCCGACGAGGACGAGGACGAGGAGCGCGACGGTCGAGAGCACGATTCGGCCCGGGGGCCACTCGTGACCGAGCGCCGGAGCGAGGACGAGGACGCCGACCCACGCGCTCGCGATCGAGGCGACGACCCACGTCCGCGCACCCCGGACGATCCCGAACACGACGGCGAAGGCGAGCGAGACGGGGGGCGGGCCGGGCTCCGGCGCGATCAGCAGGTCCACGGCGGTCGCGAGGGCGACGACGGCGGCGACAGGACCGGGGTGACGGCGGGCGCCGAGGAGCGCGAGCGGGCCGACGACCGCCACGGTCATGGCCACAGCGGCGGCTGGCGCCGGGAGACCGAGAAGGCGGACCACGACCGCCGTGCCGACCCCCTGGACCACGAGTGAGAAGACGACGGGGAACCACAGGCGGGCTCGGGCGGAGGCACGCCGCCACGGCGGCGCGTCGTCGAAGCGCGACGACCCCTGCCCATCCGGCCACGTCATGCTCGAATCCTACGGATCCCGCCGGTCGCGGGCATCAGCTCCGCGTCGCGATCCCCGCTCGCCGGCTACTCCCTCGGGAGTAGCGGGCCCTCGAGAGTAGCGGGCCCTCGTCCGGCGGTCAGCCGAAGAGGTTCACGGGTTTGACGATGTCTGCGTAGATGAGCAGGAGGCTCATCGCCCCGAGCACGATCACGACACCGAAGGTGAGCGGCATGAGCTTGGCCGAGTCGACGGGCCCCGGATCGGGCTTCCGGCGCAGCTTCGCGAAGCCTCGACGCACGGCCTCGAAGAGCGCCGTGATGATGTGACCGCCGTCGAGCGGCATGAGGGGGACGAGATTGAAGACGAAGAGCGCGACGTTGAGGGACGCGAGCATGCCGATCATCGTCGCGGCCTTGCTCGCGATGGGCACCTCGTCGAGGGCCGCGACCTCCCCGGCGATCCGGCCGACACCGACGACGCTCATGGGCCCGTTCGGATCGCGCTCACCGGGCCCGAACGCGGCCTCGGCGACGTCGACGAGTCGCTGCGGCAGGTTGAGGATGAGGTGGACCATCGAGCCGAGCGCGTTCCCGACGGTCGGGAGCACCGCCGTCGCGGGCTGCTGGACGAGGGCTGACGTCGGCGAGATGCCGGCGAACCCGACCTCCTCGACGACGGGCTCCCCGTTCGCCTCGACGGGTTGGTTGTTCTCGTCGTAGACGTAGCGCTCGGTCAGGAGCGGAGTGAGTCTGAGGGTCACGTCTTCGCCGTCGCGATCGACGACGACCGAGAGGGTACGACCGGCCGACTCGCGGATGACCGCTGTCGACTCCTCCCACCCGTCGATGGGCTCACCGTCGATGCTCACGATCGTGTCGCCCGGCTCGAAGCCGGCTGCGGCCCCCGGAGCGACCGGATCGCCGTCGGCGCACGTCGTGCGCTCCGACGTCGCGGGCAGCGCGCACTGCGAGACGGCGCCGACGGTCGTCGTCGCTTGCGCGGTCCCGAAACCCATGAGGAGCACGGCGAACAGGACGACGGCGATCACGAGGTTCATGAACGGCCCGCCGAGCATCACGACGACGCGTTTCCACACCGACAGCCGGTAGAACGCGCGCTCCTCGTCCCCCGCCCCGATCGTGTCGGCGCTCGCCTGCCGCGCGTCCTGCACGAGCGTGTCGAAGTAGCGAGCGCGCGTGCTCGGCTGCTGAGCCTGAGGACTCGTCGACAACTGCTGGAAGAAGCCGGTGCTCGACTCGACCGCGCGCTCCCCCGGGGCCTTGGGTGGGAACATGCCGATCATCGAGATGTACCCGCCGAGCGGGATGGCCTTCACGCCGTACTCCGTCTCGCCCCGGCGACGCGACCAGATCGTGCGACCGAACCCGATCATGTACTGCGTGACGCGCACGCCGAAGAGCTTCGCGGGAACGAGGTGGCCGACCTCGTGGAGCCCGATCGACACGACGAGGCCCACGACGATGATCAACACGCCGAGCAGATAGAGCAGGACCGATTCCACTCGCACACGATACAGCCGCCGCCTTCCACGAGCCTGTCGCGCGGCTGTGAGACTATGGATGTCCTCCCGGGCGGTCGCTCCGGAGGTCGAGAGGGCAAGTGAGGCGCAGTGGATTCGTACGGACCCGCGGCGATGCGCCCCACCTCGATCCGATCCGTCCCACTGTCGGCCCTCGAGCGCGGTTTCGACCTCCGTCGGGTACGCGGACTCGGCTCCGGTGATCCGTTCGTCTCGGGCGTCTCGATCGACGGATCCGCCGTCGTCCAGGGCGATCTCTACATCGGTCTGCCCGGTGCCCGGCATCACGGCGCCGCGTTCGCCGGTCAGGCCGTCGAGGCGGGCGCCGTCGCGATCCTCACCGACGACGACGGCATGCTGCTGCTCGAGCGTGGGATCGGCGTCCCGGTCCTCGTCCGGGACCGCCCGCTCCGTCCGCTCGTCGGCGATCTCGCGGCAGCGGTCTACGACACCAGCTCCCTCGACCTCCCGTTCTTCGCGGTCACCGGGACGAACGGCAAGACGTCGACGACGCACTTCCTCGAGGCCGTCCTCGCCGGGATGGGGCTCGTCCCGGGCGTGAGCTCGACGGCGGAACGTCGCATCGGAGCGACCGTCATCCCCTCGAAGCTCACGACTCCGGAGGCTGCGGAGCTGCACGGGATCGTCGCCCGGATGGCGGAGCTCGGTGCCCGGTCCCTCGTCATCGAGGTGAGCGCCCACGCCCTCACCCGCCACCGTGTCGACGGTTTCCTCTTCGACGTGTCGGCCTTCACGAACCTCAGCCACGACCACCTCGACGATTACGCCGACATGGACGAGTACCTCGCGGCGAAGGTCGAACTCTTCCGGTCCTCGCGGTCCCGGCGTGCGGTCGTCAACCTCGACACCCCGGCCGGCGCCACGGTCGTCGAACGCGCGGAGGTCCCCGTCGCGACCATCGCCACGGTGACGGAACCGGGCGCCGAGACGGCCGCCGACTGGGTGGTCGAGATCACGGAGGAATCGCTCGACCACACGGCCTTCGTCGTTCGGCACGCGGTGCACGGCTCGCTCGCCGCGCGCGTCCCCGTCGTCGGCCGACACATGGCGGCGAACGGCGGCCTCGCGATCGCGATGCTCGTCGAGGCCGGCCACAGCATCGACGAGATCTCCCGCGCGCTCGGCGCCGACGGGCTCATCGACGCGGACCTGCCGGCCCGAGCCGTGCGGATCCCCTCAGGCTCGGGACCGACCGTGTTCATCGACTCGGGGCACAGCCCCGACGCCTTCGAGAAGACCCTCGCCTCGTTGCGCCGGCTGACGGCCGGTCGCCTCATCGCCGTGATCGGTGCGAACGGCGACCGCGACACGACGAAGCGGGCGGACATGGGCGCGGCTGCCGCGCTCGGCAGCGACCTCGTGGTGGTGACGGACCACCATCCCCGCGGTGAGGACCCCGCCGTCATCCGCTCGGCCGTCGTCGCGGGGGCTCTCGCAGCGCGACCGGGGGCCGATGTCCGTGACATCGCCGACCCCGCGAGCGCCATCCGCTCCGCCGTGTCCGCCGCCTCGGAGGGCGACGTCGTCGTCTGGATGGGACTCGCCGGAAAGGACCACCGCGAGCTCGACGGGACGACGGTGCCGTTCTCGGTCCCCGGCGAGACCACGGCGGCCCTCCGCGAGTCCGGCTGGCTCTGAAGCAGCAGCGTCAACAGCAGCGTCAGCGCGAGGAGATGACGGACCGCGCTTTCCTGCGCGCCCGCGACTCCGCTTCGGCGAGCGCCTCCCGCGTCACCTCGTCGACACCGTCGTGCGCGTCGACGACGCAGCGGATCGTGTCGACGATGTCGAGGTAGCCGATCGCGCCGTCGTGGAACGCGTCGACGGCCTCCTCATTCGCGGCGTTGAAGACGGCCGGGAACGTGCCGCCGGCGCGTCCGACGGTCTTCGCGAGGTCGAGGGCGGGGAAGGCCACGGCATCGAGCGGCTCGAAGGTCCACGAGCTCGCGGTCGTCCAATCGAGCGGCCGTCCGATACCCGCGACGCGGTGCGGCCAGTCGAGGCCGAGCGAGATGGGCAGTCTCATGTCGGGGGGCGACGCCTGCACGATGCTGCTGCCGTCCACGAACTCCACGAGCGAGTGCACGATCGACTGCGGGTGCACGACGACGTCGATGCGCTCGTAGGGGACGTCGAACAGGATGTGGGCCTCGATGACCTCGAGGCCCTTGTTGACGAGGGTCGCCGAGTTCGTCGTGACGACGCGCCCCATGTCCCAGGTGGGGTGCGCGAGCGCCTCCGACGGCGAGACGTTCTCGAGCTGGGAGCGGCTCCGCCCCCGGAACGGCCCGCCCGAGGCCGTGAGCACGAGGCGCCGGACCTCCGACGGATCACCGGAGCGCAGCGCTTGGGCGATCGCCGAGTGTTCGGAATCGACCGGGACGATCTGTCCCGGACCGGCGAGACGCTTCACGAGATCGCCGCCCACGATGAGCGATTCCTTGTTCGCGAGGGCGAGGGTCCGACCGGTTTCGAGAGCCGCGAGGGTCGGACCGAGACCCACGGAGCCCGTGATGCCGTTGAGGATGACATCGGCGTCGACGCTGCGGACGAGACGCTCGGCGTCATCGGCACCGAGCGCCGTCTCGTCGACGGAGAATGCCGCTGCTTGTGCGGCGAGACCGTCGCGATCGTGACCGGCCGCGAGGCCCACGACCTCGAAGCGCTCGGGATTCGCCCGGATCACGTCGAGCGCTTGGGTCCCGATGGAGCCCGTGGATCCGAGAATGACGACGCGACGCATGCCGTCAGGCTAACGCCCGGTGGGCGAGCGCACGACCGGCCGCCACGTCAGTCGGTGCCGGCCGCGGGGACGGTGCTCGTCGCGAGGATGTCGACGACGAAGACGAGGGTGTCGGTGCCTTCGATGCCGGCTTGCGAGTTCCCCGCTTCGCCGTAGCCGAGAGCCGGCGGGATGACGACGATCACCTGGCTGCCGACCTGCTGCCCGACGAGGGCCTGCTTGAAGCCCGGTACCACCTGTTCGGTGTTGAAGGACGAGGGGGTGCCCCGGTCCCAGCTGCCGTCGAAGACCTCGCCGGTGCGCCAGATGACACCTTCGTACTGCACGGTGACGTTGTCGCCGGCGGCCACCGTGTCGCCGTCGCCCTGCGTGAGCACCGCGAGCTGGAGCTCGGTGGGGGCGTCGGAGTCCGGGATGGTGACGGTGGGGGCTCCCGAGTCGTCGAGTTCGACCTCCGGCAGCCCGGGCGTCGGATCGACCGGGGTCCCCGTCGCTCGCGTCGGCAGGATCGACACGATGTCCGCGACGATGACGATGGAGTCACCGGGAGCGACCTCGCCGCCTTCCGAGCCCTGGTCGCCGAAGGCGTCGGCCGCCGGGACGACGGAGACGATGCGTGAACCGACCGCCGCGCACTCGATCGTGCGGACGAGGCCCGGAATGAACTGGCTGTCATCCACCGTGATCTGCTGCGCGGTGCCCTCGCCGTAGGCCGTCTGGGAGAATTGGGTCCCGGTCGCGGCGCCGTAGACGGTGAGTTCCACACCCACCGTATCGCCGGGCTTCGTCTCGTCTCCGTCGCCCTCGACGACCGTGCGTCGCTCGGTCGTGTCGACCGTCACGGGCGTGGGGATCTCGACGGTGGGAGCCGCGCCGATGTCGTCGCTCACCGAGACGGACTCGACGGCGTCTCCCGTGGAGGTGTCGGCGCAGGTCGCGGAGGCCGAGCCCGCGGACGGGGCCGGTGTGCTCTCGCCCGGAGCCGGCGCGCCGGCGCAGGCTGCGAGGACCAGGACCGACGCCGGGATCGCGGCGAGAAGGGACAGGGAACGACGACGCATGAGAGAACCTTCGGTGGGGACGGTGTCCCCCGAGTCTGCCGCATGAAGGTGACGGAAGCCTGCACGCGAGCCCGTCGGTGGCGGAGCCCGGGGCACCGCGATCGGCACTCCCTCGAATGGAGCCATGCCGGACACGGCATAGCGCCTGCCGTACTGTCGTTGCGTGCCCGAGACCGAAGACATCGATTCCCCCAGCGGCGACATCGGTCGCCCCGGCCTCGTCTACTGGCTCGGCCGAGCGATCCTCCGTCCCGTCGTCCGGATCCTCTGGCGTCCCCGTATCGAGGGCCGCCGCAACGTCCCGAAGCACGGCCGTGTCATCTTCGCGAGCAATCACCTGTCGTTCATCGACAGCGTCGCCATCCCGGTCGCGGCTCCCCGCCCCGTGCAGTTCCTCGCCAAGTCCTCGTATTTCGAGGGCACCGGGGTTTCGGGGTGGGTGAACCGCACGTTCTTCGGGGCCATCGGTGCGGTGAGTGTCGACCGCCACTCGGCTCAAGCCGCGCAAGCCGCCCTCGATCAGGGCAAGCGCATCCTCGAGACCGAGAGCGCGTTCGCCATCTACCCGGAGGGCACCCGCTCCCTCGACGGCCGCCTCTACAAGGGACGGACCGGCGTCGCGTGGCTGGCGCTGTCGACGGGAGCCGTGGTCGTCCCCGTCGGTCTCGTCGGCACCGACGAGGTCATGCCCGTGGGGTCGACACGCCCGCGCTTCAAGCGCATCACGGTGCGTTTCGGGGAGCCCATCGACGTGTCGCACCTCGGCCCGGCCGAGTCCGGGAAGGCGCGTCGGCTCGCGACGGACGAGATCATGGCCGCGATCCACGGGTTGAGCGGCCAGGAGCTCGCCGGTGTCTACAACGAGGCGCCGCCGGCGGACGCGATGGAGAAGATCAAGCGCGCCGTGCTGCGCCCGGAGCGGCTCTGACGCCGCTCCGGCGGACCCGATCCCACCGTCTGCGACGACCGGGTCTCACGCGGTGACGCTGCCGACCCCCGGGCTCTCGGCGACGAGGATCGTCGGTTCGTGGCGCACCGGGAAGTTGACCGAATTGGCGATGAAGCACAACCGGTGGGCCTCGGCGTGGGCTGCGGTGGCGGCCTCGACCATCTCGGCGGACGCGACGGTGACCACGGGACGCAGGAGGACGTCGGTGAAGGCGCCGCTCGCCGCGCCGTCCTCCGTGAGCGTTCCGACGGCCGCGTCCCGGTAGTCGGTGACGACGACGCCGGCCGTGACGGCGGCGTAGAGGTAGGAGAGCAAGTGGCATTGGGCGAGAGCGGCGAGCAGGAGCTGCTCGGGGTTCCAGCGCTCGGGGTCGCCTCGGAACGGCTTGTCGGCTGAGCCGGCGATGGGATCGGCGGCGATACTGCGGATCTCGACCTGCCGGGAGTAGTCGCGGTAGCCGCTCGTCCCCGTTCCGAGGTTGCCCTGCCAGTCGATGTCGACGGTGTACTCGTGTGTCCCGGGCATGCCACCAGTGTTCCACAGTGCACCGCACTGGAGGGGTCTGACGTGTCGCCCGCCGGTCGCGATGCGCGCCGCGGATAGGCTGGAGCGTCGCCGGTCGGGCCCGGCACGAAGGGAGAGCGGATGTCGTCGCCAGGGACGTTCACACCGGCGGAGGCCGTCGAACTCGCCGTCGTCGAGAGGTCGGGATTCGTCGAGTCCCGCCACATCGGCTCGGCGGTGGTCCTCTCTCCCGACGGGACCGTCGCGCAGAGGTTCGGCTCGCCCGATGCGCCCGTCTTCCCGCGGTCGAGCCTCAAGCCGTTCCAGGCCCTCGCGGTTCTGAACGCCGGTGTCCCCCTCCGCGACGAGCACGCGGCGCTCGCGACGGCGAGCCACGCCGGCACCTCTCGCCACGTGTCGGTGGTCCGCGCGATGCTCGCGTCGGCCGCGTTGAGCGAGGACGCGTTGCAGTGCCCGGCGGACTGGCCGTCGGATCGACGTGCGCGTGACGAGGTGGTGGCCGCCGGACTCGGGCCGTCGCGCGTCGCCATGAATTGTTCCGGCAAGCACGCCGCGATGCTGCTCGCGTGCGTCGCGAACGGGTGGCCCGTCGATTCCTACCTCGATGCGGCCCATCCGATGCAGGCCGCCGTCCGCGACACCGTCGAACGCCTCACGGGCGAGCGTCCCGCCGCCACGGCGGTCGACGGGTGCGGAGCGCCCGTGCTCGCCATCGGCCTCACGGCGCTCGCCCGCGGGATCCAGAAGATCGCGACGTCCTCGCTCTCGTCTCCGTTCGCGCTCTACCGCAACGCCGCCATCATCGTCGACGCGGTTCGCCGTCATCCGTGGGCCCTCGACGGCGTCGGGCGGGACAATACGGTCGTGATCGAGCGGCTCGGGGTGTTCGCGAAGGGCGGCGCGGAAGGCGTCATGGTCATGACCGCTCCCGACGGAACCACCGTCACGTCGAAGACACTCGACGGGAGCTCGCGAGCGGCGACGGTCGTGGCGCTGGCACTGCTCGTCGATGCCGGAGCCCTCGAGGCGTCGGCGGTCGACGAGGTCGTGCCGGAACTGCACCTCGACGTCCTCGGCGGTGGCGCTCCCGTCGGGCGCATCCGCTCGGTCGTCGGCCGCTGACCGACCTCGAGCGCTCACCCTCTCCGTCACCCCCTCCGTGGTCCTACCCCGCGAGCCCGCGCTCCGGCCGGGTACGTTCCGGCTCGGTCGACGCCGGAGTTCGCGCCGTCGCCGAGCGGAGGCCGTGGCGTGACATGCCCGGTGATCCGCTCGCCTCCGCGGCGGCGTTCACCCTCCGGCCCATCCCTTCGCGCGCCCTCTCCCCCGCCCGCGTGCTCTCCCCCGCCCGCGACGACCCGTTCTGCCGTGACACCACACTCACCCGTGACGCCCCGCTCTCACGCACCGTCCCGCTCTCCTGCGCCGCCTCCTCCTCGCTGTCCGCATCGAACGAGACGCGGGCGACGCGACCGTCAGGGCGGAGCAACCAGGCCCGGGACGCGCCCGGGGCGATCCACGGCGGAAGCTCCGATCGCCGGGTGAGGGCCCGGAACTCGGACACGCTCGCGTCCTCGAGCACAACGGCCGCAGTGGACCGGAGGGTGGACAGCAGCGCCCATTGCTGCTGCCAGGCGTCGGCCTCCCCGATGACGACGGTCGGACCGCGCCCCACTGTCAGGTCATCGACGCGCAGAGTCCCTTGCGTCGGCGCTCCGAGCACCACGACGTTCTCGACGCCCCGCTGACGCGCCCAGCGCACACGAAGAGTGGGACGGCGGGTGACCACCATGAGGAGCCCGGGCCGGAGCGGTACGCCCGGAGCCGGCCGGGCGTCGACCACGGACGACTGGGCGGCACCGGGATCTGCGACCTGCATTTCGTGCCCCCTCCACGTGCCGCTGCCCGGTCGCCGATCCCGACGGTAGGTGGCGCCGTCCCCTCCCGACAGCACGTGCTCCTGCTTGCTCACCGCGCCGAGCCGGAGGGTGGATCCGACGAGCGAGGCGAGCGCGAGGACGTCACCCGTGGCACGGTGCGCGGTGAGGACGACGTGAACACCCCGCGGCGGACCTGCCCGCAGGATCTCGGCGAGATCATCACGAGCCTTTCGCGCGTAATCGTCGCCCCACCGCGCGAGCAGGAGATCGAGGTCGTCGATCAGTACGAGCGTCCGAGTCGTCGCGCGGTCTCCTCGGCGGACGTGATCCGCGAGCGACTGCAGCGCGTCCCACGCCGCCTCGGGGTCCGTCGGCAGCCGCTCCAGAACCCAGCCTGTGCGGGACTGCATGGCGAGCACCCTGAGGAGCGACGAGGACCCCCGCCCGGAGGCTCCGAGCACGAGGAGGTGCCCGTCCTCCTCCGGCCGGTACCAGGCGACGGGTTGGCGTTGCTCGGCGGGAAGGTCGAGGAGACCGAGTCGGAAGCCGTCACCGTCGTCGTTCCCCCCGTCGGTCGCGCTCGCCCCGGTGAGGCTCTCGAGCGGGATGCGGGCGGGCAGCGGATCGAGCCACGGACGGTGCAGGTCGGCCGCGGGCGGCAGCGCGGCGAGCGCGGCGACGTGGGCGTCCGCTGTCGTCGCGATCTGCGCGACGACCGCCGGGCGGCCTCCGAGCGCGGCGATCACCCGACCGGGTTGCGACGGCGGCAGCTCCGCCGCATCAGCCGCACCCACGACGGCCACGCTGTCGCCGGAGTTGTTCACGCGCAGGCTGATGCGGATGTCGCAATTGGCCAGGACGCCGTCGCGGACCGCAGAGGCGGGTCGTTGCGTACAGAGCACGAGGTGGACGCCGAGGGAACGTCCCCGCGCGGCGACGTCGACGAAGACGGCGTGGAGGTCCGGGAAGGTGTCGATCATCGCGGCGAATTCGTCGACGATGATCACGAGTCGCGGCAGGGACCCGGTGGTCGCGTCACGGATGTCGCGGAATCCGGACTCCTGCAGCCACCGCTCCCGATGACGCACTTCTGCTCGCAAGCTCTCGAGCGCTCGGCCCGCCGTCGCCTCGTCGAGGTCCGTCACGAGGCCGGCCACGTGGGGGATGCCCGTGAGGCCGCCGAACGTCGCTCCCCCCTTGAAGTCGAAGAGGAGCAATGACACCTCGTCCGGAGGGGCGGAGGACGCGAGCGCGACCGCCCACGTGATGAGGAGCTCGCTCTTGCCGCTCCCCGTCGTTCCGCCGATGACCGCGTGGGGCCCGTCGGCCACCAGATCGACGACGAGAGGGCCGTCGGCGCTCGCACCGAGAGGGACGGCAAGCCGGTGCACCGACGCGCGCTCGGCCGACGGCAACTCGTCGAAGCGCAGGCTCGCGGGCGGCTCCTTCCGTGCCTGTGCAAGACCCAGCGCGAGGGCGTCGGCCTCCATGGCCGCGGCGAAGCGGCGCGCGTCGGGGGCGGACACCGGATCCGGTCGGGCCGGGACACCGCCGACCGCGTCCGCGCGACGCCAGCGCACGCAACCGGGCGATTCGCACTCGACGATCTCCACGCACGTCGACGGCAGCTCCGCGACTGACGCTGCGACGACGATCCGCATATCGGCGGTGTCGAGCCCGCCGTCCCCCTCCGCCGTCCGCTCCGTCACGCTCAGGGTGGACGGCCCCGCGGTGGGCGTGCGTGTGGGTCGCCCACCCGTGGCGGGCCGACTGGCGAGGTGAGGGAGGACACGGAATTCCTCCCATCCCGCCGACGGCATCGATACGACCGTGAGTGACTCGGGGCCTGCCGCATGGGCGAGTTGCACGAGCAGGCCGCGCGCGACGGCGCGCGCCAAGGGCAACGGTCCGACGACGCCGATCCCCTGCCGTGCGTCGACGACGACGGGAACGCCGTCGACGGTCCTGGCGCGCTCTCGCAGCGGTGCGTTCGACGGGTCGTCGGCCCCGTCGACCTGGAGGCCACTCACGGCCGATCCGACGCCGATGCTCACCAACGACGATCGGTCGCGTGGGACCCGCCACCGCGCGTCGGTACGTCCCGACGCCACGATGAGCCGGGCGGCGGGGTGCTCAGTGGCCCGGCGTCGGCGCTCGTCCTCGTGGGCGAGCGAGACGGCGTCCTCCGCCGCGCTCAGGGCGCTCGCGTACCGCGCCCGGGCCGCGCGATGGCGGCGTCGTCCGCCGAGACCTGCATCGAGATATCCGGAGACGGCCATGACGGGGCCGAATGCCGCGAACATGAGCGCGAACGGCGACCGCGTGACCGCCCACATCGCGAGTGCGACGACGACGGGGGCGATCGTCGCGAGGACCGGGAAGGGGTGGGACTCGCGGGCCGGCGGCGCTGAGGGCAGTGTGATCCGGGCGGGGGTCGGCGACAGGGACGTGCTCGAGGTCGGCATGACCGGAGTCCATCAGGTCGCGGGGCACCGTCGCGGCGAGCGGGCTGAACCGGTGCGATCGTCCGATGGTCGATGGCCTGTGGACGGCGGTCCGGCGGACGGAGTCGTCAGCCAGCCGGATCGACGGCGGGAGCCGCCGTCGGAGCCGTGTCGTCGTCGAGGTCGAGCACGTCGAGCACGATGACGGAGATGTTGTCCCGTCCTCCGTTCTCGACGGCGGCGTCGAGAGCAGCCTCGCCGCCTCCTCCGGAGTCGTCCCGAGCAGGAGGTAGTGCCGGATGCCGTAATCGGTCAGTTCTTTCGTGAGCCCGTCCGAGCAGATGACCCAGCGGGCGTCAGCCTCGATCCCGACCGTGATGTAGTCGGGGACCGGATCCTCGGAGAATCCGACGGCACGCGTGATGACGTTGCCGTGGGGATGCGAGTCGGCCTCGTCGGGGGTGATGGCACCGATCGCGATGAGCTCCTGCACGACCGAGTGGTCGACGGTGACCTGGGACAACACGTCGCCGTCGAGACGGTACACGCGGGAGTCACCGATGTTGAAGACGGTCCACTCCGCTCGCTCGCCGCTCCGCCCGAAAACGAGTCCCGTCACGGTCGTCCCCGTGCCGGGCGAGACGTCCTCCACCGACTCCGCGAGGTCCGACACCGCGAGACGCAGAGCGTCCTCGATGCCCTCCGGCGAGACGTCGTCGGAGGTCGTCGTGGCGAGTTCCTGCAGACGCCTCGTGACCGCGGCGCTCGCGACCTCCCCCGCCGTGTAGCCGCCCATGCCATCGGCCACGGCGAGGATCGGGAACTCCACGACGAGCGAATCCTGGTTCACTTCGCGCCGCCGACCGCTGTCGCTGATGGCCGCCCATCGGAGGTCCACCTGCCGGCCGTTCCCCGCGTCGACGACGCGGGAGGACGCGAACGCGATGGTCTCGGTCACCGGTGAACCCTTCGAGATCGTTCGGCGCCGGAGGGAGCGCCTTCCTGAGAATCTTAGCGGCGAGTCGGAGTGGCGCCGTCCACCTCGCGCCGTCGGCGGGCGATCAGGCGAAGATGTCACCGATGGCGGTGATGTCCTCCTCGGACGCGTCCCACGCCGTCGCCGCTTCCGCGTTCTGGGCGATCTGCTCCGGTCGCGTCGCCCCCGCGATGACGCTCGTGAGCGCCGGCTGCGCGAGGAGCCATGCGATGGTCGCCTGCAGCATCGTGACGCCCCGTTCGGAGCAGAACGCCTCGAACGTCTCGATCGCGTCCCACGGGGCGTTCTCGAGGAGGTGAGGACGCTGACGCATGATGCGTGAGTCGCTCGGGCCGCCGGACCGCGAGAACTTGCCGGTGAACAGGCCGTTGTAGAGGGGGAAGTACGGAAGGAACCCGAGACCGTACTCGTCGAGGGCGGGGAGCAGCTCCGTCTCGGCGTCCCGGACGATGAGGCTGTACTCGTTCTGCGCGGACACGAAGCGGGAGACGCCGGCCGACTGCGCCGCCCAATCGGCCTCGACGGCTTGCCAGGCGGCGAAGTTCGAATGCCCGATGTAGCGCACCTTGCCCTCGGTGACGAGTTCGTCGAGCGCCGCGAGCGTCTCCTCGATCGGGGTGATCGGATCCGGCGTGTGGAGCTGGTAGAGGTCGATCCAGTCGGTCCGGAGGCGGCGGAGCGAGGCCTCGACCGCGAGCCGAACGTAGCGACGGGAGCCCTTCGCCCCCCAACTCGGAATGCCCGCGTCGAATCCGCTGTGGCCGAACTTCGTCGCGATGACGACGTCGTCTCGACGACCCACGAGGCTATTGCCCATGAGGGTCTCGCTCAGCCCGGCCTCCTTGCCGTACATGTCGGCGGTGTCGAAGAAGTTGACCCCGGCATCGACGGCGGCATGGACGACGGCGTCCGTCCCTTCCTGCGTCTCGGTGACGGTGCCGGCGCGCCCGAAGTTGTTGCAGCCGATCCCGACGGTGGAGACCATGAGACCGGACGGGCCGAGGGGACGGTATTCCATGTGTGCCATGGTCATAGGCTAGCCGCGCTGGCGACGGTGGTGCGAAGTCGCTCGACCCGTCGTCCACAAGCGGCAGGTGCGTTTCGTCCGCGCCGGTCGCTGGATCGGCGGTGCAAGCGGGAGACGCCGTTTGTAGTGTCGAGACATGGACACACCCCCGACCTCACGACCCGACGAGACAGCGGACCGTCTGTCACGGACCGACAGCGCGCGCCGGGTCGAGCGGCCCACCACGATCGCCGGTGACGATGGCCGCAGACGCTGCGCGTGGAGCGGCGACGACGCGGAGTACCAGCGCTATCACGACGAGGAATGGGGTCGCCCGCTCCGGAGCGATCGGGAGCTCTTCGAGAAGATCAGTCTCGAAGGCTTCCAGGCGGGACTGTCGTGGATAACGATCCTCCGCCGGCGGGAAGCGTTCCGAACCGCCTTCCTCGGTTTCGATCCGGAGGCCGTCGCACGAATGGGAGACGAGGACGTCGTGCGCCTCATGGGCGACTCCGCGATCATCCGGAACCGGCGGAAGATCGAGGCGACCATCACGAACGCCCGGGCGGTCATCGCCCTCGACGAGCCGTTGTCGAGCGTCGTGTGGCGATTCGCGCCCGCCGCCGGTACCCGACCGCGCCCGCGGTCCTGGAGCGAGGTACCCGCCACGAGCGCGGAGTCGACGGCGCTCAGCGCCGAGCTCAAGGCGCGCGGATTCCGCTTCGTCGGGCCGACCACGATGTATGCGCTCATGCAGTCCGGTGGACTCGTCGACGACCACGTCGTGGGCTGTTGGCGCGCCGACGAGACCGACGCCGGCTCAGCCGGCCCGTGATGCGGTGCTCGCGAGCGCCTCATCGGGCACGACGAGGTCCCACTCCCCCGCGACCACCCCCGGCCGGAGCACGAAGCCCGCTGTCCCCGCCCACGCCGCGAGGTCCTCGATACTGTCGACGTCGATGCCGCTCTCGAGCACGGCCCGCGTGAAGAGACCTTTGGTCTTCTTGTTGAAGTGGTTGAGGGCTCGGCGGTGGCCCGAGCCGTCGACGGAGACGACCCGGATGTAGACGGAGCGATCAGTGTCGCGTATCGGGCCGAGAGCGGCGTAACCCTCCGAGCGCAGATCGACGACGAGGCCTCCCCGGCTCTCGATCGCACGTCCGGCCGGCTCGGCCCACGTGGGCGCCAGCCGGACGCCCGGCAGATTCGACGAGTGAGACAACCGATAGGCGGGAATGGGATCGAGCGCCCCGATCGGGCCGAAGAGCGCCGACTGGATCACGACGAGCCTTCCGGCGGCCTCGCGGGCCTGTTCCGGGAGAGACCGGGCGTCGAGAGCGTCGTAGAGCACCCCGGTGTAGCGGTCGACGGCGGGAAGGGTCGCCGAGCGACGCACCGCACGATTGACCGCGACCTCCCCGTGCCCCTGCGGACCGAGCTTGAGCGCGCGGATGGCGGCGTCCCGATCGCGGGACAGCTCCGCCAGGCCCGTCAGGACGCGCGACCGCACCGACGTGAGCTCCGGAAACGACAGTCCCCGCAGCAACAACGAACGCCCCGTGCCTCCCTGCACCTTCGTCTCGGACGGAGGGAGCAGAAGCAGCACGGGGCGTTCGGTGGTCGGAAGAGCTGGTGCCAGGACTACGAGACGAGGCTCGCGGTGCCCGCGACGATCATCACGACGTCCTTCTCGACGGAGAGGAACCCGTCCTCGGCGTCAGCGGTGAGCTTCCGTCCGTCTGCGAGGGTGAGGCGGACCTCTCCCTTCGCGAGGATCGCGAGCATCGGCTCGTGACCCGGAAGGATGCCGATCTCGCCCTCGACCGTGCGAGCGACGACCATCGACGCCTCGCCGGACCACACCTCGTGGTCCGCCGCGACGACGTTGACGGTGAGCGGAGCGCTCGCCATGATCAGCCGTTCTCCTTCTGGATCTGGGCCCACTTCTCCTCGACGTCGCTGATCGCGCCGACGTTGAAGAAGGCCTGCTCAGCGACGTGGTCGAACTCGCCCTTGGCGATGGCGTCGAACGACTCGATGGTCTCCTTGAGCGGAACCGTCGAGCCCTCGACACCCGTGAACTTCTTCGCCATGTAGGTGTTCTGCGAGAGGAACTGCTGGATGCGGCGCGCACGCGACACCGTGACCTTGTCCTCCTCCGAGAGCTCGTCGACACCGAGGATGGCGATGATCTCCTGCAGTTCCTTGTTCTTCTGGAGGATCTGCTTGACGGTGGTCGCGACGCGGTAGTGGTCCTCGCCCAAGTAGCGGGGGTCGAGGATGCGGCTCGTCGAGGTGAGCGGGTCGACGGCCGGGTACAGGCCCTTCGACGCGATCTCACGCGACAGCTCCGTCGTCGCGTCGAGGTGCGCGAACGTCGTTGCGGGCGCCGGGTCGGTGTAGTCGTCGGCGGGGACGTAGATCGCCTGGAGCGACGTGATCGAGTGACCACGCGTCGAGGTGATGCGCTCCTGCAGCTGACCCATCTCGTCGGCGAGGTTCGGCTGGTAACCCACGGCGGACGGCATACGGCCGAGCAACGTGGACACCTCGGAACCGGCCTGCGTGAAGCGGAAGATGTTGTCGATGAAGAGCAGCACATCCTGCTTCTGCACGTCGCGGAAGTACTCCGCCATCGTGAGCGCGGAGAGCGCGACACGGAGACGCGTTCCCGGCGGCTCGTCCATCTGGCCGAAGACGAGGGCGGTCTTGTCGAAGACGCCCGCCTCTTCCATCTCGCTGATGAGGTCGTTGCCCTCACGGGTGCGCTCGCCGACACCGGCGAACACCGACACACCACCGTGGTCCTGCGCGACGCGCTGGATCATCTCCTGGATGAGGACCGTCTTGCCGACGCCCGCACCACCGAAGAGGCCGATCTTCCCACCCTGCACGTACGGCGTGAGGAGGTCGATGACCTTGATGCCGGTCTCGAAGAGCTGCGTCTTGGACTCGAGCTGGTCGAAGCGCGGGGGCTTCCGGTGGATCGGCCAGCGCTCCGTGATCTCGATGGTCTCGCCCGGCTCAGCGTTGAGCACCTCGCCGATGACGTTGAAGACCTTGCCCTTGGTGACGTCGCCGACGGGAACCGAGATGGCCTCGCCCGTGTCGGTGACCTCCTGGCCGCGGACGAGACCGTCCGTCGGCTTGAGGGCGATGGCGCGCACGAGGTCGTCGCCGAGGTGCTGGGCGACCTCGAGCGTGATGACCGTCGAGTCCTCGCCGATCGTGATGGTCGTCTTGAGCGCGTTGTAGATGTCGGGGATCGCGTCGTGAGGGAACTCGATGTCGACGACGGGACCGGTCACTCGCGCGATCCGGCCGACTCCGGCCTTCTGCTCGGACGCCGGGCCCGTGGCTTCGGCAGTGATAGTCATTGGTCTTCTTCTCTCTTCGTGGTCTGTCGTCACTTGGATGTGGAGAGGGCGTCGGCGCCGCCGACGATCTCCGCGATCTGCTGGGTGATCTCTGCCTGACGTGCGTTGTTACGCAGTCGGGTGTAGTCGGTGATGAGGGTGTCGGCATTGTCGCTCGCCGACTTCATCGCCTTCTGCGTGGCGGCGTGCTTCGCCGCGGCGGACTGGAGCATGGCGTTGAAGATACGGCTCTCGATGTACACCGGGAGCAGCTGGTCGAGGACCGTCGCCGCGTCCGGCTCGAACTCGTAGAGCGGCAGGATCTCGGAAGCTGTGTCGTCCGCTTCCGCCTCGACGACCTCGAGCGGCAGCAGCCGCACCGTCTCCGGCGTCTGCGTGATCATGCTCACGAAGCGGTTGAACACGAGCACGATCTCGTCGACTCCCCCATCGGCGGCGTCCTGAGCGAACGCCTCCAGGAGGGTCGACGCGATCTCGCGCGCGGTCTCGAAGTCGGGGTTGTCCGTCCCGCCCTGCCAGTCCTTCACGAACGAGCGGCGGCGGAACTGGAAGTACCCGACCGCCTTGCGGCCGACGAGGTAGTGCACGACGTCCTTGCCCTGCTCGCGCAGGAGTTCGGTGAGCTCGCCCGCCTCGCGGAGGATCTGCGAGTTGAACGCACCCGCGAGACCACGGTCCGACGAGAAGACGACGACCGCCGTGCGGGTGATCCGCTCGGGTTCCGTGGTGAGCGGGTGGTCGACGTTCGAGTGGGTCGCGACCGCAGAGACGGCACGGGTGATCGCCCGCGAGTACGGCGCGGACGCCTGTACCCGTGCCTGCGCCTTCTGGATGCGCGAGGCGGCGATGAGCTCCATCGCCTTGGTGATCTTCTTGGTCGTCTGCGCAGACTTGATCTTCTGCGTGTAGACCCGGAGTGAGGCTGCCATGGACTAGCGGCGACCCTTCACGATCTTCTCCTGGCCGACGTTCTCGGCCTCGAGGGCGTCGACGTCCTCCGAACCCGGGTCACCGATCCCGTGGCCGTCGCCTGCCTGGAACTCGAGCGCGAACGCATCGACGGCCTTCTCGAGCTCCGCGGTCGTGTCGTCGTCGAGGACGTTCGTCTCGCGCAGCGTCGTCAGGACGTTGGTGTTGCGTCCCAGGTAGTCGAGCATCTCGCGCTCGAAGCGCAGGACGTCCTCGATCGCGACGTTGTCGAGCTTGCCCTTCGTGCCGGCCCAGATCGAGACGACCTGCTCCTCCACGGGGTACGGCGAGTACTGCGGCTGCTTGAGCAGCTCGGTGAGGCGGGCGCCTCGAGCGAGCTGGCGGCGGCTGGCCGGGTCGAGGTCGGACGCGAACATCGCGAACGCCTCGAGCGAGCGGTACTGGGCGAGCTCGAGCTTGAGCGTTCCCGAGACCTTCTTGATGGACTTGACCTGCGCGTCACCACCGACTCGCGAGACCGAGATTCCGACGTCGACCGCGGGACGCTGGTTGGCGTTGAAGAGGTCGGACTGGAGGAAGATCTGGCCGTCGGTGATCGAGATCACGTTGGTCGGGATGTACGCCGAGACGTCGTTCGCCTTCGTCTCGATGATCGGCAGACCGGTCATCGAACCCGCGCCGAGCTCGTCGGAGAGCTTCGCGCAACGCTCGAGCAGACGGGAGTGCAGGTAGAAGACGTCGCCGGGGTACGCCTCGCGCCCCGGCGGACGACGGAGGAGCAGGGACACCGCACGGTAGGCCTCGGCCTGCTTCGACAGGTCGTCGAAGATGATCAGGACGTGCTTGCCGCCGTACATCCAGTGCTGGCCGATGGCCGAGCCGGTGTAGGGGGCGAGGTACTTGAAGCCGGCGGGGTCCGATGCGGGAGCGGCGACGATCGTCGTGTACTCCATGGCGCCGGCGTCCTCGAGCGCACCCTTCACGGATGCGATCGTGGAACCCTTCTGGCCGATCGCGACGTAGATGCAGCGGACCTGCTTGTTCTCGTCACCCGACTCCCAGTTGGCCTTCTGGTTGATGATCGTGTCGATCGCGATGGCCGTCTTACCGGTCTGGCGGTCGCCGATGATGAGCTGGCGCTGACCGCGACCCACGGGGATCATGGCGTCGATCGCCTTGATGCCCGTCTGGAGCGGCTCGTGCACCGACTTGCGCTGCATGACGCCGGGGGCCTGGAGCTCGAGCGCGCGGCGCGACTCCGAGGCGACGTCACCGAGGCCGTCGATCGGGTTTCCGAGCGCGTCGACGACACGGCCGAGGTAGCCGTCGCCGACGGGGACCGAGAGGACCTCGCCCGTGCGGGTGACTTCCTGGCCCTCTTCGATACCGGTGAACTCACCGAGCACGACGACACCGATCTCGTCCTCGTCGAGGTTGAGGGCGAGGCCGAGGGTGCCGTCCGCGAACCGGACGAGCTCGTTGGCCATGACGCCGGGGAGCCCCTCGACGTGCGCGATGCCGTCGGACGCGTTCGTGACGTGGCCGACCTCGGTCGTCGTCGCGCCGTTCGGCTCGTACGATCCGACGAAGTCCTTCAGCGCATTCCGGATCTCGTCCGGGCTGATCGTGAGTTCTGCCATCTTCTTCCCTATCTGTGGGGTGTTCCCGTGTATTGCCGTCGCCTGGCGTCAGCCGGCGAGTTGTCTTCTGAGCTCGCCCAAACGGGTCGAGACACTTCCGTCGATGACGTCGTCCGCCACCTGGATACGGAGCCCGCCGATGACCGCAGGATCGACGACTTCGTTGATCGTGAGGTTGCGGCCGTAGCTCGCCGACAGCGCCGACCGGAGCCGCTCGAGCTGCTGCTCTCCGAGCGGCACCGCGCTCGTGACCGTGGCGACCGTCTGCCCCTTCTGGTCTGCGACGACGCGAGCGGCGTGACGCAGGAGCTCACCGATGCGGCGGCCGCGGGGCTGCTGCACGAGAGCGCTCAGGATCGTGACCGTCGCGGGTGAGGCCTTGCCGTCGAGCAGGCGCGAGACGAGGACGCCCTTCGCCTCCGGACGGCCGAGCTTCGTTCCGAGGGCGAGCTCGAGCTGCGCGTCGCTCGAGACGACGCGCCCGAAGGCGAACAGCTCCGAGGCGATGGAGGCCTGGTCGCCGGTGGCGACGGCCGAGGCTCGGAGCGCGAGATCCTCGATTCCCTCGAGCAGATCCTCAGCGCTCGACCAGCGGGCCGTGACGAGCGACGAGACGAGGGAACGCGTGGTCTCCCCCGTGCCGTCACCGAAGACCCGCTCGACGATGGCCGACTTCGTGGCCGCCGGGATGGCGGAGTCGTGAAGGAGGCTCCGGAGCTGCAGGGAGTCGCCGACGACCCGCCCGACCTGGAACAGTTCCGCCGCGACCGTGAGGTCGACGGAACCCGTCGCGTCGAGAACCTGCTTCGACGCGGCGAGTGCCTCCCGAGTTGCGCTACCCATGACTGGTTAGTTGTTCCTTGCTGAAGGGCTGGCCTTCTCCGATGCCTCGAGGTCCGCGAGGAAGCGGTCCACGAGGGCGGAGGCCTTCGCGTCGTCCGCGAGGGTCTCTCCGATGACGTTTCCGGCGAGGTCGAGAGCGAGCGTGCCCACGTCGCGACGGAGTGTCACGACGGCGGCCTGGCGCTCGGCCTCGATCTGGGCCTGAGCGCCGACCGTGACGCGCTGCGCCTCGGCGACGGCCTGTTCCCGGGCCTCGGCGATGATCTTCTTGCCGTCCTCGCGAGCGCCTTCGCGGATCGCGGCGGCTTCCTGACGAGCCTCGGCGAGCTGGGCGGTGTACTGCTCGAGAGCAGCCTCCGCCTGACGCTGAGCCTCGTCGGCCTTCGCGATGTTGCCCTCGATCGCTGCGGAACGCTCGTCGAGCATCTTCTGCAGCCGGGGGAGGAAGACGCGCCAGAACGCGAACAGGATGACGACGAAGCAGACCAGCGACCAGGTGATGTCGTACCACTCCGGAATGACCGGGTTGTGCGACTCACCCTCTGCTGCAGCTGCAAGCGATGCGTGAAGCATCATGCCTCCTAGATTCGGTGGGGCGAGGTCAGTTGGTGAAGATGAAGTACGTCGCGATACCGATGAAGGCGAGCGCCTCGGTGAACGCGATACCGATGTACATCAGCACCTGGAGACGGCCGGCGAGCTCTGGCTGGCGGGCGACACCCTCGATCGTCTTTCCGACGACGATGCCGACGCCGATGGCCGGGCCGATCGCGGCGAGGCCGTAGCCGACCGTCGCGATGTTTCCGTTGATCTCGGCGAGAAGGGTGGTGGAGTCCACTGTGTTTCCTTTCGTAGGGACGTCGAGGCGGGCGCCCGACGGATTAGTGCTCTTCGGCGACCGCGAGCTGGATGTAGACCGCGGTGAGAAGTGTGAAGACGTACGCCTGGAGGACGGCCACCAGGATCTCGAACAGGGTGAACACGAAACCGAAGGCGAGGGTGCCCACTCCGAAGAGTGTGTACCAGCCGCCGGCCGTGAAGAGGAAGAACTGCGTCGCCGAGAAGAACAGGACGAGCAGCAGGTGACCGACGACCATGTTCATGAGCAGTCGCAGCGTGAGCGTCACGGGACGCAGCACGAACGCCGACACGAACTCGATCGGTGTCACGATGATGTAGAGGAACTTCGGCACACCGGGCGGGAAGAGCGCGTTCTTGAAGAACGCACCCGCGTTGTTGCGGATGCCCGCGTAGATGAACGCGATGTACGCGACGGCGGCGAGCACGAGGGGCACGCCGATGACGCTCGTTCCGGCGATGTTCAAGAACGGGATGATTCCCGTGAGGTTCATGAACAGCACCATGAAGAAGATCGTGGTGAGGATCGGCAGGAACCGCTTGCCGTCCTTCTCCCCGAGCAGATCGAAGGCGATGTTGTTGCGGACGAGTCCGAGGCCCATCTCGATGATGCTCTGGAAACGACCCGGGACGACCTTCATCCGGCGGGTGCCGAGGTAGAAGACGATCAGCAGGACGGCGACCGCGAGGAAGCGGACGAGCATGATGCGGTTGATCTCGAAGGGGGTTCCTTCGAAGAACAGTGCCCCGGGGAAGAACTCGTCGATCGAGGGAGCGTGAAAACCACCATCATCGGTTGCAGTTTGGACCAGCAAGTTCACAGCGAGTGCTTTCAGCGCTATCTCCTGTTTCGGGGCGTGGAGCTCTGCTCTCGCGACGACGAACGTTCGGAAGACGCCAGCCCGATTCGAGAAGAGCCCGAGGCGGCAACGCCCGGACACACTTCACGTGTGGGAATCGGTTGGGGAATCTCCTCTAACTCTATCAATATTCCGGACAAGCGCGAATCCGCGCGGAGAAATCAGTCGTCGCTCGCGCGGTACTCCGGAAGGCGTACGTCACTCGCGTACGGCATCCGCGATCGCGCGATGACCACGCAGTCGATGATGAGCGTTCCGACGACCCCGACGATGAGGCTGAGGAACAGGATCGTCGGGTTCACCCACGGCTGCTCGCGCAGGAGCCAGGCGGCGACGAGGAACAGCACGAACTTGAGGACCCAGCCGCCCATGACGACGCCGAAGTAGATCGGCACGAACATGTCGGAGCCCGAGAACCGGTTCGCGAAGAGGATGCTCCCCGCCGTGATGCCGAGGAAGAACGCCGCGATGAGGGTGCCGAGCAGTCCACTCACGAGCCCGCGCTGCCCGTCGACGGCGAAGCCCACTCCCCCGGCGACGACGGCCAGCACGAGGGCGAAGACGCCGCCCCAGAGGAGCGCGGAACGGAGGATGGGGTTGGAGCTCACCGGGTGTCTTCCTTCTGTTGGCCGTCGAGGGCGCGTTGGTTCTGGTGGCCGTCGAGGGCGCGTGGGTTCTCGAGAGCGTCTATCTCGATGCGCTCGGCGAGCTTCACGACGGCCTCGGGCACGATGGCGTCGGGGGCCAGGGTGTTCGCGGCCTCGTCGAGCGGATCGTACGCGGCGATGTCGAGCCGTTCGGCGATCTCCTCTGGCACCGACTGCGCCGTGCTCTGGGCGCGCTTCCGGCGACCGAGCGGCGCGAGCGTGACGATCGTGCACGTCACGACGCCGACGATGAGGAACGTGAGCGCGATCGTGTAGGGCTGGAACACGTAGAACATGAGGCTCGACACCGAGATCACGATCGTCCACGCGTAGAAGATGAGCACGGCCGCCACTTGGGAGTGCCCCATGTCGAGGAGCCGGTGGTGGAGATGCAACCGGTCGGCGCTGAACGGCGACTTCCCCGCGCGGAGACGACGCGTCACGGCGAGTCCGAAGTCGAGCAACGGGACGACGAGGATCGCGAACGGCAGGATGATCGGGATGAAGGCACCGATCAGCTGGGTGCGGCCGAAGCGGTCGGGGCCCTCGATGAACGCCGGGTCCATCTGGCCGGTGATGGCGATCGCGCTCGTGGCCATGAGCAGACCGACGAGCAGCGCTCCCGCATCCCCCATGAAGAGCTTCGCGGGGTGCCAGTTGAGCGGGAGGAAGCCCGCGCAGATCCCGCAGACCACCGCGGAGATGAGGAGAGACAGACTGAAGTAGTCGGACGGGCTGATCTGGCGGACGAGCAGGTAGCCGTAGAGGAAGAAGACGCCATTGGCGATGAGGCTGACTCCCGCGACGAGACCGTCGAGGCCGTCGATGAAGTTCACGGCGTTCATGACGAGCACGATCGCGAAGACCGTCATCGCGACCGACATCCAGCCGGAGCCGACGGTGAGGCCACCGATCGGGAGCGAGTAGATCTGCACGCCCAGCCAGGCGATGAGGCCGGCCGCGAGGAACTGGCCCGCGAGCTTGATCATCCAGTCGAGATCCCAGATGTCGTCGGCCATCCCGATGACGACGATGAGCAGCGCTGCCCCGAGGATCGCCCAGACGGGACCGGGATTGGCGAAGATGAGGCGGTAGTAGGGGTTGAACGACGCTACGAAGAACGCCGCGACGACCCCGAAGAACATCGCGATGCCGCCGAGTCGGGGCGTCGGTCGCGTGTGCACGTCGCGTGTGCGGATCTCGGGGTAGAGCTTCCACTTGTGTGCGGCGCGGAGGACCGCGAGGCACAGGACGAACGTCACGAGGGCAGCGAAGGCCGCGATGAGGACGTACTGGATCATGAGTCGTCAGGCCACCCGCCACCGGCGAGGTTCGACCCGAGGACGCGACGCAGCTCGTCTCCCGAGACGGCGCCGTTGCGCAGGATCGAGACCGTGCCGTCCGGCAGGGTGAGCCCCGTCGCGTCGATGATCGTCGAGGCCCCCGAGTCACCGCTCGGGCCGCCGTCGAGGTAGACGGCGACGCTGTCGGCCAGCATCGCCTCGGCCTCCTGGGCGGTCGTGGCGGCGGGACGGCCCGTGAGGTTCGCCGACGAGACCGCGAGCGGGCCCGTCTCCTCGAGCAGTTCGAGTGCGATGGGGTTCGCGGGCATCCGCACGGCGACGGTACCGGCGGTGTCGCCGAGGTCCCACGCGAGCGAGGGCTGAGCCTGGAGGACGATCGTGAGGCCGCCGGGCCAGAACTCCGTCACGAGATCGCGGACGACGTCCGGCAGCTCGGCGACGAGCGCCTCGAGAGTCGCGATCCCCGGCACGAGCACGGGCGGAGGCTGCGACCGCGTGCGCCCCTTGGCGTCGAGGAGGCGGGCGACGGCCTTCGGAGCGAAGGCGTCGGCGGCGACCCCGTAGACGGTGTCGGTGGGGATGACGACGAGCTCACCCTTCGCGATCGCCTGGCGGGCGAGGCGCATGCCGGTGAGCAACTGGGAATCGACGGAGCAGTCGTAGACGCGGGACATCGGGTGTGATTCTACCGGCGCTCCCGGAGAACACCCGTGAGGTGTCGCGTTTCGTCCCTTCTCGGCCGCTCGGTGCGACGAGAAGCGACAGCTCGCCTATGGGCGGACAACGGCTCCCCCACACGCCCCATGAGCGTCCCCGCCGGGTCGGACAGGGGTATTAGCGGGTGGCGCTCGTGATGCGGTCGCGCTGCGTGAGGTCGCGGAACGTCGCGGGCGCCTCCCAGCCGTCGGCCGCGAGGATGTCGCGGATCGCCTCACCCTGGAGCTCGCCGTGCTCGATGAGGACGCGCCCGCCCGTCCGCAATAGCCGACGCGCCGTCACCGACACCTCGCGCACGACGTCGAGGCCGTCCGCTCCCCCGTAGAGGGCGTGGGACGGATCGTGCAGCCGCACCTCCGGGTCGCGCGGGACCGCCGCGTCCGGGACGTACGGCGGATTCGACACGACCAACGCGACGGTGCCGTCGAGTCGGGCGAGCGCGTGCGCGATGTCGTCGAACACGACGGTCGCGTTCGTCGCGCCCACCTGGTCGGCGTTCTGCCGCGCCCAGACGAAGGCGTCGACCGAGTTCTCGACGGCGAAGACCGTCGATTGGGGCACCTCGGTCGCGATCGAGAGGGCGATGGCGCCGGATCCGGCGCCGAGGTCGACGGCGATCGGTTCCGGATCGGGGAGCGCACGGAGCTCGTCGATGGCGTACTGGACGAGCAGTTCCGTCTCCGGCCGCGGCACGAAGACCCCGGGACCGACCGAGAGCCGGAGCGAACGGAACCACGCGGTGCCCGTGATGTGCTGCACGGGTTCCCGAGCGGCCCGACGGGCGACGTACTCCGCGAGTTGGGCCGCGTCGCGGGAGGGCAGCGAGCGACCCATGACGATCGCCGCTGCGAGTTCGCCGCGGCCGAGGCCCGTGACGTGACCGATGAGCAGCTCGGCGTCGACCTCCGGGGTCGGAACGCCCGCGGCGGTGAGACGCTCGACGGCGGCCGCGCGCGCGGCGGCGAGGGTGGTTTCGGGTGGGGTGCTCATGAGGGTTCCGACGGAGGGGCGGGGGTCGGACACACAGCCTAGTCAATAGGGGGCCCGCGCGTCGCCCCAGCCGTTGCCGCCGTCATCTCGGCGACACCCGCGGGTGCGCGGTTTAGGCTGGGCGCTGTACTCATCGACGCATCCCTCCGACGAAGGACCCTCATGACCGGCACGATCCACTCCGACATCACCGCGGCGTTCGGCAACACCCCTCTCGTCCGCATCAACCGACTCGCGAGCGAGACGGACGCGACCATCCTCGCGAAGCTCGAGTTCTACAATCCGGGCTCGAGCGTCAAGGACCGACTCGGCGTCGCGATCGTCGACGCGGCGGAACGCTCGGGCGAGCTCAAGCCGGGCGGCACGATCGTCGAGGGCACGAGCGGCAACACGGGCATCGCGCTCGCTCTCGTGGGCGCCGCCCGCGGGTATCGCGTCGTCCTCACGATGCCGTCGTCGATGAGCCAGGAGCGCCGTGTCCTGCTGCGCGCCTTCGGCGCGGAACTCGTCCTCACGGAGCCGGCCCTCGGCATGAAGGGCGCCGTGGAGAAGGCCCAGGAGATCGTCGAGTCGACGCCGGGCGCGATCTGGGCGAAGCAGTTCGCGAACGCGGCGAATGCGGAGATCCACCGGAAGACCACCGCGGAGGAGATCTGGCGCGACACCGACGGAGGCGTCGACATCTTCGTCGCGGGCGTCGGCACGGGCGGGACCATCACGGGTGTCGGCCAGGTGCTCAAGGAGCGGAAGCCGGACGTTCAGATCGTCGCCGTGGAGCCGATCGACTCCCCCATCCTCAACGGCGGCAAGCCGGGACCGCACAAGATCCAGGGCATCGGCGCGAACTTCGTGCCCGAGGTCCTCGACACGACCGTGTACGACGAGGTCGTCGACGTGTCGTTCGATGACGCGATCGCCGTTGCGAAGCAGATGGCGTCGCAGGAGGGCATCCTCGCGGGTGTCTCCTCGGGCGCGATCATGTGGGCGGCCCTCGAACTCGCGAAGCGCCCCGAGAACGCGGGCAAGACCATCGTCGCGATCGTGTGCGACACCGGTGAGCGCTACATCTCGACGCCGCTCTGGGCCGACCTCACCGACTAGTCGACGTCGTGAGTCTGCTCTCCCGGGTCCGCGAGGACGTGGTCGCCGCGCGCGTCCACGATCCCGCGGCGCGCACGGATCTCGAGATCGTACTCGGGTACTCCGGACTGCACGCCATCTGGGCGCACCGCGTGAACGCGCGCGTCTGGCGTGCCGGTTTCCGGTTGCCGGCCCGCTTGGGTTCGCAGTTCGTCCGGTTCCTCACCGGGGTCGAGATCCACCCGGGGGCGACGATCGGGCGCCGTTTCTTCATCGACCACGGCATGGGCGTCGTGATCGGTGAGACGGCGGAGATCGGCGACGACGTCATGCTCTACCACGGCGTCACCCTCGGCGGGAAGAGTCGCGGGAAGGGCAAGAGGCACCCGACGCTCGGCGACGGGGTCCAGGTGGGTGCCGGCGCGAAGATCCTCGGGCCCATCGTCGTCGGGCGCGGCAGCATCGTGGGCGCGAACGCGGTCGTCACGCGTGACGCTCCCCCGGACTCGCTCCTCGTGGGCGTCCCGGCGCGCGCGCGCCCGCGTGGCACCGCCGCCTCTCACGGCCTACCCACCCCCGAGTACCTCATCTGACCCCCCTAAACACTTTCTATGTGCATCAATTTTCGTGCACATAGGAAGTGTTCAGGGGGGTCAGTCGGCGACGGCGGAGAGGCGGGCCTCTTCGTCCGCCTCGATCGCCGAGGCGATCAGCGGGTCGAGCGCTCCGTTCATGACAGCATCGAGGTTGTACGCCTTGTAACCCGTCCGGTGATCCGCGATGCGGTTCTCCGGGAAGTTGTACGTCCGAATGCGCTCCGACCGGTCCATCGTGCGGATCTGGCTCTTACGAGCCGCGCTGTCGAGCTCCGCCTGCTCCTCCTGCCGACGCGCGAGGATCCGGGCACGCAGCACACGCATCCCCGCCTCGCGGTTCTGGAGCTGGCTCTTCTCGTTCTGCATCGACACGACGATGCCCGTCGGAAGGTGCGTGATGCGCACCGCCGAGTCCGTCGTGTTGACGGACTGACCGCCGGGACCGCTCGACCGGTAGACGTCGATCTTCAGGTCGTTCTGGTTGATCTCGACCTCCTCGGGCTCATCGACCTCGGGGAAGACGAGCACGCCCGTCGTCGAGGTGTGGATGCGACCTTGCGACTCGGTCACGGGGACGCGCTGCACGCGGTGGACGCCGCCCTCGTACTTGAGGTGAGCCCAGACGCCCTGCGAGGGGTCGGTCGCGTTCGACTTGATGGCGACCTGCACATCCTTGTACCCGCCGAGGTCGCTCTCGGTGCGCTCGAGGAGCTCGGTCTTCCACCCCTTCGACTCGGCGTAGTGGAGGTACATCCGCAAGAGGTCTGCCGCGAAGAGCGCACTCTCCGCGCCGCCCTCACCACCCTTGATCTCCATGATGACGTCACGCCCGTCGTCGGGGTCGCGCGGGATGAGCAGCCGGCGGAGCTTCTCCTGCGAGGTCTGCACGAGCTCCTCGAGCGCCGGTACCTCCTCGGCGAAGGCCTCGTCCTCCTTGGCGAGCTCACGCGCCGCCTCGAGGTCGTCCTTCGCCTGGTTCCACGTCGCTTCGGCCGCGACGATGCGCGACAGCTCGGCGTACCGGCGGTTCACGCGCTTCGAGCGTGCGGGATCGGCGTGCAGCGCCGGGTCGGCGAGCTCGTCCTGCAGCTCCTTGTGCTCCTTCTTGAGCACCTCGACCGATTCGAACATGGTGACTTCCTCCTGGAAGACTCGGGAAAACCCTACGCGGAAAGCACTGAACCCACCCGGTGGCCGAGGCACATGCCTCCGGCGCTCCGGGTGGGTTCGGTGGGGTCGCTAGCGGTGGTCGCGCTCGTGACCGTGGCTGTGGCCGTTGGCCGCGGGCTGCGGCATCGACTTCTGCATCTGCACGAGGAACTCGACGTTCGAGGTCGTCTCCTTGAGCTTGCCGAGCACGACCTCGAGAGCCTGCTGCTGGTCGAGGCCGGCGAGGGCGCGACGCAGCTTCCAGGTGATCTTGACCTCGTCGTTCGACAAGAGCATCTCCTCCCGGCGGGTGGACGACGCGTTGACGTCGACGGCCGGGAAGATGCGCTTGTCGGCGAGCTGGCGCGAGAGGCGCAGCTCAGAGTTGCCGGTGCCCTTGAACTCCTCGAAGATGACCTCGTCCATCTTGGACCCGGTCTCGACGAGCGCCGTCGCGAGGATGGTGAGCGAGCCACCGTTCTCGATGTTGCGGGCCGCACCGAAGAAGCGCTTCGGCGGGTAGAGCGCCGACGCGTCGACGCCGCCGGAGAGGATGCGACCGGAGGCCGGGGCCGCCAGGTTGTACGCACGACCCAAGCGGGTGATCGAGTCGAGCAGCACGACGACGTCGTGGCCGAGCTCGACGAGGCGCTTCGCACGCTCGATCGCGAGTTCGGCGACCGTCGTGTGGTCCTCGGCGGGGCGGTCGAAGGTCGAGGCGATGACCTCGCCCTTCACCGTGCGCTGCATGTCGGTGACCTCTTCGGGCCGCTCGTCGACGAGCACGACCATGAGGTGGACCTCGGGGTTGTTGATCGAGATGGCGTTCGCGATCTGCTGCAGCACGATCGTCTTACCGGCTTTCGGCGGCGCGACGATGAGGCCGCGCTGGCCCTTGCCGATCGGCGCGACGAGGTCGATGATGCGCTGCGTGAGCTTGCCCTGCTCCGTCTCGAGGCGCAGACGCTCCTGCGGGTAGAGCGGCGTGAGCTTGCCGAACTCGACGCGCGTGCCGGCTTCGTCGACGGGCTGGCCGTTGACGCTGTCGACCTTCACGATCGCGTTGTACTTCTGGCGCGAGTTGTTCTCGCCTTCGCGCGGCTGACGGATCGCACCGACGACCGCGTCGCCCTTGCGCAGGTTGTACTTCTTGACCTGGCCGAGCGAGACGTACACGTCGTTCGTGCCGGGGAGGTAACCCGTGGTGCGCACGAACGCGTAGTTGTCGAGAACGTCGAGGATGCCCGCGACGGGGATGAGGACGTCGTCCTCGGAGATCTCCGGCTCAGCGTCGTCGCCCGCTGCACCGCCACGACGCTTGCGGTCGCGGTAACGCCCGCGGCCGCGGCCCTCGGCGTCGTCCTGCTGCTGCTGCGCGGTGGTGCGGTTGCGGTCGCGGCCTTGCTGCTCGGCATCGGCCTTCTCGGCGCGGTCCCGGCCCTGCTGGTCGCGGTTCTGCTGGTCGCGGTTCTGCTGGTCACGCCCCTGCTCGGCCTGGGCGTTGGCGTTGCTCTGGCCGCGCCCGCCGTTCTGCGCAGCGCCGTTCTGCCCGTTGCCCGCCTGAGCGTTGCCGTTCTGCGCCGGAGCGTTCTGGTCGCCGCCACGGTTGCGGTTGCGACCGCGCGAGCGGCCCTGGCGCGGCTGCTGCTCGTCGCCCTCGTTCTGCTCGCCGCGCTCGGGCTGCTGCTCCTCCACCTCGGTGGAGTCGTCGGCCCGGTCCTGCTGGTCCTGGTTGTCCTGCTGGTCCTGCTGGTCCTGGTCGTTGTTGCGACGGCCACGACCACGACGGTTGCCACGCTTGTTCTGGCGCTCGCGACCGTTCTGCTCGGAACCGTTCTGCTCGGAGCCCTGCTGCTCGGAACCGTTCTGCTCGCCGGAGTCAGCCGAAGCGGACTCAGCCGGAGCGGCCTCGACCGAACCGGACTCGACCGGAGCGGCCTCGGCGGGGGCGTCGGCGACGACGTCGGCCGGCTGAACCGTGGGGGTCGAGGGGATCTGCGCGGGCTGGTCGGCGTTGACGTGGCCGGCCGCGGGGACGGAGGCGCGCTGGACGTCCTCGCTCGTGGCGCGACGCGAACCGCGACGGCGACCCGTGGGCGCCGTAGCCGGAGCGGACTCGGCTGGAGCGGATTCGGCCGGAGCGGATTCGGCCGGAGCCGAATCGACGGGAGCGGCCTCGACCGGAGCGGCGGCGGGCACCGTGGCCGGAGCGGCCTCGGCCTGGGCGGCCGAGTGCTCGGGGGCGTCGCCGGCGGGCGCGTTCGCCTCGTCGACGTCGACCTCGGTGGCGACACCGGCGGCCGCGAGGCTCGCCTCCGACGGCACCGCGGTGCCGTCGAGCGTGCTGTCGCCCGAGTCGTCGACGGAGGAGAGCTGCTTGCTCGCGGCGGTGATCGCCTCGACGAGCTCACCCTTCCGGAGTTTGGATGCATCGGCGATGCCCCATTCGGCGGCCAACTGCTTGAGTTCGGCGACCTTGAGGGATCCGATGGCAACACTGTTGTCCGCGATGCGATCGCGGAGACTGACGTCTGACACTAAGAGATTTTCCTTTCTCCTACGGTGTGGTCCGATGACCACGAGAGGAGAGCCGTTCGCCGGCGATCAGGCCCGGCGTCGGCCTGGAGAGAACACTGCCTCTCGAAGCACGCTGCCGGGATGTCCGCGCAAGAGGGCGCGGGCGCATCGACCAGAGCGAAGGTGATGAGTGAGTGGAATCGATCCGAGCGGTGAATCCGCGTGCTAGGCGGGATCCCCCGGGATCGCTTCCACTGTAGCACCCTTGACGTCGACGGCCAGCATGAGCGGAGCCCAGTGCACACCTGCGTGTCGCGCGATAAGATCGGCGGCTTCGAGCCGCTGCCCCGCCCCGTTGGCGAGCACGAGGACCGAGGGCCCCGCCCCGGAGACGACCGCGGGTAGACCGTGTTCGCGCAGCAGCGCGACGACGTGGGCCGTCTCGGGCATCGCCGACGCGCGGTAGCTCTGGTGCAGCTTGTCCTCGGTCGCGGCGAACAGCAGTTCCGGGCTCTGCGTCAGAGCGGCGACGAGGAGAGCCGATCGGGAGACGTTGAACACGGCGTCCTCGTGCGGCACGTGCTCCGGCTGAAGGCTCCGCGCGACCTTCGTCGAGAGTGTCGTCTCGGGCACGAGGATGAGCGGGGAGACCCCACGGTGCACGAGCAGCGTCTTCTGCGCGGGCCCGGCGAGTGTCGTCCACGCGATCGCGAGGCCGCCGAACAGGGCCGGCGCGACGTTGTCGGGATGCCCCTCGATCTCGGTCGCGAGGCGCAGGAGGGTCTCGTCGTCGACGTCGACGACGCCCTCGAGCAGCCCCTTCGCGGCCACGATCCCGGCGACGACCGCGGCGCCCGACGAGCCGAGGCCACGGCCATGCGGGATCGTGTTGCGGGCGTGCAGTTCGAGCCCGGGGGCCTCGACGCCGAGCGCCGAGAGCGCATGAAGGAGGGACGACGCGACGAGGTTCGACTCGTCCGTCGGGACCTCGCCTGCTCCGACGCCCTCGACGTGTACTCGCACGCCGGGTCGCTCGACGGCTTCGACCGTGAGTTCGTCGTACACGGAGAGCGCGAGCCCGAGCGTGTCGAATCCGGGACCGAGGTTCGCCGTGGTCGCCGGCACGCGGACGGCGACGCGACGGCCGACGAGGCTCACGCGGTCGTTCCCGCCCGGAGTCCGAGGACTCCCGCGACTTCGGAGACGTCGGCGTCCACGACCGTGGGGGTCACGTCCGAACCGTCGGCCGTGCGGAGCGCCCACTGCGGGTCCTTGAGGCCGTGGCCCGTGACCGTGAGCACACACACCGATCCCGTGGGGACCTCGCCGGCCTCGGACCGCTCGAGGAGCCCGGCGACGGAGATCGCGGACGCGGGCTCGACGAACACGCCGACCTCGCGCGAGAGGATGCGCTGGGCCTCGAGGATCTGCTCGTCCTCGATCGCCCCGAAGTAGCCGTCGGTCTTCTCGCGCGCGGCGAGCGCGGGCTCCCACGACGCGGGGTTGCCGATGCGGATGGCGCTCGCGATCGTGTCCGGGTGCCGCACGACCGAGCCCGAGACGAGCGGCGCGCTGCCCGCGGCCTGGAAGCCGAACATGCGCGGGAGCTTCGTCGCGACGCCGCGCTCGACCTCTTCCGAGTAGCCGCGCGTGTACGCGGTGTAGTTGCCGGCGTTGCCGACGGGGATGAAGTGGAAGTCGGGAGCGTCCTCGAGCACCTCGACGACCTCGAAAGCCGCGGTCTTCTGCCCCTCGATGCGGTCGTTGTTGACCGAGTTCACGAGGTGGACCGGGTAGTGCTCGGCGAGTTCGCGCGCGATGTCGAGGCAGTCGTCGAAGTTGCCCTGGATCTGGATGAGCTCACCGTTGTGGGCGATCGCCTGGCTGAGTTTTCCCATCGCGATCTTGCCCTCGGGGACGAGCACCGCAGCGGTGATGCCGGCGTGGGCGGCGTAGGCGGCGGCCGACGCGGACGTGTTCCCGGTCGACGCGCAGATCACGGCTTTCGCGCCGTGCTCGACGGCCTTCGAGATCGCCATGGTCATGCCGCGGTCCTTGAAGGAACCCGTGGGATTCATCCCCTCGTACTTGACGAAGACACGGGCGCCCGTGCGGGCGGAGAGCGCGGGCGCGGAGATGAGGGGCGTTCCGCCCTCACCGAGCGTGACGATCGGCGTCGCGTCCGTCACGTCGAGACGGTCGCGGTATTCGTGCAGGACTCCGCGCCACTGCTTCGCCATCGTCAGGCTCCTTCGATTCTCAGGACGCTGCGCACGGACTCGACGGCGTCGGAGGCGGCGAGGGCTTCGACCGCGGCTGCGAGGGCCGCGTCGCGCGCGCTGTGGGTGCCGATGACCAGGGTAGCGGTGGCGCGATCGGCCTCCCCGCTCGCGGCGACGTCGTCGGACGCGACGGCGGACGCGCTCGCATCCGCCGCGCTCGTCGACTGCTGCAGGGTCTCGACGGAGACGCCACGGCTCGCGAGGATCCCGGCGAGTTCGGCGAGCACACCGGGCCGGTCATCGACCTCGAGGCTGATGCGGTAACGCGTCTCGGCGGCGCCGATGGGGTGCACGGGCAGGTCGGCGGCGACGGACTCGCCCACACCGACTCCGCCGGCGAGGTGCCGGCGGGCGATCGACACGACGTCGCCGAGCACGGCCGATGCCGTCTGCACTCCCCCGGCGCCCGCTCCGTAGAACATGAGCGGACCGGCGGCCTCGGCCTCGACGAACACGGCGTTGTTGCCGCCGTGCACACTCGCGAGCGGGTGGTCGCGGCGCACGAGCGCCGGGTGGACGCGCGCGGAGACGCCCTCGACGCCGGCGTCGTCGGCGACGCGTTCGGCGATCGCGAGCAGCTTGATGACGTAGCCGGCCTCGCGCGCGGACTCGACGTCCTCGAGTGTGATCGACGAGATGCCCTCGCGGTGCACGCCCGCGGCGGGAACCGTGGTGTGGAACGCGAGCCCCGCGAGGATCGCGGCCTTCTGCGCGGCGTCGTACCCTTCGACGTCGAGGGTCGGGTCGGCCTCGAGGTAGCCGAGTTCGAGCGCGACGCGCTGCGCATCCTCCATGCTGTCGCCGAAGCGGTCCATGCGGTCGAGGATGTAGTTGGTGCTGCCGTTCACGATCGCGAGGATGCGTTCGACGTGATCGCCCGCGAGGCTGTCGCGCAGCGGCCGGATGATCGGGATCGCGGCGGCCACGGCGGCCTCGTAGTAGACCTCGGCGCCCACTCGCGCGGCGGCGGCGAAGATCTCGGCGCCGTGCTCCGCGAGCAGCGCCTTGTTGCCCGTGACGACGTCGGCGCCCGAGCCGATCGCCGCGAGGATGTACGACTTCGCGGGCTCGATGCCGCCGATGAGTTCGACGACGATGTCGGCGCCCTGGATGAGCGTCTCGGCGTCGGTCGTGAAGAGCTCGGCGGGCAGGTCGACGGCGCGCTTGGCGTTCACGTCGCGCACAGCGATACCGACGAGGTCGAGGGAGATCCCCGCTCGTGCGGCGAGCTCGTCGTGGTGCTCGAGCAGGAGCCGGGCGACGTGACCGCCCACGGTTCCGGCTCCGAGCAGGGCCACTCGAAGGCTGCGGGTGTCGCTCATCGGCCATCCAATCCGGCGTCTCGCGCCAACAGTTGGTCTTCGGTCTCGCCTCGGACGAGGACGCGCGCCCGGCCGTCGCGCACCGCGACCACCGCCGCCCTCGTGAGGAAGTTGTAGTTGCTCGCCAGGGAGAAGCAGTAGGCGCCCGTCGCGGGCACGGCGACGAGGTCGCCCGGCCGCACGTCGGCGGGCAGGTAGTCGGCGTTCACGACGATGTCGCCGGACTCGCAGTGCTTGCCCGCGAGGCGGACGAGCTGCGGCGCGGCGTCCGAGGCGCGGTCGACGATGCGCACGGTGTAGTCGGCGCCGTAGAGGGACGGGCGCGCGTTGTCGCTCATGCCCCCGTCGATGCTCACGTACCGGCGGAGCGCCGTGCCGCCCGCCTCGACCGTCGCGTCGAGGTCGGCCACCGCGTCGAGGTCGCCCGAGGTCCCGGCCGCAGCGGCTCCGTCGGTCCGGCCTTCCGCTCCCGGCCCCACACTCAGATCGTGGTCGACTCCGACGTCGACCACGACGTCCTTCGTCGTTCCGACGGTGTAGAGGGTGACGCCCGCTCCCCCGATGATCGAGCGGCCGGGTTCGAAGGCGAGCGCCGGGACGGGGATGTCGAGTTCCGCGCAGCGTGCCGCGACGGTCTCCGCGATCTGCCGGGCGATCGTCTCGATGGGCGTCGGCTCGTCGGCGGGCGTGTAGGCGATGCCGAACCCGCCACCGAGGTTGAGCGAGGGCACCGGGCCGTGCTCGAGGAGTCGTGCGTGCACGGCGAGCAGCCGGTGAGCCGACTCGGAGAACCCGCCGGCGTCGAAGATCTGCGAGCCGATGTGGCAGTGCAGGCCGCGGAAGTCGAGGGACTCGTGCGCGCGGATCGCCGCGACGGCGTCTTCTGCGGCCGCGAGCGTGAGGCCGAACTTCTGGTCCTCGTGCGCCGTCGCGAGGAAGTCGTGCGTCTGCGCATGCACTCCCGAGTTGATGCGGAGCCGCACGCCTTGGCGTACGCCGTGGCGTTCCGCCGCCGCCGCGACACGGTCGATCTCCTGCAGGCTGTCGAGGATGATCGTGCCGACGCCGTTCGTGACCGCCCGCTCGATCTCGGTCTGCGACTTGTTGTTGCCGTGGAAGCCGATGCGGGCGGGCGGAGCGCCCGCGGCGAGCGCGAGGGCGAGCTCGCCACCCGAGCACACGTCGACGTTCAAGCCGGCCTCGAGCATCCAGCGCACGACGTCGGCGGAGAGGAACGCCTTGCCGGCGTAGTACGACGTGGCGCTCGAGCCGATCGCCGTCATCGCGTCGTTGAGCGCTCCCGAGATGCGCGCCGCGTTGTCGCGCGCCATCTGCTCGTCGACGACGTACAGCGGGGTGCCGAAGGAGGCGGCCAAGTCGGTGACCGCGACCCCGGCGATCTCGACGACGCCGTCGTCACGACGCGCCGCACCCGACGGCCACACGCTCGCCGCGAGGGCGTTCACGTCGTCCGGAACGGCGAGCCAGTCGGGCGCGAGTGGATTCGGTGCGCCCGCCGGGGCGGGCGACGTCTGTTCTGGAATCACGGTGAGCCTTGCGTCGTGAGGTGCTGGTCGGTGCTGACGGTGCGTGTGGTGACCGCGCGTGTGGTGACGGTGCGTTGTGGCGGTGACGGATCGCGGTGCCGATCCGTCACTCGGCGGGACCGGTCCCGGGGGTGAGTGGGAGCGTCGCCGTCGGGAGCCCTGGTGGAGTCTCCCGGAAGTCTACCGATCGTGCCACACCGCGGATTCCGCCTCCGGAATCCGCGCGTCACGAGGAACCCCCTGGCGTTCCGCGGTTCAGCCGCAGCTGCCGCGCGACTCGAGCAGCGCGCCCGAGAGCTTCACGTTCGACATGCTGAGCGTGAGGTCCGCCGCCTCCGGCGTCACCTCGAGCCCCGTGAGCTGGGCGCCCTCCGGCAGGTAGTCGGCCACGCACACGGTGACGGGTGCGTCCCCGACGAGCCGTTCGAGCACGGGGGCCACATCGACGGAGCCCAGGTCGGTCGTGAGCTCGGCCGTCTCCGGCGTGAGGATGAGCGACGTGCCCGCCGCTTGCGGGATGACGCTCAAGAGGTAGGAGAACTGGATGCCGAGGAAGGCCGAGCTGTTCTCGTACGCGAGGGTACCGTCGCCGAGCGACAGGTCGGGGTCGCCGGACGGCAGCGTGATGAGGGAGTTGAGCGCCGTCTCGTCGAGGGTCGCGGTCGCGTCGATGTGACCGACGGGCTGCTTGACGTCGGTCGGCACCTCCGTCGCGTCGACGCGGATGCCGAGCGGGATTCCGTCGACCGTGGCGTCCTCATCACTCATGATGACGTGGTCGAGCCGTCCGCTGAGCAGTTGCGCGATGACCCAGTCGCCCTCGATCGAGACGTCGACGTCGGCCTCGACGTTCTCGGGGAGGCGTTGCTCCACTTGGCCCTTCACGACGTCTTCCGCGATCGCGCGGGCAATCGAGTCACCCGCGAACAGCGCGATGACCCCGAGCACCAGGAGGACGATGGCGACCACGAGGCCGATCACCCAGCGCCTCACCCGGCTCGGGTTCTTCTCGACGGGCCGTGCCACGAAGAAATCTTCGGTCATGTCTCATCCGTTCCGATGCTCGGGGTCAGGGCCATTCGGGGTCAGGGCCGTTCGGGGGGGCAGAGGCGTTCGGGCTCAGCCGTTCGGGCTCAGCCGCCCGACCTCGGTCACATTCGCTCGGGCGCGGAGACGCCGAGCAGGCCGAGGCCGTTGCGGATCACCTGCCCGGTCGCGTCGTTGAGCCAGAGGCGTGTGCGGTGCAGGTCGGACACCGGCTCGTCGCCGAGTGGGAGCACGCGGCAGTTGTCGTACCAGCGGTGGTACAGCCCAGCGACCTCTTCGAGGTAGCGCGCGATGCGGTGGGGCTCGCGCAGTTCGGCCGCCTGGGCGACGATGCGCGGGAACTCCTGCAGCGCGCCGAGGAGCGCCGACTCGGTCTCGTGCGACAGCAGCTCCGGCGCGAACGCCGAGCGGTCGACGCCGACCGTCGCGGCGTTCCGGTCGACGGCGCTCGTGCGGGCGTGCGCGTACTGCACGTAGAAGACGGGGTTGTCGTTCGAGCGCTTCGCGAGCAGGTCGAGGTCGATGTCGAGGGGCGAGTCGCTCGAGGAGCGCACGAGCGCGTAGCGGCCGGCGTCGACCCCGACGGCGTCGACGAGGTCGTCGAGCGTCACGATCGTGCCGGCGCGCTTCGACATCTTGACGGGTTCACCGTCCTTCAGCAGGTTCACCATCTGGCCGATGAGGATCTGCAGGTTGACGCCCGGAACGTCGCCGAAAGCTTCGGCCATCGCCATCATGCGGCCGACGTAGCCGTGGTGGTCGGCGCCCAGCATGATGAGGTTCTGCTCGAAGCCGCGCTCACGCTTGTTGAGGTAGTAGCCGAGGTCACCCGAGATGTAGGCGGGTTCGCCGTTGCTGCGGATGATGACCCGGTCGCGGTCGTCGCCGAACGTCGTGGTGCGGAGCCAGACGGCGCCGTCCTCCTCGAACACGTGACCGAGCGCGCGGAGGCGCTCGATGGCGCGACCGACGGCGCCGGATTCGTGCAGGTGGTCCTCGTGGAAGTAGACGTCGAAGTCGACGCCGAAGCCGTGCAGCTTCGCCTTGATCTCCTCGAACATGAGCTCGGTGCCGTGCGAGCGGAAGATCTCCTGCTGAGCGTCGCGGTCGAGCGCCGCCATGTCGCCGTCGTAGTCGGCGACGACGCGCTCGGCGATCTCGCCGATGTACGCGCCGCCGTAGCCGTCCTCCGGAGTCGGCTCGCCGAGGTAGTGGGCGAGCAGGCTCCGGGCGAAGCGGTCGATCTGCGAGCCGTGGTCGTTGAAGTAGTACTCGCGTGTGACGGAGGCGCCTTCGGCCTGGAGCACGCGCGCGAGCGAGTCGCCGACGGCCGCCCAGCGCACACCACCCATGTGGATGGGACCGGTGGGGTTGGCGGAGACGAATTCGAGGTTGATCGGGATGCCCGTGTAGAGGTCGCCCTCGCCGTAGTGGGCGCCGGCGTCGACGATCGTCTTCGCGAGCTGCCCCGCGGCGGACGCGGAGAGCCGGATGTTGATGAAGCCGGGACCGGCGACCTCGGCGGAGTCGATGCCGTCGACCTGCGCGAGGCCCTCGGCGAGTTCCGTCGCGAGCTCGCGCGGGTTGGTGCCGAGCGGCTTCGCGAGACGCATGGCGAGGTTCGACGTCCAGTCGCCGTGCTCGCGGTTCTTGGGCCGCTCGATCGTGATGGACTCGCGCGTGATGGACGCCGCCGAACCGGCCTGGCGTCGCTCGGCGAGCGGCAGGACGAGGTCGTACAGGGTCTGGGCGAGATCAGTCGGGGTCACGGGGGTCGATTCTATCCGCCCCCGCGGGGCGCGCCGCCGGTGGAGCGGCGCTCCGGGCCACCGCGTTGCTATCGTCGGGCTGCTCGCTCCCCAGAAAAGAGGACCCCATGGTCAGCCTCCGCTCCCCGCGCGTCGACGTGCGCGGCTTCGCACGAACCGCCACCGCCGCCGCCCTCGTGGCGGGAGCCGCGCTTTTCTTGAGCGGTTGCACCCCGGAGCCCGCGGCGACGCCGTCGGCCAGCGCGTCGGGTGCTCCGTCGCCGTCCGCGACCCCCTCGGGTTCGAGCGTCCCGACCCCCGACGAGACCCCGCCGGAGTTGCCGGACCTCGGTGAGGCCGCGCCGGAGTGCGCCGAGGTGCTCTCCGCCGACGACGTCTACGCGTACAACCCCAACTACAGCGCCGTCGCCGCCCCGACTCCGTCCGCCGGTTCGGCGCTCGCGGAGGCCGCCGACCTCGGCGGGCGCATCTGCCGCTGGAGCAACGACACGAACGCCTTCCCCATCGATGTCGCCGTGACGATCCCCGGCGCGAGCGAGTTCGACCGCGTCAGCGAAGAGGCGGAGACGTCGAGCACACCCGCGAGCGAACTCGGCGGCGACGCCGCCTACTTCGATGTCGTCGACGGCACGGGAGTCGCTCAGGTCTTCGCCGATGACCACTGGATCGTCTTGTCGAGCCCGTTCTTCGCGGGTGCCGCCGAAGCGCGCGAACTCGTCGCCCCGATCCTCACGAACCTCGAGCTGTAGCGGTCCCTGAGCCTGTCGGTCCCTGAGCCTGTCGGTCCCTGAGCCTGTCGAAAGGGCTCACCCCACGGGCGACGTGACCCGTCCTTGAACCTGGGCCGTCGCCGCTCGAGCATCGAGTCGCCGGCGCCAGCGCCTGGACGGCACCTCCACGAGCCACCAGCTGACCGTCGCCGCCGCAATCGTGGCGACGATCCCCGCGAGCGGAAGCCAACCCGCGGCGGCACTCCGCCCGAGCACCGCCCCGAGCCACAGCACGATCGGATAGTTCCACAGGTACGCGGCGTAGGAGATCGTGCCCAGGGCGAGCAGCGGCCGGAGGGCGGGCGTCGGAAGCTCGCCCCAGTCCCTCCATACGTGGATCAGCACGACCGTCACGAGCGCGACGAACGGACCGAGGATCAGGTACGAGGTCGCCTCGTACTTCCCGCCCGGCAGGAACGACAACGCCAGGAGAGTCGCGACAGCGACCCCACCTACCAGCGCTCGCGCCGCGTGGCTGACCGGCATCCAGCCCACCACCCGATCCGACCAGATTCGCGCCGCCGCCCCGATCACGAGCGCGAGCGACCACGACGCCGGGTAGCGGTAGACCTCCTGAACGTCGGGCGCCGCTCCGACGAGTGTGATCGTGAGCACGAGCAACAGCGCGGCAACGACCGCGAGCACCACGAAACCCGGTCGGCGGCGCCGCACGGCGAGGGTGAGCAGCAGCGGCCAGACGAGGTAGAACTGCTCCTCGGTCGCGAGCGTCCAGAGGTGGTCGATGGCCGAGCTGCCGAGCTCGATCGGCAGGTTGCCCGTGTAGGTGAGGCCGATGAGGAGCGCTCGCGCGAGCCCGTCACGCTGACCGAGCGGATCGACCGTGAGGGTCACGAGAGCGATCGCCGCGAGGACAAGGAGCAGCGGCGGGAACAGGCGGATCGCCCGATTGCGGAAGAACCGCACGAAGTCGACGCGGCCGCGCTTCGCGAGGTCCGCGAGCAGGATCCCCGTGATGAGGTAGCCGCTCAGGGCGAAGAACGCGACGACGCCGACGATGCCCGCCGATCCGAACGTGCCCGGCCACGCATGCCGCAGCAGGACGAGCCCGATGGCGAGACCACGGAGGAGATCGAGCCCCGCGATTCGTCCCTGCACCAGCGCAGTCTACGAGAACTCATACGGTCTCCGAGCCTGTCGACGGGCAGCTGGCCACTGCTGACGCGACGACCTGTCCCCGCTGGTGCGGACTACCCGATGCTGAAGGGCGACCGGTAGTCGTCGAACGGCAGCACGTCGGCGACCGCGGAGATGACGACGCGGTCGAGGGTGAGCGCCGCGAAGTGGTTAGTGAGGAACGCGACGTCCGCGGCGTCCCGCCCGGTCGCGATGCGCACGAACGACGGACGCGGCGCAAGCCGGGTCGCGTCGATGACGAACCAGCGGCCCTCGATCCACGCTTCCGCGACGGCGTGGAAGTCCATCGGAGACACTCCCGGTGCGTACACGGAGACGATGCGTGCGGGGATGTCACGAGCGCGCAGCAGTGCGACGACGGTGTGCGCGTAGTCGCGGCAGACGCCCTGACGGCTGGCGAGGGTCGTGGACGCGCTGTCCGTCCCGGTCGTCGAGCCGGAGACGTACGAGAAGTTGTCGGCGACCCAACTGCTGATCGCGTCGACGAGGTAACCGCCGCTCAGGTGACCGAAGGTCTGCTTCGCGAAGCCGTAGACCTCGTCCGACTCGGCGTAGCGGCTGGGGCGGAGGTATTCGATGAGGTCCATCTCCGTGGTCGGGGCCAGCGGGCGCTGCCCGAGCACCGCGGCAGCGTAGTCGACGCGATACGAACCCGCCGGGACGGAGAAGCGGTGCAGCCGGGAGCCGTGCCGGTCGACGACCTCGTGCACGGGGTGCTGCAGGCCGTTCCCGAACACCGTGAGCGACTCGTGCGCGATCGGGGTGCCCGCGGCGACGGCGATGGAGAGGATGACGTCACTCGGGGCGGCGAGCCGGAATTCGAGCGTCGAGGAGACGGTGGCGGGCATCGTCTCATCCTCACACGGCGCGAGGGGTCACGGCCACAGATCCCGGACAGTCCAGCCGTCGCCGTCCTGCACGTAGTCGACGCGCTCCCCCGCGCTCGCGGGCCGGAGCTGCAGGACGTCGACGTGGGTGGGGATGAGGCGGTACGCGGTCCACGCCGTGGACGTGTCGCCAGGGCGCTCCTCGGCGCCGCGACGGGCCTCCGCGAGCCGGCGTTCCGCCTCGTCGGGGTCTCCGAGTTCGGTGCCTTGGGTGCCAAGAGCGACGCCGGCGCGAGCGGACGGGTGCCGGGCGAGGAAGTCCGCGTCGGACACGTCGCGGGGACCGGGTTCGGCGCGCCCCTTCACGCGGATCTGCCGCCCCGAGCGCGCCCAGTAGAAGACGGCCTCGGCGGATGCCTCGTGCGCGAGCGCCAGTCCTTTCGGGCTTCCCGAGGAGGTCGCGAACCAGAGCGCGTCGTCGAGGTCTTTGAGGATCACGGTGCGCGCTTGTGGTGCACCGTCCATACCCACCGTCGCGAGGGCGAAGGCGTGTGGGACGGGTGTGCCGTTCTCCACCTCCTCCTCGAGCCACGTGCGCAGGAGCACCATCGGGTGGGTGGGCAGCGACTCCGCCCGTAGCACGGGTCGCTCCTCGGGGCGGGTGGGGATGGCGCGCAGGACGTCGCGGAAGGAACCGCTGGGGGCGTCGGTCATGCGGCGAGCCTATGGTTTCGGCGTGCGTGGCGGGGATGGGTTGCGACGGCTCAGCCGATGAGGCTCTGGAGGACGCCGAGCCGCAGTTGCGCCGTAACCGCGATGAGCAGGTAGTCCGCGAAGTATTCGAGGTAGAGCAGGAACGAGACGATCCATCCGGCCGCCCCCGCGATCATCCAGAAGACGGCGAGCGCTCGCGGGGGCCGAACAGGAAGCGGTGGACGCGACCCGAACGCGTCCACGGCGGCGTGGCCGCTCACAGCTGATGCCACCGGCCGCCTCCTGGTCACGTCTCGTTGCGTTCCGACGTTAGAGACGGCCGGAGCCCCACGACCGGGACCTTGGTCCCCCGGGTTTTCACCACGCGGCGCGCCTTTGCCCGTGCGGCACGGCCGTGGTCCGGGCCTCATCGCGAATTCTGATAACGTGTCAGAGCACTGCGCCTCCGTAGCTCAGGGGATAGAGCGCCGGTTTCCGGTACCGAAGGTCGGGGGTTCGAATCCCTCCGGGGGCACTGTAAAAAATGGCCGCCACTTCAGTTGAAGTAGGCGGCCATTTGTGGCTTTGAAAGTTCACGCGACGATCTTCGGGGTCGTTGCTCGAGCGGATTGCGAAAGCGGACCATGACGCTGTGCGCCTGCCCACCTTGGTATGGATCAGTGATGCGTCCTAGCGACTTCGATTATGACCCACAAGAAATCACGTCACGGTACGCTCGGGCCAGGAAACCAACGGACGGAAGCGGAATCTGATGCCTGGTGAGTGTGCAGGACCAGTACAAGCACATGGTGTTCACCGATCTCAGCGCGGTGAGGGCGCTCAACACGCTCCAACGCTCGTAACGTGCTCCACTCAAATGTTTGCGAGCCATTGATGAAAGCGGTCGCGGTGCTGGCAGTACTTCCCGACTACCGATCGAGCTTCGTCCAGGAGCTCTACAAAGCGCTCGGCCAGAGCGATACAGACCTATCGTTCGTCGTCGGCGACCAGCACCTGGACGCCACTGTGAAGTCGGCGGATCACCCGCGAGTGATCAAAGTGAGGAATCGCACCTTCCTGGGCAGGAGAATCCTCTGGCAGGCCGGAGCGCTCCGTCACGTGCACGGCGCCGACGTGGTGGTCGTGGATCTCAATCCGCGATCGGTCACCGCATGGGTGATTTTGCTCTGGAGGATGGCTCTGCGGCGACGGACTCTCGTCTGGGGTCATATCTTGCCCCGACGAGGCGCCGCGGCTAGGACGGCGCCTCTGCGACGGCGCATGCGGCGGCTGGCGAGCGGCGTGATCAGCTACACGTGGTCTGACGCCCAGAAGGTCATTCAGGAGGACAAGTCCGCTCGGGTTTGGGTCGCCGCCAATGGCCTCTACCCCGACCCGTTGCTTGGATACGACGCCCAGTCCGATCTCCGACACCGCCTCCTGTACGTCGGTCGCATAGAGCCGACGAAGAAGCCCATCCTAGCTCTCCAAGCCTTCGCGATCGCGCGCCGTGAGTTGTCGCTCGATGACCGCGTACGATTGACCTTCGTCGGGAGCGGATCACAATCATCCGAACTTGAGACCCAGGCGCGAGCGTTCAGCGTGTCCGATCGAGTCGATGTACTCGGAAGCATCAACGACTACGAACGGCTACGAAAGCTGTACGCGGAGAGCGTTGCGTCGTTGTCGCCGGGCTACGTGGGTCTCAGTCTCACTCAGTCGCTTGGTTTTGGCGTTCCCATGCTGGTGGCTCGCGACGAGCCACACGCCCCCGAATTTGAGCTTTTCTCGGCGTCGACCGGAAGATCATTTCCCATGGACGACAGCAGGGCGATGGCCGAAGAAATGGTGTGGCTGTCGAAGAACATGGACAGCTGGGATCGCACGGCGATCGTTGCGACTGTGCGTGAGACTTACTCTTCGACGGCGATGGCACGCGGGTTCGAGCTGGCGCTTCGGAACATAGATCAGCCGGTGGCGAAGTGACCACCGAACGGGGCCGCCTCTCCCGCGTACCTGGCGGCAAGCATATTCGCGCGGTTTGGCAGTCCTGGCAGAGGAGGAAGGCGGTTCAGGGCCGCGTTACCCTCGGGCGCGACGTTCGAATCGGCTCGGGAACCGTCATCCGGTCACTGCATGGCCTGGATATCAGCGAGGGCGTGGCCATCGGTCGCAACTGCACCATCGAAGTAAGTGGCTCAATCGGGCACAAGACAGTCATCGCAGCCAACGTGGGAATTGTTGGAAAGGTTGACCACGCCACGGACGAGGTTGGGAGAGCGATCCTCGACTCGACGTGGGTGGGAGACCGCGCACTCCTCCCCACAGACGTCGTCACGATCGGAGAGGACGTTTGGATCGGCTACGGTGCAATAGTTCTTTCGGGCGTTGCCATCGGTCCGGGCGCGATCGTGGCCGCTGGAGCCGTGGTCGTTCACGATGTAGACGCGTTCACGATCGTCGGCGGCAATCCAGCGCACAAACTCGCCGAGCGCTTCACACCCGACCAGCGAATAGATCATTTGGAAGCGCTAAGGCTCGCGCGTTCCCGAGATACCGCACCGCGGCGTACGCGGCGGGACTGAGAGAAGTCAATCTCCGCCGGAGACGAACCGGGGCGCCAAGGAAGGGAATAGCGAGGCTGATCGCGACTATCGTTCGACGCAGCCTATCGCGGCGCCCTCGCGCTCTCCCGCTCGATCGACGTGCCTCGCTCAATCAGTTCAGGGCTCCCCTGGTCCTCCTGCACTCACTCCGTCAACAATGCCTGGCCCGGCACGCTTCCGGAAGCAGCCGCGTTAGACGCGTGACGAGTGCTGGAACACCGGATCCGAAGGCGGGCGGTTCACCTCCGAAGAGGCCTTGGCTTTGGCAGTCCGAGGCGAACCGAGCAAAGTGCGTAAATAAGGAAAGGCACGACGAGCGTGTAAATGCACCACCACATGGCGTGAACCGTGTTCCCGCGAGCCCCGACAAGGGCGAAACCGGATACGACGGCCACGATGGCGGCACCGAGATCGGCGAGGACGGCGTTAAACGCCCACCTCCCGGCGAGGAAACGTACCACGAGCATCCCGAAGAGCAGAGAACCGACTGCCACCGCTACTAGGCCACCGTCGAAATAAAGAACACCCGCAACCGAAGCCACCGGGCAGTTCGGGAATCCGCAACCACCGCCCCAAATGGAGGTCAATACCTGGCCCGAGAAGGCGGTTCCGGGCCCGTTCCCAGGGATGGGCTTCGTGAGGAATTCAACCATCGTGCCTTTTCCCGCGCACATGACCGGTTGGACTGGCCGGCGTATACGGCGATGTAGTCGAGCATCTCAGTGCTCGAACGACGCAAAGACTGGCGTAAGAACTCCTGCAATACCCTCATCGCTGAAATGCCTCCACGACGCGGTCAAGAGTTTCTCGCCCGGCATGCGGGCGCCTGTCGACCGCCATGGGAACGGTTTCCAAGAAGACGAAGGACGTGGCTCCCCAATGTCACGCCATGGCCTCAAACGGACAGGAGATCGAATGAACGCTGCAATCAGCGGAATCAGTAGTCCCGGAATCAGAAACCGGCGAGTACCGAGCTGCGAGAGCGCTAGGAGAGAAAGCGAAACTGCTGCCAACAGAAGGAGCACCTCGGACCGTCTCAGCCGATCGCCTCGCCTCACCTCGATGAGAGGAAAAGCACGGTCGCGATGGGAACCACCAGGACGAGTTCGGGTAATCCGCTCAGAGACACCTCGGACGAACGCCCGCCCCCGAGTGCGAGCAAACTCGAAGATCCTGCCAACGCCGTGATCGCCGCCGCGTAGATGGCGATAGAGAGCAACGCGACCCACAGCACAGCGGCCGCGCTCAACCGGATGTGCGCCGGTTCGCTGGTGCCCCCGCAGGAGAATCTGCGACGCACGGCGCGGACGGGCCCTGGCGATGAAGGCGCCAAACGCGAAGAAGGCGAGACACGTTACACCAACGGTCATCGCTGCATCGAGCCGCATCCCTGTCCGTCGCGCGACCGTAAATTGTTCGCAGCTAGAAGCGATCGACGAAGACGAAGACGTATGCCGAAGATCATCGCGAGCATCACGGACGCGGTCATGTCCGGTGCGACAAACCGGCCCAGACCCTTCACTGGCGAGGAGGCGATCACATAGACAAGGGCTATCGCGGCAACTACAGCTGACAGCGCAATCATGCTGACCGTCTCATCCGCGCGCGCAGTCCATATTGCTGTCAGACGCGAAGGGCGTCGATGTGCTCTCGATACCACTTCACGGTCGATCGTAGCCCGTCCTCCAGGCCGATCTGAGCGGTCCAGCCGGCTTCGGTGAGGCGTGAGACGTCGAGGAGCTTCTGCGGGGTTCCGTCGGGCTTCGACGTGTCCCACTCGGTCTCACCCTCGAAGCCGGCCACTTTGGCAATCGTCTCCGCGATTTCCTTGATCGTGACGTCAGTGCCGGTCCCGACGTTGACCTGCTCAGGACCGTCGTAGTGGTCGAGCAGGTGCAGGCAGGCCGATGCCATGTCGTCGACGTGGAGGAACTCGCGTCGTGGTGAGCCGGTCCCCCAGTTCGTCACGGACGGTGCGCCGGAGGAGGCTGCCTCGTCATACCGACGGATGAGAGCCGGCAGCACGTGCGAGCCCTGCGGCGAGAAGTTGTCCCCCGGTCCGTACAGGTTCGTCGGCATCGCGCTGATCCACGGCAGCCCGTACTGACGACGCACCGCCTGCACCTGGTAGATGCCGGCGATCTTGGCGACGGCGTACGCGTCGTTCGTCTCTTCGAGGTGACCCGTCATCAACGAGTCCTCGTGGATCGGCTGCGGCGCGAATTTCGGGTAGATGCAGCTGGAGCCGAGGAAGAGGAGCCGCTCGACGCGCTGCTCGAGAGCCGCATCCATGACGTTGACCTGGATCTGCAGGTTGTCCGTCAGGAAGTCGACCGGGTAGGTGTTGTTCGCGAGGATGCCGCCCACCTTGGCGGCGGCGAGCACGACGTACCGGGGTTTCGTCTCGCGGAAGAACTCGAAGACCGCGCCGCGATCCTTCAGGTCGAGTTCCGACGAGGTGCGACCGACGATGTCGGTGAAGCCCTCGGCCTCGAGCTTTCGCCAAATGGCAGATCCGACGAGTCCGCGGTGACCGGCGACATAGATGCGGGCGGAGCGGTCCAAGGGGACTCCGCCGAACTCGACGGCGTCGCTCATCGCACGGCCTCGGGCGTCCACGAGGCGAGGTCCACCGAGTCGATCCACGGTGTTCCTGCGCACTCGAGCGCGGTGATGTCGGCGTCGACCATGAGGCGGGCGAGTTGATCAGGAGCGACCGTGGCCTTCCAGCCGAGCTTCTCCTCGGCCTTCGAGGGGTCGCCGATGAGTGCGTCGACCTCGGTGGGCCGCAAGTAGCGCTCGTCGAAGCGCACGTGCTTCTCCCAGTCGAGGCCCGCGTGCTCGAACGCGATCTGCAGGAAGTCGCGAACGGTGTACGCGACACCGGTGGCGAGCACGAAGTCCTCGGGCTCGTCGACCTGCAGCATCCGCCACATGCCCTCGACGTACTCGGCGGCGTAGCCCCAGTCGCGCACAGCGTCGAGGTTGCCCATGTAGAGGTGCTCCTGCTTGCCCGCCTTGATGGCGGCGACCGCGCGGGTGATCTTTCGCGTCACGAACGTCTCGCCGCGGCGGGGCGATTCGTGGTTGAAGAGGATGCCGTTGACCGCGAACATGTCGTATGCCTCGCGGTAGTTCTTGGTGATCCAGTAGCTGTAGAGCTTCGCCGCGCCGTACGGCGAGCGCGGGTAGAACGGCGTGTCCTCGTTCTGCGGCGGCGGCGTCGCACCGTAGAGCTCTGAGGAGGAGGCCTGATAGAACCGGGGACGGATGCCGGCCGTGCGGACGGCCTCAAGGAGGCGGATGGAACCCGTCCCTGTGGTGTCTGCAGTGTGCTCGGGCTCGTCGAACGAGACTCGCACGTGCGACTGCGCGCCGAGGTTGTAGACCTCGTCAGGCTGGATCTCCGAGAGCAGCGTGACGAGGCGGACGCCGTCGCTCAGGTCGCCATAGTGCAGGAAGAGCTTGGCCTCCGGGTCGTGCGGGTCGACGTAGAGGTGGTCGATGCGGGACGTGTTAAACGTCGATGCGCGACGGATGAGGCCGTGGACCTCGTAGCCCTTGGAGAGCAGCAGTTCGGCGAGGTACGAGCCGTCCTGTCCCGTGATGCCGGTGATGAATGCCTTCTTGGTCACTGTCACTCTCCTGATTTCGGTGTCATCCGGCGGCCTCTCGGCGTTCCGGAGACGGGATGCTCGTCTGGATCGGTGCGGGACGACGTCCCTGCGGCAGTGGGGAGACGCGCTGGCCGAGTGGCCTTGCGTCCATTATGACCGCGAATCCTCGTCCGATCGGTCACCGCGTCACCTCCTTTTGAGCGAGCCGATCCACCGGGCATGATGGTCGATCGCGGCGAATGCGTCGAGGACGCGCGCGGCGAAGTCCTGGCCGTTGCGACCGAGTTCGCCCGCGCGGTCGGTGTCGTCCGCGAGAGCGATGGCGGCCCCGAGGAGTGCCGCCGGATCGCCGGCGGCGACGTGCACCCCGGCATTCGACGAGCGCAACTCCGTCGCCGTCGCCCCCTCGGATGCCGTCGCCGCGAGGACTGGTCGGCCGACCGTGAAGTACGACGTCAGTTTGCTCGGCACGGACATCTCCGCGACCCCCACCTTTTCGTTGACGAGGAGCACGTCCGCGGCGGCGAGCACGTTGAGGAAGTCATCGTTCGAGACCGACTCCAGGAATTCCACCGAGGCGGTCCCCTCCGCGTACTCGACGAGGTGGTCCTTCTGATTGCCGTCGCCCATGAGGACGAAACGCACGTCGCGCGGCGACGTGTCGGCGAGGCGGGCGGCGTCGACGACGTTCTCGAGCCCTTGCTTCACACCCATGTTTCCCGCGTGCAGCACGACGATCTCCTCGTCCCGCCACCCGAGCGATCGCCTCATGGTCGCTCGGTCACGGGTGGCCGGCTCCCCGACGTGCGCCCAGTTGCGGATCACCTCGACACGATCACGCGGGACGCCGAGCATCTCGGTCACGACCGTCGCGAAGCGATCGTGGATGACGGAGACGCCGTCGGCCGACCGGAACAACCACGACTCGATCCGCTTGATGACGGCAGCCACCGCCTCGTGCCCACCGGTCTCCTGCGCACCGACAGAGTAGATGTCCTGGACCCACACGCCAACGGGCACGCGGGGGTGGAGGAGCCGGGCCTTCAGCATGGCGAGGGCCGAAGAGAACAGGGCCGGAGAGACGAGGACGATGACGTCGGGTCGACCCCATCGGGCAAACGCGAAGCGCAGGCCGAGCGACAGCTCGGCGGCGAGTCGCTTGAGATTGCTCGGGTTGCCGGGGACGTAGTGGAGGAGCCGCTCGACCACGACGCCGTCGCCGTCGTCCCGCCGCCTCCACTGGCCGTACCCGTCGCGAATCTCCCACTCGGGGTAGTGCGGGTGGGCGCTCAGGACGCGGACACGTCGGCCCCGTCTTGCGAGCCCCGCCGTGAGCTTGCCGACGTACGGCGCATTCCCTGTGGTCTCCGGCGAGAAGTGAGCCGACAGGACCATGGTCTTTTCTCCCCCGGAAGTCACCCTCCCGACACTAGCCGCCCGATCGGCGCGACCGCAGCGGCGGCGCGTAAACATCTCGATTCCAGCCCAGCCGGAAGAGTGGGCACGCGAGGCCAGCGGGTAGTCTGAGCGAGGAAGAAGGGGGCGCCGTTGAGCGACGAGACGAGCACCACGCGACCACCGGTAATCCCGTTGAGGAACGCGCCGGGGGAACGCGCCGCGTGGGACCGTCCCCGCTGGTTCGTCTACGTCTGGGCTATCGCGGAACTGGTCTTCGTCACCAACCCCTGGCAGATCAGCTCGTCCCTCCGTGTGTGCGTCCTGCGGGCGTTCGGCGCGGAGATTGGCGCTGGGGTCATCTTCCGTCCGCGCACGCGGGTGAAGTTCCCGTGGAAGCTCCACGTCGGCAACGACTGCTGGATCGGTGAGGGCGTATGGTTCCACAATCAGGACCACGTCACCGTCGGCCACGACGCCGTAGTATCCCAGGACACCTTCGTCACGACCGGCAGCCACGCGCACCGGCGAAACATGGCCCTCATCACGCGCCCCGTCTCGATCGGGGCCGGAGCGTGGATCACCTCCCGGTGCATCATCCTCGGGGGTGCGGACATCGGACGGAACGCCCTCATCACCCCGAACGCCGTCGTCTCGGGGCGTGTCGAGGAGAACACGGTGTTCGGCCCGCCGAAGAGCGTCGTCCTGGGCAAGCGCTTTGACTGAGTCCGAGGTGCCGCACCGAGAGCCCCACCGCGCGAGGAACTCCGGTGTCTCCGCCTCTGAGGGCCCGAACGGTCCGACACGGCGCACCGTGCTGTGGGACACCGGTCTCGCGTCGCCCTACCGCCGGCCGGTCCGGGAGGCACTCGCCCGCCACGTCGATCTCGAGGTACGCCTCCTCGAGATCGATCGGCGCCCCGAACGCGACGCGTCCGCCAACAGGGGGCGCGATTGGGCCGTCGGCGACGGAGCCGGCTACTCGCTCGGCGAGATCCGTGCCGTGCGTCTCGCACGGCACGAGGCGCGCCATTACACACTCATAGGGTTCCCCCGTCGCCGCCCGGACTCGATCCTACTCGGCGGGTGGGAATCGCCCGCCGACTGGCAGTTCCTGCTGCTCGCGAAGCTCACCGGGGTGCGGACGGTCGGGTTCTACGAATCGACGTTGCAGACGTCGACGTTGCAGACGCAGCTGCACGTCGGCGGGCCCATCGGATGGATGCGCCGACGGTTCTTCAACGCCCTCGACGCCGTCGTTGTCCCCGGGCCAGCGGCGCGCCAGGCCATTCTCTCCCTGGGCGTCGACCCGGGCAGGATCGAGCTCGGATTCAACGCCGTCGACGGCCGGATCATCCACGGCGCCGCGCGCCGCAAACGGGCCGCCAACGGAGTGCCCCGGGCCGACGGCCATCACTTCGTCTACGTAGGCGAGCTCATCGAACGCAAGGGCGTCGACCTACTCATCGGGGCTTTCGCGGCCATGCGGGAGGACGGCGACACCCTCACGGTCTTCGGAACCGGGGCTCTCGAGGACGACCTCCGGCGCACCGCGGTCCGCCGTGGCGTCGCGGACGCCGTGACCTTCGCCAGCTACGTCCTCAACGAGGACATCCCCGCCGCGCTCGCGGACAAGCACACTCTCGTGTTCCCGTCCCGCCAGGAGGTGTGGGGGCTCGTCGTAAATGAAGCGCTCGCGGCCGGGTTGCACGTCGTGGTCAGCGACGTCGCGGGAGCGACTCCGTTCGTCACCGGCATGAGGGGTGTCTTCACCGCCCCTCCGTTCATGTCCACGATCGCGTCGGGGATGCGCGCCTCCCGGGACGCGTGGGACGGCCCGGTCGAGGCTCCCGAAATCCTCGATTACGGCCCCGAGGAACTCGCGGACGTCTTCTTGCGTGCCCTCGCGCCCGAAGCCGGTTCCATGGACATCATGGACATCATGGACACCATGGACGAAGCCGCCGCGCCACCGCACACCGTGATCGTCGAGGACAACGTCACCGGCCACCGCTTGTACTACGTGAGGATCCTGGCCGACGCTGCTGTTCGGGAGGATCGCCGCGTCTCGGTCGTCCTCCCCGCGGCGCATCGAGAACGGGAGGAGATCGCCCTCCACCTCTCGGAGCTCGACGAGCGCATCGAGCTCCGGTACGTGAGCGACCCGGAGATCGCGGACACCGCCCGGCTGTCGTACGAGTTGCGTGCCGACCTCACCGTCGTCCCCGATGCCGACAGGATGGCCGCGACGGTCGGCCTCCGGCACGCCTGGCGCGGCCGGGGAACGCTCTCGCTTCTGATCATGAGGGACGTCGGGCAACCATCGCGCCTCCCCGGTGTACAGACCGCCAAGACCCTCCTCCGGTCAGCTCTCTTCGTCAGTGCCTCGTCCGTCGGCAACGTCCGCGTCTCCGTCCTCAAACCGAGCGGGTGGGCCGGGCGGTCCATCCTCCCGACGGCGAGCGACCCCGTGACCCTGACGGCCGGAACAGACGATGTGCTGGCCACGGCGGCGGCCTGGGGCGTGGAGCCCGGGCGATACTGGTTCGCCGTCCTCGGTGCGATCGCGCCGCGCAAGAACGTCGGGCTGATCGCTCGCGCACTCACCGGCATAACCGAACGGCCGATCGGCCTGCTCATCGCCGGGCTGATCGAGCCGCAGGCGCGGCTCGAGATCGACCGCGAGATCGAGCGATTGAGTGCGTCCGGCGTCCGCGTCGTCATGGTCGACCGGTTGCTCACCGGCCTCGAACTGGATTCCGCCGTGACGTTCGCCGATTGCGTCGTCCTCGCTCACTCCAACGAGGGTCCGAGCGGGCTCTTCGGGAAGGCCGCCGCCGCGGGCACTCGCATCGTCGCCGCCGGCGCGGCGAGCCTTCGCCATGACGCCGCGGAAGCGGGCGACGGCGCCGACTGGGTGCCGCTGACGGAGCAGAGTCTGGCCGAGGCGCTTCGAGCCGCCTCGATGAAGCCCCGCCCGCCAGCCAGCGGCACACCGGCGGTGGACCGCTTCGTGACGGCTCTTCTGTGACCGGCCCCGATCGGGCACGCGGTGCGGGCGCACAAGCGAGCGCGCTCGCCCTCGCGACCGGCGTCTCGCAGATTCTCGTGGCGGTCATCTACGTTCTGGCCGCGCGCGACGCCGAGCCGTCGGGATTCGGATTGGTCGCGGCCGCTGTCGGGCTCGGCACCGCGGCGGTCGGATTCATCGATTTCGGCACGAATTCCTACTGGATCCGGGAACGAGCCCGCGGGATCCTCAGCGCCGAGGACCTCCGGCGACGCATGGCCGCGAAGCTCATGTTCTCGCTCGTCGTCGGCATCGTCTGGACGGCCACGACGGCGCTCCTGGCACCCGAGTCGCTCGTCTGGATGGCCGGTCCCATCATGTGCGGGATCATCCTCAACCAGACCCTGCAGGTCCCGTTGCGCTCTGCGGCGCGCGCCGAACTCGTCGCGCTGTGCGTCCTCGGCGACCGCGTCGCGGCGACCGCGCTCTTCCTCTGCCTCATCGGCCTCGGATCCGGAGCCGTCGACGTCCTTTGGCTGAGCCTCTTCGTCGGGTCCCTCATCTCGAGCGTCGCGCTCCTCCTCCTCACTCCGCACGGCGAGCGGCTGCGGCTCCGGGATTCGCGCGTGCTCAACCCGTGGAGCGGATCCGGCTACTTCGGGCTGTCGACCCTCGCGATCAGCGCGCAGTCGCTCGACGTCACGCTGCTCACGATGGTCGCCGGCCCGGTTCCCGCCGGAGTCTTCGGCGCGGTCAGCCGGTGGACGCAACCGATGGCCCTACTCGCTGCGGCGTTCTCCTCCGTCACCGCGCCGTTCGTCGCTCGCGCGGGCTCCCTCGTGAGCGCGTGGTCGCAATTGCGTCGCGCGATCTGGATGCCGATCGGCGCCGTCCTCGCATCGGCGTTGGCCTTCGTCCTCGCCCCGTTCCTCGTCGACGTTCTCCTCGGGCCCGCATACGCGGGGTCCGCCGACGTCCTCCGGGTGCTCGCGCTCGCCGCGATGGCGTCGATCGTCGGACAACCGATGATGGTCGTCCTGCAGGCCCTCGGCCGCGACCGTTTCGCCGGGGCCGCGATGGCCGCAGCGGTCGTCGTTCAGCTCGTGCTAATCCTCGTGCTCGCTCCGACCCTCGGTGCGCTCGGTGCCGCGATCGCGTCGGCCGTGACCCAGGTGGTCCTCCTCGGTTCGCTCATCGCCGGGCTGTGGCACGAGATCCGTAGGATCAAGCGGACCCGGGACGCTCCCGGCACCGACGAGGAGGACGACGGATGACGACGGTGATACTCACGGCGGCGGTGACTCCGAGCGTCACGGACCACCTCGTCGTCAATGACCCGGGGACGCGCTTGCGGCAGTACCGTTCGTCTCTCGAGGCGTGGCGCGCCGCTGCCGACGCATCGGGCTTCGCTCTGGCCGTCGTCGAGACCAGTGGTGCGGCGGAGAACGACGTGACACACGGCATCGCGGGGAGCACCGAGATCCGATTCGAGTCCTACACCCCGAGCGACGACGAGATTCTCCGGGGAAAGGGCGCGATCGAGACGGCGGCCCTCGGCCATTTCCTCGCGAGCGCGTCGCTCCCGGATGAGGAGACGGTCTACAAGTGCACCGGGCGACTGTCCGTCGCCAATGCGAACCGCGTGATCTCGCCTCTCGCTGAAGCGACGTTGCGGGGTCGCATGACTCTCGACCGCTCCTGGATCGACACTCGGCTCGTGGGTGCTTCCCTCGACGTGTGGCGGGACATCGTCATCCCCGCTGGTCGGTCCGTCGACGACCGCGTGGACCAGCCGATCGAAAAGGAGCTCGTGGTGCACGCGGCGTCGCGACTCGCGGGCGGCTCGCTCTCCTGGGACCGTTTCCCGGAGCGGCCGTTCTTCGAGGGGATCTCCGGCACGTCCGGGCGACCCTACAGCGCGTCCCGCTCGAGACTGTCCAACCTCCTGCTCGCGCGCATCGAGAACCACCTGGTCCGGTTGGCCGCCCGCAAGCAAGCCTAGGTCTCCTGCTCGATCGCGACGGCCGCCCCTCCTCCGGGCTCGACACGCATGATCCTGTTCCGCTCGTCTCGGGCACTCGCGCCGACGAGCAGCACGATGAGCGCGATCGAGATCGCGAAACCCTTGTCCTCCGTCGTCGAGGCGAGGGGCAATAGGGCGACCCAGACGAGGGTCGCGCCACGCGCGGCCGTGGACTCGACGAGCCACCGAGTATCGGGGGTCTTCCGGATCACTGGATACATGATGAGGACGAGCGCCACGACGACGACGATGCAGCCGAGTATCCCGAACTTGGCTGGGAACATCATCGGCGTATCGAGCGAGAAACTCGACGCGACCCCGAGCGGATTCGGATTCGGGAAGAACACGCCGAGGCCCTGGCCGAGTACGGGGTTCGACTGAAAGATCGATGCCGAGCGATGCGTGGCCCACTCGCGCATCGCGCCGGACTGATCCTGGCCGAAGCCGCGCTCGAGCGTCGCGACGATGCCGGTGAGCCGGGCCAGGACGTCCGTCGCCGACGAGAACGCGGCCGCCGCGATCGGCACGGCGGCCGCGATCAACGCGATCGACGCGACGGCCCCACCGACGAATCTCACGGCACCCACCCGCTCCTTGCTCACCGCACCGATAACGCCGACGAGGGCGGCCACCAGGACGAAACCGGTGCGGGTCCCGGTGATCAGGACGGCGACGATGAGCGAGCATCCGAGGGCCACCCACAGGAGGTTGAATCGTCGACCGGCCAGCCCGAGAGCGAACGCGAGCGCGAGCGGCACGGTCACGGCGAGCAGCGAGGCGAGGAACGATCGCTCGACCTCCCCTTCGGTCGCGCCGTACCCACGCGATTGGATCCACACGACCGCGAAGCCACTCGCGGCGAGCACGCCGACGACGATCGAGAGGATGCGGGCCGTGCGCAACGACGTCGTCGAGGCAGCGTCGATCGCGATCGGCACGGCGGCCGCGATGAGGAGATACGTCAGGGCGTCCCGCGCCCACATCGTGGGTTCGATGCCCATGACTACCAGGGAATGGATCGACGTCACGAGGAGGATCCAGCCGGCGAGGACGGCGCTCCCCACGAGGGAGAGTCGGAACCGTCTCGCCCACTGCTGCCCGCCGATCGTCCGGAAACGGACGACCGAGATGATCGACGCGGCGACGATGCCGACCATGTAGATCAGCTTCTCCGGCGTGAGTCCGTCACCCACCTGGAAGACGAGCATCGCGCCGCCGATGAACCACACCAGCCGGACGATCGCGTACCGCACGAAGAGGTGGACGACCGGGGGCGCGAGGACGAGGACGATCGCCGCCGGAAACGCCAGCACGAGCGGCACGAGGATCACGGTGACGACCGAGCCGAGGATCGCGATCGATCGCCCCGACACCGGATCGAGACCAGGCCGCTGCCGACGGGGCGATCCGGTACGCAGGAAATCCACCGCCATTAGATGGCCGACCGACCCGGCCGGACGACCGCGCGGCAGGTGCGCCAGAGGATCACCAAGTCGCCCATAAGCGACCAGTTCTCCACGTAGTACAGGTCGAGCCGGATCGCGTCCTCCCACGAGAGTTCCGAGCGCCCGCTCACCTGCCAGAGCCCGCTCATACCGGGCTTGATGAGGAGCCGACGGTAGGCGACGTTGTCGTAGAGGGCGACCTCCGCCTCCCGCTGCGGCCTCGGGCCGACGAGACTCATCTCGCCCCGGAGAACGTTGATGAGCTGCGGAAACTCATCCACCGAGTATTTACGGAGGAATTTGCCGATGGGCGTGATGCGCGGATCGTTCTTGACCTTGAAGAGCGGTGTTCCATCGGACCCCTGCGCGGCGAGAAGTGTCTGAAGCTCCGCGTCCGCGTTCTCACGCATCGAACGGAATTTGAGCATCTCGAACGGCTGCCCATTGAGACCCACACGCTCCTGGCGGTAGAACACCGGCCCCTTGCTCGTCAGCTTCACGAGAAGCGCCACGGCGAGTAGCGGGACGCTCAGAAGCAGGAGGAAGAACGCGGAACCGAGGATGTCGAGACCACGCTTGCCGTACTTCTTCCACCCCTCGCTCCGCGGCGTCTCCACGTGGATGAGCGGGAGTCCCGCGACGGGGCGGGTGTGAATGCGCGGTCCGCCGACATCCGTGAGGCTCGGCGCGAGAACCAGGTGGTGAACGCCGGGCACGAGTTGCCAGCTCAGCTCGCGCAACTCCTCTGCGCTGAGCGCATCACTACTCGTCACCACCACGGTGTCTGCGCCGAACGAGTCGAGCGCTTCGACGACGGAGTCCGACTCCTCCGACGTGCGAACGGGAACGTCATCGATCACCGCACCCGCCGGGACGCCCTTCACCCACGCCCCGACGACGCGGTACCCCGCGCTCGTGTCACGAGCCAGCTGTGTGGCGATGTGGCGCACACTCTGCTCCGACCCGATCAGCAGCACGTTCGACGCGAACCGCCCCTGCTGGCGCTCCACCGCGAGCCACTGCCGCCACGCCCACCGGAAGAACAACAGCACGAGGATGCCAACCGGGAACGCGAGCAGGATGTAACCGCGGGCCAGGTCGATCTTGAAGATGAAGGCGACGATCGCGACGAGACCGAAGAGGCGACCCGACGCATCCGCCACGAGCTTGTACTCCGTGGACCCCTGACCGACGACTCGGTAATTGCGGGTACCACCGAACCGCAGCGAAAGGACCCACAGCACCGTGAGGACGACGGAGATGATCGTGTAGTTGACGACGAGCGGAGCCTCACCCGGCTGCCGAATCGACGTCGCGTCCCCGTCGTTCCCGAGCCACAGGAACTGCACGCCGAAGACGACCCAGATCAGGGCGACGAGATCCGTGACCGCAAGTCGGCGCGCATACGACTGACGCCAGTCCCGCTGGCGCTTCGAGTCGCTGTGCGACGGAGCTTCAACTGACGACACTGGCAGCACGTCTCCCACGTCAAGATTCGTGCCCACTGCTGGACCCCTCTAGTGGCGGCGGTGTGTCGCGTTGGCACTGGACCCCTCTACATTCGCGACCGTCTCAGTCTAGGGGCCAGCGGGTCACCTCCCCATGACGCTTCACCCGAGTCCGAGTGTCGGACGAACGGCGAACATGGGAGCGTTCGCGAGCACGAGAGCGAGACCCGATGCGTTGAAGACGACGTGCGCGACGATGGCCGCGAGAAGCCCGGACGAGCGAGCGACCACCCCGAATCCGGCCCCGGCGATGAACGTGATGACGGCGCCGAGAAGGCTCGCTCCGGCGAGCGCGTGCACGAGGGCGAACAGCAGCGCGCTCGCGAGGATTCCGATCCCGGGAGCCGCCCGACCCGAGCCGGACCTCTCGATGAGCGCCGGTTGCAGCACACCGCGGAAGAACGTCTCCTCGATGACGGGCGCCACGAGCGCCGACGCCACGAGAACCCAGACCAGTTCCGCTACGCCGGCCGACGTGCCGCCGAGACCCACGGCCCCACCGGAGATCCGGCCCGTGACGAGCAACTCGATTACGAAGGCCGCCGAGCGCACGAGGAGCGCGACGAAGACCCCGACGAGCATTCCGATGCCCGAAGACCGCCACGACAGTGCCCTCCACCAGCGGGTCCCGGTTTGCCGGCCCGCGAGCACCGCCGCGACCACGGCCGCGGCGACCAACGGCACCCACACGACGAGGTACCCGAGCGTGTCCTGCAGGGCGAACGGCACCCAGCGAGCCGTCGCCACGGGAAGGAGTACAACGGCGAGCGCGAGACCGGCCAGCGGCACGAGGAGGCTCCACTTGCGAGTCGTCTGCATGAGTGACACCGTACCGGGAGCGGCGTGGTCGAGAGCGAACCTCGTCCGGATGTATGGGAGCATGATCCGGAGGCGACCGGTCGGCGCCGACGGACAGAGGGAAGGCCGCCAGCGTGGAGTTGCGCGACTACATTCGGATCCTGCGCAAGAGTTGGATCCTCATCACCGTCATGACGTTGCTCGGCATCGCCGCGGCCGCGGCGTACTCACTGCTGCAAACGCCGCAATACAGCGCGACGAGCAAGGTCTTCGTCTCGACGCAGTCGGGCGGCACCGTGTCGGACCTCGCGCAGGGCAACACGTTCACGACGCAGCGCGTCCAGACGTATGCCGATCTCGTCGCCACACCCGCGGTTCTCCTGCCGGTCATCGCGGAGCTGGGGCTCGACGTCGAGGCGGGCGGGCTCGGACGGACACTCACATCATCGGCACCCCAGAACACCTCGCTGATCGAGATCACAGCGGTGAATTCAGACCCCGTGCTGGCCGCGGAGATCGCCAACGGCGCCTCCGAGAGCCTCACGAGCGTCGTCGACAACCTCGAGCGCCCGCTCGAGGAAGGCGCCGTCTCCCCCGTCAAGCTGACCCTCGTTCAGCAGGCCGCTGTGCCGAACACTCCCGTGAGCCCCAACGTTCCCGTCAACCTCGTTCTCGGGCTCCTCGTCGGGCTCGCCCTCGGCGTCGGTTTCGCCGTCCTGCGCGATGTCCTCGACACCCGCATCCGGACGGAACGTGATGTGAAGTCCGTCACCGAGGCCGCCATCGTCGGCGGCATCGCCTTCGACCCGAAAGCGACGTCGCGTCCGCTCATCGTTCAGGACGACCCGCGCAGCCCGCGAGCCGAGTCCTTCCGGAGCCTCCGCACGAACCTGCAGTTCCTCGGCGCCGGTCAACGACACCACAGCTTCGTCGTCACCTCGTCGATCGAGTCCGAAGGCAAGAGCACGACGGCCGCCAACCTGGCGATCGCGCTGGCCGCGGCGGGCTCGCGCGTCGTGCTCGTGGACGCCGACCTCCGTCGCCCGAAGGTCGCCGACTACATGGGCATCGAGGGCGCCGTCGGCATCACCGATGTGCTCATCGGCCGTGCCGAGCTCCAGGACGTGCTGCAGCCGTGGGGTCGTTCAACCGTCACGGTGCTGCCCGCCGGCCGCATCCCCCCGAACCCCAGCGAGCTGCTCGGCTCCCCCGCGATGGAAGCACTCGTCGAGGAACTCAACCGCGAGTTCGACCACGTGATCTTCGACGCTCCGCCACTCCTGCCGGTCACCGACAGCGCGATCCTCGGCAAGCTCGTCGGCGGCGCGCTCGTCGTCGTCGCCGCCGGTCGCACGACGAAGCACCAGCTCGAGGGCGCCGTCACGACGCTCGAGCACGTCGGAGCCCCCGTCTCGGGCATCATCCTCACGATGCTGCCGACCTCCGGTCCGGACGCGTACGGCTACGGGCGCTACGGGTACGGGTATGGCTACGGCGTCGAGGACGAGAACGCACTCGCCGAGCCCACGCGCTCCGCGGCGCGTCCATAGCAGCCGTCCGCCCTCCCTCCACCCCCTCCCTCCGTCACCCCGACCCGAGAAACCCCATGACCTCCACGTTCGAGATCCTCACCGTCTGCACCGGCAACATCTGCCGGTCGCCGCTCGCCGATCAGGTACTGCGGGCACGGTTGAGCGACCTGCCCCGCGTGTCGGTCGCGAGTGCCGGTGTCTATTCGCTCGCCGGCAGCCCGATGACCCCGGAAGCGGCGGCGCTCTCGGCGGAGTTCGGCGGGCTCGGGGCCGAGCACCACATCGCGCGCGATCTCACTCCCGCGATCATCGACGGGGCCGGATTGGTCTTCGCGATGTCCCGCGATCACCGCCGATCCATCGTCGAGATGCGGCCGCGGGCGACGCGCACCACGTTCACGCTCCGGGAGTTCGCGCGCTTGAGCGAGGGAATCACGGACGAGGAGCTGAGTGACGTCGCCGCTCTGCCGCTCGACGCCGTCACCGAGCGGCTCGCCGAGCTCGTGCGCGCCGTGACCGCGCGTCGCGGACTCGTCGAGAGGCCGCTCGACCCGACCGATGACGACATCGTCGACCCGTACCGACGCAGCGACGCCGTCTACCGCGAGTCCGCCGCACAATTGGTTCCGGCTGCGGAGACCGCCGCGCGCGTGATCCGCCACGCCGCAACGCTGACGACGAACGCCACTCCCGCCGGGACTGCCTGACATGGCGAAGCCACGCCGCATGTCGGCGGAGCGTGAGTCGCGGAAGCCGTGGTGGATCTTCACCGCACTCGTCGTGTTTCTCGTCGTCGACGTCCTGCTCGTGGTGCTCGCCCTGCAATCGACGGCATCCCGGCCGTCCGGGTCGACCGTTCCGCTTCCGAGCGCCTCGCTTCCGGCGTCCGTGCCCGAGCAATCGGATACGCCCGCGCCCACCCCCGACGAGGAGTCCGAGTCCTCCGTCACGGCCGTGGCTCCGACTCGCATCCTCGCGGCACTCGACGGCGACGTCGCGTGGCGCGCGACGACGGGCGGATGCCCCGACGCGACCGCCGCTCCGGAACTGACGACCGACGGCGGAGAGTCGTGGAAGTCGACCGACATCACCGGCACCACGGATGTCCGCGCGCTGCAGCGGATCTTCGTCTCGAGCGCCGACACGGCCTCGTTCATCGGCGCGACCGGGGAGGACTGCACGCCGGAGTTCGTGCGCACCTTCGTCGCGGGTGACGACTTCGCGGAGAGCAGCGCTCAGCTCGACGGCACGTGGTTCATCCCGCCGACCGAGCGCGAAGTGGTGCACTCCCCCGGCGGTGACGTCGCCGCTCCGTGCGACGAGGCCCTCGTCGTCTCGTCGCTCTCCGCCGAGCAGGCCGCCGTCTTGTGCGACGACAGCTCCGTGCACGTCACGACCGACACCGGTTCGACGTGGATACCGCTCGACGGCACGGACGGTGCCGTTGCCCTCACCGAGGGCGACGGCGGCTTCCTCATCGCCCTCGCGGGCACGTCGGCGTGCGCCGGCGTCCAGCTCGTCCTCGCCGACACGGAGGGCACCCGGACGGATGTGAGCTGCATCGAGAGCCCGCTCGACGGCGCCGAACTCGCGGCGACGACCGCGATCGACTGGAACGCCGACTCCATCTGGGCGTGGGTGGACGACCGACTCCTCATCTCGACCGATGGAGGAAACACCTGGTGACGAACGACACCCCGAAGCACGACGACGACTCCGTCGACCGGTTCCTCACCGACTTCGAGGCGGCTGGCGAGCGGCCCTCTCGCGGTCGTCGGAGTTCGACCGGTTCCGAGCACCGTACGGGATCGGGTCGTCGTCGCTCGGGAGGCGGTCGCGGCACGCGACTGAGCCGGCGAGCCCGACGTCGTCGGCGCATCATCGGCTGGACCATCACGGGCGTGGTCGTCGTCCTCGTAGCCGCCGTCGCTTGGGTCGGCATCCGGGCGCTCCTCGCGAAGAACGAACTCGAGGCCGCTGTTCCCCTCGCCACCCGCATCACCGACTCGATCGGTGACGGCGATACCACCGCTGCCCGGCAGACATCCCGCGAACTCGTCTCCCACACCATGACGGCGGCGAGCCTCACGAGCGACCCGATCTGGCGCGCCTTCGAGATCCTCCCGTGGATCGGCGACGACCTCCGCGCCGTCCGCAACGTCGCAGGATCCGTCGACGGTCTCGCTCGCGACGCCGTCACCCCCGTCCTCGACCTGACCGAGACGTTCGGGCTCGACCAGTTCCGGCCCGTCGATGGCCGACTCGACGTGCAACCGCTCCTCGACGCGCAGCCCACCGTCGCTCGGGCGGCGGCGGCCACCACCGCCGCCCGTGATCGGGTCGAAGCCATCGACACCTCCGACACGATCGGTCCCGTGAGCGACGCGGTCGACCGATTGAGCGGACTCGTCGAGACCGCCTACGCCGCAACCGACGCCGCCGACCGTGCGGTGCGCCTCCTCCCCCTCGTGCTCGGGAGCGATGGTCCGCGCGACTATCTGCTGCTCTTCCAGAACTCGGCCGAGCCGCGCTCCGGCGGAGGCATCACGAGCGCCATGGCTCTCGTGCATACCGAGGACGGAGCCATCTCACTCACGCAGCAGGCCTCCGCGAGCGACTTCCCGAAACGGGACGAGCCGATCATCGAGCTTCCCGCCGAGACCGAGAACCTCTACGGAGACATCACGGGACGGTTCGTCCAGAACACGACGATCACTCCGCAGTTCCCGCTCTCCGCCCAGATGGCGCAAGCGTGGTGGCAGGACGCGTTCGGTACGACGGTCGACGGCGTGATCGCGCTCGACCCCACGACGCTCAGCTACCTGCTCCGGGCGACGGGGCCGCTCACCCTCGCGACAGGGGACGAGCTCACGGCCGACAACGCGGTGAAGCTCCTCCTGCAGGACGTCTACGAGCGGTACACGGAGCCGACGGTGCAGGACGCGTTCTTCGCCTCCACCGCCGCCGAGGTCTTCTCCGCGATCTCGTCGGGAGATGTCGATCCGGTGGCCTTCATCGGTGCGCTCACCCAGGCGTCGGAGGAGCGGCGGGTGCTCGTCTGGAGCTCCGATCCGGCCGAACAGTCGATCCTCGAGGGCACGACGCTCACCGGAGACCTCACCCAAAACGGGGGACACGATCGCTACGGGGTGTACGTCAACGACGCGACCGGGGCGAAGATGGGCGCGTACCTCGACTACGACCTCGGGACCGGTGACGCGACGTGCCGCAACGACGGTCGCCCCTTCCACGACGTCGAGGTCACCGTCACGAGCACGGCACCGGCCGACGCCGCCACGAGCCTGCCGCCATACGTCACCGGCAACGGCCAGTTCGGCGTCACCCCCGGAAACACGCGGATCATCGTGGCCTTCTACGGCACGGCCGGTTCGCAATTCGTCGGAATTCAGCGCGACGGCGCCGCGGCCGAGTCGCGCCCGGCGGAGGATTCCGGACGTCCCGTCGTACTCACGACCGTCGAACTCGCGCCGGGCGAGAGCACGACTCTGCACGTCAGATTCCTCGGACCCGAGGATTCCACGACTCGCTCTGTCACCGAAATGACTCCCGGCGTTCACACGATCGAAACAAAAAGTCTTCGCATCGGCTGCGAGTTTCCCTAGACTTGCTCCGGGCGGACACTATCCGCCTACCCGCTACCGGTCTCACGACCGGCAAGCACGATGAGGGACCGGTTGCGCACAACCGGGAACATCAGCACCAACTCGGTTACGCACCACCGGGCCTTTTGTCAGACACAAGCCTTCACGGGGGATCATTTGTTCAAGAAATTCATCGCGGGCGCGGGAATCGCCCTCGTCGCTCTCTTCGCCGCTCCTGCAGCCGCTCAGGCCGTGTACGCGCCGGAAGAGGACGTCATCGTCTCTGGCGAAGCGCAGCCGGGCGAGACGCTCGCCGTCACCTTCGACGAGGTCTTCACGCCGGGCGAGCAGGTTTCTGCTCAGGTCTCGGGTAACGGCCAGCCCACCATCGCGATCTTCAAGGCCGCGACCGACAGCGTCACGAAGGCGGCCGGCGCCGACGGCACCGTCGTCTTCGACGTGACCCTTCCGACCGACGCGTCGGGCACCTACTCCGTCACCGCAACGGGCCTCGAGTCCGGCATCATCGCGGCCGCCGACATCACGGTCGTCGCTGCGGACAGCGGCTCCGGCGCGGGCGACGACAGCGGTGACGGCCTGGCCGTCACCGGTGGCACCGCTCTCACCGCCATCTGGATCGCCGCCGGCGCTCTCGGCCTCGGCGTCGTGCTCCTCCTGGTCCGCACGCTGCGCCGCAACGCGAACGCGTAATACCCCGCTTCACCGCCAACAAAGGCCCCCGGATCTTCCGGGGGCCTTTGTTGTCTGGGACGACCCGAGTCTCAAGACCATCGCTCTCGCCGTAGCGGGTATCGCCGTCGTCGCATTCTTCGCGTCTCCCGCCGCCAATGCCCAGTACGCGCCGGCCCCCACCGATGAGACGCTCGTCGTCTCACCCGGTGGCACCGTCGAGATGTCATTCGTCGGCTTCGAGCCGAACGAGACAGTCTCCTTCACGCTCACCGGCAAGAACGGCGCGGGCGCGACGCTCGCCGTGTTCCGCGCCGCGATCTCTACCGCCTCGCTCGAGAAGGCGGCAGCGGCCGACGGCACCGCTTCGGTCGACGTAACGCTGCCGACGAACGCGGTGGGCGACTACACGCTCCTCGCGGCCTCGGCGTCGTGCTCCTCCTGGACCGCGGCGTCGGTCGCAAGACGACCGTCTGACCTGAGCACCACCATGTGACTACGCGTCACGACGAGAACGCCCCCGGATTCGTCCGGGGGCCTTCTCGCTTTTCGTGTCCTCGACAGCTGACGAGCGGTTCTCCACAGCCTCCGACCGAGTGAGCACTGCTCATCCGTGACCGGCTCTACCGTGCAGGTGTCGCCCGTTCGGCGTTGCCGCTCCTGGGGGCGATCCCATCGCTCGCTGCCACACGAAGGACATCATGCTCAGAACATTCGCCATCGGCCTCGGAGTACTCGTCGCCCTCCTGCTCGCCGCTCCCAGTGCGGCCTCCGCTTACGTCCCCGGAGAGGTCTCCGCCGGGACCATCACCGGCCGGCCCGCTGCCGGAGCGGTCCTCACGGTCGAATTCGACCGAGCGTTCCGTGCTGGGGAACCCGTGACGCTCGTCGTCTCCTGCCCCGGGCTTACGGATGTGGAGATCGACGATGTCGCCGACTCCGGCGGGAGCACGAGCACGCCGGTGACGGTGCCGGACGGCGCGACCGGCACGTGCGCTGTGTCGGCCTTCGGGGTCAGCTCCGGGGCCGCGGCGGTCGCGTCCTTCACGGTCGTCGATGCCGATGTGCCGGCGTCTGTGGGCAACGGGGACGGCCTCGCCGTGACGGGCGGTTCCACTCTCGCCGCGATCTGGTTCGGGGTCGGCGCGGTCGTGTCGGGGGCCGTGCTCTTCACGGTGGCGCGGCTGCGCCGGTCCACCGCGGTCTGAGGTACGGCGGCGTTAGTCCGTCGGCCCGTCTCAGGGACGCACCCCCACGGTCGCTGAGCTTGTCGAAGCGCACCATGCTCCGAGGTGGTCGCCGCCCTTCGACAGGCTCAGGGACCGGGCGCGTCGGGTCAGCGCACGGCGACCGCGTCAGCGGCGACCTCGATCTGGATGACGTCGCCGAAGGCGAGACGCTCGTCCGCCGCGTGCTGCATGCGGATGGTGAGGCCGTCGTCCGTCCGCAGTCGCGTGCGGCGCAGCGAACCGAGGAAGGTGCTCTCGAGCACCGTCGCCCGCTCGCCCCGGCCGTCCGTCGCGATGCGCACGTTCTCCGGGCGGAGCAGGACCTCGACCTCGCCGTCGGCCCGCGGCGACCGCATCGGGAGCGACGACCCGAAGATCGTCACCGCTCCCCGCGCGGCCGTCGCCGGAACGACACTCGAGAGACCCACGAAGTCGGCCACGAACGTCGTCGCCGGATCACGGTAGAGGTCTTCCGGCGACCCGATCTGCTCGATGCGACCGGCGTTCATCACGGCGATGCGATCGGAGACGGCGAGCGCCTCCTCCTGATCGTGCGTCACGAACACCGTCGTGATCGCGAGCCGCAACTGGATGCGCCGGATCTCGTCCCGCAGTTGCACGCGCACCTTCGCGTCGAGCGCGGAGAGCGGCTCGTCGAGGAGCAGGACGCGCGGCTCGGTCACGAGTGCCCGCGCGAGCGCGACGCGTTGCTGCTGTCCGCCCGAGAGTTGCGCCGGGTACCGATCACCGAACGCCTGCAAGCCCACGAGCTCGAGCGCGGCGAGCGCCCGCTCGCGCGCCTCGGCCTTCTTCACCTTGCGCATCCCGAGCCCGAACATCGTGTTCTCGAGCGCCGTGAGGTGCGGGAACAACGAGTAGGCCTGGAAGACCATGCCGAGGTCGCGCTTGTTCGTCGGCACGTTCGAGACATCGGTGCCGCCGATGCGCACGACACCGCCCTCGGGGCTCTCGAGCCCCGCGAGCACACGCAGCGCCGTCGTCTTCCCGCAGCCCGACGGGCCGAGGAGCGAGACGAACTCCCCCGCGGCGATGTCGAGGTCGAGTTCGTGCAGCACGCGATGGCCGCCGTACTCCTTCACGACGCCGCGGAACGAGACGCTCGCGCCGTCGACACCCGAGGCCACGAGCGGGTTCGACCCCGTCGTGCGCATCGTGGCGCCGGACTCGGGAGCAGAGTTGGTGCGGGTGATGCCGGCGTCGGTCATGTCGGCGTCGGTCATGTCGGCGTTGGTCATGTCGGGTCCTTCTTCGGGGTGGTGCGTCGGAGTGCCGCAGCGGTGCCGACCCGCCCGATCGCGAGAAGCAACAGGAAAGCGAAGAGCAGCGCGAGCAGGGCGAGGATGACGGCGACGTACGGGTCCTGCTTGTTGACGATGAAGAGCGCCGTCTGGAGGTTCTGCCGGTTGAGGAGTGAGGCGATCGTGAACTCACCGAGCACGACGGCGACGGAGATGAGCGACGCCGAGAGCAGCCCGACGCGCAGGTTCGGGGCGAGCACCTTCAGGAGCACGCTCCCCCAGCCGGCGCCGAGCGAGCGCGCGGCCTCCGTGAGGGTGCGGACGTCGATCGCGTCGAGATTCGCCTGGATGGCGCGGTACGCGTACGGCAGTACCGTGACGCCGTACGCGAAGGCGAGGGTCCAGACGCCCGTCCCGACGCTGCGTCCGATCGTCAGATAGATGGGCGAGAGCCCCACGACGAGCACGATCGCGGGAATGGAGAGCGGCAGCAGGCAGAGGAACTCGAGCGGACGCCGCAACGCGGGGAACCGCAAGGTCACGAGGATCATCGTCGGCGCGAGCAGGAACAGCACGATCGCGACCGTCGTGATGCTGAGGACGAGCGAACCCTGCAGGCCGCGCCAGATGGGCGCGTACTTCCCCGCGTTCGCGGGGTCGACGAGGGCCGCCCAGTGCCGAAAATCGTAGCCGCCGTCTGCACCGCGGAGGGTGAACTCGATCATCGACACGATGGGGATGAGGAAGACGAGGCCGACGACACCCAGGATGACCCACGTCGTGACGGGGCGGGGCGCGATGCCCGAGCGGCTCACGCCTGACCCGCTCACGCCCGACCGGTTCGCGCCTGACAGGTTCGCGCCTGACAGGTTCGCGCCTGCCCGGCTCACGCCTGACTGGTTCACGCCTGACCCGTTCACGACTGCCATCGGGCGGCCCTCCTCTGCACGAGCGCGTACGCGGCCATGACGAGCGCCATGATGACGATCATGCCGAGGGCGAGCACACCCGCGACGTTCTCCCGGCCGAGCACCGTCTCACTCGTGAGCGCCGTGCGGATCTGCAGCGGCACGATCGAGGAGCCCTGGCTCGAGAGGGCCGCGGCCGTCGCGTAGGAGGAGAACGCGTTCGCGACGAGGAGGAGGAAACTCGCGAGGAACGACGGCGCGAGCACGGGGATGCCGACCTTGCGCCAGAACGTGCCAGCGGTTCCCCCGAGGGTCAGCGTCGCCTCCATCCACTGGGGCTTGATGCCCGCGAGCGCCGGGAGGAACGTGATGACCATGAGCGGCACCTGGAAGTAGACGTACGGGAGGACGAGTCCGGGCAGCTCGTAGATCCACGCGCCGTCGGCAAAGATGTCGATGCCGAACGCGTCACGCAGCAGGAGCGTGACGACGCCCTGCAGACCGATCGTCGCGATGAACGCGAACGCGAGCATGACACCACCGAACTGGGCGAGCACGCCGCTCGCGGCGTCGACGATCGCGCGGGCGCGGCCGCCCTCGGGGAAGCCGAGCATCGCATAGCTGAGGGCGGCGCCGACGACCGCACCGATGATCGCGGTGAGGAACGAGAGCCAGATGGAGTTCCAGAACGTCGACAGGATCACCGGGTCGGCGAGCGCCGACAGGTTGTCGAGGGTCATCGCGCCGTCGGCGGTGAAGAAGCCGCTCGCGAGGGCGATGCCCGTCGGGAGGGCGAGGAACACGGCGATGTAGGCGCCGAACGGGAGCAGCCCGAGGACTGCCGGGGCGGGGGCGCGCCGGCGCCGTCGACCGGAGTCGACGACGCCGACGCGCTCGTGTACTGCTGTCGCCACGAAAGTGACTTAGCCGACCGCTGCGGCCCACTCGCTGCCGAGAAGCTCACCGGCAGCGGCGCTCTGGTCGGACGTCGGGACGACGACCTCGGTGGGAGCCTCGGGGAGGGCCTCGAAGAGCTCCTCGTCGATCGTGCCGGCCTCGGCCATCGCGTCGGCGAGGACGGGGCGCGCTCCGCCGGCGAGCCACAGGTTCTGCGACTCGTCGCTGTAGAGGAACTCCTGCCAGAGGCGCGCGGCCGCAGGGTGCGGCGCGTCCTTGTTCACGGCCTGGTTGTAGTAGCCCGCGTAGCCGGTGCCCGGGAGGATCTTGACCTTCCAGTCGGGGTTGTCCGCCGAGTGCGTGACGTTGAGGTAGTCCCAGTCGAAGACGACGGGAGTCTCGCCCGAGGCGACCGTCGCGCTCGTGACGTCGAGCTTCAGCATGTTGCCCGCGGCGTTCAAGTCGGAGAAGAAGTCGATGCCGGGGCCGAAGTCGTCGAGGTCTCCGCCGTTCTGCACGGTCGCGAGACCGACGGCGGCGAAGGCCGCGCCCGCTTGCGTGGGGTCGCCGTTGATCGCCACCGAGCCGCGGTACTCGTCGCCGAGCAGGTCCTCGAGTGCCTCGGGCTCCTCGAACTTCGAGGAGTCGTACCCGATCGACATGTACCCGCCGTAGTCACCGGTGAAGAGGCCGTCGGGATCCTTGAGCTCGTCCGGGATGGCGTCCCACTGCTCCACCTTGTACTCGGCGAACATGTCCGTGTTCTCGAGCGCGACCGTGAGGCCGAGGTCGAAGACGTCGGGCGCCGTGTCGAGGCCCTCGTTCGTCTCGGCGGCCTGGATCTCCTCAGCGCTCGAGGCGTCGGGCGACGCCTCGTTGATCGTGATCTCGGGGTACTTCGCGGCGAACGCGTCGAGGACGGCGCCGTAGTTGGCCCAGTCGCGCGGCAGCGCGATGACGTTGAGCTGTCCCTCGGCCTTCGCTGCGGCTTCGAGGTCTTCGAGCGAACCGAAATCGGCGAGGCTCGTCGCCGTCGCGGCATCGGTCGACGACGCGGAGTCGGCGTCGGCCTGGCCGGACGAGCATGCTCCGAGGAGCAGGGTGATGGACGCGGCCGCCGCGAGCGCGGCGATTCCTCGACGTGTGGACATCATTTCCTCTCGTGGTGCACCGAGGACGGGTCGGACTCGGTTGCCACCCGGAGGTTAAGACGGCGACGTGATGCGACGGCGACGCTCAGGTGAACGGATCGTGTCGCTCCTCCGACCGGATGGGTCAGCGCGTGTTCAGCGCAGGAGCGCGCCGAGCCAGTCGCACAGCTCGCCCGCGCGACTCGTCGTCCACACCTCGGAGAGGTGGTTGCCGTCACGGAAGACGGGGACGCCGTCACGCGTCGCGTAGCAGCGTTCCTCGTCGCAGATGTCGTCGGTCACGTCGAACGTGGAGTCGGAGCCGCGACCGCGGACGACGTCCTTGCTGACAGCGTTCAGCAGCTCGACCCCCCGGAGCGCGTCGGAGCGCTCGGCCGAGCACGAGCGGTCGGAGTCAGCCTCGACTCCCGGTCCGGGGAGGGGGGCGGTGCGCGCGACGCACTCGATCGGGTCGAAGTCGAGGCGGGGATTGTCCACGACGACGCCCGGGCGCGCACCGGTAGCCTCCACCGCCCCGAGGAACTCGTCGAGCGCGGACGACCAGGCTGCGCGCCGGTCGTCCTCCGCATCGAGGCGCCGACCGTCCGGCGCGAGGAGCCGCGAGCCGTAGGCGGCGGATTGCGCGAGCACGACGGCGTCCGGGCGCACCTCTCCCACGAGGGCGACGGTGTCGTCCTGGAAGCGACGGCACTCCTCGTCGGGGGAACCGTGCGTGTCGAGCAGCGCGACGGGGATGGCGGGGCACGACGAGCGCCACCTCACGACGAGCCGGACGCCCGCCCGTTCCGCGGCCTCGGCCAACGCGTCCTTCCAGTGTCCGGCGTGCGAGTCACCGACGAGCATGACCGTGCGGTCGGCGCCGACGTCACCGAGCTCGCACACGACGGGACCCCTCTGCGACCCGCGCTCCCGAGCGCACGACTGATCCGGGACGTCGGCGAGCGCCGCAGCGTAGGTGCGGTACGGCTCGAGCGCGACGACCGACGCTCCCCCGCCCGCGACCCCGCCGGCGGCGATGATCGCAGCGACCGTCACCGCTCCGACCGTGGCGACGGTCCGGCGTGGCGAGGCCACGAGCGTCGGCTGGAACCGCACGGGAGACTCGATGAACCGGTACGACAGCGCCGCGGCGCCCAGAGAGGCGACACCCGCAACGCAGCCCACGGCGAGCGCGCCCGCGTCCGACCGGGTCGGGAACGCGACGGCGGCGAGGACGATGAACGGCCAGTGCCAGAGGTACCAGGAGTAGGACACCGTCCCGATCCACTGCAGCGGCCGTGCCGCAAGGGCGCGAGCCACCCGGCCGTCGGAGCGCGCCGTGCCACCGGCGATCACGAGCACCGTCGCGAGCACCGGGAGGGCGGCGATACCTCCGGGAAACGGTGCACCGGAGTCGATCGTCAGCATGCTCACGACGAGCAGCCCGACGCCGAGTGCCGCGACCGCGTCGGCGACGCGGCGCGACCGCAGGAACCGTGTGATCCGAGCGGGCGGCACGAGCGCGAGCAGCCCCGCGATCGCGAACTCCCACGCACGAGTGGGCAGCAGGTAGAACGACCACGCCGGTTCCACCGGCGTCCAGACGACCGAGAGCGCGAACGAGAAGACGATCAGGGCGACGAAGGCGACGGCGAGCGCCCGCCGCGGTCGCGCACCGACCCGTCGAGCGACCCATGCGACACCGACGATGAGCACCGGCCACAGCAGATAGAACTGCTCCTCCACGCCGAGCGACCACGTGTGGAGGAAGGGGCTCGGCACGAGTCCGTCGGCGAAGTAGTCGGTCGCGCGAGAGGCGAAGACGATGTTCGAGACCGACAGCAGTGCGGCGAGGCCGTCGAGTCCCACCACCGTCCAACGCACGGGAGACAGGACGACGAGAGACGCGCACAGTGTCACGACCACGACGACGGCGAGCACCGGGGCGAGTCGCCGCAGCCGTTTCGTCCAGAAGGCCGCCAAGCGCACCGAACCGGTCGCCTCGAGTTCCCGCACGAGGATCGTCGTGATGAGGAAACCGCTGATCACATAGAAGACGTCGACGCCGACGAAGCCGCCCGGCAGGGCCGCGACACCGGCGTGGAAGGCGACGACCGGCACGACCGCGAGCGAACGCAGCCCCGTGATGTCGCCGCGGAACCCCGCACGCTCGTGCGCGCTCGATCGCCGCTCCGCCACCGGTACCCCTCACTCGTCCCGGGCAGCCTAGCGAGCGGCACGGCCGGTGTCAGGGGGTGGAACCGCGCCGGTTCAATCGGCGACTCAGTCGGCGTGCCCAATCGGCGACTCAGTCGGCGTGCTCAGTCGGCGTGCTCAGGCGGTCGGTTCCGTGACGAAGTCGATGAGCTGCTCGACACGACCGAGGAGTTCCGGCTCGAGGTCGCCGAAACCGTTCACGCGGGAGAGGATGCGCTGCCAGGCCCGCGCGATGTCCGCTTGCGTCTCGTGCGGCCAACCGAACGCCTGGCAGATGCCCTTCTTCCACTCGATGCCGCGCGGGATCGTCGGCCACGCGCGGATACCGAGGCTCGAGGGCTTCACCGCTTGCCACACGTCGATGAAGGGGTGCCCGACGATGAGGACGTGATCGCGGTAGGCGGGCTTCACGGCCTGCGCGGCGATCCGGCTCTCCTTCGAGCCCTCGACGAGGTGGTCGACGAGAACGCCGATGCGCCGCCCGCGGTTCGGTGCCACCTCGTCGAGGTGCGACGCGAGGTCGTCGACGCCTCCGAGGAACTCGACGACGACACCCTCGACGCGCAAGTCGTGTCCCCAGACCTTCTCGACGAGCTCGGCGTCGTGCCGACCCTCCACGTAGATGCGGCTCGCCCGGGCCGTGCGCGCCGTGAGGTTCTCGACGGCGAACGACCCGGACGCGGTGCGCTTCGGCCCCGTCGGTGCGGCGACCGCCGCGGTGAGGACGACCGGCTCCCCGTCGATGAGGAAGCCGCCGCCGAGCGGGAACGCGCGCACGAGACCGCGACGGTCCTCGAGCTCGACCATGCGGGCGTCCACGCGGACGACGGCGCCCACCCAACCGCTCGCCGACTCCTCGACGACGAGGTCGCGCTCGGCCGCGACCGACCGCGCGACCTTCTTGTTCTTCCCTCGCCAGTCGCCCGCCAGAACGTCGGTTCCGTAGCGGTCGAAGGGGTCGCGGGAGTCCATCACCCTGACACGGTAATCGGCGGCGGGGCACTCCCGCCGAGCCACGCCGCTCTCGGACGGGCGCCGTTCCTGGAGGAGAACTGGGAGCCGACTGGACGGATGGACGACGCCCGAGGCCGCCGCCTAGACTGCGAAGACATGCGGGAACGGGAGAGTGGGCCGATGCTGGCGAGATTCGGAACGGCTTTCGCCGCCGTCATGGTGGCGCTCCTCCCCGTCGGTCCTGCCGCGGCCGCTCCCGCACCTGTCACAGCGCCCGCACCTGTCGCAGCGCCCGTCACAGCCGCCGTCCCCGCGACTGTCACAGCCGCCGTCCCCTCGACTGTCGCAGCCGTCCTTCCCGCCGAGTCCCCCGTCGAGCTCGGGTCGGGCGTCGTCACCGACGAGGCCGGCGCCGTGGACGCGACCGGCGTCGCCGCGATCGAGGAGGCCGTCTCGCGGCTCCAGGACGAGGGACTCGACCTCTGGGTCGTCTACGTCGACGAGTTCGAGTCGCCCGCCGACGCCGAGTCGTGGGCGAACACGACCGCCGAGCAGAACGGGCTCGGCCCGAGCCAGTACCTCCTCGCCGTCGCGACCGAGGGACGCACCTTCTACCTCTCCGGCGACACGTCCGGGCCCGTCTCGGCCGACCAGCTGACGGCGATCGAAGAGGACGCCATCCTCCCCGAACTCCGAGACGGTGACTGGGCCGGAGCCGGCGTCGCCGCGGCGGACGGCCTGCTCGCCGTCGCGACGGGCGGCACCATCGGAGACGGCCCGTCGTCCGGCGGCAGCGGCGGGGGCGGCTTCTTCTGGTTCATCATCATCGGCGCGGTCATCGTAGCCGGCGTCATCTTCCTCATCGCCCGCTCCCGCCGCACCCGCGGCGCCGTCACCGGCGGCTCCGCCCCCGCGCCGATCCCGCTCGAGGATCTGAAGCGCCAGGCCGGGGTCGCGCTCGTGCGCACGGACGACGCCGTCCGTTCGAGCGAGCAGGAGCTGAGCTTCGCGGTCGCTCAATACGGGGCCGACGCCACGACTCCCTTCCGCGCGTCGATCGACACCGCGAAGGCGAAGCTCGCCGAGGCCTTCTCGATCAAGCAGCAGCTCGACGACCACATCGAGGACACCGAACAGCAGGTGCGGGAGTGGAACGGCCGCATCCTCGCGCTCTGCGACGAGGCCGACGACGCTCTCGATGCCCAAGCGGAGTCCTTCGCCCAGTTGCGCGCGATCGAGCAGAAGGCGCCGGAGGTGCTCGCCACCGTGCGCACCGAGGCCGCGACCGCCGCCGCCCGACTACCCGTTACGCGCGAGCGCCTCTCGACCGCGGCGCCTCGCTACGCACAGAGTGCCCTCGCACCCGTCGCGGACAACGCCGACGAGACGGCCAGCCTGCTCGCTTTCGCCGACGCCCGCTTCACCGAGGCCGACTCCGACATCGCCGCGCAGAAGCCCGGCGAAGCGGCCGTCGCGATCCGCGCGGCGGAAACGGCCGTCGACCAGGCCGAGTCGCTGCTCGACGCGACCGACCGCCACCTCGAGCAGCTCGGCCAGGCAGAACAGGCGATCCCCGGTCTCCTCTCCGAGATCGACGCCGAGATCGCCGCCGCCCGAGCGCGCGAGACCCGCGGAGGCGACCTCGCCGCGGCGATCGCCGGCGCGGAGACCGTCGTCGCCGAAGTCCGGGCAGCGCAGTCCTCAGGCGCCCCGATGGACCCGCTCGCGATGCTCGATCGCCTCACGACCGCGGATCAGTCGATCGAATCGGCGACGACCGAGCTCCGCGCGGCGGAGCAGGCCGCCCAGCGGGCGAACGGAATGCTCCAGTCGGTGCTCATCTCGGCGCGCGCTCGTGTGAGCGCCGCGTCCGACTTCATCTCCTCGCGGCGTGGCGCGATCAGCGAGCACGCGCGAACCCGGCTCGCGAGCGCCGCTCAAGCGCTGTCGATGGCGGAGCAGCTCGGCGCCACGGACCCCGCGGCCGCGCTCCAGCACGCGCAGCGCGCCGAGGCGCTCGCGAGCGAGGCGATGAACTCCGCGCAGAACGACCTGGGTTCGTATTCCTCCTCGCGCATGTCCACGGGGAGCGGCATCGGCGATGCGGCGACGGGCGCCGTCATCGGAAACATCCTCACGGACATGCTCTTCGGGGGCGGCGGCCGTGGCGGCTACGGGGGCGGTTTCGGCGGCGGTTTCGGCGGAGGTTTCGGCGGTTCGCGCGGCGGCGGCTTCGGGGGCGGCTTCGGCGGGAGCGGCCGGTCGCGCTCGGGCGGTGGCAGCTTCGGCGGGTCGCGCTCGCGCTCGAGCTTCGGCGGTTCCCGCGGCGGCGGCGGGCGTTCACGCCGAGGAGGCGGACGCTTCTGATGCGACCACCCATCCCCACCCGGGCCCTGACGCTCCAGGCACCCGCTGTCTCGACACCCACCCTTTCGACACCCACCGTCTCGACACCCACCGTCTCGACACCCACCGTCTCGACCGCCACACGACAGCACCACAACGGAAGGAACACCCCATGAGCAAGCAGTCGATCTTCGGACGCATCAGCCAACTCGCCCGCGCCAACATCAACGCCCTCCTCGACCAGGCCGAGGACCCGCAGAAGATGCTCGACCAGATGGTGCGCGACTACACCAACTCCATCGCCGACGCGGAGAGCGCGATCGCCGAGACGATCGGCAACCTGCGACTCCTCGAGCAGGACCACGCCGAGGACGTCCGCGCCGCTCAGGAGTGGGGCCAGAAGGCCCTCGCCGCGAGCCGCAAGGCCGACGAGCTCCGCTCCGCCGGCAACACGACCGACGCCGACAAGTTCGACAACCTCGCGAAGGTCGCGCTGCAGCGTCAGTTGAGCGAGGAGCGCGAGGCGCGAGCCGCCGAGCCACAGATCTCCGCCCAGACCCAGGTCGTCGACAAGCTCAAGTCGGGCCTCGACAACATGAAGGGCAAGCTCGACCAGCTGAAGTCGAAGCGCAGCGAGCTCATCGCTCGCGCCAAGACGGCCGAGGCGCAGCAGCGCGTGCACGATGCCGTCAAGAGCATCGACATCATGGACCCGACGAGCGAGGTGTCCCGCTTCGAGGACAAGATCCGCCGCGAAGAGGCCAAGGCCGCCGGCCAGGCCGAACTCGCTGCATCGAGCCTCGACGCGCAGTTCGAGTCGCTCGAGGACCTCGGCGAGCTCACGGAGGTCGAGGCGCGCCTCGCCGCCCTCAAGAGCGGCGGATCGGCCACGGCCCTCCCCGCCGTGGAAGCGACGCCGGGCACCGCCTACACGCCTGGTCAGTGACATCCGCCTCGGTTGAGCAGCGGGGCGGGACGAGCGCGACTCGTCCCACCCCGCTGCGGGTGCCGTCGTCGCCCGCCCACCGCGTTTCCCGTGCTCCCTCGCGAGCGGGGGACTGACGATGGCCCGCTTCGTGATCGTGCCCCAGTGGCAGGGCTCCGGCTCCGATCGTGCGATGCGCCTCGCCACCGGTGCTCAGCGCATCGCCGAGGACCTCCCCCGCGCGGCGACCGAGGTCGTCGACGTGCCGCTCGAGGCCGGGTCGGCCCTCGAGACCGGGGTCGTCCGCGCGTCGTCCGTTCTGCGCGTGCGTGAAGCCCTCGCGGCCACACTCGGCGACTCGCCCGTCCCCGTCGTGACGATCGGCGGGGATTGCGGCGTCGAGCTCGCAGCCGTCGAACACGCGGCCATCCAGCATCCGGGACTCGCCATCGTCTGGTTCGACGCGCACGCCGACCTCAACGTCCCCGAGGAGTCGCCGTCCGGCGCGTTCCACGGCATGGTGCTGCGCTCGATCCTCGGTGACGGGCCGCGCGCGTTCGCCTCGCGCGCCGTCGTGCCCGCGACCCGCACGGTCCTCGCGGGCACACGCTCGATGGATCCGGGCGAAGAGGCCTTCGCGGCGGCGTCGGGAATCACCGTGCTGCCGGGAGACGATGCCTCGAGCGACGCCGTGCTCTCGGCCCTCCGCTCCACCGGCGCCACGAGCGTCTACGTGCACGTCGACCTCGACGTCCTCGACCCGTCCGCCGTCACGGCCGTGAATCATCCGGAGCCGTTCGGGCTCTCTGTCCCGGCACTGCTCGACACCGTCCGCGCGATCCGCGCCGAGTTCGATCTCGCGGGCGCCGGCATCACCGAATTCGCCCCCGACGATTCACCCACGGCCGACGCCGTCGCGATCGGCGACGACCTCACGACCATCCTGCGGCTCATCGGGGCGCTGCGCCCGTGAGCACCGCCGAGGACGCGCCGCGAGGAGCGGCAGGCCCCTCGACGAGTAGTGACGTGCGCGGGCAGAATGAGCCCATGTCCACTCTCCCGCCGGATTCCCCGTCCCCGCTCGTGCTGACGGAGCGCCGCGGCCCTGTCTTCCTCATCGGCCTCAACCGCCCGGAGAAGCGCAACGCCGCGACGTTCGAGATGCTGCAGCAGCTCGCCGCCGCGTACGGGGAGCTCGACGACGATCCCGAACTGCGCGTCGGAGTCGTGTGGGCCGTGGGAGACCACTTCACCGGCGGTCTCGATCTCGCCGACATCGGGCCCCGCCTCGGCTCCGACGGCCTCGACTTCGTGCCCGACGGCGGCATCCACCCGTGGCAGGTCGAGGGACGGAGCCTCCGCAAGCCCGTCGTGCTCGCCGCTCAGGGCACGTGCTTCACCCTCGGAATCGAACTCGCCCTCGCGAGCGACATCGTCGTCGCGGCGACGGACACGCGGTTCGCCCAACTCGAGGTGTCACGCGGGATCCTCCCGTTCGGAGGAGCGACGATCCGTTTTCCCCGCGCCGCCGGGTGGGGCGATGCGATGCGCTGGATCCTCACGGGCGACACGTTCGACGCCGCCGAGGCGCACCGGATCGGCCTCGTGCAGGAGCTCACGGAACCCGGGCGCCAACTCGACCGCGCCGTCGAACTCGCGGAACGCATCGCGGCGCAGGCCCCCCTCGCCGTGCAGGCCGCTCTCGCCAACGCCCGCACGGCCGTGCGCGAAGGCGACGCCGTCGCCGAGGCCGAGCTCGGTCCGGCGCTCGCCTCCCTCGTGGCGAGTGAAGACGCCGCCATCGGCATGCGCGCCTTCGCAACCCGGACCCCGCCCGAATTCATCGGGCGCTGACATCCGGACGCCCCGGCACCAGCACCAGCAAGCACCGACACACACACCGACACACACCGACGCAAGGAGTCTCCATGACCGAGAGCACGACAGACACCTGGGACCTCATCATCATCGGGGCGGGAGCGGTCGGAGAGAACGTCGCCGACTACGCCACGAAGGGCGGCCTCCGCACCGTCATCGTCGAGGCGGAGCTCGTCGGAGGCGAATGCTCGTACTGGGCGTGCATGCCCTCGAAGGCGCTGCTGCGGCCGTCTTCCGTGCTCACGGCCGCTCGCCGGGTCGCGGGAGCGAGCGCCGCCGTCGCGGGAGACCTCGACGTCGCCGCGGTGCTCGAGCGGCGCACCGGGTTCACGAGCGCATGGGACGACTCCAGTCAGGTGTCGTGGCTCGACAGCGCCGGCATCGACCTGGTCCGCGGTCACGGCCGCCTCGCGGGAGAGCGCATCGTCGACGTGACGCAGCCCGACGGAACGGTGCGTCGCCTCACCGCCACCCACGCGGTCGCCGTCTGCACCGGTTCGACCCCCACCTTCCCGACGATCGACGGTCTCGCCGAGGCGAAGCCGTGGACGAGCCGCGAGGCGACCGCGATGACCGAGGTCCCGGAGTCGATCGCGATCGTCGGGGGCGGCGTCGTCGCCGCCGAACTCGCCACGATCTTCCGCTCGCTCGGCGCCGAGGTCACCATGATCATCCGGAGCCGGCTGCTCGGTTCGCTCGAGGACATCGCCTCCGACGCCGTGCGCACGAGTCTCGAGGAGTCGGGCGTGCGTTTCGTCTCCGGGTCACCGAGTGCCGTGACGCGCGGTGACGACGGCGGCGTCCGGATCGAGCTCGGTGACGACGCCCCCGCCATCGAGGCCCGTGAGATCCTCGTCGCGACCGGGCGTCACCCGGCGACGTCCGACCTCGGCCTCGAGACGGTCGGCGTGAACCCGACGGACCTGCGCGTCGACGACTCGATGCGCGTGGCCGGCGTGCACGACGACTGGCTGTACGCCGTCGGCGACATCACCGGCCGGGCCCTCCTCACGCACCAGGGCAAGTACCAGGCTCGCGCTGCAGGACTCGCGATCGCCGCTCGTGCCGCCGGGACGCTCTCGTCCGCTCCGTCGGCCCGTCCCGAGCCCTGGAGCGACTACGCCGCGACGGCCGACCACGAGCACGTCCCCTCCGTGGTGTTCACGGAGCCGGAGGTCGCGACGGTGGGCCTGACCTCTCGAGCGGCCGCCGACGCCGGATACCCGACCCGCATCGTCGATTACGACCTCGGGTCGGTCGCGGGCGCCGCGGTGCACGCCGACGGCTACGCGGGCACGGTGCGCGCGGTCATCGACACCGAGCGCCGCATCATCCTCGGCATGACGTTCGTGGGACAAGACGTGTCGGAGATGCTGCACGCCGCGACGATCGCCGTCGTCGCGCAGGTCCCGCTCGACCGGTTGTGGCACGCCGTTCCCGCCTACCCCACGATGAACGAGGTGTGGCTGCGCATCCTCGAGACCGAACGGTACGCGTAGATGCCACAGCTACAACCGCCTCAGCCGCCACGGCCCTCCTTCCTCCTCGATTCCCCCGTGAGCCACGCGGGGTACTGGTTCGCGACCGCCGTCGGTGCGACGTGGGGCTTCCTGCTGTCGACGGGGCCGGTCGAACGGCGGAACGGCCTCCTCGTCTTCACCGGCATGCCGAAGCGCGCGTTCGGGAGGGGCGGATCGTGCGTGGGCGGGTGCTATCTCACCGACTCGAACGTCTCGGACGCTGTGCTCGAGCACGAGGCCGTGCACAAGCGTCAATGGCGCCGCTACGGCATGCTCTTCCCCCTGCTCTACTTCGTCGCGGGGCGCAACCCGCTCCGCAATCGCTTCGAGATCGAGGCGGGGCTCGAGAAGGGCGGCTATGTGCGGAAAACGCGTCGCAGCACGCGACGAATGACGCCGCGTGAGGACGACGCGCGCGAATCGTAGTCCGTCGCTGACGGAATCGTGTGGATTACCTGCACGACACTCCCCATTCCGGGTACCCTGAGGGAGACGGCTCCGCGTGAGGGATTCCCCCCAGCCCGCGCGTTGCGAGCCCGACGTGAGCCGACGGCGGGAGCCGGCCATGCAATTCCTCGACGTCACCCTGCGCCGAAGTGCCAGCGGTGTCACCGTCGCGCCGGAAATCTCGCCCTTCGCGATCATCGGACGCCTCGCGCTCGTCCGTCGCCTCCCGCTCATCGGTCGCCTGCCGGTGTTCGTGTGCCTCGTCCTCGTCGTGCAGTTGATCGGCGGCTCGTTCGCCGACCAGGTGCGCGCCTTCACACCGATGCTGTCGACGGCCGCCTCCGTCGCCGGCGCCGTCTCGACGGGTGCCACGACCGTGAGCACCGCTGTCACCGCTGCGGCGACCACCGCGGCGGGATCGGCGCGTGAGGCCATCGCCGCCGCCTCGCACGTCGAAGCGGCGGAGCGCGACAGCGCCCTGGCGGTCCTCGACTCCGCCCGCACGACGCCCGCCGCGGCGGCCAATCCCGCGACGGTGGCGCACATTCTCGATGCCGCGCTGCCCGCTGGTGTCGTCGCCGCGTGGTGGACGGGGCTCAGCGCATCCGAGCGGGCTGACCTCACCGCGGCCGCACCGGTCCTCGTCGGCAATCTCGACGGTGTGCCCCTCGACGACCGCGTCGAGGCCAATCGCGTCACGGCGAGCCGGACGCTCGCCGCATACCCGCGGACGGGGTCCGACCTCGCGAGCGCCGAGGCTTCCTACCTCGCGAAGGTCTCCTCCGGCATCGCGTCGCTCTACGCCTTCGACGTCGGCCGCGACTCGATCGTCGAGATCGTCGGAAACCCCCACACCGCCACGCGCGCGCTCGTGTTCACACCGGGCACGACCGCGTCGCTCACCGACTTCTACACCGGCAACATCCAGTCGCTCGCCTCATGGGAGGTGGGCAACGCCCCCGCGTCACAATCGACGGTCGCCTTCGTCTCGAAGCTCGGGAGCTTCCCGGAATGGACCGTGGCCGACGGCCCCCTCGACAACCGTCGCTCGATCGAGCTCGGGGTGACCTTCCACCGCTTCAACTCGGGTCTCGACAGCACGATCGTGGGCTCACTCCCCCGCACCTCCGTCGAGCACAGCTTCGGGTCGAGCGTCGGGGGCGTCGCCGAGATGCTCGGCACGCGGTTCGACACTCGCATCGTGCTCGGCGGCGTGGGCATGGTGGCGGGGTGGCTGCCCTCGGAATCGACGCGGTACGTCGCCTACGTCGCGGGCAACGACGTCACGCGCTACATCTATGGACTCGTGAACGGCGACGCTGTGGGGTACGCGGTGTCACCGTCTGCAGCCAACAGCTTCGAGCAGAAGGACCCGGGCCTCACGGCCGATTCCTGGTATCTCCCGCTGCGGCTGCTCGCGGGCGCCGTCGGACCGGCCATCGAGGTCATCGAGGGGTTCATCAACCACAACAAGGTGGCATCGGCGTCGGGCAACACATCGGTGCTCGAGAGCATCCGCTCGGACATCGTCCTCTCCGCAGAGCCACGCGTGGCGCTCCGGAACGGCGGGGAGAAGCCGGCGCCCGCTCCTGCCGCGCACGTCGAAGCGCTCTTCCTCACCCCACGCGAGTCGAACCCGGAACTGTAGGGGCGGGCCAGAGGACCGGACCGGAGGACCGGGCGGCCCAGGACAAGCGGATCCGGCTGCCAGCCTGAGGACAAGCGGCTCAGGACACGCGGCTCAGGACGGGCGGCTCAGGACGGGCGGCTCAGGACAGGCGGTAGCTCGCGGGAGCGGTGACGCGCCGCGCGTCGACGTTGCGGGTGTGGACGAGGTGCTCGAACACCGGAGCCACACCGCGGTAGTCACCGCCCAGCCACACCTGAACCCCGCGTCCCTCGGAACCGTCGTGCTCGGGTTCGGCACTCTCGTCGCACAACATCTCGTCGGCCCACGCACGGACGGCGCGGTCGAGCGCCTCTCCGCGAGCACACACGGACCCGGTTCCCGGCGCGCCCGAGCGGGCGGAGCGCGGCAACCACGTGACCGTCATGCGTGAGGGCACCGACACGATGCCGATGTCGTCCGACGATGGCACCTCGATGAAGACGCGGCCGCTCGCACACAGCGGAAGGGTCGCGATCATCGCGTCGAGTTCCGCGATCGCGGACTCGTCGCACGCGAGGAGGAAGGGGGCGAGTCGACGGCTCTCCGCAGCGGAGGAGCGGCGGCGCGTGGACTCACGAGAGGGGGTCGACATAACATCTCCAGTATAGGCATGCCTAACCTCACCGGTACCCGCATTGCCAGGCCGCGCTCAGCGGCCCGGTCCCCACAGCGCCCGTTCCTCAGCGCCCGGCGGCGTGCGGCCCCGTCGCGTAGCGTCCCGCGATCGCGACCCGATTGAACGCGTTGATCGCGACACCGATCCAGGAGATCGCCGCGTACTCGTCGACGGAGAGGATGTCGAGGACGTCGCGGTACTCACGGTCGGTCAGGCCGCCGTCGCCGATGAGAGTGATGGCCTCGACCACTTCGAGCGCGGCGCGCTCCCGCTCGTCGTAGATACCCGCCTCACGCCAGGCCGGAAGCATCGCGAGCCGCTCCGCCGTCTCCCCCGCCGTGAGGAGCCGCTTCGTGTGCACGCGGATGCAATAGGCACAGCCGTTGAGTTGCGACGCGTGCAACTGCACGAGCTCGGCCGTCGTGGCAGGCACCCCCGCGGCTCGCGCGACCTGACCCACCTCGGTCGAGAAGGCGGCGATCTTCTCGTACACGCTCGGGACGGTTCGGGAGAGGTGGATGCGTTCGTCGGTCACTCCTCGATCATGGGGGCCGCGCTTCCCGGATTCAACGGGGCGGCCGTCACCGATCGTCACGATCCGGTCGCGATGGGATGCCGTGGTCGCGGGATGGACCAGACTGTACTGAGTACGGAAATCAAGGAGACCCCGATGAGCGACGTCGACACGACCGACGAGTTCCGCTACCTGCCGGAACAAGCCGCAGCCCTCGCCTCCGGGTCGGCGCCCGGCTCCGGGTCCCCGCACGTGCCGCAGGTTCCGCAGGTTCCGCAGCACCGGCGGGCCCTGTTCACGGATCGCGACGGCCGCACGATCGGCGCGATCGAGTGGGGCACGGGTGGCCCCGAGGTCACCTTCCTGCACGGGGCGGGGCTCAACGCCCACACGTGGGACTCGACGGTCCTCGCTCTCGGCCGCCCGGCTCTCGCGGTCGACCTCCCGGGTCACGGCCACTCCGACTGGCGCGACGACCTCGACTACCGGGCGGAGACGAACGCCGCGGCCGTGTTCTCGGTTCTCGAACACGTCGGCTCCGACTGCCAGCTCGTCGTCGGCCAGTCGCTCGGCGGCCTCACCGCCGCAGCCCTCGCGTCGAGGAACCCCGGCATCGTGTGCGGGATCGTCGTCGTCGACATCACACCGAGCGTCGACACGTCGACCGGCGCCGCTGCCGTGCGCGACTTCCTCAACGGCCCGCCGGTGTACGCGTCGCGCGACGAGATCGTCGAGCGGGCCGTCGCCTTCGGGATCGGCAGCGACAGAGAAGCGCTCGCTCGCGGCGTCTTCCTCAACACGAAAGCCGTCGAGGGCGGCTACATCTTCCGCCATCACCTCGCGAACCTGCACGGAAACGCCGCGCCGCTCTTCGACGCCGACAAGTCCGGACTCTGGGCGGCCTTCGAGCGCCTCACCGTGCCCGTACTTCTCGTGCGCGCGTCCGGCGGGTTCCTCACCGACGCTCTCGAGCAGGAATTCCTGGACCGCGTCCCCGGTTCCCGTTCGGTGACGATCGAGGGCAGGCACAACCTGCAGGAGGACGCCCCGGTCGCTCTCGCCCGAGCGATCTCCTCTGCCCTCACGAGCACCACCAGCACCACCAGCACCAGCACCAGCACCAGCACCAGCACCAGCACCAGCACCAGCACCACCGACGCCGACACCACCGGCACCACCGACACCACCACCGACTCGGGCGCTCACACCGTCTGACCCGACGCCGGGTACGCTTTTCCCGGCCCGCCGACCCGACCGGTCACGCTGGCCCATCGCCTTTCGAAAGGAACCGTCCGACATGTCCCGCTTCCGCCGGAACGCCGTCGTCGGGCTCGCGCTCGTCGCGGCCCTCGCCCTCACTTCGTGCACGTCGGATGGCGACACCGGTCCGACGGGCGACGACGACTCCACGGTGACGGTCGGCCTCGTGCTCGAGCCGACGGACCTCGACATCCGCCGCACCTCCGGCGCCGCGCTCGAGCAGGTCCTCATCGACAACGTCTACGAGGGACTCGTGTCGCGCACCGCCGACGGCGGGATCGTCGACACCCTTGCAGAGAACCACGAGATCAGCGACGACGGCCTCACCTACACCTTCACGCTCAACGACGGGGTCGTGTTCCACTCGGGCGACGAACTCACCGTCGACGACGTCGTCTCGTCGCTCACGACGGTCAAGGACGACGACTCACTCCTCGACAACGCGATCTACGCGAACGTCACTTCCATCGCCGCCGAGGGCGACGACACCGTCGTCATCACCCTGTCCGCCCCGGACTCGAACTTCCTCTGGAACCTCACGGGTCGCGGTGGACTCGTCTTCGAGGAGGACGACGACACCGACTTCTCGACGGCCACGAACGGCACCGGGCCGTACACGCTCGACCGCTGGCGCCAGGGCTCGAGCATCTCGCTCGCCCGCTTCGACGACTACTGGGGCGACGCCGCCCAGGTCTCCGAGGTCGTCTTCGAGTACATCCCCGACGCGACCGCCGGCGTGAACGCCATCGTCGCCGGAGACATCGACGTGCTCACGCCCGTCGACGCCAACCTCCGCGAGCAGGTCGAGGCCGTCGACGAGCTCACGATCACCGAGGGCCGCACGACCGACAAGTACACGCTCGCGTTCAACAACCAGCGTGCTCCCCTCGACGATGTCCGTGTGCGTGAGGCGCTGCGTCTCGCGATCGACCACGAAGCCATCATTGCCGCGATCGGCGGCGCCGGCATCGAGCAGGGCGGCCCGATCCCGGAGCTCGACCCGGGCTTCGAGGACCTCACCGACGTGCGGCCGTTCGACCCCGAGCGTGCGCGCGAACTGCTCGCCGAGGCCGGGCAGAGCGACCTCGCTCTCACCCTCACGATCCCGAACATCTATGCCACGACGGTCTCGAACCTGCTCGTGTCGCAGTTCAAGGACGTCGGCGTCACGCTCACCGTCGATTCCGTCGAATTCGGCGCCTGGCTCGAGGACGTCTACCAGAACAAGGACTACGACCTCAGCTACGTCGACCACCTCGAAGCGCGCGACTTCGGCAACTGGGCCAACCCGGAATACTATTTCGGCTATGACAACCCGGAGGTGCAGTCGCTCTTCCAGGAGTCGATCGCCGCGACCGATGAGGAGCAGGCGTCCGCCCTCCTCGCCCAGGCGGCGCGCATCGTGGCCGAGGACCACGCCGGGGATGTGCTCTACAACGCCACGGCACTCACGGCCATCGCCGACGGCATCACGGGCTTCCCGACGGACTCCCCCAACGCGCGACTCGACCTGGGTGAACTCGCAGCCGAGTAGCGACGTGATCCTCGCTGCGGCGCCGGCGACGCGGCGGAAACGCGCTCTCCGGTGATCCGATTCCTCCTCACCCGGGTGGTGCTGCTCGCGATCGGTCTGCTGATCGCGAGCGCACTCATCTTCTTCACCCTCCGGGTGCTGCCGGGCGACGTCGCGCAGATCATCGCGGGCACACAGGGCTCGCCGGAGCAGGTGGCGGCGATCCGGGAGCAGCTCGGACTCAACGTGCCCCTGCCGCTGCAGTACCTCGACTGGGTCGGCGGGATCGTGAGGGGTGACCTCGGCACGTCGCTCGTGACCGGGACCCCCGTCGTCGAGGAACTCACCGAGAAGGCGACCGTGACCGTGCCGCTCGCGCTCCTCGCCCTCGTGATCGCGCTCCTCGTGAGCGTGCCGTTCGGTGTGCTCGCGGCGCTCCGCCGCACCACCGCGACGGGCACGGCTTTCGCCGTGACCGCGCAGGCCCTCGCCGCGGTGCCCGTCGTCTGGGCGGGCATGATCCTCGTCATCGTCTTCGCCGTGTGGCTCGGCTGGTTGCCGCCGCAAGGATTCCCGCGCGACGGCTGGGAGGACCCCGGCGACGCGATCCGCTCGCTCCTGCTCCCGGCGCTCACGATCGGCGTCGTCGAGGGAGCGGTGCTGCTCCGCTTCGTGCGGTCGGCAACCCTCGAGGCCATCGGCCAGGACTACGTGCGGACGGCCGCGGCGAGCGGCCTGACCCGGCGGCGCGCGCTCCTCACCCACGGGTTGCCGAACGTCGCGCTCTCCGTCGTCTCGGTGCTCGCGCTGCAGGTCGCCGGCCTGCTCGTCGGCGCGGTCATCGTGGAGCAGCTCTTCACCCTTCCGGGCGTCGGACGATTGCTCGTCACGAACGTCGGCAACCGGGATCTCGAGATGGTGCAAGGCGCGGTTTTCGTCTTCACGGCCATCGTGCTCGTCATCGGTGCGCTCATCGACGTGCTCGCACGCGCGCTCGATCCCCGCCAGCGGGAGGCGACATGAGCACGCAGAACCCGACGCGGAACCCGACGCGGAACCCGACGCGAAGAAGACCGCGGCGCCCTCGGCCCCGGTGGTTCGCCGCATTCGTGCGGCACCCGTCGGCGCTCTACGGCAGTGTCGTGATCGTCCTCCTGCTCGCCGCCGCGGGGCTCTCGTATGTGTGGACTCCGTACGACCCGCAGCGAGCGAACCCCTACGACCAGTGGTTCGGCCCATCGTTCGAGCACCTGCTCGGGACCGACAACATCGGCCGCGACATCTTCAGCGTGCTGCTCGTCGGCGCACGTGTCACCGTCGGGGTGGCGCTCGGCAGCGCCCTCGTGGCGGCGATCGTCGGGATCGCGCTCGCGGCGCTCGGCGCCCTCACCGCGCGCTGGGTGCGTGAAGGGGTCGCGGTGCTCGTCGACGTGCTCATCGCGTTCCCGACGCTGCTCATCGCCATGATGCTCGCGTCCGCCTTCGGAGGGTCGCTCCTCGTCGTCGTGCTCGCCGTCGGATTCTCCTTCGGCGTGAACATCGGGCGCGTGTCACGGCCCGAGCTGCGCCGCGTGCGTCGGGCCGACTACGTCCTCGCCGGGCGGGCCGCGGGGCGAGGCCCCATCCGCAACCTCACGACGCACCTGCTGCCGAACGTCGCGCCGGTGTTCATCGTGCAGTTGTCGTGGGCCATGGCGGTCGCGATCCTCGCCGAGGCGGGGCTGTCGTACCTCGGGTACGGTGCGCCGTCGAACACGCCCTCGTGGGGTCGCATGCTCGCCGAGCTGCAGTCGTACATCGGCATCCACCCCTGGTCGGTGCTGTGGCCGGGTCTCGCCATCACGCTCACGGTGCTCGCGTTCAACCTCCTCGGCGACGCGATCCGCGACGTGACCGACCCGCGCCTCACCCGCGCTCCTCTGGTGACCGCATGATGCGCGAGGCTCTGCTCCTGGGCAAGCTCCTGGGCGAGCTCCTGGCCGAGCTCCCCAGCGAGGGGGCGACCGCATGAGCCTCGAGGTGAACGACCTCCGCATCACGATCGACGGTCGGGTCGTGGTGGACGGAATCAGCTTCCGGGTCGAGGACGGTGAGCGCGTCGGGCTCATCGGCGAGTCCGGCTCGGGTAAGTCGCTCACGGCCCTCGCCGTGCTCGGTCTCCTCCCCGACGGCGCCGTCGCGACGGGCAGCATCCACGTCGACGGTGACGAGGTCGTGGGCACGAGCGATCGCGATGTCGCCCGGCTGCGCGGACGTCGCGTCGGCATCGTGTTCCAGGAGCCGCGGTCGTCGTTCAACCCGATCCGCTCACTCGGCCGCCAACTCGCCGACCCCGTGCGCCGGTTCGAGGGCGTGTCGCGAGCGGAGGCAGCGGCGCGCGCCGTCGAGCTCGCGCGCCTCGTGAGACTCCCCGACCCGGAGGTGCTCGTGAAGCGCTACCCGCATCAGGTGTCCGGGGGGCAGCTCCAGCGCGCCGCGATCGGACTCGCCCTCGCGGGTCGACCGCAGCTGCTCATCGCCGATGAGCCGACGACCGCCCTCGACGTGACGATCCAGGCGGAGATCCTCGACCTCTTCGATCGCCTCGTGAGCGAACTCGGCACCGGCCTGCTGTTCATCACGCACGACCTCGCCGTGCTGCGCCGCATCGCGGACCGGGCCGTCGTGCTCCAGAACGGCTCGATCGTCGAGGACGGCTCCGTCGACGATCTCGTGCACCGGCCGCGGACGGAGCTCGTCCGCCGGCTCGTCGAGTCGGCGCGGGCGACGAGCTGGTCGGCGCCGGGTTCCCTCCCTCGTGATGGAGTTCACGGTGGAGAGGAGGAACCGCGATGAACACTCCCCTCGTGGAGCTCCGCGGCGTCGCCCGGGACTACAGGCTTCCGCGCGCCACTCTCTTCACCCGCCCCGTGGTGACGCACGCGCTCGCTCCGACGTCGCTGACGGTGGGCGCGGGTGAGGCCGTCGGTGTGATCGGCGAGTCGGGCTCGGGCAAGTCGACGCTCGTGCGGCTCCTCACCGCTCTGGATACTCCGACGGCGGGCGAGGTCCTGTTCCAGGGGCAGGTCGTCTCAGGTCGGTCGGATTCGTCGGTGCGCTGGCTGCGCCGGGAGGTGGGCGTCGTGTTCCAGGACCCGTACGCGTCGCTCGATCCGCGCATGACGGTGGGACGGATCGTCGCGGAGCCGCTCGTCGCGCTCGGGATCGACGGTGACCGCCGGAGCCGCGTGCGCGAGATGCTCGGTCTCCTGGGCCTCGGCGCGGAGTACGGCGACCGCTACCCCCACGAGCTCTCGGGCGGGCAGCGGCAGCGGGTCGCGATCGCGCGGGCGCTCGTGCACCGCCCGAAGCTGCTCGTGGGCGACGAGCCGCTCAGTGCACTCGACGTGACCGTGCGCGCGTCGATCCTCGATCTCATCGGGACCCTCAAGCAGGATCTCGGCTTCACACTCGTGCTCGTCTCGCACGACATCGGTGTCGTCGCCCGGCTCTGCGATCGCGTCGTCGTGATGACGGAGGGCGAGGTCGTCGAGGAGGGTGCGACCGCCGAAGTCCTCGCCGCCCCGCAGCACCCGTACACGCGTCGCCTGCTCGCCTCGGTGCCCACCCTCGGTTGAGCGCGCCGCCGCGAGAGACGCCGCAGAGAACGCGAGCTGCACGGACGGGCTCAGCGACGCCTCGGTCATCCCGTTCGTCGATGCTCCGACCGTGAGGGCGGGCGGAGTTCGGTGATGCTCGCGCGGCGTTTCGTCGCGACGGTCCACTCATAGTGGCCCGGTCCGCGGACGTGCGGGACACCCCGCTGCATCTGCAGCCGCCACGGCCCGGAGTCGATGCCCCGGTGGTGCCACCAGCAGAGGAGCACGCCGTTGTCGACGTGCGTCGCGCCGCCGTCGCGGTGAGGAATGACATGGTGCACTTCGCTCCATCCGGCCGGGATGGGGCAGCCGGGGATGATGCAGCCGCCGTCGCGGGCGATGATGGCGCGACGCTGCATCGGGGTGAAGCAGCGCTGGACGGAACCGAGGGAGAGGATCGCCCCGCCCGGAGTGAGCGTGACGGGCTGCACGCCTCCGGTGTCGGCGAGGTGCTCGACCGTCTCTTCCGACACGGGCGTGCGCGTCCCGTCGAGGAAGCCGGCACCGCGGCCCTCCTCGAGTACCGCCGCCGCAACGGTGATGATGACGGCAGGCGGCGCTCCCGCGAGGTGCGGCGCGTCGGCGACTCGCGCGGCGGCGTCGAGGATGGAACCGAGCACGTCGTGCCGTTTCTGTGCGCGGCTGCGGGTGTCGGCGCGGTCGGCCGCCGCTTCCCTGTCGAGCTGTTCCCGCTCCGCCTCGCTGAGGCCATCGGGATCGAGGAACTGTGGACCGGCCGCCCGGATGTGTGCATCGCAGAGCCGCCGGAGCTGCGCCGCGGTCACCGGCATGAGGGCGCCGCGGATGGTCGTGAGGCCGTCGGCGGTCACGCGGCCGAACGTGAGGGCGCGGTTCTGACGCGCGCGTTCCTCGCGCGGTCGCACGCCGTCAGGATCGATCCGGGCGACGAACAGGGCGACCTGGTCGGCGACGAGGTCGACGGCGAGTGGTGGGGCCGTGCCGTCTCCCGTCGCGAGCTCGACGAGGGACGCCTCCGCGGCGCGCAGCACCGCGTCGTCGACGCGCGGCGACACCTTGGACAACTGCGTCACGATGAGCCCGGCTGCCTCGATGCCCAGCCGGCCGTCGCGCACGGCGTCGGCGACCGACTCGAATCGGGGCGGAATCGTCTCCCCCGAGAACGAGACGGATGACGCGAGCGCGTGTCCGAGAACGATGCGCCGCTTGGCGGCGCTCTCGGAGATGCTCGCCAGTTTCGCGACGGAGTCGACGGCACTGCGGCCACCCTGTGCGACGACGAGATCCCCGTCGAGTGCGGCACGCCGGTCGAACTCCGCCGCATACGCGAGCCGGGCGCCGTCGAGCAGACGCCCGACCGCCTCGAGCTCGCCGATGCACGCCATGAGCTCGCTGTCCGACGCCCCACCGATCGAGACCTCGCCGAGAGTGGCGCGCACGTCTGCGCCCATCGCCACGAGTGTCTGCCGGAAGTTGGTCATAGGAACAGTGAACACCACACCACCGACATTCGTTCCTGCGATCGGATCGAGACAAATACCCGATCCGAGTCCGGTTCTGTTCCGGACGGTGTTCTCCTCGAGATACCGTCGATCGGAGTTATCGCCGCCTTCTCCCGCGCAGCCAGACGATCAGTGCGAGAAGCAGAAGCACGGCGTTGACCGCAAGCCACACCGCAGCCACGAACAGCCACCGGACCTCCCCGTACACGAGGAACGAGACCAATGCGATGAGCGCGGCGAAGACGATCTCGCCCACGATCTCGAACGCGACGCTCGCGAGCAGGAGCGGCACCGCCCGCAGTCCGCGACGAGACCGGCCATCGTCGCGGGCCGCCCGGCGGTCCCGCCGCAGCGGTCCGCGCGATCCCTCGGTTCCGGGCGTCATGTCGTCACTCACTCGCGCCCTCCCCTCGGTTCTCGGCCACTGCCAGCAGGGCCCACTCGTCACGCCGCGGTGCGGCGCCGAGGCAAAGCCCTCGCCCGCTGCCGTGAATCGGGAGCCGCTATCCCGGTCGCGTAGGCCCGTCGGTGTTCTCAGTATCCCCCGGCTGCTCGAGCAGCGGCGACGTGGAGACGTCGGCGAGCTGCTCGACCACGGCGCTCGCGATCGTCTGCGCGTCGGCGTCGCGGGAGCCCTCGTCGCCGGGGAGGACCCCGTTCAGCCACTCGACGAGCTCCTGCTGCGACAGCCCGGCCTGGACACGGTCGGCGAGGCCGCCCGCGATCTCGCGGTACTCGTCGCTCGAGCGGCCCGCCCCATCCGGGTCGACGGCGGTGATGGTCTCGGCGGCGATGTCGGCGAGCGCGTCGCGGTCGATCATGTGAGCTCCCTCGAGTCGTCGGTCGTGTCATCCGAGCTTCGCAGAATCGTCGCGCCCGCGTCCGGGGTTGACCGGTAGCGCTCAAGCGCTGGTTCGACGGCCTCGCGCATCGCGACCGCGTCGGTGCGCCAGAACGACAGACCCCAATCCTCAGAGAACTCCGCGAAGAGCCAGTAGACAGGTCGGCGCTCCTCATCGATCACGTGTGAAGAGTGTCCGTCTTTTCTCATCGAGGAGGGCATCGAGCTTGATCAGGGGGTCAATGGTCTTCCCATCGGCGCCAATGAATGGCGGCTCCCACGGGCGAAACGCCGTGTATTCAGGTAGGTCCCCCCAGGCGAAAGCCACGAGGTCAACCTCTTCCCAGGGCTTGGTCAGTCGCGACCAAATGGACCGCAGTGCCGCGACAGTTGCAAATTGCGCTCGATCACGGCGCCGTCACCGTCCAACACCAGGTCGGGACTGTCGGAGGCGCCACTGAAACCGAAGCGGGTCACAACGTCCGGCGTGTTCGCCTTCGACACCCGACGCTCCACGATCCGATCCGACGCATCACGCGTGTACCGGATGCTCGTCCCGTCAGCGAGGTTCGTCTCGACGTGACGATCCGCCACGTCATAGACGAGTGACTGATCCGCGAGGGTCACCGTGTTGCCGTGCGCGTCGTACCCGATCGAGGCGAGAGATGAGCTCACAGCCGTCGCGCCTGCGGGAGCGCCCGTCACCGTCGTCGAGGTCAACCGGTCCGCATTGTCGTAGCAGTACGTCGTCGACACACCGTTCACCACCGAAGAGGTCCGGTTACCGTTCGCCCCCGCCGTCGGCGCCGCACCGCAACCACCCGTCTTCGCGAACGAGTACGACGCATCCACGACACCACCGGTCGCGGTCAGGAGCCGACCCGCACCGTCGTACGTGTACGCCGTCGTCTCGGAAACGCTGCCATCCGTAATCGTGTTCGCCACGATCCGACCCGACTGCGACCGCACCACCGCATCCCGCACAGCCGCCTGCCCGTTCGGGAACGCCCACGTCACACCCGTCGACGCACCCGACTCGTTCCGCGTCACATTCGTGAGCGACACCCCGTTCCCGGCGTCATCCGCCCCACCCGGGAAGACCACACCGGTCACCTCGCCCGCCGTGTACGAGGGGTCAGCGATCGGCTTCCCATCGAGAAGAACCCTCCCGGTCTTCCCGTCTGCGTCGTACTCGAACGACTGCGTCCGTGAACCGCCATTGGGTGCGGTGGTCGATGTCTCGGTGATGCGACCGAGCCGGTCGTAGACCGGGTCGAGGCGAGGCCACGTCCGATCGTGCGGTCAACCATTGCTGGGGCACAGAAACCACACGGTAGGGGCACATCCAAGAGGGCGTCTGTGCCCCGTTCCGGTAGAAAAGCCGTCACCCGCCCAGATGTGATGCCCCCCGTGTTGGGGATGGCGCCGCTACCGCCGCGCCTCTGCTGCGCGCGCGCAGGCGATGCAGAGCTCGGCCGTCGGGCGGGCGGCGAGGCGCTCGTCCCCAATAGGACGACCGCAGCGCGCGCAGATTCCGTAGGTGCCGGCGGCGACGCGTTCGAGGGCCCGATCGAGTTCCGCGAGCTCCTGCGCAAGTCCCACGCGCAGGCCCTCCGCTTGGGACCACTGCGCGGAGAGCGTCTCGCCTTCGGGATCGTGCTCGTCGTCGTCCGACCCGCTCGCACGCGTCGACCGGATGTCCGCGAGCCGCGCGTCGGCGACCCCGGCGTCACGGAGGAGCTGCGTCCGACGCGCTTCGAGTGCCTCGACGGGCGACGGATCACCCGACGTTCCGGTCATGACACCGACGGGCGCCGGTACTGCCAGTGCAGACGCCGCTCCAACTGCGCACCGATCGAGAGGAGCACGTCCTCGCCGCCTGGTCGTCCGATGAGCTGCACGCCCATCGGCAGGCCCTCCTGTGTCTCGTACACGGGCAGGGTGATCGCGGGAAGGCCCGCGGCGTTCACGAACGACGTGAAGGGTGAGTACTGCACCTGCTGCGTGAAGTTGCGGTCGGGGTCGGCGACGTCGTGCCAGCCGATACGACGCGGCGTGAGCGCGAGGGTCGGCGTGATGACGGCGTCGAAACGGTCGAACTGTTCGATGACGCGACGCTCGAACGTCGCGAGCAGTGACAGCGTCTCGGCGAGGGTGCGAGCGGAGATGCGGCGACCGCGGGCGACGAGCTCTTGCGTGACGGGTTCGAGCAGGCCGATCGTGTCACCATCGACGGGGAGCATCGCGGCGGAGACCTGCCAGATCGTGCGGAAGGCCGCCGGGTAGACGTTGCCGTGGTCGAGCGTCACGTCCTCGACGGCGTGGCCGATCGCCGTGAACTGGGCGAGTGCGGCATCGACCGCGGCGCGAGCCTCCGGCGAGACGCTGATCTCCGTGTCGTCGTCCCACGGACTGTTCGTGAGGAGGCCGAGGGTGAAGCGGCCCTCGCCGCGGTTCGCGACGCCGAGGTAATCGCCGTCGTCGAAGCCGGGGGCCCCGACGCTGAACGGGTGCTGCAATCGGCCGTTCCGTCGGTCGAGCATCGCGTCGAAGAGGAGCGCGACGTCCGTGACGGTGCGCGCGATCGGTCCCTTCACCGCGAGACCCGCGAGGCCGTCGAGAGCGGATCCCGACGGCACGCGACCGCGCGACGGCTTCAGTCCCACGAGACCGCATGCCGCCGCCGGGATGCGGATGGAGCCACCGCCGTCGCTCGCCGGCGCGAACGGGAGCACGCGCGCGGCGACGGCCGCCGCTGCTCCCCCGCTCGACCCGCCGGCTCCGAGGGACGGGTCCCACGGATTGCGGGCGGGCGGACGGCCGAAGGGTTCCGTGTAGCCGTAGAGACCGAACTCGGGGGTCGCCGTCTTGCCGATGCTGACGGCGCCGGCGCGGTCGAGGACGTCGACGATCGCGTCGGAGCGTTCGGAGATCGTCCCGGGGAAGGCGCGCGAGCCCCACGCGATGGGCGTTCCGGCACGAGCGGTGAGGTCCTTGTCCGCGAGGGGCAGGCCCCACAGGATGGCGGTGCGCGGCTGGTGGTCCTGAACGTGGCGCGCGCGGGCCAGGGCCGCGTCGGGAGTGAGGGCCGCGAACGCGCCGAGTTCGCGATTCGCGAGTTCCGCGCGTTCGACGACGAACTGCGTCAGCTCGACGGGCGAGATGTGGCCGCGCTGCAGGTGCGTCCACAGTTCGAGTGCGGTGAAGCGCTCCCACTCGGTCTCGGTCATGGGTTCCAGCCTATTGCGGTGGACGGCCGCTCCTCCCGGGCTACTTCAGGGAGAGTTGGAGGAGAACGGTGCCGAGCCAGCGGTCGAACTTGAAGCCCACGCGACCCATTCGGCCGATCTCTGTGAAACCGAACTTCTCGTGCAGGGCGAGCGACGCCTCGGCGCCCTTGTCGCTGATGACGGCGAGGATCTCCTTGAGGCCGGCGGCCTTCGACCGCTCGATGAGCTCGCCGAGGAGCGCGCGCCCGAGCCCCTTCCCCGTCGCGGCGGCACCGAGGTAGATGCTGTTCTCGACGGTGAAACGGTAGGCCCGCTTCTCCTTCCACGGCTGGACGAGCGCGTAGCCGAGCACCTGACCGGAGGGCGACACGGCGACGATGAACGGCATGCCCTGCTTCTGCAGGTGCGCGAACTTCGACTTCCACTTCGCGAGGCTCATGCGGTCCTCGTCGAAGGTGACCGAGCTGTTCGTCACGTAGTAGTTGTAGATCTCGCGGATGTACGGCAGATCGCCGGGCTCGGCGTCGCGGATGCTGAACTCGAACGTCGGCTCCGGCGCGGGCATCTTCCGCAGATGCGGCGGCAGCTTCCGCGGCTGCAGGTATTCCTCTTCCAGCACGGGGACAAGCCTAATGCCCGACCGACGACGGGTGCCCCGACGACGGGTGCAGGCACCAGTTGACGGGCTCGGCGCCCGCGGCCACGAGGCGCTCGTTGACGCGGGAGAACGGCTTCGATCCGAAGAAGCCGCGCGACGCGGACAGCGGACTCGGGTGTGCGGACGCCACGATCGGCGTCGACCCGAGCAGCGGGGTGAGGCTCTGCGCGTCCTTCCCCCACAGGATCGCGACGAGCGGGGCGTCCCGCGCGACGAGCGTCCGGATCGCGTGATCCGTCACCGCCTCCCAGCCCTTGCCACGGTGCGAGGCGGGTTCGCCCGGTCGCACGGTGAGGACCCGGTTGAGCAGCATGACGCCGTGCTCGGCCCACGGCGTGAGGTCGCCGGTCGGCGCGGGCGCGATGCCGAGGTCGTCGTGCAGCTCGCGGTAGATGTTCGAGAGGCTGCGCGGCAACGGCCGCACGTGCGCGTCGACCGCGAACGAGAGACCGATGGGGTGCCCGGTCGTCGGGTACGGGTCCTGGCCCACGATGAGCACCTTCACGCGCGACAGCGGATACGAGAACGCCCGCAGCACGTGTTCACCGGCGGGAAGAGTCGCGTGACCGGCGGCATGCTCGGTGCGGAGGAACTCGCCCATCGCCGAGATCCGCTCGGCGACCGGCCCGAGCGCGTCGGCCCACTCGGGGTCGATCAGACCGGCGGCGGCGAGTTGCGCGAGCGAACGCCCTCCCGTCACGACGCCGCGACGGTCGAGACCCGCACCCCGGCGTCGTCCGTCGTGACCTGCCAGACGCTGCCCGTACCGACGACGGTGAGCCCCGACTCGGACACGACGAGCGCGGTGTTCTCGTCGATCGCGACCCCGCCGGACACGAGGCCGGCCTCCGTCGCAGCCACGAGTCGGCCGAGCGTGCCCCACTGGGCGGCGTGCACGTCCACGGCGATGTCGATGAGGCCGATCCCCGACTGCACGGTGACCTCGTCGAGGTCCTCGCTCGTCTCCTCCGGGCTCACGGCGACGCCGCCGATCTTCCAGCCACCGACGACGGCCTGCTCCGCGGCGAGCGCCGCCCCGGCCGAGAAGCCGAGGTACGGCATGCCGCTCGCGACGAGGCGGCGCAACTCTCCCACGAGTGGTTCGAGCGCCGTCGCATAGGCGGGGGTGAGCCCACCCCCGATGTAGACGGCGTCGAGGTCGGCGAGATCGGAGAGCTCGTAGCGGCCGCCCTCGACACGCAAGCGCACGACGACGTCGCACGGCCCCGCGAGGGCGAGCTCGCTCTCCACGCGCGCCGCGTACTCGAGACCGTCGTCCTCCGTCACGAGGAAGACACCGATGCGCGGCACCGTCGCGACCTCGGCGCGCTCGGCGGCCTCCGCGACGAACGCGGAGAGGATCGTCGTGTCGTGCGCGAAGCGCTGCCCGCCGCCCACCAGGTGGATGCTCATGCCGTGGTCCCCTCGTTGCTGCTGTCCGTCGTGCTGCTGTCCGTCGTGCTGCCATCGCTCGCGCTGCCATCGCTCGCGCTGTCGTCGCTCGTGCTGTCGTCGCTCGCGCTGCCCTCGCGCGGGCTGCCCTCATCGTCGCCGTCGTCGCGGCCGTCCATGCTCACGGGTGGGAGAGCCGACCACGGGAACGTGATCCACCGGTCCGTCTTCCGCCACTCGAAGTCCGGCACGTGCAGGGTGCGCGGCTTCGTGTACAAGGCGACCGTGCGCACGTCGGCCCCGTAGCTCGCGAGCAGGTCGACGACGAGTGCGAGCGTGCGCCCGGAATCCGACACGTCGTCCGCGAGCAGCACCCTCTTGCCGCCGAGGGCCGGTGCGTCGAGCATCGGGGGCAGCAGCACGGGCTCGGGGAGCGTCTCGTCGACGTCGGTGTAGAACTCGACGTTGATCGATCCGCACATCTTCGTGCCGAGCGCGTAGGAGATGGCGCCGGCGAGCGGAAGACCGCCGCGCGCGATCGCGACGACGAGGTCCGGGGCGAAGCCGCTCCGACGCACCGCGCGGGCGAGGTCCCGCGCAGCCTCGCCGAATGCGTCCCAGCTGAGGACCTCACGCTCCGGCTCACCCGTCACGGTCTCGGCGCTCAGGACGTCACCGTGCGCGACATCGGGGCTCACGACTTCGCTCGCAGTTCGCCGCGGGCGACCTTGTGGGGAGCCGCCTGGGCGACGGGCTTCACGGTGATCGAGTCGAGGTCGACGTGCGGCGGCAGCTCGGCCGCGTGAACGATGACCTCGGCGACGTCCTCGGCGACGAGCGGCGCCGGCACGTTGTCGTAGACGGCATCGGCCTTCGCCTGATCGCCCCCGAAGCGCTTGAGAGAGAACTCTTCCGTCCGCACCATGCCGGGTGCGACCTCGACGACGCGGATGGGCTCGCCGTTGAGCTCGAGCCGGAGTACCTCGAGCACGGCGCGCTGCGCGTGCTTCGTCGCGTTGTACCCGCCGCCGCCCTCGTAGGCGCGATGCCCGGCGATCGACGTGACACCCACGATCGTCGCGGTACCGCCGTCGTGCGTCGAGGCGCGCAGCGACGGCAGCAGGGCGGCGATCATGCGCTGCGTGCCGATCACGTTGACCTCGAACATCTGCCGCCAGTCGTCGGGCGACGCCGACTCCACGGCATCGAGGCCGATCGCGCCGCCGGCGTTGCAGACGAGGACGTCGGCACCGCCGAGCGCCTCGACCGCCGCTCGGACACGCTCCACGTCCTCCGCGACGGTCACATCGGCGACCACCGTGTGCGCGCCGGTCTCCGCCGCGAGTTCGGCGAGCCGGTCCTCACGGCGGGCGACGCCCACGACGTCCCACCCGTGCTGCCGGAACAGGGCAGCAGTGGCCCGTCCGATCCCCGAACTCGCTCCCGTGACCACCGCTCGTCTCACCGTCATGCCTCCAGGGTATGGGCTGGCGGAGGGGTACCGCTGACGGGGTTGCGTCACGCCGTCTCCCCGGTCCGCCTCGCGGGGTTACGTCGTGTTGCTCCGCTCGTTGTCGACGACTGGGCAGAGGCCTACTCTCGACCTACGCCGCACCGGCGCCCCGACCCCGCACGACCACCCACGCAAGGGAGAAACCCATGAGCGACACGACTCCGGACTGGCAGTTCGAGACGAAACAGATCCACTCGGGTGCCCAGCCGGACCCCGTCACGAACGCCCGCGCGACGCCGATCTACCAGACCACGAGCTACGTCTTCAACGATGCGGACCACGCCAAGAACCTCTTCGCCCTCGCGGAGTTCGGCAACATCTACACGCGCATCCAGAACCCCACGCAAGACGTCGTCGAGCAGCGCATCGCCGCGCTCGAGGGGGGCACCGGAGCCCTCCTCCTCGCGTCGGGTCAGGCCGCCGAGACGGCTGCGATCCTCAACATCGCGCAAGCGGGCGACCACATCGTCTCGAGCTCGTCGATCTACGGCGGCACGTACAACCTGTTCAAGTACACGCTCGCGAAACTCGGAATCGAGACGACGTTCGTGGAGAACCAGGACGATGCGGACGAGTGGCGCCGCGCCGTCCGCCCGAACACGAAGCTGTTCTTCGCCGAGACGATCGGCAACCCGAAGATCAACATCCTCGACATCTCGCTCGTCGCCGACGTCGCGCACGCATCGGGAGTGCCGCTCATCGTCGACAACACGATCGCGACGCCGTATCTCATCCGCCCGTTCGAGCACGGCGCCGACATCATCGTGCACTCGGCGACGAAGTTCCTCGGCGGTCACGGCACCGTCATCGGCGGCGCGATCGTCGACGGCGGCACCTTCGAGTGGTCGAAGAACGTGGAGAAGTTCCCGGGCCTCACCGAGCCCGACCCGTCGTACCACGGCGCGAGCTACACGACGGCGGTCGGCGACGCCCTCGCCTACATCATCAAGGCGCGCGTCCAGGTGCTCCGTGACCTCGGTGCCGCGATCTCCCCGAACAGCGCGTGGCTCCTCATCCAGGGCATCGAGACGCTCAGTCTCCGCATCGAGCGCCACGTCCAGAACGCCCAGGAGATCGCGGAGTGGCTCGACGCGCACCCCGACGTCGCCTCCGTGAACTACTCGGGTCTGCCCTCGAGCCCGTGGTACGCCGCGGCGAACCGGTACGCGCCGAAGGGCGTCGGCGCCGTGCTGTCGTTCGAGCTCAAGGGCGGCGTCGACGCCGGCCGCACGCTCGTCAACAGCCTCACGTTGTTCTCGCACCTCGCGAACATCGGCGACGTCCGCTCACTCGTCATCCACCCCGCGTCGACGACGCACTCGCAGCTCACCCCCGAGCAGCAGCTCACGGCGGGCGTCACGCCCGGTCTCGTGCGCCTCTCGGTCGGGCTCGAGAACATCGGCGATCTCAAGGCCGACCTCGACCAGGCGTTCGCCGCCGCCCGTTCCGTCGTGGAGGCAGCCCGCGCCTGACGCACCGCCCCTCCAGACCCGTGAGGTGTCACCTTTCGTCGCTCTGAGCACCGCCAGAGCGACCGGAGGTGACACCTCACGGATGGGTGAGGGGGTGTAACAAAAGACGGGAGGGTTCGCGGGGTCGGGGAGGATGGGGGGATGGACTGGCAGACCCCCGAGGACACGATCCCGTCGCGCATCGTGACCGACGCCGACCTGCAGAGCCTTCTCGGTCGCCCACCCGCGACGGGCGCCTGGCGGGACGGCGACCCGCCAGCGAACCGACGCTTCGCGAATCTCGGTCCGCTCGATCTCGAGTTCGGCGGTCATCTCCCCCACGTCCGACTCGCCTTCGAAACCTGGGGAGAGCTCTCCCCCGCCCGCGACAACGCCGTGCTCATCACCCACGCACTCACGGGCGACTCCCACGCGCGCGGTGACGCCGGCCCCGGTCAACCCACCGCCGGCTGGTGGGAGCGCATCGTGGGCCCCGGACTCGCCGTCGACACGGACCGTTGGTTCGTCGTCGTCCCCAACATGCTCGGGGGGTGCCAGGGATCGACGGGCCCCGCGTCCTTCGCCCCCGACGGCCGCGAATGGGGGGCGCGCTTCCCCTCGGTGAGCGTGCGCGACCAGGTCACGGCGCAAGCGCTGCTCGCCGACTCCCTCGGGATCGACTCCTGGGCGGCTGTCATCGGAGGCTCGATGGGCGGCATGCACGCGCTCGAATGGGCCGTCGGGCGGCCGGAACGCGTCGAGCGCGTCGCGATCCTCGCGTCGCCGCCGGTCACGACGGCGGACCAGATCGCACTCAACTCCGTGCAACTCGAGGCCGTTCGGATGGACCCGGCATGGAACGGCGGGCGCTACTACGACGCCGGTGACGGCGGCGGCCCCCACCGCGGGCTCGCCCTCGCCCGCCGCATGGCGCTCCTGCAGTACCGCAGCCCGACGGAGCTCAACGACCGCTTCGGCCGCCGCTGGCAGTCGGGGATCGACCCCCTCGCGGACGGCGGTCGCTTCGCGATCTCCTCCTACCTCGACTTCCACGGCAACAAGTTCACCCGCCGCTTCGACGCGAACAGCTACATCACCCTCGTCGAAGCCATGAACTCCCACGACATCGGTCGTGGCCGCGGGTCCGTCGAGGAGGCGCTCGCTCGCGTCACCGCGCGGGCGCTCATCGTCGGCATCGACTCGGACCGGCTCTTCCCCGTCGAGGGTCAGCGCCGGATCGCGGCCGGGATCCCCACCAACATCGACGGGGACGAGCCGACCGTCATCTCCTCGGAGTTCGGGCACGACGGGTTCCTCATCGAGTTCGACGTCCTCTCCCGTCACCTCGACCGCATCTTCGCGGCCTGAGCGACCACGACGACAGCCCACGACCGCAGCACGACCGGGTCGGCGGTCCCGTCGCCATCACCCACGCGTGTCGCGGGCGTGACGGCCTCACACGTGCCCCGTAAACTTGGCGCACGGTCATGGGGGCACGGCCGACGGGGAGTACCAGGAAGGGTCGGCATGAGCGTGTGGCGCGGCACCGACGCCTCCGATCCTGCGCGGCGGCAGTTCGAATCCGTCGACCGCTTCTCCATCCAGCAGAGCCACCTCGCGTACCGCATGGCGCGCACCTTCGGTTTCAGCGGTGTCCTCGGCGCGGCGATCGCCCTCAGCATCCCGGGTGCTGCATCGCTCCCCGAGTACCTCTGGAGCATCGCCTCGCTCGCGCTGCTCGCGGTGACGCACGTGCTCCTCGCCCGCCACCCGCACGGCCTCGCGGTCGTCGCGGTCTACGCGGCGGGCATCGTCTGCCTCGCCACGGTCGGCATCGCGACGGGTCCGACCCCGAACGCCTCGGCGTCCGCCGCCCTTGTGATGATCGCCGGATGGGGTGTCGGCTGCATCGGCGCCGTCCTGTCCTCCACGTGGGCGCAAGTGATCCTGCTCGCCTACGGAGTCATCACGACCGCGACGATCACGACGCTGCTCGAGGCGGACCTCGGTGAGGAGCCCGCGCTCTCCGCCCCCGTGCTCGTCGGCCTCGGCTGGGCCGTGACGACCGTCTTCGGGCTGTGGCTCACGCGAGCGAGTCCGCGGGTGATGCGGCGGATCTCGAGCATCGGCTACACCTACCTCATCGAGCGGCGCGCGAGCGAGGCGGAAGCGCAGCGCCATCGAGACGCGCGGCTCCTGCACGACACCGCGCTCGCGACGTTGACCCTCCTCGCGCACGGCGGACGCGGTGTCGACGAGGCGGCCATGCGCGACCAGGCCGTCTCGGATCGCGACCTGCTCCGCCGCCTCCGGGAAGGCGAGAGCCCCGCGCCGCGCTCCTCCGGCGCGTACACCCTCACCCACACGGCGGAGCTCCAACTGAACGGAACGCTCGAGGCCGTGAAGGCCCGGTTCGCGAGTTCCGGCCTCGACGTCGCGTGGCACGGCTCCGGCCAGCTCGGACTCGAGCATGCGCGGCTCGAGGCCTTCATCCTCGCCCTCACCGAGTGCGTCGAGAACGTCCGACGCCACGCCGGCGTCGACGAGGCCCACGTGACCCTGAGCGACGACGGCACGGTCGTCCGGGGCGTCGTGACCGACGCGGGTGCCGGATTCGACCCCGACGCCGTCGGGCGGTCGAGTCTCGGCTTCCAGCAGTCGGTCATCGCGCGCGTCCAGGACATCGGAGGCACCGTCCGGGTGTTCTCGGCGCCGGGGGCCGGAACGACGGTCGTGCTCGAGGTCCCGAAATGAGCGGCTACGCGGGCGGACCGGACCCCTCGGCCGGTCTCGAGTGGCAGACCGATCGCGTACGGCGGGCGGGACTGCGCGAGACGTCGCTCCTCACCCTCAATACGTCGCAACTCGGCGTCGGCCTCGGTCTCGCCGGTGGTCTCCTCTTCCTGCACGCCCTCTGGCGGTTCCTCGACCACGTCGAGGATTTCCCCCGGCTCATGCTCAACATCGCGTCCTGGGCGATCCTCCTCGTGACCGTCGTGCTCGTGGTGGTCGCGTTGCGGGCGGCCGGCTTCATCTTCTCGACCGTGCTGTTCTGGTCGATGGTCCTGAGCCTCACCGTCGCCGCGGTCCTCGATTTCGCCGCGGTCTGGCAGGTCGTGGACGACGGCGTGTACCCGACGTCGGCGATCGCCGTGGGGGCCGTGCTGCTCGGCGCCTCGTCGCTCCGACCCGCCCGGGAGATCGTCATGGCCTCGACCATCCTCGGGGTGGGACTCCTCCTCGGCGTCCTCGTGCCCGGTCCCGGGCACGACCAGCTCGGACCGCTCCTCCTGCTGCTCGTGCTCGCGATCGTGCCGCCGCTGCTCGCGGCGTCGATCCTCGGAGAGTACCGCCGTCACATCCTCCTCGCCCTCGACCGAGTGCTCACGCAGAGCGCGATCAGCGCCCCGGTCGTGCTCACGGCCGGCATGCTCGGGAGCGCGGAACTCGCCGAACTCGATCACGAGGTGGAGGAACTCTTCGACGACGTCGCGTCCGGACGTGAGCCGCTGCCGCTGAGTCCGGAACGCGCGGACCAGGCGAGCGCCCTCGCGACCGAACTCCGCCGTCACCTGGTCGCCGGCCACCAGGACACGTGGCTCTCGCACGCGGTCAGCGAGTCGGAGTTCCTGAGCGACCATGTGACGATCGACGACCCGAACGGCCTCTCGGCGCGGCTCGACCAGCTGCAGCGGGACGGTCTCCTCTCCGGCCTGTGGATGCTCATGTCGAGCGCCGCCCGCATGCCCGCGACGGCTCGCGTGAGCTTCGTCGAGCGCCGCGACCAGCCGCGCTCGGACTCGCGCCGCGTCCTCATCGCGCTCGATGTCGACGGCATCAGCCGCTCGCGCGTGGAGGCGATCACGTGGGCGGCGCTGCGCCGTGTCGGTCGCTACACCGATACGGCGACGCCGCTCGGACTGCGCGTCGACATCGAGACCGAGGTCCCGCTTGCGAGTGACCAGCCGCGCTGAACAGTAGAATCCAGGGAAGAGTTCAGGGAGATCGTATGAGCATCCACACCGGCAACATCCGCCTGGCCATCGTCGACGACCACAAGATGTTGCTCGGGGCACTCACGGAATGGATCCGCGGAGCCGCGGATGACATCAGCATGGTCGCGGCGGTCGCGACCTGGCCGGAGTTGCTCACACACCCCGAATTCCCCGTCGACGTCGTGCTCCTCGACCTCGACCTCAAGGACAACATCCCCGTCGTCCTCAAGATATCGACGCTCAAGACCACGGGCGTGAAGACGGTGCTCATGAGCACCTACTCCGACCCGAAGTTCGTACGCGAAGCCCTCGCCGCCGGCGCCCACGGCTACCTCGTGAAGAGCGAGGACGCCTCGATGATCGTGCAGGCGATCCGCGCCGCGCACCGTGGGCAGATGTTCGTCTCCGACGAACTCGACCTCGCGCTCAACTCGGAGCCCAACGATGCGCCGAAGCTCAGCGCGCAGGAGCGACGCGTCATGGCGCTCTACGCAGCGGGCGAACCGGTGAAGTCGGTCGCCTACGAGCTGAGCATCTCCGAGGAGACGGCCAAGTCCTACCTCAAGCGCATCCGCGAGAAGTACCGTTCGAGCGGATTCGACGTCGGCACGAAGGTCGCGCTGCGCAAGCGCGCGATCCTCGACGGCATCATCATCGAGTAGAGCGCAGCACCCCGCGTCGCTCGAGCGTGTAGCCGAGAGCGGCGATGAGGATGCCGACGACGGTCAGTCCCATGCCGACGACGGCGGGAGACGAGTAGCCGAGGGCGGCCGCGATCGCGACACCGCCGAAGTACGCGCCGAGCGCGTTGCCGACGTTGAGCGCGGAGTGGATGAGGCCCGCGGCGATCGCCTGGCTGTCGCCCGCGACGTCCATGAGGCGCGTCTGGATCGTCGGGCCGAGGCCTTGCGCGGCGAACCCGATCGCGAAGGTGAACAGGAACAGCGTCACCGGCCACTGCGCCGTGAGCGCGAAGCCGCCGAGAGCGACGAGCATGAGCAGGGCGAAGCCGAAGAGGCTGCGCATGACGCTCCAGTCGGCGAGGCGACCCCCGACGAGGTTCCCGACGGTCATCCCGAGACCGACGGTCGCGAGCACCCACGGGACGGCGCCGGCCGGGAGCCCGGTGAGCTCGGTCGTGATCGGCGAGAGGTACGTGTAGACGGCGAAGAGCCCGCCGAGCACGATGCACCCGGTGAGGAGGGCGAACCAGACGCGACCGTTCCGGAACACGGTGAGTTCGCGCCGCATCGTCTGCCCGGGAGACCCGTCGACGCGCGGCACCGCCACCCACACCGAGACCGTCGCGAGCGCGAAGACCGCGGCGACGAGCACGAAGGCGACGCGCCACCCGAACGCCTGCCCGACGAGGGTCGCGAGGGGGACACCGATGACGTTCGCGATCGTGAGCCCCGCCATGGCGAGCGCGACGCCCCGCGCCCGCTTCCCGGGACCCATGAGCTGCGCGGCGACGAGGGCCGCGATGCCGAAGTACGCACCGTGCGGGATGCCGGCGAGGAAGCGGAAGAGCAGGATGAGCTCGAACGTCGGCGCGAGGGCTGCCGCGAGGTTCGTGACCGTGAACGCGACCGCGAGGACGACGAGCACCCGGTCGCGACGGAACCGGGCGATGACGGCGTTGATCGTGGGAGCGCCCACCACGACCCCGAGCGCATAGGCCGAGATCAGGAGGCCCGCGTGCGCGTTGGCGCGTTCCGGATCGCTGACCGCGAGCGCCGGGAACAGGTCGGTGGCGATCTGCGGAAGCAGCCCCATCGCGGCGAACTCCGTCGTGCCGATGCCGAAACCGCCGACGGCGAGCGCGAGCAGGGCAAGACGAATGCGGGCCGAGGACGTCGTCGTCGGCCCGTGGGTCACGGAGGGCATCGTCCCAGTGTACGGCCGGAGGGGCGCCGCTCGAATCGATTCGAACGGCGGAGCGGCCGCGGGTCAGCCCTCGTCGATGGCCTTCTCGAGTCGCTCGAGCTTCGCGTCGAGCTCTCCCGAGTAGCCGGGCCGGATGTCCGCCTTGAGAACGAGGGAGACGCGCGAACCGAACGGGGCGACGGCCTCGGTCGCGCGCTTCACGACATCCATGACGGTGTCCCAATCGGGACCCTCGATCTCGGTGAACATCGACGTCGTCCGGTTCGGCAGCCCCGACTCACGGACCACGGTGACGGCCGCGGCGACGGCGTCGTGCACGGAATCGGTGGAGTTCGAGCCGCCGGAGGGAGCGACGGAGAAGGCGACGAGCATGATGGTGTCCTTTCGGTGGAGAGGATGGGTCGGTCAGGGATGGTGCGCGGCGAGTTCGTCGCGCACGACCGCCGGTGGCCGTCGAGTGGGCGCTGCGCGCCGCGCCCTCACGAGTTCGACGACGCACCAGCCGAGGAGGACGAGGTACCCGACGTTCCGCACCGTGAGAACGACGACCATGGGCGGCCACGCCCAGAGCAGCATCCAATACAGGTACGGATAGACGACGTGCGTGAGCGCCCCGAGCCCGAGCGCGAGCGCGGCGGGAACGAGAAAGCGGCGCCCCTGCCAGGCGAGGCCCAACACGACGGGAGCGATGAGCCACGTCAGGTACTGCGGCGACCCCACCTTGTTGACCGCGATGAGCACGAGCACGAGCGCAAGGGACAGCGACGGAAGCACCCGGATCGTCGACGCGCCCGCGCGGACGGCCGCAGCACCGAGCAGCGCGACGGCGAGGACCACGACGACGAGCAGCGGCGTCATGAGGGCGATCACGACGTCGATCCCGGAACCGGCGACCTGATACGTCAGAATCGCCTGGTCGTAGTAGATCGATGCGCTCTCGACGCCCATCGCCGTCTGCCACACATAGAACAGGCTCACGGGCGCCTCGAGCTGGAGCCCACGACCGGACTGCTCCCCGAGAAAGCTGAAGACGTGCGCCGAGCCACCGAGCGCGAACGCGAGGAAGACGACGCCGAACGAGAACACGGCGGATGCGACGACCACGCGCCAGCGCGACCGTAGGGCGAGCACAGCGGCGACGAGGATCGCCGCCGGCCACACCTTCATCCACGTCGCGACGGCGAGGAGGATCGACGCCGCCGTCGGGCGCCGCATCACGATGAGGACCGCGACGACCGCGAGCGGCACCGTGACCGAGTCGATGCGGCCGAGCGAAATGGGGCCGAGGAGGGCGATGAACGCGAGCCACCACCACGCGGCACCGCCCCGGCGGCGACTCGACCCGTCACCGACGAGGATCGCGAAGGCGACGGCGTCGAGCACCGTCATGAGCACGAGCCACGCCTCCGCGTAGACCGATTCGCCCGCGACGAGCGCGAGTTGCATGGGGACGTGCGCGAGCAGCGGGTAGACCCAATCGAGGTCGATCCCGACGACGGGGGATCCCGAGGCGAGCTGGATCGACCAGGGCCGGTAGACGAGTGTGACGTCGCCGAGCGGGAGGCCGGGGGCGGCGAGGCACAACCAGGCGAGGCCTGCATGGATCACCAGGAACGCGATCCACAGTCCGACGCGAGCCCTCACGGCACCCATCCTAGGCGGAGCGCCCGTCCGACCCCGCCGCCCCTCCCCATCCCCTCGACGGGCCGGGTCAGTACCCGGAGAACGCGTCGGTGCGGACGCGTCGGGCGGTTGGACGCAGCCGGCGGCGGAGGTCGTCGACGAACGCAGGGGGGCCGGATACGTAGACGTCTCGCTCGGCGAGGTCGGGCACGGCCCGGCGCACCGTCTCCGCGTCGACCCGTTCCGGTCCGATCCAGCGCCAACCGTCCGGCACGGTGTCCGGCTCGACGCGGCTCGAGACGAGCACACGGATCCCGGCGAATTCATCCGCGTACACGATGTCGCGGGGATCGGAGACGGCGTAGACGAGCACGATGTCTCGATTCCGTCCCCTCGCCCGCTCCTCCCGGATCTGGCTCACGAAGGGAGTGATCCCAATGCCCGCGGCGACGAGGGCCAGCTTCCGGTCGCCGTCCTCCGGCAGGACGAAATCCCCCGCGACGACGGTCGCACGGATCGTGTCTCCCGTGACGAGTTCGAGCAGCGCGCGCTTCGCGGAGCTCGCGGGCTCGGGCACGCGAAAGGCGACGCGCACCTCGCGACCGTCGCTCGGCGCCGACACGACGCTGAAGGTGCGGCGGACTCCCTTCCGGTCACCCGTCCGATGCGGGACGTGCAACTCGACGTACTGCCCGGCACGGAAACGCACGGGTGCTGCGGCATCGAAGACGAGCTCGTGCACGTCGCCGCCGAGGCGACGCGCCTCCCGCGTCGTGAGCGCGACACCGCGGCGCTGGCCGACGAGGAAGGCGAGCAGATTCCCCACGAGCAGGGCGAGCTCCGGCGACGAGTAGACCGGCCCGACGTGGTAGGGCAGCGCGAAGAGCACTCCCGTGACGACGGCGACGACGAGCTGCTGCCACCGCCGCGGGGCGAGTGTCAGCGGCTCCGTGAGCATGAAGGCCGCGAAGAAGACGGCGGCCGTCGAGAGGAGCGGCGTCGTGAGGGCGGACGGGACCGCCATGCCGTTCGTGAGCAGCGTCGGGATCATGACGGCGCACACGGCCGCGACGAAGAGTACCGCCATGCCGACCTTGCGCACACGCCAGACAACGACGCCGCCGGCGACGAGGACGAACCAGAAGAGCGACTCGCTCCCGACCCACCAGTAGCTCACGCCGAGCCCCGTGAGCGTCGCGACGAAGGCTCCGATCGCCGCGGGGTTGAACACGTGGCGCCCGCGGATCACGAGCACGTACTTCGACACGGCCGCAACCGTCGCGGCGACCGCGACGGCGGCGAGGTCGCCGAGTTCCGTCCCCGGCTTCATGATGAAGAAGAGCAGGAGTCCCGTGATGAACGCGGACTCGTCGTGAGGCGTCACGCGGAGGAGCGGTGCGGCGATCCGGTTCACGAGCCACGACAGGCCCACGGCGATCCCACCCGTCACGAGCAGTTCGAGCGGCGTGAAGAACAGGACGCCGACGGCGGACAGGACGACGGCGATCGCCGCGAGCGCGGCGAGGAGGATGAGGACGAGCCGGTACATGGGCACGCGCCCGATGCGTGCGTCGATCGCTCGGATCATGAGAAGAGCTCCCCGGGGAAGTCACGGTGCCGCTCGCTCCGGCCGTCGCTGAACATGCGCACCCCGAGGGCGCCCGTCACTGCGCGGACCTCGGCGGGCGAGGAGAAGAAGAGGGCCGTCGCTGCGGCGTCGGCGACGACGGCGGTCGGAGCGATCGCCCAGGTCGCGACGACCGACTCGACCGGACGGCCCGTGAGACCGTCGATCACGTGGTGGAGTCCGTCACCCCACGATCGCCGATTCGTCGCGGACGCGCAGAGAGCACCGTCGACGACCTCGACGACGCCGATCGCGCGGCGCGGATCGAACGGGTGCTCGAGGGCGACGCGCTCGGAGCGTCGACCCGAGACGCGCAGGTCACCGGAAGCGTCGACCGTCGCGTCGTGCAGTCCGTGATCCCCGAGCACCCCCAGCACGAGGTCGACGAGCAGGCCCTTCCCGGCGGCACCGACGTCGAGGAGAACGGGAGCCGATGTCGAGAGGACATCACCGTCGAGACGCGCGACGGCATCCCAGTCCGGCACCGCGGCGACGGCATCCGGGGTGGAGCGACCGAGGCGAGCGCCGGGGCCGCCTCCGTAGCCGAGTCCCTCGAGAGCGGAACCGACGAACGGGGAGACGCGCCCTCCCGTGAGCTCGTACACGCACCGATAGAGCGCGAGAAGAGCGGGCCCCTCGGGCGGCAGCGCCCATTCCCCGGCGCTCCGCGCGATCTCCGCGACGAGCGAGTCGTCGCGGAACCGCGACCATGCTCCGTCGAACACCGCGATCCGCTCGATGACCGCGTCGCGCGCCATGTCGCCGAGGGGCTCGTCCGTGTCGATGCGCCAGGGGACCCCGATGGCGTCGATGGTGAGGACACCCAGCGGCGCAGCGGAGCCGACCGGGGAGGCCTCGGCGAGGAGGTCAGCTCGCGGCATCGCTCTTGATCGTCTCGATCGCACTCATGAAACCGCCGCTCGTGAGCGAGGACCCGGCGACCTTCGAGACCTCGAGGTCGTCGATGTCCTTCCCGACGACCTCGGCCTCGATGTTGTCGATGAACTCACCCTGGTAGCGCTGCGTGTTGGGGCTCCCGCCACTGCCCTCGACCTCGAGCGCCGAGACGGCCCCGTCCTCGAGCATGACGGTCACGGTGACGGACTCCTGACCACCCGGGGTCGCGTAGTCGCCCTCTGCGGTGTACTCCCCGTCGGCGTACGACGCGCTCGAACCCGGTGCGGCGCTCGAGCCCTCGGCGGCCGAGCCCGTGTCGGTGTCCTCGACGGCACCAGTCGAGTCCGCGCTGCACGCCGCGAGTCCTCCGATCACCGCGATCCCCGCGAGGGCCGCTCCCGCGTTCCGTCGTGTCCGTGCGCGCATGATGGCTCCCTGTCGTCGATGGGTGTTCGTTGTCGTCGATGTGCGTTCGTTCCCGTCGACGCTACGGATGACCGGTAGCCTCCGGCTTTCCCAGAGCTGTGAGAAGGCTGTGAGCGGGACGCTCGTTCACGAGAGCAAGCGCGCGATCGTCGTGGGAAGCGCTTCCGCGACGTCGAGCGCCGCGATCGGTCCCCCGCCCGACGCGCTCGCCGCCGCGAGGGCGTGGAGGAGGGAACCGGCGGCGGCGGACTCCGCGAGTTCGACGGTCGAGCCGATGCGTCCAGCGGAGCCGGCGATCACCGCTCCGAGGACACCGGCGAGCACGTCCCCCGTTCCCGCCGTCGACAGCCACGGCGTCGCCTCGGGCAACCGGATCAGGCGCCCGCCGGGCTCCGCCACGACGGTCCGGGAACCCTTGAGGAGCACGACGGCGCCCGTGTCCGCGGCGGCGCGGCGGGCCCACCCGTCACGATCGCGCGAGAGCGCGTCCGCGTCGACCTCGGTCCCCCGAGCAGCGAGCAACCGCCGGAGCTCGCCCGCGTGCGGGGTCAGCACCGCGAGACCGTCGACTCGGCCGGGGACGGCCGGGAGCGCGCCGGCATCGATGACGACGGGAACACCGTCCTCGAGCGCGTGCCGGAAGTCGGCCGTGCGCTCCTCCCCCGGTTCCTCGCCGTCGACGCCCGATCCGATGAGCCACGCCTGGACCCGGCCGATCCCCCGCACGACCTCCGGTCGGCGCTGGAGCACGAGGTGCGCGACGGCGTCCGGCCCGACGTATCGGACCATGCCGGCCCCCGCGCGCACCGCCGCGTCGACGCCCAGCACCGCGGCCCCCGGGTACCGCTCGGAGCCCGTCGCCATCCCGACCACGCCGCGGGAGTACTTGTCGTCCTCAGCCGTCGGGCGCCGCAGCCAGCGCACGGCATCGTCGTTTGTCCAGTCCGTCTCCTCGATCATCCGTTCACGATAGGTTGATTCGGGTCGCGGGAGCACCCCCTCGCGGGTGACGCGACGTCACATCAACGAACCAGAGGAATGCAGTGCCCGCCATCTTCGAACCCCTGACCCTGCGCTCACTCACCCTCCGCAACCGGCTCTGGGTCGCTCCGATGTGCCAGTACTCCGTCGAGCAGCGGGACGGCGTGCCGACCGACTGGCACCTCGTGCACCTCGGGCAGTTCGCCGCGGGTGGCGCCGGCCTCGTCCTCACCGAGGCGACGGCCGTGAGTCCGGAAGGCCGCATCTCACCGGAGGACACGGGGATCTGGACGGACGAGCACGCGGAGGTCTGGGCGCGCATCGTCCGGTTCCTGCACGGCCAGGGGGCCGCCGCGGGCATCCAGCTCGCCCACGCCGGGCGGAAGGCGTCGACCTACCGACCGTGGGCGCACGAGCGTGGGACCGTCCCGGCGGCAGCGGGCGGGTGGGAGCTCTTGGGCCCGTCGCCGGTCCCGTTCCCCGGTTACGCGACGCCGCGGGAGCTCGACACCGTCGGCATCGAGAAGGTCGTCGCCGACTTCGTCGCCGCCGCCCGCCGCTCGGTCGACGCGGGCTTCGACGTCGTCGAGGTCCACGCCGCTCACGGCTACCTCCTGCACGAGTTCCTCTCGCCGCTCTCCAACGAGCGCACAGACTCCTACGGCGGTTCGCTCGAGAACCGGGCCCGCCTCCTCCTCGAGGTCGTCCGCGGTGTGCGCGCGGCGATCGGCGAGCGGGTCCTCTTCGTCCGTTTCTCCGCGACCGATTGGACGGAGGGCGGCTGGAACGAGGACGACACGGCGACGGTCGCCGGCTGGGCCGCCGAGGCGGGCGCGGACCTCTTCGACATCTCGACCGGCGGGAACGTGCACGCCTCGATCCCCACCGAGTCCGGCTACCAGGTGCGCTTCGCGACCCACGTGCGCGACGCGGTCGACGCCCCCGTCAGCGCCGTCGGACTCATCACGGACCCCGAAGCCGCCGAGGAGATCGTCCGGTCGGGCCGCGCGGATGCGATCATGATGGCGCGCGAATTCCTCCGCGATCCACACATCGTGCTACGGGCAGCGGCGCAGCTCGGCGCGACGATCGACTACACGCCCCCGCAATACCTCCGCGCGCCCTTCGACTGATCACGGTGGCGGTGCAGGTCGCGGTCCCGGTCCCTGCCCCGGCCCCGGCCCCGGCCCCGGTGGCGGTGTAGGTCACGGTCACGGTCACGGTCACGCGGTTCGCCTGATCCGCGCGACCGCTCCCGGCTCAGCGACGCCGAGTCGCGTCCTGCACCTCCCCGACGAGTACCTCGATGATGTCCTCGAGGAAGAGCACTCCGGTCGTCGCGCCCTCGCGGTCGAACGCCCGCGCGAGGTGCGCGCCGGAGCGCCGCATGATCGTGAGTGCGTCCTCGAGATCGGTCTCCTCGAAGATCGACACGAGCTGACGAATGCGCTTCGTCGGCACGGGCTGGTCCTCGTCTCCGGGCTCCGCCGTCGCCTCGAACCGCAGCACGTCCTTCAAGTGCAGGTATCCCATGGGCTGGGCGTCGCCGTCGACGATGACGTAGCGGGAGAAACCGTGCTTCGCGACCGCACGCTCGAGCTCGGCCGCCGTCACCGACTCCGGAAGGGTCACGATTCCGTCGAGCGGGAGCGCGACGTCGCCGACCTTCTTGCTCGTGAACTCGAACGCCGCGACGAGCGCCCCAGACGAATCGTCGAGCACACCCTCGCGCGTCGATTGCGACACGATCGTCGCGACCTCCTCGAGGGTGAACGACGACGTCGCCTCGTCCTTGGGCTCCACCCGGAACAACCGCAGCACGGCGTTCGCCGTCGCATTGAGCGTCCAGATGATGGGCTTGAAGATGCGCGCGATCATCACGAGCGGCGGAGCGAGCAGAAGCACGGCCCGATCCGGGATCGAGAACGAGAGGTTCTTCGGCACCATCTCGCCGAAGACGACGTGGAGGTAGGAGACGAGCAGGAGCGCGATCACGAACGCGACGGTGCCGATGACCTCCTCGGACCAGCCGGTGAGGTGCAGCGGATACTCGAGGAGATGGTGGATCGCCGGTTCGGACACGTTGAGGATCAGCAAGGAGCACACCGTGATGCCGAGCTGGCTCGTCGCGAGCATGAGCGTCGCGTGCTCCATCGCCCAGAGCGCCGTCCGGGCGCTTCGACTCCCCTGCTCCGCGCGCGGCTCGATCTGCGAGCGACGGGCGGAGATGACGGCGAACTCCGCGCCGACGAAGAAGGCGTTCGCCGCGAGCAGCACGACGAGCCAGGCGATTCCGGCCCAGTCACTCATCGTCGTCACCCTCCTCCGGGCGCGCAGTGAATCGCACGCGATCGATCCGGCGCCCGTCGAGTCGCTCGACCCGGAGGGTACCAGCGTCGATCTCGACTTCGTCGCCCGCGACGGGCAGGCGCCCGAGCTCGCTCATGATGAATCCTCCGACCGTCTCGAACGGCCCGTCCTCGGGCACCTTCAGCCCCGTGCGCTCGAGCAGTTCGTCGGGGCGCAGGCTCCCGGGGAACACCGTGCTGTCGCGACCCCTCACGACGCCCGCACGCGTGCGGTCGTGCTCATCGGACACCTCGCCGACGATCTCCTCAACGAGGTCCTCGAGCGTCGCGACCCCGGCCGTTCCGCCGTACTCGTCGACGACGACCGCCATCTGGTATCCGCGGCCGCGCAGTTCCACGAGCAAGGTATCGAGGTGCATCGTCTCGGGGACACGCAGGATGTCGAACTGCAGCGCGGAGACGGGCACGTCCGCGCGGCGGTCGCGCGGAACGGCAACGGCCTGTTTGACGTGCACGAGTCCGACGATGTCGTCGATGTCCTCGTCCATGACCGGGAAGCGCGAGTACCCCGTGCTGCGCGCGAGTTCGACGACGAGAGCCGCGGGGTCCGTGCGCCGGACGACCTCGAGACGCGGTCGTGGCGTCATGACGTCGGACGCGGTGTGGCTGGAGAACAGGAGGGTGCGGTTGAGGAGCGTCGCCGTGTCCTGCTCGAGAGTGCCCGCTCCCGCGGAACGGCGGACGAGACTCGACAACTCCTCGGCCGTCCGGGCGCCGGACAGTTCCTCCTTCGGCTCGATCCCCACCGAGCGGAGGACGGCGTTCGCGCTGCCGTTGAGCACCACGATCGCGGGCTTGAAGACCGTCGTGAACAGGGTCTGGAAGGGGATGACGAGCTTCGCCGTGTGCAGCGGCAGGGCGAGCGCGAAGTTCTTCGGCACGAGCTCGCCGACGATCATCGACAGAAGCGTCGCGATGACGATGGCCACGACGGTGGCGATGGGCGCGATCACGGGCTCCGGGACGCCCATCGCCGTGAACGGGCCGGCGAGCAACGACGAGATCGCCGGTTCCATGGTGTATCCGGTGAGGAGCGTCGTGAGGGTGATCCCGAGCTGTGCACTCGAGAGGTGGGTCGATGTGATCTTGAGCGCGGCGATCGTCATCGCGAGACGGGACTCGCCGCGCTCACGTCGCGCTTCGAGGTCGGAGCGGTCGAGGTTGACGAGCGAGAACTCGCTCGCAACGAAGAAGCCGGTGCCGATCGTCAGGACCAGCCCGATCGCGAGCATGATCCACTCATACATGGGGGGCCTCCGTCACGCGGAGGCTCGGACTGTCGTCCTCCGATGGGGCGTCGCGTTCCTCGGGGGCCGTGGCGGCCGAATCGGAGCGACCGACGCCGGCTGCGCCGACAGAATGTGCGGAAGCCGAGACGAAGGAATTCGCAGAAGCGGCGACGGAGGAATTCGCAGAAGGAGGATCGTCCATTGTCGCCTCAGTATATCCGCCGCCCTCCCTGCCTCACCGCCTCAGCGCCGATTGCGTACGCAACGGACATCCGCGCGCGTAATCGCAGCCGCAGCTGTCCGTTGCGTACGCAAATCGTCCGGCTGTCCCCAGGTTCGGAAGATTCGGCGCATCACACAGAGGGCGTGTGGACGAACCCGGGATCACCGGCGTGCGCGGCACGCTGAGCACATGACCCACCACCCAGAGATCTTGCGGGCCGACCCGTGGGCGGGGAGACACCTCGAGTCGCGCGCGCTGCTGCGACAGGCACAGGCTGGGCGCCTCGTGCGGATCTCCCACGGCCGCTATGTGGATGCCGAATCGTGGAATGCCATGGACGGTCTCGAGCGGCATCGCTTGAGAACCCTCGCCGTCGCATCGACGGCTGCGACGGACAACGTCTTCTCTCACCACGCGGCCGCCGCCCTGTGGCGGATCCCGCTCCTCGGCGACTGGCCCGACCGGGTCGACGTCACAGGTCCCGTGAGATCAGGTGGGCGCTCGTCCGAACAGATCCGTCGGCATCCGTCGGCTGCGATACCGGCCGAGCAGATCGGCACCACCGACGGCGTTCGGCTCACCTCACCCGCTCGCACGGTCGTCGATCTCGCTCGCGTCCTCCCGTTCCCGGAGGCGGTCGTCGCAATCGACGCCGCGTGCCGGATCGGCCGTGCGGCTCCGAAGGCGCTGCTCGCGGAGGTCCGAGACCTCTCCTGTGCGGCTCGTGGACGACGGGGCGGACGGCGCGCCGCTGATGCCGCGGCCTTCGCCACGGACCAGTCGGAGTCGGTATGGGAGTCGGTGAGTCGGGTCACCATTCGGCGGCTGGGTTTCCCCGACCCCGTTCTTCAGCAGGAGTTCCGCTGGGACGACCGAACGTCGTACCGCACGGACTTCTGGTGGCCGGAGTACGGCGTCGTCGGGGAGTTCGACGGGCTCGTGAAATACGGCTCGGGTGAGGGTGACGAGGCACGTTCGGCCCTCGTCCGGGAGAAGATCCGCGAGGACCGGCTCCGGACGCTCTCATCCGGCTTCGTCCGATGGACGGCGTCCGACGTGCGCGACCCACTCCGCCTCGCTCGACTCCTCGGTGCGGCCGGTCTCCCCCGTCCCACTCGCCGACTTGCGTACGCAAACGACTTCAGCGGGTGAAATTTCGGCCGCACTTGCCCGTTGCGTGCGCAAATGCAGATCGGGCGGGCTACCAGGAGACCGGGAGGGCCTTGCCCTCCTCGTAGCCCGCTGCGGACTGCAGTCCCACGAGGGCACGGTCGTGGAACTCCGGGATCGAGCGTGCGCCGGCATAGGTGAAGGAGGAGCGGACACCCGACGTGATCATGTCGAGGAGGTCCTCGACGGAGGGACGGAGCGGGTCGAGGAAGATCCTCGACGAACTGATCCCCTCCGCGAAGAGCGTCTTCCGCGCCAGCTCGTAGGGGTCGAGTCGACCGAACCGCTCGAGCACCGCCTTCGTCGAGGCCATGCCCCAGCTCTCCTTGTAGAGCCGGCCGGTGTCGTCGGCATGGATCGTGCCCGGTGCCTCGATCGTCCCGGCGAACCACGAGCCGATCATGACGGACGAGGCGCCGGCCGCGAGCGCGAGTGCCACGTCTCGCGGGTACCGCACGCCCCCGTCGGCCCAGACGGCGGCGCCGTGCGCCTTCGCCGCCTCCGACGTCTCGAGCACCGCGGAGAACTGAGGACGCCCGACCGCCGTCATCATACGTGTCGTGCACATCGCGCCGGGTCCCACCCCGACCTTGAGGATGTTCGCGCCCGCCTCGACGAGGTCGGCGACGCCGTCCGCCGTGACGATGTTGCCGGCGACGATCGGAATGCCGAGTTCGAGGGCCGAGACCGTTCGAAGCGCCGAGAGCATCGTCTCCTGGTGGCCGTGGGCGGTGTCGATCACGAGCACGTCGACGCCCGCGGCCACGAGGGCCTTCGCCTTGGCCGCAACGTCGCCGTTGACACCGATGGCCGCCGCGACGGACAGGCGGCCCGACGCATCGAGCGCGGGAGAGTAGAGGGTCGAGCGGAGCGCGCTCGTGCGGCTGAGTGTGCCGACGAGATGCCCGTGGCGGAGCACCGGCGCGAACTCGATGTCCGCCTGGACCATCAGATCGAAGGCGGCGCGAGCCGACGTCACGTCGTCGGCATCGATCGACGCGACGCCGCCATGCACGAGGTCGCCGAGTCGCGCGTCCGGCAGCGCTCGGCCGAGCCGTTCGGCATCGAGGCAGCCCACGAGCTCCCCATCGGATCCCACGACGACGACCCCGTGACCACCGGGGACGGCGGGCACGACGAGCAACGCATCGGCGACCGTCGTGTCGGGCGAGAACGAGACCGGAGAGTCGAACTCGACGGCCTGATCCTTGACCCACCGGATGGCCGCGTCGAGTCCCTGGAGCGGCATGTCCTGCGGCAGGACGCCGAGCCCTCCTCGGCGCGCGAGCGCCGAGGCGAGTCGCGGGCCGGTGACGGAGTTCATGTTGGCGGACACGATCGGGATGGTCTGACTCGTGCCGTCCTGCGGCGCGAGGGAGACATCGAGCCGGCTCGAGACGCCCGATCGCGACGGCACGAGGAACACGTCCGAGTAGGTGAGGTCGTGGCGGGGATCGTCTCCGTAGAACTGCATGAAACCACGCTAGCCGTCTCGGGGGTGCCGCGGAGGGGGGTGGCAGGGTTTAGGCTTGATTTCCGGAGTGTGCGACGCCATCGAGCCCTCGGTGGCGGTCCGAATGGCGAGTGACGAAAGTGGTGGTCCGACCGTGTCAGGCCCAGTGACCGGAGCAGGAACCGACGAGAATTCCGCAGCGGAATTCGGAGCGAACGAGTGGCTCGTCGACGAGCTGTACGAGCAGTACCGGGTCGACAAGAACTCGGTGGATTCGTCCTGGTGGCCGACCCTCGAGGCGTACCACCAGCACACGTCGGGTGGAGCCCCGGCATCGACGCCCGCTCCGACCGCGAGCGCCCCGGCCGCGAGCGCCCCCGCCGCGAGTACCCCGGCCCCGAGCAGCCCGGCCACGACCTCCGGGACGCCGGCGGCCGCGAGCGCCCGGCACGCGACCTCGACGGCCGCAACGGGAGAGCCGGCGAAGCCCACGGAACGGACCTCGACCTCCGACACCGCGCGGCCCGTCGCCCGCACGACGAGCCAGCAGCCGCAAGCCGCGCCCATCCCCGCCGATGCGCCGGCCCCCTCGAAGAAGGCCGCCGAGGAAGAGCCGGAGGACGTCGTCTCGCCGCTGCGCGGAATGGCGAAGTCGCTCGCGACCAACATGGACGCGAGCCTCACCGTGCCCACCGCGACGAGCGTGCGCACGGTTCCCGCCAAGCTGATGATCGACAACCGCATCGTCATCAACAACCACCTCAAGAGGTCCCGCGGGGGCAAGGTCAGCTTCACGCACCTCATCGGCTGGGCGCTCATCCAGGCACTCAAGGAGTTCCCGAGCCAGAACGTCTACTACGACGAGGTCGACGGCAAGCCGAGCGTCGTCGCCCCCGCCCACGTCGGCCTCGGGATCGCGATCGACCTCCCGAAGCCCGACGGATCGCGCGCGCTCCTCGTGCCCGCGATCAAGCGCGCCGACACCCTGAGCTTCACCGACTACCTCGCCGCCTACGAGGACCTCGTCCGCCGCGCTCGCGGCAACAAGCTCACGGCCGACGATTTCAAGGGTGCGTCGATCTCGCTCACGAACCCCGGCGGCATCGGCACTGTTCACTCGGTCCCCCGCCTCATGAAGGGGCAGGGCTGCATCATCGGCGCCGGCGCCCTCGAGTACCCGGCGGAGTTCCAGGGGGCGTCGGACCACACGCTCGTCGAACTCGGCATCGGCAAGACGATCACGCTCACCTCGACCTACGACCACCGCGTGATCCAGGGCGCCGGATCCGGCGAGTTCCTCAAGAAGGTCCACGAACTGCTGCTCGGTCAGCGCGGCTTCTACGAGGACATCTTCGCCGCTCTCCGCATCCCCTACGAGCCCATCCGCTGGGCCACCGACATCAGCGTCGACCTCGCCGACATGATCAACAAGACGGCTCGCGTCCACGAGTTGATCAACGCGTTCCGCGTGCGCGGTCACCTCATGGCCGACGTCGACCCGCTCGAGTACGTCCAGCGCTCGCACCCCGACCTCGACATCGCGAGCCACGGCCTCACCTTCTGGGACCTCGATCGCGAGTTCGTGACCGGGGAGTTCGGCGATTCACGTCAAGCGAAGCTCCGCGACATCCTCGGCGTCCTCCGCGACTCCTACTGCCGCACCATCGGGCTCGAGTACATGCACATCCAGGATCCGGCCCAGCGGAAGTGGATCCAGAGCAAGGTCGAGCGTCCGTACGCGAAGCCGACGCACGACGAGCAGCTGCGCATCCTCGGCAAGCTCAACGAGGCCGAGGCGTTCGAGACGTTTTTGCAGACGAAGTACGTCGGTCAGAAGCGCTTCAGCCTCGAGGGCGGCGAGTCGACCATCGCGTGCCTCGACGCGATCCTCCAGGGCGCGGCGTCCGCCGGGCTCGACGGCGCGGCGATCGGTATGGCGCACCGCGGACGGCTCAACGTACTCACGAACATCGCCGGGAAGACCTACGGCCAGATCTTCCAGGAGTTCGAGGGCACGCAGGACAAGAAGTCCCAGGGCTCGGGCGACGTCAAGTACCACCTCGGCACCGAGGGCACCTTCCGTGCCGCCGACGGCACCGAACTGCCCGTCTACCTCGCCGCGAACCCCTCGCACCTCGAGGCCGTCGACGGCGTGCTCGAGGGCATCGTGCGGGCCAAGCAGGACCGCAAGCCCATCGGCACGTACTCGACCCTGCCGATCCTCGTGCACGGCGACGCCGCGATGGCGGGCCAGGGCATCGTCCTCGAGACGATGCAGCTCTCCCAGACGCGTGGGTACCGGACCGGCGGCACGATCCACATCGTGGTGAACAACCAGGTCGGCTTCACCACCCCGGAGCGCGACGGCCGCAGTTCGATCTACGCGACCGACGTCGCGAAGACCGTGCAGGCGCCGATCTGGCACGTGAACGGCGACGATCCCGAGGCCGTCGTCCGCGTCTCGGAACTCGCGTTCCAGTTCCGCCAGGAGTTCAACAAGGACGTCGTCATCGACCTCGTCTGCTACCGCCGGCGCGGTCACAACGAGGGCGACGACCCCTCGATGACCCAGCCGCTCATGTACAGCCTCATCGAGCAGAAGCGCTCGGTGCGGAAACTCTACACCGAGGCCCTCGTCGGCCGCGGCGACATCAGCGAGGAGGAGTACGAGGCCGCACACCGCGACTTCCAGGACCGCCTCGAGCGCGCGTTCATGGAGACGCACGCCGCCCAGACGGCGTCAACGCCGGTCATCTCCCCCACGGTCGACGACGAGGGCTACTCCGGCGAGCCGGAGTCGACGGCCGTCTCGTCGAGCGTCATCGAACTCGTGGGCAACGCCTTCGAGAACAAGCCGGAGGGCTTCACCGTCCACCCGAAGCTCGACCAGCTCCTCAAGCGCCGGCAGGAGATGAGCCGGAACGGCGGCATCGACTGGGCCTTCGGCGAACTGCTCGCCCTCGGGTCGCTGCTCGTCGAGGGCACGCCCGTCCGCATGAGCGGTCAGGACTCGCGCCGAGGCACGTTCGTGCAGCGGCACGCCGTGTTGCACGACCGCGTCAACGGTCAGGAGTGGCTGCCCCTCGTCAACCTGCACGAGAACCAGGCGCGCTTCTGGATCTACGACTCGATCCTCTCCGAGTACGCGGTCATGGGCTTCGAGTACGGGTACTCCGTCGAGCGCCCCGACGCCCTCGTCCTGTGGGAGGCGCAGTTCGGAGACTTCGTCAACGGCGCGCAGACGATCGTCGACGAGTTCATCTCGAGCGCCGAGCAGAAGTGGGGCCAGCGTTCGAGCGTCGTGCTCCTCCTCCCGCACGGCTACGAGGGCCAGGGGCCGGACCACTCGTCCGCTCGCATCGAGCGCTTCCTGCAGCTGTGCGCCGAGAGCAACATGACGGTTGCACGCCCGTCGACGCCGGCGTCGTACTTCCACCTGTTGCGCCGCCAGGCCTACGCGCTGCCGCGACGGCCGCTCGTCGTGTTCACCCCGAAGGCGATGCTGCGACTGCGCGGAGCGACGTCGGACGTCGCCGACTTCACCTCCGGTCGATTCCGCCCCGTGCTCGACGACACCCGCGAGCTCGACGGCTCGACGGTGACGCGCGTGCTCCTGCACGCCGGCAAGGTGCACTGGGACCTCCGTGCCGAGCTCGACAAAAACCCGGACGACTCGATCGCCCTCGTCCGCCTCGAGCAGTACTACCCGTTCCCGAGCGAGGAGCTCGCCGCCGTGCTCGAGTCGTACCCGTCGGCCGAGGTCGTCTGGGTGCAGGACGAGCCCGAGAACCAGGGCGCGTGGCCGTTCATCGCGACCGAGTTCCCGAAGACGATCGAGCGGGAGATCTCGGGAGTCACCCGCCCGGCGTCGGCGTCCCCCGCGACGGGGTCCGCAAAGCGCCACGCCACCGAGCAGAGCGACCTCATCCGTCGGGCTCTCGGGCGCTGAGCCCGGCTCCCGCCACGTCCTCAGGACGACGAAGGCCCGCACCGATCGTGATCGGCGCGGGCCTTCTCGCTGAGAAGGGACAACACGCTCCCGCGCCCTACCGCTACGGCGCCGTGCGGCCGGGTCGGACGCTGCTCCTGAGCGGTGCGGGCCGACGAAGGGTCGTCAGAGCGACGGGACGATCGACGCCTCGTGATCCGTCTTCACGGAACGCAGGCGCTGCAGAACGTGCTCCTTGAGGTCTGCGGGAGCCGTCTCCTGGCAGGCCCGCTGAACGGCCTCGGTGAGCGTCACGGCGAGAACGGCCTCGCTCCGGCAGGACTCGCAATGCTCGAGGTGGTCGCGGATGTCGGACGCCTCGGTCCGGCACACCTCGTTCCGGAGGTACTCCTCGAGGTCGCGCTTCGCTTTGTCGCAACCGCAGTCGTTCATCGTGTGCTCCTCACGCGTGTCGGTTCGATTCCGCGCTCGCGCGCGTAATCAGCCAGCAGTTCCCGCAACATCCGGCGGCCTCGATGCAGCCGGCTCATCACGGTCCCGATCGGCGTCTTCATGATGTCGGCGATCTCCTGGTAGGCGAACCCCTCGACGTCGGCGAAGTAGACGGCCAGGCGGAAGTCCTCGGGGATGGCCTGCAGCGCATCCTTCACGGCACTGTCCGGCATGCGGTCGATCGCCTCGGCCTCGGCGGATCTGCTCGACGCCGCGGTCGTCGACTCGGCGCCGCCGAGCTGCCAGTCCTCGAGGTCGTCGATCGTGCCCTGGTAGGGCTCGCGCTGCTTCTTCCGGTACTGGTTGATGTAGGTGTTCGTCAGGATGCGGTACAACCACGCCTTGAGGTTGGTGCCCTGCTGGAACTGCCCGAAAGCGGCGTACGCCTTCACGAACGTCTCCTGCACGAGGTCCTGGGCGTCCGACGGGTTCTTCGTCATCCGCATCGCCGCCCCGTAGAGCTGGTCGATGAACGGGAGCGCCTGCTCCTCGAAGAGGGGGCGCGGATCGGCGTCAGGCTGAACCGGCTCATCGAAGTCGAGAGCCTCTTCGACCGTCTCGACGACGTCCTCGGGCACCTCCGTCGTCGAGTCCTCCGGAGCGCGCGAGCCGTCCGGTGCGGCGGTGTCCTCCGAGGCATCGGAAGCGGGGGCGTCGTCGATCGGTTTCATCGCGGCCCAGTCTAGTTCGGGCAGCGCGGAACGGCTCGTGGAGAGCACGTCACGACCACCGTCGACCACTCGGGCCTCGGTACGTTCGAGCACGACGGACGGCACGGCTCTCCTCTCGGTGCGGCCATTCGCCGCTACCCTAGGACAACGATGTTCGAAGCCAAATATTCCGCCCCCGAAGTCGATCTCTTCGGCGAGCGCGCAACCCCTGCGACCGACGACGACTGGATCGCGCCCGTCGCCGCCGGCCCCGTCGTCGCATCGCTCACCCTCCCGGGCTCGAAGTCGATCACCAATCGCGAGCTCGTCCTGTCGGCTCTCGCCGACGCACCGTCGCGGCTCCGGGCACCACTGCACTCCCGCGACAGCGACAACATGGTCGCCGCTCTCCGCGCCCTCGGCGCCTCGATCGAGCCGGCCCCGGCCACGGGCGACTACGGCGACGACTGGATCGTGGCGCCGGCGGAGGAGCTGACGGGGTCGACGACGATCGAGTGTGGACTCGCCGGTACCGTCATGAGATTCGTGCCGGCCGTCGCGGCGCTCGCCCTCGGCCCCACCGTCTTCGACGCCGACGACGCCGCTCGCGGCCGCCCGATGGGCGGCCTGGTGGCGGGACTCACAGCCCTCGGTGTCGACATCGATGCGACGAGTACCGATTCCCTGCCGTTCACCGTCCACGGCACCGGTCGAGTGACGGGCGGCCGTCTCGAGATCGATGCCTCGCAATCGAGCCAGTTCGTGTCCGGACTGCTCCTCTCGGCGCCGCGCTTCGACGAGGGCATCCACCTGCACCACTCGGGCACCCGGCTGCCGAGTGTTCCCCACATCGAGATGACCCTCGACGCGCTCCGCCGGCGGGGGGTCGACGCCTCGAGCGACGGCGCGGCGTCCTGGCGAGTCGCCCCCGGCCCGATCGGGGGCCGTGACGTCCGGATCGAGTCGGACCTCTCGAACGCCGCCCCCTTCCTCGCCGCCGCGGTGGCGACGGGCGGACGCGTGACCCTCTCGGGGTGGCCGGAGGAGACGACGCAGGTGGGAGCGGACCTCGCCCATCTCCTCCCGTTGTTCGGCGCCGAAGTCGTCGTGGGCGACGGCCGGATCACCGTCACCGGAGCACCGGAGATCTCCGGGGTCGACCTCGATCTCACGACGGGGGGCGAGCTCGCACCGGCCCTCGCGGCCCTCGCGGCCCTCGCCACCGGTCCCTCCACGATCCGGGGTATCGGACACATCCGCCACCACGAGACCGATCGTCTCGCTGCTCTCGCCACCGAGATCAATCGCCTCGGCGGGGACGTCGAGGAGCTCGCAGACGGGCTGCGCATCACGCCACGGCCGCTCACGGCCGGCCGGTGGTCGAGCTACCACGATCACCGCATGGCGACGGCCGGCGCGATCATCGGCCTCGTCGTCGAGGGTGTGCGGATCGAGAACATCGCGACCACGGCGAAGACGCTTCCGCAGTTCCCGTCCCTGTGGCGCGAGATGGTGGGAGCACACTCCACGTGAGCTGGTGGGAGACGGCGGACGCCGGGGACGACGACTTCGACGAGTTCGACGAGGACTCGATCCGCACGCGGCCGAACCCGAAGGGATCGAGACCCCGGACGAAGCAACGCCCCGAGCACAAGGACGCCCGTACGGCGCGTGTCCTGAGCGTCGATCGCGGCCGCTACCTCGTACTCCTCGCCGAGGGCACGGCCGACGAGCGAGAACTCACCGCGACGCGCGCCTCCGAGCTGCGCCGCAAGTCTGTCGTCACGGGCGACCAGGTCGACCTCGTCGGCAATGTGAGCGGTGAGCAGGGCACCCTCGCCCGGATCGTGCGCATCCGGGAGCGCTCGACGCTGCTCCGCCGGAGCGCGGACGACACCGACCAGGTCGAGCGCGTGATCGTCGCGAACGCCGACCAGATTGTCGTCGTCGTCGCGGCCGCGAACCCGGAGCCCCGGGCGCGCCTCGTCGACCGTTACCTCGTCGCAGCACTCGACGCGGGCATCCGGCCGATCCTGTGCATCACGAAGACGGACCTCGCGGATCCCACGGCCTTCCTCGAGAACTTCGCGGGTCTCGACCTCGACGTCGTGACCTCCGGCTCGGGCACCATCCCCGTCGCCGATATCGTCGAGCGGCTCATCGGTCACAGCACCGTCTTCGTCGGCCACTCCGGCGTCGGCAAGTCGACCCTCGTGAACGCCATCGTGCCGGAGGCCGGTCGTGCGATCGGGCACGTCAACGAGGTGACGGGGCGTGGCCGACACACGTCGTCGTCCACGGAGTCCTACCGTGTGCGCACGGAGGCCGGCAGCGGTTGGGTCATCGACACCCCCGGAGTGCGCTCATTCGGGCTCGGCCACGTCGACCCGGCCAACATCCTCAAGGCCTACACCGACCTCGCCGAGATCGCCGAGGACTGCCCGAGAGGGTGCACCCACCTTCCCGATGCGCCGGATTGCGCGATCACCGAGGCCGTGGAGACAGGTGAGCTCGGCGAGGGCGGGCCGGCCCGGCTCGACTCGTTCCACCGGCTCCTTCAGAGCGTGGTGTCAGCACCTAAGCTCGGAGAATGACCACCCTGACCCAGCGGCCCGAGATCGGGCAGCCCGCCCCGGCGTTCACCCTTCCGAATCAGGACGGCGAGACCGTCTCGCTGAGGGACCTCGCCGGGAAGCGCGTCATCCTCTTCTTCTACCCGCAGGCGATGACGCCCGGCTGCACGACCCAGGCCTGCGACTTCCGTGACAACGAGGCGTCGCTCCTCGCCGCCGGATACACCGTTGTCGGGATCTCGCGTGACGCTCCCGAGAAGCAGAACGCATTCCGGGAACGGGACGCGTTGCCGTTCGATCTCCTCTCCGACGAGGACAAGACCGTGCACCTCGCGTACGGCGCGTGGGGCGAGAAGAACAGCTACGGCAAGGTCGTCACGGGGGTCCTGCGTTCGACCTTCGTCATCGGTCCCGACGGGAGACTCGAGCACGCCTTCTACAACGTCAAGGCGACCGGGCACGTCACCATGCTGCGGAAGAAGCTCGGTCTCGACTGACGGCCCTCGAGGCCGCACCCGGATCCTCAGACCTCGGGATCCGGCCGCCGGGTGTGCTGCATGACCGAGCGGGTGAAGAGCAACACGAGGACGACGATCGACGGCACCGCGATCGCCGCTCCGATGAGCGGCTGAGCGAACGCGCCCTGGACCGCACCGAGGGCGATCGTCAACTGGATCAACTGCCAGAAGAGCGCCCCTCCACGCGCCCAGCTCGCGCCACGCAGGAGCGACAGGGCGATCCAGGCGACCCAGACGGTCGCGACCGCTGTGAGGACGATGAGCGCGAGCGCACTCGCGAGCGACGCCGGCGTCAGCGTGAGGACGTCGATGAGGAGGACGATCACGGCGACCGCGAGGGCGACGGCCTCGATTCCCACGAGGACCGACACGACGCGCACGGCCCGCGACGGCAGCCTCCGTCCGCCCGGGACGCGCGCCCCGCCGTCGTCCGAGTGGTCCATCGGTGCAGCGTTCACAGGCCAATCCCATACAGAGCTATTGATTCGGTCTACCCAGTATGCGACCATATTGGAGGCCGAAACGACGCTCTCAGGGTTGCGAGCATGTCCGCCCGACGGACCTCCCCCTGGAGACCGCTTCCCCCGAACTCTCACACGCTGTCCGGTCGATGCCCGCATCGATCGCGTACCGATCGGTGAGACGTGCCTCGCCGAGGCGATCCGATCGCCGGTGCCCCCACCGCGGGGGACGAGTGCAACAGGAGGAGCGCCGACGGGAATGAACGCCGACGTCACCCCGCGTCCCGTTCGACGATTCCGGCCCGCGAAACCCTACTCCGACCATATCGGTCGATTCCCCTGCAATTAAAGGAGCACCTCCATGGACTGGCGCGACAAAGCCGCTTGCCTCACCGCCGACCCGGAACTCTTCTTCCCGGTCGGGAACACGGGGCCGGCCGTCGACCAGATCGACAAGGCGAAGGCCGTCTGTGGCCGCTGCACCGTCACCGAGATCTGCCTTCAGTACGCCCTCGAGACCGGACAGGACTCCGGCGTCTGGGGCGGACTCTCCGAGGACGAGCGCCGCGCGCTCAAGCGCCGCGCGGCGCGCGCCCGCCGGGCCTCCTGACCGGGGCCTCCTGATGCCGGGAGGCTCCGCCGCGGTCCCCGTGAGCATCGGTCGACCGGATGCCCTGCTCTAGCGGTTCTTCATCCAGCGGAACGGCATGTCGATCGTGACCTCGGTGCCGTTGCCGACGACGGTGTGCCAATCGATCGTGCCCCCGAGCTCACCCTGGATCAGTGTGCGGACGATCTGCGTGCCGAGACCGGTCCCGACTTTGCCTTCGGGCAGTCCCGCACCGTTGTCGCGGACGACGACGGTCAGTCGCTCATCGTTGCGCTGAGCCTCGATCTCGACGCTTCCCTCGAGTCCGTTGAGGCCGTGCTCGACGGCATTCGTGACGAGTTCGGTCAGGGCCAGAGCGAGCGGCGTGGCGTACTCGCTCGGCAGCACCCCGAAGGCGCCCGTCTTCCGGGGATGCGCCGTCGTGTTGTGGGCGGACGCGACTTCGGCGACGAGCATGAGAACCCGATCGAAAACCTCGTCGAAGTCGACGTCCTGCGTGAGGCCCTCCGACAGCGTGTCGTGCACGACGGCGATTGCGGCGACGCGTCGCATCGCTTGCGACAATGCGTCCCGCGCCTCGTCGGTGTGCGAGCGCCGCGACTGGATGCGCAGGAGCGAGGCGACCGTCTGCAGGTTGTTCTTGACGCGGTGGTGGATCTCGCGGATCGTCGCGTCCTTCGTCAGCAGTTCGCGCTCCTGGTGGCGCTGCTCGGAGACGTCGCGGCAGAGGACGATCGCGCCGGTCCGGGTCCCGCGGTGACGCAGTGGGATCGCGCGGAGGGTCACGGTGACTCCGCGCGCCTCGATGTCCGTCCGCCAGGGCGCTCGGCCGGTGACGACGAGCGGGAGCGATTCGTCGACGAGGTCCTCCGACGGCAGGATACGCGTCGTGACCTCGGCGAGCGATTCACCTTCGAGCTCCTCGACGAAACCCATCCTGTTGAACGCCGACAAGGCGTTGGGGCTCGCGAAGGTCGTGACGCCCTCGACGTCGAGGCGGATGAGGCCGTCCGACGCCCGCGGTGCACCGCGTCGTGGTCCCGCCGGCGCCGAGAGATCGGGGAAGTCTCCTGCGGCGATCATCGTGAAGAGCTCGCCCGCGAGCGCGTTGAACGTCAATTCCTGACGGCTCGGCGTCCGCGCCTCCCCGAGGTTCGTGTGTCGCGTGAGCACGGCGATGGGTGCGTCCGTCGTCTCCGGACTCGAGGACCGCAACCGCCGCAGGACGGGCACGGCGCGCACGCGCGTCGGTGTCTCCTCGTACCAGTCGGGCGCCGACGAGTCGACGATCGCCCCCGTCTCGAACGCCTCGGTGACCTGGCTCCGCCACTGCTGTTTGATGCGCTGGCCGACGAAGTCGCGGTAGAACAGTGTCGCGGCGCTCGAGGGCCGGTAGTGGGCGACGGCGACGAAGCTGTCGTCCGTCGTCGGAATCCACAGCACGATGTCGGCGAAGGCCAGATCGGCGAGGAGCTGGGCGTCCTGCACGAGCATGTGCAGCCAGTTGACGTCATCGTCCCCCGAACGGCCCTGGGCGAGTACAAGATCACTGAGCGTCGACACGGTCCCAGTCTAGGCCGAGCGCTTGCGGCGGAACGGAGGGGTCCACCCGGCCCTCCGGTCGTCGGCGACGCGCGCCTGACGGGCCGCCCGCCGACCCTCGGACGACGGCTCCGGCGCGGCCATGAGGTGGGCACGGGCGTAGCGTCGCAGTTCCGCCACCGCGGGCGAACGAGGAGACACCTCTCCCATCGGTCGCGCCTCGAGGAGCGCGGCATCGGCCGTCTTCGCGTCGTTCGGTACGAGTACGGCGTCGTCGACACCCGCGAACCGGCGCAGGGTCGTGACGAGCTGGTGACCGGCCCCGACGCCGACCGTCGACGACCGGACGCGGTTCATGAGGACGTCGACCACCTGGGGACCGACCACCTCGCGGAGGTCGGCGTGCGCCCTGATGAAACGGCTGACTCCGATCGGATCGGCAGCCCCGACGGCCACGACCCGGTCGGCGGCGCGGAGCGATGCGACCGTCGCGGCGTTCCGGCGAGGTGCGAAGAGATCACTCGACAACTCCTCGTCGTCCTCGAGGGAGAAACCGACGTCGACGATCACGTGATCGACCCACGTCCGGCACACTGCGAGGGTCGTCGCGACCCGCTCGGCCCCGAGTTCGGGCCACCGGGACGATCGCGTGATCCCCGTCAGCACCGCGAGCCGACCGTCGCCGACGGGATGCTCGCGCGCCACCCGATCGAGTTCGTCGACGGACAAGGCGTCGTGTCCCGCCAACCGGCACGCCGCCGCGAGACCCGGCGCCTCATCGAGCAGGCCGAGCGCCGGTGCGATCGACGCGCCGACCGTATCGGCGTCGACGAGGGCGACGGTCGCGCCCGTGCGCGCGAGTTCGTGGGCGAGAGTGATCGCGACGGTCGTTCGGCCGGGGGCACCGCTCGGACCCCAGACCGCCACGATCCCACCGGAGCGGGCACGCGTGCGAGCGGCGAGGGGACCGCCGACCACCAACTCGTCGAGGTCGTCGATCGACGCGTCCACCGAGACCACGTCGTAGACGCCGAGCGATGCGGCGAGACGACGGGACCTCTCGCCGTCGAGCAGTGCGACGAGGCGGACGCCCGACTCATCGCACGCGGTCAGGAGTTCGCGGCTCAACCGCGACCCGTCCGCGGTGACGACGAGGACGTCGGGGAGGAGCCGGGTCACGAGAGGCGCGACATCCTCCCCCTCCGCGAAACGGGCGACGAGCTCGTGGCCGCGTTCGACGAGGGCTCCGACGACCGTGTCCTCGAGCCGCCGATCGACGGCGAAGGCGATCCTCACCGCGCGCCTCCCTCGACGGGCACGAGAGTGAGCGCGTCCCCCGCCGTCGACGCGGCCAGGAGGACGGCGACCGCCCCGTCCGGCACGGACAGTTCGACCGACACCTCCGACGACCCGGCGACGATGCTCTCCTCCGCGACGATCCGGGCGACGAGCGCTCCCGCCACGAGGACCGAGGGCGGGTCGGCCTCGTCTCCCTGTCCGCCCGAGCCCGACGCCCACACGTCGACGTCGCGGCCCGCGACGACGCCTTCGGGGAGTTCCCCGCTCACGCTCACGACGACGGGTGCCATGGCGAGGTCGGCGGTAGCGGCGATCGCTTCAGCCGGAACGAGCTCACCGGCGAGGATGGACCGCGTCGCGACGGCACCGTCGACGAGACCCCCGGGGGCGACGTAGAGATCGGCGGAGCGTCCCAGAGAGACCTGCTCGACGACGAGGTCCTCCGTCCCGACGACATTTCCCGCGACGATGGTGGTACCGGCCGCGTACACCGACACCGACCTGTCGGCCGACGCGACGACCGCCCATACCCCCGCAATCGACGCCGCGACGAGCGCGACGCCCACGACGAGCCGGACGTCGACGATCCTCGTGATCGATCGCCTCTTCGACGCACGCACGCTCATACCCTGGGCCCCCCGTCCCGGCGCGATCATCGCGCCGCAGCCATCGTGCCAAGGGCGGCGAGGTCGAGCCGAATGTTATCCACAAGCCGTACCCGGGGACGCCGCTCGCTTCATACTGGGAGGCATGGACCAGGTATCCCCAGACTCGATCGGCCGGTTCCTGACCGTCGGCGATGCCTCGGAGATCCTCAACATCTCGTCGGACGAGGTCCTCGAGCTCGTCCGGACGGCCGAGCTGCCCGCGATCCGAGTGGGCCGTCCCCGGCGCTGGCGCATCGAACGCAGCGCCCTCGAGGGCTTCATCGCGGGCAAGTACGAGGAATCGCGTCGCATGGGCCTCTGGCGCGAGGTTGCGGACGCGAGTGTCATCGATCTCGTCGATCCGCGCGACGCCTCCGCTCTCCGCCGACGTTGACGCCGACGGCCACGGGTCTCGCGTCCGTCCCGCTCGGCGTCGAGCCGATGCCGGCCCGGTCAGATCAGGATCCGGCGGACGGCCGCGAAGGGCAGGAGGAGGATGTCGGCGACGTTCCGATGCCGACGCGCTTCACCGAACTCGTGGACGGCGAGGTCGAGATGGTCACGTCCCACCCGGTCGATGGTGCCGGTCCGGACTCCACCGACCGTGTGCACCTCGGTGGTGACGCGGCGACGGCAGAGGTCGCGCAGGACGAAGGCGAACCCGATCCGATCCGACACCCGTGGCGCTCCGGCCGATGACAGGACGGAGAGGCTTCGCACGACGTCGCCCGGCGGGATGATCACGCCGGTGATCGCCGCGACCGGGACGATGCACCCGCGCGATCGCGCGCCGGCGACCGAGGTCTCCCCCGACACCCAGTCCCGACCGATCGTGGTCGGCCGCATGACGAGACGTTCCGCTCCGAGCTCGATCGTCACGGAGGCGCCACCACGCGCACCGATCGCGAGCGCCTCGACACGTTCGCGCAGGAGGAGTCGCCCGATGCGGCGCCGCTCCTCGTCGGCTCGCTCGTCGCGCTCCTCCGCGTCGCGTTCCGTCGCGAGCTGGCTCTCGAGATCGTCGAACAGGTCGTCCCACCGCATCGGCCGCCTCCTCCCGCGCTCCCGATCAGGCTATCGACGCCCGCCCGTCCCGCGAGGAGCTTGTCCCCAAGCGGAGGCCGGTCGGCATCTGGCCCCCGATACGGGGAGAGGGGGGACCATTGTCGCTCCGCACGGTCGTGGGTACGCTCTCCACAGGCCGGAGCCGGCCTCTGCAGGGAGGGATCGGCTCATACGCTAGCGTGGCCACAGCACCCCCGAACGGGGGCCACGGTTGATGCAGACGCGCGCCGATTTGGGGGGCGAGGCGCTGCCACCGGACGAGCCACCACGGCTCCCACCGCGAGGTGGGGATCGTGAGGCGCCCGCCCGGACCCCGCGATGCGGGGACTCGTCTCTTCACACGTCCAGCTCTCGACTCCCGCCCGCGCGGTGTCATCGGCACGGTGTCATCGGCACGGTGTCATCGGCACGGTGTCATCGGCACGGTGCCACCGGCACGGTGCCACCGGCACGGTGCCACCGGCGGTATGGCCTTCTCCGCAGCACCTGAACGACGCACGCCACTCGAGGCGGCGCCGGTCCACGCTGCGCCGGAGGGCCCGACGAGGAATCGAGGGCGTCCGGAAATCGGGATACCGCATGCCACCCGCGTCCTCTGCTCGCTCGTCCGCCGTCCAGCCGGCGCTGCCACCCGTCACTCCGACGCCCACAGAACGGCCGAACCGCCCACGTCGCGGCGAACCCTTCGACATCGACCGCTTCTTCGGCCGTCAGTCCACGCCGTCGGCGGAACTCCCCGACCCGGGCCCTCTCCTCGAGAACCTCGCCCGCTGCGTCGTCGAGGTCCTGGCGGGTGCACGCGAGTTGGAACAACTCGCCCGCTGGGTGAACGAAGACGTCTACCGCACCATCCTCCGGCGCTCGCTCTTGGCGAAGAGGGCACGGACACTGTCGGGCGCCACCGTCGCGCGCCCCGTGCTGCGGATCGGCAGCGTCATCGCCACGAGCCCCCGCGACGGCGTCGTCGAGGGAGTCGTCGTCGCCCACTCACGTCGCCGGAGCCGTGCCATCGCCATCCGACTCGAGGGCGTCGATCGGCGCTGGCGAGCCGTCGCCATCCACGTGCTCTGACGACGAAGAAGCGGTGGCCCCATCGGGACCACCGCTTCCTCTCGCAGCGACGTGCTACTTCGACTTGCGGTCGCTCGCGCGACGTTGGGCACGGTTGCCGACGGCGGCGCCCTCCTCGCCCGAGGACTGACCGAACGCCCCCCGCGCGGCAGGCTGCGGCTTTTGCGGCTGGCGCTTCTGACCGGGTCGCGCGGGCGCCTGCGCCGGCTGCGCCGCCGCGGTCGCACCGGTCGCCGTGGCCTTCGCGGCCGCCTGACGGGCACGGTTCGTCGCGTTCTTCTCGATCTGTCCGCGCTGGTTGCGGACCTCGACATCGCCGCCCTCGTTCGCGGCGGAGTAGCTGAGTCTCTCCTCCTCGCCCTCGGGACGCGCGAGTCCCTTCGCGGAGATCGAGGCTCCGACCTCGCCGGCGTCCGCGCTCTTGACCTCGACTTCGAGGTTGAACAGGTAGCCGACGGACTCCTCGCGGATCTGCCCCATCATCTGCTGGAACATCGCGTAGCCCTCGCGCTGGTACTCGACGAGCGGGTCGCGCTGCGCCATCGCGCGAAGGCCGATGCCGTCCTTCAGATAGTCCATCTCGTAGAGGTGGTCACGCCACCGACGGTCGATGACCTGCAGCACCACGCGACGCTCGAGTTCACGCATGGCGGGCGAACCGAGCTGCTCCTCGCGGCGCTCGTACGCGAGCTTCGCGTCCGAGAGGATCTCGCGGCGAAGGAAGTCACGGTTGAGCCGACCTCGCGTCGACGCCTCCTGGACGACCTCGTCGATCGTGAGCCCGATCGGGTAGAGGGTCTTCAACTCGACCCACAACGCGTCGAGGTCCCACTCTTCGCTCGAGCCCTCGGCGAGGTGCTGGTCGAGGACCTCGTCGATGACACCCTCGAGGAACTTCTGCGTGCGCTCATGCAGGTCGTCGCCCTCGAGGATGTGACGACGATCGGCGTAGATGGCCTCACGCTGGCGATTGAGGACGTCGTCGTACTTGAGGACGTTCTTGCGGATCTCCGCATTGCGCGACTCCACCTGACCCTGGGCGGAGCGGATCGCGCGGCTCACGACCTTCGACTCGATGGCGACGTCGTCCGGGACACCACGGCCCATGATGCTCTCAGCGGCCCCCGAGTTGAACAGTCGCATGAGGTCGTCGGTGAGGGACAAGTAGAAGCGGCTCTCGCCCGGGTCGCCCTGACGACCGGACCGACCGCGCAGCTGGTTATCGATGCGGCGCGACTCGTGGCGCTCGGTGCCGAGGACATAGAGGCCGCCGGCTTCGCGCACCTTCTCGGCCTCCTCCTCGACCTCTGCCTTGACACGTGCGAACACGTCGTCCCACGCGGCCTCGTACTCGTCGGGGGTCTCGGTCGGCGAGAGACCCTTCTGGCTCATCTCCTGCACGGCCAGGAACTCGGCGTTGCCGCCGAGCATCACGTCGGTGCCTCGACCTGCCATGTTCGTGGCCACCGTGACCGAGCCGAGCCGCCCCGCTTGCGCGACGATCGCGGCCTCGCGCGCGTGGTTCTTCGCGTTGAGGACCTCGTGCCGGATGCCCTTCTTCGCGAGCAGGCGGGAGAGGTACTCGCTCTTCTCGACGCTCGTCGTTCCGACGAGGACCGGCTGGCCCTTCTCGTGCCGCTCGACGATGTCCTCGACGACCTGCGCGAACTTCGACTCCTCGTTCTTGTAGACGAGGTCCGACTGGTCGATGCGCTTCATCGGCTTGTTGGTCGGGATCGGCACGACGCCGAGCTTGTACGTCGACATGAACTCGGCTGCCTCGGTCTCGGCGGTACCGGTCATGCCCGAGAGCTTCTCGTAGAGGCGGAAGTAGTTCTGGAGGGTCACGGTCGCGAGCGTCTGGTTCTCGGCCTTGACCGTCACACCCTCCTTCGCCTCGATCGCCTGGTGCACACCCTCGTTGTAGCGGCGGCCCACGAGGATGCGCCCGGTGTGCTCGTCGACGATCATGACCTCGCCGTTCATGACGACGTAGTCCTTGTCGCGCTTGAAGAGCGCCTTCGCCTTGATGGCGTTGTTGAGGAACGAGATGAGCGGTGTGTTCGCCGACTCGTACAGGTTGTCGATGCCGAGGTGGTCCTCGACCTTCTCGATGCCCGCCTCGAGCACGCCGACGGTGCGCTTCTTCTCGTCGACCTCGTAATCGACGCCCTCGATGAGACGCGTCGCGATCTTCGCGAACTCGGTGAACCAGCGGTTCGCCTCGCCCGACGCGGGGCCCGAGATGATGAGCGGGGTCCGCGCCTCGTCGATGAGGATGGAGTCGACCTCGTCGACGATCGCGTAGAAGTGACCGCGCTGCACCATGTCCTTCGTCTGCCACGCCATGTTGTCGCGCAGGTAGTCGAACCCGAACTCGTTGTTCGTTCCGTACGTGATGTCGGCCGCGTACTGCTCGCGCCGCTGCGCGGGGTTCTGGCCCGAGACGATGACGCCCGTGGTCATCCCGAGTGCGCGGAACACGCGCCCCATGAGCTCCGACTGGTACGTCGCGAGGAAGTCGTTGACCGTGACGATGTGCACGCCCTTGCCGGCGATCGCGTTGAGGTACGCCGGGAGCGTCGCGACGAGTGTCTTACCCTCACCGGTGCGCATCTCGGCGATGTTGCCGAGGTGGAGGGCCGCACCACCCATGATCTGCACGTCGAACGGACGCATTCCGAGGGTGCGCTTCGCCGCCTCGCGAACGGCCGCGAAGGCCTCGGGCAGGAGGTCGTCGAGCGACTCGCCCTTCTCGTACCGCTCACGCAGCTCGACGGTCTCGTTACGGAGTTCGTCGTCGCTGAGGTTCGTGAAATCGTCCTCGAGCGAGTTGACCGTCTTCGAGATGTTCTGCAGTCGTCGAAGGATCCGGCCTTCGCCGACTCTGAGGACCTTTTCCAGTACTGAGGCCACGGACATACTCCACTCGTGCGTCGTCGACATCGACCTCTATCGTCGGCCGGTGCATGTTCTCGGGCAGGGCGTCACCCCGCACCGTCCCATGCTAGTCCGGGCGGCTCACCACACGCTGAAAACGGGCGGATCGCCTGTGACGACGAGGACCGGCACTGGGAGGACCGGCACTGGGAGGACCGGCACTGCGCGATCCGGCGGAGCGCGGACGGTCAGCGCCGGCCGAGGATCTCGTCCTCGACGGCTCCCCCGTACCCCTCCGCGGCCGGGTCGCCGTGAAGACCCCCCGACATCGCGTACTCCTCCTCCGGCGACAGCACGAGGTTGCGGCGGCTGAAGAGGGCGAACAGGACGAGGGCGACGACGTAGACGACGATCGCGGCGACGATGGCCGGCGTGTAGGCGGGGTTGAGGTTCTCCCCCATCCAGATGACGAACGCGAGCACGCCCGCGATGATCGCGCCCGGCACCCCGAACACGCTGCGGAACGGTCGCCGGGCGTTCGGGAACCGGCGCCGAAGGATGACGTAGGACACCATCTGCAGCATGTAGGCGATGACCGCTCCCCACACCGCGATGTTGAGCACGATGCCACCGGCTGTCGCGCCGCCGTACTCCGCGAGGAAGAGTGACAGGAAGCCGACGAGCGCTCCCGCGATGAGCGCGACGTAGGGCGTCTGCCGGGCACCGGTGAGCGAGAGGAACTTCGGGTAGTAGCCGGCACGGGACAGCGAGTACACGTTGCGGCCGTAGGCGAACATGATGCCCTGCAGCGACGCGAGCAGACCGATGAGCGCGAAGGCAGAGAGCACGGCCGCGAGTTCTGCCGGGATGACGGAGCGGAATCCTTCGAGGAGCGGTTCGAGCGAGCCGGCCGTCGCCTCGGCGCCGAGCACGCCGGGGTTGAGGAGGAGGACCGTTGCGCCCGTGACGATGAGGGTGACGAACCCCCAGATGCTCGCGCGCGGGATGTCCTTCTCCGGGTCGTGCGCCTCCTCGGCCACGAGCGGGAGCTCCTCGATGCCGAGGAAGAACCACATCGCGAACGGCATCGCCGCGATCACGGCCCAGAAACCGAACGGGAGGAAAACCGAGCCACCCTCCTGCACCGGCTGGTCGAAGAGCTTCGCGACGTCGAAGGCTCCGGAAGTGACCGAGAGGACCGCGAAGACGAGGAGGATGCCGAGCGAGATGATCGCGACGATGACGGCGAAACGGAACGACGTGTTCGCTCCGATGGAGTTGAGACCGACGAAGATCCCGTACAACACGACCCACCAGACCCACATCATCGACTGATCCTGAAGACTGACGCCCACGAGGGTGTCGAGGATCTGGTCGGCGTACTGCGCGGAGAAGTACGTGACGACGGCCGTCGTCATGACGTACTCGATCGTCTCGGCGAAGCCCGTGACGAATCCGCCCCATGGCCCCATCGCGGCGCGCGCGAACGAGTAGGCCCCACCGGTGTGCGGCATCGCCGCGGCCATCTCCGCGATGCTGTTGATCATCAGCAGGAACATGACGATGACGAGGCCGAAGGCGATGACGAGACCGCCCCAGCCCGCGACGGCGAGGCCGCCGTTCCAGCCCGAGAAGTCGCCCGAGATGACGGCAGCGATGCCGATGCCCCAGATCCCCCAGAAGCCGGCGGTTCGCTTGAGGCTGCGCTTCTCGAAGTAGCCGGCCTCTGCGCGGCTGTAGCTCACTCCCGAGACGCTCACTTTGTCTGCTGCGGCCATCTGGTCCTCTTTCTCTGCGTGGTCGGGGAGAACTGCGGTGGAGCGGAGAACTGCGGTGGAGCGGAGAACTGGGATCGAGTTGAGGCGGAGCGATTGAGCGAGAGACTATTCCTGGATTGGTACCCCTGACCAACCTTTGGTTGTAAACATCGTGTAACAGAAGCGGCTCCGGCGGCTGTCTCCGTGTGCTTGAATGAGCGCGAACCGACCTTAACCGCGGGAGCAGCCATGACGACGACAGGCAACCTCACCCTCGAGCGCCTCTCGGCGTTGAGCGCGACAGGAGACATCGACACCGTCGTGGTCGCCTTCACGGACATGCAGGGCCGCCTCGTCGGTAAACGCGTGTCGGCGCGCCTCTTCGTCGAGGAGGTCGCCGAACACGGAGCCGAGTGCTGCAACTACTTGCTCGCCGTCGACGTCGAGATGAACACGGTGGGTGGCTACAGCATGTCGAGCTGGGAGACCGGCTACGGCGACATGGCGATGATCCCCGATCTCGACACGCTGCGACTGGCGCCGTGGCTCCCCGGCACCGCGATCGTGACGGCCGACCTGCACTGGCTCGACGAGCGCCCCGTCGAGCAGTCGCCCCGCCGGATCCTCGAGCGCCAGATCGAGCGGCTCGCCGAGCGGGGGCTCGTGCCGTACGTCGGCACGGAGCTCGAGTTCATCGTCTTCGACGACGGGTACCGGGACGCCTGGAAGCGCGGCTACCGCGACCTCACGCCGGCGAGCGATTACAACGTCGACTACGCCCTGCACGCCTCGACGCGGATGGAGCCGCTGCTCCGCGACATCCGCGTGAGTATGGACGGCGCCGGGATGTACTGCGAGGGCGTCAAGGGCGAGTGCAACCTCGGCCAGCAGGAGATCGCCTTCCGGTACACCGACGCCCTCGCGACCTGCGACAACCACTCCGTCTACAAGAACGGGGCGAAGGAGATCGCCGACGCACACGGCAAGAGCATCACGTTCATGGCCAAGTTCAACGAGCGGGAGGGGAACAGCTGCCACATCCACCTCTCCCTCCGCGGATCGGACGGCGCGTTCGTCTTCGCGGACGCGAATGCGGCCGACGGGATGTCGCCGATGTTCCGCCACTTCATCGCCGGGCAGCTCGCGACCCTGCGCGAACTCACCCTCTTCCTCGCCCCCAACATCAACTCGTACAAGCGCTTCGCCGACGGGAGCTTCGCGCCGACAGCCGTCGCGTGGGGCTTCGACAACCGGACGTGTTCCGTGCGCGTCGTCGGCCGCGGACCCTCCATGCGGATGGAGAACCGGGTGCCCGGCGGCGACGTCAACCAATACCTCGCGGTCGCGGCGTTGATCGCGGGCGGTCTGCACGGGATCGACCAGGAGCTCGAGCTCGGCGAGCCCCTCGCGGGCAACGCGTACGAGAGCGACGCCGAGCGCGTACCGTCGACCCTGCGTGACGCCGCAACGCTCTTCGGCGCGTCGACCGTCGCTCGTGAGGCCTTCGGCGACGACGTCGTCGAGCACTACCTGAACGCCGCGCGGGTCGAGCAGAGCGCCTTCGACGCCGCCGTGACCGATTGGGAGAGGGTCCGTGGTTTCGAGCGCCTCTGATTCGACGATGGCCGGTCCGGATGAGGCCGAACCGTACCGACCGATCATCGGAATGACAACCTACCTCGAGCAGTCGAGGACCGGGGTCTGGGACGTTCCGGCGTCGTTCCTGCCGAAGGTGTACATCGAGGCCATCACGCGAGCGGGCGGAACGGTCGTCCTGCTGCCTCCGCAACCCACAGGCCCGGGCATCGCGCGGCGCGTCGTCGCAGGTCTCGACGCACTGGTCGTCACGGGCGGGAAGGACGTGGAGCCGGCCCGCTACGGTCAGGCGCCGCATTCCCACACCGACGACCCCCGGCCGGACCGCGACGCGTGGGAGTTCGACCTCCTCGAGGCGGCCCTCGATCATGATCTCCCCGTCCTCGGGATCTGCCGCGGAGCGCAGATCCTCAACGTGCTGCGGGGAGGGACCCTGCACCAGCACCTCCCCGACATCATCGGGGACGACCGCTACCAGCTCGGTGGCGGCGTCTTCTCAGAGGCGCAGGTGTCAGTGCGGCAGGACAGCGTGCTCGAGCGGATCGTCGGGCACCGCGTCGGCGTGAAGCTCTACCACCATCAGGCCGTCGACGGGCTGGGCGACGGGCTCGTCGCAAGCGCTCACACGACCGACGGTGTCATCGAGGCCGTCGAGCTCCCCGGAGCGACGTTCGTCGTCGCCGTCCAGTGGCACCCGGAGGAGGACCTCGACGACCTCCGCCTCTTCGAGGCCACCGTCACCGCCGCGCGGACCGTCGCGCAGCGGCGATCGTTGGAGCCGCACGCGGACGGGCCGCGAGGCAGAGAAGGAGTACCGGCATGACCGCGACGAGCCTCATCGACCCCTCGACGGGCGCACCGTTCACCGCGGTGGACTTCGCCGACGTCGAGGACACCGACGCCGCCGTCGCCCGGGCCGTGACGGCCCAGCGCGGCTGGGCCCGACTCTCCCCCGCTGATCGTGCCGCCGGGCTGCGGTCGTTCGCTCTCGCCGTCGACGGCGCCGTCGAGGAGCTCGCGCAACTCGAGGCGCGCAACTCGGGGCACCCGATCTCGCAAGCGCGATGGGAGGCGGGCCACGTCCGTGACGTCCTCCACTACTACGCCGCCGCTCCTGAGCGTCTCGCCGGTTCGCAGATCCCCGTGGCCGGGGGCCTCGACATCACCTTCCACGAGCCGATCGGCGTCGTGGGAGTGATCACTCCGTGGAACTTCCCCATGACGATCGCGTCGTGGGCATTCGCCCCGGCACTCGCCGCCGGAAACGCCGTCGTGCTGAAACCCGCCGAGTGGACCCCGCTCACGTCGCTCCGGCTTGCCGAGATCGGCGTGGCCGCCGGGCTGCCGGAGCACCTCCTCCAAGTGGTGCCGGGGCTCGGATCGGTGGTCGGGGACCGGCTCGTGACCCATCCGGATGTGCGGAAGATCGTCTTCACCGGGTCGACGGCGACGGGCAAGCTCATCGCGGCTCGCGCCGCCGACCAGCTGAAACGGGTCACCCTCGAACTCGGAGGCAAGAGCGCGAACATCATCTTCGCGGACTCGGACCTCGAGCGAGCCGCCGCCACCGCTCCGTCCGGGGTCTTCGAGAACGCCGGCCAGGACTGCTGCGCGCGCAGCCGCATCCTCGTCGAGCGTCGTGTCTTCGATCGCTTTCTCGAGCTGCTCGAGCCGGCGGTCACGGCTGTGATCGTCGGCGACCCCTTCGATCCCGCGACCGAGATGGGTCCGCTCGTCTCCCGTGAGCACCTCGCGAAGGTGAGCGGATACGTTCCCGACGACAGCGCCGTGGCGTTCCGTGGCTCGGCACCGTCGGGGGACGGCTTCTGGTTCGCGCCGACGGTCCTCACGCCGGCGCGCACCGACCGCGCCTTCCGGGAGGAGATCTTCGGTCCCGTCGTCTCGGTCGTGCCGTTCGACGACGAGGCCGACGCGATCGCCCTCGCCAACGCGACCGACTACGGCCTGTCCGGCTCGATCTGGACACGTGACCTGTCGCGCGCCGTCCGGGTCTCACGCGCGGTCGAGTCCGGCAATTTGTCGGTGAACTCGCACTCGTCCGTGCGGTTCTCGACACCGTTCGGAGGGTTCAAGCAGTCTGGCCTGGGCCGCGAGCTCGGCCCCGACGCGCCGCTGTCATTCACGGAGACGAAGAACGTGTTCTTCGCCATCGATGACGCACCCATCACCGATGCACCGGAGGAGACCCCATGACCGTGCCCCCCATCGACCTCACCCGCCGCCTCGGCGGGCGGATCGCCGTCGTCACGGGGGGAGGGAGTGGCATCGGGCTCGCGACCGCCCGCCGTTTCGCCGCAGAGGGGGCGACCGTCGTCATCGCGGACCTCGACGAACGCGCGGGCGCCGCGGCGGCCGATGAGGTCGACGGCGTCTTCATCCGCTGCGACGTGGCCGATCAGGACTCGGTCGACCATCTGTTCGACGCGACCGTCGCACGGTTCGGCCGGCTCGACATCGCCTTCAACAACGCTGGCATCTCCCCTCCTGACGACGATTCCATCGAGACGACAGAGCTTCCCGCGTGGCAGCGCGTCCAGGACGTCAACCTCACGTCGGTGTACCTGTGCTCGCGCGCCGCCCTCCGCCACATGGTGCGCCAGCAGTCCGGATCCATCATCAACACGGCGTCCTTCGTCGCCGTGCTCGGGTCGGCCACGTCGCAGATCTCCTACACCGCATCGAAGGGCGGCGTGCTCGCGCTCACGCGCGAACTCGGTGTGCAGTTCGCGCGGCAGGGCATCCGCGTCAACGCGCTCTGCCCGGGCCCCGTGAACACGCCGCTGCTCACCGAGCTCTTCGCCTCCGACCCCGAGCGCGCCGCCCGCCGCCTCGTGCACGTCCCGGTCGGCCGCTTCGCCGAGCCTGAGGAGCTCGCCGCGGCCGTCGCATTCCTCGCGAGTGACGACGCTTCCTTCATCACGGCGTCGAGCTTCATGGTCGACGGCGGAATCGGGTCGGCCTACGTGACACCCCTGTGACCGAGCTGCCGCTCGACGACAGCGGGTCGGCGCGCAGCACGACGGCGGGCGACGCGGTGCTTCGCCCGGTCCACGAACAGAACGCGTTCGAGGAGACCGTCAACAGACTCCTCCAGACGATCCGCCTGGGACTTGTCTCGCCCGGCGGCGCACTGCCACCGGAACGTGACCTCGCCGTCCGTCTCGCAGTGAGCCGCGACACCGTGCGGGATGCCATCAAGGAACTCACGGCCGCCGGCTACCTCCTCTCGCGTCGTGGTCGGTACGGCGGTACCTTCGTGCGGGATCCGCTTCCCGAACGTGGGCGTGGGCCCGCCACGGCGGGAGAGCCTCAACCCGTCGCCGCGTCACCGGCGGAGATCGACGACGTGCTCGGCCTCCGGTCGATCCTCGAAGTGGGGGCAGCACGCGCCGCCGCCTCGCGCCCGCTGACGGCCGCCGAACGGGAGTTGCTCTGGACGAGCCTCACCGAGACGCGGTCGGTCACGGGCGACGACTATCGCCGGCTCGATTCCCGCTTGCACCTCGTCATCGGAGAGCTGACCGGCTCGCCGTCATTGCTCCCGCTGCTCGCGGACAACCGGATGCGTGTGAATCGGCTGCTCGACGACATCCCGCTGCTCGACCGCAACATCCGGCACTCCGACGAACAGCACGAGGCGATCGTCATCGCGATCCTGACCGGCGATGCCCAGGCGGCGGACCGCGCCATGGCGGAGCATCTCGATGGCTCGGCGGCGCTCCTCCGGGGATTCCTCGGCTGACCACCGGGGCGGCAGGACCCTGCGACCGCGGAGGTCGTATATGTTTACCGCGTATCCCTATCCGTCGACTTCCGGAGCGCCATGACCGTCAGACAGAGCCTGCTCGCGATCCTCTCGATCGGACCCTGCTACGGGTACCAGCTGCGTGCGGAGTTCGACCGGCGGACCGGATCGACGTGGGGCCTCAACGTCGGGCAGACGTACACGACGCTCGAGCGCCTCGAACGGGACGGGCTCGTGCGCCGCGGGGACACGGACACCGACGGGCATCTCTACTGGGAGATCACCGACGAGGGGCGGAGTTCGGCATCAGCATGGCTCGCCGACCCGACGCCTCCGGCGCGGGGCACGCGCGACGAACTCGCGATCAAGGTCGCGATCGCGGCCACCCTTCCCGGCTCGGACGTCGGCGCCGTCCTCCGCACTCAGAGAGCCGCGACGCAGTCTCGACTCGAGGAGCTCCGCCGCGAGGACGAGGGAGCCACCGGCTCCGCCTCCGCGCTCTCGAGGCGACTCATTCGCGACGGGCTCGCTTTCGACGCCGAAGCGGAGCTCGCGTGGCTCGACCACTGCGCACGTGTGCTCGAGGAGACCCCGGCGCAGCCCGTCCCCCTGTCGACGGAGAAGCCGCGACGGGGCCGGCCGGCGAAAGCCGGACCCGCCCCGGCACGACCGGCCGCGGCACGACCCGCCGCGACACGACCCACCACCACACGGCCCATCTGAGGAGCGCGGACACGACGACGGCGATGGTGCGCGGACGCACCATCGCCGTCGTGAGGGTGAGAGGTCAGGCTCGCTTCGCCTTGGTCTTCGCCTCGTCCACGAGCTCGATCACGCCGTAGTCCCAGCCCTTCCGACGGTAGACGACGCTCGGCTGGTCGGTCCGGGCGTCGATGAACAGGAAGAAGTCGTGCCCCACGAGCTCCATCCGGTCGACGGCCTCGTCGACGGTCATCCACTCGGCGGGGAACTCCTTCTCGCGGATGACGACAGGGCTGTAGTCCTCTTCATCGGGTTCCTCATCGCCGCCCGTGACCGGCACGGAGCCCGTCTGGACCGCTGCGAGGACCTCGACGGGGGCCGCCTGCAGGCCGGCGTTCGCGAAGCCCTGCTCGCTCGCCGCCCGGAGTGGCGTACGGCCACGACCGCGGTGCACCTTCTTCCGGTCCTTCGAGCGTCTCACCCGCTCGAGGATCTTCGCGATGGCGAGGTCGAAGGCGACATACTTGTCCGACCCGGAGGCCTCGGCCCGAACGAGCGGTCCCGGGCCCACGAGCGTGAGCTCGACGCGGTCGTCCCCCGGCTTCCCGCTCTTGTCATGATGACGGCTGACCTTGACGTCGAAGGCGAGAGCGCGATCGGCGAGATTGCCGAGCTTCTCGGACTTCTCCTCGACGTAGTCCCGGAAGCGATCCGTGATCCCCAGCCCCAGACCGACGATGTTGGTTTCCACAGCGACCTCCCCGTTCTCGGCGTGCCGCCTGACGATTCGGACGGTTCTTCCACGCCGTGTCGTTCGACACTAGCGCCGCCGCCAATGCTTGTCACGGGACTTCTGACCCACCTCTCAGGGAGGCGCCGATCGTCTCCGGCCCCGCAGCGTGCGCGCGAGCACCGCCGCCCCGACGAGCCGTCCGCCCGCGACGTGCACAGCCCGCGCGGCCTCGGCGACCGTCGCGCCTGTCGTGAGGACGTCGTCGACGATGAGGACGTCGCGACCGTTCAGGACGGGGGTCCCGCGCATCGCGAAGGCGAGATTCTCCGCACGATCCACACGACCCAGTCGAACCTGATCGCGCGGCTGACGGACGAAACGCAGGCCCCGGGTGAGCTGCACCCCGGCGTGCCGAGCAAGGAGGTGCACCGGGCGGTATCCCCTTCTCCGGAGGGAGGAGCGACGGCCGGGTATCGCGACGACCACGACGGAACCCGAAGCGACGGCGTCCGGATCGACGGCCGCGGCGACGCTCCGGCCGAACGACGTGCCCAGCACGCGTGCGAGTCCCGTCCGGCCCTCGTTCTTGAACGCCGTGACCAGACGGGCGACGGGCCCCGCGTATTCGAGCGCCGACCACACCGGGACGTCGCCGACCGTCTCGCACCTGACGACCGCCGTGCAGGCAACTCGGCAGTCGTCGCACGCCCCGGTGTCCGGACAGCCGCACCCGGGGCACGCGACCGGGAGGACGACGGCGAGCGCTTCCCGCAGTGCTCGCGCGAGGGCCGGGGGCAGCTCGCTCATCACGGGCCCACGCTCGCACGACGGCGGCTTCCGCACTCGACTGTCCGTGGCGCCCGTGGAGCACGGCGATCACCGCCGTGCTGTGGACACGGAGTCACCTAGCACTGTCCCCCGGGCTCGCGACCATCCTGAGATCGGGTGGACGCGTCAGCCGAGGGTCGCGAGTTGCGTCGCGAGGACGAGGATGCCGGTCGCCCGGGTCTGCCAGCCCGATCCGCTGCGCACCCGGATCTCGCCCGTCTCGAGCAGAGCACGGATCTGCTGCGGCGTGTTCGCGCCGACGACCGTCGTGGCTCCGGCGAGCGCCGGAGCGATCGTACTGCTCGAGCCGATCGTGTAGACCTCGATCTCCCCATCGCCTTCCTCGTCCTCGGTGAGGGACGCGACCGTGCGATCGTCCACCCACGTCACCGCGAGCGGGCTGCCGAGCGTCTCATCGAGTTCGTAGAGGTCGCCGATCGCCGTCGGAGGACCCGCGGGCTCCGATCGTGTGACGGCGGCGACGACGAGGCGGGTCGTCGACGCGGTCGTCACGAGCGCCGCGATGCGCGTGCCGTCTCGCGACACCTGGAGAGAGGTGATGCTCGAGGCCTCGGGCCACGGCGTCTCGACCGGCGTCGAACTGCCGTCGCGCCGGAACGCCAGGATGGCTCCGGGGTCATCCTGCGGGACGCTCCACGTGTACCCGAAGGGATCGACGGTCGGGGCGATAAGGCGACCTCTCGCGTCCACCCGCAGTGGGTCTTCGCCCCCCGACGGCACCACGAAGACCCCGTCGGTGGTGAGCGCCGCCGCGAAGGCGAGACCCACACCGACCGAGACCGCTGAGGGTGCGAGGCCCTCGACGGCGGGCGAGAGCCCGTCGATCCGTTCGACGACGTCGCCCGAGAGGAACCCGAAGCCCTCCTCGGCGAGCACGAGGGCGCGCGCGTCGACGCGCGGGGACGGAACCGTGAGGATGTCGATGTCCACGACCGCGCCTTGCGAGGAGATGCTGTCCGGACCGAGCATCCCGATTCCCGTCAGGCTCGCGCTCAATTGCGCCCTCATCCTCGATTGCGCGACCGCGTTCTCCCCCGTGAATCCGCTCGAGAAGTCCATCCGGACCACGTCCCCGTCCACCGTCACCGATTGCGTCGAGAGGGCCGTCCCATCGGGGAACGCCGTCCTCACCCCGCCGCTCAGCCACGGAGCGGGACCGTCGAGGAGTTCCTTGACGACCGTTGTCGCGGTCGAGGCGCGCGTCGGGAACCAGCGGATATCCGGCACGAGGTACGTCCACGTGGGGTCGAAGAACATGAGCGCGTGCGCGCCGAACACCGTCGTGAATGTACTGGCGTCGAGCACGATGCCGTCGGGCGCCGAACTGATGCGCCATTCCCCCTCTACCTGCTCGAAGCCGTACGTGAGCACCACGGGGTTGTCCGACGGGTTCCGCTCGTAGAGGCCGCTCGCATCCACTTGCGCCTCCGGGTAGACGCTCAAGAGCTGGACGGCGTCGCCCTCCGCCTCGAACCGCCGGTCGGCGGAGGCGTCGACGAGCACGCTCACGTCCGGTCTCCACTCGCGCTCGATCCCGGGGGCGAGGTACTCGCGGGCCACCGCGTAGTTGTTCTGCGGCCCGGTGGCCGCAGCGATGAAGCCCCTGAGAACCTGCTCGGGGGTGGACCCGGGTTGTGGTCCGCTCGGGATGAAGGTGATGTCGAGGCCGTCGTCCGCGGTGATCGGCTTGCCCTCCTGCACCACGCCACTCCGGGGGATCCCGACGCAACCCGCACACACGATCACGAGGAACGCGGCGAGGATCGATGCGACGATGCGCTTCATGGCGTCACCTCTCTCGACGGGGGATCGACGGTCAGGGACGCCGCCCCCGGTGAATCGGCGTCGACCGGCGGCAGCGGGACGGGTGACTCTCCGAGCGCCGCGCCCGGCGTACGCGGCAGCGTCAGCCGGAAGAGACTGCCCTCACCAGGCCGCGACCACACCTCGAGTGCTCCCCCGTGCAGCTTCGTGTCGCTCATCGCGATCGACAGCCCGAGCCCCGTTCCGCCGATCGTGCGTCGTCGAGACGGGTCGGCTCTCCAGAAGCGGTCGAAGACGCGCTCGGCGTCGACCTCGGCCATACCGAGCCCGTAATCGCGGACGCCGAGAGCCACCGCCGTCTCCGAGCTGTCGACGGAGACCACGATCGGGCGACCCTCACCGTGCTCGATCGCGTTACCGACGAGGTTCCTCACGATGCGCCGGATACGACGCGGGTCGACGTCGATCTCGGTGTACCCGCCGGGAGCGACGAATCGCAGGTCCGAGCCGTGCTGGCGCGCGAGTTCACCGAGCTCCTCGACGGAGTCCTCGGCGAGCCGGGCGATGCTCGTGGGTTCGGTCTCGAGCTCGGCGGACCCGGCGTCGTACCGGCTGATCTCGAGCAGGTCGGCGAGCAGCAGCTCGAACCGCTCGACCTGCGTGTGGAGGAGTTCCGCGGTTCGAGCGGTCGACGGGGGGAAGTCGGTCCTCTGGTCGTAGAGGACGTCGCCCGCGAGCCGGATCGTCGTGAGCGGCGTCCTCAACTCGTGCGAGACGTCCGACACGAACCGCTGCTGGACGAGGGAGAGCTCGGCGAGTTCCTTGATCCGCGACTGCAGGCTCTCCGCCATCTCGTTGAAGGAGCGCGCGAGGGTCGCGATCTCGTCCTCCCCGCGACGATCGATACGTACCTCGAGCTCTCCCGCCGCGAGTCTCTCGCTCGTCTCGGCGGCGATCCGGATGGGAAGGACGACGATGCGGACGACCGCCCACGCGACGGCACCGATGAGGGCGAGCAGGGCGAGGCCCGCGAGGAGCAGAGTGCGCTGCACGAATTGCAGGGTCTCCTCCTGGTCGCTCAGGTCGTACCCCATGTAGAGCTCGTAGTCGCCGGCTCCCGGCACGGTGATGCGCTGCCCGACGACGATTGCGGGCGATCCCCCACGTGATTGGGAGAGTTCGACCGATTGCCACCACTGCCCGTCCGCGTTCTCCGCGACCTCTTCGCGGAGTCCGGCTGAGATGACCGCACCATCGAGCCCCGGGCTCTCGAAGTCCTGAGGCGCCGCCGGGTCGAATTCCTGGCCGGGCACACGGTAGACGGTGATGAGACGGCTCGAGGAGACCGTCGCGATGTCATTGCGCGCCGAACCCATCACGCCGTCGAGGTTGACGGCCTCCCCCGTCTCGGCGGCGTCGAACGTGCGCTGGGCGGCCAGCTGCGCTCGCGCCGAATCGACGAGGACCTGCTCGAGCCGCGACTGGAACAGGTCGTTGCCGATGCTCACGGACATGTACGCGCCCGCGATGAAGACGGCGAGACCCGTGAGTCCGAGCGTGACGACCACGGTCTTGAACTGCAACGACCGTCGCCACACCGATGCGACCCGTCGGGGGAGGGCGCGGATCTCGCGCACGAGCCGCTGCGGATCGAGACCGACGTCGGTCACGCCGGTCACGCGCTGTCGGTGGCGCCCGCGCGGTAGCCGACTCCCCGCACGGTCATGACGATGCGGGGGTTGTCGGGGTCGACCTCGACCTTGGCCCGCAAGCGCTGCACGTGGACGTTCACGAGACGGGTGTCCGCCTTGTAGTGGTAGCCCCACACCTGCTCGAGCAGCATCTCCCGCGTGAACACCTGCTGCGGCTTCGACGCGAGTGTGAGGAGGAGGTCGAATTCGAGCGGAGTGAGCGAGATGCGCTCCGCCGCACGCATGACCTCGTGGGCGGCGACGTCGAGCGTGAGGTCGCCGATCCGCACGATGTCACTCGCCGACTCCGCTGCCGGCCGCAGGCGCGTGCGGATGCGGGCGACGAGTTCCTTCGGATTGAAGGGCTTCACGATGTAGTCGTCGGCACCGGATTCGAGTCCCCCGACGATGTCGGCCGTATCGGACTTCGCGGTGAGCATGATGATGGGGACGCCGGACTCCTGGCGGATGAGGGAGCAGATCTCGATCCCGTCCATGCCGGGGAGCATGAGGTCGAGGAGCACGAGATCGGGCTTCTCCCGCTGGAAGGTCTCCACCGCGAGCGCCCCGTCCGCGCAGAACACCGTGTCGAAGCCCTCGGTGCGCAAGACGATGCCGATCATCTCGGCGAGAGCCGTGTCGTCGTCGACGACCAGGATTCGTGCGCTCATGGGCCCCGTTCTCGTTTCTCACGCGGGCCGCGATGCCCGATCGCACCCGCGATATTCCCCCCAGAGTAGCCGAGGAGCCCCGGGACGGCGCATCACGACGCCGTGAGACCACGTGTGCGCCGTCCCCGTGTGAAAGCATGGAGCCACGGAATCTCACGGTGACGGGGAAGGGTCTGCCACATGGCCGAGGACGAGCGCGAGCGGGAGAACGCCGGGACGCCCCCGGAGACGGACGGGCGCACGGAGGCCGGAGGGTACGATCCCGGTCGGAGCGGCGGTCCGAGCGGCGTGGTCCCGCAACCCGGACCGTCGGCGACCCCCTGGGCCGCTCCGGCATCCGTCCCCCCACCGGCCGGCTCCCCGTGGGGGCAGGCGGCGCCGACGAGCGCCCCTCCGCAGAGCACGTCGGCAAACGGGGCCCCGTACGGGCAGCAGTCCTCCTACGGGCAGCAGCCCTCCTACGGGCAGCAGCCCTCCTACGGACAGCAGCCCTCCTACGGACAGCAGCCCCCGTACGGACAGCAGCCCGCCTTCGGACAAGCGTTCGCCGGGACGCCCTCGTGGGCCGGGACCGCGGCGGGGCCGGCGACCTCCGGGTGGGCTCCCCCGCCGAAGCCCGGTCTCATCCCACTCCGTCCGCTCGCATTCGGCACCCTGCTCGGAGCGCCGTTCCAGGCGTTGCGGCGCAATCCGAAGGCCACGTTCGGAAGCGCGATGCTCGTGCAGGGCCTCGTGATCGTCATCACGGTGCTCGTGCTCGGGTCCGTCACGTGGTTCGCGACCGACCGCATCGCCTCGGCCGCCCCGGAGGACCGCGACGCCATCACCGCGGGGTCGATCCTCGCGATCATCCTCGCCGCCCTCGTCCCCGTGGTCATCTCCGTGATCGGGACGGTCATGGTGCAGGGCGTCGTCGTCGCCGAGGTCGCACGCTCGACCCTCGGCGAGAAGCTCACCCTCGGACAGGTCTGGAAGGGAGCGCTGCCGCGCCTCTGGGCCCTCGTCGGCTGGACTCTCATCACGACGGTCGCGATCGCCCTTGCCATCGGGGCCCTCGTGGGTATCGTCTGGGCGACGATCGCGATCGACACGGACTTCCTCGGACTCGGGATCGGGATCGCCGTCCTCGGCGCGCTCGGCCTCGTCGTCCTCTTCGCGTGGTTGTCGACGAAGCTCTCGATCGTCCCGAGCCTCATCGTGCTCGAGCGCGCACCGGTGTTCCGAGCGGTGTCCCGCTCCTGGTCCCTCACACGCGGCTACTTCTGGCGCACGTTCGGCGTCCTCGCCCTGGTCTCCATCATCCTGAGCACCGCCGCACAAGTCGTCACGTTCCCGATCAGCATGATCATGGGCATCGGGGGCGGCCTCGTCGACCCGACGCAGAGCAGCGAGGGCGCGGCGCTCACGACGTTCGTGGTGACCTACATCCTCCTGCTCCTCGTCACCCTCGTCGTGACGGCGATTACCTCCGTCGTCCAGGCCGCCGCGATCGCCCTCGTGTACATCGATCTGCGCATGCGGAAGGAAGGGCTCGATCTCGAGCTCGTCCGATTCGTGGAGGCGCGGCAATCGGGCGACCCGGAGGTCGCCGACCCGTTCCCGTTGGCCGTGCGCTCGTCCCGCGGCGAGGCCTGACCGCGTGCGCGCCCTCCCCTGGCCGGTCGACGTGCCCGTCGACCCCTCGCCCCCCGACGCGCGCGAGCTGCTCATCCGGGAACTGTCGGACCCGGAGTACCAGGCGGCGCAACCGACTCTGCTCGACCTCATCGGTCAGGCGATCTCCGAGTGGCTGCAGTCGCTCGTCGCACCCACGGACGGTTCCCTCGATGGCCTCGTCCCGCTCGTGATCGCCGTGCTCCTCGCCGTCGGCATCGTCGTCGCGTTCCTCGTCTGGGGCGTGCCTCGAATCAATCGACGCAGTCGCGCGGACGACGGCCTCTTCGGTGCCGATGAACGCCGGTCGGCCGCGCGGCTCCGCGCCGATGCGGCCGACGCCGCCGCCCGCGGCGACCACACGGCGGCGACGCTCGACGCCTTCCGTGCCCTCGCTCGCGGCTTGCAGGAGCGGACCGTCGTCACGATGCTCCCTGGAACGACGGCGCACGAGTTCGCCGGGCAGGCGTCCGCCGCCTTCCCGGATCTCTCCGCCGCCGTGACCGCCGCCGCCGACGGCTTCGACTCGGTGCGCTACGCCGGAGCGTCGGGCACGCCCGCGCTCTATCGGTCCATCGTCGACCTCGACGCGTCGCTCTCCCGGCGCTCGCCCGACTTCACCGACGCTCCCGACGAGGTGTCCGCGTGACCGCGACGCTCACGAGCGACCGGACGGACGCCACGGGGGCCGACGGGGACGTCATCACCCCGCGCGTGCGCACACGCCTCCGGCGCGCGCTCTTCTGGATCGTCATGGCGGCGTTCGGCCTGCTCGTGGTCGCGGTCGTCTACTCCCTCGCCGGGGCCGGTTCTCCGGCCGCGCCTCCGCTCGATCCCACGAGCGCGAACCCCGACGGCGGCAAGGCCGTGGCCGAGGTGCTCGCCGCCGAAGGAGTGGACGTCGTCACGGCGTACAGCGCGACCGAGGCGATCGGTGCGCTCGACGCCGTCGCCGACGGCGGCGCGACCCTGTTCGTCGTCGACAACGTCTACCTCGATCCCGCTCGCCTCGAGGACCTCAGAGCGAGCGCCGCTCGCGTCGTCGTCGTCGCTCCGTCCTTCCAGACCCTGCAGGAGCTCTCCCCGGACGTCCGCCTCGCGGGGAGTGCGACCGGCGACGGTGTCGACGCCGAGTGCGGGGACGCCGTGATGGCGCGAGCCGAGCGGGCAACGGTCGAGAACACGTACCGGATCGACGGGGACGCGAGCGGGTGCTTCCCGGTCGGCGACGACCGGTTCGGTGTCGTGAGCGTTCCCGGCGAGATCCCCGTGACGATCGTCGGCTCCCCCGCCGTGTTCGCGAACGGCTCGGTCACCGAACACGGCAACGCGGCCCTCGCCCTCGGTCTCCTCGGCCAGGCGACGGACCTCGTCTGGTACGTCCCGGGGCTCGCCGACGTCGAAGCCGATGCTCCCCCGACGATCGGCGAGCTCACCCCCGGTTGGGTCGTGCCGTCCCTCCTGCTGGTCCTCGTGGCGACGATCGCCGCGGGGATCTGGCGCGGTCGGAGGTTCGGCCCCCTCGTGGTCGAACCCCTCCCGGTGACCGTGCGGGCCGGCGAGACGATGGAGGGCCGCGCCCGGCTCTACCAGCGGACATCGGCGCGGACGCGTGCGCTCGACGCGCTCCGCATCGGCTCGGTCGAGCGGATCGCCTCCCTGCTGGCGCTCTCCCGCCACGCCGACGTCGACGCCGTCGCGGCAGCAGCGGCGTCCCTCACCGGACGGACCGGCGCGGAGGTCCGCGCGGTCCTCGTCGAGGCCGTGCCTCGCAGCGACGCCGACCTCGTGGCCCTCTCCGACGCCCTCACGACCCTCGAGACCCAGATCCGCACCCTCACTGACCCCACCGGGAGACCTGCACGATGAGCGACCAGTACCCCACAGCACCCGACGCGGCGGCGCACGCCGGCTCGGCCGACCCGTCCGCCGAGCTGCGCGCATCGCTCGCCCGCGTCCGCACCGAGGTCGGAAAGGCCGTCGTCGGTCAGGACGCCGCCGTCACGGGGCTCATCATCGCCCTGCTCGCGCGCGGACACGTCCTCCTCGAGGGCGTCCCGGGCGTCGCGAAGACGCTCCTCGTGCGCACGTTGAGCCACGCGCTCCAGCTCGACACCAAGCGCGTGCAGTTCACGCCGGACCTCATGCCGGGCGACGTGACGGGCTCGCTCGTGTACGACGGCAAGCGCGGGGAGTTCGAGTTCCGCGAGGGGCCCGTCTTCACGAACATCCTCCTCGCCGACGAGATCAACCGGACGCCTCCCAAGACGCAGTCGTCGCTTCTCGAGGCGATGGAGGAGCGACAGGTCTCCGTCGACGGTGTCACGCGTCCCCTCCCGAATCCGTTCCTCGTCGCCGCGACGCAGAACCCCATCGAATACGAGGGCACGTACACGCTCCCCGAGGCGCAACTCGACCGTTTCCTCCTGAAGCTCGTGCTCGACCTCCCGGAGCGGGACACCGAGGTCGAGGTGCTCCGGCGGCATGCCGCGGGATTCGACCCGCGCGACCTCGCGGGTGCCGGGGTCTCCCCCGTGCTCTCGAGCGAGCAGCTCACCGCCGCGCAGGCAGCCGCCGCCCGCACCGCCGTCGGTGGTGACGTTCTCGCCTACATCGTCGATCTCGCGCGGGCGACGCGCCGGAGTCCGTCGGTGCGCATGGGCGTGAGCCCCCGTGCGACGACGGCGCTCCTCGCCTCGGCGAAGGCCTGGGCCTGGCTGAGTGGCTACGCGTCCATCACTCCGGACCACGTCCAGGCCATGGTCATCCCCGTGTGGCGGCACCGCTTGCAGTTGCGGCCGGAGGCCGAGCTCGAGGGCGTCGCCACGGACGCGATCCTGCGATCGATCCTCCAGCAGGTCCAGGTCCCGATCTAGATGGCGGTCACCGGCTGGTTCGTCGCGCTCCTGCTCGCCGGGATCGTGCCCGTCGTCGTGGTCGGCGTCGACGAGGGGCGCGCGTTCACCGTCCTCGCCGGCTGGATCGTGCTCTCGATCGTGCTGCTCGCGGTCGACGTCGTGCTCGCGGGATCCCCGCGCTCCCTGCGCATCACGCGATCGCTCGCGGATCGGGTCCGGCTCGGAGAGACGACGACGAGCGAACTCCTCCTCGTGAACACGGGGCGCCGCACCGTGCGCGGGATCGTCCGGGACGGCTGGCAGCCGACGGCCGGTGCGCCGTCCGAGCGGAGCCGCGTCGTGATCCCTCCCGGGGAGCGACGGCGCATCGAGCAGACGCTGCGCCCCTTCCGCCGCGGCGAACGCCGATCCGAGCACGTGACCGTGCGCTCGGTCGGACCGCTCCACTTGGGTGCCCGCCAAGCGACGATCGCCTCGCGGGGCGTCCTGCGCGTCCTTCCCCCTTTCAACGCCCGGAAGCACCTGCCCAGCAGGTTGGCGCGATTACGGGAGCTCGACGGCGCGACGAGCGTCATGGTGCGCGGTCAGGGCACCGAGTTCGACTCGCTGCGCGAGTACGTGCGCGGCGACGACGTGCGCTCGATCGACTGGCGAGCGACCGCTCGGCGTTCCGAGCTCGTCGTCCGGACCTGGCGCCCGGAGCGCGACCGCCGCGTCGTGGTGGTCGTCGACACGGCCAGGACGTCGGCCGCCCGGATCGCCGACGAGGTGCGGCTCGACACCGCCTTCGAGGCGACGCTCCTGCTGTCCGCGCTCGCGACGAGAGCAGACGATCGCGTCGACTTCCTCGCCGTCGACCGCCGTGTCCGCGGCCGCGTCACGGGCGCAACGGGCGCCGACCTGCTCGCGAAGCTCGTCGACGCCATGGCCGACATCGATCCCGACCTGATCGAGATGGACTGGGACGCCGTCCCCGGTCACGTCCGCCAGATCACGAGTCATCACGCCTTCGTCGTCCTCCTGACGTCCATCGAGACGCCCGGTTCCTCCACCGGCCTCCTCTCAGTGCTGCCGCAACTCACGCGTGACCACACCGTCGCCGTCGTCTCCGTGACCGATCCCGCCGTCCTCGAGGCACGAGCGGATCGTGGCGATCGGGAGGCCGTGTACCGGGCGGCGGCGGCGGAGCGGGCCGTCCTCGACGCGGCACGCGTCGCGGCCGCCGTCCGTCGATCGGGGGCGGATGTCGTCACGGGGTCCCCGAGCGACCTCCCACCGGCACTCGCCGACCACTACCTCGCGCTCAAGGCCGCTGGCCGACTCTGACCCGCGCGGCGGCCCCGGCGCGTGCGGCACCGAGAGCCCGGAGCACCTCGCTACTGTCGATGCATGACCGGTTCAGATCCCGACCCCCGTTTCGCCGCCGTCGTCGCCGCCGAGATCGTCGGAACCCTCATCGTGACGACCGTCGTCGTCGGGACGTCGGTCATCGGAGCGGTGGTCCTCGGTCCGCTCGGGATCGCGACGGCGACGGGTTTCGCGCTCCTCGCCGTGGTCGCCACGGTGGGGCGTGTCTCGGGCGGTCACGTCAATCCCGCCGTGACGATCGGTCTCGCGCTCGCCGGGCGGTTCCCGTGGAGGGACGTCTCGACCTACGTGATCGCGCAGCTCGTCGGCGCGACCCTCGGGGCCGCCGTGGTCCTAACGATCGTCGCGGACGGGCCTCCCGGCGCACTCCAGGAGGCGCAACGCGTCGGTTTCGCGGCGGGCGGCTTCGGCGTCGGGGGTTCCCCCGACGGTTACGGGCTGCTCGCCGTCGCCCTCGTGGAGACGCTCCTCACCGCCGCCCTGGTCGGGGCATACCTCGTGGCGGACGGACGACACGGGGACGGGGCCCGCGACCGCTCCCCGGCGGCGGCCCTCGTCGGTGCGACGCTCGTCGCGATCACCCTTCTCGCGCTCCCGGTCTCGAACGCGTCGTTCAACCCGGCCCGTTCGCTCGCCACCGCGCTCTTCGCGGGTCCCGACCGGCTCGCGCAGGTGTGGGTGTTCATCGTCTTCCCGCTCCTCGGTGCGGCGCTCGCGGCGCTCGCGACACGGTGGGCACGTCGGGTCCCGCGCCGGCGGATGACCGAGTCCGACTGACGACCGGGCGCTCGCCGCTCAGCCCGCGACGAGGGTCGTCGCCCCGCGCTCGAACTCGTCGAGGTCACCCGTCTCGCCCGCTCGCGTCGCGCGTCGGCCCACGATGAGCATGTAGGCGAGGAATGCACCGAGGGCTGCGGCACCGATGGCGATCTTCACCGCGGGGTGCCACGGCGCCGGCGTGACGAAGCCCTCGATGACGCCCGACACGAAGAGGGCGATGATGAGGCCGATGACGACCGTGAAGAGGGCGCGCGCCTCGCGGGCGAGCGCATGCGCTCGTGAGTCCCGCCCCGGTGCCACCCAGGCCCAGAAGATCCGGAGGCCCGCCGCTCCCGCGACGAAGACGCTCGTGAGCTCGAGCAAGCCGTGCGGGAGGATGTAGAGGAAGAATGTGTCGCCCTCGTCGAACGCGAACATGATGCCCGCCGTGAGGCCGATCCCTTGCGCGTTGCCGGCGATCACGTACGGCACCCAGACGCCCGTGATGCCGAAGGCGATGCATTGCGCTGCGATCCAGGCGTTGTTGGTCCACACGCGGCCGGCGAACGACGTCGCGGGATTCTCGGAGTAGTACGACACGAAGCCCTGTTCGGCCGTCTGGCGCAGCGTCTCCTCGTCACCGAGCGCCGCGAGCGCTTGAGGATTCGTGGCGATCCAGGTCGCGTAGAGCGACGCGACGACCGTGAAGGCGAGGAACACGCCGAGCGTGACCCACCGCAATCGGTAGAGCGCCGCCGGGAGTTGCAGGACGAAGAAGCGGGGGATCTGCGAAAGGACGTTGCGTCCCGCGGCCGTGAACCGCAACCGCGCTCGCGAGAGCGAGACGCTCAACCGGTCGCCCACGACGGTCGATCCCGCCGTCGATTTGATCGCCGACAGCTGCGTTGCTCCCGACTGGTAGCGGTGGATCAACTCGTCCGCGTCCGCGCCGGACAGCGACCCCTGGCGGGCGAGCGCGTCCAGGCGGTCCCATTCCGCGCGATGCGCGGCTGCGTAGGCGTCGAGATCCATCCGGTTACGATGATATCCATGAGCTCGAGCGCGCACACGACCGCCGATCCGCACGAGCTCGTCACGGGCGAGGCCGTCGCCCTCGACGTCCGCCCCGCGAGCTTCATCCTCCGCGCCGCGGGAGCGATCATCGACCTGATCGCGCACGTGCTGCTCGCCCTCGGCCTGCTTTACCTGCTTTTCGTCGCAGCGGAGGCGGTCGCGCTCGACGAAGCGGCGCTGCAGGCCGGTCTCATCGTGATCGTCGTCCTGTCCTTCATCGTCGCTCCGACGGCCGTCGAACTCGCGAGCCGGGGGCGGTCCCTCGGGAAGCTCGCGATCGGGGCCCGGATCGTCCGCGACGACGGTGGTGCGATCGGATTCCGGCACGCCTTCATCCGCTCGCTCGTCGCCTTCTTCGAGATCTACATGACCTTCGGCGGAGTCGCCGCTCTCGTCGGGCTCCTGAGCGACCGATCGAAGCGCCTCGGCGATCTACTCGCCGGAACCTATTCGCAGCACGAGCGCGTCCCGCGGGTCGTCGAGCCGGTCCACGGCGTACCACCCGAACTCACCGAGTGGGCCTCGACAGCGGACGTCGGCCGGCTGCCGGACCGGCTCGCACGACGCATCGCCCAGTACCTGAAGCACGTGGAGCGGCTCTCCCCCGGAGCGCGCGAGCGCCTCGGGGGCGAACTCGCGGCCGAGGCGGCGCCGTACGTCTCCCCGCTCCCGAACGTGCCCGCCGAACGTTTCCTCTTCGCCGTCGCCGCGATCCGGCGCGACCGGGAGTTCCGACGGCTGACGCTGGAACGCGAGCGCCTCGACCGGTTGCGGCCGACGCTCGAGGGCAACCCGCATCACTTCCCCGAGCGCTGACCGTCTCTCGTCCCACCGTTCCCGCCCCTCCCCGAGGAGCGGGAACGACCGGGGTCAGTAGCGGTAGTGGTCGACCTTGAAGGGGCCGTCCGTCGGCACACCGATGTACGCGGCCTGCTCGGGCGTCAGCTCCGTGAGCTCGACGCCGAGCGCGTCGAGGTGGAGACGCGCGACCTTCTCATCGAGGTGCTTCGGCAGGACGTAGACGCCGATCGGGTACTCCTCGCGGCGCGTGTAGAGCTCGATCTGCGCGAGCACCTGGTTCGTGAAGGAGTTGCTCATGACGAACGAGGGGTGCCCCGTGGCGTTGCCGAGGTTCATGAGCCGGCCCTCGGAGAGCACGAGGATCGAGCGCCCCGTCGGGAACCTCCACTCGTGGACCTGCGGCTTGATCTCGACACGCTCGGCGCCGTCGACGTGCGCGAGTCCGTCCATGTCGATCTCGTTGTCGAAGTGACCGACGTTCGCGACGATGGCGAGGTGCTTCATGGCGAGCATGTGCTCCGTCGTGATGACCGACTTGTTGCCGGTGCCCGAGACGAAGATGTCGACGTCGCCGACGACCGATTCGAGGCGCGCGACCTGGTATCCGTCCATGGCCGCCTGGAGCGCGCAGATCGGGTCGACCTCCGTGACGATGACGCGAGCACCCTGACCGCGGAGGGCCTCCGCCGCTCCCTTGCCGACGTCGCCGTAGCCGGCAACGAGGGCGACCTTGCCGCCAATGAGGACGTCGGTCGCGCGATTGAGTCCGTCGGGCAACGAATGGCGGATGCCGTACTTGTTGTCGAACTTCGACTTCGTGACGGAGTCGTTGACGTTGATCGCGGGGAAGAGCAGGTCGCCGTCGCGGTGGAGCTCGTAGAGACGGTGCACACCGGTCGTCGTCTCCTCCGTGACACCGAGGAGATCACGCGAGATCCGCGTCCACCGGTCGTCGCTCTCCGAGAGCGAGCGACGGAGGACGTCGAGGATCACGCGGTACTCCTCACTGTCGCCTTCGGCCGCCGCGGGAACCGAGCCGGCCGCCTCGAACTCGACACCCTTGTGCACGAGGAGGGTCGCGTCGCCGCCGTCATCGAGGATGAGGTTCGGGCCGGTCCAGTCGCCGCCGGCCTCGGCGGCCTCCGCCGACCAGTCGAAGATGCGGCTCGTCGCCCACCAGTACTCGGTGAGCGTCTCACCCTTCCAGGCGAAGACGGGCACGCCCGCGGGTGCGTCGGCGGTGCCGTTCGGCCCGACGGCGATCGCCGCGGCGGCCTCGTCCTGCGTGGAGAAGATGTTGCAGCTCGCCCATCGGACCTGCGCACCGAGGGCGACGAGCGTCTCGATGAGGACGGCCGTCTGCACCGTCATGTGGAGCGAACCCGCGATCCGGGCTCCCGCCAGAGGCTGGGTGGGGCCGAACTCCTCACGGAGGGCCATGAGCCCCGGCATCTCGTTCTCCGCGAGGCGGATCTGGTGACGGCCCGCCTCCGCGAGGGACAGGTCGGCGACGGCGAACGGAGCGGTCGACGGGGACTCGGCACTCGGCGCCGCGGGAGAGGTGATCGTCATGTCTCCATTGTCGCACTCGCGACGCTCTGCACCGCCCGTGTGTCGGCGGGAACGATCAGCGGGAACGGTCGGTGGATCAGGACCGGATGAGGGCAAGGACCTCGTCGCGGATCGACTGCATGCGGCTCCTCGTCGCGGCCTCGACGTTGAGACGCAAGAGCGGCTCCGTGTTCGATGGCCGGACACTGAACCACCAGAAGTCGTCGTCCATACTCGCGTTGCCGCTCACCGTGAGGCCGTCGAGCTCGTCGAAGTCGGCTCGGCCGGAGAACGCCTCGACGACGCGGGCGAAGGCGGTGGGGACATCGGCCACCGTCGAGTTGATCTCGCCGGACGCGGCGTACGGCGAGTACTCGGCCGCGAAGGCGGAAAGGGGCTCGTCCTGCATTCCGAACTCGGCGAGAACGTGCATCGCTGCGAGCATGCCGTTGTCGGCGCTCCAGAAGTCGCGGAAGTAGTAGTGCGCGGAGTGCTCGCCCCCGAAGACGGCTCCCGTGCGGCGCATCTCGTCCTTGATGAGCGAGTGGCCGACCTTCGTCCGGACGGGGATCGCCCCCGCCGCCTCGATCGTCTCGGGCACGATGCGTGAGGTGATCAGGTTGTGGATGACGTGGATCTGCTCGTCGGTCGATTCGCGTCGCGCCCGGGCGATCTCACGGACGGCCACGATCGCCGCCACCGCCGACGGTGTGACGGCGTCTCCGCGCTCGTCGATGACGAAGCAGCGGTCGGCGTCCCCATCGAACGCGAGTCCGAGGTCGGCGCCGTGCTCGACCACGGCCTTCTGCAGGTCGACGAGGTTCTTCGGCTCGAGAGGGTTGGCCTCGTGGTTGGGGAAGGTGCCGTCGAGCTCGAAGTAGAGCGGGATGATCGTGAGCGGCAGCGACGGGAGCCCCGCGGCGGTCTCGAGCACGGCGGGGACCGTGAGACCACCCATGCCGTTACCGGCATCGACGACGATGGTCAGCGGCCGGACGGCGTCGAGGGGGACGAGCGAACGGAGGTACGCCGCGTAGTCCGCGAGGACGTCGCGCTCCTCGACGGAACCCGTCGTCTCGACGGCGCGGATACCGTCGGCGAGGAATCGCGAGGCCCTCTCGCTGATGGAGGCGAGACCCGTCGCGCGCGAGATCGCCTCGGCACCGGCGCGGGAGAACTTGATGCCGTTGTAGGTCGCGGGGTTGTGGCTCGCCGTGAACATGGCGGCCGGGAGGCCGAGACGTCCCGAGGCGAAGTAGCTCTCGTCCGTGGAGCAGAGTCCGATGGAGAGGACGTCGGCGCCGCGTGCCGTCGCGCCACGCGCGAACGCCGCGGCGAAGACGGGTGAGGAGTCGCGCATGTCGTGACCGACGACCACGGCGGTACCCGCCGCTCCGACCTCGTCGACGAACGCCGCGGCGAGCGCCTCCACGACCTCTTCCGTGAGATCGTCTCCCACGACGCCGCGGACGTCGTACGCGCCCACGACCGCCTTCACGCGTTCATCGATCCGTGGTGCACCGTCTACCGATTCCGAAGCCATGGGGATCAGAATACTTCGCCGAGGAGCGCGTGGCGGATGACCTGCCAGCCCTTCGGTACGGAGAGTCGCTCCGAGTGGATGGAACAGAGGTCATACGTGTGCGGGTCGCGCGTGAGACCCAGGGGGCCGAGCACCGCCATCTGGTCGCCGTAGTCGTAGCTGAGGGTGGACACGGCCTCGCGTGTGCACCCGACCTTCGAGCAGTTCCTGTCGTCCATCGGCGTCAGTCTACGAGCAGCCGCCGACACCGAGGCGGCACCGCGCCGCCGAGGACCGCGAGGCTCCCCGCGCGCGTAGGATGACGGGATGGTGAGGCGTACGGCACGGAAGTCCCCGCTCGACGAGCCGGGGCGCCAGGCCGTTCGGCGCGACCGCCACGGCCGCGCCGGACGCAGCTCGGTCCTCCGACCCCCGCTTCCGCTGCTCCGGTCGCGCGTCGACCTCTTCGAGCAGACCGTCGCGACGACGGCCGACTTCCTCCGGGGCTCCTGGCCCGACGAGCTCGCGGGCGTCCGCTACGAGGTCCAGGCCATGCCGCCGTCCCTCGACTCGAACGACGGTGTCGACCGGTGGCAGACGGACGCCGCGACCCGACGAATCACGATCTTCCGCATCCCGATCCAGCGGCTGAGCCACCTCCACCGCAACGACGAGCTGCACCAGCGGATGATGATCGAGAGTTGCGTCTTCCGCGCCACGGCGGAGTTCCTCGGGAAGGATCCGTGGGATCTCGGCCCGGAGCGGTTCCGCTTCCTCTGAACCCGATCCGTCCTCGACTCGCTCAGCGCGGGCGGACGACGACGGGATCCGACGCCGCCCCGGGAGGCGCGATCACGAAGGACGCGAACTCGGCGGCTCCGGGGTACACGACGGCGGCGGTCAGTCCCTCGACGCTCGCCAACGTGCTGATCCCCGCGACCCGCCCGATCGGCTTCGGCGTACCGCCGGCCGCGACGACGAAGCGGCGTTCACCGGACGGACCGACGATGGTCGCTGGCCGATCCTCTGTCCCGGTGTTCACGAGGTAGAGGACCGCACTCGCACCCTGGTCCCCGGCCACGGCGACCGTCGCTGCGTCATCGAGCGGCTCAGCGGCCGCGAACCACGCGAAGTCCGTCGCCCCGTCCGCCGTGGACGCCGCGTGGGCGGCGGCGACGACGGGGACGTCCGATGTCACCGTCAGGCTGTAGCCGCCGGGCGCGAGATCGTCGAGCGGAACCTCGACGACGGAACCGGCCGGCACGGTCGCGATCCGCGGCTCCAAGGCCGTTCCTCCTACGGGCGTCGCGGTGATGGTGACCTCGCTGTCGAAGGTGCCGGGGGCGAGCACACGGACTCCCGGGACGCGATAGTCGTACCCGGTCGCGCCGTCCGCGGGCCGGGAGGCCGGAACGGTGAACCCGGGCACGACGTGCTCGACGCCCGGCGCCGTCGTCGCGCCGATCACGTCGAGCCCTTCCGGGGTGATCGCACGCAGAGCAGACTGCTGCAGGCTCGCCGCGATGGGAGCGCCGATGCTCGTGACACGGAGAGCGGGGATCTGGATGTTGGGCGCGATCCCGGCGAGCGGGACGATCCGCTGCGACGACGGGCCCACGACGATGCCGGAAGCTCCCGGCGCGTCGACCGGTCCCGCCTCACCGAAGACCTCGATCGTGACATTCGCCTCGACGTTCGAGGGGTTCGTGAGGAGGACCACCGTCGATTGGCCCACGTCGGTCGAGCCGCCGACGAGCCAGGCCTCGGGTCTCGCCTCGATGCACGAGGAGGCTGCGAAGCCCGCGAGACGCTCGCCCGTCACGCTCTGCGCCTGGGAACCCGCGAGGGCTGTCCCGTCCTCGGCCGGCGGCGCCGACAGGACCGACGGGCCGGCGCCTCCGGCGACGTCGTCGGGTGCCGCGACGGCGGAGACATCGGCCGCGATGTCGAGGCCGTCACCGGCCGTGATGACGGGCACGCCCACAGAGGCCACCGCGGTGGCCGCCGAGGCGTCGCCACCGACCTCCACGACCGGGCCGGCGCACACACGTGACTGCGCGGCGGGGACCGGGGTCACCGTCACGCTCGCGGGCTCCGAACCGATGGGTTGGACGTCGAGACGGCCGGCGACGAGCACCGTCGCGACGGCCGCCGCAACGCCCGCGACGCCGATCACGGTCCGGATCACGCGGGTCGCTGTCGGTCTCCTGCTCATGGCGTCCCCTTCGTCATACGCACGGGACGGGTGGTGTTCCCGGTTCCCGGTTCCGCTGTGGCGGTGCCGTCGGTGTACCGACCCGACTCGGCCGCGTCGGCGTCGTCTGAATCGGCAGGACGCGGATCCTTCTCGGATCCGGCCTCGTTCTCCGGTCCGGCGCCGCTTTCGGCGCCGGAGCCGTCATCGGAGTCCTCGTCGTCGTAATCGGCGCCATCGGTGCCATCAGTGTCATCAGTGTCATCAGTGCCGGACACGGACTCGTCCGCCCAGTCGGGTTCCGACTGACCGTCGGGCGCCGTCGCGAGATCGGGCAGCACGTCGACGGCGTCCTCCTCGGCGTCCGGCGACCGTCGCGGCTGAGTCGCCGGCTTGACACCGACCGTGCGGGGTCGCCGCCGTGCCGCCTCGCGCGATGCCGATGTGGGGACCGCGATGAGCAGAGCGAGGAGGAACACGACGGCCCACGCCACGGGGACCGCGCGAGACCAGAAGGGGTCGACGGAAGTGGGGGCGGGTCGCTCGGCGGCCGCGACGTTCCGCCACAGCTCCCCGGCGTCGGTCGGTCCCACGTAGTCGACGGCCGGATTCGCTGTGAGGGCGGCGATCGCGTCGGCCGTGAGGTCGACGGGCCCACGAGCGGTCGGCGCCGGGTCCGCGAGCGCGTCGCCGGGGTTCGCCTCCGCGGCCTCGGCTTCGGCCTCGGCGATGCTCGCCGGCTCGGTCGCGAGGAGGACGTAGTCGATCCCGAGCGCCGCGAGCTCCGGAGCCGTGTCGAGACCCGATCGGGAGACCAGGTTGCCCGCGAGTTCGGCGATGCGGGCGTCCGTCTCCCGGGTCGGATCGGCGGTGCGGACGATCGTCGACTGCCCGTCGAGCACGTCGCCGCGTCCCGGGAGGAAGCGGACCGCGATGGAGCCGTCCGCGAGCGGGGTGATCTGCAGTGTGCCGATGCGCCGATCCTCTCCCGCCGCCGCATCGACGTACGCCGGCACCGTCCGGCCGGAACCCGCCGTCACGACGGAGGTCCCCAGCGGTTTCGCGGCCGCGAGCGGGACGACGACGAGCGCGAGCGCGACCGCCGCGACGACGGCCGGTACCGCTCCACGCCGCCCGAGGCCTTCGAGTCCGGAGACCGCTGCACCCCCGAGCCCCAACCAGTACAGGCTGAGCGCCGTCCCCTGCCATACCGCGACGAGGACACCGTCGATCGACGCGATCGTGAGCGAGCCGGCGAGCACGGCCGTTCCGAGACCGAGCAGGGCGACGCCGAGCAGGACGAGGGTACGGCGCTGCCCACGCACGAACAGTCCCGCGAGCGCGAGCACGGCGAGCGGGGCGAGCAACAGCGGCAGCGCCACGGGGAGCGCTGTCGTCACGACCGGCCATCCGGACGCGAGCGCCGCCCACGTGCCGTCACGATCGACCGGGAAACCCGACAGGAGGGAAGCGGGACCGACGGCGGTCGTCGCCGCGGGTGCCCCCGGGTCGACGAGGAGCGCGATCCACCGGCCGGCCTGCACGCCCTGCTGCCAGACGAGTGGCGCGAACAGCACGAGCGACGGGATGGGGACGAGGAGCACCCGGAGGGCGCCCCGACCGGCCGAGACGAGGGCGAGAAGCCACACGACGCCGAGCGCACCGACGAGGATCGGAGCACATGCGAGGACCACGGCGAGGAGGATCGCCGTCGTCGCCGCCGAGGCCCAGGACTTGGCGGCTGCGGTGCCGGTGAGGAACAGCCATGGCAGGGCGAGGTGCACGATCACGGCGGCCGGTCGTCCCTCGGCGAGGGCGGCGAGGAAGGCGGGCGAGAGCGTCCACAGCACCGCCCCGAGCATGCGGTATCCCCCGCGCTCACTCAATCGCGTGGCCGCGAACCAGCCGCCGAGCGTCGCGACCGGGAAGGCGATGAGCCACACGAGCACGAGAGAGAACGACGGGTCCCAGAAGGTGAGCGTTCCGAGCAACGCGACGACGACGGCGAAGGGGTCCGAGGCCCCCACGAAGCCGGAGCCCACGTCGCGCCAGCCCCAACCGACATTCGCCCACAGTTCACCGACGGAGTGGGACAAGGGCAGGAGTGCCCCGCCGTCGAGCACGGTCGCCGGCACGAGAGGCAGCAGGAGGAGCACTCCGGCGACGGTCGACGCGAGAACGAGCCACGCTCCACCGCCCGCGAGGAAACGCAGGTCCGTACGTTCGGTCCAGGCATCGTCGTCGCCCGCGACCTCACGTTCGAGCTGTCGGCGGCGGCGGAGTTCCCGCCACGGCATACGGAGGTCGGAGATCGTCGACCAGCCCACACGACGGGAGCGCGCGAGGGTCGCTCGGGACGACAGCACCCGCGGATCCGCGAAGGCGGCACGGAAGGCCGCGCGGAACTCCGCCCCCACGAGGGCCGGACGCTTGAGGACGAGGTGGACGACGGCTCGCACGACGGCGAGCGGGAGAATGGCGAGCCAGTGCAGGGGCAGGAGCGCCGCTGGGGCGTACACCAAGCGGCGATGGAGCTCGGCGCTGCGGAAGAGGCGCGCGCGTCGCTGAGCGGTTCCGAATCGACGGCCGCGAGGCGCGCCTGCGACCCCGTCACCGGCGGACGAGACGACGGCGGCGGGGATGAGCGTCACGCGACTCCCCGCGAGACGGACACGGATGGAGAAGTCGAGGCCGTCGTCGACGGGGCCGAGGGCCGGGTCGAAACCGCCGAGTTCTGCGAATACACGAGCCCGCACGAGCATCCCGATCGGCGAGACGCCGAGCACGTCGGAGTCGGCGTCGTGCTGGCCCTGGTCGAGCTCGTCGCTCACGAGCTCGACGGTCCGCCCGAAGGTCGTCACGGTCTCGCCGAGCGAGCGGATGCGCCCGGGGTCGTCGGCGTCGACGACCTTGGGCCCCGCGACGGCGACGGACGGAGCGACCTCGACGCCCGCGAGGAGCCGCGCGAGTGCGGTCGGGTTCGGCACCGTGTCCTGCGCGAGTAGCCAGAGGAAGTCGTCGTCGCCCGGTTCGCCGAGTTCGCGGACGCCCGCGGCGATCGCACGACCGAATACGAGGTTCTCCGACACGGTCACGATGCGTTCGACGCCGGCGTCCTCGAACGCCCGCACCACGTCGTCCTTCGCGTCGACGGCGATCCCGACGATCCGGTCGGGCATCCGCGTCTGGCCCCTGATCGCGTCGAGAGTGCGGTGAAGGCGGTCGGCGTTCGAGCGCGCGACGACGAGGACGGTTACGCGGGTCTCCATAGCGCGTTCAGCCTAAGCGGGTCAGGGAGCGGCGACCGCTCCATCGTCGGGCGTGGTCGATTCCCGTCCACCGCACGACCCGGAACTTCGAAAACCCAGACCGCGGAGTCTCACACCTCGGAGACTCCGACCGCGGAAACGAGACCGCGGAAACCCCGACCTCGGGATCTCAGACCGCGCGCTTCTTCAGCTTGCGTCGCTCGCGCTCCGAGAGCCCGCCCCAGATCCCGAACCGCTCGTCGTTCTGCAGTGCGTACTCGAGGCATTGGCTGCGCACCTCGCACGAAGAGCAGATGCGCTTGGCGTCGCGAGTGGATCCGCCCTTCTCGGGGAAGAACGCCTCGGGGTCCGTCTGAGCGCAGAGGGAGTCCGACTGCCATGAGAGAGGGTTGTCGTCCTCTGCGGCGATGTTCTTGCGGACGCCGGGGACACCGAGCTGAACGGGGTCGACGAACCAGTCGTCCGGGACACCGGAATGTTCGTTCGGAATGCCCATACCGTCTCCCCACCTACGTTGCGCTTACTGACTCTGCAGCAGCGGTGCACTGTCTCGCACCGGCCGCCGCGATCGAGGCGGAGTGAACATCCGATCTCACGATCACCGGCGTTTCACCGCCGACACCTAATTACACCCGTGTAGTTCGCGCGGGTCAAGTCGGGGATCGTAAACCCTCGACCCCCAATCGAGGGTTGCGACACGGCGAGTCGTATGCAGGCCGTGACCTCGACGAGCACGGAGGCGCGACGCCCGTCAGTCGTCGACGATCCGATCGACACGCGTAGAGCCCCGATTCGGGATGCGGCGATACCCGTCGCGAGCGGTGACGACGAGCGTCCAGACGACGCCTGTGACGAGGATGAGGGCCAGGAGGATGAGGAAGAGTGCCATGGCAGAAAACTACGATTTTGAGTGATCCTGCCACCAGTGGCAGGATGGTCAGAAATCGACTCATTTCCGCCAAGGAGGCGCAATGCTCCGCTCGGTCGCCGTCATCGCCATTCCGGAGGTCGCCCCGTTCGAGTTCGGCGTCCTCGCCGAGGTGTTCGGCATCGACCGGAGCGCTCAGGGCGGCCCGGTGTTCGACTTCCACGTGGTCGCGGCGGAGCCCGGCGTCGTGACCATGAAGAACGGGCTCGGTCTCGTCGTGTCCGAGGGACTCGAGGCGACGGCGACCGCCGACCTCGTCGCGGTGCCCGCCTTCGGCTCCGGCGAGACGGACATCGACCCGCGCATCGTTGAGGCGCTGCGGGACGCCGAGCGCCGGGGAGCGTGGGTCCTGAGCGTCTGCAGCGGCGCGTTCGCCCTCGCGGCCGCCGGACTGCTCGACGGGAGGAGGTCGACGACGCACTGGATGCACGCCGGCGAGCTGACGCGCCGCTTCCCGGGGACGCACGTCGACCCCGACGTCCTCTTCGTCGAGGACCGACGCGTCATCACGGGCGCGGGGACGGCCGCCGGCATCGATGCGTGCCTGCACCTCGTCCGCACGGAGCTCGGAGCGGCGGCGGCCAACATCATCGCGCGGCGCATGGTCGTTCCGCCGCAGCGGGACGGCGGCCAGGCGCAATTCATCCAGACACCGCCGGAGCACGAGCGGATCTCGTCCCTCGCTGCGGTCACGACGTGGATGGTCGAGAACCTCACCGAGGATCAGTCCGTCGCGGTCCTCGCACGCCGGGCGCACATGTCGGAGCGCACGTTCGCGCGACGCTTCCGCGCCGAACTGGGGGCCACTCCGGCGGCCTGGCTCAATCGGCAACGCCTCATCCGCGCACAACAACTGCTCGAACGAACCGACCTCGGCCTCGAGCAGATCGCCGACGAGAGCGGCTTCGGGAGCGCTTCGGTCATGCGGCACCACTTCGTGCGCACCCTCAAGACGACCCCGAACGCCTACCGACGGGCATTCTCCTGCATCGACGACGGCGTCCTCCTGACGGGCTGAGGACCCCGCGACCGGCGCTCAGCGGTCGAGATGCGTCGTGGCGACGAACACCTCTCCGTCTCCCGACACCCTGAGGGGCTGCTCCTCCGGCACGATGTACGCGGCCGCGCCGACCGGGAGAGTGATCTCCGTCGACGCGGTCAGCCGGACGGTCCCCTGCGTCACGACGGCGATCGCGGGACCCGGCAGGTCGATCGGGGTGTCCGCGGCGAGCGCCGCGTCGACGCGCAAGAGCTCGAAGTCCGGGACGTCCGGCCGGAACACGTCGATGCCCGGGCCGACCGCGAGCGGGCGCAGCAGAGGGACGGGGAGCGGTTCGAAGTCGAGGACCGCGAGCAGTTCGTCGACGTCGACGTGCTTCGGGGTGAGCCCGCCCCGCAGGACGTTGTCGCTCGAGGCCATCAGTTCGACGCCGAATCCCTCGAGGTACGCGTGGATGTTGCCGGCGGGGAGGTACAGCGCCTCTCCCCGCTGGAGGGTGACGCGGTTGAGGAGGAACGCGACGGCGACGCCCGCGTCGCCCGGGTACGCGTCGGCGAGGGAGGCGACGGTGCGGAGGACCGTCTCCTCGTCCGCATCGAGGGTGCCGCGAGCGAGAGCCGCGTCGGCAGCGGCGACGAGCGCGGGGACCACGGCGCCGAGCCGTCCGTCGAGGAGGTCGCGGACGGTGCGCCGGAGGACCTCGGCGTCTGCGTCGCTGTCCTCCCCGAGGGAGGCCGAGAGCGCGGCGAGCGGGGCGGCGCCGTCGTCGATCGCCGCGAGCAGTGCGCGCGTCTCCCCCACGGCGCGGAAGCCGCACAGTGCCGAGTACGTCTCGCTCAACGCGACGACGAGCTCCGGCTTGTGGAACGCGTCCTTGTAGTTGCGATGCGGAGCGTCGATGGGCACGCCGGCGGCGTTCTCGCGCGCGAAGCCCGCGTCCGCCTGCTCGAGCGACGGGTGAGCCTGCAGGGAGAGCGGCGCGGCAGCGGCGAGCAGCTTGAGGAGGAAGGGGAGACGAGGGCCCGCGAGCCCCGCGTGCGACGGCGAAGCGGCGATCCACTCGGCGAGGTCCGTCGCGCCGCCGACGCTCTCCGGCGACAGGATTCGTGCGGGAGAGCCCGGGTGGGCGCCGAGCCAGAGCTCCGCCTCGGGTCCCCCGGATGGCTCCATCCCCCGGAGTTCGGCGATAGCGCTCGTCGACCCCCACGCGTAGTCCCGCGGGACGTTGTCGATGGGCAGGAACATGCGGCACTCTCCTCTGGGCGACCCTACAAAAGACGCCGGACGGCTTCGCGTCGCGGCTGGAGCGAATCTACCAAGCGTTCCCGGCGCGAGCGGAGCGGCCGTAGGGTCGAGGTGCGACGGCGCCCGACGCCGACGCGCGACGACCATCGAGCAACGAAAGCAGCGACATGTCCTTCGAGCCCCTCGCGAGCGACTTCCTCGGCTTCGAGACCCTTCTCACCGACCGGGAGAAGGACGCCATCACCGGCATCCGCGCCTTCCTCGAGGAGCACGTGCGGCCGACGATCGACGACTACTGGGAGCGTGCGGAGTTCCCGTACGACCTCATCGCGCCGCTCATGGCGACGGACGTCGGCCGCTTCGCCTGGCCCGAGACGACACCGTTCGAGAACTCGGCCGTCTTCCGCGGCCTCGTGTCGATGGAGCTCTCCCGCGTCGACGCCTCGATCTCGACGTTCGTCGGTGTGCAGGAGGGGCTCGCGATGGGCTCCATCGGCGTGTGCGGCTCGGAGGAGCAGAAGGCCGAGTGGCTCCCCCGGCTCGCGAGCGGCGAGGTGACGGGGGCCTTCGCCCTCACCGAGCCCCTCTCCGGCAGCGACAGCGCACAGGGCCTGCGGACGACCGCGCGTCGTGACGGGGAGAACTGGGTGCTCGACGGTGCGAAGCGGTGGATCGGCAATGCGACGTTCTCCGACATCACCATCGTGTGGGCGAAGGACGTCGAGGACGGGCAGGTCAAGGGCTTCATCGTCCCGACGTCCACCCCGGGGTATTCGGCGACGGCCATCGAACGCAAGATCAGTCTGCGTGCGGTGCAGAACGCCGACATCGTGCTCGACGGCGTCGTCGTCCCCGAGTCGCACCGTCTGCAGTGCGCGTCCTCCTTCCGCGACACCGCCAAGGTCCTCCGGCTCACGCGCGCCGGCGTCGCGTGGTCGAGTGTCGGGGTCTCGATCGGCGCGTATGAGGCCGCCCTCGCCTACGCCAAGGAGCGCGTGCAGTTCGGCAAGCCGATCGCGTCGCACCAGCTCGTCCAGGACCTGCTGTCGAAGTGCCTCGGCAACATCACGGCCTCCATGGCGATGTGCGTGCGCGTTTCCCAGATGCACGACGAGGGCACGCAGCGCGACGAGCATTCGGCTCTCGCGAAGGCGTATTGCACCGCTCGCATGCGCGAGACCGTGGCATGGGCGCGGGAGGCGATGGGCGGGAACGGCATCGTCCTCGACTACGGTGCCGCGCGCTTCTTCGCCGACGCCGAGGCGCTGTACTCCTATGAGGGCACGCGAGAGATGAACGCCCTCATCGTCGGACGCGCCATCACCGGGTCCGCCGCGTTCGTGTGAGTCGTCGCGCCGGCGATCCCGAACGAGGCTCGGTGACGGCGCGTCACGTTACCCTTGACCCCATGAGCGTGCAGACCGTCTCGCCTCCGCGCGATCAGGACACCCGGACCGTCGTGGCCACGGCCGTCTCGACGCTCGGGCTCGTCGTCGCCTTCGGCGGAGACGGGTGGCGGAACCTCCTGACCTGGCCCGGTTACATCGCCCTCTGCATCGTCGTCTCCACCTCGTGCGCCGTCGTCCTCGTCCGGTCCCGGCCACGACTGCGCTGGTCGACGACGCCGAAGTCGCTCGTCGCGTTCCTCGCCCTCGCGGTCGTCTCGCTCGCGTGGTCCGCGTACCCCGGGCCGACGGCGGCGACTCTCGTCGGCACCCTCATGACCACGATCGTCGGGTGCACCGTCGCACTGTCCCTCGACTGGCACGGCGTCGAACGCGTGCTCGGATCCTCGTTGCGTTGGCTGATCGGCCTGTCGCTCGTCTTCGAGCTCGTCGTCGCGACGATCGTGCGCGCACCGCTCCCCCGACCGTGGGACCCACGCGGCGCCGACGCCCCCCTCATGGACCTCTGGTCCCGCGACGTGCTCTTCGAGGGCGACCGCATCCAGGGCTGGGTCGGCAATGCGAACCTCCTCGGCATCATCGCCCTACTCGGAATCATCGTCTTCGCGGTACAGCTCGCCGACGGCTCCGTCCGTCGCTCGAGCGGCTACGTCTGGTTGGCGCTCGCCGCGATCACCTTCGGCCTCACCCGGTCGAGCACCATGATGATCGCCGCCGTGGCGTGCATCATCGTCCTGTGCGCCGCACTGCTCGCTCGCCGGGCGTCGCCGCGCGGCCGACTCGCGCTGTACGGGGCGGGAGCCGCGGTCGCGGCGGTCGTCGTCGTCGTGGCCGTCGGTTTCCGCGGAGCCGCACTCGACCTCCTCGGCAAGAGCGCCGACCTCACAGGGCGCGTCGACATCTGGGCCGGCGTCACGGAACTCGCCGCGAGGCGCCCATGGTTCGGTTGGGGCTATTCGAGTCCGTGGCTCCCGGGGGCCGTCCCCTTCGACGAGCCGATCGTGCGCAACGGCGTCGAGCAACTGCAAGCGCACAACGCCTGGCTCGACGTGTGGCTGCAGCTCGGGGTCGTGGGGCTCGTCCTCTTCGCCGCCGTCATCGTGTCCGTCCTCTGGAGGTCCTGGTTCATCGCGATCGACCGCCCGCGCACCGGTCTCGCCGACGATTCCCCCTACTCCATCAGCGCGCTCCTGCCCGTCCTCGTGGCCGTCGTGCTCGTCGTGCAGTCACTCATGGAGAGCCGCATCCTCATCGAGTCCGGTTGGGTCCTGCTCGTCGCCCTCGCCGTCGCCACGAAGGCGCGCCCCGTCATCGAGCGCCGCGGCGGTGTCGCGGCGTGAGCTCCCGCCCCGTGCCGCGCGACTCTCTGCGATCGTTCCTCGAGTCGGCTCCCGTCGCCCAGGCGTTCACCGTCACGGCGATCACCGCGGGCTTCACCGGCCACCTCACCCGCTCGCTCATCGGATGGCCCGGCTACATCGCCGTCATCGCCGGGCTGTGCGTGCTCGCGATCGCGATCCTGATCGCGCGGCGTGAACTCATCGAGTGGCGGGGGGTGCTCCCGCTCACGATCCTCGGGTTCGTCATCTGGTGCGGCGCTTCCATCGTCTGGAGCGGTGCACAGTGGATCTCGCTCGCCGGCTGGCTGTTCCAAGTGGCGATCGCCCTGCTCGGCGTCACGATCGCCCTCTGCCGTGACCTCATCCAGATCGTCCGAGCCGCCGGCAGCGTCTTCCGCGCCGTGCTCGGACTCTCGCTCGGGCTCGAGATCCTGAGCGGCATCCTCATCGATACCCCGATCCCCGTCCTCGGCATCGCCGGCGATCTCGCCGTCGGCGGGCCGATCCAGGGTGTCTTCGGAACGCGGAACCTCCTCGGCCTCGTCGCCGTGCTCGCGCTCGTGACGCACATCATCGAATTGCGGACACGGTCGGTGCAGCGCGGTCTCGGGATCGTCTCGATCGTCCTCGCCGGTACGTGCCTCTTCTTCAGCGGTTCACCCGTCACGGCCGTCGTGGCCATCGTCATCCTCGCCGCCACCTCCGCCCTCTTCGCCGTGCGGCGCACGCCGACGGAGCGCCGGCCGATGCTGCAGTACGCCCTCCTCGCGCTCGTCGTCGTCACGCTCGTCGCCACCTATGTCGGGCGCTCCCGCGTGATCGACCTCCTCAACGCGGGAGGCGAGTTCCAGGTGCGCTACGCGCTCTGGCTCTCGACGCTGCGCGCGGTCGACGTCAATCCGATCGAGGGCTGGGGCTGGACCGGCATCTGGCGCGACTCGATCCTCCCGTTCGCCGGGATCAACTGGTCCGTGCAGCGGGAGCACGCGTCGGCGCTCAACGCGTACATCGATGTGGCGCTGCAAGTGGGCATCGTCGGGCTCGCCCTCTTCGGGGCCCTCTGCGCCTTCGCGGTCATCCGTTCGTGGCTGCTCGCGTCGAACCGCCGGACCGTCACGTACGCCTGGCCGGCGCTCATCCTCGTCGCGCTCCTCACGACGGGTGTCGCCGAGAGCTTCCCGCTCGTGGAGTCGGGCTGGCTGCTGCTCGTCATCTGTGCAGTGAAGGCCTCCGAGAGCCAGAGCTGGCGGTCGCGGCTCCCGGCCTGAACGACCGCGACCGCCGACCCGGGCGGGTCGACGGTCGCGGCGAGCCCGTGGGCCGGCGGTTCAACGGTTCCGGCTTCAGCGACGGCCGAGGCCGTGGTACTCCCAGAGCGCATCGATCCACTGCGTGTGCGGCAGGGCGTTGCGTCCGTCGATGATGAGCGGGGTCTTCACGAGCGAGGCGGCCCAGACGGGGTCGATGCCCGTGAAGTCCTTCCACTCCGTGAGGAGGAGGACGATGTCGGCGTCCGTGAGGGCCTCCTCGACGGTGCCGAAGGTCAGGTCCGGCTCCATGCGGCGAGCGTTCTCGATCGCCTCGGGGTCGGTCGCGACGACGTCGGCGCCGAGGGCCGCGAGGCGCGACGCGATGTCGAGGGCGGGCGAGTCACGGATGTCGTCACTGTTCGGCTTGAAGGCGATGCCGAGAACGGCGATCTTCCGACCCGCGACGTCGCCGTCGAGGAGGGCCGTCGTGAGGTCGACGACCCGGTCCCGGCGGCGCAGGTTGATCGCGTCGACCTCCCCGAGGAACGCGACGGAGCGACCGACGCCGAGCTCCTCCGCACGGGCGCGGAAGGCCCGGATGTCCTTCGGGAGGCACCCGCCGCCGAAGCCGACTCCCGCGTTCAGGAATCGGCGACCGATGCGCGCATCCATCCCGATCGCGTCGGCGAGGGCGGTGACGTCGGCTCCCGTGACCTCGGAGATCTCGGCCATGGCATTGATGAAGGAGATCTTGGTGGCGAGGAAGGCGTTGGCGGAGACCTTGACGAGCTCGGCCGTCGCGTAGCCCGTGACGATCTTCGGCGTGTCCGCGGCGAGCGCCACGTGGTAGACGCCGTCGAGCACGCTCTCGGCGCGCTCGGCGCCGTCTCCGACGCCGTAGACGAGCCGATCGGGACGCAGCGTGTCCTCGACGGCGAAGCCCTCACGCAAGAACTCGGGATTCCACGCGAGGATCGCCCCGGTGGGCGTGATCCGTTCCGCAAGACCTTCCGCCGTGCCGACCGGGACGGTCGACTTCCCGACGATCACGTCGCCGGGGGCGACGTGGGGCAGCAGGGCGTCGACGGCCGAGTTCACGTAGCGGAGGTCGGCTCCGAGACCGTCTTTCGACTGCGGAGTGCCCACGGCGACGAAGTGCACCTCGGCCGCGGCCGCATCGGCGAAGTCGGTGGAGAACCGCAGGTTGCCGGTGGCGAGGGCCTCGGAGAGGAGCTCGGTGAGACCGGGCTCGAAGAACGGGGCGCGGCCCGAATTCAGGAGAGCGATCTTGTCCGCGTCGACGTCGATGCCGACGACGGAGTGGCCGATGGACGCCATGGCGGCTGCGTGGACGGCTCCGAGGTAGCCGCAACCGATAACTGAGAGCTTCATATCGTGGATCAGCCTAGCAATGAGACGGGTGGAGGACGGGTCAGGAGCCGATGGCCTGTTGGATCGCGTCGCCGAGCAGCGGCGCGAGGGTCCGGGCGTACGTCGAGGTCAGGTGTCCCGGGTCGCGGTAGACGATGCTGCCCCCGATGACGGGTGGGCAGACGTCACCGTCGCAGAAGTAGGGCGTGAAGTCGACGAGCGTCGCTCCCGGGGTGCGCTCGACCGCTCCCGGGAGACCGTCGAAGAAGGGGAAGGCGTCGTCTATGGGCACCGCGCAGCGAGCGGCCGCCGAAGCAGGGTCATCGGCGATGCATTCGAGGTAGTCGCCCCGCGTGTGCGGGTTGTCCCGGATCGCGACGATGACCGTGCCTCGGTCGGCGACGGGTGCCCAGGCCTCGACGAAGCCGCGCACCGTCGCCGTCGCGAGGTCCTCACCCTCCGGGGCGATCGGCGACTCCGCCGATGCGCTCGTCACGACCGCGTCGTACTCGACGTCACCCCGCAGGTACGTGTCGAGCGATCGCTTCCACTCGGCGCAGTTCGCGAGCCAGGCCGGGTCGTTGTCCTGGCTCGCCGCCGTCCAGATGCACCCCGTCTTGCCGATGACGTCGACGGCCCAGCCGCGTTCCTCGGCGAGCCACTGCACGGCCGACAGGTACTGGTTGCTGTGCGAGTCCCCGACGAGAGCGATGCGGACCTCGGCCTGAGCCGCGTCCGGTCCGAACGAGCAGACCTTGAGCTCGGCCTCGCCGTTGCGGCTCCAGCACTCCGGCGTGTTGACGTCGTCGGAGGGCGCCGCGATCGTCGACGGCACGAGGTCGCCCGCCGGCGCCGCATCGGCGTCGCATCCCGCGTCGATCAGCGCGGCCGCGCCGAAGCAGTCGATGTCGCCGTTCACAGCCGCGACCACACGGGCCTCCTCCGTCGCGATCCGCGCCGACGCCGTTCCGCCTACGGCGAGCGAGGCCACGACGACGGGCACGAGAGCGAGCGACGTCGCCGCGAGGGTGCGGCGGGGGCGCGCGCCGGCGAGGACCGCCCATGTGCGCGCGGGGTCCTCGACCAGGAGCTTCGTGAGCCAGCCGAGCAGCAGGGAGAGGGCGAGCAGGCCGAGGCGGGCGGGGGTCGACAGCTCACCGTCGACAGCAGCGGCAGCCAGCACGACGATCGGCCAGTGCCAGAGATAGAGGCTGTAGGAGATTGAGCCGAGCGCTTGGACGGGTCGGAGCCGGAAGAGACGGGCGGTGCCGAGCAGTCCGCCGCTCGCGCCGGCGGCGATCACGAGGAGCGTCCCGATGACGGGAAGGAGTGCCGCCCAACCGGGGAACGGCGTGAGCTCTGTGAAGGTCACGAGCGTCAGGACGATGAGCACGAGGCCGAGCCATGAGGAGCCGACTCGCACGGCGGCCGGGAGCCGGCGCGCGGCCGGCACGAGCGCGAGCAGACCACCCGCCGCGAACTCCCAGGCGCGCGTCGTGGTCGCGAAGTAGGCGGGGCCAGGGTCGACCGTCGTGAGCACGACGCTGTGCAGGAGCGAGGCGACCGCGACGGCCCCGAAGAGGAACACCAGGATCCGACGCACGGGTCCATGGCCCCGGCGCCGGACGAGCACGAGAGCGGCGATCACGAGGAGTGGCCAGACGAGGTAGAACTGCTCCTCGACGGAGAGCGACCAGAAGTGCTGGACGGGACTCGCGATGTTGGCGTTCTGCGCGAGATAATCGACCGAGTCCGCCGCGAGCACCCAGTTCTCCACGTAGAACGTCGCGGCGAGGATCTCGCCCACGACCTGCGGCCAGTTCTGCAGCGGCAGCACGATCGCGGTCCCGATCGCCGTCGCGAGCAGGACGACGAGGGCCGCGGGCAGCAGCCGTCTCGCCCGTCTCGCATAGAACGACGGCAACCGGATCCGGCCCGAGCGCTCCGCTTCCTTCACGAGGTGGGCCGTGATGAGGAAACCCGAGATCACGAAGAAGACGTCGACGCCCGCGTACCCGCCGGGGAGCCGGGCTGGCCATAAGTGGTAGACGACGACGGCGAGAACCGCGACCGCGCGCAGCGCCTGGATCTCGGGACGGAACCCGTCCGGCTCGCGGCGCCCGCCCTCGACCCGTCGGGACCCGCTCATGAGGCGGTCTGTCCCCGCTCCTCGCGCAGCGCGTAGACATCCGTCACGAGGGTCGACGCGCGCGCGTCGAACGAGTGCTTCTCCCGCACGAGGGCGGACGCGGCGAGAACGGCCTCCTCCGAGACCCGCTCCCGGACGTCGGCGAGTGCCGCGGCCATCTCCTCGGTGGAGGTGACGACGGTCACGACGTCGCCGAACACCTCACCGAGACCGACGGCGGGATCCGAGATCATGCGGGCCCCGGCGGCGACGCCGTCGAACAGCCTGTTCGAGAGGAAGCCCTCCGTCGCCATGTCCTCCCAGTGGTCGTTGAGGACGACGCCGGCCGCCCGGTACGCCGCACCGGCCTCCGCGCGGTCCATGGACTGCCCGGCGATCTCCTCCTCGGGGAGGAACTCCTCCCAGCCGTGACCGTAGATGGCCGGACGCGCCCCCGCCTCGCGCGCCATCCGCACGATCGGCCGGTACAGTTTGCGGGTCGTCCCCACGAACAGCACGTCGTGCCCCGTTCCGGGCGTGGCGCGCTCGGGATTGAAGAGCTCGGGGTCCGTCGCCTGCAGGAGCGGCCGCACGGGTCGGCCGAAGCGCTCGGACGCCTCACGGGCCCACGACTCGCTCGCCGCGTAGACGAGATCCTGCGGCACGACCTCCGCCTCGCCGACGCGGTCGGGGTGGCTGATGACCCAGAGCACGTTGACGGCGCCGTCCTGCATGCGAGCGCCGGCGAGGCCGCGGATCGTGAGAACGACGTCGTCGAGATACGCCGTCGCTCGGACCCGGCGGCTCGTGCGATCGACGACGACCTCCTGACCGAGCCGTTCGAGGGCCGTCCTCATCTCGGCGGCGAAGAAGGTGTCACCCCAGACGTCGCCCCGCGGCTCGGCGGGAGAGGCGATCCGAATGGCCCAGCGCAAGGCGGGCCGTCCGGCGAAGGGACCGGATTCGACGAGTCGTTCACGTCGGGAGAGCACGAGTTCGATGTCGACCGGGCCCGCCGACTCGGCCCCGTCGTCACCGTCGACGTCCTCGGAGGGGGCGCCTCGGCGCTCGACGACGTCGAAGCCCGCAGCCCCATACCGTTCCTCGATCTCGTCGGGCACAGTGGCGCCCCAGCGGTCCTCGAAGCGGCGCGCGTTCTCGCGTCGCCCCACTTGGACGACGCGTCCCCGCTCACCCTGGAGGAAGACGCGGGACTCGGGCACGACGACGTTGACCGTCCCGAGCTCGCGTGCGGCGCGGAGGCACAGATCGACGTCCTCGAACGCGCCCTGGAACAGCGGGTCGTACCCGCCGACGGCCGAGAACGACGACGCACGTACCGCGATCGCCCCGTCGCCGACGGCGAGGAACTCGCGTTGGCGCGAGGCGACGAGGTCCTCGACCGGGTGCTCCGCGAGGTAGCGCATCGGGAGCACGCCCGGCCCCCCGAACACGATGCCCGCATGACGCGCGGCCCCGCCGGGTCCGACCGGCACGGGCTGCGCGGCGAAGACGCGCTCGTCGTCGAGCGCGGCGACGAGGGGCTCGAGCCAGCCCGGGCGCACCTCGACCGTGCGTTCGAGGAAGACGACGGTTTCGCCACTCGAAGCAGCGAAACCGATGTCGTGCGCGAGCGGCCGCTTGAGACGGCCGCGCCGGACGATCACCCGCACCCGCGGATCGTGGGTGTAGCGGGCTCCGAGGATCGCCGGGACCTCCCGCTGCGAACCCGACACCACGAGCACGACCTCGACGTCCGAGCCCTCGGTCGTCGCGAGGACCGCGTCGACCGCACGCACGGGCCACTCCCACTCCCCGACCGTCGAGATGACGACGGAGACACGCCCGTCGACCCGCTCGGGGGCTGTCGCCGCATACTCGTCGAGGACGTACTTCTTGAGCACGATCTCGCGCCAGTGGGGCGACTCGCTCGTCGTGATGCGGTCGACGGCGTCGTCGCGGTGGTCGTAGCGGACCCCGATGAAGGGGAGGTAGGAGATCCGATCGGTGCGTCGGAAGAGCCGGATGAAGAGGTCGAAGTCGACCCAGCGCCGCAGCGACTCGTCGAACGCCCCGACCTCCTCGACGAGGTCCTTCCTCACGACGAGCGTGTTCTGATCGATGAAGCTGCTGCCGTGGAGGAGGTGCTCCGCCGTGCCTTCCATGCCGAGGTAGCGCGGCTTCTCCCCACCCTCGTCGATTTCGATCGCGGAGTAGACGAGGTCGGCGCGCCCGCTCAGGATCTCATTGAGGGACAGGGCGAGGAGGTGCGGCGTCCACGTGTTGTCGGAGTCGATGAAGGCGAGGACGTCTGCGCGGGAGGCTCCGATCCCGAGATTGCGGGCGGCCGAGACGCCCGCGTGATCACCCGTGACGAGGCGGACGCGCTCGTCGCGAGCGGAGTACTCGCGCACCACGTCCGCCGTCGCGTCGCTCGATCCGTCGTCGACGATGACGAGCTCCCATGCGGGGAAGGTCTGGGCGATGACCGAGTCGATCGCGGCGCCGACGACGTTCGCGCGATTGAAGACGGGCATGACGATCGATACGGCCGGGCGGTCGTGCGGCCGGTCGAGCCACCGGTCCGCGCGCGCGTGGTGCGTCTCGATGTAGCGTCGCTCGGCGTCGGCGTCCCACTCGCGGCTCCCGCGGACGGCGACCCAGTCGGCCGTCGCGGCGCGCTCCTCGGCGAGACGGAAGGCGTCGGCGCGCGCGTCCCCGAGAGTGACGGGGCCACGAGTGCCCTCGGGCAGCGGCAGCGGCGTCGCACCGCTCGACGCGGAGAGGAACCGCCCGATGGTCTCGGCGAGCGAGCCCGAGCGCTCCGCCTCGGGGAGCACCGCGACGTCGAAGACCGGTCCGACCGAGATCGGCGGGACGGACGGGTCGAGGAGCGTCGCGAGCCAGTCGCGCCCCTTCACCCGACTCGAGATCCAGCGAGGCTCCACGATGGGATGGGGCGAGAAGTGATTGGGCGCTGTCGCGAGGAATCGGACGGCATCCCGGGACGACCGGATGGGCACGGGGGCCTGAAGGGCGACGTACGCGGCGTCGATGAGTCCGGTACGCCCGAGCTCCCGGAGCTGGCGCTTCCGACGCTCCACACGGATCGGGGTGATGATCCTCGCGTCGAGGAGCGGGATCCTGTCGAGCACGCGGCGCGCGATCGCCCGTCGATTCATGGTGGTTGGTCTCTTCCGTCGATTGACTCAGCTCGAGGGCGGTCGACCCGTGATTCTCGACCAGCCAGTCGCACCCGTCGGTCCGCTGTGCGGGCCCGACCACGGTGCCCGGCGCGACGACACAGCCTAACAAAATAGACTGTGGCGGGTTCCTGCCCTCGGCCGAAAGTGTGTCCATGCCTCCACGCCCCCTGCAGCTCCTCTCGGACCTCGGCAAACTGAACATCGGGTACGTGCGCTCCTCCGAGTTCCGCGCAGCCGTCCTGCACGCCCACGGCCGCACCACGGCCGCTCAGGGTGACGCGATCGACCGGCGCGAGCAGGCCGTCGCTCCAGCGGCGGCGCGAGTGTTCTTCGGCCTCGTCGACTCGAGTCTCGCGCTCAGCACCCTCACACCGGCGTCCGACGTCCCGCGTCACGTCAACCTCGTGCTCCCCGAGTTCCGCGCCGATGCGGTCTTCGCGGGAGTCGCGACGGCGATCGACGTTCTCGCCGGGATCGCCGCCCGCGTGAACCTCCCGGTGCGGGTCATCGCCCTCGCCCGGAACCAGATCGCCTCGGACGCCGACGCGGGTCGCGTTCTGCTCCGCGAGACATTCGGACTCGACGACGTCGAGATCCTCCTGCGCCAGGACCTCCCCGGGTCGCGCTTCCACCCCGGCGACCGCTGGATCGCCACGCACTGGACGACCGCCCATGCGCTCGACGTCGCCGCCCACGCCGAGCTCGTCGATCGGTCGTCCGTCACCTACCTGATCCAGGACTACGAGCCCGGATTCACGCCGTGGTCGACGTCGTTCACGACCGCCCGGTCGACCTACCACGCGGGATTCGTGCCCCTCGTGAACTCCCGTCCACTGCTCGATCATCTCGAGAGGACGGAAGGACTCGACGTCCCGCCCGAGCACGTCTTCGCGCCGGCCTTCGACGGGGACAGACTCGCCGACGTCGCCGCTCGCCGCGGCCGGGGGGACCGCACGACCGTCCTCTTCTACGGGCGACCGAGCAAGCCCCGCAATCTCTTCGAGCTCGGCGTCGCCTCGCTCCGGCGAGCGATGCAGATCCTCGGTGACGAGGCCACGTCCGTCGACGTCGTCTCGGCCGGCGAGGCTCACCCCCCGGTCGATCTCGGCGGCGGTCGCACGCTCTCGCCCCTCGGCCGCATGGCGTGGGACGACTACTTCACCTTCCTCCCCACGGCGAACGTCGTGCTCTCCTTGCAGATGAGTCCGCACCCGAGCCACCCTCCGCTCGAATCCGCGGTCTCCGGGGCTCACGTCGTCACGAACGAGTTCTACGGCACGCGCCAGAACCTGCACGAGCGCCTCACGGCCGTCCCGGAATCGCCCGACGCGCTCGGCGCTGCCCTCGTCGCCGCGATCCGACGTGAACGCGCAGAGGGCCCCGGGTCCTTCTCGCCGATCACCCGCGACCGGATCGGCGGGCCGCTCGAGGACGCGCTCACGGCCATCGCCGACGTCGTCGCGTAAGGGAAGAGGAGGAGCGGACCGGTCACCAGGACGTGGCCTCGCTCCTCCTCGCCGTCACCGGACGGTGATCGTCCTGCAGCCGATCCTGTCGTTCTTCCCGGGTCCGGCGTTGATGCCGTAGACACACACTTCGTGTGTCCCCGAGCTGAGCGCGAGCGGCACCGAGTATCCACGCTGCGCGCCCCACGCCGGGTAGACACGGGCGACGTCGGGACGGGAGCCGGAAGCGGTCGAGGCCACGCGCATCTTCCCGTCGACGTACACGTGCACGTCGATGGGGTTCGCGGTGTCGTAGTCGAGAGCCCAGCCCGAGACGGTCGCGCCACCCGTCGAGGCGACGAGCGAGTCCACGCGGCCGAACGGGAGACCGCCCGACACGACGACCTTCTGGCAGCGGACGAGGACGTTCGTGCCCGAGCCGACGTTCAGCGCGTACACGCACACGTTGTGGCTGCCGGCCGACATCTGGATCCGGGCCGAATAGCCGTGCGCGTCGCCGTACGCGGGGTACGCACGCCCGATGTCCGCGCGGGTCCCGTTGGCCGTAAGCGTCGAGGTGTGCCTCCCGTCGACGTAGACGTGCACGTCGATCGCGTTGCGGGTGTCCGGGTCGAGCGCCCACCCGCGCACGTCGACTCCGCCGGGGGCCGCGGTGACGGCGTCCAGGCGTGCGGTCGGATCGGGACCGAACCGCGTGCACGACGCGGCGTTGGATCCCGCTCCGACGTTCACGGCCGTGACGCAGAAGTCGGCGGTCTTGGCTCCGAGCGGAACGGTCAGGGTGAACCCCTGGTCGGCGCCGTAGAGGGGGAAGGCCGCTCCGCGGTCCGGTCGGCTCGCGGAGGCCGTCGTGGAGGCGAGGACGGTCCCGTTCGGCGTGACCGCGCGGATCGTCACGGGGCTCGTCGAGTCCGGGTCCATCGCATAGCCCGTGTAGGTGTACCCGGTGGCCGTGCGCACGACCTTCTCGATCTCGAGCGTCGGCGACCCCGTCGGAGCAGTGACACTCCGGCAGCCCATCGTCGTCTGGCCGGTCCCGTCCCCCCTGTTGATGAAGCGGACGCACACCGTGTGGGAACCGGCCGGGAGGACGCCCGAGACCGTGTAGCCGTGGTACTCGCCGTACCCGGGGTAGACACGCGCCACGTCGGGCCGGGACGCCGCGGCGACCTTCGACGCGACGACCTTGCCGTCGACGAGCAGTTCGGTGTTGACGCCGCCCGTCGTGTTGCGGTCGATGGTCCACCCGCTCACCTGCACGGTGGCGGGGCCCGTGTACATCGTGTCGACGCGGCCGATGGGGTTGTCGCCGAAGACGTCGAGCGTTCGGCACCCGAGAGAGACGTTCTTCCCGACGCCGACGTTCACTGCTGTGAGACACACGTCCCCTCGACCGACCCCGACCGGCACGACCGTGTCGAAGCCTCGATTGGTGCCGTGCGTCGGATACGACGTCACGACTCCCTCGGAGGTCGACGACGCCCGGATCGTCCCGACGCTCTTGCCCTGGAACGTCACCGAGAGCGAGGCGGCATCGAGGGTGTCGGGATCGAGTGCCCATCCCGCGAGGCGGACCCCACCGGGCTCCACCTGGGCTGTGGTCAGCGAGCCGACGGGCGAGCCGGCAATGGGATCGACGGTGCGGCAGGCGATGAGGTTGTTCTTGCCGCCACCGACGTTGAGGCCGTAGACGCACACTTCCGTCTGACCCGCCGGGAGCCGGAGGAACAGGTCGAATCCGTGGTCGTCACCGTAGCCGGGGAACGCCCTACCGACGTCCGGTCGGGAGATGTCCGCCTCCGCCGCCTTGTACATCGATCCGTTCACGTACACGTGCAACCCGATCGACTCGGAGCTGTCGCGATCGAGAGCCCACCCGGTCACGCGGACGACGCCCGGATCCACCACGGTCGAGTTGATGCGACCCTCCGGCAGCGAGGACGTCGTCGTCCCGAACCAGTCGGTGAACTTCACGAAGAAGTTGCGGTTGCCATAGGACGAGCACGAGTTGCCGATGCCGTACGGGTTCGCGAGCGCCGCGGCGTTCGGGCGGTACGGCGTGTAGTTGTAGAGGCTCGCGGTCGCCTGGTTGCGGATGTACACCGTCGACGAGCCGCAGGAGGCGTTCGGGTGCCACTGGATCGAGTTGTTCTGACCGGCCTTGTACCGGAACGATGACGGCGACGTCGCGTAGACCTTGTACTGGTACGCCGCCATGTAGACCTGGTTGTAGAAGCCGTAGTAGCGCGTGTCGCACGGGGCCGTGTCCGGGCAGGCGTAGCCCATCGCGATCTTGTACCGCGACGCCGACGGGGCCGTCGCGGTCACGAGACCCTGCTCCTTCTCGAGCATGACGAGCAGCACCTGCGGATTGATGCCGCACGAGACCGCGACGTTCTTGATGATGTTCGCGACGTTCTCGCTGCTCCGGCCCGTATAGCCGTTGCAGCGGCCGGCGACCGGGTCACGGTCACTCGTCGCCATCCGGTAGTCCTTGAGGCAGTTCGAGGTGCACTTCGCACCCTTGGCCTGCAGGAACTCGTGGATCTGGGCGTTCGTCATCGACCCCGAGTCGGCGAACTTCTCATCGCTGATGATGTAACCGGGGTCGAAGCCGTCGGTTACGAGGGCTTTGGCGGGGGCCGCCCCCATGAGTCCCGCGAGCGGGACCAGGATCGTGAGCACGAGTGCCCAAACGGCGAGGGACGCAATGCGTCGCGATCTGGCTTCCACGGTTCTCCCTCAGCCGTGTGGCGAGCCGAGTGCGAGCCGGCCCTACGTCGCCGCGGCGCAGAACCCCGCGATCATCGGTCTCCCTTACCGATATCTGCAGTGTATGCGCTCATCACGCTTTGGGCATCGCCCACCTGACGCAGCGTGCCGTTGTCCAGCCATGCCGCGTGGTCGCACATGTCCCGGATGTTGCCCATCGAGTGGGTCACGAGGATGACTGTTTTGCCGGCGCGACGGAACTCCGCGAACTTCTCCTTGCACTTCGCCTGGAAGGCCGCATCGCCCACCGCGAGGATCTCGTCGACGACGAGGACATCGGGGTCGACATTGATGGCGACACTGAAGCCGAGCCGCACGTACATGCCGGAGGAGTAGTTCTTGACGGGCTGATCGATGAACTTGCGCACTCCGCTGAACTCGACGATCTCGTCGAACTTCCGGGCGACGTCCTTCCGGCTCATCCCGAGGATCGAACCGTTGAGGTAGACGTTCTCGCGACCCGACAATTCGGGGTGGAATCCCGACCCCACCTCGAGCAGCGAAGCGACCTTGCCCTTCGAGGTGATGGACCCCGAATTGGGGTAGAGGATCTTCGCGAGACACTTCAGGAGAGTCGACTTCCCGGACCCGTTGCGCCCGACGAGACCGAACGTCGACCCTTCGGGCACCTCGAACGAGACGTCACGCAGCGCCCAGAAGTCCTCGTGCACCGAGCGCCGGCCCCGCATGAGTGCGGTCTTCAGGGAATCGTTCTTCTCCTTGTAGAGACGGAACTTCTTGGATACGTCGTCGACGACGACAGCGGCTTCACTCACAGCAATTCGGCCAATCTCTTCTCGCTCCGCTTGAACACCAGGAATCCGAGGGTGAACATGACGACCGTCCAGGCGACGCAGACGAGCGAATCGCTCAGGTCGGGCCACCGGTTGTCGTAGAGGAGCTCGCGGAAGACGGAGACGAAGCGCTCCATCGGGTTGAGCTTGTACACGTCGAGGATCCACTGGCCGTGACGCTCGGCCTGGTCCTCCACGAGGTGGATGGGGTAGATGATCGGCGTCAGGTACATCCACATCTGCAGAGCGATCGTGGTGAAGTGCTGCAGATCCCGGAAGTAGACGTTGCCGATTGCAAGGAGCATCGCGAGCCCCAGGGCGAAGAGCGCGAGCATCACCATGAAGACGAGCGCGACGGGCACCCAGATGAGCGGCATGCCGCCGAAGACCGTCAGGGCGACGGTCAGCACTCCCATCTCGATGGCCCAGGTGTAACCGACGGAGCCCGCGACGGAGAACGGGAGGTGCATCCGGGGGAAGTACACCTTCTTGATGAGCCCGCCGTTACCGATGACCGACGACATGCCCCCGTTGACCACTCGCGTGAAGAACATCCACGGCAGGAGCCCGGTCATGAGCCAGAGCGGGTAGATGTCGAGTCCGCTCGGGTCACCCTCCGAGGGCCTCGCGCGGAAGATGAACGAGAACACGAGGGTGTACACGAGCATCGTCGCGAGCGGGTTGATGAGCGACCACAACTGCCCGAGGACGGTGCGACGGTACTTCCCCTTCACGTCGCGCATCGTGAGGTTGTAGAAGAGCTCGCGGCTGGCGAAAAGCTCTGAGAGGTAGGTCATCCGGTGCTTTCGGGAAGGTACGCGGAGGAGAATTCCTTCGCGGCTCGACTAGAATCTAAACATTTGTGCGGGCAATCCGCCGAATCAGACGAGGTGGGTCGCGGGAGGATGCAGAGCGTGCACGTATTGCTCGACGCTACCGCAATCCCCGATGAACTCGGCGGAGTCGGCAGGTACCTCGAAGGCATCGCACCGGAACTTCGCGGCGACGGGATGCGCATCACCGTCGTGACGCGACGGTCTCTCGCATCGGCCGTGTTCGCCTCCGGAGCGGGCTACGGACGCGTCATCGTTGGCGACCGTTTCCGCTCCGCTCCTCTCCGTCTGCTGTGGGAGCAGGTCCGACTCCCCCGCATCGCCCGGGCGATCGGAGCCGACGTCATCCACTCCCCCCACTACACCTTCCCGCTGTCGTCCCGAGCGCCTCACGTCGTGACGATCCACGACGCGACGTTCTTCACGCTCCCGCACGACCATTCCGTCGTGAAGCGCTGGTTCTTCCGGGCGTGGACGCTCCTCGCCGCTCGTCGCGCGGACGTCCTCGTCGCGCCGAGCGCCGCGACCTTCGATGAACTCGCGCCGTTCGCGCGTGTCGCGTCGGACCGCGCGGTCGTCGCCCACCACGGCGTCGACCTCGAGACATTCCGGCCCCCGGAGGACCGTGCCGTCGAGGCCTTCCGCCGCCGGCTCGAGCTGCCGACGTCGGGATGGATCGCCTTCCTCGGCACTCTCGAACCCCGCAAGAACGTCCCGGCGCTCATCGACGCCTACGTCGAGCGCTATGCCGGGACCACGGCCCCCCCTGCTCTCGTCCTCGCGGGAGCGCGCGGTTGGGACTCGACCATCGACGCGCACCTCGAGCGGGTGCCGTCGGACCTCAACGTCGTCCTCCCCGGTTACCTGCCGCGCGAGGAGTTGCACGTCCTCCTCGGCGGCGCCCTCGCCGTGGCCTACCCGAGCAGGGGCGAGGGCTTCGGCCTGCCCGTCCTCGAGGCCATGGCGTGCGGCGCGAGCGTCATCACGACGCGGGAGTCGTCGCTTCCCGAGGTCGGGGGCGACACCGTCGTCTACGCGGGCACGGACGTCTCCTCGCTCGGCAGCGCGATCGCCCGCGTCGTCGCGGACCGCGACGGTCGTGTCGAGCGGGGACACCGGGCGCGCGAGCGCGCCGCGACGTTCACGTGGGCGGTGAGCGCCGCGGCCCACCGCCGCGCCTACGAACGCGCGGCTCGATCGTGACGCGCGGCTCCGTGCTCGTCGTGACCGTCACGTACAACTCCGGCGATCACCTCACCGCATTCCTCGATTCCCTCGACGGCGCATCGACTCACGACCTCCGCGTCGTCATCAGCGACAACGGCTCGGTCGACGGAGCCCCGCAGCGCGAAGCGGCCCGGCGCGGTCCGGCCGTCGAGGTGCTCGAGAACGCCGACAACCTCGGGTACGGGCGGGCGGTCAACCGCGCGGCGGCGGGCGCGACGGAGGAGTGGATCCTCGTCGTCAACCCCGACGTCGTCCTGCACCCCGGCTCGATCGACGCACTCATCGACGCGGCGAGCGCTCGCGACGACATCGGTGTCGTCGGTCCTCGGATCCTCGACGCCGACGGCGCGACGTACCCGTCGGCCCGCCCCCTCCCCCGCTTGTTCCTGGGAATCGGCCACGGCGTCCTGTCCACGGTGGCCCCTGACAATCCGTGGTCGAGGCGATACCGCCCCACGGATCTCGCGGCCGTCGACTCCCCCTTCGACACCGGCTGGCTCTCGGGCGCGTGTCTCCTCGTCCGGCGCTCCGTCTTCGAGCGCGTCCGCGGGTTCGACGAGGTGTTCTTCATGTACTTCGAGGACGTCGACCTCGGCCGGCGCATCGGTGAGGCGGGGTTCCGCTCCCGGTACGTACCGGGAGCCGTCGTCACGCACGTCGGGGCCCACTCGACGTCGCACGCCTCGACCGCGATGGTGCGGGCGCACCATCGCAGCGCCTACACCTACGTGTCCCGCGTGTACCCGGGTCCGCTGTGGGCGCCGGTGCGCTGGGCGCTGCGGGCCGGGCTCGCGGTGCGATCACGCCTGGCGACGCGCTTCCCGCGGTCCTGACAGCACGACGCCCTAGAATCGGTCGTTGTGCTCGTCTATTTCGTGAACCACAGTACGGCTCCGATCAATCTCGGCGGCGCCGAGCGGTCCCTCATCCAGCTCGTCCAGGACTGGTACGACCGTGATCCGGAGTTCGAGGCGGTCTTCATCACGAAGCACCCCCGCGGCCAGTTCATCGCCGCGATCGAGGAGAAGGGCTGGGCCTACGAGGCGTTCCGGTACCGCGGCTGGACGATCCCGAAGCCCGAGGCCCCGCTCTCCGAGATCACCTACTTCGCCCGCGAGGACTACGCCTCGGTGGGCCGCATCATCGAGATGATGGAGCGCCGCCGCCCCGACCTCGTCGTCACGAACTCGATCGTCGCTCCGTGGGGCGCCTTCGCGGCGAAGGTCCTCGGCATCCCCCACGCCTGGTTCGTCCGGGAGTACGGCGACCTCGACCACGGCCTCGCATTCCAGATCGGCCGGGAGCGGACCTTCCACGACGTCGGTCTCCTCTCGGAAGCGGTGTTCGCGAACTCGCTCGCGGTGCGCGATCACATCGCCCAGTACATGGACAAGCCGATCCAAGTGGTCTACCCCAAGGTCGACGTCACCTCACTCGACGCGAAGGCGTCGGCCATCGCCGACCCCACCCCGTTCCCGGCGGACCCGGGGCTGCGGATCGCCGTCGTCGGTCGCCTCTCGGACACGAAGGGCCAGTGGCGTGTGATCGACGCCGTCGGGGAGCTCGAGAAGCGCGGCATCCGTGCGAGCGTGTGCCTCGTCGGTTCCTGGACCGACCCCGACTACGACGTCCAGCTCACCGCCCGCGCACGGGCGCTCGGCATCGACGACCGCGTCACGATCGTCGGGGAGCAGGAGAACCCCTTCCCCTTCGTCTCGGCCGCCGACGTCTGCGTCACCGCCTCCAGTATCGAGGCCTTCGGCCGCACGACTCTCGAGTACATGCTGCTGTCGAAGCCCGCGATCGCGTCCTCCGACGGCGGTGGCGCCGAACTCGTCGAGGACGGGGCGACGGGCAGCCTGTTCTCGCCCGAGGATCCGGAGACGCTCGTGGACGCGATCGCCCGCTATGCCGCCGATCCCGCGGCCGTCGCCGCACACGGCGCCGCCGCCCGCGAGCGCGCGTTGCGCATGACGGAGCACGAGTACAGCAACGCGGCAGCGATCGACACCCTCACGGGCCTCGTCGGCGGCCCCGCCTATCGACTGCCGGAGATCGCGCGCTACTGGTTCGCCCTGCCCGGCCACTACTCCGAGATGATGAGGACGGGAGGGATGACGACCGTGCGATTCATCGCCACACGCATCAGGGGCCGATTGCGGAACCTCGCGAAACGGCCCGTCGCGGCCGTCCGGCGGGTGGTCGGACGATGAGCACCGCCGTCACCCCTCCGGCCGTCACCGCATGGCCCGTCACGATCGTCGTCCCCGTCTACGGAGACCTCCCGACGCTGCTCGAGTGCGTCGACTCGGTCATCGAGCACGTCGACCTCGAGCGGAACTCGCTCCTCCTCGTGAACGACGTCGGGCCCGACGCCGACGAGATCGAGCGGGCGCTCCTCTCCCGTATCGACGGCGCCCCCGGCGTCAGGTACGAACGGAACCCGCGGAACCTCGGCTTCGTCGGCAACTGCAACCGAGCGGCGCTCGAGCTCGACACGACCGACAACGACATCCTGCTGCTCAACAGCGACGCGATGGCGACGCCGGGCTTCCTCGAGGAGATGTCGAGTGTGCTGCACGCGTCCGACACGCACGGCGTCGTGTGTGCGCGCAGCAACAACGCGACGATCGTGAGCATGCCCCACTATCTGCGCGTTCCCAAGACGCCGCGGACGATCGAGCGCACGGCTGCGGTGCACGCCGTGCTCGCACCGGAGCTCCCCCGCTACAGCATCTCCCCCGTCGCGCACGGATTCTGCTTCCTCGTCCGCCGGGAGCTCATCCGCTCCTACGGGCTCTTCGACGAGATCTTCGCACCCGGTTACGGCGAGGAGAACGACTTCTGCCTGCGCGTCAACGCCCACGGCTACCTGTCCCTCATCGCGAACCGCGCCCTGGCCTTCCACGCCGGGTCCAAGAGCTTCGAGGGCGAGAAGCGCATGGCCTTGCGATCGGCGCACGAGAAGATCGTCGTCTCTCGATACCCGTTCTACACCGACGCGGTCCAGCAGTACCTCTGGCGTGACATCGACCCCGTCGATCACTTCGCGGACGCGATGGTCCCCGGAGACGACGTACCGACCGTCTTCCTCGACATCGATCGTCTCGAGGGCAAGGTGCTGCCGGAGAGCGCCGTCCGGTTCCTCGAACTCGCGCGGGAACGGGCGGGGGCATCCGCACGTTTCACGGTCTCCGTGCCCGACGCCGTCGCCGCCGCGACGGCGACGCGGTTCCGCGGCCTGACCGTCGTGCCGCACTCGCAATTCCGTTCGCTTCACGACGTGGGCATCGCCATCGGGACGGACGCATCGTCCGCCGAGCAGTTGTTGCGGATGAACCGCAGCGCGCTGCGGTGGGTGTACGTCAACGACGATCCCTCCTACCTCCGTCGCTGGGACCGCCGGGACCCGCGAGGCGAGGACCGGACGGCCGTCCTCGACCTCATCGCCGCCGCCGATGTGATCGTCGGAACGTCGGAGCAGGCGAACGCCGATCTCACGCACTACCTGGATGCGACGCCCGTCGTGACGCATGCCGAGTGGACGGTGACGGGGCTCGACGCCCCCGAGCACGTCCTCGAGGGACTGCTCGGGGACTGGGCGCGACGCCCGGTGGACACGGCGCGACTGCGCGAGCGCTGGTTCCGGGTCGCCCGCCCGTCCGCGAAGGGCACGGGGACGACGCCGCTCGAACCGCGGCTCACGCGCATCGCCCGGCGGGCTCAGTCGATCGCGCCCGGTCCGACCGCGGCCGCCCGCCGAGCACTCGGCGCCGCCCGCCGCCGGCTCGGGCGCTGACGCCTCGACCCGGAGACGACGAGGGGGTGCGCAGCCGAGCCGCGCACCCCCTTCCGCTCTCGAACCGGGAGCCGGTGGACCGTCGCCGTCAGTCGGCGAGCAGGCTCTGCAGGTAGCGGCCGTACCCGCTCTTGACGAGCGGAGCCGCGAGCTTCGCGAGCTGCGCGTCGTCGATCCAGCCGGCACGCCAGGCGATCTCCTCGATGCAGCCGACCTTGAAGCCCTGTCGGTCCTCGATCACACGCACGTACTCCGACGCCTGCATCATCGACTCGAACGTCCCGGTGTCGAGCCAGGCCGTGCCGCGGTCGAGCACCTGGACGTGCAACCGGTCGGCCTCGAGGTACCGCTCGTTGACGGTCGAGATCTCGAGCTCCCCGCGCGCGCTCGGCTCGATGGTCTTCGCGATGCGCACGACGTCGTTGTCGTAGAAGTAGAGACCGGGCACCGCGTAGTTGCTCTTCGGCTCCGTCGGCTTCTCCTCGATCGACACCGCGCGGAAGTCGTCGTCGAACTCGACGACGCCATAGGAGGTGGGGTTCGAGACGTGGTACGCGAAGATCGTCGCACCGTCGACCTCGGTGTTCCCGCGCAGGGAGGAACCGAGACCGGTGCCGTGGAAGATGTTGTCGCCGAGCACGAGCGCGACGCTCTCGTCACCGATGAACTCCTCGCCGATGATGAACGCCTGGGCGAGACCGTCGGGCGACGGCTGCACGGCGTATTCGAGGCGGATTCCGAGCTCCGACCCGTCACCGAGCAGGGCGCGGAACTGCTCGTTGTACTCCGGGGTCGTGATGATGAGGATCTCGTCGATGCCCGCCATCATGAGGGTCGACAAGGGGTAGTAGATCATCGGCTTGTCGTAGATGGGCATCAATTGCTTGGAGATACCCTTGGTGATCGGCCACAGACGGGTGCCGGATCCTCCGGCGAGAACAATGCCACGCATAGTCGGCCATCCTACCCATTAGGCGCCGTTCTCGGCCGCGACCGCGCGGGTGGCGGCGCATGTGCTCCCTCCCGCACCTGTCGGCGACGATCACCGCGTGTCCCGGCTCGACGGTGGCGGGGTCAGCGACGACTCCGCCGTGGGACGAGCCCGCCCAGGGCTCTCACGGGTGCTGTGAGCCTCCAGCTCGTGCTCGAGAGCACGTCGTCGAGAGCGCGGCGAGCGGCACGAAGCTCGCGCCGGGACTGCGCGAGCCGTTCCTGCGCCTCTTCGCGGTGCCGGGTCTCGCTCGAGAGCTCCGACCCGATGTCGCGGGCGCGACGGTCGAGCTCCCGGACCCGGGCGGGGAGCGCCTCGAGCTTCGCGCGGTGCGTGATGTCGCCCGCGAGCGACTCGTACGCCGCGCGCGAGGCGTCCGGCGAATCGTTCAGGATCGCGAACATGTCGCGGACGCGCGGGTCGAGTTGGGAGCCGACGCCGAGTACGCCGAGGCCGTGCGAGTGCAGGAAGTGGAAGGACGGGTAACGCGACTCCACGTCGGCCCAGAACCGGTGGACGCCGAATCCCTCTTTGAACTCGTTGGTGTCGTGGAAGAGCATCACACCGCGCGGCGACATCTTCGGGAGCCAGGCTTCGAACTCACTCGTGACGTCCTCGAAGCGGTGCCGGCCGTCGATGTGGAGGAGATCGATCGACCCATCGGCGAATCCCGGCAGCGCCTTGTCGAAGTAACTGCGGGTGAGTGTGGAGAACGACGCGTATGCCTCGTTGATGCGCCGGACCGACTCGTAGACCTCGTCACCGTAGTACCCGGCGTGCTCGTCTCCCTCCCACGAGTCGACCGCGACGGTTCGCGTGTCGATGCCCAATCGGGCGACCGTCTCGCAGAACGCGAAGTACGAGAAGCCCATGTGAGCGCCGAGCTCGACGAGGGTGTCCGGACGAAGCACCTCGACGACGGCCGCCGCGAAGGGCGCGTGCCCCGTCCATGCCGACTGCACGAGGTGGCGAGGCTGCCAGTGGCTCGCCAGCGAGACCCGCGTGGAGACGGGGACGGCCGCGCTCATGACGTGCTGAGGGAGCCGTAGAAGGCGCGCGCGGCGTCCCACTCGGGCAGCAGCCCGGCGGCTCGGGCCTCGTCCAGAGATGGTGCAGCGGTGTCCTTCGGCGAGAGGAGCAGTTCCCCAGCATCGTCCGGGAACTCGAGCCCGATCGCCGGGTCGAGCGGGTTGATCCCGTGCTCGCGGTCGGGACGGTAGACGTCCGTCACGAGGTAGTTGACCGTCGCGTGATCCGTGAGTGCGACGAAGCAGTGGCCGAGACCCTCGGAGATGAAGATCGCGCGACGGTCCACGTCGTCGAGGAGCACGGAATCCCACTGCCCGAACGTCGGAGATCCCACGCGGATGTCGATGACGAAGTCGAGGACGGCTCCCCGGTGGGCCGTGACGTACTTCGCCTGGCTCGGCGGGATGTCGGCGAAGTGGATGCCGCGGACCGTGCCGCGCGTCGACACGGAGGTGTTCGTCTGCGCCAGATCGATCGTGCGGCCCGTCGCCTCGCGGAGGACGTCGGCCTTGTACGACTCGAGGAAGAGGCCGCGGTCGTCGCCGATGAGGCGAGGCGTGATCTCGTAGCTGTCGGGGATGCTGAGCTCGCGGATGTTCACGAGTGCAGCCTAGCGGTTCGACCGGGTCCCGCCCGGAGGTGTCGACTTGCTCGTTTCGAGCCGCCCGCATACCGTAGTCATGAGGTCTAGCCCCCCTCGTCGAAGCACCCGAACCCGTCGACCGTCGACTCGTCCCTCACCCGGGGACCCCCGCACGAAGGACACCGTCACCATGAATCGGATGCTCAGACTCACCGCCGCGCTCGCGATCGGCGTTCTCCTGGGAAGCGCGGGCGTCGCGAGCGCCCCCCTCACGAGTCCGGCGGTCGCCGCCGAGACCCCCGTCCAGTCCGTGATCCGGATCACGAACGAGCACCGCGCCGCGAACGGCCGGCGGGCCCTGGCACCGGAGCAGAGCCTCAACAACATGGCGCAGGCCTGGGCGAACCACATGTCCTCGGTGAACCGCATGGAGCACAGCACCAACGCCTGGCGGACGTCGAAGGCGTCGCCGGGCTACTCGCTCTGCTGCGGCGAGAACATCGCGTACGGGTACACGGGTGCCGGTGCCGTCGTGAAGGGCTGGATGGGATCGACGGGACACCGTGCCAATATCCTCGACACCCGCTACACGCACATCGGCGTCGGTTATGCCGCCAAGGGGAACTTCTGGGTGCAGGTCTTCGCGACCTACCCGAACACGGCCATCACGAGTTCCGTGCCTCGGCTCTCGGGCGACTCGCGCGTCGGCAAGATCATCACCACGAGCCCGGGCTCCTGGGGCCCGCGGGGCGTGACGCTCTCCTACTCGTGGTACGTGGACGGAGTCCGGATCCCGGGCGCTCGAGGGGAGCGGCACCTGATCCTGGCATCGCAGGCCGGTAAGCGCCTCACCTCCAAGGTCACGGGCACCTACGGTGGGAAGACGGTCACACGGACGAGCAAGCCGACGCCGGTCATCGCCCGCTAGCACCCCGCGTCCACCTCCGGGACCACGCGGCTCCCTCGCCTAGAATCGACACGTTCAGACGAAGGAGCACGATGCGGTATCTCATCACGGGCGCGAACGGCATGCTCGGTCGCGACCTCCAGGAGGCCCTCGCGGGACGCGAAGTCACGGCGCTCGGCCGTGCCGAACTCGACGTGACCGACCTCGAGGCGGTGCGCGAGGCCGTTGCGGGACACGACGCCGTCATCAATGCGGCGGCGTACACGAAGGTCGACGACGCCGAGGCGAACGAGGACGCCGCCTTCGCCGTCAACGCGACGGGTCCGGCGAACCTCGCGATCGCCGCCCACGAGAGCGGGGCGAGGCTCGTGACGATCTCCACCGACTACGTCTTCGACGGCTTCGCGACCTCCCCGTACCCCGAGGACAGGACGCGCGACCCGATCAACGCCTACGGGCGGACGAAGGCCGCCGGCGAGGAGGCCGCGCTCGCCGAACACCCCGACGGCACATTCGTCGTCCGCACCGCCTGGCTCTACGGCGAGCACGGCCCCAATTTCGCGGCGACCATGGTGCGGCTCTCCGCGAGCCACGACACGGTGTCGGTCGTGAACGACCAGCTCGGGCAGCCGACGTGGACGAAGGATCTGGCCGAACGCATCGTCGCCCTTCTCGACGCCCACGCGCCCGCCGGCATCTACCACGGTACGAACGCGGGCGTCACGAGCTGGCACGGCTTCACGCGCGCCATCTTCGAGGAGCTCGATCTCGACCCGGAGCGCGTGCTCGAGACGGACAGCCGCACGTTCGTGCGACCGGCACCGCGTCCCGCCTACTCGGTGCTCGGCCACGACGGCTGGGCCCGAGCGGGACTCCCGCCCCTCCGTGACTGGCGTGAAGCACTCCACGCCGCCGTCCAGCAGGGCGCCATCGCTCCCGCCGCTCCGGCGCAGTCGTGACGACCGTCCTCCGTGTCGTCGTCGACCAGATGGCGACCCCCGCTCCGACGGGCGTCGGACGGTATACGCACGAACTCACTCGCGCGCTCATCGCGACCGCTCCGCGGGGCTGCAGCGTCGAGGGCATCGTGTCGGCACTCCCGCAGGACAAGATCGACGTGCTCACCGATCGGCTGCCGGGGCTCGGGGACCTCCACCGCACGACCCTGCCGCGCCGAGAGCTCGCCACAGCCTGGCAGCTCGGCATCGCCCCGACGCTCGCCACCGGCATGATCCACGCCCCTGGCCTCCTCGCGCCCCTCGTGAAGCACGACACCGCGACCGACGGCACGCAGATCGTCGTCACGGTGCACGACACCCTCGCGTGGACCCACCCGAAGTCGCTCACACCCGCGACCGTCGCCTGGAACAAGGTGATGCTCAAGCGGGCTCGCAAGCACGCCGACGCCGTCGTCGTCCCCTCGCACGCGGTCGCGGCGCGCCTCGCCGACATCGTGGACCTCGGCGACCGGGTCCGGGTCATCGGCGGTGCCGCGAGCGAGGACCTCGTCGTCCCCGACGACGCCGACGAGCGCGCCGAGCGGCTGGGGCTGCCCTCCTCCTTCCTGCTGACGATTGGAAGCCTCGACCCCCGCCGCGGGCTCACGGATCTGATCACCGCCCTCGGCCTGCCCGGGGCGCCGGACCTGCCTCTCCTGATCCTCGGCCCCGACTCGTGGGGAGAGCTCACGGTCGCCTCCGTCGCCGACGAGGCCGGCCTCCCGGACGACCGTGTCCGTGCCCTCGGCGTCGTCGATGACGCCGACCTCGCCGTCCTCCTCGATCGCGCCACCGTGTTCGTCCATCCCGGGCGGCACGAGGGCTTCGGGCTCCCGATCGTCGAGGCGTTCCGGTTCGGGACGCCCGTCGTACACTCCGATGATGCCGCTCTCGTGGAGGTGTCGGCGAACGCGGGGGTCGCCGTCGAGCTCACCGGCAAGGGCTACCCGGAGCGCCTCGCGGCCGCACTCTCCGACACCCTCGCAGACGGCGAGCAGTTGCGCCGACTCGGCATCCTCGCCCAGGACCGCGAGCGCGCGTTCAGCTGGCGCGACTCGGCCGAACGTGTCTGGCAGCTGCACGCCGACCTCTGAGCCCACGGGAGGCGACAGGTCCTCCCCTCGACCCTCCCGTTAGGATGATCGAATGTCCACGCTTCTCGTGACCGGCGGCGCCGGCTTCATCGGATCCAATTTCGTCCACCACGTCATCGCGAACACCGATTCGCACGTGACCGTGCTCGATTCCCTCACGTACGCCGGCAATCTCGCGTCGCTCGAGGGCATCCCCGCCGACCGTCTGACGTTCGTCCAGGGCGACATCACCGACGCGCCCCTGCTCGACGAACTGTTCCCCACCGTCGACGCCGTCGTGCACTTCGCCGCGGAGAGCCACAACGACAACTCGCTCGACGACCCGCGTCCGTTCCTCGACACGAACATCGTCGGGACGTACACGATCCTCGAGGCCGCGCGTCGTCACGGCACCCGCCTGCACCACATCTCGACCGATGAGGTCTACGGCGATCTCGAACTCGACGACCCCGCGAAGTTCACCGAGAACACCCCGTACAACCCGTCGAGCCCCTACTCGTCGACGAAGGCCGGCAGCGACCTGCTCGTGCGCGCGTGGGTCCGCTCGTTCGGCGTGCAGGCCACCATCAGCAACTGCTCGAACAACTACGGTCCGTTCCAGCACGTCGAGAAGTTCATCCCGCGACAGATCACGAACGTGCTCCGCGGCGAGCGCCCCAAGCTCTACGGAGCGGGCGAGAACGTGCGCGACTGGATCCACGCGGACGACCACTCGTCCGCCGTGCTCACGATCCTCGAGAGGGGCGTCATCGGCGAGACGTATCTCATCGGTGCCGACGGCGAGAAGAACAACAAAGAGGTCGTCGAGCTCATCCTCACGACCCTCGGCCAGCCGGCGGACGCGTACGACCACGTCGTCGACCGTCCCGGTCACGACCTCCGCTACGCGATCGACTCGACGCGACTGCGCACGGAACTCGGCTGGGAGCCGCGCTACGTCGACTTCGAAGCCGGACTCGCCGCCACGATCGAGTGGTACCGCGACAACGAGGCCTGGTGGGCGCCCGTGAAGGACGCGACCGAAGCCCGCTACGCCGCCCAGGGCCAGTAGCCCCCGTTCCACACCGCACGACCACGGATCGCGGTTGTCCTCGAGTGATCGGGGGCGACCGCGATCCTTTCGTCAGAGGCGACCGGCGTCGTCCGGCGTGCGGTCAGCCCTCGCCGGACGTCGAGTCGTCGGGCGGCGAGAGCGTCGTCCCGATGAGTTCGTGGATGGCGGCGAAGTCCGGATCGTCCGGATCGACGGTGGGCGGCGTGAGCTCGATCGACTGGATCGGCTGCTCACGCGTCTTCGTCGCGAGGTCCACGAAGTAGGACAGCATCCCCTGCGGGATGTCGGTCTTCACGATCTTCGACCCCGCTTGAGCGATCGCCTCGAACTTCGTGAGGACGTTGCCCGGGGTGAACTGCGTGAGGATGGCCTCGATGAGCGTGTTCTGGCGCTCCATCCGGTCCCAGTCACTCGTGGAGTGCCGCGAGCGCGCGTACCACTGGGCGTGGTAGCCGTCCAGCACCTGGGTGCCCGGTTCGATCCACCCGTCCACGTTGTTCAGCTGTTCGTCGCCGCCGATGGGGAGCCGGTCGTTCACCGTGACCTCCACACCGCCGAGCGCGTCGACGAGGTCGGCGAAGCCCTGCATATCGATGAGGACGTAGTACTGGATCGTGAGGCCCGTGACACCCTCAGCCGCTTCCTTCATCGCCTCGATACCCGCGGAACTCCCCGACGCCGCGGCGTCGGGGTAGAGATCGCCGTGACGGAGCTCGGCCTCGGTGTAGACGGCGTTGAGCTTGCAGGCGCTGACGTCGCAGTTCTGGAAGCCATCGGGGTAGAGGCCGGCGAGCGGCGAGTCGGCGGAGAAGGGCGTGTCACGCATGTCGCGCGGGAGCCCGATCGTCGTCGCGGCCCCGGATTCGGCGTCGATGCTCATGACGCGGATGGTGTCCGGACGGAGTCCGTCGCGGTCGGGTCCGGCGTCACCGCCGAGAAGCAGGATGTTGTACCGGCCGTCGACCGGGGCCTCCATCGCCCCGCCCCCGAAGATCGACGAGAGGGTCCCCCGCGTCACTCCCGCGTAGTAGGCCCCAACGGTGGCTCCACCCGCCGAGACGGCCAGCAGGACGACCGTGGCGGCCGCGATCCAGACGCGAGCGCCCGGCGCGGCTTTGACGAGCCGGGCGAGGCGCAACGTGTCCAGGGTCAGCACGAGCCACAGCACGGCGTAGGCGACCATGAGCCCTTGCACGAGCCACAGCACGGGTTCGAACGTGACGATCGTGATGAGAGCGGAGCGCAAGAAGAGGAAGAACGCGACGCCCACGGCGAGCAGCGCCCACAGCGTGAGCGTGGCGCCGAGGCCGAGGCGACCGAGCCGTCGACTTCCCGCGAGCACCTGGGCGGAGCCCGGGATGAGGAAGTTGACGAGGACGAGCCACCACGCGCGATGCGTCATGACCCGAGCGGAACGCGAGTCCGGGTACCGGAGGGGACTCGCGGCGATGCCGCTCACAGACTCCCTTTGAGGCGCTCGTTCTTCTCGGCCACCTGGCCCTCGAGGGCCAGCGCGTAGGCGTCGAGCTTCTCGCGCACCGCGTCGTCCGAGGTCGAGAGGATGCGAGCCGCCAACAGCCCGGCGTTCTTCGCCCCGCCGATCGAGACGGTCGCGACGGGGATCCCGGCGGGCATCTGCACGATCGACAGCAGCGAGTCGAGACCGTCGAGCCGCGCGAGGGGGACGGGGACGCCGATGACGGGGAGCGATGTGACCGAAGCGAGCATCCCGGGGAGGTGGGCCGCGCCACCGGCACCCGCGATGATCACGCGGAGTCCCCGGTCGGCCGCCCCCCGGCCGTAGGAGATCATGCGCGCGGGAGTGCGGTGCGCGCTCACGACCTCGACCTCGTGGTCGATGCCGAACTCGCTGAGCGCCGCGGACGCGTCACTCATGACGGACCAGTCCGAGTCGCTTCCCATGACGACGCCGACGATCGGGCGCACGGAATCGTGGTGTGGCATAACGCACATGTTAGGTCGAGTCGCCTGGACGAACGTCCAGGCGCGCCCGTCGTCCCGTCCTCAGAGGCCATCGACTTTCCGACGTGCGGGCTCTCGTCCCCGCGATCCAGGAATCGGCGACGAGAGGCCGCACGTCGGGGATGGGAGGTTCGACTCAGAGGGTCGTGAAGAAGGCCGCCGCCGCTCGTGCCTCGTACACGGCCTGATCGAGGTCGTCCCCGGCGACGTTGACGTGGCCGAGCTTCCGACCGGGGCGGGGAGCCTTTCCGTAGGCGTGCATCTTCGCCGTCGGGTGCTGCGCGAGCATCGCGGGGTAGTGATCGACGAGCGCCGAACCGTCGGTGGGACCGCCGAGCACGTTGACCATCACGCTCCAGGGCGCCGTCGTCCCCGCGGCGCCGAGCGGAAGGTCGAGCACGGCGCGCACGTGCTGCTCGAACTGGCTCGTGGTCGAGCCGTTCTGAGTCCAGTGGCCCGAGTTGTGCGGCCGCATCGCGAGCTCGTTCACGAGCAGCCTGTCATCGTCGGTCTCGAAGAGCTCGACCGCGAGCACACCCGTCACCCCGAGACCCTCGGCGACGTCGTACGCGATCTGCGCGGCGACCTCGGCGACGCGACCGGCCGAGGCGGGAGCGGGAGCCAGGACCTCGGCGCACACGCCGTCGCGCTGGACCGTCTCGACGACCGGCCACGCCTCGATCTCGCCGGACGGACGGCGCGCCACGAGCTGTGCGAGCTCCCTCCGGAAGCTCACGAGCTCCTCGACGAGCAGTTCTCCCCCGTTGCCGTCCTCGTCGAGAGTCGCGAACCAATCGGCGACATCCGCGGCCGCCCGGACGACCCGGACCCCCTTGCCGTCGTACCCACCCCGCGGGGTCTTCACCACGGCCGCGCCACCGTGCTCGGCGAGGAAGCGCTCGAGGTCCTCGGCGGACGACGCGGTGGTCCATTCCGGGACCGGGAGACCGAGTTCCTGGAGGCGACGGCGCATCAGGATCTTGTCCTGCGCGTAGAGGAGCGCGTCGGGACCCGGGCGCACCTCGACGCCTGCGTCCTCGAGCGCGCGCAGCACGTGCTGCGGGACGTGCTCGTGATCGAAGGTCACGACGTCGACATCCGCGGCGAACGCGAGGACCACGGCCTCGTCGCGGTAGTCGCCGACCGCGGTCGCGGCGATCGACGCCGGTGCATCGTCGGACTCGGCGAGGACACGGATGTCGATCCCGAGTTCGAGGGCTTCCGGAACCATCATGCGGGCGAGCTGCCCTCCACCGATCACTCCGACTCGAGGCATGTCGTCACTCCGTTCTCCTCGAGAGGCCGCGCGTCCGCGCCACCCGGGCGCGGCACGACCTCTCCGTGCGTCCCCCCATCCTCCCCCATGACGACACGCGCGGGGAGCGGACGACGCCGGGAGCGGATCAGAAGCGAGTAGCCCCCTCCGCGCCCTGCGGCCCCGTCCCGTAGCCCGTGCCACCACTGGCTTGCGCTCGCTCGACGAGCTCGTGCAGCGTCGACTGGACGAGGACGGCCCCCGGCGCGTCTGACAAGACGAGGGGATGGTCGCTCCCGGCGTCGACGACGATCGTGCCCGAACCGAGCATCGACTGGAGGGGACCGCGCTTCAGGGTGATCGCGTAGCCGCGCGAGTGCAGGACCTCCCGCCGCGTGCGGGTGAAGAGACCGTGCCGAACGATGATCCGTTTGGTGGTCACGGTGTAGCTGCGGGTGAGCCAGAACAGGAAGGGTACGAGCACACCGAAGAGGAAGAGGAGACCCGCCGCGACGAGTCCGGCGGCGAGCTGCCAGGTCTCCTCGGCGATGCCGAGGAGATAGACGGCGCCCCCGGCGAGCGCGATGAAGAGGAGAGCCGGAAGAAAGAGGACGCGGGCGTTGCGGTGCATGCGCGCGACGACCTGCTCTGTCGCTCCGGCGGCGCGCACGGCGGCACCGGCCTGAGCAGGGGGCTCGAAGGTCATGGAACCCATTGTGCAGTATGCGCCGGGGCGACCCGTGGAGGCCGCGTCGTCAGTCGGCGTCCGGACGCACGTGCGTCACGTCGCCGGCGGCGACCGGGAGGAGACCGGATCCGTCCGCCGGTTGCACGACGAGGCGCCCGTCCGTGTCGATGCCGAGAGCCGTCCCGTGCACGACGATGTCGCCGGGGAGCTCGAGCCGGATCCGCGAGCCGATCGTCGCGCATCGCTCACTGACGGCGGCGCGGACACCGCTCGTCGTGGCGTCACCTCCCGCCGCGACGAAGGACCGATAGAGGGGAAGCAGTTCCTCGAGGTAGGCGGACAGCACCGGATCGGGACCCGTCAGGGTCGCACCCTCGATCGCGAGGGACGTCGCCGTCGGCACGGGGAGGTCCTCAGCGGTCGCCGCCGTGTTGACACCGGCTCCGACGACGACGGCACCGTCGGTCGTGAGCTCGGAGAGGACGCCACTGAGCTTGCGTCCCCCGACGAGCACGTCGTTCGGCCACTTCACGCTCACACGATCGGCCGAGACGAACCTGTCGGCGGCGCGCGCGACCGCGAGTCCCGCGATGAGCGGAAGCCAGCCCAATCGGGGGATCGGGAGCCGCGGACGGAGCAGGATCGAGACGGCGAGCGCCGATCCGGCCGGAGCGACCCAGCTGCGCCCGAGTCGCCCACGGCCCGCCGTCTGGTCGTCGGTCGCCACGACCGAGAGGTCCGGCCACCCCTGTGCAGCGGCTCGAGCGACGAGCTCCCCGTTCGTCGAACCGATCGACGAGAGCCACTCGAGCCGAGGGACGAGGACGGAACTGAGGGGGAGGTCGGGCGCGTCGACGGGCATGTCGACAGGCTAACCCGCGCCGACGTGGAGAACGCGCCGGCGCCGACGACGCCGCGCCGTGGACGCGCCGTTGTGGACATCCCTCCAAGATCCCGACGGTCTCTTGTCGAAAGTCGTGCACGGTGCCGTCACCCGGGCCCGGGATAGAGTGACATCCGTGACCGAAGAGCGTACGACCGAACCCGACATGTTCACGACGGCCGGCAAAGTCGCCGACCTGAAGAACCGTTACCAGCAGGCCGTCACCGACGCCGATGCCGCGGCTCAGAAGAAGCAGCACGCCAAGGGCAAGATGACCGCTCGCGAGAGGATCGCGGAACTCCTCGACCACGGCAGCTTCGTCGAGATCGACGAGTTCGTGCGCCACCGGACCCACGCCTTCGGCATGGACAAATCGCGTCCGTACGGCGACTCCGTCGTCACCGGAACGGGGACCATCAACGGCCGCCAGGTCGCCGTCTACTCACAGGACTTCACGACCTTCGGCGGATCACTCGGCGAGGTCGCCGGGGAGAAGATCATCAAGGTCATGGACCTCGCGCTCCGCACGGGTGTGCCGATCATCGGCATCCTCGACTCCGGAGGAGCGCGCATCCAGGAGGGCGTCGTCGCGCTCGGCAAGTACGGCGAGATCTTCCGCCGGAACACCGCGGCGTCCGGCGTCATCCCGCAGATCTCGATCATCATGGGGCCGGCGGCCGGCGGCGCCGTCTACTCGCCGGCCCTCACCGACTTCGTGATCATGGTCGACAAGACGAGCCAGATGTTCGTGACGGGACCCGACGTCATCAAGACCGTCACGGGCGAGGACGTCGGTATGGAGGAGCTCGGAGGGGCACTCACGCACAACACCCGCTCGGGAGTCGCGCATTACCTCGCACAGGACGAGCACGACGCCCTCGAGTACGCGAGGACCCTCCTCGGTTTCCTCCCCGACAACAACCTCGCGGAACTGCCGGAATACGCCGCCGACGTCGAGCTCGAGACGACGGACGCGGACCGGAAGCTCAACACCCTCATCCCCGACTCCCCGAACCAGCCGTACGACGTGCACGTCGTCATCGAGCACGTCGTCGACGGCGGGGACTTCCTCGAGGTTCAGCCCCTCTTCGCCCCCAACATCGTGATCGGGTTCGCCCGTGTGGAGGGCCGCACGGTCGGCATCATCGCGAACCAGCCGAATCAGATGGCCGGGACCCTCAACATCGAGGCCGGCGAGAAGGCCTCCCGCTTCGTGCGATTCTGCGACGCCTTCTCCATCCCGATCCTCACACTCGTCGACGTCCCGGGCTACCTGCCCGGCACCGATCAGGAGTGGACGGGTGTCATCCGCCGTGGCGCCAAGCTGCTCTACGCCTACGCCGAGGCCACCGTGCCCCTCGTCACGGTCATCCTCAGGAAGGCCTACGGCGGCGCCTACATCGTGATGGGCTCGAAGCAACTCGGCGCCGACATCAACTTCGCCTGGCCCACCGCGGAGATCGCCGTCATGGGCGGGCAGGGCGCGGTCAACATCCTGTACCGTGGGGAGATCCGACGCGCGGAGGAGGCTGGCGAAGACGTCGCCGCCGTCCGCACACGACTCGCGAACGAGTACACCTACAACGTTGCAAGCCCGTTCCTCGCCGCAGAGCGCGGCGAACTCGACGGCGTCATCGAGCCCGCCACGACGCGTGTCGCGGTCATCAAGGCGCTGCGCACGCTCAAGGGCAAGCGAGCGAGCATGCCGCCGAAGAAGCACGGCAACATCCCCCTCTGATGGGCACGATGATGACAGGACGGCACGCGGCACCCCGGCCCGACCAGCTCGACCAGACCGACGTGACCGAGCCGGCGACACCATCCCCCGCCGTTCGTGTGGTCTCGGGAGGCGCGACGCCCGAGGAGGTCGCAGCCGTGGCCGTGGTGATCGCCCGCCAGCTCGAGGAAGAGGCCGCGCGAGCGACGACCGACGACGGTCCCGTCCGGAGTCGGTGGGCGCTGTCCCAGCGGAACCTCCGGACGCCGTTGCATCCGGCGCCGGGAGCGTGGCGCTTCCCCTGGGCGTGAACGCAGCGGAGGCTTCTCCTCCCGTTGTCCCCCAAAATGCCGACTAGCGGACGGGGGCGCGAACGAACAGAATACTTATTGCTAGGTGTCTCTCTCAAGAGTTGCACCGCCAATCATCCGCCTCACTAGGGTAGGGGCGGATGTGTTGGGGGCGGGTCAGAGCAATATTCGGGTTGTTGCTCTGACCCGGGGCTTCGGAAGGGCCGGTTCGGGAAGAACCGGCCCTTCCTTTTTTAGTCGGTCGATTCGCTCCGTACGCGCGACATGTGCGTGGGGGCGTTCCGCGTCCGCGCGATCGCTTTGGGGAAGTCGTCCGGGCAGACCCCTCGATGCCCTTCTCACTCCACTGCCGCGAACGAAGGGCGCTTCCGCGAAGGAAGCAGGAGGATGGGGAGATGAAGATCGATGTGAGTGGGAAGACGGCCCTCGTGACGGGATCGACGCAAGGGATCGGCGCGGCGATCGCGACCGGACTCGCCGCCGCGGGGGCCGAGGTCGGAGTCAACGGACGCACCGCGGAGAGCGTGACCCGCGCCATCGACGCGATCGCCGCACGGGTCGACGGTGCGCGCCTCGTCCCCGTCGTCGCCGACGTGACGACGGAGGCCGGTGTCGATGCGGTGCTCGCAGCGCTCCCCGACGTCGACGTCCTCGTCAACAACCTGGGCGTGTTCGGGTCGCAGGACGCGCTCACGATCGACGACGACGAGTGGCGACGCTACTTCGAGGTGAACGTCCTCTCCGCGGTGCGGCTCATCCGCGTCTACCTGCCCGGGATGATGGAGCGCCGCTGGGGCCGGGTGCTCGACATCGCGAGCGACTCCGCGATCGTCATCCCCCGGGAGATGATCCACTACGGCATGTCGAAGACCGCCCTCCTGGCGGTGTCGAGGGGCTTCGCGAAGGAGGCCGCCGGCACCGGCGTCACCGTCAACTCCGTCATCGCCGGCCCCACGCACACGGGCGGTGTCGAGGACTTCGTGTACGAACTCGTCGACCGTTCATTGCCCTGGGACGAGGCGCAGCGGGAGTTCATGCGGCTTCACCGGCCCCAATCGCTGCTCCAACGGCTCATCGAGCCCGAGGAGATCGCGAATCTCGTCGTCTACCTCTCCTCCCCCCTCGCATCGGCGACGACGGGCGCAGCGGTGCGCGTCGACGGCGGTTACGTGGACTCCATCGTGCCCTGACGGCTCCGTCTCCCCGGATCGGACCCGGCCGCCGCCGATCGTGGCACCTCTCGCCACAGGTCGACGTCATCGTCGGGGTCCTCGGACCCCGGAGCGGGCTTCGACAGGCCCACGAGCGTCACAGCCGCCGTGGAGTCGAGAGGAGCCGTCCGCACGATGAGCCGCTCGGACGTCGAGTCCGCGACGGACGCCGCGACGACGGCGAGGACCCGGTCGAGCTCCTCCTGCGGCAGGTCGTCGATGGTGCCCTCATCGAGGAGAGACACCATCGTCCCTCGTCGGCGCGCCGCGAGCACCTCCCGACGGACATCGAGGTTCAGCAGCCTCCGACCACGGATCTCGTCCCGGAGGCCGGCCTCGAGCAGTCGCGCCTCCATCCGCTCGTCGGGGGTGAGGTCGCCGCCGGAGAGCACGATGCGTCGCAGCGTCGGTCCCGCGAGGCGCGATGCCTCGTCGAGACGACGCGCACGCTCCGTGAAGTGGGCGTCCTGGGCGGCCTGCCACTCCGCCGCCGCCCTCTCGGCGAGTACGAGTTTCTCCGCGTCGCGACCCGCGCGGGCGAGCGCGCGAGCGATTACGACGGCGATCGCGACCCAGGTCACCGAGCCCGTGACGCCGATGGCCGCCGCCGTGCCGATACCCGCCCAGACGATCGACTGGATCGTGAGGAACCCGACGCCGGCCCATGCCGTCCACTCCCGGCGGCGTGCCGCCGTGATCGTCATGAGTGTGCCGATGGAGGCGACGTGCCAGGTCGCATAGCCGTTGTCGGCCCCCGGATCGAGCTCACTCGTGACGAGCAGGCAGAGCGTGATCGACACGGCGAGGTTGAAGAAGGCCAGCGACAGGGGCATCTGGACGGGAGAGGTCGGCCAGAGGCTGATGATCGTCGCACCGATGTAGAGGACCATCGCGACGATGCTCGGCCACGGGGAGTCGGGCACGCCGAGCGTGATGACACCGCGGAAGACGTGGTAGAGCGAGAAGAGCCCGGCGAGAGCGAGCATCGTGTACCGGGAGATGCGGATCATGTGTCGGCCTCCGATCCCGCCGGCGTCCATTCGAGGCGCACCGTCGTGCCACGACCGACCTCCGAGTCCACCGAGGCGCGACCTCCAACGGATACCATCCGCTCGATGATGGAGACGCGCACGCCGAGCCGGCCCGGCTCGACCTCGCGCGGGTCGAACCCCTCGCCGTCGTCCTCCACGCTCACGGAGACCCCCGCCGTACCCGTCGCCCGGACGACGACGGATCGTCCGACCGTCTCGCCGCCGCCGTGTTGGATGCTGTTCTGCATCGCCTGGGCGGCGGCGAGGATCATCGCCTCGGCGACGACGGACGGCATGACACGGTCGCGAGCGCCGAGGAACGTGAAGTCGATGTGACGCTCGAGCGACGACGCCTGCGACGCGAGCGCGTCCGCGAGTTCGCCCGAGGTGACGTGCGCGTCGTAGGCGGCCGGGGCGAGTCCCGCGTGGCGGAAATGGGCCAGCGCCTTCACGGCGAGCGTCGCCGCTGCGCGGTACTGAGCCGCGGACTCGGCGCGGTCCGCCGCTTGCAGGGCGGCCAACACGCTGTCATGCACGATCGCGTCCACCTCGACGCGCTCGGCCTCGACGGCGTGGAGGCGGACCGCCTCGTCATAGCGGGCCAGTGCAGTGTCCCGGGCGGCGTCGACCCCCCGCGCCGCACGCCGGAAGGTGACACCGACCACGAGGACGACGAGCCCGATGATCAGGCCGTACGAGGCGTCGAACACTCCGACCTGCCACTGCGACGGATCGTTCGTCGCGGCGCGGGCGACGCCGTAGAGGATGGGTGAGACGACCGTGTAGAGGACGGCGAGCCGCACGCTCATCGCGAACACCGCACACGCGCCCGCGACGGTCAGCAGGTACCAGAACCACGGCTCGGCCGGGTCTCCTCCCGGCACGTCGATGAGCGACGGCCACACGAGGAGGACGACGATGTACCCCCAGCAGAAGAAGAGACTCGCAACGCGCATGCCACGGAGCATCCACGACGCGACGACCGTCGCGACCATGATCAGAGTCATGGCGACGAGCGCGGCGATGCCGACCGGACGTTCCATCAGTTGAGGGGCGGCGAGGCCGATCCACACGGCCTGACCACCGAACACGACCGTCGCGATTCCGATGGTGCGGGCGAAGAGCTCCTCGACCCGCCCGGAACTGAAGACCTTGCGACCCGACAGCTCGCCGCGCGTGACGATCGTCTCGGCGACACTCGCCGGCTGGAAGCGGCTGCGGGGGCGGTCAGTCGCCATCCACTTGACCGGGGTTCAGCTCCGGCAGGATACCGTCCTCGACGGCGCGTCGGAGCAGATCGACCTTCGTCGGCGCGGGGCGGCCCACCTCGACGTACTTGCTCCGGATGCGTCCCAAGTGCTCCTTCGCCGTCGAGACGGCGATGCCGAGTTCGAGGGCGACTTGCTTGAGCGGCAGCCCGGAAGCGTAGAGGTGCAGGACGTCGCGCTCCCGGCGACCGAGCTGCACGGTGGCGAACTCGCTGTCCGCGTCGATCGCGCTCGCCCACTCGAGGTTGTTGAGAACGCCGCCGGCGGCGACCGTCGCGATCGCATCGACGATGACCTCCGTCGGTGACGCCTTCGGGATCACTCCGGCGACTCCCGCTGCGAAGGCCTCTCGGACGCTCGCGACGCGATCGGCGATGCTGTGGATGAGCACCGCCGCCCCCGTCGCGTGGGATCGCTGGACGTTGTCGGTGATGGACGAGCCGTCCTCGAGCGAGAGGTCGAGGACCACGATGTCGACGGGCCGTTCGGCGGCCCGCGCCACGAAGGCGTCGACGGTGGAGACGCTGTGCACGACCTCATAGCCCGCGATGGCGCACACCGCCGAGACACCCAGTCTGACCGACTCGTGGTCGTCGATGATCGCTACCCTAACCATGCGCTCATCGTAGCGTCAGGAGGGGCGGTCCCCGGTGCGTGTGAACGCGGCGACCGCCTCGACATGGTGCGTATGGGGGAAGAGGTCGAAGGCGCGCAGCGAGTCGAGCTCGTAACCCGACGCCCGCAATGCCTTCGTGTCCCGCGCGAGCGCCACCGGATCACACGCGACGTAGATGATCTGGGCCGGCTGCAGCGCGGCCAGCTCGCCGACGACGGCGGTGCCCGCGCCCGAGCGCGGCGGATCGAGGACGATCGTGGCCGCTCGGTAGCGGGCGACGTCGCGTTCGGCGCCGATCGAGCGGACGAACCGATCAACGCGGGCCGTGACGGCCCGGGCGCCGACCACGTCGGACAGGTTCTCGGCGGCGTGGTCGGTCGCCGACGATTCCGCCTCCACCGTCGTCACCCGGACACCCCGGCCGAAACGGTCGGCGAGCGTCGCGGCGAACAGGCCGACGCCGCCGTAGAGGTCGAGGTTCGGGGCAGCCGGATCGAATCGTCCGGCGTCGACGGCCGACGACACCGCCGACGAGAGCAGCACCGCCGCCTCGCGGTGGACTTGCCAGAAACCGAGGGGCTCGAGCGAGAAGGTGCGCTCCCCCACACGTTCGTGAACGGCCCCGGTACGGGCGGCACCGTCCACCGCTACGAGGACCCCGTCGGCGGAGAGGACGACGTCCACCGTCGTCGCCCCGTCGAGGCGCTCGCGGAGAGGAGCGGCCGCCGCGACCTCGGAGGTCGCGAGGGGCAGGTCCTCGACGGTGATGACGCGGTGGGAACGGGCGGCATAGGGACCGACGCGCCCCTCGCCGTCCACGTGCAGGGACACACGAGTGCGCCAGTGCAGGCCGTTCCCGTCGTCGTCGCCCGCCGTCGGCTCGACGACCGTGCGGACGAACGGCGAGTCCGCGTCGAGACCGCCGAACCGGACGAGGGCGTCGCTCAAGACGTCGGCCTTCAGGGTCCGCTGGCGCGGGAGCGCGATGTGACCGAACTCGGCGCCTCCGGCCCGGTCGGCCGGATCACGGTCGATCGCGGACGCCGACCACACGTGGTCGACCCGGTCGGCGGACGCGTCGAGCACCTCGAGCGCCTCGGCGCGCCAGAAGCTCTTCTTCCGAGTGTCGACGAGCCGCGCGCGCACCGTCTCTCCCGGGAGCGTGTCGGGGACGAACACCACTCGACCCTCGTGGCGGGCGACGAAGACCCCGCCGTGGGCTACGTTGGTGATCGTCAGATCCACGATGTCCGGTGCGTCTGCCATGCGTTCGAGCATGACACACGCCCGTGCGCGAGAGGACCTCCCCGTGCTGCTGTACCTCGCCTCCACGTCGCCCGCGCGCCTCGCCCTCCTCCGGTCGAGCGGCATCGAACCCGTTGTCCTGCCCTCGGCGGTGGATGAGGACGCCGTTCTCGCCGAAGCGTCGCGGCACCGCGTGCTGTCTCCCGCCGAGACGGTCTCGTTGCTCGCCCGGGAGAAGGCCGAAGCCGTCGTGGAGAGTGTCCTCTCGGCGGGACGGGAACGGGGACTCGTCCTCGGCGGCGACTCGATGTTCGAACTCGACGGCACGCTGCACGGCAAGCCGCACACTCCCGAGCGCGCTCGCGAGCGCTGGCTCATGCAGCGCGGCCGGACCGGGGTCCTCCACTCGGGCCACTGGCTCATCGACGTCGACCCGGTCGCGGGTGTCGTCCACGGAGCGCGCGGAGCGGCCGCCGAGGCCGCGGTGACGTTCGCCGACGACGTCTCGGATGACGAGATCGACGCGTACGTCGCGAGCGGTGAGCCCCTCGCCGTCGCGGGCGCGTTCACGATCGACAGTCTCGGCGCGCCCTTCATCTCGTCCGTGTCGGGCGACCCCTCAACGGTCGTCGGTCTCTCCCTCCCGACCCTCCGCCGACTCGTCCGTGCCTCGGGCCATGAGTGGACGGCGCTCTGGAACCGACGCGGCGCGCTCTGAGCGACGGCGCGTTCCCGGCGTTCCGGGGAGGCGTAGTCCGGCCGTGTCCGATGGCTTTAGTGGCTTCCCACGTATCCTTCGGCCAATTTTGTGTATGTTCCTCACAGACGTCTTCCGGCGTCCCAATAGACTCGACTCTTGTGCCACGCATAACGAAGGTCCTCATCGCCAACAGGGGAGAAATCGCGGTCCGTGTGATCCGCGCAGCTCGAGACAGCGGAATCGGCAGTGTCGCCGTCTACGCAGATCAGGACAGGGACGCTCTGCACGTCCGACTCGCGGACGAGGCGTATGCGCTCGAGGGGACCACGAGCGCTGACACGTACCTCGTCATCGAGAAGCTCCTGAGTGTGGCCCGTCGATCCGGAGCGGACGCCGTGCACCCGGGTTACGGCTTCCTCGCGGAGAACGCGGACTTCGCCCGAGCCGTCGAGGGCGCCGGTCTGACGTGGATCGGTCCATCCCCCGACGCGATCGAGAAGCTCGGCGACAAGGTGTCGGCACGCCACATCGCCGAGAAGGTCGGCGCCCCTCTCGCGCCGGGGACGCTCAACCCCGTCGCCGACGCATCCGAGGTGCTCGAGTTCGTCGATGCTCACGGCCTCCCCGTCGCGATCAAGGCCGCCTACGGCGGCGGGGGGCGCGGTCTCAAGGTCGCGCGCGAACGCGACGAGGTTGCGGAGCTCTTCGAGTCCGCGACGCGCGAGGCGATCGCGGCCTTCGGCCGGGGAGAGTGCTTCGTCGAGAAGTACCTCGACAAGCCCCGCCACGTCGAGACGCAGTGCCTCGCCGACGCCCACGGGAACGTCGTCGTCGTGTCGACGCGCGACTGCTCTCTGCAGCGCCGTCACCAGAAGCTCGTCGAGGAGGCGCCCGCTCCGTTCCTGACGGAGGAGCAGAACGCCGAGCTGTACCGGGCGTCGAAGGCCATCCTGCGGGAAGTCGGCTACCTCGGCGCCGGGACATGCGAGTTCCTCATCGGGCAGGACGGCACGGTGTCCTTCCTCGAGGTCAACACGCGGTTGCAGGTCGAGCACCCGGTGTCCGAGGAGGTCACGGGCATCGACCTCGTCCGTGAGCAGTTCCGTATCGCCGAGGGCGGCGTCCTCGACTACGACGACCCCGTCCCCACCGGGCACTCGATCGAATTCCGGATCAACGGGGAGGACCCGGGGCGCGGATTCCTGCCCCAGCCGGGTCCCATCCACGTCTTCAAGACCTTCGGTGGCCCGGGCATCCGCCTGGACTCCGGTGTGACGGCGGGCGACAGTATCTCCGGCGCCTTCGATTCTCTGCTCGGAAAGATCATCGTGACGGGCCGGGATCGCGCGCAGGCGCTCGAACGCAGCCGACGGGCCCTCGACGAGTTCGAGGTGTCAGGACTGCCGACGGTCCTGCCGTTCCACCGGCTCATCGTCCGCGATCCCGCCTTCATGGCGGAGGACGGCGACTTCGGAGTCTTCACGCGCTGGATCGAGACCGAGTTCGCGGGCGAGATCGAGCCGTGGAACGGTGAGCTGGAGGAGGCGCTGCCACCGGCCGAACGCCACACCGTCGTCGTCGAGGTCTCCGGGAAGCGACTCGCGGTGAACCTGCCGAATGCTCTGTTGCCGGCATCGAGTCCGCGCGGTCGCAGCGCGACGCCTCCGCCGCGGCGCGGCTCGTCCGGTGGCGCGTCCGCCGCGGCGACGGGCGACGACGTCAAGGCGCCGATGCAGGCGACGATCGTCAAGGTCGCCGTCGAGGAGGGGCAGGCCGTCGTCAGGGGTGATCTCCTCCTCGTGCTCGAGGCCATGAAGATGGAGCAGCCGATCACCGCCCCGAAGGACGGCACCGTCTCGAACCTCGACGCCCCGGCTGGCACGACGGTCTCGGCGGGCCACCGCCTCCTCTCCCTCCCCCTCCCCTAACCCCCCTAAACACTTCCTATGTGCTCGAAAATTCGAGCACATAGGAAGTGTTCATGCGGGTAAGGGTGCGTCGTCCCCAAGCCGCTCGTGCCCACGCCCCTCCGCCGGACGGCACTGAGCGAGTCCGGCGGCGGTGCCGACCAGCGCATCCTCTTCGGATGGAAGACGACTCTCTCATCACTCGCCGCCGTGACCGCATTGCTCGGGGGGACTCGATCAGCGATCTGGATCGCTCACTCCGAAAGGGTGACCTCCTCTCGGTCGCACCCGGAGCGTATGTCGACAGCCGCGTCTGGCGCGAACTCCCGCCACTTCGCCGCCACCGCCTTCGAGTCCTGGCCTCGCTCGAGCGCCTCCACTCGGATCCGACCCTCAGCCACTTTTCCGCCGCCGCCTACTGGGGTCTCAACATCTGGCAACGCTGGCCCGCGACCGTCGACATCCTCGTGGATAACAGGGCGGCGCGATCATCCGGCGCCTTCCGCCGCCACACGGGAAACGCCGACCGTCACGAGACGGTTCACACCGGAGATTTCTCGGTCACGACCGTCGCTCAGACCGCCGTCGACATCGCACTGATCGTCCCCTTCGCGGAAGCGGTCGTGACGATGGACAGTGCGTTGTATGCCGGGCGTGACGGAGGCCCGGCGACCACTCGCGATGAGCTACGAGAAGCCGCCGGGAGAATGCAGGGCGTGCCGGGCTCACGGCGAGCGGCCGCTGCGGTCGCGTTCGCCACACCTCTCGCCGACTCGCCACTCGAATCGTTCAGTCGGGTTCGCATCATGGAGGCCGGCTTCGCTGAACCAGAACTGCAGAAGGAGTTCAGGGGCCCCGACAGCTTCCGCGCGAAGGTCGATTTCTGGTGGCCCGACTACGGTGTAATCGGTGAGGCGGACGGCCGGATCAAATACGGCGCCGCGCCATCCCCCGATGGCGAAGACGCTCGCCAGGCCGTCATCGCCGAGAAGAATCGCGAGAACGTCCTTCGACGGATGAGTGTCGGGTTCGCTCGGTGGGAGCACCGAGACGTCACCGGCGTCGGTCGACTCGCCGCGATCCTCCGACAAGCAGGTCTTCCGACCGTTCGCCGCTCCCCATCATGAACACTTCCTATGTGCTTAGAAATTCGTGCACATAGGAAGTGTTCAGGGGGGTTAGAGGACGATGTGGAGAGCCTTGGCGGCGTCCGTGATGCTTCCGGTGAGCGAGGGGTATACCGCGAAGGCGCGTGCGACCTGGTCGACATTGAGCCGGTGCTCGACGGCGAGGGCGAGCGGGAAGATGAGCTCCGAGGCCTTCGGCGCCACGATGACCCCGCCGATGACCGTCCCGGATCCGGTTCGCGCGAACAGCTTCACGAAACCGTCCTTGATCCCCATCATCTTGGCCCGGGGATTCGACGAGAGCGGGAGCTTGTAGATGTCGCCCTGAGCGATGCCGTCCTCGATCTGCTTCTGCGTCCACCCCACCGTCGCGATCTCCGGCTGGGTGAAGATGTTCGCCGACACGTTCCGCAGCTCCGTCGGCGTCACCGCGTCGCCCATGGCGTGGAAGATCGCCGTCCGGCCCTGCATCGACGCGACCGATGCGAGGGGGAGGAACGTGGTGCAGTCACCCGCCGCGTAGATGTTCGGGACCGAGGTGCGAGCGACCCGGTTCACGCGCACATGGCCGCTCTCGGAGAGCTGCACCCCCGCCTCCTCGAGCCCGATCCCCGTGGTGTTGGGAACCGCTCCGATCGCGATCAGGCAGTGGCTGCCTTCCACGGTGCGTCCGTCCGAGAGCGTCACGACGACCCCGGAGGACGAGCGGACGACCGACTCGGCCCGCGACTTCGCGAGTACCGTCATGCCGTTGCGCTTGAAGACGCGCTCGATGACGGCGGCGGCATCGGCGTCCTCGCCGGGGAGGACCTGGTCGCGGCTCGATACGAGTGTGACCTCCGAGCCGAGCGCCCGGTAGGCCGACGCGAACTCGGCGCCCGTGACGCCCGAACCGACGACGACGAGGTGCTCGGGGATCGCGGAGAGGTTGTACAGCTGCGTCCACGTGAGGATGCGTTCACCGTCGGGGATCGCCGTCGGCAAGATGCGCGGGCTCGCGCCGACGGAGACGACGACCGTGTCGGCCTCGATGCGGTCGAAGTCGGTGCCCGCGCCACCCGGTTCGGTCGACACGATCACGGCGTCACGTCCGTCGAGACGACCCTCACCGGTAACGATCCGGACGCCGTTCTCGAGCAGATTGGAACGCAAGTCCTCCGACTGCTGCCGCGCGAGGCCGAGGAGACGCTTGTTGACGGCGGCGAGGTTCACGGCGACCTCGGGGCGCACGGGCTTCCCGTCGCCCGTGCGCCCGTAGAACTGCACGCCGAGCTCGGAGGACTCCCGGACGGCGATCGCCGCCTCGGCCGTCGCGATGAGGGACTTCGACGGTACGACGTCCGTGATGACGGCGGAACCGCCGACACCGACGCGCTCGACGACCGTGACCTCGGCACCGAGCTGTGCTCCCGCGAGCGCCGCTTCGTACCCGCCGGGCCCCCCGCCGAGTACGGCGATCCGCTGTTTCCGCTCAAACTCGTAAGCCATGCGTCGATTCTCTCAGTGCGGGACGACCCGCACCAATTCGCGGAAGCGGCCTCGCACCCGGATCACACGCCGACGTCGCCGTCCCGGGTCCGTCGTGGCATCGGGTCCGACTCGCACGCCCGATTAGAGTGGAGGGATGGCTGACTCTTCGTCGAATCCGTTGGACGCTCCGGGCGTCGATCCCTTCACCGTCGCGGCTCAGGCCGCCGAGCGCATCGCCGAGATCTCCGGCGTCGCGCGGCACGACATCGCCCTCACCCTCGGCTCCGGCTGGGGCCGAGCGGCGGAGCTCATGGGCGAGACCGTCGCGACGATCCCCGCCACGGAGATCCCCGGTTTCTCGAAGCCCGCCCTCGTCGGCCACGTCGGCACACTGCGCTCCGTCCGACTCCCCTCTGGGAAGCACGCCCTCGTCATCGGCGCCCGCACGCACTACTACGAGGGTCACGGGGTGCGCCGCGTCGTGCACAGCGTCCGCACGGCCGCCGCTGCGGGCGCGACCACGATGATCCTCACGAACGGAGCCGGCGGCATCAAGGAGACGTGGACGCCGGGGACGCCGGTCCTCATCAGCGACCACATCAATCTCACGGCCGATTCCCCCCTCGAGGGCGCCACCTTCATCGACCTCACCGACCTGTACTCGTCTCGGCTGCGCGGCATCGCACGGGAGGTGGCGCCGGAGCTCGACGAGGGCGTCTACTGCCAGTTCCGCGGCCCGCACTACGAGACGCCCGCGGAGGTGCAGATGGCGAAGGCGATCGGCGGCCACATCGTCGGGATGTCGACGGCGCTCGAGGCGATCGCCGCGCGACAGGCCGGCATGGAGGTCCTCGGGCTCTCTCTCATCACCAATCTCGCGGCAGGCATCCAGAAGACCCCGCTCAGCCACGAGGAGGTCATCGAGGCCGGCCGCGCCGCCGAGCCCGTGATCAGCGACCTGCTCGCGCGCGTCGTGGAGCGCCTGTGAGCGCCGGGCTCGTCGAGCGAGCGAGGGCGTGGCTCGACCAGGATCCGGACGACGAGACCCGGGCCGAGCTCCGAGGCCTCATCGAGGCCGTCGAGGACGCACGCCCGGGCGCCGAGGCGGTCCTGTCGGATCGGTTCGACTCACGACTCGCCTTCGGCACCGCGGGCCTCCGCGGGGAACTCGCCGCCGGGCCCAACCGGATGAACCGCGTCCTCGTGGCCCAGGCCGCCCGTGGTCTCGCCGACTGGCTCATCGCGCGCCGCGACGAGCCGTCCGTCGTGATCGGCTACGACGGCCGCAAGAACTCGCGGGTCTTCGCCGAGGACACCGCGGAGCTCATGGCGGGTGCCGGTGTTCGCGCGATCCTCCTCCCCCGCTTGCTGCCGACCCCGGTGCTCGCATTCGCCGTCCGCCACTTCGACGCGAGCGCCGGCGTGATGGTGACGGCGAGTCACAACCCGCCGCGCGACAACGGCTACAAGGTGTACCTCGGCGACCGCGATGCCGGCTCCCAGATCATCTCCCCGGTCGACGCGGAGATCGCCGAGTCGATCGACGCGGTCGCGGCGGGATCGATCGTCGGCCTGGCCCGTTCCACGGACTACGAGGTCGCCGACGAGAGCGTCATCGACACCTACGTCTCCCGTACGGCGCAGGTCGCGTCGGCACAGCCGAGCGTCCAGCCCACGGTCGTCTACACGGCCATGCATGGCGTGGGCTGGGAGACCGCGTCCCGCGTCTTCGAGGCGGCGGGCTTCGCGTCGCCCGTGACGGTTGCGGCCCAAGTCCACCCGGACCCCGACTTCCCGACCGTGTCGTTCCCGAACCCGGAGGAGCCGGGCGCGCTCGATCTCGCCTACGAGACCGCGCGTGAGCACGCAGCAGACCTCATCATCGCCAACGACCCCGATGCCGACCGGCTCGCGGTCGCGATCCCGGACCCGGCGAGCGGGAGCGGCTACCGGCGACTCACCGGTAACGAGGTGGGCGCCCTCCTCGGTTGGCGCGCGGCAGAGTCGCTCGCGGCCCCCCGAGACGGCGCCCCGGAGGGGACGCTCGCGTGCTCGATCGTCTCCTCCCCGGCGCTCGCCGCGGTCGCGGAGAAGTACGGGCTCGAATTCGCCGACACGCTCACCGGCTTCAAGTGGGTCTCCCGCGCTCCCGGATTGATCTTCGGCTATGAGGAGGCACTCGGCTACCTCGTCAATCCGGAGACCGTCCGCGATAAGGACGGCATCTCGGCGGCCGTCGCGTTCCTCGATCTCGCCGCGCAGCTCGCGGCCGACGGCTCGAGCGTCGCCGAGCACCTCGAGCGCTTCAGCGAGACCTTCGGTCACTTCGCGAGCGACCAGATCTCGGTCCGCGTCTCGGATGTCGCACAGATCGGAGCGACGATGAGACGGTTGCGCGAGGAGCCGCCGCGGGCGGTCGGGGGGATCGCCGTCGAGCGGATCGAGGACTTGTCGGGCGGCTTCGGCGCTCTGCCTCCGAGTGATGTGCTCCGTCTCCGTCTCGTCGACGGGTCCCGCGTGATGGTGCGCCCGAGCGGTACCGAGCCGAAGCTCAAGGTCTACATCGACGTCTCGAGCACCGACGGCGACCTCGCCCACCGCGTCGACGAGGCCGAGGCCCGACTCGCCGCCCTCCGAGCGGGGGTCTCCGAACTCGTCGGCGCCTGATCCCCGACTCCCTCAGCCGAGGGCTTCGAGCAGCTTCTTCTCGATCTCGGCATGGTCGACGTAGTTGTCGATCACGACGATGTCGGCCCACGTCGGTGGGATCTTGTCGACGAGTTCCGGCGAGGTGAGGATGACTTGTGCATCCGTGGCCGTGATCGCGAGCGATCCGACGTCGGAGGCCGTGACGTCCGCCTCGATGCCGAGTCGAGCGAGCGCCCTCTCGGCGTTCACCTTCAGGATTCCCGAGGTCCCCACACCGACCCCGCAGATCGCGACGATCTTCATACCGCTCCCCTCGCCGTAGCCGATTCGATGAGCCCGATCGCCGTTGTCGCGTCTGTCGCGGCGCTCAGCGCCGGGACCAGGTCCGGATCGTTGAACGCATTCGCGAGGTCGGCGATGCCCGTCACGTGCACGTCTGCCGTCGTGACGGCGATCCCGATGACGACGTGCACGGGATCGTTGTGTGCGTGACCGAAGGAGACGGGACTCTCGAGCGTGACGAGCGACAAGCCGTTCTCGACGACGTCGGCGCCCGGCCGCGCGTGCGCCAGGGCGAGCCCTGGGGCGATCACAACGTACGCGCCGAACTCCTCGATGACGTCGACCATGCGCTGCGGGTAACCGCGGCTGACCGATCCCGAAGCGACGAGCACGTCACCCGAGAGCCGCACGGCCGCGCGCCAGTCCGCCGCCGATACGCCCAGTCGGACGGTGGCTTCGGTGAGCGGAGGCAGCGGCATCGGCGGATCCTGAGGTCGGGGTGGCTGACGAGTGGCTCGTCGCCTCCAGAGTACCGCTCGGCGGCCGAGCGTTTCCTCAGCATGTGGAGGCCGTTCCGGATCGATCAGCGGGCGCGATTCTCCACGTCGTCGAATCCGGCCGAGATGCGCTCCGCGAGGTCCTCACGCTCCTCGAGGGGCAGGAACGAGGCGGCCGCGGCGTTCAGCTGGAAGGCCTCGAGGTCCCCCAGGTCGTACGCGAAGGCGTCGCTCAAGAGTGCGAGCTCGCGAGTGAGGCTCGTCGCGCTCATCGTACGGTTGTCGACGTTGACCGTGACGCGGAACCCCAGCTGGTACAAGAGGTCGAAGGGGTGGTCCTCGATCTCGTCGCCCCAGCGCTCGATGGCGCCCGTCTGGAGGTTCGACGATGGACTGAGCTCGAGCGTGATCTCACGATCCTTCACCCACTGGGCGAGCCGCCCGAGCGACACGTAGACGTTCTCGTCGTCGCTGCGTTCGATGGTGATGTCCTCCGCGAGGCGGACGCCGTGTCCGAGCCGGAGGGCCCGTCCGTCGAAGAGCGCTCCACGGATCGACTCGAGGCCGTCGGCCTCGCCGGCGTGCACCGTAACCGGGAAGTACTCGGAGGCGAGGAAGTCGAAGGCCACGCGCTGGCGGCTGGGCGGGAAGCCCGCCTCTGCTCCCGCGATGTCGAACCCGACGACGCCGCGGTCCCGGTGCCGGACCGCGAGCTCGGCGATCTCGAGGCCGCGATCGGCGTGCCGCATGGCGGTGACGAGTTGTCCCACGCGGATGTCATGACCCGTCCGGGCGGCGTCGTCGATCGCCTCGTCGATGCCCTGTTGCACCGCTTCGACCGTCTCGTCGAGGCTGAGTCCGCCGCGGAGGTGCTGCTCGGGCGCCCAGCGGATCTCGCCGTAGACGACTCCGTCATCGGCGAGGTCCTCGACGAATTCGCGCGCCACCCGCCGGAGTCCCTCGCGGGACTGCATGACGGCGATCGAGAGATCGAACGTCTTGAGGTAGTCGGGGAGGTTGCCCGCCGAGCACGAGTCGACGAACCAGTCGGCGAGGGAATCGGCGTCGGCGGCAGGGAGGTCGAGGTCGATCTCCCGCCCGAGGTCGATGATCGTCTGGGGGCGGAGTCCGCCGTCGAGGTGGTCGTGCAGGGACACCTTCGGAAGGTCCCGCAGGTCGATGCCGTCGGAGAAGAATTCGTCGTCGCTCGTGCTCACTGCATCAGCGTACCGCGACGTCGATCACGCGCCAGGGCGGATCTCCAGCGGATCAGCCGATGCGCTGCCGCACGAGTGGGCCGCTCTCGACGACCGTACCGGCCGGTGCGATCTCCCACGCGCCCTCGACGGCGGCGAGGGCGCGCTCGAACCGTGAGTCGTCGTCGGCCGAGAGGGTGAAGAGCGGTTGCCCTTCCACGACCTCGTCGCCCGGTTTCGCGTGCAGGTCGATGCCGGCGGCGTGCAGTACCGGATCCTGCTGACGCGCACGTCCGGCGCCGAGGCGCCATGCCGCGATGCCGAACGGGAGGGCGTCCTGGCGAGCGAGCACGCCGGAGCGGTCCGCCGTCACCGTGTGCGTCTCGCGCGCGACGGGCAGCGGCGCATCCGGGTCGCCGCCCTGCGCAAAGATGGCGGCGCGCCACGAGTCCATCGCGCGGCCATCGGCGAGCGCCGCCTCGACGTCCGCGTCCGGCTGGCCCACGAGGGCGAGCATCTCCCGGGCCAGTGCGACGGTGAGCTCGACGATGTCGGCGGGCCCGCCTCCTGAGAGCACCTCGACCGACTCGCGTACCTCGTTCGCGTTGCCGATCGCGAGGCCCAGCGGGACGTTCATGTCGGTGAGGAGCGCCGACGTGGCGACGCCGGCATCGGTTCCGAGTTCGACCATGGTGCGAGCGAGCTCCTCGGCCTTGTCGAAGTCCGTCATGAAGGCGCCGGAGCCGAACTTGACGTCGAGGACGAGCGCCTCGGTGCCCTCCGCGATCTTCTTCGACATGATGCTCGATGCGATGAGTGGGATGGCCTCGACCGTCCCCGTGATGTCGCGGAGGGCGTAGAGGCGCTTGTCCGCGGGGGCGAGACCGCTGCCGGCGGCGCAGATCACCCCGCCGACATCGCGCAGTTGAGCGAACATCTGCTCGTTCGTGAGGTCGGCGCGCCAGCCCGGGATGCTCTCGAGCTTGTCGAGGGTCCCACCGGTGTGGCCGAGGCCACGCCCGGAGAGCTGTGGAACGGCGACGCCGAACGACGCGACGAGGGGCATGAGGGGCAAGGTGATCTTGTCCCCGACACCGCCCGTCGAGTGCTTGTCGACCGTGCGCTTGCCGAGCCCCGAGAAATCCATCCGCTCGCCCGACGCGATCATCGCGAGAGTCATGTCGCGGATCTCGCGGCGGCTCATGCCGCGGATGAGGATCGCCATCGCGAGCGCGGACATCTGCTCGTCGGCCACGTAGCGACGCGTGTAGGCCTCGATGAGCCAGTCGATCTCCGCGGTGGCGAGTTCCCCGCCGTCGCGCTTCGTTCGGATGAGGTCGACGACGTCGAAGGCCTCGACGGCCTGGCCGTCCGTGACGGTGACGTTCATGGATGTTCCTTTCCGGCCAACGCGCCGAGACGCGCCGGCGTCCGCGCGGACGGCGCGGGGGTCAGCGGGCGTAGGCGTCGAGGGTGCTCGGGCCGAACGCGTCCGGCAGGACCTCGTCCATCGTGCGGACACCCGAGACCGTCTCGAGGAGCATCCCGGGGGCTGCATGCTCGAACAGCAACTGGCGGCAGCGCCCGCACGGCATGAGGATGTTCCCGTCGCCGTCGACGCACGTGAAGCGGACGAGCTTCCCGCCGCCCGTGAGGTGCAGGGTCGACACGAGGGCGCACTCGGCACACAGCGTCAGACCGTAGGAGGCGTTCTCGACGTTGCAGCCGGAGATCACACGACCGTCGTCGACGATCGCGGCCACCCCCACCGGGAACATCGAGTAGGGCACGTAGGCCTTCCGCATCGCCTCGTCGGCGACCGCGCGCAGAGCGTCCCAATCGGTGTCGTCGGTACCGGCGGGCTGAGGGGCGTTCGAGACGTCGGTCATGACTTGATGTAGGGCTTTCCTGAGGCGGCGGGGCCGCGGGCGTAGCCGACGAGACCGGCCACCGCGAGGACGGTGACGACGTACGGCAGCATGAGCATGAACTCGCTCGGCACGGGCGAGCCGATCGCACCGAGCACGTTCTGGAGATTCGTCGCGAAGCCGAACAGCAGTGCCGCGAACGTGGCACGGACGGGGTTCCACCGCCCGAAGATCACCGCGGCGAGCGCGATGAAGCCCGCTCCCGCGGTCATGTCCTTCCCGAAGCTCGATACCGAATCGAGCGTGAAGTACGCGCCACCGAGCCCCGCGACCGCCCCCGCGAGGGACACGTTCCAGAACCGGGTGGGGTTCACGCGGATGCCGACCGTGTCGGCCGCTTGCGGGTGCTCGCCGACGGCGCGCAGCCGCAGTCCCCACTTGGTGTGGAAGAGCCCGATGTACACGGCGACCACGGCGATGTACATGAGGTACACGATGAGCGTCTGGCGGAAGAGCACCGGGCCGATGACCGGGATGTCGCTCAGCACCGGGATCGGGAAGCGAGGGAAGCGCGGAGCGGTGTTGAGGGCCGCGGTGTCGACGCTCAGGACCGTGGAGTACAGGAACGACGTGAGACCGAGCACGAGCACATTGAGCACGACGCCGACGATCACCTGGTCGACGAGGTACTTGATCGAGAACGCGGCGAGCACGAAGCTCACGAGCACGCCGGCGATCATCGCGGCGACGAGCCCCACGAAGGGATTGCCCGTGACCGAGGCGACGAGTGCGGCGCAGAAGGCCCCGGCGAGCAGCTGGCCCTCGATGGCGACATTCACGACGCCGACGCGCTCGGAGATGACGCCACCGAGCGCCCCGAAGATCAGCGGGGCGCTGAGGGACACCGTGCCGAGGAGGAGACCCGTGACGGGGATCGCTGCCCCAGCCGCCGCCCAGGTCAGGAAGCCGAGGAGGAACAGGAAGGTGAACGCGACGATCGACGCTGCGAGCACCATCCGCCGGGCACGTGCGCTCAACCGGTTCCCCATCGTCGTGAGGGCGACGACGACCACGGTCAGGAGCGCGAGCAGCACCGTCACCGTGATACCGGTGGGACGGGCCGGGAGGACCCAGTCGGCGAGTTGGACGACGTCCGAGTCGCTCGACAGCCGGAACGTCGTGGCCCCGTCGCGGCCGAGCACGACGAAGAGGACGACCGCGACGACGACGAAGACGGCGAGCGCGATGGGCGCCTTCCAGCTGCGGATCTCCGTCGACTCGAGGGTCACCGACACGGGAGTCGCATCGGGCGTGATGGTCGCGCTCACTTGGCCTCGACCTCCTTCGTGACGATCGGCGTGGTGCGGCGGCGTCTCCTGCTGCCGTCCGGCAGGAAGAAGATCGCCCTCACGAGCGGAGGTGCGGCGATGAAGAGGACGATGAGCGACTGCACGATCGTGACGACGTCGACCGGGACGCCTTGCGACGCCTGCATCGCGTAGCCGCCGGCCTTGAACGCTCCGAAGAGGACGCCGGCGGCGAAGATCCCCCACGGCTTGGATCGACCGAGGAGAGCGACTGTGATCGCATCGAAACCGATGCCGGCGTCGATCCCGGAACTGAAGCCCGTCGGGACGGTGCCGAGCACCTGCATCACGCCGGCGAGCCCGAGGAGTCCTCCCGAGACGAGCATCGCGTAGACGTAGATGTTCTTGACGTCCATTCCGGCGACGCGCGCGGCGTTCGGGTTCTCACCCACCGCGCGGAAGCGGAAGCCGAGGCTCGATCTGTTGAGGAGCCACCACACGAAGACCGTCGCGAGGATCACGATGATGAAGCCGACGTGAAGCTTGTACGCCGGTCCGAGCAGCGGCGGGAAGATCGCCGTCTCGAGCATCGGCGGCGACTTGGGGTTCACCTGGTCGGGCGCCTGCAGCAGGCCGGGCGTCCTCAGCATGTAGGCCACGAGGTAGAAGGCGACGTAGTTGAGCATGATCGTCAGGATGACCTCGTGGGCGCCCGTACGCGCTTTGAGGAGGCCGACGATCCCGGCCCAGAGCGCGCCGCCGACGATGCCCGCGATCACGGCGACGATGAGGTGGATGCCCCACGGGAGGTGGAAGGAGAAGCCGACCCATCCGGCGGCCGCGGCGGCGATGAGCATCTGGCCGCGTCCACCGATGTTGAACATTCCGACCCGGAAGGCGAGACCGACTCCGAGGCCCGCGACGATGAGCGGCGCCGCATACGTGAGCGTGTCGGTGAGCGGGCGGATCGCCGTGAGGAAGTCGTCGCGGCGGAAGTTGTAGATCGAGCCCTGGAAGAGCGCGACGTACGCTCCCGACACGGCGTTCCATACCGCGAGGAGGGTGTCCTGCGGTCGGCTGAAGAAGTAGCCGGCGGCGGTCTGGACGTCCTCGTTCGTGAGAGCGATGAGGACGCCGCCGATGAGCAGCGCGAGGAGGACGGCGAGGACCGTGATGAGCACGTTCCCGTTCACGATCTCCTTGAGGATCGCATTCGCCCGAGGCTGGTCGGCGGTCTGCTCCGTCGTGGTCGCCGGTGCCGGCGTACCGCCGCTCACGCGGCGACCTCCGAGGGGCGTTCGCCGGCCATCATGAGGCCGAGGACGTCGCGGGGCGTGTCGCCGGGAACGATGCCGACGATCGAGCCGCGGTACATCACGGCGATGCGGTCGGCGAGGGCGACGACCTCGTCGAGTTCGGTGGACACGACGATGACGGGGATTCCCGCGTCGCGCGTCTCGACCATGCGCTTGTGCACGAACTCGATCGACCCCACGTCGATACCCCGCGTCGGCTGGGCGGCGATCAGGAGTCTCAGATCACGGCTCATCTCGCGAGCGAGGACCACCTTCTGCTGGTTCCCTCCGGACAACCGGCCGGCCGGCGTCGAGATGGACTGGGCGCGGATGTCGAACTCCTTCTTCTTCTCCTCGGCGAAGCCGTCGAGGTGCTCGAGTCGCAGGGAGCCGCGGGCGACGAACGGCTCGCTGTGGGAACGGTCGAGCATGAGGTTCTCGGCGATCGTCATCTCGGCGACGAGGCCGTCCTCGGTCCGGTCCTCCGGCACGAAACCGACTCCGGCGTCGAGCACGCGGCGCACACTCAGACCCGTGAGGACCTGGCCGCCGAGGCTGACGCGGCCGTTCACACGCGGCTGCAGACCCATGATCGCCTCGGTGAGTTCGGTCTGGCCGTTGCCCTGGACCCCGGCGATCGCGAGGATCTCGCCTTCATGAACGGTGAAGCTCACGTCGTTGACGACCTTGAGGCCGTTGGGGTCGATGACATCGAGGTTCTCGACGACGAGGGACGCGGGCCCGGGACGCGCCTGCTGCTTCTGGACGACGAGCTCGACGGCTCGTCCGACCATGAGGGCGGCGAGGTCCGAGTTGCTCGCCGTCGGGGCGGCCTCGCCCACGACCTTGCCGAGCCGGATGACGGTGATGCGATCCGCGACCTCGCGGACCTCGCGGAGCTTGTGGGTGATGAAGACGATCGACGTGCCCTCGTCGCGCAGCTGTCGCATGATCGCCATGAGCTCGTCGGTCTCCTGTGGAGTGAGGACGGCCGTCGGCTCGTCGAAGACGAGGACGCGGGCGTCGCGCGAGAGCGCCTTGATGATCTCGACGCGCTGCTGCACGCCGACGGGCAGGTCCCCGACGATCGCATCGGGGTCGACGCTGAACCCGAAACGGTCGGAGATCTCGCGGACGCGCTTCCGCGCGGCGTCGAGGTCGAGTCGTCCGCCGAAGCTCGTCTGCTCGTGCCCGAGCATGACGTTCTCTGCGACGGTGAATACGGGGATGAGCATGAAGTGCTGGTGGACCATGCCGATGCCGGAGCGCATCGCGTCGCCGGGTCCGTCGAAGTGCTGGACGGCGCCGTCGAGCAGGATCTCGCCCTCGTCGGCCTGGTAGAGGCCGTAGAGCACGTTCATCAGAGTGGACTTGCCGGCACCGTTCTCCCCGAGGAGACAGTGGATCTCGCCGGGGGCGACGACGAGATCGATGTGATCGTTCGCGGTCAGAGCGCCGAAGCGCTTGGTGATCCCGCGGAGTTCGAGTTGCATTCGATGATCCTAAAGCCGGACACAGCGGGAGGCCAGCCGAGCGGCTGGCCTCCCGCTGTCGTCTCACGTGGTCGGGAGGCCGGTCGATCCGACCGGCCTCCCGACGCTGGGGGTGATGCTCCGCTGCTGTTACTCGGCGGCGGGCGAAGCGGGCGACGTGACCTCGATGGATCCGTCGACGATGCCGGCGGAGATCTCGTCGAGCTCGCTCTGCAGCGTCTCGCTCACGGCGTCCTCGAAGTCGTGGAACGGTGCGATGCCGACACCCTCGTTCTCGAGGGTTCCGACGTACGGCGTGTTGTCGAACTCACCGTTGCCGGCCTCCGTCACGACGTCCTCGACACCCGTCGACATCTGCTTGAGGATCGACGTGAGGAAGAACTCCTTGCCCTCGGGGTACGTCTCGTAGAGGTCGGCGTCGACACCGATCATCTTGACGTCCTTGCCGGAGTCGCGGATGGCCTCGATGGCGCTGATGAAGATCGGACCACCGACGGGCAGCAGGATGTCGGCGTTCTGGTTGATGAGCGTCGTCGCGAGCTGCTTGGCGGTGTCGTTCGCCTCGAAGCCACCGGTGAAGGAACCGGTCTGCGCGTCGACGTCCCAGCCGACGACCTGGACGTCGGTGCCCTTCTGCTCGTTGTAGTACGCGACGCCGTCCGCGAAGCCGTCCATGAAGATCGTGACGGTCGGGAACTGCATGCCGCCGAAGGTGCCGACGGTGCCGGTCTCGGTCGTGTCGGCTGCAGCGTAGCCCGCGAGGAACGCGGCCTGGGCCGTGTCGTAGATGATCGGCTTGACGTTGTCGGCCTCGATCGAGTTGTCGTCGAGCATGACGAACTCGACGTCGGGGTTGGCCTCGGCGGCCGCACCGGTCGCCTCGGCGAGTGCGAAGCCGACGGAGACGATGAGGTTGCAGCCCTCGTCGACGAGGCTCGTGATGTTCGGGGCGTAGTCGTCCTCGGTCTCGGACTCGACGTCGACGACCTCGGTGCCGAGCGAGTCGGCGGCCTTCGTGATCCCCTCGAAGCTCGCCTGGTTGAACGACTTGTCGTCGAAGCCACCGGCGTCGGAGACGATGCAGGGAGTGAAGTCGGAAGCCGCGTCGCCGCCGCCGGTGCCGCTCTCCTCGGGCGCCTGGCCGCAGCCGGCGAGGAGCGCGATGACGCCGAGGCTCGCGAGACCGGAGACCGTGGCCCGTCGGGTAGTGATAGTCAAGATGTCCTCCAGAAAGAAGTCCCCGGCAGGACGGCGGGGACGGATGCACACAGGTTACCCAATGTGACGATCCGTCCCGGACCAGGGGAGCTTCTCGCAACAGACTCGTTACATAGCGCGCCGAAGCGGTGAATCGCTGCTCGTTTCCGCCATCGCACGGACGCCCGGCGGAGCCGTCCGGCCCCTAGGAGTCTCCCTCGAGGTCGTCCTCCTGGACGAGGTTGCTCACGACGGGGAGGCTCGCGGTCATGAGGGTGCCGTCGTCGCGGCGCGCCCGCGAGTGGATCCGCTGAGTGGGCTTCCCCGGGATCCGCGGGCCCTGATCGCGCAGCGACACGACGAGCTCGGCGCCCGGCTCGACCGTGTAGGAGGTGCCACGGACCGAGAGCTCGACCGCCTCCCCCTCGACGACCGTGACGCTCAGTTCATTCGGCCGCAGCCGGACGACGAGCTTGCTTCCGCGCCACATGAGGTTGAAGGCGAGCTTCGTCCACTCGGCGGGCAGCCGCGGGTCGAACGAGAGCCGTCCGTCGTAGTCGCGCATGCCCCCGAAACCACTGACGAGCGAACTCCACACTCCTCCGGCCGACGCGACGTGCACGCCGTCCGCCGCGTTGTTGTGGAGGTCGGCGAGATCGACGAAGAGCGAGTCGTGGAAGTAGTCGAGCGCGAGGTCCTGGTAGCCGATCTCCGCCGCGATGATCGACTGAACGGCGCCCGAGAGAGTCGAGTCACCGGTCGTCAGCGGGTCGTAATACTCGAAATCGGCGAGTTTCTCCTCGTGCGTGAACTCGTCCCCCTGCAGGAACAACGCGAGCACGACGTCCGCTTGCTTGAGTACCTGGAACCGGTAGATGACGAGCGGGTGGAAGTGGAGCAGGAGGGGCATCTGGTCCTTCGGCGTGTTCGCCAGATCCCACACCTCGCGGTCGAGGAACAGCGAGTCCTGCGGATGGATGCCGAGCGCCTCTGAATAGGGGATCGCCATTGACGCGCCGATGCGCTCCCACTCTTCGATCTCCGAGTCCGAGAGCGCGAGTCGGGCGATCAGGAGCGCATAACCCTGCGGGTCCGACTGCTCGAGCTCGCGCACCGACTGCGCCGCGTAACGCAGATTGAACCGTGCCATCACGTTCGTGAAGAGGTTGTCGTTCACGACGGTCGTGTATTCGTCCGGCCCGGTCACGCCGTGGATGTGGAAGGTCTCGGTGTCCTCGTCCACAATGCGCCAGAACCCGAGCGTCGCCCAGAGCCGTGCGGTCTCCACGGCGATGTCGATCGCGCCGCGGTGGAGGAACTCCGTGTCACCCGTCGCCCGGACGTATCGCGCGAGCGCATACGTCACGTCGGCGTTGATGTGGTACTGCGCGGTGCCCGCCGCGTAGTAGGCCGAGGCCTCCTCGCCGCTGATGGTCCGCCACGGGAAGAGCGCGCCGTCCTCGTTGAGCTGGGCGGCCCGCTTGCGCGCGGCCGGAAGCATCTGCTCGCGCATGCGGAGCGCGTTGCGCGCGAAGAGCGGCGTCGTGTAGCTGAGGAACGGGAGCACGTAGATCTCGGTGTCCCAGAAGTAGTGGCCGCTGTAGCCGCTCCCGGTGAGGCCCTTCGCCGGGATGCCGAGCCCATCGGCGCGCGCGGCGGCCTGGGCCAGCTGCAGGAGGTTCCAGCGCACGGCCTGCTGGATCTCGGGCTGCCCGTCCACCTCGACGTCGGACGCGCGCCAGTAGGTGTCGAGCCAATCGCGCTGCTTGTCGCTCTGGGCGGCGATCCCCTCCGAGCGCGCACGGTCGAGCGTCCGCCGGCAGCGGTTGATGAGCTCACGCGTCGGCGCCCCCCGCGAGGAGTGGTAGCTCACGAACTTCGTGATGCTGATCGGAACCCCGGCCTTCGCCTGGACCCGGTAGACGTTCTTGGCGATGTCCGGCTCGATGATGGTGCGGTGCACGTAGTCGTTGTCGGTGTCGATCGTGTGATCGGCGGCCACGGCGACGGTCATCCCTGAGTTCGCGACACGATAGCTGAGGACGCTCCGCCCGCCGTCCTGCCAGTACTCGCCGGGGATGAGGACGCGGTCGGAGATCTTGTCGGTCTTCCGCGGATCGAAAGTCTTGCCACTTCGCCCGGGCGCTCCGCCGTACTCGTCCTCGCCGTCCTGCCGGTTGAGCATCTGGCACGAGATCGTCACCGGGGCGTCGGCGTCCTCCACGGTGACCTCCATCGTGAGGAGGGCGAGGTGTCGCTCGACGAACGACACCATCCGGGTGGTCTTGACGCGCACCCTCTTGCCGGCGGGCGTGAACCAGAGGAGCTCGCGGGAGAGTTCGCCGGAGCGGAAGTCGAGCGTGCGGGTGTAGTCGAGGAGCTCGGCTTCGTCGAGCGAGAGCGGCTCGTCGTCGACGTAGAGGCGCATGACCTTCGCGTCCGGAGCGTTCACGATGGTCTGACCGACCTCGGCGAAGCCGTATGCCTGCTCGGCGTGCCGGATCTGCCACGTCTCGTGCAGGCCGTTGATGAAGGTTCCGTGTTCGTGGGCCTTGCGACCCTCCGCGTTGTTCCCGCGCATCCCGAGGTAGCCGTTGCCGATCGAGAAGAGGGTCTCGGTGAGGCCCGCCGACTCGACGTCGAACTTCTTCTCGACGAGCTTCCACGGGTCGACCGGGAAGCGCTCGCGATCCATCATCGCCATGGGGTGTGTGGTCCTTCGGGTCGGGAAGCGGAGAAAAGGGTCACTCGGCGGCGGAGTCGGCCGAGAGCAGTTCCGAGAGATCGGACACGACGACGCCCGCTCCGGCCGCGAGGAGCGCGTCGGCACCCGCGCCGCGGTCGACACCGAGGACGAGGCCGAAGCCGCCGACGGCGCCGGCGGCGACGCCGGAGGTCGCGTCCTCCACGACGACGGCGCGCGACGGATCGACGCCGAGTCGCGTCGCCCCGAGGAGGAACATGTCGGGTGCCGGCTTGCTCGGAAGGCCCTCCACCTCGGCGACGGCGCCGTCCACGACGACGCCGAAGCGCTCGCGCAGGCCCGCGGCGGTGAGGACCGCCTCGGCGTTCTTCGAGCTCGAGACGACGGCCTTCGGAACGCCGGCGGCGTCGAGCACATCGAGCATCGCGACCGATCCGGCATACGGCTCCACGCCCTCGCGTGCGAGCGTCTCGGCGAACGCGATGTTCTTGCGGTTGCCGACGCCGCACACCGTCTCGGCGGTCGGGGCGTCCTCCGGCGAGCCCCACGGCAGTTCGATGCCGCGGGAGGCGAGCAGGCGGGACACGCCCTCGTAGCGCTGCATCCCGTCGAGGTACAGGAAGTAGTCCTCGTCGAGATAGGGCTTCGCCACCCCCCAGGCGGCGAACAGCTCGGTGAACATGAGCTTCCACGCGTGCATGTGCACGTCGGCCGTCGGCGTCAGGACTCCGTCGAGGTCGAAGAGCACGGCGTCGTACGTGGTGAGGTCGGGCAGGAGCGCGTTGCCCGATGGGGTGGTTGTCACGGAGTCTCCACTGGTGGTGGGTGCGGGAATCGACACGTCGCGCCCACATCGTCAGGGGCCGTCGGAGTCAATCTTGTCAGTCATACCGTGATGCGCAAGACGACGGCGACCGGTCTGTGCAGAGTGGGACGCCGGTGCCGCGTCGAGGACGACGGCGGCGGGAGCGGCCGGGGTCAGAGGACGTCGCCCCGACCCGAGAGTTTGAGCGCGTCGACGACCGACTTCACCCGTTGAGCGTTCTCGCGGGTCGTGACGAGCAGCGCGTCCGGCGTATCGACGACGACGATGTCGTTGACACCGATGAGGCTGATGACCCGGGTCGTCTGCGTGACGACGATGCCGCTCGACGAGTCGGCGAGCACTCGCGCATTCTCGCCGAGGATCGCGAGGTCCGACGGTCGACCACCGGAGTTGATCTTCGCGAGCGACGCGAAGTCGCCCACGTCGTCCCAATCGAAGTGCCCCGGGACCACAGCGAGCCGACCGGCTTTCGCCGCGGGCTCGGCGACCGCGTAGTCGATCGCGACCTTCGGCAGGCCCGGCCAGATCCTGTCGACGGCCGGCCCGCGGAGCGCCGGATCGTCCCAGACGGCCGCGAGCTCGAGCAGTCCGTCGCGGAGCTCGGGTTCCGAGCGGCCGAGCTCCTCGAGCAGGACGTCGGCGCGACTGATGAACATCCCGGCGTTCCAGAGGTACTCCCCCGAACGCAGATAGCGGCGCGCCGTCGCGAGGTTCGGCTTCTCGACGAAGGAGCGCACGCGGAGGGCGTTCGGGGACGCGTCGATCGAGAGGCTCTCGCCGCTGTTGATGTACCCGAATCCGATGGCCGGCTCCGTCGGCTGGATGCCGATCGTGGTGATGTAGCCGGCGTCGGCGGCAGCGACGGCCTCCGCGACCGTCGCGCGGAACTGTCGGGAGCTGCGGATGACGTGGTCGGCTGCGAACGAGCCGATGATGACGTCGGGTTCGCGGCGGGACAGGATCGCCGCGGCCAGACCGATCGCCGCGGACGAGTCACGGGGCTCGCTCTCGAGCACGATGTTGTGATCGGCGATGCCGGGGAGTTGAGCTTCGACGGCGGCGCGGTGGGCGCGCCCGGTGACGACCATGATCCGGTCGGCACCGGCGATCGGGGAGAGCCGATCGTACGTCGCCCGCAGCAACGTGCTGCCACTACCGGTGAGGTCGTGCAGGAACTTCGGGGCGTCGGCGCGGGAGAGGGGCCACAACCGGGAACCGATCCCCCCGGCCGGGATCACACTGTAGAACCGCTCGAGAGACGTCGTCATGGGGCCACCATACCGACACGGCACTTCCGCGACATGACGGGAGAAGCGCCCCTGTGAGCGGGTCTACAGTAAGGACGTCACGGAAGGGGCGGCAGTGAACGATCGCAACACCCTCGGCATCCCGCTTCCCGATGTGAAGCGCTCATCGGCCACCCGAGGCGCCCGCCGCCTCGTGCACGCACCCGACGATCGGGACAGCCTCGTCGCCGCGGGCGTCTACTCCGACGGCCGCAAGGTCTCGACGCCCGCTACCTTGTCCGAGGCCTTCCAGATCCTCCGCACCACGACGGACGGCTTCGCCTGGATCGGGCTCTACCGGCCGGACGAGAACGAGATCGGAGCGATCGCGGACGAGTTCGGACTCCACGCCCTCGCCGTCGAGGACGCTGTCGTCGCGCATCAGCGCCCGAAGATGGAGCGCTACGACGACGTCCTCTTCATGGTGCTGCGCGCGGCCGACTACGTCGATGAGGACGAGCGCCTCGAGTTCGGGGAACTGCATCTCTTCGTCGGCCCGAACTTCATCGTGACCTTGAGGCATTCGGAGGCACCACAACTCACGGGTGTCCGCTCGCGTATGGAGGCCAACCCCGATCTGCTCGCCCTCGGTCCCCACGCCGTGCTCTACGCGATCATCGACGCCGTCGTCGACGAGTACGTGCCCGTCGTCCAGGGGCTCTCGAACGACATCGACGAGATCGAGGAGCAAGTGTTCGAGGGCGACACGACCGTCTCGCGCCGCATCTACGAACTCTCCCGCGAGGTGATCGCCTTCGAGCGCGCCGAGCAGCCCCTCCTCGACGTCGTGCGCCGACTCGAACTCGGGAGCGAGAAATACGGCGTCGCACCCGAGCTGCAGCGCGGCCTCCGCGACGTGTCCGACCACCTCCAGCACATCGACGAGAAGGTGATGGGGTTCCGCCAGCTCCTGCGGGACATCCTCACGGTCAACGGCACCCTCGTCGCCCAGCGGCAGAACGACGAGATCGCGCGCATGACGGAGACGAGCCTGCAGCAGGGCGAGGTCGTGAAACGGATCTCGGCATGGGCGGCCATCCTCTTCGGCCCGACGATCATCACGGGCGTCTACGGCATGAACTTCGACGTCATGCCCGAGCTGCACTGGCTCTTCGGCTACCCCTTCGCACTCGCGCTCCTCCTCGCCTCGGGCGTCACCCTCTACGCGGTGTTCAAACGGAAGACCTGGCTCTGAGCCGGCGTCGCGGGCGGACACGAGCGACGCTCGGCGACACCCAGTGTCTCGACGTCGAGAGGGTTAGGGTCCCCTAAAGGGACAATGTCGGCGGGGCCGAATAGACTGGGTTCACGCGCCGAAGTGACGCACGGGGCCGCACAGGCTCCGACAACCCCCGCCGGAAATGGGAGGTCGTTTCGTGTCAGTGAAGACTGTCGGAACACCGGAGCAATCGCGAGAGCCCGATCTCTCCACTACGACGTCGCGCCGTCCCGCCGGTACCCTGTACCGCGGCCGCGAGGGCATGTGGTCGTGGGTGCTGCACCGCATCACCGGCGTGGCCATCTTCTTCTTCCTGCTCGTGCACGTGCTCGACACGGCGCTCGTGCGGGTCTCCCCCGAGGCGTACAACGCCGTCATCGGCACATACCAGACCCCGATCATGGGTCTCGGCGAGGTCGCCCTCGTCGGCGCCATCGTCTTCCACGCGTTCAACGGCATCCGGATCATCCTCATCGACTTCTGGTCGAAGGGCACCGTCTACCAGCGCGTCATGTTCTACGTCGTGATCGGCCTCTGGGCCATCACGATGATCGGTTTCGTGCCGCGGCACCTGATCAACGTGTTCAGCCACTGAGGGGGACGATCATGACTTCCACGACCATCGAATCCCCCCGCACCCCGGCCGGCTCCGCGAAGACGCGCGGCATCAACTGGGAGAAGTGGGGCTGGGTGTACATGCGCGTCTCCGGCGTCGTGCTCCTCGTGCTCATCTTCGGACATCTCTTCGTCAACCTCATGGTCGGCGAAGGCGTAAAGGCGATCGACTTCGCCTTCGTCGGCGGCAAGTGGTCGGACCCGTTCTGGATGGTCTGGGACACGCTCATGCTGTGGCTCGCGATGATCCACGGCGGCAACGGCATGCGTACGATCGTCAACGACTACGCGCGCACGCCGGTCCTCCGGAAGGTCCTCAAGGGCGCGATCCTCGCGTCGGTCGTCGTCCTCATCGCGCTCGGCACCCTGGTCGTCTTCACGTTCGATCCGTGCCCGCCGGTGACTGCCGACCAGGCGCACCTGCTCCCCTCCTTCTGCCCCGCCCCCTAGTCACAGGAACCATGACGAATTCCACAGGTACCACCACGTCCGACTCGACGATCGTGGACGGCGTCCACTACCACCAGTTCGACATCGTGATCGTGGGTGCCGGCGGTGCCGGCATGCGCGCGGCGATCGAGGCCGGCCCCGGCGCGAAGACCGCCGTCATCTCGAAGCTCTACCCCACGCGTTCCCACACGGGAGCGGCGCAAGGCGGCATGGCCGCAGCGCTCGCGAACGTCGAGGAGGACAGCTGGGAGTGGCACACCTTCGACACCGTCAAGGGCGGCGACTACCTCGTCGACCAGGACGCGGCCGAGATCCTCGCGAAGGAGGCCATCGACGCGGTCATCGACCTCGAGAACATGGGCCTGCCGTTCAACCGCACCCCCGAGGGCAAGATCGATCAGCGGCGCTTCGGCGGCCACACTCGCGATCACGGCAAGGCGCCCGTCCGACGCGCCTGCTACGCGGCCGACCGCACCGGCCACATGATCCTCCAGACGCTCTTCCAGAACTGCGTCAAGCTCGGCATCAACTTCTTCAACGAGTTCTACGTCCTCGACGTCGTCATGACCGAGGTCGACGGGGTCGAGCAGCCGTCGGGCGTCGTCGCGTACGAGCTCTCGACGGGCGACCTGCACGTCTTCCAGTCGAAGGCCATCATCTTCGCCACGGGCGGCTTCGGGAAGATCTACAAGACGACCTCGAACGCGCACACGCTCACGGGCGACGGCGTCGGCATCATCTGGCGCAAGAAGCTGCCGCTCGAGGACATGGAGTTCTTCCAGTTCCACCCCACGGGACTCGCGGGCCTCGGCATCCTCCTCACGGAGGGCGCGCGCGGTGAGGGCGCGATCCTCCGCAACGCATCCGGCGAACGCTTCATGGAGCGTTACGCCCCCACCATCAAGGACCTCGCGCCCCGCGACATCGTGGCACGCTGCATGGTGCAGGAGGTCGCGGAGGGCCGTGGCGCCGGTCCCCACAAGGACTACGTCCTGCTCGACTGCACGCACCTCGGCGCCGAGGTCCTCGAGACCAAGCTCCCCGACATCACGGAGTTCGCGCGCACCTACCTCGGCGTCGACCCCGTCGTCGAGCCGGTCCCGGTCATGCCGACGGCGCACTACGCGATGGGCGGCATCCCCACGAACGTCGCCGCCGAGGTCCTGCGTGACAACACGACCGTCGTCCCCGGCCTCTACGCCGCCGGCGAGTGCGCGTGTGTCTCGGTCCACGGCTCGAACCGTCTCGGCACGAACTCGCTCCTCGACATCAACGTCTTCGGGAAGCGCGCCGGCCGCAATGCCGTCGAGTACGTCAAGGGCGTCGACTTCACCCCGCTCCCGGAGGACCCGACGAAGGAGATCCGCGAGCTCATCGCGCAACTGCGCTCGGCGACGGGCACCGAGCGCGTCTCGGTCCTCCGCAAGGAGCTGCAGGACAACATGGACCGCAACGCCCAGGTTTTCCGGACCGACGAGTCGCTCGCCGACGTCACCGAGATCATCCACGGCCTCCGCGAGCGCTACCTCGGCATCTCGGTGCAGGACAAGGGCAAGCGCTACAACACCGACCTGCTCGAGGCGATCGAGCTCGGATTCCTTCTCGACCTCGCCGAGGTCGTCGTGTTCTCGGCTCGCAACCGCAAGGAGAGCCGCGGCGGGCACATGCGCGACGACTACCCGAAGCGCGACGACGAGAACTACATGAAGCACACGATGGCCTACCTGTCGGGAGACCCCCACTCGGCCAATCCGGCGGACCACATCCGCCTGGACTGGAAACCCGTGGTGATCACCCGATACGAGCCCATGGAGAGGAAGTACTGACATGTCGACGGCCACCCTCGACGCAGCACCGAGCGACGCCGACGCGATCGAGTCGTTCACCGTCACGCTCATCATCCGTCGCTTCGACCCCGACGCCGACGACGAGCCGCGCTGGCAGGACTTCGACGTCGAGATGTTCGCGACGGACCGCATCCTCGACGCCCTGCACAAGATCAAGTGGGAGCAGGACGGCTCGCTCACGTTCCGTCGCTCGTGCGCGCACGGCATCTGCGGTTCCGACGCCATGCGCATCAACGGCCGCAACCGCCTCGCCTGCAAGACGCTGATCAAGGACCTCGACATCTCGAAGCCCATCTACGTCGAGGCGATCAAGGGCCTGCCCCTCGAGAAGGACCTCATCGTCGACATGGAGCCGTTCTTCGCCTCCTACCGGGAGGTCCAGCCGTTCCTCCAGGCGCGCACGATGCCCGGTGCCGGCAAGGAGCGCGTCCAGTCGGTCGTGGACCGGGCCCGCTTCGACGACACCACGAAGTGCATCCTCTGCGCCGCGTGCACGTCGTCGTGCCCCGTGTTCTGGACGGACGGGCAGTACTTCGGTCCCGCCGCCATCGTCAACGCGCACCGTTTCATCTTCGACTCCCGAGACGACGAAGCGAAGGTGCGCCTCGACATCCTCGGGGGCAAGGACGGCGTGTGGCGCTGCCGCACCACGTTCAACTGCACCGAGGCGTGCCCCCGCGGCATCCAGGTGACTCAGGCGATCGCCGAGGTCAAGTCCGCGCTCATGCGCGGCACCGCCTGACCCGCACTCCCCCGCCCACGTGACGGCGCCGGTACTCGATCAGCCGAGTACCGGCGCCGTTGTCGTGTCGAGAGGTCGATCCGGAGGCGAGCACCCTCGCCGGGAGATCGGCGAGGCGGATCAGCGGCCGGGCTCGAGTGGCTGGCCCGGCATGATCTCGATGACGTTGCCGTCGCCCATGTCGACGAAGGTCCCCGCCGGGACGACGAGCGACTGACCGGCGGCGAGGCGCTGCCAGCTGGAGCCCGGGACGATGAGCGACGTTCCGTTCGTCGACTTCAGGTCGGTGACGACGACGCTGTCCCCGACCTGCTCCACCTTCACATGGGTGGCCGACACCGACTTCGTCGAGGACTGCACGATGACGACGCGTCCACCCGCGGAGGGCAGCTTGGGATTCCGCCCGAAGTAGTGCGGCACGTCGAGCGCGAACGGCGGGCTCCCGTTCAGGCGATAGCCGTACATGAGCGTCCGGGGTCCCCCGGGGACGGCCGGCTCATCAGGCGCGTCGAGGTCACGAGGTCGCGGGAGGTCCGACCGCAGCACGGTATGGCCGTCGTGCGCGGCCTCGGCGACGCTGATGGCGCCCGTGCGCGGCTGCGTGAGGCGCTCGTCGGCGAACACCATGTCGAGCCGACCGGCCCGGACGACCCCCTCCGTGAGCGGCAGGGCCGGTGCGTGGATCTGCGCCGGGTCCCCGAGCGCGACGTGCGATACGGCGTCGAGACGCGTCCGGAACCACGGGCTGCTCTCCGCGACGACCCGGCGACGCGTCCCCGAGGCGAGCACGTCGAGTCCCGCGCCCGCGTGCACAAACAGGGTGAGCGCCGAATCACCCTCCTCCACGGGCAGTCCCACGACGGCGAAGGGCAACGGACTCCCGCCGAGCTCCGCCGGTACCGCGTCGAGGACGCGATCGACGGTCGCACCCTCTGCGGACGCCGTGGCCCACAGACGCGAGATCAGGACATGGTCGGGAGCCGAATTCAGGGCGACGACGATCCGGCGCGTGACGAGCAGGACCCAGTCGGGGCTGTCCGTCCACGCCGAGTATCGGATGCTGGGATTCACGAACCACCTCAGGACGACGGGCGTGCGGCCGGCTCGGGGAACGTCGGTCGGCTTCGGCACACGCCTCCGGCCATTCTGTCAGAACACCCCCCGTATGCGGGACTCGGCCGCCGCCGGGTCTGCGCGAGTGTCTCGTTAGGCTCTCCCCATGGCCTCCCGATCCGACACCGATCACTCGACGGACCCGGCGGGCGATTCGCCGACGACGAGCACGCCCTCCCTCGTCGAGCGGGTGGGACGGGTCACCGAACGCGTCATGGCCCTCAAGCCCGTGCGGGTCCTGACGCGATTCAGCGAGCGTGACGGCGTGCTGCTCTCAGCCGGCATGAGCTTCCAGTCGGTCTTCGCCGTGTTCGCGGCGATCCTCGTGAGCTTCTCGGTGGCCGGAGTGTGGCTACGCTCCAACCCCGACGTCCTCGCGGCCCTCATCGAGATCATCAACAGCTACGTCCCCGGGCTCATCGCGGAGGGAGGCCTGATCTCCCCCGACGCCCTCCGGGACGTCGAGTTCGTCGGGTGGATCGCGCTCGTCGGTCTCCTCGGCACGGCGATCGCCTGGCTCGGCTTCATGAGGCAAGCCGTGCGCGCGGTCTTCGGAGTGCCGCCCGTGACACGCTTCTTCCTCCTGCAGAAGGCCATCGATCTCGGTCTCGCCCTCGGCTTCGGAGTGCTCCTCGTCGCCGGCGGGCTCGTCTCCGTCGCGAGCACCGCCGCTCTCGACTGGGTCGCCGGGCTGCTCGGGCTCGAGCAGGAATCGGCACCGGTCGCCATCGGCATCCGGGCGGTCGGCATCCTCGTCTCGGTCGTCGTCAACATCGTCGCGCTCTCCCTCATCTTCCGCGTCCTGAGCGCCATCCCGATCCCGCCACGGGACCTCCTCCTGGGAGCGGGCGCTGGCAGCGTGGTGCTCGCAGCCCTCAGCATCGCGAGCGGATATCTGCTCGGGGGCGCGACCCGGAATCCGCTGCTCGCGACGTTCGCCGTGTTCATCGGTCTCCTGCTCTGGCTCGCGATCGTCTGGCGGGTCGTGCTCGTCAGCGCGACCTGGATCGCCGTGACACTCGACGACCGGGGCGTCGACGTGGTGCAGTACACACCGGAACAGCAGGCGCAGCGCGAGGCGGAGGCGCGACGCATCGTGGCGGCGTCGGCCCTCGAGGCGGCGCGGACCCGGCTCGCCGAGGCCGGCGGACCGTTCGCCCGGTTCCGCGCGCGACGCGCTCTCGAGCGCGCCGTCGCGGAGGACGAAGCGGCACGGGCCGGTGTCGGCCGTCACGACTAAACTGGGGGGATGCCCGATCGTCCCATCCGCATCGTCTCCGTCAACGTCAACGGCATCCGCGCCGCCTATCGCAAGGGCATGGGCGCGTGGCTCGCCGGTCGTGACGTCGACATCCTCGCGATGCAAGAGGTGCGCGCCTCGACGGCGGACATCGAGAACCTGCTCGGTCCCGAGTGGACGGTGCTTCACGACGAGGCGACGGCGAAGGGCCGCGCCGGAGTCGCCCTCGCCAGCAGGCGGGCGGCTCACGTGCACCGCGTCGACTTCGGCGCCGACGACTTCGACAGCGCCGGGCGCTGGCTCGAAGCCGACTACGACGTCGACGGGACACCGCTCACCGTCGTCTCCACGTATGTGCACTCCGGCGACGTCGGGACCCCGAAGCAAGTCGAGAAGTACAAGTTCCTCGACGCGATGACCGCCCGCCTCCCGGAGCTCCGCGCGCACGCGGAGTACGCGCTCGTCGTCGGCGACCTCAACGTCGGGCACCGCGAACTCGACATCAAGAACTGGAAGGGCAACCGCAAGAACGCGGGCTTCCTCCCCGAGGAACGCGCCTACTTCGACCGTTTCTTCGGCGAGGAGGGCGCCGAGGTGACCGGAGTCGACGGGAGCGTCGGCACGGGCCACGGCTGGGTCGACGTCGGCCGGGCCTTCGCGGGCGAGGTCGAGGGGCCGTACACGTGGTGGTCCCAGCGCGGAAAAGCCTTCGACACCGACACCGGGTGGCGGCTCGACTACCACATGGCGTCGCCGGCTCTCGCGTCCACCGTCGCCTCGTACGCGATCGATCGCGCGAGCGCCTGGGACACGCGATGGTCCGATCACGCCCCCGTGGTCGTCGACTACGCCATCTGACCTCTTCCCCCACCCACTCGGCGCCGCCCCCGGCTCCTTTCGCGAAGGACGACAATGACCTCGCCCCGTCTCTACTCCGGCATGCAGCCCTCCGCCGATTCCCTGCAGATCGGCAACTACATCGGTGCCCTGCTGCAGTGGCGAGAGCTCCAGCGCGACTACGACGCGTATTTCTCCGTCGTCGACCTGCACGCACTGACGCAGCCGCACGACGCAGCCGAACTGCGGGAGAAGACCCGCCGGACCGCCGCCCAGTACATCGCTGCCGGAATCGAACCCGAGTCGTCGACGCTGTACGTGCAGTCGCACGTCCGCGCCCACGCAGAGCTCGCCTGGATCCTCAACACCATCACGGGCTTCGGCGAGGCGGGCCGCATGACGCAGTTCAAGGACAAGTCATCGCGCTACGGCACCGAGGCGACGAGCGTCGGACTGTTCGCCTACCCCGTCCTCATGGCCGCCGACATTCTGCTCTACCAGACCGACGTCGTCCCGGTCGGAGACGACCAGCGCCAGCACATCGAGCTCACGCGCGACCTCGCCGAGCGCTTCAACGCGCGTTACGGCGAGACCTTCGTGATCCCCGAGGCGATCACTCAGAAGGAGACGGCGCGGATCTACGACCTCCAGAACCCCACGTCGAAGATGTCCAAGTCGTCGGAGTCGCACGCTGGCGTGCTGTGGCTGCTCGACGAGCCGTCGGTGACGCGCAAGAAGATCATGCGCGCCGTGACCGACGACGAGGGATCCGTCCGCTTCGACCGCGACGCGAAGCCCGGCGTCTCCAACCTGCTCACGATCTTCTCGGCGCTGTCGGGACGCCCCGTGTCGGCCATCGAGGACGACTTCGCCGGTTCCGGCTACGGCGACTTCAAGAAGGCGCTCGCCGAGGTCGTCCTCGCGGAGTTCGAACCCGTCCGCTCCCGCGCCCTCGAGCTCCTCGACGACCCGGCGGAACTCGACCGCATCCTCTCGGTGAACGCCGAGAAGGCCGACGCCGTCGCGGACGCGACGCTCTCCGACGTCTACGACCGCGTCGGCCTCCTGCGGCGGCGTTGACCTGATGAGGCACGTATGACAGATCCGGCCGAACTCCGGACGGAGCGCCTCGTCCTCTCGGTGCCGACAGCCGACGACGTGGACGCGATCACCGAGGCCTGCCAGGACGAGGCCGTGCAGCGGTGGACGACCGTGCCCTCGCCCTACGGCCGCGATGCGGCCGAGAACTTCGTCAACGCGTTCGTCCCGGCGGGCTGGGAGGCGGGCACGGCTCGGACGTGGGCCGTCCGGGTGCGACGACCAGACGCAGCGACCGAACTCGTCGGCATGGTCGGTCTCGAGGGCATCCGCGACGGCGCCGGCGAGATCGGCTACTGGCTCGCTCCGGCGGGACGCGGCCTCGGACTCATGACGGAAGCCGTCTCCGCCGTACTCGACTACGCCTTCGACCCCGATCATGCGGCCCTCGTCCGCGTGCAGTGGCGCGCCTACCGTGGCAATCGACCGTCTGCTCGGGTCGCGCGCCTCACCGGCTTCCGGTTCGAGGCCGTCAGACGGCTCGGAGCGATGGGCCGGTCGGGTCGCGAGGACGAATGGACCGCGGCCATCCTCGCCGATGATCCGCGTTCCCCCGCCGACGAATGGCCGGCCGAGACTCTCACGACCACCACGACCTGAGGTCGCCCCTGACCCTGCAAGGAACGACGAACGCGCGGGCGCTCGATCGCTCGAGCACCCCCGCGTCCCCTGTCAGACGTGGCGAGCAGGCGTCAGTCGACGTCCTCGTCCACCCAGTCGAAGGTCTTCGTGACGGCCTTCTTCCAGTTGCGGTAGAGCTTGTCGCGCTGCTCCGTCGGCATCTGCGGCTCCCAGCGCTTGTCCTCCTGCCAGTTCTTGGCGAGGTCGTCGAGGTCGGCCCAGAAGCCCACCGCGAGGCCGGCGGCGTACGCGGCACCGAGCGCGGTCGTCTCGGCCACGACCGGACGGACGACGGGAACGCCGAGGATGTCGGCCTGGAACTGCATGAGGGTGTCGTTGGCCGTCATGCCGCCGTCGACCTTGAGCTCGGTGAGTGGAACGCCCGAGTCGGCGTTGACAGCGTCGATGACCTCGGCAGTCTGGTACGCCGTCGACTCGAGCGCCGCGCGTGCGATGTGGTTCTTGTTCACGTAGCGCGTGAGTCCCACGAGCGCGCCGCGGGCATCGGGGCGCCAGTACGGCGCGAAGAGGCCGGAGAAGGCGGGGACGAAGTAGGCGCCTCCGTTGTCCTCGACCTTCTTCGCGAGCGTCTCGATCTCGGGGGCGCTCGAGAAGAGCCCGAGGTTGTCGCGGAGCCACTGCACGAGCGAACCCGTGACGGCGATCGAGCCCTCGAGCGCGTAGTGCGGCTTCGCGTCGCCGAGCTTGTAGCCGAGCGTCGTGAGCAAGCCGTTCTCCGACCGCACGATCTCCTCACCGGTGTTGAAGATGAGGAAGTTGCCGGTGCCGTAGGTGTTCTTCGCCTCGCCCGTCTGGAACGCGGCCTGGCCGAACGTCGCCGCCTGCTGGTCGCCGAGGATTCCCGCGATCGGGACCTCACGCAGGAGGCTGTGGGTGGACGCCGTGCCGTAGACCTCGCTCGACGACTTGATCTCGGGGAGCATCGACTTCGGCACATCGAAGGCCGCGAGGATCTCCTCATCCCACTCGAGGGTCTCGAGGTCCATGAAGAGCGTGCGGCTCGCGTTCGTCACGTCGGTGACGTGCACGCCACCTCCCGTGCCGCCCGTGAGGTTCCAGAGCACCCAGGTGTCGGTGGTGCCGAAGAGCAGGTCCCCCGCCTCCGCCTTCTCACGCGCGCCCTCGACGTTCTCGAGGATCCAGACGATCTTCGTGCCCGAGAAGTACGTCGCGAGCGGGAGACCGACCGTCTTCTTGAAGCGCTCGACACCGCCGTCCTTCGCGAGGCGGTCGACGATCGACTGGGTGCGGGTGTCCTGCCAGACGATCGCATTGTAGACGGGCTCGCCCGTGTTCTTGTCCCAGACGACCGCGGTCTCGCGCTGATTCGTGATGCCGATCGCCGCGATGTCGTGGCGGGTGATGTTGGCCTTTGAGAGCGCTTGACCGATCACCTCTCGGGTGTTGTTCCAGATCTCCTTCGGGTCGTGCTCGACCCAGCCGGCCTTCGGGAAGATCTGCTCGTGCTCGAGCTGGCCCGTGCTGATGATGGACCCGGACTTGTCGAAGACGATCGCACGCGACGATGTCGTGCCCTGGTCGATGGCGATGACGTATTGCGCCATGGGTTAACTCCTTTGTTGTGGACAGCGTGTCGGGAAGGGGTGCGGCGACGGGGTTCGCCGCAGCCGAGGAGGATCAGACGGGAAGCGGGAGCAGAGCGCCGGAGGCGAGGCCGGCGAGGACGCCGCCGATGAGCGGTCCGACGACCGGGACCCACGCGTACGCCCAGTCGCTCGATCCCTTGCCCTTGATGGGAAGCAGCGCATGAGCGATGCGCGGGCCGAGGTCACGTGCGGGGTTGATCGCGTACCCCGTCGGGCCACCGAGGGAGGCACCGATACCGACGACGAGGAGGGCGACGGGCACAGCACCGAGGGCGGCGAGGCCGGCGGGAGAACCGAGCTCGGGGTCGCCCGCACGACCGAAGCCGATCACGACGAAGACGAGCACGAAGGTCGCGATGATCTCGGTGACGAGGTTCCAACCGTAATTGCGGATGGCCGGACCGGTCGAGAAGACACCGAGCTTGGCGCCCGGATCCGTCTCCGCGTCGAGGTGCTGCTTGAACGTCAGCCACACGAGGACCGCACCGATGAACGCGCCGACCATCTGCGCGCCCCAGTAGACGAAGGCCTGACCGATCGTGACCGATTGGGTCGTCAGCAGTCCGATCGTGACGGCCGGGTTCAGATGCGCACCGGACGAGTAAGAGACGGTGACACCGGCGAAGACCGCGAGACCCCACCCGAAGTTGATGAGGAGCCACCCCCCGCCGAGACCCTTCGACTTCGCGAGGATCGCGGTGGCGACGACACCACCACCGAGGAGGAGGAGCATCGCGGTACCGACCACCTCGCTCAGGAAGATTGTTGCCAGAGGAGTGTCCACATTGACCTTCTTTCGATCACGCCGGCCGGGTCCGTCCCGGACGCTCGGCGAGGATTGTCAACCCACCTGAAAGGTAGCGCCAGGCGAGTGCTGCAACAAGAGCCGACGGGCCCGCTGGGGATCAGCGGACGCCGTTGGTCTCCTTCCGCGTTGCGGTGTCGAGATCCACTCCGTGGCGCTCGACGAGGAGCGCCGCTGTGCGCTCCACCTCGGCGTCACGCGTGGCCTCGTCCCATCCGAGGGCACCGGCGGCGACCTCGGCGAGCTCCTCGAGCGCGGCGCGCGAGGCGCGGCCCGTGAAAGCGATGCTCGTGCGCCGGAGGACGAGGTCCTCGAGGTGCACGACCTGCTCGGTGCGCGCGATGTGCGCGATCTCCTCCCGGCTGTACGACGGCACCGTCTCGAGGGGGTGCTCGTCGGACTCGTCGGCGAGGGCGATGAAGGCGTCCGCTCGCGTCCCGTAACGCTCGAGCAGCTCGTCGACGCGGTCGGACGACAGCGCGTCGGCCCGTGCGCTGACCCAGACCCGGCGCGCCGCCGGGGTCGTCGGGTAGTCGCGACCGCCGCCGATGGCGAGAGTCGCGGTCGAGACGGTGCGCTCACGACCGAGCTTTCCGAGCACCTCGTTGGTGAGGTGCTCGCCGAGGGCGCGGAACGTCGTCCACTTGCCGCCGACGAGGCTGAGGAGAGGCGTTCCGCCGAGCTCGCCCTCGACGATGCGGTAGTCGCGCGACACGAAGCCGGGAGCGGTGTCGCCGTGACCCGGCAGTGGGCGGATCCCCGAGAATCGGTAGACGATCTGCGAGCGGTCGACGGCGATGTCGGGGAACACGTGCTTCACGAGGTCGAAGAAGTAGTCGACCTCCTCCTCCGTGCAGACGGCCGGCTTCGAGGGGTCGGCCTCGAGATCGGTCGTGCCGACCATGACCATGCCCTTGAGCGGGTAGATGAGGACGATGCGGCCGTCCTCGTGCTCGAAGAAGATCTCGCGCCCGCCCGTCGCCTCGAGGAGCTCGGGGTGGTCGAGCACGATGTGGGAACCTTTCGTCCCGCCCATGAACGCGGTCGGCTTCCCGAGGCTCTCGTTCGTGAGGTCCGTCCACGGCCCGCTCGCGTTGACGACGACCTGGGCGGTGAAGGGGAAGGTCTCACCGGTCTCCTCGTCGCGGAGGATGACGGACCCGCCCTCGGACGCCACGGCCGAGAGCCGGTTCGCGGCGCGAGCGTGCGGCCCGGCCTCGACGCCGTCTCGGAGCACGTCGAGCGCGAGCCGCTCGGGGTCGTGCATCGAGGCGTCGTAGTAGGTCGCCGTGTACTTGAGACCGGCGTTGAGGCGGGGAAGCTCCTCGAGCGAGCGCTTCCGGCCCAGGAAGCGGTGGCGCGGAACGGACCCGCCGTCGCGAGAGAAGGAGTCGTAGAGTTCCATCCCCACCTTGATGAGCGCGGCGCCGCGCTCGGTCGGCTTGCCGGCCTTGTGAGTCAGGAAACGCAGCGGGGCCGAGAGGATCCCGGAGAAGGTCGAGTAGATCGGGATGGTCGTCCGCAGCGGCTTCACGTAGTGCGGAGCCGTCTTGATGAGCCGGTTTCGCTCCTGGACGGATTCGCGGACGAGGCGGAACTCGCCGTTCTCGAGGTAGCGCACGCCGCCGTGGATCATGTGGGACGAGGCCGAGGATGCTCCCGCGACGAAGTCGTCTCGTTCGACGAGGACGACGTCGACGCCTTGGAGGGCGAGGTCACGGAAGGTGGCGATACCGTTGATGCCCCCACCGATGATGAGGACCTGGGCATTCGGACGGTCGGCGATCATCGAGACTGTTGCACGGCGCTCGGCCGGAATCGGGTTGGGACGTACCACGGTGTGCTCCTCGCGTAGATCGATCGGCGCGCGACGACCATGCGTCATCGGCACCCTCGACAGGAATCTTCCGCGTAGACTCACGTCTGTTCAAGCGGATTGAACAAACGTGCAGAGAAGCGGAGCACACAGTGGAGACGACGGGGGCGCTGAGCGCGAAGACACGGGACGCCCTCACCGCCGCTCAGCTCTACTACCTGCAGGATCTGACCATGGAGGCGATCGCGGCCGAGCTCCACACGTCGCGGTCCTCGGTCTCCCGGCTCCTCAGCCACGCACGCGAGACCGGGCTCGTGGACATCCGTGTCCACTCCCCGTTCGACATGCCGCGTCAGCTCGAGGGCGACATCGCCCGGCTGTTCGGGATCGTCGCGCACGTCGTGCCCGTTCCCGACCAGGCCGTCGACGTCGACCGCCTCGAACGGGTCGCCGTCTCCGCTGCACGAATTCTCGGCGCGTTCTTCGACTCGAACATGTCGATGGGGATCGCATGGGGCTCGACGATGAGCGCGATCTCTCGCCACCTCATCCCCCGGCCGACCCACAACTCCACGATCGTGCAGTTGAACGGTGCCGCCAACCCACGCACGACCGGCATCCTCTACGCGAGTGAGATCCTCGAGCGGTACGGATCCGCCTACGGCGCCGCCGTGCAGCAGTTCCCGGTCCCCGCGTTCTTCGACGACCCCAAGACGAAGGCGGCCCTGTGGCGGGAGCGCAGCATCGCGCGTGTCGTCTCGATGCAGCGCACGCTCGACATCGCGGTGTTCGGCCTCGGGTCCCCCTTCGCCGGCGTACCGAGCCAGGTCTACATCGGCGGCTACCTCGACCCCGAGGACTTCGCCGCCCTCTCCGCCGCCGGAGTCGTCGGAGACGTCGCGACGGTGTTCTACCGGGAGGACGGCAGCGACGACGGCGTCTCGCTCAACGCCCGGTCCTCTGGTCCCGGCATCGCGGTCCTCCGTGGCGTCGCGCGGCGCGTCTGCGTCGTCTCGGGCGTCTCGAAGCTCCCGAGCCTCAAGGGCGCCCTCGCCGCGGGGATCGTGACCGACCTCATCGTCGATTCGGGCACCGCCCGCCGACTCGTCGATGAGACGCTCGCAGCACGGGCGGCGGACGGGGGTCGCCGCCCGGAGGAGGACAACGTCCCGTCACCTATGTGACGGCGGGTGACGGAATATCGCGCGACCCGCTGCGTTGGCCTACGATGACAACAGATACGTGCTCCGGGGTCGGTGAGAGTCCGAACCGGCGGTGATAGTCCGCGACCCGCTTCGGCGGTTGAGCTGGTGGAACTCCAGCACCGACGGTTATGGGTTGATCGTGCAGATCGGCTCGAGTCCGGATGGAAGGCAGCACGACGGCTTCGCGAACCCGCGGGGCCGTGATCGACGATGCCGCCGCGGCACCGTCAGCACCCCGGGGCCCGTCTCGATCGAGACAGGACGGATGAGGATGCTGACCCAATCAGGCATCGACGCAGCGATGACGCGCGCTTTCGAGCTCGCCGCGCTCGGCCCTGCGCGCGGCGTCAATCCGCGCGTGGGCTGTGTCATCCTCTCCGCCGACGGCCGAGTGATCGCCGAAGGGCACCACCGTGGCGCCGGGACGCCGCACGCCGAGGTCGACGCCCTCTCGCGGCTCTCGCCGGGTGAGGCCGAGGGCTCGACCGTCGTCGTGACGCTCGAGCCGTGCGACCACACGGGCCGCACGGGACCCTGCAGCGAAGCGCTCATCGCCGCGGGCGTCGCGCGCGTCGCCTATTCCGTCGACGACCCCGGCGACGCCTCGAGCGGCGGTGCCGAGCGCTTACGTTCCGTCGGCGTCGACGTCATCGCCGGCGTCCGTCGCGAGGAGGGCGAGATCCTGCTCGACGACTGGCTCGCGTCCGCCCGGCTCGGGCGACCGCTCATCACGGTGAAGTGGGCGTCGTCACTCGACGGTCGTGTGGCCGCCGTGGACGGATCGAGCCGCTGGATCACCGGCCGCGAGGCCCGCGCCGATGTTCACCGTCGCCGCGCCGCGGTCGACGCGATCGCGGTCGGTACCGGAACCGTGATCGCGGACGACCCGGCGCTCACGGCCCGGATCGACGACCGGCTCGCGCCGACCCAACCGATCCCCGTCGTCTTCGGCCGTTCCGAGGTGCCTGCGGCCGCCCAGGTGCGCGCGCATCCGCGCGGCTTCCTCACGTCGCCCGGCAACGCTCTTCCGGGCGAGTTCCGCGCACTGCACGCCCGCGGCATCCGCTCGCTGCTCGTGGAGGGCGGACCACGATTCGCGAGCGCCGTCATCGCGACCGGTCTCGTCGATGAGGTCCACGTCTATCTCGCTCCGCTCCTGCTCGGAGGCGAGCGCACCGCGATCACCGACATCGGGGTCTCCTCGATATCCGAGGGGATGCGACTCGCGGTCCGCGAGACCCTTCCGCTCGGTCCCGACCTCCTTCTCATCGCCTCCCCGAAAGGACGCCACTGACATGTTCACCGGCATCATTGAAGAACGCGGCGTCGTCACGGCCGTCGATCACGGCGAGGACGCCGTCCGACTGACCGTTCGCGGCCCTCTCGCCGTCACCGGGGCGGGGTTCGGCGACTCGATCGCCGTGAGCGGCGTGTGCCTCACGGTCGTCTCGTACGACGCCGAGGGCTTCACGGCCGACGTCATGGCCCAGACGCTCGCGATGTCGACCCTCGACGGGATCTTCGTCGGTCGCGAGGTGAACCTCGAGCGTGCCGCGCAAGTGGGCGACCGGCTCGGCGGGCACATCGTGCAGGGACACGTGGACGGTACGGCCGTGCTGCTGTCGATCACGCCGGGCTCGGCCTGGCGCGTGCTCCGGTTCGCCCTGCCCTCCGACCTCGCACCCCTCGTCGTCGACAAGGGGTCGATCGCCGTGGACGGCGTGTCACTCACGGTGAGTTCGATCTCGGACTCGGCCTCGACCGAGCAGTGGTTCGAGGTCTCGCTCATCCCCGAGACCCTCTCCGCCACGACGCTCGGGGCCCTCGCGGTCGGCGACACCGTCAATATCGAGACCGACATCGTCGCTCGCCACGTCGAACGCATGCTCGCGTTCCAGGCCGCCGGAAGGAACGCATCATGACCATCGGCACCATCCCGCAGGCGCTCGACGCGCTCCGCTCGGGCACACCCGTGATCGTGGCCGACGACGAGGGACGCGAGAACGAGGGCGACGTCATCATGGCCGCCCAGTTCGCGACGCGCGAGTGGATCGCCTGGACGGTGCGCCACTCGAGCGGCTACCTCTGCGCGCCCATGACGGGCGCGACCGCGGATCGGCTCGAGCTGCCGCCGATGGTCGCGCGCAGCGAGGACCCCCGCGGGACCGCGTACACGATCTCCGTCGATGCTGCGGATCACATCACGACGGGCATCAGCGCCCATGACCGAGCGCACACGCTGCGGGTGCTCGCCGACCCCGCATCGGGGCCGTCCGATCTCATTCGGCCGGGCCACGTCCTGCCGCTGCGCGCCGTCGACGGGGGCGTCCGCACGCGGCCGGGTCACACTGAGGCGGCTGTCGACCTCCTGACCCTCGCGGGCCTCGAGCCGGTCGGTGTCATCGCTGAACTCGTCGAGGACGGGGGCGACATGATGCGGCTCCCCGCGCTCATCGAGCTCGGCGAGCGCTCCGGGCTCCCCGTCATCACGATCGCCGACCTCGTCGACTTCCTGAACTCCCACCCCGACGCCGCCGGTGTCTGCGATCGCCAGAGCGATGACTCGGACGCCGACTCCGCCGTGCGCTTCGAGGTCGAGACGACGATCCCCACGACCTACGGGAGCTTCCGGGTGCGCGCGTACCGCGATCGGGAGACGGGCGCCGACCACGTCGCGATCATCTCGGGCGAACCAGCCGACGGCACGATCGTGCGGGTGCACTCGGAGTGCCTGACGGGCGAGGCCTTCGGTTCGTTGAAGTGCGAGTGCGGCCCTCAACTCACGGCGGCGCTCGAGGAGATCGACCGCTCGGGCGGCGTCGTCATCTACCTGCGTGGCCACGAGGGCCGCGGCATCGGTCTCGTCAACAAGCTGCGCGCGTACCGACTCCAGGAGGAGGGGCTCGACACGCTCGACGCGAACCTCGCGCTCGGGCTCCCGGCCGACTCCCGCAGCTACACGGCGGCGACCGCGATCCTCGAAGACCTCGGCATCTCCTCCGTGCGACTGCTGACGAACAATCCGGAGAAGGTCCGGCAGCTCGAGGGCCGCGGGATCACGGTGACGGAGCGCGTCCCCCTCGTCGTGGGCGTCGGCGAGATCAACGCCGCCTACCTCGACACGAAGCGCGACCGGATGGGCCACCAGCTGGACATGGTCATACCCGTCCCGGAGCCCGTGCCCCCGGTCGACCGTCGCTGACCTCTTCCCTCTCCTCCTCATCTCCCTCTCACCACGACCACGAAGGACGGCCCACTCATGAGCGGTGCAGGATCACCCGACATCTCCGTCGACGGCAGCGGCCTCGACGTCGTCATCGTCGCCGGCAGCTGGCACGAGACCATCAGCGAGGCGCTCATCGCGGGCGCGTCGGCCGCGCTCGAGGAATCCGGCGCTTCGTACCGGCTCGTGCGGGTGCCTGGAAGCTTCGAGCTGCCGGTGGTCTCGAAGGCGGCTCTCGAAGCGGGGGCCGACGCCGTCGTGGCGCTCGGCGTCATCATCCGCGGCGGGACCCCGCACTTCGAGTACGTCTCGGCGGCCGCGACCGACGGTCTCACGCGGGTCGCACTCGACACCGGCAAGCCCGTGGGGTTCGGCGTGCTGACCCTCGACGACGAGCAGCAGGGCATCGATCGGTCCGGCCTCCCCGGTTCCAAGGAGGACAAGGGCCGCGAGGCCGCCGAGGCCGCGGTCGCGACCGCCGTCGCGCTCCGGTCGCTGCGCTCCTAGCGCGCTCGCCGCCGTGCGGCGCGGATTGGCATCGGATTCACAGCGGGCGTAGGGTTACGGGGTCCGTCACGAGCGGACCTCCCCACTCTCCACCGTCGGTACGGGCACGAACGGCGTGCCCGCGGACCGCGGTCATCTCACTTCGCTCACTCTCAGGACGTCAGGCTTCATGTCTCGCACCGCTTCCGTACCCTCCGGTACCACTCCCGCCAATCCCCGCTCGCGTGTCATCCTCGCGAGCCTCGTCGGCACGACGATCGAGTTCTACGACTTCTACGTCTACGCGACGGCCGCCGTGCTCGTGTTCCCGCGGCTCTTCTTCCCGGCCGCCGACGAGACGACGTCGCTCCTCGCGTCGTTCGCGACCTTCGGGGCCGCCATGATCGCGCGACCCGTCGGCGCCGTCGTCTTCGGTCACTTCGGCGACAAGTTCGGGCGGAAGGCCACCCTCGTCGCCTCCCTGCTCACGATGGGCATCGCGACCTTCCTCATCGGTGTGCTGCCGACGTACGAGAACATCGGCTGGTTCGCCGCGCTCCTGCTGCTGATCCTCCGCCTCGCCCAGGGCTTCGCGCTCGGCGGCGAGTGGAGCGGCGCAGCCCTCGTCGCGACCGAGAACGCCCCCGCCGGCAAGCGCGCCTGGTACGGCACGTTCCCCCAGCTCGGTGCCCCGCTCGGCTTCATCATCGCGAACGGCATCTTCCTCATCATCAACGCGGTTCTCCCGAACTCCGCTGCACCCGGGACCCCCTCGCCGGCGTTCGACGACTGGGGCTGGCGCATCCCGTTCCTCTTCTCCGCCGTCATGGTCGTCATCGGCCTGTGGGTCCGCCTCCGACTCGTCGAGTCGGCCGCGTTCCAGAAGACCGTCGACCGCGGTGCGGTGCGGAAGCTGCCGCTCGGCACCGTGCTCCGGTCGAATTGGCGCGAACTCATCCTCGGCACGTTCATCATGCTCGCGACCTACGTGCTCTTCTACCTCATGACGAACTTCACGCTCACCTACGGAACGAAGGCGAGTGATGTCGACGCGGCTGCGGCGCAGGCCGCTGCTGAGAAGGCCGGCAACCCGTTCAACGAGGAGGCGTTCCGCGCGGCCTTCTATCCGGGACTCGGCTACTCGTACACCGACTTCGTGCTCATGCTCATCTTCGGTGTCGTGTTCTTCGGGATCTTCACGCTCGTGTCCGGACCGCTCGCAGACCGCTTCGGTCGCCGCAAGACGCTCATCGTCGTCACGTCGCTCATCATCGTGTTCGGATTCCTCTTCGTCCCGATGCTCGGCGGCGGCACGCCGGCCGTGATCCTGTTCCTCGTGCTGGGCTTCGCGCTCATGGGCTCGACGTTCGGCCCGATGGGCGCGCTGCTGCCCGAACTGTTCCCGACGAACGTGCGGTACACCGGTTCGGCGATCAGCTACAACGTGAGCTCGATCCTCGGCGCGGCCCTCGCTCCGATCGTGGCGCTGTGGCTCTGGTCCTCCGCCGACGGCAGTCCGTTCTGGGTCGGCGTCTACCTCTCGGTGATGGGTGTGCTGACGCTCATCGCACTCCTCCTCTCGAAGGAGACGAAGGACATCGACATCAACGCCTGACGTCGCCGTGACGGTGAAAGGGTGGCGGGTCTCGTCCAGGGACCCGCCACCCTTTTCGTCTCCGGGCGGCGGACGCAAGCCCGGACCTCGAGTCACACGAGCCGGCGGGCGATCTCCCGGAGGAGACCGGCGTCGGCCGCCGCACCCTCCGCGGTCGACAGCACTGGGGCTCCCCCGCGGATCGCGTCGGAGAACGCGGCCAGCTCGCGCACGAAGGCGCCGGGCTCGCCCGGGTCCCAGAAGCCGCCGTTTGATGACGTCTCCTCCGTCACCGCGGCGCTCGTCACCGTCAGCGTCGCGCTCGTCCGGTCGCCGTACGGGCCGGGGAGATCGATCCGCATCGAGCCGGCGTCCCCGAAGACCTCCACCCACTCGCTGTACTCGGGGTGGTCCGCCAGCCAGTTCCAGGACAGCGACCACTGCGCCCCGCCCGAGAGCCGCCCGGCGACCTGGAGCCGAGGCGGCCCGGTGCGCTCCCCCGCCGACGCCGTGTCCGCGTCGGCCCAGGACACCGATGCCTCGTCATTCGGGAGCAGCGCCCGCAGCACGGCGGCCTGATGGCACACCGATCCGTGCAGGACGTTGCGGAACAGCACGGGATCGACCAGAGGATCGGCGGCGAGCGCATCGGCGACCTCCCGTCGGTTCGCCGCCACGGCCGCCTCGATCACGTCGTCCGAGACGTCGGAGCCGCGCAGCACCGGGATGCCCGTCGTCTGGTGCTCGTCCGAGGGATGCAGGACGGTCATCCGCACGAGCCGGACCGCGCCGATTTCGGGCAGACGCCGTCGCGCCTCCGCCATCGCGGGCTCGTACATCTTCATGTAGCCGACCTGCAGGACGAGCCCGGCCGACGCGGCGAACACCGCATCCCGCTCGGCGACCGCGGGATCGTAGGCGTACGGCTTCTCGGCGAAGACGTGCTTCCCCGCCTCGAGTGCCCGGCGAGCGAGCCCGGAGTGCGCCCCGGGGGTGCCGAGGAGCACGGCGTCGACGGCGGGATCGTCGATGACCTCCTGAGCCGCCGTCCCGTGCGCGGCGCCGAGGTCAGCGGCGATCCTCTCGGCGACGCTCGCCGAGAGGTCGCACACCCTCACGATCTCGAAGCGGTCCGCCATCGCCCGCAGGTTCGGCAGGTGCACGCTCTGCGTGATCAACCCGAGTCCGACGATGCCGAGACGCGTCCTCCGTCCGGACGTGGTGTCCATGCTCATTCCTTCACGGCTCCTTCCAGAAGTCCGGACATGAATCGCCGCTGCAGGAAGGCATAGGCGATGACGACGGGGAGGGCCACCAGCACGGCCGCGGCCGCGATGACCTCCGGCTCCGTGTTGCGCTCGTTCCCCGCGAAGAACGACAGGGAGAGCGGCGCGGTCTGTACGCTCGCGTCGTCCGGCATGAGGACGAGGGCGAGCATGAACTCGTTCCAGGTATAGAGGAACACGAGACAGCTGAGGGTCGCGAGGGCCGACATGCCGAGCGGCGCATACACGTGCCGCAGGGTCTGCCAGCTGTTCGCGCCGTCGAGCGACGAGGCCTCGGCGAGGCTCGAGGGCAGCGCGCCGAAGTAGTTCGCCATCCAGAAGGTGGCGAGCGAGAACGAACTCGCGATCTGCGGCAGGATGAGCGCCCAGTACGTGTTCAGGAGACCGAGGCTCGACATCATGTCATAGAGCGGGATGATGCGCGCCTCCGAGGGGAGGACGAGCCCGATGAGCAGAACGGCCATGATGAGACCGCGCCACCGCACCTTCAGCACCGACAGGGCGTAGCCGGCGAGAGCGGCCACGAAACCCGTGACCGCGACGACCGCGAGCGCCACGAAGGCGCTCGAGAAGAGCGACAGGCTGAAACCGCCGCGCGTCCACGCCGACTCGAAGTTCTCGAGCGTCGGCCCGCTCGCCGTGCTCCCCGGCGCCGGGCTGAGTGCCTGCGCCATGATCGACAGGAACGGGTAGAGGGCGATGACCGCGCCGGCAATGAGGAAGGCGTGTCCGGCGATGCTCTCCTTGAGCGAGGCCTTCATCGATCGGCCCCCGATCGCAGCAGTCGGGTGATCGCACCGGTGATCACGAGGATGAGGAGCGTGAGGACCACGCTCGCCGCCGCGGCGAAGCCGACCTCGCGGGTCACGAAGGCCCCCTCGTAGATGAGGTAGCTCGGCACGAGCGTCGAGGTGCCCGGGCCCCCCGACGTGGTGTTCCAGACGATGTCGAAGTTTCGGAGCGCGTTCGTGACCGTCAGGACCAGTGCGATCGAGATCTCACCGCGCAGACCGGGGAGGGTCACGCTGAAGAACTCCCGGACGGGACCGGCGCCATCGATGCGGGCCGCCTCGTAGAGCTCGACGGGGATCTTCTGCACGCCGCCGACGAAGAGCACCATGCAGAGCCCGTACATGATCCACGTGCCGATCAGCCCGACGGCCGGCAGCGCCGTCGCGAAGTCGCCGAGCCACGCCCGGGACAGGGCTCCGAGACTCAGCAGATCGAGGATCGCGTTGATCGGCCCGTCCTGCGCGAAGATCCAGCGCCAGGCGACGGCGATGACCACGGTGGCGAGGATCTGCGGCAGGAACAGGACCGTGCGGAAGACGGTGAGGAACCGGATGCGGACCCTGCTCATGACGGCGACGATGAGGAGCCCGATGATCGTCGGGAGCACCGTGTAGAAGAAGATGAAGACGATCGAGTGCCCGAACGTGGAGCGGCTCACGGGGTCGGTGATGACGGCGACGTAGTTGTCGACGCCGGCCCACGTCGCCTCCGTGATGCCGTCCCAGTCGTAGAAGGAGTACTGGATGGTCTGCACGAGCGGCGCGAGCGTGAACGCCGCGTACAGCGCGAAGCCGGGCACCAGGTAGAGGTAGTGGCGCGAGCGGGCGCGTCCCGGCCGACCGGAGCGCGCGCGACGCGCGCCCCGGTCGGCGACCGTGAGGACGGCGGGAGCCGTCGTCATCAGCCCGTGCGCTCGGTCTGGTAGTCGGACCAGTCGGACTGCACGCTCTCGATGAACTCGTCGACGCTCATCTGTCCGCCGAGCAGCTCCTGCGCCCCGGCGCCGAGGGTGCGCTGCATCGTCGGGGTGGCCCAGTCGAGGTAGCCGACGAACGCGCCATCGGCGAAGAGGGCCTGGGCGGCGTCGAGCTGGGACTGGTGCATCGAGCCGGTCGCGGTGACGCCGTCGAGGTCGGCGACGGGGAGCCGGCTGTTGTCGGCGTATGTCTGGGCGAAGTCCTCACTGAGCATCATGCTGAGGAACGCGATCGCCGCCGGCTGGATCGAGCTTTTCGAGCTGATGTGCCACGGGGTCCCGAAGGTGCCGGTCGTGACGTACTCCCCGCTCTCCGCGCGCAGCAGGGTGTAGCCGAACGCGTCGGGATCCACGGCGGCGAGCTTCGAGCCGTTGAACGACCCGCCGAGGAAGAACACTCCGTCCCCCTCGCCGTAGGCACCGACGGCGTCATCGAGCGAACGACCGTCGTACCCGGGGGCGAAGTAGCCCTTCTCACCCCATTCGGCGAGCTTATCGAGGGCCGCCCGGATGCCGGGGCTGTCGAAGGACGCGTCCGATCCGCCCGCGATCCACTCGTTCACCTTCGCCGGAGCCGCGTACATGTTGATGAGGATCCCGAGTACGTGGGAGCCGAGCGGGTACTGGTCGGAGTTGCCGAGTTGGATGGGCGTCTCGCCGCCGGCCTTCGCCGCGGCGAGCGCCTCCTCGAGCTCGCCGATGGAGTCCGGCACCTCGAGCCCGAGCGCGTCGAGCTTCGCGCGGTTGTAGAAGAGCCCGAGCGGCTGCGTCGCTCCACCCATGCCGTAGATGCTCCCGCTCCCCCACTGCGTGCCGTCGGCGTTCCAGCGCATGGAGTCGAAACCGCTCTCCGGCAGCCCCTCGTCGATGCCGTAGGCCGAGATGACATCATCGATGGGGCGGAGCATCCCGCCCTTCACCATCGTCCCCATGATGGCGAAGCCCTGGTTGCCGTTCGTGACGTCGGGTGCGTTGTCGCCGTTCATCGCGTTGACGACCGTGCCCATCAGGTCGTCCCATCCCTTGATGGTCACATCGACGGTGACGTTGTCGTAGGTCTCCTCGTACTGCTGGACGAGGGCGTCGAGCATGCTCTCCTCGCCCGCATCGGCCCAGACCCGCAGTGTCACGTCGCCCAGGTCGGCGACCTGTTCGACCGTCACCGGCTCGGTGATCTCCTCGACCTCCGCGGTGTCGGTGCGCTGCCCGGACCCGGGCGCGCACCCGGCGAGCAGTATCGCCGTCGTGATGCCGATGGCCGCAGCGAGCGGCCTGCTCTTGGTGCGATTCATGAGTTCTCCTCTGTGTGACCACGGTGGTCGGGTGGATAGGGGATGTGATCATCGAGCCAGGCCAGGTTCCTGGCCTGTTCGCGGTCGACGGCCGCGTGGTCGTGACCGCCGTCCGGGCGTCGGTCCTGCTCCACGACGATCCAGCCCGCGTAGTGCTGCGTGCGGAGCGTGTCGAGGAACGGCACGAGGTCCGCGTCGCCCTCACCGAGCGGCACGGAGACGTCCGCGATGCCGAACTCGGTGCCGTCGCGGCTGGCGCGGTGCACGGGCGCCACGACGATGTCCTTGATGTGCACGTGGTTGAGTCGACCGGCCCAGCGTCGCGCCAGATTGACGGGATCGTCGCCTCCGGCGAGCGCGTGGCCCGTGTCGAGGGTGAGGCCGACGTCCGTCGACTCGAGGAGCCGATCCACCTCGCCGGGCTGCTCGACATGGGTGCCCGTGTGGGGGTGGTAACTGGCCGTCAGCCCGGCGTCCTCGGTGAGGGCGACGGCGTGTCGGACGATCCGGACGAGTTCCCTCCACTGGTCGTCGTCGAGGTCGAGCTCCGGGTGCCGGCCGCCACGCGCGACGTGCCTCTTGATGGAGGGGACTGTCTCCTCGGCGAGGATGAGCGGACCGGTCGCTCCTGAGAGGACGAGCACGCGCGCCACGTCCTGCAGCGCGGCGAGGTCCGCTGCGAGCGCCTCCTCCCCCTCGAAGACGCGGAGCGGAACGTAGGCTCCCGCGCTCACGAGACCGACGGAGCCGAGAGTGTCGGCCACCTCCTCGTCGTGCCCGAAGAACCCGAGGGCTCCGAGCTCGATGCCGTCGTAGCCGGCGTCGGCGACGGCGCGCAGGACGTCGGCCGGCTCCCGGCCGGCGGGCAGACTGTGCGGACCCCACACCCCCCAGGTGACCGGGGCGTTCGCGCGGCGGATGGTCATGGGGTCCTCCCGATATCCGGACGGGTGGGGGTGTCGACGAGGTCACGGGCCAGAGCCACGGCGCCGACGACGGGTGGGGCGGAGAGCAGGGCGACCTGCGCGTCGTCCCCGTGCCGCTCCTCGACGGCTCGACGGAAGGCCGCGTAGAACGACGGTTGTCCCGTCATGACGCCCCCTCCCGCGACGACGATCGAGATGTCACCGCCCCGACGCCGGATGACGCCAAGGAGGTCCGCGAGCGCAGCGGCGTTGGCCTCGATGACGGCGACCGCTCTCGGCGACCCCTGCTCGGCGGCCTCGAAGACGGCCCTCGCCGTGACGGCCCAGTCGGTCGGTTCCGTGGAGGCGAGCAGGTGACCGAGGTCATGGGGGTGGCCCACGTCGAGGGCGTTCAGCAGAGCGGGCACGAGCAGGTCGGTGTCGAGCGCGTCGGCCGCCTCGAGGACGGAGCGCGCGGCGTCGCGGACGATGGCGACGGCGCCGCCGTCATCACCGAGCGCCCATCCCCACCCTCCGACCGTGAAGCTCGACCCGTCCGCCGTCCGCGAGGTCGCCGACGACCCGGTTCCCGCGACGACACCGGTGCCCGTCGAACGACCGCCGGCGGGGAGGATGAGCTCCGAGTCGTTGACGACCTCCGCGACGAGGAAGCCGCCCGCCAGACCGGAGGTCAGGATGCGCTGCTGCTCGGGGCTGTCGCTCCCGTGCACACCGGCGACCATCGCGGTCACCTCGAGGCCGGCGAAGTGCTCGAGGGCCATGCGAGCGAGGACGTCGCGGCGCTCGAGGTCCCCCAGTCCCGTCCATCCCCGGTTCGAGACGACGCGGTCCACCACGGTGTCGCCGTCGTGCGCACCGACGGCGAGCAGGTGCGCCTTCGTCCCTCCCACGTCGAGTCCCGCGATGACCCCGCCACTCATCGTGCGTCCGGAAGGGCGGTCTTGGTGTCGAGTCTCGTGAACGCGGGCTCGTCGATGTCGATGCCGAGGGCGTCGGAGGCCAGCAGTGCGAGGCGCTGGGTGACGACAGATGCCACGATCGAGAAGCCGGGGCCGTCGGAGAGGTCGACGGGGAGTTCGATGACCCGCGCGTGATCGGTCGTGGGGCGCGGGCCGCTGCGGCCGGTGACGAACAGCAGGGTGCTCGACCGCTCGCCGAGCTGATCGACGAGGATCGCCTCTCGCGCACCGCCGACGACGACGTGCGCGGTGTCGCCCGCCACGTCCATCGGCCCGTGCAGGTAGAGCCGCGTCTCCATGGCGGTCGCCGGGATCCTCGGCCCCTCCCTCAGCATCAGGGCGGCCTCCTCGGCGGCGGACAGCGCGGCGGAGGGCGCGACGAAGTCGACGGATCGCCGGGAGACGATCTCGTCGATCATCCCGGCCAGCACCGGCTCCGCGACGGCGGCCGACTCCTCGGCCGCGTCGACGACGGCGGCCCATCGTGCCTCGTCCGAGCGCCCGGCCCACCGGTCCGCCATCATCGCCAGGGCCATGATCGTGCCCGTGAACGAGAGGAACGAGACGGAACTGTCGGAGTGGTCGCCGAGGGTGACGTCGAGTGATGCATGAGCGGCGAGCGGCGAGCGGGCGTAATTGGTGAGGGCAACGAGAGACGGTGCCGTCGACCGCGCGGCGAGGTCCACGACCTCGGCGCTGCGTCCGCTCTGCGAGATGGCCAGCAACAGGTCGGCCGTCCCGGTGCCTGCGGCGAGTTCGCCCGGGAGGTGCCGCGTCACATCGATCCCGTCGGCCCGGAGCACGTGGAGGGGTGAGGCCGCCGCCGCGTGGCTGGCCCCGATCGCGGCGATCAGGAGGCGATCGGGTCGTGCGGGGAGGTTCGCGAGCTGCTCGGGCACCGAGCGGATCATCGAGCGGAGTGCCTCGGGCTGGGCGGCGAACGATGCCGCAGCCGGAATCCATTCCCTCGGCGGGTCGTATGGGGTGCTCTCCGTCACGTGCGATTCGCTCCTCGTCTGGTGTCTGTGGCAAGCTTTTATTAAACTTGCCGACTTTAATAATTAAGTCAAGCTTTTTCCCGAAGTCCGTGTGCGGCATGGTGCGATGCACGATGATCGGTGGAGGCCCGGAACCGAACGAGGAGGGACGACCATGCCAGCAACCCAACCGCCTGCGGCAAAGAACGGGATCGCCGCCGGCGTCCTCGCGATCCTGCTGGAGAACGGCGAGGCGACGCGGAAGTCGATCGCCGCCGTGCTCGGTGTCAGCCTCCCCACGGTGACGACCGTGCTCGGCGATCTCGAGGCGCGGGGATTCGTTCGCGAGTTGCGCCGGGAGCAGGGTCCGCGTGGTCGCGCGACGCTCGTCTACGGGCTCGACGACACGGCCGGATGGGTCGTCGGCGTCGACATCGGCTCGACGCAGGTGAGCGTGCTCGCGCAGCACCTCGACGGGACCGTGCTGGCTCGGCTCGACCGGGCGGTCGAGACGGGCGACCCGCTGTCCGCCGCTCTGGCGGCCGGGGCGCTCGTCGCCTCCGTGCTGGCCGCCGAGCGGAGACGGGGTCACCCCGTCTCCGTCGGCGTGGGCGTGAACCAGGTCGTTCCGAAGAGCTTCAGCCCCTCCGACGACGGTACGACGGCGGTGATGGTCTCGGCCCTCGTGCGGGCGTCGGGGCTCCCCTCCACCGTGCCGGTGGTGGTCGAGAACAACGTGAACTGCGCCGCGGTCGCCGAGCACGAGGACGGGGACCTGCGGGGCGTCGACGATGGCGGCTACCTCCAGATCGGAGTCGGGATCGGTCTCGGCTTCTTCGCCGACGGCGCGCTCATCCGCGGAAGCAGCGGAGCCAGCGGCGAGCTCGCGCAGATCCCCCTCGCCTGGGACGCCGCCGTGGATTCTCCTCGCAATGCGATCGAGCACGCCTACGGCTCTCGGGGACTGCTCGCCACCGTGCGATCAGAGTGGCCTGAAGGAGAGCCGCCGGCGTCGAGCGAACAGGTCTTCGCCCTCGCGGCCACGGGGGACCCGGTCGCTTCGAGTGTCATGCGTCGGCACGCGACCGCGATCGCGCGGGTCGCCACGGCGGTCGCGACCGTGCTCGACCCGTCGGTCCTGGTGATCGGCGGCGGCCTCTCGCGCAATCCCGAGTTCGTGGCGCTCGTCGTCGAGGAGTTCCGCTCGCGCATCCCCCGGACGGAGGTGCGCACCTCCCGCAAGGGGACCGCCGCGACCGTGCAGGGCGCGGCGTTCCTCGCGCGCGACCACGCCTCGTCGATCCTCCTCGGCGGCGCCTACCGGCGCATCCTGTCGCGTCCTGCGATCTGGTCGCCCGCCGATGCGGCTGAGGGCGCCATCGCATGAACGTGGGACACCGCATCTCCCGGGGGCGCGTCCTGCTTCCGGACGGGCGAATCAGGGAGCGGGACGTCGTCATCGACGGCGGACGGATCGCGGGCATCGAGCAACCGGCGCGATCCGGTCTCGACGCGGTGGACACGGACGCCGACGGTCTCCTCGTCGTGCCCGGCTTCGTCGACACGCACGTGCACGGCGCCCTCGGTCGCAACTTCATGGAGGGCTCCCCCGACGCAGCGGACGCGATCGGCGCGTTCCTCGTGCGGCACGGTGTGACGTCCGTCACCGCGGCGACCGCGAGCCTCCCTCGGCCGGCCTTCGAAGAGTCGGTCGGCCGGTTCCCCAGCTTCCTCGGCCGGCGGGCCCACGGGCTCGACGTCCTCGGCGTCCACCTCGAAGGCCCGTTCCTCAGCCCGCGCAGCCGAGGGGCCCATCGGGCAGACGCCGTGCGAGACCCCGACCTCGCCGAGATCGGGCGTCTCGTGGCAGCACTCGGGGACGCCCTCTTGATCGTCACCCTCGCGCCGGAGGCCCCACACGCGCTCGAGGCGGTGCGGACACTCCGCTCGGCCGGCGTGAGCGTGTCGATCGGCCACAGCGACGCCGATGGCGCCACCGCACGCGCCGCCATCGCTGCCGGCGCCTCGCGAGCGACCCACCTCTTCAACGCCATGCCCGAACGTCGAGGGGACTCGCTCGTCTCCGCCCTCCTCGCCGACCCGGGTGTCCGCGTGGAGATCATCGCCGACGGACACCACGTCCCGCCCGAGGTCGTCGCCGCCCTCTATCGCGAGGTCGGCCCCGACAGGATCGTCGTCGTGAGCGACGGGTCCGACGGGACGGGCCTCCCGGACGGACCCCACCGCCGATGGGAGGGCACCGACGTCGTGATCTCCGAGGGGGCGTCGCGCACGCACGAGGGCATGCTCGCAGGGAGCGTCACGCCGCTCGACGACGCGCTCCGCTTCCTCGTCTCACGCGCCCGTGTCCCCCTGCCGGACGCATTGCGCTCGCTCTCCACGACCCCGGCCGCATCGATCGGCGCATCGCAAAAGGGTAGGATCCGCGTGGACGCGGACGCCGACCTGGTCCTCCTCGACCCCGATCTGCGCGTGGTCGCCACGATCGCGGGCGGCCGCACGATTCATCGCGCGCCCGGCTTCGTCGGAGCACCAGGCGATGGAGCGTCAACGTGAGTTGACATGCCGTCGAGCGGGACGTACTGTCGATGTGTCAACTCCAGTTGACGCGCGACGGGAGGAGTGGCCATGGATTCGACGACCATCCACACCCTCGCGGCCGACGCGGGATCGAACGATCCGCTCAAGTCGCTGCGTGCGATCGCCGCGCTCCGCCGCGAGCTCGACCGCGTCGAGGCCGTCGCCATCCGGCGGGCCCGCAACACCGGAGCAAGCTGGCAACTCGTCGCGATGTGTCTCGGCGTGAGCCGCCAGGCCGTGCACAAGAAGTACGGTCGATCGTGACCCCGGCACTCTCCACCCGATCCCCCGCCCTTGTGGCACTCCCGACAGGACGACACGCATGACCGGCTCCACCCCCTCCGCCGCCGCGACGACGACGGAGGACCGACCGAGACGGACGGGACGCAGTCGGCTCGGCCGGGGCACTCCTACGATCGACGAGGGCCCCCGCGCCCGATTCGGCGAACTCCTCCCCTACCTCTTCGAGCACAGCCGGGTCCTCTGGTTCATCATCGGGCTGAGCATCCTCGGCGCGGCCGCGTCGCTCGCCCAGCCGCTGCTCGTGAGCCAGGTCATCTCGATCGTCGAGGCGGGAGACCCGCTCGGCACGCTCGTGTGGGGGCTCATCGCGCTCGTCGTCGTGAGCGGGCTCATCAGCGGCTACCAGCACTACCTCCTCCAGCGCACTGGTGAAGGCGTCGTGCTCTCGTCGCGCCGACGCCTCGTGCGGAGCATGCTGCACCTGCCCGTGTCCGAGTTCGACGCGCGGCGCACCGGCGATCTCGTCTCCCGCGTCGGCAGCGACACAACACTGCTCCGCGCGGTCCTGACCCAGGGCCTCGTCGAAGCCGTGGGGGGAGCGGTGACCTTCGTCGGGGCGCTCATCGCGATGTTCATCATCGACCCCGTGCTCCTCGGACTCACGGTCCTCGTGATCGCCGTATCCGTCGTGACGGTCACGCTCCTCGCTGCCCGTATCCGCGTCGCGAGCGCGCGCGCGCAGAAGAAGGTGGGGGATCTCGCCGCCTCGGTCGAGCGCGCCATCAGCGCCGTGCGGACGATCCGCGCGGCCGGGGCCACGGAGCGCGAGGTGCGGGCGATCGACGAGAACGCGACGGGCGCCTGGCGGATGGGGGTGCAGGTCGCGAAGATCTCCGCCCTCGTCGTCCCCGTAGCGGGCATCGCGATGCAGGCATCGTTCCTCGTCGTGCTCGGCGTCGGCGGGTTCCGCGTCGCGTCGGACGCCATCACCATCGCGAACCTCGTCGCGTTCATCCTCTTCCTGTTCATGATGATCATGCCGCTCGGCCAGGCCTTCGGCGCGATCACCGCGACGAACCAGGCTCTCGGTGCGCTCGGCCGGATCCAGGAGATCATCGGACTCCCCGCCGAGGACGCTTACGACGCCGACATCGCGCGATCGGCGGCGGCCCCGAAGACCCCGGCGTCGGCGCAGGCCGCGATCGAGTTCGAGGACGTCGTCTTCGCCTACGCACGACCGGCCGTCGACACCGAGAAGCGGGAGGGGACGGCCGCACCGACTCCGACGGGCGACCGGAGCGTGGCGGCCGTCGACACGGCCTACACGGCTGCCGCAACCGACACCGCCGACGACGAGGCGGGCCGGAGCCGTCGCGCCCCGGGTGACCCCGTTCTCCGTGGGGTCAGCTTCCGCGCAGCTCCCGGAACCCGCACCGCCCTCGTCGGGCCGAGCGGCGCGGGCAAGTCGACCGTCCTCGGACTCATCGAGCGGTTCTACGACCCCGCGTCCGGAGTGGTCCGCATCGACGGCGTCGACGTCCGCTCGCTTCCACGGGAGGAACTGCGTGCGCGGATCGGCTATGTCGAGCAGGACGCTCCCGTGCTCGCGGGCACGATCCGCGAGAACCTCCTGCTCGGCAACCCGACGGCGACCGACGAGCAGTGCATCGATGTGCTGCACGCCGTCAACCTGGGCGACGTCCTCGACCGGGATCCCGCCGGCCTCGACGCGCCCGTCGGCGAGGACGGGATCATGCTCTCGGGCGGTGAGCGACAGCGACTGGCGATCGCCCGCGCCCTCGTCGCGGCTCCCCCGATCCTGCTGCTCGACGAGTCGACGTCCAGCCTCGACGGCGTCAACGAGCAGAAGATGCGACTCGCGATCGATGCCGTCGCGGAGGGGCGCACGCTCATCGTCATCGCCCATCGGCTCTCGACGGTCGTCGACAGCGACCGCATCGTGGTGCTCGAGGACGGCCGCGTCGTCGGAGCGGGCACGCACTCGGAGCTCGTCGAGTCCACTCCGCTCTATCGCGAGCTCGCCAAGCACCAACTCCTCGTCTAACCCCCCTGAACACTTCCTATGTGCACGTATTTTCGAGCACATAGGAAGTGTTCAGGGTGGGGAGAGGGGTGGGGGGGGGAGGGAGGGCCGGGTGATGCCGCAGAACGGTCCCGCCAAGGTCGTCCTGCGGCATCACCGGGTCCGCCACCCCCACCCCGACCGATCAGGAGCCGGCTGCGGCGAGACGGTAGCGCAGGGCCGCGAGCTCCGTCGCGAGAGCGGCAGGAAGTCGCGAGCCGAAGCCCGAGAAGAACTCCTCCGTGAGGTCGGCCTCCTGACGCCACGACTCCACGTCGACCGCGAACAGCTGCTCGAGGGCGTCGTCCGGGAGGTCGAGTCCGTCGACGTCGAACTCGTCGACGACGGGCAACCTGCCGATGATCGATTCCACGGCCCCCGCCTCGCCGGCGACGCGGCCGGCGATCCACTCGAGCACGCGCGCGTTCTCTCCGAATCCGGGCCAGAGGAACTCGCCGTCGGCGCCCTTCCGGAACCAGTTCACCTGGAACATGCGCGGGGCTCGATCGAAACGGAGCGCGTCGCCGATCGCCAACCAGTGGGCCCAATGGTCCGCCATGTTGTACCCGCAGAAGGGGAGCATCGCGAAGGGATCCCGCCGGAGCTCGCCGACGGTACCCTCGGACGCCGCCGTCTTCTCGGAGGAGATCGTCGCTCCGATGTAGACGCCGTGCCGCCAGTCCGTCGCCTCCACGACGAGAGGCACATTGGTCGCCCGGCGCCCGCCGAAGAGGATCGCGTCGATCGGCACGCCGTCCGGCGCCTCCCAGTCGTCCGCCATCTGCGGGCACTGCGCCGCGGCCACCGTGAACCGCGAGTTCGGGTGAGCGGCCGGTCGGCCGCTCGACGGCGTCCAGTCCTCACCCCGCCAATCGACGAGGTGAGCCGGCGGAGTGTCCGTCAGGCCCTCCCACCACACGTCGCCGTCGTCGCGCAGGGCGACGTTCGTGAAGATCGTGTTGCCCCAGAGGGTCTCGACGGCCGTGGCGTTCGTCGACTCCCCCGTGCCGGGGGCGACGCCGAAGAATCCCGCCTCCGGATTGATGCCCCACAGACGCCCGTCCTCCCCCGGGCGGAGCCAGGCGATGTCGTCGCCGAGCGTCTCCACCCTCCACCCGGGCACGCTCGGCCGGAGCATCGCGAGGTTGGTCTTGCCGCACGCCGAGGGGAAGGCCGCGGCGATGTGGTACGACCGGCCACGGGGATCGGTGAGCTTGATGAGCAGCATGTGCTCGGCGAGCCAGCCCTCCTCACGCCCCATCGCGGAGGCGATCCGGAGCGCGAAGCACTTCTTCGCGAGGAGCGCGTTGCCGCCGTAACCGGAACCGTACGACCACACCTCCCGTGTCTCGGGGAACTGCACGATGTACTTCGTGGGATTGCACGGCCACGCGACGTCCCGCTCGCCCGGCGCGAGCGGCGCACCGACCGAGTGCACGGTCGCGACCCACGGCTCTCCCGCCTCGATGAGATCGAGGACCCGCGACCCCATACGCGTCATGACCCCCATCGACAACACGGCGTAGGCGGAGTCCGTCACCTGTACGCCGAGCTGCGACAATCGACCGCCGAGCGGCCCCATCGAGAACGGGACGACGTACATCGTGCGACCCCGCATGCTGCCGGCGAAGACGCCGTCGAGCTCGGCTCGCATGGCGTCCGGGGCAACCCAGTTGTTCGTGGGGCCGGCGTCCTCCTGACGCGTCGTGCAGATGAACGTGCGCGACTCGACGCGAGCGACGTCGTCCGGATCGCTCCGCGCGAGGAAGCTGTTCGGCCGCCACTCGGGGTTGAGGCGGATGAGCTTGCCCTCGGCGACGAGCTGCTTCGTGAGACGGTCGGACTCGGCTCGCGTCCCGTCGCACCAGACGACGCGGTCGGGCCGGGTGAGTGCGGCGATCCGAGCGACCCACGCTTCGAGGGCCGCGATGCCGCGACGCTCGTCCACGGTCCGCGACGGCTCCGCGTCCGCGGTCCGGTGCTGGGTCTCACTCACGTGTGCGATGCTCATGCTGGCGTCCCTTCATCGGGCTGTCAAGAAGCGGTGATGATGCCATCCTGACTTGATGAACCAGCATCCGACCCCCGAATATTCTCGAAAGAACACCGATTCTTTCGCTACAGTCAAAGCGTGACGACGAAATCCGAACTGGACACCCTCGGCCACCGCATCCGGCACTTCCGGACCGCCGCCGGCCTCACGCTCGACGCTCTCGGCGACCGAGTCGGTGTCGCCGGGAGTCAGCTCTCGCTCATCGAGAACGGCAAGCGGGAGCCGAGACTCTCGACGCTGCACGCGATCGCGAGCGAGCTCGGGCTCGACCTCGCCGAGCTGCTGTCCGGCGAGGCTCCCACGCGCCGCGCCGCGCTCGAGATCGAACTCGAACGCGCCCAGCGTGGCGCGCTCTACGCGACGCTCGGCCTCCCGCGTGTGCGGGTGACGAAGGGTACGACCGACGAGACGCTCGAAGCCGTCGTCGGCCTGCACCGCGAGCTCCAGCGCCGGGCGAGCGAGGCGATCGCGACGCCGGAGGAGGCCCGGCGTGCGAACACGGAGCTGCGGGAGCGGATGCGGGAGCACGACAACTACCTGCCGGAGATCGAGAGCCTCGCGGAGGAGCGGGTCCGCGCCGCCGGCCACACCTCCGGCGCGCTCACCCACCGCACCGTCGGGATCATGGCCGAGCAACTGGGGTTCACCCTCATCTACGTCGCCGACCTCCCGAATTCCACCCGCTCGGTCATCGACATGGAGAACAAGCGCATCTATCTGCCGCCGGCGTCGATCCCGGGCGGCCACGGCCTCCGGTCGATGGCTCTCCAGGCCATGGCCCACCGCGTTCTCGGACACGAGCGGCCCGAGAGCTACGCGGAGTTCCTGCACCAGCGCCTCGAGATCAACTACTACGCAGCCTGCTGCCTCATGCCCCAGACCGCGGCGGTCTCCTTCCTCACCCAAGCGAAACGCGAGAAGGACCTGGCGATCGAGGACTTCCGCGACGCGTTCGGGGTGACGCACGAGGCCGCGGCCCACCGCTTCACGAATCTCGCGACGTCGAAGCTCGACATACGCATGCACTTCCTGCGTGTCACGGGCGACGGCTCGCTCCTCCGCGGCTACGAGAACGACGGGCTCCCTCTCCCGACCGACGTCACGGGCGCGATCGAGGGCCAGTTCGTGTGCCGGAAGTGGAGCGCGCGGAACGCGTTCGACCGCACCAACCGCACGACCGAGCTGTACCAGTACACCGACACCCCGGCCGGGACGTACTGGTGTGCGACCCAGACCGGCTCCACCGACGACGGCGAGTTCTCGATCAGCGTCGGGGTGCCGTTCGACGACGCCAGGTGGTTCCGCGGACGGGAGACCACCGAACGCGCGGAGTCGCGCTGCCCCGACGAATCCTGCTGCCGCCGCCCGTCAGACGAGCTCGCGGCCCGTTGGGCCGGCAAGGCGTGGCCGAGCGCGCGTGTGCACACCCACACCTTCGCACCGCTGCCACGCGGCTCGTTCCCCGGCGTCGACGACACCGAGGTGTACGAGTTCCTCTCCCGTCACGAATCCTGAGGCCATCCAGCGCCCGACGGTGCTCCGAACGAATCGGGGCCCGGGGAGAGGCGCGACTCCTGGGCCCTTCCCCCGCGCCGGGCGACCCAGGCCCGGTGCCGAGGACCGGCCACGGTGACGCCGTCCTGTCCTCCGGCCCTAGGCGACGGCTATCGAGGCGCTCGGGACGAGCTCGCCGCCCTGTCGTGCCATCTCGGCGAGCGCCGCGGCGCTCGGATCGACGGCGACACCGGCGATGAGGTCCGTGATGACGCGCACATGCAGACCGTGCGCGATCGCGTCGAGGGCTGACGCGCGGACGCAGTGGTCCGTCGCGATACCGACGACGTCGACCTCGGTGACGCCTCGATCGGCCAGCGCCTCCCCCGAACTCGTCCCCTCGTCGGTCGTGCCCTCGAAAAGCGAATACGCCGGAACGCCCTGCCCCTTCCGCACGTGCACGTCGATGAGCGACGTGTCGAGCGCCGGGTGATACTCCGCTCCCGGCGAGCCGGCGACGCAGTGCCTCGGCCAGGTGTCGACGTAGTCCGGCAGGCCGTCGGCGAAGTGCCCGCCGTTCGAGCCGTCCGGGTCGTGCCAGTCGCGTGACGCCATGACGAGGTCGTAGAAGTGGGGGTGCGCGCGCAGATACCGGGTGACGCCGTCGGCGACCGCTGCACCACCCCTGACTCCGAGGGCCCCACCCTCCGTGAAGTCGTTCTGAACATCGACGATGAGCAGCGCTCGCGCCATGGCTCGTCCTCCTTCGGTGTGGTGCTGAGCCGATTGTAGGACGCCTGACCGGGAGTCGGTGGAGGGCTTGCGTACGTCAGCGACCAGGCGCCTGGAAGCGCGTGTCCTGACGGTCCTCCACCGCCACCGCGACACGCGTCAGCATGTCTTCGGACATCGGGGGCAGCGCGTCGAGCGGGAACCAACGGGCCTCGGTGTTCTCCCCGTCGGCCGGAGCCGGGTCGCCCGCCGTCCAACGCAAGCGGAACACGAGATCGAGGTACTGCGAGCGGTCGCCGTTCGGGTACACCACGGGGTCCGTGACGCGGACCCACGCGAGCCGCTCGACGACCGCGGTGACGTCCGCTTCCTCCTCGACCTCGCGGAGCGCGGCGATCGCCGGTTCCTCGCCCGGGTCGATGATCCCCGTGACCGGTGTCCACTCGCCGGTGTCGGCGCGCTTCACGAGGAGGACCTCCTCGGCGCGCAGTACGACGGCCGTGACTCCGGAGAGCCAGAGCGGCGCCGTACCGATCTTCTCGCGGAGGGCGATGATGAATTCGGGAGTGGCCACGTTTCGGACTCTACCGGGCGCGACGACCGCGTTCAGCGGTTCGAGAGCGTGTCGCCGCAGCGGTAGAACGCCGTCGCGAGCGCGTCGATACCCTCCATCGTGCTGCTCGGCAGGGTCTGCCCGACGGTTCCGATGGCGAAGATCGTGAAGACGAGGGTCGAGCCGTCCGCGGCGTCGATGATGCCGGACAAGGCGTACGCCGAGCGGATGTACCCCGTCTTGGCGCGGATGTGACCCGCCGCCGCCGCGCTGTCACCGGTGAAGCGACCGTCCTCCTCGAGCGTGCCGGACCGCCCGGCGACCGGCAGCCCGGCCTCGACGGCTTCGAGCTCGCCGATCCCGTCCTCGACGAGGCCGAGCAGGCGCGTCAGGAAGGCCGGCGGTACGGCGTTGGCGGTACTGAGACCTGAGCCGTCCGCGATCACGAGAGCGTCCGTCGGGATCCCGTATCCGGCGAGCGCCGTCGGGATCGCGTCCTGGAGGGCCGCGAAGGTCGCGCCGCTCCCGAGCTCGATCGAGACGAGCCGCGCGAGCATCTCGGCGACCATGTTGTCGCTGTGGAGGAGGGTGTCGCCGACGAGCGAACCGACCGTCGGAGAGGACACGCTCGCGAGCTCCTCGGCGGCCGGTGCCGCGGTCCCGGTCTCGACGGTCGCGCCCTCGAAGTACCGGGCGAACGCGGCACCCGTGCGACCGATCGGATCCGTGCCCCGCACCGACCCTGTACGCGTGGGATCCTCGCGATCCCCGTCGACCTGGAGGGCGGTGACGCGTGTGTGGTACCCCTCGAGCGGTGCATTCGGGTTCCAGTCGGAGCGCCAGGCGTCGTCCCCGAAGAGGGACGCGTCGAGCACGATGCGCGAGACGGGCTCGGTGTGACCGGCTGCCGCCCATCCCTCGAGGGTCTTCGCCGCGAGGTCGTCGAGGTGCGCGGTGTCGCGGTAGACCGACGACTGGCCGCTCGGCAATCGGCTGAGCGTCACGTCACCCCCGCCGACGAGCACGATCGTCCCGGGTTCCGCTCCGGCGACGACGCGGGTCTCGAAGCGGTGGTCCTCTCCGAAGACGGCGAGCGCGGCGGCCGACGTGACGACCTTGAGGGTACTCGCCGTCCGATTCGGCACCGAACCGTCCCGATCGAAGAGGATCTCGCCGGTGTCCGCGTTGCGCACCTGCGCCTGCAACGTCGCGAGGCGAGGATCCGCCGCCACCGCCGCGACGGAGCACGTGCGGGGGATGGTCGCCGGCACCGGTTCGTCCGCGACGATCCGCGGGTCCTCCGTGGGAGTCGGCACCGTGGGAACGAGTGCCGGAGCCGCGACGGCCGACGCCACGGCCGTCGCTCCGGCACCGGCCGAGACGGCCACGACGGCCGCCGCCAGGGCGACGCAGATCGTCGCGACGGCCGAGCGGACCGGGCCTCCGCTGCCGAGTATCGGGGCCCGACGACCGTGTCGGGGCGCGGCTCTCCGCACCGCTCGACGTTCCGCCCGCGAGAGCCGGGTGCTGGCGTCGGTCGTCACTTGACGAGTCTACGGTCGCCCGGACCCGAGCCCGGTGTGAACCCGTCCTCTCACCCGTCAGTCCGTGGAAGGGTCCTCGCTCGGATACCGCAACCCCGTGAGTGAACGCACGGTGTCGAGGGTACCCATGATGGCGACCGATTCCTCGAGCGGGAGGATCTCGCCGGAAATCGCGCCGGACGCCGCGAGCCGCTCGAGCTCCGCCGCCTGGAACCGCATGCCGCGCCCGTCGACGCGACCGTCGATCTCCTCGATCAGGGACCCGTCCGACGCGTGGTGGCGCACCGTCGTCGGCGAATACCAGACACTGTCGAAGTCGAGCCAACCTTCGGTCCCGACGACGCTCGCGCGATTCGGGCCGACCGCGTCGCTCGCGCAGACCGTCGTCGCGACCGCACCCGAGGCGTAGCGGAAGAGCGTCGCGGTCTGCGCGTCGGCCCCGGTGTCCTTGAAGATCGCCTGGGCGGCGATGTCCGTCGGGGCGCCGAGCACGTCCCACGTGAACGAGATCGGGTAGATGCCGAGGTCGAGGAGCGCTCCGCCGCCGAGCGCGAGGTCGTTGAGACGGTGGGCCGGGTCGTCGGGCAGGTCCTGGCAGTGGTCGACCGTCACGGACCGGAGCTCCCCGAGGGCGCCGGAGGCGAGGATCTCGCGCACCCGCACCATGTGGGGCAGGAAGCGCGTCCACATCGCCTCGAGGGCGACCTTGCCGACACGGGTCGCCGTGTCGGCGATCAGCCGCGCCTCCGCCTCGTTGATCGTGAACGGCTTCTCGACGAGCACGTGCTTGCCCGCCTCGAGCATCTCGACGGCGTTCCGCGCGTGGAACGGGTGCGGCGTGCCGATGTAGACGGCGTCGACGTCAGGATCGGCGGCGAGCTCCGCCGAGCTGCCGTGCGCGCGAGAGATCCCGTGCTCGCGCGCGAACCGCTCGGCCGACTCCATCGACCGCGACCCCACGGCCACGACGTCGAATCCGCCCGCCGTCACGTCCTCGACGAAGGTCGTACTGATCCCGCCCGTTCCGAGGATGCCCCAGCGCAGTCCCCGTGGCGCCGCCCGCTCGTCGGTCCCGTTCATCCCTGCTGCTCCTCGATGTGCACGCTGATCCCCCACTGACACGTGAGGGTGTCGCCGGGGCTCAGCCAGGTGAGGCCGTCGCCCGAGTTGAAGGCGTTCGCCGGCATCGTCATCGGCTCGACCGCGAGCGCGATCCGGCCGGGCCGCAGTGTCGTGGAGGTGAAGGCCTGGACCCAGGCGAAGGACTCGTCGGCCCACACGGTGACGGTGCTTCGGTCGGGGGCGGTGATGACGTGCTCGACGCGACCGCCCACCGGCTCGAGATCCGTGAAGGCGTCGTCGAGGGTAATGTCCCCGACCCGCGGTCCCGGACGCAGGTCCTTCTCGGGGGGAACCGGTGCCGTTCCGGTGGGGTTCGAGCGCTCGTCGACCGTGATGATCGTCGCGGCCGTGGTCCGGAGCGTCAGCTCCGTGGTCGGGACGTCGCCGATCCGGAAGTAGGGGTGGGCGCCGATGCCGACGGGCGCGGCATCGCGGCCGCGGTTCGTGATGCGGTGCGTGACGGCGAGACCGTCGTCGGTGAGCGCGTATTCCACCTCGGTCGCGAGGCTGAACGGGTAGCCGCGCGTGGGATGGACGGGCGCGCGGAGGACGACACGGTCCGCCGCGAGCCGCTCGACGGCGTAGCCCGTGTTCCGCAACAGCCCGTGGGAGGCGTTGCCGAACTTCGGCTCGCTGATGTCGAGCTGCAGCGTCTGCCCCTCGTGCTGCCACTTCCCGTCGCGGACCCGGTTCGGCCACGGCACGAGGATCGCGCCTTGCGAACTCTTCGGGATCTCGTCCGCCTCGAAGCCCTCGACGACGTCGACGCCCGAGACCACGAGGCGCCGGATCGTCGCCCCGACCTCCGTCACGACCGCCGAGACTCCGTCCCGGACGAGGTCGACCTGTTCTCCTGTGGGAAACCACTCCGATGTGCTCATCGCTCCGAACTCTATCCGAAGGGGCCGTCGACGGCTCACCTGTCGCACCAGCCGTCGACGGGGCGTGAGGGTCGTCGTGTGGCCCTCACGCCCTCCCCTCTTCTCGATGCGCCGGTGCCACCGCTCCCCTCCATCGCTCCCCTCGGCAGCCACGACGCCGGCCGAACAGTGGCGGTGCCTTCTCCATCGGCGTGCACGTCGACCCGACCCGACTGACGTCCCCCTAGGGGTGTCCACCGTGACGCCGATCTGCTTAGCCTGGCTCCGTGGGCATTCACATCGGCACCTCCGGCTGGAGCTACGACCACTGGAACGGCGTGCTCTACCCACCCGGACTGCCCGCCGCGCGGCGGCTTGACGCGTACACGGCACGGTTCCCCACGGTCGAGCTCAACGCGAGCTTCTACCGGTGGCCGCCGCCGGCGAGCTTCGCGTCGTGGCGTGACCGGCTCCCGCCCGGCTTCCTGCTCTCGGCGAAGGCGCCTCGGTGGCTCACGCACGGACGGCGACTCCTGCACCCCGAGGAGTGGATCGAGCGGATCGCGGCGTCGTGGCACGCACTCGGCGACCGCCGCGCGGTCCTCCTCGTGCAATTGCCGCCCGATCTCGAACGCGACGACGCCCGCCTGGCGTATTTCCTCGCCGCGATGCCCGCGTGGATCCGCGTCGCGGTCGAGTGGCGGCACCCGAGTTGGGACGACGAGGCGGTCTACCGCCTGCTCGAGGAGCACGGCGCCGCCCTCTGCGTGATGAGCGGCGCGAACCTGCCATGTGTACTCCGGGCCACCTCCGACATCGTCTACGTGCGGATGCACGGTCCCGATCACGAGCACCTCTACGCGGGGGCGTACTCCGATGCGGATCTCCGCTGGTGGGCCGATCGTGTCGGCGAGTGGAGGGACGCAGGGAAGGACGTCTTCGTCTACTTCAACAACGACGGCGAGGGGCACGCCGTGCGGAACGCCCAGACGTTCACGACCCTCATCGCCTGACGTCGGCGCGCGAGGCGCAGGTCAGGCCTGCGCCACGCGGATGATGTTCCCGGACGGGTCGCGAACGGCCCAGTCACGCGGTCCCCACGGCTGGTCGATCGGCTCCTGCAGGACGTCGGCGCGCGCGGCCCGCGCGCGCTCGAAGGCGGCGTCGACGTCGTCGGTGCGGAACACGAAGAAGCCGAGCACTCCCTTCACGAGCAGTTCCTGCAGCGTGTCGCCGTCCTCGGGAGACTGGCCCGCGTGCGGCTGAGAGAGGACGAGTTCGGCGGCGGTCGGCTCGGAGCCGGATCCGAGGGTCACCCAGCGGAACTCGCCGGAGGACACGTCGTTCCGCACCTCGTAGCCGAGGGCGTCGCGGTAGAAGGCGATCGAGGAGTCGATCTCCTCGACGGTGATGGCGCAGTACTGGAGAGAGATCATGGGTTTACCGTAGAGCGGGGACGCGCTCGTCCGCTTCTCGGATCCTGCTCATCGGGGTGCGCGCCTCGTCGTGGTCGGCACCGTCTACGGCGCCGCGCGGCGACCGGCGCGGGCGGGTGACGGCGTGCGCGTATCGGGACGGCATCGCCTCGACGGCGTCGTGCCGTCGCCGCCCGTAGGCGCTCGGCGAATCGCCCGTCACTTCGGCGAATCGGGAGCTGAACGAGCCGAGCGAGGTACAGCCGACGGCCGTGCAGGCGTCGGTGACCGAGACGCCGTTTCGCAGGAGCAGCATCGCGCGCTCGATGCGCCTCATCATGAGGTACTCGTAGGGGCTCTCACCGTAGGCCGCACGGAACTGACGGGAGAAGTGCGCCGGCGACATGAGCGCGTGCCGCGCCATCGTGGGGACGTCGAGGGGCTGCGCGTACTCGCGGTCGATCAGGTCGCGAGCGCGTCGCAGATCACGCAGCATCCGGAGCCGGTCGGGCGACATGCCTCGACGGTACACCGCACGAGGGACCGCACGACGAACGAATCCCCCAACCGAAGCCGAGGGATCAGGCGGAGCCGACCCGGCGCGGGCGGTTGACCCTCATCAACACGGAGCCACCTGTCAGAATCGAACTGACGACCTATTCATTACGAGTGAATCGCTCTACCAACTGAGCTAAGGCGGCACGTGCGCCGAGCCGACCCGTCACCGGACTGCTGTAACGCACAGTGAATGATCTTAGCGGGTCGAACGGCGAACGTGAAAACGGAGCTGCGTCCCGGGCGAGTGGCGGCCGGAGCTCAGTCGCACGTGAGCCCCTCCTGCGGCACCGTGCCGTCGACGAGGAAGGCCTCGACGGCCGCGTTCACGCAGTCCGAGCCCTTGTTGTAGGCGGTGTGTCCTTCACCCTCGTAGGTCACGAGGAAGCCGCTCTCGAGCTGCTCCGCGAGCGCTTCGGCCCACTGGTAGGGCGTTGCGGGATCGTTCGTCGTCCCGACGACCATGATCGGAGCGGCCCCTTCCGCGTGGATCTCGTCACGGTCGGCCTGTTCGGGATACGGCCAGGCGGAGCACCCGATGTCGCCGTAGCCCATGTACGGTCCGATCACCGGCGCCACAGCAGCGAGTTCCTCGGCATTCGCCCGCATCGTCTCGACGTCGGGGTCGAACGTGTAGTCGCGGCAGTTGTAGGCCGAGAACGCCTCGGTCTGGTTGTTGAGGTACTCGCCGTCCTCGTCACGCCCGTTGTACTGATCGGCGAAGTAGAAGGCGTAGGTCGGGTCGCCGGACATGACTTGCTCGAACATCTGCGAGAGGTACGGCCAGCTGGCGGCGGAGTAGAGCGGGTAGATGATCGCCGTGACGAGGGTCGACGTGCCGAGTTGCCGACCGTCGCTCGCCGGAAGGGGCGACTGCTCGACGGACGACAGCAATGCGGTGATGTCCTGCTTCGCCTCGTCGACCGTGCCGCTGAAGGGGCAGTCCGTTCCGTCGAGGCAGTCCTCGAGGTAGGCGGCGAGAGCGCTCTCGAATCCCTTCGACTGCGCGACGTTGACATCGGTGATCGAGGCGGACGGGTCGATCGCACCGTCGAGGACGAGTCTGCCGGCGCGCTCGGGGTAGAGTTCCGCGTAGGTGGCCCCGAGGAAGGTGCCGTACGAGTAGCCGAGGTAGTAGAGCTCGTCGTCACCGAGCACGGCACGCAGGAGATCGAGGTCGCGAGCGGCGTTGACGGTCGTCACGAATTCGAGCGACTCGCCCGTCTTCGCCGCGCATGCCGCGCCGAAACGGGCGCTGCTGTCGGTGATCTCCGCGATCCAGGCGTCGCTGCCCTTCTCGGCCGTCGGCAGATCGTAGAGGTACGCGTCCATGTCTTCGGCGTCGAGGCAGCGCACCGGTGTCGAACGCTCGACACCGCGCGGGTCGAAGCCGACGATGTCGAAGTCGCGCTGCAACGGCTCACCGGCCGCGAAATCGACGCTGTCTGCGACGAGGTCGACCCCCGACGCGCCGGGTCCGCCCGGATTGAGGAGCAGTGACCCGATGGGGTCGCCGCCCGTCGCGCGCTGGCGGACGATCGAGAGCTCGATGTCGCCGTCGGCCGGATTCTCCCAGTCCATCGGCGCCGCGACGGTCGCGCACTCGAAGCCCTCGCCCTCGCATGACTCCCACGCGAGCTGCTGCTCGTAGAAGGGCACGAGGTCGCCGGCGAGGTCGTCCGTCACCGGAGCGGGCGTCGAGGCGCCGCCCGAGCCGCCGCCGTCCGGGAAGAAGGCCGTGACGCACCCGGTGAGTGTCAGGGCGACCGCCGTGGCCAGCGCCCCGATCGTGAGCAGCGTGCGCCGACGTATGCGTGTCATGTTCTCCCTCACCGGACCGCCGACACGAGCATCGCCTCGAGGGCGAGTGCTGGAGCGACGTTCCCTTCGATCCGTCTGCGGGCGACGGTGATCTCGTCCATCGTCTCGAGTGTGCGAGCCGGGCTCGTCGCGGCGGCCGCTCGCCCGATCTCGTCCCCGAACTCGCGATTGATGACCGCCTCGGGTCGACCCAGCTGCACCATGACGATGTCGCGGAAGACCGAGAGCAGGTCGACGAGGATGCGGTCGATGCCATCACGGAGCGAGCGCGTGGCGCGCCGCTTCTGGTCGTCTTCGAGCGACCTCAGCTGCGCACGCAACTGTGCGGGAACGGCCGCCCCGGGCTCCACCCCGAGCGAGCGCAGCGCGCTCTCACGCTCTTCGGCGTCGCGCGACTCCGTGAACGCCTTCGCGTCGGCCGTCGCCACCTCGATCATGCGGGCGGCGGCGAGCACGGCTCCTCCCACGGACCGGATGCCGAGGGCCGTGCGCACGGTGTCGTCGCGGCGGCGGCGCGCTTCCGGATCGGTGGCGAGCCGATGGGCCATGCCGATGTGGCTCTGGGCCAGTCGCGCCGCCTGCTCGGCCGTCGCCGCATCGACGCCGTCACGCCGCGCGATGAGTTCGGCGACCTCCGAGACGTCGGGGATGCGCAGTCGTACCGTGCGGACACGCGAGCGGATCGTCGGGAGCATGTCGGCGTCGCTCGGCGCGCACAGGATCCAGACGGTGCGCTCGGGGGGCTCCTCGAGCGCCTTGAGCAACACGTTCGAGGTGCGCTCCGTCATCCGGTCGGCGTCCTCGACGACCATGACGCGGTAGCGCGCGACGGAGGGCGAGTAGTACGACGTCGTCGCGAATCGGCGCACGTCCTCGATCTTGAAGCTGACGTTCTCGGTCGCGAGCACGCCGAGGTCGGGATGGGTTCGCGCGTTCACCTGCCGCAGGGTGTTCTCGTCACCACGGCCGTCCGGGCTCATGAGGGCGGCCGCGAAGGCGTAGGCGAGATTGGAGCGCCCCGAGCCCGGAGGACCGGTGATGAGCCACGCGTGGGTCATGGCGCTCGCGTTGCTCGAGCGGGCCTCCGGATCGCCGGAGCCGGACGGTGCCTCGGCGAGGCCGTCGAAGAGCCCGCCGGGTTCCGGTCCGGACACTCCCGACGCGGTGGGCACAACACCGTCGCGGGGGTCGATCGACGCGGCCCGCGCGAGCTCGGCGACCGCTTCGCCCTGGCCCGTGATCTCCGTCCACACCGTCACCCGACCAGCGTAGCCGGGACCCCTGACCTCGGCGGACCGGTGAGAGTCACAATCGGTCCGCGAGGCGTCACGAGCCGAGCGCGGTCGTCACGCGAGCGCGAATGGTCTCGGCGATCACGTCGATCTGCTGTGCGGCGTCGACCACGAGGAAGCGCTCCGGTTCGGCAGCCGCGAGGTCGAGGAAGGCCGACCGCACTCGGGCGTGGAACTCGGCCTTCTCGGCCTCCAGCCGGTCGTAGCGGGTTCGGGAGGTGTCGAGCCGCCGGCGGGCCGCTCCCTCGTCGATGTCGAGCAGCACAGTGAGGTCCGGCAGTGCCGATCCCGTCGCCCACAGTGACAGCTCGCGGATCTCCGTGGGGTCGAGCACTCGGCCGGCGCCCTGGTATGCGACCGAGGAGTCGAGATAGCGATCCTGCACGACGACCTCGCCGCGCTCGAGCGCCGGTCTCACGACGGTGGCCACGTGGTGTGCGCGGTCGGCGGCGTAGAGCAGCGCCTCAGCGCGCGGATCGATGTCTCCGCGGTGGTGCAGCACGATCTCCCGGATCGCGACGCCGACGTCCGATCCACCCGGCTCGCGTGTTCGCAACACCGTGCGCCCCTCGTCGACGAGCCAGCGCTCGAGGAGGGCGGCCTGCGTCGATTTGCCGGAGCCGTCGCCTCCCTCCAGCGTGATCCACAAGCCGGAAGGCGACGACGCCTCGATCACTTCTTGGCCGGCGCCTTGCGCGCCGGCTTCTTGGCAGCCGCCCGCGTGGGCTTCTTGGCCGGCCCCTTCGCTCGCTTGTCCGCGAGCATCTGGACGGCCTGCTCGAAGGTGATCTCTTCGGGGTTCTCGGCCTTCGGGATCGTGACGTTGGTCTCGCCGTCGGTCACGTAGGGTCCGAAACGACCGTCGCGGATGCGGATGGCCTTGCCACTCACGGGGTCGGCCTCGAACTCCTTGAGCGCCGAACTCGCTCGCCTCGCGCCGTACTTCGGCTGCGCGAAGATCTCGAGCGCGGCCGGAAGCTCGATGTCGAAGATGAGATCCTCGGACTCGAGCGAACGCGAATCGGTCCCCTTCTTCAGATAGGGGCCGTAACGACCGTTCTGCGCGGTGATCTCCGCACCGGTCTCCGGGTCGGCACCCACGACGCGGGGCAGAGAGAGCAGCTTCAGAGCGGTCTCGAGATCGATCTCCTCCGGCGACATCGACCGGAACAGCGATGCCGTCCGCGGCTTCGGGGCGGCCGCCTTCGACGCCGCCTTCGCCTTGGTGGTCTTGGCCTTCGTGGTCTTCGCCTTCGCCGGAGCCTCGGCGGGGGCTGGCTCGATGATCTCGCCCGTCTTCTCGTCGGCGAGGGGTGTCGCCTCCGCGTCGGGCTCCGGCTCGACCTCGGTGACGTACGGGCCGAAGCGTCCCGTCTTCACGACGATCTGCTTGCCGCTCTCGGGGTCGACGCCGACGACGCGGTCGCCCACGATCGGGGCGTCGACGAGCTCGCGCGCCTTGTCGGCGGTCAGCTCGTCCGGCGCGAGGTCCTCGGGCACGTTGACACGGCGCGGCGGGACGACGCCCGTCTCCGGGTCGGGCGTTCCGTCGGGGTCCGCGACCTCGAGGTACGGGCCGTACCGGCCGATCCGGAGGGTGATGTCGTCGGTCAGGTGCACGGAGTTGATCTCCCGCGCGTCGATCTCACCGAGGTTGTCGATGACCTGACGGAGGCCGCGGTGCGCGTCCTTGCCGAAGTAGAACGACGTGAGCCAGTCGAGACGGTCGCGGCGACCGGCCGCGATCTCGTCGAGGTCCTCCTCCATCGACGCCGTGAAGTCGTACTCCACGAGCTCCGAGAAGTGGTCCTCGAGCAGGCGCACGACGCTGAACGCGATCCAGTTGGGCACGAGCGCTTGGCCGCGCTGACTCACGTAGCCGCGGTCCATGATCGTCGAGAGGATCGCCGCGTACGTCGACGGCCGGCCGATCCCGAGCTCTTCGAGCGCCTTGACGAGGCTCGCCTCGGTGTAGCGGGGCGGCGGCGACGTCTCGTGGCCCTTGGCGTCGACCTGGGTGAGCGTGAGGGCCTGACCCTCGGTGAGCTCGGGAAGCTTCGCCTCGCGCTTCGACGGGTCGGCGACACGTTCCTCGTCGCGTCCCTCCTCGTATGCCGCGAGGAAACCGCGGAACGTGATGACGGTACCGGCGGCGGTGAACTCGGCGACCGAAGCCACACCGCGAGCGGCTTCGGGCACCGTGGCCTCGATCGTGACGGTGGCCGTCTGGCCCTTCGCGTCGGCCATCTGGCTCGCGACCGTGCGCTTCCAGATGAGGTCATAGAGGCGGAAGTCGTTGCCGCGCAAGGAGTTCGAGAGCGATGCCGGCGACCGGAAGTGCTCGCCCGACGGGCGGATGGCCTCGTGCGCCTCCTGCGCTCCCTTCGACTTGCCCGTGTAGAGACGGGGCTTGTCAGGAATGGAGTCCGCGCCGTACAGCTCGACGGCCTGTTCCCGCGCAGCCGTGATGGCCTGCCCGGAGAGGGAGGGCGAATCCGTACGCATGTAGGTGATGTAGCCGTTCTCGTAGAGCGACTGCGCGACGCTCATCGTCTGCTTCGCCGAGAAGCGCAGCTTCCTCGCCGCCTCCTGCTGCAGGGTCGACGTCGTGAACGGCGCAGCCGGGCGACGGGAGTACGGCTTCGTCTCGAGCCGGGAGACCTTCGCATCGGCACCCGAGGCGAGGGCGTTCGCGAGGAGCGTCGCCGAGGCCTCATCGAGGGTCGTGACCTTCGCGGTGAGCGTCCCCGAGTCGTCGAAGTCGCGTCCCGTCGCGACGCGCGTGCCGTCCAGACGGACGAGGCGCGCCTCGAAGGCGTCGCTCTCCTCACCCGGCGTCGCCGTGGTCGAGATATCCCAGTACGACGCGGCGACGAAGGCGAGACGTTCCCGCTCCCGGTCGACGACGAGTCGCGTGGCCGCCGACTGCACACGACCGGCGGAGAGACTCGGTCCGACCTTGCGCCAGAGCACGGGCGAGACCTCGTAGCCGTAGATCCGGTCGAGGATGCGGCGGGTCTCCTGCGCGTCGACGAGAGACTCGTCGAGTTGGCGCGTGTTGTCCTTCGCCGCGAGGATCGCGTCCTTCGTGATCTCGTGGAAGACCATGCGGTGGACGGGGACCTTAGGCTTCAGGACCTGGAGGAGGTGCCACGCGATGGCCTCGCCTTCGCGGTCCTCATCAGTCGCGAGGTAGAGCTCGTCGGCGTCCTTCAGTGCCCGCTTGAGCTCGGCCACCGTCTTCTTCTTCGCGTCGGAGACGACGTAGTACGGCTCGAAGTCGTTGTCGACGTCGACGGCGAACTTGCCGAGGGAGCCCTTCTTGAGCTCGGCGGGGAGGTTCTTCGGCTCGGCGAGGTCCCGGATATGGCCGACGCTCGAGAGCACCTCGTAGCCGTCGCCGAGGTACCCCGCGATCGACTTCATCTTCGTCGGGGACTCGACGATCACGAGCTTCTTGGTGGTGGCCACAGGGGTCCTTTCTTCAGGCACACCATACACACACGAACAGAGGAGGTGCCTAATCGTTCCGGTCGCATCGAACGCCCTCTTGCGCCCCGGGGGTCGCTGAGGACAATGGGTCGCATGAGTACAACAGTCGCCGCTCGCTACACAGCGAAGCTCACGGACGGTCCGCTCGAGGGGAAGACGATCGCTGTCGACTTCCTCGATTCAGGAGAACCGAAACCGAGCATCGGAATTCCCTCCGACGGCAAGAAGACCTATATATACACGTGCACTTCCGATCGGGAGTTCGACACGGAGGGCTCGGACCGGCCGAGTGCCGTCGCGTACCGGTACCGATCCACCTCCTTCGACTGAGCCTCCGGCACGAGGAGGCCTCCCGCACGAGGAGCGATGAGGGCCGGCCCCCGCATGTCCCAGCTCTGAGCGCTCGCCTGATCGCCGGGGTGTCGACAGCGTCGCCCTCATCCGGGCGGCGGTCCTGCGCGAGCCCGTGACGTCACAGCGACGCCGAGGATCATCGCGCCGACGACCACCCGGACCTCAGACCCGGTCACGGAGCAGCTCTCGAGCCGTGCATCGTTGACGCGCGCCGCTCGAGCCGCGATCTCACACGCGTCGCCGACGACGAACCCCGCGAGCGTGTCGGCACCCGCGAGCGCGGCGGCATCCGCTGCGGTGGCGACGCTCGCACGGCCGACGCTCGCCTCGCCGACGGCCCCCGCCGCAGCGACACAGACGAGCGAGACGCTCGCGACCCCGACGGCGAGGACCGAAGCGGATCCCTTCTCTTTCCCTCTTCCGCGTCTCATGGAGCGTCCTCCCCCGACAGCGAACAGGAGTGCCCGACGACCTCCACACCGATGGAGTGAGCGACCGCGAAGCGAGCCTGAGCGGTGACGGTGGCGCAGACGAAGTCACCGTCGCGCTTCGAACTCAGCCGGGCGTTCCGCGCCAATCGGGCGACGGTGGTCGGCGCGACCGACCTGTCTCCGCGAGCGAGCACCCGCGCGGCCGCGGCCGCGGCGCCCTCCACCTCGATGCGCTGGACGGAGACGGATGCGGCGCCGACGCACACGACGAGGACGAGGAGCACGGCCGGCAGCGTCACGGCGAACTCCGCCGTGACGCTGCCGCGATCTCTGCGCGGCGTCATCCGTCGAACGACAACGCGCGCCGGACGAGCTCGGTGAGGATGCCGCGGACCTCGTCGGAACGCATGATCGCGACGAGGAGACCCGCGAAGGCGACCGCCGCCATCGTCGTGATGGCGTACTCGGCCGTGGCGGCGCCGTCGTCGTCACGCAGGCGCCGGACCAGGGAGCGGAATCGTCCGCTCGTGCCGTCGGCAGCTGCAGGCGTGGGAGTTGCGGGAGTCATGTCGGGTACCTTCCCTCGGGAATCGGTGATCGGGTGAACGGCCAGTCAAGCGGGCGACGGAACCGTGCATGTCCCGAATGGGGCGGGTGGCGGAGAACCGTCACCAGGCGAGACCGGTGGACGACAGGAGGCTCAGGACCATGGGGACGATCCCGAGCACGATGAACGCGGGGAGCACACACACGCCGAGCGGGAGCATGAGGAGCGATCCCAGTCGAGCCGCACGACGCGCGCCCTCCGTACGCGCACGGCGCCGCTCGGACTCCGCCTCGCTCCGCAAGAGCTCGCCAGCGGGGACTCCCGCTCTCCGTGACACGGCGAGGATGCCGTCGACGGCCGTCGATGCCCCTCCCGGGAGGTCCACGAGGGCGAGCGCCTCCTCGACCAGTGCGACGGCCCTCTCGGCTGAGACTCCGCCGCCCATGGCGATCGCCACGAGGTCGGCGTTCAGCCCGGGAGACGGGTCGGCCCGTCTCGCGGCGGCCGTGAGACGGGCGACCCACCACACCGCAACACCGGCCAACGTGGCACCGACGACGAGGCACACGAACCCCGTGATACTGCCGAAGAGCACTCCGAGGACGTCGAAACCGAGGGCAGCGCCGAGCCCGATCGCCACGAGCGGCAGGGCGAGGACGATCCGCGAGCTCAGGAGCGGGCCGGCGAGCGCGACGTCGACCTCCCGCCGTGAGTGCACGATCGCGCGCAGAGCCGTCGAGAACGCGCGGAGCGCCGGGCCCATCGGCGCTCCGGACTCCGACGACACGATCCAGGCCGCTGCAACGGCCCGCCAGGCGTCCTCGCCGTGCGCATCGGACAGAGCGCCGACGATGGCAGGGGCGACGTCACGGCCGGTTCGCGCCGCCGCGTCGATCAGCCGGAGACGATCACCGAGAGGGTCGCCGCGTGCGCTCCCGACCGCCGAGTCATCGATCAGATATCCCCACACGGATGCCGGCGCGACCCCTGCGCCGAGAAGTACCGCGAGCCGCTCGGCGACGCCGGCAGCGTCCTCGACGGCGTCGCCGAGGCGCCGTCGGCTCACCATTGTCCACGTCGGATGGCGAGCCGACCGTCGGCCGCGAGCACGAGGTGCCCCGTGGCGCTCAGTCGGCGAGCACCCGCCGCACGCTCGACGTGCAACACCAATCCGATCGCGCTCACGGCTTGTCGTGCAAGCGCCGTGGGGCTCATCCCGGCGAGCGCCCCGAGCGCCTCGAGCCGTGCGGGGACGTCGTCGAGGGAGTTCGCGTGCAAGGTTCCTGCTCCCCCGTCGTGGCCCGTGTTGAGCGCGGCGAGCAGCTCGCGCACCTCGGATCCCCGGCACTCGCCGAGGACGAGCCGATCGGGCCGCATGCGGAGCGACTCGCGCACGAGCCGCCCGAGGCTCAGATCTCCCGCGCCCTCGACGTTCGCCTGGCGGGTCTGCAAGCCGACGACGTGGGGATGGTCGATGCGGAGTTCGGCCACGTCCTCGATCGTGACGATCCTCTCGTCCGGCGGCGCCGCTGCGAGCAGGGCCCCGAGCAGCGTGGTCTTCCCGCTGCCTCCCGCGCCGGTGACCAGAAGATTCGTGCGAGCGCCGACCGCTCGCATGAGCCGATCGACCCGCGACGCCTCCCCGCCGAACAGGCCCGAAGCGGCGAGGTCCTCGAGTCCGAGGCGCCGCTCCGGGGGCAAGCGGATGGAGACGACCGTCCCGGACGCGGCGATCGGGGGCAGGACGACGTGCACGCGAACACCTCCGGCGAGCCGGACGTCGACACACGGCGTCGCCTCGTCCACGTGCCGGCCCCCGAGCGCGACGAGACGAACGGCGAGATCGCGGGTCTCGTGAGCGTCGAGCGCCGTCACCTCGGCGCGGACGAGTCCGCTCCCGCGATCGACCCAGACGTCACGTCCGCCGTTGACGAACACATCGGTCACGTCCGCACTCGCGACGAACCGCGCCAACGGCCCGAACTCTGCCGCGAGGGCGAGCCGCTCCGTCGAGGCCACGGCCGATCGGCCGACGATCTCCTCGGCACGGCTTCCGAACGAGGGCACGGCGACGAAGCGTTCTCTCATACGCGGACGCTACGCCGCACGCCCGGCGGCGTAGCGCACGAGGTGCCAATCCGTGGAGAGCGCCGACGGTCACCGCTTGTGGACGGCGGTCGTCACGGGCCACGCACTCTCGAACGGCATGGACCGCAAAAAAGGGCGGCATCCATTGGGGGGAATGGATGCCGCCTCACGCAACGCTGGATCGGGGGAATCACGCGCGCTGCACGCCAGAATTTGCATTCGGCCGTGCTCAATCGTACGCCTCACATCCGTTTTTCGCCATCCGACTCCGCGCCCTCATCGAACTGATACGCGCACGTCCGCATCGGCGCCGTTCGCTCCCTCCTTTCGGAGGGTGTCCCGGTTCCGTCCTCCGCGATAACCTCGGTTCATCGTCCGCGTCGGGGCGGGCGTCCGCGCACGCACTGACGCCCGGCAGAGCACGCGAAGGAGCGAGCGGTTCATGGATTCACAGGTCGATCAGACGCCGCACGAGACGCACGTCTTCCCCCCGTCCCCCGAGTTCCGGAATGCCGCGGTCGCGGGCCCCGAGCTCTACGCCGCGGCCTCCGCCGATCGGCTCGGCTTCTGGGCCGACCAGGCCCGGACCCTTCTGGCGTGGGACACGCCCTTCACCCGCACGCTCGACTGGTCGAACGCCCCCGTCGCGAAGTGGTTCGACGACGGCGAACTCAATGTCGCGTACAACTGCCTCGACCGTCACGTCGAAGCCGGCAACGGTGAGCGCGTCGCCCTCTACTGGGAGGGCGAGCCCGGCGACTCCCGCGCCATCACCTACGCGGAGCTCACCGCCGACGTCAAGCGCGCCGCCAACGTGCTCACGAACCTCGGCATCGAGGCGGGCGACCGCGTCGCGATCTACCTGCCGATGATCCCCGAGGCGATCATCGCGATGCTCGCCGTCGCGCGGCTCGGCGCCGCGCACTCGGTCGTCTTCGGCGGGTTCAGCGCCGACAGCCTCCGCGCCCGCATCGACGACGCCGGCGCGAAGCTTGTCATCACGGCCGACGGCGGTTGGCGGAAGGGCAAGGTCTCCGCGTTGAAGCCCGCCGTCGACGCCGCCCTCGAGCCGCGCGGAGACCTGCCTGCTCAGGACACGGTCACGAACGTGCTCGTCGTCCGCCGCGGCGAGAACGAGGTCGGCTGGACCCCGGGCCGCGACATCTGGTGGAACGACGCCATGGCCACTGCCGAGGCGGAGCACGAGCCGCAGTCCTTTCCGGCCGAGAACCCCCTCTTCATCCTCTACACGTCCGGCACGACCGGGAAGCCGAAGGGCATCCTGCACACCTCGGGCGGCTACCTCACTCAAGTCGCCTACACGCACCGCAACGTCTTCGACCTCCACCCGGAGTCCGACGTCTACTGGTGCACGGCCGACGTCGGCTGGGTGACGGGCCACAGCTATGTCGCCTACGGGCCGCTCGCGAACGGAGCGACACAAGTGCTCTACGAGGGCACACCCGACGCGCCGCACGCCGGACGGTGGTGGGAGATCGTCGAGAAGTACCGAGTGACGATCCTCTACACGGCACCGACGGCGATCCGATCCTTCATGAAGCTCGGGCGGCAGATCCCCGAGCGCTTCGACCTCTCGAGTCTCCGCCTGCTCGGCTCAGTCGGCGAACCCATCAACCCCGAGGCGTGGCTGTGGTACCGACACGTCATCGGTGCCGACAAGACCCCCATCGTCGACACGTGGTGGCAGACGGAGACGGGCGCCATCATGATCTCCGCCCTTCCGGGCGTCACCGACGCGAAGCCCGGCAGCGCTCAGGTCCCGTTGCCCGGCGTCTCCGTCGATGTCGTCGACGACGCGGGCGTCTCGGTCGGTCAGGGCGACGGGCTCCTCGTGGTCACCGAACCGTGGCCGTCGATGCTCCGCGGCATCTGGGGGGACGAGAAGCGGTTCCGGGAGACCTACTGGTCGACCTTCGGCGACCGCTACTTCGCGGGCGACGGCGCGCGCATCGACGAGGACGGCGACATCTGGCTGCTCGGTCGCGTCGACGACGTCATGAACATCTCCGGTCACCGCCTCTCGACGGCTGAGATCGAGTCCGCGCTCGTCGCCCACCACTTCACAGCCGAGGCCGCGGTCGTCGGTGCGTCGGACGACACCACGGGCCAGGCCGTGGTCGCCTTCGTGATCATCAAGGAGAGCCAGAAGGCGGAGGCCGAGGCCACCGATGTCGCGGCGGAACTCCGCTCGCACGTCGCGAAGCAGATCGGCGCGATCGCACGCCCACGCGACATCTACGTCGTCGCGGAGCTGCCGAAGACGCGGTCGGGGAAGATCATGCGCCGCCTGCTCCGCGACCTCGCCGAGGGCCGCGAGATCGGCGACACGACGACGCTCGCGGACACGCAGGTCATGCGGATCATCGGCGACAGGGTGCGCTGAGCGCTCCTCCCGTCAACGCCGGACGGCGGGCTCCCCTCGGGGAACCCGCCGTCCGTCGTTCGTGCCGTCAGCGTCAGCGTCAGGCGAAGGCGAGGATGACCTCGACCTCGACGGGCGAATCGAGCGGCAGCACCGCGACCCCGACGGCCGAGCGGGCGTGCACACCCGCGTCGCCGAAGACCTCGCCGAGGAACTCGCTCGCGCCGTTGATGACGGCGGCCTGCGCCGTGAACGACGGGTCGGAGGCGACGAAGCCCGTGACCTTGACGACCGCGGTGACCCGGTCGAGAGAGCCGATGACCGATCGCGCCGCCGCGAGGGCGTTGAGGGCGCACGTGCGCGCATAGGTCTTCGCGTCCTCGGCGGAGACGAGACCATCACCCTCGCCGACCTTGCCGGTCGCCGGCAACTGCCCAGCCGACATCGGCAACTGGCCGGAGGTGAAGACGAGGTTGCCGTTGACGACGGCGGGCACGTAGGCCGCGAGAGGCGGCACGACCTCGGGCAGTTCGACGCCGAGCTCGGCGAGCCGGTCGGTGACGGCTCCCATCAGGCGCTCGCGATCGGGCGCTTGAAGTACGCGACGAGGCCGCCCTCCGGCCCGTTGACGATCTGGACGAGCTCCCAGCCGTCGCTCCCCCAGTTGTTGAGGATGGCCGTGGTGTTGTGGATCAGAAGCGGCGTGGTGATGTACTCCCAGCGCGTCATGGGGGCTCCTTCGTGGTGGGGTTTGCGGGGCTTGATGAGGCGCGACACCCCCGCTCGCGTGCCGCTACCGGGCGCGCGTCTGCGCGCGTGATAGGGCGCATTTCCAGAATCGTCGCTTACCATCGATCCTATGCCTCATCAAAAACGTACGGCTAGAGGTGTGCTCGGGGGCCTCCTCGGCTTCGTCGGCCTCAGTGCCGCGGCCGGTATCCTCGTCACCGCCGCCGTGACTCCGGCCCTCGCCATCTCCGGCATGGGGGCGAGCAACACGATCAAGATCTTCGACGCCCTTCCCGAGTTCCTCGAGATCACTCCACTCATGGAGAAGTCGACGGTCTACGCGAAGGGCGCCGACGGGCAGCCGAAGGAGCTGGCGGAGTTCTACGACCAGAACCGCCAGGAGGTCCAATGGGACCAGATCTCGCAGTTCTACAAGGACGCGGCCGTGGCCAAGGAGGACAACCGCTACTACGAGCACGGTGGTGTCGACGTCATCGGTACGACTCGAGCCATCGTCTCGACCTACCTCCTCGGCAGCGAGGTCCAGGGTGGATCGTCCATCACCCAGCAGTACGTGAAGAACCAGCTCGTCCAGCGCTGCGTCAACAGTTCCGAGTCCGTCGAAGAGGGCGAGAAGTGCGCCACCGCGTACACGACCGCCGACGGCTCCGACGGCGTCGCCCGCAAGCTCAAGGAGATGCGGTACGCGATCGGCCTCGAGAAGAAGTACTCGAAAGACGAGATCCTCCGCGGGTACCTCAATATCGCGCACTTCGGTGGCATCACCTACGGCGTCGAGTCGGCGTCGCAGTACTACTTCGGGGTTTCGGCCAAGGACGTCAACCTCGTCCAGGCGGCGACGATCATGTCGATGGTGACCAATCCGAACTCCCTGCGCATCGACCGCCCCGACAGCGAGACGAACGGTGCGGCGAACGGCTACGAGCAAACGAAGAAGGCACGCGACATCACGCTCCAGGCCATGAAGGCCTACGGCAAGATCACGGCGGAGCAGTACGACGAGGCGATCGCGACTCCGGTCGAGCCGAAGATCACCCAGCCGCGCACAGGCTGCGAGCCCTCGGGCGGCGCCGCATACTTCTGCGACTACGTCATCAACGTCATCCGGAACAGCCCCGAGTTCGGCGATTCGGAACAGGAGCGCCTCAACCTCTTGAAGCGCGGTGGACTGGACATCTACACGACGCTCGACCTCGGCGTTCAGCAGGCGAGCGAGCAGTCCATCTACGGCAAGGTTCCGCTGCAATCCGACTCGGGTGACGTCGCAGCAGCAGCGACGACGATCGAACCCGGAACGGGACGTGTCCTCGCGATGGCCCAGTCGAAGAAGTTCAGCAACACCTCGACGGAGCCGGGCTACACCTCCGTCAACTTCAACACGACATCCGAGTACGGCGGCTCGACGGGCTTCCAGTCTGGATCGACGTACAAGCTCTTCACCCTCGTCGACTGGCTCATGAACGGCCATTCGGTCAACGAGACGGTCCGCGGGACGATCCGCAATTACACCCTCACGGGTTCGTGCGAGGGAGCAGGCGGCACGTACAAGTTCCAGAACTCAGGCAACGCGAGCGGCCGCACGCTCAGTGTCATGAGCGCGACCTCGTCGTCGCTCAACACGGGCTTCGCCGCGATGGCCGAGAAGCTCGACCTCTGCGAGATCCGCGACGTCGCGAAGTCCCTCGGCATGAAGCGCGCCGACGGAACCGAGCTCCAGGTCAACACGACCTCCATCATCGGCACCAACGAGGTCGCGCCGATCGACGTCGCCGGCTCCTACGCGGCCATCGCCGCCAACGGCAAGTACTGCACGCCGATCGCGATCGACCGCATCGTCGGACCGGAGGGCGACGAGCTCGAGGCACCCAAGAGCACCTGCACGCAGGCGATCCCGGAGAACGTCGCGGCGACCGCCGCGTACGCGCTCAAGGGCGTCATGAACGGCGGAACCGGCGCGTCCGGCAACCCATACGACGGCACGCAGCTCATCGGAAAGACGGGAACGACCGACGAGCGCAAGCACACGTGGCTCGCCGGCGCGAGCACCACGGCCGCCGTCGCGCTCTGGATCGGAAACGTCGAGGGGGCGGTCGACCTCCGGTATGCCTCCGTCGGCGACTACCAGGGCGACCGCGCGCGCTTCGCCGTGTGGAAGGACATCATGGCCGACATCGACGACCTCCGTCCCGGCGGCGTCTTCCCCACCCCGGACCCCAACCTCACGAAGGTCGCGACGCGGGCCGTGCCGGACGTCTCCGGCATGTCGGTCGAGGAGGCCACGTCCCGTCTCGAAGCCTCGGGATTCGGGGTGACGGTCGCCGACGGCGAGGTGCCCTCGAGCATCGGGGCCGGTCTCGTCGCACGCACCGAGCCCGGTGGTGGCGGGCGAGCCAACTACGGCTCGACGATCACCCTCTACGTCAGTAGTGGCGAGGGCGCCGAGGTCCCCGACATCATGGGCGACAGGCCCGACGATGCCCAGCAGGACCTCGAGGACGCCGGCTTCACAGTCGCCGTCGACGGGTCGTGCTCCGAGGACGACGCGCGGGTCAACTCTCAATCACCGGGTGGCGACACCGACGCAGCACCGGGATCGACCGTGACGATCGGTTGCGGTTGAGTTCGCACATCCCCCGCAGCATCGTGGCGCCCAGCATCGTGCTGGGCGCCACGGCGCTCGCTGGGGCGCTCGCATTCGCCTGGGGATCGCTCGTCGAGCGCAAGATGTTCACCCTGCGCCGTGAGACCGTGCCCATCCTCCCGCCCGGGTCCGAGCCGATCCGCGTCCTCCACGTCTCCGACCTGCACATGGCGCCGTGGCAGCGCGACAAGCAGGCGTGGGTGCGCTCGCTCGCGCAGCTCCGTCCCGACCTCGTCGTCGACACCGGCGACAACCTCGGCCACGAGGACGGGATCGCCGGCATCGAGGCCGCGTTCCAGGGCTACGACGGTATCCCCGGCGTCTTCGTGAACGGCTCGAACGACTACCACGGCCCGATGCGTAAGAACTGGCTGCGGTACCTCGTGCGTCATTCGGGAGGCGTGAAGGACGAGCCCGCCGATCTCGATACCCCGCGCCTCGAACGCTTCTTCCGAGAAGGACTCGGCTGGACAGGGCTCAACAACGACGTCGGATCGATCACGATCAAGGGCACGCGGCTCGACTTCTTCGGCGTCGACGACCCGCACATCGGTCGCGACCGACTCGATCGCCTCACCGGCCTCATCGACTCCCGCCAGGACGAGGAGTCGCTCGACGACGACGACCGCGGCTCGGAGCCGGCCGTGACGATCGGCGTCGCGCACGCTCCCTACCGCCGCGTGCTCGCGTCATTCGTCACGCACGGCGCCGATTTGATCCTCGCCGGCCACACGCACGGCGGCCAGGTCTGCGTCCCGTTCTTCGGCGCACTCGTCACGAACTGCGACATCCCCCGCCGCCAGGTGAAAGGCCTCAGCACGTGGCGCCACGCCTACCGCTCGGCCTTCCTGCACGTCTCGGCCGGTCTTGGCACGTCGATCTACGCGCCGGTCCGCTTCGCGTGCCTCCCCGAGGCGACGCTCCTCACTCTCGTCCCCGCCGAGCGCTGACTCGCTCGCCCCCCTGAAAAGTTTCCTGCGTGCGCGAAGATGCGGGCACAGAGGGGACTTCCTGGTTGTCGGGGGCCGGCAGGCCGGGAAAAGGAAAGGCCCGGATCCTCGCTCTCGCGTGGATCCGGGCCCGGATGGTCGGGGTGACAGGATTTGAACCTGCGACCTCCTCGTCCCGAACGAGGCGCGCTACCAAGCTGCGCCACACCCCGGTGGCCCGAAGGCCTCACCCAGGATACCCGACATTTCGGTCGCTCGAGACACTGTCATAATCGTCGGCATGGCGAGACGACTTCCGACGATCCTCCTGGCCGTCACGATGCTCGCGATCCTGCTCATGACGCTGTGGCCGGATCCGCGGGGCGGCGACGGCACTCCCCTCGCCCGAGCGATCGTCGACGCCCTCCACGCCTCCGGGCTCCCCACCGCCATCACGTTCGAGGTGATCGAGTTCACGGCGAACATCGTCATGTTCGTGCCCTTCGGGCTGTTCCTCGCACTCGCCCTCCCCCGCTGGATGTGGTCGTGGGCGATCGTGCTCGGGCTCGCCTTCACGCTGCTCATCGAGTTCCTGCAGTCGACGTTCCTGCCCGAGCGGTGGGCGACGACGTCCGACCTCCTCGCCAACACCGCCGGTGCGCTCATCGGAGGCGCGCTCTCCCTCCTGTTCCGTCGCCGACCGCGTCAGCGCTCCGAGGCCGCGTGACCGCTCGGAAGATCGCCGTCCGCGTCCTCGCGACGCTCACCCTCGTCGTGGTCTTCGCGATCGGCTATTGGCCGGTACCCGTCGACCGGGGCGTGCGGAGCCTCCTCGGCTCGGTCCTCGATCGACTCGCCGCGGCGGGCGCACCGGGCTGGGTCGACTACGCCCATCTCGAGTTCGGGGCGAACATCGTGATGTTCGTGCCCCTCGGCGTCCTCATCGCCCTCCTCCTCCCCCGGTGGGAGTGGTGGCTCGCGCCGATCATCGGGCTCGCGCTCTCACTCGCCATCGAGTTCGGTCAGGCCCTGCTGCTGCCGGAGCGCTTCGCGACGCCGCTCGACGTCCTCGCGAACACGACGGGCGCAACGATCGGCGCGCTCGTCGTGACGGGTTTCCGGATCAGAGGAAGAGCAACCGCCCACCGTCTCCCCACCTCTCCCCCCTGAAAACTTCGATTGTGCTCGAATTTTCGTGCACAATCGAAGTTTTCAGGGGGGTGAGAGGGTGGGGTGGGCGCCGATGACGTTGCCCGATTCCTCGAGGTAGCAATTGCCGCAGAGCGACTCGTAGGTGACCTCTTCGCCGTCGATCGCGACCTGATCGCCGTCGAACACGAACCGGTCGCCGACTTTGCGCCCGTTGAAGAGTGCCTTGCGCCCGCAGCGGCAGATCGTCTTGAGCTCCTCGAGCGTATGAGCCACCTCGAGCAGCCGGCGGGAGCCGGGGAACGCCTCCGTGAGGAAGTCGGTGCGGATACCGTACGCGAGCACGGGGACGCCCTCGAGGAGCGCGACACGGAGCAGTCCGTCGACCTGCGGGCCCTCGAGGAACTGCGCCTCGTCGACGAGCAGGCAACTGATGTCAACGCCGTCGCGGTCGAGCGACTCGCGGCGGTGCCGCTGGAACTGTGCGAAGGCGTCCTCGCCCGGCTCGATCACGTAGTCGACCTCGCGCGTGACGCCGAGGCGGGATTCGATCGAGCGGTCACCCTTGGTGTCGACGGCGGGCTTCGCGAGCAGCACGCGCTGTCCGCGCTCCTCGTAGTTGTACGCCGCTTGGAGGAGCGCGGTGCTCTTGCCGGAGTTCATCGCCCCGTAGCGGAAGTACAGCTTCGCCATGGTGTCAGCGGGCGATGCCGAGTACACGCGCCGTGCGCGTGAGGACCTCGTCGGCGAGCTCTGGCTTGTCGTTGAGTGTCGTGCCGACCGTCGGGATCATGGTGCGGAGCGCCTCGTCCCACTCGTCGGCTTTGCCCGGGAAGCACGTCCGCAGCACGTCGAGCATGATGGGCACGGCCGTCGACGCTCCGGGCGAGGCCCCGAGGAGACCCGCGATCGTGCCGTCGCCGGCAGCGATGACCTCGGTGCCGAACTGCAGCACGCCGCCCTTCTTCGGGTCCTTCTTCATGACCTGAGCGCGTTGGCCGGCCGTGATCAACTCCCAATCGGAGCCGTCGGCTGTCGGCATGAACGCGCGGAGGGCCGCGACCTTCTTCTTCCGCGACGCGAGCAGCTCGCCGATGAGGTAGGTGAGCAGACTCGGGTTGTCACGCGCGACGGAGAGCATCGGACCGAGATTCTTCGGTCGCACCTGCGTGACGATGTCGAGGATCGACCCGTTCTTGAGGAACTTCGGGCTGAAGCCCGCGTACGGACCGAAGAGCAGGCTCGGCTTGCCGTCGACAACGCGCGTGTCGAGGTGCGGCACCGACATGGGCGGCGCTCCGACGGCGGCCTGGCTGTAGACCTTCGCTTGGTGTTTCGCCACGATCGCCGGGTCGTCCGTGCGGAGGAACTGGCCGGAGATCGGGAAGACGCCGTAGCCGTCGATCTCCGGGATGCCGGCCTTTTGCAGCAGCTTGAGCGCCCAGCCCCCGGCCCCCACGAAGACGAAGCGCGCGTCGATCGCGCCGGGAGCGCGTCCGACGGTGCGACGGTAGCCGATCCGCCAGGTGCCGTCGCGGTTCTTCTTGAGGCGCCGGACCTCGTGGTTGAGTCGCAGCTTCGCACCGTTGTCGATCGCGGAGGCGAAGAGCTGGCGCGTGAGAGCTCCGAAGTCGACGTCCGTCCCGGCCTCGACGCGTGTCGCCGCGAACGGCACACCGGAGCGGCGCCCCGTCATGAGCAGCGGCGCCCACTTCGCGATGCGTCGGCTGTCGTCCGAGAACTCGATGCCGGCGAAGAGCGGCTGGTCCTTGAGGGCGTCGTAGCGGTTCCGCAGGTACGTCACGTCGTGCTCGCCCGTCACGAACGTCATGTGCGGAACGGTGTTGATGAACGTCGACGGCTCCGAGATGGCGCCCGTCTCGACGAGGTGGCTCCAGTACTGCCGGCTCTGCTGGAACTGCTCGTTGATGCCGATCGCCTTCGCTGGGTCGACCGAGCCGTCCTTGCCCTCGGGCATGTAGTTGAGCTCGCAGAGCGCCGCGTGACCCGTTCCCGCGTTGTTCCACGGGTTCGAGCTCTCCTGGGCGACGTCGCCCAGGCGCTCGAAGATCTCGACGGTCCAATCGGGCTCGAGCTCGGTAATGAGGGAAGCGAGAGTCGCGCTCATGATGCCGCCACCGATGAGGACGACATCCACCGGTTCAGGAGACGTCATGACCTCTAGTTTAGGTGGCGCGGCACGGCCCGGAGCCCCGGTGCCGACGACGACGACGCGGCCGCGCCGATGGTCTCGTCGCACACCGGCGAGGCCACGCTCGTCCCCCTCCGCTCCCGCCGGGCGACACGTCATCGCGCACTCCCGCCGCACCGCGGGCAATACACTGTCGAACAGGCAGCTGGTGGGGAGGATCGTTGGGTGAAGTCCGTAGGCGTACGGCGCTCGTGCTCGCGAGCGTCTTCGTGCCCGTCATCGTCGTCGCGGCCGGCTTCGTCTTCCTCGTGAACGCGCAGTCGAGCGGTCCCTTCAACGCACAGAGGATCTACGTCGATCCGCAGGGAGCCGCCGCCACCGCCGTCGCGGAGGGGAACGGCGACCCCGTCGTGGAGCGCGTCGCAGCCACGCCGACCGCCGTCTGGCTCACCCCGGAGGAACACGGGCGGGGAGAGGTCGGAGGATACGTCCGCAGCGTCGTCGCCGATGCGGCCACGACCGGGTCCGTTCCCGTCTTCGTCGTCTACGGTGTCCCCAACCGCGACTGCGGCAACTTCTCCGTCGGCGGACTCTCCCCGACCGCCTACCCCGAGTGGGTCGCCGAGATCGCCTCGTCCCTCGGGGAGCAACGCAGTGTCGTGATCGTCGAGCCGGACTCGCTCTCTCTCGCGATCGAGTGCGAGGATGAGGACGAGCAGGTCGACGCTATCGCCGGGGCCGTGTCGATGCTCGCGGAGACGACAGCGTGGGTCTACGTCGACGGCGGGCACTCCAACTGGCGGAGCGCCGACGACATGGCCGCGCTGCTCCGGCGCGTCGGGATCGACCGGATCCGTGGCTTCTCGACGAACGTGTCGAACTTCAATCCCACGTCGGACGAGCGGGACTACGCCGAGACGCTGAGTGCTCTCGTGGGCGGAGCACATTACGTCATCGACACGTCGCGGAACGGCGCCGGGTCGAACGGTGACTGGTGCAATCCGTCGGGTCGTGCTCTTGGCGCCACTCCCCTCTCCGAGCCGACGAGCGGAGCGATGGACGCGAACCTGTGGGTCAAGGCACCCGGAGAGAGTGATGGTGCGTGCAACGGCGGTCCACGGGCCGGTGCGTGGTGGCCGTCGGCCGTCGAGGAGCTCGGGCGCAACGCCGGCTGGTGAGCGCCGGCGCGAGCGATCGAGGCCGCCACGCCGGTCGCTCCCCGGCCTGGGGGCAGCCTCCGGCCCCGCGACTTGGTACGATCGGCCCGATGGATGACACTGGCGAACGGCGCCTCGCCGTAATCATCGAAGACGATCCCGACATCCGGGGGCTCCTCGAGACCGTTCTCTCACAAGCGGGCTTCGAGACCGTGTCGGCGGACAACGGCATCGACGGCGTGGCCGCCGTCCGCCAGTTCTCCCCCGTGGTGACGACGCTCGACGTCAGCCTCCCCGGGATCGACGGTTTCGAGGCGGCCAAGCGCATCCGGGCCTTCAGCAACACCTACATCGTCATGCTGACCGCCCGCGACGAGGAGATCGACGCATTGCAGGGCCTCGAATCCGGCGCGGACGACTACGTAACGAAGCCGTTCCGGCCTCGTGAGCTCCGTGCCCGTATCGAGGCGATGCTCCGGCGGCCGCGTCACCCGAACGGCGACGCGACGACCACCGGGCCCGTCCCGACGACCGGCCCGGCGATGACCCCGGTCTGGACGGCTCGGGCCGACGGCGCGGTTCCGGCCGCGGCCGCCCCGGCTCCCGCTCGCGCCCTCGCTCAGCAGCCGACGCCTTCGCCAGCCCCGTCCGCGCCGCTGCCCGCCGCCGACCGTGCTCCGGAGTCATCGGAGGAAGGCTGGTTGGAGCACAACGGCCTGCGGGTCAACGCCGAGATGCGCATCGCGGAGGTCGACGGTGTCGAGCTCGAACTCACGCGCAGCGAGTTCGACCTCGTCGCCGCGCTCATGGACTCCCGTCGGCGCGTCCGGTCGAAGGCGGACCTCGCCCTGCGGCTGCGCGGGGAGGACTACGTCACCACCTACTACGTGAACGACGCCGACAAGCGCGCCGTCGAGGTCCACATGGCGAACCTCCGCCGGAAACTCGGTGACAACATCGCGTCCCCGCGATTCATCGAGACGGTGCGCGGCGTCGGCTACCGGCTCGCCGCCCTCAGCTAGGCCGCTGCCCCTCTCGGGGTGGGCCGGTCCGACGGCACCGGGCGTTGCCGCGGAGACACAGCGGCCCGGCCCGGGTCGGGGTCCGGTGGAGACCACTCGAGCCCAGCGAGAGGTCCAGGGAACTGAGGGGGTGCTCCCTGAACCCGTCGACGGGCTCGAGTCGTGCGGTGTCATATTGAGTTATCGGTTATTCGAGGCCCTCGAGAGGCCCAGGGAACTGAGGGGGTGCCCCCTGGGCCCGTCGAGAGGCTCGAACCGGTCGGGTGGGATCAGACGCGGTACCCGCGGTGACGACGGATGACTGAGAAGAACATGCCGAGCGTCTGAAGGACGGTGATGACACCCAGGATAGGCCAGCAGACCCAGAGGATCATCGACTGAACGTCGGTTGACAGCTGGAACCAGACGAAGGTGAGCGCGGCGACGGTCGCGAGCAGTCCGACGAGCGGAACGAGGTAGGCATTGCCCGAGCCACGCTCGGCCTTCGCCTGCTCCGCCCAGTTGTCGACCTGCTTGCGGCTCGCGAACTTCGTCCACGCTCGGAGGAAGTGGCCGATCCGAATCCACATGTAGATCTCGGCGGGCGCCACCAGGAGGGCGAAGAGGATGTCCTTCCAGTTGCGCGACTTCATCGACAGCGCCACGCGCAGGTTGAGGATGACGGCGACGGTCGGCGGAATCAGCCAGACCGGGCTGAACACGAAGGCCCCGATGGAGAGCGACGCGACGAGGAGCAGCACGAACATGACGCGCGTGATGATGTTGACGAGCATCGAGAAGTGTTCGAACCAGCGCAAGCGGAGGTTGGGATGGAAGGGCTGCCCCTTCGTGTCACCGCGCTGTCCTGGCCACATGAGCTCGATGGCGCCGAAGTTCCACTTCACCTGCTGCGCGTCGAGCGAACGGAGCGTGTGCATGCCCCCGACGTTGGCGCGCGCCTGGGCGCTGATCTTGGTGAGGTAGCCGGCGCTCTTGATCTGCAGCGAGAGGAGCGAATCCTCGACCTCACTGTCCTTCACCCACGGCGTCTGCTGGTGGCTGTCCTCCATGACCTCACGGAGGGCCGTGGTGGAGAAGATCGAGAATTGACCACCGAGCACCGCCATGTTGCGGCCCTTCAACATGTTCGACATGTTGAACGCCGCAAACTGGGCACGCTGACCGGCGATGAGGAAGGGGGCGATGGGGCCCGTGATGGCCGTGTCGTCGATGCTGTAGATGGCGGAGATGCCGCCGATCCGGGTGTCGGAGGAGATCTCGTCGATGAGGTTCTGCACGGCGGTCGGGTCCGCCGTCGTGTCGCCGTCGACACCGAGGAGGTAGTCGTAGCCCTCGACGAGGTCGTAGCCGTAGTTGAGCGCACCGACCTTCTTGTCCGGGTTCACACCGATGTCGTGGACGAAGATCTCGGTCTCCTGGTACTCGCCCGGGCCGGTGCGGCGGACGTGGGGGCCCGCGTAGTGACTTGCGAACTCGACCGTCGCGTCCGTCGTGTTGTTGACGATCACGTGGATGACATCGGGCAGACGCGTCTGCTGGAGGAGGGAATCGAGCACGCTCGCGATCGACTCCTCCTCGTTGTACGCGGGGATGATGCAGCCCACCGTCGGGCGATACGTGGGGAGGGCCTCGACACTCTCGATGAAGTCGTTCGCGAATTCATCGAGATCGGGTCGTGCCGAGGTCCCCCCGACGCGTGGGGATTCGGTTTCACGGACGGCACTCTGTGCCGATGACGTCGGGGTTCGGGTCCCTGTGTTCATGGCCGTGTCCGTCCGCATCCGAGTGTGATGGTGTGCTAGGTGTCCCGCACGATTCCTCGTGCGTTCTGAGATCAGTAGATACCCGCGACCTCAAGCGTCCCGCGGGGTACCCGCTGGTTAAGCTCAGGTTTTCCTCAAGATCTGCGCACCATCGGCGCAGTTCATCGGCCGAGGCGGCGCCCTTCCCCTTCGTTGGGGGGTCCCATCGGAGCCGTTCCGCCGCTCGACCGGCAGCGGATCGTTGTCGCGGATGGGAAGATGGCCCCATGCGCATCCGGAGAATCATGACCGCCACCGTGGCGTCGATGGCCGTCGTCCTCTCGCTCGCGGGATGCGGCACTGGCCCCTGGGAGGCCCAGACGTCGATGACGCCGACACCGGTCATGACGACGCCGGCCCCGGTCGAGACGGTCGCCACCGTCGTGAACGAGTTGGCTTCCGGCAGCACGGAGCGCCAGTTGACCGCCGGCAACATCACCCTGACCGTCAACTACTGGTCGACGCTGTCCATGGACCAGTGGACGGCCGACGCGAACAAGCCCCTGAGCTTCTCGGCGGTCGCCGCTCTCAAGGGCGGGGACAACCGGATCTACCTGTCGAAGGTGTCGATCGTCACGGCCGTCCGAGGTGACGGAGCCCCCCTCCCGGCCCCGACGCCACTCGCGGACAACGCCAACGTCGCGCCGGGCTACTTCATCTCGTCGCCCTACAGCTACAGCCAGAGCTTCGTCCTGCCCGCCGTCGACGCGACGGCGACCTCCGTGCAGCTCACGATCACCTATGAGCTGCTTCTCCAGACGACACCGACATCGTCGGAGTATGCGAAGCAGACCGCGACCGACACCCTCACGGTCGCCATCGCCCCCTAGCCAGAGAGCTACACCCGCACGAGGGCTACACCTCTACGTGGCGCCCTCGGCACCGAGCTGGCGCGCTCGTAAGCAGGCTTTCGGCGGCTCGTCAGGGACGAGCCGCGGTGGGACTCGATGCGAACATGAACCGAGGGCGCCAGTTGGGCCTCGAGGGCGCTAGGTGTAGCTGGAGCCCTCGTGCGGGTGTAGCGCTTTGGGTCAGTCGAGAGCCATGCGGGAACGGTCGATGCGGCGCGGAACCGCTTGAGTCTGGACCGCCGCCTCGACCCTGTTGCCGCCGGCCTCGCGGGCGCGATCGAGAGCACCGAGGGCTGCGTCTCGCAGCTTGTCGAAGTCGAAGGGCACGGTGAAGCTGTCGGCGACACCGATGGACGCGCTCAAACGGATGTCGTTCGTGCCCTCGACGCGCGCCTCCACGATCTCGGCGAGCACCGCCTCGGCGATCTCCCGCGTCGCTTGCGGTTCCGACACCATCACGAGCACACCGAAGTGCGAGGAGTCCTGACGGCCGAGGATGGAGGACGTCGGCGTCACCTCGCGCAGCACCGTCGCGACCGTCTGCAGGGCCACATCACCCGTCCCGCGGCCGAACGCCGTGTTGATCTCCTTGAGGCCGTCGATGCGGATGAGCAGGAGCGCAACCGAACTCGAGCGGCGGCGCGCGCGGTCGATGCGGTCCCGCGCTCCCTCTTCGAAGGTGTCGCTCGCCAGAACCCCCAGCGTGAACGTGCGTCGTCCCCCGCGGACGAGGGGATTGGCCCCGCTGAGCGAGCGCTCCACCTGCAGGCTCGTCATCGCGACGGACGAGGAGATCATGAAGAGGATCGTCACGAAGGTCGCGAGATTCGTGCCGAAGTAGGCGCGGAAGAGATCACTGTAGGGCCCGTACAGCAGGAAGACCGCGCAACGTGCGAGGTAGAAACCGGCGATCACGAGCATGACGACGGCCAACAAGCGTGCATTCACCCGGGAGCGCATCTGCCCCGTGAGACCCTCGACTCCCGCAAGCAGCGCGAAGAGCCCGACGCCCGCAAGCATCGCCCAACCTCCGGCCCATTCGCCTCCCTCCGGCCCCCGGACGACGACAGCCGCGGCGACCGCGACGGTCACAACGACGACGACCACGAGCCAGGGCCGCCGACCGTTGTACGCGCGGCAGCCGGCCCACACGAAGCCCACGGCCGCCGTGACGGCCGCGTTGCCCACCGCAACCGTGACCCACAGACCCGGGCTGATGGCGTCGAAGCCGTAGGCGAGCGAAGCCAGCATGCCGTTCGTGAACGCGACCGTCCAGAGGCGCGACACGAGGTCGATCCGCTGGATGGAGGTGTTCAGGATGAACGACGCCCCTGCGAGGATGGTGACGAGCGCGCTCATCACCATGAGGGTGCCGGTGTCAAGCATCATGACCGTTCCGTCCTTGTCTTTTGCCCGTCACCGTTGCGGATCGAGGCTCTTTCGGGAGGGTCATGGTGAACGTCGTCCCCACGCCCCGCTCGCTCTCCACCGAGACGGAGCCGCCGTGCTCCTCGATGATCTCGCGAGCGATGTTGAGGCCGAGACCCGTGCCATGGATCGACGTCTGCCGAACGGAATCCGCCCGGTAGAAGCGCTCGAACAGCCGCTCCTGCTCGTCCGGACGCATGCCGCGCCCCGTGTCCCGCACCGTCACGCGTGCGTCGGAGCCCGTGTCCGTGATGGTCACGACGACCGAACCGCCGTCGACGTTGTACTTGATCGCGTTCGACACGAAGTTGTCCATGACCTGCCGGAGCCGGAACGCGTCCCCCATCACGATGACGTCCCCGCTCGAGCGCACGTCGAGCGTGATGCCGCGAGCTCCTCCCGCGACACGCGCGGCCTCGATCGATTGCGCCGCGATCTCCGTGATCTCGCACGGGGCGAAGTGCATCACGAACTGGTGGGAGTCGCCACTGACGGTGACGAGGAGATCACTCACGATCTGGAGCAGCCGCTCGGAGTTGTCGAGCGCGATACCGACGAGACGTCGGGATTCGGTGTCGAGTCCGGGATTGTCGACGACGAGGTCGAGGTACCCGAGAACGGAGGTCAGGGGTGTGCGCAACTCGTGCGACACCGACGCCACGAAGTCGTCACGCGCCTCCACGGCGGCGAGCTCCGGCGTCACGTCGCGCGTGATGATGATGCACCCCTGGCTTTCGCCGTCGTCGTCGAGGAGTTGACGGGCGGAGACGGCGAGGGCGATCCGTCGCTCTCCCGGCCGGCCCTGCCAGATGATCTCGTTGTCGAAGACCTCGCCGCGCATCGCCCGTCGGTACGGTCGTCTGCGCTCCGGAATCGGCGTCACCCGGTCCGGCAGGTACACCCGCTCCTGGACCAGGGCGTCGTTGAGATCGCCGAAGGGCTCCATGAGCGCTCGATGCGCCTGGTTCACGAGCACGACGTTGCCGCGTTCGTCGTATCCGATCACCCCGAAGGTCACGGCGTTGATGATCTCGTCGAGGGTCTCCTGCTGGCGGCGCACCCCGGCGACGGCGCCTTCGAGCAACCGCGACTGCTGGCGGAGCAGGATCCGATGCGCGGCGCCGCGCCGAGCGGCCTGGTACGCCGCGGTCGCGAGGAACATGAACGTGATCGGCAGCACGAAGAGGGTGGGGACGTTCGAGACGGTGAGCGTCTCTCCGCGCCACCAGACCGACGTCCAGAGCAGGCCCGCGCAGATGGCCGGTCCCAGGATCGCGATCCACGTCGAGAAGTGGGTCGCGAGCCAGAAGATCGGGAACACGAAGAACAGACTCGCGGCGGCAGCCGGTTCACCCTCGCGCACGAACATCATGGCCGCGATGTCGAGGAGGGGGACCGCGGCGATGGCGTTGTGCGGCAACCGGGCCCACGGCACCGCGGCGGCGACGGCCGTCGCGAGGAACATGATCGCGAGGCCCGTCACATACAACGCGTTCGTCACGCCGAGCGGCGAGAACACGTACGTCACGACGGTGAGCGCGAGCACCGAGGTCGCCGCGAGCATCTGCATGCGGAACACGCTGCGCTCGAGGCGTTGCGCCGCGACGCCCGCAACGCGCGCCATCACTCGAGCCATGGGTCGAGAGTAGCAACGGGTCCGACGGGCGCCCCGCCGGACACGATCACGCGGCGGGCTGCTTTGCGGCGATCAGTTCCGCAATCTGCACCGCGTTGAGCGCCGCACCCTTGCGCAGGTTGTCGTTGGAGATGAACAAGGCGAGACCCCGACCGCCCGGGACGCTCTGGTCGGTGCGGATGCGCCCGACGAACGACGGGTCACTCCCCGCCGCCTGCAATGGCGTCGGGACGTCGGCCAGTTCGACGCCGGGTGCTGCGGCGAGCAGTTGCTCGGCGCGCTCCGGGCTGATCGGCTCGGCGAACTCGGCGTTGATGGACAGCGAGTGGCCCGTGAAGACGGGGACGCGGACGCACGTCCCCGCGACCAGCAGCTCGGGGAGCTCGAGGATCTTGCGGCTCTCGTTCCGGAGCTTCTTCTCCTCGTCCGTCTCACGCTCGCCGTCGTCGACGATCGAACCCGCGAGCGGGATGACGTCGAATGCGATCGGGCGGACATAGGTCACCGGTTGCGGGAGTGTGACGGCGGCGCCGTCGTGCACGAGGCCGAGAACGTTCTGCTCTGTCGCCGCCCGGACCTGCGAGGCCAGCTCCTCCGCACCCTTGAGGCCCGAGCCGGACACGGCCTGGTAGGTGCTGACGATGAGGCGCTCGAGTCCCGCCTCGGCGTGGAGGACTTTGAGCACGGGCATCGCCGCCATCGTCGTGCAGTTGGGATTGGCGATGATGCCCTTCCGCGCCTCGTCGACGGCGTGCGGATTCACCTCGCTCACCACGAGCGGCACGTCCGGGTCCATGCGCCACGCGCTCGAGTTGTCGATCACGGTGGCCCCCGCCGCCGCGAACCGCGGTGCGTGTGCCCGGGAGCCGGTCGCACCGGCCGAGAAGAGCGCGATGTCGAGTCCCGCGGGATCGGCCGTCTCGACGTCTTCGACCACGACATCGCGATCGCCGAACGAGATGGTCTGACCCGCGGAGCGAGCCGTTGCGAAGAATCGGATCTCCGCGATCGGGAACTCCCGCTCGAGCAGGAGTCGGCGCATGACCGTCCCAACCTGACCGGTGGCTCCGACGACTCCGACGCGCATTCCCTCACCCATGTTGATCCTCTTCTCGATCTCGCCGCTCAACGTCCCGTGCCGGCGTACACGACGGCATCGACGTCGCCGTCGAGGCCGAACGCGGTGTGGACCGCTCGCGCGGCTTCCGCGATCGTGTCTGCGCGGGTCACGACCGAGATGCGGATCTCGCTCGTCGAGATCATGTCGATGTTGATGCCGGCGTCGTAGAGAGACTCGAACAGTCGCGCCGAGACTCCCGTGTTGGTGCGCATTCCGGCGCCGACGAGCGCGAGCTTCCCGATCTGGTCGTCGTGCTGCAGCGAGGCGAACCGGACGTCGTCGCGCTCATTCCGCAGCGCGGTCAGGACCGACTGCGCCTCGGACTTCGGCAGCGTGAAGGAGATGTCCGTGAGGCCGGTCGCCGCTGCCGAGACGTTCTGGACGATCATGTCGACGTTCGCGTCGGCCCGCGCGATGATCTTGAAGATCTGAGCGGCCTTGCCGGGGACGTCGGGCACGCCGACGACCGTGATCTTGGCTTCGCTGAGGTCGATGGCGACCCCGGTGACGATGGGCTGTTCCACTGTCTCACCCTCTTTCGGGTTGATCACGAGGGTTCCCTCGTTGTTGCTGAACGACGAGCGCACGTGCAGGGTGACACCGTGGCGACGTGCGTACTCGACGGCGCGGATGTAGAGGACCTTGGCACCGGCGGCGGCGAGCTCGAGCATCTCCTCGCTCGTGATCGAGTCGATCTTGTGCGCCTTCGGTACGACACGGGGGTCCGAGGTGAAGATCCCGTCGACGTCGGTGTAGATCTCGCAGATGTCGGCGTCGAGCGCCGCGGCGAGTGCCACGGCGGTCGTGTCCGAACCGCCGCGACCGAGGGTCGTGATGTCCATGGTGTCGCGGTTGAATCCTTGGAAGCCGGCGACGATCGCGATCGCCCCGGCATCGAGCGCCTTGCGCACGCGGACCGGGGTGACGTCGACGATCCGGGCGGCGCCGTGGTGCGCGTCGGTGATCATGCCGGCCTGACTGCCGGTGAACGACTGCGCCTCGTACCCCATGCCCTTGATCGCCATGGCGAGCACCGCCATGGAGATGCGCTCCCCCGCCGACAGCAGCATGTCGAGCTCTCGGGGCTCGGGGAGCGGCGTGACCAGATGCGCGAGATCGAGCAGTTCATCCGTGGTGTCGCCCATCGCGGAGACGGCCACGACGACGTCATGGCCGGCTTTACGGGTCTCGACGATGCGGCGCGCGACGCGCTTGACGCTCTCGGCGTCGGCGACCGACGACCCGCCGTATTTCTGCACGATGAGACTCACGGGATGACTCCTGGGTGGGATGACGGGCGAAGCCCGGTCACCATTGTAGGGTTCGCGGCATGACCGACCGGAAATGTGACGGGACGGACGGACGCCGCTCGCCGACCGCCGGCGACCCCGAGCACCGGGGGCGTGGCATCGCGCCGTCAGTTGGAGAGGACCGTCCGTCCCTCGAAGGCGCGACCGAGGGTGATCTCGTCCGCATATTCGAGGTCGCCGCCGACGGGCAGACCTGAGGCGAGTCGGGTCACGCGGATCTCGAGCGTCTGCAGGAGGCGACTGAGGTACGTGGCCGTGGCCTCGCCCTCGAGGTTCGGGTCGGTCGCGATGATGACCTCCTGCACCGTACCGTCGGCGAGCCGCTGCAGCAGTTGGCGGATGCGCAGCTCGTCGGGCCCGATGCCGTCGATCGGACTGATCGCTCCGCCGAGCACGTGGTAGAGACCGCGGAACTCTCGCGTGCGTTCGATCGCGACGACGTCCTTCGCCTCTTCGACGACGCAGATGAGCGCGGGCGTCCGACGGGGGTCCCGGCAGATCGAGCACGTCTCCTGCTCGGCAACGTTGCCGCAGATCGCACAGAAATGCACCTTCTCGCGCAACTCCGTGAGCAGTTCGGCGAGCCGGGACACGTCGAACGTCTCGGTCTGCAGGATGTGGAACGCGATGCGTTGCGCCGACTTCGGGCCGATACCCGGAAGCCGGCCGAATTCGTCGATGAGCTCCTGGACGATTCCCTCGTACACGGCCTACTCCCCTTCCGTCATGGTGTGAACCTCGACGGCGGCGAGTACGGCTGCTCCTCGATGAAGCGGGCCCCGAGGATCTCGCGCACGACCGCCTCGCCGTAACGGGCGTTCTGCCGACCCGAGGAATCGGAGGCGACCGCAGGGCGTATGGGCCGCTCAGCGGCGACCGCGCGTGGCTCCGGGATCTCGGCGACCGGTGCCGCAGTGACCGCCGGGGCGACGGTCGGCGGGCTCGGCTGCGGATCCGGAACGCTCGGTGCCGCCGGGGGGCCGGCGTCCGCCCCCGAGCGGGAGGCGCCGGGGATCGCGACGACGTGCCATCCCGCCGCGTCCGTCGTGCCACTCGACGAGGGCGGCGTGCTCTTCTGCGGCGCAGCACCGGCGGGCGGTGCGGCCGTGGCCCTGGCCGACGACGCTACGTGCGACGACACCGTGGGCGATGACGCTGCGGGGGACGACGCGCTCGTCCGCGGCGCTCCCGCGTCCTGCGGTGCGGCGCTCCCCGGTCGTCGACCGGCCGGCGCGCCGCGCCCGGGCCGCTCGTGATCCTCGAGCGGCGGCGGAACAGAGTCGTCCGGCGGCGCGTCATCGTCCGACAGCGGCGGCACATCGTCGTCGGCGGGGGCTTGTGGCGGCGTGCGGCGCCCGGGGTTCTGCTGTGCTCGCGCCGTCGATCGCGCCGCGGCCGGACCCCCCGTCGGGTCGGCCGACGCGGCCGGACCCGGCGAAGCCGCGCTCGTCGGCCCTCCGGCGACCGCACCACCGGTCCCGGCGGACCGTCGCGGTGAGCGCTCCTCGACCGGAGTGGCGCTCAGGACGGCGGGCGCCGGGGCAGCCGGTGCCACGACGGGCGCACCGTCGACTCGTGCGATGTACTTCACACGGATACCGAGGACGTCGAGGATGGCTTGGCGCACGTACTCGCTCACGCCGGTACCGGCGTTCAGTTGCTTGAAGCTCTCGACATCGTGCTGACTCGGGAACGTGAGAGTGAGCACGTCGCCCTCGAGGTTGCGCACGGTCGCCGTGACGGCGACCATCCACGCCCCGCGCTTCGCGGCGCCGACGCGCTCGAGCACCTCAGGCCAGGCGTCCTTGAGCTGCTGCAGCGAGACGGTACCCGTCGGCGGCGTCGTCGGACGAGGCGGGGTGCTCTCCGGGTCCGGTGCCGACGGCGACACCGCATCCGCTCGTGCCGGGACGGCGGGAGCAGAACTCTCCGCCCGCGAAGCCGCGGGAGCCGAAGCGGGGCCGTCGGAGGCGGACGGTGGGACCGCCTCGGCGTCGGCCGACGCGGCGCTCGCGCCCGCTCCCCCGGTGGAGGCCGCAGCAGGCGCCGGAGCCGACACGGACGACGACGCCGCCGCCGAAGCCGGAGGGACGCTCTGCCCGTCGGCGGCGGTCGTGATCGGCGTCGACCCGGCCACGGGGCCGCCGTCGACCCCGACACGGCGCTCGAGCCGCTCGACACGGGCGAGCGCCCCGCGGGCCGTCGCGTCGGCGGCGGGCACGAGGATGCGCGCCATCATGAGTTCGAGGTGGAGTCGTGGTGACGTCGCACCGGACATCTCGGTGAGGGCACGCCCGACGAGGTCGGCTGCACGCGACAATTCCGCTTGCCCGAATGCCGACGCCTGGCGCGACATGCGATCGAGTTCGTCCTGCGGGATCCCCCGCATGACGGCGGACGCGCCGTCGGACGTGGCCGCCACGACGATCAGGTCGCGGAGGCGTTCGAGGAGGTCGTCCACGAAACGGCGCGGATCCTGTCCGGTCTGGATGACGCGGTCGACGGCACCGAAGACTCCCGCAGCGTCGCTCGCCGCCAGGGCGTCGGCGACCTCGTCGAGGAGCGCCGTATGGGTGTACCCCAGCAGGGAGACGGCTCGTTCGTAGTCGACGGACGAGCCCTCGGACCCCGCCATGAGCTGGTCGAGCAGCGAGAGCGTGTCACGGGCGGAGCCCCCACCGGCACGCACCACGAGCGGCAGGACCCCCGGTTCCACCGACATGCCCTCGGCCTCGCAGAGCTCGGCGACGTAGTCGAGCATCTGAGCCGGCGGGATCAGGCGGAACGGGTAGTGGTGCGTCCGCGAACGGATCGTGCCGATGACCTTGTCCGGCTCGGTCGTCGCGAAGATGAACTTCACGTGCTCCGGCGGCTCCTCGACGATCTTGAGGAGCGCGTTGAATCCCTGCGGCGTCACCATGTGCGCCTCGTCGAGGATGAAGATCTTGTAGCGGTCGCGTGCCGGGGCGAAGATCGCGCGCTCGCGCAGATCGCGGGCGTCGTCCACGCCGTTGTGACTCGCGGCGTCGATCTCGACCACGTCGAGCGAGCCCCCGCCGTCGCGCGACAGCTCGACGCAACTGTCGCAGACGCCGCACGGCGTGTCCGTCGGGCCCTCCGCGCAGTTGAGGCACCGCGCGAGGATGCGCGCCGACGTGGTCTTGCCGCAGCCACGCGGACCGCTGAAGAGGTAAGCGTGGTTGACCCGGTTGGTGCGCAGCGCTGTGCGGAGCGGATCGGTCACTTGAGACTGACCGATCATCTCGGCGAACGTCTCGGGCCGATATCGGCGATAGAGGGCGGTGACCACGAGTCAATGGTAGCCGCCACCACCGACAGCCGGTCCGGCCGGGTCGGGCGAAGCGGAGGACGATCGCTATCGCCCTCTCGATCACCGTCCGCGCGACCCTGCAGCACTGGGTGGGCCCGGATGCCGCCCGCAGACGAGGAGCCTCGTCGCCCTCGTCGGCTGGCGCTGCTCCTGACCCTCGCGGTCGGGATCAGCTCACGGCCGAGAGCGTCTGCACCGCGATCTCGAGCTCCTCGTCGGTCGGCACGACGAGCACGGTGACCTCCGACTCGTCCGCCGAGATCACGGAGACCGCCCCGCGAACGACCGACCCGTTGCGCTCGTCGTCGACGACGATCCCGAGCCTCTCGAGCCCGGCGAGGCTCTCCGCGCGGATCACCGGGTCGTTCTCGCCGATCCCGGCGGTGAACGCGATGACGTCCACTCGCCCGAGCTGGGCGTAGTAGGCCCCGATGTAGTGGCGGAGCCGGTGCACGTAGACGTCGAGGGTCTCTCGAGCGATCGCATCCCCCTCCTCAGCCCGCCGGCCGAGGTCGCGCATGTCGGAGACGCCCGACAAGCCGAGGACACCACTGCGCTTGTTGAGGAGTTCGTCGAGGTCGTCGGCCGACATACCCGCGCGCCGCATGAGGTGGAGGAGGACGGCCGGGTCGAGATCGCCGGAGCGCGAGCCCATCACGAGGCCCTCGAGGGGTGTCATGCCCATCGAGGTCTCGACGGAGCGCCCGCCCCGCACGGCGGTGATCGACGCGCCGTTGCCGAGGTGGAGCACGATCTGATTCAGGTCGGCGAGTGGTCGGCCGAGGAACTCCGCGACGTGCTCCGAGACGTACTTGTGCGAGGTGCCGTGGAAGCCGTAGCGGCGGATGCGGTGCTTCGCCGCGAGGTCGCGATCGATCGCATAGGTGAATGCTGCGGGCGACAGCGTCTGGTGGAAAGCCGTGTCGAACACCGCGACGTGCGGGATGTCGGGAAACACCTTCTGTGCGGCGTCGATCCCCTGCACGGCCGCGGGATTGTGAAGAGGCGCGAGGTCGGAGAGGTCCTCGATGTTGATCTTGACGAGCTCGGAGATGACGGTCGGCTCGAAGAAGCGCCGCCCGCCGTGCACGACGCGGTGGCCGACGGCGACCGGCCTGTTCTCCTCCAGAGACGGCCCGTGCTCGTCGAAGCTCGCGATCATCTCGCCGAAGCCCGCGGTGTGGTCGGCGATCGGGGTGTCGCGCTCCCAGACCGCGTCGGCATCACCACGGGTCTCGTCACGGTGTCGCACCCGGCCGGCGTCGTCACCGATCCGCTCGACCAGTCCGGATGCGAGCGCCGTGCGGTTCTCGACGTCGATGAGCTGGTACTTGAACGACGACGACCCCGAGTTGACGACGAGGACGGTCGTCACGACGCCGTCTCCTGTGCGGCGCGAGCGCCCGCCTGGATGGCCGTGATCGCGACGGTGTTCACGATGTCCTGCACGGTCGCTCCCCTCGAGAGGTCGTTGATCGGCTTGTTGAGCCCCTGGAGCACGGGCCCGATGGCTACCGCGCCCGCCGACCGCTGCACGGCCTTGTAGGTGTTGTTGCCCGTGTTGAGGTCGGGGAAGATGAACACGGTCGCACGTCCCGCGACGTCGGAGTCGGGCATCTTCGTCGCCGCGACGGCCGCGTCGGCGGCCGCGTCGTACTGGATCGGGCCGGCGACCCGCAGGTCGGGCCGACGTTCCCGGACGAGGGCCGTGGCCGCTCGCACCTTCTCCACGTCGGCGCCGGAGCCCGACTCCCCCGTCGAGTACGACAGCATCGCAATGCGCGGGTCGATGCCGAACTGGGTTGCCGTCCCCGCCGAGGAGATCGCGATGTCGGCGAGTTGGGACGCATCCGGATCGGGCACGACGGCGCAGTCGCCGTAGACGAGCACGCGGTCCTCGAGCGCCATGAGGAAGACGCTCGACACCACGTTGACGCCCGGCGTCGTCTTGATGATCTCGAAACCGGGTCGGATCGTGTGCGCCGTCGTGTGGATGGCGCCCGAGACCATCCCGTCGGCGAGCCCCATGTGCACCATGAGCGTTCCGAAGTACGACACGTCGGTCACGACGTCCTTCGCCTGATCGAGGGTGACCCCCTTGTGGGCGCGGACACGGGCGTACTCCTCCGCGAACCTCAGCGCGAGCACGGGATCGTGCGGCGACAGCACCTCGGCGCGAGCGATGTCGAGGCCGAGCTCGATGGCGCGTGAGCGCACCTCGAACGGCTCTCCGAGGATCGTGAGCCGGGCCACGTCGCGCGCGAGCAGCGTGTGGGCCGCGCGGAGGATGCGGTCGTCCTCCCCCTCCGGCAGGACGATGTGTCGATCGGCCGCCCGGGCCTGCTCGAGCAGGCCGTACTCGAACATGAGCGGAGTGACGACCGACGTCCGGCTCACCTGCAGCCGGTCGAGCAGCGCGTCGGTATCGACATGCTGCTCGAAGAGCGCGAGGGCCGCGTCGTACTTCCGCTGCGAGTCGGCGGCGAGTCGGCCGCGCGTCGAGGTGATCGAGACGATCGTGTCGTAGGTGCCGAGACCGGTGCGGATGATCGGCAGGGTCTGCGGCAAACCGTCGAGCAGCCTCTCGATCGGCTCGGGGAGGTCGAAACCGCCGTTCAGCACGATCCCCGCTATCGACGGGAACGTTCCGGCGGCCTGGGCCATGAGCGCGGCGAGGAGGACCTCGGTCCGGTCCCCCGCGACGACGAGCACGGCGCCCTCCGTGAGGCGCGGGAGGACGTTGACCATGCCCATCCCCGCGACGACGACCCCGAGCGCTTCCCGCTGCAGGAGGGCCGGGTCGCCCTTGAGGAGTTCGCCGTCGAGCGACGACATGATCGATCCCATACTCGGCGCGACGAGATACGGATCCTCGGGGATGGCCCAGACGGGCACACCGGGCTTCGCTGCCTCGATGCCGTCGACGACGGCGGCCGTGTCGGTGCCGTCGGCGCGGTTCGCGATCACGGCCAGGAGGGTCGCATGGGCGTTCCGCAGCTCTTCGAGCGCGAGCTCGGCGATCTGACGCATGTGCTCTGGACTGCGCGACCGGCTCTGACCGAGGCGCTCTCCCCCGCCCTGACCCTCTCGCCCGCCGAGCACGAGGAGGACGGGGGCGCCGAGGTTGGTCGCGATCCGCGCGTTGAACCCGAGCTCCGTCGGGCTGCCGACGTCCGTGTAGTCGGAACCGAGGACGACGACGGCGTCGCACTTCGCTTCGACCGACTTGTACCGCTGCACGATCCGCGACAGGGCCAGTTCGGGGTCGGCATGCACGTCGTCGTACCCGACGCCGATGCACTCGTCGTACTCGAGGTCGACCCCGTCGTGCTGCAGGAGGAGTTCGAGGACGTAGTCCCGCTCCTCGACCGATCGGGAGATGGGGCGGAAGACACCGACGCGCTTGACCTCGTGGGAGAGCAGGTCGAGCAGCCCGAGGGCGATGGTCGACTTGCCGGTGTGCCCCTCCGCCGATGTGATGTACACGCTCGTGGCCACGATCATCCTTCGGTTGTCCAAGGGTTCGTGTCCCACGCTACAGGAGGCCGCCGACGCTCTTCTACGCACCGTCGAAAACTGGGAGGACGTGCGGCGAGGTCGCGTCGGACGCTGCACGGGTCACTTGCGCCCCGACAAGAAAGGACCCCCCGCGCACCCGCCAGAGCCCGGTTACCCTTGCTGCGTTTCCGCCCTGGGGGAGTTGGCCTGGATGGCGCCACGCGGGGGGCCGACCACCATCTTACAGCGCCCGCCGACTCGTCGTTCGCGCACCGGGGGAGCACGAGCGGCGGTGGCGCGGGCCGGCCGTGCGACCGGGTAGGATGTTTCAGGTCGCGGTTCGCCGCGACCGTCAGGAGGATTCGCCTAGTGGCCTATGGCGCACGCTTGGAAAGCGTGTTGGGTGCAAGCCCTCGGGGGTTCGAATCCCCCATCCTCCGCCGAAGACACGCCGCCACAGTCACACCTCGGATCGCGACATCGGGTACACGCACAACCCCACGACGAGTGGCCCGCTCGTGACCGCCGGCTCAGAGCCTCGCCTCGACGTACTGCAACTCGCCGGGATCGACGAGACCGGCGAGAGTGTCTATCGGCAGCTCCTCTCGGTCGACGTCGCACATCCGAGCTCACTCGCCCTCGCTCTGGGCCTCTCGGACGATGTCGTCGCGGAGAGACTGGCGAACCTGTCCGACGCTGGCCTCACGGTCCAGGTGGCCTCCGGCGGATTCATCGCCGTCGATCCGCGCGCCTCCCTCAGGTCGATCGCCGACAGTCACGCTCAGCGGGTCGACGCTCTCCGCTCGGTCATCCCCGAGCTCGCCGAGGCGTTCGACCTCAACCGGCGGGGAGCGGCGGAATCGACGCGCACGCTGGTCGTGACCGGAGCAGACGCCATCGGCGACTGGTACGGACGTGTCAGCCTGGGCGTGGAACGGGAGATGCTCGCCTTCGACAAGCCTCCATACGTCGTCGGCGTGCAGGATCGACTGCAGGGCCTCGCGCTCGCCAGGGGCGTCGATTGGCGAAGTCTCTACGGACGCGAGAGCTTCGACCGACCCGGCCGCCTCGGCGAGGTCCTCCAGGACATCGCGGGAGGCGAGCGGGCACGGCTCACCGAGTCCGTGCCGCTCAAGCTCGCCCTGGCCGACCGTGAGCGCGCGATCCTGTCGCTTTCTCTGGGCGAACCGACGCACGAGGCGCTCGTGACACGGTCCCCGCAACTCATCGACGCCCTCGTCGCACTCTTCGAGCTTTACTGGGATACCGCAGAGCCCCTCGTGGGCGGCGAGAGCGCCGGCCCACGGATCCGCACCCCCTCGACCGGCCGCCGAACGGGACGACCCCCGACGCCGGACGAACGCATGCTCCTCACGCTGCTGTCGGCCGACCTCAAGGACGAGGTCATCGCACGCGAGTTGGGCGTGTCCACACGCACGCTCCGGCGGAGGATGCAGGACGTCTTCACCGAGCTGGGCGCCATGAGCCGGTTCCATGCCGGTGTCGAGGCGGCGCGGCGAGGCTGGATCTAGTCCTCTCCACCGCGGTGCCGATGTGTCGAGCGCGTTTCCCCGCTGTTGCGGCTCTATGAACGGGGGCGTCCGGAATCGGACAGCGCCGTTATCGGACACGCGGTCGATTGACGCGGAACCCGTGGCATCGGTAGCAACGGAGGAGGGACTCTCCGGTTGCGCATCGTCACCGGGAGGACCCGTCCCCTCCCGATGTCTCAAAGGACCCTCAGTGAAACTCAGATCACCTCGGCCTGCCCCAGCGCATCGACGACCGGCGCGCATCCTCGCGGCCGCTCTCGCGCTCGGCGCCGTGACCGTCTCCCTCGCCCTCCCGTCGACGGCATTGGCTCTCGAGCCGATCGTCGCCCCGTCCTCGGCCACCGAATTCTCGACACCGGCGGGGGACGCGGGGACAGAGGAGACGAAGACCTACGTCGTCGTCCTGAGGGACCAGGCTGCCGCGGCTCGATCGGGTTCGCGCTTCGACGCCGCGTCGAGACGTGTCGCCGACTACACCCGCGGGCTCGAGGAGACCCAGTCCCAGGTGGCGGAATCCGTCGGCGCGGACATCCTGATCGGATACACGCTGGCGACCAACGGCTTCGCCGCAGACCTCACCGACGCGCAACTCGAGAAGCTGCGCTCAGACACTCGCGTCGCGACCGTCGTCGAGAACGAGATCCTCAGCGTCTCCGACGCCGGCACGTCCACCGGCTACCTCGGACTCGAGGGCGACGACGGCGTCTGGTCCTCGCTCGGGGGGTCCGACGAGGCCGGGGCGGGCATCGTCGTCGGCATCATCGACACCGGCATCGCGCCGGAGAACCCCTCGTTCGCCGGCGACCCCCTCCGCTCCACCGCCGGCGGGGACCCGTATCGCGATGGCGACGCCATCATCTTCGAGAAGACGGACGGGTCACAGTTCCGCGGCACGTGCGAGACGGGAGACCAGTTCACGGCCGACGACTGCTCCACCAAGCTGATCGGAGCGCGATACTTCGTGAACGGGTTCGGCGCCGACCGCATCGGCACCACCGCTACCGGCGAGTACCTCTCGCCTCGCGACGGAGCGTCGCACGGTTCCCACACGGCTTCGACCGCTGCCGGCAACGCGTCCGTCGACGCCGTCACCGCCGGGCCGGTCATCTCGGGCGTCGCGCCCGCCGCGAAGCTCGCCGTGTACAAGGCCTGCTGGGAGGGCCCGGACCCCGCGGCGACGACGGACGACGGTTGCGCGACGGCCGACCTGCTCGCGGCGATCGACGCCGCCGTCGCCGACAACGTGGACGTCATCAACTACTCCATCGGAGGCGGCGCGGCCGAGACGACGAACTCCCTCACGGATCAGGCCTTCATGCGGGCGGCCGAGGTCGGCATCTTCGTCGCGGCGGCCGCCGGCAATGCGGGGCCGAATGCCTCGACGCTGGACAACGCGTCGCCGTGGATCACGACGGTCGCCGCCTCCACCATTCCCGCACCGGAGGGCACGGTGCGCCTCGGCGACGGCACCGCATTCCTCGGTGCGACGACGACGGTGCCGAGCGCCGGCGTCGCCGGTCCGTTCGTGTCCGCAGCGGACGTCGCGCTCGCCGGTGCCACGTCCTCCGCACTGTGCGGCCCAGACTCCCTCGACCCGGCTCGAACAGCCGGAACGATCGTGCTCTGCGACCGCGGCGAGGTCGACAGGGTAGCGAAATCGGCCGAGGTTGCGCGAGCCGGCGGCATCGGTATGGTGCTCGTCAACACCTCGCCCGACTCGACGGACCTCGACGCGCACAGTGTCCCGACGATCCACGTCGACTCCGCCGCTCGCGACGCCCTCGTCGCCTACACCGCCACCGACGGACCCACGGCGACGCTCGAGAACGGTAACACCGCGGGTGAAGCCCCGGCTCCGACTCCCCAGGTAGCGGGCTTCTCGAGTCGCGGCCCCGTGCTCGCGGACGGATCCGACCTGATCAAGCCCGACGTCGCCGCCCCCGGGGTGAACATCCTCGCGGCCACCGCCAACGCCGATGAAGCCGACCCGACATGGGGATACATGTCGGGAACCTCGATGGCTTCTCCACACGTCGCCGGCCTCGCTGCCCTCTACCTCGGGGAACATCCGACGGCGTCGCCGTCGGAGGTGAAGTCGGCCCTCATGACCACCACGCGCGAAACACTCACCGACATCGGCGAACCGTTCGGTGACCCCTTCGGGCAGGGCAACGGCGAGGTGGTTCCCCGCGACTACCTGTCCCCCGGTCTTCTCTATCTCAACGACGTCACCGACTGGACCGCGTACCTGCAGGGCATCGGCGAAGAGCACGGCGTCGATCCGATCGACCCGTCGGATCTCAACCTCCCGTCCATCGGGATCGGTGGACTCGCCGGTTCTCAGACCGTGACCCGGACCGTCACCGCGACGGCGTCGGGCGAGTACACCGCGTCCGTCGAGGGGCTTTCGGGCGTGTCGGTGACGGTGTCGCCGAGCACACTCAGCTTCGATGCCGCGGGCGAGGAGCGCGAGTTCACAGTGACCTTCACCCGCACCGACGCCGAACTCTCGCGGTTCAGCACGGGATACCTCACGTGGGCGAACGATCGGTTCGCCGTGCGGAGTGCTCTCGCGATCCAGCCGGTGGCACTCGACGTGCCGACCGAGGTGGCCGGCACGGGCACGACCGGCGAGGTCGGGATCCCCGTGAGCGTCGGAGAGGCCGGTTCGATCCCGTTGAGCGCCGACGGTCTGGCCCGGGGCTCGCGCCAGACCGGTACAGGCACGGTCGGAGCCTCCTCCGACCGCTTCGCCATCACGATCCCGGCGGGGACGACGTTCGCGCGCTTCGACCTCGACGCCGCGGACGACTCGGCCGACCTCGACCTCGTGGTCTCCCGCCGGAACCAGAACGGCGGCTTCTCCCAGGTGGGGATGTCCGCGACGGGCAGCGCCGACGAGCGTGTGGACCTCGGCTCGGTGCCGGCGTCCGGCGGCACCTACCTCGTGGACGTGAGCTTCTACTCCGCCGCATCGGACGGGTCCACGTCCCTCGACTACACGCTCACGACGTTCGCCGTCGATCCCGCGGCGGCCGCCGGGGAGTTCACGACGGAACCCGGTACCCTCTCCGGGGCCGTGGGCGACACCCCGATCGTCCGCGCGGCATGGTCGGGACTCGACGGCGGGACCTATCTCGGTGTCGTGCGCTTCGGCGACACCGGACTCACGACGATCGTGACCGTCGACGCCGGCGATGAGCCGGTCGCCGCTCCCGGGCTCGCGGCCCTGGAGGTCGGCCCCGAGTGGGTCGGTCTCGGCGGCGATCTGCGCGTCTCGGCGACCGGGCTCGTTGCGGGTGAACGCTACACGGCGTCGATCGACGGCATCGGCGTGGTCAGGGTCGGCGTCGCTCCGCCGGGAGGAGCGATCGACTGGTTCGTCACCGTCCCGGACGACACGACTGCGGGAGCCCACGAGTTGACCCTCGCGGGAGGTGGCGCCGAGCTCAGTGCGCCGTTCAACGTCACGCCTGTCACGATTCAGAATGCGTGGGGCTACCCGACGGTCGCCTTCGACGGCACGCCGATGTCGCGACTCGCGATCACGTACTCCGGCCACGGCACGATCCACTACACCATCGAATCGGTGGCCTCCGGTGAACGTTTCGCGGATGAGACCCTGAGGGTCGGCGAGGTCACGGGCCTGCCTTCCCTCACGATCGACACGTCCACGGTGGAGGTCGCGGCCGGCGAACTCGTGGGGGTCATCGCGGTGGTGTTCGAGGACGGCTCGGAGGGGCCGTCGTACAGGACAGACGTCTTCACGGCCGAGACCTCCGGTCCGAGCTCCCTCACCATCACGCCGAACACCACCGACCCCGATGTCGTCGACGTCGCCGTGGACAACCGCACCGGGACGACCATCGTCGAAATGGTGCGCTACGTCGGCTGCGACGGCCGTCTCGTGGTCGCATCGGAGTTCTTCGACGGCGGCAGCGCCACACGGACATGGGATCTCACCGGTTTCGTCAGCGTGGAGGTCTTCGATCAGGCCACGGCGACGACGATCGCCACCTTCGAGAACGTTGCCGACGGCCGCTGCGATACGGCGGGCATCTCCATCTCCCAGAACTATTGGGGCACGATGACCGTCGGCGACGAAACCGACGAGGAAAGGCCTCTCACCCTCGAGATGAGCAATCGGTACGCGCCGTACAGCGGCGGGTTCGACCTCGCGGTCGGTGAGGGCGAGCAACGCTTCGAACGGGACCCCTTCTTCTATGAGGCGATCCCCGTCGAGGAGATCACGGAACGCGGGCCCGTGATCAGCCGGTCGATGCCTGTGCGGGAGGAGACGCCGCTGTGGGCAGTGACCGGGTGGGAGGCGACAGTCCCGCCGGGCATCCACCTCATCGCGCAGACCTGGATCAACATCCCGGGTCTGAGCACGGAGGACTTGCGACCGGGTGCCGAGGCGCCGACTGAGCCCGGGGAGCCAGGCGAACCCGCCGAGCCCGGGCTTCCCGGGGAGCCTGGGGAGCCCGGGGAGCCCGGGGAGCCCGGGGAGCCCACACCGGACCCGCAGCCGAGCGAGATCCCGGGTGACCCGAAAGATCCGGACGCATCCGACGATCCCCTCGCCTCGACCGGAGCGGCGGGCGCAGCAGCCCTGATGCTCGCCGCGGGCACGGCCATGTCCCTCGGCGCGTTCGCTCTCCTGCGCGCGCGTCGCCGGAGAGGAGAGACCTCCACCGTCGGCTGACGACCTCCGTCGCGCGGTGCTCCCGGCGGCCCGGCAGCTGGGAGCACCGCATCACTCGGCGCACCGCATCGTCCCCGCTCTCCGCTTCCTTGTCCTCCAAAAGGTGGATGGTGAACAGGCCTCACTCTCGGGCAGACTGTACGCCGGGGAGAGGGGGCACCATGCTGAAGAACGTGGGGACGGGGTCGTCGGTCACCGTGCACGTGCGCCGCCGGCTCCTCGGCCAGGGACTCGTGGCGATCGCCTCCCTCACCGTGCCGATCCTCCTGGTGCTGCTGTGGCTGACCGTCCCGGACGGTCCCTGGATCTGGGTCGCCGGCGCGGCGACGGTCGTCGCACTCGTCGTCGCGTACGGGATGGTCCAGTACTTCCGTGTGTCGGTCACCGTCACCCCGACACACCTCGTGGAGAAGACGTTCTTCGGTGGCACGCACCGCGTCCCGCTCGAGAGGGTCGCGCGTGCCGTGCTCCTCGATCTGCACAGGACGCTCGCCGCCGAGCCCCGCCGCCAGCTCTTCGTTCTCGACGGCGACGGACGGGTCCAATTGCGGATGCGCGGCGACTACTGGTCGACGGCATCCATCCACAAGGTCGCCGAGCACCTCGTCACCGTCCCCGTCGAGCACATCGAGAACGCCATCACCCTCGACGAGCTCCAGCGCACGAATCCCCTCATGCTCTACTGGTTCGAGCGACGCCCGACAAGACTCGGCTAGAGACCCGGCCCGGGGGCATCACCTCTCGGGGGACGCGAGCGTCGACGCGGCGCCCGAAGACGATGGATTCCTCGGGCACCGTCGCCCGGTCCTCGGTCACCTCGGCGAAACCCGTCCGTCGGTAGAACGTGATCGCGGGGTCGTTCGAGGCGGACACGACAAGGTGCACGCCCGGTACTCCTCGCGAGCGCAACTGCTCGACGGCGGCCCCGACGAGACGTCGACCCGTCCCCACGCCTCGCGCCCCTCCAGCAGATCGATGTGCAGGTGCGCCGGGAAGTCGTCTATGCACGAGACGAGCATCCGGTTCGGATCGGCGGCGGACGCGAGCAGCGCCGCGTCCGCGCGGGTTCGTGGCGCGCGGCCCCGCGAGACCTTCGGCCAGCAGGCGGTGACGAACCAGCGCGAGAAGGCCGCGGTTTCGGTCGTGCCGATCAGGTAGCCCTGCACCTCGTCGGCCTCGTCGACGGCGACGAGGCCGACGCCCGTCGCATGGTCGAGGTACGGCGTCGCGTACACGTCCGCGAGCACCTCGTCGTCGAGGTGATCGCCCGTGGCGTCGTCGACGGGGACGTCTCGCGCAGCACACGTCCTCGGCGTAGTGGAAGACGAGCCCGAGGCTCGATTCCTGAGTGTCGAGCACCCGGGAACGCGAGCTCGTCCGCCCGCTTGCGCGCCGCGGCTGCGTCCTGGTCCGGCCGTGCCGCACCGTCGCCGCTCGTCAGGTCGGGCATCCTAAGGTCGCACGAGGACGCGCGGCTCGGCGAGGGCCCAGCGCTCGACGAGGTCTCTGCGGATTTCGACACCGGATCCCGGTCCCGTCGGCACGTCCAGATAGCCGTCGTCGAGCACGAAGGGTTCCGTGAGGTCCTCGGCGAAGTACCGGCTCGACGCGCTCGTGTCGCCCGGCAGCGCGAATCCCGGCAAGGCGGCGAGCGCGACGTTCATCGCTCGCCCGACGCCGGTCTCGAGCATGCCGCCGCACCACACGGGCACGTCGAGCGCACGGCACGCGTCGTGGATCGACACGGCCTCGAGGTAGCCGCCCACGCGGCCCGGCTTGATGTTGACGATGCTCGTCGCTCCCCGCTCGATCGCGTCGATGGCGATCCCTGTCGACGTGATGCTCTCGTCGAGGCACACCGGGGTGTCGATCGAGTCGGCGAGGAGCACGTGTGCCGCGATGTCCTCCTCGACGAACGGCTGCTCGATGAGGAGCAGCCCGTACTCGTCGAGGCGCCGCAGATGCTCGACGTGATCGAGCGTGTACGCGGTGTTGGCGTCGACCTGGAGCGGCAGGGTCCCGATGAGCTCGCGGACCCGCGCGACCGGCTCGATGTCCCAGCCCGGCTTGATCTTGAGCTTGATGCGTCGATAACCGGCCTCGACATAGCCGTCGACCTCGGCGAGCAGGGTGTCGAGATCAGGGCTGATCCCCACGGAGACGCCGCATTCGACGCGGTCGCGCACAGCCCCGAGTCGCTCCCCGAACGAGATGCCAGCCGCGCGCGTCTCGGCGTCGAGCACGGCGGCCTCGAGGGTCGCCTTCGCCATCCGGTGGCCGATCACGCCCCTGAACAGAGCGTCGAGACCGTCCGCCGTGACGTCGAGGGCCGCGAGGAGCGCGGGAGCGAGGAACCGCTCGATCACGGCGGCGCATCCCGCAACGTACTCCGAGCTGTAGTCGGGAGTCGTGCCTGCGACGCACTCGCCCCAGCCGTCGACGCCGTCGGCGACGACGTGGGCGAGCAGGACCTCGCGCTCGGTCTGTCGGCCGAAGCTCGTCTCGAACGGCCGGACGAGCGGCATGCCGATTGTGTGGAGCTCGATGCGTTCGATCCTCATCGTGTGTTCCCTTCCCTGGTAGCTGTCCCCCCGCGGTCGAAGACGTACCCTGTGCCCGTGAAGCGGATGGAGCGACCGGAACGGAGGGCCTCGGTGAACAGCCCTCTGCTGCGCTCCCGGAGGCCCGAGGCGGCCGCGGGCTCCTCCGAACGCAGCGCCTCGAAGTCGACTGGGAGCACGAGGTCGTCGCGTCGTCCGTCGTCGCGTCGTCCGTCGTCCGGCTCGCGAGCAGCCGGAGCGCGGTCTTCGGCGAGCGCGGCCTCCACCTCCGGTGAGTCGAGCCGCCACCTCACCTCGAATCGGTCGCTCCGGTCCGAGCCGTTGATGGCGTCGTCGAGCACGCCGTAGAAGTCGGGGTGGAACGCGGACACCCGCGCGCCGAGCTTCCAGAGGTTGAAGCGGGCGTTCCGGCGGATGAGGGGGTCGTAGGTCCAGCGGACCTCGCGGATCCCGTGCTCGAGGCAGAGCGCGCGCTGAGTGAGCTTGAGCGCGAAGCCCACGCCCGCGGATCGTGTGCCGGACGCGACTGCGGTCATGTGCGAGTGCACGTGCAGCCCACCGTCCCACCCGAGGAACGAGAAGAGAGCGCCGAGCACGGCGTCGTCGCGTCGCGCCAGGAGCACAGGGTTCCCCGCATGGGCGATCGCCTGAAGCGTCGATGCGTCGGCCCCGCGCCCCTCTCCCCACGTCGCGGAGAACATCGCCTCCGTCGCACGCGCCTCCGCCGGTGACCGGGCCTCGACGATCCGGACGCCGGCTCGGTCTGCCGCGCGTCGAGCGCCGGCTCGCGCGACCGACGACTCAGCCACGGGTTCCCCGCCGGAGCGGCTCACGGCGCAGCAGCGGTCGCACGACAGCCACGACGATGAGAGCGGCGCCGACGCCCACGAGCGCTCCCCCGACGACGTCGGTCGCCCAGTGTGCCCCGAGCAGGAGTCGCGACCACATCATCGCGACGAGGTAGATCGAGACGAGGACGCGGAGGGCGACCGACCGGAACGCGAGGAAGAGCACCGTGACGAGGGCCGCCGCGTTCGACGCGTGCCCCGAGGGGAAGGAGCCGAAGTCGCTCACGACGAGGATGTCCTCGGGTCGGTCGCGGGCCACGACCGATTTCAGGACCCGCGTGAGCGCCCAGGTGAGAGCCGCCGCCGCGACGAGCGCCGCGGCGGACCACGGTCGTCGTGCGACCACGAGGACGCCGACGAGCACGAGGGGGACGACGAGTGTGGCCGCGAGGCCGCGACCGAGAGCGTTGAACGCGAGCGCGATCGCGGTCGTCACCGGCGACCGCATCGACGCCGCGAGTCCCGACCACCACGTGTCGACGGCGTTCGGGTTCGGGAGGACACCGGCGGCGATGAGCACACCGGCGGTCGTCGCGAGCAGGATCAGGACGACTCCCACGCCGACGAGGGTTCCGACGTAACGCGCGCGGGTGGCCATCACCCCACGGTAGTGGCCGCTCGTCCCAGCCCACCACGGGGGGCGGGCGCGGCGGTCAGTTGGAGAGTTCGGGTACTGTCCGGGGACGGACGATGACCCAGATCGAGAACGTCGCGATGATGGCCGTCCCGAGCATGACCGATCCCATGGCCGTCGCCGAGATGCCGAGCACGCCGACGATCGGTGAGATCACGCCCGCGAGCCCGAAGTTGAGCGCGCCGAGCAGCGAGGCGGCGGTCCCGGCCTCCTTCGCGTGGTTCGCCAGCCCGAGAACCTGAACGGCAGGGAACGAGAATCCACACGCGGTGATGTAGAAGAACAGCGGGACGAGGATGCCGAAGAGTCCTGCGTCCGTCTGCGCCAGCAGGATGATCGCCGTCGCGGTGACGACGTGTGTCCCCGTCGTGAAGGCGAGGATCCACTGCGGACCGTACCGACGCATGACGCGGGACGAGATCTGCACCCCCGCGACGACGCCGATCGAGTTGATCGCGAAGAGGAGGCCGTACTGCTGTGCGTCGAGTCCGAAGTGCTGCTGGAAGAGGAACGACGACGACGACAGGTACGCGAAGAGTCCCGAGAACGTCATGCCGCCGATGAGCGCGACGCCGAGGTAGGCACGATCGGTGAACAAGGCGTGGTAGCGCTGCCCGATCGTGCTGTGACCGGCTTCCGCCCGGCGCGCCGCGGGCAGCGTCTCGATGATGAAGAGGGCGACCGCCGTCACCACGAGGGCACCGTAGACCGCGAGGAAGACGAACAGTCCCTGCCAGTTGACGAAGAGCAGCAGTTGCGAGCCGATGACCGGAGCGAGGATGGGCGCGAGGCCGTTGACGAGGGCCAACCGGGAGAGCATCCGCACGAGCGGCTTCCCTCCGAAGAGGTCACGCACCATCGCCATCGCGACGACTCCGCCCGCCGCCGCCCCGGCGCCCTGCAGGACGCGGAAGACGGCGAGCCACACGATGTCCGGCGAGAAGATGACACCGATGGAGGCGGCGATGTGCACACTCGTCGCGATGAGCAGCGGGAGGCGACGTCCGACCTTGTCGCTCCACGGGCCCATGAACAGCTGGCCGACCGCGAATCCGATCGTCGTGCCGGTGAGCGTGAGCTGGATGAGCGCGGCGCTCACGTCCAACTCGTCCTCGAGGACGGGGAACGCCGGCAGGTACAGGTCGATGGTGAACGGCCCGAGCGCGGTGAGCGCGCCGAGGACGAGGATGTAGACGACGCGCTGTCGACGGGACAGCGCATCGCCGGGGTGAACGATGGTCGTCACGAAACGGCTTTCAGAGCTCGAGGGCGGAAGAGGAGCGGATGCAGCGGCTCGTCGCCTCGGGGCGCGGAGCGGGCCAGTGCTCGCGATCAGCTTATCGAATCGTTTCGAGCGACTTGAACCCTTGACTCGCCGAAAATGCGGAAACGGGCACGACCGCCGGCGGCCGCCGCACCCGTTCCGGGCTCAGCGTTGCTTGACGGCCTTCGCGAGAGCACGATCCACGTCGGCGATGAGCTCGTCGGCGTCCTCGAGGCCGACCGACAGTCGCACGACGTTCGGCGGCACCGCGAGTTCCGTCCCCGCGACCGACGCGTGCGTCATCGCCGAGGGGTAATTGACGAGCGACTCCACTCCGCCGAGGGACTCCGCGAGCTGGAAGACGCGTGTCTTCTCGGCGAAGCGGCGCGCGACCCGTTCCCCACCCGCGACCGCGATCGACAGCATTCCGCCGAAACGCGACATCTGGGTCGCAGCGATCGTGTGACCGGGGTGCGACGCGAGCCCGGGATAGTACACCGTCTCGATGCCCGAGTGCCCGTCGAGGAACTCGGCCAGACGACCGGCGTTCTCCGAGTGCCGCTGCATCCGAACGTCGAGCGTCTTCAGTCCGCGCGTCGTGAGCCACGCCTCCATCGGTGCCGCGATCGCGCCGGCGGCGAACTGCAGGAAGCGCACCTTCTCCTCGAGCTCGTCGTCGTCGAGCACGAGGCCGCCACCGATGACGTCGGAGTGCCCGCCGATGTACTTCGTCATCGAGTGCACGACGACGTCGGCACCGAGCGTGAGCGGGCGCTGCAGCGCCGGCGAGGCGAAGGTATTGTCGACGACCGCGAGGAGCCCGGCGGCATGGGCGATCTCCGTGAGCTCCGCGATGTCACTGATCTTCATGAGCGGGTTCGACGGCGTCTCGATCCACAGCATCTTCGTGCGGGGCGTGATCGCCTTGTCGACGGCACGCAGGTCGGCGAGGTCGACGACCGTGTGCTCGACACCCCAATCCCCGAAGATCCGGTTGATGAGACGGTACGTGCCGCCGTAGACGTCGTTGCCGATGACGATGTGGTCACCTGGGCGGACGACGGCCCGCAGGAGAGCATCCTCCGCCGCCAGTCCCGACGAGAACGCGAGACCGTGCTGACCACCTTCGAGCGCCGCGAGTTGCGTCTCGAGCGCCGTCCGCGTGGGGTTCGCGCTCCGACCGTACTCGTAGCCGCCGCGCAGGCCGCCGATGCCGTCCTGCACGAAGGTCGAGGACTGGAAGATGGGCGGGATGACAGCGCCCGTCGCCGCGTCGTGATCCTGACCGGCGTGGATGGCGAGCGTCGCGAACGCGCTTGTGGGGGTGGACTTCTTCTTCGCCATGGGGTCTCCTGACGGGTGTCGTGCCGGAAGCCTCTACTCGCCCAGGAAGGCGAGGAGGTCGTGGCGGGTGATGACGGCGTGCGGCTTGCCGTCGAGGGTCACGAGCAGTGCGTCGGACGACGCGAGCGCCGCACGCGCGGCTGCGAGGGACTCCCCCGAGCCGATGATCGGCAGCGGGTCGGAGACGACCGTCGACACGGCGTCGGACATCTTGGAGTCGCCGGAGAACACGTTCTCGAGGAGCGAGCGCTCGGAGACGGCCCCGATGACCTCTCCCATCACGACGGGTGGCTCGGCCGTGAGCACGGGCAGCTGGGAGACGCCGAACTCGCTCATCACCGCGATCGCGTCGCGCACGGTGTCGACGGGGTGGGCGTGCAGAAGGGCGGGGATGGCGCCGTCCTTGCCCGACACGACGTCTGCGACGGTCGCGCCCTTGTCCTCGTCGAGGAACCCGTAAGAACGCATCCACGTGTCGTTGAAGATCTTGCCGAGGTATCCGCGGCCGCCATCCGGCAGGAGGACGACGACGACGGCGTCCGCGGGGAGGTCACGAGCCGCTCGCAACGCGGCGACGACGGCCATACCGCTCGATCCGCCGACGAGCAGCCCTTCCTCGCGTGCGAGTCGCCGCGTCATGGCGAAGGACTCCGCGTCGGTCACGGGGATGACCTCGTCGACGACGGTGGGATCGTAGGCGCCCGGCCAGAAATCCTCGCCGACGCCCTCGACGAGGTACGGGCGCCCCGTGCCGCCCGAGTAGACACTGCCTTCGGGATCCGCCCCGATGACGCGAACGGCGTCGCCCGCGACCTCCCGGAGGTAACGGCCCGTGCCCGAGATCGTCCCGCCCGTGCCGACGCCCGCGACGAAGTGAGTGAGGCGGCCGTCCGTGTCGCGCCAGATCTCCGGACCCGTCGTCTCGTAGTGGCTGCGGGGGCCGTTGGGGTTCGCGTACTGGTTGGGCTTGAAGGCCCCGGGGATCTCCGCCGTGAGCCGATCGGAGACGCTGTAGTAGGAGTCGGGGTGGTCGGGCGCGACAGCGGTCGGCGTCACGACGATCTCCGCGCCGTAGGCCGTGAGCACGTTGCGCTTGTCCTCGCCGACCTTGTCGGGGAGCACGAAGATGCAGTGGTAGCCGCGCTGCTGGGCGACGAGTGCGAGCCCGACCCCCGTGTTGCCGGAGGTCGGCTCGACGATCGTGCCGCCGGGCTTCAGCAGCCCGTCGCGTTCCGCGGCGTCGACGATGCGGCTCGCGATGCGGTCCTTCGCCGATCCGCCGGGATTCATGTACTCGACCTTCGCGAGCACGGTCGCGGCGATACCGTCGGTAACCGAGTTCAGCCGGACGAGCGGGGTGTCGCCGACGAGGTCGAGAATGGAGGCTGCGTACTTCATACCGGTGTCCTTGCGTAGCTGTCAGAGGGGCGCCCTCACCCGGGCAGGGTCGTTACGACGTGACTAACGACAGCGACAACAGGGAAAGGAGGACCACACGCCTCCACTCTAGACGAGACACCGGGTGAGCACCCCGGATGATCTTCGTGCGGACGAGGGGTCCATTCGAGGGAATACACAGCGCCATCGCCTAGGTTGGAAGCACCGAGAGACCCGCGATCGAGAGGCCCCCCGTGACCCCCAATCAGCAGACGCCGTCCGGCGCGAGCATTCCCCCGACGGTTAAGAAGCAGAGCGTCAAGGAGCAGCGAGCCGCTCAGCGTGCCGAGAAGGTCGAGGCGTACAAGAAGGAGCAGGCCCGCAAGGCGCGCAACCGTCGCATCGGCATCTGGTCGGCCGTCATCGGCAGCGTCGCGATCGTCGCGCTCGTCGTCACGACGATCGTGCTCACCGCTCCGCGGAGCGCTTCGTACACGGCCGGAGGAACAGGGGCCGAGATCGAGGGCGTCGAGACCTTCGAGAACGTTTCGACGCACGTCGAGGGAGCGGTCACCTACGCGCAGACGCCTCCCGCCGGTGGGGAGCACAACCCGTACTGGCTCAACTGCGGCATCTACACCGAGGTCGTCCCGAACGAGAACGCAGTGCACTCGCTCGAGCACGGCGCCGTCTGGGTCACCTACGACCCGTCGCTGAGCGACGAGGACGTGCAGACGCTGCGTGAGAAGCTGCCGTCGACCTACGTTATCCTCTCGCCCTTCGAGGATCTCCCGAGCCCCGTGGTCCTGAGCGGATGGAACACGCAGCTGCAGGTCGACTCGGTCGACGATTCGCGCATCGCGGAGTTCATGGAGGAGTACTGGCGGAGCGACTCGGTGCCGGAGCCCGGCGCCTCCTGCTCCGGCGCGGTCGACGGCCCGGGGAAGGTGAGCTGATCCGATGACGACGAGCGACGGACGCGACGTGGACGGCGCGGTCGAGACGGAGGACACGGCTCCCTCCTCGGCCGCTGCCCCCACGACCGTCCGTCGCCGCTCGCCGATCGCCGTCGCGGTCATCGCGGTCCTCGTCCTCCTGGCGGTCGCCGCCGTGTCCTTCTCCGTCGGGCGGTTGTCGACGCTCGGCGAGGCGACCCCGACGGACACGAGCGCCGAGGCGGGCTTCGCGCGGGACATGCAGACGCACCACAACCAGGGCGTCGAGCTCGCGCTCATCGTGCGCGACCTGACCGACGCCGAGGACGTCCGCACCCTCGCGTACGACATCACGACGACGCAAGCGACGCAGTCCGGCATGATGTACGGCTGGCTTCAGGAGTGGGGGCTCTCGCAGGCCGGGCCCGAGCCGCCCATGACCTGGATGACGCGCGCGGCCCTCGACGGCTCGGGCCACGAGCACGACGGCGGCGGCTCCGCGGCCCACGAGCCGGGGGCTCCGATGCCGGGGCTCGCGACGGCGGACCAGATCGCCGAACTCAAGACGCTCACCGGCGTCGACGCCGAGGTCTACTTCCTCCAGCTCATGATCGCGCACCACCGCGGGGCCGTCGAGATGGCCGAGGCCGTGCTCGACCGCAGCACGAACGAGACGGTCACGCGCTTCGCGACGGGCGTCGTCGCGAGTCAGGAGTCGGAGATCGACCTCATGGAATCGATGCTCGCGGACCGCGGCGCGACCGACGAGTTCTGACCCTCCTCATCTCCCCTTCCTGCTCTCCCCTTTCCGCGCCCACTCGCCCCCGGTGAGATACAGCTTTTGAGCGCACACCTCGCGGCCCCCTGGCGCACTCGCCCTCGAACACCTCCTGCGGCGGGCCGCCAGTGCGTCAGAGGGCGTCCGTGCGCTGCTCCGCGTGCATCCGCGCATAGATGCCGTCGTGGGCGAGGAGCTCGGCATGGGTCCCGCGCTCCACGATGCGACCCGCGTCAACCACGAGGATGATGTCCGCGTCGATGACGGTGGAGAGCCGGTGGGCGATGGCGATCGTCGTCCGGCCCGCCGATGCGGCCTCGAGGGCACGCTGGACGATTCGCTCGGAGAGGGAATCGAGGGCGCTCGTCGCCTCGTCAAGCACGAGAACGGCGGGATCCTTGAGCAGCACGCGTGCGATCGCGATGCGCTGCTTCTCTCCGCCCGAGAGACGATAGCCGCGCTCCCCCACGACCGTGTCGTAGCCCTCCGGGAACGACACGATGGTCTGGTGGATGTTCGCCGCGATCGCGGCCTCCCGCAACTCCTCGTCCGTCGCATCCGGTTTCGCGTAACGGAGGTTCTCGGCGATCGACGCGTGGAAGAGCGAGGTCTCCTGGCTCACGATGCCGATGTGCGACACGAGGGAGTCCTGCGTGAGATCCCGGACGTCGGCTCCCGCGAAGGAGACCGTACCGCTCTCGGCGTCGTAGAAGCGCGGGACCAGATAGGACACGGTCGTCTTGCCGGCACCGCTCGGACCGACGAAGGCGGCGAACTGGCCGGGCTCGATCCGGAAGGACACCTCGTCGAGCGTCGGGCGCGAGTCCTCGGCCGCATCCGGATAGCGGAACGAGACGTCGCGGAATTCGACGAGACCGAGCGGACCCGGCGCCTCCTCGACGGTGATCGCGTCCGGCTTGTCGGTGACGCGCGGGCGCAGATCGAGGTATTCGAAGATGCGCGCGAAGAGTGCACCGGACGTCTGCACGTCGAGCCCGACCCGCATGAGGGCCATGAGGGGGAACAGCAATCGCGACTGGACCGTCGTGAACGCGACGATCGTCCCGGCGGTGACGCCCTCGTTACCGCCCACGAGCAACCAGCCCGACACGAGGTAGACGATCGCCGGGATCGACGAGAGGAAGATGTTGACCATCGCGAAGAACCACTGACCACTCATGGCCTGGCGCACCTGCAACGTGATCTGCGTCGCATTCGCGGTGCGGTACCGCTCGATCTCGCTCTCCTGACGGTTGAAGCTCTTCGACAGCAGGATCCCGGAGACACCGAGGGTCTCCTGCGTGATCGCCGTCATGTCGGACAGCGACTCCTGCGTCTGGGTCGCGATGCGCGCTCTCACCTGCCCCACGCGACGCTGCGCGGCCACGAGCGCCGGCATGAGGACGAGTGCGACGATCGTGAGCCGCCAGTCGATGAGGATCATCGCGACGACGGCCGCGAGCACGTTGACGGTGTTCCCGAGCACGCTCGACACGGTGTTCGTCAGGACACTCGCGACGCCACCGACGTCGTTCTGAAGCCGGGACTGGATGATTCCGGTCTTCGTGTGCGTGAAGAAGCTCAACTCCATCGACTGGAGCTTCGAGAAGAGTTCGACGCGCAGCGCTCCCATGACACGATTGCCGACCGTCGCCGTGAGATAGCTCTGCCAGACGCCGAGACAGCTCGTCACGATGAAGATCACGATCATGATGATGACGATCCGCGCGAGCGCCCCCAGGTTGGGGCCACCCGCTTCGGGGAAGAGCCCAACGTCGAACGCCTGCTCGACGAGCAGAGGTGGCACGACAGAGAGTCCGGCAGCGAGGACGACGAGCACCGCTGTGACGATGAGCCGGGTGCGGTACGGCGCGAACAGACCCGTGATGCGGTGGAAGAGGCCAGGGATCCTCGGGGCTTCCGCGTTGAGCGCCCGCTGCATCGATTCGTCGCTCGCGCTCACCCGCGCCCTCGGCCCACCGTGGCCGCCGCCCCGCATCGTCATGCCCTCACCATACGACCGCCATCGAGCCTCACCGGACGGTTGCGCCGAGGGCGTACCAGACCGCGCCTGCCGACTCTGCCCGCCGCGGCGAGAATGTCGGACGGCGGCGGACTCCCTTGTCCACCGCCGTCGCTCGAGGGTAGCCCCGTCGGCGGTACCGGTCGTCAGACCGAGACCGCCGGGAAGCCCCTACCCCTTCGTCGATCCCGCGAGCAGTCCTCGCACGAAGTACCGCTGCAGGCTGAAGAACACGATGAGCGGCACGAGGATGGAGATGAAGGCGCCGGCCGTGAGCAGGTGCCAGTCCTGACCACGGCTTCCCGTGATCTCCGCGAGCAGCTTCGTCATCGGGGCGACGGAGCCGTCCGCGAAGATCAACGCCACGAGCAGGTCGTTCCACACCCACAGGAACTGGAAGATCGCAAAGGACGCGATCGCCGGCATCGTGAGCGGGAGGACGATCCGGAAGAAGATCTGGCCGTGACCGGCGCCGTCGACGCGGGCCGCCTCGATCACCTCGGCGGGGATCTCCGCGATGAAGTTGTGGAGGAGGAAGATCGCGAGCGGCAATGCGAAGATCGAGTGGGCGATCCACACTTGCGTGTATCCGGACGATCCGAGCGCCGCGATCACGGGGAAGCCGAAGATCTCTCCGCGTGAGAACAGCTGCAGGAGCGGGACGAGGGCCATCTGGATCGGCACGATCTGGAGGGCGAACACCGCGATGAAGAGCATGTTCTTGCCGCGGAACTCCATCCACGCGAAGGCGTACGCCGCGAGCGACGCGATGACGAGCGGGATCGCCGTCGCCGGCAGGGTGATCGCGACCGAGTTGATGAACGCGTCCCCGAGCGTCAGCTGGCCGTTTCCCGACTGCAACACGGTCGTGTAGTTGTCGATCGTGAAGCCCCAGTTGCTGAAGATGGTCCACCAGCCGGTGGTACGCACCTCGTTCGCGGGACGGAACGACGAGACGAAGAGGCCGAACGTCGGGATCGTCCAGAGGATCGCGATCACGAGGGCGGCGATCGTCGCGCCGCGCGACGTGAGACGACGCTTCGTCCCCTTGGCGAAACCGCTCTCGACCTTGCGCTCCCCACGGGTGAGCGTCTTCTTCTGATCCTCGTCGACGGGCAGGTCGATGGGGGTGACGGCACTCATCAGCGGATCTCCCTCTGCTTCTTGATCTGCCGGGCGTTGTACACGACGATCGGCAGCACGAGGAGGAACAGCACGACGGCGAACGCCGCGGACCGACCCTGCTCGAAGTTCTTGAACTGGGTGTACATCTCGTTCGCGATGACCGAGGTGTTGTTGGCGCCGGCGGTCATCGTGCGGACGATGTCGAAGACCTTGAGCGACGCGATCGAGATCGTCGTGAGCACGACGACGAGCGACGAGCGGATGCCGGGGACGGTCACGTTGATGAACCGCTGCCAGGCATTGGTGCCGTCGAGCTCGGCGGCCTCCATCTGCTCCGCCGGAACGCCCTTGATCGCGGCCGAGAGCACCACCATGGCGAAACCGGTCTGGACCCAGATGAGCACGACGATGAGAGCGATCGTGTTCCAGGGATCGGCGGAGAGGAAGGTCACCGGCTGGCCGCCGAACCAGACGACGATCTGGTTGAGCAGACCGATCTGCTGCTGGTCCGCCGGGCGAGCGGTGTAGACGAACCGCCAGATGATCGAGGCGCCGACGAACGAGATCGCCATCGGCATGAAGACGAGGATCTTGAAGTACTTCTCACCGCGGGACTTGTCGATGAAGACCGCGTACGCGAGGCCCGCGATCGTCGAGACGACGGGAGCGATGAGGACCCAGACGATCGTGTTGAGGACGGTCCGGACGGCCTGCGGTTGCGTGAAGATCCAGATGAAGTTGTCGAGACCGACGAAGTCGGTGCCGCGTGCATTGAGGAACGCCTGCACCGTGGTCTGGATCGTCGGGACGACGAGTCCGATCACGAGGAGCACGATCGCGGGGGCCAGGAAGCCGACGAGCTGGAAGAGATACCCGGCTCCCTGTGAGGACCGGTAGTCGAGCCAGAAGAACAACACGCCGAGGACGCCGGCCGCGATGATCGCGATCGTGTACGACTCGAGTGCCACGAGGATGAGCAGCGGGATGAGGATGCACGCCGCGAGTCGGAGGATCGTGTAGACCCTGCCTCGGCGGGGCGCGATCTCGATGAAGAAGATCAGGATGCCGATCAGGGCGACGAACGCCACGATGATGATCGGGACTTGCGCGATGGCCGGCAGGGTGCTCAGCCACGTGAAGAAGGACGACATGGACGCCTCTCGAGTGCGACGGTGGACTCAGTGCTCACCATACGCGGTGTAGCGGGTCGGGTGGGTAGTGCTGTGGAGGGGCTGGGGAGAAGGGCCGCCGGGACTGTGTCCCGGCGGCCCTGCCCGTCAACCGTCTACTCGGACGGCCAGCCCGATTCGATCTGCTCGAGGACCGTCGCGGTGTCGGATCCGTTGACCCAGTCGACCATGCCCTTGAAGAACGTGCCGACGCCGACGGCGCTCGGCATCAGGTCGGACGCGTCGAAGCGGAACGTGGTCTCGGGGTCCTGGAGGATCTCGATGGCCTGCGTGAGGATTCCGCTCGAGGCGTTCGCCGGGTCGAGACCCGTGTTGGCCGAGATGACGCCCCCGAGGGCGACGCGGCTGTTGGCCCACTCCGGGCTCGAGAGGTACTCGAGCACGGCCTGCGTGTCGGCGTCGTCGCTGAACGCGCCGACGATCTCGCCACCACCGGTGACGGCCTTCGAGCCGTCGATCGACGGCGTCAGGAACGCCCAGATGTCGCCGTCTTCAGCAACGGTCGCACCGGCGTCCGTGACGAAGCCGTCGTAGAACGACGCCTGGTGGTGCAGCGCGCACGTGCCGTCCGCGAGGGCGGAGGCCGGGTCGCCGAACGGCGTCGTCGTGATCGAGGCGACGTCGCCGAAGCCCGCGTTCACGTATTCCGGGTTCTTGAGGATCTCACCGACGGCGTCGAACGCCTCGGCGATCTGCGGGTCCGTGAAGGGGATCTCGTTCGCGACCCACTGGTCGTAGACCTCGGGGCCGGCCTGGCGCAGGACGAGGTCCTCCACCCAGTCGGTTCCCGGCCATCCGGTCGCCGCGTCGGAGCCGAAGCCCGCGCACCACGGAGCGGTGCCCGTGCTCTCCCTGATCGTCGCAGTGAGCTCGACCATCTCGTCGTAGGTCGCGGGAACGGCCCAGCCGTTCTCCTCGAACTGCGACGGCGAGTACCAGATGAAGCCCTTGACGCTCGCCATGAGCGGGGCGCCGTAGAACGTGTCCTCGACCGTTCCGTAGGCCTTCCAGTCCTCGGACCAGTACTCGTCGACGTTGTCCTCGACCGCTTGCGGGGCCGGCTTGAGGAAGTCGCGCGTCGCGAGATCGGCGAGCAGGCCGGGCTGCGGGAAGATCGCGATGTCGGGAGCGTTGCCTCCCTGTGCGCGGACGGAGATCTGCGTCTCGAACTCCTTGGAGGACTCGTAGACGATGTCGATGTCGTTCTCCTCTTCCCAGTCAGCCCAGGACTGCTCGAGAAGTTCGGCTTCGGTGTCGGCGATGGTGCCGTAGACGGTCACCTCGCCGTCGCCCTCGCCTCCTCCGCTGCCACCGTTGCCGGTGCCGGGTCCGCCGGAGCATGCCGTGAGGGCCAAGCCCATCACGCCGATCGCGGCGATGGGTGCGAGAACTCGCCCCCGTGAAGTGATTCGCATCAAGTGCCTCCTCGTTGAGTGTGTGCGCCACGACGCGTAGGGCCGCAGGCTCGGGTCGATCTCCGAACGGGTCGGGAACCGGTTCCATGCACACGCTATGGCACGCCCGACCGTTGCACAACTTCCGAAGATCACAAATCGATATACCTGTGGATAACGTTGAGAGCGCTCTCAGCGCGGCGGCACCGGCCAAGACGGGGGAAACGGTGATGAGACGGGAGAGCGCTCTCATTCCGCGGCGCCTCGATCGATCGGGAACCGTTTCCATTCCGGGCCGATCGTGCGTTAGCCTCAGGTGCCGGACCCGAAGGAGGGGAGCACGACGATGAGTGGGATCTCGGACGTTGCGCGCATGGCCGGCGTCTCGAAGTCCACCGCTAGCCGGGCGCTCACGGGCGGTGGCTACGTCTCGGAGGCGACGCGCCAGCGCGTCCTTGAGGCCGCTCGCCACATCGGCTACGTCGCATCGACCAATGCGGCGAGCCTCGTGACGGGGCGCACCAAGAACGTCGGCGTCATCATCCCCTTCGTCAACCGCTGGTACTTCGGGGAGGTCCTCGAGGGCGTCGAGGACGCACTTCTCGCGTGCGACTACGACCTGACCCTCTACAACGTGCGGCCGGGCACCCCCTCCCGCTCGCGCATCTTCGAGCATTTCCTCGCCCGCAAGAGATTCGACGGCGTCATCACGATCGGCCTCGACCCCTCCCCCGACGAGCTCGATCGGCTGCTCTCCCTCGATCGCCCGGTGGTATCGCTCGGCGCTCAGTACGACGGGGTCAGCTCCGTCGCGATCGACGACGTGGCCGTGTCGCGGCTGGCCACAGAGCACCTCATCGGACTCGGTCACACACGGATCGTGCACATCGGCGGGGAACGATCGGCGGATCTGACGGGGACCGTGCACGGTCGACGGCTCCGGGGATACCTCGATGCGATGACCGATGCCGGTCTCGGCGCAGAGACGTTGCACGTCCCGAGCGAGATGACACTCCCGGGCGGCTACGCCGCCGGGGTGCAGGTCGTGAGCAACCTGCGGTCGCGCCCGACGGCGATCTCCGCGGCCTCGGACGAGGTGGCCGTCGGAGCGATCGTGGCCGCGCGCCGGACCGGGGTGCAGGTCCCCGCCGAGCTGAGTATCGTCGGCGTCGACGGGCACGAGTACGCCGAGATGTTCTCCCTCACGACGGTCGAGCAGTCGCCTCGAGAGCAAGGCGTGGCCGTGGTCGAGCTGCTCATGGACGCGCTCGGCGGCCGCCAGGAGAGCACGACGGCACTCCTGCACCCCACGCGCCTCGTCGTTCGGAGCACGACGGCCCGTCCCCGGACCTGAGTCCCGCGTCGATTCATGCGTCGCCCGTACCGACGGCCGCGGCCTCCTCGAGCGGATCGATGACCGGCACGTCGACGCGACCGAGGGCACGACGACCCAGGAGGAGCACGACGAGGGCGAGGAGGGCCGACCCCGCCGCCGTGGCGTAGGGCGCCGGGGTGCCGGACACGCGAGCGAGCTCGGCGGCGACGGGAGGGGCGACCGCGCCGCCGAGGAAGCGCACGGCCGAATAGGCCGACGACGCGACCGATCGCGGCAACTCCGTCGCCTCCATGACAGCCTCCGTGAGGACGGTGTTGATCACGCCGAGGACGAGACCACCGACCACGACTCCCGTGATGACCCCCGGGAGCGACTCGGTGAGGAGGGCGATCGCGACGAGGTCGGCCGCGAGGACGATGAAGCCGGCGGCGAGCACGGTGGTCCGTCGCACGCGCCGAGCGAGCACGGGAGCGAGCGCGACGCTCGTGATGGCGAGGGCGACCCCCCAGCCGAAGAAGACGAGCCCGAGCGTGAACGCGTCATCGACGCCGAGAGCCTCGAGGGCGAACGGGGTGTACGCGAGGAGGACGAAGAAGGCGATGTTGTAGAAGAGCGCCGTGACCGCGAGCACGGCGAGCGCTGGCACTCGGAGCGCCCGGAACGGCGCCGAGAGGGGTTGGGGAGCCGCGCGTCCGCCCTCCGCGCGCAGAAGTGTCGTGATCGCGAGGAAACCGATCGCCATGAGCGCGGCCGTCCCGAAGAAGGGTCCACGCCAGCTCACCGAACCGAGGAGCCCACCGACGAGCGGGCCGATCGCGATCCCGAGGCCGAGGGCGGCCTCGTAGAGCACGATCGCCGCCCCCGTGCCACCGGATGTCGCTCCGACGATCGTCGCGAGCGCCGTCGAGATGAAGAGCGCGTTGCCGAGACCCCAGCCCGCTCGGAAGCCGATGACGGCTTCGACGGAGTTCGACGCACCGGCGGCGACAGCGAAGACCACGATGAGCGCGAGCCCGAGCAGGAGCGTCCGCTTCGCGCCGATCCGGCTGGACAACCAGCTCGTGACGAGCATCGCGAGTCCCGTGACGAGCAGGTAGCTCGTGAAGAGCAGCGACGTCTGCGTCGGCGTCGCGTGCAGGTCGGCGGCGATGGCGGGCAGGATCGGGTCGACGAGACCGATACCCATGAACGCGACGACGCACGCGAAAGCGACCGCCCAGACGCTCCGCGGTTGCTGGAGGATCGAGCCGGCCGGCGCCCCCGCGCTCACGCGACCTCTCCGTCGACAGCCTCGGACGCGTCGAGCGCCGCGCGCTCGTCGAGGATCTCGACGACGCGTTCGATCGCGGCGACGTCGTCGTCGCTCAGGTCGGCGAAATACGGCAGGAGGGCGGTCGCGAGGGTGTCGCGCCACTCGGCGAGGGCGTCGAGCCCCTTCGGAGTCGCCGCGATGAGCCACGCCCGCTTGTCCTCGACGTCGATGATGCGTTTGATCCAGTCGAGGTCGTCGAGGTTCCGGACGATCTTGGTCATCGTCGGCTGCGTGACGCGACTGAGGCGCGCGAGTTCCCCGAGCCGCACGGGTCCGTAGGACGACAACGCACTCAGGGTGCGCCAGACGGCGGGTGATCGCTGATCGTCTGTCGCGGTTGCGGCGAGTCGCGTGAGTCGGTGGCCGCTCGAGACGAGCGCGCCCAGCAGGGTCTTGAGGTCGGTGTTCTGATCGGTACTCACGGAATCCACTTTACATAGCTCGGCTATGCAATGGTGCACCTGGCCGGATACACCTACCCCCGGACGCCGCCGGGGGTCGCGACGGGAACACGAAAGGGCGCCGTCCCGCAGGACGACGCCCTTCAGCGTGATTCGGAGCTCGGGTCGACCGGAGTCGACCCCCACCGCACGGAGTTCCCCCGAAGGGGACGACTCACTTGAGGGTGACGGTCGCGCCGGCCTCTTCGAGAGCGGCCTTCGCCTTGTCAGCAGCTTCCTTGTTGGCGCCTTCGAGCACAGCCTTGGGGGCTCCGTCGACGACAGCCTTGGCCTCACCGAGGCCGAGCGAGGTGAGCTCGCGAACGGTCTTGATGACCTGGATCTTCTTGTCACCAGCAGCCTCGAGGATGACGTCGAAGGAATCCTTCTCCTCAACCTCTTCGGCGGGCGCGCCACCGGCAGCAGCCGGACCGGCAACGGCGACGGGGGCGGCAGCGGTGACCTCGAAGGTCTCCTCGAACGCCTTGACGAACTCGCTCAGCTCGATGAGCGTGAGCTCCTTGAACTGCTCGAGCAGTTCCTCAGTTGACAGCTTTGCCATAGTTTCTTCTCCTTGTGTCGTTTACTCACCGCTTGTGAATCGCCCGGAGGACGATTACGCAGCGGACTCCTGCTTCTCGCGCAACGCGTCGACCGTGCGAACGGCCTTCGACAGCGGTGCGTTGAACAGATATGCGGCTCCGAACAGCGAGGCCTTGAAAGCGCCGGCGAGCTTGCCGAGCAGCACTTCGCGGGACTCGAGGTCGGCGAGCTTGCCTACCTCTTCGGCGGTCAGCGGGTTACCGTCGAAGTAACCACCCTTGACCACCAGGGAGGGGTTCGCCTTGGCGAAGGCGCGCAGGCCCTTCGCGACGGCGACAGGGTCTCCGTGCACGAAAGCGATCGCGGACGGACCGGCGAGCTCGTCGTCGAACGACGAGATGCCGGCGTTGTTCGCCGCGATCTTGGTCAGCGTGTTCTTCACCACGGCGTACGTTGCGTCCGCACGGATGTCCGTACGCAGCTGCTTGAGCTGCGCCACCGTGAGGCCGCGGTACTCGGTCAGCAGAACGGCGGTCGAGCTCTGGAACAGGTCCGTGAGTTCGGCAACCGAGGCTTCCTTGTTCGCCATGGCCACTCCTTGATTGTCATGTCACGCGTCACGGAAGTGACGCGCCCGACGACCGCCCGAGCCATGAAAAAAGGCCCCGGCGCAAGCGCGCGGAGCCTGGAGTCGTATCGAATCGTGAGACCCGAGACGAGGAGAACTTCGTCACACCTGCGCAGGTCACCCCGTTCGAGACGAGTCTCGTTCAGAGCCTTCGGCCGATGTGCGCTTCCGCGCACGACGACAACCGGCGGTCTTCGGTATGGCTCTACGGTACCCCACCGCGGGCACCCATGACAACTCGGGCGTGTCGCGCGGGATCACCGATGCCGGAGCGGTGCGATCGAGTCCGCTGCGGACTGTCGGAGGCGTGGGGCATCCTGTCTCCATGATCTCGACCCTCGCCGTCGCCGGCTACCGCTCCGTCCGCGATCTCGTGATCGCCCTCGGGGGTCTGGACATCGTCACCGGCCCGAACGGCTCCGGCAAGTCGAGCCTCTACCGCGCGCTGCGACTGCTCGCGAGCACGGCGGGCGCCGGGGTCACCGACGGCGGGTCCACGGGCACGGGCGTCGTCGGCGCGCTCGCCCGCGAGGGCGGGCTCGCGTCGACCCTGTGGGCGGGTCCCGAAGGGTTCTCGCGCGACATGCTCTCCGGGGATGTGCCCGTCCAGGGCGGCCGGCGCTCCTCGCCCGTGTCGATGAGACTCGGCTTCGGCGGAGACGATCTGGGGTACCTCGTGGACCTCGGGATCCCGCGTCCCGGTATCACGGCGTTCGTCAACGACCCCGAGATCAAGCGAGAGCAGATCTTCGCGGGAGGGGTCGCCCGGCCGTCGGCCGTCCTCGTCGACCGCTCGGGCCCCGCGGTCCGCGTCCGCGACGCCCACTGGCGGTCCCTCGAACGGCGGCTCGACGCGCGCGAGAGCATCCTCTCCGAGTTCGGCGGCGACGACGCGACCCCCGAGATCGACGCTGTCCGTCGTTCCATCAGACGATGGCGGTTCTACGACCACCTCCGGACCGACGCCGATGCGCCGTCGCGGCGACCGCGGGTGGGGACGGCCACCCCCGTGCTGTCCTCGAGCGGCGCCGACCTCGCCGCCTGCTTGCAGACCATCCGCGAGCAGGGCGGCGGCGACGCGGTCGATGCCGTCGTCGATCGCGCGTTCCCGGGCACGAGCGTCCGCGTCGAGGCCGACGACGGCGGACTCTTCCGCGTTCGCCTCCGCCAGCCGGGCATGCTCCGGCCGCTCGAGGCGCACGAGTTCTCCGACGGCACGCTGCGGTTCCTCCTGCTCACCGCCGCCCTGCTCTCGACGCGGCCGCCGGAGCTGCTCGTCCTGAACGAGCCGGAGACGAGCCTGCACGTCGACCTGCTGCCGGCTCTCGGAGAGCTCATCGTGGCGGCCGCGGCAGAGACGCAACTCGTGGTCGTGACCCATGCCCGCGCCCTCGTCGACGCCGTGCGCACCGGCGCCGACGCCACCGAGCACCGGCTCGAGAAGCGACTAGGCGAGACACTCGTGGCGGGTCAGGGGATGCTCGACGCTCCCGCGTGGGTATGGCCGACCCGCTGACGCCCGCCCTCCGACCGGCCCATGCGGCCTAACGCCAGACGGCGGCCGGACGTCAGACGGCGGCCGGACGGGCCGTGGCGTCGCTCGCGAGTTCCGACAGCGGCAATTCGACGGTGAAGCGGGTACGGCCGGGGGCACTCTCCACCGCGACCGAACCCCCGTGCACCTCGGTCACGGCCTGGACGATCGCGAGCCCGAGTCCTGTGCTGCCCGTCGCGCGGGAGCGCGAGCTGTCACCGCGGACGAAGCGCTCGAAGACCCGCTCGCGGATCTCGGGGGCGATCCCCGGGCCGTCGTCGGTCACGGCGATCTCGAGCCGCCCGGCCGCCGGTCCACCGGCTCCGGCCGCGGCTCCCACCATCACCGCCGGTCCCCGGAGGACCCGCAGTGTCGTCGCCACCCGCGTTCCGGCGGGAGTGTGCACTCGTGCGTTCGCGAGCAGGTTCGTGACGACCTGGAACAACCGGGAGGCGTCGCCACAGACGATCGTCGGCTCATCCTCCGGCGGCAGCTCGACCGACCACTCGTGATCGGCGGAGGACACCCGTGCATCGTTGACGGCATCGACGACGAGGGTGCGTACATCCACCGGCTCGCTCTCGAGCGCTCGGCCCTCGTCGAGTCGGGCGAGGAGGAGGAGGTCCTCGACGATCGTGGTCATCCGGCGGGCCTCAGACTCGATGCGTCCGAGGGCATAGGTCGCGTCGGACGGAAGCTCCTCCGGAGACATCCGGGTCAACTCGGCGTAGCCCCGGATCGACGCGAGGGGCGTGCGCAATTCGTGGCTCGCGTCCGACACGAACCGGCGAACCTTGTCCTCGCTCGCCTGCCGCGCCGAGAGCGCACCGCCGACGTGCCCGAGCATGCGGTTGAACGCGGCGCCGACGCGCCCGACCTCGGTCCGCTCGTCCGCGTCTTCGTCCGGCACGCGCACGGACAGTGGCACGTCGCCGCGTTCGAGCGGAAGAGTCGACACGGCCGCAGCGGTCTGGGCGACCCGTTCGAGCGGTCGGACGCTCGCACGCACGATCAGATAGGCGACGACCGTAGCGAGCGCGATTCCGCCGATCGTCACGGCGACGACGATCCAGATCAATTGGGTCACCGTCTGCTCGAGCGACGCCATCGGCAGTCCGACCACGAGAACCGAACCGTCCTCCGTCTCAACGGCGACGACCCGATAGCGGCCGAGACCCTCAGCACCGACGTCGACCGTCGTCGGGGCACCGGTCCTCGTCTGCAGGGCGAGCGCAGCGGCCACGCCCCCATCGATGTCCCGGCGGGTCCCCTGTTCGTCGAGGTACCCGGCGTAGGTCACGACACCGTTCTCGATCTCCACCCCGAGGGTTCCGGTCGACTGACCGAGGATGCCGATGATCTGACCGGGCCCCGGCTCGTCGTCCAACTCTCCCGGAGGCGGGTACGAGCGATAGCCCGTCGGAGCCCTCGACGCACGTTCGCTCGCGGCCGCGAGTTCCGAGTCGAGCCGCTGAGTGAGGATCCCGCGGACGCTGAGGATGCTCACGACGCCGATCACGAGCGCGGCGATCGCGATGAGGACCACGGTCGCCATCGTGAGCCGGCGGCGGAGCGACCAGCCTCCGAGGGCTCCCCTGTTCACGAGCCGGCGGCCTTGATCATGTACCCGGCCCCGCGAACGGTGTGGATCATCGGCTCACGTCCCGCGTCGATCTTCTTGCGGAGGTAGGAGATGTAGAGCTCCACCACGCTCGCCCGGCCGTCGAAGTCGTAGCTCCAGACCCGGTCGAGGATCTGCGGCTTGCTGAGCACCCGCCGCGGATTGCGCATGAGGTACCGGAGCAGTTCGAATTCGGTGGCCGTGAGGTCAATCTGCGAGCCCGAACGATGCACCTCGTAGCTGTCCTCATTGAGTTCGAGGTCCCCGACGGTGATGATGGGCGAGTTCGCCGCCGACACGAGCGCCGTCCTCCGGATCAGCCCGCGCAGCCGGGCGACGACCTCCTCGAGGCTGAAGGGTTTCGTGACGTAGTCGTCACCACCGGCCGTCAGTCCGGCGAGGCGATCATCGAGGGAGTCCTTCGCCGTGAGGAAGAGCACGGGGGTGTCGTCGTTCTGAGCGCGCAAGCGGTGGAGAACCTCGAGGCCGTCGAGGCCCGGCATCATGACGTCGAGCACGAGCGCATCGGGACGGAACTCCCGCACGATCCCGAGCGCCGCGTGGCCGTCCGCCGCGGTCCGGACGTCCCATCCCTCGTAGCGCAGCGCCATGCGGAGGAGGTCGGTGAGGCTCTGCTCGTCATCCACGACGAGCACGCGGATGGGCGACCCGTCGGGTTTCGTGAGTGGGGCGGGGCGGGCGGGGGTGCGGCCGGAAGGCGTCATGCTCCTCATTATCAGGATCGACCTTTGTGGCGGCTATGGGTGGCGTGAGCGCCCGCCGGAGGATCGGGCTGGGCGTTCGCCGCCCCGTCGGACGAGAATGGAGCGTCAGCGGCCCCTCTCGTCGAAGGAGCACCACCATGGGTCTTCTCTCCGCCCTCACCCGCACGAAGAGCATCGAGGCGTCGATCGCCGACTCGCATGCAGAGGGGCGCACGCTCACGCGGTCGCTCACGTGGTGGGATCTCGCCATCATGGGCGTCGCCGTCGCCGTCGGGGCGGGGATCTTCTCGGTGGGGGCGAACGCCGCGGCGAACTACGCAGGGCCATCGATCTCGATCGGGTTCGTCCTCGCGGCCGTGACGTGCGCCCTCGCCATCATGGCGTACGCCGAGTTCGCGTCTTCCGTCCCGGTCGCGGGCTCCGCCTACACGTTCACGTACGCGACCCTCGGAGAGGGACTCGCGTGGATCATCGGGTGGGACCTCATCCTCGAGATGCTCACCGCGGCGGCGGTCATCGCGAGCTACTGGGGCGTCTACCTCGACGAGGTCTTCCGGATCTGGGGCTGGAACGTCCCTCCCGAAATCCCGGTGTTCGGGCTCCAGGTGAACTGGGGCGCCTTCGTGATCGTCGCCGTCTTCACGACCCTCCTCGCGCTCGGGACCAAGCTCTCCGCCCGGGTGAGCTCCGTCTTCACCGTCATCAAGGTCGCGACGGTCCTCTTCGTGATCGTCGTCGGCGCCTTCTTCGTCCGACCGGAGAACTTCTCACCCTTCATCCCGCCGTCGCAGCCGACCGATGGTGGCGACTCGGATGTCTGGGCGCAGTCGCTCTTCTCATTCCTCTCGGGAGCGGAACCCGCGACGTACGGTGTCTTCGGGCTTCTCGCCGGCGCGTCGATCGTCTTCTTCGCGTTCATCGGCTTCGACGTCGTCGCCACGAGCGCCGAGGAGGTGGAGAACCCCCGTCGGAACCTCCCCCTCGGGATCTTCCTCGGTCTCGGCATCGTCACGGTCCTCTACATCGGCGTCAGCATCGTGCTGACGGGGATGGTGCCGTATACGGTCCTCGCGGAGGCCGAGGCCCCGTCGCTCGCGACGGCGTTCGTCGCCGTGGGAGCGGATTGGGCCGCCCAGGTCATCTCCGTCAGCATCCTGCTCGGCCTCACGACGGTCATCATGGTCCTGCTGCTCGGCCTCGCGCGCATCCTGTTCTCCATGAGCCGCGACGGCCTGCTGCCGCGCTCGTGGAGCAAGACGTCCGCGACGCGCCACACGCCGATCCGGCTGCAGATCGGCGCGGGCGCCGTCGTCGCGCTCCTCGCGGGACTCACCGACGTGGGCATCCTCGAGGAGATGATCAACATCGGCACGCTGTCCGCCTTCGTGCTCGTGAGCATCTCCGTCATCGTGCTGCGTCGGAAGTACCCGAACCGCGATATCGCCTACCGCATGCCCTGGTCACCCGTGCTCCCGATCGTCTCGGCCGCGCTGTGCCTCTGGCTCATGCTCAACCTCACGACGCTCACGTGGGTGAGATTCCTCGTCTGGCTCGTGATCGGAGCGGCGATCTACCTCCTGTACGGGCGCCGCCACTCACGCCTCGCACATGCGGAACCCGTGTGACCTGACCCGATCGCCGCGGCGCCTCGGTCGAGCGCGGTTAAGCTCGACGGGTGGACCTCCGTGATTCCCTCCGCCGGCTCGGCGACCCGCACAGCGCCGAGTTCGGCGTCGTCTCCTCCGTCGCCCTCGGCGCGCTCTCCCTCATCGATCCGTCAGCACTGAGTCCGGCCCGGCGCGCCGCGTACCGAACCACCATCGCCGCCGTCACGGGCGCGATGACCTGGGCGGCCGCCCGCTCCGAATTCGCTTCGATGGAGGCCCGCGTCGGCACCACGGTCGGAGCGACGGGAGCGGCTCTCGGTCTTGCGGAGGCGGGCGAGGCCGTCGACGCCCGCATGCAGCGCGGTCTCGTGCGACTCGGCGTCCGGAGACCGCGGATCGTGATCGCTGCGACCTCGGTGGCCTTCGCCGCCGCGACGTTCCTCGCGGACCGCGCGTGGAGCCTGCACACCCTGCCGGATCCCGACGCCCTCGCCTGGGAGGACCGGCCGCTGCCCGATCCGGTACGCGTGCTGACCGCCGCTCTCCTCGCGCGCACCGATGCGTTCGGCGCTCCCGCGTTGCGCGCGCAACTCGTGACCGCTCGCGAGCGCAGCTTCACTGACGAGCGGTTCCCATCGGTCTCGTTCGTGCAGTTCGTCGTCGCCGACGACGCGCCGCTCGCCGTACCCGGTAACGCCGTCTTTCCCGTGACGGCCCGATTCGCCGCCGACGACGGGACCCTCTACGTCGTGACTCTCGCGATCGGCGACGGGCGGCTCGCGTCTCTCGAGATGGTCGAGGTGACCGACGATGGTGAGGAACCGACGCGCGAGATGGACCGCTGGCCGGAGGCGCACGACGTCACGCTGCACGTCGAGACGCCACGCGGAACGGTCCCCCTCGGCTGACTCGATTCCGTCCTCCCGCCTCTCCCCAAACAAGCGAATGCGTACGCAACGGACAACGGCGCCTGGGATTCCCCCCGCGGATGTCCGTTGCGTACGCAATCGGAAGCATGCGGCAGAGTTACTGGTTGCTGAAGGCCGCGTCGAACGAGGCCTCCGGCCGCTTCCAGAGGAGCGACCGGATGTAGCCGACCGCTTCCTTCGCGCCGTGCAACCGGTCCATGCCGGCGTCCTCCCACTCGATCGAGATGGGCCCGTCGTAGCCGATGGCGTCGAGCGCCCGGAACGCGTCCTCCCACGGCACGTCACCGTGCCCGGTCGAGACGAAGTCCCACCCGCGACGAGGGTCACCCCACGGCAGGTGTGAGCCGAGGATGCCCGGTCGGCCCGTGTTCGGGCGGAGGCGGGTGTCCTTGCAATCGACGTGGTAGATCCGGTCCTGGAAGTCCCAGATGAATCCGACGGTGTCGACACCCTGCCACATCATGTGCGACGGGTCCCAGTTGAAGCCGAACGCCTCCCGACGGCCGATCGCCTCGAGCGTACGGACACTCGTCCAGTGGTCGTACGCGATCTCGGACGGGTGCACTTCGTGGGCGAATCGCACGCCCTCCGCATCGAACACGTCGAGGATGGGGTTCCACCGATTCGCGAAGTCCTCGTAGCCCGCGTCGATGACATCGGCCCCGACGGGCGGAAACATCGCGACGTACGGCCAGATCTTGGATCCCGTGAAGCCGACCACCGTGTCGACGCCGAGCTTGCGGGCGACGCGGGCGGAGCGCTTCATGTCCTCGGCGGCGCGCTGACGGACGCCTTCGGCGTCGCCGTCGCCCCACACGTACGGACGGAGGATCGCCTGGTGGCGGAAGTCGATCGGATCGTCGCACACCGCCTGGCCGCCGAGGTGGTTCGAGATCGCCCAGACCTTGAGGCCGTAGCGGTCGAGGATCTCGAGCCGGCTCTTCAGGTAGGCGTCGTCCTCATCGGCGCGCTTGAGGTCGAGGTGGTCTCCCGACGCCGCGATCTCGAGACCGTCGTAACCCCACTCCGAGGCGAGTCGGGCGACCTCCTCGAACGGCAGGTCGGCCCATTGGCCGGTGAACAGGGTGACGGGGTGGGTGGACTCTGTCATGTCATCTCCTCGATGAGTATGTCTCGGGCCGCGCGGTCGCCGACCCGTCGGGACCGGTCAGGGCTGGGGGACGTCGACCCAGGCGCCGGCATCAGAGGCGTCCAGCACGGCCTCCGTCACGACGGCCGCACGGAGTCCGTCCGCGAAGACGGGAAGGCCCTCCGGCCGACCGCCGCGCACCGCCGAGTAGGAGTCGACGACGAATGCATTGAAGGCGTCCTGGTAGCCCTGCGCGTGACCGGCAGGAACGGCCACGAGCCGCGCTGCGTCGGGCGAGAGCTGGTCGGCGTCGCGTGGGAGCACCGTCGTCCCCGAACGCCGACCGAGCCACAGGGTCTCCGGCTGCTCCTGATCGAAGACGAGGGACTCGGCGGCACCCGCGATCTCGACGTGCAAGCGGTTCTTCCGGCCCGGGGCGACTTGCGAGACGAGCAGGGTGCCGATCGCACCCGACGCCGTCTCGACCGTCGCGGCGACGGCGTCCTCCGTCGTGACGGCGCTGTGCTCGGCGCGCTCGGTGAAGAACGTGCGGGCGTTCGCGGCGACGCGCGTGACCCGGTCCCCGGTGACGAACTCGACGAGGTCGACGAGGTGCGAGCCGATGTCGGCGAAGGCACGGGACCGGCCTCCGGACGCCGAGTCCACACGCCAGTTGTCGTCGCTCTCCTCGAGCAGCCAATCCTGCAGGTACGAGGCGGCGAATGTCAGCAGCCGGCCGCTCTCCCCCGCGGCCACGCGGGCCCGCGCCTCCCGCACGAGCGGGTGGAACCGGTAGACGAACGGGACGCTCGCGACGACTCCGGCCGCGGCAGCGGCCGCCACGAGCCGGGCGGCGTCGGGCACCGTCGTCGCGAGGGGCTTCTCGCACACGACGTGCTTGCCCGCCGCGATGACACGCTCGGCCTGCTCGGCGTGCAGCGCGTTGGGCGTGCAGACGTGCACGACCTGAATGAGCGGATCCTCCAGCAGGGCGTCGAGCGACTCGACGCCCCGCTCGATCCCGAGCCGCTCGGCGGCGGCGGCCGCCCGGTCCGCCGACGACGACGACACGGCAACGAGCCTCGCACCCGCCGCTCGAGCGGCTCGCGAGTGCACCTCGGCCATGAAGCCGCCGCCGACGATGCCGACGCCGAGTCCCGTGGTGAACGCCATGGTCAGAGTGTCCTCTCGGACGGGTCCCAGTCCTCCGGCAGCGGGGGCACGACCGAGACGGAGCTTTCGACATCGACGGGCCGACCACTCGTGCCCGCCTCGATCGTCGACTGCATGACGTCGAGCACGTGGAAGGCGAGTTCGCCCGATGCACGCTCCGGGACGCCCGCACGGATGGCGCGCGCGAGTTCCACGACTCCCGTTCCTCGGGAGAACGTCGAGCCCGTCGCCGGGACCGTGTGGGGCTCGGGCTCGTCACCCTGGACGATCAGGTCTCCGTCGAAGGTGTTCGGGTCCGGGACCGTCAGTGTGCCGTCGACCCCGGCGATCTCGAACTGGGTGCGCTTGAGCTTCGAGTCGAAGCTGTAGACGGACTGCGCCGTCTGACCGCTCTCGAACTCGAGCAACGCTGCGACGTGGGTGGGGACGGTGACCTCGAACGTCTCTCCGGCGCGGGGTCCCGACCCGATGGTCCGATTCTCCTTCGCCTTCGAGGTCACGGCCGAGACGCGCTTCACGGGACCGAAGAACTGCACGAGCGCGGTGATGTAGTAGGGGCCGATGTCGAAGAGCGGACCGGCGCCCTCCTGGAAGAGGAAGTCGGGATTGGGGTGCCAGGACTCCGGTCCCGGGCTCTGCATGAGCGTCAGAGCCGTCAGCGGGGTCCCGATCGCGCCGGACTCGACGAGGCGACGCGACGACTGGATGCCGGCGCCGAGGAAGGTGTCGGGCGCCGTCGCGACGCGGAGGCCTGCGGCATGCGCGGCCTCGAGTAGCCCCCGCCCGCTCTCGCGCTCGAGCGCGAAGGGTTTTTCGCTCCACACGTGCTTGCCCGCGCGGAGCACCTGCAGGGCGACCTCGACGTGCACGCGCGGGATGGTCAGATTGACGACGATCTCGATGCCGTCGTCAGCGAGCAGCTCGTCGACCGTGCCGGAGGCGGGCACGCCGAACGCCGCGGCTTGCGCGGCTGCGCGCTCGAGGTCGAGGTCCGCGATGAAGCGCACCTCGACGTCCGGGAAGACCGTGAGGTTCTCCAGGTACTGCGTGCTGATGACGCCGGCACCGATGATGCCGACCCCGACCGGCCCGGCGCTCACTTGCCCTCTCCCTCGGAGAGAGCCGTCAGGAAACGGAGGCTCTCGGCGATGGCCTCGAAGCGGTCCCCGCGCGAGTCGTCGAGCTCGACGACGTGCAGGGCGTTCGGAACGGCCGCGACGATGTCCGCGATGGGAAGTCGACCGGAACCGACCGCGACCTGCTCCTTCACGTCGGTGCCGCCGGATCCGTCCTTGACGTGGATCGCGACGACGCGGTCGCCGAGGCGCCCGAGCAGCGCGACGGGGTCCTCCCCGCCGACGACGACCCAGTAGGTGTCGATCTCGAGGACGACGGAGTCGTCGAGCAGGCCGGCGAAGAACTCGATGGCGGTCTCACCCTCGATCGTCGACTCGATCTCGTGGGCGTGGTTGTGATAGCCGACGCGCACGCCGTGACGGGCGGCGACGGCGGCCGCGGCGTTGAGGGCTTCGGCGGTCGCGCGCACGTCGTCGGCGCTCTGCCACTTGTCCGCGGGAACGTGCGGGTCGATGACCGTGTCGATGCCGAGGGCCGCCGCCTTCGAGAAGACCTCGTCGAGTTCGGCCTCACCCTGCCCGATGAAGCCCTGATGGGTCGTGGGTGCTCGGAGTCCCGAGACGCGCAGCGCCTCTCCGAGGGCGGGACCGAAGCCCACGAAGCCGTAGGGCTCGACGAGGCTGTAGCCGAGGTCTGCGATGCGCTGGAGGGTCGCGCCGAGATCCTCGGCTGCCTGCTCGCGCACCGTGTACAACTGGACGGAAATGCTGGGGGAGGTCACTCGTTCTCCTCGTGATCGGATGTTCGCGTCGATGCGGGCGCACCGGTGCCCTGTCCTCAACCTTTCACGGACTTTTGACGCCTGTCAATCAAAAGTCGATCCTGGTCGCGCGTTAGTCGCCTGTGGTTTACTCAAAACATGGTCGAGCTCAGTCGTCTCGCAGCGACGCGAGCCTCCGGTGTCGGAGAGCTCCTGCAGCTGCTCCGTGACGGCGTGCCGCGGACGAAGGCCGAGATCGTCGACCTCACCGGGCTCTCCCGCTCAACCGTCTCGAGCCGCGTCGATGCGCTCGTCGGGATGGGGCTCGTGGGACCGGCCGGCGAAGCAGCCTCCTCCGGGGGACGCCCACCGGCCCGCATCGCCTTCCTGCCGTCCTCCCGGGTTGTGCTCGCGATCGACCTCGGCGCTACCCACGGGACCGTCGCGATCACCGACCTCGCGGGAACCCTCCTCGACCACGCGACGACGACTCTCGACATCGCCGACGGCCCGGACGCCGTCCTCGACTGGGCGACGACGACGGCGCTCGATCTCATGTCGGCGAGCGGTCGCCCCCGCTCCGACCTCATCGGCGTCGGGGTCGGGGTGCCGGGACCCGTCGAGCACGAGACCGGTCGTCCCATCAATCCGCCGATCATGCCCGGCTGGGATCGTTTCGACATCCCCGCCCGGCTCCGTACCGTTTTCGATGTGCCCGTCCTGGTCGACAACGACGTCAACCTCCTCGCGCTCGGGGAGCACGCGACGGCGTGGCCCGACGCCGACGACCTCGTCTTCGTGAAGGTCTCGACGGGCATCGGCGCGGGGATCGTGTCGAGCGGGACGCTTCAACGCGGGGCCCAGGGCTCGGCGGGCGACCTCGGTCACGTGCACGTGCCGTGGCATCCGGGAACGGAGCGACCGGTCGACGACGACCGCGACCTCGAGGGGATCGCGAGCGGTCCCGCCATCGCGGCGCTCCTCCGGGAGCGCGGCGTGGCGGCCACGTCGAGCACGGACGTCGTCTCGCTGGTGCGACAGGGGAACCGCGAGGCGCACGACCTCGTCCGACAGGCCGGGCGCGAGATCGGGGCGGTGCTCGCGTCGCTCGTGAACCTGCTCAACCCCTCGGTCATCGTGATCGGGGGCAGCATCGCCCGCGCCGGGGAGCAGCTCATCGCCGGGGTCCGTGAGACCGTTTACCGCCGGTCGATCCCCCTCGCGACCCAGCACCTCACGATCGTCCAGAGCCGGTCGGACGAGACCGCCGGTGTCGCGGGTGCGGCGATCCTGGTGATCCAGGACGCCCTCTCTCCGGGCTCCCGCACGTGGGACGCCGTGAGAGCCGACCCGTCGCCGGTCACGGCCGTCGCCGACTGACGGTGCGGATCCGTCCCCCCGTGCTCTCCCTACCGAGCACCACGAACCAGAACCGCACCAGACAACACGATCCACATCAGGAGGACGCATGACCACGAACTCACGACCGCTCCGCGTCGGAGTCGTCGGGCTCGGTTGGGCCGGACAGCAGCACATGGAGGCATACGACGCCCTCGAGGACGTCGAGCTCGTCGCCATCGCGGGCATGGAGGACGGCCCGCGCGCCGAACTCGCGGAGAAGTTCGGCGTGCCGCACGCGTACAGCGATTGGAAGGACCTCGTCGCGGCGGGAGGTCTCGACGCCGTGAGCGTCGCCGTCCCGACGTTCCTGCACGCACCGATCACCATCGGCGCACTCGAGGCCGGACTGCATGTCCTCTGCGAGAAGCCGATCGCCCGCACGGCCGAGGAGGCGGAGGGCATGGTCGCCGCGGCCCGCTCGGCCGGACGGGTGCTCGAGATCGCGTTCAACCACCGCCGTCGCGGCGACGTGGAGGCGCTCAAGGCCGCGATCGACGAGGGCACGATCGGGCGTCCCTACCACGCGCGAGCGACGTGGCTGCGCCGCTCCGGCATCCCGGCGCTCGGCAGCTGGTTCACGAACCGGGAGATGGCGGGCGGAGGGCCCCTCATCGATCTCGGTGTGCACGTCCTCGACTACGCGCTCCACCTCTTCGGAGAGCCGCGCGTCCTCGCCGTCTCCGCCGTGACGCACTCGGAACTCGGCCCGCGCGGCCTCGGAGGCGCCGTCTCCGACAAACAGCAAGTGGGGTCGGCGTACGAGGTCGAGGACCTCGCGAGCGTGCTCTTGCGACTCGAAGGCGGGGGCTCGCTCGTGCTGGAGACGAGTTGGGCAGCATTCCGCTCCTCGGGAGACGAGTTCGGCATCACGCTCTACGGCACGGACGGCGGCGCGGACCTTCGGGTCGTCGATTACGCCCCCGTCGGCGAGCTCACCCTCTTCACCGGGCAGGCCGAGACGGAGACCGACATCCGGGTGGAGGCCGACCCGGGGCGGGGGCACGCCGCGGTCATCGACACCTTCGTCGAGCACGTCGCCGACGAGTCCTCGTGGTCCACACACGACGGGTCGCTGGCGCTCGGGCGGGCACGCATCATCGATGCGTGTTACGAATCCGCAGCGGCCGGCGCCGAAGTGCGCCTCGACCACGACCTGCACATCACCGATGGAGAGGGAAGCCGATGACCATCCGCGTCCTCGTCTGGAACGAAGGGGTGCACGAGAGCACCCAGCCCGCGATCGCCGAGATCTACCCGTCCGGCATCCACGGCGCGATCGCCGACGGGCTCACCGAGGCGCTCGGTGACGAGGTCATCGTCCGCACGGCCACGCTCGCCGACCCCGAGCACGGTCTCACCGAGGAGGTCCTCGCCGCGACGGACGTGCTGCTGTGGTGGGGCCACATCGCCCACGACCAGGTCGACGACGAGGTCGTCGCGCGCGTGCAGCGACACGTCCTGTCCGGCATGGGACTGCTCGTGCTCCACTCCGGGCACTTCTCGAAGATCTTCACGCGGCTGCTCGGCACGACCTGCTCCCTCAAATGGCGCAACGAGGCCGAGCGCGAGCTTGTCTGGACGGTCGCTCCGACCCACCCCATCGCGGAGGGGATCGAGCACCCCATCGTCATCGAGCACCAGGAGATGTACGGAGAGCTCTTCGACATCCCGACGCCCGACGACCTCGTCTTCATCAGTTCGTTCGCGGGTGGAGAGGTCTTCCGGTCGGGCGTGACGTTCTCACGCGGCCACGGCCGGATCTTCTACTTCAGCCCGGGAGACCAGGAGTACCCCGTCTACTTCCACCCACAGATCCGCAAGGTGCTCGCGAACGGCGTGCGCTGGGCGGCCCCCGTGGCGCCCGCGGCAGCCGCGCGGTCGATCCCGGCCGTCGACAATCCCGCGCGGGAGTGGTACCTCTCCCACTGATCCCTCTCATCGCACCCCTGCTCCCTCCCGCCCATCCGCACGGCAGGAGCAGGGGTGCGCCGCGTCGGCCCGCGTTGGCGTGTCGGTCCGGCCGCCGGTCGAGGCGAGGCAGAATAGACGGGTGCCACTGACCTACCGCGAACGACTCGTCGCCGACTCGACGGATCGGGTCGCGTGGCTTCGGGCCCGATCGCGGGGGATCACGGCGACCGACGTCGCGAAGCTCTCCACCCCGCGCTCGATCGACGTGGCAGCGACAGCGAAGCTCTACGGGACGAATTTCGGCGGCAACGCGTACACCGATCACGGTCGGATCCGTGAGCCGGAGATCGCCCGCTGGGTCGCCGCGACGCACGGCATCCGCCCCTCGACGGCTCTCTACCACGCTGAGCAGGAGCGTCGCCACCTCGCGACCCCCGACGGTCTCGCCGAATCGACCGACGGTCGACTCCTCCTCTGCGAGATCAAGACAACGGCAAAAGCCTGGCGCTCCATCCCCCGCCACTACTTGCGACAAGTGTGGTGGCAGCAGTACGTCCTCGGGGCCGAGCGCACACTCGTGGTGTGGGAGCAGCACGACGGTTTCGTGCCCGTCGACGACGAGCCGCGGTGCGCATGGGTCGATCGCGACGAGCTCGAGATCACCGCGCTCGTCCGGCTCGCCTCTGCGCTGATCGACGAGTTGCACCGCCGGACGACTCCGCCCGAGCAGCGCGCGGTCTGACGGCGCACGGTCACGACGCTTCCGTCAGGAGGCGGACGACTCGTCCTCGACGAGTTCCTCGTACAGATCGGCGATGCCCGCGAGAAACCCGGCGATCACCCTCTGCTCCTCGGCGGTGTAGGCCGCCGCGACTTCGCCGACGCCCGCGATCATCGGGGACAACTCCTCGAACGCCCGCCTCACGGACGCCGGAGCGGGAGTGACCGTGATCTTGCGCCGGTCGACGGGATGCGGGTGGCGTTCCGCATGGCCGACGGCGACGAGCCGGTCGATGACATGCGTCGTCGCCGCCGTCGACATCTCGAGTCTCGTCGCGAGTTCGCTCGGAGTCATCGGGCCCTGCTCCATGAGGTGCTCCATCGCCGAAAGATCCGTCGCGTTCACGTCGAGGGCCTGCGCGAGCCGCCGTTCGAAGCGCTGCTCGAGCTGAAACACGCGACGCACGAGCATCGGGATGGGGCTCGGGGCCGGGAACCCCTCGGGCAGGAGCTCCGCGTACCGCTCGCGGATCGAGGCCGGGTCGCCGACACCACGCCGTGCGGCGGCGTCCTCCCGCTTGCGTCCGTCCTCCATGTCAGACATGCTAATCCCTGCGATAGCTAAACTTTTTGGTAGTACGAAGAGCAGGGGTAGTCCGATATGGCGACGATCGCGCGATTCCTCAGCGGCCGCATCACCGCGTGGGTCACCCTCGCCTTGTCCGTCATCATCGCCGGGCTGCTCTTCGCGCTCGTCCCGTCCGTCGAATCGGACGCCTTCCCCGACACCGGGCTGCCGGCATCGGCGGAGTCCGCCCGGGCCGCCGCCCTGCTCGACGAGTTCCCCTCGGCCGAGGCGACGGCCGGAATCCTCGTCTGGAGCAGGGAGGACGGCGGCGAACTGTCCGCCGACGACCTCGCGTCGATCGCCGACCGTGCCGCTGCCCTCGCCGACCTCTCGACGACGCCCCCGGCCGTCGTCCCCCGGCCGAGCGACGACGGACTCGCCGCGATCGTCGTGGTCCCGCTCGACGCCGGGGAGGTCGAGGACGACCTCCCCGGGACGGCGGCGGAGCTCCGCGATGTCGCGGAGGAGGACGGCCCGGACGGGCTCGGGGTGCGACTCACGGGCCCGGTCGGGTTCCAGGACGACATCTCCGACGCTTTCGCCGGCGCCGACATCCGCCTGCTGCTCGTGACCGTGATCGTCGTCGCCGTCCTCCTCATCGTGACCTACCGCAGTCCCCTCCTCTGGATCGTCCCTCTCGCCGTCGTCGGCACGGCGGACGGGCTCGCTCGCATCGTCGTCACGGCGCTCGCGGACGTCGTCGGCATCACGATCGACGCGTCGATCGGGGGGATCCTCTCCGTGCTCGTCTTCGGAGCCGGGACGAACTACGCTCTCCTTCTCGTGGCCCGCTACCGCGAGGAACTGCTCGTGCAGGCGGACCGTCACGCCGCGATGACGACGGCCGTGCGCAGCGCCGGACCGGCGATCGCCGCGAGCGGCGGCACCGTCGCCTTGAGCCTCGTGACCTTGCTCTTCGCATCCCTCGCCGGCAACCAGGCCCTCGGCTTCGCGTGCGCGATCGGCGTGGTCATCGCGATCGTGTTCGCCCTCGTCGTCCTGCCCGCCGCACTCGTCGTGTGCGGCCGTGGTCTCTTCTGGCCCTTCGTCCCCCGCGTCCGGCACGGTCAGCACACCGGGGCACGCCCCGGGTTCTGGACACGCCTCGGTCGAGGCGTCGAGCGACGACCCGCGATCGTCGCGACCGCGGCGGTCGCCGGGATCGGCGTGCTGCTCCTCGGTCTCGCCGGCTACAGCGTCGGACTGTCGCAGACCGACCAGTTCCTCGGCAGTCCCGACTCCGTCGTCGCGCAGGAGACGATCGACGAGTCCTTCTCGGCCGGGCTCACGAGCGAGACGACCGTGCTGACCGCAGAGGCGAGTGTCGGCGACACCGTCGCCCTCCTGCGGAAGGCGGAGTCCGTCGAGAGCGTGCGCCCCGGAGAGAGCCACGACGGCCTCACCGCTCTGTCCGTGACCCTCGACGCCGAGCCGGAGAGCGAGGCGGCCTTCGACGCGATCCGATCCCTGCGAACCGACCTCGCCGGCGCCGACGGAGAGGTCTCCGACGCTCTCGTCGGAGGATCCGATGCGAGGGCGCTCGACACGAATGTCGCGGCAGCACGCGACCTCGCCCTCATCGTGCCGATCATCCTCGCGATCGTCTTCGTGATCCTCGCTCTGCTCCTGCGCTCGCTCGTCGCCCCGGTGCTGCTCATCGCGAGCGTGCTCGCGACGTTCTTCGCGAGTATCGGCGCGGGCAACTGGATCTTCCTGAACCTCCTCGGCTTCCCCGCGTTCGACGCCAACGTGACGCTCTACGCGTTCCTGTTCCTCGCCGCGCTCGGGGTCGACTACAACATCTTCCTCACGACGCGAGCGCGCGAGGAACGCGTGCGCTTCGGGACACGGGAAGGCATGGTGCGCGCGCTGGCATCGACGGGAGGCGTCATCACGAGCGCCGGAATCCTGCTCGCGGCGGTCTTCGCGGTGCTCGGCGTGCTGCCCGTCGTCGCCTTGACGCAAGTGGGCATCATCGTGTGCATCGGGGTGCTCCTCGACACGCTCGTGGTCCGCACGGTCCTCGTCCCCGCGCTCGTCTTCCTCACGGGCGACGCCTTCTGGTGGCCGCGAAACACGCCGGTAATACGAGAGTTCTCCGCGAGTTGACGCCGTTGTAACACCCCCGAATCATTGCCTCACTTGACTGAGGATGACCTCGTCGGAGGTCACCGATCGCCGTCGTGATCGGGGGTGGATTCGGGGAGTGTGCAGGCGATGCGGCTTGGTGTGAGGGATGCGTGGCAAGCTCGATCCGCGGACGGACCACTTGATGAGATCCCCGAGTCCATGACCGCGGCGGTGATCGAGGAGACGGGTCCGCCCAGCGTCCTCCGGACGGCGACCGTCCCCGTGCCCCGTCGCAGCGGCTCCGAGTTCATCGTGCGCGTCGTCGCAGCGGGAGTGAACCCCATCGACGCGAAGACACGCGCCGGCGGGGGCGTCTCGGCGGCGCTCCCGGGATTCCCCGCGGTGCTCGGAAACGACTTCAGCGGCGTCGTCGTGCGCTCGCCCTACGAAGCTCACCCGCTGCAGCCCGGCACCGAGGTCTACGGCGTCGTTCCGGTCCCCCGCTACTCGGGAGCGTACGCGGAGTACATCGCCGTTCCGAGTCTGAGCGTCGCGCGAAAGCCGCCCACCCTCTCTCACGTGGAGGCCGCGGGCGTGCCCGTCGCTGCCCTCGCCGCGTGGGGCATGGTCGTGGAGCTCGCGAAGGCGCACGACGGCCAGCGGATGCTCATCCACGCCGGGGGCGGCGGGGTCGGCCACTTCGCCGTGCAGTTCGCGAAGTACTTCGGCGCTCACGTCACCGCGACCGGGTCGACGCGCAACCTCGAGTGGCTGCGGGAACTCGGGGCATCCGTGGCGATCGACTACACGACGACCCGCTTCGACGAGGTCGTCGGCGAGGTCGACGTCGTCATCGACCTCGTCGGGAACGTGCACGACGACACGGGTTCGCGATCGCTCCGAGTCCTTCGGCGCGGCGGTCTCATCGTCAACGCCCCCACAGGGAGCTGGCCCACGGTGCTCGACGAGGCCGAGGCTGCCGGAGTGCGCGCGACGACCTACACGGTGGCTCCCGACGGCGACACGCTCTCGACCATCACACGACTCCTCGAGTCGGGTGACGTGAAGGTCTTCGTCGACGACGTCTTCGACCTCGATCGCGTGTCCGAGGCCCACACACTCCTCGAGGACGGACACACGCGCGGAAAGCTCGTGGTGAAGATCGCGGACAGCTAGGGCGTAGACGGGCCGGGCTCCGCCGACGCGTCAGGCCGCCGCTCGGCGGACGATCCGGCGAACGACGCGTACGACCCGGCGGGCGGGCACGGCGATCGCGACGGCCACCGATCCCGACAGCGTCCGGTCCTCGTCGCCGAGCATTCTCTTGCGCTCCCATGCCCGTCGAATCCCCCATCCGATCCGATTGAAGCGCTGCGGAAGCACATTCGTGCGTGCCACCCGCTCCCGGCGGACGAGCGCTTCGAGGGCCTCGGCCCAGTCGTCGTTCGCTCGGCCGTGCAGGTAGTTGTCGTCGCGCCACGCCGGATCCGGCTCGGCGAACCGACCGGCGACGAGGGCGTCCGACCCCGCGAGCAGTCCGCTGCCCTCGAACACGAGGTTGATGAGCCGTGCGTTCACCCCGAAGTCCGTGGGAAGCAGGGCCGGAACGTCGGCCGCGACGGCCTCGAGCGCCGCCGTCGAACTGATCGTCACGAAAGCGGAAGCGCGCTCGAGGTGCTCGGACATCGGCCCGTCCGCGACGACGAGGTTGCCGGGGACGGGCCCGTCGGCGAGCGCGGGGAGCTCGGGCGCCTCGAGCAGACCTGCGTAGTCCCATTGCTCGGCGTGCGTCTGCGCCTCCCCGGCGAGCGCCCTCACCTTGATGACGACCCGTGACTCCGGCTGTGAGCGGGCCAGCCGGACGAGCCAGGACAGCAGGAGCAGACGGTCGGCGCGCGACGACGGCACCTTGGCTTGTGTCGCGAAGACGATCGAGTCTCGGCGACGCTCGGCGACGTCCCCGCGATCGGCGCCGCCGTGCGCCGTCGCCGTTCCGACTCCCTCGACGTGTTCGGACGCCGGGGCGGCGATACGACCGACGGCCGCGTGGGCCGCGACGGGTACGACGTCGGGGATGAACGGGAAGGTGGCGAGGCCGAATCGTGTGCTGACGCCGAGCGAGCGCGCGTTCGCGGCGAACTCCCTCACCTCGCGCTTGCTGTGCAGCACCACGAGGTCGGCCTGCTCCCGGTAGACGACCGCCTTGACCGCGGCCGGGATGGTGATCCCGGGAAGCCCTGACACGATGACGGGTCGCCACTCCCGTGACACGACGTGCCGCACGAGGACACGGACCATCGGGCCGCGGACGGACAGCAGGACGGCCTCCGGCTTGAGGGATCGCACGAGCGTACCGAGGTCCGCGAGAGTCGTGTCACGCGCGTCGTCCGGCGCGAATCTGCTCCCCGCGAGCGCCGACGCCAGTTGGCGGGCGCTCGGCCGCATCGGGTTGCGCACGACGACGAGTTCCGCGTCCCAGCCGTCGGGAAGCCGCGACGCGAGTGCCGCTCCCCACTTCACGTACGAATCGGTGTCGCCGATCACGAGGAGCGTCGGCCGGCGACCGGCCGTCGAGCTTCCCGTGGGCTCGGACCGCTGCACCGCGGGGGTCGTCACACGAGGACCCGACGGAGCTTCGCCATGGGGGCCTGCTCCCCCGGGAACACGCGCTTGATTCCGTCTCCGAGCGCTTCCTCGACCGTGCGGATTCCCGCGACGAGTTGCGCGAAGTCGCTCGGCTCGAGCGACGCGGAGTGGTCCGAACCCCACATCGCCCGGTCGAGGGTGATGTGACGTTCGACGACGCACGCACCGAGTGCGACCGCGGCGAAGGAGATCTCGAGCCCCGGCTCATGGCCGGAGTATCCGATGGGCAGCGCGGGGTAGCGCTGACCCAGGGTCCGGATGGTGCGGAGGTTCGCCTCACCAGCCGGCAGCGGGTAGGTCGACGTCGCGTGCAGAAGCACGAGGTGCGTGGGATCGAAGACCGAGACGGCCGCATCGATCTGCTCGAGCGTCGACATGCCCGTGGAGAGGATGACGGGTTTCCCCGTCGCAGCGAGGGCCCGCAGCATCCCGAGGTCCGTCACCGAGGCGGAGGCGACCTTGTGCGCCGGCACCGCGAGGTCCTCGAGGAAGGCGACGGCCGGCTCGTCCCACGGTGATGCGAACCAGTCCAGCCCGCACAGCGTCGCGTAATCGCCGATCTCGATGTACTGGTCGCGGTCGAACTCGACACGGCGGCGGTATTCGAGATAGGTCATCGTGCCCCACGGCGTGTCGCGCGGCGTGCTCTTCATGTGCTCGGGCGTCGAGATGTCGGGGGTGCGCTTCTGGAACTTGACGGCTTGCGCTCCGGCCTCCGCAGCGACCTCGATGAGGTTCTTCGCGAGCTCGACCGAGCCGTTGTGGTTGAGACCGATCTCGCCGATCACGTAGACGGGGTGGCCGTCGCCGATCTCCGAGCGTCCGATGGTGATCGTCATGATGATCTCCGTTCTTCTGTGAGCCGACCCGCGGGTCGCGGGTCGAGTGATGGCCGCCGGTGAGCGGCGATGACACGGTCGGCGAGCTCGCGCACGGCGCCGTCGCCGCCACGGGCGGCGAGGACGACACGCGCGACCGCGCGCACCGACGGGTGAGCGTCGGAGACCGCGATCGGCCAACCGACGAGTCGGAGTGCAGGGAGGTCGCCGACGTCGTTGCCGACGTAGGCGACGCGCTCGAGGGGTACGCCGACGCGCTCGGACCACGCGGTCAGGACGTCGCCTTTGTCACCACGCGCGTCGTCGCCGTCGACGCCGTGGACGACCTCGACCTGCAGCTTGCGGCCCCGCGCCATGACGACGTCGTTGCGCTCAGCGGAGAGGATCATGACGGGGACACCGGCCTCACGGAGGAGTCGGACGCCGTGCCCGTCGGCCCGGCTCACACGGACCGATTCATGGCCGTCAGCGTCGACGAAGGCGGAGTCGTCCGTGTGCACGCCGTCGAAGTCGGTCACGACGGCATCCACGTCGATCGCGTCCATATGGACGGCGGCCTCGTCGAGCGATTCCTCGTCGATCGCGGCGATAGCGCGGGCGAGTTCGAGGTCGGCCGCCGTGTCGATGTCGAGACCGTGCCGCTCGGGTACGAGTTGGACCGCGACGCGGCCGAAGAAGCGATGCCGCGCCGACCGGAAGCCGGCGGCGTCCATGACATAGAACGCTCCCGTCTCGCGGTACTCCGGCGCACGGTCCTGCCGCCGGGGACGAGAGGCCCTGTCGTGGTTCACACCGACGACGCCGTGCGCCGGTCCTGCGTCACGCCAGAGGAACGCGTGCGTCGCCGTAGCTGAGAAGACGACCTCCGCGTCACCCGAGACCACGCGCGCGACGGCCTCGTCGAGGTCGAGCGGGTCGATGAGCGGAGAGGTCGACTGGATGAAGACCACGACGTCGGGCGCCGAGCCGTCGACCTCGAGCATGTCGAGCGCATGGAGGAGCGCGGACTCCGACGAGGCCTCGTCCCCGGCGATCCCGGCCGGTCGCTCGACGATGAGAGCGCCGGCGGCCCGCGCGACCCGACCGATCTCGGCGTCGTCCGTCGAGACGACGACCGCGTCGATGCCACGAGCGCCACGCGCGGCCGCGACCGCGCGAGCGACGAGGGGCACTCCTCCGACGACACGCAGGTTCTTGCCGGGGATGCCCTTCGATCCGCCGCGTGCCGGGATGATCGCGACGACACTCCGGGTCACCGACGCGAGGGAGTCCTCCTCCGATCGCATCGGCCGCCCTGTGTCCATGGGGTGACGCTAAGCGGGTCGAGTAGCCGCGAGGTGGCCGCCCGGTGAACGCGCGTCTCCCCGCCGACGACCATTGTGTGCGTGAGCGGGACCGTGCGTGTCATCGGACCACGACGACGGCCGACGGGAGCTCCTCCGGTCACCGACCCGATCGGCGGCCGGAGGAGCCACCTGCGAGGAGGGTTATCCTCTGGGCCCGAGGCGACGGCGAACGCAACCCCCCGGTCCATTCACCGTGCCCCGGACGTCTCGTCCGACGTGACACCGCCAAGGCGGAGTCACGCACGTCGCTCCACGATGACGCGGCTCCTCTCATCGACACGAAGAGGGGCCGGGATTTGGTCCCCTCAGTGGTCCTCGCCGAGGAGGACGCGGGCACGGAGGCGCCAGCGTGAGGGCGTCAGCGGTCGAGCAGACCGCGCGCGATCGCGGCGATGGCCGCCTCCTCGCGCGTGGTGGCGCCGAGCTTCCGGTAGATGCTCGCGCGCTGCTTCTTCACCGTGTTGGGCGAGACGACGAGCTGGCGGGCGATGACCGACACGCTGAGCCCGGACACGAGCAACGTGAGCACCTCGCGTTCGCGGCCGGTCAGCTCCACGATGGAGTCGAGACGTGTGAAGAGCACCGGGACACTCTCGAGCCGCTCGAGCAGCTCTGGCCGAAGGAGTCCTGCACCGTCGGCCAGCGCTCCGAGGGCCAATCGATCCGATTCGACGAGGAACATCCACGGCGTACGCAGACCGTTGCCGTCGAGGACCCTCAGCGCCTCCGAGAGGTCGTGGATGGCCGCTCGCTCGCCCCCGAGGCGGAGCGACGCCGCCGCTCGTGCCAGAAGCAGCTCGGCGCGATCGCGGGGGCGCAGCGTGGGAATGGCAAGAGCATCGCTCGCTCCGGCGACGGCATCGAGGGCCTTGTCCTCGATGAGGGCGATCTGCGCTCGCCCGATGGCCGACGCCGGGTCTCCCTTCTCGAAGGAGCGGATGGCGGACTTCGCGTGGGCAAGCGCCCCGACGGCGAGATACAGGACGACGATCGAGCGGTTGAGGCTGGAGCGGACGGCCGGCGGCACCGCGATACGGTCCCGGTCGGTCACGGCATCGCTCACCGTCGCGATACTCGTGAGTGAGCGCCCCTGCGCCGCGTCGACGAGCGCGCGGACGGGGATCGACCGCACCCGCATCTCCGGATTCGACGACACGGCGAGCGCGTCGAGCGCGTCGAGCGTCGCCTCGAAATCCGCCGACTCCAGGAGGAGGAGGACGGTTGCGAGCTCTGCCCACGATGACCGGGTCGACGGGACGCCGGGCTGTTCACGGGCGGAGAGGTGCTCCTCGACTCGCGGGATCGATCCGCCGAGGGCGTGGATTCCCGCGAGTACCCCGTGGATCGCGGAAACGGACTCCGCCCGGATGCCGGAGACGGAGAGCGCACGCTCGGCCGCCCGCAGCGCGGAGGCGTGCTGGCCGGCGTCGGCGAACGTCAACGCCGCCTGCAACAGCGTCGAGGCGAGCACATCGGGGGTGTGACGGCGGTGATCGAGCTCGGCCCGCTCCGCTGCAGCACTCACGTCCGCCGCGACGGACAGCGCCGGGGCCCACCGGCCGTCGAGCCTCAAAGCCACGAGCCGCACCGCGAGCATCGCGAGTCGCTCGTCGCCCGATGCCTCGGCCATCCGCGAGCGCGCGAACTGCTCGGCATTCGACAAGTACGCCGAGCCCACCGCGCGGCCGTTCCCGCTACGCGCGTGGGCCACCCCGAGGAGGGCCGTGAGGAAGGGGAAACGGCGCAGCTTCGACGTCCCCACCGCGAGCAGGGGTTCGAATGCCGACGGGACGTCGTCCGACACGATCGTGAACGACTCCCGGAGGATGCGTTCTGCGAGCGCGAACTGCTCGGTGCGGACGGCCCGCGCCCATGCGGCACGCGCATCGCCCCGGCTCCAGAGCACTTCGGCGGCTGCCGCCTCGGCGTTCGCCGTATTGGAGCGATCGGGGGGCGTCGCGCTGCGCTCGAGTACACGCGCCGTGATGGGCACGAAATGGAAGCGCGGTTCATCGCCGTCCGATTCCCAGAAGCCGAATCCGAGCGACCGCGCCCGGTCGAGCCACTCCCGGGCAGCGTGCCGGTGCGCCCCGCCCAGGCGGGCTGCCTCGTCAGCCGTCACACCGTCGAGGAGAGACGCCCGCTGCAGGAACGACCAGAACTCCTCCTCTTCGGGGCCGCCGGGAACACCGGCAGAGGCCACGAGGGCCTCGGCGACGCGATCGATGACCGCGTCCGTCTCCCGCGAGGTGCTCAAGCGATTCGTTCCGTCGAGCAACTCGGCGACGAGACGTGTCGCGAGCGGCATGCCACCCGTGATGGCATGGACCTCGTGAGCGAGCTTCGCGTCGACGGTGAGTACCGATCGGACGATGACGAGGGCGCACTCCCTCGCGGTGAAGAGGAGTCGGCGCGGTTCGATCTCGACGATGTCGAGATCCGCTCCGTGCTCCTTCCGGTCGAACGAGCTCATTCCCCGCGTCACGATGACGACCCTCAGCCGATCGGTGACCCGCAGCATCGCGCGCACGTCGTCCTCCACCGCACCGTCGCCGAGGTCGTGCGCGTTATCGATGACGATCACGAACGGGGCGCTGAAGTGCGATGCGAACCGGATGAGGTGACGCCGGAGGTCTCCACCCGCCATGATCTGATCCGGTGACGGGAGCCACTTCTCGTCGAGCGGCGCCTGGCCGGAGTCCTGCACCATCGCGAAGAGGCGGGCCCAGAAGGTCAGGCGGTCGGACACATCGTCATCGACGTCGATCCACACCCCGGCAGTGGCGGCGCGGGCGGCCCACTGTGCGACGAGCATCGTCTTGCCGAAGCCCGATCCCCCGCGCACGATCGTGACGGCGCGGCCGTCGTCCAGTACGGCGGTGAGCTCTGGTCGCCGGATGGTCCAGGACGGCTCGAGCGGCGACCCGTAGAGCGACGGCACACCCGCGCCGCCGTCGACCGATTGCGCCGTCCGCATCGTGGCCGGCGCAGCCTGTCCGGGGGCGTGCAACCCCTCGTCCAACTGGACGTGCGCCTGCACCGTGTGCGCTCGTGACCGTGCGTGCGCGAGGACGTCGTCCCCCGTCGGCACTCTCTTGATCGATCCCGCCATGTGCGACCCTCACCTTGATCGACGAGTGAATTACGCCGGGTGATTCACACCCGGTGTAGATCACACTGTCGACTCGACGGCGCTCCGGATGGCGGTGAACCCGAAAGATGGTCCTCGAAATGGTCCGCGCCCTCACCGGGTGATGACCCGGGACGGTGTCGCCAGTCGTCAGAGGGCAGCGACGGCGATCGCCGACGCCGCGAGCCCGACCGCCGCCGCGATGACGCTGAGGACGAGCGTGCCGCCGGCATAGACGACCGCCGCGCCTCGTTTCCCCGCACTGATGAGCGCGACGGCGTCGAGACTCGCGGAGGAGAAGGTCGTGTACCCTCCGAGGACGCCGGTCGTGAGGATCGCCGCCACGCCGACGGGAAGCATCGACGCTGCCGTGATCCCCGCGACGACGCCGATCACGAACGAGCCGGAGATGTTGACCACGATGGTTCCGCGCGGAAACCGCGCACCCGGCCGTCTCGCCAGGACCGCACTGTCGACGATCAACCGCAGCGCGGCACCGACGCCACCACCGACGGCGACGAGCAGGACGGACAACGGCGTCATCGGTCGTCGTTCCCGGTCGCCTCACGGCGACGAGCGATGACGCGGCCGGCCGCCAGACCCACTGCGGCAGCCGCGAGGCCGACAAGGACGGAGCCAACGGCGTTGAGGAGAGCGGGGAGCACCTCACCGACGGCGACGAGCGACACCGTGTCCATGGCCAGAGCGCTGTAGGTCGTGAAGCCTCCCAGCAGCCCCGTGCCGAGGAGCAGCCGCGCCTCCCTTCGCCGCCGTGCCGAGCTGACCGCTTCGAGCCCCGCCACGAGCACCCCGAGCACGAACGCGCCGACCACGTTGACGACCAGGACGCCCACCGGAACGGCGCTCACCTGCGGAAGAAGCGCGAGAACCGCGGCGCGTGCCGCCGTTCCGATGGCACCGCCGACGAAGACGAGCAGGACCGCTCGGCGGCCGGGCCACGGGGAGGTGCGGACGGCGGAGGGGGCGGATCGATCGTGAGGGGGGACGGTCACTCCTCGGCCCACGGCAAGTCGTGGGCTTCCCGGACCGGCGCGAGCGGCACCACGATGACGGGCTGACGCTGGCGGTGGGCCAGGTGGGCGGCGATCGATCCGGTGAAGAATTCCTGGAGACCGGCCCGGAATCCCGGTTCGCGCGTACCGACGACGATCGAGCCCACCTTCTCGCGGTCGGCGATCGAGCAGAGTCCGGCCGACGGTTCGCCCTCCCCCGTCACGACCCGCCACCTCACAGGAGCGCCCTCGAGGAGGGGACGTACCTGCGCGTCGATCCAGTCGGAATCGATCTCACTGTCACCGTTCACGTCGTACGGGACGAACGCGACGGAGCCGTCCGCCCAGAGGCCGGCGGTGTAACGCGTCGCGTCGACCCAGGCCACGATGAGCTCGGCGCCGAAGGCGGCGGCGTACTCGGCTGCCGTTCGAAGGACGGCGTCCGGTTGACCCGGCACGATGCCCACGAGGACGGGTTGCGACGAGGGTCGAACGGTCATGACCTCAGCCTCCTCCTGTGACTCCGCTTGCGGCAGTCCCCCGATCGGACCGGATCCGATCGGGACCGACGGTGTCCCACACGCTCAGCATAACGCCGCCGTCATCCCCTCACGATGAGGCGCGGCTCCACGAGGACGTCACCTGCGGACGCGCCCGTGACGGACCGGTCGACGCCGGTTCCGTGGGCCCATGAGCAGGTCGAGGGCGCCCGCGGCGACGTCCTCCCGGTCCTGGAACGAGTTGTCGCACTCCATCGTGGCGACGCAGAGCTCACCACGCCCCGCAAGGGCGTCGCGTCGCTCGCGTCCGGTCAGTTGGGTGAGGGGACGCCGTATCCGTTGCAACTCGCTCCGGCGGCGATCATGATGATCTCCGTTGCCGTGAAGTTCTTCATCCTCCACGTCGAATCAGGAACGCCAGTGAAGGGGCCGTGACGGAATGACGAGTACGAATCCGACGAGTGAGACGACGCGACCCGGGGACGATGAGCCGGCCGTCCGTCCCCTCCAGCCGCTCCTCCACGACTCGGTCGTCGTCTTGCGCGCCCCCACCCAGGCGTGGTCGGCGGAGGACGGTGACATCGGGGCGACGGTCATCCACGGGATCTACCATGGCGACACGCGGGTCGCGGCGGGCCTCCGGGTCCGTGTCGGCGACACGGACCCGGAGGCCGTGAGCGTCGCACCGCGGGGAGCGACGGGGGCGACCTTCGTGTCGCTCGTGCGCGAGATCGATGGTCACGGCGGCGCGGATCCTCGGGTGCGCCTCGAGCGACGACGCGATGTCTCGGCCGGATCGGTCGTCGAGCGCCTCACGCTCTCGTCGGGCGTGGACCACACGATCGAGACATCCCTCGTGGTCGAGCTGTCGCCGGACTTCTCGACGATGTCGAGCCTCAAGGCGGGGATCGTGGACGGCGCCGAGTGGAGCGGTGAGCCGATAGAGGACGGCATCGTGATTTCGAGCGGATCGGTCACTCTGCGGGTGACGGCTCCGGGCGCCGTGGTCTCCACGGCCGACGGCAAGGTGCGCGTCTCCTGGCCGCTCGACGTTCCGCCGCACGCGTCCGAATCACGGGAGCTCTGCGTCGCGATCACCGACGAGTCCCTCGTCGTCGTGGCGCCCCGAGGGGAGGTGTCCTGGCGTGCTCCCGAGGGCACGACGTCGGATCCGCGTGTGGCCCGTTGGGTCGCTGCCGCCCTGGCGGACCTCGACGCTCTCCGCCTCGCGCTCCCCGACCATCCCGACGACGAGTTCCTGGCCGCCGGCGCCCCGTGGTTCTTCACGCTCTTCGGCCGTGACTCGATCTGGGCGGCTCGCCTCCTCCTGCCGGTGACGACGGACATCGCCGCGTCGACGCTCCGTATCCTCGCACGATTGCAGGGGATCGCCCACGATCCGGAGTCGGCGGAGCAGCCGGGGAAGATCATGCACGAGTTGCGGTCGGCGCCTCTCACCATCCCGGGCGAAGGGGTCACGCTTCCGCCCGTGTATTACGGCACCGTCGACGCGACCGCCCTCTGGGTCACGTTGCTCGCCGACGCGTACGCCGCCGGGATGTCGGAACTCGCCGTCACGGAGCTGCTCCCCACGCTGCGCGGCTGTCTCGACTGGATCATCCAGCCGGGGGACAATGACGGCGACGGGTTCCTCGACTACGTCGATCTCACGGGTCACGGTCTCGCGAACCAGGGCTGGAAGGACTCCGGTGACTCGATCCAGTGGCGGGATGGCCGCCTCGCCGAAGGCCCGATCGCGCTCTGCGAGGTGCAGGGGTATGCGTACGAGGCCGTCATGGCGGGCGCTCGACTTCTCGAAGCTCTCGGCGACGGCCGCGACGACACCCAGGCGCTCCGCTCCTGGGCGGCCGACCTGAAGCGGCGCTTCGCGGAGGCCTACTGGGTCGAGACCCCGGAGGGCCGCTACCCGGCCGTCGCGCTCGATGCGCACAAGCGTCCGGTCGACTCGCTCACGAGCAACATCGGGCATCTCCTCGGAACCGGCATCCTCGACGCGGAGGAGGAAGGCACGGTCGCGACGCTGCTCATCGGCCCCTCGATGTCGTCGGGCTTCGGTCTCCGGACGCTGTCGACCGAAGCCGCCGGGTATTGGCCGCTGAGCTATCACGGCGGAAGCGTGTGGACGCACGACACGGCGATCGCGATCGCGGGACTCGTGCGGTCCGGGCACCTCGAGCAGGCGCGGGTCTTGTCCGAGGGCTTGCTGACGGCGGCGGAGCGGTTCTCGTTCCGTATGCCGGAGCTGTACTCGGGCGACGCCGCCGACGAATTCTCCTCGCCGACGCCTTACCCGGCAGCCTGCCGACCGCAGGCCTGGTCGGCGGCCGCAGCGTTCGCGGTGCAGACGGCCGTCACGTCCTGAGCGGCAGGCCCTGCGCCGCGGCCCGGTGTGGTCGCGGCGCAGGGCTTCAGCGTTGGCTCGTGACTGGGGGGCTCACGGACGCACAACGACGTAGTCGGTCACGGACAGAGTCGTGGTGGTCGGTCGTCCCGCGTAGAACATCATCCCGACACTTCCGGGAGCCTGGAGCGCGGCCTTCGAGTCGGTTCTCGTGAGCTGCCACGCGTCGGGTTCCGCCGTTCCCGTCCACGCCTTGGCGCGGAGCGTCGTCGGCGCGGTGCCCGTGACCTCGAATCGGAGGGTGATGCTCTCGCCGGGCGCATAGGCCGATGACGCGATGCCCACGGTTGCGAGCGTCACGCCGGACGCCTGGATGTCGATCCGCGACTTCGTCGGTTCGAGGATGACGCGGGCCGTGTAGCGCTCGGATCCGATAGCGCGGCCGATGACACTCACGTAGTGCGGCGAGGTGCCGGGGGCCTGATCGAGACGGAAGGTCATCCGCGTATCGGTGGCCGGCGCGGAGACGGCGCCGAGGATCGCGGTGCGTTGCTCCGTGGGAGCGAGTCGTAGGACACCGGCTCCCGAGCCCACGCTCACCCCCGAGCCCGGCACCGACCAGCTTCCACCGGATTCGGCCGTGCCCCACCCACTCGATGTGGAACGCTCGAAGCCGTCACGCGCGATCACCGTCGGAGACTCGGGTTCCGGCGTCGGCGTCGGCTCCGGTTCGGGTACCGGCTCCGTGCCCGACGTGGCCGCGTCGAAGTGCGCGGCGACCGCCGCGGGCGACAAGACCACGGGGTAGAGAGCGATGTTGTCGATGGCACCGTCGACGAAGTCGCTCGACGGCGCCCCGGGCCACCCCGCGACCGTGTTTCCGCCGACGTTCCAGTAGCCCTCGAAAACACCTGCTGTGATGTCGCCCGCTCTCGATCCGACGAGTGCTCCGTCGAGGAAGAGTCGAAGCCCGGAGGGCCCGAGGGTCACCACGACATGATGCCACCCGCCGTCGTTGAGACCCGGTGGCGAGACGACAGTCTGGGCGTTGTCGGTCCAGACGCCGAAGACCACCCGCCCGTCGTCGGTGAGATAGACGTGTCGGTCATGCGCCGCGTTGACGGCATCGCGGGTGTGTGCGAAACCCACGATCTGACCGCCCTTCGTGCTCGTGGTCGAGAACCACGCCTCCGCGGAGTACACCTGCGGTGCCGACACCGCGTCGCTCTGCACGGCGAAGTCGTCGGTCCCATCGAAGTCCCCCGCGCGTCCCCCCGGCACCGACTCGATCCCGACGACTCGACGGGGCACGGCGGTCAGATGGTTCGAGCCCGCCCAGTCGTACCCGACGTCACCGGCCGTCTCGTTGAGCGGCCAATACGCCGTCGGAGCGTCGCTGAGCACCTGACGGTCGTAGTCGGTGATCGCTCCGAGGACACCAGCGCTCGCGGTGTAGCTCACCGCGCTGCTGAGAGTGGCGTTGCCGTCGGGGTCGACGGTGCGGATCCGATACGAATAGGACGCCCCGGGGTCGAGCCCTCCGTCGACGCCCCGAATCTCGGGCCGCTGCCAGAACGTCGATTCGATCCAGCCCGTGCCGAAGACCGGGTTCTCGAGATCGCCGTCCCTGATGACCTCGTAGCGCAACCGCGAGTTGTCCCGATCGTGATTGGCTGCCCACGAGAGCGTGACACCCGTGCCCTGGAAGGCCTCGAGGACGGGGGTCATGGCGGCTCCCGACAGCGTCGGGGGATTCTTCCGCTCGGCCTCGGGAACGACGGCGAAACGCGCGAGTCCCGTCTGCTTCACGCCGTTGACCGAGCGGAATTCGCCTCCGTACAGGACGTAGCCACCCCCGGTGGTGACGTCCCACGGTCCCTGGTTCGCGCCTGTGAAGGCACCGGTGTCCATCGCCGGGAACCAGTGCAGCAACGAGGGCGAGGGGTGGCCGGCGTGGCTCCAGAACTCCGTCTGCCGGTCGAGCACCGTCCCCGTGGCGGCGTCGGAGAAGGCGATGGCCCGATAGTAGCGCTCGGGTTCCACGTAGCCGCCGAAGGAACCCGCGTTGGAGCAGTCGTGAGCGTGACCGGCCGTGTACACGACCCGTCCGACGGGCTGCACCGAGTAGGTGTCGCCACGGCAGTCCTCGATCCACTCGATCGCCCCGTCGGATGCACGTACCTTGAACGTTCCTTCGAAATTGCCCGTTCCTGTGGCGTAACCGGTGCCGTACACGGAATCGCCACTCGTCGCGAGGCTCAGGATGCCGGACTTTTGCTGCTCGCCGTTGCGGATGACCGATCCGACGGCCCAGGGCTGCGCCGCCCCCGTATCGGGAGTGACGGACGCCATGCCGAGGGCCTCGCGCGCTCCCCCGGCGAGCGACTGGAACACGCCGCCGAGGACGACGCGTTCGCCCCCGGCCGCGACGACGATCGATTTGACGTCACCGCCGGTCGTACCCGGATTCCACGGCAGAAGCGTGCCGGTCGTCGGAGCGAAGGCGGCCGATCGGCTGCGGCCATCGCCGGCCGCCGTGGTGAAACCGCCTCCGACGTAGACCGCGGTGGCCGTGACCGCGATCGCGGACACCGACTTGTTGACGACGGGCGTGAACGAACCGATGAGTGCCCCTGTCGCGACGTCGAACGCGGCGAGCCGGGAGCGCTTCTGGCCGTTCACGATGGTGAAGTCGCCGCCGACATAGAGCCGCGCACCGTCGGGGGATGCCGCAACCGCACGCACTTGGGCGTTGAACGTGGGAGCGAAGTCCGAGAGCACACCCGACTTCAGGTCGTACGAGAGGAGATGTGTGCGTGCGACGACGCTCTTGCCGACTCCCGCGCCGAAGGGCCGCGCTTTCGTGAAGGCGCCGCCCACGAACACCGTGTCGCTGACGACCACCTGGTCGCGGACGACGCCGGACTTCACGGCGTCGCCGACGCTTCCCGTACTGCCGTCGCCGATCTGCGGGGCCGGAAGGAGATCCGCCGTGACCGTGGGCGGAGTCGCCGCCGCTGACGGATCCACGGGAGCAGCCTCGGCTCGGGCTGTGTCGCTCGGGACGACCGACGCGGACAGGACCGATGCCAGGAGAACAGCGCCGACCGTCAGGACGACGGTCGCGCGACGCCGACGAATCACAGCGGAGAGTGATGACCCGCGTCGTGGACGAGCACTCGGTCTGCCGTCCGGCCTGTCGAATGATTGCGCACGAGAATGCATGGTTCGTCCCTCCCCCAAGGTGACGCACGACGGATGATCGACGCGCACCCCGATTGTGCCCCAGCAGGAGGACAGAGCGCCCCAACGGGACCACATGCCTGTGGACAACACAGGACGGGCGGGCCGGAGATCCGGTCCGCCCGTCCTGGAGCGCGTGTAGCTGGTATTACGGGTGTTGCCGCAGTGATCAGCCTTCGGCGATCGGCCCGAGAGTCGGGTCGTTCGCGTAGGCCTCGGCCGCGTTCTCCTTCGTCACGATGACCGGGGGAAGCAGGAATGCCGGCACGATCTTCGAGCCGTTGTCGTACGACTCCTCGTCGTTGACGTCGACGTCCTCGCCCTTCTGGAGCTGCTCGGCCATCTCGATGGCCTTCGCGACAAGGGCGCGAGTGTCCTTGTTGATGGTCGAGTACTGCTCGCCCGCCATGATCGACTTGACCGACTCGACCTCGGAGTCCTGACCGGTCACGACCGGGATGTCCTTACCGGCACCCTTGACGGACGTGATGATCGCCCGCGCGAGGTTGTCGTTCGGGGAGAGGACGCCGTCGAGCTGCGTGTCACCTGTGTAGGTGCTCGTGAGGAGCGAGTCCATGCGGCTCTGGGCGTTCTCGGCCTCCCAGCCCTGCGTGGCGGTCTGCTGGATGTCCGTCTGACCGGAACCGACGACGACGTCGCCGCTGTCGATCGCGGGCTGGAGTACCTCCATGGCGCCGTTGAAGAACACGGCGGAGTTGGCGTCGTCGGGCGAGCCGGAGAACAGCTCGATCGTGTACGGACCCTCGCCCTTCGCGGCCATGCCGTCGAGCAGGGCCTGGCCCTGGAGACGACCCACCTCGGCGTTGTCGTACGCGACGTAGTAGTCGAGGTCTTCCGTGTTGAGGATGAGGCGGTCGTACGCGATGACGGTGGCACCGGCCTCCTTGGCCGCGGCGACCTGCGTGCCGAGCTGCGAGCCGTCGGCCGCACCGATGATGATGACCTTCGCGCCCTTCGTCACCATCGACTGGATCTGCGACTGCTGATCGGCGACTGTGCCGCTCGCCGCCGCGTACTGGACGTCGGACTCGAAGCCCGCGTCCGCGAGGCCCTCGGTGAAGAGGTCGCCCGCGAGGACCCAGTTCTCGGAGGTCTTCGCCGGGAGGGCGACACCGACGAGGGAGTCCGCTGCGAAGCCGGCTTCTTCGCCGCTTCCGCCAGCCGTCTCGTCAGCTGTCCGGCTGGAGCAGCCGGCGAGGACGAGCGCAGCAGCCGAGGCCAGGGCCACGGTTGCGAGTGCTGTTCTGCGCATTGTTTTCACTTTCTCTTGGGATTCAGGGTGGGGATTGGACAGGTCTAGTTGTTGACGGTCACGGCGCCGGGCTTCGCCGTGTCGGGCGTTCCCGTCGTCGGCGTCGGGGTCTGGTCGGAGGGGCCGTTGCGACGCTTCGGCCGGAAGATGCCGATGATCGAGAAGCGGCCCTGCGACCGGTTGTAGACGTCGATCGCGACGGCGAGCAGGAGCACGAGGCCCTTGACGATCTGCACGAGGTCGGCTCCCGCGCCCACGAGCTGGAGGCCGTTGTTGAGGAAGGCCATGACGAGACCGCCGATGATGGCGCCGATGACGGTTCCGACGCCGCCCGCGACCGCCGTGCCTCCGATGAAGGCGGCGGCGATGGCGTCGAGCTCCCAGCCGTTTCCGTCCTGGCCGCCCGATGCTCCGGCCCGTGCGATGAAGATCATGCCGGCGAGGCCGGCGAGGATCGACATGTTCATCATGACGAAGAAGTTGACCCGCTTGGACTTGACGCCCGACAGCTCGGCGGCGTGGGAGTTGCCGCCGACCGCGTAGATGTGACGACCGATGATCGTATTGCGAGTGAGGAACGAGTATGCGACGACGAGCGCCACGAGGATGAGGCCCGAGACCGGGAAGCTCGTCCCGACGCGGCCGCCGGCGAAGAGGAAGGCCGCGTAGAGCACTACGGCGCCGATGATGACGACGCGGGCGATGGAAACCCAGACCGGAACCATCTCGGAGCCCATTTCGGCCTGCGTGCGGCGTGAGCGCCACTCGCGCCAGGCGATGGCGACCACGGCGAGGAAGCCGAGGATGAGCGTGAGGTTGTTGTATCCCGTGTCCGGGCCGATCTCGGGGAGGTACCCCGCACCGATGACCGTGAAGCCCTCGGGGACGGGGACGGCGGTCGCGGCGCCGATGTACTGGTTCCCGCCGCGGAAGATGAGCATGCCCGCGAGTGTCACGATGAACGCCGGTACTCCGACGTACGCGACCCAGAAGCCCTGCCATGCACCGATGAGCGCTCCGACGACGAGGCCGAGGACGATCGCGAGCGGCCAGGGGAGGTCGAAGTCCGCCATCGCCTTCGCGACGATGATGCCCGTGAACGCCGCGACCGAACCGACCGACAGGTCGATGTGACCGGCGATGATGACCATCACCATGCCGATCGCGAGGATCAGGATGTAGGAGTACTGGTTGACGACGGCGATGAGGTTGCCGGGTGTCAGGGTGAGACCGTTCGTCCAGAACTGGAACACCAGGACGATGGCGACGAGGCTCAGGAGGATGCCGGCCTGACGGGCGGTCGACGTCGTGCCGCCCCCGAAGATCTTCTTGACGTCGGAGAATCCGCTCATGCTGCTTCAGCTTTCTTGCTCGTGGAGGTCATGCTCTTCATGAGCATCTCCGGCTCGGCTTCCGCCGACGTGAACTCGTTGGTGATCTGGCCCTCGAAGATCGTGTAGATCCGGTCGGAGAGGCCGATCAGCTCGGGCAGCTCCGAGGAGATGACGATGACACCCTTCCCCTGGGCCGCGAGCTGCTGGATGATGCCGTAGATCTCGAACTTCGCACCGACGTCGATGCCGCGGGTGGGCTCGTCGAGGATGAGCAGGTCGGGGTCGGTGAACATCCACTTCGCGAGGACGACCTTCTGCTGGTTACCTCCCGAGAGCTTCGACACGCCCTCGTCGACCGTCGGCGTCTTGATGCGCAGACTCTTGCGGTACTCGTCCGCGATCGCGTGCTCCTTGAAATCGTCGACGACCTGGCCGCGCGAGATCTTGCCGAGCTTCGCCGAGACGACGGAACGCTTGATGTCGTCGAGGAGGTTGAGCCCGAGGGACTTGCGGTCCTCGCTCACGTACGCGAGACCCTGGTCGATCGCCTCGCTCACGTTGCGGAGTTGGATCTCCTTGCCGTCCTTGAACACCTGGCCCTCGACGAACGTGCCGTACGAGCGCCCGAAGATGCTCATCGCGAGCTCCGTGCGACCGGCGCCCATGAGCCCGGCGAATCCGACGATCTCGCCCTTGCGGACGGTGAAGCTCTCGTTCTTGCAGACGAGGCGCTCGGGGACGAGGGGGTGCTGCACGGTCCAGTTCTTGACTTCGAAGAACACCTCGCCGACGTGGGGCGTACGGTCGGGGAAGCGCGACTGGAGACTGCGACCGACCATGCCGCGGATGATGCGGTCCTCGTTGACGTCGCCGCCCCGCACATCGAGCGTCTCGATCGTCTTCCCGTCGCGGATGATCGTGATCGAGTCCGCGATCTGCTCGATCTCGTTGAGCTTGTGGGAGATGATGATCGACGCGATGCCCTTGCCCTTGAGACCCACGATGAGGTCGAGCAGGTGCTGCGAGTCGTTCTCGTTGAGAGCAGCGGTCGGCTCGTCGAGGATGAGGAGCTTGACGTCCTTGTTGAGGGCCTTCGCGATCTCGACGAGCTGCTGCTTGCCGACGCCGATGTCCTTGATGAGTGTGTCGGGGTCGTCACGGAGGCCGACACGGGCGAGCAGCTGGACGGCGCGCTTCTTCGCCTCCTTCCAGTTGATCACTCCCCCACGGCCGGGCTCGTTGCCGAGGAAGATGTTCTCGGTGATCGACAGCTCCGGGATGAGCGCGAGCTCCTGGTGGATGATGACGATTCCGGCGGCCTCGCTCGAGCGGATGTCGCGGAAGCGGACCTCTTCGGTCTGGTAGACGATCTGGCCCTCGTAGGTGCCGTAGGGGTACACACCCGAGAGCACCTTCATGAGCGTCGATTTGCCGGCGCCGTTCTCGCCGCAAATGGCGTGGACCTCTCCGGCGCGCACCGCGATGGAGACGTCCGACAGCGCTTTGACGCCGGGGAACTCCTTCGTGATGGATCGCATCTCGAGGATGACGGGTTGATCAACCATGCGACTGCACCCCCCGAGCGATTCGGGTTTCGGCGCGACGGGTTCGCATTCACTGCCTCCACAAAGGACGTCGTTGTCGTGGCGGGCCGGTCGGTCCGTCAGAAACTCGGGCGATGACCGATCCTGATGTGACCGTTCACATGCCCGCGATCACGATAGGCCCGCGTCGAGCCGGTGTCAACCGGGATCGTCTGGGCCGTGCGCGACCGTGACCCGGTCGTGACCTCGCGCCCCGTCGACGGGCCGGGTCGGTGTTTCTCATCGCCAGGCGACGGGAGGAGGCGCGGTCGACTCGCGAACCATGAGCGTCGGCCGGATGAGCTCGAGCGCCCCGAGGGAACCCGTGTCGATCGCGCCGATGACGATCTCGACCGACCGGCGGCCGACGGCGGCGAAGTCCTGGCGCACCGTCGTCAGTGGTGGCAGATAGTGCGCGGCGTCCGGGATGTCGTCGAAGCCGACGACGCTCACGTCCCCCGGGACGGAGAGCCCCTCGTCGCGGAACGCATGCAGCAGGCCGAGGGCCATGTGGTCGTTCGCTGCAAACACCGCGGAGAAGTCACGGCGCCGCACGAGCTCGAGACCGGCTCGGTACCCGAAGTCGGCCGAGAGCTCCCCGAGGATCGGCGCTCGTACGGGCAGATCGTTCTCACTCAGTTCGTACAGGAAGCCCTGCATGCGCTCATCGGCCTCGATCCAGTCCTGGGGACCGGCGACGTGGATGATCGAGCGGTGCCCGAGTTCGATGAGGTGGCGCGTCGCCATCCGGGCGCCTTCGTACTGGTCCACGGCGAAACTGTGCGTGCGCCCCGGGCGCTTGTTGTGGATGGACGAGTCGAGCGTCACGAGGGGCAGATCGAGCGAACTATCCTCTATCGCCTCGAAGACGCTGACCTTGGGGGCGACGACGACGAGCGCCTCGACGGCTTGGCTCTGCAGCCGCTCGAGGGCCTCGACGATCGAGGCGGCAGTCGTCCCCGTCGTGACGACGGCCAATCGGTAACCCGACTCGGCCGCCGCGACCTCCATCGCGTGCACCATCGTCTGTGGGCCGAAGTGTGCGTGCTGGTGGGTCGACAGCACCCCGATGGTGCGGGACCGACTCGTCACGAGGGCACGGGCAGCCTGGTTCGGGCGGAAGCCGCTCTCCTCGATCGCCTCGAGGACGCGCTGCTTCGTCTCGGGCCGGATCTTCTCGCTTCCGTTGAGCACTCGGGACACCGTCTGGTACGACACTCCCGCGAGTGCAGCGACGTCCCGGATGTTCGGAGCGCGCCCCTTTCCAGCTTCCGGCGGCATTGCGCTCCAAGAATAAGGGTCCATGTGTACGTTCACACGACGGCGGTCGCCCTCATTGTACGCACACGTCGAGGCCCCGCAGAGAGCCGCAGGGCCGCCCACAGGTCCCCCGCGCGGCCACGACCCCAGGGCCGCCGTGGTAGACTTCGAGGCAGTCTTAGTCGTTCTCTGGTTGATGAAACCTCCGGTTCACCGCATCGAGAATCCCTGACCCGCAGAGCATGCTCGGCACGGCACGTCCGTTCGGCCGATCGTCTCCCCGGAACTCAGCGATTCCCGCCTCGGGAGCCGGTCACCGAATCGTAAGGGGGTCTCGCATGGGGCGTGGCCGTCAGAAGGCAAAGCACACGAAGATCGCGCGGGAGCTGAAGTCGTACAGCCCCGACGTGAACTACGATGCGCTCGAACGAGAACTCACGGGTCATGCACACGACCCCCACATCGAGGACGAGGTGTCCAAGTGGTCCGAGTACGCCTCGGACGGGTTCCCCGACGAGTCGAAGCGCGCATAGCACGACGTCACCTGCTGGCTCCGTCCGCTGGTGACGTGCTCGGCTGACCCGATCGTCGGCGTAGGCCGGGCCACGCCGCTCTGCGGTGAGCGAGTCGTCGTCTGCTGCACTCCCCTCTCCCCCCTGAAAACTTTCTATGTGCACGCGTTTTCGCGCACATAAGAGGTTTTCAGGGGGGTGAGGGTTAGGAGAGCTGAGTGCGCTCGACCCAGTCGAGGTACTCCTGCGTCACCGTGCCCGTGACGTATTCGCCCGTGAAACAGCTCATCTCGAGCTCCGTGATCGAGGAGCCCTCGAGGATCGCCGACTTCATGTCCTCGACCTCTTGGTAGATGAGGTGGTCGGCCCCGAGCTCCCGCGCGATCTCCGGGATCTTGCGACCGGCGGCGACGAGTTCCCGCCGGGTCGGCATGTTGATCCCGTAGACGTGCGGGTACCGCACGGGCGGCGCGGCCGACGTGAACGTCACCTTGTTCGCGCCGGCGGCGCGCGCCATGTCCACGATCTCCTTCGAGGTCGTACCGCGCACGATCGAGTCGTCCACGATGAGGATGTTCTTGCCCGCGAACTCGCTCGACATCGCATTGAGCTTCTGCCGGACGCTCTTCTTCCGCTCCGACTGACCGGGCATGATGAAGGTGCGACCGACGTAGCGGTTCTTGTAGAAGCCCTCGCGGTACTCGACGCCGAGCTTCTGCGCCACCTGCATCGCCGCCGGCCGCGACGAGTCCGGGATCGGCATGACCACGTCGATGTCCCCGGCGGGCGCGTAGCGCGCGATCGTGTCGGCGAGACGGTTGCCGAGCCGCAAGCGCGCCTCGTACACGGAGATGCCGTTCATGACGGAGTCGGGGCGAGCGAGGTAGACGTACTCGAACGAGCACGGGACGAGTCGCGGCTCGCGAGCGCACTGGCGCGAGTAGAACTCACCGCTCGTCGTGATGAAGACGGCCTCGCCGGGGGCGACCTCTCGGACGACCTCGTAGCCGCTCGCCTCGAGCACGAGGGACTCCGAGGCGACGATCCACTCGTCGCCGACGAGCCCCGCGGCGCGGCGGCCGAGCACGAGAGGACGGATGCCGAACGGGTCGCGGAACGCGAGCAACCCGTGGCCCGCGATCATCGCGATGGCCGCGTACGAGCCCTCGACACGCTCGTGGACTTGCGACACGGCGGCGAAGACCTGATCGGGGTCGAGGTCGAGCCCCGAGATCTGTCCCTGCAGCTCCGTCGCGAGCACGTTGAGCAGCATCTCCGTGTCGCTCGTCGAGTTGACGTGCCGACGATCGACGTGGAAGAGGTCGTCCGCGAGCTCACGCGTATTGGTGAGGTTGCCGTTGTGCACGAGAACGATGCCGTACGGCGCGTTCACGTAGAACGGCTGCGCCTCGCTCTCGTTGGTCGCATCACCCTTCGTGGCATACCGCACATGACCGAGACCGATGGTGCCGAGGAGCGAGCGCATGTCGCGCGTCCGGAACGCCTCGCGGACCTGACCCTTCGCCTTCTTGATGTGGAAGGTCGAGCCGTCCGCTGTCGCGATCCCTGTCGAGTCCTGCCCGCGGTGCTGAAGGAGGAGGAGGCTGTCATAAACCTGCTGATTGACCGGCTCAGGCGAGACGATACCGACGATGCCGCACATGCTGGGCGCTGGCTCCTGGGGGTTCTGGGAAGTGTCCGAGCGGACGTCCCTAGTCTCGCACACAAGCCGATGCCGACGTCCCGCAGGGCACGGGGCTGAGGCCACCCCGGACTCAGCGCACCACGTTCCCTTCCCGTGGCTGCGATCGACCGCGCGGGCGCTGCGGCGTCAGCCCGCGTAGCTTCCGACGAGGCGCACGGCGCCGCCGTCGACACCCTTCGCGCCCTGCTCGAACGAATCGAGATCACGCGGAGACGTGGAGACCGTACCCACGGGCCAGGTCGGGATGCCGAGTCCCGTGATCGTCTCGGCGACGAGAGCAGCACGCTCGGCCTCGACGACGGCGAAGAAGCCGACGCCGAGATTCCAGGTGCCCTCCGAGCTCTCGAGCGTCGAGCCCGCGATGCTGCTGAGCGCGCGGAAGACCGTCGGCGGGGACCACGTCGAGCGCTCGACCTCGATCCAGGACCCGCGCGGCAGGACCCGGGCGAGGTTCGCGGCGATACCGCCGCCCGTCACGTGCGACAGCGAGTGCACCGCGCCCGCTGTCGGTGTCCCCTCCAGCACCTGCAGAAGAGGGGAGGTGTAGAGGCGCGTCGGCTCGAGCAGGACGTCCGCGACGACGCCGCCGAGGTCGTCCGAGTGGTCAGCCAGGCCGATGCCGGCCGTCGCGAGGATGTGACGGACGAGCGAGAAGCCGTTCGAGTGCAGTCCCGACGACTCGATCGCGAGCACGACGTCCCCGTCGCGCACCCGGTCGGCACCGAGGACGGCGTCGGACTCCACGACACCCGTCGCCGCTCCCGCGACGTCGTAGTCGTCGGGTGCCATGAGTCCCGGGTGTTCAGCGGTCTCGCCGCCGACGAGCGCGGTGCCCGTCGCGGCGCAGGCCTCGGCGATTCCGGTGACGATCGCGGCGATCCGTTCGGGTGCGACGCGGCCGCACGCGATGTAGTCCGTCATGAAGAGCGGCTTCGCTCCCACCACGACGATGTCGTCCACGACCATTCCGACGAGGTCCTGCCCGATCGTGTCGTGCCGGTCGATCGCCTGCGCGAGCGCGATCTTCGTCCCGACGCCGTCTGTCGAGGTCGCAAGCAGCGGCGAGCGGTACCGCGTGAGGGCCGACGCGTCGAAGAGACCGGCGAAGCCCCCGACGCCGCCGAGGACCTCGGGTCCGTGCGTCGCGGACACGGCCGACTTCATGAGTTCGACGGCGCGGTCTCCCGCGGCCGTGTCGACGCCGGCGTCGCGGTAGGTGTCAGCTGAGCTCATCGGCGTGGGAAGTCCTCGTTCGGCGTGGCGTCGGATGGCATGTCGTCGGTCGCGTCCGCGCCTCCGGAGAACCCGGGGTCGGCGGCCACGTCGATCCTATCGACGTCCACCTCCACCGCTTTTCGCGCGAGGATCCGGTCGAGGACGATCGCGGCGAGCGCACCGACCCCCGCTCCGATGGGAACGAGGCAGACGAGGAGGAAGCCGAAGACCTGCGTCAGCCCGAACGCCGTCCCGTCCTCGGTCACCGTGGGTCCACCGTCGGCGGGGCGGAAGGCGAATGTCAGGATCAGGGCCGCGGCGACCCCGAGGAGCGTGCCGAGCGCGAGGAAACCCCAGACCTTCGGAGCACGGCGCACGATGACACGCTCGCGGGTGGGTTCCGCATCGTGCGGATCGACCGGGGAGGGTTGTTCGAGGCTCACTCGTCCATTGTCCCTCACGAGCCGCCGGCTCCGCGGCGCCGACGTGCCGACGGGGCCGGAGCGGGCGCTCACACGGGCAGTCGCAGTGGAAGCAGCCCGCCGAGATCGGCGCGCGATCCCGAGGCGTGCACGGACCCCGACGCGAGGGCTTCCTCCCACGGGGTCGTCCCGAGGGCGAGCGCGAGCCACGTCGTCGCGTCCATCTCGATGACGTTGGGCGGGGTGCCGCGCGTGTGGCGGGGACCGTCGACGCACTGGACCGCGGCGAAGGGAGGGACTCGCACCTCGACCGTGTGTCCCGGTGCGATGTCGGCGAGGCGCTGGAGCGTGTATCGCACCGCTGTCGCGACGGCGTTCCTGTCCGTCGCCCCGGAGCCGACCCGCGCGAGCGCCTCGCGGCCGTCACCGTCGGAGATCCGTGCTCGAGCCATGACCAATAGGCTAGTGGCCGTGAAGATCCTCGTCCTCGGCTCCGGCGCGCGCGAGCACGCCATCGTCCTCTCGCTCCTGTCGGAGTCGACCGCTCACGAGATCGTCGTCGCCCCGGGGAACGCCGGGATCGCCGCGTCCGTCCCCATCGTGGAGCTCGACGCCAATGACCCGGTCGCCGTCGCGAACCATGCGATCGCCGAGGGCGTCGAGCTCGTGGTGATCGGTCCGGAGGCGCCACTCGTCGCGGGAGTGGCCGACGAGTTGCGCGAGCAGGGGATCGCGGTCTTCGGTCCCGGCCGGGAGGCGGCGGAGCTCGAGGGTTCGAAGTCCTTCGCCAAGCACGTGATGGAGGAGGCGGGGGTGCCGACGGGCCGAGCGGTGCGAGCGGCCACGGCGGCGGAGGTGGAGTCGGCTCTCGACACCTTTGGCGCCCCGTACGTCGTGAAGGCCGACGGCCTCGCGGCCGGCAAGGGCGTCATCGTGACCGACGATCGAGCCGCGGCGCTCCGTCATGCACACGCTTTCCTCGATGCCGGCAGCGTACTCGTGGAGGAGTTCCTCGACGGCCAGGAGGTCTCGCTCTTCTTCGTGAGCGACGGTCACTCGGTCGTCCCGCTCTCCCCGGCGCAGGACTACAAGCGCGCCGGCGACGGCGACACGGGTCCCAACACCGGCGGCATGGGTGCCTACTCGCCGCTTCCCTGGCTCGGCGAGCGCTTCGGCTCGGAAGCCGACTTCGTCAGGGAGGTCACCGAGACGATCGCCCGACCGGTCATCCACCGACTGGCGGACGAGCAGAAACCATTCATCGGGCTCCTGTACGCCGGACTCATCCTGACGGACAAGCACGAGAGCGACGCCGATCGTGGGATCCGGGTGATCGAGTTCAACGCCCGTTTCGGCGACCCCGAGACGCAGGTCGTCCTTCCGCGGCTCGACTCGCCGCTCTCGGAACTGCTCCAGGCCGCAGCGACCGGGACCCTCGCCGAGATCGACCCTCCGACCTTCTCCGACACTGCCGCCGTGACGGTGGTCGTCGCGAGTGAGAACTACCCTGCCGCTCCGATCACGGGCCGCCCGATCACGGGACTCGACGCTGCTGCAGCGGTCGAGGGTGTGCACATCGCGCATGCCGCGACGGTCGCCACGACAGAGGGTCTGGTCGCGACGGGAGGCCGTGTACTGAGCGTCGTGGGTCTGGGAGCGGGCTTCGGCGAAGCGCGTGCCCGCGCCTACGAGGCCGTCGGCGCCATCGGACTCGAAGGTTCGCACCACCGGTCGGACATCGCCGCGCGCGTGGCGCGCTGATCGCCGTCCCCCGGCGCCGCCAGCGCTGCGTGAATGGGCCACGGGCGATTCATCGCGGTCAGTCTATGACGGAGCCGAAGATCTGGAGAGCGACGAGCGGCCGGACGCGTTCCTCGAACTCGCCGCCGACGAGATAGCCCTTGAGCGCGTCGTCGTTCACCGCATTGCCGATCGCAGCGAGCACCATCGACTGGTCGAGACTCAAATGCGTCGAGGCGACCCGTCCACTCTCGACGTCGATGGCGTCGGCGAATCCGCCCGCGCCGTACATGCCGGGCTCGCTCTCGAGCCGGGCGAGGTTGTCCAGGGCAGCTCGAGGGTCGTAGGGCAGTGCCAGGAACGACGCGTGGGGTGTCACGACCTCGTCGCCCGGAGGTCCGCCCGCCGGGGTCGGCGAATGTGTGAGCGACGGGGGCAGCAGCTCGACGCCTGTGGCGGAGCCACCACCATCGGCGTCCACCTGCGCACTCGCCGTCGCGGGCCCATGCGAGACGGCGCCGATGCTCAGCCCGGTCACCCCGTAGAGCCCATAGCCGCCGGACGGATCGGCGGCCGGGCTGAAACCCCACAAGCCGTCTCCTCCGTCGACGAATCCTCGGCTCTTTTGAGCGGCGACCGTCGCACGGTGGTTGACGGCCCAGGAGCGCGGTCCCCATTCGGCCTCCGGCACGAGCAGGTCGGGCATGAGCGCCTCGAACATGCTGCCACCCCAGCTCGGCACGATGCGCATACCGTCGTACGCGTAGGTGCTCTCGAGCACGGGCACTCCGTCGTAGTGGCGTCGTTCCCCGTGAGGAGCGCGCATCCACCCAGCATCCGAACCGCTCGCGGCACCGGTCCGTGACGTGGCGAAATAGGTGCTGCTCGGAATCTGCCCGTTGGCGATGCCGATGTAGGTGGCGATGCGCGCCTCGCTCACCGTGGTCCCGTAGGACGCGCAGGAGACGAAGACCCCGACCGCCGCTCCCGACCCGTCCGCCGGCTCCGAGCAGTCGTCCGATGGGCGATCGGGCCAAAAGCCCACGCGGGAGAGCCCGGCACCGTCGGCCGCGGTCGGGTCGTGGAACCAGGCGAAGTCCATGGGGGCGGAGATTCGCTCGACCTCCGCCGCGAGTGCCGGATCAGCGGAGGCGACGATGCGCAGAGCGGCGGCCAACCATCCGTTGTCCACCGTGGACAGGAACGGCTCGATCGGCTCGACCCCATTCGCCTTCCCATCCGGCCATGCAGTGAGCTTCGCGCCGGTCTGCGGGGAGTACCAGTTGTAGAACATGCCGCTTGGAGCGTGGCGCTCGAGCCGCGCTACCGCGTCGAGTGCGGCCGCGAGGCGCTCGTGCGACTCCTCGGACGACAGGATGCCGAGATCGCGGACGACGACCGTCGACCAGAGGTAGCCGGCGATGTTCGTCGGAGAGGTGTACGTGCTCGGATCATCGAGAGCCATGCCGATGTGGTCGGTGACGAGGCCTGTCTGCTCGTCGACCATGGCCGTCATCGAGCGCCAGCTGTCCGTCGCATAACGGCGGAGGGTCTGCTCGTCGGTCGAGGTCAGCGCGGAAGACGGATCGGGAGAAGCGGCGGGATCGTCTTCGCCCGTGACACCGTCGACCGGCGCGGCGGTCACGGCCCCGGACGGGGTCTCGGCTCCGCCGCCTCGCGGGTCACTCGTCCGAGTCGGCTGTGGTCCACCGGGAGGCGTCCCGAGTCCCCCCGGATCCGAGAGTCTCGCGGTCGCCGGGGTGGGCGTCGGTCGCGACGACACGGTGGGATCACCGGCCGCGGCGATCTCCGTCGGTTCACGCGCGCCCGTCCGTTCCGGCGCGACGGCGCCCGTGTATGCCGACAGTGCGACGACGACGACTGCAGCCGACAGTGTTGCGGGAGCGCGCCACCGCCGGCTCGGGGTCGAGGTGCCGGACGACGCGGCGCGACGGAACATCACGAGAACTCCCCCTGCGCGGGGTCGGCCCGCACACGACGAGTGCATCACACTCCGACCACGCGAAACCGCCGACGACCCCCGCCTGGGGATAAGTCGTCGGCGGTGCCGCCGGTCGGGACCGACTCACCGGAAGGGGTGCACGACGTCGCCGCTGTCCGGCCAGGTCGTGAGCTTCGCGCCCGTCTCGGGCGCGTACCAGTTGTAGAACATCCCGCTCGGGTCGTGCCGCTCCACGCGGTCCGGAACCCGAAGAGCGAGCATTCACACCGAACACACCAGGCCCAGAATCGATCGGGCCTGAAATCCGCGTTCCCGGCGGCGGCCTCGAAGACGAGGCCGCCGCAATGAGGCGTCGGGACGGTGCTCCCCCGCTACTGCGTCGGCACGACGGCGAAGTCGGAGAACGCGACCGTCGTGGCGGAGGTCGCCGATCCGGAGAGATAGAAGGTCAGGCCTGCACTGCCGCCGGACTGCAGCGCCGGGGTCGCATCGGTGGCCGATGCCTGCCACGTCTCGGGTTCGTCCGACTCGGCTGCGATCCACGCCTTCGCCGCGAGCTCGGTCGCCGCCCCGCTCGTCCTGAGATCGACGACGAGGGACACGACATCGCCGCGCTCGTAGTCCACACCCGCGAGGTTGACGGCCTTGAGAGTGGTCCCCGACCGCTGGAGTTGAAGTTGGAGCACGCCGTCGGCCTGAACTCGGATGCGTGCCGTGTACTTCTCGGAGCCGACTTGACGCGCAGTGAGCTGGACGTACTGACCTCCGCCGACGGGCTGCTCGTCGAGGGAGAACGCGACCCGCGACTGCGAGGGGCCGACGTCCACTCCGCGGAGCAGAGCAGACCGCGATTGGCCCGCCGTGTTCGTGATGCGCCCGCTGCCCGCGTCGACCGCGAAACCGCTGGCGCCGCCCGAGACGGACCAGTCGCCGCCGACACGCGCGGTTCCCCAACTCGACTGCGCGGTGCGTGCGAAGTCGTCGGCCGCGACAGGGTCCGGGCCCGCCGGTTCCTCGGGTTCCTCCACGGGAGGAGCCACGATCGAGACGATCTCTGACCGCGTGGCACTGTCACCGTCGTCGTCGGTCACGGTGACCGTGACGTCGTAGTCGCCGGCGGTGGCGTAGACGTGCGTCGCCGTGACACCCGTCGCGGTGCCTTCGTCTCCGAAGTCCCACTTCACGTCCACCAGGATGCCGTCGGTGTCCGAAGAGCCTTCCGCGTCGACCGCGACCGTCAAGCCTGTCACGGTCGCGGTGAAGGCCGCGGACGGCGGCTCGTTCGCCGGCTCGGGTTCCGGCTCCGGCTCCGGCTCCGGCTCCGGCTGGGCATCGACGCCATCGAGGACCGCGGCATGTGCGGCGACGGTGGCAGCGTCCAGTTGAGTGCGGTAGACCGCGACATTATCGACGGTTCCCTCGAACGTATCGCTCGACGGTCGATCCGGCCACCCGGCGAGCGAGTACCCTCCAACGGTCCAGGATCCCGAATAGGCCTGGGCGCTGATCGTGTCCGTGCGCTCGTCGACGAGCTCTCCATCAACGAAGAGCTGCTGGCCCCCTTGTCCGAGAGTCGCTACGGCATGGTGCCACTGGCCGTCGTTGAACGACTCATCCGAGTCGACCATGCGCACAGTTCCCGGGTAGACGCCGAAGTGCAGGCGCCCATCATCACTCATGTAGACGAGTCGGTCGCGGTCACCACCACCCGCGTTCGTCGCCCCGACGAGCAGTCCGCCCCGGGTCGTCGTCGTGCGGAACCAGGCCTCGATGCTCACCGTGTTCGAGAGGGGCTCGGTGGGGCTGGATGTGGATCGGGCGTCCCCATCCAAGCGCGTGGCCGCTCCCGCACCATCACCCTCCATACCCGTCACTCCCCGCTCGTACGAGCCGACCAGCGATTGATCCGAGGCAGCCGCCCAGTCCCGCGCCGTCGCGGAGGCTGGTTCGTTGAACGGCCAGTAGTGGCTCGGCGTATCGGAGAGGACCAGGGCGTCGTAGTCCGACACGGGGACGGTGTCGAGATCATCCGCGGGAGGCATGGAGAACGAGACGGTTCCGCTCGACGTGGCGTTGCCGAAGGGGTCGATCGTGCGCACACGGTACGTATGGGTCGAGTTGGGCGCGACGTCCCTATCGATGAACGACAGGATCGGGCGATCGTGGAACGCCGAGTCGGCGTCCATCGTCGCGAGGGGCGAGGACCCGCCGTCACGGATGAGCTCGTAGGTGAGTGTCCTGTTGTCGACGTCCATGTTGGCCTGCCACGAGACACGGACCGCCCCATCACCGATCGCCGTCACGGCCGGATTCATCGCGGTCGCGGACAGTTGCGGTCCCTTCGCGTTCGGGGCGGTCGCGGGCGACGCGAACCGCGCGAGTCCCTGCTGCTTCTGGCCGTCTATCGACGTGAACTCGCCGCCGTAGAGGACGAAGCCCCGGGCCGACGTGACGTCCCACGGTCCTTGCGTGATGCCCGTATAGGTGCCGGCGTCGAAGTCGGGGTACCAGTGCAGGACGTTCGTTGCCGGATTCCCCGCGAAATTCCCGTAGGTCCAGCCGGCGGGCGGCGGATTGTGGATGGTGGTACCGAACGGCGCCTTCGAGTAGGCGATCGCCCGGTGATACGTGTCGGGGTCGTTGGGGAATCCGCCCGTGTTGTCGCACGCGTGGTTGTGCCCTGCGGTATAGACGACGTCACCGACGACCTCGACCGAGTAGGTGTCGCCATGGCAGTCGGCGAGCCAGGTGAGCGATCCATCGGACCAGCTGGCTCGGAAGGTACCTTCGGTCGCCTTTCCTCCCTCGCTGTGCTGGTAGCCGACGCCGTAGACGCTGTCCCCGTCACTCGAGAGATCCATGATCGCGGACTTCGATCCGCCGTTTCGGATGATCGAATTCATGTCCCACGGGAGCGAGGCGCCCGTGTCGGCGGTGACAGCGCCCATGCCGTACCCCGGGTCGCTCGAGCCGTTGAGCGACGTGAAGTTGCCGCCCAGCACGATCTTCGACTCGTCTGGCGAGATGACGATGGCCTTCGACGTCCCACCCACCACGGCGGGTGCCCACGGAAGCAGCGCGCCGTTGGTCGGGGAGAGCGCCGCCGCCCGTGCTCGCGTCTGCTTCTGCACAGCCCCGAACACGCCCGTGATGTACACGGACGACGACGTCACGGCGATCGCCTCCACGGTCGCGGCGATGGTCGGGCGGAACGAGCCGACCAGCGTCATCGACGGCAGATCGAAGGCGGCGAGCCGGTACCGGGTCTGACCGCTGACACTCGTGAAGGAGCCGCCGACGAACAGGCGCTTGCCGTCCGGGGTGACGGCGATCGACCGCACTTGCGCGTTGAACGTCGGCGCCACGTCGGTGCGGAGTTCCCCCGTCTCGAGGTCGTACGCGAGGAAGTTGGTGCGAGCCACCTCCTGCGTGCCGGGAGGGGCGCCGAAGGGCCGCGCCGAGGTGAACTCCCCGCCGACGAAGACGGTGTCGCCGACGACGAGCTGATCCCACACGACTCCGTCGATCTGAGGCGTCGGGAGCACGTCGGCACTGACCGTCGTCGGGGTGCGTGGCGACGCCGGGTCGACCGGGGCGGAATCGGCGACGGCGACACCGCCGGGTAGCAACGCGGAGATCATCACGGCGACCCCCGAGAGGAGCGCGAGCGAGCGCGCGATTGGGGGGCGGTGGAGGCCTGAGGACCTCGGGGATGACTCGATCTGGGTACGCACTGCTCTCCACTCGTTTCGACGAACGGCCTGGTCGATCGTCGGCAATCACCTCGGCACGAACATGACGGATGCTCACATCAAGGTTCCAGCCTACTCCCCCGGAGGCCAAGTCCGTTCGTCCCCCCACTCCGGGGGTCATGCGCACGTCGACCGGAGCGCGGGCGCAGACCTACCGTCACGTTCGGCGACGCCCAGGGTCGATGCCGAGGCACACGACGATACGTCGAATCCGGTCTTTCGAGTCGGAGATAATGGGGCGGTGACCTCGACACTCCGTGATCTGCCCGGCTGGAAGCATGTGTACTCGGGGAAGGTCCGTGATCTCTACCGACCGGACGGCGAGGGAGATCGTCCGCCCGGGCCGGCCGGCACGATGCTCGTCGTCGCGAGCGATCGCGTGAGTGCGTTCGACCACGTCCTCTCCCCCGGGATCCCCGGGAAGGGCGAACTGCTCACGACCCTGAGTCTGTGGTGGTTCGACACACTGTCCGACGTGCCGAATCACCTCCAGCCGGACCACACGATCGACGAGAACGTCCCGTCTGGTGCGCGCGACCTCATACCCGGCGACGTCTCCGGGCGGGCGATGCTCGTGCGCACGCTCGAGATGTTCCCGATCGAATGCGTCGTGCGCGGCTACATCACCGGGACCGGATGGCTCGAGTACCAGGAGAGTGGAACCGTCTGCGGGATCGCCCTTCCCGCCGGTCTGTCGAACGGCGACCGCCTGCCGGAACCCCTGTTCACTCCCGCATTCAAGGCCGAGTTGGGTGAGCATGACGAGAACATCACGTTCGAGCGGGTCGTCGAAATCGTGGGCGTCGAGGACGCGGAAGCGCTCCGAGCCCTCTCCCTGTCCGTCTACGATCGCGCCGCCCGCCTCGCGGAATCGCGCGGGCTGATCCTCGCCGACACGAAGTTCGAGTTCGGCCGTGACCCCGTGACCGGCGTGATCGCGCTCGCCGACGAGGTCCTCACCTCCGATTCGTCCCGGTACTGGGACGCCGAAGCGTGGAACGCGGGCTCGACGCCGACCGAGCGGATGGCGAGCTTCGACAAGCAGATCGTGCGCGACTGGCTCGCCGCGAACTGGGACAAGACCGGCACCCCGCCGGAACTGCCCGCCGAGATCGTGGAGCGCACGGCTGCTCGCTACCGAGAGCTGCTCGAGCGGGTCACATCGGTCTGAGCGCGTCGGCGCTCCGACCCCGAGTCGCGAGTCAGGCCTGCGCCGGACTCCGGCGGAGCATCCTGTGGTAGCTGTCGAGGTCGACGGGTCCCGCCGCGAGCGCGACACGGGCAGCATCCGCGGGCCGAAGCCCGTCGAGGACGATGTCGAGCTGACGCCGCCACTGGGTGACGTACTCGTCGCCATACCGGCCGATGGATCCGAGCATCGTCGCGAGCAGCACGATGTCGATCGAGGTCACGTCATCCCGGAGGTCGCCATCGGCCTGCGCTTGCTCGACGATCGCCGTCATGGCGCCCGTGAAACGCATGGCGGGCCGCCGATCCGGGTCGATGATCCCGATGCGGGTCACGATCGTCGGCATCGCGGGGTCGGCGAGGAGCCACATCCCGAGACGGTCCATGAAGTTGACCAAAGACTGCCAGGCCGTCGCCTCTCCGCCGATCTCGGAGAGGAGGATGTCGACCTCGTCCATCGACCGTTCGAAGAGCGCCTGAACGAGCTCGTCGCGGCTCGCGAAGTTGCGGTACAGCGTCGCGATGCCGACATCGGCCCGCCGAGCGATCTCCTCGAGGGGAGCGTCGATCCCTCGCTCCGCGATCACGGCCCGTGCCGCAGCCAACAGTTTCTCGTGGTTCTGAACTGCGTCCCGCCTCTTGGGCACGTGGAACCGCTCTCCTTTCGCCCCCTGGATGTCGTCGCCCCCGACTCGTCACCCATCCTATAAGGCCCAGACGACGAGGCTTTTCCGGCAACCCCTCCCCGGGTGACGACTCGCCGCCCACGATCGCGGACCTGCACAGGTCAGCGCGGACCGGTCAACGCGCGGACGTCTCGACGCCCACTCTCAGCGCCGGTCCCTCCGCGGCGGCCCGCAGCGCGTCGTCCAGTCGTTCGAGCGGGTACCGGACGGAGACGAGATCCTCGAGCGGATAGCGGTACCAGGCGTTCGACACGAACGCGACGGCCGCTGCGAGGTGGCGCGGATCGGGGCGGTCGACGAGCAGGACGCGGTCGCGGGCGGCACCGTCGGCGACGGGATCGGGCGCGGAGTCGATCGATCTCCGCGACGGTCGGTGCGTGGCCGCCGGCGCTCCGTGCAGGTGGACGATCCGCGCGAGCACTCCGCCGCCCACCAGTTCGGCGGCTCGATCGCAGCAGTCGTGCACCTCGGAGTCCGCTCGGTCGGGCCTCGCTCGGGGCGCCGGGGCTGCGTCGACGACGGCCACGATCGGTCGCCCGGAGCTCACGATGCCCGCCACGTCGGCGACGGCGGCCGCCGCCCCAAACGCGTGCGCACGCGCACGCCGAGCACGGTCGGCATCGACCACGATGACGCGAGCGCCCTCGTCGGCGAGCATCGCCGCCGCCGTCAAGCCGACGAGGTCCGCCCCCAGAACCACGACGTCCTCACCGTCGACCTCCGTGGCCACGAGAACGCCCTCGACGGCCGCCGCCGCCAGGGCCGTCGCGCAGGGGACCGGCGCCAGCACGGCGGCGGGAACGACCTCGGGCACGGGGAAGATCGCGGTGCCCGAGCGCACGAGGACGTGAGTGGCGAACCCTCCGCTCAGTTCCCACCCGCGGCGCAAGCGGTCGGCGCCGTACTCCCGCGCCGTCGCGCAACCGCTCGGAGACCCGGCGAGACAGGCGTCGCACGATCCGCACCCGATCCGACGCGACCACACGACGCGCATCCCGACGATGAGGCGGGCGCCGTCCGCGGTCTCAGCGCTGCCACCGATCGCCGCGATCCGGCCGACCTGTTCGTGCCCGAGGACGAGCGGGACCTTCACGGCTCCGTTGCCGCGAACTGTGGCGGCATCAGCAGGACACACGGTCGCGAGTTCGACCGCGACGAGGACGTCCCCCGGACCGAGGGACACACCGGGGACGGCGATCGCGGCATGGGCGGTGTCGGCGCCCTGCCAGACCATCGCGATCGGCGCCGGGCGGACGATGACGTCGTGCCGGGTGGGGCCGACGTCGTCGACGGGCACGGCGGGGGCAGCCGGACGGCGTGTCGCACGCATCGTCCCCCATTTCCTTCGTCGGCGAGCGGCGGCCGACTCCAGTCGGCGCGACCCACGCTAACGAGCGGTCCCCAACGGGCGGTGGACGGTCGGTGGACGGCGGGTGAACGGCAGGCAGCGGTCACGGCCGGACGAGCGTCGGGGCACCCGGTAGGATGGAAGGGTTCCCGTCCCCCACACTCCAGGGAGTTCACCGGTGCCCACGATCGTCGTCGACGTCATGCCGAAGGCCGAGCTGCTCGACCCGCAAGGCAAGGCCGTCGCGGGAGCACTCACCCGACTCGGAAACACCGACATCACGGGGGTGCGGGTCGGCAAGCGCTTCGAACTCACGACCTCCGGTCCCGTCGACGACGCGACGCTCGAGCAGGTGCGCGGCATCGCCGTCGACCTCCTCTCGAACTCGGTCATCGAGGACGTCGTCGGTGTGAGTGTCATCGACGGCCCCACCGTGTCCACGGAGGCCGCTCCCGCCGAGACGGTCGCGCCGTGAGGATCGGCGTCGTCACCTTCCCCGGCTCGCTCGACGACCGTGACGCCCTGCGCGCGATCCGTCTGGCCGACGCGGAGCCCGTCGCCCTCTGGCATGGCTCCCATGACCTCGACGGCGTCGATGCCCTCGTCCTCCCGGGCGGCTTCAGCTATGGCGACTACCTCCGGGCGGGTGCCATCGCGGCCCACGCGCCGATCATGTCCGAGGTCGTCGACGCCGCCGGCAAGGGGATGCCCGTGCTCGGCATCTGCAACGGCTTCCAGATGCTCACCGAGGCGCACCTGCTGCCGGGAGGTCTCATCCGCAACGATGTCGGCACCTTCGTGCGTCGCGACCAGGCCCTGCGTGTCGAGCAGACGGACACGGCGTGGACGAACGGCTTCACCCACGGGCAGGAGATCGTCATCCCGCTGAAGAACGGCGAGGGCGGCTTCATCGCGTCGGATGAGGAGCTCGACCGCATCGAGGGCGAGGGACGTGTCGTCTTCCGCTACCTCGGCGTCAACCCGAACGGGTCCTTGAGAGACATCGCGGGAGTGTCGAACGAGCGCGGCAACGTCGTCGGCCTCATGCCGCACCCCGAGCATGCGACCGAGCTCGGCTTCGGTCCCGACACGCGCGATGCGATGCGCTCGGGCACCGACGGCCTCACCTTCTTCACCTCGGCGATCCGGGCCCTCCAGGCCGTCTGAGCCGCTGTGAACGCGCGGATGCCACCGTTTCTTCGATCCGTGTCGGCCGCAGCGATCTCGATGGTCGTACTCGCGGGGTGCTCCGGCGTCCCCGGCGTCCGGGACACCGGTATCGCCTCGCGAAGCTACAGCGGGTTCCCGGAGGGGATGGACTGGTCCGTCACCGAGGTGCGCCCCGTCCCGACGGTGGCCCCGCCCCTCGTGTCGCTCGAGCCCACGGATATCGAGCCGGGCTCGGAGACCGCCGTTCCGGAGGCTCCCGAGAGCACTCCCCTCCCCGATCCGGACTTCTCACCGCGCGCCGTCTGGCTCTCCGAGGAGACCCTGGCGGTCGTGACGTTCGGAAGTTCCTCGTGTCCGGCCGCCCCCGCAGCGCTCGAGCTGACCGGCGCGGACGCGCTGGATATCGTCCTGAAGCGCACGGGTGGTGACGTCTGTACCGCGGACTTGGGACCGACGACCTTCGAGATCGACGACCCGGAGGGCCTCGACCCGGCGACGACGTACATGGTGACGTTCGACGGCGAGTGGGAGACTGTGCTCGAGCCGCTGTCCTGACCGGTGCAACGAGTCAGTCGACCTCGCTCTGCCACGCGCCGTCCAACGCCTCGCGGGACCGCAACCCGCTCCAGGCATCCGGAATCCGGGAGATGATGAAGGCGTGAATCATGCGTCGACGGGATCCCCTGCGCATCCTGCGACCACCACCCGTGGTGCCCGCGGTGCGGCGGCCGACCAGCGTCCCGGAGCCGGCGGCCGTCCGTCTGCGGAGAGGGGCCACCCAGGCGGCGGACGCCCGGGTCACCCCGGGGCCGCGGACGCGACGCCCGTCGATCCCCGCGTGCTCGCCGCGACTCCGCGCGCGGCGGCGGCCGTGCCGGTCGTCCTCGCGCTCGTGTCGGCTTCGGCCCTCGCCGTCTTCTTCGTGCTCGTCGGCCGGGTGCTCGACGCGATCGCCGCCGGCGACGCGCTGAGAACACCTGTCGTCTCCGGTCTGATCATCCTGCCGCTCGTCGCCGTCGCGTGCACGCTGTTGTCGTCGCGCTTCTCCGCACGGGCGACGAGCGGGGCGGAACGCCGCCTGCGCGGACTCGTGCTCGGCCATGTCTTCGGACTGGGAGTGACGCGACGCCCCGCGGCCGCGTCCGGTCGGCTCGTCTCGGCGGCTACGACCGACGTCGAGAAGGCCGCGGCGTATCGCGCCGGCTTCGTCGGACCGATCGCGGGGACGATGGCCGGGCCGGTCCTCGTGATCATCGTGATCGGATTCACGGTCGATGTCGTCTCGGCGCTCTGGCTCGCGATCGCGATTCCCGTGATCCCCCTCGTCGTCGGCGGTTTCCAGCGCGCCTTCCGGAAGGTGAGCGGATCGTACCGTCGCAGCACCGCGATGTTGTCGGGAGCGTTCCTCGAAGCGGTCCAGGGCCTCTCGACCCTCGTCCTGCACCGCGCAGAGGAGCGCACCGGTCGTGACCTCGCGGCACGCGGCGAGGACAACCGCCGCCAGGTCATGCGGCTCCTCGCCGCGAACCAGCTCCTCATCCTCGTCGTGGACGCGGCCTTCTCCCTCGGGACGCTCGCGCTCGCGGCGACGCTCGCGATCGTGCGTCTCCTCGATGGGACACTGTCCCCCGGAGCCGCGGTCGCCCTCGTGCTCCTCTCGACGCTCCTCACCGGACCCGCCGACATCGTCGGCCAGTTCTTCTACATCGGGGCGACAGGGCGTGCGGCCGAGCGCGGCCTCTCAGGCGTGCTCGCGGAACGTCCGGCCCTGCCCACAGGACGCACCGAGAGCCGGGAGCGGCCGACGAGCGGTGGGGTGTCCATCGAACTCGACCACGTCACGGCGGGCTACGGCGACGGGGCGCCCGTGCTGCGCGATCTGTCGCTCTCGATCGCCGCGGGCGAGCACGTCGCCCTCGTCGGGCCGAGCGGCGTCGGGAAGTCGACGGTCGCCGCGCTGCTCAGTCGCCACTTGCTCCCGGAATCGGGAGCGGTGCGCGTCGGGCACCTCGACACGCGTGCCGCCTCGGGCGAGTCGGTGCGGAGCCTCATCGCCGTCGTCGACCAGCAGACGACCCTCTTCACCGGTTCGATCGCGGATAACCTGCGTGTTGCGAAGGCCGACGCGACAACCGAGGAGTTGCACGCCGCCGTCACGTCGGCCGGTCTCGCCGCCGACGTCGAGCGCATGCCGCTCGGCCTCGACACGCCCGTCGGCGAGCGCGGCCTGTCCCTCTCCGGCGGTCAGGCGCAGCGCATCGCGATCGCTCGGGCGCTGCTCCGCGACGCCCCCGTCGTGATCCTCGACGAGCCCACCTCCCAGGTCGACCTCGCCTCGGAGGCCGCGATCGTCGACGCGCTCAGAACCCTGTCCCGGAACCGGACCGTGGTCACGATCGCCCACCGCACGAGCGCCATCCGGGATGTCGACCGCATCATCGAACTCGGAGCCCACTCGTGAGCGCCCCCGCTCCCCGCCGCCGTGATCTCGCGCTCTGGCTGCTCCGCCACACCCGCGACCTGCTGACGCCGCTCCTCCTCGCGATCGTCCTCCGCATCGTCGGGCAGCTCGTGGGCGTCGCCCTGCTCGTCGTCGCCGTCACCGGCGTGATCCGTTCGGCGACGGAGAGTGGAACGGACGTCCTCGGCGGCGTCGTACTGCCGACGGTCGGCTCGCTCGTGGGCCTCGCCCTCGTCAAGGCCCTGCTGCGGTACCTCGAGCAGTACTCGGGACACTACGTCGCGTTCTCGGCGCTCGCGTCGCTGCGGCGGCTCTTCTTCTCGCGGCTCGCTCCCCAGGCTCCCGCCGCGACGGACGGAGCGGCGAGCGGTGACCTCAGCACTCGCGCCACCCGCGACATCGACCGCGTCGAGGTGTTCTTCGCCCACACGCTGCCGCCGGCCGCGTCCGCGGTGGTCGTGCCATTGACGGCCATCGCGTGGACCGCCGTGGCCGTCGACCCCGTCCTCGCCCTCGTCATGCTCCCGGTTCCCGCCCTCGTCGTCGCGGTCATCCCCTTCCTCTCCGGTCGCCGGACGTGGCGCGCGACCGAGGAACGCGCCCGAGCCAACGGCCGCATCTCGCAGCACGTCGCCGATTCCGTCGCCGGGGTTCGCGAGATCGTCGCGTTCGACCACGCGAAGGACCGCCTCGCCGGTCTCGACCGACTGGGAGCGGACGCCGCTCGGGCCGCGGACCGTGTCGGCATCGTCGCCGGAGTGCGCTCCGCCCTCGTCCAGGTCGTCCAGCTCGGCGGCGTCGTCGCGGTGCTGCTGGTCGGCACGACCCGCGCGGGCGACGGCGTGATCGGTTGGCCGGAGGTCGCGACGGCGATCGCCGTGCTGCTCGGGATCGCGGGGCCGGCGCGCGCCGTGGACGGTTTCGTCGCTGACCTCGACGCGTCATTCGCGAGCGCCGCGCGGCTGTTCGAGGTGCTCGAGCGCGAGCCCGTCGTCTCCGATGCGGGACCGGCCTCGATCGTCGTCTCCGCAGCCGATCGCCCCCACGACGTGGACGCCGTGCGCTTCACGGACGTCTCCTTCGGGTATCCCGGTTCCCTCGAACCGGCGGTCTCCGGAGTGACCTGGAGTATCCCGCGCGGCACGCACGCGGCGATCGTCGGTGTGTCCGGCAGTGGCAAGTCCACGCTCACCTCTCTGCTCGCGCGGGTCTGGGATCCGCAGTCCGGATCCGTCGAACTCGACGGCATCGACCTCCGCGGCATCCCCCTCGGCGAGGTGCGGAGCCGCGTCGCGATCGTGAGCCAGCGACCGTTCGTCTTCGGCCGCTCCGTGCGGGAGAACCTCGTGCTCGGAGCGCCGGACGCGACGAAGGAGGAGATCGCCGCGGCCCTCCACGTCGCAACCCTCGAGGACGTCGTCGCCTCGCTCCCCCAGGGACTCGATACGCCGCTCCGGGAACGCGGGGCCCGGTTGTCGGGAGGCCAGTTGCAGCGCCTCGCGCTTGCGCGGGCCCTCATCACGGACCCGGACGTGCTCGTTCTCGACGAGTCGACGGGAGCCCTCGACCCGGTGACGGAACACTCGGTCCGCCAACGGCTCGCCGCGTGGGCTGGCGGGCACCGGACGATCGTGGAGGTCACCCACCGCGTCGACCAGGTCCTCGGCACCGACCGGGTCCTCGTCCTCGACCGCGGAGCCGTCGTGGAGGAGGGAGCGCCGGCGGATCTGGCCGATGCCGCCGGGCCCTTCGCGGCTCTCCTCGCTCGCGTCTGAGCTTCGCCCGGCGGGAAGCGGCACCATCCTCCGTGCCCCGTGTGCGGACCGTGGGAGTTCCCGCAGAGAGTACGCGTTTCGGTTGAACTCCGGCGCCGACCACGGAATCGTAGCTGCACGAACGAGAACGAACGCCAACGTCAGGAGACGATCCATGCTCACCATGACCGAAAACGCCAGCACGCTCGTCCGGACCATCACCGACCAGTCCGTCGGAACGACGGAGGGTGGCCTGCGTATCAGCCAGGCAGAGAGCACGACCGACTTCGCCGTCGACGTGGTCCCCGCTCCCGAAGCGGCAGACCAGATCGTCGAGCGGGAGGGCGCTCGCGTCTTCCTCGAGGAGAACGCCGCGACCGCTTTGTCGGATCGCATCCTCGACGCGCAGCTCGACGAGAACAACGCAGTGCGCTTCTCCCTCGGACTTCCGGCCTGACGTCACACCTCAGTCGGACGGTCGACGCCCCCGCCCCGGTGACCCCGGGAGCGGGGGCGTCGTCCGTCTGCACGCGACTAGGATTGAGGCGACAGCTCGTCACCGCACCAGCCCCCTTCCGCATCGCGAAGCCCGCCCGTACCGAGGAGCCCCAAGCGCCGTGAGCACTCCCGCGTCCCCCACCGCCGTCGCAGACACCGTCGAGAACGCGAAAGCCACGCCCGAGAAGGAGCAGCCGTACGGCGCTCTCGGCTTGAAGCCCGACGAGTACGCCCGCATCACGGAGATCCTGGGACGCCGCCCCACCTCCGGCGAGCTCGCGATGTACTCGGTGATGTGGAGCGAGCACTGCTCGTACAAGTCGAGCAAGATCTACCTCCGCCAGTTCGGCCAGAAGGTCACTCCGGAGATGACGAAGAACCTCATGGTCGGTATGGGCGAGAACGCGGGCGTCGTCGACATCGGTGAGGGCTGGGCCGTCACCTTCAAAGTGGAGAGCCACAACCACCCCTCGTACATCGAGCCCTTCCAGGGCGCCGCGACCGGCGTCGGGGGCATCGTCCGCGACATCATCTCGATGGGCGCCCGGCCCGTCGCCGTCATGGACCAGTTGCGTTTCGGGAAGATCGACGACCCCGACACGGCCCGTGTCGTACACGGCGTCGTCTCCGGGATCTCCTTCTACGGCAACTGCCTGGGCCTTCCGAATATCGGCGGCGAGACGTACTTCGACCCGGTGTACCAGGGCAACCCGCTCGTCAACGCGCTCTCGGTCGGTGTGTTGCGTCACGAGGACCTCCACCTCGCGAACGCGTCGGGCGCCGGCAACAAGGTCGTGCTCTTCGGTGCGCGGACGGGCGGCGACGGCATCGGCGGCGCCTCGATCCTCGCGTCCGACTCGTTCGACAGCACCGGCCCGACGAAGCGTCCCGCCGTGCAGGTCGGCGACCCGTTCGCCGAGAAGGTCCTCATCGAGTGCTGCCTCGAACTCTATCGCGACGGCCTCGTGCAGGGCATCCAGGACCTCGGTGCAGCCGGTATCTCGTGCGCGACGAGCGAGCTCGCCTCCAACGGCGACGGCGGCATGCACGTCGAGCTCTCCCACGTCCTGCTGCGCGACCCCTCGCTCACTCCCGAGGAGATCCTCATGTCGGAGTCGCAGGAGCGCATGATGGCGGTCGTCGAGCCCGAGAAGCTCGACGCGTTCCTCGCCGTGACGGCGAAGTGGGACGTCGAGACGAGTGTGCTCGGCGAGGTCACCGACACGGGTCGTCTGGTCATCGATTGGCACGGCGAGGAGATCGTGAACGTCGACCCGCGCACGGTCGCCGTCGACGGTCCCGTCTACGAGCGTCCGGTGGCCTACCCGACGTGGATCGACGCCCTCAACGCCGACACGGCCGCTGTCCTCCCCCGCCCGGAGTCGAGCGAGGACGTGCTCGCGCAGTTCCTCTCCCTCGTGGCGTCGCCCAACCTCGCGTCGAAGAACTGGATCACCGACCAGTACGACTACTACGTGCTCGGCAACACGGCGCTGAGCTTCCCCGACGACGGCGGCATGATCCGCGTCGACGAGGAGTCGGGGCTCGGCTTCGCGATCGCGACCGATGCGAACGGCCGCTACTGCCAGCTCGACCCGAGCCAGGGCGCGAAGCTCGCCCTCGCGGAGGCGTACCGCAACGTCGCCGTCTCGGGTGCCGTGCCGGCGGCCGTCACCGACTGCCTCAACTTCGGCAGCCCCGAGAACCCCGAGGTCATGTGGCAGTTCTCGCAGGCCGTCGAGGGCCTCTCGGACGCGTGCCTCGAGCTCGGCATCCCTGTCACGGGCGGTAACGTCTCGTTCTACAACCAGACGGGTGACACGCCGATCTTCCCGACGCCCGTCGTGGGTGTGCTCGGCGTGATCGACGACGTCGCGCGCCGGGTTCCCTCGGGCTGGCAGGACGAGGGCCACAACATCTACCTCCTCGGCACGACGCAGGAGGAGTTCGACGGCTCCGCGTGGGCCGCCACGGTGCACGGTCACCTCGGCGGTCGCCCGCCGGCCGTCGACCTCGAGGCCGAGAAGACGCTCGCGGGTCTCCTGCACGCCGCATCGCAGCAGTCGCTGCTCGCTTCGGCGCACGACCTGTCCGACGGTGGGCTCGCCCAGGCCGTCGCCGAGAGCGTCATGCGTTTCGGCGTCGGCGCTCGTGTCTGGCTCGGAGAAGTCATGCAGCGCGACGGCGTCGACCTCACGACGGCGCTCTTCTCCGAGTCGACCGGCCGTGTCATCGTCTCCGTCCCACGCGAGGACGACGTGCGCTTCCAGGCCCTCTGCGACGTGCGCGGCTACCCGGTGCTGCGCATCGGCGTGACCGACGGCACGGCTCTCGAGATCCAGGACGTCTTCACGATCGAGGCCGAGGACCTGCGGGCGCGCTCCGCCGCAACGCTCCCCGAGCACTTCGGCGCAACCGCCGTCTGACGCTTTTCCCGCGTCCTCGCCTCCCTCCCCCGACACGCGCCCTCCGCCCTCCGTCCCCCTTGGGTTGTCGCATCTCCGCGGTGAAACGGCTTCGCGACCGCTGATATGTGACAACCCGGGAGACGCCGGCCACATGGCGGAGGAGGCCGGAGGTCGCGTATCGCTCGGCGACACGCTTGTCCACCCTCGCTCCTGCCTGCCCGGTCGGTACTAGCGTGTGCGGGTGGCTGAGCAGACTGACAAGACAGACGACACCCGCTTCACCGTCCGGACACCATATGGACGGCGCGCCGTGGCCCTCTCGATCGCGGCGGCGGTCGGCGGGTTCCTGTTCGGCTTCGACAGCTCCGTCATCAACGGCGCCGTCGACTCGATCGACGGGAACTTCGAGCTCGGCAGTGCGCTCACCGGGTTCGTCGTCGCCGTCGCACTCCTCGGGTGCGCCGTCGGAGCGGTGATGGCCGGGAACCTTTCCGACCGCTTGGGTCGCCGTCGCGTCATGATGATCGGCGCCGTGCTCTTCTTCGCGAACTCGATCGGATCGGCGCTCACGTTCAGCCCGTGGGACCTCATCGTCTGGCGCATCGTCGGCGGTGTCGGGATCGGCATCGCATCGGTCGTCGCTCCCGCGTACATCGCGGAGATCGCGCCCCGCCAGATCCGGGGAGGCCTCGGCTCGCTGCAGCAGCTCGCCATCACCCTCGGTATCTTCGCCGCACTCCTGAGCGATGCCCTGCTCGCGACCATCGCGGGCGGTGCGTCGGAGCCGCTGCTGTGGGGGCTCGAGGCGTGGCGCTGGATGTTCCTGGTGGGCGTCGTGCCGGCCGCCGTCTACGGGGTACTCGCGTACACGATGCCCGAGTCGCCGCGGTACCTGCTCGCGCGCGGTCGCACGGACGAGGCCCGCGAGATCTTCTCCCGACTCGTCCCGGCGGACGACCTCGACCGCTCCGTCCGTGACATCCAGACGGCGATCGACGAGGACCGCAAGCACGCGGACGCGTCGCTGCGGGGTAAGGCCTTCGGCCTGCACCCCATCGTCTGGGTCGGCATCATCCTCTCGGTGTTCCAGCAGTTCGTGGGCATCAACGTGATCTTCTACTACTCGACGAGTCTCTGGAAGGCCGTCGGCTTCAGCGAGCAGGACTCTCTGCTCGTGAGCGTCATCACGTCCGTGACGAACGTGCTCGTGACGATCGTCGCGATCGTCCTCGTGGACCGCATCGGTCGGAAGCCGATCCTCCTGAGCGGCTCGGCCCTCATGACGCTGTCGCTCGCCGCGATGGCCCTGTCGTTCTCGTTCTCGCAAGGGTCGGGCGATGACGTCTCCCTCCCGGGCGTCTGGGGCCCCGTCGCCCTCATCGCCGCGAACCTGTTCGTCGTCGGCTTCGGCGCCTCGTGGGGCCCGCTCGTGTGGGTGCTGCTCGGCGAGATCTTCCCGACCCGCATCCGCGCCAAGGCGCTCGGCGTCGCGGCCGCCGCCCAGTGGATCGCGAACTTCCTCGTGACGGTCTCGTTCCCGCCGCTGTCGGAGCTCTCGCTCACCTTCACCTACGGACTCTATGCGGCGCTCGCGCTCCTGTCCGGCCTCTACGTGTGGCGGAAGGTCCCGGAGACGAACGGCATGGAGCTCGAGCACGCCGAGACGCTCTTCGCCGATTCCGACAAGGCGAAGGCGAAGGCGAAGGCCCGCGCGGAAGCGAAGTCGCGTTCCTGAGGAGACCTGACCCGTCGGCGCCGTCTGCGCAACTCCTCCCGGGACCCGCGACACGTGTTTAGGGTGAGGGGATGCAGCCTCGTACGACATCGGATTCCGACGACTACGCCCCGCTCCGTGACTACGCCGTGATCGGCGACGGGCGCACGGCGGCTCTCGTGCGCTCCGACGGCCGCATCGACTGGCTCGCCGTACCGGCGCTCGACGGCGTTCCCGTCTTCGCATCACTCCTCGACGAGGAGGAGGGCGGCCGGATCGAGTTGCGACCCGTCGGCGGGTTCCGCGCGGCGCGGCGCTACGTGCGGGGGACCAACGTTCTCGAGACGACCTTCACGACCGAGACCGGTCGGGTGCGCGTCACCGACGCGCTCGTCACGGGCGTCGCCGGTCCCCTTCCTTGGACGGAACTCTCCCGCCGCGTCGAGGGCCTGTCGGGCTCCGTCGAGATGCGGTGGTGCGTCCGGCCGGGAACGGCGCTCGGGACGGCCTCGCCGTGGGTGGAGGATCTGCCGTCAGGCGCTCGTGACCCCGAGGCGGAGGAGGGCGGTGGTGATGGCGGTGGTGGTGGCGCAGTGTGCACCGTACTCCACGTCGACGGGGCATCGATCGCCGTTTCGGGCGCCGGACACGGACCGGAGGAGTCGACGGGTCCGGAGCCCGGTCGGCAGCCCGGTGAGGACGGGGACGGCATGCCACGCGGCACGTTCGCGACGTCGGAGGGTTCGGCCCACGCGCTCATCATCACGGGGACGCTCGACGAGCCTCTGCATGTGGCGGATCCGGAGGCGGCCGTCCACCGGGTCGACCGCACGATCGAGGAGTGGCGTCAGTGGTCACGCACCTTCGCATACGACGGCCCGTGGGCCGAATCCGTCCACCGGAGCGCGCTCGCCCTCAAGCTCCTCATCCACAGCCAGACGGGCGCGATCGCCGCGGCCGTGACGACCTCTCTCCCCGAGAGCCGCGGCGGCGGGAAGAACTGGGACTACCGGTTCGCGTGGGTGCGGGATCTCGCGTACACGACGCGCGCGCTCGTGCGCTTCGGGCTCCGCGAAGAGACGCACTCGGCTCTGTCGTGGATCCTGCACGCCGTGAAGTCCGACGGCGCCCATCTCCGCGTGTTCTTCGACCTCCACGGAGAGGATCCCGTGGCGCCCGTCGAGCACAGCGCACCCGGATGGCGCGGCATGGGGCCCGTCGTCTCCGGCAATCCCGCTGGATCGCAACTGCAGCTCGGCGTCTACGGGGACCTCATCGACATCGCCAGACAGCACGTCGCGGGCGGCAACGTCCTCGACGTGCCGACACGGCGGCTCCTCGCTCAGGTCGCCGACGTCACGTGCGATCTGTGGCGTCACCCCGACTCGGGCATGTGGGAGTTGCCGGACCTGCGCCGCCACACCTCGTCGATGATGGGCTGCTGGCAAGCGCTCAACGCCGCGGTGCACCTCGCCGATGTCGGAGCACTCTCGGGGAGCGTCGAGCGGTGGCGCACCGAACGCGACCGCATCCACGCATGGGTGTGGGAGAACTGCTGGTCGGAGACGAAGCAGGCGTGGACGATGCACCCGGGCGGCGATGAACTCGATACGTCGGTCCTCCTGCACGCGCCCAGTGGTTTCGACCGCGGTGAGCGCATGTCGAAGACGATCGACGCCGTCCTCGCCGAGCTCGGGACGGCGGGGCCGCCCTACCGCTACTCGGGCGTCGAGTCCGAGGAGTTCCCCTTCGTCGCGTGCGGGTTCTGGGTCGCCTCCGCTCTCGGTTGCGTCGGACGGAGCGACGAAGCGCACGCGTTCATGGAGCGCATGATCGCGCTCGCGAACGACGTCGGACTCTACTCCGAGATGATCGACCCGGACACGGGCGACTTCTGGGGCAACCTCCCGCAGGGGCTCAGCCATCTCGCGCTCATCAACGCCGCCATCACGATCGAGGAGACCACAGGATGACCATGCGAACGTTCCGTGCCACGGGAGCCGAACTCGTCGAAAGCCTCTACTGGGACGCCGGGCGGCGAGCGATCTGCTGGGTCGACATCGCCGCGGGGCTGCTGCACGTGAGCCCGATCGACGGTCCCGCCGACGGGTCAGCCGACACGGTCGTCGAGTTGCCACCGCCCGTCTCCGCCGTACAGCCGCGACGCGGCGGCGGTTTTGTGGTCGCGGGCGACCGCGACCGCGTCCTGCTCCTCGACGACGACGGCGCGATCGAGCGCGAGCTCGCGCTGCTCCCGCTCGCGTCCGAGTCGGTCCGCGTCAACGAGAGCAAGGTCGACCCGTTCGGCGACTTCATCGTCGGCGGCATGAACGAGGGCGGCGACGATCCGGTCGCGGAGATCCACCGCGTCCGGCCCGACGGCTCGGTCGAGTTGCTCGCGAGCGGCTTCGGCACCACGAACGCGTTCGAGTGGAATGACGACGGCAGCGAGATGTACCTCGGCGACACGAACCTCTCGACGGTCTTCCGCGCTCCGTACCCGCGGAGCGGCGCCCTCGCGGAACGCGCCCCCTTCCTCGTGGGCCGCCCGTCCGACGGCATCGTGCGGGATGTCGACGGCTACCTCTGGAACGGTCTCTACGGCGAGGGCGTCGTCGTGCGCTGGGCTCCCGACGGCACGATCGACCGCACCGTCGAGGTGCCCGCGCCGAACGTCACGAGCGTGACTCTCGGCGGCGCCGGTCTCCGTACCCTCTTCGTCGGAACCGCTCGTGAGAACCTCTCGCCCGAGGAACTAAAGGAGAGCCCCGAAAGCGGCGGGATCTTCACCCTCGAGGTCGGCGTTCCGGGACGCCCGGTGTTCGCCTTCGCGGGGTGAGGACGGTTCCCCGGGACGAGGCCGACGGAGTGATCCCTCCTTCCTGAACGTGCAACCCCCTGCGCTCTCCGCGAGACCGGAGAAGAGTAGGGGGAAGGCGCAGATCTGCGTCCACGGAAGGAGTCGAATGGACCTCGGAATCAGCGGCCGCACGGCGCTCATCACCGGCGGTGACTCCGGAATCGGGTGGCACACGGCCCAGACGTTACTCGCCGAGGGTGCCACTGTCGTGATCTCGGACCAGGATCAGGGCAAGCTCGACGACGCAGCGGCGAGACTCGGAGCCGCCGACGGGAAGCTCTTCGCCTTCGCCGCCGACGTGCGAAGCGTCGACGACCTCGCCGCGTTGCACGCGCGGACGCGCGAGGCGGTCGGCGAGATCGACATCCTCGTGCAGTCCTCCGGGATCACCGGCACTCAGGGGCTCTTCCACGAGATCGACGACGCCGGTTGGGTCGACACGATCGAGACCGACCTCATGGGTCCCGTCCGGCTCGTCCGCGAATTCCTGCCGGACCTGCGATCGGGGGGTTGGGGCCGACTCGTTCTCATCGCGAGCGAGGACGCCGTGCAGCCGTACGACGACGAGTTGCCGTACTGCGCGGCGAAGGCCGGCGTGCTCGCGTTCGCGAAGGGCCTCTCACGCAGCTACGCCGCGGAGGGACTGCTCGTCAACGCGGTCTCGCCCGCCTTCATCCACACGCCGATGACCGACGCGATGATGGAGAAGCGTGCTGCGCAGCGCGGCACCGATGTCGACGAGGCGATCGCGTCGTTCCTGGAGGAGGAGCGTCCCTACATCGAACTCGGCCGACGGGGTCGTCCCGAGGAGGTCGCGAGCGTCATCGCCTTCCTCTGCTCAGACCTCGCGTCGTTCGTGAACGGCTCGAACTACCGCGTGGACGCCGGCTCCGTCGCGACCACCTGACCCACCCGAACCACCATCACCGGAACGACGCCGCGAACGTCGCGGCACGAAGGAGAAGAAGGAATGACCGACACTCTCGAACGCACGACCACCGCTCCCGCAGACGCCGGCGGCAAGAAGACCCGCCGTCAGAACGCCGAGAAGGGATTCGTCGCCTCGAAGGAGCTCACCGACTGCATGCAGGCCGTGCTCGTCGACCTGATCGAGCTCCACCTCCAGGGCAAGCAGGCGCACTGGAACGTCGTGGGGAAGAACTTCCGGGACCTGCACCTCCAGCTCGACGAGATCATCGAGGCCGCCCGCGAGTTCAGCGACGAGGTAGCCGAGCGACTGCGAGCGCTGCACGCCGTCCCGGACGGCCGCAGCGACACCGTGTCGGCGACGACGACGCTTCCCGAGTTCCCTCACGGTGAGATCGACACCGCCGAGACCGTCGACCTCGTCGTCCAGCGACTCGAGGCCGTCGTCGGCACGATGCGCGAGGTGCACGACACCGTCGACGAGAACGACCCGACGAGCGCCGACATCCTGCACGGCATCATCGAGAAGCTCGAGCAGTACGCGTGGATGGTCGGAGCGGAGAACCGCGTCGCCAAGCGCGTGAGCTAGCCGTTCCCCACCCCCGACGTGCGGGTTTCGGTCGTCGTTCCTCACGGAATGGCGACCGAAGCCCGCACTTTCGCGTCGAGGGGACGGCCGGACGGATCACTCCCTCGTGAGCGACGACTCCTTGTGCGCGGCCTGCTTGCCCGACTTCTCCGACTCGACGATCCAGTACGGGTCGTCCTTCGTCGGCTTGAACGTCTGGCCGTCGAACTCGAAGTCGCTCACACGCTTCCGGACCGCCTTCCCGTGGGTCTCCCCCTGGGAGGTGTTCCACGAGACCGTGTCGCCTTTCGAGATACTCATGCCGCCAACGGTATTGGCGCGGGACGGGACGCGGAACCCGTTGCGGACCGGCGTGCACATCGCGCGACGGCGGACGAGCGATGGCCGCCGTCAGTCGATCGCCGGCTCCGTGACGAGGTGGACGTAGGCGACGATCGCCTCGAAGTCGAGGGGATCACCTTCCGTTTCTCTTCCGTCGGTGGACTGACCGCCGAGCATCTGCTCCTCGGTGATCGCACTCGAGAGCGCGATGAGCGTGCGCGAGATGAGCCGGATGTCACCGACGAACCGCAGGCCGGCGCCCAGCGTGATCGTCTCGAGCATGTCGCCGACGCGCTCGTTGAGGCGGCGCGTGAAGTCGAGGTATCGCGTCGCGACGTCGCCGCTGCGCATCGCGAGCAAGCGGTACTCCGCGACGATCCGGTGCCAGTTCGCCTCCCCCCGGACGAACTGGATCATGGTGCGCACGACCTCCGCGACGTCCTCGCCGTTCGGCGCACTCGCGGGGAAGACCTCACGGGCGATGTCCGTCGCCCGCGCGAGCGTCTTGTCGACCTCACGGTCGGAGAGGGCGAAGAAGAGCTCCTCCTTCGACTCGAAGTTCGAGTAGAACGCCCCGCGCGAGAAGCCCGCGCGTTCGCAGATCGCTTCGACGGAGGCGGTGTGCACGCCGGCCTCGGCGAAGACGTCGAACGCCGCGTCCATGAGGCGTTCGCGGGTACGGCGGCGGCGCTCGGAGTCGCCGACGGCGGGCGCGGTATCGACGTCTGTGGACATCTGAGCCTTTCCTGTGCCGGATTGCGATACACCAGTGTATCGAATACATTCATGTATCGGATACGCCGGTGTATCGATCCCTTCTCATCCCTTCTTCAGGAGACCGCGTGTCGTCACTGTTGTACTCGCTCGGGCGCTGGGCGTTCCGCATGCGCAAGACCGTCGTCACGATCTGGATCGTCGTCCTCGCTCTCGCCGGTGGGTCCGCCCTGCTCTTCCAGCAGGGCACGGACAACGGAATCTCGATCCCCGGAACCGAGTCGCAAGAGGCTCTCGACCGTCTCGCGGCGACGTTCCCCCAAGTGAGCGGTGCGAGCGCCCAGATCGTCGTCGTCGCGCCCGACGGTGGCTCCGTCCTCGATGACGATGTCCGGGAGCCCGTCGAAGACGTCATCGCCGAGCTCGACGACCTGCGCCAGGTGGACAGCGCCGTGTCCCCGTACGACGAAAACGTCGACGGTTCGATTTCGGATGACGAGGGCGCCGTGATCATCTCGATCCAGCTGACGGGCGAAGCCGGGGACATCACCGAGGGGACGCGCTCCGACATTGAGGACGCGGCGGCGTCGCTTGCGGAGGCGCTGCCCCAGGGCGCCGAGTCGGCACTCGGCGGACAGCTCTTCAGCACGGGGTTCCCGGCGTTCACGCTCACCGAGGTCCTCGGGGTCGTGATCGCGCTCGTCGTGCTCATGATCACGTTCGGGTCAGCTCTCGCCGCCGGAATCCCCCTCCTCACGGCGATCCTCGGGGTCGGCATCTCCGTGTGCCTCATCTTCATCGCGACGGCCTTCGGCTCCGTGACCTCGACCACGCCCATGCTCGCGCTCATGCTCGGTCTCGCGGTCGGCATCGATTACGCCCTGTTCATCATTTCGCGCCACCAGGACAACCTGAAGCGCGGCATGGACCCCGAGGAGTCTGCCGCGCAGTCGGTCGCGACGGCGGGATCGGCGGTCATCTTCGCCGGTCTCACCGTCATCATCGCCCTCGTCGGCCTCGCTGTCGCGAACATCCCGTTCCTCACGATCATGGGTGTCGCAGCCGCCGTCGGAGTCGGAATCGCCGTCGTCATCTCCCTCACGCTCATCCCGGCGATCCTCGGCATCGTCGGCACGCGCATCGTCTCGAAGCGCGCCCGGCGCGCGATCCCGGAGACGAACGGCGAACCGCTGCCGCCAGCGGCCATGGAGGACGAGGGAACCGCGAAGCCCAACCGCTTCTTCCGCGGCTGGGTCCGCGCAGCGACCCGCTGGCCCATCGTGACGATCCTCGGCGTCGTCGGCGTCGTCACGCTCCTGGCCCTTCCCGCCACCGGGCTGCGGCTCGCCCTCCCCGATGCGGGCGCTCTCCCGCCGGACGACGAGGCACGCGTCGCATACGACCTCGTCTCCGACCACTTCGGTGAGGGGTTCAACGGCCCCCTGATCGTGACGGGGACGATCGTCGAGAGCACGGACCCGCTCGGCCTCATGGACGACCTCAAGTCGGAGCTCGAAGACCTCGACGGCGTCGCCGCCGTGCCGCTCGCGACACCGAACATGACGGCCGACACGGGCATCATCCAGGTCATCCCGGAGGGATCGCCCGATTCCGTCGAGACCAAAGCCCTCGTCGCGGAGATCCGCGACATGCACGACTACTTCCTCGACGAGTACGACGTCGACCTCTCGGTCACGGGCTTCACGGCCGTCGGCATCGACATCTCCGATCTGCTCGGTCGTGCGCTACTGCCGTTCGGCATCCTCGTCGTCGGCCTCTCGCTCATCCTTCTCACGATGGTGTTCCGCTCGATCTGGGTCCCCGTCACGGCGGCGCTCGGGTACCTGCTCTCGGTGCTCGCGTCGTTCGGCGTGGTCGCGCTCGTGTTCGAGAACGGCGTCGGGGCCGACCTGCTCCACGTCGCGAACACCGGGCCGGTGATCAGCTTCATGCCGATCATCCTCATGGGTGTGTTGTTCGGTCTCGCGATGGACTACGAGGTGTTCCTCGTGGCACGGATGCGGGAGGACTACGTGCACTCGGGCGACGCGCGCAGATCGATCGAGACCGGCTTCCTCGGCTCGGCGAAGGTCGTGACCGCCGCGGCGATCATCATGTTCGCGGTGTTCGCGGCCTTCGTCCCCGAGGGCGACACGAACATCAAGCCGATCGCGCTCGGCCTCGCGACGGGAGTCTTCATCGACGCCTTCGTCGTGCGCATGACGCTCATCCCGGCGATCCTCGCGTTGCTCGGCGAGCGCGCGTGGTGGATCCCGAAGCGTCTCGACCGCGCGCTCCCCCACTTCGACGTCGAGGGCGAGGGCATCCACAAGGAGCTCGCGCTCCGCGACTTCGGCGGCGAGCACGTCGCGATCGCGGCGCAGGACGTGCGCGTCGCGACCGACGACGCGGCGATTCTCGACGACCTCTCACTCATGGTGCCGGTCGGCGAGTCGGTCGTCGTCTCCGGTTCGTCGCCCCACGAGGTCTCGGCGGCGTTGCTCGCGCTCACCGGCCGGCTCGAGATCTCGGACGGCCGTCTCAAGGTCGCGGGGCTCCCGCTGCCCGTGCGCGCGAGTGGTGTCCGCTCGCGCACGGGCTACGTGGATCTCGGCAACTCGGTGGACCCGGTGACCGCGCTGCGCCGCGGCCTCGCCGAGCGTCCCTCCGTCATCGCGGTCGACGGCGTCGACGTCGTGACCGACCCGGTCGAGCGCGGCCGCATCCGCGACCTCCTCCACGCGACGGCGACGGCCGAGTCCCGGTCGGGCGTCCGGACGGCACTCCTCCTCGGGACCACCGGCGACACGAGCGACGTGCTCCCCGCCCCCGGCATCACCCACAGACTCGCGGACGCCGGCGGCTCGCCCGCCGATGCGTCCACACACTCTCCACACGCAGGAACGCAGGTACGCGCATGAGCACCCCCGTGAGCTTTCTCGAACGCGCCGGCAGCCCCCGCCGCATCGGCTGGGCGTCCATCGTCGGCATCATCCTCGTCCCGCTCGTCGTCGCGGGCATCCTGGTCTGGGCGCTGTGGGATCCGCAGGATCGCCTCCCGCAGGTGACCGCGGCGATCGTCAACGCGGACGAGCCCGTCGAGATCGACGGCCAGCAGGTCCCGCTCGGCCGCCAGCTCTCCGCCGGACTCGTCAGTAACGACGACCCCAACTACGACTGGGTCATCACGGATGAGGAGGACGCCGACGCGGGCCTCGCCGACGGCAGTTACGTCGCCGTCGTCACGATCCCCGAGAACTTCTCCGAGGCGGCGACGTCCGTCGGTGGTGACGCGGAGGACGCCGAGCAGGCGACGATCGACGTCACGACGTCCGACCGCACCCGCCTCGTCGACGACGCTCTCACCGCGACTATCACGTCGACGGCAGCATCGCTCACGGGGCGCGAGCTCACGACGTCCTACCTCGAGAACATCTACCTCGGCTTCAACACGCTCGGCGACCAGCTCGGTGAGGCCGCCGACGGCGCGCAGCAGACCGCGGAGGGAGCGGACGAACTCGCGTCGGGCGCCGACGAACTCGCGACCGGAACCGCCGAGCTCGCGACAGGCGCGGACACCCTTGCGACCGGCGCGGACGGTATCGCGTCTGGCGCACGTGGGCTCGCCGACGGCGCAAGCCAATTGAACGACGGCGCGCAGTCGCTCGCATCCGGCCTGCGCCAGATCGCGGACGGTACGGCAGAACTGCCCTCACAGGCGGACGCGGATGTGCTGGCCGACGGAGTGTCCGGACTCGCAACAGCGTTCCCCGCACTCGTGTCGGCGGGCGCCGAGGGGCTCCGAACCCAAGCCCAGGCGGCGCGAGGATTCGCGGAAACGTGTGATGGCTCTCAGGAGTTCTGCAAGAGACTCGATCAGTATGCTGCAGGACTCGAAGCCGCGGTGGCCGAGCCGGTTGACGGGCAGGTAACTCAACTCGTCGCGAATGCATCCACCATCGGTGCCGGTGCCGCAGGCATCGTGAGAAACGCCCCATCCCTCGCGAGCGGGATCGCGCAGTCAGCCGACGGTGCTGCACAAGTGGCATCGGGCACGGCTCAGCTCTCGAGCGGCGCGAGCCAGCTCTCCTCCGGGGCAACGCAGTACGCGGACGGCGTCGACCAGTACGCGGACGGCGTCCGGCAACTCGCGGGCGGCACGACGACCCTCGCCGAGGGCACGGGCCAACTCGCCGACGGCGTCGGGCAGCTGGCCGACGGACTCGATGAGGCTGTCGACGCGCTTCCCACGTACAACGAGAGCGAGCGCGAGAACCTCGCGTCGGTCGTGGCCGATCCGGTCGCTGCTGACGGCGGCGGCGTGGACTTCGGCTCGAAGGGCGCGCCCTTCTACGCCGTGCTCGCCCTCTGGCTCGGCGCCTTCGCGTCGTTCATCCTGCTGCGCGCGGTGCCGACGACCCTCGTGGGCTCGACGCGCTCGTCCGTCGGTCTCGTGCTGCGCTCGTTCCTGCCCGCGGGGATCGCCGGCGCGATCCAGGGCGTGCTCGTCGCAGGCGTCCTGCAGTTCCAACTGGAGTTCGGGATCGCCGAGTGGTTCGGTTTCGCCGGACTGCTCGCCCTGACCGGAGTGGCGTTCGCAGCCGTCATGCAGGCACTCGTCGCGGTCTTCCACGGTGGCGGCCGCTTCATCGCGATGATCGTCGCCCTCGTGACGCTCGCGACGGGCATCGTCGCGACCGTGCCGGACGCGCTCGACGCCGTGTTCGGCTTCCTGCCGGTGGCGCCCGCTCAGGAGGCGATCCGCGCGATCGCCGCGGATACGACGGGCCTCGCCCCCGCGATCGTCGGCCTCGTGCTCTGGACGCTCGCCGCCCTCATCGTCTCGACGATCCGGGTCGCCACGGAACGCACGGTCCCGGCGCGGCGTTTCACCCCGACCGCGCCGGCGACCACGGCCTCACCCACGACGGCCTGACCCCGCACCACGGGGCCCCGGCGGCACTCGAGTAGTCGAGTGCCGCCGGGGCCTGTCGTCGTCGGGTCAGGAGGCGGAGAGCAAGCGGACGCCGGTCGCGCGTTCGCTCTCGGTCCAGATCGCCGTGGCCGTGGCACGATCCCGCACCACTCCGACGGGCATCTGGGGAACGGGCGCGCCCTTGATGAAGAAGCGCGGACCGAAGGACTCTCCGCCCTCGGCGCCCGCGTCGACGGCTGCCCGCACCGTCGGCCACGCGCCGCGGTCCTTGCCCTGCGTGAACGACGCCTGCAGGTTGTCGACGAATCGCTGCCCGGCCCCGGGTTCGTTCACCCCGCGCACGATGGGCGTTCGGCCCGTGATCGAGTAACCCGGGTGGGCGACGAGAGCCCGGGTGCCGAGGCCCGACGCGCGGAGCCGACGGTCGAGCTCGAGTCCGAACGACCACGCCATGATCTTCGACTGCGCGTAGGCGCGCCAGCCGGTGTATCGGCGCTCGAGCTGCAGGTCGTCAACGTCGAGCCGGACGAGCCGCGTCGCGAGGCTCCCGAGCGTCACGACGCGGGCTCCGGGGGTGCGCTCGAGAGCGTCGATGACGCCGGCGACGAGAGCGAAATGACCGAAGTGGTTGGTCGCCCCGACGAGTTCGAGGCCGTCCCCCGTGAGGGCGCGCTCGCGAGGCGGATGGACGACTCCAGCGTTGGTGATGAGCACGTCGAGCCGATTGAGGGCCGAGAGTGCGAGCGCCGCGTCCCCGACCGATGCGAGGTCGGAAGTGTCGATACGCACGACATCGACCGACGCCTCCGGCACCAACCGGCGGATCGCCGCGCGCGCAGTTTCCGCGCGTGTCTCGTCGCGGCACGCGAGCACCACGCGGGCACCGGCCCGAGCGAGCTGGAGCGACGTGAAGAACCCGAGCCCCGCATTCGCCCCGGTGATCGCGACCACCCGGCCGACCTGCGAGGGGAGCCGCTCCGGGTCCCAGTGGCGCGACCCGCGGGTCGTCATCCCCGCTCCGAGGCGATCTGTTCGTGGTGGTGGATGACCTCCGCCACCACGAACGAGAACCACTTCTCCGCGAACGCCGGGTCGAGCTCGCTCTCCTCGGCGAGCGCCCGGAGCCGCTCGACCTGCTGGGACTCGCGAGACGGGTCGGCCGCCGGCAGACCGTGCGTCGCCTTCAGATGCCCCACCTCCTGCGTGCACTTGAAGCGCTCCGCGAGGAGGTGCACGAGAGCGGCGTCGATGTTGTCGATGCTCTTGCGCAAGCGGGTGAGCTGGGCTGTGACGTCGCTATCCGGCATACCGAAACCCTATCCGCCGCCGTGGGCCGTCAGCCGAGCGAACGCTCCGGATGCGCGAGCACGTTCGTGAGGATGGGCCGGGTCGCGAGGAGCGAGAGCCTCACGAGGGCGAGACCGAGCACGAAGCAGATCCCGATCACGAGGAGCGAGAGCGGCGCGACGATGAGCGCGAGACCGGCGAGAGGGAACACCAGGAGCGCACCGAGGAGCGCCGAGCCCACCGCGACGAACACGAGCGGGAGCATGACGGAGCGCACGCGCGCCCTATCCATGGTCGCGACGGGCATCCCGACGCGATCGAGGCTCACGTAGAGGTCACGCCGGTCGAGGACTGCGGCCGCCTGACCGACACCCACGGAGCAGGCGACCATCGTGAACGATGCGACGAGTGTGATGAGCACACCCGTGCGGATGTCCGCGATGAAGATCGCATCGGCCGACGACTGGGCCGAAAACGACTCGAGGAGTGCCGTTCCCGTCCCGGCTACGACGGCGACGAAGCTCGTCATCGCCACGCCTCCGACGAGGCGCCACGCAGCCTTCGGGGACTCGAGGATGCCGCGGGCGGAGATGAGCTGCTCGGCGGTCTTCGCCCGGCGCAGCCGCACCTTCGCGAACACGGACAGAGCGAACGGGCCGACGAGGCCCAGGACGGCGACGGACGCGGCGAAGGCGCCGACGAGGGCCACGACGAGGATCGCGACATCCGTGATCACACCGAGGCTGCTGAGCGTCCCGTACGCGACCGCGACGATGACCACTCCGGCGAGGAGGCGCAGCCACGACGTGTGCGGGGCCCGCTGACGCAGCCGGACGCCGAGCGGTGAGACGACGACCGCGCGGAGGCCGATCACCGAGCTCACGGCGGCGAGCAGTGCGACGCCGACGACGACCGCGAGGATGGGGAGAGGTCCCGTCCAGATCGCCGTCGGCCCGATCGGTCCACCGTCGAAGGGGATGAGGCCGACGAGCGGCATGCTGACGGCGTAGAGCACGACCCCGGCGAGGGCGCCGAGGAACGCGAGCACCGTCGACTCGACGACGGTCACGAGGGTGACCGTCCCGGTCGTGGCGCCGAGGAGGCGGAGAGTGGCCAACCGGTCGTCCCGGCGACGTGCGGACAGCCGAGCCGCCGCGCCACCGAGCGTGGCGAGCGGGACGATGAGGAGCGCGAGCGCGAGGAGGCTGAGGAGCTTGAAGGCCTCGGCGTTGACGTCCGTGCGCTGCCAGAACATGAGGACGCCGCCGAGCACGATGAGCAGAAGCGCGGTCGTGACCGCGAAGGCGACGATCGGCAGCGCGACGGTCGCGGGGCTCGCCGCGCCGGGGCGCGTGAGCATCCACGCGAGCCGAGCGATGGGGGCGCGGCCGGAGGGGCGAGAAGCCGTGGGGGCTGCGGTGGGGGTGGGAGGAGCGATCGTGCTCATCGTCCGGCCTCCCAACCGGCGCCGCCGAAGGCGGGGCCGTCCGTGGCGGCGACGTGAGCGACGGCCGTCGTCACCGGCGAGGGGCCGGCGAAGGCGCCGGGCGCGGGAACGGCCGCACGGGGAGGAACGGGTCCGGCCGAGTCGCTCACGATCTGGCCGTCGGTGAGCCGCACGACGCGGGAGCAGCGAGCCGCGACCTTCTCGTCGTGGGTCACGACGACGAGCGTGTGGCCCTGACCGACCGTCGAGCGGAGGAGTGCGTCCATGACGTCGACGCTCGTCGCGGAATCGAGAGCACCGGTCGGCTCGTCCGCGAAGATGAGCGTGGCACCGCCCACCTGGGCCCGCGCGATCGCGACGCGCTGCGCCTGACCTCCGGAGAGCTCGCCGATCCGGCGCTCCTCGAGGCCACGGAGGCCGAGCGCCCCGAGCCACGCAGCCGCGCGAGCCTCGGCATCGCGTCGCGCGTACCCGGAGAGCAGCAGCGGGAGGGCGGCGTTCTCCACCGCCGTCAGCTCGGGGACGAGCAGTCCCTGCTGGAAGACGAACCCGAACGCCTCACGGCGCAGTCGGGAGCGCTCACCGTCGGACAGTGTGGAGAGGTCGACCGGGCCGGTCGGGCCGGCGAAACGTACCGTGCCGCCGTCCGGTCGGAGGATGCCGGAGAGGCAGTGCAGGAGGCTCGTCTTGCCGGAGCCCGACGCGCCCATGATGGCGACGGACTCGCCCTCGTTGATGACGAGGTCGACACCCGCGAGGGCCGTCGTCGAGCCGTACCGCAGAACGAGGGACGAGGCGTGGAGGAGTGGAGTGTTCATGCTCTCCAGCCTCGTCGGCGTCGCTCGATCGCGCGTCGGCCCACCGACGCATCGTCATCATTCCCTGGACTGATCCCTGGGTTGTCACATATCAGCGGTCCCCAGCCCCGGGGATAGCCGATTCGTGACAACCCGCGCTCGAGGGGGCCGTCGCCGCGAGTCGTTGCGGGTCAGGCGACGGCGCGGCGGCGCGGCAGGCGGATGCGCTGCTGTGCGAGCAGGATGCCGACGAAGATGACGAGACCGCCGAGCGGCTGGTTCCACGAGAGTTGTTCCCCGAGCAGCACGATTCCGAGGACGACACCCACGACGGGGGTGATGTACGTCACGCTCGAAGCCGGCGTCGGACCCCATGCGTCGAACACGTTCATGTTCCACATGTAGGCGACGCCCGTCCCGAGCACTCCCAGGGCGAGCAGGCTCAACACGATCCACACGTCGAGCCGCACCGGCGACCAGGCGACGACCGGGGTGAGGATCACCATGATGACGGCTGCGATCGAGATGTAGAGGAAGGCTGCGGTGATCGGCGGCAGCGCGTACGGGGTGAGGAAGCGACGCATGTACCCGAAGGTGAAGCCGTAGCAGGCGACCGCCCCGAGGCATGCGAGTTGGCCGCCGATGTCACCGGCGAGGGCGCCGACCTGCCACGGCGCCACGATGACGATGACGCCGACGAGACCGAGCACGACCCCGAGGGCCCGCCCGAGGTCGAACCTCTCCACTCGGAAGAGCAGCGCCGCGAAGAGCGCCGTCATGAGCGGCGTGATCGCATTGTAGATCGAGGCGAGACTCGACGAGACGTACTGCTCGGCCCACGCGAAGAGCTGGTGAGGGACGACCGCGTAGAAGATTGCCACGACCGTGAGGTGTGCGTAGACCTTCGGCGAGCGCGGGAGCCGCACCCGCATGACGAGAGCGATGACGCCGAGGGTGAGGGACCCGAGCACGAGTCGTGCCCACGCGACCTGACCGAACGACACCCCGTCGAGCGCCACCTTCATGAAGAGGAAGCTCGACCCCCAGACGAGACCGAGGGCGAGGAACTGCACCGTCACGGTGATGCCGGCGCGGCGGCTCGGCCCGGAGGGATCGACGGCGGTCGGGGAGGTGTCGGTGGCGCTCACGCATCGACGTTACCGCTCGCGGACGAACGGCACCGGCGGCATTCGGTCATGGAAGCGCCACTTCCCGCCGCCCGTCACGGACGGCGTCAGAACACCGGAAGCGGACGCGTGTCGACGGCGAGGCGGCGATCGAGGCCCGCGCGGACCTCCGGCCACTCCTCGGACAGGATGGAGTACACCGCGGTATCGCGCCACGAGCCGTCCGCGCGCACGCGATCGTGCCGCAGCACCCCCTCGAACACCGCCCCGAGTTTTGTGATCGCCGCGCGGGAGCGGGCGTTCTGCGCGTCGGCCTGGAGCTTCACGCGATCGAAGCCGTGGGAGAACGCGAGGCCGAGGACGAGGAGCTTGCTCTCGATGTTGACCGAGGTCGCCCACACACGCGGGTCGTATGCCGTCCACCCGATGTGAGCCCCGCGGTTCGTCACGTCGAGGTCGGCGAGCGACGTCGTGCCGAGGACGACGCGGGGGGCTTCCGGCATGGGGACCGTCGAGACGAGGAACGGGATGCCCGTCGTCCACGGATAGTACGACTCCGCGAACGCGAGGAACGCGGCGAGATCCGTCGGCAGGCCTGCGGGTCCGCCGCCGTACCCTCCTGCGAACACCTCGGGATGCGCGATCGCCGCGTGGAGCTCCGGCAGGTCGGCGCGGATGAGCGGGGTGAGGGCGACCGAGCGACCGGTCAGCGTCTGCGGTTCGGGGACACGAGCGTTCACGGCGTCAGTCTTCCACGCGGTGGCGACCGGGTCGAGACGACGGAATCCGGGCGCTCTTTTCAGCCGAGCGGGACCGGCTGGTTCTGCGTGATGCAGTGGATGCCGCCGCCGCGAGCGAAGATCGGTCGCGCGTCGACGGCGACCACGGCACGACCCGGGTAGACCTCCGCGAGCAACTCGGCCGCGACGGAATCGTTGGCATCGCCGAACGCACACGCGATGACCCCGCCGTTCACGGGCGTGTGATTGATGTAGCTGTAGTCGACGAATCCCTCGTCGTCGTGCAGGGACACGGGCGCCGGCACGCGCACGATCCGATACGGGCGGCCGTCGACGTCGACGGCGTCGCCGAGCACGTCCATGACGTCACGCATGATCGCAGCGTCGGGGTGCTCCATCGACCGTTGGTCGTGCACGAGCAGCGTCCGTTCGTCGGGGAAGGCCGCCACGATGTCGACGTGTCCACGGGTGCCGTATGCCTGCGCGTCGCGGTACAGACCACGATCGAGCCAGATGACGCGGTCGGCGCCGAGCGTGCGTGCGAACTCGCGTTCGATGTCCTCCGCCGTGCGACCGGGATTGCGGAACGGATCGAGCTGCACGGAACGGGTCGCGAGCACCGTGCCGCGACCATCCACGTGGATGCCGCCGCCCTCGTTGACGATGGGCGACGAGACGACGGGCACGCCGGCGAGCGCCGCGACACGGCGAGCGGTGTGCTGGTCCTCCTCCCATCGGATGTCCGGCTGCTGTCCCCAGCCGTTGAAGTGCCAATCGATCGCGGCGACGGATCCGTCCTCGGCGTGCACGAAGGTCGGACCGCTGTCCCGCAGCCAACCGTCGTCGAGGGGCGCGATCTCGACGTCGACGCTCCGCGAGAGCGTGCGTCGGGCGGCGGACGCGGACTCCGCCGGAACGATCATCGTCACGGGCTGGAAGTCGACGATCGCGTTGGCGACGTTCGACCAGGCCGCGACGGCGGCCGCCTCCTCCTCATCGCCCTGACCGAACGTCTCCGCCGGCGCCGGCCACCCCATCCAGGTACGGACCTGCTCGCCCGCCTCGTGGGGCATCCGCCAGGCGCTCACGCGTCGACCCGCTCGTCGGCCCCGATGACGGGGGTGCCGTCGATGAGGGTCAGGAGGACGTCCGACGCGGCGAAGTCGTCCGGGTCGCTGTCGAGCGGATCGACGGCGAATGCGACGAGGTCGGCGGGGGCTCCCATCGAGAGCGTCCCGCCGACCGCGCCGATCGACGCGAACGCATGCGTCGTGTAGCCCTCGAGCGCCTGCAGCGCGGAAACGGCCTGCTCGGGCAGGACGGGGGCGACGTGCGGTTTGAGGGCCGGGCGGCGGAGGATCGCGTCGGCGATCGAGGCGCGCGCGTCGTACGGGGCGACGGGCCAATCGCTCCCGAGCGCGACCGTCACGCCGGCGGTGCGGAGGTCGCCGATGCGCCACGCGCGATCGGCGCGCTCACGACCGAGCCGGACCGACCAGTTGTCCGTCTGGTCGGCGCGTGTGTAGTGCGTGCAGTGGGTCGGCTGCATGCTCGCGGCGATGCCCGCTTCCACGAACACCGCGAGCACGTCGTCCGGGAGCGTCTCGATGTGCTCGACGCGGTGCTGGATCCCGGTGCGCTGGAGGGCGGCGAGCGTCCGCACGACGACCTCGATCGCCTTGTCGCCGATCGCGTGCGTCGCCGTCGGAATGCCGCGGGAGTGCAGTTCGGTCACGCGCCGGGCGTATTCCGCGGGGTCGAGCCAGAGCGGGCTCGTGGACTCGCCACGCGTGTCGGGCTCGCGCAACCAGGCCGTTCCGTTGTCGATCGTGCCGTCGATCATGAGCTTCACCCCCTCCACGGTCCAGCGACGACCGCCCCGGCCCTGCAGGCCGACGAACTCGGCGAACTCCGTATCGGTCATGCCGGGGACGCACATCGGCGAGATGCGGAGGCGGATGGGCAAGTCACCCTGCGCCTCGACGGCCTCGAGCACCGCGATGGCATCGTCATCGTGCATGTCCATGACGTGACCGGCCGTGATACCGGTCGCAGCCATCCCCTCCAGCACGGCGACGAGGTGCGCGACGCGCTCGTCGAACGATTCCGACGGCCTGATCGATTCGACGAGTCGCATGGCCTCGTTCTCGAGCAGGAGTCCCGTCGGATCACCGGACGCATCGACGACGATGCGGGAAGCGTCCGGGAACTCCCGCTCCCCCACGACGTCCGCGAGACGCAGTGCCGCGCGGGAGACGATCGCCGAGTGCGCGTCGAAGAGCATGACGAATGCGGGACGGCCGCCGCACGCGGCGTCGAGTACGCCGCCGTGAGGCTCGGTCGTGCCGAAGACGTTGGGATCGAGCCCCCACCCGGAGACCCAGTCATCAGCACCGACGTGTGCTGCGGCCTCGGCGAGGGCGGCGGAGACGGCGTCGAGGTCCTCGCACCCGCTCAGGTCGACACCACGCGCGAGTTCGAGGCCGGAGATCGGGTGGAGGTGCGCGTCGACGAGCCCGGGGGTGACAGCGGCGGCGCCCAGATCGATGACACGAGTGGCCCCTCCTCCCCATGCCGCGGCATCGTTCCGGCCACCAGCGGCGACGATCCGGCCGTCGCGGATCGCGAGCGCCTCGACATCGCCGAGATCGGGATCGAGGGTGTGGACGACGCGGGCCAGGATGACGAGATCCGGCTCCTGCCCGTCGACGGGCAGGGGCGAGTGCTGCTCGGGCGGTGGGGTCACGGCGGTCTCCGTCGGTCTCTCATCGGGGCCGGCGGCGAGCGGGTGTGACCGCTCTCGGGAAGGCCGACACGCGGGGCGGGTCGGAGCGACGCTGGGCGATCCTCACCCTCGGGAAGGTGGGCGGCCGGCTCACCGTCGCTCCGAACCCCGGGTGACGATCACGATACATCTGTGGGGGTCGGAACACCAGAGTCGGTTGCGAAAAAGGTGTTTGACAACGGAATCCGTTGAATCGCCCCGACGCACGTGTTCGCACACCAATCAAACGCGCACGCGCTGCCCGTGAGCCCGTCAGACGAGAGGTTCTCCCACGCTCGCCGCCTCGAGCGCCGCGAGCGTCTCCGCGGCGTCACCGATGACCACGACGTCCGCGTCGTCGATGATCGGTGCTCCCGGATCGGAGTTGATCGCGACGACGACGGCCGCGCCCCGCATCCCCGCTCGGTGCTGGGGCGCCCCGGCCACGCCGAAAGCGAGGTACACCTCGGGAGCGATCGTCGTTCCCGTCTGGCCGACGAGCTCGTCGTAGGACGCCCACCCCGCCTCCACGGGTGCGCGCGACGATCCGAAGGCCGCACCGATCGCGTGGGCCCACGATCTCGCACGCGCGAAGGTGTCGGGCGAGCCCAGCCCGCGTCCGCCCACCACGACGATGCGGGACCGGTCGAGAGCGGCGTCGTGCCCGGCTGAGTGCGCCGCCCATCCGACGGACTGGACGCGTTCCCTCGTGCCGTCGGCGGCGGACACCATCGGTCGGGAGACGGCAGCGCTGCCCCCCACGCGCGCGGCAGCCGCCCGCCCGGTCGGTCGGGCGACGAGGACCGCGGCCTCGGCCGTCTGCACGCGGACACGGTGTGCGCCGTCCGTCGTGGTCGCGAGCAGCCCCGCTTCGACCCGCTCGACGGCGGTGACGGATCCCAGCACCGGGAGGGAGAGTCGCACCGCGAGCCGTCCGGCGATCTGCCGGCCGGAACCGCTCGACGGCGTGACGACGACCGTTCGGTCGTGGTCGAGTTCGGCGAGCAGGCCGGCGAGCATCGCGTCGGTCGAGACAGGTTCATCCGAACCACTGCCGAGGGAACCGACGAGGGCGTCGTGCACGCCCGCGTCGCCGAGTTCGCCGAGGACCGCGCTCGGCAGCACGGTCGCCGACACGGCTGTGACCGGTGCGAGGGACACGGCGAGCGCCACGGCGTCGCGTGACGGCGACGTGAGCTCACCATCGACGACCTCGACGACGACGCAGGTCATGCGCCCACCGCCGGCTGCACGCGCGCGCCGGCCCGTTCGAGCACCTCGAGGATCGCGGCGACGGGATCGGCAGGTCTGACGGCCGCTCGCGCGACGGGTTGGACGGCGGTGACGTCGACGACACGCATCGTGGGAACGAGCTCGTCCAGCCGGAGACCCAACTCGGCCGCCGTCACGTGCTCGACGGATGCGGTGAAGGCACGGCGCGCGTCATCGACGGCCACCTCACGCGGAGTGTTGGCGTACTCCCCGATCGCCGCGACGGCGGGGAGCGTCGTGAGGACGGTGGCGGCCCCGCGGCTCGTCCGGCGACGGGCGCGGAGGACCGGAAGCGGCTCCGCCGCGCCAACGGCGAGCCCGTCGACGCCGATGAGGACGGGCCACCCGAGCATCTCGGCGAGCATCGCCGGCAGCACACCCATGCGCGCGTCGCTCGACTCGCGCCCGAGGAGCACGAGGTCGGGCTCGACGCGTCGAACGAGCCCGGCGAGGACACGGGCGGTGACGAGGGCATCGGCACCCGCGAGCGCCGGGTCGTCGACGTGCACGGCTCGATCCGCGCCGAGGAGAAGGGCGTCGCGGAGCGTCGTCCGTGCGGCCGCCGGTCCCATGGTCGCGGCGACGACCTCACCTGTATCGGCGAGCCGGACGGCCTCGGTCACGGCGAACCCGTCGACCCCGCTCATGACGGAGCGGTTCGCCGCGCGGTCGAGCCGGCCGTCGGGCCGGTAGGGCGTCGAGGCCGGATCGGCGGGCACGTCCTTCACGAGGACGAGGACGCGCATCACGCCTCCTCGCGGAGGACGCGGGAGAGGAACGCCTGGGTCGACGCGTGCTCCGGCGCCGTGAGGACCTCGCTCGCCGCCCCGCGCTCGACGACCTCGCCGCCGTCGAGAAAGACGACGGTGTCCGCGACCTCGCGGGCGAAGCCGATCTCGTGCGTGACGACGACCATCGTCATACCGTCGGCCGCGAGGTCGCGCATGACGCCGAGGACATCGCCCACGAGCTCGGGGTCGAGTGCCGACGTCGGCTCGTCGAAGAGCATGACGGCGGGGTCCATCGCGAGAGCGCGCGCGATCGCGACGCGCTGCTGCTGCCCGCCCGAGAGCTGGCGCGGGTAGTGGTCGGCGCGATCCGCGAGGCCGACGCGGTCGAGCAGTTCGAGAGCACGCGCCTTCGCCGTGGAGCGACTCGTCCGCAGCACTCCCGTCGGCGACTCGATGATGTTGTCGAGCGCCGTCATGTGACTGAAGAGGTTGAAGCGCTGGAAGACCATGCCGATCGAGCGCCGCTGGCGGGCGACAGCACGATCCGAGAGGGGGTGCAGCTTCCCGCGCTTCTCCTCGTACCCGATGCGCTCCCCGGCGACGAAGATCTCGCCGGCGTCGATGCTCTCAAGCTGGTTGATGCAGCGCAGGAGTGTGGACTTGCCGGACCCGGAGCGTCCGAGGAGGCAGCACACCTCCCCCGGCTGCACGGCGAGGTCGACGCTCTTCAGGACCTCGATGTGTCCGAAATGCTTTCGGACCTCGCGGACGTCGACCATCGGTCCGGAGACCGCTCGGGCCGTCGTTGTGGTCGTCGTGGTGGTGCTCATGCCGCGTGTCCGATCATGGCCGCCGTCTTCTTGCGCGAGACCCGCGCGGAGAACGACCGGCCGTAGTGCCGTTCGAGGACGTACTGCCCGATGCTGAGGACGCTCGTGACGATGAGGTACCAGAGCGATGCCGTGATGAGCAGCGGGATGGTCTGGTAGTTCACGGCGTAGATGAGCTGGGCCGAGTAGAGGAGCTCGGGGAAGGCGAGCACCGCGACCATCGAGGTCGTCTTGAGGAGCCCGATGAGTTCGTTGCCCGTCGGGGGGATGAGGACGGGCATCGCCTGGGGCAGGACGACGCGCCACATGATGCGGGCACGGCCCATGCCGAGCGCCGCGGCGGCTTCGCGCTGCCCCTCGTCGACGCTCCGGACCCCGGCCCGGACGATCTCCGCCATGTAGGCGGCCTCGTTGAGCCCGAGGCCGAGGATCGCGGCGGCGAAGGGCGTGATCAGGTCGTTCGCCGAGAACTCGGCGAACGACGGCCCGAACGGGACGCCGAGCACGATCACGGGGTAGAGGGCCGAGATGGATCCCCAGAAGAGGAGCTGCACGAAGACCGGCGTCCCGCGGAAGAACCACACGAACGCCCAGCTCGCGCCCGCGATGACGGGATTCGTCGAGAGGCGCATGATGCCCACGACACCGCCGAGGACGACGCCAATGACCATCGAGATGAGGGTGAGTTCGAGGGTGTTGAGGAGCCCGGAGAGGATGCGCTCGGACGTGAACCACTCGAAGACCACGGGCCAGCCGAATCGGGGGTTCGTGACGAGCGAGAACGTCACGAACCCCCCGACGGCCACGAGGACGACGACCACCACCCACCGGCCGTAGTGCCGTTGGCGGGCGACCGGGAGGGGGGCCGATCGAGTGGGAGGCGGTGCCGTCGTCGTCATGATGGTTCTTCCTTACGCGTGGTGCCGGCGGGGGCTCAGGAGAGCGGTTCCCCGTTGATGAGGGGAGCGTCGATGGCGGCGTCGCTCATGCCCCACTCGTCGAGAATCGACTCGTAGGTGCCGTCCTCCATGATCTGCTCGAGCGCTCGCGCGATCGGCTCGGCGAGTTCGCTGCCCTTGAGGACGGCGACGCCGTGCATGACCTCGCCGTAGGGCTCGCCGAAGAGCTCGAACTCGCCGTCCGTCTCGGAGACCTGCCACGCGGCGACGGGCATGTCGGCGATCGACACCTCCGCGCGCTCGGACTTCACGGCGAGGTTCGCGGCCGTCTGGTCGGGGTAGACCTGCAGGTCGACCGCGGGGTCGCCGGCCTCCTCGCACGCCGTCGACGCCGTCTCGACGTCCGTCTGCTGGGCCGTGCCCTTCTGGACGGCGACGCTGCGACCGCACAGCTCCTCGAGGGACGCGGGCTTCTCGGCGAGCGAGGCGAGCCCGAACATCGACGAGCCGTCCTGGCTGTAGTCGATGAAGTCGACGATGGCGCGGCGCTCCTCCGTGTCGTTGATCCACGACATGCCCGCGTCGTACTTCCCGCCCTGGATGCCCGGGATGATCGAGTCGAACGACGCGTTCTCCTTGCGGAGCTCGATGCCGAGGGCCTCGCCGATGGCCTTGGCGATGTCGGCGTCGAGGCCGACCATGGTCGTCCCGTCGTCGTCCATGAAGCCGATGGGCGGGTACGAGGCGTCGCCGGCCACCGTGATGTAGCCACGGTCGACGACGTCGTCCGGGAGCATCGCCGTGAGGTCGGTGGCGGCGGAACCGGCGGGAGCCGGCTCGTCGGAGTCGCCCTGGGCGCAGGCGGAGAGGGAGAGGGCGATCGTGACGATGGACGCCGCGGCGAGCGGGGCGCGCATGCGGCGGGAGAGCCGCGGAGAGGTGGTGCCTGGCATTGCTGAACCTCCTGGTCGGTGACGTTGATACGTCGTGCGGGTGAGTCGGTTCTCCATCAGAAGTGGGAAGGGCTGCCGAAAGTGGCCCGTGAATCGAGTTCCTCACGTCCATGTAAATAGGACGTTACAGATCGATTTCGCGAGCCCACCTTTCCAGATGTTTCCCGTTCTGCGGTATAGAGTTCCAACTGGTAGGAAACAGTAACCTGCCGGGACCGCCCGGCAACAGACCAATCGGGCGAGGAAATAAGAAATGAACCCGTTCGTAACATCCCCGAAAAGAACACCGCGGGAGACGTTCGACGTCGCCGTCGTCGGTGCGGGGATCATCGGGGCGACCATCGCGGTCTCGCTCGCACGAACGGGTCTCGACGTCATCGTGATCGACGCGAACGGCACGCCGGGCTTCGGATCCACGAGTTCCTCTGCCGGGATCGTCCGGGTGCACGCCTTCGACGTCGAGAGCAGCGCGATGGCCGCCGAGTCGATCGCGGCCTGGACCGACTGGCGCGAGTTCACCTCGACGCCGGCCGACGAAGCCGTCGCGGAGTTCGTCCGCTGCGGAACGTTCGTTTTCGACGACGGCACGGAATCGCTCGAGCGGCTCGCGGACACGATGACGCGCGCACGAGTCGACTACGACGAGGTCGACGGAAACGGCCTCGCCCGAGCACTGCCGTGGGCGGACACGCGTCGCTTCGGCCCACCCGCCGCGATCGAGGACTCGGCGTTCTGGCGCGAACCCACCGAGCGGATCGAACGCGCCCTCCACACCCCCACCTCCGGCTACGTCTCCGACCCCGCGCTCGCGGCGCAGAACCTCGCCGCTCTCGCGCGGCGCCTCGGCGTCCGCTTCGAGCTCGGACGGCGCGTCACCGGATTCGCCGAGCAGAGCGGCGTGACGCGCATCGAACTCCACGACGGCGGCCACCTCGATGCGGCGGCCGTCGTGAACGCGGCCGGGCCACACTCCCGCACGATCAACGCGCTCGCGGGCGTCGGCGGCGACTTCACGGTCGGCCTGAGCGCCCATCGCCAGGAGCTCCACCTCGTCCACCTCCCGGAGACGGTGTCGATGTCGCGCGACGGCGCCCACATCGTCGACGGCGACCTCGGGATCAACTTCCGTCCGGACGGAGACGACGCCGTGCTCGTCGGCGGCAACGGCTCGCCGGTCGACGGCGTCGAGGTGCTCGACGACGTCGACTCCCTCGACCCCTCGCCCAGCCGCGAGGCCTGGTACCGCCACTCCGTCCGCACCGCACGCCGTATCCCCGGCAGCCGGATCTCCGTCGCGCCGAGCGGGATCGCCGGGCTCTACGACGTGACGGACGACTGGCTCCCGATCTACGACCGAACGGATCGCGACGGCTTCTACGTGGCCGTCGGCACGAGCGGGAACCAGTTCAAGACCGCTCCGGTCGTCGGCGACCTCATGACGGCGATCGTCCGCGCGGGTCTCGACGGTCACGACACCGACGCGACTCCCCTCACCCACACGCTCCCCCTCTCGGGGGCGACCATCTCGTCGTCGGCGTTCTCGCGACGACGCACCCCACTACTCGGAGGTTCCCGCGGATGACGACAACCGCAACCACCCCGTCGTACGACGACGCCCTCGCGGCGTTCTGGCCGGAGCGACGGCCCCTCAATCTCGTCGGCGGCGCCTGGACAGAAACCCGGAACCGGAGCGCGAGTGTCGACCCGTCGACGGGTGCCGCCTACACCGACGTCCCGGACTCCTCACGTGAGGAGGTCGACGGCGCGATCGCCGCGGCCGAGGCGGCGCAGCCGACCTGGGCGGCGCTGACCGTCTCCGAGCGGGCCGCGCACCTCTCCCGGTTCCGCGAGCTCCTCGCCGTACACGGAGAGGACCTCGCACTGCTCGAGTCGATCGACAGTGGCAACCCGCTCGCCTCGACGCGTCGGGACGTCGGGCTCGCCCTCCGCTACCTCACGGAGTGGCCCGGCATCGCCCTCGCGTCGACGGGCCGGATGACCCGCCCCCACGCTGACGGGATCTCGCTCGTGAGCTTCGAACCCTACGGCGTCGTCGGCAAGATCATCGCGTTCAACCACCCGAGCCTCTTCGCGATCGCCGGCTTCATCTTCCCCCTCCTCGCCGGCAACACGATGGTCATCAAGGCCGCGGCGCAGACCCCTGTGGCGACCCTCGCTCTCGGCGCTCTCGTCGCCGAGGCTCTGCCCGCCGGCGTCGTCAACATCGTCTCGGGCGGCGTCCAGGCGGGCGACGCGATCGTCGTCCACCCGCGCGTCAAGCGCATCGCGTTCACGGGGAGCGACCGCACAGCGGTCGCCATCCAGGCCCGGTTGTCCGAGAGCGGCGTCGTGAAGCACTTCTCCGCGGAGCTCGGCGGGAAGAACCCCTTCGTCATCTGCGCGGACGCCGACATCGATGAGGCCGCCGCCGCGGCCTTCGCGGGACTGAGCTTCACCGTGAGCGCCGGCCAGTCGTGCCAGTCGACCGCGCGCATCCTCGTCCACGCCTCCGTGCACGACGAGGTCGTCGAGCGGCTCGCCGCGCGGATGCGCTCGCTCTCCCTCGGGGCCGCATACGCCCCGGACACCGAGATGGGACCGCTCGTCTCGGCGGCGCAGACCGAGAGCGTCCTCGACCACATCGCCTCGGCGGTCGCCGAGGGCGCGACGCTCGTCACGGGCGGCTCGCGCGTCGAGGCCGACGGGTACTTCGTCGAACCGACGCTCGTCACGAACGTCACGAGCGGCATGCGGGTCGCCCGCGAGGAGATCTTCGGCCCGGTCGCGATCGTCCAGTCCTGGACGACCGAAGACGAGGTCGTCGCTCTCGCCAACGAGACCGATCTCGGCTTGAGCGCCGCCGTCTGGACGCGCGACATCGACAGGGCGCTACGGCTCTCGACCGCGATCCGGGCGGGCTACGTGTGGGTCAACGACGCCAACCGCCACTACCCCGGCTCGCCGTTCGGCGGTATGAAGGGCAGCGGCATCGGTCGCGAGGAATCGGCCGAGGAGTTCGGCAGCTACAGCGAGGCGAAGTCCATCAACATCAAGGTGCGTCCGTCATGACCGATCGACTCGTCGTCGGGATGACGGGCGCGAGCGGGTCGGCCTACGGCATCCGCCTCCTCGAGGAGCTGCGCGTGCTCGGCATCGAGAGCCACCTCGTGATGTCGAAGGCCGCCGAGTTGACGCTCGCCTTCGAATCCGACCTCACGCCGCGAGAGGTCCGCGCGAAGGCCGACGTCAACCACGCCGTGACGAACGTGGCCGCGAGCATCGCGTCCGGGTCGTTCCGCACGCGCGGCATGATCATCGCGCCGTGCTCGGTCCGCACCCTCGGAGAGATCGCGACGGGCGCCACGACGAGCCTGCTCACTCGGGCCGCCGACGTGACCCTCAAGGAACGGCGGCCGCTCGTCATCCTCCTGCGCGAATCGCCCCTCAACCTCATCCACATCCGGAACATGGAGCAGGTCACCCTCGCGGGAGCGACGATCTGCCTGCCGGCCCCCGCCTTCTACAACCGTCCGCAAACCGTCGAGGACATCATCGACGACGGGGTCGGACGACTCCTCGATCGATTCGACATCGAATCGTCGCTCATCACCCGCTGGACGGAGGGCGCCGAATGAGCTCCCCCTCCCCCGATCGAAGGAACCCCATGACGACCCTCACCATCAGCCCCGTCGGCGCGACCCTCGACGAGCTGCGCGCGCCCTTCCGCGGTCCCGTGACCGTGACCCTCGGAGACGACGCGATCGACGCGATCGAGCGCGGCCACCGGGTGATCACGGACGCGATCGCGAACGGCGACGTCATCTACGGCGTGAACACGGGCTTCGGGAAGCTCGCCGACCGGCGCATCTCGGCCGAGGACCTCGAGGAGTTGCAGCGTCGCCTCATCGCCTCGCACATGGTGGGCGTCGGCGACCCACTCTCCGCCGAGGTCGTTCGCGCGACGATGCTCGTGAAGGTTCTGTGCCTCAGCCAGGGCCACTCCGGCGTCCGCCGTTCCATCGTCGACACCCTCGTCGCGATGCTCAACAACGACATCCTCCCCGTGGTGCCGAGCCAGGGCTCGGTCGGCGCCTCCGGCGACCTCGCTCCGCTCTCCCACCTCGTCGGAGCGATGACGGGGCTCGGAACGGTCATGATCGGAGGCGAGGAGAAGGAGTCCACCGAGGCGCTCCGCAGCATCGGCCTCGAGCCCGTCGTGCTCGGCCCGAAGGAGGGCGTCGCGCTCATCAACGGCACCCAGGTGTCGACAGCCCTCGCTCTCCGTGGGCTCTTCCTCGCCGAGAACGTCTTCAACGCCGCGATCGCCGCCGGTGCGCTCACGATGGAGGCGACGGCCGGGCGCCCGACGGCGCTCGACGACCGCATCCAGCGGATCCGCCGTCAGCCGGGCCAGATCCGAGCGGCCGCGGCACTGCGCGCGCTCGTCGCCGAGAGCGGCGTCCTCGCGACCGAGTTCGACGGACGCCGACTGCAGGACCCCTACAGCCTGCGCTGCATGCCCCAAGTGATGGGCGCGTCGCTCGACCTCCTCGAGCACGCCGCGACCGTGCTCGAGCGCGAGTCCAACGCCGTGTCCGACAACCCGCTCATGTTCCCCGAGGACGGCGTGATCCTCTCGGGCGGCAACTTCCACGGTCAGCCCGTGGCCTTCGCCGCCGACACGATCGCGATGGCGCTGTGCGAGATCGGCTCGCTCTCCGAGCGGCGCACGGCGATGCTCATGGACGCGTCGATGAGCGGTCTCGCCCCGTTCCTCGTCGAGGGGGCCGGACTCAACTCGGGCTTCCTCATGGCGCAGGTGACGTCGGCGGCCCTCGTCGCCGAGAACCGGTCGAAGGCGTTCCCCGCGAGCGTCGACTCGATCCCCACCTCCGCCGGCCAGGAGGACCACGTGAGCATGGCGACCCACGCCGGGGCCCGCCTCGCGGGGATGGCGCGCAACGCCGCGTACGTCGTCGCGATCGAGCTCATGGCCGCGGCCCAGGGCAGCGACCTCCGCAGCAAGGGAGCCGACGCACCGGCTCTCGCGCGCGTCTACGCCGCGGTCCGCGACCGCTCCGAGTTCCTCGCGGAGGACCGCGTGCTCGCGGGCGAGATGGAGACGATCGCCGCCGACATCCTCTCGGGACGGTACGCGGAGCACGGCTCCATCGGCCTCGCCGGCCTCGGCGACGCCCCGGCCCCCACGACTCCGTCCCCCACGACTCCGTCCCCCACGACCCCGGGCGACGATGGCCCCGCGACGCGCGAGCTGTGGACGAGCGGGGCGGCCTGATGGCGGGCGCCGACCTCCGCACCTACCTCGACGGCCTGCGGGACACACCGGATCTCATCGACGTCTCGCGGTCCGTGACCGCGGGCGCCGAGGTCTCGGCCGTCGTCAAAGCGCTCGAGCCGTTCGGAGCCCCCGGGGTACTCTTCCACTCCGTCGAGGGCACCGACCTCCCCGTGCTCATGGGACTGTTCGGCACACGCGCCCGCATCGCGTCCGCCCTCGGCGTGCCCGCGACGGCGGCGCTCGACCACGTGCTCGCCGTTCAGCGCGCGGAGCTGCCCGAGGTCCGGCGCGTCGACTCCGCCCCCGTCCATGACGTCGTCGTGACCGGCGAGGACATCGACTTCGGGGCGTTGCCGATCGCGACCCACTCGCGCAACGACGCCGGTGCCTACATCACCTCCGGAGTCGTCGTCGCGCGCGACCCGCAAACGGGGTCCATCAACACCGGGATGTATCGGATGATGATCACGGGTCGTGCAACGCTCACCGTCAACGCCGCTCCCGACCACGACCTCGGCCGCATCTTCGCCGCCGCTCGCGAGGCGGGAACGACCGTCCCCGTCGCGATCGTCATCGGGCACCACCCGGCCTACGCGATCGCCTCGCAACTGAAGAACCCCGTCGCGCTCGACGCGCACCGGCTGACGGGAGCGCTCCTCGGCGCGCCCCTCGAGGTCGTCGATGCCGTGAGCGTCGATCTCGAGGTCCCCGCTGGCGCGGAGATCGTCATCGAAGGCACGGTCGACCCCGGCCGACGCGAGAGTGAGGGCCCCTTCGGCGAGTTCTCTTACTACTACGGTGCCGCGCAGGCGCCCGTGTTCACGGCGAGCGCCATCACGCGGCGGTCGGACGCGATCTTCCAAGACCTGCACCCGACCCACTCCGAGCACTTGTGCCTCTGGCTCTACCCCGGCCGCGAGGCGCGGCTGCTCGACGCGGTGCGCCGGTCCGTCCCGGGGACGACCGCCGTGCGCATCCCATTCTCGGGCGGCTCGTTCAGCGCCTACATCGCGGTGCGGAAGCGGCGCGACGGCGACGGCAAGCAAGCGATCCTCGCCGCCTTCGCCGCGGACCACTTCCTCAAGCACGTCTACGTCGTCGACGACGACATCGACGTGCGGGACGACGCTGCCGTGCTCTGGAGTCTCAACGTGCGCTTCCAGGCGCACCGCGACCTCGTGACGCTCCACGATGCGAAGGGCATCCGAATGGACCCGAGCGCGCGCCAGTTCACGACACCGAACGGCACCGACACGACCACGTCGAAGCTCGGCTTCGACACGACGAGGCCGCTCGAGGGCTTCCCCGAACGGGCCGATCTCCCGCCGCACGGTTTCGAGGACGTCGACCTCTCCCGCTACGTCGCCGACCTGTCGGTCCTCGAACCGGCCGAGCACATGCGCGAGAGAATGTCGGAGTGATCGGCCGGACCGCCGGCGGATCGGCTCACTCCAGCAACCACGACCCCGAGGGGGCACCATGAACGACCAGGCAGACGCCGGAGGATCCCGGAGCGTCGAACGCGCGCTCCGCGTCCTCCACGAGATCGCCGCGGCCTCCGAACCCGTCAGCCTGAGCGCGGCCTCCCGCGCCGTCGGGCTCCCGACGAGCACCGTCGCCCGACTCCTCAAGACTCTCGAGTCGAGCGGGTTCCTGCGTCGCGACACGGCCGGACACTACGTCGCCGGCACGAAGATCCTCCAGATCGGGGCGATCGCCGTCGGCAACCTCGCCCTCTACAACCTCGCGGAACCGCACCTCCACGAGCTCTCCGAGTACACGGGAGAGACCGCCTACCTCGCCGTCCCCGACGGCGAGGACACCGCCGTGTACCTCCGGCAGGTCGAGAGCCCGCGTGCCATCCGGCACGCGACGTGGACCGGTCGCGCCATCACGACGGTCGGGACGGCGCTCGGCTCCGTGCTCGGCGGTCGGCTCGGCGACGGCGGGTTCGTCCTGTCCCGCGGCACGCCGATCGAGCCGGACGCCGCGGCGGCGGCCGCCCCGATCACGGACGCGCGCGGCAACATCGTCGGCGCCCTCAGCATCATCGGCCCGTCGTTCCGCATCACCGAGGAGGAGCTCGCGTCGTACGGCGCGCGCGTCCGGCACCACGCCGACCTCCTCAGCACCGAACTCCACATCCTCCCCGGGACGCCGCCGCGGCGCGCAGCCGGCTGACGCGTCGCCCCGCGGCTCCTCACACCACACCGATCCGCTAGGAGAACCATGAGTACCGCCCGCCCCGTCCGCGCTGCCCGCGGAACCACCCTCACCGCGAAGAGCTGGCAGACCGAGGGCCCCCTCCGCATGCTCATGAACAACCTCGATCCCGAGGTCGCCGAGCGCCCGGACGACCTCGTCGTCTACGGCGGCACCGGGCGCGCCGCGCGGTCGTGGGAGGCGTACGACGCGATCGTGCGGACCCTCGAGTCGCTCGATTCCGACGAGACCCTCCTCGTGCAGTCGGGCAAACCCGTCGGCGTCTTCCGCACGCACGAGTGGGCACCCCGCGTACTCATCGCCAACTCGAACCTCGTGGGCGACTGGGCGACGTGGCCGGAGTTCCGCCGCCTCGAGGCCGAGGGCCTCACGATGTACGGGCAGATGACGGCGGGCTCGTGGATCTACATCGGCACGCAAGGCATTCTGCAGGGAACCTACGAGACCTTCGGCGCGATCGCGCGGTCATCCTTCGGCGGGACCCTCGCGGGAACCCTCACGCTCACGGGCGGAGCGGGCGGCATGGGAGGGGCTCAGCCCCTCGCCGTGACCATGAACGAGGGCGCCTGCCTCATCGTCGACGTCGACGAGGCCCGGCTCGCCCGCCGCGTCGCGCACGGGTACCTCGACGAGCTGGCTCCCGACCTCGACACGGCGATCGAACGTGCCCTCGACGCGAAGACGAACCGCGTCGCACGCTCCATCGGCGTCGTGGGCAACGCGGCCACCGTCTTCCCCGAACTCCTCGAACGCGGGGTGCCGATCGACATCGTGACCGACCAGACGAGCGCGCACGACCCACTGTCCTACCTCCCCGAGGGCATCGAGGTCGCCGACTGGCAGGCCGCCGCGGCGTCCGACGCCGTCGCCTTCACGGAGCGCTCCCGCGCCGCGATGGCGAAGCAGGTCGAGGCGATGGTCGGTTTCCAGGACGCCGGCGCCGAGGTCTTCGACTACGGCAACTCGATCCGCGCCGAGGCGAAGCTCGGCGGCTACGAACGCGCCTTCGACTTCCCGGGCTTCGTGCCCGCCTACATCCGCCCGCTCTTCGCGGAGGGCAAGGGTCCGTTCCGCTGGGCGGCTCTCTCAGGAGACCCTGCGGACATCGCGGCCACCGATCGCGCCATCCTCGAGCTGTTCCCCGAGGACGAGCACTTGCGGCGCTGGATCGAGAAGGCCAGCGAGAAGGTCCACTTCGAAGGCCTTCCCGCCCGGATCTGCTGGCTCGGCTACAAGGAGCGTCACCTCGCTGGCCTGCGCTTCAACGAGATGGTCGCGAGCGGCGAGCTCTCCGCTCCCATCGTGATCGGTCGCGACCACCTCGACTCCGGCTCCGTCGCCTCGCCCTACCGGGAGACGGAGTCGATGGCCGACGGCAGCGACGCGATCGCCGACTGGCCGCTCCTCAACGCCCTCCTCAACACCGCGTCGGGCGCGACGTGGGTGTCGCTCCACCACGGCGGCGGCGTCGGCATCGGCCGTTCCATCCACGCCGGTCAGGTCATCGTCGCCGACGGCACGCCCCTCGCGGCCGAGAAGATCGAACGCGTGCTCGTGAACGACCCGGGCACGGGCGTCATGCGCCACGTCGACGCAGGCTACGAGCGCGCCGCCGAGGTCGCCCGTGAGCGGGGGCTGCGCGTCCCCCTGTGGGAGTGAGCGTGCTCGACGTCGTCGACCTGCTCGCGGAGATCTCCGACATCGGACGCGACGCCGCGCGCGGCGGGTACTCCCGCCGCGTGTTCGAGTCGCCCGAGCGCGAGCTACGGGCCTGGTTCACGCGGCACGCCGAAGCGCTGGAGCTCGACGTGTCGACGGATCGGAACGGGAACCTCTGGGCGTGGTGGGGGGAGCCCCGTCCCGGCGCCGTCGGCACGGGCAGCCACCTCGACTCGGTGCCGGGCGGCGGCGCCTACGACGGTCCACTCGGCGTCGCGAGCGCCCTCGCGGCCGTCTCGTGGCTCCGGGAGACCGGTCACCGGCCGGCCGTGCCGCTCGCCGTCGTCGTGTTCGCCGAGGAGGAGGGGGCGCGCTTCGGCTCGGCGTGCCTCGGCTCCCGTCTCTCCGTCGGCGCCGTCGACCCGGTCTCGGTGCTCGGCCTCCTCGACGACCGCGGAGTGGCGCTCGCGGATGCCGCCGCCGAGGCGGGCATCGACCCGACCGGTATGGGCGCCGACCCGACGGTGAACGAGCTCTCGAGCTTCGTCGAGCTCCACGTCGAGCAGGGCGTCGGGCTCGCGGACACTCCCCACGCCGTCGCGGTCGCGACGGGCATCCTGGCGCACGGTCGCTGGCGCATCCGCTTCACCGGCGAGGGCAACCACGCCGGCGCGACCCGCATGGAGGACCGCCGCGACCCCGTGGTCGCGGCCGCCCGCCTGGTCCTCGACGCACGCGACCTGGCGGCGGCGGGCGACGCGGAACGGAGTACGCGAGCGACCGTCGGTCGCGTCGAGTTCATCCCCGGCGGCACGAACGTCATCGCCTCCACCGCCACCGTCTGGGCCGATTGCCGCGCCGAGGACGATGACGCGCTCGCCGACCTCGTCCGCGCGGTCTCGATCGCGGCGGACGCCATCGCCTCGGTGGAAGGGTGCACGGTGGAGGTGACCGCCGAGTCGGTGTCCCCCGCCGTCGTGTTCGACTCCGGTCTGCGCGAGCGCATCGCTCGCGCGATCGGTGACGACGTCCCGGCCCTCTCGACGGGAGCCGGTCACGACGCCGGCGTGCTCGCCGCCCGGATCCCCACCGCGATGCTCTTCGTACGCAATCCGAACGGCGTCTCGCATGCCCCGTCGGAGTCGGCATCGGACGAGGACTGCAGGGCGGGCGTCGACGCCCTCACCCGCGTCCTCGCCGATCTCACCGGAGCGGAGGCGGCATCAGCATGACGCGCTACTGGGCCACGGCCGCCCGTCTCCCGGACGGCTTCGCGAGCGACGTGCTCATCGCATCCGACGAGCGGGGCGCGATCGCGGCCGTGACCGTCGGAGTCGAGCGCCCCACCGACGCCGTCACGCTCGGCACCGTCGTGCCCGGCTTCGCGAACGCCCACTCGCACGCGTTCCACCGCCTGCTGCGCGGGCGGACGCACGACGGCTCCGGCGACTTCTGGCGCTGGCGGACCGCCATGTACGAGGAGGCGAGACGACTCACCCCCGATCGTTACCGGCGGGTCGCGACGGCGGTGTTCGCGGAGATGGCGGCCGCCGGGTACACGAGCGTCGGAGAGTTCCACTACGTGCACCATCGCCCGGACGGGTCGCCCTACCCTCGGCACGACATGGAGAACGCCATCGCCGACGCTGCCGAGGAGGTCGGGATCCGATTGGTCCTGCTCGACACCTGTTACCTCACCGGCGGCATCGGGCGTCCGCTCGAGGGCGATCAAGTGCGCTTCGGCGACGGGTCGGCCGCGCGGTGGCTCGACCGCTGGTCCGCCGTGCGGGACGCCCTCACGGCGCGCTCATCCGGCCTCGTGACACTCGGCGCCGCGGTGCACTCGGTGCGGGCGGTCCCCGTCGAGGAGCTCGCGGTCGTCGCCGGGGGGCTCCCGCAGGACGTCCCCCTCCACGTCCACCTCTCGGAACAGCCGGCGGAGAACGCCGAGTCCCTCTCCGCCACGGGAGCGACGCCGTCACGACTCCTCGCCGACGCCGGGCTCCTCTCCCGCCGCCTCAGCGCGGTGCACGCCACACACCTCACGGACGACGACATCGCCCTCCTGGGCGGGGCGGGCGCGACGATCGTCATGTGCCCGACGACGGAGGCCGACCTCGGCGACGGCATCGGCCCGGCACGTCGACTCGCCGACGCCGGCAGCCCGATCGCGATCGGCTCCGACCAGAACGCCGTGATCGATCCGTTCGCCGAGGTGCGCGGGCTCGAATACGGCGAGCGCCTCGCGTCGGGCTCGCGCGGTCGCTTCGCGCCCGATGAGCTCTGGCGTGCGGGCACCCGGGACGGCTACGTGTCCCTCGGACTCGACGGCGGGGAGATCCGGAGCGGCGCGTGGTGCGATCTCGTCGAGATCGCGGCGGACAGCGTCCGCACGCTCGGCTCGGACCACGAGCAGCTCCCGTACAGCGCGACGGCGGCGGATGTGACGACCGTCATCGTCGGCGGACGATCCGTCGCCAGCCGCGATTCCGACGCGCTCGCGCACCTGCTCGGCCTCTCACCGACGACCGCAGTACCTTCGACGAACGGATGACGCCATGACGACACTCCTCACGGGCATCGGCCAGCTCGTCACGAACGAGGCACGCGACGGGTCCGACCCCCTCGGTCTGCTCACCGACGCCGCCGTCCAGCTCGACGACGGCCTTGTCTCGTGGGTCGGCGCCGGCGCCGACGCACCGGCGTCGGACGTCGTCGTCGACCTGGGAGGTCGCGCCGTGATCCCCGGCTTCGTCGACAGCCACTCCCACATCGTCTTCGCGGGCGACCGGTCCGCCGAGTTCGAGGCCCGCATGGCTGGTCGCCCCTACTCCGCTGGGGGCATCCGTTCGACGGTCGCTGCGACACGCGCGGCGACGAACGACGAGCTCGCCGATCGGGTGCGGTCATTGCTCACCGAGGCCCTCTTGTCGGGCACCACCACGATGGAGGTCAAGAGCGGCTACGGCCTCTCCGTAGACGACGAGAGGCGGCTCCTCGAGATCGCCGGGCGCTTCACCGACGAAGTGACGTTTCTCGGCGCCCACGTCGTCCCACCGGAGTTCGCGGGCCGCTCGGACGAGTACGTCGACCTCGTCGTCGGTCCGATGCTCGACGCTTGCGCACCGCACGCGCGCTGGATCGACGTCTTCTGCGAGTCCGGTGCCTTCACCACGGAGCAGTCACGGCGGATCCTCGAGGCCGGTATTCGAAGAGGGCTCGGGGCCCGGATGCACGCCAGCCAGCTCGGCATCGGCGAGGGGGTCCGGCTGGCCGTCGACATGGGAGTGACAGCCGTCGATCACTGCACCTACCTCACCGGCGAGGACATCACGGCCCTCGCCGGTTCGGAGACCGTCTGCACACTCCTCCCCGGCGTCGAGTTCTCGACGCGGCAGCCGTATCCCGACGCCCGCCGCCTGCTCGATGCCGGAGTGACCGTGGCCATCGCGAGCGACTGCAACCCCGGATCGAGCTACACCTCCTCGATGCCGTTCTGTGTCGCGATCGCCGTCCGCGAAATGGGGATGACTCCAGCCGAGGCCCTGTACGCGGCGACGGCCGGTGGCGCCGCGGCGCTCCGGCGCGACGACGTCGGACGCATCGCCGTGGGTTCCCGCGCGGATGTCGTCGCCCTGAGCGGCTCGAGTCACGTCGACCTCGCCTACCGGCCGGGCGTCGCGCTCGTCGAGAGTGTGTGGCGTCGCGGACGACTCGTCGTGTCCGGCGGCCGCCCCGTGGATGACGCTCCGGTCAGCTGACTCCATCAGCATCCGTGGCCGCAGCCCCCGGTGGGCTACGCCCTGCGTGTGCGCATCGGTTTACGGTCGCGCGGGCGCGAGGCAGGTCGGCGAGCCGACCTCGACGCGACCGACGCGCCGGGCGGGGATTCCCGTCCATTCGTCGATCTCGAACGAGTCGATCGTGCCCGACGTCTGATTCGCGACGTGGAGCACACCGCCGTCCTCGACGTGGTGTCGGGGGTGGTCTCCCCCGCTGTCGACGTCGCCGATCGCCCGCAGCTCGCTGCCGTCGCCGCGGATCTGCAGCGTGGAGATGCGATTGCTGCCGCGCACGCTCGCGTGCAGGTGCTCGCGCGACCCGACGACCGTCAGTTCGGCGGCGGAATCCCCGTCCTGCGCGCCGTCCGCCGTCGCCTCGACGCCCGCGATCACCGAGAACCTGCCGTCCTCCCCCGCCCGCAGGGTGAAGACCTCGATCGAGTACTCGGTCACGACGTGGAGGTGGCCGCTCTCATGCCACGTCAGGTGCCGCGGCCCCACACCGCGGGGAAGGGTCACCTCGTGGTCGAGCACGAGGGGCGCGGACGCCGACGGGCTGCGGCGCCAGAACCGGACGAGATCGAAGCCGAGGTCCGTCGTCACGACACGGCCGTCGGCGAGCCAGCGGGACGTGTGGGCGCGCGACTGCCGCGGCTCCACGTCCGTCATCGCCGGCGCAACCGGTTCGGTCACGGATGGGGGCAGCAGGAGCCCACCCCGGGAGAGCGTCGCCGAGGTCGGGACCGCGTACGGGTCGGCGGTGGTCTCGAGTTCCACCGTGCCCCCAGCGAGGCGACCGTCGGGGGCGAGCGGGAGGACGACGACGCGGCCGTCGCCGTAGCAGGAGGCGATCAGGGCGCCGCCGCGGGCGGAGACCGAGAGGTGACAGACGATCCCGCCGACCGGCACCGGTTCGCCGAGCCGCGTGAGCGTCCCGTCGTGGGAGGCCGCGAAGGCCACGACGAAGCCCGAGAACTCCTCGGCCGCATAGACCACGGGGAGGACGAGGTGCTGCACGACCCACGACGGCGAATCCGACTCGACGTGGGCGATCGGCACGAGGCCACCGGACTCCTCACGGCCGAGCGCGCGGACACCGACTCCGGTCCCCTTTCCCGTCCCGTCCGCTCCGGGGGTGTAGCTGCCGAGCCAGAAGGCCACCGCGTTGTCATCCATCTCTTCAGTGTGTCAGCCCGCCGTGCCAGCATGGTGCCATGGTCAGCATCGATCGCTTCCGCGCAGCGTCTTCCCTCTTCGTGGACGCCGTGGAGGCCGTGCCGCCCGACGCGTGGTCGCTCCCCGGACTCGGCACCTGGGATGTGCGCGGTCTCGTCGGTCACACCGCTCGCGCCCTCATCACGGTGATCGACTACCTCGGCCTCGACGATCCGGGCTCCGTGTCGATCGACACCGCCGCCGACTACTACGGCGCGCTCTACCTCGTCTACACGAACCCCGAGGCGATCCGCCGACGCGGTGTCGAGGTCGGCGAGTCGTTGGGAGACGATCCGATCGTGCGCGTCCGGGAGCTGCGCGATCATGCGCTCACGCTCATCGATGCACAGCCGGCCGGGCGCATCGTCTCGATCGGTGGCATGGGGATCCTGCTCGAGGAGTACCTGCAGACCCGTGTCTTCGAACTCGTCGTGCACTCGATGGACATCGGTCGGGCGCTCGGCGCACCCCTTTCGGTCCCCGCGGACCTCGTCGAGGCCACGGCCACGCTCGCGGCCGGAATCGCCGCGCGCACCGGCAAGGGCGAGCAGCTCCTCATGGCGCTCACGGGCCGCGAACCGCTCCCGCACGACTTCTCCGTCGTCTAGCCCCCGTCGTCTAACCCCCCTGAACACTTCCTCTGTGCACGAATTTTCGTGCACAGAGGAAGTGTTCAGGGGGGAGAGGTGGGCGAGGGAGGGCTAGGGCAGGAGGTTGTGGCGGACCACGACCTCGTCACGGCCGGGACCAACGCCGATCACGGAGATCCGCGAGCCGCTCATCGCCTCGAGCGCGAGGACGTAGTCCTGCGCGTTCTTCGGCAACGACTCGAACGTGCGGCAACCGGTGATGTCCTGCTTCCAGCCCGGGAACTCCTCGTAGATCGGCTTCGCGTGGTGGAAGTCCGACTGGGAGACGGGGATCTCGTCCACTCGGACGCCATCCACTTCGTAGGCGACGCACACGGGGATCGTGTCGAGGTCGTCGAGCACATCGAGCTTCGTGAGTACGAAATCCGTGACACCGTTGATCCGAGCGGCGTACCGCGCGATCGGCGCGTCGTACCAGCCGACGCGACGCGGCCGGCCCGTCGTCGTCCCGAATTCGAAGCCCGTCGCGCGCAGGTAGTCGCCGAACTCGTCGAACAGCTCCGTCGGGAACGGTCCGGCGCCGACACGAGTCGTGTACGCCTTCACGATCCCGATGACCCGATCGATGCGGTTGGGCGCGATGCCGGAGCCCGTCGAGGCGCCTCCCGAGGTCGCGTTCGACGACGTCACGAAGGGGTACGTGCCGTGGTCGACGTCGAGCATCGTCGCCTGGCCGCCCTCGAAGAGGACGATCTCCTCGCGTTCGAGGGCCTCGTGCAGCTCGAGCGCCGTGTCGGTGACCATGGGGCGCAGCCGCTCGACGTAGGAGAGCAGATCCTCGACGATCTCGTCGACGGCGATCGCGCGCCTGTTGTAGATCTTGACGAGCATGTGGTTCTTGACGTCGAGAGCGCCCTCGACCTTCTGGCGCAGGATGTTCTCGTCGAAGAGGTCCTGGACCCGAATGCCGACACGATTGATCTTGTCGGCATATGCGGGACCGATGCCGCGACCCGTCGTCCCGATCTGGCGCTTCCCGAGGAACCGTTCCGTGACCTTGTCGATGGTGCGGTGGTAGTGCGTGATGATGTGCGCGTTGGCGCTCACGCGCAGCTTCGAGACGTCGACCCCGCGAGCGGTGAGCGCCTCGAGCTCGTGGAAGAGGACTTCGAGGTCGACGACGACGCCGTTCGCGATCACCGGTGTGACACCCGGCGTCAGGATTCCCGAGGGGAGCAGGTGCAACGCGTACTTCTCGTTGCCGACGACCACGGTGTGGCCGGCATTGTTCCCGCCGTTGAACTTCACGACGTAGTCGATGCGACTGCCGAGGAGGTCAGTCGCCTTGCCTTTTCCTTCGTCGCCCCATTGGGCGCCGACGATCACGATTCCCGGCATGCTCGATGCCCTTTCGTTCGGCCGAGCGGGTGCTCGGTCAGTTCTGTGCGCGGTCGGTCAGTCCAGGCCGCGGATGACGAACGCCTCCGTCGAGGGCGACGGTTCGTCACGGGTCTCGCCGAGCGATTCGATGCGCGCGACGGCTGTTTCGTCGGCTCCACGAAGGAACTCGTCGAGCCGCGTGACCTCGTCCATCTCACCGATCGCCGCTGCCGCCTTGCGCAACGCGTAGAGGGAGCGGAGGACGCCGCGGTTCGGCTCGTGCGACCACGGGACGGGGCCCTGCCCGCGCCAGCCGGCCTTCCGCAGGGCGTCGAGCCCCCGGTGGTAGCCGACTCGGGCGTAGGCGTACGCCTGAAGGGCCGACGCCGGGTGGAAGCTGTGCTCCGCCAGCAGGGCCCACGCGAGCGAGGAGGTCGGATGCGCGCGGACGACCGCCTCGATGTCGTCGATGGTGGTCGCCGACGCGAGCGCCGCAACGACCTCCGGTTCAGCGGGGAGCCGCGTCTCGGGGGTCCCCAGCAGGTCGTGTCCAGTCACGACAACAGCCTACCGCTCACGCTTCCGCGTCACATCCGAGTTGGTCGGACGCGGAACGTGCGAGGGCGGCAGATGCGCGTCGAGGGCGCCAGGTAGACCTGGCGCCCTCGAGCGGGTGTAGCTCTGTGGTTACTGGAAGAGGCCCTTTTCGGTGAGCCAGTCGGTCGCGAGGGTGGCCGGGGAAGCCTTCTCGTCACCCTGGTTACGACCGTTGAGGTCGATGAGGTCCTCGGTCGTGAGCTCCGCCGAGACGGAGTTGAGGATCTCCGCGACCTCGTCGGACGCGGCGTCCGACGAGATGAGCGGCACGACGTTCTGCGGGAGGATCATGTTCTCCGGGTCCTCGAGCGTCACGAAGCCGTTGTCCGCGATCGCCGGCGTCGTCGTGTAGATATTGGCGATGTTGACGGTGCCGTCGAGGAGCGCCTGCACCGTGAGGGGTCCGCCCGAGTCGCTGATCGGCTCGAACTGGATGCTCGACGGCGAGACGCCGTAGATCTCCTGCAGTCCCGTGGGACCGTAGGGACGCTCGGCGAGTTCCGGGTTGCCGCCGATGATGAGCGGTTCCGTCACCGTCATGAGGTCCGCGAGGCTCGCGAGGCCGTACTCGTCGGCGAACTCCTGCGTGACGTTGTAGCTGTCCTTGTCCTCCGCCTCGGCCTGCTCGAGGACCTCGTATCCATCCGGCAGCGCCTCCTGCAGGGCGGAGTAGACCTCGTCGCTCGTCACCGCGTCGCTCTGGTCGTCGTAGAACTGGAGGAGGTTCCCGGTGTAATCGGGGACGAGGTCGATCGAGCCGTCCTCGAGCGCCGCGATGTACGCGTCGCGCTGGCCGATCTGCATCGTGCGCTCGACCGTGTAATCGTTGGCCTCGAGGGCCTGCGCGTAGATCTCCGCGATGATCTCGGACTCGGCGAAGCCGGCGGAGCCGACGTGGATGGACTGGGTGTCGCCGGAGCCGGAGTCGTCTCCGCCCCCGCCGCCGCCCGTGATGGGGTCGGAGCTGGAGCACGCGGCGAGCGTGAGCGCTGCGCCGGCTGCGAGCAGCCCGAGCGACAGACGCGTGCGTCGATTCGTGAACATGGGACTTCCTTTACTGTGTGGGGAGTGAGGTCGAGTTCTCGGCCGAAACGGAGTCCGACCGACGCTGGGGTGGCCCCGATGCGCCCTGTGCGTGGGCTGTTGCGGCGGGCGACCCGGACGCGAGCTCGACGCGCGCGCGCCCGGATCCGCCGCGGGCGGCGGGCGAACCCTGGAGGATCCGCACGCCCTTCGGGACGGTGAGTCGCTGAAGGGCCGCGAAGACGCCCTCGAGGACGAGGGCCAGCAGGGTCACGAGGATCGCGCCGGCGAACACCGGCTCGAATCGGCGGAGCGGCAGGTAGTCGAAGATGTAGCGACCGAGCCCGCCGATGGGAAGGTAGGCGGCGATCGTCGCGGTCGCGACGACCTGGAGGACGGCGGACCGGAGCCCTCCGACGATGATCGGGAGCCCGAGCGGTATCTCGACCCGTGTGAGGATCTGCCACTCCGTCATCCCCATGGCGCGAGCCGCGTCGATCGTGCCGCGATCGACCGATTCGACTCCCGCGTAGGCACCGGCGAGGAGCGGCGGGATCGCGAGGATGACGAGCACGAGGATGACGGGCCCGATACCCACCCCGAGCCAGAGCGCGAAGAGGACGAGGAGACCGAGCGTCGGAAGCGCGCGCAATGCTCCCGTCGTACTCACGACGAGGAAGGACAGCCGCCCCGTGTGCCCGATGTAGAGACCGAGGGAGACGGCGATCACGGCAGCGACGAGGACCGCGGCACTCGTGATGCCGAGGTGCTCGAGCAGTCGAACGGGGATGCCCCGCTCGCCCGTCCAATTGACGGGATCGCCGAGCCAGGCGAGTGCGCCGAGAAGCGAATTCATGCGATCGCCCTCCGACTCGACGATTCGCGGCGACGTGACACGTGCGCCCACGGCAACACCAACCGGCCCATCACCACGAGCAGCAGGTCGAAGACGACGGCGATCAGGATGACACCGACGATCCCCGTGAAGATCTCGGTCGGAAAGCGCCGATTGAGGCCGTTGAGGAAGAAGTAGCCGAGGCTCGAGACCCCGATGAGGGACCCGATGGAGACGAGGCTCACGGTGCTCGCCGAGACGACACGGAGTCCGGAGAGGAGCACGGGGCCCGCGAGCGGCAATTCCACGACGAAGAAGCGTCGCACGGGGCCGTAGCCGACAGCGACCGAGGACTGGCGAACATCGTTCGACACCGCGTCGAACGCATCGGCGGCGGTGCGGGCGAGCAATGCGACGGCATAGATCGTCATGCCCACGACGACGTTGAGAGGATCGAGGATGCGGGTCCCCAGGATCACGGGGAGCGAGAGGAACAAGGCGATCCCCGGGATCGTGTAGAGCAGTCCGCTCACCGTGAGGATCGCGCCGCGGGACGGCCGGTATCGGTGGGCGATCCAACCGAGCGGCACGGCGATGAGGAAGCCGAGGATGATCGGCGGCACGCTCAACGCGATGTGGTCGAGCGTGAGCCGCCAGATCTGTTCGATGTTGGCGAGGACCCAGGTCATGGCGCTACGGCCCCGGGCGATCGGGGAGCCGGTGCCTCGTCTCGAAGGATTCCGACGGCCCGGCCGCCGCCGTCGACGAGAACACGTTCCCCACGCTCCCCGCTCGTGTGCGCGGGGTCGACGTGGAGCGACCGCTTGCCGCGGTCCGCCCCCACGAAGCTCGCGACGAACTCGTCGATCGGGTTCGCGAGGATCTCCGCCGGCGTGCCCGCTTGTGCGATGACACCGCCGGTGCGGAGGATGACGACCTGGTCGCCGAGGAGGAACGCCTCGTCGATGTCGTGTGTGACGAAGACCACCGTCTTCGAGAGGTCGCGCTGGATGCGCAGCAGTTCCTGCTGGAGCTCGTCTCGGACGAGGGGGTCGACGGCGCCGAAGGGCTCGTCCATGAGGAGGATGTTCGGGTCGACGGCGAGACCGCGCGCGACCCCGACGCGCTGCTGCTGACCGCCGGAGAGCTGTGCGGGATACCGCTTCGCGAGGCCGCGGTCGAGGCCGACGGTGTCGAGCAGTTCGAGTGCTCGAGCATGCGCCTCGGACTTCTTGACCCCCTCGAGGATCGGAACCGTCGCCACGTTGTCGATGACCGTGCGATGCGGGAGCAGCCCGGAGTTCTGCATGACGTAACCGATGCGGCGACGGAGCTTCACCGGATCGAGGCCGGCGACGTCCTCGTCGTCGATGAGGATGCGCCCGGAGGTCGGATCGACCATGCGATTGATCATGCGCAGGAGGGTGGTCTTGCCGCTGCCGGACGACCCCACGAGGACCGTGGTGGTGCGGGACGGAATGGTGAGTGAGAAGTCGTCGACGGCCAGGGAGCCGTCGGGGAATCTCTTCGAGACACCGTCGAAAGTGATCATGCGTACCGGGCTCCCCTCGTGTGGATCGACGTCCGGTTGTCTGTCGAGCGTAGGCGCAACCACCGACACTGCGCCACGGGTCACGTCAGTTGCGTAACCGACGCCAAGTGCTTGGCATTCCCCGTTCGGTGCGCTAATGCGGCCGGATTGCGTATGCGCGGATCCATTCGTGCATCACGATCGCCGCAGCGGCCGATGCGTTGATCGAGCGCGTCGAGCCGAACTGGCGGATCTCGACGACGCGCTCGGAGGCGGCGATCGCCTCGTCGGACAGCCCGGGCCCCTCTTGCCCGAACAGCAGGACACATCGCTCGGGCAGCGGGTCCTCGTCGATCGGACGGGAGCCCGGCACGTTGTCGACACCGATCACGGGGAGCCCCCGCTCGGCGGCCCACGCGACGAGTTCGGAGACATCTGCGTGATGGAGGACGTGCTGATACCGATCGGTGACCATGGCACCGCGCTTGTTCCACCGGCGTCGACCCACGATGTGCACGGTCTCGGCGAGGAACGCGTTCGCCGTCCGCACGATGGACCCGATGTTCATGTCGTGCTGCCAGTTCTCGATCGCCACGTGGAAGGGGTGACGACGAGCGTCGAGGTCGGCGACGATGGCCTCCATCGACCAGTACCGGTAGGCGTCCACGACGTTGCGCGTGTCACCGTTCTCGAGCAGCTCGGGATCGAGTCGCGGGTCGTCCGGCCACTCACCCCGCCACGGCCCGACGCCGTGAGTCGTCGGCTCCGGGCTCGGGTTCGGCTCGTCGCCTTGCGTCGGTTGCACGGTTTCAGCCTAGGACGAGCCGACGGCGACGGGCCGCGCCGCGACGCGCCGGTCGAGTCGCCTCGCCGATCAGGCGCAGGGCAGGGCGGCCTCCTCGGGCACCACGACCTCGTCCGTCTCCCCCCAGACGAAGGAGAAGTCGGCGTCACCGCGCGTGTCGGCGGCGACGAGGCGGAGGGGTACGGCCGGTCCCGTCGCCGCGACGACGAGTGATCCGATCGGTGCCCCGGCCGCCCCGATCACGAACTCGACGGACTCCGTCACGTCCTCCGGTCCGACGGCCGGTTCGAGGGACACACCGGCCTCCTCGCCCACCATCGACTCGAGGAGGTCCGACGGCGACAACGACGGCGCCCACGTCGTGATGCGCGGATCGTCCGATGGCAGGCACACAACACCCCCGGCGGCCTCCGGAACGCCGAGCACCTCGGCGAATGCGGCGTTGCCCGTCACGTAGGCCCGCCCGTCCGTGACGACCGCGGTCATCGTCGCGTCCGCTGCGGAGATCTCAGCCCGGAAGCGCGACTGCGTCCCGGTGAGGTCGATGCGCACTCGACGAGTGCCACCGCCGTCCTCGTCCGGCCGCTCCTGGAAGGAGCCGGTCACCGTGACCGGTCCGGCCTCGTCCATCCCCGCGAGGACCGCGTCGAGCGCCGCGCGATCCGAGAGGTACTCGACGCCGTTGCGGTCGACATCGGTCACGTCGACCTCGGAGAGATCGACGACAGTCGGCGTGGGGAGGGGAGTCGGCTCAGCCCCGGCCGACGCGCACCCGGTGAGGCCGAGCACCGCCGCGAGAGCGACCGCCGCGACCGTGGTCGTGCTCCGTTCATTCATCGGCGTCGGCCACGCACACGCTCGCGGCGCCCTGCTCGTCGAGCATCTCCGCCCCGAGCGCGACGTCGCCGCCGATGCTCTCCGCCCGGACGACGAAGCACGAGTCGTCGTCGAACGTGTCGAACGCGCGCGGCAACCAGATGCCTCGCCCACGCACCCCCTGAGAGACATCGAGGACGTCGCCACCGTCGCCCACGACGAACACGTCGTATGGCACGTCCGGTCCGTTCCACGAGAGCGCGACGCCGCCACTGCCCGCCGTGATGTCGAGTCCCGTCACGCGCGGTGGCCCCTCGGCGAGCGCGGCCATGATGATGAGGGTGACCGCGGCGCCCACGGCGATGACCGTCGTCACCATCGAGAGGATGAAGGCCGGGTGCTTCCAGAGCTTCCGTGGTGCCGGGGGCGCCTCGGTGATCTCCGGCAGGACCGTCGCGCCGGAGACGAGGCCGCGCTTCACGGGAGCGGCCGCGCGCGGCGTTCCCGCGGAAAGAGAGGGTTGTCCGGGCTCCCAGCCGAGACGGACGGCGCCACCGTCGGCACCGGCGGGATCAGTCGGGCGGGCGAGGCCGCGTGCACCGGCGGCCGGCGCGGCGGCGAGCGGTGACGGCTGGTCGGGAGACGGCGCCCAGGTCGCTTCGGCGGCCGGAGGAATGGCCGAAGCGGACACGACGACCTCCCGCTCGGGGTCCCAGCCGATCGTGTCACCGTCCGCGGCCGCCCTCGCAGGAGGCGTCCCACCCGATTCCGCCGGGCGTTCCCCGCCCGGCCCCCGAGCGCCCCGGCGATCGCGGCGGAACGACGACGCGGTGCTGTCCATGCATCCCCTCGGCCTACCGGGCGGCGACCTCGTGGTCGGCCATGACTGTCCCGGCCGGACGGCACGACCTAGCATAGTGGCGACGGACCCCGCTTCTCGGGAGGGGCCGGAGGGGACGACGACGGCATGAGCGAGCCAGCGACCGCCGCGCCGCGCCGCGCCGCGCACTCCCGTCGTGGCCTCGCCGTCGTCGGCTCGCTGCTCCTCGTCGTCGGAACAGTCGCCGGAGCCATCGCCGGAACGGCCTCGGCGCGGGCCGCGACGAACGGCGTCGCTGTCGTCGACATCCCCTACCGCTCGACCGCGGACATCGCTCCCGCAGCCGGTTGGACGATCGCCGATTGCGGCGCCGTCTCGGCGCCGCACGGCATCCGGATCGCGTGCGAGCCGGAGAAGCTCACCTTCGCCGCTCCCGAGTACGACCCCGAGCTCCCGCGCCAGGACGTGCCCGTCGCCCTGACCACGGGATCGACGACGATCACCGTCGTCTACAGCGTCGGCCTCGCTCCGCCGGAACCGCCGGCCCTCGAGTCGAGGGCCTACCCGGTGCCGTTCGCCCAAGGCGCGCGCGTCCTCGTGCCGCTGTCCGATCTCGGCATCGTCTGCACCCTCTGCAGCGCCGAGGGCGACTCCCGGATCGAGGCCGTCGGAGTGTCCCCGCGCCGAGCCGGTGAACTCGGCGTCACCCCGACCCATCTCGAGTTCGCCGCCGCGCCCGACTTCACGGGCGAGGCCGAGCTGACGGTGCGCGTGATCGACGACCTCGACCACGCGTCGGAGGCCGCGACGCTGACCATCGCCGTCTACCCCACGGGGCCATCGACCCTCCTCGCGCTGCACAGCGTCGTCGAGGCGGAACGTGACGGCACGACGACCGTCGACCTCCACTCGCTCGTCGCCTCGAGCGACCCTGACGCCGTACCCGTCTTCGCCGCGTGCGGTGCTGCCGTGGCGGGCACCGCGATCTGTCCGGGCGACGGCAGCGCGGAGTTCCGCTCGAGCGGCGCACCCGTCGACCAGTTCTCGTTCACCGTCCTGACCGAGGACGGCGAGCAGGCCGTCGGTAGTGTCACCGTCGTGACCCCGGGTCTCGCCGATGCTCCGCTCCCCGGTCCGATCACGGCCAAGGCCCGCAGCGAGTCGCGCGTCATCGTGCCGACGCGGGTTCCCGTCGAGGAGCCCCCGAGACCGGATCCGAGCCCCTTCGACGCGCTCATCGGACTCCTCGACAGGGCAAGCCCATGACACCTCGACCCCCGACTCCCGACAGTGCGCCCTCGACACCGCCACGGCCCCTCGCCGCCCCCATGGATGGAGCACCGCCCTCATGGCCCTTCGACTGAGCGTTCGGAACCCGCACTCGGGGGCGGCGGGATCGTGGCTGCTCAAGGTGGATGAGTCCACGACCGTCGCCGAGATCGCGGAGTCCCTCCAGGTCGCGCCGAGTGAACTCGTGCCGGCGTCTCCCGACGCCTCCCTCGGGGAAGCGGGCGTGCTGAACGGAGCCGTCCTCACCGGCACCGCACTCCCCAAGACCGACGCGCGCGACCTTCCGGCGGGCCTCCCGCGGCTCGAGGTCGTCGGCGGGCCGTTCGCCGGCGAGACCATCGCCCTGAGTCCGGGGGTGCCCCTCTCGATCGGCAGCGGAGCGACGGCCCACGTGCGGATCGCGGATCCCTGGCTCGACGACCACCACGCCGTCGTCACGCTCGACGCCGGGGACGAGAGCCGCCGAGGAGCCCTCCGTGCGAGCGTTCGGACGACGGCGCCCGTCTGGGTGAACGGAGAGGAGCGCGCGGGCGCGATCACGCTCGTGCCCGCCGACCTCCTCCAGCTCGGGAGCGGACTCTTCCGCATCGGTGTCGGACCGGCCTCCGACGCCGACATCGCTCCCGACGGACGGGGGATGCGGGCGTTCAACCGCCCGTCTCGCATCCAACCGCAGCGACCTCAGCCGGTCGTCCAGCTCCCGGGCGACAAACCCGAGGAGACCGACGCGTCCCCGCTGCCGTGGCTGTCCGCCGTCATCCCCGTCATCCTCGGTGTCACGATGGCCGTGCTGTTCCAGCGACCGGTCATGCTGCTCATGGCCGCGGCCTCGCCCGTCATGGTCATCGGGTCGTTCCTCACCAACCGACGCCTCCAGAAGCGCAAGGGCGAACGCACCGAGGCGCAGTGGGTGCAGGACGTGAAGGACACGAAGGCGCGCATCGAGACCCTCGTCAAGGACCAGCGGCTCGACTCCTGGTACCGGCGCCCGGACCCCGTCGTCATCCGGGACATCGCGAACCGCCCGCTGTCGCGGCTCTGGGAGCGACGGATCGGCGACGCGGACGCGCTCGAGGTGCGGCTCGGCGTCACCGAGGTCGACCTCGACGTACGATTCGAGGGCGGTTCGCAGAAGGACCGGACGACGGAACGACGCGTCGGGGTCTCCCCCGCGCCCGTCGTGGCCGACGTGAAGGCGGGCGTCGTCGGTATCGCGGGGCCCGAGGACGTCACACGCGGCACACTCCGCGCCATGCTCACCTCGCTCGCCGTCCTGCGCTCGCCGCGCGACCTCCAGCTCGTCGTCCTGTGCGACGGCGACAGCGCGTCGGACTGGGGCTGGGCGCAGTGGCTCCCCCACATGCAACTCGGCGACAGCGTCGTCTCCCTCATCGGGAACACCGACGACACCCGCCGCGAGCGCCTCCGCGAGGTCACGGCCCTGCTCGAGGCGCGCATGCGGGCCGGCACCCGCGGATCGTTCGACTCCCACGTCGTCGTCGTCATCGACGGCGCGCGGCGATATCGCATGCTGCCCGGGATGGTGCAGCTGCTCGCGTCGGGTTCGTCCTACGGCATCCACGTGATCGCGATCGACTCGGACCGCTCCCGACTGCCGGAGGAGTGCGCGACGGTCGTCGCCGTCGACCCGACCGACCACACCCTCGCGCGCCTCGAGACGGACGAGGCCTACTACCCGAGCGTGCTGCTCGACGGAGTCTCCCTCTCGTCGGCCGAGACGATCGCACGAAACCTGTGCTCGATCGTGCACGTGAGCGGCGCGGGCGACGAGGGGCTCCTGCCCACGAGCGTCCGCTACACCGAACTCCTCGGCGTCGACCTCGAGGACCCGAGCGTGCTCGTGAACCGGTGGCGCATCGCGCCGCGGCAGACGTATGTCGTCGTGGGCGCGGGAGCCGAGGGGGAGTTCGCCCTCGACATCGTCCAGGACGGTCCGCACGCACTCGTCGCCGGGACCACGGGTTCCGGGAAGTCCGAGTTCCTGCAGGCGCTCGTGGTGTCGCTCGCCCTCACCAACCGGCCGGACGCGCTCAATTTCGTCCTCGTCGACTACAAGGGCGGGTCGGCGTTCGCCGACTGCGAGCGCCTCCCGCACACCGTCGGCATGGTCACGAACCTCGACGCCCGCGAGACCGAGCGTGCGCTCGCGTCGCTCGACGCGGAACTCAAGCGTCGCGAGCGCGTGCTGCGCGACCTGGGCGCGAAGGACATCGACGCCGCGTGGGCGAAGGACGCCGACGCGGCCGCGCGCAGCGGACTGGCCCGGCTCATGATCGTCATCGACGAGTTCGCGGAACTCAAGACCGAGCTCCCCGACTTCATCAACGGGCTCGTCCGGATCGCACGTGTCGGGCGCTCCCTCGGCGTCAACCTCGTGCTCGCGACGCAGCGCCCGTCCGGCGTCATCACTCCCGAGATGCAGTCGAACATCAACCTGCGTGTCGCGCTGCGCGTGACCGATCGCGGTGACTCCACCGACGTGCTCGGGAGCGGCGAGGCGGCTCTCATCAGCGCGTCGACGCCCGGTCGCGGCTTCGTGCGCACGGGCGCCGGCCTCGCCCCCGTGCCGTTCCAGACGGCGCGCGTCGCGGGGATCCGCCCGGGCGTTCAGCGTGTCCGCAAGGTGCTGCCGCCGCACGCCGAACTCGACTGGCACACTCTCGGCTTCCCGCCCCGATTCGCGACCGAGGCCTCGGTCCCGTCCGCGATCCTCGACCAGGACGACACCGACCTGCGCGCGCTCGTCAATCTCATCGGCGAGGCGACCGCGACCATGGGCGTGACGAAGAACCCGTCGCCGTGGCTCGTTCCCCTCCCGACGCAACTCACCCTCGATCGCTTCACATCCGAATCACGCGCGGATGGCGAGATCGTCCTCGGCACGGAGGATGTCCCGGCGCAGCAGACGCAGCGCACTCTCACCTGGAACGTCGCGACGGACTCGCACCTCATGTTCTTCGGCGGTGCGCTCTCGGGTCGCACGACGGCCTTGCGGACGCTCCTCGCGCAAGCGGTGCAGACCTTCACCCCCGCAGACCTCCACCTCTACATCGCCGACTACGGCAATGGCGGCCTGCTGCCATTCGCCGAGGCTCCGCACACGGGCGCCGTCGTCACGGCGCTCGAGCAGGGGCGCCTGCCGCGCCTCATGTCTCGACTCGTCGAGGAGCTCGGTATCCGACAGAACACGCTCTCGCGCGCCGGCGTGGGCAACATCGTGGAGCAGCGCCGCCTCGTCGACCCCGCCGAGGCGCTGCCCTTCGCCCTCGTCGTCGTCGACGGGTGGGAACGGCTCGCCTCGACCCTCGGGCCCGACGAACTCGTCTCCTTCCGCGACCAGTTCATGAGGGTGCTGCGCGAGGGACCGGCCGTGGGGATCCGCGTCGTCGTCACCGCCGACCGCGGAATCTCGGGTGACAAGATCGCGAGCTTCATCGACACGCAGTACGTACTGCCGATGCGCGACGTCAATGACTACCGCTCGGCGGGCATCATGATCCGCGAGGTGCCGCCGAACATGCCGGCCGGTCGTGTGCTGTTCGGACCGAACGGGACGGAGGCGCAACTCGCGCTCGTGTCGCGCGACTCGAGCGGCGAGGGCCAGACCGCGACGGTGCGCGCGATCGTCGAACACGTGGCGCAGCACTTCTCGAGCTTCCCCGAGCTCGCTGAGTTGCCGCAGCCGTTCCACGTCGACCCGCTGCCGTCGTACGTCCCGCTCTCCTCCGCCTACACGCTGCCGCGGGCTTCGGGATCGACGGCGGAGCTGCCCGTGATCGGCGTCGGGGGTGACACGCTCTCGCGGTTCACGCTCGACTGGCCGGGTGACGGGGGCTTCGTCGTCCTCGGCGATCGGGGCACCGGGCGGTCGTCGGCTCTCGCGGCGATCGTGCATCAGCTCGCGTGGTCGTCGGCTCCCGTCACCGTCGTCGCGACGAAGGCCTCGGTACTGACGGAGGTGGCGGCGGGGCACTCCGTCCCCGTGCTCTCCGACACGTCGGCCGGTCCGGAGGCGATCGCGGCCGTGCTCGATGCTCTCGAGGGGCGGCCGCTCACCGTGGTCGTCGATGATGCCGACGCCCTCCGCGACTCCCCGCTCGAACATGCGCTCATCGGGGTGAAGCGCGACCTCGTCTTCATCGTCTCGCTCTCGACCGAGTCGGTGTCGAGTGTGTTCGGCGGCCCGTACGTCGAAGCGAAGCGCGCCCGCAGAGGGCTCGTGCTCTCGCCGTCGAACGCGATGACGGGAACGCAGGCCTTCGCGGCGCAGATCCCGAAGTTCATGCTCGGCAAGACCGCGGCGGGCGGCGGCGTGCTGTTCCGCGACGGCGTCTACACCCCGGTTCAGGTCCCCGACATCCGCGCCTGACCCCCTCCCCCTCCTCTCCCCCCTCCCCTCACCCCCCTGAACACTTCCTTTGTGCTCGAAAATTCGTGCACAGAAAAGTGTTCAGGGGGGTGAGGGGAGGGGTCAGTCGACGCCGTGCACACGCGTTCGCGCCGGAATCACGTATCGTTGTCGACGCCCGACTTCGAGTCGGGGTGGTCGAACCGCGGCGAGCGCCGCGTCGATCCGGGCTGGAAACCCCGTTGCTCCCCCTCCAGTCCCGATCGAAAGGTCCCCAATGTCCACGCTGCCTGCAGCGACGACCACCAGCCACCGCTGGTGGGTCCTCGTCAGCCTCTCCCTCACCCAGCTCGTCGTCGTCCTCGACGGCACGATCGTGAACATCGCTCTCCCGCAAGCGCAAGTGAGCCTCGGCCTGACCGACACCGAGCGGCAGTGGGTCGTCACGGCCTACGCGCTCGCGTTCGGCGCGCTCCTGCTGCTCGGCGGTCGCATCGCCGACTACGCCGGCCGCAAGCGCACCTACCTCGTCGGCATGATCGGCTTCGGCCTCGCATCCGCATGGGGCGGCTTCGCCGGTGGCGCCGTCGACCTCATCGCCGCACGCGGACTGCAGGGGATCTTCGCCGCGCTCATGGCGCCCGCGGCCCTCGCGCTCCTCACCGTGACCTTCCCGAGCGGACGCGACCGCAACACCGCCTTCGCCGTCTTCGGGTCGGTCGCCGGTGCGGGAGCGGCCGTCGGTCTCGTGCTCGGCGGGGTCCTCACCGAGTTCGCCGATTGGCGCTGGTGCCTCTGGGTCAACGTGCCTATCGTTATCGTGAGCGTCGTCGCCGGCGCCCTCCTGCTACGCGAGAGCCGCGCAGAGGGCGACAACCGCTACGACATCGCCGGCACCCTGACCGTCGCCGCAGGCCTCGCGAGCCTCGTCTACGGCTTCACCCTCGCCGAGAACGGCTGGGCGCGCCTCGACACGATCGGATTCATCGTCGCCGGTGTCCTCCTCCTCGGTCTTTTCGTGTGGATCGAGTCGCGCGTCGCGCAGCCGCTGCTGCCGCTCCGCGTCATCCTGCACCGCGTCCGCGGCGGCGCCTTCCTCATGCAGGCGGTCGCCGGGAGCGTCATGATCGGCGGCACCCTCTACCTCACGTTCCATTTGCAGATCGTGCTCGGATTCTCGCCGCTCCTCGCGGGCCTCGCGTCCCTGCCGCTCACGGTAGCGATCGCGGTCGTCGCTCCCATCGCGACGAAACTGCTCCCCGCCATCGGACCGCGCCCGCTCATGATCGCCGGTCCGCTCGTCGGCGCAGTCGGCCTCCTGCTCCTCAGCCGGATCACGCCGGACGGCGCGTACCTCACGGAGGTCCTGCCCGGGCTCCTCGTTCTCGGCGCCGGTATGGGGATGCTCTTCGTGCCGCTCCAGAACCTCGCGCTCACGGGCGTCGCGCCGCACGACGCGGGAGCCGCGAGCGCCACGGCCAACGCGACGATGCAGATCGGCGGCTCCCTCGGCCTCTCGATCTTCACGACGATCTACGCCGCGGCATCGGGACACGCGACGGGAGCCTCATCGCCCGCCGCGCTCGTCGACGGCTACTCGGCGGCGTTCGTCGCGGCCGCGGTCGGCCTGCTCGTCGCCGCGGTCGTCGCCGTCGTCTTCATCCGTGGCCGCAAGGAGGACCTGCTCCCGAGCGGCGAGCACGTCATGGTGCACGCCGGCTGACCCGGTCGCTCGTCAGCGGGCGGAACGGGCCCAGTCGTCCTCGAGGCTCCGGGGGCGCGCGACGATGCTCCCCGTCACGAGGATCGAGCAGACCGTCACGAGGAGGAAGACGAGCGGCGCCGTCCAGCCGCCCGTCACCTCGTGCAGGACACCGAAGAGGAGCGGTCCGATCGCGCCCACGACGTAGCCAATGCCCTGCGTGAAGCCGCTGAGGGCCACGGATCCCGCGCCCGAGCGCGTCCTCAGATTGATGAGCACGAGTGTGAGGGGGAAGAGCAGCGGCCCTGCCCCCGCGAGCGCGACCCACAACCACGTGAGCGTGTGTGGGAGCAGCAGAAGCCCGAGATACCCGGAGACGTAGAACACGAGGCCGGCGCCGAGGAGCGGCCACACGGTCCGCAACCGCACCGCGAGCATGGGCACGATGATCGACGCGGGCAGGCCGACGGCCGCATACAGCGAGAGCAGGGAACCGGCCTCAGCCGGCGTCACGCCGGCATCCTCGATGAGGAGTTGCGGGAGCCACGCGAACAGCGCGTAGACGTTGAGCGATGTGGTCCCGAAGAGCACCGCCATGCCCCACGCGAGCGGCGAGCGCCACGTCCTCCCCGCGACCGTCGGGGGCACGATGGCGATCGACGCGGTGTCGTCGGTGGGCGCGGCGCGCTCGCGCCCACGGCGCTCGCGCAGCAGGAGTCCGACCCACGGAACGACGGCGGCGATCGCGAAGACCGACCAGAGCCCGAGCGACACCCGCCACCCCGCCGCGTCGGCGACCGGGACCGCGATGAGCGGGGGGACGAAGGTCATGAGCGAGAGCACGGTCGCGTAGAGCGACGTCATGAGCCCGATGCGGTCCGGGAAGTACTTCTTCACGACCGGCGGCAGGGCGACGTTCGCAACTCCCATGCCCGCGAACGCGAGAGCACTGCCGATCGCGAGCAACGGGAACGATGGAGCTGCGGCCCGCACGAAGTGCCCGAGCACGACGAGCACGAGTGGGACCACGAGGAGTGTCTCGAGCCGCACGCGGGCTTGGAGGACGGGTGCCAGCAGGCCGAAGACGGCGAAGCACAACGGCGGCAGGGTCCCGAGGAGTCCGAGACCGATCGAGTCGAGCGGGATGTCGTCGCCGATCTGGGCGACGATCGGAGAGAGAGCGGCGACCGCCGTGCGCAGATTGGCCGCCGCGAGGACGACTCCCACAACGGCGAGCGTCCGCCCGGCCCAGAGCGGGGCAGCGGGAAGGGTCGTCACTCATCGAGTCTATGAGGGCCCCACCCCCGGCACTGCGTACGCAACGGACATCCGCGGCCGTGATCTCACCCGCGGATGTCCGTTGCGTACGCAGTGCGGGGAACGTCCCCACGCGGAGGGGGGTGGTCGTCCGGCCGTCTAGACTCGGTCTCGCCGAGATCGCGAGCACCATCGACCGGGGGAAGATCACATGTCCGCGCGCTGCCAGTTCTGCGACGAGGAGTTGCGTCCGAACAGCATGTTCTGTGCGAACTGCGGCCAGCTCGTCGCCTCCGTGCCGCCTCCCTTCGGCGCTCACGTCGCCGGCGCCTCGCCCGCTCCCACCACCGCCGCACCCGCTCCGGCTTCCGAGAAGAAGAAGCGGCGGATCGGCCGAGTTCCGCTCCCCGGGACCTTCGGCGCCCCCGCACCGGACGAGGCGGCTCCGGCGGACCCGCCCGCTCCCCCGTCGCGATCGACGCCGACTCCCGCCGCCGCTCCGGCTGTCCCGTCCCCCGCCCCGACACCGAGCCCCGCGCCTCGCCCGGCCCCGACACCGCCCGGCCCGTCCTCCGTGCACGTGAAACTCAGCACCGGCTCCACCATCGCCATCATCGCACCCGCGATCGTGGGCCGGAACCCCGGCGTCGTGGCGACCGACGCGCGCATCGCGGGAGTGCAGATCGACGACCCCTCGCGCTCGGTGTCCCGGGCGCACATCCGGATCGAGCCGGCCGACGGCACCCTCGCCGTCGTCGACCTCGGCTCCGCCAACGGCACCGAGGTGGAACGCGGAGACAGCACAACACCCCTCGTGACGAACCGGGCGTTCCCGCTCGCCGTCGGCGATCGCGTCTGGATGGGCGCCGACTACTACTTCGACGTCATCGGGTTATGAGCGGCTGGCCCGTGGGCTGAAGCAGCCTCGTCGCGAGGATTCTGCAACCTCATTGACGGATCAGGCTCGTAGCGCTCACTTCACACCGTCGAGGAAGAAGTCGTTGAGGAGACCGACGTACTGGTCAGGCTGATCGAGATGGACGACGTGTTCCGAATCAACCCGCGCATACGTCCCGTCCACGAGCAATGACATGGCCTTGTCGGCCTCCTCCTGATCCATCGCTCCGTCGAGGAGCCCGTCGTCGGTGGTCGAGAAGTTGGCGTGGATGAGCAGCGTCGGCGCGGTAATCGCCTGCAACGCCTCGGCATGATCGAATGCCTCGTTCCAGGTTCCGTCGTAGAACGCTGCGCCGAAGCGGGGGTCGTACTCCTCGAGCCCTCTCATCAGCAGGCGCACCGTGTCATCCGAGATGAAGCTGAGCTCGACGGGCTCGCCGGGGTTCGCCTCACGATAGGAGGTGACGAAGTACGTGATCACCGCGGTCGAGCCGGGGAAGACGTTCTTGTCGAAGAACGCGGAGTTGTACTCGAGCCAGTACATGAGGAAGTCCTCGTTGCCGGCGTCACTCATGGCGACGTCGTAACTGCTCTTGAAGGCCTTGATCGCGACGGTGTTCTGGATCTCCGGGTACTCGGACGAGAAGAGCGGCGGGTCCTCGAGCGCGACCGCCCGGACGGCGTCGGGGCGGTTGGCCGCGAGCCAGGTCGTGAGAAGACCGCCGGACGAGTTGCCGCTCACGAAAGCCGGCTCCCCGATCTCCTGATCCATGAACGCGCCGAGGTCGGTGCCGATCTGATCGGCGGTCATCGCGTAGTCGTCCGGGTAGGTCGTCTCGCCGTGGCCCTGATAGTCGACCACGAAGACGTGGTAGCTCTCGGCGAGCTCCGGCATGACGCGGCTGTAGTCGAACCAGTCCATGAGCTGCGCATGCAGGAGCATCAGCGGCGGTCCGTTGTCCGGGCCCTCGACGTAGCTGAAGTTCACATCGTTCACCCGCGCGGTCTTCTCCTCGTAGCCGGCGTCCGCGACCTTCTGAATCCATGGATCCCTGTAGGTGTCGACGGAGTGCTTGACGACGCCGAATGTGACGACTGCGGCAAGCATGATCACGACGACGACGGCGCCGATGGCCATCCACACCTTCTTCGTTCTCGATCGCGGTCGGGGCGAACGGCTCGTCTCTTCCGTCGATGTGGCCGACATGCCATCCTCACTTCCTTCTGGATCTCGGGACCGTTGCTGAGGCCGCGCCGCAGCAACGGGTTGAACTGACGTGTCTATTATTCATGAATAATCTTAGATCGTGAGTCCGCCTAGATTTACAGAGACCCCGGCAGACGGAGAGAACATGCCCCCCACACGCAGACCGCGGTCGGCGTCGGTGCCACGCGCCGAGACGATCGCGGAACGAATAGCCGAGCGAGCCCGGGAAGCAGGGCCTCGAGCACGTCTGGGCAGCCGTCAGGAACTACGCGAGGCCTACGGGGTGTCGATCGGCACACTGCACGAGGCGTTGCGCTTGTTGCAGTCGACCGGCGAGATCTCCGTGCGCACCGGGCCGGGGGGTGGCGTCTTCGCCGGGGAGAGCTCGGCGCTGTCCGACCTCGTTCGGTCCCTTCACCCGCTGAACATCGACGGGCCGTTGTATCCCCAGACGGCGCGGGTGCTCGAAGCCCTTCGCCCGCTCGTCTTCGCCGACGCGGTCGACGGAATGACCGCGGCCGGCGCGATGTCCCTCCGTCAGCGAGTGACGGCACTGACGGCAGCACGCGACGGTGACCTCCAGACGTTCGTCCGGTCGAGCCTCGAGGTATTCGCCACGATCGTGTCGATACCACCGGCCGGGATCCTCACCGCGGTCGCGGGGTCGATCCTGCGGACCCAGATGGACACGCTCCGCCATCTCTCGGGTCCCATCGATCCACAATGGCGGGCCGATGTGGACCGCCACCACGACGCCGTGTCGGACATGGTCGGCGCCCTCATCGAGCGAGACGCCGATGGCGCCCTCGGCCGCGCGAGCGACCCCGCATTCATGGGACTGTTCGCGGCGGTGGCCGCGCGAGCCACGCCATGAAGGCGATGCGCCCCGCTGCCGACGCCGAGCCCGCGAGCGGAGCGACCGAACGTGCCACCTCCCGGACGCCCCCCAATGCGAGGCATGGGTACCTCTCCACCTTGTTGGCGTCGGGAGGTCACTTTAGGCTCGACCCAGTTGGAGACGCCGGATCGACGGCACGGGGGGTCCAGCAGGACACCCGTGCTCACGATCTCCCGGTCCTCCGTCATCATTCGAGAACGTGGAGGGTTGCCATGGCCGACATCAAGGTCACATCAGAATCGCTCGCCGGCGTCGCGGGTCAGTTGTCGTCCGGCTCGCAGTCGATCGAGTCGCAGCTGCAGAACCTCAAGGGACTCGTCGACGGTCTCGTCGGCGGCGACTGGTCGGGGACGGCGTCGCAGAGCTTCAACGAGCTCTACAGCCAGTGGGACCAGTCGGCGCTTCAGCTGAAGGAGTCCCTCCAGGGCATCAGCGAGCTGCTCAACCAGGCGTCGCTCACCTACGAGGACTCCGAGACCTCGATCTCCGGCCTCTTCCGCGCCTGAGTCGCTCCGGCGTCACCTCCGCGCGGCGTTCCCGCCGCGTCCGTCATCGACCTGAGGATCCGAGATGGTGCAGTACCGTGTCCGCGCGAATTCGCTCGGCGAGGTGTCCACGCTGCTGGACACGGTCGTCGCGACCTTCGACAGCAACCTCGCCGAGGCGAGCGCCACGGTGTCGAGCGTCGCCGGGGCCACCTGGCAGGGTGATGACGCCGACAAGTTCGTCGAGCTGTGGGGCGAGTGGGAGTCGGGCGCGCTCATGGTGCGCGCGGCTCTCACGGGCCTCGCCTCGCAATTGCGGATGGCGGAGTCGGGTTACATCACCACGGAGGTGGGCCTATCCGGTGGCTTCGCAAACCGGCGCCAGTCCACCGCCTCGACAGCGGGAGGCGCCGCGGCCTTCGCCCAGCGCGTCGCCGCGTCGCAAAACGCGTCGGCCGAACGCGACGAGGCCGAGGAGGACACCCGGCTCGTCTCCGCGGGTTACGGCTCGTTCGTCACCGGCGGCTCGATCGCCTCGCGGGGCTCGAACGACAAGGGCGAGCAGAAGGCGGCGGACTCCACGGCCGAAGACATCGAGGGCATGGATGTCTGAGCAGCAGGTCGAGCTCGCTTCCCTCGAGCAGCTCGTCACACAGATGGAGAGCCTCGTGCGTTATTGCGACGCCCTTCGTCAGGGCGCCGGCGGCTTCGCCTACATGCTGCCCGCCGAGTGGCAGGGACCCGCGATGACGCAGTTCCTCGCGAGCTTCGAGACCTGGTCGATTGGCGCCCAGGGGCTCGGTGAGAGCGCCCGTGGCCTCCACGAGCTCGCCAAAGCCGTTCACACCGCATACTCGACCACCGTCGAGAACCTCGACACCGCGTGGAGCGACACCCGCGCGAGCCTGGCCTAGGAGGCACCGTGTCCGTGTTCGTCCGCGTGACCCCGTCGCGCCTCGTCCTCGACGGCGACGACCTCTACCGTGTCGCGACCACCCTCGATTCCGCGGCACGCGCCGCGCAGTCGGCCCTCTCGGGAACGGGCGGCATGGCCGGCAACGAGGAGGCCGCGCAGGAGTTCATCGACGGGTACGGCGACGGCGCCGTGAACACGCTCAACGCCGCGGCGTCCTATGCACAAACCCTCCGCGGCCTCGACACGCTCCTGCAGGACACGGCCAATGCGTATAAGGATGCCGGCACCGTCGGGACCCTCGAGACCGTCGCCTCCCGTTCCCCCTCGAGCACTCCGGGGTCCGCCGCGACCTTCTCCGTCCCGAGCGCGAAGGCGCCCGGTCCCGAGACCCCGCTCGGCGAGTTCGGCGAGTTCGTGATGGATGCGCTCGCCCAGATCGGTGTCGTCCTGCCCGACGCCGACACCGGCAAGCTCGGCGAGGCCGCCTCGGCGTGGTCCTCGTTCGGCACGTCCGTCTCGAGCGCGGCGAGCCAGCTCGACGGCACCCTCACGAACCTGGCGTCCATGGACATCCCGCAGGCGGCGGACATCCGCCAGTCCCGCGACCTCATCGCCGAGAAGCTGCGCGAGATCGCGAAAGCGGCGAGCGGCGCTGACGGCCTCAGCTCCCTGTGCTCCAAGCAGAAGGAACAGGTCGAGGCGATGTGGGAGGAGATCGGGTGGTTCCTCGGCCAGATGGCCGCGGAGATCGCTCTCGACCTCGGTCTCGGCGCCCTCCTCTCCGTCGCGACCGGCGGCCTCGCAGCCCCCGCCGTGGTCGCGAAGATCGCCACCACGGTCATGCGCTGGGTGCTCAAGATCGCGGCACTCGTGCAGAAGCTCGTCGCCCTCACGCGCATGAACGCCCTCGCGGCCAAGGTCCTGCTCCGCGCTCTCGCGGAGGGCACCCAGAGCGCGATCGCGACCGTGACCGTTCAGGCGGCCGTCAACGTCGTCGCCCCCGAGCGGGCCCAGAGCCTGCTCGCCGCGGGTCTCGGCTCCTTCGCCGGCGGCAGCGTCTCGGGCCGCGTCGGCGACGGCGGCGCCCACATCCTGCGCATCAACTCGCGCTCCGGCTTCTCACGCGTCGCCACCAACTCCGCGGTCGGCGTCACCGAGGGAGCCGTGGACGGCCTGACCGATGGCGTCGTCCAGTCTGCGGTCACGGGTTCGCCCGTCAACCCGCTCTCGTCCGCCGCACTCGGCGCCCTCATCGGAGGACCGGCTCGCACGATCTCGGGAGGAGCACGGCCGAACGCGCCCGCGCCGGCCGCGGGCGGATCCGCGAACACGACCTCCCCCGGCGTGGTCGTCCCCTCGAGCGCGTCACCCGACGCCCCGAGCGCACCGTCCTCGGCGGACGCCCCGAGCGCCCCGACCGCGAACACTCCGACCGGCCCGCAGGGCGGCGGGGCACCGTCGAGCTCCGCGCCCGCCACAGCCGGTGGGACGAACACCGACGCACCGGACGCTCCCGTCGTCGACGGCAGCGTCGAGACCTCGACCCCGGTCGACGCCTCCACGTCTGTCGACATCCCCGCCGGCGACGCTCCGCTCGGTGCGGGCAGCGCCGATGCTCCCTCGGTCGGCGGCGGCGTCCCGGACGTCTCCCCTCCGGACGCGCCCGCGCCGTCGGCGGCGGACGGCGGTTCGCCCTCGAGCCCCGAGTCGAGCATCCCCTCGATGCCCGACACGAGCGCCCCATCCACGCCCGACACGGTTCCGTCCGCTCACGAGCGTCCCATCCACGCCCGACACGGTTCCGTCCGCTCCCGACACGAGCGTCCCATCCACGCCCGACACGGTTCCGTCCTCTCCCGACTCGAGCGTCCCATCCACGCCCGACAGCAACGTCCCCTCGAACCCGGACAGCGGAGCCCCGTCGGTCGCCGACGCGAGTACTCCCGATGCGAGCACGTCGACCACGTCCGACGCGCCCGCACCCGCTGTACCCGGCTCGTCCGCGCCGGTAGCGCCGGCAGCGCCGGGCTCGTCCGCGCCGGTAGCGCCGGCAGCGCCGGGCTCGTCAACGTCCGCCGCGCCCACGTCAACGCCCGACACGTCAAGGCCCGACGTCGACGCACCCGCCGTTCCGGCGAGCGCCGCTCCCGTCGCTCCTGCCGCCCCCTCCACCGCACCCGCGCCCGCTGCAGCACCCAGCTCGCCCGCCGACGGTTCGCCCGCCGCCGCGCCGGTCGCCGGAGGTGCCTCGGGAGCGGCGACCACGCCGAGCGCGCCGTCGACGAGCAGGCCCGACGTGGACTCGAGTGCTTTCGAGGCCGCGGTCGCCGCCGATGCCGCTGCGGCGGATGCCGATTCGAGCGACGCCCCCACGAGCGACGCCCCTACGACTGACGCCCCCACGACTGACGCGAGTCGCGCGGACACCGTCGACCCGGAGGCCCTCGACGCCGACGACGCCGTCGCAGCGGGCGCCGTCGCGGCCGGCGCCGTCGGTGTCGTGGGTCTCCACACGGGAGCCAGTGGCGGGAAGGCTCCGACGGTCCCCTCCACATCGACGGCGCCGTCCACGCCGACATCCCCGACGGCTCCCACCTCCCCCGACGCACCGGGCTCGCCGATCGCGTCGACGCCGAACGACCCGTCCACGCCGACCACACCGGGCGACGCGTCCGCCGGGACTCCCGAAGCGAACACCGCCGACGCTCAGCAGCCCGGCAGCGGCAACAACACGACGGAGCGCACGACGGCGGAGATCGACGCAGCGCTCGCGGCGATCAACCCGAACTTCGACCCCTTCGACCCGGCTAACGGCTACGCGACGAACTGCGGGAACACGTCGAGCATCCTCAACGACTTCCTCAACGGTGATCCCACGCGGGAGGCCCCGACGGGGACCCTCGACGTCCCGCAGATGGAGGCGCGTACCGGCAATCCCCAGACGCCGATGACGCCCGAACAGATCGCGGACTCGCTCCGCGGGATGGGCGCCGGTTCGCACTGCGTCGTCGGGATCGACCGCTCCACGGGGGACGGCCACTGGTTCAACGCCTACTTCGACGGCACGACGGTGTGGTCGATCGACGCCCAGACGGGGACGCGCTCCCCCTGGCCGCCGAACGAGCCGAACGCCACCACCTGGGACGCCTCCATCCGCCCGGAGAACGTCGCCGTTCCCGCGCCGCGGGAGACGGACGCCGCATCGGGCGCCGGCGACGCGCCGTCCGCCGACGACTCGCGAAAAACCCAGCGATCTGGAACGACTGAGCCGCTCGCAACGACCGATCCGGCCGTTGATCGATCGGTCGGGCAGGCCGTCGGGGCGGGAACGGCCTCGCCGGTCGACCCATCCGCGTATGCCTCCGGCGACAGCCGATTCCCCGGCACCCATCCGCCGGTCACGCCGACCGCGGGTACGAGCGGGGGTGGGAGTGGCGAATGGCACACGACGCCGAACCGACACCAGTTCGGCGACTGGCCGGAGTACCAGGAGCAGATCTCGGGTTCGCTTCGGGACCAGAACGGCACGATCGTGGAGTACCGCATCTGGTCCGAGGGCCATGAACGCTTCGTCGAGTTCGACGGCCACACGCTCCGCGGGGATCCGCCCGTCGAGGTGTTCCTCGAATCGAAGCACGGCTATGCGCACGTCGCCGATCAGGACAGCTTCCTCGCACGGATCGACAGCCCGAAGTTCGTCACCGAGCTGCGTGCGCAGCTCGACGCCCTCCCCGACGGCGCACGACTCGAATGGCACTTCTCCGATTTCGACGTCGCCGCTGCCGTGCGCGAGTACTTCAGCGACCGTCGTATCCGCGGAGTCGATGTCGTCTTCACTCCGAAGGCCTGACGACGCGAGAGGATGATCGTATGACGACGCACACGACGACGCGATGGGGCCTTCTGTTCCAGGCCTTCTGGGGAGCCCGCGCAGAGGCACCGGCCGCCATCGCGGCTCGACTGACCAGCACGCTCGACGCTTTGGACGGTTTCCGCGCAGCCATCGACGGGCGCTGGACCGACGACTCGGGAAATGATGTGTCGGCCGATCCCCTCGCTGTCGAGGAACTGGTCTCGCGGAGCGTCCCCCGCTCGATCGAGGGGAAGACATTCCCGAAGCAGGGATTCGGCATCACCCTCATCCTCGTCCCCGGCGGGCAGTCGGCGTTCGATGCCCGGGCGACTCTCCGCCTCGAGGTCACCGCGGGCTCGGCCCTGGTGCCGAAACACAGCTTCTTCAACAGCGTCTTCGTCGACGGCACCTCGCTGTTCCCCGAGCAGGAGACCTACTCCCTCTGGGACGCAGCATTCGCGGGCCTCGTCGCCGCCTGGCAACCGGAGCACGCCGCGCTGCTCTCGAAGGAGCAGCGACAGGTCAACGAGAGTGTGCTCCCTCCAGACATCGACGTTCCCTGGGTGGGTGCGCTCACCTATCTGAGCGACCGCGCCGGCGCATTCCCGGAGACACCCGCTTCCGCTCGGATGGAGTCGACGGCCGACGGCGCCGTGCTCTCTCTCACGCCCGACTCGCCGACGGACGCGGTGTCGGGCCGATCCGCGCGAGAGGTGCTCGATCGCGCGGTGGCCGGCGGCTGGAATGCGCGCATCCCGCGGTCCTCGGAGCACCCCAGCGGTCAGCGTCCCGATTGATCACTCCCTGCCCCCCGCAGGCACCCCTCGACAGGAGCATGGATGTCAACTCTCGATCCCGGACAGCAGCGTCTCGCCGCCGTCGCTCAGGCCTATTTCGCGCAACTCACTCCGCACGCTGAATTGCGCACGATCCCTCTCGACGACGGTGCCGGTGTGTGTGTTCTCCACACGGCTCGAGGCGGCGGCAAGATCTACGTCGCGCCCGACGAGAGCGTCCTCTTCGTGGGCTCGGCGCTCGACTTCGACGCGGGACTCGCCGCGTTCCTCGCTGGCACCCGCACTCCTCCCGAGAAGTTCGTCCGCCCCACCTCGTGAGGAGTGCCCCACTCGTACGAGGAGCCTCGTCTGGGCGAGGCGATAGGCCCGACGAGCCATCACGCCATCAGAGACCGACGAGCCATCACGCCATCAGAGACCGGCGGGCCACTTCGGGTCGAGGAGGCGGCCGAGTGTCTTGATGTAGTCGGCGCTCGACCGCGGCGTGAGAACCGGGACACCGCGGAGGATCGCGGCAGTCACGACCGCCTCGGTGAACGACGTCGCGCCCCGCTCGTCGAGGAGCGGATCGAGGAGGAGCGACACGTCTCCGTGTCGGGCCGGATCACCCGTCGGACCCCAGAGCCGGACGAAACCGCGCTGCGACGCATCGTGGATGCGCGCCTGCACGGCCGATCCGTCGGGCAGAGCGAACGAGAGGCCCTTCGACCCGTTGCCCGCCCGACGCGAGATGTCGACGCCCCGTCCGATGAGGGGGATCCGGCGCACCCGCCGCACCCGCTCCGTGTCGTCGAAGACGACGACGGCCGAGACCTCCTCCCACGGAATGCGTCCTGTGAGCGCGAAGTCCACGCCGTGGAGCGAGACGCGACCGAACACGCCGTTACCTGCGCGGATGTGACGCAGCCGTCGACCCACGTTCATCATCGTGGGGAGCGTCAGGAACATGACGACGAGCCCGAAGACGCCGAGCACGACGAGGAGCCGAGTGAATCCGCCCCCGAACACGACGAGGACGACACACAGAAGCGCACTCACGATGCCGATGCCGGCGAGGGCGGCGACCGTCAGTCGGTTGCGCGCGAGATAGCCTTCGGCGGCGGACCGGTCGTAGAGGGCGTCGTAGTGGTCACCCCGAGCGAACGCGTCGGCCCAATGCGTCAGATGCGGGGGGAGCGGTACCGGCGCGGTCATAGAGCGGGCGGGACGGCCGGAGCGGGACCGGCGGCGGTCGGAGGCGCGGCCCGCTCGTCGAGTCCCGTCGCGAGGGCCGCGCTCAAGGCGTCGTACGACGGTCCCGAGAACACGAAGGGTTCCGAGTAAATCAGGTCCTTGCCGTTCTTCCCCTCATGGAGGACGAGGGTCGCAAAACCGACACGGTCGGCGTCCGCCGTCCAGAACTCGACATCGACGTCGGCGTGTGACGGCGCCGCGGGGAGCGGCGTGAAGGCCGAGGGGTCCCCCGTCCGAAAGCGGGCGGAGAGGTCGTCGAAGAGTGCGCGACCGCCCGAGAGCCCTCTCCAGTGCCGCTTGCGGAGGCGTGTGCCCGTCGGTGTGACGCTCCACGTGCGCCCCCAACGGACCGCGGCGAACACGAGCGCCGCTGCGACGAGCACGAGGAAGACCGGCGACAGCACGAGACCGATGCGCTGCCCCGCGACGAAACGCACCGTCCCCGTCGTGTCCGCTGCGTTCGACTGCAGCGTGGCGAAGTTCACGAGTGTGTATGCGAGGGAGACGAGCGCGGCGAGAGCGAGGACGAGGAACACGATCGTCTTCGCCCAGGACCGGCCTCGCTGGAAACGCTCCGGATGCCGGGCGAACCCCTTGTCGTATGCGGCCATGACCGTGCATCCCCTCGACGAATCATTCGGGACCGGCGTCCCGACGCTCGATTCTACGGGAGCGGCAGGATGCGACCACTAGGCTCGGACGCGGGCATCACCGACCGATGGAGGGGCCATGACGGACGTTCTCGCCGACCGCTGCGAACAGGTACGCCAGACGGTGCTCGAGCTCACGCAGACCGTGATCGAGTCGCTCGGCGCTCCCGCGAAGCTCGGTCGCGTCACCCCGCTGCTGTCCCACCTCCGCTCGATCGTGCACCTCGGGACGGACGGCATCGACGACCCTGCGTATCTGGCGTGGGCGCGCGCGGCCGCCGGGAACCTCGACCGCATGGAGGAAGCGGCGCTCGCGGGCGACGCGAAGGCGACGTACGCGGCGTTCGCCGACCAGGAATCCGGCGTCGCGCTGCTCGGCACCGCGTGCGCCGGCAAGCCCGGCTGGTAGGGAGTCCGAGAGGTCGGCCGATTGCTCGGTCGAGCGTGGAGCCGCGGCCCTACACTGGGAGCGACCCGACCCGACGACCTTCAGGAGGATCGATGTCGAACCGCAGCGAGATCGAGTGCTGGCTCACCGACATGGACGGCGTGCTCGTCCACGAGAACCACGCGCTCCCCGGGGCGAGCGCGCTGCTGCAGCAGTGGACCGACCTCGGGAACCCCTTCCTCGTTCTCACGAACAACTCGATCTTCACGCCCCGCGACCTGAGCGCCCGACTCCGGGCTTCCGGCCTCATCGTGCCGGAGGAGTCCCTCTGGACCTCCGCTCTCGCGACAGCGGACTTCTGTGCGAGCCAGGTGCCCGGTGGTTCGGCGTTCGTGATCGGCGAGGCGGGACTCACGACCGCGCTCCACGAGGTCGGGTTCATCATGACCGAGACGGCGCCGGATTACGTGGTCGTCGGCGAGACGCGGAACTACTCGTTCGACGCCATCACGAAGGCCATCCGGCTCATCCGCGACGGGTCGCGCTTCATCGTCACGAACCCGGACGCGACGGGACCGAGCGCCGAGGGTGTGCTGCCCGCGACGGGAGCGATCGCCGCGCTCATCTCGAAGGCCACGGGGCGGGAACCCTACGTGGTGGGCAAACCGAACCCGATGATGTTCCGGTCGGCTCTCAACCGCATCGGGGCGCATTCGGAGAACACCGCGATGATCGGCGACCGTATGGACACGGACATCGTCGCGGGCATCGAGGCCGGCCTCCACACGATCCTCGTGATGACCGGCATCAGCGACGAGGCCGAGATCCGCAAGTACCCGTTCAGACCGGACGAGATCCTCTCCGGCGTGCACGAGCTCCTCATCGAGGGCCCCATCGAGACCGACACCCTCTAGCTCCCCCTCCTAAACACTTCCTATGTGCTCGAAAATTCGTGCACATAGGAAGTTTTCAGGGGGGTCAGGGGGTGGGAATTGTGGCGACCGACGTCGTGAGTGATTCTCCTGAGGAACGACTCGCGAAGCAGAAGTAAGAGCGCTGGCCGGCCGCCCACTGCTCGCCGGAGACGGGATACGCGCCCTGAACCTGCAGATCGGTGAACGGCTCGGCCGCGGCGAAATCGATCACGCCGGGAGCGCTGCACAAGAGGCCGATCTCGCTCGCGATGACCTCCTCCCCCGGGAACGGCATGGCGGGATCGTCCGTGTACGGCGCCTCGAAGACCAGTTGCGCGGCGTGAGGCTCGGCGCAGTCCACGACCGTGAACTCCTCAGCCCACGGCGACTCGAACGGTTCGAGGCACTCTCCGCCGCGGAGCTCGTCCCAGGCGTAGGTGCCCGGAGCGAGTGGGCCCGTGGCAGGGGCTTCTTCAGCCGGCGTCGGCGTCGGGGTGGGCGTCGGCGCCGCAGCCTCCTCCGCTTGCGGCGACCCGCCGAGGATGAGCGGCAACCGTGTGCCGAGGAAGAAGAGGGCGACGAGTGCCAGCACGATGACGACACCGGCCCCGATGAGGCCGAGCAGCCGCGTGCGCTCGACCGGTGCCCCAGCGGGGGTCGACGACGGAGGCACCAGCCGTCGGGAGCGGTCGCCTTCCGTATCGGTGACGACCCCGGCGGGGAAGACGGACACACCGCCTGCTCCCGCGGCGGCCGAGGAGACGGGCACGTGCTCGACGCTTCCTGCAGCCGCTCGCGCCGCGGAGACGGGCAGTCCGGTCGTTCCGAGCGAGTCGCGGTCGGCTCCCTCGATCTCGTCATCCGGGTCGTCCGGGTCCTCGTCCGCGGGGAGAGCGTCCATCGCCGCCGTCGCCGGGAAGCGGTCGTCGAGGTCGGGTCGTGACCACGTCGGGCGCTCGTCGACCGGGGTCGGGGACGCCGGCGACGCGGTCGGAAGCGGAGGCCGGGGAGGGATCGAGCCGGGAAGCGGCGTCGTCGCGAGCCAGCCGGCGTCGACTCCGCCGGGAGTCGGATCGTCGTCGCCGTCCGTCCCCGCCGATGTGGCGCGTGACCCGGTGGACTCGGATGCGGTCGGTTGCGCCGCGGACTCCTCCGCGGCACGACGCTCGGCCTCCGCCTCGGCGGCGCGTCGTTCGCGCTCGAGCATCGGATCCGGCTCGTCGTTCGCGACGAGGGACCAGCCGAAAGCACCGAACGGGATCTCCCCGGTCTCATCCGTATCGCTCGTGCTGGCCTCGACGGACCGGGGCTCATCGGTGCGCGGTTCATCGGGGGCCGACACGGCGGTGTCGTCACGGAGCGAGCGATCGGCGTGCCGAGTGGTCTCGGAGTCGTTGGAGGGGGTGACCGCCGGCGGCGGAGCCGCGGAGCGCGGGGGGAGGCCGGGGATGATGATCGCGTTGGGATGCGCGGAGCGGGACGACCGCGGCGGCACGTCGGCTGGGTCGTTTTCCGGGACGTCGCCGGAGTCGGCTCGATCAGGGGCGACCGGTCCGGACATCGACAGGGCGTCCCCGTCGTCGGCGGGCGCGGCGGAAGCCTGACCCTCCTCCGCTGGCGGCGCCGGGGCCGGAACGCCTGCACCCTGGGGTGCGCCGTCGACCGGTTCCCGGCGCCCGAGCCAACCGGTACGGCGCGGCCCCGTTGCGCGCGCACGTGTCAGCGGCGGGACGGACGGGGAGTCCGCCGACTCCTCGTCGGATCCGCCGAGCAGACCCTCGGGCAGGAGCGCCGTCGGCGTCGCGGAGGAGTCGTGAGCGTCCGGGACGTCGCGATCGGGTGCACGTCGTGACGCCGCGTCCGACTCGCCCTCGACCGAACCAGTGGTATCAGAACCGTCGCTATCAGATCCAGCGGTATCAGAACCGTCCGCGGCATCCGAGCCATCGGGGGAGGATGCGACGATCGGAAGCTCTGACGTGTCCGGCGGCAGGGCCGCGAGTTGCGTGGCCAGCCAGTCCGCTCCGTCGTCGAGGATCTCGATGCCGTCGGTCTCCGGATCGAGGTCCGGCGCGGTCTCCCCACTCGTTCCCGGTCCGTCGACGCGTCGAAGCTCCTCGTCGGCCTCGTCACCGTCCGAGGGAAAACGGCCGCCCGTCCCGTCCGACATCTAGCTGAGCCCGAGGTCGTTCAGGTCGAGCGCGGCGAAGTAGGGGTAACCGGCCTCTTCGATGATCTCCCGCGCGCCCGTGTTGCGATCGACGACGACGGCGACACCGGCGATCTCGGCGCCGACCTTGCGGAGCGCCTCGATCGCGGCGAGGGGCGATCCGCCCGTCGTCGAGGTGTCCTCGACGACGATGACGCGCTTGCCCGCGAGATCCGGCCCCTCGACCTGACGCCCGCGACCGTGGTCCTTCGGCTGCTTGCGCACCACGAAGGCGTCATATGCGGCTCCCGCAGCGACGCCCTGGTGCAGGATCGCCGATGCGATCGGGTCGGCGCCCATCGTGAGCCCGCCGACCGCGGCGACGTCGGGGACGTCCCTGATGAGCTCGAGCATGACCTGCCCGATGAGCGGAGCGACACGGTGATCGAGGCTGACGCGACGCATGTCGACGTAGTAGGTGGCCTTCTTCCCGCTCGTAAGCGTGAAGTCACCGTGGAAGACGGCATCCTTCTTGATGAAGTCGATCAGTCGTTCGCGTGCGTCGGTCACGGAAACCGAGTCTAGCGGGGCATTTCGTGCCATTTCATGCGGTTGCGCCTGAGACGCCGCCGTGCGGGCCCCCTCGCTCTGTTGACCCTGGGAGCGAGAGGACCCGCACGGCGGGGGCTTCGGTCAGACGAGGTTGAAGGTGCGGACGGGGACACGACGGTATCCGTCGCGGGCGACCGTCACGATGGTCCCCGCGATGGCGGAAACGGAGACGAGACCGAGGGTGAGGAGGAAAACGGTCATGAGAGTGTCCTTTCCGGGAGGGAACCGTTCGTACATTCCTATTAAGCGCCCGCGGATCATGAACGACAAGCGAATAAAACTCCGCCTATTGTGTAGCCTCGCTACATGGACGTGCGCCGCCTTGACCTCCTCCGGGAACTCGCTGAGCGAGGCTCGATCCACGCCGTCGCGACGGCCACGCACCGTACTCCGTCGGCCGTCTCGCAACAGCTGAAACTCCTCGAGCGCGAGGCGGGTCTGCCCCTCACGGAACGCAGTGGTCGAGGAATCGTCCTGACCGACGCGGGCCGCGCTCTCGCGGCGAGCGCCATCGAGGTCGCCGCAGCGATCGCGAAGGCCGAGGCCACGTGGGACGAGTACATCGGCGACCCGACGGGCCATGTCTCGGTCGCCACGTTCCCGACGGCGGGACAGACGTTCGTGCCGCCGGCCGTCGCCGCCCTCTCCCGCCTCCCCGGGCTCACCGTCGAGCTGACGAATCGCGACGCCGACATGACCGACTTCCCGAGCCTCACCGCCGACTTCGACATCGTCATCGCCTACTCCCTCCCCGGTCAGCGCTCGTGGAGCGGCCGGGGTCTCCGCAACATCTACCTCTTGAGCGAACCGCTCGACGTCGTCCTCCCCGTCGGGCACCGCTTGGCGGGCAAGAGCGAACTCACCCCGGAGGACCTCGTCGGCGAAGCGTGGATCGGAGTCCCGGAGCAGTTCGCGTTCGACCTGCTCCTCCATGAGCTCGAAGCGGTCACGGGGAGTGAGATCGAGGTCGTCCAGCGCATCTCCGACAATCTCATCACCGAGGCCCTCGTCGCACAGGGCATCGGTGTGGCCTTCGCCCCCCGTTTCACGGCGTCCGGACCGGAGAAGGGCATCGTGACGAGACCCCTCCGCGGAGTCGAGGCCTTCCGCCACGTGCTCATGCTCATGCGACCCGACAAGGCCGAACGGCTCGCGGTCCGCACGGTGGCCGACACCATCCGCGAGCAGGCCGAGGCCCTCGCGTCCAGCCACACCCTGCCGGAGGAGCCCCCGCTCGTCGGGCCCCGCTGGGTGTGACGGTGACGCACGCGGCGGGAGCCGTCGGCGGCAGCCGGTAGCGTTGAGGGCATGCGGATCGCCACCTGGAACGTGAATTCGATCAGAGCCCGCTCGGCACGGGTGGTCGACTGGCTCGTGAACTCCGACATCGACGTGCTCGGGATGCAGGAGATCAAGTGCCGCCCGCACCAGTTCCCGATCGAGGCCTTCGAGGCCGCCGGGTACGAGGTCCACCTGCACGGCCTCAACCAGTGGAACGGCGTCGCGTTCGCCTCCCGCCTGCCCATGACCGACATCGTCACGAGCTTCGAGGGCATGCCGGGCTTCGGCAAGCCTGCCACCCCGGGTCCGGACGGCGCCGGCCCCGAGTTCGACGCCGCTGGCCTGCCGCTCGAGGCGCGCGTCATCGGCGGCACGGTCGACGGCATCCGTCTCTTCAGCCTCTACGCCCCGAACGGCCGCGCGGTCGGCGACCCGCACTACGAGTACAAGCTCGAGTGGTTCGCCCGGCTCGAGGAGGACGTGCGCACCTGGCTCGCCGCCGAACCCGACCTGCCGCTCGCGCTCATGGGCGACTTCAACGTCGCACCGCTCGACGAGGACATGGGCGACCCGAGCCACATCCCCGGCGTCTCGACGCATATCTCCCCGGCCGAGCGAGAGGCTTTCGCCTCGCTCGAGAGCGCGGGACTCACCGACGTCGTCCGCCCGCTCGTGCCCACCGGCTACACGTTCTGGGACTACAAGCAGTTGCGCTTCCCGCGCAACGAAGGAATGCGCATCGACTTCATCCTCGGTTCTCCCGCATTCGCCGACCTCGTTTCGGGTGCGTCGATCGAGCGTGATCAACGCAAGGGCGACGCACCGAGCGATCACGTTCCCGTGGTCGTCGACCTCGACGTCGACCCGGAGGACGACGACGACCGCCCCATGATCTTCGGCTGACGGCCGCAGACCGTGACGGCGCCGGGCTCGTCGGCACCGGGACTCACCAGCATCGGTCGAGCGGGCACTACCCCATCGCGGACGCACGCGGAACCCCTGCGCGCCGGAGACGACTCTCCGTAAGGTCGATCGGGTGATCCTCCTCTTCGGCACCCGACTCAGCTCGACGATCGTCGCGATCGTCTCCTTCGTGTGCCCGTTCTGTTCCCAGAACGTCGCGCAGCGCGTCATCAAGCTCGCCAACAGGTTCACGGTCTTCTTCGTCCCGCTCTTCCCCGTGTCGACCCGCTACGTCAACGAGTGCACGAACTGCGGCGGCCGCACCGCGATCAGCCGGGAGCAGGCCGACAACGCCGTCGCGTGGGCGTCGACGCGCTCCGCCGCCTGAGCCGTCACCCCGACAGCCGAGCCGTTCCACCGCGGTTCCTCCACCGTGACTCCCCGTTCGTCGCCCTCGACGGTCGGAATGGGGGGGTGAGCGTGAGCGTGCCGCAAGCGAACGGTCAGGCGAGCAGCGCCGCGATCACGACGATGACGGGGACCGAGGCGAGCGTCGTCGCGAGCACCGTGTCGCGCGCGAGGACGACGCCGCGGTTGTATCGGCTCGCGTAGTTGAAGATGTTCTGCGCCGTGGGGAGAGCGGACAGGGTCACGACGGCGAAGAGCTCGGCGCCGGAGAGCCCGAAGCCCAGGGAGGCGACGACCCACGCCATGATCGGCATCACCACGGCCTTGAGCACCGACGCGACGACGATGCGGGAACGCCCCTCGGACGCCGCGAAGGGGCGCTGCCCGTAGAGCGACATGCCGAAGGCCATGAGGATGAGCGGGACGGCCGCTCCCCCCAGCAGCTCGAACGGCGCCATCACGGGAGCCGGGACCTCGATTCCGAGCACGGCGATGACGAGCCCCGTGAGCGAGGCGATGATGAGCGGGTTCCGCACCGGCTGGCTGAGGATGCCACCGACGGAGGCGGAACCGCGCGCCTCGATGTCGAGGAGGGCGAGCCCGATCGGCGCGAAGATCACGAGTTGGATCACGATGAGCGGGGCGACGTAGTGGGCGTCGCCGAGCACGTAGACCGCGACGGGAAGACCGATGTTGTTCGCGTTGACGTAGCCCGAGGCCATCGACCCGATCGTCGCCCGCCCGAGCGGATCACGCCAGAACAGCAGGTTGATCACGAGGTAGACCGCCGCCATCGAGACGGCTGCGATGAGCGCGACGAGGAGGGGCACGGAGAACACATCGGCGATGTCCGCTCGCGCGAGCACCGTGAACAGGAGCGCCGGTCCCGTCACGAAGAACGCGATCCGGTTGAGGACGAAGCCGGCCTCCGGCCCGCCGATCCCGAGTCGCGCCGCGACGTAACCGACGGCGATGACGAATCCGATGATCCCGAACCCGAGCAGCACGCCTCCCATCCGCTCAGCCTACGGCGACCGGTCCCCTCACCGCCGTCGAGGGTCTCGCCGCAGTCCTGCTCGACGTGGAAGGATGGTCGCGGCGATGGAGCCACCCGCCCCTCGCCGAGCGCTCGGACCCGAGCACGAGGACCCCCACGAGGAGCTGCGATGACATCCCTGACCACGACCACCGAACCACCCTCCGTGACGTCGAGCGGCCCCGCCGACGCGACCGACACGCCGGTCCACGAGCGCCTCGTGGTGGTCCGCGGAGAGCGCTCCGGCCTCACCATCGTCATCGCCGTGCACTCGACGACGCTCGGGCCTGCCCTCGGCGGGGCGCGCGTCTGGACCTACCTCACGTGGCGCGAGGCGGTGGACGACGCTTTGCGACTGTCAGAAGGGATGACGCTCAAGAACGCGTGCGCCGGGTTGGCGCACGGCGGCGGTAAGGCCGTCGTCCACGTCCCGGCGGGTACTCGGCTGGACGGGGAACGGCGCCGCGCCGCCATGCTCGACCTCGGAGACGCCGTCGAGTCGCTCGGCGGTGCGTACGTCACCGCCGAGGACGTCGGGACCTCTTCCGCCGACATGGCCGTCGTCGCGGAGCGCACCGAACACGTCACGGGCCTGCCCGCCGAGCAGGGGGGCGTTGGCGAACCGAGCGAGGCCACGGCGACCGGCGTCGTCGCCTCCATCCGAGCCGTCGCGCGATCGCTCTTCGGCACCGCGGAACTCGACGGGCGGCGCGCCACGATCTCCGGGCTCGGCCACGTCGGCTCGCTCGTCGCCCGTTCGCTCAGCACGTCGGGAGTCGACCTCACGGTGACCGACGTCGACCCGTCCCGGCGCGTGCTCGCCGAGGAACTCGGCGCGATGTGGGTCTCCCCCGGCACCGAGCACCTCGTGGAGTCCGACTTCTTCGTCCCGTGCGGAGTGGGCGGAGCCCTGAACGACGACGTCATCGCGAGCCTCGCGGCCGTCGCCGTCGTGGGCGCGGCCAACAACCAGCTCGCTCATCGCTCGGGGGCCGAAGCACTCGCGGCGCGCGGCATCCTCTGGGCGCCGGACTTCATCGTGAACGCGGGAGGCGTGCTCCACCTCGCGTGTGACGACGCGGATCGGTCACGGCTTCCCGAGCGACTCGCCGCGATCGGCGACACCCTCTCCGAGGTCGTCGAGACCGCCCGACGCGACGGCACCACGACGCTCGACTCGGCCGAGCGCTTGGCAGCCACTCGTTTGTCCCGGTCCGGCTCCCCGGCGTAGATCGCGGAACGGGGCGGTGATCACCGTCCCGTTCGGGCAGCAGCGGACGGCAGGGGCACCGTGCGGAGAACACCCCGCGCTCCCGCGGCCCACCGGCAGGAGGCGTCATGCAGCTCCGCCGGCGAACGGGGGCGGAGGCGCATTATTACGTATTCTTTCGTGCGATCCGAGGCGGAGGAGCCCGTCGGCTTAGCGTTGAGGCAGTCCCACTCCGTTCCCGCGCCATCGACGAGAGCCCCCGTGACCACGACAGCTTCCCGGCAGACCGTTCGCGACGTCAGTCGCGCCGTCTCCATCGACTTCGACGGAGTCGGGCGCGCATTCGCTGCGGAACGGGGATCGGGACCGGCGCGTCCCGTCCTCCGCGATATCGAACTGCACGTCGAACCGGGCGAGGTCGTGGCGATCCTCGGGACGAGCGGGTGCGGGAAGTCGACGCTGCTGCGGATCACCGGCGGTCTCGATGCTGCTTCGACCGGACAGGTGCGCATCGACGGCTCGCCCGTAATCGGTATCGACGCACGGACGGCCGTGGGATTCCAGGAGCCGCGCCTCCTGCCGTGGCGCACGGTGCACGACAACGTCGCGATCGGACTTCCGCGCGGGACGCCGCGTTCCGCGGGGTCGGCCCGAGTGGAGAAACTCATCGAGCTCGTCGGGCTCGGCGACTTCGCGGGCCACCGACCGCGAGAGATCTCGGGCGGGATGGCCCAGCGCGCGTCGCTCGCTCGTGCGCTCGCGCGCAACCCCGGAGTCCTCCTGCTCGACGAGCCGTTCGGTGCACTCGACGCGCTCACCCGGCTCAAGATGCAAGACCTCCTCCTCGACATCCTGGCTGCGGAGCCGACGACCGTCCTTCTCGTCACGCACGACGTGGACGAGGCCCTGCAACTCGCCGACCGTGTCGTCCTGCTCGCTCGCGACGACGGCGGCGAGGCGGGTGCGACGATCGCGGAACTGCTCACGGTTCCCGGTGCGCGGCCGCGTGATCGCGGCTCGTCCGAACTCGCCGAACTGCGGGCGCGGCTACTCGACGGATTGGGCATCGACCGCCACGGCGCCGGAGCGGATCCGCGTGTCGTCAGGACGGACCGGGCGAGCATGACCCTCTGATCCCGACGGACCCCGCGCCACCTCCACCCTCACTCGTCGACACCCGCAACCGGTGCCCCGACACCCGCATCGCACACCCGACACCCGCCACCACGCGGCGGCACACCGACCATCAGGAGCACCCATGAGCACGATCCGACCCCGATCCCTCTCGGCACTCACCGCTGCGGCCGCCGCGACGGTGCTCGTCCTGAGTGGGTGCGCCGCGGGAGAGAACGCGGCGACCGATGGAGCGTCGAGCGACGGTGGCCAGACCACCGGCGGCACGCTCAACATCGACTTCGCGACCTACAACCCTCTCTCCCTCGTAATCAAGGAGAACGGTTGGCTCGAGGACGCGCTCGAGGACCAGGACATCACGGTCAACTGGGTGCAGTCCGCCGGGTCGAACAAGGCGAACGAGAACCTGCGGGCCGGCGCGATCGACGTCGGTTCGACGGCCGGATCCGCTGCCCTCCTCGCCCGTTCCAATAACAGCCCCATCCAGACGATCGACATCTACTCGCAGCCGGAGTGGTCGGCCCTCGTCGTCGGCGCCGACTCGGACATCACCGACGTCGCCGACCTCGCGGGCAAGAAGGTCGCCGCGACGAAGGGCACCGACCCGTACTTCTTCCTGCTCCAGTCGCTCGAGGAAGCGGGCGTCGACCCGGCGGACGTCACCATCGAGAACCTTCAGCACGCCGACGGCGCGACCGCGCTGTCGAACGGCTCCGTCGATGCGTGGGCGGGGCTCGACCCCATCATGGCGGGGGCCGAGGAAGACGGGGCTCAGCTTGTCTACCGCAACGTCGACTTCAACAGCTACGGCTTCCTCAACGCGACGGAGGAGTTCCTCAGCGAGAAGCCCGACGTCGCGCAGACCGTCGTGAACGCGTACGAGAAGGCGCGTGAGTGGGCTCAGGCGAACCCCGACGAGACGGCGCAGATTCTCGCCGATGTCGCCGGTCTCGACCTCACCGTCGCGTCGACGGTGATCGAAGAGCGCTCGAATCTCGACGTCGACAACGTACCCGGCCAGGCCCAGCTCGACGTGCTGTCGGTGATCGGTCCGATCTTCGTCGAGTCGGGCGACGTCGCGTCGCAGGACGCGGTGGACGAGGCCCTCGACACCCTCCTCGAGCCGTCCTTCGCGGAGAACGCCGACCCCTCAGCCATTGCCGGCTGACCACGGCAGCCCCCTGACCTTCCGTGAGGTGACATCTGTGGCCGCTTCGGGCCCGAAAAGCGACCAGACGTGACACTCCACGGAGTTCGAGGGACAGCGGAAGGAGGAGGACATGACCTATCAGAGTGAGCGCGACGATCGCGTGCCCGGTGTCGTGAGCGTGCAGGGCCCGTCCTACGACACGACGGAGGCGCGACCGGGGCGCGCCTTCCTCGCCCGGGGCACCGGTCGGCTCACGTCGAAGACGTGGTTCGTCCTCGTCGCCGGCGCGATCCTCCCGATCCTCGTCCTCGCTGTCTGGACGCTCGTGAGCGCGAGTGATCTCGTACCGTCGTCGCGGCTCCCGTCACCCACCGAGGTGTGGCTCGCCGGCGTCGACCTGGCCCAGCGCGGCCTGCTCACCTCGGACGTCGCGATCTCGGTGCAGCGTGTCCTCCTCGGTTTCGGGATCGGCGCCGCCCTCGGACTCACGGCAGGAGCGCTGGTCGGACTCTCGAAGATCGGCGACATCCTGCTGTCGCCCACCCTCGCAGCCCTCCGTGCCGTTCCGTCGCTCGCGTGGGTGCCGCTGCTCATCCTGTGGTTCAAGATCGGCGAGGACTCGAAAGTCATCCTCATCGCGATCGGCGCGTTCTTCCCCGTCTACACAACGGTGTCCGCGGCGCTGCGCCACGTCGACCGCCACCTCGTCGAGGCGGGACGGGCGTTCGGGTTCACCGGCCCTCGACTGTTCGCGACGGTCCAGCTGCCGGCGGTCATCCCGTCGGTCATCTCCGGGTTGCGGCTCGCACTGGCCCAGGCGTGGCTGTTCCTCGTCGCCGCCGAGCTCATCGCGTCGTCAATGGGACTCGGCTTCCGCCTCGTCGATTCGCAGAACAACGGGCGCATCGATCGCATCTTCTTCGTCATCATCCTGCTCGCCGTGCTCGGCAAGCTCTCCGATTCGCTCGTCGGCCTCTTCGAGCGCTGGGTCAAGCGCCGCTGGTCCTGACCCCCCTCCTCCTCCCCACCTCCCTCCCTCTCCCCCCTGAAAACTTCGCATGTGCACGAATTTTCGTGCACATGCGAAGTTTTCAGGGGGGAGAGAGGGGAACGAGGGGGAAACGTGCGCGGCGGGGGCGAAGTGCGCAGCGGGCGTGCGCGAGAGGCAAAGAATCGCTTGGACTCCCCCGGATACGCTCGCCGAGAGGGCACTCGCCTTCACTCAGCCCATGCGCACCCGAGGAGGGATCCATGACCATCGAACGCAGCAACCAGGCGATCATCGGCGAGCCCGAGGTCGTGGAAGACGTGCGACTCTCCGGGGACGACATCGCCGCCACACCGGCCTGGCTGCGGCTCAAGGCCGCCGCGAGCGCGATCCGGGAGCACCAGATCAAGGACGGCTCGATCCCCGAGACCGCGGCGCACGAGGCCGCCCGCGCTCACGTCGCGGACATCGTCATGTCGATCCGCGAGCTCGCGCCCCTGTTCCCCGCCGACGGCGCCTACCTCGACGCCGTCGCGCTCGACTTCGAGCGATGGGCCGACGCCGACTTCGGCGTGCCGGACTTCCTCGACTCCCTCGTCGAGTTCCAGCCGCAGGCGTCGCGTCGCGACGGTGAGTTCCACCTCGTGATCTTCCCGATGTACACGCAGAACGGGTCGACGGACCGACTCGTCGAAGCCGTCATCGTCGAGGTCGTCTGGCCTGAGTTCATCGGGGCGCTCGAAGCGGGCGATTACTCGAACGCCCTCTTCGTGCCGATCCGTTTCGTCGACTTCACGCCGGGCTACGACACGAACTCCGCCGTGCTCTTCCCCGAGACCGTCGCGATGCGCAGCATCCCGACGTTCACGTGGGGTGCGATCTTCGCCGATCGCGAAGCGGCACGGTTCCGCCGCGTCGTCCGGAAAGCCGCAGAGATCACGAAGCTCGAGCTGCCGGCCGATGCCCAGGAGCTCCTCGACGACCAGCGACTCGCCGAGGAGACGTTCGTGATGTGGGACCTCATCCACGATCGCACCCACATGCGCGGCGATCTGCCGTTCGATCCGTTCATGATCAAGCAGCGGATGCCGTTCTTCCTCTACTCCCTCGAGGAGCTGCGGTGCGATCTCACGGCCTTCCGCGAGTCGGTGCGCCTGGAGAAGGATCTCTCGAGTCGCGAGCGCGCCGAGCTCTCGGACGCGGAGGCCGAGACACTTCGGCACGCGCGTCTCGTGCAGTACGCGGTCATCTTCGACCGCATCTTCCGGTTCACCCTCACGGGGTCGCGCGTGCGCAACTACGACGGTCTCGGCGGCCAGCTGCTGTTCGCGTGGCTGCACCAGCACCGCGTCCTGCACTGGACCGACACGTCGCTCGCAATCGACTGGGACGCCGTGCCCGACGTCGTGGTCGAGCTGGGTGACGCGATCGACGAGCTCTACTGGCGCTCCATCGACCGCCCGAAGGTCGCCCACTGGCTCGCCGCTTATGAGCTCGTGTCCGCCGTCGTCGAGCCGCATCCCGCCTCGCTGTGGAAGCGCGGCCTGCCCGACGAGGTGCTCCTCGGCGCACCGCGCGGCATGACCGACGCCGTGCTCGACGACGAGTTCCCGCTCTCGATGTTCTATGAGGCGCTGCAGAAGAAGATGGGCGACGTGATCGCATCGACGTCGGGCATCACCGGGCGCGGCTGACGTCGTCCCGCCGACCGGCCGTCACTCCAGCGAGGTGGCGGCCGGTCGGGTCCCGCACCGTCTCGGGCACGCGCGCTTATGCCAGGATGAAGGCGATCCCGAGCCGAGAGAGACACCGATGTCGACAGCGCTGCCCTCCCCCCGTTTCCCCGACCCGCGCGACGCGCCGATCCTGCGCTGGGGGATCCTCGCGCCGGGGGCGATCGCGAACGACTTCGTCGACTCCCTCCTCCGCCACACCGGGCAGCGCGTCGTCGCCGCCGGCTCGCGCACCCTCGAGCGCGCCGAGGAGTTCGCGCGAGCGCACGGCATCGATCGCGCCTACGGCTCGTATGAGGAACTCGTCGCCGATGCGGACGTCGACATCGTCTACATCGCCTCGCCGCACAGCCATCACGAGGAGCACGCCCTGCTCGCGATCAACGCGGGGAAGCACGTCCTCATCGAGAAGCCCCTCGCGCCGACGGCTGCGGCAGCCCGCCGGATCGTCGAGGCGGCCCGGGCGGCCGGCGTCTTCGCGATGGAGGCCATGTGGACGCGGTACCGTCCGCAGAGCGACGTCGTCCGCCAGCTCCTCGAATCGGACGCCATCGGCGACGTCCGCATCGTCTTCGCCGACTTCGGCGGCGCGGCGGAGTTCGACCCGTCGAGCCGTCTCTTCGATCCCGCTCTCGCCGGTGGCGCCCTGCTCGACCTCGGCGTCTACGTCGTCGCGTGGTCGTCCTTCCTCCTCGGCACTCCGGACGCCGTCGTCGCCCGCGGAGCGCTCGCGCCGACTGGCGTCGACGCGCAGGCCGCGCTCGTCCTCAGCTCGCCCGACGGCGCGCAATCGCTGCTGAGCGCGAGCATCAACGCACCGACCCCCGCGAACTCGGTCATCTCGGGCACGCGCGGCCGGATCGAGGTCGGCTCCCCGTTCTGGGACGCCGACACCGTCCGACTCTACGACGCGGCAGGCACGCTCGTCGGCTCGTGGACCGACGAGGCCGACCGGCCGGCCCGCCAATCGCTCTGCTATCAGGCGGCTGCGGCCGCACGGTACATCCAGGCGGGACTCTCGGAGTCGCCGCTGCACGGCCTCGACGAGGCGATCGCCGTCATGGAGACGCTCGATGAGGCCCGCCGCCAGCTCGGCGCGGCCTGAACCGCAAAGCCGAGGGGCGGGACCGATCCGTCCCCCGGGACGGGATGATGCCCCGACGGCCACGAGGCCGACGGGCGAACGAGACAGGGAGCGGATGAACGAGACGAAGCGGGTCGCCGTCGCGGGCGGGACGGGAACGGTCGGGCGCTTCGTCGTCGACGCATTGCGACGAGACGGTCACGACGCCGTCGTGCTGACCCGATCGACGGGCGTCGACCTCGTCTCCGGAGCAGGGCTCACCTCCGCGCTCGTCGGCGCGGGCATCGGAGGGGTTCTTCCGCTCCGTCACGAGGACGCTGCTCGACGCGGAAGTGCGCGCGGGGGTCGCGCACCACGTGACGCTCGGGATCGTCGGGAGTGACCGCGCACCCCACGGCTACTACGCCGGGAAGGTTCTGCAGGAGCAGCTCGTGGAGGACGGCGTCGTGCCGTGGACGATCCTCCGCGCGACGCAGTTCCACGAGTTCGCGCGGCAGCTCCACGGCCAGGTCCGGCTCGGCCCGGTCGTCGCCGCCCGGACCGTCGGCGAACAGCTCGCCCGGATCGGAGCTGACGTGACTCGACCGGCGCTCCGTCTCCGCCTCCCGGCGGACGCGACCGACCGCGAGCCTCTATACGCTCGACACATGGCTGAGGATCGGGACGAACGGGCGGGCGCGTCCGTCGACACCGCGACCACGGACGGTGCGTCCCCGACGACCGCCCCGCACGACCTCGACCCCGACGACCCGCGGTGGCAGCGCCCACCGGTCGACCGGACGGCGATCCGGAACGACACGGTGCTCGCGGTCGCCCTGTTCATCGGCTGCGTCTTCAGCATCATGCTCTACCGCACGGCAGGGTTCTATCCGCAGCCGGCCCCAATGGGTTTCAGTATCATCTGGGCCGTGGCGATGACACTTCCGCTCGCCCTCCGTCGGCGGTACCCGTGTTCGGTGGCCCTCGTCCTCTCCACCGCGTTCATCGTCGGCCAGACACTGCTCGTGCCCGAGCTTCTGATCTCGAACATCACGCTCTTCCTCGGCATCTATACGGTCGGAGCCTGGGTGACCGACCGCCGCCGGGCCCTGCTCACCCGGGGGCTCATCGTGCTCGCGATGTTCACGTGGCTCATGATCGCGATGTTCATCCAGGGAACAGATCCGGACTCGCTCGCGGGGTTCTCGCGCGCCGGCGCCTTCTCGCCGCTCGTCGCATTCCTGCTCGTCCAGGTACTCACGAACCTCCTGTACTTCGGCGGCGCGTGGTTCTTCGGCGACCGCGCACTCGCCAGCGCCAGGGAGCGCGCCCTTCTCGAACGTCGCACGCGGGAACTCGAGCGCGAGCGCGAACTCACGGCCGCTCAAGCCGTCAGCCTCGAGCGCGTGCGCATCGCGCGCGAACTGCACGACGTCGTCGCCCACCACGTCTCGGTCATGGGCGTGCAGGCTGGGGCGGCCCGCATGGTGCTGTCGTCGGACCTGACCGCCGCGAAGGACGCGCTGTCGAACGTCGAACTGAACGCGCGCAGCGCGATCGCCGAGTTGCACGGTCTCCTCTCGACACTCCGGGACCCCGGCGGCACCGCCGATCCCGCCGCCTCGAGCGCGTCGACCCTCGGCCTCGATGCGCTGCCCGCGCTCGTCGACGACTCCACGGCCGCCGGGCTCCCCACGGCGCTCGACGTCATCGGGGAACCGCGACGCGTTCCCGCGGGCGTCGCCCTCAATCTGTATCGGATCGCGCAGGAGTCGCTGACGAACGCCCGCAAGTACGGCGGCAGCGCCGCGACGGCCGACGTTCGGGTGCGCTACCTCCACGACGCTATCGAGCTCGAAGTGAGCAACACCGGGCGCGCGACCGGCGATCCACGGAATCGGGGCGGGCTCGGGCACGTCGGGATGCGCGAGCGCGCAACGGCCTCCGGAGGCACGATCGACATCGGCCGAGCGTCCGACGGCCGCTACGTCGTCCGCACACGCGTGCCGGTCGTGGACACTCCGGCGCCCGCCGCCCCCCACGTCGGCGCTCCCGATGCCGAGAACCACATGATCGACGTCACGACGGCGTCGGGAGACGGAGACACCCGATGACCACGAGAGTCCTGCTCGCCGACGACCACGAGATGGTGAGGGCCGGCTTTCGCATCATCCTCGGGGCGCAGCCCGACATCGAGATCGTCGGCGAGGCGGCCTCGGGAACGCAAGCCGTCGAGCGTGCGGCGGCCCTCGACCCCGACGTGATCTGCATGGACGTCCAGATGCCGGGAATGGACGGCCTCGAAGCGACGCGTCTCATCGTCCGCGACCCGTCGGTCCATGCCGCGGTGCTCATCCTCACGACGTTCGACCGCGACGACTACCTCTTCGACGCCCTCCAGTCCGGGGCGAGCGGGTTCCTGCTCAAGAACTCGACCCCCGAGCAGCTCGTCGACGCCGTCCGCGTCGTCGCCTCGGGCGACGCGCTGCTCGCCCCCGCCGTGACCCGCCGCGTGATCGAGCGGTTCGGATCGATCGCCCCCTCCGCGACGGAATCAGGGTCGATCATCGTGCCCACCGAGGTGCAGGAGCTCACCGAGCGCGAGTTCGAGGTCCTCGGTCTCGTCGCGCGTGGTCTGTCGAACGCCGAAATCGCGACGCAGCTCTACGTCGGTGAGGCGACGGTCAAGAGCCACGTCTCGAAGGTGCTGCAGAAGCTCGGCGTGCGCGACCGCATCCAGGCCGTCGTCTACGCCTACGAGAACGGCATCACCGTCCCGGGCAGCTGAGGCAGACGGCTCCCCGGCCCCGCCCGCGATCGGACCTCGCGAGATCCGGCCTGCCCGATTTCGCCGCTACCGGAGCTCGTACGGGAGGTCGTCGCCCGTCGCGAGCGGCGCGGCGACGAGGAGGGACGCGGGGATCTCGGCGGAGGCGAGCGGACCCGTGCCGTCCGGTCGGTACTGCGGCTCGTCGAAGACGACCTTCCAGACCTGGCCCTTGAGGCGCGGGATGCCGACGACGCCGTCCGGTCGGGAGTCACCCAGCGAGACGATGACGCCCGACGGCTCGCCCGCCCAGTGGTCGCTCGTCCCGGGTGAGGATTCGACGACGTGCACCTGCACGCCGACGCCGAGCAGGCCGTTTCCCGCCGCCGTCCCCTCGGTCGCCCCCGCCGCCTGCTCGTCTCGTCTGCGTCTCCACACGGACAGCATCATCGCACGCGTTCCCTCCTCCCCCGGGCGGACATGCTTAACCCGTCGCACGGCGGATGCCGCGGGGCCGCCGCGACCATAGCGTTGAGCCAACGACCAGGGAGGCTCTCCAGATGCTCACACTCACGGATGTGACCAAGACGTACGGCTCGCGCCGCGCGCTCGACGCGGTCTCGTTCGACGTCGCGCCCGGGCGCATGACCGGTTTCGTCGGCGGCAACGGCGCCGGCAAGACGACCGCGATGCGCATCATCCTCGGGGTGCTCTCCTCGGATTCCGGAAGTGTGACGCTCGACGGTCGACCGCTCTCGGCCGAGGCGCGCCGCCGCTTCGGCTACATGCCGGAGGAGCGCGGCCTCTACCCGAAGATGAAGGTCGAGGAGCAGCTCGTCTACCTCGCTCGCCTCCACGGCTTCACCGCGTCGGCGGCGCAGAAGAAGGCCGAGCGTCTTCTCGACCGGCTCGGCCTCGGCGAGCGCCGCGGCGACCTCGTCGAGAGCCTCTCGCTCGGGAACCAGCAGCGTGCGCAGATCGCGGCGTCGCTCGTGCACGAACCCGACGTCCTCGTGCTCGACGAGCCGTTCTCGGGGCTCGACCCGATGGCCGTCGACACCGTCGTCGGCGTGCTGAGCGACTACGCGGCGGCCGGCATCCCGGTGCTGTTCTCGAGCCACCAGCTCGACATCGTCGAGCGGCTCTGCGACGACCTCGTCATCATCGCAGGCGGGCAGATCCGCGCGAACGGTCCCCGCGAGCAGTTGCGCGAGCAGTACTCCTCGCGCCGCTACGAACTGCACGTCGCCGGAGACGCCGGCTGGGTGCGGGAGGTCCCGGGCGTCACGGTCGTCGATTTCCACGGCGGCGACACGATCTTCGAGGTCGACTCCGAGGACACCGCCCAGGCCGTGCTGCGCGACGCCGTCGCGCGCGGCCCCGTCACCTCGTATTCCCGCCAGCGTCCGTCGCTCGCCCAGATCTTCAAGGAGGTCGTCGCATGACCACGACGAACACGACCCACGCGCTCCACGATGCCGCGACCCCCGCAACGCCGAGCTTCCTGCAGAGCTCGTGGCTCGTCGCCGAGCGCGAGGTCCGGATGAAGCTGCGGAGCAAGGCGTTCCTCATCTCGACCGGCATCCTCATGCTCGTCGTCCTCGGCTCGATCCTCATCGGCGGTTTGGTCGGCGGCAACGAGGAGGCGACGAAGGTCGCGGTGACGGGCGACAGTGCCGCGGCCGTGCAGGGGCAACAGGGCCTCGACGTGACCGAGGTCGCGACAGCCGAGGAGGCGGAAGCCCTCGTCCGCGCCGGCGACGTCGTCGCCGCGATCCTGCCGGACGACTCGACGGCCCTCGGGATCATCGTCGTCGCCGACTCGGAAACGCCGACGGGACTCCTGCAGCAGCTGAGCATCACGCCACCCGTCGCTCTGCTCGATGGCGACGCGCAGAACCCGTTCCTCGCCTACCTCGTGGCGATCGCGTTCGGCGTGGTCTTCTTCGCCTCGGCGATGACCTTCGGCTCGACGATCGCGCAGTCCGTCGTGGAGGAGAAGCAGACGCGCGTCGTCGAGATCCTCATGTCGGCCGTCCCGGTGCGGGCGCTGCTCGCCGGCAAGGTGCTCGGCAACTCGATCCTCGCATTCGGGCAGATCGCGATGATCACGGCGCTCGCCATCATCGGGCTGACGATCACGGGGCAGAGCGAGCTGCTGTCCGTGCTCGGCGCACCGGTGTTGTGGTTCGTCGTCTTCTTCGTCCTGGGCTTCGTCCTGCTCGCGGCGCTCTTCGCGGCCACGGGCTCGATGGTCTCGCGCGTCGAGGACATCGGGTCGACGACGACGCCCGTGACGATGCTCGTGATGATCCCGTACTTCCTCGTCATCTTCTTCTACGACAACCCGGTCGTCCTCGGGATCATGTCGTACGTGCCCTTCTCGGCCCCGGTCGGGATGCCCGTGCGCCTCTTCCTCGGCGACGCCCAGTGGTGGGAGCCGCTGCTCTCCCTCGTGATCCTCGCGGTCACGGCGCTCGGCACGATCGTGCTCGGCTCCAAGATCTATGAGAACTCACTCCTCAAGCTCGGCGGCACCGTGAAGTGGCGCGACGCCCTCACCCACTGACCCCCCTGAACACTTCCTCTGTGCTCGAATTTTCGTGCACAGAGGAAGTGTTTAGGGGGGTGAGGAGAGGTGGTTGGATGGGAGGGTGACCGCTTTGCACGATCCCCGCTTCCGCGCCTTCGCCTCGGACAACTACGCCGGCATCCACCCCGAGATCCTCGCCGCCATCGGCCAGGCGAACGGCGGACACCAGATCGCGTACGGGGAGGACGCCTACACGGCACGACTCCAGGAGGTCGTGCGCGAGCACTTCGGCGAGCGCGCTGAGGCCTTCCCCGTCTTCAACGGCACGGGTGCCAACGTCACGGGCCTGCAGTCGATGCTGCCGCGCTGGGGCGCCGTCGTCGCCGCCGCGACCGCCCATATCAACACGGACGAGAACGGCGCCCCCGAGCGCATCGGGGGCATCAAGATCCTCACGGTCGAGAGCCCCGACGGCAAGCTCACGCCCGAGCTCGTCGACCGTCAGGCCTGGGGCTGGGGTGACGAGCACCGCGCGCAGCCGCTCGTCGTGTCGATCACGCAGTCGACCGAGCTCGGCACGGTCTACTCCCCCGAGGAGATCCGCGCGCTCGCCGATCACGCGCATGAGCGCGGCATGCGCCTGCACATGGACGGGTCCCGCTTGTCGAACGCCGCGGCCGCCCTCGACGTGCCCCTGCGTGCCATCACGACCGACGCGGGCGTCGACGTGCTCTCCTTCGGCGGCACGAAGAACGGCCTGCTGCTCGGTGAACTCATCGTCGTGCTCGACCCGGCCGCCTCCGAGGGCCTCACCTACCTCCGCAAGGTCAACATGCAACTCGCGTCGAAGATGCGGTTCCTGTCGGCGCAGTTCATCGCCCTGCTGAGCGAGGACCTGTGGCGCACGTCGGCCGCGCACGCGAACACTATGGCCGCGCGCCTCCGCGCCGCACTCGAGGCCGCGATCGCGGACGGCTCGGCTCCCGGTCTCTCGTTCACGCAAGCGACGGACGCGAACGCCGTCTTCGCCTCCGTCCCCGCCGAGGCCGCCGCGCGCCTCCACGAGTCGTTCCGCTTCTACGACTGGGACGCCGAGAAGGGCGAGGTGCGCTGGATGTGCTCGTGGGACACCACGGAGGAGGACGTCGACACGTTCGTCGAGGGCATCCGCGCGGAGCTCGCCGCGTCGGCCTAGCCCGCGCTCCCCCCGGCGGAGGGCCGCTCCACGCGCGTCACGATGGGCGACGGCGTCGGTTTGACGCCAGCACGCTCGAGGCCCGCGGCGACCGAGCCAGCCAGACGCATGACACCGACGTACGCCGCGATCCTCAGGACGAGCAATATCACTACGAGGACCGGCGTCACCAGCTCGGCGGGGATGACGACGAACGAGATCGCGAAGATCACGAGGCCACCGGCCACCGCACCCGCGTAGAGTCCCGCTCGTCGTCCACGGGGACGGACGAGCAGCGCGACGGCGTCCATCGCGACCGCCGGGAGCACGAGCGCCGGGATGAGCAGGATACCGAGAACGGAGAACGACATCGCGAGCAGTCCGCCGAGGAAGGCCGTCAGGGTGGCCGCCCACGGCAGCCGGGTCCATCGCAGCGCGACCATGGGGGACAACAGGTTGAGGGAGCCGACGACGGCGTAGAGCGGCGCGCTCAGGACGGCAGCCCACGTTCCCACAGGGCCGAGCAGAATGATGAGGACGCCGCCCGCCGCGGCGATAGCCGCGCACTGGAGGAGACTCCTCGTCGGGTACCGAGACATCGTCATCCGCCACGACCTTCCTGGGCCGGTCAGGACCGCCCGTTCTCCGCCACGCCGAGCTAGACCGCGGCACAGCACGATGCTGCCCGTCCTCGCGGAGGACGGGCAGCATCCACTGTCACCGCCTACTGTAGCGCCGACGAGCGGCGACGACGGCGAGGAACCCGAGCCCGAGCGCCATGGTTCCCAGAAGGAAGAGGAGCGAGCGCTCGGCCCTTCCGGTGACGGCCAGCACGGCGACCGCCACCGTCGCGCAGGCGTCGCCGCCCTCGCACCCTGCGACGACCTCGACGGGCCGCCACGGGCCGAGCCCGTTGCTCACGGCGGCGTGGTTGACGTACGTGCCGGGAGCCTCGTAACTCACGACGACATCGATGGTCGTGCTCTGTCCGGCCGCGAGCTCGTCGACGATCCACGACAGCGTCCGACCGTCGAGCAAGCCCTCCGGGGCGGCCGACCTGAATGTGGCACCGACGGGCAACACGTCCTCGACCCGCAGGTTCGCCGCGTCGATCTGACCCGTGTTGCGCACCGTGATCACGTAGCGGACGTCGTCCCCCGGGGCGACGGTGGCAGTCTGCACGGTCTTCTCGATCGCGAGCTGACCGACGTCGAAACGATTCCGGACGACGACCGTCGCCCGCTCGCTCTCGGCGTCTGCGATCGTGACCGTACCGTCGGTGGGCGTCATGCGGCTCTCGACGGCGAGTCCGGGATCCGTCTCCTCGACGGCGCACGACGCCCCGACGATGATGCCGTCGATCCCCGCGGCGAACCCGTTCTCCTCCGACAGCGACAGGACGCCGCCGTCGACGACGGGGATCGTGAGAGTCGCGCCGTCCTTCACCCAGGTGCACGAGACCAGGATCCCGAACGGGCCGTCGCCGAACTCCTCGACACCGTCACCGGTCCGTTCCTTGACGACGTCGAGCCCGCTCGTGTGGAACGCGTTCGTGATGACGGCAGTAACGGCGCCGACGGTCTCGCCGTCGGCCGGACCGGTGATGACGACGGCCGCGGACTCCTCGTGCTCGGTCGCTCCTCCCGTGGCTACCTCGGCGACGTCGCACACCGTCCCGACGGGGAGGACGGCGTCCACCCGGACCGCCTCGTCCGGAACGAGCGGCAGGTCGTCGATGGAGTAGACCACCTCTCCCCCGTAGTTGCAGGAGACGGACGCCGCGAACGGGCCGTCGCCGTAGTCGGCGGCGCCGTCGCCCAGCACCGTCTTGAGCACCGACAAGGTGCCGGCCGCGAACGTGTTCGTGATGAGCACGCCGTCTGCTTCGCCGTCGACCGTGAGGACGGCACTGCCGTCACCGCCGTCGACGACGGTCCCGCCCGACATGGTCGTCGCGTCGGCGCCGCCGGCGTTCGTCTCGGACACGGTGCACCGGGAGCCGAGGGGGATCGCGTCGGTGATCGTACGGGTGGCACCGGCCTCGAGCACGAACTCCGAGTCCGACGGGTCGAGCGCGACGGGATCGCCGAGCGCGGTCACACACTCGACCGTGACACCGAACGGCCCGAAGGACCCCACTGTCGCGGCCGTGTCGACGGCCTTCGTGATGCTGATACCACCCAGCTCGTACACGTTCGTGATCGTCACGGCCTGACCGGCGGGCACCGCACCGTCCTCGCCCTGCGACTGGAGGATCGAGACGGCCGACGGGCTGCCGACACGAGCGGACTCGCCGAACTCCCCGACCTCGCCATCCTCCTCGACGGTGCAATCGGCACCGAGGGGGATGCCGTCGATGCGGTGACGGTAGGAGCCGCTCTCGTCGAGGGTGACCTCGGCATTGGTACCCATGTCGACGGCCGCTCCCCCGACGACGCAGGAGACGTCGACGCGGAACGAATCGGGGGCGTAGCCGGAACCCGGACCGTCGACGACCTTCTCGATCTCAAGCGGACCGCCGAGGAGCGTGACTCCCGCCTTGACAGGTGCCCGCTGGAGAGTCCCGCCTCCCGCGAGGGACGCGAACGCGCCGAACTGGTTCCATGCGACGTCGTCAACGACCGGGACGTCGATCGGTGCCGCTTCCGGCTCCTCCGCCGATGCCGGCACATTGACCGTGCGGTATGCGAGCTGGAGGGTCTGGCCCGGGGTCATCACCCCGGAGGGCGAAGCGGCGAAGTCGACGTCGGCGCGAAGGGCCGTGACGTCGGCCCAGTCGCCGGCGAAGTCGGCGGACGGGACCCAGGCGTTAGCCTCACACGTCGGGTCGCTCGGCCACGTCGTGGTCCCGGTGCCGACGCACGGCGCGGCGTCGGTGGTCACCGACCATACGAGGGTCGCTCCGGCGGGGATGGTCCGGGCCTCGACGCCGAAAGCCGAATCGAAGACGGGACGGAACGTCGACGCCCGGGATCCACCCGTGGCCAGCATCCGGTCGCCCGGTGCGGGCAGGGGGTCGACCAGCGTCACGCGCGAGTACCCCTCGGTGCCGCTGTTGACGACCTGGAGCTTCCATTCGTCGGTCGCCCCGAGGGCCGTGAGGGCTGCGCAGGGTGTCTGCACATACCCGTCGCGATCGGGGACGCACTCGGTAGCCGGTGACTGGACGTTGACGGCGCCCGACACGAGGTCACCATCGATCTCGCCCTTGACACCCTTGTAGGTGGCGAGCGACGCGCCGGGCGTCGGCTGGACGAAGTTGCTCGTCCCGCACTCCGTCGCGGCCGAACCGGTGAGGACTCCTTGTCCGTTGCCCGACGTGTTCGTGCACGCCGAGAGTTCCTGCGCGGTCGTCACGACGAAGCGGTTCGTGGTCCGCTGCCCCACCTGGAGCCCGGGCTCGAGGACGAGACCGACCGTGATCCGGAACGTCTCACCCGGACGCATACGACTGCCGTCCGGCCAGGAGAAGGACAACTGGTGCGTAGCGGCGTCGTAACGATGTTCGACCTCCATCGGGAGCGTCCCACCCTCCGACGCCTCGTACACCGGCGGCACCTGGTCGAAGGACAGCTCGGCCGGCAGCGTGTCGACGAACTCGTCGACGGTGAGGAAGCCCGATCCCGTGTTGGTGAACTCGAGGGTCCACGGCGTACTCTCTCCGGGTGAGACCGTGTGCATGTTGCCCGCAGGGCTCTTCTCCACGTCCAGCTGGTACGTCCCCGTCTCAAGGGCGATAGTGTCGCTCGCCTCGGCCGCGGCGCTCGCGTAGATCTCGGGGTCGTCCGTACGCTCGGATACGACATCGATCGCGTTGTCGATGACGCTCGGGAAGGGGATCTCCTCACCGCTCCCGCGGACCGTGTCGAGGAGTCGGACCGTAAGCGCCGCGGTCGCCGTCCATCCGGCCGGAGGGGCCGTGTGCGAGAAGACACCGCCATCGGCCCGGGTAAAGACGAAGCGTATCCCGGTCACGTCGGCGACATCGAGAGCGGGGAGCGCCGCCGCGGCGGCAGGAACACCCTCGACCCACTCGTCTGCGCCCGTCCGCACGTCGACCCGCACGCGGTCTGAGCCGGCCGGCAACGTCACAGAACCGAGCGAGGAGAGGGCGAACCGGCTCCAGAAGCCGGCATCCGTGTCGGAGATCACCACGCGATTGGTCGCGACCGTCGACGCACCGCCCGTTGCGCGCAACAAGACGGAGACGGGCTCCGCTCGGTTCTTCTCGAGCAACGCGTCCGGTGCGATGGTCTTCTGGGCCGTCACGTCGAGCCGTCCCCCGACGAGGTCGAACCCGTCTGTGTCGGAGTCGTACGGAGCACCGTCCTCCGCGAGCACGGGATCGTGTCCCTGGACGAAGGCGTAGTTCGCGACGACGAAGGGCTCGACAGGGATCGATGCGTCGCTGCGCTCGGTGACTCGCAACTGCGCCGTGAGCACGAGGGTCAGCGGGGCACCGGTGACGATCGTGCCGCCCGTGGTCTCGGGGGAGGTGCCCTGGTAGAGCACGCTCACGCCGACGACGTCGGCGAGTTGGGCCGGGGTGAGCGCTTCGGCGGCCGTGACGCTCACCAGGCTCGTCGAGAGCGACCCGTCCGCAGCCAGTCGGCGCAGCGCCACAGTCGAGGCGGCCGGGTCCACTCCGGCATTCGCGATCGAGAATCCGAGGTGCGTGATCGTGAGCATCTCGAACGGGTTGTCGTCTGGCTCGTACGGGAGGCCATCGAACGGATCCGCGTCCCACTCGCCGGGCCCAGCGAGACAGTCCTGCTGCGCCGTGTCGACACAGGGCATCGGGTCCGTCACGCGGATGTAGGGCGCTCGTGCGGAGCTGTCGTTGGTTGCCGTGATGGTGAAATCGAGGGTCGGGTAGTCCGACGGAGCGACGTCACCGGCGAACGGCACGGGGATCATCGTCGTGTTCGAGCTCTTCCGCACCGACACGAGAGGCGCCTGGTCGATGATCGTCAGGCTGTCGCGAGCGGTGCGGGGCTCGACGGGGCTGCCGCCCTGCACTCCGCCGACCGACATGCTGTTCCAGACGGTCGCGGGATCCTCGTCGTTGTAGCCGTGCTCGGACGTGACCCAGCGACCGGCGGCGTCCTCGACGCGGACGACGTTGCGGAGCGTCCAGACCAGGTCGAGCGGACGGACTCCCGTCGCCGTGCTCGTCGCGACGCCGGAGCCGACGGGCGGAGCGAGCGGGTCAGAGCTCGACTCGCGCGCCGCGTCGTTCGGCACGACCGTGATGCGCACGCCTGTCGTGGCGGCGCGCTCCGACGCGCTCAGGATGTAGCCCACGAAGCCCGAGCCGTTCATCCAGTTGCCACCCGGCGCCGGGACGCGTTGCCACGCTCCGTCGATGAACAGGTCGACGGCCGACACGGTGTCCCACCGGAGGAGCGGGTCGCGCTGGAAGGTGACGGGAGCGATCCGCGTGAGGTCGAACGCCTGGAAGACGGTGTCCTGCGGCGACGTCTCGTTACCAGCGGCGTCCGAGACGACGACGGAGTCGTAGCCGGTCGCCGTGACACCCCACGCGAGGAGCGTACCGGCACGTTCGCCCGACTGAGCGTTCACGAAGTCGAGGTTCGCCGAACCGCCCGGCACCGTGAAGCGCTTGTTCGCGAGTACCGAGCCGACGCCGTCGAACGAGACGATCGAGCCGACGGCGACATCGTCGACCTCGTCGCTCCGGACGACGGACCCGCCGTCGACGGCGCCTTCCGCGACGGCGAACGCCCGGTTCTCGTAGACCGAGGGGTCGGCATCGGCGATCGAGGTCGCCGTATCCGGCGACCCGCGGAGCGTCGATCGGGCCTGGAAGACGGTGTTCGGGGAGACGGTCGTGCCGGCCGCGAAACCGACGCCGTCGCGGAAGCTGTAACGCAGCCCCGTGACGAGTTCGACGTTGAGGTCGACCCCGTTCGCGGAGGCGAGGTCCGCGAGGGACCCGGAGACCACCCGCGTGCCCGCCGTCGCGTCGACGTCGGTGAGCGTCTGCCACGTGGCGCCGCCGTCTGTCGAGAAGGAGACCGTGAGCGTCGAGCCGACGGGCACCTGCGTCGGCGCGATCGCGAGCGGCGTGAACGCGTTCCAGAAGTCGCTCTCGCGTCCCTCTCGCCACACGTCGTCGACGACGATCGACGTCGGGGTCACGAACGCCGAGTCGGTGCTCGTCGCGACCGGCGTCTGGACGACGACGGTCCCGCCTGCCGCGACGGCTCCGCTCGGTGAGATCGTCTTATCGAGCACCAGTCGAATGTCGGGGAAGAACACGTCGAGGGGGGCTTCGGCTTCGGCTGTGGCCGTTCCTGCGGCGTTCTCACCCGTCGCGACGAGGGTGTTGACCGTCTCGAGCGGCCCGGACTCCTTTTCGGGGACGGCCGATTCCCGGATCGCGATCTCGAAGTCCGCCGCGACGGTTGCGCCCGCCTCGATGGCTCCCGTATAGGCGATCGAGAAGCCCGTGAGGTGCTCGGCGGCTGGAGCGTCGGAGGGAGAGGGCGCCGTTCCCGGTCCGACCGCCGCGTCGACGGTGGAACCATCGCTGTACGTCCACGTCACCGTCGCGCGTGTCGCGCCTGCCGGCAGCGCGAGAGGACCGCTGAAACCGCCGAACATGACGTCGGGGGTGAAGTAGCCCTCGTCGGCGAGGACGAGTCGCGTGAGGACGCCGTTGGAGTCGTTGCGAGCACCGATCGACGCCGTCGCGCTGGAGCCGGCGGGCACGCGTTCGGGGTTGATGCTCTTCGTCGCCATGACCTCGACATCGAGGCTGCCGATCTCGTACGCGGCTTCTGCCGTCGCGGTGACCGGTTCGCCCGTGACCGGCAGGACCGTCCCCGCGACGACGTTGACGACATCGGCGCCGAGGACGAGGGATGCCCCGGTCTCCCGATCCGTGGCGCGCTGGACGACGTTCATCTCGACGCTCCCGGCGCCGCCGACGGCGACGATCGTCGATCCGTCCGTCGCTGAGAACGTGAAGCGGAGACCGCCGACGGCGGCCGGATCGACACCGGCGGGCAGGGCGGCCTCACCGACGGGGGTCTCGCCGCCGACGACCCAGTTCCAGGAGCCGGCGTCGTAGACGAAGGCATCGACGGTGATGCGATCAGCGCCCTCCGGAGCGGTGACTGCTCCGAGCCCTGCGAGATCCACGATGCGGAAGGGGTTGTCGGAGGCGAGCGCCGCCTCCCCGGCGTCGGCCGAACCTGGTTCCTGCAGCGTGAGGGAGCCCGCGGAGATGTTGGAGGCGTTCCGGATGCCGAGCGAGACCGTCGAGGAGGCTCCCGGCTCGAACTGCTGGCTCGACGGCTCCCACGCCTTGTCGACGTCCACGTCGACGTCCGTCGCGATCGTGACGACGATGCTCGCGGGATCGCTGACGGTGTCGGCCGTCGCGGCGAGAGCCGTGGCCGTGTTGACGATCGTGTCGCCGTTAGACGACCAGGTCGGCTGCAGATCCTGCGGCACCTTGAGGGTGAGGGAGACCTGGTAGGTGGCACCGGCGCGGATGCCGACGCCGTCGGCGAGCGATTGCCGGAACTCCACGGCGAGAATGCACTCCTCGGTCACGACGTCGGCGCAGCCCCGGAGTTCGAGAGCGGCGGCCTGACTCGGCGGCTCGACAGAGGTCGACAGAATCTCGAAGCCGGCGAGCTCGGTCGGCAGGGGGTCTACCAGTTCTGCGTCGACGCAGTCCTCGTCGTCGCAACCGACGGTGATCGTGTAGGAGAACTCGTCTCCCGGGATGAATGACGCCGCATCGCCGCCCTCGACCGTCTTCGTGATCGAGAGCGCAGCGATCGCCGCGAAGGCCGGGGACGCCGTGAGTCCTCCCCCGATGACGGCGAGCACGATCGCCATGGCCGCGGTGAAGGCGGAACGAGACTGCCGGAGCGAGGAGACGTGAGCGCGGGTGCGCTGCCGACGAGGGTATGGAACAGACACGGGGAGACTCTCGGGTTGGTGCTGAAAGATGCACGCCCCGGGCGGGGGGGCAATCGCTCGGGGCGTGTGCATCTGCGGAAGGCCGAGCCTCAGTTCGGGTCTGCGGTGGCCGTCGTCGAGCCTATGGACGTCTGGCAGGCCGTTCACGATTGTCACCCGCTCAGGTCATCCCACCCCGATCGGGGGGTATCTCTCGACGACCCGGCGCTCAGAGGAGGTCGTGCTCGAGAGCGACCCGCACGGCGTCGGCCCGATTGTCGACGCCGAGCTTCCGGTAGATGCGCGCCCGGTGCGTCTTGACGGTGTTGGGCGAGACGCCCGAGGCCCGCGCGACCTCGGAAATCGTCGCGCCCGCCGCGAGTTGGACGAGGACCTCGTGCTCGCGTGCCGTCGGCCGTTCGACGCGTGCACCGTCGACGAAGACGACGGGCATCCGACCGAGGGCGTCGGCGAGCTCGACCGGGACATCGGCCGTGCCGACCATTCCGAGGAGATCGGCACGCTCGGCCGCTGAGAGCAGCAACCAGGGTGTCGCGAGGCCGTTTTCCTGCATGAGGTCCAACGCGGACGCCGCCGCGCGTGCGGCCGCGTCCTCCTGACCGGCCGCGGCGAGAGCCGCCGCGCGCACGAGAAGCGCGCCGCACCGGACACGCGGGGACACCGTTCCCTCTCCGAGCGCATTGCGCGTCAGCCCAGCGGCCTTCAGGAACTCGCCGTCGCGAAGAGCGATCATCGCCTCTGCGAGCCACCGGAGCGGACCCGGCCCGGACACGTGGCGCAAGACGCTCTGGGCCGTTCCCGACGGCCGCCCCGCGAGGGACAGCAGCCCGAAGAGGACGATGACGCTGTCCCGCGTCGCGACGGCCTGGCGAGGAGGCGAGTCACCGGTGGCGACGGCTCTCGTGCGCTCGATCGCTGCGTCGAGGCGGCCGTCGCCGAGGTCGGCCATCACGCGGATGACGAGGTCGATCGGCCAGTACTCACCACCGGCGAGATCGTGATCGAGGTCGTCGAGGAGCGTGCGAGCGGCGGCGAAGTCGCCGCGTTCGATCGCTGCGAGGGCTTCAGCGGTCGTCTCCCACACGTGATGGAAAGCGCTCCGACGCGGCGGGTGCGTCATCGCCTCTGCGAGGGTCTCCCCGGCGACCGTCATCGATCCGTCGATCGCGTGGGCTGCCGCCGCGAGAGTGAGGGCCGGATGGATACCCCGATCCTTCTCGACCTCCGGGGGCACGGGCACACCGAGCATGCGCTGGGCCGCCCCGACGGCACCGGCGGTGTCCCCTGAGAACAGGAGCGTGTGGGCCACCTGCCAGAGGAAGTGCCGACTGAGAGTGCTCAATCGGTCCTGCTCCTCCACGGTCAGTCGGTCGAACCGGTCGAGGAACTCGCGCGCCATCGGGACGGCCTTGTCGAACCTTCCCTGCATCCGCACCGTCGCGCTCCGGACGCCGATCATGAGGGCTCGATCGTCGGCGGAGGCGCTCGCCTCGGAGGAGCGCGCGAGCTGCTCGGCGAGACGGAAGTGCAGCATCGCTGCAGCATGGCCGCGGGAGGACTGCATGTGGAGGATGGCGATGAAGAGCACGAGGAGCGGGTACCGGCGCAGGCGCGCGAGCGGTATGCGCTTGAGTCGGCGAAGCAGTCCCGGGGTGTCGTCGCGCACGAGGTCGAGGAAGGATCGCTTTCCGATCGCGATGGCCAGGTCGAATTCCGCGGCATCGAGGGCCTGTCCGAACGCGATCACGGCGTCGCCTCGTCGCGCGAAGAGGTGGGCGAACCGCGCGGCGACCCTGCGCATCCCGGCCGGGTCCAACTCCTCCGCAGCGTCCAGTCGCGCGGCGAGCGAGACGATGCGGGCGAATGCGAAGCGCTCCCCCGCACCGTCGACCCATGAACCGATCCCCCGATCGGCGGCCGCGTCGAGGAGAGCGACGACCGTCGGCCGGGCGAGGTCGGTGAGCGAGGCGGCCTCGTCGACGCGCGTCCGTCCGAGCGCCGCGATCATGAGGGCTGCTGGCACGACGTGTTCGGCTTCCGAGGATGCCGACGCGTCAGGCCGCTCGGCCGCTCGGATTCCGTCGACGATCGGTGCAACATCCGCCACCCACGGACGCAGGAGCTCCTTCACCTCGTCGCCGCGTACCGAGTCCTTGCGCGAAACGCCGCCGACTCGACGCGCCAGACCCACGACGCCGTCCGTCAGCCGGTGTACCTCGTCGGGAGCGAGCCGGTCGCTCGTCCGGTGCGACAGCGCCTCGACGAGTCGCGCCGTCTCATCGATCGTGAATCGGAGGTCGTCAGCTGTGACCCGCGACTCGCTCACGTCCGAGGCCGCGCGAGCGGGACGGAAACGTGAACGACGATCGGCCACGTAGAGGTGCGAGGCCGTGGCGAAGCGCACGAACGCGACGAGGTCGTCCGAGACCGCGTCGATGTCGATCGCCTCTGCTCCGTCGATGATGAGCACGAACGGTCCGGAGATGCTCCGAGCGAACGTCGTGACGACGGCGGGGATGTCGCGATCGTCGACCATTGGCTGCTTCGGGACGACGGCGTGCTGCAAGACGCCGAAACCCACCCGGTCTGCGGCCTGGGCCACGACCGCGAAGACGTTGTTCCAGAAGGACACCCTGTCACCGGCGCCGATGGCCCCGTCCACCCATACGCCGGGGACGCGACGCGTCGAGGCCCAGCTCGCCAGGAGCGTCGTCTTGCCGTAGCCGGCTCCCGCGACGATCGTCGTGATCATCGCGTCGTCGTCGAGTCGACTCTCGAGCGCCGGGCGGTGGACGAGACCTGGCGACACGCGGGGGGCGCCGAAGACTCCGATGTCGCTCACATCATCCTCTTCGACGGCCGGCGTGCGGAAAGTCCCTCACCGTGCCCGACGCCGTCGAACAGGGTGGCGGCTTCGGTGGACCGTCACGGACGCAGGAGGACCTTGATGGCGCGGCGCTCGTCCATCGCCGCGTACGCCTCGCCGACCTCCGAGAGCGGCAGCTCGAGGTCGAAGACGAGGCCGGGTTCGATCGCCCCGGAGAGCACTTCGGGCAGCAGCTCGTCGATGTAGTTGCGGACGGGTGCCACACCGCCGCGCACGCCCACATTGGTGCTGAACATCTGCCGCATCGGCAGTTCCGGGCCGCCGTTCGGAACGCCCACGAAGCCGACCTGTCCGCCGGGTCGTGCCGAACGCAACGCCTGGTCCATCGACTCCTTGGTCCCGACGCACTCGAGCACGTGGTCGGCGCCGATGCCGTCGAACATCGCGCGGATCCGCTCGACGCCCTCGTCACCGCGTTCGGCGACGATGTCAGTGGCGCCGAAGCGGCGCGCGAGAGCCTGGCGGTCGGCGTGACGCGACATGGCGACGATGCGTTCGGCTCCGAGACGTTTCGACGCGAGGACGGCGCAGAGACCGACGGCGCCGTCGCCCACGACGACGACCGTCGATCCCGGCCCCACACCCGCCGACACCGCCGCGTGGTGTCCCGTTCCCATCACGTCCGCGAGGGTCAGGAGGTGCGGGACGAGGGCAGCGTCGGGTTGGCCGGGCGTCGCGACGAGGGAGCCGTCGGCATGAGGCACGCGGACGCGCTCGCCCTGACCGCCGTCCGCGAAGGCCCCCCGCTTGTCCTCTGCGCCCCACCACCCGCCGTCGAGGCACGACGTGCTGAAGCCGTTGCGGCAGTTGACGCACGTCATGTCGCAGTCGTAGAACGGCGCGATCACGAAATCACCCACGGAGACGGTGCGCACGTCAGGCCCGATCTCCTCCACGACGCCGACGAACTCGTGCCCGATGCGTTTCGGCGCCGCGGTCTCCGTCACCCCGCGGTAGGGCCACAGGTCCGAGCCGCACACGCACGCGGCGACGACACGGACGATCGCGTCGCCTCCCGTGGAGAGGACGGGGTCCGGAACGGACTCGAAGCGGACATCGTGGGCGGCGTGAATGACGGCGGCATGCATACGCCGAGCCTACGACTCCCGCCGCTTCGTCGCTGCCCCCCGGCCCCGACGTCGAACGGGAGCCGGGGGGGGGACTATCACGAGGTCGATGGGTGGAGTCAAGCGCTGGGATCGTGACCGTACCCCTGCCTACCGTGGAAGTGCCCGGCACCACGGCCGGGCACCGATCCGATGGAGGTGCACGATGAGCGAACGAGGCAACACGACCCATAGTGCCCGGCTCGACGAGGAGATGAAGCACGAGACGCAGAGCATCGTGCAGGGTCACGGTCCGAGCCACGTCGAGGAGTTCCGCCAGACGGAACCGCTCCCCGACGACACCGACGACACCGACGTCCAGGAGGCGTCGGGCATGGACGGGGGGTTCGTCGACGCCGAGGACCCCATCGTCCATCGCTCGCCGGTCGAGACGGACGACGACGTGGACGAGGAGGAGGAGCGATGACGGACACCGCCGGCGGCACCGACATGCTCGATGTCGGCGCCCTGCTCCACTCGACGGGGCCCGTTTCGGTCGTGTACGCGGACGCGTCGGGCGACCAGGAGAACCCCGGCCGCTTCGCCGAACTGCGGGCCCGGGGCCTCGCGGCACGGTTGGAGGACCGCGGCGCCCCGCATGCCGATCTCGAGACCGTCGAGCGAGTCCTGTCGACCACGACGGGAGCACCGAGCCCGGTCTCCCGCTTCCTCGTCGTACGCGACGGTGCGGTCCTCGTGGACGAGGTACTCTCTGGCGACCCCGTCGTCCCGGAGCGGGTGTCCTTCGGCCCCGTGCCCGACGTCACCCCTCTCCTTCGGCATCGGCCCGCCGACGTCCTCTTCGTCGTCGCCGAGGTGCAGCGCGACGCGGCAACCGTCTCGTTGCGGCGGACGGCGCGCGTGGACGCCCTCACGGAACAGCACCTCGAGGGGCGGGATGACGCCGTGCACAAGGTGCCGTCCGGCGGCTGGGCGCACTTGCGCTATCAGCGCCACACGGAAGAGGTGTGGCGCCAGAACGAGGCGGACGTCGCGGCGCAGGTCGAGAAGCTCGTCGCGGAGCACTCGCCAGGCTTCGTCGTCGTGGCCGGCGACGTCCGCGCCGTCCAGAAACTGCACGGCGAGTTGACCGAGCCCGCCGCCTCGCTCACCTCGACGGTCGTGGCGAACAGCGCTCCGGAGGGTTCGTCGAACGAGGCGCTCGAGGCGGAGATCGACCGCCTCATCGACAGCCACGTCGAGCGCGAGCGCGCGTCGGCCCTCGATCTGCTGCGAGCAGGCGGGCCGGGCAGCCGGACCGCGGCGTCGGGAGTCGGCGAGGTCGTCGCCGCGTTGCAGCAGTCGCAGGTCGAGATCCTGCTCCTCGGAGGTCCGTCGGACGCCGACGCGACCCTGCTCGCGCTCGACGCGGCCCCGTGGGTCGCGACGGCACCGGAGGAGGCGTTCGACGCGACCGTGATCGCGACCGTCCCCGCGGACCTCGCTCTCGCGCGGGCGGCGCTCCTCACCGACGCGCGCGTCGTCTTCCTCACCGACGACGCGCGACCGCGCGATGACGACCGGCTGCGGGCCGAGAGCTACGAGGCTGAGGGCGGCGGCCCGGAGCCCGCGGACGCCGAGCGCGCCGACGTCCGCACGCCTGCGGCCGTGCTGCGCTGGGCGACCGGGCCCGACACCCCGGCCTGACCAGCCGCCGATACTCGAGAGAAGAAGGAGACCCATGACGAACGACACCACGAACCCCGACACCTCGACCGGAGGGGAGCACCGCGACCCCGACGACGAGCTGCTCCGTGAGCACGCGATCCAGACGGTCGCCACGGACGCAGCCGCCGGAGAGACGGTCCTCCCCGGGGCCGGTGATGGGAACGACGGCCCGACGGGCGGGGCTCCTCGAGAACCCGAGCCGGGATACGCGGAGAACGATTTGTCCGGCGAGGAGATCGACCTGGACGACTCCGCCGACGGAGGCGCGCTCACCTCGTGACCTCGGGCGGAGACGGCGAGCGCGCGCACCTGTCACGGTCGCCGCTCGTCGTCAACCGCCTGGTCCGCCGGGCGACCTCTTCGTAGCCTGGGCGGAGTCGAGATCGGTCTCGACCCGACACGAGGAGGACCACATGGCTCCCGACACATCCCACGAGGACACGCAAGACGCCCCCATCATGGACGGGGCGAAAGAGGAGTGGGCGGCCAAGCGCGTCGAGGACGCCGAAAAAGGCCCGGGCGAGCACCTGGGCGGCTCGGGCGGACTGAGCGAGCACATCGGCGAAGACGGCGACGGTGGCACGCCCGTCTACGAGAGCCGGTCCACGGAGCAGACGACGGACCACACCGACATGCACGACGCCGCGGTGAACGACCCCATCGCGGCCGCGAGCCTCGACCAGTCGACCCCGGGTGCCGAGGACGCCGAACCGCACGAACCCGCGAGGCCCGGACCGGCCGTCGAGCACTCCACAGACGACGGTTCGCTCGAGGGTCCCGACGTCGAGACGCACACGGATCCGGACATCGACCCGGAGCCGCGTCAGGCCTGATCGCGCTCGGGCACGACAACGGCACCCGTCGTCCACAGGGACGGCGGGTGCCGCTGTTACGCGACGTGTCGTCCGGGCGGACCACGCGTCCCGTGAGCGCATAGCGTTGAGAACGTGACGAACGCGACCTCCTCGGAACCCACGATCGCGAACCTGCTCGACGAGAGGCGGGAGTTCCCGCCTCCCACCGCCATCTCGCGGGAGGCGAACGTCGACGGCTCCTGGTACGCCCGGGCAGCCGCCGATCCGGTCGCGTTCTGGGAGGAGCAGGCGCGCCGCCTCGAGTGGCACACCCCGTGGCACACTGCGCACGTGTGGGAGCCCGTTCGACGTCGTGCCGACGGATCCCTGAGCGTCCCGCGGACCGAGTGGTTCTCCGGCGGCACCCTCAACGTCGCCGTCAATTGCGTCGACCGGCACGTCGCCGCCGGCCGGGGGGAGAAAGTCGCGCTGCACTTCGAGGGCGAGCCGGGTGATCGTCGACGCATCACCTACGCCGAACTCGAGCGCGAGGTGAAGAAGGCGGCGAACGCCCTCACGGCCCTCGGGATCGGTCGCGGAGACCGGGTCGTGGTGTATTTGCCGGTCATCCCCGAAACCGTCATCGCGACGCTCGCCATCGCGCGCATCGGCGCGATCCACTCGCTCGTCTTCGGCGGGTTCTCGGCCGAGGCGCTCGCGTTCCGGGTCCACGACACGGGGGCCAAACTGCTCATCACGACCGACGGCCAGTTCCGCCGGGGTGCGGCCGTCGCCGTCAAGCAGAACGCCGATCGCGCCGTGGCCGACGCACCCGCGATCGAGCATGTCCTCGTGGTGCGGCGCACCGGTGCCGAGACTCCCGACATCCCCTGGACGGAGGGGCGAGACGTATGGTGGCACGACGCCGTCGATTCCGCATCCGGCGAGCACGACGCCGAGTACTTCGACGCGGAGACGCCCCTCTTCATCATCTACACGTCGGGGACCACGGGTCGTCCGAAGGGACTCGTGCACACGTCGGGCGGCTACCTCACACAAGCGTCGTTCACACACTGGGCGGTCTTCGACGTCAAGCCGGACGACGTGCACTGGTGCACGGCCGACCTCGCCTGGGTCACCGCCCACACCTACGAGATCTACGGCCCGCTCTCGAACGGCGTCACCCAGGTGATCTACGAGGGCACCCCGCAGACCCCCCACCCCGGTCGGCACTTCGAGATCATCGAGCGCTACGGAGTCACGACCTACTACACCGCGCCTACCCTCGTGCGCACCTTGAGCTCATGGTTCCCCGACGGCGTCCCGGAGCAGTACGACCTCTCGAGCATCCGCCTCCTCGGTTCGGTCGGTGAAGCCATCAACCCGGAGGCGTGGATCTGGTTCCGCGACGCGATCGGCGCGGGCTCAGCACCCATCGTCGACACCTGGTGGCAGTCCGAGACCGGGGCCGCCGTGATCGCGCCGCTGCCCGGAGTCTCGACGCTCAAGCCCGGGTCGGCGACCCGAGCCCTCCCGGGTCTCGGGGCGCGCATCGTCGACGACGAGGGCTCGACCGTTCCTTTCGGCTCCGGGGGTTATCTCGTCGTCGACCTCCCGGGGCCCTCGCTCGCGCGCACCGTCTGGGGCGACCCGGAGCGCTACCGCGACGCGTACTGGACCCGGTTCTGGGAGCACGGCTTCTTCTTCTCCGGCGACGGTGCCAAGTGGGACGCCGATGGCGACATCTGGGTCCTCGGCCGCGTCGACGACGTCATGAACGTGTCGGGGCACCGCTTGTCGACCATCGAGATCGAATCGGCCCTCGTCTCCCACCCGGGCGTCGCCGAGGCCGGGGTCGTGGGCATCGCCGACGCGGTCACCGGCCAGGCCGTCGCGGCCTTCGTCATCCCCTCCGCGCGCGACGCCGATCGCTCTCACGATCCCGAGTATTGGCGGTCGCTCTCCGAGGAATTGGCAGAGCCCCTCCGTGCCCACGTCGCCGAGGTCATCGGTCCCGTGGCGAAGCCGCGCTCGATCCTCGTCGTCCCCGATCTCCCGAAGACCCGGTCGGGGAAGATCATGAGGCGTCTGCTCGCCGACATCGCGGACGGCCGTGCACTCGGCGACGTGACGAGTCTTCAGGACGACACGGTCCCCGCGAGGATCAGCACTCTTTTCCATACTTTGGAATAGAAATGCGGGGATCGGGCGTTGAGGAGTGAAGGACGACGGAGTCCGGTCCCTTCGCATCGACAGGAAGACCCGACCGTGAGCACCACCACGACATCCCCCGACCGCCTCGCCGAAACGCGCGTACCCATCAGCGACGTGATCGCGGGTCGTTGGAGCCCGCGCTCCTTCGACACCGAGAGCGCGCTCGACGAGACCGCGCTCGTCGCCGCCCTCGAGGCGGCCCGATGGGCTGCGTCCGCCAACAACACGCAGCCCTGGCGCTTCATCGTCGGGCGGCGTGGAAGCGACACCTACCGCCGCATCTCCGAGAACCTGCTCGGATTCAACGCCGCGTGGGCCTCGACCGCCGCGGCGTTGGTCGTGAACGTCGCGGAAGTCGAGACGGCCGAGGGCACTCCGCTCCGCTGGGCCGAGTACGACCTCGGTCAAGCCGCCGCGACCTTCACCCTGCAGGCTCAGAAGAGTGGCCTGCACACCCACACGATGGGCGGGTTCGACGTCGACGCCGTCCGCCGCGCGTTCTCGCTGGAGGAGCGCTTCGTGCCCGTGACCGTCACGGCCGTCGGCCCCGTCGGCTCCCCCGACGCCCTCCAGTCGGAGGTCCTGCGATCACGGGAGACGGCACCGCGCAGTCGCAACGCTTTCGAGGACATCGTCCTCGTCGACGAGTGAGCCGAGCGGTCCGGCAGGTTTCCGACGGATGAAACCTGAGGACGGCCACGGCGCATCGTGATCCGAACGGCCATACTGAGAAGACGGCGCGGCTCCGATCCAATCCGATCCGATCGGGAATGACGGAGCACTTCCGCCGGTTCTGCTGTCGTATGCGCACGGGCTCCACCCGATCGACGCGACGACTCTGCAGCACCGAAGCGGCACCCGCGGGACGACCACCCGTCGGGTTGCGCGACACGACGACGACTCGAGGCTCCCCATGACCGACCAGACCACTCTCTCCCCCAGACCCGCGGACGCCGTCGGCACGCTCTCCGCCCGTGATCGCTCCGTCATCACCCTCCTGCTCGTCTCGGCGTTCGTCGTCATCCTCAACGAGACAGTCATGGGCGTCGCCCTCCCCGTGCTCATGGCCGACCTCAACATCGAGGCGCACGTCGGCCAGTGGCTCACGACGGCGTTCCTCCTCACGATGGCCGTCATCATCCCGATCACGGGATTCCTCATTCAGCGGTTCACGACGCGCACGCTCTTCGGCACGGCCATGACGTTGTTCAGCCTCGGCACGCTCGCGGCGGCCCTCGCACCGTCGTTCGAGGTCCTCCTTCTCGGCCGGGTCATCCAGGCGAGCGGCACCGCCGTCATGATGCCGCTGCTCATGACCACCGTCATGACGCTCGTGCCCCCGGCCAACCGGGGACGGATGATGGGCAACATCTCCATCGTCATCTCGGTCGCCCCTGCGGTGGGCCCGACCATCTCGGGCGTCATTCTGAACTACCTCGATTGGCGGTTCATCTTCTGGCTCGTGCTCCCGATCGCCCTCGCGTCCCTCGTGCTGGGCCTCAGTCGGATGAAGAACGTCGGCGAGCACACCGAGTCGCGGATCGACGTCCTGTCCGTGATCCTCTCGGTCGTGGGCTTCGGCGGCGTCGTCTACGCGCTCAGCTCGCTCGGCGAAGGCGCGAGCGGAACCGCGCTCATGCCCGTCTGGGTCCCCTTCGTCGTCGGCGGCCTCGGCCTCGCGCTGTTCATCGGTCGGCAGTTGCAGCTCCAGCGCACCGACCGCGCCCTGCTCGATCTCCGCACGTTCCGGTCCCGCACCTTCTCGGTCACGGTTCTGCTCATGGCGGTCATGATGATGGCGCTGTTCGGGACCCTCATCCTCATACCGATCTACCTCCAGTCCGTCCTCGGGCTCGCACCGGTACAAGCGGGACTCCTCCTCCTGCCCGGCGGCCTTCTCATGGGCCTCGCAGCTCCGTTCGTCGGTCGCGCCTACGACAGGGTGGGCGCACGTCCGTTGCTCGTGCCCGGCACGATCATCGTCGCCGTCGCCCTGTGGGCACTCGCGTTCGGCGCGACGGAATCGACCCCGGCGTGGGTCGTCCTCGCCGTGCACGTCGCGCTCTCCGCGGGCCTCGCGCTCACCTTCACGCCGCTCTTCACATCCGGGCTCGGGGCCGTCGTGCCGAAGCTGTACTCGCACGGCAGCGCGATCGTCGGCACGGTCCAGCAACTGGCGGGCGCGGCGGGCACGACCCTCTTCGTCTCGGTCATGACCGTCGGCACCACGGCACTCCTCGCCGACGGCGCGAGCCCCCTGCACGCGACGGCGGGCGGAGTCCACACCGCGTTCCTCTACGGCGCGATCATCTCCTCGCTCGGCATCGTCGGCGCGTTCTTCGTGCGCTCGGCGCCCGCGACCGAGGGGGCCTCGGCACCGGCGCACCACTAGGCCGTGTTGCTGAATGCTGTTGCGGGGCGCGCGGGTGATTCTTGAGGTGTGTCGCGAGATGTCATTACGGACGAGGTCTGGGAGCTGATCCAGGACGTGTTCCCGCCGGCGAGGACGCGGGGTCGCCCGCCCGTGGATCGGTGCACGGTGGTCGAGGCGACGGCGTGGCGGTTCCGGACGGGATCGGCGTGGCGTGACCTGCCTGAGCGGTTCGGGAGCTGGAACACGATCTACAAGAACTTCCGTCGCTGGGCGGTCGACGGGATCTGGGAGGATCTGCTCAGCCACGTGCAGAAGCGGGCGTCGCTCGCAGGCGAGATCGACTGGGTCGTATCGCTGGACTCCTCGATCGCGCGCGTCCACCAGCACGGCGCGATCCTGCCCCGCGACACAGGGGGCTCCGTCGAACTACAAGAAATCCGGGCCCGAGCCTCCTGACCACGCGATCGGCCGGTCACGGGGCGGTCTGACGACGAAGATCCATCTTGTCTGCGACGGGCAAACTCGGCCGCTGGCGTTCGTTCTCACCGGAGGGCAGGTCGCGGACACGAGCATGCTCACTGAGGTACTCGACGAGATCCACGTCCCCGGCCGGGGACCTGCGCGTACGAGGCCGGACCGGGTGCTCGCGGACAAGGGCTACCCGTCGAAGAGGAACCGGGCGTGGCTGCGCGAGCGCGGCATCGAGGCCACGATCCCCGAGCGCGACGACCAGATCGAGAAGCGTCGGAAGAAGCCGGGCCGCCCGATCGACTTCAGCGACGAGCAGCAGGAACGCTACAAGGGCCGCAACGTCATCGAACGGTGCTTCAGCTTCATCAAGCAGTGGCGCGGGGCTCGCGTCCCGGTACGACAAAACCGCCTGCTCATACGCGGCCGGGCTCTGCCTCTCCGCAGCCTTGCAATGGATTTAGTATCACGGCCCATAGCTTCGAGGTCCGATCGGCGTGAGTGTGCTCAACTCGCGGATCCTACTGCGAGCGGTCAGTCGGTCTTCTGAATGGCCAGAGCCTCGAGAGCTGTCAGTCGGCGGTCCCGGTCGCCCGTGATCTCGGCGATCTTCGGGCGCTGGCCGATGAGGTCGGAGTCGCCGAGGAGATCGAGCAGGATGTCGTTCATCGTGTTTCGGAGCTCCAAGTGCTCGTCGATGCAGGCCTCGATGGGGTCGATCGCGGTGAGTGGCAGCACCACAAGCAGGTCGACGTGGCTCAGCGCCTCTCGAGTGATCTCTGTCGAGCGCTCGAGGAGCTGACGGGAGCTGGATGCTCCCGTCAGCTCCTCGAGAGCCAGCAGATACGCGAGAAAGTCGATGGGGCCACGCTCGGCGATGAGGTTCTCGGGCGACTCGAGTGGATCGAGTCGGTCGGCCGAGACCCGAAGCTGCGCGGCGAACGAGGCGGCGCTCGGGCTGTCCCACATCTCATCCACAAGATCGAACGGATCGGGCAACACAGCGAATTCCGGGTGACGAAGCGCGAAATCCGCAACCAATGTGCTCTTTCCGCTCGCGTGGGTCCCTGAGGTGACGATCCGCATATCGCGACCCTAGGGCACCGAACCCTCCGGTCCGCGCTCGCCTGCTCAAACGCGCGCGGACACGTCCTGGATCAGCTCCCAGACCTCGTCCGTAACGACATCTCGCGACACACCTCAAGAACCACCCGCGCGCCGCGCAACAACATTTAGCGACACGGCCTAGGGCCACGAAAAATCCCCTCTGTGCACGAAACCGTGTGCACAGAGGGGATTTCCTGTGGGTCGATTGGGGTCAGGCGGCGTGGGGCACGAGCGCCTTCACCGTCAAGACGTCCGCCGCCGGATCGAGGTCGACCCGGACCGTGTCGCCGTCCCGGACGCTGCCGTCGAGGATCGCGGTCGCGAGCCGGTCGTCGATCTCGCTCTGCATGAGCCGGCGCAGCGGACGCGCCCCGTAGATCGGATCGTACCCGCGCTCCGCGAGCCACGCTCGCGCGTCGGGCGTGACGGCGAGTTCCAGCCGACGCTCGGCGAGTCGGCCCTGCATACGGTCGATGTAGAGCTCCACGATCTGGCCGAGTTCCTCCTGCGACAGGGCCTGGAAGACGACGATGTCATCGAGCCGGTTCACGAACTCCGGCTTGAACGCCTGACGCACGAGACCCTGCACGGTCGCCTCCTTCTGCTCGAAGGGGATCGTCGGATCGACGAGCACGTGCGAGCCGAGGTTCGACGTGAGGATGAGGATCGTGTTACGGAAGTCGACGGTGCGGCCCTGGCCGTCCGTCAGGCGTCCGTCGTCGAGCACCTGCAGCAGGATGTCGAACACCTCCGGGTGCGCCTTCTCGACCTCGTCGAACAGGATGACGGAGTAGGGGCGGCGCCGCACGGCCTCGGTCAGTTGGCCGCCCTGCTCGTACCCGACGTAGCCGGGGGGCGACCCCACGAGACGCGATACCGAGTGCTTCTCGCCGTACTCGGACATGTCGATTCGGATCATGGCCTTCTCATCGTCGAAGAGCTGCTCGGCGAGCGCCTTCGCGAGCTCCGTCTTCCCGACGCCCGTCGGGCCGAGGAAGAGGAAGGATCCCGTCGGGCGGTTCGGATCCGAGATCCCCGCGCGAGACCGGCGCACCGCGTCGGCGACCGACCGGACCGCGCGCTTCTGACCGATGAGCCGCTTGCCGAGCTCCACCTCGAGGTGAAGGAGCTTCTCCGTCTCGCCTTGGAGCAACCGGCCGACCGGAATCCCGGTCCACGCCGCGACGACCTCGGCGATATCACTCTCGGTGACCTGGTCGCCGACCATCCGGTCGCCGGATGGCTCGGCCTCTGCACGCTCGGCCTCGATGATGGCCGCTTGCGTCGGTCGGACCTCTTCGTACTCGATGCGGGACGCCTTCTGGTAGTCGCCGTCGCGCATCGCGCGATCGAGCCGGACCTTGGCCTCGTCGAGCCGCGTCTTCAGATCACCGAGCCTGTTGAGCGACGCACGCTCCTCCTCCCAGCGGGCCTGCAAGCCCGCGAGCTCGGCCTCGCGCTCGGCGAGGTCGTCACGCAGCTTCGCCAGCCGCTCCTTGGACGCCTCGTCCTTCTCGCGCTTGAGCGCGAGCTCCTCGAGCTTCAACCGGTCGACGCTGCGGCGCAACTGGTCGATCTCGACCGGGGCCGAGTCGATCTCCATGCGGAGCCGGCTCGCCGCCTCGTCGATGAGGTCGATCGCCTTGTCGGGCAGCTGCCGTGCCGGGATGTAGCGACTCGAGAGCGCCGCGGCGGCCACGAGAGCGGAGTCGGCGATGGCGACCTTGTGGTGGGCCTCATAGCGCTCCTTCAGACCGCGGAGGATCGCGACGCTGTCCTCGACGCTCGGCTCCCCGACGAACACCTGCTGGAAGCGCCGCTCCATGGCGGCGTCCTTCTCCACATACTCGCGGTACTCGTCGAGGGTCGTCGCGCCGATGAGCCGGAGTTCGCCGCGCGCGAGCATCGGCTTCAGCATGTTGGAGGCCGCGACGGACCCCTCGCCGGCTCCGGCGCCCATGAGGATGTGGAGCTCGTCGACGAACGTGATGATGCGGCCCTCAGCCTCGTTGATCTCTTTGAGGACGGACTTCAGCCGCTCCTCGAACTGGCCGCGGTACATCGCTCCGGCGACGAGGGCCGCCATGTCGAGCGCGACGATCTCCTTGCCCTTGAGCGATTCGGCGACGTCGCCCGCGACGATGCGCTGGGCGAGGCCCTCGACGACGGCGGTCTTGCCGACGCCCGGCTCTCCGATGAGCACGGGGTTGTTCTTGGTGCGCCGCGTGAGCACCTGGCTCACTCGACGGATCTCGGCGTCGCGACCGATCACGGGGTCGAGCTTGCCGTTGCGGGCGACCTCGGTGAGGTTCACGCCGAACTGCTCGAGGGCGCTCTTCTGCTCCTCCTGGGGAGGCTGCTGGCCCGGTTGCATGTGTCTCGTTTCTCCTTGATTGAAGTTGAGTCCAAGTGACTCAAGTTTACCGCTTCATGGAGGGAAACACTACGGGGGGCCGCCGGCATTCCCATCGCGGGAGGGGAGAATGGCGGGGTGCGCAGCATCGAACTGACCCTCGACCCGACGACCGACGCGGCGGTGCGCGCGGAATGGTCCCTCCTCGCCGAGCACGGTCTCCCGAGTCTCGCGTCGCACGCCGCAGCGAGCAACGCACCCCACGTGACACTCGCCGCGGGGACGCGACTCGACGCCGGTGATGTCCCCCGCGTCGCCTTCGCGAAACTGCCACTCCCCCTACGCTTCAGCGCCCTGTCGACGTTTCCGGCCGGCCGTGGGCGTTTCGTGCTCGTCCGCAGCCTCGTCGTGACCGCCGAGTTGCTCGCGCTGCACGCCGCGATCCTCGAGACGGCGGACGATCCCGTCCCGACGAGCTCCCCGGGGGCCTGGACACCCCACGTCACACTCGCCCGTCGGATGACGGCTCAGCAGGTGGGCCTCGCTCACGGGGTGCTCGGCTTCCCGGCAGACGGCACACTCACGGCAGCGCGGTTCTGGGACGGCGAGACGAAGACCATCACACCGCTCGCCCCCTGACGCCCCTCCCCGATCCCGCGGCCGCGGTCACACGTCGAAGAGGCTACGCGGAACGGCTCGGGGCGGCGCTCCCGCGAAGCGCGCGAGCCCGAGTGACGCGACGTCGGCGTCCGGTTCCCGGCCCTCCACGAGATCGGCGAGGACGAGCCCCATGACCGCGGAGAACTTGAAGCCCGAGCCGGAGTCGCCACACGCGAGCACGACTGCCCCGTCGAGTGCGTCGACGACGAACCGTCCGTCGGGCGACGCGGTCCACGAACAGACGGCGGCGTCGATCACGTTCGGGGCGATACCCGGGAGATCGCGCACCACCCGATCGATCGTCTCCCGCGTCCGCGACGCGCTCGGCGTCCGGTCGAGGTCGCCATCGTACCAGTCGCGGATCGCGTCATCGATGCCGATCTTGTACCCGACGCCCGGGGTCGGCATCGCATAGATCCCGGGTTCCTCACCCCGCGGGGCGTCGACGAGGCCGGGCAGGTCGTCGGTGAGATGAGGAGCCGCCGGGTCCCCGACGTGCACGACCTGTTCGAGGACGGGGAGGAGGGGGAGATCGACGCCGAGCCCGCCGAGGAGCGCGGAGGCCCCCGGCCCCGGTGCGAGCACGACGACGTCGCCTTCGAGGACGCCGCCGTCGGCGAGGACGACCCGCGGACGGGGACCCGAGCGCTCGACGGCCACGACGACCCTCCCGAAGACGGTGATCCCCCCGTACGCATCGAACAGGGCGGCCTGAGCGATGAGCGACTCGGCGGCGAGCACCGAGCCGCCGTCCGGAGTCCACACCGCGCCGCGACCGTCGGGGCGCAGCCCGGGGAAGAACCGTTCGACGTCGGCGGCGTCCACGAGGGTGTGCTCGACGCTCTCGTCGGCGAGGGTTCCCGCGAGGCGGTCGAGTCCGGCGTCGTCCCGCCAGAGGAGCCCCCGACGCACGAAGACGCGACGCCCGGAGCGCTGTTCGAGCCGCTCCATCGCAGCGAGCCCGCGCCGCATGAGCCGCACCTTCACGGGATCGGGGTCGGCGAACCGCCACAGTCGGGTCGGACCGGATGACGACGCGAACGTATTACCGACGCCGTAGCGGTCGACGAGCGTGACGTCGTGTCCACGCGCCTGCAGTTCTGCGGCTGCGGGAAGACCCCAGGCGCCGGCCCCGACGACGATCGCTCTCATGACTCCATCCTGGCGTCTCCGACCGGATTCGGCGATCGCAAGACCCCTGTCGCCGATCCTCGCGTCGGCCGTCGGTGAGCGCCGGTGCTAACGTGCCGATCGGGGCGACGCGCGCCCCGATCACCCATCGGAGGAAGAGTGTCCGCCTGGTTGCTTCTCGCCGCCGCGATCGCCGTCGAGGTGACGGCGTCCCTCTCCCTCAAAGCAGCGCTCGACGCGCCCGCGTTCTACGTCGTCGTCGTGGTCGGATACGTCGCCTCGTTCGCCCTCCTCGGCCTCGTCCTCCGCGCGGGCATCCCGCTCGGAGTCGCCTATGGGATCTGGGGGGCACTCGGCGTGGCGGCGACCGCTCTGCTCGCCGCAGTCCTCTTCGGGGAACCCCTCACGCCCGTCATGCTCGCCGGACTCGCGCTCATCATCGTCGGCGTCCTCTGCGTCGAACTCGGGTCGCAGCGCGCCACCGAGCGGAAGCGGGCGCGCTCGTGACGGCCTGGCTCTTCCTCGCCGGAGCGATCCTGACCGAGGTGACCGCGACGCTCTCGCTCCGCGCGGCCGTCGGCGGCGGCGACTCGATGGAGAGTGAGGGGAGCACCCGACGCCGCCGGGGCTGGTATGCGGTCGTCGCGGCCGGCTACGTCTCGGCGTTCTCGCTGCTCTCGCTCTCGCTCGGCGCGGGTATGCCCCTCGGTATCGCCTACGGCGTCTGGGCGGCTGCGGGCGTCGCGATCACCGCGGTCGCGAGCGCCCTCCTCTTCAAGGAACCCTTCACCGTTCTCATGGCCACGGGCATCGCGCTCATCATGGGGGGCGTCCTCCTCGTCGAGCTCGGCGCCGCCCCCTAAACCAGAGGGCTACACCCGCTCGAGGGCGCCACGTAGAACAGGCACTCTCGACACCATACTGCCGCCCTCGTGCGCCTCCTCGGCCATTGGGGAAGAGGAGTTGACTGAGGACGGGCTCGTCCTTCTGCACCGGAGACGGAACGCTGAGGGTGCGCGTGGGGTCGAAGGCGCCACGAACGCACCGAGGGCGCCAGCCGTAGCTGGCGCCCTCGTGCGGGTGTAGCTCTCTGGGTTAGGAGCGGCGCTGGCGCTTCTCCCGCACGCGCATGTTGACCTGAATCGGAGTGCCCTCGAAACCGTAGATCTCGCGAAGGCGGCGCTGGATGTAACGGCGGTAGCCCGGGTCGAGGAAGCCCGTCGTGAAGAGGACGAATGTCGGCGGGCGGCTCGACGCCTGCGTACCGAACAGGATGCGCGGCTGCTTCCCGCCACGCAGCGGGTGGGGGTGCGACTGGGCGAGTTCGGCGAGGAACGCGTTGAACTTGCCGGTCGGAAGGCGCGTGTCCCACGACTCGAGCGCGAGCTCGAGCGCCGGGACGAGCTTCTCCATGTGGCGTCCCGTGCGCGCCGAGATGTTGACGCGCGGCGCCCACGAGACGTGCGCCAGATCCTGTTCGATCTCTCGCTCGAGGTAGCGGCGGCGCTCGTCGTCGAGCAGGTCCCACTTGTTGAAGGCGAGCACGAGCGCGCGCCCCGACTCGAGGACGAGGTCGATGATGCGGACGTCCTGCTCGCTGATCGGCTCGGTCACGTCGATGAGCACGACGGCGACCTCCGCCTTCTCGAGAGCCGCCGATGTGCGGTGCGACGCGTAGAAGTCCGCGCCCTGCTGCAAATGGACCCGGCGACGAATGCCCGCCGTGTCGACGAAGCGCCAGAACTTACCGGCGATCTCGACCTGCTCGTCGACGGGGTCGCGCGTCGTGCCCGAGAGCTCGTTGACGACGGCACGCTCCTCGCCCGCCGCCTTGTTGAGCAGGCTCGACTTGCCGACGTTCGGGCGACCGAGGATCGCGACGCGACGCGGACCGCCGACCTCCTCCTTCGCGACCGCCGACACTTCCGGCAGCGTCTTCATGATCTCGTCGAGCAGATCAGCAACACCGCGGCCGTGCAGCGCCGAGACGGGCTTCGGCTCGCCGAGCCCAAGCGACCACAGCTCGGCGACGTTCGGCTCCTGCCGGACGTCGTCCACCTTGTTCGCGATGAGGAACGTCGGCTTGCCGGCGCGACGCAGGAGCTTCACAACCTGCTCGTCCGTGCTCGTCGCGCCGACGTTCGCGTCGACGACGAAGAGGACGAGATCCGACAGATCGATCGCGACCTCGGCTTGCGCCGCGACGGAGGCGTCGATGCCGCGCGCATCCGGCTCCCAACCGCCCGTGTCGACGAGAGTGAAGAAGCGCGTGTTCCATTCGGCCCGGTACGAGACGCGGTCGCGCGTCACGCCGGGTGTGTCCTCGACGACGGCCTCGCGGCGCCCGAGGATCCTGTTCACGAGCGCCGACTTTCCCACGTTCGGACGCCCGACGATCGCGACGACCGGGAGCGCCGGAAGATAGCGGATGGCGTCCGGGTCGTCTGAGACGGCGTCGAGGACGGCGAGGTCCTCCTCGTCGAGCTCGTAGTCCGCGAGACCACTGCGGAGGGCCGCGGTCCGCTGGGCGGCGAGCTCCTCGTCGAGCCCTCCGAGCTTCTCGGCCAGACCGTCGTCGTTCGTGTCGGGCTCGTCGTAATCGTCAGCCATGGGAAGTCCTTGTCGTTTCGCGCGCGATCACCTCGAGCACGGCATCGACGGTCTGGTCGAAGTCGAGGTGGGTGGAGTCGACCGTCACGACGCCGTCCGCGGCGGTGAGGAAGTCCACCACGCGGGAGTCGGCCCGGTCACGGGAGCGGAGCTGCTCCCCGACGTCAGCCGCCGACTCGGTCGTGAGTTCGGCGGAGCGTCTCGCCATTCTAACCTCTTCGGCCGCCGTGAGCAGGATCCGTGCGTCGGCGTCGGGGGCGACGACCGTCGTGATGTCCCGTCCCTCGACGACGATGCCGGGATGCGGCGCCGCATCGATGGTCGAACGGAAGATCCCGGTCACGAACGTGCGCACCTCGGGGACGCGGGCGATGGCACTCACGACACTCGAGACCCGCGGTTCCCGGATTGCGTCGGTGACGTCGGCGTCCCCGACCATGACGACGGGTTCGCTCGGATCGATCGAGATCGAGTAGTCGAACGCGCCGAGCGAGGCGAGCACGGCGTCACTGTTGTCGGGCGCGATCCCCCGGTCGAGCACGTACCACGCGAGAGCACGGTACGCCGCCCCCGTGTCGAGGTAGTCGAAGCCGAGCCGGCGCGCTGCGGCCTTGGACACGCTCGACTTGCCGCTGCCGGCGGGACCGTCGATCGCAACGATAATGTCGGCCATACTGCTACACACTCGCAATCCGCCAGCCGCGCGCTTCGAGGTCGGCGACCGTGCGCTGCTGGACTTCGGGGAGGACACTGATCTCGGCGAGACCGATCTGCGCGCCGGGTGAATGCTCGAGACGCAGGTCCTCCATGTTGACACCGATCTCGCCGAGCTCGGAGAGGAGACGCCCGAGTTCACCGGGGGCGTCATCGACCATGACGACGATCTGCGCGAAGCGGCGGTCCTGGCCGTGTTTGCCCGGCAGGCGGGCGACACCCGCGTTCCCCGCCGCGATCACGTCCGCGATCTCGCGCCGGGAGCCCGGCGCGTCGGGGTTCCGGAGTGCATCCGCGATGCTGCGGAGGTCCCCCACGAGGCGGTCGAGTACCTCGACCACGGGAGCGCCGTTCGCCGCGAGGATCTGCACCCACAGTTCCGGCTGGCTCGACGCGATCCGCACCGTGTCACGGAGACCCTGACCGGTCAGGCGGACGGCCGCGTCCGGAGCGCTCACGAGCTGCTTCGCGAGCGCGCTCGACACGATCTGGGGGACGTGGGAGACGAGGCCGACGCTCGCGTCGTGCTCCTCCGGCGTCATCTCGATGGGGACGGAGCCGAGGTCGAGAGCGAGGTCCTCGATGAGCGCAAGCGCGTCGACGGGGGTCTCGTGGTCGCGGCAGATGACCCAGGGCCGGCCGAGGAACAGGTCGGCCCGGGCCGAGATCGCTCCCCCGCGCTCGCGCCCGGCCATCGGGTGCGAGCCGATGTAGCGCACGAGGTCGACCCCGCGCGCCTGCAGTTCGCGGAACGGAGCGAGCTTGATGCTCGCGACGTCCGTGACGACGGCGTTCGGGAAGCGCGCGAGCTCCGCCTCGACGACGTCGGCCACCACGTCCGGCGGAACGCACACGACGACGATCGCGGGATCGTCGTCGGGGCGTTCCGCTCGGCCGGCCCCGTAGTCGATCGCGAGCCGCAACTGGCTCGGCGACGCGTCGGCGAGGATGGCGTCGACGCCGTTGGCCCGAACTGCGAGGCCGATGCTCGCACCGAGGAGCCCCGCGCCGACCACACGGATCTGCCCCGAGAGCCGGGGGGCACGCCCGTCGCGCGACATGTCGTTCATCGGGTCCCCCGCTGCGCGCCGTCCGTCGGCTTCGTTCCGGCCGCATCCTCGGCCCCCGCACCCTCGGTCCCCGCATCCCCTGCACCCCGAGAGATCGTCAGGAGCGCGCCCAGCTCGTCACGCGTGAGTTCCCGAACGGCACCGGAGCGAAGCGTCCCGAGGTGCAGCGGGCCGAACTGGCGGCGCACGAGATCGATCACGGGGTGACCGACGGCCGCGAGCATGCGCCGCACGATCCGATTCTTCCCCGAGTGCAGCGTCAGTTCCACGAGCGAGGTGCCGTCCGACTTCCCGGAACCGGCGGCGAGGACTCGGGCCGCGTCGGCGGACGTCGTCCCGTCCTCGAGCTCGACGCCGTTCTTGAGCTTCTGGATGGTCTGCGCCGACACGGCGCCCTCGACCTTCGCCACGTACGTCTTCGATACACCGAACGACGGATGCGCGAGCACGTGCGCGAGGTCGCCGTCGTTCGTCAGGACGAGCAGGCCCGAGGTCTCTGCGTCGAGTCGTCCGACGTTGAAGAGTCGCTCCTCGAACCCGTCGGTGTAGATGCGCAGGTCGGGGCGGCCGCGCTCGTCGTTCATCGAACTCACGATGCCCCGCGGCTTGTTGAGCATGAGGTAGCGCTTCGACGTGTCGAGCTGGACGGCCCGGCCGTCGACCGACACGAGGTCCGTCTCGGGGTCGATCCGTCGCCCGGGTTCGGTCACGAGTTCGCCGTTGACGGTCACTCGCCCCTCGGCGATCAACTGTTCGGAGACGCGGCGGGAGGCGACGCCGGCGGCTGCCATGACCTTCTGGAGACGCACGCCCTCCGGCTCGGCGAACGGGTCATCGGACATCGACATCGAATCCCTCCTGTCCATCGGCGAGCAGCGGCGAGATGAGCGGCAGCTCGTCGAGCGAGTTGATCCCCAACTGATCGAGCAGCACGTCGGTCGTGCCGTAGTTGATCGCTCCCGTCTCGCTGTCGGTGAAGAGCTCCGTGATGAGGCCGCGGCCGAGGAGCGTCCGTACCACCGAGTCGACGTTCACGGCGCGGATCGAGGCGATCGCGCTCCGCGAGATCGGCTGCTTGTAGGCGATGACCGCAAGGGTCTCGAGCGCCGCTTGCGACAGCCGCGACGGGTTCTGCTGGTTCACGTAGTCGGCGACGAGCGTGTCGTAGTCGGCGCGCACGTAGAAGCGCCAGCCGCCCCCGACCTCGCGGAGCTCGAAGCCCCGGCGCACCGTTCCATCGACGCCGTCGAAGTCGCGCGCGAGCCGTTCGACGGCCGCGCGGACCTCGGCGACGGGGCGACCGAGGGCCGTCGCGAGACCGACGACGCTCTGCGGCTCGTCGGCGACCATGAGGAGCGCCTCGATCGCCCGCTCCACGTCGACGTCGGCCGGCGCGATCGCGACGGGTGTCGCGATCTCCTCCGGCTCCCGACCCGGCACGTCGTCCATCACCGAGGCTTTCGGCACCGGGTCGGCGGGCGCCCGTGTGGACTCATCCGTCATAGTCTGCTCCCAGGTTCGCGAGGTTCTCGTCTGTCCAATTCTCCGCGGTCCAGCGCACCGTCAGCTCCCCGAGCGGTTCGAGCTGCTCGAACGAGATCGATGCGTGCCGGTAGAGCTCGAGCACCGCGAGGAATCGGGCGATCACGACGCCCTTCTGATCGGCGCCCGCGACGAGCTGCCGAAAGGTGAGTGTCTCGCCGTGCCGCAGCATCGCGACGACGTGCGCCGCTTGCTCCCGGATGCTCACGAGCGGGGCGTGCAAGTGGTCGAGCCCGACGACGGGGATCTCCCGAGGCGTCAGGGCGAGCGTCGCGAGGGCCGCGAAGTCCTCGAGTGTGAGCGTCCAGACGAGCTCGACCGTGCGCTGCCGGTACTTCTCCTCGAGTCGGACCGAACGGGAGTGCCGCGTCGACTCGGCGTCGAAGCGAGACTGGAACCAGGAGGACGCCTCCTTGAATGCTCGATACTGCAGGAGCCGCGCGAAGAGGAGATCCCGGGCCTCGAGCAGAGCGACGTCCTCGGCGTCGACGAGTTCACCCTGCGGAAGGAGTCCCGCGATCTTCAGGTCGAGGAGTGTGGTCGCGACGACGAGGAACTCCGATGTCTGGTCGAGGTCGGCGTCGTCGCCGAGGCCCCGGAGGTACGAGAGGAACTCATCGGTCACGACCGACAACGCGATGTCGGTGATGTCGAGCTCGTGCTTCGTGATGAGCGAGAGCAGGAGGTCGAACGGCCCCTCGAAGTTCGCGAGCTCGACCCGGAAGCCGTCCGATTCGGTGCGCTCAGGCGACGGCGCCACGCGCCACCAGTTCCCTCGCGAGCTGCCGGTACGCCTTGGCGGCGGGGTGCTCGGGAGCGAACGACGTGATGGGGGTGCCCGCGACCGAGGCGTCCGGGAACTTCACGGTGCGTCCGATGACCGTTTCGAGGACGTCGTCACCGAACGCCTCCACGACCCGCTCGAGCACCTCGCGAGAGTGGAGCGTGCGCGAATCGAACATGGTGGCGAGGATGCCGTCGAGTTCGATCGCGGGGTTGAGCCGGTCGCGCACCTTCTCGATGGTCTCGATGAGCAATGCGACACCGCGGAGGGCGAAGAACTCGCACTCGAGCGGAATGAGGACGCCGTGGCTCGCGGTGAGCGCGTTGACCGTGAGCAGGCCGAGCGACGGCTGGCAATCGATGAGCACGACGTCGTAGTCGCCCGTCACCTGCCGCAGCACGCGCGAGAGGATCTGCTCGCGCGCGACCTCGTTGACGAGGTGCACCTCGGCCGCCGAGAGGTCGATGTTGGCCGGGATGATGTCGAGCCCGGGGATCCGCGTCTCCTGGATCGCCTCGGAGGCCGGCCGCTTCGGGTTGAGGAGCAGGTCGTAGATCGTGAGACCCTCGTGCGTGCCGATGCCGAGTCCGGCGGACAGCGCACCCTGCGGGTCGAAATCGATGACGAGCACCCGGCGACCGTATTCGGCGAGCGCCGCGGCGAGACTGATCGTGGTCGTCGTCTTGCCGACGCCGCCCTTCTGATTGCAGAGCGAGACGATGCGCGCGGGACCGTGACCCGAGAGCGGAGGCGGCGTGGGGAACTCGCGGAGCGGACGACCGGTGGCCCCGGGCTTCGGCGCCGCCGACGCATCGGTCGACGCGAAGAGGGCGGTGTCGTCAGCTCTGGCCACGGGCGGCTCGCTCCAATCGGTTCTGGTGCTTGGATCGATTGTAGTCGCCGCGAAGGCGCCGACTCAGCGGGCGCGCGGGTGCGCGGCCGTGTAGACGTCGCGCAGGGAGTCGGCCGTCACGAGCGTGTAGATCTGCGTCGTCGCGACCGAGGAGTGACCGAGCAGCTCCTGCACGACACGGACGTCGGCGCCGCCCTGGAGGAGGTGCGTCGCGAACGAGTGGCGCAGCGTGTGCGGCGACACGTGCGCCGTCAGCCCCGCACGCTCGGCGGCGGCCTGGAGGATCAGCCACGCACTCTGCCGCGAGAGTCGAGCACCACGCATCCCGAGGAAAAGAGCCGGCGTCGCCACCCCCATCGCCGAAAGCACGGGGCGGCCACGGACGAGATACGCATCGACGGCCGTGCGGGCGTACCGCCCGAGCGGGACGATGCGTTGCTTGTCGCCTTTGCCGGTCAACCGCACGATGTCCTCGTCGATGACGTCGTCGACGTTGAGTCCGACGACCTCCGAGACCCGCGCGCCCGTCGCGTAGAGCAACTCGAGGAGCGCGTGGTCGCGCAACGCGGCGACGTCCTCCCCCTCGGTCGCGGCGAGGAGGCGCTCGACCTGATCGATGGTGAGCGCCTTCGGCAAGCGGCGCCCGAGCTTCGGCGGACGGACGTCGCGCGCGACGTCGCCGTCCACGTCCCGCTCCTCGAGAAGGAAACGGTGGAATCCGCGGACGGACGACAGCACGCGTGCGAGCGACGACGGCCCCAGGGGCCGGTCCTCACGCCTCGAGAGGGCCCGCGCGTAGCCCGTGACATGGGTCGCGAGCACGTCCCGCGGCTCATCGATCCCCGCGGACTCGAGCCACTCGACGTAGCCGGCGAGATCGCGACGGTACGCCGACACCGTGTTGGCGGACAGCCCCCGCTCGATCTGCACGTGCCGCAGGTAGTCATCGACGGCGCGTGCCAGGGTCACGGTGCCGGACGCCGCTTCGGGTGCCGGTCCCACGGGATGTCCGCTGGTGCGAGGGTCGCCCAGCCGCGCGCGCGGGACGCGTGGGCGGCGAGCACGCCGATCGCGAGCGAGGGGTTCTGGAGGCGGCGTGCCAGCACGGCGTCGACGACATCGTCGAGGGCGACCCACGCCACCTCGATGTCCGCCTCCTCCTCGGCTCGCTCGAAATCACCGTGGGAGGCGCTCACGTCGCGGGCGACATAGATCCGGATGACCTCGTTGTTGCCACCCGGGCTCGTCGCGAACTCCGACAGGACGTGCCAGTCCTCCGCGCGGAGGTCCGCCTCCTCCTCGAGCTCGCGCTGCGCGGCGACGAGCGGGTCTTCCCCGTCGACGTCGAGAAGCCCAGCGGGGAGCTCCCACTCCCGGAGACCGACGGGGTGGCGGTACTGGCGGATGAGCAGGACACGGTCGTGATCGTCGAGCGCGAGCACCGCGACGGCCCCGGTGTGATCCATGTATTCGCGGGTCACGGGACTGCCGTTGTAGTCGAACGTGTCGCGGCGGATGTCCCACACGAGGCCGTCGAACACCCGCTCCGACGCCGTGACGTCGACGGGGAATGCGGTGTCCTCGAGAGGCGAATCGGTCATGGCGTTCCCTTCGTGTCACGAGCGTCGTGCGGGGGCCGATCGGTCATACTCGCCGATCGGGTCAGGCGTCGACGACGTCCTCGTCGAACAGCTGGCTGGCCTGGTGCCGATCGAGGGCCGCGCCGACGAGCCCCGCGAAGAGCGGGTGGGCGTGGTTCGGCCGCGACCGCAGCTCGGGATGGGCCTGTGTACCGACGTAGAACGGGTGCACCGAGCGGTCGAGCTCGACGTACTCGACGAGGCGACCGTCTGGCGAGGTGCCCGAGAACCGGAGACCGGCGTCGGCGATCCGCTCGCGATACTCGTTGCTGACCTCGTAGCGGTGACGATGGCGCTCCGAGATCTCGTTGGTGCCGTACAGCTCGGCCACGAGCGAGTCCTCGGCGAGCGCAGCGGGATAGAGGCCGAGGCGCATCGTGCCGCCGAGGTCGCCGCCCGCGATGATCTCGACCTGCTCGGCCATCGTCGCGATGACGGGGAAGGTCGTGTCCGGGTCGAACTCGGTCGAGCTCGCGCCCTCGAGACCGGCCTCGGTGCGCGCGTATTCGATCACCATGCACTGCAGGCCGAGGCACAGGCCGAGCACGGGGATGCCGTTCTTCCGGGCGAACGTGAGTGCGCCCACCTTGCCCTCGATGCCGCGGATGCCGAAGCCGCCGGGGATGCAGATGCCGTCGACCGCGCTCAGCACACGGGCGGCACCCTCGGGGGTGTCGCACTCGTCGGAGGGGACCCAGACGATCTTGACCTTCGTGTCGTGGGCGAAACCGCCGGCCTTGAGCGCCTCGGTGACCGACAGGTATGCGTCGGGCAGGTCGATGTACTTCCCGACGAGGCCGATCGTGACCTCGTGCTTGGGGTCGTGCACGGCGCGCAGCACGCCCTCCCAGCCCGACCAGTCAACGGGAGAGGCCTCGAGGCCGAGTGCGTCGATGATGTAGGCGTCGAGGCCCTGGTCGTGCAGCATCGTGGGGATGTCGTAGATCGACGGGACGTCGACGGCGTTGACGACGGCGTCCTCGTCGACGTCGCACATCAGCGCGATCTTGCGCTTGTTCGATTCCGTGACGGGTCGGTCGCTGCGGAGCACGAGCGCGTCCGGCTGGATGCCGATCGAGCGGAGCGTCGCGACCGAGTGCTGCGTCGGCTTCGTCTTCTGCTCGCCCGACGCGCCCATGAAGGGCACGAGCGAGACGTGCACGAAGAACACGTTCTTGCGGCCGAGCTCGTGTCGCACCTGCCGTGCCGACTCGATGAACGGCTGCGACTCGATGTCTCCGACCGTTCCGCCGATCTCGGTGATGATCACATCGGGCTGTGGGTCTTCGGAGGCCTGCAGCCGCATGCGGCGCTTGATCTCGTCGGTGATGTGAGGGATGACCTGGACCGTGTCGCCGAGGTACTCGCCGCGGCGTTCCTTGGCGATCACGCTCGAGTAGATCTGGCCCGTCGTCACGTTGGCGGCCTGGCTCAGGTCGATGTCGAGGAAGCGTTCGTAGTGTCCGATGTCGAGGTCCGTCTCGGCGCCGTCGTCGGTCACGAAGACCTCGCCGTGCTGGAACGGGTTCATCGTTCCCGGGTCGACGTTGAGGTAGGGGTCGAGCTTCTGCATCACGACGTGCAGCCCGCGTGCCGTCAGCAGGTTGCCGAGGCTCGCGGCCGTGAGGCCCTTCCCGAGGGAGGAGACGACTCCACCCGTGACGAAGATGTGCTTCGTCGTGCGGCCGGAGCCCGCTGATCCACCGGATCCCGACGAACGGGACGCGCTGCTCGAACCACCCGTCTCGACGGAGTCGTCGAGTGATCGGGAAGGAGCGTCAGGAGAGGAAAGGGAGCCCGCGTTATTAATGTCCGCCACGGGCTTCTATCCTAACACCTGGGAATCGTGCGGGGACAGCGCGAGCAGCTCCTCCGCGTGGGCCAGGCCCGACTCGGAGTCCGGCAGACCGGAGAGCAGTCGCGCCATCTCGGAGACCCTCTCGTCGCCCTCGAGGCGCACGACGCTCGACGAGGTCACGGAGCCGTCGCTCTGCTTGCGCACGCTCAAGTGGTTGTTCGCGAAGGCCGCGACCTGCGCGAGGTGGGTGACGGCGATGACCTGCGAGGACTCGGCGAGCCGGGCGAGTCGCCGGCCGATCTCGATCGCCGCGGCACCGCCGACTCCCGAGTCGACCTCGTCGAAGACGAATGTGGGAACGGGGTCAGTCCCCGCGATGACGACCTCGATCGCGAGCATGACGCGAGAGAGCTCGCCGCCGGACGCGCCCCGCGCGAGGGCCCGCGGTTCCGCGCCGCTGTGGGGCTGGAGCAGGAAACGGACCTCGTCCCGACCGCTCGCCGTGAAGTCACCGTTCGACTGGACGTCGATCGTGAGCCGCGCGTCGGGCATCGCGAGAGCGGTGAGCTCGGCGCTCACGCGCTCGCCCAGCTCGGCGGCGGCGGCCGTGCGGGCTGCGCTGACGTCGGCCGCCAGCCGCTCGACGAGTTCAGCGTCCTCCGCGACCTGTCGCGTGAGCTCCTCGATCCGCTCGTCGTCCGAGTCGAGCTCGAGGAGACGGGCGCTGCCCGTGTCGAGCACGGCGATGACGTCGGCGAGCGTCGGTCCGTATGCGCGCATGAGCGCGGTCAGCGTCGCACGGCGTTCGTTCACGATCTCGAGTTCACGAGCACCGTCGGCGTCGACCTCCGCGAGGTAGCTCGAGAGCTCGGCGGCGACGTCGGCCGCGAGGTATCCGATGTTCGCGAGCTGCTCACCGATTGCGGCGAGCGTCGGATCGGCTCCGCTCGCGTCGTCGACGAGACGACGGGCGGCACCGACGAGTCCGACGACGTCGACACCGTCCGGCTCCTCGGCGGAGAGAGCTTCGCGAGCGCCCGCGGCCGCGAGTCTCAACGCCTCGAGGTTGCCGAGGCGGGTCGCCCGCACGGCGAGTTCCTCGTCCTCCCCCTGTTGAGGAGCCGCCACCTCGATCTCGGCGATCGTCTCGCGCAGCGTCGCGGCCTCGCTCGCTCGCGCATCACGCTCGGTCGTGATCGTCTCGAGCTCGGATCGGTTCGCCCGCCAGCGCGCGAAGGCGTGCGCGTAGTCGCCGAGCAGCGCCGCGAGGTCGCCTCCGGCGAACCGGTCGAGCGCCTCGCGCTGCGCCGTCGCCGACTTGAGCCGCAATTGCTCCGATTGCCCGTGCACGACGACGAGCCGTTCGCCGAGCTCGGACAGGATGCCGACGGGGGCGGCACGGCCGCCCACGGCCGCGCGGCTGCGCCCCTCCGCCGAGACGGTGCGCCCGAGCGTGAGCTCTGCGCGCCCCTCACCGAAGGGATCGACGTCACCACCCGCCTCGCGCACGCGTTCCGTCACGGGCCCCGATTCCGGGACGACCCAGCGCCCGTCGATACTCGCGCGTTCCTGGCCGGAGCGCACGGTGCCGCTGTCGGCACGGCCGCCGAGCAGCAGCCCGAGAGCGGTCACGACCATCGTCTTGCCCGCGCCCGTCTCTCCGGTGATGGCGGTGAACCCCGGCCCGAGCGGGAGGGTCGCCTCGGCGATCACGCCGAGGTCGCGGATCTCGATCTCCTCAATCACGACCGTTCGGCCCTCTCCAGCCCTCGACCGGCAGATGGAACTTGTGCACGAGCCGGTCGGTGAAGGGCCCCTGGTGCAGTCGCGCCAACCGCACCGGGACGCTCGAACGGCGATAGACGACGCGTGCTCCCGGTGGTAATTCGTGTGCGCGACGCCCGTCGGCCCACAGCACGCCCGAGCCCTGATTGCGCGGGATGACCTCGACCGCGAGCGACGACTCCGGACCCACGACGAGTGGACGGGCGAACAAGGCGTGGGCGCTCAACGGCACGAGGGTGATCGCCTCGACGGTCGGCCAGACGATGGGGCCGCCGGCGGAGAAGTTGTACGCGGTGGAGCCGGTGGGTGTCGACACGACCACACCGTCGCACCCGAACGCAGAGAGCGGCCGCCCGTCGACCTCGATGACGACCTCGAGCATGCGCTCGCGGCTGGCCTTCTCGACGGTCGCCTCGTTGAGGGCCCACGTCTCGTAGACCACATCGTTTCCCTGCTTGACGCGCACCGAGAGAGTCATGCGCTCTTCGACGAGGTAGTCTCCGTCGATCGCTCGCCGTACGGCTTCCCCGAGATCGTCGCGCTCGCTCTCGGCGAGGAAACCGACGTGCCCGAGGTTGACGCCGAGGAGCGGAGCGGAGAAGCCCCGCACGAGTTCGGCGGCACGCAGGATCGTGCCGTCACCCCCGAGGACGATGACGAGCTCGAGGTCGGCGGCGTCGATCTGCTCCCCGAGGATGGCGGTGTTGCTGGGAAGCACACACGCTGCGGCGATGTCCTCCCACTCGTCGCGTCGGAGCACGGGCGTCGCACCGCCGGCGGCCAGTTCGTCGATCACGGACACGGCGGCATCGATCGAGTCACGCCGCCCGGTGTGCGACACGACGAGGATCGCGCGTTGTGGTGCGGTCATGACTCTCCTGCTCCAGCGATCCGTCGGATCTCGTCCGTCCATTCTGACGGATGCCGACCGGAATTCGGGCTGAGATGAACGAGGTACTCGTGATTCCCATGCAGTCCGGTGATGGGGGACGACAGGACGGCGACGGTGTGCAGCCCGCTCTCCTCGGCGACCTCGAGAACGCGGCCGATGCTCTCGGCGCGAGCGGCGACGTCGACGACGATCCCCTCCTTCACGAGCGTCCTGCCCACCTCGAATTGCGGCTTGATCAGGAGGACGAATTCGGCGTCCGCGGAGACGGACGCGCGTACCGGTGGGATCACGTGCGTGAGCGAGATGAACGAGAGATCGCCCACCACGAGCTCGGGAGCCCAATCGACACCGCTCGCCGAGGCGAGCAGCCCCGCCGTGAGTTCGCGCGCATTGACGCCTTCCACGACCGAGACGCGAGGGTCGGAGCGGATCGGCTCCACGAGCTGACCGTGTCCCACATCGAGTGCGATGACGGCACGCGCATCGCGTCGGAGGAGCACCTCGGTGAATCCGCCCGTCGACGCCCCGACGTCGAGCGTCCGGACCCCGCGCGGATCGATGCCGAAGGTGTCGAGGGCGTGCACGAGCTTGGCGGCCGCGCGGCTCACGTAGCCGTCGGTGGCCTGGACCTCGACGACGTCCGTGGCGGCTACGGTGAGCGAGGGCTTCGTGACGACGGCTCCGTCGATACTCACGAGGCCGTCGGCGATGAGCCGTGCGGCATGGCTCCGCGAACGCGCGAGACCCCGCGCGGCGAGGGCGGCGTCCAGTCGGGAGGACGTCATCCGGCCGTGCGGTCCGCGCTGTCGAGGACCGCCTTCAGTTCCGCGTGCACGGCGCCGTACGCATCGGCGCGGTGCTCGAGCGGCTGGTCCTCGATCAGACGGAGGCGGGACACGAGCCCGTCGCCGTCGGCCGAGGTCAGCGGGACGCCCGTCTCGGGCGCGGCTCCAAGGGGATCATCCGACTGGTTCGACACTCCTCCAGGCTACAGTCCCGACTCCTCGTGCAGCCGAGGAGGGACGGTGAACCCGAAGATCGCGCGACCGCTCGCCCAGATGACGGCCGAGGCCGCGCGTAAGCGGTCGATCGCGGAGTCGCCGTCCTGGACGACGACGACGTCGGTGCCGGAGATCTTCACGACGGACCGCCCGACCGTCGCGGTGGACTTGTCGGCGCTGAACGTCGTCGCGGGGTACGGTTCGTGAAGGCCGCGGAGGTCTTCCAGGATGAACGTCGGGCGTGAACTCGGGTCGGCGGCGAGGACGTGCTTCGCGCGGTCGATGCCGGTGAGCACGAGCACGGAGTCCATGCCGGCCGCGTTCGCCCCCTTGATGTCGGTGTCGAGGCGGTCGCCGATGAACAGCGGCTTCGTCGCGGCGAAGCGCGTTCGGGCCTCGTCGAAGATCGGCGTCTCCGGCTTGCCGGCGACGATAGGCAGCCGCCCGACGGCGGTGTGGACCGCCGAGACGAGAGTGCCGTTGCCGGGCGCGATGCCGCGGGCCTGCGGAATCGTCCAGTCGGTGTTCGTGGCGATCCAGGGCAGATCGTTCGCCTCGCGACCCGTCTGCAGTGCGAAGGCCGCCTCGGCGAGTTGACTCCATCCCACCTCGGGCGCGAACCCCTGCACGACCGCGGCCGGGGAGTCCTCGGCCCTGCGGGTCACGACGTAACCGGCCTTCTCGACCTCGGACACCAGGCCGTCGCCACCCACGACGAGGATCGTCGACCCGGGCTCCGCGTGGTCCCTGAGGAGACGCATCGCGGCCTGCGGGCTCGTGACGACGTCGTTCGCTGTGGGGCGGAGGCCCAGCTCGCGGAGATGAGCGGCGACGGACTCGTCGGTGCGCGACGCGTTGTTGGTAATGTACCCGAGCCGCCGCGTCTCGCCCGCGAGGTTGAGACTCTCGACAGCGTGCGCGATGGCGTTCGGGCCGGCGTAAACGACACCGTCGAGGTCGGCGAGCACGACGTCGACGCCGTCGAGCGGCGTCGGCTCAGTCTTCTTGCGGCCGAACAGCGCCATCCTCGTCCTCTTCCCCGGTCTCGTCGGCAGCGTCGGTCTCGACGGCAGCGTCCGTCTTGTCCGCTTCGTCAGCCTCATTGGGCCGGACAGCTTCCTCAGCCGAGCCGGCCACGTCCGCTTCGTCGGCCTCGATGACAGCGTCGTCGGTCGCGGCGATGTCATCGGCCGGGATGTCGAACGCGTCGTCGTCACCGTCTGAAATCACCGCGTCGTCGGAGGCGTAACCGTCCACGGCGGTGTCGTCGGACTCATCCATCGGCAGTTCCTCTTCGACGATCTCGACCGTCTCGGACTCGTCCGGGTCGCCCAGCAGCTGCAGAGCAACCGAGGCCCGCCTCCGCCATAGCGCGGCATCGGCGTCGCGGCCGAGCTCGCTCAGCACCTCGGCGTAGGCATCGTAGAGGGCAGGGCTGTAACTGAACGCGCGATCCGGGTCGAGCTGCGGGATCTCGAGTTCGCCGAGCGCGAGCTCCGGAGAACCGAGATCGAGGCGCGCTCCCGACATCGCGATCGCCAGCGAGACCTGGGTCGCGGGAGTGAGCGTCGAGCGGTTTACGGAACGGCCGAGCTCGAGCGCCTTCTCTGGGCGCCCGACCCCGCGCTCGCTGTCGACCATGAGCGGAAGCTGCTCGTCGGAGCCGCTGATGCGACGGAACGTGCGCAGCTCGCGGAGAGCGAGTGCGTAGTCACCGGTCTCGTAGGCCGTGATCGCGAGGCTCTCGCGAACGACTCCGATACGGCCGGCCCGTCGAGCAGCGCTGAGCGCGTGCGCGTGCGCCAGCTCCGGGTCCTCGTCGATGAGACGGGACGCCATGACGAGGTGCTTGGCGACCCAGTCGGCGTTGTCCTTCGTGAGCGACTTGAGCTCATTTCGCGCCACCTTATCGAGGTCGCGCGGCTGGACGTCCTCGGGGATCTCGGGATCGTCGTGCCGCGGGCGCACCGACCGCAACTCACGCTGCAACTGTTCCTCGGGCGTCAGTTCAGGCTCGAACCGATCGTTCCGCTGCGGCCGCCCGCCCCGGTCGGGGCGCCCGTCACGCTGGGGAGGACGGCCTCCTCGGTCGGGACGTGCGTCCCGCCGCGGGCGGGAGTCGCCGTCGGTACGGCCCCGTCCGATGCCGCCTCGATCGCCGTACGACGGACGACCGGAGTCGCGGGCGCCCTCTCGGGGCGGCCGACCGTCACGCGGAGGACGAGGCGACCATTCCCTGTCGCCGGAGGGACGACGGTCACCCTCTCGCGGGGGACGACGATCATTGTCGCGAGGCGGACGACGGTCACCCTCTCGGGCGGGACCGCGATCACCCTCGCGCGGCGGACGACGGTCGTTGTCACGCGGAGGACGACGATCACCCTCACGAGGAGGACGACGGTCGCTGTCACGCGAGGGACGGCTGTCACCTCCGCGAGCAGGACGACGGTCGTTGTCACGCGAGGGACGACGGTCACCCTCACGAGGAGGACGCCGATCACCCTCACGAGGAGGACGTCGATCGTTGTCACGCGCCGGTCGACGGTCGTCGCGACCGCCTTGGCGGGCGCGACGATCGTCGCCGCCTTGAGCGCGAGAGCCTCCGGCGGGTCCGCCGGCGCGTCGATCGCGATCTGCCCCGTCGCGTGGGGGCCTGGAGCGGCCGTTCCGCTCGTCGTCGGTCTCGCTCATGTCGTCTCCAGGTCGTTCTCGCTCGTTCCGGCATCACGGGCTCTCTCGAGCATGCCCCGTTAACGCAAAATGGCCACCCAACAATGGGTGGCCATTTCAACGAAGAAGTCCGGCGGTGTCCTACTCTCCCACAGGGTCCCCCCTGCAGTACCATCGGCGCAGAGAGTCTTAGCTTCCGGGTTCGGAATGTAACCGGGCGTTTCCCTCTCGCTATGGCCGCCGAAACACTATTGATGTATCAAAGTGAACGTACTAGCTGTTAGCTAGATCAGTTCTCGACCGTACATCGAGAACCACTCAGTGGACGCGGGCATCAGGCCACTCATACCAGCCTTACAACAGTATGAGTGTAGTGATTATCAAGTCATCGGCTTATTAGTACCGGTCAGCTCCGAGAGTCTTTAGTCCTCTCTTCCACATCCGGCCTATCAACCCAGTAGTCTGGCTGGGAGCCTCTCACCCGAAGGTATGGAAATCTCATCTTGAGGCCGGCTTCCCGCTTAGATGCTTTCAGCGGTTATCCATCCCGAACGTAGCTAATCAGCGGTGCTCCTGGCGGAACAACTGACACACCAGAGGTTCGTCCAACCCGGTCCTCTCGTACTAGGGTCAGATCCTCTCAAATTTCCAACGCGCGCAGCGGATAGGGACCGAACTGTCTCACGACGTTCTAAACCCAGCTCGCGTACCGCTTTAATGGGCGAACAGCCCAACCCTTGGGACCTACTCCAGCCCCAGGATGCGACGAGCCGACATCGAGGTGCCAAACCATGCCGTCGATATGGACTCTTGGGCAAGATCAGCCTGTTATCCCCGAGGTACCTTTTATCCGTTGAGCGACAGCGCTTCCACAAGCCACTGCCGGATCACTAGTCCCGACTTTCGTCCCTGCTCGACTTGTCAGTCTCACAGTCAAGCTCCCTTGTGCACTTACACTCGACACCTGATTGCCAACCAGGTTGAGGGAACCTTTGGGCGCCTCCGTTACTTTTTGGGAGGCAACCGCCCCAGTTAAACTACCCATCAGGCACTGTCCCTGAACCGGATTACGGTTCTAAGTTAGACATCCAGAGTGACCAGAGTGGTATTTCAACAACGACTCCACCGACACTAGCGTGCCAGCTTCACAGTCTCCCACCTATCCTACACAAGCCACACCGAACACCAATACCAAACTGTAGTAAAGGTCACGGGGTCTTTCCGTCCTGCTGCGCGTAACGAGCATCTTTACTCGTAGTGCAATTTCGCCGAGTTCGCGGTTGAGACAGCTGGGAAGTCGTTACGCCATTCGTGCAGGTCGGAACTTACCCGACAAGGAATTTCGCTACCTTAGGATGGTTATAGTTACCACCGCCGTTTACTGGGGCTTAAATTCTGAGCTTCGCCGAAGCTAACCCTTCCTCTTAACCTTCCAGCACCGGGCAGGCGTCAGTCCGTATACATCGTCTTGCGACTTGGCACGGACCTGTGTTTTTAGTAAACAGTCGCTTCCCACTGGTCTCTGCGGCCATACAGCGCTTCCCGGAGTAAATCCGTTCACGCCTCAGGCCCCCCTTCTCCCGAAGTTACGGGGGCATTTTGCCGAGTTCCTTAACCACGATTCTCTCGATCTCCTTGGTATTCTCTACCTGACCACCTGTGTCGGTTTGGGGTACGGGCAGCTGGAACCTCGCGTCGATGCTTTTCTTGGCAGCATAGGATCATCGGATCTTGCACTTATCGTGCTCCCCTTAAGTTCTCAGCCTATGTGAGAGACGGATTTGCCTATCTCTCGGCCTACAACCTTGGCCTAGGACAACCATCGCCTAGGACCGACTACCTTCCTGCGTCACACCTGTTAATACGCTAACCGCACCAGACGGGTTCGAGCGTTAGACCGGATGCGTCATCCCCGAAGGGAATCAGTCGTCCGGGTTAGGACTCTTAGCACTACTGGATTGGCTTGGGCGGTTCTTCGCCGGTACGGGAATATCAACCCGTTGTCCATCGACTACGCCTGTCGGCCTCGCCTTAGGTCCCGACTTACCCAGGGCGGATTAACCTGGCCCTGGAACCCTTGGTCTTTCGGAGGACGGGTTTCTCACCCGTCTTTCGCTACTCATGCCTGCATTCTCACTCGTGTGGCGTCCACGGCTGGTTCACACCGCCGCTTCACTCGCCACACGACGCTCTCCTACCCATCAACACGGCTGGACCACGAAGGCCTACCACTAATGTCAATGCCACAACTTCGGTGGCGTGCTTGAGCCCCGTTACATTGTCGGCGCGGAATCACTTGACCAGTGAGCTATTACGCACTCTTTCAAGGGTGGCTGCTTCTAAGCCAACCTCCTGGTTGTCTGTGCAACTCCACATCCTTTCCCACTTAGCACGCGCTTTGGGACCTTAGTTGGTGGTCTGGGTTGTTTCCCTCTCGACAATGAAGCTTATCCCCCACTGTCTCACTGCTGCGCTCTCACTTACCGGCATTCGGAGTTTGGCTGACGTCAGTAACCTTTTGGGGCCCATCGGCCATCCAGTAGCTCTACCTCCGGCAAGAAACACGCAACGCTGCACCTAAATGCATTTCGGAGAGAACCAGCTATCACGAAGTTTGATTGGCCTTTCACCCCTATCCACAGCTCATCCCCTCAGTTTTCAACCTAAGTGGGTTCGGTCCTCCACGACGTCTTACCGTCGCTTCAACCTGGCCATGGATAGATCACTTCGCTTCGGGTCTAGGACATGCGACTGAATCGCCCTATTCAGACTCGCTTTCGCTACGGCTTCCCCTCACGGGTTAACCTCGCCACATATCGCTAACTCGCAGGCTCATTCTTCAAAAGGCACGCTGTCACCCCTACAAGGAGGCTCCAACGGTTTGTAAGCAAACGGTTTCAGGTACTATTTCACTCCCCTCCCGGGGTACTTTTCACCTTTCCCTCACGGTACTTGTCCGCTATCGGTCATCTGGGAGTATTTAGGCTTATCAGGTGGTCCTGACAGATTCACACGGGATTTCTCGGGCCCCGTGATACTTGGGATACTCTCCGCACGATTGCGACATTTCGACTACGGGGTTGGCACCCTCTATGACTGGCCTTTCAATACCATTCGTCTATATCGCGTTCTAATGCTGACCGCTTATCAGCGCGGTCTGGAAAGTCCCACAACCCCGAACATGCAACGCCTGATAGCTATCACACATGCTCGGTTTAGCCTGTTCCGATTTCGCTCGCCACTACTCTCGGAATCACTGTTGTTTTCTCTTCCTGTGGGTACTGAGATGTTTCACTTCCCCACGTTCCCTCTACCCGCCCTATATATTCAGGCGGGAGTCACTGGGTCACCTTGCGGGCCCAGCGGGGTTTCCCCATTCGGAAATCCTCGGATATAACGCTTGTTTATCAGCTCCCCGAGGCTTATCGCAGATTACTACGTCCTTCTTCGGCTCCAGATGCCAAGGCATCCACCGTTTGCTCTTAGAAACTTGAAATCACATGAGTTTGAATCGATTTCTCTAAAGAAATTGACCAATGATCTACGACCCTCCGAAGAGGGTCTTTGATCTTTGTGATCCAGAGTCGAAACTCTGAATCTAAGATGCTCGCGTCCACTGTGTAGTTCTCAAAGTACGGGCGGTACCCTCCGCGTCGGCAAGTCATGCCGACGACGAAAGGTCCAGAGGTGCAGTCCGGATCTCTCGATCCTTCCCGGTCCCTCAGGACCCAACAGCGTGCATGTGAAGCGGTTCCCAGTTCGATCGGTTCCAACCGGCAAGCCGGCGTACTGTGATCTCGCTGTTCAGCGCTTCACCAATGTCAATGTTCCACCCATGAGCTTCCAGTCGAGGACATTCGCCTCGATGCTGGCTCTGGACTCACCACCGGAGTGGAGAGTCAGATGCTCCTTAGAAAGGAGGTGATCCAGCCGCACCTTCCGGTACGGCTACCTTGTTACGACTTAGTCCTAATTACCGATCCCACCTTAGACAGCTCCCTCCAAAAGGTTGGGCCACTGGCTTCGGGTGTTACCGACTTTCATGACTTGACGGGCGGTGTGTACAAGGCCCGGGAACGTATTCACCGCAGCGTTGCTGATCTGCGATTACTAGCGACTCCGACTTCATGAGGTCGAGTTGCAGACCTCAATCCGAACTGAGACCGGCTTTTTGGGATTCGCTCCACCTTACGGTATTGCAGCCCTTTGTACCGGCCATTGTAGCATGCGTGAAGCCCAAGACATAAGGGGCATGATGATTTGACGTCATCCCCACCTTCCTCCGAGTTGACCCCGGCAGTCTTCCATGAGTTCCCACCATTACGTGCTGGCAACATAGAACGAGGGTTGCGCTCGTTGCGGGACTTAACCCAACATCTCACGACACGAGCTGACGACAACCATGCACCACCTGTATACCGACCTTGCGGGGCGACTATTTCTAGCCGTTTCCGGTATATGTCAAGCCTTGGTAAGGTTCTTCGCGTTGCATCGAATTAATCCGCATGCTCCGCCGCTTGTGCGGGCCCCCGTCAATTCCTTTGAGTTTTAGCCTTGCGGCCGTACTCCCCAGGCGGGGAACTTAATGCGTTAGCTGCGACACGGAGACCGTGGAATGGTCCCCACATCTAGTTCCCAACGTTTACGGCGTGGACTACCAGGGTATCTAATCCTGTTCGCTCCCCACGCTTTCGCTCCTCAGCGTCAGTTACGGCCCAGAGATCTGCCTTCGCCATCGGTGTTCCTCCTGATATCTGCGCATTCCACCGCTACACCAGGAATTCCAATCTCCCCTACCGCACTCTAGTCTGCCCGTACCCACTGCAGGCGCGAGGTTGAGCCTCGCGTTTTCACAGCAGACGCGACAAACCGCCTACGAGCTCTTTACGCCCAATAATTCCGGACAACGCTTGCACCCTACGTATTACCGCGGCTGCTGGCACGTAGTTAGCCGGTGCTTTTTCTGCAGGTACCGTCACTTTCGCTTCTTCCCTGCTAAAAGAGGTTTACAACCCGAAGGCCGTCGTCCCTCACGCGGCGTTGCTGCATCAGGCTTTCGCCCATTGTGCAATATTCCCCACTGCTGCCTCCCGTAGGAGTCTGGGCCGTGTCTCAGTCCCAGTGTGGCCGGTCACCCTCTCAGGCCGGCTACCCGTCGTCGGCTTGGTGAGCCGTTACCTCACCAACTACCTGATAGGCCGCGAGTCCATCCTTGACCGAAGTTCTTTCCAACCGCAGGAGATGCCTCCACGGTTCGTATCCGGTATTAGACGTCGTTTCCAACGCTTATCCCAGAGTCAAGGGCAGGTTACTCACGTGTTACTCACCCGTTCGCCACTGATCCAGAGGAGCAAGCTCCTCTTTCACCGTTCGACTTGCATGTGTTAAGCACGCCGCCAGCGTTCGTCCTGAGCCAGGATCAAACTCTCCGTAAATGTTTATTTGCACGGACGCGAACGCCCGGCACATTTTGTGTACCGTCCCACCGGAATGGGTAGGAGCGATACGAGTTCGAAACTGACAGAACAAATCATTACTGACTTGCTTTGTTGTTCAATATTTTTCCAAAGGAATCTCACGACTCGCCGACCGAGGTCGGCGCCTGACTGTCGTCAGTGTTGTTCACTGTCATCAACGAAGTTGAATCGAGTAAGCACAGTCACGAGGTTTTTGGCATTTGACATTGTGCACGCTGTTGAGTTCTCAAGGATCGGGCGCTCCCGACTGCTCGCCTTCCGGCAGCCATTCGGGGCAACTTCTCTACCTTACCACTTCGTTTCGCTGTGTCAAATTCGCTTCCGGAAGTCTTACTGTCTTATCGACAGAGACACCCGAGTGGGGCATTTGACTGCTCCGGGAGTGGATTTTCCATCCTAGTCATGTGAGGCGATCACTACAAGAGGATCAGCGTTTTAGACTGGGGTGGTTTGTGTCAGAGACACTTGCCGCATGGGGTTCGGAGCTGAGCTAGCTGGTGAGTTTTTCACTCACTCGCTGCTTCCCGCTTTCCGTTCCGCTCGGGGCAACAAGGAAGACATTACGTGGGATCCGGGGGTCGTGCAAATTGCACCTGCATCCCGGGCGTGTCGCGGTCCGGATCCGCGGAATCACGCGGATATGTCGTCCACTACCCCTCACGCTGCTCGCGAGTGGGCTCGGATGGCGCGCTCATAGACGGCGATCATCCGCGCGGTCTGCGTGCTCTGCAGCAGGGAGTCTCCGGCACCCGGAGAGAGCGAGTCGGCCGTGCCGGACTGCAGGGCTCCCGCGACCTCGGCGATCGTGTCCGCGAGAGCCCGCACCGAACCGTCCGCCGGCTGCCATGCCGCCCCTTCCGGAAGATCCCCGGCGATCGCCGGATCGCTCACGATCGAGCGCGTCCCGACCACGGTCGCTTCGAAGACGGTCATCCCCTGCGTCTCGAATCCGATCGACGTCTGCACAAGCGCATCGGCGCTCGCCAACGCGACGAGCGAATCGCGATACGGCACCCGACCTGCGAAGACCACACGATCACCGAGACCGTGGCGCGCGACGAACGCCTCGGCCTTCCCGAGGAGGAGTCCGGCGCCGTACAGACGGAACTCGGCATCGGCCCCCGACAGGCGAACGGCCTCGAGGAACTCCATGAGCCGCTTCTCCGCGCTCATCCTGCCCATCCAGAGGAAGACCGGTCGACGCCTCTCCCCCGACGACGACGCCGCCGCCGCGCGCACCTCGTCGATGAGGTCGTCGTCGACGCCCGTCGCGATCACCTCGATGTCCGGTCCGATCCCTCTCGTCCGGAGGAGTTCCGCGAAGTGTCGGCTCGGGGCGACGAGTTCCGACGCCCGCCGCGCGAACTCGTCGAGGTAGCTCCACGCGCTCGGCCGGAGTGCCGACAACCGAGGACGGAGCACGAGTCCTTGTGCCCACAGCATCGCGCGCACAGCCAACCGCGGAGCCGGAACCACTTGCTCGATCCCGAACTCGACGTGATTGTGGAACGTGTGCACCACGGGGATCCCGTGCCGCTCGGCGAAGCGGTACCCGATGACCGCTTGCCAGAAGTCGGCCTGAACGTGCACGACGTCGACCGGCGGACGCGCGGCCATCGCCCGATCGAGAGCGGCATCGGTGCGTCTGCCCGGAAGTGAGGCCGAGTACTCCCGGTCCAGCGTGATCGGTAGCGAGGCCGTGTCGACATCGTGGGGATCGACCGGATGCGACGGGTGCATCCGCGGCGCGCACACCGTGACCGTGTGCCCGGCTCGTTCGAGGAACCGGGTCTGCAGGCGGATGGAGACCTGCACCCCTCCGGCGGACGCGGCGTGCTGGTCGCTCAGCATCAGGATGTGCATGGTGACCCCAGGCTAGGGCCGCGGGCTCACTCCCCCGTGGACGACGGGCCGCTTGCGCTCGGGCCCGCGATCGTGTCGGTCCCGGCGACGTCCTCGAGAGCCGCGACGAACAGCTCTTGCACGTACCCGACCCAATCGAAGAGGCTTCGCGTGAGCAGCTCGTCCTCGGTCAGCACGTCGGGGTCCGGTTCGTCGTCGAAGGCCGCGGTGTCGTCGACGACGCCCATCCGCGCGGCGAGAGTCAGACGGAGATCGGTGAGATGCCGTAGCCAGGACCAGCCGTCCTCGACGCTCAGCCCGATCGCGACGCGTCCGTCGGGAAGCACGACCTCGAGGGACGGCTCAGCCGTGCCGTCGAGCGCGGACTGCACCCGGTCGGCGGCGTGGAGCTTCGCGCTCGCGAGATCCTTCTGCGTGTACCGCCGGAACTCGTCCGACGCCGCGGCGTCGTCGCGGTACGCAGCGGGGAAGAGCCGGGCGATGGCCGGGTCGACGAGGTGCGCGGGATCAGCGGCGTCATGCAGCAGCGCCGAGAACTGCCGCGACAAGGACAGCAGCACGTCCACCTCCGAGGCGTCGAAATGTGCAAGCACGCGACCGTCCGTCGTCGCGAGGAACGCGCTCACTCGTCGGCCTTCGCGATGCTGGCCCAGAGTCCGTACCCGTGCATAGCCTCGACGTGCCGCTCCATCTCCTCACGATTCCCCGTGGCGACGACCGCTCGTCCGTCGTTGTGCACGCGCAGCATGAGGCGTTCGGCCTCGGGACGGGAGTACCCGAAGTAGCTGCGGAAGACGAAGGACACGTACGACATCAGGTTGACGGGGTCGTTCCAGACGATCGCGACCCAGGGGGAGGCGTGCGCGCCCTCCTCATGGAGCTCGGCGCTCCTCGAGGTGTCCGTGTCGGAGAGGGTGGGGGTCACCTCTCAAGCCTGCCACCTCCGCACCCGGTCCGCACGCGCGCCAGAGGGAGGAAGGACCCACCGGGACTCCGGGCGCTTGCTCAGGTTCATTTCCTACTCTTGTCGCCGCAAGGGGAGTAATCCAGCTCCGGCGCTTTCGTCAATACGGACCCATCGACGGGTCCCGGAGTGTCGGCCTCCAGCAGATCGCGACTCCGCGATCCGGGGGCGGATGAGACTTTGGTCCACGTCCGTCGACCCCTTCTGGAGCACTGGAAAAGTGAACGTCACCCCTGCTGTCTGGCTGATCACGATCGCCGTCACGATCGCCTTCTTCGTGTACGAGTTCTTCGCCCACGTCCGCAAACCCCACGAGCCGAGCATCGGCGAGTCCGCTCGATGGTCGGCCTTCTACATCGGCCTCGCCCTCCTCTTCGGCGTCGGGATCGGCATGGTCTCCGGCTGGGGCTTCGGCGGCGAGTACTTCGCCGGCTACCTCACCGAGAAGGCGCTCTCGATCGACAACCTGTTCGTCTTCCTCATCGTCATGAGCGGCTTCGCGGTGCCGAAGGCGTACCAGCAGAAGGTCCTGATGATCGGCATCATCATCGCCCTCGTCCTCCGCGGCATCTTCATCGCCGTCGGGGCGACGCTCATCGACAACTTCTCCTGGATCTTCTACATCTTCGGTGCGCTCCTGCTCGTGCTCGCCTACCGGCAGGCGTTCAGCAGTCACGAGAGCGATCCCGCGAACGGCCGGGCCGTCAGGCTCGCGCGACGCATCCTCCCGATCACCGACGACTACCACCGCGATCGCATCGCTGTGAGGATCGACGGCAAGCGCTTCTTCACACCCATGCTCCTCGTGATCATCGCGATCGGCGTCATCGACCTCGTCTTCGCCGTCGACTCGATCCCCGCGATCTACGGCCTGACCGAGGAGGCCTACATCGTCTTCACGGCCAACGCCTTCGCCCTCATGGGTCTACGCCAGCTGTTCTTCCTCATCGGTGGACTGCTCGAGCGCCTCGTGTACCTCGCGCAGGGCCTCGCGGTCATCCTCGCGTTCATCGGTGTCAAGCTCGTGCTGCACGCGATGCACGTCAACGAACTGCCGTTCATCAACGCGGGTGAGCCGATGCTCTGGGCTCCCGAGATCCCGATCTGGTTCTCTCTCGCCTTCATCGGCGCGACCATCGCCGCCGCGACGGTCGCGAGCCTCGCGAAGACCCGCGGCCAGGGCCACGCCGGCCCGCCAACCGCTGAGGATGAGCGCGAAATCGCCGACGCGACGACCGACCGCTAGCCCTGCGCGTGACCGCGCCCACCGCGAGCGCGCCGCCTCCCGCCGAGCACCACACGGATTCGTGTGGCGCTCGGCGTCACGTGTGGCGCTCGACGTGCACGGGATCGGGGGTGCGCGGCGGGTATACGAACGTGACGAGCACGACCGAGATCATCATGAGCAGGAACCACGCGACGAGCTTCGTGAGCGGGACGAGCTCCCAACCCGTCTCCTGATGCGGATAGATCCAGGCGCCCGCGGCCGTCGCGATGTTCTCAGCGAGCCAGATGAAGACCGCCACGAGCAGGAACGCGGCGAGTACGGGCATCCGGAAGGTCCGCCGGAACACGCGGAAGTGCATGACCGTCCGCGCGTAGACGAACACGATCGCCGCGAGCAGGAGCCAGCGCGCGTCCCAGACGTAGTGGTGGGTGAAGAAGTTCGCGTAGATGAGCCCAGCCACGACCGCCGACATCCAGACGCGCGGATACCGGGCGAAGCGCAAGTCGAAGAGCCGGTAGACGCGGACCATATAGGAGCCGACCGCGGCGTACATGAAGCCGCTGAACAACGGGACGGCCCCGATGTGCAGGACACCGCCCGCCTCGTAGCTCCACGATCCGACCTCCGTCTTGAACAGTTCCATGACGGTGCCCACGACGTGAAAGAGCACGATCACCCAGAGTTCTCGGCCCGACTCGAGGCGGGCCACGAGCATGAACACCTGGATCGCGACGGCCGCGAGCACGAGGACGTCGTTGCGGGCGACGACCGCGTCGTCCGGGTACCAGAGTCGCGCCGCCACGAGGACGACGAGGAGCAGGGCGCCGAAGACGCACGCCCATGCCTGCTTCGCGCCGAAGACGAGGAACTCGACGAGCCGCGCCCGAGCACCACGTTCCGGTGCCCCCGCGAGGAGGCGGCGTGCGAAGGTGTCGATGCGCTCCTCGACCGGTGTGAATCTCGCCATGCCGCCCCTCGCAGCCGGGTCGGATCCGCGGCCGCGGTCAGACTATCCCGGGCCGCGCGGCCGGATCGTCATCCTCCCGATGGATCCTGAGGAGCGGACCCGCTCAGTGCCGCCGTGAGACCGTGACGGTGAACGTGGCGTTCCGGGCGACCTGCTCGGTCGGGCCGACGTGCCGCTCGAGGCTCTCGCGGTAGCGCAGCCCGGAGTTCCACACCGTCCAGAGTTCGCCGCCGGGAACGAGCACACGGCCGGCGGCGACGAAGAGCTTCTCCGCGATCCCCGCGTGAACGGCGTTGCCGATGTGGAAGGGGGGATTGAGGACCACGAGGTCGACGGAACCGTCCGCGAGCGCCGACGCAGCGTCGTCGCGCACGACCTCGATGCGGTCGGCGACCCCATTGGCCTCGGCCGTGGCGCGCGTGGACGCGACGGCCGACGCGGACTGGTCGCTTGCGATGACGCGCAAGCCGGGCCGCGAACGTGCGAGGACCGACGCGATGACACCCGTGCCGGATCCGAGGTCCAGCGCGACTCGGGCGCTCCGCGTCATCCGGGGCACCGACTCGAGGAGGAAGCGGGTCCCGACATCGACACGCGCGCCGGCGAAGGCGGCGCCGAAGGAGCAGACGTGGAGGTCGAGGGCAGCGTCGTGGGCGCGGACGGGCCACGAGCGCGGCACGGCGTCCGGCTTGGGCGAGCGCGCGACGAGCACCCGGGACTTCTGCCTGCCCCGTGTCGCCGTCACGTCGTCGAAGTAGCGCCCGAGCACGTCGTTCATCCCGCGCGTCATGTGCTTCACACGGCCCCCGGCATACAGGACCACGTCCGGCGCCGCCCCCCGGGAGACGACGGCGGCGATCTCGTCGAGGGCGTCGAGCGAGCGGGGCAGTTGCGCGAGCACCACGCGGGCGCCCGCGACGAGCGGCTCGCCGAGCGGTCCGGAGTTCACCTCGGATTCGAGCCCGAACGCTTCCGCGTTGCGTCGCAGCGCGAGCTCTCCCGAGAGCGCGTCCTGATGCACCCGGACGTGCCGCGCACCGTGCAGAGCGACGGCGCCGAGCGCGATCGCCCCGTAGTGGTCGCCGACGACGGCGACCTCTGCCGGGGCCGCCGTCTCGAGCGCCGGAGCGGCTTCGTCGAGCAGGAGCCGATCGGTCGCGTCGACCGCGACGAGGTCGGGGGCCTCGACGTCTGGCCGGCGCCGGAGCGCGTCGAAGTCGAAGGAAGGCATCCCCTCAGCGTACGGCCACCCCGCACCACTCGTGAGGTCTCGCGTGCCGGTCCCCGCCGGAACGTCTGAGGGGACGACACGCCCCACCTCAGGGAAGGTGGGCCGCGGCCGCGTCGTCGATGAGCAGGACGGTGCCCGGGTGACGGAGGAGGGCCGTCGCCGGGAGGGCCTCCGTCGGCTCGCTCGAGAGCAGTCGCCCGACGACGTCGGCCTTCCGGGCACCCGTCGCGATCACGACGATCGAGCGGGCACGCAGGATCGTCGCGATGCCTTGAGAGAGCGCCGTCCGCGGCACGCTCGCCACATCACCGCCGAAGAACCTCGCGTTGTCCCGACGGGTCGACTCGCTCAGTGTCGCGACGTGCGTGCCCGCGTCGAAGGGGGTGCCCGGCGCATTGAAGGCGATGTGCCCGTCGCTCCCGAGGCCGAGGAGCTGCATTCCCACTCCCCCGGCGCGTTCGATCGCCGCGTCGTAGGCGCGGCTCGCCTCGTCGAGGTCGGGCGCGTCGGCGTCAGGGCCGTGCACCCGGTGCGGCGCCACCCCCATCGCGTCCGTGAACTCCCGGCGGATCACCGCGGCGTAGCGCTCGGGGTGCCCGACCGGCAGGCCGACGTATTCGTCGAGGAGATACGCGTCGACGGACCGATACGGGCTGTGCGGGTCCCGGCCGTGCCGGCGCACGAGTTCCGCGTACGTCTCGAGCGGCGACGAACCGGTCGCGAGACCCACGACACGCTCGCCCCGGTCGAGAACGGCGGCATCGACGAGATCGGCGGCCGCGCGACCGACCGCTGCAGGATCGGGGAGCCGATGGATGTTGATCACTCGCGCACGGCTCCCTCGATCATGCCCGTGATGAAATGCCGCTGCAGGAAGATGTAGAGCACGACGACGGGCAGAGCGACGAGGACGGCTCCGGCGGCGAGCAGCGCCGTGCCCTGTGTGTACTGCCCCTGGAAGAAGGCGAGCCCGAGAGGCGCCGTGCGCACGGTGCCGCTCGGCGACATCACGAGCGGGATGAGGAACTCGTTCCACGTCCACATGAACGTGAGCAGCACGAGGGTGAGGATCGCGGGGCGCCCGACGGGCACGAGGATCTGCCACAGGATTCGGAACGAGCCGGCCCCGTCGAGCCGCGCGGCCTCGATGATCGAGAGGCTCGCGGATCGGAAGTACGTGCGCATCCAGTACGTTCCGAAGGCGATCGACATCGCCGCTTGCGGCAGGGCGACGCCCCACACGGTGTTCGTGAGACCGAGACTGCGCATGTCGAAGAAGAGCGGGACGATGAACGCCTCGGTCGGCACCATGATGCCGAGCAGGAAGAGCGCGAAGAGCACGCCGGAACCCCGGAACCTCATCACCCCGAACGCGTACCCGGCGAGGATGGAGCACGTCACGGCGATCACGACGACGATGACGGCGACGACGACCGACCACGCCATGTACTCGCCGAACCGGCCGACGACCCAGGCCTCCGCGAAGTTCTCGATGTGCAGTGCGAAGCCCTCGCGTGCGACCGAGGCGCTCTCGGGGCCGAAAGCCAACGAGACGATGACGCCGATGGGGCCGAGCACGACGAGGGCGAAGAAGACGAGCACGACGTAGTTCGTCGCGCGCTCGAACGCCGAGACCTTCACGATCTGTCTCCGATGCGATTGATGACGGCGGTGATGACGAGGACGACGAGAGTGAGCACGACTCCGACGGCTGTCGCGAGACCCACGTCACCGGTCTCGAACGCACGGCGGTAGATCTCGTAGCTCGGCACGGTCGTCGACGTGCCGGGGCCACCACGCGTCGTCACGTACACGAGGTCGAACGTCTTGAGGGCCGCGATGATCGTGAGTGTGAGCGCAACCGTGATCTCGCCGCGGACGGCGGGGAGGGTCACGGCGAGGAACTCCCGGAGCGCCCCGGCACCGTCGAGTCGGGCCGCCTCGTAGTGCTCGCGCGGGATCTTGCTCATCCCCGCGAGCATGAGGACGATGACGAGCCCGGTCGCGACCCACGTGCCGACGAGGCCGACGGCGGGGAGAGTGAAGGTGTAGTCGCCGAGCCACGGCCTCGTCAGGTGACCGAGCCCCACGGCGCGCAGCGCGCCGTTGAGTACTCCGTCCGGTGCGTAGATCTGCCTCCACGCCACGGCGACGACGACCATGGCGATGACTTGCGGCAGGAAGAGCACCGTACGGAAGAACCCGAGACCGCGCACCTGTGCCCGGTTGAGGACACCCGCGGCGAGGAGGCCGATCCCGAGGGGCAGGATCGAGAAGAAGAAGATCAGCACGAACGCGTGCCCGAACGCTTCGAGGAGTCGGCCGTCCTGGAAGACGGTGACGTAGTTGTCGAGGCCGACGAACGTCGATTCCCCGAGCCCGTCCCACTCGAAGAACGAGAACTGCGCCGCCCGTCCGATGGGGAAGAGCAGGAAGACGCCGTAGACGACGAGCGCCGGAGCGAGGTACGCGTACGGCACCCACGCCCGGCCGGAGCGACGCGCGCTCCGGCCGGGCACGGTGGTCCTACTCATCGCCTGAGGTGAATCCCGCGTAGTCGGTCTCGAGCTGCTCGGTGAAGGCCTCCGGGTCGACCCGGCCGTCGATGAGATCCTGCAGCGCCTGGCCGAGGGTGTCGCCGAATGTGGGAGTCGCGTAGTCGAGGTACGGCAGGAGTTCGCCCGACTCCGTGACCTCGCCGAACACCGCGTACACGTCCGCGAGGACGCCGTCGCTCGGAGCGAGCTCGGCCGTGCGGTTGACCGGGAGGTTTCCGGTCTCGGCGAGCACCTCCATGGCCTCGTCGCTCGTGATGAAGTCGATGTACGCCGCGGCGACGTCGCTGTTCTCGGCCGCCGAGGTCACCGTGAAGGGGAGACCCGTGCCACCCGTCGTCGCGATCGTGCCGTCGTCGCGGGCGGGGGCGAAGAAGCCGACGTCGTCGCCCATCGCGTCCTCGAGGTCAGCGGCGAGCCACGATCCTCCCATGAGGAACGTGCCGTCGCCCGAGCCGAACGCTTGCCACGCCGCGTCGTAGTCGGTGCCGTTCACGCCCTCGTTGAAGTAGCCGGCCTCGACCCAGTCCTGCAACTCCGCGGCGGCGTCGACGTTGTCCTGACTCGTCCAACTCGCACCGGGGTTGCCGAGACCGAGGGCCGTGACGTCGGCGGCGTCGACGTACTGGCCCTGGATCGGACCGAACACGTGACCGGCCGGCCACTGCTCGATGTTCCCGAGTTGGAGAGCAGGACCATCGGCGGAGGCGGCCTCCACGGCGTCCTCGAAGTCCGCCCACGTCTCCGGCACCTCGAGACCGAGCTCCGCGAGCTTGGCCTTCGAGTAGAAGACGCCGACGACCTCGCCGACCTGCGGGAGGCCGTAGAGTTCACCCTCGCCGAAGACAGCGCCCTCCTCGCCGTAGGTGGAGTACTGGAGGACGTTCTCGGAGTAGCGGTCGGTCCACCCGTACTCCGCGGCGTAGTCGTCGAGGGGACGCAACTGACCGGCCTCGACGAAGGCGCCCATCGAGTTGCGACCGTTGTTCGCCTGCACGACGTCCGGCGCGTCGTTGCCGGTGAGCGCGAGCCGCAACGTCGTCGCGAGGTCGTCGAACGACTGCGAATTACGCTCGATCGTGATGTTCGGGTACTTCTCCTCGAACGCCGCGTTGAGCTGTTCCATCTGCTCGTTCTGGCCGCCGCGCGTCTCCTGGTCCCACACGGTGAGGGTCATGTCCTCGACACCGCTGATGTCGGTGGAGATGGCGCCCGTGTCCGTGTCGGGGTCAGACGTGCCGCCGGCGCCCGGAGCACAAGCGGCGAGGGCGACGACGAGCGTGCCCGCACCGATCCCTGACAACAGCGTGCGATTTCGTCTATTCATTGCCGTGGTTCCCTTCCAAACGGGTGGGTGGTGCGGTGAGGGGTCGATCGGGGTTCGGGATGGTCTCGATCACGTCGTCCGGCCAACGGAAGGTCGCATCGGCGCGGCGCACGATCCCGGCGGTGCCGGCGGTGCCGGCGGGCACGGCGTCGTCGAGGAAACCGTAGCGGCGGACGAGGTCGCTCTCGCCGGCGGCGCGCGTGCGAGCCCACCAGTCGGCGATGTCGCCCCAGCCGGGAGCGGCGAGAGACCCGCCGAACTGCTGGACGGCGAGCGCCGAGCACAACGCGGAGAACGCGAGTCGCTGCTCGAGCGGCCACGAGCGGAGCGTCCCGAGCACGAAGGAGGCCGCGAAGACGTCGCCGGCGCCGGTCGCGTCGAGGAGGGTGACGGGGACGGGTGGGACGACGGCCTCCACCCCGGCCTCCGCGTCGATCGCGAGAGCACCGTCCGCTCCACACGTGACGACGACGAGTGGCACCCGCTCGGCCAGGATGCGCGCGGCGGCGAGCGGCGAGTCGGTCCGGGTGTACGCCATGGCCTCGACCTGGTTCGGTGTGAAGGCGTAGCAGGAGTCGAGCGGGTCGAGGGTCGCGGGATCCCAGACTCCCGTCGAGTCCCAGCCGACGTCGGCGAAGACCCGGGTACCGGAGGCGGCTGCCCGCCGCCACCACTCCTCGTTCTCGTCGACGGTCGTCATGCCGCTCAGCTCGGCGAAGGCCGCGGCCGAGGAGACCGCGTCCGCGAGCAGGTCATCCGCCCTGAGCGGGCTGTCGTGCCCGTGCGTGATCATGCTCCGGTCGCCGTGCTCGGCGATCGAGACGGTGACCGCCGTGTGCCAGTCCTCGAGGCAGCGTGAGCGACTGAGGTCGATGTGCTCGTGCTGCTCGAGCACGCGCCAGCACCAGCGGCCGTAGGCGTCGTCGCCGAAGGTGGACGCGAGGGCTGTGCGGAGCCCGAGCCGGCTCGCGGCGACGGCGAGGTTCGCGACGCCGCCCGGGCTCGACCCCATACCGGAGGCCCAGACCTCGGTGCCGGCCGACGGCGGCGCGCTCAGACCCGTGAGCACCATGTCGAAGAACATCGATCCCGCGAGCACGACGTCGACATCGTGATCAGCGTTGCTCGGAGTCATGAGGAGTCCTTCGTCGTCGAGGTGGAGCCGTTTGATTGAACATACTGGTTAATGATCGAAGTTGCGTCAAATCATGATCGAAAGTGACTGATATGCTCGCCGCATGCTTACAGCGACGCGCCAGGCGAAGATCCTGGACTCCCTGCGCACGGAGGGAGAGGTGTCCGTCGAACTCCTGGCCGGTCGGTTCGGCGTCTCCGCCTCGACGATCCGCCGCGACCTCAACGCGCTGAGCGCCGACGGACTGCTCCGGCGCGTCCGCGGGGGCGGCAATGTGGAACCCGATCGGGTGCCGTTCAGCGACGTCGAGCGCGTCCGCAGTGCCGAGAAGGAACTCGTCGCCTCCCGTGCCGCTGCACTCGTGGAGGACGGCGACGTCATCCTCATCGACATCGGCACCACGACCGCGCTCCTGGCACGGCATCTGCGCGGGCGTCGCCTCACCGTCGTGACCTCGAGCCTCGCCGTGATCGACCAGCTCCGCGACGACGACGAGGTCGAACTCATCGTGCTGGGAGGCGCCGTGCGCAAGAACTACCACTCCATGGTCGGTGTACTCACCGAGCAGGCACTCGCGCAGATCCGCGCATCCGTGTGTTTCCTCGGCACCAGCGGAATCCGCTCAGACGGCACGATCGCCGACACGACAGGCATGGAGGTGCCCGTCAAGAAGGCCATGATCGAGTCGTCGAACCGCGTCGTCGTGCTCGCAGATTCCTCGAAGTTCCCCGGCGTCGGTCTGCTCAACGTGTGCGGGCCGGATCGTTACTCGACGGTCGTCACCAACGACGACGCCGACCCCGCCACACTCGACGTTCTCCGGTCCGCCGGAGTGGAGGTGCTCACCACATGAAGCTCACGATCATCGGCGGCGGCGGATTCCGCGTACCCCAGGTCTTCGAGGCCGTCGCAGCCGCGGGCGCGCCCGTCGTCATCGACGAGCTGTGCCTGTACGACACGTCGACCTCTCGCCTCGGCACCATCGGGGCCGTGATCGAGCGGCTGTCCGAGTCGACCGCCCGTCACCCGCGCATCACGACGACCGATGACCTCGACGAGGCCCTCACGGGTGCGGACTTCGTCTTCAGCGCGGTCCGCATCGGCGGCACCGAGGGCCGGATCATCGACGAGCGCACGGCACTCGATTTGGGAGTCCTCGGCCAAGAAACGGTGGGGCCGGGCGGGCTCGCCTACGCGCTCCGCACCGTCCCGTTCATGGAGCGACTGGCGCGTCGGATCCGCGACGTCGCACCAGATGCCTGGGTCATCAACTTCACGAATCCGGCCGGCATCGTGACCGAGGCGATGCGTTCGATCCTCGGGGAGCGTGTCGTGGGCATCTGCGACACCCCGATCGGTCTCATGCGGCGAGCCGCCACCGCCGTCGCCCCGCTCGCCGGCGCGAGCGACGCGCCCCTCCGATTCGACTACGTCGGCCTCAACCACCTGGGCTGGCTCCGCTCGCTCGAGGTGGGCGGCGAGGACCGCTTGCCCGACCTGCTCGCCTCGGACGCGGCGCTCGCGGAGATCGAGGAGGCCCGGCTCATGGGCTTCGACTGGGTGCGTGCGATCGGGGCGCTCCCCAACGAATACCTGTACTACTACTACTTCACGCGAGAGGCGACCGAACGGATCGCGGCGTCCGAGGCGACGCGCGGCCAGTTCCTCGACGTGCAGCAGCGGGCGTTCTTCGACGCGCCGGGCGAGGACCCCCTCGCATCGTGGCTCCGCACGCGCCATGAGCGCGAATCGAGCTACATGGCCGAGAGCCGGCCGGAGGGAGAGGAGGGCGAACGCCACGCCTCCGACGTCGACTCGGGCGGGTACCAGCAGGTCGCGCTCGACCTCATGGCAGCGCTTGCGACCGGGCGCTCGTCCACGATGATCCTGAACATCGCGAACGCCGGTCTCGTGCCGGCGCTACCCGACGACGCGGTGATCGAAGTCGGCTGCACGGTCGACGGTTCGGGTGTCCACCCGTGGCCGATCGCCGAGGTGACCGGCGAGATGGCGGGGCTCATGACGACTGTGAAGTCCGCGGAGAGACTCGTCATCGAGGCGACGCGCTCCTCCGGTACTCACGCCCGCGAGCTCGCGTGGCGCGCCTTCGCCGCACATCCGCTCGTCGATTCCGTGACGGTCGCGAAGTCTCTTGCTCAGCACTACGGCGAGCGCTTCGACTCCATCGGCCGCCTCTTCGACGGTCGCTGAGTCAGTCGTCGCCGAGAACGTCGTCGGGCTCGACACGAGCCGGGCGCTCCCCGAGGGGACGCCAGACGACGACTTCGGTACGGCGCTGGGCGCGCGTGCCGTGGCGGAGCGGGACGACGTCCCCGTGGGCACCCGCGGCGAAGACGAGGCGCCCCGACGAGCGCAGCATCTGGTCTGCGAGCGTGTGCTCGAGGTCCCGGACGCGCTTCGTGAGGTCCGCGACCTGGTTCTCGAGCGCGAGGATACGCGAGATGCCTTCGAGGCTCACGCCCTCCGAGCTGAGCCGCGCGACCTCGCGCAACTGCATGACGTCGCGCATCGAGTAGCGCCGCGACTTGCCGGCCGTGCGCGTCGGGCTCACAAGACCGATGCGGTCGTACTGGCGAAGCGTCTGCGGGTGCATACCCGCGAGCTCGGCGGCCACGGCGATCGCGAAGACAGGTGTCTCCTCATCCATCGATGATCACCCTCCTCCCGGCCGCCGGGCCGCCTGTCCGTGTCGTGTTCGGTGCGCCGTGTTCCGTCCGGTGTGCGGCGGTCACCCGCGTGCGCGAGCGATGAGGTCGACGCGGGGATTCTCCTGCGGCCCCACCTTCGCGAACGTGTTGAGCGCTTCGAGAGCCTCCGCACTCAAGTGCGACGGCACCGCCACCTGGACGACCGCGAGCAGGTCGCCCGTCCCCTTCGAGGTCGTGACGCCCTTGCCCTTCACGCGCAGGACGCGTCCGGACGGCGTGCCCGGGGCGACCCGCAGCTTGACGGGCTCGCCTCCGAGCGTCGGGACCTCGATCGTCGCGCCGAGGGTCGCCTCGACGAACGTGACGGGGACCGTCACCCGGAGGTTGAGACCGTCGCGCTCGAAGACGGGGTGCTTGCGCACCGACACCGTGAGCACGATGTCTCCGGCCTCGCCGCCGTCGGGAGAGGGCTGACCCTTGCCGCGCAAGCGGATCTTCTGCCCGTCGGAGACGCCCGCGGGGATCTTCACCTTGATGGTGCGCCCCTCCGACGTCTGCAGGCTCACGGTGTCGCCCTGGGTCGCCGTGACGAAGTCGACGGTCGTCGACGCGGTCACATCGCGTCCCTTCGTCGGGCCGCCGAACCCGCGGAAGCCGCCGCTCGGCGAGCCGAAGCCCGCGGTGCGGCCGCCACCACCGCCACCGAACATGCCCCCGAGGATGTCCTCGAAGCCGGACTGCTGGTAGCTGTACTGCTGCCCGCGGGAGCCTCCACCGAACATCCCGCCGAAGACGTCCTCGAAACCCCCGTTGCCGGCCCCGCCGCCGCCCGGAGCCGTGAAGCGCGCGCCCGAGCCCATGGCCCGGACGGCGTCGTACTCCTTGCGCTGCTCGGGATCGTTGAGGACGGTATACGCCTCGCTGATCTCCTTGAAGCGAGCCTCGGCCGCGGCGTCGCCCGGGTTCGAATCCGGGTGATACGTCCGCGCGAGCTTGCGGTACGTCTTCTTGAGGTCGGCAGCCGAGACGTCCTTCGACACACCCAGGACTTTGTAGAAGTCCTTGTCGAACCAATCTTGACTTGCCATCTGTCCGTTATCCCTTAGTTCGCCGGCACCTGTACGACGACCTTGGCCGCGCGCAGGAGCGTTCCTCCCACGAAGTACCCCGTCTCGACGACGTCGAGGATCGACTCGGAGGTCGCCTCGGCACTCGGCTGCTGGAAGATCGCCTCGTGCATGGTCGGGTCGAACGGCTCGCCCGCGGCTCCGAACGGACGCAAGCCGAGCCGTTCCACGGCCGACCGCAGCTTCGTGGCGATCTGCGCGAAGGGCGCGTCTCCCGCGAGGTCGCCGTGCTTCTCGGCACGGTCCAGGTCGTCGAGCACCGGGAGCAGCAGCTTCACGACGTCACCCGTCGTGCGCTCGCGCTCGGTCTCGCGGTTCGCCTCCGTGCGCTTGCGGTAGTTGGCGTACTCCGCCGTGACCCGGCGCAGGTCCTCGAGGTGCTCGGAGTCCGGACCGGACGTCGCCGATCCGTCGACCTCGCCCTCGCCCTCGCCCTCGGCTTCGGCTTCGGCTTCGGCTTCGGCCGCATCGAGAATGTCCTGAACGGTCAGCTCCTCCTCGCCGGCGGGGGTGCCGTCCGACTGGCCGGCGGTCTCCCCGTCCTGCGGCGCGGGGCCGGAGGCCGTCGCCTCCGGCCCCTCACCGGCGGAGAAACCGTCGCCCTGGGGTTCGCTGTCGTGATCCTGTGGGTTTCGGTTCTCAGTCATTACTTCTTGTCGTCCTCGTCATCGACCACTTCGGCGTCCACGACGTCCTCGTCGTTCGAGGAGTCGGCGGGCTGCTCAGCACCCTCGGCGGGAGCGGCCTGCTCCGCCTGGGACTGCGCGTAGATCGCTTCCCCGAGCTTCGTCTGGCTCGTGCTGAGCTTATCGAAGGCGGCCTTCACCGCGTCCTCGTCCTCGCCCGCGAGAGCCGACTTGAGCGCGTCGACGTCACCCTGGACCTCGGACTTGACGTCCTCGGGGAGCTTGTCCTCGTTGTCCTTGATGAGCTTGTCGGTGCTGTAGGCGAGCTGCTCGGCGTTGTTGCGCGTCTCCGCCTGCTCACGACGACGCTTGTCCTCCGCCGCGTGCTCCTCGCCCTCGCGGACCATGCGCTCGATGTCCTCCTTCGAGAGGGCCGAGCCGCCCGTGATCGTCATCGACTGCTCCTTGCCGGTGCCCTTGTCCTTCGCTGACACGTGCACGATTCCGTTGGCGTCGATGTCGAACGTGACCTCGACCTGCGGAATGCCGCGCGGGGCCGGGGCGATGCCGGTGAGCTCGAACGTTCCGAGGTTCTTGTTGTCCCGCGTGAACTCGCGCTCACCCTGGAAGACCTGGATCGCGACGGACGGCTGGTTGTCGTCCGCCGTCGTGAAGGTCTCGGAACGCTTCGTCGGGATGGCGGTGTTGCGCTCGATGAGCTTCGTCATGATGCCACCCTTCGTCTCGATACCGAGAGCGAGGGGGGTGACGTCGATGAGGAGCACGTCCTTGCGCTCGCCCTTGAGGACACCTGCCTGGAGAGCGGCGCCGACGGCGACGACCTCGTCAGGGTTGACGCCCTTGTTGGGCTCCTGACCGCCGGTCTCCTGCTTCACGAGCTCGGAGACCGCCGGCATACGGGTCGATCCGCCGACGAGCACGACGTGTGCGATGTCGCCGACCTTGATGCCCGCCTCGCGGATGACGTCCTGGAACGGCTTCTTCGTGCGCTCGAGCAGGTCCTTCGTGAGGTCCTCGAACTTGGCGCGGCTGAGCGTCTCGTCGAGGTTCGCGGGGCCGGACTCCGTGAGCGAGAGGTAGGGCAGCGTGATGTTGGTCGACGTCTGCGAGCTCAGTTCCTTCTTCGCCTGCTCCGCGGCCTCCTTGAGGCGCTGCTTCGCGATCTTGTCGTTCGAGACGTCGACTCCCGTCGACTCCTTGAAGCGCGTCGCGAGCCAGTCGACGATCCGCTGGTCCCAGTCGTCGCCACCGAGGCGGTTGTCACCAGCCGTGGAGCGGACCTGGATCGTCGAGAAGTCGTCGTCCTTGCCCACCTCGAGGAGGGAGACGTCGAAGGTTCCGCCACCGAGGTCGAAGACGAGGATGAGCTCGTCCTCCTTGCCCTTGTCGAGGCCGTACGCGAGCGCGGCGGCGGTCGGCTCGTTGATGATGCGGAGCACGTTGAGGCCCGCGATCTCGCCGGCTTCCTTCGTGGCCTGACGCTCAGCGTCGTTGAAGTACGCGGGGACGGTGATGACCGCGTCGGTCACGGTGTCGCCGAGGTACTGCTCGGCGTCGCGCTTGAGCTTCGCGAGGATGCGGGCCGACACCTCCTGCGGGGTGTACTTCTTGTCGTCGACGGCGAAGGTCCAGTTCGTGCCCATGTGGCGCTTGACCGACGCGATGGTGCGGTCGACGTTCGTGACGGCCTGGCGCTTCGCGGTCTCGCCGACGAGCACCTCGCCGTCCTTGGTGAACGCGACGACCGACGGGGTGGTGCGCAGACCCTCGGCGTTCGCGATGACGGTGGGTTCGCCACCCTCGAGGACGCTGACCACCGAGTTGGTGGTTCCGAGGTCGATTCCTACTGCTCGTGCCATGGTGTGTTTCTCCTTCTCGGGCGATCCGCCCGTACGGGTGCCGCCTCTGGAGGAGCGGCCCGAAGTCCGGTGCCGGCCAAGCCTCGATCGAGACTTGAGCGCCGACGACTCAAGTTTACTCGGCACGATCCCGCCGTCAAGTCGGGGGACTGAAAGTTGAGTGTAAACGGCTCAACTCCCATCGGGACGGGCGTTTCCCCCTCGGCACGAGAGCGCCGCGTCGGTAGGATACGGACATGTCCGACAACAACCAGCCGCCCGTCCCGCCGCAGGACCCGCCCGTCCCGCCGCCGTCAGACGCCCAGCCGCCGTTCGACGCCGCGCGCCCCGCGCAGGACACTCCGGTCCCCCCGCACGACTCGGCCCCCTACCCGGGATACGGACAGGGCACCCCGTCGACACCGCCCCCGGGGTCCTCTCCGTATGGACAGAGCTCCACGGAGTCGCCCTCCGCCCCCAACAGCTACGGACAGGCGCCGCAGCCTCCGGCACCCGGCGAGGTGCCCTACCCGCCGTACGATGCGAACGGCTACCAGCAGACCCCGCCGTTCGACCCGAACGCCTATCCCCAGCAGGGTGGTTACGGCGGGTACGCCGGCGGGCCCGGTTACGGCCAGACGCCCGGCGGCTACAACCCGAACTTCGATCCGCAGGCGAAGAGCCGCGTCGTCGCCGGCATCCTCGGCATCCTCCTCGGCGCGTTCGGTGTGCACCGGTTCTACCTCGGTTACACGGGCATCGGCATCGCCATGGTCTGCATCACGGTGATCTCGTTCGGGACCCTCGCGATCGTGTCCTCCATCTGGGGGCTCATCGAGGGCATCATGATCCTCACCCGGTCGCAGAACTTCCAGACGGACGCGAGCGGGCGCCCACTGCGCGACGGCTGAGTGCTGCAGAACGCGACGTGCGGTGGCCGCGGGGGTGCCCTCGCGGCCACCGCACGTTAAGAGGAGTGTCACGGGTCGCGGGGCTGCCGCTCCCCAACGCGATGCCGCGGGCTCCGTCGTTCACCGACCGGCTACCACCCGGCGATACGCTGAGCGCATGAGCGGCACCACTGAGTCCTCCGTCCCGGCCGCGCCGCTGGTGGAGTCCCCCGAGAGAACGAACACCCGACGCGTGATCGCTTGGGGCCTGTGGGACTGGGGCAGCGCCTCCTTCAACGCGGTCGTCACGACGTTCGTGTTCACGGTGTACCTGACCACGGCCGAGGGCTTCGGGGGCGAGACGCTCGTCTCGCAATGGCTCGCCTGGACGCTGAGCGCCGCCGGTCTCGTGATCGCCGTCCTCGCCCCGGTCACCGGGCAGCGCTCGGACACCTCGGGGCGCCGCAAGTTCTGGCTCGGCGTCAACACGGCGCTCGTGGTGATCGCGACGGCGCTCCTGTTCCTCGTCGCACCCGACGCGGCGTTCCTGCCGCTCGGCCTCCTCCTCCTCGGGGCCGGCAACATCTTCTTCGAGTTCGCGGGCGTCAACTACAACGCGATGCTCTCGCAAGTCGCCACACCACGCACCATCGGCCGCGTGTCGGGCTTCGGCTGGGGCATGGGCTATCTCGGCGGCATCGTGCTCCTGCTCATCGTCTACTTCGGTTTCATCTCGCCCGAGGTCGGCCTGTTCGGGGTCACGGGCGACGACGGGATGGACGTTCGCGTCTCCATGCTCGTGTCGGCCGTCTGGTTCGGGCTCTTCGCCCTCCCCGTGTTCTTCGCCGTGCCCGAGTATCGGGGGCGCGGAGCGCACCGCGAGCGCGTCGGCTTCTTCGCCTCCTACCGCCGGCTCGGCGCGAGCATCACGCGACTCTGGCGGACGAACCGTCCCCTGCTCGGGTTCCTCGCCGCGAGCGCCGTCTTCCGGGACGGGCTTGCGGGCGTCTTCACCTTCGGCGGCGTACTCGCTGCAGGGACCTTCGGCTTCTCGGCCGGCGAGGTCATCATCTTCGCGATCGCCGCCAACGTGGTCGCGGGTATCTCGACCATCTCGGTGGGCCTGCTCGACGACCGACTGGGAGCGAAACCGGTCATCGTCGTCGCCCTCATCGGACTCGTCGTCGCCGGCCTCGCCGTCTTCGTCCTGCACGACGGAGGACAGACGGTCTTCTGGATCTTCGGCCTCGCGCTCTGCCTCTTCGTCGGTCCGGCCCAGTCGGCGGCTCGCAGCTACCTCGCGCGCATCGTGCCCGCGGGCGAGGAGGGCGAGATCTTCGGCCTCTACGCCACGACCGGCCGCGCCGTCTCGTTCCTCGCCCCGATGGCGTTCGGCGTCTTCGTCGCGATCGGTGGCGCACAGTACTGGGGCATTCTCGGGATCGTCGCTGTCCTCGCGATCGGCCTCGTCCTGCTGCTCTTCGTCCGCCCTGCCCGCACCCCCTCCCCCTGACCCGCACCCCCTTACCCCCCTGAAAACCTGTTATGTGCTCGAATTTTCGAGCACATAACAGGTTTTCAGGGGGGTGAGAGGGGAGGCGGGGGAGGGTCGATAGCATCGGGGCATGGCTGTCACCGACGAGGCGATCCTCAAGATCAAGGGGATGATCACGCGCGGCGAGCTCGGCCCCGGTGATCGACTGCCCCCGGAGAAGGAACTGTCCGAGCACCTCGGCCTCTCCCGCAGTTCGATGCGCGAGGCCGTGAAGGCCCTCGAGGTGATCCGGGTCCTCGACGTCCGACGCGGCGACGGCACCTACGTGACGAGCCTCGAGCCCCGCCTGCTGCTCGAGGCCATCTCGTTCGTCGTCGACCTCCACGACGACGACTCGGTGCTCGAACTCTTCGCGGTCCGGCGGATCCTCGAGCCCGAGGCGACGGCACTCGCGACGGCTCGAGCGAACCCCGCGCTCATCACGCGACTCGGCGCACAGATCGATTCGGTCGACGGCTCGACGAGCGTCGAGGGTCTCGTCGAACACGACCTCGAGTTCCACCGCACGATCGCCGACGCCGCGGGGAACCGCTACCTGGCGAGCCTCATCGACAGTCTTTCGAGCTCGACGGTCCGGGCCCGGATCTGGCGGGGACTCACCCAGGAGAACGCCGTCGAGCGCACCCTCGCCGAGCACCGCGGCATCGTCACGGCCCTCGAGCGCGGGGACGCCGAGCTCGCGAGAGCGCTCACCCTCGTCCACGTCTCGGGCGTCGAGGCATGGCTCCGCGAGTGGACCGAGACCACGACGGCCTGAGCACTGGCGCTCGCGCGCTTACCGTCCCGAGGCCACCCGCTCGAACTCGGCGGCCGAGGCCTCCGAGGCCGGGTGATGCATCATCTCGAGCAGCACCGGCACGTTCGCAGTGATGTGGCGGATTCCGGCGAGGGCGAGCGCTTCCGCGGCCTCCGCACTCCGCACGCTCGCGACGAGCGTCCGCGTCCCGCTGCCGGCGAGGACGGCGTCCATCCGGGAGACGAGAGCGAGCGGATCGGCCACGGAGTCCGCGAGGCGGCCGTAGTAGGGCGCGATGTAAGCGGCACCGATCGCGGCGGCACTCGCCGCTTGCGTCACCGAGTAGACCGCCGTCACGAGCACCGGGACGCCGCCCGAGGCGAGCGCCGCCGCGACCGAGAATCCAGCCGCCGTCGCCGGCACCTTCACGACGAGCCGATCCCCGAAGGGCACGAGCGATTCTGCGTCCGAACGCAGCGACCGCTCGTCCGCCCCGACGGCCTGAAGAAAGATCTCGCGGGCCCCCGCAGCGGCGAGCGTCTCGTAGAGCATCGGCCGGTGGGCTTCCGAATGACCGTCGCGATCGAGGATGGTCGGATTCGTCGTCACCCCGGCCACGAGTCCCGCCTCGACGAGCGGGAGAACGGCGTCCAATCGGGCGCTGTCGGCATACAACTTCACGGGGAGGTCCTTTCGACGATCCTTCCACTCTGCATCGCCATCGCTCACATGAGAAGATTGCGCTCGTATGAGCGTCGTGGACGAGGAGGAATCGTGACCGAGAACCTGCTCGATGCCGCCGTCGTCGCCCGGAGGTTCTACCTCGATCGTCGCCAGAAGAGCGAGATCGCCGCGGAGCTCGGTCTCTCGCGCTTCAAGGTCGCGCGCCTGCTCGACGCCGCCCACGCCGCCGGCATCGTGCACATCCGGATCGATGTGCCCGACGACGTCGACACGGAACTCGCCGACGTGCTCGAACGACGTTTCGGCCTCCGGCGCGTCATCGTCGTCCGTGAAGCGGAGATGCCGGGGGCGGATCGGCGGACGGCGACGCCACTGCACGCGGTCGGCCTCGCCGCCGCCCGTTTCCTGTCGGCGCATCTCCGGCCCGACGACGTCGTCGGTCTCTCGTGGGGCGCGAGCGTCGCGCACGTCGTCGACGCGCTCGACGACGTGCACCTCGCCGAAGTCGTCCAACTCGTCGGTGGCGTGACTCCCGCGCCCCTCGGGGAGCGGTCCCCCGGACGACCGGCCCGCAGCGGACGGGATCTCGTGGAGGAGCTTGCCCGCCGCACCGGGGCCACCGCCGTCCCACTGCATAGCCCGCTCGTCCTCGCATCGGCCCGGACGGCTGCGCTGCTGCGCGAGGACCCGAGCGTCGCCCTCACCGCACTCCGGTTCCCCGCGGTGACGACGGCGATCGTGGGAATCGGGTCGTGGCAGCCGCCATCGTCCTCGCTGCTCGACCTCGTGGGCCCGGACGATCGCCGCGAGCTGTGGCACGGGCGCGCCACAGCCGACGTCTGCGGGATCGTGCTCGACGCCGCCGGTCGTGCCGTGCGGTCATCCCTCTCCGAGCGGACGATCGGCGTCTCACTCGAGCAGTTGAGGTCCGTTCCGACGGTCGTCGCCGTCGCCGGCGGAGCGACGAAGGCCACCGCCATCTCGAGCGTCCTGCACAGCGGGCTGATCGACGTCCTCGTGACCGACGAGGCGGCCGCCCGGGCCATCGCGCACCCGGGGGAGAACAGCACGGGCACCCGCGACTCGGGCTAATGTAATGACAGGTTCAACAGTCAGCGTCGGCGGACCGGCGTTCTCGCGAACCGCCTGACGCCCGACCGAAAGGCCATCGATGTCCCCTCACGTCGACTCCCCCGCCGCGCCGTCGCCCCCCGAACGTCGGGGCGTGCTGATCGTCGGCAGTGTCACGGCCGACCTCACGACGTTCTCGGGCCGCCTCCCGGCGCGCGGCGAGACGATCCTCGGGGAGGACTTCACCCTGGTCCTCGGCGGCAAAGGCGCGAACCAGGCCGTCGCCGCCGGCCTTGCGGGAGCACCGGCGGTCATGGTGGCGTGCGTCGGGAGCGACCTCTTCCGCGATCTGGTCACAGACGGACTCAGGGACGCCGGCGTCGACACGACGTTCGTTCGATCGGTCGAGGGTCCGACCGGCATCGCGCACATCCGCGTCGACGCGTCCGGCGAGAACGACATCGTGATGGTGCCGCTCGCGAACGCGTCGCTCGACGAGCAGCACATCGACGAGGCGTTCGCCGAGACCGCCGGGACGTGCTCGGTTCTTCTCACGCAACTCGAGACCCCGTACCGACTCACCCGGCACACCGTCGCGACGGCGAAGGAGCACGGCCTCCTGACCGTGCTCGATCCGGCGCCGGCGCAGCCGCTCGATGACGCGATCTGGCCGCTCGTCGACATCGTGACGCCGAACGAGACCGAGGCCGCGATCCTCACGGGTATCACGGTGAGCGACGACGCGAGCGCGACCGCCGCCGGCCGGTGGTTCGTCGATCGCGGGGTGACGTTCGCGATTGTCACGCGAGCGGCCGACGGTGCCACGATCGTGTCCGCGGACTCGGTGACCCACCTCCCGGCCATCACGGTGACCCCCGTCGACACGACCGCTGCGGGCGACGCCTTCGCCGGCTACCTCGGAGCAGCACTCGCCGCCGGGTCGACGCTCGAGGACGCCGTGCGCGTCGCGACGGCGGCCGGGGCGATCGCCGTGACGCGACGAGGCGCTTCCCCCAGCCTGCCCGCGCGCATCGACGTCGACGCGCTGCTCGCGCGCTCGGCGGCGACGTCCGCCCCGTCGGATCCCACCCCGCCGGATCCCATCGCGCCGGATCCCACCGCGCCGGAGCCCGTCGGTGCCGAGAACGGAGCGCAGTCATGAGACGAACCGCGACGACGATCAACCCGCAACTCTCCCGCGTCATCTCGGAGACGGGTCACACCGACGGCATCGTCGTGACCGACGCCGGCCTTCCGATCCCTCGAGGAAGCGAACGTGTCGACCTCGCGTACCGGGCCGGCGCTCCCGCCTTCCTCGACGTGCTCGACACGGTGCTCGCCGAGATGGTCGTCGAGGGCGCCACCGCTTCGACCGAGATCGCCGAGCACAGCCCGGAGATGCTCGAGGCTTTGAGGGGACGGCTCGACCCCCTCGGAATCGAGATCGTCCTCGTCCCCCACGTCGAGTTCAAGGAGCTGACGCGCGCAGCGCGCGCCTTCGTCCGGTCCGGTGAGTTCACCCCCTACGCCAACGTCATCCTGACCGCCGGCGTGGCGTACTGAGACGACGCCATGACGACACCCGCCACGACGGTCGGCCCCGACGGCGCCCCCGACGGGAACACGGAGCGAGCGTCGCGACCCGCCGGTCGCACGCGGCGGTCCCGCGGCGCCGCCGTCACGGGCACCATCGACCGGGAGGCGCCCGTCCCGATGTATCGGCAACTCGGCGCACGGATCATCGAGGCGATCGAACAGCGCGGTCTCGGTCCCGGCGATCTCCTGCCCGGAGAGCACCGCTTGTGCGAGGAGTTCGGCGTCTCGCGCACCGTCGTGCGGCAGGCTCTCGCCCAGCTCGAGCACCAGGGCGTCATCGAGCGTGTGAAGGGCAAGGGCACCTTCATCGCGCACAAGAAGACGCCGGAGACCCTCGTCCACACGCTCGCCGGATTGTACGAGGAGGTCGCCGCGCGCGGAGGTCACGTGCACAGCGAGGTGCGTCGGCAGGAGTTCGAGCCCGCTGACGAGGAGATCGCGGAACAATTGCGGGTTCCCGTCGGTGCGCGCGTCCTCGTCATCGAGCGTCTGCGCTTCGTGGACGGTGAACCGTGGTCGCTCAGCACCACCTGGTTGCCGGAATCGATCGGCGTGCACGCCGAATCGGCGGATCTCAGCGACCGGTCGCTCTACGGGCTCCTCGCGGAGCACGGCATCCGCGCCGTCGAGGGCGTGCGCTCAGCCGAGGCCGCGATCGCCGATGAGACGCACGGGCGCCTGTTGCGGGTCGGTGTCGGGCAACCGCTCCTCGTGCTCCGGAGCGTGAGCATGGACGAGGACGGGATCCCGATCGAGGTGTTCGTGGCCTACCACCGGGGCGACCGGAGCCGTTTCGAATTCCAACTCCGCGCGTCGGCGAGCGACGTGAGCGCGGCGGAGCTGCGACACACCGGCTTGTGACGTCGCAGCGCTGACGCGCTCGGACGGAGGCGGCAACTCGAGAACGGGCGAACTCTGACACCGAACACCGGCGCGAGCCAAGCCCCTTGTCCTCGAATGTCCGCGGTCCTAGCGTCGGTGGTGACGACCCTGCACGGAAACGAGCCGTGCGCGATACGCCGGGCGGAGGGATGTGACGATGACGGGCGAACAGAACGACCGGTCGGCCGACCCGACGCGCGTCCGTAATCAACCCGCACTCCGTGGCACCGGACGGGCTCTCTGGCTCACGCTCGGAGGAATCCTCGCCGCGATCACGATCACGATGCTCACGTTCGAACTGCCTCTGCAGTTCGGGATCGCACTCTCGGGGATCATCGCGGTCGCGGTGCTCTACCTCCTCATGGTCGTCTCCGCCGTCACGATGCCTCCGACCCGGAGACGATCCCACACTCTCGCCTGGCTCATGGGCGCGATCGCCGTGGCGGGAATCGCCGCCCTGATGATCGTCCTCACCGTCGAGAGCTCGTGATCCGAACGGGCACACGGCGTCGCGCTGCAGTGACGTTCGCGCCTCGCGCCGACGGACGGCCGAGCTGGTCGGCTCGGTAGTCGGGCGGAAAGGCGAGGTCGCTCACATCCGAACCACTCGGCCACCATCGCGAGACGAATCGCGCGAACTGGGACGATCGAGCGGCGCTCGACGGTGTCGCTCCCCTCAGCTATACGCTGCAGGCCGTCAAGACCGGGGCCTGAGGGGAGCCGGCTTGTAGGCTCGCCGGGTGGACAAGGACGAGCGGGCTCGACGAGCCGCCGAGCAAGAGGCGCGGGCTCTCGCTGCCCTCGAGTCGATCCGGAACGGCGGCGACCTCGGGAGGGAGTCACAAGCGCTCTCGGACGAGTTCACGGACCGGCACTGGGGGCGCTTCACGGCGTGGACGAGAGGGCTCCTCCGGCGGCGTCCGCGCGACTGACACGACACCTCTATCGCCAACTTGTTACTACATGTACTGTTGTTCCAGACATCCGGTGGCAGCGACGCCGCCAGAGCACAACAGGAGCAGCACACGTGAGCGAGTATTCCCCCGTCCCCGTCCCGCCCACCGCCATCCGGTTCGATCGGAGCGCGCTGACACTGGACCCCGCCGGCCCCACCCTCGTCCGGAGGATGTCCGACCTGGAGGGGCTGTTCGCCGACGGCGATGCCTGGGCGGCGGCGATCGACGACGGCGACCCCGTCGTCTACACCGTGGCGTCATCACTCGTGCCCGAGACCGACCGCGAGCTGCCGCAATCGATCACGACGATCGAACCCGGTACGACAGCCGGTGAATTCTGGATGACGAAGGGGCACCAGCACCCGGACCATCAGGGCGAGATCTACCTCGGCCTCCGAGGGAGAGGCGGTCTACTCCTGTTCGACGGCACGGAGACGCGGTTCCTCGAGATCACGCCCGACACCATCGGTTACATCCCTCCGGGGTGGGCGCACCGCAGCATCAACGTCGGCGATGAGCCCTACTCGTTCCTCGCCGTCTACCCGGGCGGAGCGGGCCACGACTACGGATGGGTCCTCGAGCACGGCATGGGCAAGCGGGTCCACGCGGGTGACGACGGTCCGACCCTCGTGGGCTTCACGCGCTGATCCCTGAACGCCGCGGTGGTGCGACGACCAACGACGATGAGGGCCGACGGCACCCACCGCCCACTCGAGAAGAAGGATCACCGATGATCATCGCTCACGACCTCGGCACGACGGGGAACAAGGCGTCGCTCCATGAGGACGATGGCCGCCTCGTCACCGCCGTGACCGTCTCCTACGGTGCCCGATTCGCCGACGGCGGGATCGCCGAGCAGGACCCATCCGACTGGTGGAACGCCGTGGTCGCGGCCACCCGGGCTCTCATCGCCCGGTCGAACGTCGACCCCGCCCAGGTGACGGGACTCACCGTGAGCGGGCAGATGATGGGGGCCGTGCTCCTCGATGATGCGTGGGAGCCGGTGCGGCCGGCGATCATCTGGGCGGACACGCGGAGCACGGCTCAGACGGCGGCCCTCGAATCCGCCATCGGCCAGGCCGCCGCGTACCCGCTGCTCGGACACCGGCTCAACCCCACGTACTCGCTCCCCAAGATCATGTGGGTGCGGGACAACGAGCCCGACGTCTGGTCTCGAGTGCGGCACGTCTGCGTCGCGAAGGACTTCATCGTCCAGAGGCTCACGGGTCGGCTCCTGACCGACCACTCCGACGCCTCGGCGACCAACGCCTACGATCTCGAACGCGGCGTCTGGGCTGAGGAGGTCATCGGGGCCGCCGGGCTCCCGCTCTCACTCTTCCCGGAGATCCTCGAGTCGACGGCGATCGTGGGCGAGCTGACGGACGACGCGGCGAGCGCCACCGGACTGCCGCGATCCACGCGTGTCGTCCTCGGTGGAGGCGACGGACCGATCGCGGCCGTCGGAGCGGGCGTCGTGGGGCCGGAGGACCAGGCGTACGTGTGCCTCGGCACCTCCTCGTGGATCTCGTTCGCGAGCGAGCGACCGGCCGTCGACGACCTCATGCGCGTCTTCACCTTCCGCCACGTGGTGCCCGGTCTCTTCGTCCCGACCGCGACGATGCAAGCGGGCGGCGCCGCTGTGCAGTGGATCAACGAGATCCTCTCACCCGACCCGTCGAGCGCGAGCCTCTCGGCGCTCGTGGCCGACGCCGACACCGCGTCAGCGTCGGAAGGGGGCCTGTTCTTCCTGCCCTACCTGATGGGTGAGCGCTCCCCCCACTTCAATCCCGACGCCGCGGGCGCCTTCGTCGGACTCAATCGGCATCACACCCGCGCGAGCATGACACGCGCGGTGCTCGAAGGAGTCGCCTTCAACCTCCTCACGTGCATCGACGCGTTCCGCGAGTCGGGCGCGACGGTCGACCGCATCGACGCGATCGGCGGCGGTGCCTCGAGCTCGGTCTGGTTGCAGATCATGGCCGACGTCTGGGGTGTTCCCGTCCGCCGTCGGACGGTCGTCGAGGAGGGGAACAGCCTCGGCGCCGCCGTCACCGCGGCCGTCGGGCTCGGCCTCGTCGACGACTTCGGAGCCGCGAGAGACCTTTCCGAGGTCACGGCGGAGTTCACTCCGGACGCCGGACGGCATACGTCCTACCGGGACCGGTCGCTCGTGTTCCGCGATGCCTACGACCGGCTCGAACCCTGGTACCCGACACGGACGGTTCGGTCATGAGCACGGTCCTGGTCACGAGCCGGTCCTTCTCGAGCGGTCGCGCCGACGTCACCGCTCGTCTGCTCGCGTCGGGGCATCGCGTGGTACGGGGCCCGAGCGACCACGACCTCGAGACGCTCCGCCCGCTCCTCGCCGACGCGGTCGCGTGGATCGCCGGAACCGGCCCGGTGAGCGCCGCGCATCTCGACGCCTGCCCCGGGCTGCGGGTCATCGCACGCTACGGCGTGGGAGTCGACGCGGTCGACCTCGAGGCGGCGAGCGCCCGTGGCGTCGTCGTGACGAACACCCCAGGCGCCAACAGCGATGCCGTCGCCGATCACACCGTCGGCCTCATGCTCGCGGCGCTCCGCGGCACGGCCGCCGGCGACCGCCGCGTCCGCGCGGGCGACTGGTCCGCCACTCGAGGGCGGGAGGTCGCCGACCTCGCGATCGGCATCGTGGGATTCGGCCGGATCGGCCAGGGCGTCGCACGGCGGCTCTCGGGGTTCGGACCCCGCTTGCTCGTCGCGGACCCGTACGTCCCCGCGGCGATCATCGAATCGTTTGGCGCCTCGCCCCGCGACCTCGATCAACTGCCCTCGACCGCGGACCTCGTGACGCTGCACTCCCCCGGCGGACAGACGATCGTGACGGCCGCCTGGCTCGACCGCGTCCGTCAGGGCATCACGATCGTCAACACGGCGCGTGCCGACCTCGTCGACGAGAAGGCGCTCGCGGCGTCGCTGCGGGACCGGGTCGTCGCGGCGTACGCCGCCGATACGGTCGCAGGCGACTCGGGTGCCCACGACTCCCCGCTGCTCGCACCCGACCTCGCCGAGGTCGTCACCGTCACCCCTCACCTCGGCGCCCAGACGGTCGAAGCGATCGACAACATGGGGACCCTCGCCGTCGACGACGTGCTCGCCGTCCTCGCAGGACTCCCCCCGGAACATCCCGTCTCCGTGCCGCCCGTCTCCCCCTCACGAAAGGCTCATCACTCGTGACCCTGCCCTCCCTCCACACGCCGACGCCGGCCGTCGCCGCCGTCCTCGACCGGATCCGACGCATCGGCGTCATCGCCGTCGTCCGTGCTCCCGACGCGGACACCGCGATCGCTGCCGGCGTGGCACTCGTCACCGGCGGGGTGACCGGGATCGAGATCACCTTCTCGACCCCTGACGCGCCCCGCGTGATCCGCGAACTCTCGGACCGGCTCGGCGACGCCGCCCTCGTCGGAGCGGGTACCGTCGTGACTCAGGAGCACGCGCGCCTCGCGGCCGACGCGGGCGCACGATTCCTCGTGAGTCCCGGCACGACCGCTGAACTCGCCGCTTCGATGAAGGACACGGGACTCGCCGTCATGACCGGGGCGCTCACGCCCTCGGAGGTCATGCACGCCCTCGCACTCCGGACGGACGTCGTGAAGATCTTCCCCGCGTCGCTCGGCGGGCCGGCGTACCTGACGGCGTTACGCGGCCCGTTCCCGGACGCGCCTCTCATGCCGACGGGTGGTGTCAGGCCCGACAACGTCGCGGAATGGGTGTCAGCAGGCGCCGTCGCCCTCGGCGCGGGGGGTGATCTCGTCCCGGCCTCGGCCCTCGCGAGCGGGGACATGGCGGAGATCGAGCGACGGGCGCGAGCGTTCTCGTCGGCCTGGACGAAGGCGACGAGATGAGCGCACCGCGGACGACGGACGCGCCGGCGACGGGAGCCGACGTCGCGGGTGGATACATGGGGTTCGTCGGCGTCGACACGAGCGGCTCCTCGATCATGCGGGTGTTCCCCGAGTGGGCGCGGATCCTCGGCCTTCCCACCGACAGGCTCGTCGGGCACGACCTGCCGGTCGGGGCGCCGGCGGACGCGTACGTCGAACTCGTCGAGCGCATCCGCGACGACCCCCAGCACCGCGGGGCGCTCGTGACGACCCACAAGATGGCCCTGTACGACGCCGCTCACGGACTCTTCGACTCCGTCGACCCGTTCGCCAACGCCTGCGGCGAGATCTCGAGCATCGCGAAGCGCGACGGTCGCCTGCTCGGTCACGCCAAGGACCCACTGACCGCCGGGCTCGCACTGTCGGAGTTCCTGCCGAGCGGGCACTTCGCGTCGACGGGGGCGGCGGCGATCGTCCTCGGCGCGGGAGGAGCGGGCACCGCACTCACGTGGGACCTGCAGGAACGCGACGATCGTCCCGCCCGCACGATCGTGACCGACACGAGCATCGGGCGGCTCGAGCACCTCCGGGCCGTTCATGAGCGCCGCGGCACACCCGACGGCGCGGTCGAGTACCTGCACGTCGCATCGCCGGAGGCGTCGAGCGAGTTGCTCGCGTCGGCTCCTCCCGGGAGTCTCGTGGTCAACGCGAGCGGGCTCGGGAAGGACCGGCCCGGATCGCCGCTTCTCGACGAAGCCGTCTTCCCGCTCGACTCCATCGTGTGGGAGTTCAACTACCGCGGCTCTCTCGAGTTCCTCCATCAGGCGCGTGCACAGGAAGAGGCGCGCCGCCTCACCGTCGTGGACGGCTGGCGCTACTTCATCCACGGGTGGTCGCAAGTCATCGCCGAGGTCTTCGACGTCGAGTTGACCCCCGATCTCGTCGAGGAGCTCGCCGACGCCGCGACGGCCGTGCGATGACGGAGACAGGGAGGACCGACGGTGCGGGCTCGGGGCCCGTGATCCGCACCGTGCTCGGCGACGTCCCGGTCGCGACACTCGGCCGCCTGGACTACCACGAGCACCTGTTCCAGTCATCGCCGCTCCTCCCGGGCGATGAACTCGATGACGAGCGGGCGTCGCTCCGGGAGGCTGTCACCCTCCACGCGAGCGGCATCGACGCGATGATCGACGCGACGCCCGTGGGCCTCGGGCGGGACACCGCCGCCGTCGCCCGCATCGCCGCCACGACCGGCCTGGCCGTCGTCGCCTCGACCGGGATGCACCGCTCGGCCCACTACCCAGCGGACCACCCGCAACGGTCACTGTCGGCCGACGACAAGGCCACTCTCTTCGTGCAGGAACTGACGCTCGGGATGCTCGCGGACGACGCGGACGCCCAGCGCTTCCGCGACGGCGGTGTCCCCGAGGGCCTGCCGACGGCGACGACACCCGCGGGCGCTCCTGTCCGGGCGGGACTCGTGAAGACGGGCATCGACTACTGGGCCATCGACGCCGTCGATCGTTCCACCCTCGAGGCAGCGGCCGAGGCGCACCGCGTCACCGGCGCCCCCGTGATGGTCCATCTCGAGTTCTGCTCAGCGGCCCACGAGGTCCTCGACCTGCTCGCCGCCGGGGGCGTGCCCGCCGATCGGGTGGTGCTCGCCCACGCCGACCGGGATCCCGACGCCGGGTTGCACCTGTCGCTCGCCGGACGCGGCGCCTTCCTCGGCTACGACGGGATGGGCCGCTCGAGAACCCGCAGCGATGCGGAACTCCTCGACCTCACGCTGCGGGTCGTCCAGGGCGGCGGCACGAATCGCATCCTGCTCGGGAACGACGTGGCGCGTCGCTCGCGGTACCTCGCGTACGGCGGCATGCCGGGCCTCGGGTACTTCGGCGAGCGCTACCTGCCGAGGCTCCGAGCGCTCATCGGCGACGCGGCCGTCGGTACCCTGCTCGAGGCGAACCCCGCGCTCTTCCTGCCCTGGTCGCACTGACCCGGAGGGCTCGGCCCCGTCAGGCCGTCGCGAGGTCGCGTCGGGCGGGGTGCTCGAGCAGCACGCCCTCGGGCGCGGCGACCATGCGGGCGATCTCGCGGCCGAGCACGACGGCTTGGACGCGGGCGCCGACGAGGTAGCGGCGCGCGACGATCACGTCCTCGTCCGTGATGTCCCACGCGAAACCGTCGCCGAGGTGGGCGATCTGTTCAGCGGGAAGTCGATTCAACAGCCGATCGGCCTTGAGCGCGGTGGTCCAGACGCTGTATTCGTCGATGACGATGTTCATGGTTCGTGTCCTTTCGGGAGTCTCACCCTGAGAGAGGACGAACCCCATCCGTCATGACGCCGGTCCCACGGCTCGCTCCCGCCCCGTTCGCGGCTCAGGGCCGTGCGCGGGGTGACGCGACGGCCGTTCAGCGCGCGACGGGTGCGTAGGTCGAGCCGGACGGCGTCCTCTCGAGGAGTTCGTGGTCCACGAGGTACCGGCGCAGCACGGCGACATCGTCCGTGAAGCGCGCGAGCCGCTCGTTGACATCCCCCTCGGAGAGCTCGTCGCCCGGAGCGAACGCCTCGGCGACGACCCATTCGAGGAGCTCACGGCGCTCCCCGGCCGATGCGGGGTACTGCTCGATCCGGCCGTCACGCAGGAAGCGATCAACACCGGTGGCCTGCTGCGCAGGCTCCGCCGCGAGCATGGATCGAAACAGATCGCCCGTGGCGACGAGGACACCGGAGTCCTCACGGACGAGCCCGCTGTCGACGAGGTTCGCGAGCACCCGTCCCAGCCGCCTCTCGCGGAGCCCCGTCGCGGCCTCCGTGACGGGTTCGCCGAGGACGATGCGGGCGTAGACGGCGCGCGCCTCGTCGTTCGCGAGGATGCCGACGATGCGGCGCCACGCGTTCAACTCGACGTGGGCGCGTTGCCGGGCGCCCGATACTGACGCGTTCTGACGACGTTCCGATCGGCTGAGCTCACTCACGCGTCCACGCTAGTACTCCGCCCCGACACCGCGCCCGGCGTCATCCCCCAATCGCATGTGAGAACGGGGGCGGAGCGCGTCGATCGCGCACCGCCCCCGTCCCCGGGTACCGCTGGAGAGGCCTACTCGTAGAGGACGGCCGCGATCTCCTCGTCCTTCATGTTCTCGGCGTCGTAGAAGAAGTAACCGGTGTCGATGACCTCTTCGGGCGTGTCGCCGTTGATGGCGTCGTACGCCGCCTGAACCGTCTCCGCGCCGATGCCGATCGGGTTCTGGGTGATCGCGCCGGCCATGAGGCCGTTTGTGATCGCGTCCATCTGGGCCTTGCCCGAGTCGAAGCCGATGACGGTGAGATCGTCGCCGTTCAGGCCCAGCTCGGTGAGCGCGTTCACGACGCCGACGGCCGATCCCTCGTTGGTGCCGTAAATGCCCTTGAGGTCGGGGTGGGCGGCGATCATGGCCTTCGCGATGTCGGCGGACTTGAGGTGGTCACCGTCGCCGTACTGGATGTCGACGATCTCGATGTCGGGGTACTCGGCCTCCATCTGCTCGACGAAGCCGTCACGACGCTCGACACCGGTCGAGTTGATCTGGCTGTGGCCGACGATCGCGACCTCGCCCTCCTCGCCGATGAGTTCGGCCATGTGGTCGGCGGCGAGGGCTCCGGCGCCCAGGCTGTCGGTCTTGGCGATGCTGACCGGGACGTCGGAGTCGCAACCCGCGTCGAACTGCACGACGGGGATGTCCGCGGCGCCGGCGGCGTCGATGAGGGGGATGCAGGCCTCGGGGTCGAGCGCCGCGTACGCGATTGCGTCGGGGCTCTTGTCGATGGCCGCCTGCAGCATCTGGAGCTGCGCGTCGACCTCGGTCTCGGATGCGGGACCCTCGAAGGTGATCTCGACTCCGAGCTCTTCAGCCTTCTCCTCGGCGCCTTGCTTGACGGCCTGCCAGAACTGGTGCTGGAAGCCCTTGGAGATCATCGCGATGTACGGCTTGTCGCCGCTCCCCGCGTCGCCGCCGCTTCCGGCACTGCCGCCCTGGGCGCACCCGGCGAGGGCGACCACCGCGATGGCTGCGGTCGCGAGGACCGACATTTTCCTAGCGTTCTTCATCGAAACTCCATTGTTCTCGGGTCCCAGCACCTCTGCTGGTCTCTTTACGGTATTCGGGGGTGAGGCGTTTGTGCAGGTTTGGGCCATGTAGATACAAGATCGTTACCTCCCGCGAGATCACGGGGCTGGAACCGATTTCAGTATCGAACGGATCCGACCGCTCGGCGCCTCGCCGATCGGTCGCTCCGAGAGGGTGAGGTCAGGCTTCGCGACGACGACGCAGCGAGTCGGTGAAGACCGCCACGAGGATCACGATTCCGACCACGACGTTCTGCCACTCCGTCTGGATCGACAGGATGCGGAGACCGTTGATAAGCACGCTCATGATGAGCGCACCGATGAGCGTTCCGAGGATCGAGCCGCGCCCACCGAGGAGCGACGTCCCGCCGATGATGACGGCAGCGATCGCCTGCAGCTCGTAGCCCGTGCCGAGCTGCGGCTGCGCCGAGCCGAGTCGGGCGGCGATGACGACGCCCGCGATGCCGGTGAAGATGCCCGCGACGGTGTAGATGAGGATCGTCCACTTGCGGGTGTTGACGCCGGAGAGCCGCGTCGCCTCCTCGTTCGAGCCGATCGCGAACGTGTATCGGCCGAGGATCGTCTTGCTCAGCACGACGTAGGCCACGAGGGCACACGCGAAGAGGATGAGGACCGCGTTGGGCAGACCCGGGATGAGCGTTCCCAGGGCGATGTCCTTGAACGCCTGCTCGGCGAAGTAGATCGGCGCGACGCCCGAGATCACGAGCGCAAGGCCCTGGGCGATGAGCATCATCGCGAGCGTCGCGATGAACGGCGGTAGGCCCAGGAAGGTGATGTTGAGTCCGTTGATGAAGCCCATGAGCGCGCCGGTCGCGATGCCGCCGATCACGCCGACGATGAGCGGGAGGCCCATGTCGGTGATGAAGACACCCGTCATGACCGCGCAGAGCGTCATGCCGGTTCCGATCGACAGATCGATACCGCCCGTGATGATCACGAACGTCGTGCCGACGGCCAGGATGCCGATCACCGCGGTCGAGAGCAGGATGCCCGAGATGTTGCTCACCGTGAAGAAGCTGCTGCTCGAGATCGAGAAGAAGATGATGAGCACGACGAGCGTCGCGAACGCCAGGGACTGCTGCAGCTGACTGCGGAGCACCTGACCGATCGGGCGGCGCTCGGTCCCTCCGGGCGGATTGATCTGCTCGGGGGCCGTCGCCGACGAAGTGGGGGTGGGGGGTGTGGAGGTGGTCATCGGTGAGCTCTCTCTCCAGGGACGGCGGTGGTGGCGTGCAGTGTGCGCGAGGCGCGGGGTCGGGGGGTGATCATTCGTGGCCTCGCGTCGCGAGTTCCATGACGGAGTTCTGGGTGGCCTTCTCGTTGTCGAGGAAGCCCGTGATCCGCCCCGTCGCCATGACGGCGATCCGATGCGAGAGACGCAAGACCTCCGGCAGCTCCGACGAGATGACGATGATCGATTTGCCGCGCGCCGCGAGATCCGTCAGCAACGCATAGATCTCGTCCTTCGCGCCGACGTCGATGCCACGGGTCGGCTCGTCGAAGATGAGGATGTCGCAATCGCGTTCGAGCCACTTCGCGATGACGACCTTCTGCTGGTTGCCTCCCGAGAGCAGCTTCGTCACCTGCTGGACCGACGGGGTCTTGATCTTCAACTGGTCGACGTAGCGCTTCGCGACGTTGCGGCCCTTCGCGGGCTGCACGAAGCCGAGCGGGTTCGTGAAATTCGGAAGCGACGGGAGCAGGATGTTCTCGCTCACCGTCTGGCCGAGCAGGAGGCCGAGGGCCTTGCGATCCTCCGAGAGGTAGCCGATGCCGTGCCTCACGGCGTCCGTCGGCTTCGTGATGCCGACGGCCTTCCCGTTCACGGTGATCGTGCCGCTCGTCTTCGGATCGGCCCCGATGATGGCGCGCGCGACCTCGGTGCGGCCGGCGCCCATGAGACCGGCGAAGCCGAGGATCTCGCCCCGGCGCAGTTCGAAACTCACGTCCGTGACGAGGCTCCGCGTGCTGAGGTTCTCGACCTTCAGCACCACGTCGTTGTCGTGAGTATCGATCGTCGCGGGCCGGGCGTTCTCGTCGATGTGTCGGCCCACCATCATCTCGATGATCGTGGGGACGTCGAACGAGCCCTTCTCGAGGGTGCCGACGTAGCGGCCGTCGCGGATGACGGTGACACGGTCGGCGATGCGCCCGAGCTCCTCCATGCGGTGCGAGATGTAGATGATGCCGGTCCCGTCGGCCTTGAGTCCCTCGATGAGGCGGAAGAGCGTCTCGCTCTCGGAGGCGGTGAGCGAGGAGGTCGGCTCGTCCATGATGAGGACCTTCGAGTCGACCGACAGCGCTTTCGCGATCTCGACCATCTGCTGCTTCGCGACGGTGAGCTCGCCGACCTCCTGACGCGGGTCGAGGTCGATGCGCAGTCGTCGGAGCAGCTCTCCCGCTTTTTTGTTGAGCGCGCGCTCGCGCAGGACGAAGCCCCCGAGGCCGCGGGGCTCCCGACCGATGTAGATGTTCTGCGCCACCGTGAGGTGGGGCATGAGGTTCATCTCCTGGTGGATGATCGAGATTCCGAGGGCCTGAGCGGCGCGCGGCCCGTCGATCTCGATCTCTTTGCCCTCGAAGCGGATCGTGCCGTCGTCCTTCGTGTAGATCCCCGAGAGGATCTTCATGAGGCTCGACTTGCCTGCGCCGTTCTCGCCGACGAGGGCGAGGACCTCGCCCCGGTCGAGGCGGAACCGGACGTCCTTGAGAGCCTGGACGCCGGGGAAGCTTTTGCTGATGCCGTCGACGTCGAGCAGATGGGTGGTCACGTTGCTCCCTGCTTCGTTGGAGAGATGCGTCTCCGGTCCGCGGGTTCCCGGAAACTCAGGCGACATGGTCGCACTCGCTCGTCGGGACCTCAGGGCCGAAGTTGTACCTAAATGTATCTAATGGCGCGTGAAAAGCATAGTGTGGGCGAGAACCACCGACGTTTCCCCGGATCAGAGACGATCCTCGAGAAAGGACCACCCCGTGCAGATCGGCGTCCACGCCCTCGTTTTCACCGGAACCTTCGACCGTGCCGGCATTTCGCTCGCCGTCGAGAAGACCGCCCAGGCCGGTTTCGACCTCATCGAATTCCCGCTCATGGACCCCTACGCCTTCGACCGCGAGCACGCGGCCCGCGAGCTCGCCGCGCACGGCATCGCGGCGACGGCCTCCCTGGGCCTCAGCGACGCGACCGACCTCACGAGTGAGGACCCGGAAGCCCGGGAGGCCGGCGAGCGACTCCTCGAGGAATGCCTCGACATCGTCGCAGCCCTCGGCTCCACGAAGCTCTGTGGCGTCCTCTACAGCGCCATGAAGAAGTACGTCACGCCGCCGACGGCCGAGGGCCGCGCGGCGAGCGCCGCCGCGCTCAGGCGCCTCGCCGAGAAGGCCGCCGCACTCGGGATCGACCTCTCGCTCGAGGTCGTCAACCGCTACGAGACGAATCTCGTCAACACGGGCCGACAAGCGCTCGGCTTCCTCGACGCGATCGACCGCGAGAACGTCTTCGTGCACCTCGACACGTACCACATGAACATCGAGGAGTCCGACCTCATGCAGCCCGTGCTCGACGTCGATGAGAGGCTCGGCTACGTGCACATCGGCGAGTCGCACCGCGGGTACTTGGGATCCGGAACGGTCGACTTCGATTCCTTCTTCCGCGCACTCGCGCGCGTCGACTACGACGGACCCGTGGTCTTCGAGTCCTTCTCCTCGACGGTCGTGAGCGCCACGCTCAGCAACACCCTCGGCGTGTGGCGGAACCTCTGGGACGACGGCGACGACCTCGCGGCCCACGCCAACCGCTTCATCCGCGACCACCTGCGGACCGTCGAGACGATCGCGCTGCACTGACCGCGCAGCGGCACTCACGAGCCCACCGCCGGCGGGTGCCCGACGACACCCTTGCGCAGGATCGCGTTGCCGTACTTCCGGGTCTCGCCCGTGCGCACGATGAGGTAGGCAGGCGCAGCGACGTCGTAGAAGTCGAATCGTTCGACGAAACGCACGTCACGGTCGCCCGTTCCGGCCGCCGTCATGAGTTCGCGCTGGACATCGAGGACCCCTCCGTCGGCCGACCTCATGAGGTCGAGGCCGGGAGCGTCGTCGAGCGGCACGACCGAGCGGATCGCCGCGAGCACGCGGGGCGAGGAGAGCGTCGGCAGGTCGACGACACGGGACCCGATGCGGTGGGCAGGGAAATGCGCGTCGGCGACGACGACCGCGTCCGAATGACCCATCGCGTCGAGGTGGAGCAGGAGCTCCCCCGTGAGGACGGGATCAATTCCGTCGAGCATGATCACTCTCCTTCGAGCGGTCGGATGTTTCCGATGATAGAGGGCGGTCGGGGAGACAGGAGACCGTCAGATCACGATTAGACATCGGATGAGGGCACGCATCGCTCGGATGAGGGCACGCATCGCGGACTGAGAGCGGACACGAGACCGTCCTCCTCGAGTCGATTCCAGACGCCGTCCGGGACGGGGGCGCCCATCCGCTCGGCGTTCTGGCGGATCTGCTCCGGGCGGCTCGCGCCCACCACGACCGTACGGACGAGGGGGTGCCGCTGCACGAACTGCAGCGCCACGTGCGGGAGTGGGACGTCGAACTCCGCGCAGACCGCGGCGATCGCGGAGACCCTGTCGAAGACGTCGTCCGGCACCGAGCCGTACTCGTACCGGCCGTCGCGCGCCGGGACGTCCTGCGCGAGGAGCCCCGAGTTGAATACGGACGCCACGACGACACCGACGCCGTTGCGATCGCACGCCGGGAAGACGTCGAGGGCCGCGGGCTGCTCCGCGAGCGTGAACCGCCCGGCCACCATGAGAAGGTCGATTGCCCCCGTCTCGGCGGACGCCGTGAGCGCTTCCGTCGTCATCGCCCCGACGCCGACCGCCGAGACCGTCCTCTCGTCACGCAAGGCGGCGAGCGCCGGGATGGCGGAGTCGAGACCCTCACGCAGCGAGTGCCGCTCGGGATCGTGCAGGTAGAGCACATCGACGCGATCGAGACCGAGGCGCTCGAGCGACTCCTCGAGGCTCCGCCGAATGCCGTCCGCGCTCAGGTCCCACTCCCGACGGAGGTCCGTCGGGACGTGGAAGTCGTTGTCGAGATCGAGACCGCCGTCAGCCTCCGGATTCGGGCGGAGGAGCCGTCCGACCTTCGTCGAGATCACGAACTCGTCGCGTGGCTTCGTACGCAGGAACGCTCCGAGCCGTCGCTCCGACAGCCCGAGCCCGTAGTGGGGAGCGGTGTCGAACGAGCGGATACCCGCCTCCCACGCCGCCTCGAGGACGGCGGCCGCGTCGTCATCCGTCAGAGCGCGGAAGAGGTTGCCGACGTTCGCGGCACCGTACGTGAGATCGCCGAACGGGACGGCGGTCGCGGCGGTGCGCAGTGTCGTCACCGGGCGACCACCTCTCGAACGTCGGCCGACGGCGAGAACGTGAACTCCTCACGCGTGCTCGCGAGCATCTCGGCGCCGGCTCCGGGCGCGAGCGGCGGCCAGTAGGCACCGCCGCGCACGTCGACGGGCGTGACGAAGTGCTCGTGGAGGTGGTCGACGAATTCGATGACGCGCCCGGTCGTCTCGCCGGAGAGCGCGACGGCGTCGAACATCGAGAGGTGCTGGACGGCCTCGCAGAGGCCGACCCCTCCCGCGTGCGGGCAGACGGGGACGCCGAAGCGGTGGGCCAGGAGCAGGATCGCGATGTTCTCGTTGACCCCGGCGACGCGCGTGGCGTCGATCTGGAGCACCTCGAGGGCCTTCGCCTGCAGGAACTGCTTGAACATGACGCGGTTCGCACCGTGCTCCCCCGTGGCGACGGGGATCGGCGCGACGCCGCGGGCGATCGCGGCGTGCCCGAGGATGTCGTCGGGGTTCGTCGGCTCCTCGATCCACGCCACGTCGAACGGGGCGAGGGCGTTGACCCACTCGATCGCGTCTGCGACGTCCCAGCGCTGGTTCGCGTCGATCGCGATCCGGACGTCCGGACCGACGGCCTCGCGAGCGAGCCGCATGCGGCGGATGTCGTCCTCGAGGTCCGCACCCACCTTGAGCTTGATCTGGTCGAAGCCGTCGGCGACGGCCTCCTTCGCGAGGCGGACGAGCTTCTCATCCGAGTAGCCGAGCCAGCCGGGCGTCGTCGTGTAGGCGGGGTAGCCGGTCGCGAGCAGGGCCGCCTCGCGTTCGGCGCGACCGGGCTCCGCCGCACGGAAGATCTCGAGCGCGTCGGCGGGCGTGATCGCGTCGCTCAGGTAGCGGAAGTCGACGAGCTCGACGAGCTGCTCCGGGGTCATCCGCGAGAGGAGCTGCCAGAGCGGGAGGCCGGCACGCTTCGCCTTGAGGTCCCACAGCGCGTTGACCACGGCGCCGATCGCCATGTGCATGACGCCCTTCTCGGGACCGAGCCAGCGCAACTGCGAGTCGTAGACGAACTTGCGCCACGTCGCCCCCATGTTCGCGAGCAGGTCCTCGACGTTCCGACCGACGAGATGCTCGCGGAGGGCGTGGATCGCGGCGACCTGGACGTCGTTTCCGCGTCCGATGGTGAAGACGAAGCCGTGGCCCTCGAGACCGTCGCTCGCGTCGGTCGAGATCCGGAGGTAGGCCGCCGAGTAATCGGGGTCGGCATTCATCGCGTCGGAGCCGTCGAGCTGCTGGGACGTGGGGAAGCGGATGTCGCTCGTGTCGATGGCGGTGACGATGCTCACGGACGGTTTCTCCTTCGTTGGATGCTGCGAGCATAAACATCCGATGTCTATAGTGTCAATTGCGCCGATCCGGGGTACTGGGGCTGCCTCGACCCGTTTCCCCCCGCTAGAGTTCTGATGTTCCCTCGCGACAGCGACGTCCCCCTGGAAGGAATCGCACGATGAAGTTCGCCCGCCTCGGCCCCGTCGGCCAGGAGATCCCCGTCCTCATCGACGGGGACGCCACGTTCGACCTCCGCTCCCTCACCGCCGACATCGACGGAGACTTCCTGTCGGGGGACGGCGTCGCCCGCGCCGCCGAAGCGCGCGCGAACGGGCAGCTGCCCGAGGTCGAGGACGCCGCATCCCTCCGCACCGGGGCACCGATCGCCCGGCCGAGCGCCGTCGTCTGCATCGGCATGAACTACGCGGCGCACGCGGCCGAGTCGGGCTCGGCCCCTCCCGAGGTCCCCGTCGTCTTCCTCAAGGTCCCGAACACCGTCGTGGGACCGAATGACCACGTGCACATCCCCCGCCGCAGCGTGAAGACGGACTGGGAGGTCGAGCTCGGGATCGTCATCGGCGCGCGAGCGAGCTACCTCGACTCCCCCGACGACAGCGTCGCGCACATCGCCGGCTTCGTGACGGCGAACGATCTGTCGGAGCGCACCTTTCAGCTCGAGGAGTCGGGCGGCCAGTGGTCGAAGGGCAAGATCGCGCCGGGCTTCAACCCGACCGGACCCTGGCTCGTCACGCCCGAGGACGTCGACTACCAGAACCTGCGGCTGCGCAGTTGGGTCAACGGCGAGCCGCGGCAGGACTCGTCGACGGCCGATCAGATCTTCGGCGTGGACCACATCGTCTGGCACCTCAGCCAGTACATGACCCTCGAACCGGGCGACCTCGTCCTGACCGGCACGCCGGAAGGCGTCGCCCTGTCCGGGCGGTTCCCCTACATCCAGCCGGGCGACGTCGTCGAGATCGAGATCGACGGGCTCGGCCGACAGCGCCAGGAGTTCAGCGCCGCTCCGTGAGCGACGCCTTCCACCATCGACGTAAGGACATCAGGGATCATGGGTGATTTCGACGGGCTCGTGGCGGTCGTCACGGGCGGAGCCTCCGGGATCGGCGCCGCCATCGCGGCGCGACTCGCGGAGGGCGGAGCACGCGTCGGCGTGCTCGACCTGGCGGAGTCGAGCGACGAGCGACACCTCTCGGTGCGCGCGGACGTCTCGGACGACGCCTCCGTGCGCGCCGCGGTGCAGCGGGTCGTCGACGAGTTCGGGCGGCTCGACATCGTGGTGAACAACGCGGGGATCGGCGCCCAGGGCACCGTCGCGGACAACGACGACGCCGAGTGGGCCCGCGTGTTCGACATCAACGTCATCGGCATGGCGCGGGTGGCGCGCGCCGCCCTTCCGCACCTCCGGGAGTCGCCGGCCGCCGCGATCGTGAACACGTCGTCGATCGCCGCGACCGCCGGGCTCCCCCAACGCGCGCTCTACAGCGCCTCGAAGGGCGCGGTGCTCGCGCTCACCCGCGCGATGGCGGCGGATCACATCCGCGAGGGCATCCGCGTGAACTGCGTGAACCCGGGAACGGCCGACACTCCGTGGGTCGGCCGTTTGCTCGACTCGGCGGACGACCCGGTCGCGGAGCGAGCCGCCCTCGAGGCGCGCCAGCCGCACGGCCGGCTCGTCTCCGCCGACGAGGTCGCCGACGCGGTCGCATACCTCGCGAGCCCGCGGTCCGGCTCCACGACGGGCATCGACCTCGCGGTCGACGGCGGCATGCAGGCCCTCCGCCCCCGCCCCGCCCCCTGAGCCCTCCTCTCCCCTCTCTCCCCCCTGAAAACTTCTTATGTGCTCGAATTTTCAAGCACATAAGAAGTTTTTAGGGGGGTAAGAGAGGGGAGAAGAGGGTCGACGCGGGATCATGGAGGGTGGCGACGTGTCGAGCGGTTCGCCGAGACCGGGGAGGAAGCATGAGCGAGCCGCGGATCGCGTCGATCACCCGCTACCCGGTGAAGGGCTTGCCCGGGATCGTCGCCGAGGGCGCCGTGGCGCTCGAGCCGGGGCGCGGACTGCGATGGGACCGGAGCCACGCGATCGAGAACGGGCGCGTGCGCGTCGAGACGCCCGCGGCCTGGAACTCCCGTGAGGCGTACTTCCACGTCGCACGCTACGAGGGGATCGTCCGGTTCGGCGTCGCTCTCGACGGGGCCGAGGGGGACGACCCGGTCCTCACGCTCACCGCGCCGGGCGGCGACACGGCGAGCGCGCCGCTCGGCACGGCCACCCTGCGCGGATCGACCGTCAACGCGCTCCTCGGCGATGCACTGACCGCAGGGCCCGCCGGGCCCGTGCGCCTCATCCGCACCGGCGCCACCGGTCTCTGGGACTGGCCCGAGGCGCACCTCTCATTCATCAACCTCGCCACCGTCGCCGCGCTCGAGTCCACCGCCGGAGCGGAGGTCGATCCGCGTCGATTCCGCGGGAACATCCTGCTCGACGGCGTCCCCGCCTGGGGCGAGCTCGACCTCCTCGGCCGCCGCGTCCGCGTCGGTGGTGCCGTCCTCGAGTTCTTCCAGCCGACGGACCGCTGCCGCGCCACGACGATCGATCCCGTCTCCGGGGTCTCGGATCTCAACGTCCCCGCCCTGCTCGCGAGCCGCTTCGGCCACATGTACTGCGGCGTCTACGCGCGCGTCATCACAGGCGGTTCCGTGCGCGCGGGCGACGCCCTGAAGATCCTCGACCACACGGCACCGGAGGCGGCTCCGCTCGACGGCGAGGCCGGATGGCCCCGCACCGGCCGAATCGTCGACCGGCAGACGGCGGGCTCCCGCTCGGCGAGCTTCTGGATCGCGGATCCAACGGGCCTGATCGGCGAGGCGAGACCGGGTCAGCACGTGCGTGTGCATCTCCCGGGCGAGGAAGCGCCCGCGTGGCGCGCGTACACGATCTCCGCGATCGCACCGGGTCGCGCCCGCATCACCGTCCGCCGCGACGGCCGCATCTCCACCGCCATGCACGAGCGGTTCTCGGTGGGTGACGATCTCATCATCACTGGTCCCTTCGGGGACGTGACGCTCGATCGCGCTCACGAGCGCGACGTCGTGCTCGTGAGCGCCGGGTCCGGCATCACCCCGACCACCGCGATGTTGCGCGCGCTCGCGGCGGAGCGCTCGGACCGGCGCGTGCGCGTTCTCCACGTGGAGCGGTCGGCGGCCGACCTCGCACTGTGGGAGGAGGTGGCCCGGTCGTCCGCGGCGCTCGGGGACGCTTCTCTCACCCTCCACCTCAGCCGAGCGGACCCCGACGGGGTCCAGTCGCATGGCGCTCGGGCCGGACGGCCGACCGCGAGCGACGTCCTCGCGACGATCGACGGACTCGATCCCACTGCCGTCGACGTCTTCGTGTGCGGTCCAGCGCTCTTCGCCGCTGAGGTGCGGTCGGCGCTCGAGACGGCCGGCGTCCCGTCCGAGCACGTCCACGCCGAAATCTTCTACTCGCCGGCGGCGGCAGAGCTCACGGCGCCACGGGCAGCCTCGTCCTCTGGGCCGCATCGCGTGCGCGCGGGATCGGCGGAAGCGCAGTGGCGGCCCCGCTCCGGATCGCTTCTCGACACGATGGAGGGTGTCGGCCAGGACTGGCCGAGCGGGTGCCGCGTCGGCGCCTGCGGGACGTGCGTCCGTCGACTCCGGAGCGGCACGGTCGAGTACCTCGTCGACCCGCTCGTCCCGCCTCCCGCGGGCTCGATCCTCGTGTGCTGCGCCGCCCCGACAAGCGACGTGGAGTTCGATCCCGAGAGATGAGCGGGGGGCTATCCCCCGTCGACGTCGGCAGTCCACAGGATGGGGCACGGGCAGGCGGGAGGAGAGGCTGGAGTCATCCCCGCCGAACCGCGCGTTTCCGGGATGATGGAGCTGATCCGTCGTCCCGGAGCGTCTCGCTCGGCCGACGCGACTCAAGGAGAACCCGATGACCACCGACACGGCCGCGACCACCCCAGTGGCGGCTCACCCCAGCGAGCGGCGCACCACCGACGGCCCGCTCGCCACCTACGGCAAACTCTGGCGCGGCGATCCCCGCGAGCTCGGCTTCCTCCTCCCCACCCTCCCGATCGTGATCGCCGGCAACATCCTTGCCGTGACACTCTTCGCGATCGGTGCCGGCACGATCGTCATCTACGTCGGCTTGTTCGTCTTGTTCGCGACCCTGTACGTGGGCCGCGCGTTCGGCTCGTTCGAGCTCCTGCGCCTCCGCGGAGCAGGGCTCCCTCCGATCGACGAGCCGCGTTGGCCGGTCCGCCCTGCCGAGGGATTCTGGCGGACGTTCTTCCGCCCCTTCACCGACCCGCACTCCTGGTTGCACCTCGTGCACACCACGATCGTGAACCCCATCGTCGGAACCTTCACGTGGGCGGTCACGATCGCGTGGGTCTTCGGCGGTCTCGGCGGCGCCCTCGCGTGGAGCTTCCCGTGGTGGATCGACGCGGAACGCACGAACCAGGGGCTGTTCCAGGTGTTGTGGCCCGGCGTTGCGCCTTCGATCGGCGCGCAGGCCGCGGACATGCTGCTCAATGTCGTCGTCGGTCTGCTGCTCCTCGCCACCCTTCCCTTCGTCACGCACGGGCTCACACTCGCCCACCACGCGATCGCGCGCCTCATGCTCGCGAGGTTCCGCAGCGAGGACCTCGAGGACCGCGTCGCCGAGGTCCAGGCGACTCGCACCGCCGCCGCAGCGGCGGAGGGCACGGCGCTCCGTCGCCTCGAGCGCGACATCCACGACGGGCCGCAGCAGCGCCTCGTCCGTCTGCAGATGGACATCGCGGCGCCGAGCGGCAGCTCGAGACCGACCCTGAGCGCGCACGCGCCCTGCTCGCCGAGGCTGCGGGTCAGTCCCGCGACGCTCTCGACGAACTGCGTGCCCTCTCGCGCGGCTTCGCGCCGCCGATCCTGCTCGACCGCGGGCTCGTCGCCGCGCTCGAGTCGCTCGCGGCGCGGAGCACCGTGCCCATGGAGGTGCGCGCCTACGTCCCCCGCGAGATCGTCATCCCCGACGAGGTGCAGCGGGCGGCCTACTTCGTGGCGAGCGAGGCCGCGGCGAACGTCGCGAAGCACGCCGGTGCGACGTGGGCGTCGGTGACACTCGAGGTGGTTCCGGGCGAGGGCGGCACGCGCTGGTTGCGTGTCGTGATCGGCGACGACGGTCACGGCGGTGCTCAGCCGCTCGAGGGCCATGGGCTCGCCGGGCTCGACGAGCGCGTGCGCGGGGTCGGCGGCCGCCTCGACGTGTGGAGCCCGGCGGGAGGCCCGACGACCGTCACCGCGACGCTCCCCCTTCCCACCGTCCCCGCCCACCCGTGACCCCTCTCACCCCCCTGAAAACTTCGCATGTGCTCGAATTTTCGTGCACATGCGAAGTTTTCAGGTGTGGGAGGGTGGGGTGGTGAGGCGGGAACTGCGGGTCATCGTCGTCGACGATTCGGTGCTGCTGCGCGAGGGACTCGTGCGGCTCATTGATGAGGCCGGCCATCGGGTCGTCGGGTCGGCCGGCTCCGGCGAGGAGTTGCACGCTCTGCTCGATCAGACCCCGGCCGACATCGTCCTGCTCGATGTGAGGATGCCGCCGACGTTCCGCGACGAGGGCGTGACGGCGGCCCTGCGGTTGCGCGCGGAGCACCCGTCCGTCGGGATCCTGCTGCTGTCGCAGTACGTCGAGGGCGCGTATGCGCGCGAGCTGCTCGGCAGCGGGCGCGGCGGCGTCGGCTACCTCCTGAAGGACCGCGTCTCGTCGCTCACCGAGCTCGAGTCCGCGATCGAGCGCATCGCGGACGGCGGGACGGTGCTCGATCCCGAGGTCGTGTCGCAGCTCCTCGGGAGGCGCCGCGATCCCCTCGAGTCCCTCACGGACCGCGAACGCGACGTGCTCGAGCTCATGGCGCAGGGCCGCACCAACCAGGCGATCGCCGCGGCGCTCTTCGTCGGGACGGGAGCGGTCGAGAAGCACATCACGTCGATCTTCCAGAAGCTCGGCCTCGAGGACTCCGGCTCCGACCACCGCCGCGTCCTCGCCGTGATCGCCTACCTCCAGCGCTGACCCGATGTGGGGCTTCCGAGCCCCGTCGGATGTTCATACGCTCGCGGTGTGACCATCAGCTCGCCGCGAACTGGACGTGTCCTCCGCGTCCTCCTCATCCTCGTCGGAGCGAGCGTCGTCTCTGCCGCCGTGGCGATGGCCCTGGTGGGCGTGCTCCGCGACGTTCTCCGCGTCGCGTGTCGATTCACGGCCGACGGGGAGGCAGCCGGCTGGGCGTGCGCCGACGGACTCCCCTACGGATTCATCGCTGTGCAGATCGGCACCGTCCTGTGGACGTTCCTGGTGGCGGGGGCGCTCGCCGGGTCGTTCCGACGGGTCGGCGACGACAGCCGCCCGACGCGTCGGCTCCGCGTCGGCTCGTGGCTCGTCACCGCGACGAGCGGCGCCGTGCTCATCGTCTTCGGAGCCGCTCTCCTCCTCCAGGCCGTCGAGCTCGCCCGCTCGTGCGGGAGCACCGTGTTCTCGGCACTTCCAGTCGAGTCGTGTTCCACCGCCGATGTTCCCGTCGGCGCGCTCGTGTGGTCGGTCATGCCGGTGTGGGCGCTCCTGCTCATCGTCGAGACGGCGTGGGCGTCGCTCCTCCGTCCGGTCGAGCCGCAACCCGCCTGACGCCGCCGGGGCCTAGAGGCCGTTGCGGCGGGCGACGTCGCCGAGCCAGGCGAGGCTCGGTTTCGGGTGACGCTCGAACGTCTCGCGGTCGATGCCGATGAGGCCGAACGTCGGGCGGAAGCCCGACGCCCACTCGTAGTTGTCGAGTGCGCTCCAGTGCAGGTATCCGCGAACGTCGATCCCGTCCGCGATCGTCGCGTGCAGGCCACGGAGCGCACCGTCGGTGTAGGCGATGCGCCGGGTGTCATCACTCGTCGCGATGCCGTTCTCCGTCACGAGGACGGGGACGCCGCCGGTCAGTTCCCACGCGCTGCGCACGCCCAGCTCGAGCGCGGGCGGGAAGAACTCCCAGCCGGTGAGCGTCGTCTCGACGTCGTCGGCGACGGGCAGCGGCCCCTCGGAGCCGATGAACGTGCGAGTGTACGCCTGCACGCCGACGAAGTCGTCGCCGCGTGCGGCCTCGAGGTACCAGTCGTCGCGCGGGTACCCGTACTCGTGCAGCTTTTCGTCGGCGCCGGGTTCGCCCGTCGAGTGGAAGGCCTGAGTCGCGACCGTCCAACCCGACTCGATCTGCGGCAACTGCGAGAGCACCGAGCGAGCGCGCGTGTGCGAGTCGAGGAGCGCGTCGGCGACGCCGAGGTCGGGATTCGGCAGACCGTACGCGACGAGGTTGGCGGCGTCCTCCCCGCCCGCGAGCATGGCCGCGATGTTCGGCTCGTTGATCGTGCAGACGTAGCGGACCCCGTCCGACACGATCGGCAGGGCCGTCTCGACGAAGCGCTCGAAGAGCTCCGGCGCCTCCGGGTTCCGCCAGAATCCGGCCTCGAACATCCAGCGCGGAACCGTGAAGTGGAGGAGCGACACGACGGGCTCGAGCCCGAGCTCGATCGCGGTGTCCACCATGCGGCGGTAGTGGTCGATCGCCGCGCGTGACACGTAACCGCGCTCCGGCTCGATTCGCGCCCACTCGATGCTGAACCGGTACGACGTGAGACCGGCGTCAGCGAGGAGCTTCATGTCCTCCCGATAGCGGTGGTAGTGGTCGACGGCGTCGCCGGACGGCTCGACTATCGTCGTTCCCGGTGTGTGCTCCTTGAGCCACCAGTCGTTCGAGACGTTGCCGCCCTCGACCTGGTGCGCTGCGGTGGCGGCACCCCAGAGGAAGCCGTCGGGGAACTGGAGGGACTGCTGCTCGCTCACGCGAACCTCTTTCATCGTGGTTCATCCACACCGGGAAGTGCGGACATCGGTCGTCGATACAGGCCGGAAGGGGACCGAAGTCCGCACTTCGACGGGTGGTTCAGGGGCGGTTCGGGATGGTTCAGGGGTGGGAAACCGGCGAGGAGAGCGAGGAGTAGAAGGAGGTGAGAGTGTCGAGAGTGGCCTCGGGGGCCTCGGCCTGCGGCGAATGCGCGCCGCCCGGGATCACGACGTAGCGGGCGCCGAGCCTGTCGGCCATATCGCGCTGCCAGTCGATCGGCCATTTGTCGTCGTCCTCGCCGTGCGCGACGAGCACGGGGACGCCCGTGGCGCGCAGGTCCTCCGTCGTGTCGTCCTCCGAGCGGAGGATCGACGCACCCTGCAACAGATTCTGGTTCGCCGTCGCGGCCGCGCGGTGCCGGAAAAACGCCTCGAACGCGCCGATCTCCTCGTCGCTCGCGCCGACCTTGTCCGGGTTGTCGCGTTCCCAGAGGCCGATGCTGCCGGCTTGCGCCACCGTCTCGGTGGTGTCGTTGTGGCGTCCCGGCCAGCCTTTCGGACCGCTGCAGAGCATCGTGAGGCTCGCGAACGCTCCGGGCGCATGGACCACCGCGGCCCGCGCGACGACCCCGCCGAGGCTGTGCCCGATGAGGTGCACGGGCGCCCCGTCCCCGACGATCCGCGCCACCTCGACGGCATCGCCCGCGAGCGCGTCGAGCGAATAGTCGTCGTCCGTCGGTCGCGCGGAGTCGGCCTGGCCGCGTTGGCTGTAAGCCCACGCGTCCCAGCCGGCCTCGGCGAGACGCGGAAGGATCTCGTGCGCGTCCTCCTTGGATCCCGTGAAGCCGGGCACCCAGAGGACGACGCCTCGCGCCTCGCCGACCGGAGCCGCGCGCAGCGCCGTCAACCGACCGACCGGCAGCTCGAGCGCGAACGCCTCGCTCCCCGGTCGCATCGGCAGGCCGCCGAAGTGGTCGATGGGAGCCAACGAGACGGTCACGCGACGTCCTCGCGCAAGCGACGCGGGTTGGGCACGGCGTCGAGCAGGCGGATGGTGTAGTCGTCTTGCGGATTCCGGAGCACATCGGCGGTGACCCCGCGCTCGACGACCCGGCCGTCGTGCAGCACCATGATGTCGTCGGTCACCAGGCGAGCGCTCAGCAGGTCGTGGGTGATGTAGAGCAGGCTCACCCCCCACTTCTCGCGCAGGTCCTCGAGCAGGGCGAGCACCCCGGCGCGCAGCGAGACGTCGAGCATCGACACCGGCTCGTCCGCGATGAGCACTTGCGGATCGCTCGCGAGGGCGCGTGCGATGACGACGCGCTGGCGCTGACCGCCGGACAACTGGTGCGGGAGCTTCTGCGCGAACGTCTCCGTCGGCGTGAGACCGACGGTCTCGAGGAGTTCGTGCAGCCGGGCGCGCGCGTCGTCGCCCCGCAGATCCGTCATGTTGTGGATGGGCCGCGAGAGCGTGTACTCGACGGTGTGCAGCGGATTGAGCGCGGCGTACGGGTCCTGGAAGACCATCTGCACGTTGCTCCGCAGATCGCGCAGCCCCTTCGCGCGCAACCGCGTGACGTCGACGTCACCGAAACGGACCGTGCCCTCCGTGGGCTTCTCGATACCGGTCACGAGCTTCGCGAGCGTCGATTTGCCGCTGCCGGATGCGCCGACGAGCGCGAGCGACTGGCCCGGCTCGAGCGTGAAGGAGACGTCGTCGAGCGCGCGGACGGGTTTCTCGCCGCGACGAGGAGGCGGGTACACCTTGGAGACGTGATCGACGACGATCGCGGAATCGGCCGAGCGCACGCTGCGTGTCACGACGGTGGGTTCGCTCGTCGCGGCCTCCGCGCGAGTGACCCCGGCTGCGACGCGCGCATGACGGTCGGGGAACCCGGGCAGCTCGACGACGTCGGCCCTCGGATCGGCATAATGGCTCAGCAGCATTCGCGTGTAGTTGTCCTGAGGCCGCTCGAGGATGTCACGGCTCGAGCCGTCCTCGACGATCCGTCCTTCGTGCATCACGAGGACACGCTCAGTGGCTTCCAGCACGATGCCGAGGTCATGGCTGATGAGGATCGCCGTGAAGTTCTCGGACTTCTGCAGCGCCTGGATCGTGTCCATGACCGCGTGCTGCACGAGCACGTCGAGCGCCGTCGTCGGCTCGTCGAACACCATGAGCTGCGGTTCGAGCGAGAGGGCGAGCGCGATCGAAACGCGCTGTCGCATACCGCCGGAGAGCTCCCCTGGATAGCGGGCGAGGACCGAAGGCTCGAGCTCGACCTTGCGCACGAGCTCCGCCGCACGCGCCTCGCGGTCCGCCGGCGCGACGTGACCGTGGGCGCGGAAGATGTCCAGGAAGTGGTTCCGGATCGTGCGCACCGGGTTGAGCGCGTTCATCCCCGACTGCAGGACCATCGCGAAACCGCCCTGACGCTGCTTCCGGAGCATCTCGGTGTCGAGCTCGCGGATGTCCGAGCCGTCGAAGAAGATCTTGCCGCCGTTCGTGCGCGCCGGTGGCTTCTGCAGCCGCGTGAGCGCGAAGCCGAGGGTCGACTTGCCGGAGCCGGACTCGCCCACGAGGCCGACGAACTCACCGCGCTTGAGCGTGAAGCTCACGTGATCGACCGCTTGGACCGGGGCGGCCCCCGGGCTCTCGTAGACGACGGAGAGGTCGCGGACGTCGAGGAGCCCGTCGACGAGCTCAGGGACCGTCTGTTCGGTGGAGGTCACTTCTTGGCCTTCCCTTCGCGGAGGCGCGGATTGCTCACGGCGTCCACTCCGAAGTTGATGAGCGTGAGGCTGAGCGCGAGGAGCGCGATGCAGAGACCGGGTGCGAACAGCAGCGCCCACTGGCCGGTCAGGAGGGCATTCGAGTTCTGCGCCCAATAGAGCATCGTGCCCCAGCTGACGATGCTCGAGTCGCCGAGCCCCAGGAACTCGAGGCCCGCCTCGGCGAGGATCGCCGCCGTGGCGGCGCCGAAGAGGCTGCCCACGATGAGCGACGTCATGTTCGGGAGGATCTCCCGGAAGACGATGCGCGGAGCGCGCTCCCCCGAGAACTGTGCGGCCGTCACGAAGTCGCGGCTGCGCAGAGACTGCGTCTGGCTGCGAAGCACGCGGGCTCCCCACGCCCAGCCCGTCACGACGATCACGGCGATGATCATCAGGATGCCGCCGTTCTGCAGGTACGCGGCGATCACGATCATGAGCGGCAGGCCCGGGATCACGAGGAAGAGGTTGACGATGAAACCCACCACCTCGCTCGCGAATCCGCGGAGGTACCCCCAGCTGAGGCCGATCGCCACGGCGATGAGCGTCGAGAGCACGCCGGCGGCGAGGCCGACGAGGATCGAGATCCGCGCGCCGAAGATCAGCTGGCTGAGGACGTCCTCGCCGGCGGCCGTCGTGCCGAGCCAGTGCGCTCCGGTCGCGTCCAGGTTGCGGTCGAAGGACGTGTCCTTCGGGTCGTATGGGGCGAGGAGCGGCGCGAAGACCGCGACGAGCACGAACAGTCCGAGGATGACGATGCCGACGCGGGCCTTCCCGTTCGACCACACGACTCCGAGCGTGCGTCCGAGGGAGCGCCACCGGCTCGGCGCCGCGACGGCCCCGTCCGCTGCGCCGTCGGTCGGGATTCTGACATTCTGCGTTGACGTCATCGGCGGGTCCTTGGGTCGAGTACGCCGTACAGGATGTCGACGAGGAAGTTGGCGACGAGCACGCTCACCGTGATCATCAGGAAGAGCGCCTGCATGAGCGGGTAGTCCTGCCCGATCACGGCGTTGAACAGCAGGTAGCCGATGCCGGGGTACCCGAACACCTGTTCCACGAGGATCGATCCGCCGACGACGCCTCCGAGCGCGAGCCCGAATCCCGTGAGGTTCGGGAGGATCGCGTTGCGGGCCGCGTAGCGGATGGCGACGGTACCGCCTCGGAGGCCGTTCGCCTCGGCGAAGGTCACGTAGTCGTCGCCGAGCGTGTTGATCATCGCGTTGCGCATGCCGATGATCCAGCCGCCGAGGCTCGTCACGAGGATCGTGAGCGCGGGGAGCGCCGCATGGAGGAGTGCGTCGCCGATGAACGCGGGCGTGAAGGCGGGGGTCGTCGTGGCCGAGTACGCGCCGGTGGTGGGGAACCAGTGCAGCACGTAGCCTGCGAAGAACAGCAGGAGGAGCGCGGTCCAGAAGTACGGGAACGTGCTCATGAAGCTGCCGCCGAGGGTCGGGAGCGAGTCGAGCCAGGTTCCGCGCTTCCATGCCGCCGCGACGCCGATGAGCGTCCCGAGGATGAACGCGACGATCGTCACGACGCCCACGAGGATGATCGTGTACGGCAGCGCCGTGCTCACCATGCTCGAGACCGTCTGCGGGTAGAACGTGTACGAGACGCCGAAGTCCAGCGTGACGACCTGGCGGAGGTACGCGAGGTACTGCTCCCACAGGCTGCCGTCCGGGACGCCGAGCTGGGCCTCGATCGCGGCCCGCGTCGCCTCGGTCACGGGACCGTTCTGCGAGAGCTTCGCGATCGCCGCGTCGGCCGGCGAACCCGGCATGAGGCGCGGGAGGAAGAAGTTCAGGGTGACGGCCGCCCACAGGGTGAGCACGAAGAGGCCGAGCTTCCCGGCGATGTACTTCACTGGTCGTCTCCGTTCGCGAGCTTCAAGCGCGTGAAGATCATCAGCGGCGCGGAGTCGTAGTTCTGCGGGGCCATGTAGGGATCCTCTTCGCTCGGCCACCCGGTGAACTTGGCGTCGTTGAAGAGTCCCCACGATCCGCCGTAGTACATGCCGATGACGGGCAGGTCGTCGTAGACGATGTTCTGCAGGGCGTGGCTCAGCTCGAGCTGCTCCGCAGGGTCCGGCGTGGCCTTGAGCTCGGCGAGCAACTCGTCCGCCGCGGGGTTCTGGTACCGGGCGAAGTTGTTCGCCGTCGTCTCGCCGACGGGAACGTAGAACTCGCTCGAGAGGAGGCTGTTGTAGGCCTGATAGACGTAGCCGCCGCCCATGCCGCCGATCGCGACCTCGAAGTCGCCGTTCGCGATCGCCTGCTGGTAGCCCGCCGGCTGCGGCAGGCTCAGGTTCACCTCGATGCCGACGCCGCGGAGCTGTCGCTGCACCTCCTGAGCCGCGCGTGTCCAATCCGAGTAGCCGTTCGCCGTCGTGAGGGAGAAGGAGAACTGCTCGCCGTCGGCGCCGACGAGGCGATCGCCCTCGAGGGTGTAGCCGGCCTGCTCGAACTCGGCGAGCGCGGCGTCGGTGTCCTGTTCGATCATCCCGCTATCGGGGATGGTCGGGTCGAGTTGGTCCTCCTGGTTGGGGAGGATGAGCCCGGTCTGCCCGGCGGGCTCCATGTAGCCCTCCGAGGCCGAGTCGGCGATCGCGGCACGCTCGAGCGCGAGGGAGATGCCGCGACGGACGTGCACGTCGTCGAAGGGAGCGACGTCGTGGTTCGGGATCAGCCCGATGATGCCGATGGGCGGGAACCACCACGTGTTGCTCTCGCTCGCAGCACCCCAGGTGCCCTCGACGTCGGAGATGAAGGAGTACGCCCAGTCGTAACCGCGTGTGACGGTGTCGAGCTGAGTGTTCGTGGCGGGGAGGATGAGGTGCTCGATCTCGACGGAGTCGGCCTGCCAGTAGTCCTCGTTCTTGTCCATCGAGTACTGCTGCTGGTTGTAGTTGCCGAGCGTGAACGGCCCGGACCCGATCGGGTCCTCGTTGCGCCAGGTGGCCGGGTCCTCGACCTCCGACCAGATGTGCTCCGGGACGATGTACGTGGCGCCGATGATCGGGAGCGCCGGCACGTCGTCGGTGAGGAGTTCGAAGGTGATCGTGTCGCCGTCGACCTCGACGGTGTCGATGTGCTGCCACGCACCCTTGATGTCGATCGCGGGGTATTCCTTGAGCATCTCGAAGGTGAAGGCGACGTCGTCGGCCGTGAGGGGCTCGCCGTCGCTCCATTCGGCGTCGTCGCGGATGGTCATCTCGATGGTGTCGGCGTCCGGGAGCGTCCAGTCCGTCGCGAGCCACGGCGTCTGCTCGTTGTCGAGCGGGTTGATCATGATGAGCGGCTCGTACATCCACCGGGACGCCGTGCGCGTGTTGGTGAGGTACGGGTTGAAGTTGCGGTCGAAGAGCGGGTTTCCGCGGTCCGCGTTGATGAGCATCGTGTCGTCGGGGATCGTCGGGTCCGGTTGAGACGTGACCTGGATGCTACACCCGGTCGCGACGAGCACGGCTGCGGCGCCGACGGCGGCGAGGGCCCGTCGTGCCGTACGTCGCGGTGCTCGCTCCGTGCGTGGAGTCGGGGCGGGGGGAGAAGTGGGTGACACGGTGTCGAATCCTCATGTCGTCGTCGTCACGAGGCAGTCCGGGGGCTGCGCTGCGCCGGACGGGGATCCGTCCGTGGATTCCTCCACTGTATGCGCATACATCCCGCCTTCGCAACCTCCAGAGAGTTACACCCGCACGAGGGCTACACGTCTAGCTAGCGCCCTCGACACGGATGTGAGGCATTCGACCACGCCTCGTCGCGTCCCGGCACGAATTGGTACTCGCATGAGAAACCAGTCGAGGGCGCCTCTTCGGCACCGACGGCGCAAGGTATACGTGGCGCCCTCGTGCGGGTGTAGCACTCTCAGGGGGAGGTGCTCTCGCGGACGAGGACGCGGACGGGGAGGCGGAGAGTCACCGGCGGCTGGGACGGGTCGCCGAGACGGCGGGACAGCACGTGCACCGCGGCGCGACCGAGGTCCTCCATCGGCTGACGCACGGTCGTCAGGCGGGGGGCGGAATGGCGACCCGCGTCGATGCCGTCGAACCCCGCGACGAGGACCCGACCGGGCACCGCGACGCCGTGCGCCTGCAGCGCATCGAGGACCCCGAGAGCCATCTGGTCGTTCGCACACACGATCGCGTCGGGGATGTGGCCGGATGCGACGAGCGAGGTCGCGACGTCGCGAGCCCGGTCACGGGAGAATTCCGCCGCCACGACGCTCACGCCGGGACGCGTCTCGGCCGGGTGCGCCGCGATCGCGTCCTGGAAGCCCTCGAAGCGTTCGATGTCGTCGGGCGTCTCGATGTTGCCGCGAATGTAGAGCATCCCGTCGGCCTCGCGCACGGCGAAGACGTGCTCGACGAGAGCGCGCATCCCCGCGCGATTGTCGACGCTCACGTGATCGAACTCGTCGTCCCGGCGCGGTCCCGCGATGAGGACGACGGGGATGCGGCGGGCGATGTGCTCGAGCATCTCGTCCGGAACGCTCCCGGCGAGGACGGCCAGACCGTCGACGCGGCCGGCGATGTCCGACACGATCGACTCCGAATCGGAGCCACGGCCGACGCCGACGAGCAGCACGAAACCGTTACGCCATGCCTCGATCTCCGCACCCCTCAGCACCTCGTCGAAGTAGAGGAGGTCCGATCCGGGGGAACCGTCCTCTCTTGGGGGGTCGGCGACGACCGGCACGGAGCCGCTGCGATCGGGGACGAACGAGGTCGTCTCCCGCATGGCGTCGAAGTCCGGGAAGAACAACCCGACGACGCCGGTCCGTCGGGCGGCGAGCCCCCGGGCGCTCGCACTCGGCACATAACCGAGGGTGCGGACGGAGGCGAGCACACGCTCGCGGGTCGCCTCGCGTACGTCGCCGGGTCGGCGCAGGACACGAGAGACCGTCGCGATCGAGACGCCGGCGTGCTCGGCGACGTCGTACACGGTGGGGGCCTTCGCACTCATGGCGCTGTCCCCCCTCGTCGCATCGCGGTCATCCGCCTCATCCTAAGTCGCCGAAGCGCGTCGCCTGAGCCGTGGACACGGCGCCGGTACCGAGGTTCACATCCGACCGACCAGCTCAACCAGCGAGCGGGGCGGAGAGGGCGTACCAGATGAGGAGCAGGGTGACGAGGAAGCCCGTCACGAAGTTGAGCCACAGGAAGCGCTTCCACCCGCGGTTCGCGGACTCCGCCGTCTCGTCGGTGACGTTCCAGAACGGGGCGACGTTCGCGACGTACGGCAGCACGAGGAGCGCTCCGAGCGGGCCGGGCCAGGTGGTCCCGAGAAGCAGCAGGCCGCCGACCAGATAAGCGAGGAGCGCGAAACGGGCCGTCGCGCGGGCGCCGAGCACGGTGCCGATCGAGGCGATCCCGCCCAGGCGGTCGGCGATGACGTCCTGCACGGCGCCGAACGCGTGGCTCGCGATCCCCCAGAGGAAGTAGCCGGCGAGAAGCGCGACGAGCGCCGGTTCGACGACGACGCCCGCGAGCGCGAGCCCGTATGCGGCGGGTGAGACGAAGTGCGTGCTCGACGTGATCGAGTCGAGGAACGGCACCTCCTTGAACCGCAGTCCCTTCGCGCTGTACGCCACGACGGCGAAGAGGCTCACCGCGAGGACCAGCCACGACACGGGCGAGCCGAGCGCGACGAGCGCGATCACGAAGGGGATGTTGGTGACGAGCACCGCGATGATCGTCGTGCGGTGCAGCGATCGGTCGAGTACCGCCCCTTCAACACCGCCCTTCCGCGGGTTTCGCAGGTCGGACTCGTAGTCGAAGACGTCGTTGATCCCGTACATCGCGAGGTTGTAGGGGATCAGGAAGTAGATCGTCCCGATCCAGAACGCGAGGTCGAGGTCACGGGTCGCGAGGTAGTACGCGGCGGCGAAGGGGAATGCGGTGTTGACCCACGACAACGGTCGCGAGGAGAGCAGGAGTTGTTCAAGCGTGCGCACGGGGCCTCCGACGGGACGGGCGGAGCAGGCTCCACAATGACGGGAGGACGACCGCCGCGAACACAGCGTAGGAGAAGTCCTCGATCGGGGCGATCCCGATGAAGACCCCCGACAGGTGTTCGCGCTCGTAGGCGACGAGTCCGATCCCGATCATGACGTTGTCGAAGATCGCCGTAAGGACGAGCACGACGAGGAGCGTGAGGCCAAGGCCGCGGAGGAAGCGGCGTCGGTGCGGGACGCGGAGCGTTGCGACGAGCGCGAGGACCGCGGCGGGGACGAGGAACGCGAGGTTCAGGAGCGAGTAGGTCACCGCGACTCCTCCGTCCCGGTGGCGTCGCTGAGGCGGGAGGCCGCGCCGAAGACGTTCATCGAGAGGTAGCAGAGCAGCACGAGGAAGAAGATCTCCTCGACGGGCACCTCCGGTGCGACAAGTACCCCGGTCATGAAGGGCGTCTGGCCCCGGAAGAAGATGCCGAGACCGATCCCGAAGAGATCCCAGACGATGAAGAGCACGACGCCGGACACGAGCACGATCGCCGCACGGCGAGCGTTCGCCCAGAAGAACAGCCGGAAGCGACGGTCGAGCACGACCATGCCCGTGATCGAGACGAGGAGAGCCGCGAGGTAGACGAAGCTCACTCGTGCCCCGTCTGAAGGGGGACCGGCAGCGCCTCGGTCGAGGTGTCGCCATTCAGCCTCTTGACCACGAGTTCGGCACTGATCAGGCACATCGGCAGGCCGATGCCGGGGATCGTCGACCCGCCCGCGTAGACGAGTCCGTCGACGCGCTTGCTCGCATTGCCGGCACGGAAGAGCGCGGACTGCGCCAACGTGTGCGCCGGGCCGAGCATCGTGCCGCGCCACGCGTTGATCGACTCGACGAAGTCAGCCGGCCCGACGTCGTGGCGCACCGTGATGCGCTCCGCGAGGTCCGGGATGTCTGCCCAGTCGGCGATCTGCGCGATGGCCCGATCGCCGGCCGCGCGGATGGTGTCGCTCGATCCGCCGCCGAGAGACGGATCGGCGGGAATCGGGACGAGCACGAAGAGGTTCTCGTGCCCCTCCGGCGCCACGGCGTCGGTCGCGCTCGGCTTGCAGACGTAGAGCGATGCCGGATCGGGAACATACGGAGACGGCCCGCCGATCGCGTCGAAGTTCGAGCGCCAGTCCTTCGTGAAAAAGAGCGTGTGGTGGAGGAGCTCCGGCAGCTCGCCGCGCACGCCGAGCGAGAGCAGCACCGCGCCGGGGCCCGGCGTCTTCCGGTCCCAGTAGGACTGCGGGTACGTCCGCAGCGCGGGCGGAAGCAGCTTCGTCTCTGTGTGGTGGAGGTCGGCGGCGGAGACGACGACCGAGGCCTCTTCGACGTGCGGATCCCCCGCCGTATCGGTCCATTCGACGCCCGTCGCGCGCGCACGACGGCGCCGCGCGGCCTCGGTGCGGATGCGGCGGACGCTCGCGCCCGTCTCGATGCGGACGCCGGCCTCGCGGGCGAGGTCGGCGATCGCCTCGATCACGCGGGCGAAGCCGCCGCGGGGGTAGTAGACGCCGTCCTCGAGATCGAGATGGCTCATGAGGTGGTACATACTCGGAGTGGTATACGGGGAAGACCCGAGGAAGACCGCCGGGTAGCCGAGTATCTGGCGCAGCCGGTCGTCCGAGACGACGGCCCCGGCAGCGGAGTCGAGATCCGTGCCGAAGAGCTTCACGAATCGCGGCAACTCCCGGATGACGTCCGCGGCGAGCAACGGCGTGAGCGACTCGAATGTCGTGTAGAGGAAGCGCCTCTTCGCCAGCTCGTAGACCTCGCCGGCGGAGTCGAGGTAGCGCTCGAGTCGAGCGCCGGAACCGCGTTCGATCGACTCGAAGAGGGCGACGTTCTCGGCCCGCGTCGCGGCGATGTCGATGGGTTCGGTGTGTCCCTCGGAATAGACGCGGTAGCCGGGCTCGAGCCGCACAAGATCGAGCTGTTCGGCGGAGGAAGTGCCCATGAGCCGGAAGAAGTGGTCGAAGACCTCCGGCATGAGGAACCAGCTGGGCCCCAGGTCGAAACGGAAGCCGTCGCGCTCGAGGAGGCTCGCACGGCCACCGAGCTCGTCGTTCTTCTCGAGGAGCGTGACGTCCCGCCCGCTGCGCGCGAGCAGCGCCGCGGTCGCGAGTCCTGAGATGCCGCCGCCGATCACGACCGTGCGCTCGGGCGCTCCGTGTCGCGGCGTCATCGGGGACGCACTCCTCTGGCTGCGTTCACGGCGATCCTCATCTTCACGGGGTTGGGGACGCGCACGCGCGTCGTGACGAGTTCTGAGGCGGGGGTGGATCGGATGCGGCGGGAGAGCTCCGCGAAGAGGTCGTGCGCGAGGACGACCGCCCGGCGCGATGAGGCGGGCAGTCCATCGATCGTCGCGGCAGACGCGGCGAGGTCGGCGTCGATGTCGTCGAGCAGCCGCGTCTTGTCGGCCTCGGAGAATGCATCGACGCTGATGCCGGGGAAGTAGCTGCGACCGAGGCCCGCGAAGTCGGCTGCCAGGTCGCGGAGGAAGTTGACCTTCTGGAACGCGGCGCCCAGCCGGCGGGCGCCCTCCTCGAGGCGCGCCGTCTGGGCGGCGCTACGGCGTTCGCCCGCGAGGAACACGCGCAGGCACATGAGCCCGACGACCTCGGCGGAGCCGTACACGTACGCGTCGAAGCTCTCGGGCGTGTGCTCGACGTCCGTGATGTCTGCACGCATGGACGCGAAGAACGGCCGCGTGAGGGAGGCGTCGATTCCGGCCCGCCGAGCGGTGAGCGCGAAGGCGTGTACAACGAGGTTGGCGCTGTATCCGATCGCGATGGCACGCTCGGTGTCGGCCTCGAGGTCGTCGAGGGTCCGGGTGGTCGACGCGTCGTCGAGCCCGGCGTCGCTCGCGGCACCGTCCACGATCTCATCGGCGATCCGGACGAGCGCGTAGATGCTCCGGACGTCCCGGCGAACGGGCGGGGACAGCAGCCGCGCGGCGAGGCCGAACGACGTGGAGTAGCGGCGGATCACGAGAGCCGCGGCCTCAACGGCGACGGCGTCGTACTGCTGGCCCCCCGTCACCGGGTCCGCTCCAGCACGGCTCGGACCACGGGAGCGAGTTCGTCGCGCGCCGACGCGGGGACGGCATGCCCGGCGAGCGCCTCCCAGGCCCGGTTGGCGTAGTCCCCCGCGAGGAGTTCCGCGAACGTGCGCGCTCCGCTCGCCGTGATCGCGTCACGCAGCCGCGCGGCTCCCGCGTCATCGAGGTCCGGGTCGCCGAACAACCCACGGACGGCCGCCCACTCGGGTTGCGTGGCCGCGTGGGCGATGAGCACGGTCCGCTTGCCTTCGCGCAGGTCGCCCGTCGCGCTCTTGCCGGTCACGTCCTCCTCGCCGAAGACGCCGAGGACGTCGTCGATGATCTGGTAGGCGATGCCGATGTTGCGTCCGAACACACCGAGCGCGTCGATGGTCGGCAACGATGCGCCCGCGAGCACGGCTCCCGCCTGCAGGGGGGCCTCGAACGAGTACCACGCGGTCTTGAGGCGCTCCATCTCGACGACCTCCTCGACGGACGGCATCTCGACGTGCAACGAGAAGTCGACGTCCGTATACTCCCCGGCCGCAGCCGCGGAGACGGCGTCGTCGAGCAGTTCGATGAGCCGGCCGCGCGTCAGCTCGTCGGCTCCTGACTCGTCGATGAGTCGGTATGCGCCGGCGAGCGCGAGGTCTCCGGCGACGACGGCGACCGACATACCCCGGTGTTCCGCGAGCGGGAGCGCGATACCGGCCGTGGTCGCCCGATCGCGGTAACTGCCTGAGACGTTCGGGCGGCCGCGACGGATGAAGTCACGGTCGATGACGTCATCGTGGACGATGAGCGCGGTGTGGAGGAGTTCGTAGGCCGCAGCGACCCGGGCGGCGGCGTCGATGTCGGTACCGCCGAGGCTCTCGTAGGCCGCGAGCACCATGCGCGGGCGGAATCGCTTCCCTCCCACGGTGTTGTGCCGCAGGCTTTCAATGATGTGCGCATACCTCGACCCGAAGCGCCCGGCACGAGCGGCTGCGACCTCGAACCAGCCGTCGAGCACCTCGTCGACGCGGGGCAGTCGTCGCCCGGCGACGATCACCAGATCGTGGGGGTCCATTGCTCGACCATAACCGACCCTCGGTGGTCGTTGAAACTTTTTACTAGACTATCTAAGTATCTTGACGACGGTGAGACGATGCTCTCGAGCACGAGCACTCCAGGTGTGACGGAGAATGGAGGCATGACCGTGGAACAAGTAGTCCTGCTGAGCGAAGACGGCACCCCGATCGGAGTCGCGGACAAGGCCACGGTGCACACCGACTCGACGCCGCTGCACCTCGCCTTCTCGTGTCACGTATCGGACCCCGACGGCCGCATCCTCGTGACGCGTCGGGCACTCTCCAAGAAGACGTGGCCCGGCGTCTGGACGAACTCCTTCTGCGGCCATCCGGGACCGGCCGAGGACATGGAGGCGGCGGTCCACCGCCGGGCCCGCGCGGAGCTCGGAATCGAACTCGACTCGCTCACGCTCGCGTTGCCGGACTTCCGGTACCGTGCCGTCGACGCCGACGGCACGGTCGAGTATGAGATCTGCCCCGTCTACCGCGCGACCACGACGAGCGCCGTCCTGCCCGAGCCGGCCGAGGTCGTCGAATGGTTCTGGGCCGAGCCCGCGGCACTCGACGCCGCGATCGCCGCGACGCCCTGGGCGTTCAGCCCGTGGCTGACACTGCAGCTTCCGCTGCTCGCGTCGGCCTGACCGAGGACCCGATGACCACGGCGGCGGGCACCGCGCTGATCGGTGCGGCGCTCACACCCGACCTGCACGTCATGACGTTCAACGTCCGCCGGCCCTTGCGTCATCTCACGGAACGCAGCCCCGACCTCTGGACGACCAGACGACCGGCGCTCGGCGCGCTGCTCGCGGCGGAACGACCGACCGTGCTCGGCACGCAAGAGGTCGTCCCGGAACAGGCCGCATTCGTGAAGCGGGCGCTCGGCGAGCGCTACCGTCGGATCGGTCACGGCCGCGGTCGTGACCGCCGCGGCGAGGGCTGCCCGATCTTCTTCGACACCGAACGGCTGCATCTCGAGGACTGGTCCCAGCAGGCACTGTCGGACTCTCCCGAGGCGCCCGGCTCGACGGGCTGGGGCAACATGGTGCCGCGCATCCTCGTCCGGGCCGTGTTCCGCGACCGTACGACCTCGGCGCGATTCCTCGTCGTCAACACCCACTTCGACCATCTGTCGCGTCGCTCCCGGATGCGATCGGCCGACCGCATCCGCGCCCTCGTCGCGGAGGCCGGGCTCCCCTCGGTCGTCATGGGCGATCTCAACACCGGCGCTGAATCGTCACCGATCCGGGCACTCCTCACCGAGCGGGGAGAGCGACGCCGGACGCTCGTGGACGCCTGGTCCGCCGCTTCCGAGCGGCTCACACCCTCGTGGGGGACGTTCCCCAACTACCGCGAGCCCCGCACGGGCCGGAAACGCATCGACTGGATCCTGACGACCGCCGACGTCGAGGTGGTCCGCGCCGCCATCAACCCCGCGCGCCCCTCCGGAGTGTGGGCATCGGACCACCTGCCCGTCCAGGTGGTGATGCGCCTGCCGTCGACGAGGGCGACGGAGCCGTGATCGAGAACTTCCTCCGCCCGCCGCGAGGACGCACGGCGATCGCGGCGGATATCGTGCGGGGGCTCGGCGGCCTCGGTGTGCTCGTCGCGGCCATCTGGTGGACCGCGACGGACGCCGGGGTCCTCGCCCTCGTGGTCCCGGCGCTCCTGCTCCCCCGCTTCATCGGCGCGCGACCGCTCTTCGACGTCGTCTACGGCGTTGCGCTGCTCGTCGCCGCGTGGAGCAACGTCTTCGACCTCTACGCGCGCATCGCCTGGTGGGACCTCGCGGTGCATCTCACATGCACGGGCGTCGTTGCGGCGATGCTCTTCCTCCTGCTCGAGCGGGTGGAGATCCTCACGGCACCGCGGGTCGGTTCTGTGACGGCCGCGGTCCCGATCGTCCTCACGACGCTCATCGGCCTCGCCGCGAGTGCCGTTTGGGAGATGATCGAGTGGCTCGGCAAGACATTCGTGAGCGACGAGATCTTCGTCGCCTACGACGACACGATCGCCGACATGGCGGTCGGGAGCGTCGGCGCGGTGCTCGCCGGCATCGCTCTCGCGAGCATGCGACGTCAGCCGGAGCCGCAGGCGGCCTTCCCCGACGGTGACCGCGGGGCCGCCGTAGGCTGAACGGATGACCGGACACATCGCCCTCGTCACCGGAGCGAACCACGGCATCGGCGCCGCGATCGCCGAACGACTCGCCGCCGACGGACTCGCCGTCGTGATCACCTTCCTCGCGCTCGACGAGCCGGGGCGCGCGGGAACGCCCGAGCGACTGCGCGAGAACCACCGCCTCGACGCGAGCGCCGTCATCGATCGGATTCAGGGCGCCGGCGGCCGAGCGATCGCGGTCTCGGCCGACCTCCTCGACGCTTCCGTCATTCCGGGGCTGTTCGACGCCGCCGAGGACACGTTCGGCCCCGTCGACGTGCTCATCAACAACGCGACGGCGTCGCTCAGCGACACCTTCCGTGCGGAGGAACTCGACTGGGCGGGGCGGGCACTCTCCCCGGTCACGCCCGAGTCCTTCGACCGCCAGTTCGGCGTCGACGCGCGAGCGGGCGCGCTCCTCATCGCCGAATTCGCGCGGCGCCTGCGGCAACGTGACGGCGCATGGGGCCGCATCGTCTCGATGACCTCCGGCGGCGAGAAGGGCTTCCCTCAGGAGGTGTCCTACGGCGCGGCGAAGGCCGCCATCACGAACTACACGATGTCCGCGAGCCTCGAGCTGAGCCGCTTCGGCGTCACGGCCAACGCCCTCCATCCGCCCGTGACCGACACGGGTTGGGTGACCGACGAGATCCGTGGCTTCGTCGCGGATGACGACTCCTTCTTCGACGTCGCCGAGCCCGACGAGGTCGCCGAGGTCGTCTCGTTCCTCGTCTCCGAGGCCGGCCGTCGCGTGACGGGGAACGTCATCCGGATGGGCTGAAGCCCGCTCCGCACAAGGTGGAGCGGGGTCAGGACACGTCGATCGTCGTCTGCGTGAGCCGCTCGGACAGTTCCCACATGCGGCTCGCGTCCTCCGCGCTGCGGAGCGTCGAGTACAGGGGCTGTTCGGCGGGTGCGCCGCTCGTCCGGCCGAATCCCCTCGGGCTGTAGAGCGTGCCACCCCGCACGTCGGGCGAGGTCGCGGCGAGCAGCGCGGGCAGGCCGGCGCTCTCGACCGTGCCCGCGAGGACCCCCCGCGCGGAGAGCCAGCGGATCATCCGGACCTGCGTCGTGTCGCGGCTCCGGCCGAGTTCCGGGCGCGCGGCGAGGAGGTTGGTCGGTGCCACCCCCGGGTGGGAGAGCACGCTCGTGACGCCCCATCCTCCGGCCTCGCTCCTCCGCTGCAGCTCGAGCCCGAAGAGGCCGAACGCGATCTTCGACTGGCTGTACGCCTTCATCCCGTCGTAGCCCCGCTCCCCATTCGGGTCGTCCCAATCGATGCCGCCCGAGCGCGCCGCGACGCTGATCTGCGACACGACGCGGGCTCCCCCCGCGCGGAGCAGCGGCAGGAGCTCGGCGACGAGCGCGACGTGACCGAGATGATTGGTGCCGAACTGCAGTTCGAAGCCGTCGGCGGTCGTCTGCCGCGTCGGCGGCGTCATCACTCCCGCGTTGTTGATGAGGAGATGGATCGGATCTCCCTCGCGACGAAGGGTTTCGCCGAGCCCCTTCACGGTCTGGAGGGAGGAGAGGTCGAGGTCGCGCACGACGACGGTCGCCGACGGCGCAGCCGCACGGATCGCATCGGCGGCCGCCTCTCCCTTGCGGCGGTTCCGCACGGGGATGATGACCTCGGCTCCCGCCGCGGCGAGGCGCTGCGCCATCACGAGGCCCATCCCGTCGCTCGCCCCGGTGATGAGGGCGCGTCTCCCCGTGAGATCCGGAAGGGTGATGTCGATCGATCTGCGTGGCATGGTCTGCTCCTGACGTGTCGTGGTGGATCAACGCTCGCGTCGATCGCATCCCACATCCAGGGCCTCCGGATCCGCTGTTGCCCGCGCCACCTCTCGGGCCGGAGGGGTGGATCGACGGGCCGTGGCTCAGTCGTGTCGGACACTGTAGACAGGGACGACGTCGAGAGAAGGAGGAGACCGTGATCGATCGCACCGGGTTGGCGGAGTTCCTCCGTGTGCGGCGCGAAGCACTGCAGCCTGAGGACGTCGGGCTGCCGCGCGGGCACCGGCGGCGGACGAGCGGCCTCCGGCGCGAGGAAGTCGCGCTGCTCTGCCACATGTCGACGGACTATTACGCCCGACTCGAGCGCGAGCGCGGTCCGCAGCCCTCAGAGCAGATGCTCGCCTCGATCGCGCAAGGCCTCCACCTCTCGCACGAGGAACGCGACCACTTGTTCCACCTCGGCGGCCACACGCCGCCCGCGCGGGGCGTCAGCAGTGCGCACATCAGCCCCGGCCTGCTGCGCGTGCTCGACCGCCTCGAGGACACTCCGGCCGAGATCGTCACGGAGCTCGGCGAGACGCTGCGGCAGTCGCGGCTCGGCGTCGCGCTGACCGGCGACAACACGACACTCGTGGGACCGGACCGCAGTCTCGGCTTCCGGTGGTTCACGGATCCGTCGGCCCGCCGGCTCTACGCCGCCGAGGAGCACGCATTCCTCAGCAGGTTGTACGCCTCAGGGCTCCGCGAGATCGCGGGGCGGCGCGGCCCCGGATCCCCGGCGTCGGCGCTCGCGGACCTGCTGCTCGAGCGCAGCGCCGAGTTCCGAGAACTGTGGGCGGCTCACGAGGTGGGCGTGCGTCCGAAGGACACCAAGCGCTTCGTGCACCCCGAAGTGGGCGCTCTCGAACTGCACTGTCAGCGGCTCGTGGATCCCGACCAGGCCCACGCGCTCCTCGTCTACACCGCAGTGCCCGGCACCGAGAGCGCGGAGAAGCTCCGCCTGCTGTCGGTGCTCGGAACCCAGCCGCTCCGCTGATCCCGCCGCCGCGCGGACCACGTGTCAGTCGATGCGGGTGCCCTCGTTGTGCTCGGCGAGCCACCACGTTCGGCCGTCGTCGTCCGACACGTAGCTCTCCCACGTGTACGACGTGTCCGTGATGTTCGAGAAGTTCCAGCGGATGGCCTTGCCGTCGTTGCGCGTGCCGTCCTGTCGGATCCCGTCCTTCCGGTGGCCCGTCGCGAGGAGGTTGCAGTACTCGCCTCGCAGGGGCTCGACGTAGGACACACGCCAGAGGCCGATGTCGGCGTCGTATACGCGAATCGCGGTGCCGATGGTCTCGGCGCCGTGGGCCGTCTCGCGCACGGAGACGTCCTGCACGGCGCGGCCGTCGAGGATGTACGCGACGTGCCAGGTGAATTCGCCGACGACCCACTCGCCCGTCGACTCGTCGAGGCGCGACGCCGACACCCGCCAGGAACCGACGAGGCGACCGAACCGCGCGATGCGCTTCGGATGCGCTGCCGCGGGACCCGCTGCCGTGAGGGCTGAGGTGAATCGTGTCTGTGCGTCGGTCATGGCGGCCTCTTCTGGTGGGATCGCTGGTCGTCCACCGGCCGCCGTCGCCCGATGGGCTGATCCCAGGGTACCGGGGGCGCGAGGCGCCGGGCCATGCTCAGCGGCTCCGTGATCGCAACCCGTTCTCGTCCGAGGCTGCGGGGTGGCACACTCGGTGCGATGTCCTCTCCCCTCGAGACGAATCCGGTCGTCTTGGCACGGCCGAACACCACGTCCGCGACGCGGCGCTCGGCCTTCGTGCTCGCGGTCCGACGCGCCGTGCGACCCGCGCGACTGCTCCACGCGGGGAAGACCGCCTTCGCGGCGACGATCGCGTGGTTCCTCGGCGGTCTGCTGCCCGGAGAGACGGCCGACTACGCCTACTACGCCCCTCTCGGCGCGCTCATCGCCATGGCACCGACCCTCATGGACTCGATGCGCTCGAGCGTTCAGACCGTCGCGGGTCTCGCCCTCGGGGTGGTCGTCGCGTGGGGTCTGATCGCGGCCGCCGCCCCGCCGTGGATCGCGGTCCCGGTCGCGCTCTTCGTCGGGACCGCGCTCGCGGGCCTGACGGTGCTCGGACCGGGAAAGGACTACGTGCCGATCGCCGCTCTGTTCGTCCTGATCATCGGCGGGGCGAACGCGAACGACTACTCGATCGGATACATCGCCCAGATGGGTCTCGGCATGGTGATCGGCATCGCCGTCAACCTGCTCGTGTTTCCGCCGTTGCGGGTCGACGATTCCGCCATGGCCCTGTCGGCGTTGCGGCGGACGGGGGGACGGACGCTCGAGGCGATGGCGGAATCGCTCTCGACGGGCGGCGACGGGTCAGGCTGGGAGCACGAGCTCCTGACCTACGAGTCCCGCCTCGCGGAGGCGGCGACGGCCGTGCGCGAGGCCCGGGACAGCCGACGCGCGAACCCGCGTGCTCGCTGGATGCACTACGACGTCGACGAGGACCTCGACGACTTGGCCGCGCTTCGGCGTTGCCGCGTACACCTCGAAGCAATGGGTGCGGTGCTGCGCGGCTCCGAGCACGACCGGCCGCTCGCGGAGCTCGCCGATGCGGCGACGCGCGCTCCGGCGGCCGAACTGATCGGAGGCCTCGCACGCTTCATGGAGCGGTGGGACGAGGAGCGCGCCGGTTCACCCGGATCGGAGAACCACGTCGCGTCCGAGGCGCGCGAACCGGCCGTCGTGGAGCAGGAGTTGCGCGAGCGCACGGCGTCGGCCGAAGCCCAACCGCTCGTGAGTTCACTCGCGGTCGCCGCGGGACGAATGCGCGAGGACCTCGAGGAGCGACGCTCGTCCCGCACCGCCCGTCCGCCCCGGGAAGCGACGCGGGACCGACGCCCGAAGCGTTAGGCCGAGGCGTCAGATCCCGGCGCCCTCGTCGAGAGAGGGGTGCTCGACGACAAGGTCGTCATCGAGGTCGTTGTCGGCGTCGAGCGCCTCGGCCATGTCGGCATCGAGTTCGGCGTTGATGTTCTCGTCCGATGCCGGACCGGCGCCGTTCGAGCCGTCCTCGCGGTCAGCCCCGTTGTTCGAGGGGTTCGCTGCTGTGGGGTCGCTCATGTCGGTTCCTCTCGTCACGGCGAGCAGGATCCTCGCCCGGTGGATCGAACCTAACCGTCGCTGCGACCCCGGTCGTACCCATACCGCCGTCGCGCGTGGCGTGCTAGCACCGACGCGCGCTGGTCGTGTCCACGCGTCCCGACCACGCTGCCGCAACACCCGGCGATACCTCAGAACCGGAACGGGGTCCGGCTGCGATCGTCACAACTCGCGGGAGCCGACGTCCGTGCGGTGGAAGTTCTGGAACGATCGCGACGCCGTCGGCCCGCGCTGCCCTTGGTAACGCGATGCGTAGGCGGCGGAGCCGTAGGGCCGCTCGGCGGGGGACGACAACCGGAAGAAGCACATCTGCCCGATCTTCATACCCGGCCAGAGTTTGATCGGCAGCGTAGCGACGTTGCTCAACTCGAGCGTCACGTGCCCCTCGAAACCCGGGTCGATGAAGCCCGCGGTCGAGTGGGTGAGGAGGCCGAGGCGACCGAGCGAGCTCTTGCCCTCGAGCCGCGCAGCAACATCGTCGGGCAGAGTCACACTCTCGAAGGTGGACCCGAGTACGAACTCACCGGGGTGCAGAACGAAGGCTTCGTCGGGCTTCGCCTCGATGAGCCGCGTGAGCTCCGGCTGATCCTCGGCCGGATCGATGAAGGGGTACTTGTGGTTGTCGAACAGCCGGAAGAAGCGATCGAGCCGCACATCGATGCTCGACGGCTGGATCATCTCCGGCTCGTACGGGTCGAGCGCGATGCGCCCACTGGTCAGTTCGGCCCGGATGTCGCGATCGGAGAGAAGCACACGGTCAGTGTAGTGGCGGCTTGCGGCATGTGTCGGCGCGGTTTGCTAGGCTGGCGGAGCGCCTCCGGGCGAACGCGGATGTAGTTCAATGGTAGAACTTCAGCTTCCCAAGCTGATAGCGCGGGTTCGATTCCCGTCATCCGCTCCATACTGACGATCAGGGCCCTCAGGCGGACGACCGGCGATAGGCCAGAGTCGGGTCTTCCGTGTCGTCGACATCGCCCTCGGGGTGGCGGACGAAGCCGAGGCGCTCGGCGAAGCGTTCCGATGCCCTGTTGCCGGGCACGATGTGTGCGTCGATCGTCGTCACGCCGAGGTCCTCGGTCGCCAGGCGGAGGAGCTCGCGGACGGCTTCGGAAGCGAGGCCGAGGCCTTCCCGGTCGCGGCGGACGACGTAGCCGAGATCCGCCTGGCCGTCCGCGCCGCGCTTCAGGTCGACCTCTCCAATCACCTGCCCGGTCGCGATCTCCTCGATCGCGAGCACGAGCCAGTCGCCCTCCGCCGGAGCGCAGTGCTGCTCGAGCTTCTTGAGGAGCGCCGTGCGGGTGTCGTCGCGTGAGCGGACCGGCCACGGGAGATAGCGGACGGTCCGCTCGTCGCCGTGAAAAAGCGCGAGGTCGTCGAGGTCGGTCATCCGGTGCTCTCGGAGCAGGAGCCGCGGCGTGCGGAGGGGCAGTTCCGGTGCCCAGTCACGCCGCCGGTCGTTGTCCATCACGGGCTCCAGGCTATCGGGAGGGCCGGTCCAGAGGCCCGTCCCCCTCTGTCGCCGAGCTGTCGAAGCGCGTCGCGGGAGTCTTCTCACCGCGTGATGTCGCGGATCGTGCCCTTCTCCAGCCGCAGCCTCCGCGACGCCCGCCGCGCCACCGCGGAGTCGTGCGTCACGACGATGAGCGTGAGGCCACCGTCGTTGAGCGCCTGCAGCAGGTCGAGGATCTCGTCGCGCATGCTCTCGTCGAGGTTCCCCGTGGGCTCGTCGGCGAGGAGCACGCGGGGACGCTTCGCGATCGCCCGAGCGATCGCGACGCGCTGCTGCTGTCCACCGGACAACTCCCCCGGCCGGTGATCCGCCCGATCCGCGAGACCCACGTGAGCGAGGGCCTCGGCCACGCGGGCACGACGCTCGGCATCGGCCAGGCCGAGGGGCTCGAGACCCATGTCTACGTTCTCGCTCGCCGTGAGGGTCGGAATGAGGTTGAAGCCCTGGAAGACGAAACCGATCTCGCGTGCACGGGCGGAGCCGAGCGCCGCGTTGCTCGCGGCAGCGAGGTCGGTGTCTCCGAGTGTCAGTCGTCCCGACGTGGGCCGGTCGAGAGCGCCGAGGAGTTGGAGCAATGTGCTCTTCCCTCCGCCGGTGGGGCCCTGGATGGTGACGAAGTCGCCCCGGGCGATCTCGAGGTCCACTCCCACGAGCGGTTTCACCACCCGCTTCTTCTGCGTGTACGTCTTCGACACGTCCGCGAGACGGTAAAGCGGGGTCGTCGGCTCGTTCGGGGCGTCGATGTGGGGCTCGGTCATGGTCATGATGGGCGGTCCTGTCGTGTTGTCGAGGAAAGGGATGCGATGTCGGGTCGGCGGCTCATGCCACCGAGCGGAGGGCCTCGGCCGGGCTGAGCCGCGCGGCTCGCCACCCGCCGAAGGCACCGGCGACGAGACCCGCGGAGACCGCGAGACCGACGGCCGCGACGAGAACCCATGGCGTGAGGGGCGCGGTCAGCGTGATGTCCGACACGGTCTGCGCGACGGACGCGAAGCCGGGGCCACCGCCGCCCGGACCGCCGTCCCGTCCGGCCTCGCTCGTCGTCGTGGGGGCCGAGGAAATCGTCGGGGCGATCACGTTGATCGCGAGGATGCCCCCGAGTCCGATCGCGAGACCGATCGCGCCACCGAAGAGGCCCTGCACCATCGACTCGCCGGCAACCTGTCGGATCACGCGGCCGTTCGACCAGCCGATCGCCTTGAGGGTGCCGAACTCGCGCGTACGCCGCGACACCCCTGAGATCGTGAACAGCACCGCGAGGACCACGGCCACGGCGAGAACGAGGATCGACAGCCACGTGCCGAGGTTCGTGACGAGGGACGTCGCGCTCGAGAGCGAGCCGGAGACCGTGGAGGCGAGGTCCGACTGGGAGCTCACGGTCGTGTCGGGGAGCGCCGTCTCGATCTCCTCCTGCACTGCGGCGATGCCGTCGGCGGTGGCGGCCTGCACGTAGACGGTGGAGACGACGTCGCCGACGTCCGCGAGCGATTGAGCGACGTCGAGCGGGATGTAGACGTTCGACGCGGTGTCCGTCGAGCTCGTGCTCGACGTGACGATTCCGACGATCTCCATCGCGGCGCCGCCGACGTCGACGGTCCCGCCGACGGTGAGGTCGTTCGTGGTCGAGTACGTCGCGTCGACGACGGCGACGTTCTGACCGGCATCGTCGGTCTCGAGCGCGCGCCCCTCCGAGACGGTCACCGACGACAGCGGCCCGACGGACTGCGCGGCGGGGTCGACGCCGAGCACGGTGAATGAGTCGACGTCGAAGGATCCGCCGCCGAACCCTCCCCCGCCCTGCGGCGCCCCGTCGGCGGGCGCCTCGCCCGTCGCGCCCTCTGCGGGTATCTCGGGGAGCTCGCCGGAGAACGTCGAGTTCGTGAGGCTCAGCGCGCCGGAAGCGGATGAGACCCCGTCGATGCCCGAGATCGTGTCGACGGTCGTCGCGTCGAGCGTCGACCGTCCCATCTCGGTGCGCAACTGCGACTGCGCGAGCGTCGTGGTTCCGTCGTCGGCCGTGGCGCCGCCGCCCTCGCCGAACTCGAATCGCGCCCCATCGCCCTCTCCCGGTTCCTGCTGCGCACCCGCGACCGTGAGGTCGGTTCCCACGCCGTAGACGGACTCGAGGGCCTGCGTCTGCGCGTCACGCACCCCCGCTGTGAGGGCGTTGACGATGATGACGAGTGCGATGGCGATCGCGAGTCCCGCCGCGACGATGACCGTCTGTTTGGTGCGTCCGCTCAATTCGCGGCGCAGATACGTGAAGTACATGGGTCTCCTTCTCCGGTCCGTCCGACCGGTCGATCAGACGGTAGGAGCCGGATCTCTCGACAGGGAATGCGTGTCCTATGAGTGGGCTATCGACGCACCGGGGGCTGCGCGAGAAGTGGACCCATCGGCGTCCTCATGCGTGAAGAGGACGAGGGGCGCGCTTTCGCGACGCGCCTCGTCCTCTTCACGTGACAGCGCTACTTGGTGCTCTTCGCTGCGACCTCGATGACCTTGGCGACCTTCTTCGGTTCCTTCACCATCGCGAGGTGCCCTGCCTTGACCTCGGTGACGGTGGATCCGGCGCGCTCGGCCATCTGCAGCTGCAGTGCGAGCGGGATGCTGGCGTCTTGGGTGCCTGCGACGTACCAGGACGGAAGCGTCTTCCATGCTTCGGCCGCGGAGGCCTTCTCGTTCACCGCGCTGAAGGTGATCGGGCGCTGCTTGGCGTAGAACGAGGCCTGTTCCGCGTGGGAGAGGCCGTTGGCGAAGCCGGGTGCGAAAGCCTCCTTCTTGAGGTAGAGGTCGACGTCACCCTCGGGGGCGCCCGGGTACGGGATGGTGTCGAACAGCTGGGTCGGGTCGACGGGGCCGGCGCTGTTCAGCAGGTCGAGCAGGCTCTCACCTTCAGCGGGGACGAAGGCGTCGACGTACACGAGACTCTTCACGTCCGGGTCGGTGAGGGCTGCTTCACTGATGACGGCTCCGCCGTAGGAGTGACCGACGAGGACCACCGGGCCGGTGGTGCGGGCGGCGAGGAACGATGCGAGGTACTCGGAGTCACCGCTGAGGGAACGGAGCGGGTTGGCGAAATCGAGGACCGGGTAGCCGTCCTTCGTGAGGATCTTCTCGACGGCGGTGAACGAACTGGCGTCGGTCCAGGCGCCGTGCACGATGACGACGGTCGGCTTGGCCTGCGGCCTGTGCCTGTCGGTGACGCTGTCGGCGTTCGCGGTACCCGCGAGGGCGACGCTTGCGACAGTAGCGATACCGGCGGCGATGGTGAGGATTCGACGTGTGGCACCCCGGAGGGTGCGAGCGGGCTTGTTCATGATCTTCTTTCTTGAGTGATGTTGCGGGGATTGTGCGACGGTCATTTGCCGCGGCTTATCTGGGTTTCTGACGAGGGGCGTACCGTCATGCCTCCTCTTGAGCGATCGTGGCGATCTGTCGACCGAGGTCGTATTCCAGCGGTCCGCGCTGTTGCATCCCGTTGTCCAGGAGGCGCCCCACGATCCCGGCGACTTCAGGGCGGGAGACTCCCGCCCAGTACGCGTCGGAGTGGAGCGGGTACTCGGCGTCGGGGAGACGGGTGTACTTGTCGATGAACGCTTTGATCTCCACGATCGCTTGGTGGTCCCACCCGGAGACGCGCCGTGCGAAAGCATTGACGAAGTCCTCGAACTCAGCGTCGGGTATGGCGCGATTGACGTATCCGTAGCGCTCCGCGAGCGCTCCGTCGAAGTCCTCGCCGCCGAGCAGGATCTCCATCGTGCGGCCCCGTCCGACGAGCGACGGCAGCCGACCGCTGGCGCCACCTCCGGTGACGGCCTTCAGTGCGATCTCCACTTGAGCGAGCTTCGCCTTCTCCAGGCTCGCGAAGCGCATGTCCATTGCGAGGACGAGTTCGCTGCCGGCACCCCGGGTGTTGCCCCGGATGGCCGCGATGGTGACGGCATTCAATTTGCTCATGCGCACCGTGATGTCGACCCAGGCGGTGTACCCGGTGGTGGTCGGCAGTGCCTCGGCGGCGTCGTTGTCGACTTCGACGTCGTAATGGGCGATGTAGAAGTCGGGGTCGGCGCTGTCGAAGACCACCACGTTGACCGTGTCATTGTGCTCGAGCTCGGTGAGGAGCTCTTTGAGCTCGCGCATCATCTCGAGCCCGATCACGTTGATCGGTGGGTTGTCGAAGGTCACTCGCCAGAAAGTCGGCGATTCGACGGTGAGTTTGAGCTGGGTGGGGTGGAAGTCGTCGAGGAAGCTCATGCGCGTTCTGCGACCGTCGCGGCGGCGAGGATGACGTCGGCGACCTCGCGGGGGTGGGTCACCATCGAGAGGTGACCTGTTTCCAGCTGCGTGACGGCCGATCCGGCACGCTCGGCCATCCGGAGCTGGAGAGCCAGCGGGATGCTGCCGTCGATCGTGCCCGCCACGTACCAGGAGGGAAGCTTCTCCCAGCCCTGGTTCGCAGCAGCCGGCGCGCCGACAGCGCTGAACGTGATCGGGCGCTGCTTGGCGTAGAACTCCGCCTGCAGTTCCTCGGAGAGTCCCGTTGCGAATGCGGGTTCGAACGGGCCGCGCTGGATGTAGAGGTCGACATCTCCCTCTGGGGCGCCGGGGTAGGGCGCCATGTCGAACAGCTGGGTCGGGTCGACGGGGCCGGCGCTGTTCAGCAGGTCGAGGAGGCTTTCTCCCTCAGTCGGAACGAAAGCGTTGACGTAGACGAGACCGGTCACGCTGGGAACGGCCGCGGCGGCTGCTCCGATGACCGCTCCACCGTAGGAGTGGCCCACGAGGATGACCGGGCCGCTGGTGCGGCTCTGCAGGAACGCGGCGAGGTAGTCGGCGTCGCCGCCGAGTGATCGCAGCGGGTTCGCGAACTCGAGGACGTCGTAGCCGACCGCGGTGAGCAACTGCTGAACTCCCGCGAAGGAGCTTGCATCGGTCCATGCTCCGTGCACGATGACGATGGTGGGGTTGGTGGTGGTGTCGGTCATGATGACCCTCTCCGGTCTTTACCGGAGAGTCTCTCCGGTTATTAGAGAGAGCGCTCGAAGGGGGCAGGTAATTCCCGCTAGCCAAAAGTTTTTTGCCTGAGTTTCTGGCGAGTTGTTCGGGTGCCTCGTTGGGCGGGATTTCAGGAGTGAGCGTGCGGAGGGGTGAGGCCGTGGAGGACGATCGAGAGCATCGACCGCACCTGAGCCGGATCGAGCTTTGCCTGCTCGGCGCTCATGGCGACCCCCGTGACGAGCCGGATGACTTCGCCGGAGTCGACGGGGGCCACCACCACTCCCGCGTGGAAGGCGCGGTCGAACACCCGCCCATTCGCTTCGACGACGGCGGCATGGGCCGCACGCAAGGGCGAGTCCTCATCACTCTCGGTGGCCGCCATGGTGGACGCGAGTCCACGGTAGAGCCGTGCGCGCTCGACCAAGCGCATCAACCAGTCGAGGACGTCGTCCCAGCGATCGGTCGCCGTGGCGTCGGCGTCGGCTTCGACGTCGCTGACCCAGGTGAGGAGCAGCTCGCTGATGAGGTCCTCGCGCGTGGGAAAGTGCCGATACAGGGTACCGGGACCCACTCCCGCCCGCTTGGCGACGTTGTCGAGCGAGCACTCCGTGCCGCCCAGCTCGACCTCGACCCGGGCGGCCTCGAGAATGCGCGCCCGGTTCTTCAGCGCGTCTGCGCGCATACGCCGGGGTGGGTTCATGTCGGTAGAGATGTGGTCCGCCCTTCCCCTCGCAAGCCGCGTGGTGTTGTGTATCAAGGATATGATCAGCGGGCTGTGACGCGGGGGCTATGCACGGGCTGCTCGGCCGCCTTGGCGACCGGCCTCCTGATCGTGAAGATCGCGACCACGGTCGCCACGGCCGCGAGTCCCGCGCCGGTGAACATGGCACCGGCGAAGCCGGGGATGAACTGCCCTTCTACCGCACCGGTCGCATAGACGCTGACCGCGACCGCGATCCCGACCGATCCTCCGACCTGCTGCGCCATCTGCAGCAATCCCGATGCCGAGCCGGTGTCGTCCTCGGGGACCGCGTTCATCGCCGTAAGAGTACCGGCCGTAAAGATGAGCGCCACTCCGAGTGCATGGACGACAAGCGGAACGACGACGGCGACATAGGATGCATTCTCGTTCAGCGGCGCCCAGAGCAGGAAACTCGTAGCGACAAGCATTCCCCCGATGACGAGTGGGATGCGAGCGCCGAAACGAGCGACGATGCCCGGCACCCATCGAGTGACAATGAACACCGTTGCGGTGAGGGGCAGGAAAGCGAGTCCGGCAAGCAGCGGGCCGAAGTCGAGAACGCGCTGCAGGAACTGCACGATGAAGAACAGCATGGCGGCATGGGTGCCGACGATCAGTCCCATGTTGATGAGAGCGCCGACGCGCGGCGTGTGTGTCAGAAGGTGAACGGCGACGAGAGGGTTGGCCGAACGTCGTTCGATCACGACGAGCACGGCGATGAGGACTATGGCCAATCCGAAGAAGAGAACGGTGCTGACTGAACCCCAGCCCCATTCTCCCGCGTAGATGAAGGCCCATACGATCCCGGCGGATGCCAAGCTGGCGAAGACCGCTCCCGGAACGTCGAAGGCGTGGGTTCGGCGCCGATCGCTCTCGTTCACGAGCCAGGCCACGGTCGCGATGACGACGATGCCGACCGGCACGTTGATGAGGAGCCCCCATCGCCAGGAAGCCAGATCGGTCAACGAACCGCCGAGAATGAGACCAGCCGACGACCCGATCGCGGAGGTCGCAGTGAACAACGCGAGCCCCTTCGCGCGAGCCGCTTCGTCTCGCGCCATCGTTGCGATCAGGGCCAACACGCTCGGTGCGGCCACGGCCGCACCGATCCCTTGGAGGACACGAGCGGCGACGAGCATGATCGGGTCGATCGCGAGACCTCCGAGCAGCGACCCGAGCATGAACACCCCGGTGCCCACCGCGAATACCCGTACGCGGCCGAACGCGTCGCCGAGTCGGCCACCGAGCAGGATCAACCCCCCGAAGGCGAGAGCATAAGCATTCGGTACCCACGACAGGGACGCGGCCGTGAAGCCGAGTTCTGCTTGTACGGCGGGCAGGGCGACGGTCATGACCTGAGCGTCGAGCTGCAGCATGAGCTGCAATGCCAACACCGCCGACAGGGCGAAGGCCGCAGTACGGGGCTTGTTCGAGACGAGAGACACCGAATCTCCTCAAAGGGAATGAACGGAGAGCACCTCCGTTTCTATCTAAGGTATCCGGAGAAGCCCTCCAGATATTCCCTACTATGTGAATGAGGACAGAAATCATGCCGTCAACCGAACGCATCGCTCTCGTCACCGGCGGATCACGAGGAATCGGAGCCGCCATCGTGCAACGCCTCGCCACAGACGGGTACACCGTGGCCTTCACCTATATGTCATCGCACACGGCAGCCGACGCGCTCGTCGACACCGTGCGGGATGCCGGCGGGACCGCGATCGCCTACCAGGCCGACGGGACGAAGGAGGAGGCCTTCGCCGCGGTCGTCGAGTCCGTCGTCAGTCGCGTCGGAGGGTTGGATGTGCTGGTGAACAATGCCGGGGGCGGCACATGGAGTGAACTCACCGAGCTGCCGGTGGCGGAGATCGACTCCATGATCGCGATCAATGTCCGCGCACTGGTCCTGTCGACGAGGGCCGCCATCCCGCATCTCCGCCAGGGCGGACGCATCGTCAACATCGGCAGCGTGAACGCCGACTACACAGGTTTTGTCGGGGGTTCGGTCTACTCGATGACCAAGGGAGCGGTTGCGAGCTTCACGAAGGCTCTTGCACGCGAGCTCGCACCGCGCGGGCTCACGGTCAACAACGTGCAGCCCGGGCCCGTGCATACCGATGCGAACCCCTCGGACGGCCCGGCCGGCGGAACGCTTCGTTCCCGCATCGCCGTCGAGCGGTTCGGCTCGCCGACCGAGGTGGCGGCACTCGTCTCTTATCTGGTCACGCCGGAGGCCGCATTCGTGACCGGCTCTTCCCTGACCATCGACGGAGGCTTCAGCGCCTGACAGCGGATGTGAGCGTCGCTCCGATGCCCCTGCCTCCTCGAGTCAACTCCGGGCTCGACGCGTGGCGTCGATCGTACCCAGCAGCGCGAGCGCGTCGGAACTCGGCGATCCCGCGGGAGCCGTCGCAACCGTCAGTTGCTGGCCCGGCGCATCACGGACATCGAGGGTCTGGTAGGTCAATTCCACCCGACCGATGTCGGGGTGGTTGATGACCTTGTAGGTGATGTTCAGTCCCGACACCGTGTGATCCGCCCACAGGGCGGCGAAGTCACTGCTCTCCCGCAGAAGGCGTTCGACCAGTGGCGGCACGGCCGGGTACGGCACGGCGAAACCGGCGGCGAGCCGGAGTGCGCTGACCGCTGCCCGCGCGACGACGTCCCACTCGACGAAGTAGTCATGCGCGCTGGGCTCGAGGAAGATGTATTCGAGTCCGCCGGCCTCGAGCTGCGTGGGACCGAGGAGGGCGCGAGCGGTGGCGTTGGCCGCGATCACTCGGAAGGCCGGATCCACGACGTAAGCCGCCGCGCCGGGGAACGCATCCATCAGCTGCAGCAGCTCCGAACTGACGGCGCCCGGCGGCGGCTGGAACGTCGGTGCGAGCAGAGCGAGTCGATACGCGTGCTGACGAGCATCAGGACTGAGGCGGAGCGCCCCGCAGATCGCATCGACGACCTGAGCGGAGGGCGTGCGCTCGCGCCCCTGTTCGAGACGGGTGTAATAGTCGACGCTCACTCCGGCCAGTACGGCGACCTCTTCGCGGCGCAGACCGGTGACGCGACGGCCGACGACATCGGGGAGTCCCACATCTCCGGGAGCGACGCGGGCGCGTTGCGCCCGGAGGAAGTCACCGAGAGGACTGGGTTGGACCGGCATGGTCCTCACGTTACTCGACCTCGGAATGCGCACATCGTGTCGCGCACGGAGCGGTGCACGGGAGTCGATCGGTGTATGGCAATCACTCGTTCCCGTCGCGCTCGGTGTTGACCATGACGAAGCTCTCGCAGAGCTCGGGCGTGCGGAAGGTCACGGTCCACTGGTTGTCGAAGTCACCGAGCTTCGTGTAGCGACCCACACCCGTGATGACGGCGGTGGCGCCGTCGATCGACACGATCTCCCAATCGAAACTCCAGCCGCCCTGCTGCCAATCCCAACGACTGCGCCAGCCGGCGACGATCTCGTCCCGTCCGATCCAGTCCGTCTCGTACGGGCTCTCGTGATACTCGCCGTCCTCCGTGAAGAGTCCTGCGATGTCTTGCGGGTCGTTGGTCTCCCAGGCGGTCAGGTAGCGGTCGACCCAGGCGGTCACGGTGGCGGTGGTGATGACGAGGTCATTCGTGTTGGTGGTCATGAGTCCACAGTGACGGGGGAGGACGTCGCCGGGAAGGGTGCGCTTCCCAGGGTGTGTGGCACCCACCCTCGTTCCATGCACGATCGGCTGAGGGGGTGCGCGGCACCCCGTGTGGCTCGCCCTTCTTGCGGCCGAAGCGGGGTCGGAGACTCGAAGCATCCAGTCGGTCATCTACTTCGGAGGCACCATGACCATCCACTCCTACCGCACGCTCGGCAAGACGGGACTGCGCGTCAGTCCCTTGGCACTCGGAGCCATGAACTTCGACGACGGCACCTGGGGCTCTGCACCGCAGACCTCCTTCGAGATCCTCGACCACTACGTGGACGCGGGCGGCAATTTCATCGACACCGCGAACCAGTACAACGCCGGGAAGTCCGAGCAGACGCTCGGCGACTACTTCGAGCAGCGATCCGGATTGCGCGACCGCGTCGTACTCGCGACGAAGTTCGGCGGCACTCTGCACCCCGCGGACCCCAACGCCGGCGGAGCAGGACGAAAGGCCATCTACACGCAGCTCGACGAATCACTGCGCCGTCTCAAGACCGACTACATCGACCTCTACTGGATGCACCAGTGGGATCGGCACACCCCGATCGACGAGACCCTCTCCACTCTCGACGACCTCGTACGAGCGGGGAAGGTCAGGGCGATCGGCGTCTCGAACGTACCGGCTTGGTGGGTGGGGCAGTCCGTCGGGCTCTCAGGAGCACACGGCTGGGAGCGCATCGCAGCACTTCAAGTCGAATACTCGCTGCTCGCCCGCACTCCCGAGGGAGAGCAGTTCGGAGCGGCCCGTGCGCTCGGCCTCGGCGTCACTCCCTGGAGCCCGCTGGCGTCCGGAGTGCTCTCGGGCAAGTACTCCCGAGCCGTACGATCCGTGGAGGGATCGAGCCGGTCAGGTTACGCCTCCCCCAATCTCACCGAAGACACGTTCGTGCTCCTCGACGCGCTAGCGGAGATCGCCGACGAGCACTCCGCCACCGTCGCTGCGGTCTCGCTCGCGTGGGTCAGGCAGCAGGCGGAGGTCACATCGACGCTGATCGGCGCCCGAACCGTCGAGCAGCTCGAGGCCAACCTGGCCTCGGCCGACGTCGTGCTGTCCCCCGAGAACATCGCCCGGTTGTCGGCTCTCACCGAGCCGACGCTCGAGTACCCGATGAATGTCATCCGAAGCTTCGCGACGGGCTTTCTCCAGGGCGACACCTCGATCAACGGCCTGAACTCGACCGCATTCGCCCGCGCATGACCGCCCCCGTCGACGCTCGCGCGGGTACCCCGCCGAGCGGGGACCACCGCGCGACACCGCTCGAGTTGTTCTTCGACCTCGTCTACGTCTTCGCCTTCACTCAGGTGACGCACCTGATGGCTGCCGAGGCGAGTGTGACGAGCGTGCTCGGCGGTGTCGCGGTTCTCGGAGTGCTGTGGTGGTCCTGGGCTTCGCACGCCTGGCTGGCGAACCAAAGCACGGCCGACCACGGAGTCGTCCGGGTGGGGATCATCCTCGCGATCGTGATGGTCCTCGCACTCTCGATCGCCATCCCCGAGGTATATCCGCGCCCCGGTGAGAGCCGTTTCGGGGCGCTCCTGTTCGCAGTCGGCTTCGTGGCGTTGTCGCTCGCCTACACGGGCGTGAACATCGTCGTGGCCGGCCGAGACCTGCCACTGCGCCGCCAGGTGCTCCGCACGATGGGCATAACCATCGTGCCCGTGTCCGCCGCATTGATCGCGGGGGCAGTACTGGGCGGGACCGCTCAGCTCACGCTGTGGTCGGCGGCCGTGGTGATCGAAGGCATCACCGTGTACCTCACCTCTCGCAACGGCGAGTGGCAGCTCCCGTCGGTCGGACACTACGCCGAGCGACACGGTCTCGTCGTCATCCTGGCCCTCGGAGAATCGATCATCTCGATCGGGCTCGGAGCCACTCACGCCACCCTTTCGCCGGTCGTCGTCGTCGGTTCACTCCTCGCCGCGACACTCGCACTCGGGATGTGGTGGCAGTATTTCGACCGCCTGCCCGCGACTGCCGAGCGCTATATCGCTGCCCTCACCGGTACACGCCGCACCGCGGTAGCGACCGCCGGCACGTACCTTCATTTCGGGATCGTGGCGGGGATCCTCCTCGCCTCCACGGGGATCGGCAGCGCCATCGAACACATCGACGTAGCGAGCCATGCGGGAGCCTTCACGGCAACGGCCCTCACGGGCGGGGTCGCACTGTTCTTCGTGTCCACAGCGGCCTACGTCTGGCGCACGACCCACCGTCTCCCCCGGTCCAGCGTGGTCGCAGCAGGCCTCGCGCTCGCATTGACCCCGGCGATGTCGCTCATTCCACCTCTCACCGCACTCGGCATCATCGCGCTGCTGACGCTCGGGCTCACCGCCTACCAGCGCCTGTGTGAGCATTCGCCTCACCCCGACGATCTGTGACACAATGACTTATGTACCGATTGGTATACAAGAGAAGGAGGCGAGGGCATGGCAGTCTCCGGGCGACCGCGCGGCTTCGATCCCGATCGCGCCCTGGATGATGCGGTCGATGTCTTCTGGCGTCGCGGCTTCGACGGGGCCAGCATGTCCGAGCTGACCGCAGCAATGGGCATCAGCCGGCCGAGTCTGTACGCGGCATTCGGTGACAAGACTCAGCTCTTCCAGTCAGCGCTTCGCCGCTACGTCGAACGCAGCATGGGCTACGTCACGGACGCCCTCGCTCGACCGACGGCTCGTGAGGTGGCGGAGTCGTTCCTCACCGGCAACGCTGTCGCGGTCACCATGCCAGGGCGTCCCGCCGGCTGCCTCTCGGTGCAGGCTGCGGTGGCGACGGAGGGGTCGACGCAGCTGGCTGCACTCACGGAGAACCGAGCGAGGATCGAATCCCTCTTCGCCGAGCGATTTCGTCGCGCGGTCGACGAGGGCGATCTCGCGGAGGATGAGGACCCGGATGAACTCGCAGCGTTTCTGATCACCGTGACCAGCGGGTTCGCCATCCGCGCCGCAGACGGGACGACCCGGGAAACGCTCTTGTCCATGGTGCGGCGGATCGTGGCCGGCTTCCCCACACCCCTCGTTTCCCCCCGCTCCACCGAACACCCATCAGTCGACTCGAAGGAGACCGCCCGTGTCTGAGCACACATCGTCACTGTCCATTGCGCGAGACCAAGCCCTCGCCGTCCGATCCCAATACGAGGTGCTGGAGGAGCGCTTCAACGGGAAGACCTGGTCGCTGCACGAACTCATGATCGGCTTCTCGAACGACGTCGGTTACATCGGTCGACTCCTCCTCGCCCACGACGGCACCTGGGGCATCGACGGCGATCCACGCGCCGAGCTCGAACACAAGCTCGCGGAGTCGATGTGGTGGACGTTTGTCCTCGCCGACAAGCTCGGCATCGACCTGGACCAGGCCTACGCCGAGACGATGGCGAACATCAGCGGTGGCCTCGAGGCCACCATAGCCCGCACCCGCCCCGACCACTCGAACTGACCCGTTTCCGCCCCCGCCACAAGACCGACAGGAGTGATAGTGTCCGCCACCACGCTCTCCGAGCACCTGCATGCGTCGGACGATCCGGAGTACGTCCGGACTCCTTCTGTCGACTACGTCGCCGTCCTCGGCGACGGCGCGCCCGGCAGCGATGAGTTCTACCGCAAGAAGATCCTGGTCTCCGATATCGCCCGCGCCCTCGCCCAGAGGGAGGAGACGCCGGTCGTGGAACTCCAGTTCTGGTACCCCGAGAACTCCACACCCGCGGAGATCGCCGACTTCTACAGCGTGAACCCGATCCCATCCCTGCTCTATCGGGTACTGGCGCAGATCCCGGCAGGCACGACCGACGAAGCCATCGCCTCAGCACGGACCCGGGCGGCGAGCGCCGCGGACACCGCCTCCGACGCCGTCACATCGTTCACGATCCCCGAGCAGGACGTGGTTCAGGTCATGCATCATGGGCCGTTCTCGGACGAGTATGCAACACTCGCGCGCCTCGGAGAGTACGCACGACGTCAGGACCTGCACCGAGCCGGCCCGCATCACGAGATCCATCTCGACGCCTTCACCCGGACCACGCCGCAGGACACGCTCCGCACGATACTGAGGGACCCCGTCCTCTGAACCACCTGCGACTCGACGCTCGGCACGGTCGGCGGAGCGCGAGATTGTCGGCTGCGCCCGCGCCCTGTGGACCTACTCGGATGCGCTCCCCAAGGAGGCGATCAGCAGCCGAATCGGGTGAGCAGGGGGTCGCGCAGACCGACGCAGTCGTAGGTCCAGAACGGCTCCGGGTAGACGAGGCGTCCGCTCATCCACTCCTCGTGACCGTCCAGCAGCGCCACCTGGAACGCGGCCTCGGGGATCCGCCGGCTCGGCCGCTCGAAGCCGAGCGGCTCGGCGGCTGAGAAGCCCTGGCGCGAGTAGTAGCTCGGGTCGCCCTCGAGGAAGATCGCCGGTGACGCCAGTTCCTCCGCCGACGCGAACGCGTCGCCGAGCAGCTCGCCGCCGATCCCCTGCCCCTGGAACGCCGGGAGCACCGCGAGCGGACTGAGTACGAGGACGTCGAGGAGGGCGGCGCGCGCATCGACCCACGAGTGACTCAGCAGGACGTGCCCGACGATCTCCCCGTCGAGCTCCGCGACGAGTTCCGCACGGGCGTACCCGGGGCGGAGCGCCTCCACGAGACCGAACACCTTGGCCCCGTCCGACCCGAACGCCTCGCGGACGACCCGCTCGACACCCGCGATATCGGCGTCCTGCACGGAGCGGACGATGGTTTGCTGACCCACCGGACCAGATTACCGGGAGACGAAGCCCCCGCGGACGACGCCCGGCCACGGCGGCCCGATTGTCGCGACACGGCGGACTGCTATCGTCCGAACCGGTGCAGAGGCACCTCGTGTCGACGGGAAGGCCGTTCATGAGTACTCCGGTTCCCCTCCGCTCCCGATTCGGGCTCGTCCGGATGACGGCGCGGGATCCGGACCAGCCGCACCGGACGGCGAGTCCACTCGAGCTGTTCTTCGACCTCGTTTTCGTCGTCTCGGTCGCGATCTCATCACAGAACCTCCACCACCTCGAGAGCGAGGGGCACATCGTCAGCGGTGTCGGCCCCTACCTCATGGTCTTCTTCGCGATCTGGTGGGCGTGGATGAACTTCACGTGGTTCGCGACCTCGTTCGACACGGATGACTGGCTGTACCGCGTCACGACGATCGTCCAGATGGGCGGCGCGCTCGTGCTCGCGGCGGGAGCGGCGACGGCGATGATCGACGGAGAGTTCACCCTCGTGGTGCTGGGGTACGTCGTGATGCGGCTCGCCATGGTGACGCAGTGGCTACGCGCGGGGATCAGCTCGCCCGGCCACCGCGCGACGGCGTTGCGGTACGCGGGTGGCATCGCCGGCCTCCAGATGCTGTGGGTGGCATGGTGGCTCGCCATCCCCGACGCGTGGCAGCCGATCGGCTTCCTCATCCTCGCTCTCGTGGAGGTCATCATCCCGCTGTGGGCGGAGCGACGCGTCGCCACACCGTCGCATCCGCACCACGTCACCGAGCGGTACGGCCTGTTCACGCTCATCCTGCTCGGGGAGTCGATCCTCGCGTCGGCGAACGCCATCATCGACGCGATCCACCACTCGGAGGAAATCGCCCCGCTCCTCACGATCGCGGTGACGGGGCTGATCCTCGCTGCCGGGATGTGGTGGGTCTACTTCGCGCGTCCGCAGCACGAGCGCCTCACGACGTTCCGAGGTTCGTTCGTGTTCGGGTATGTGCACTACATGATCTTCGCCGCTGCGGGGGCGTTCTCCGCAGGGATCGAGGTCGCGATCGACCATGACACGAATCAGGCGGACCTCGATGCGGCGGTCGCGGCCGCGACGACCACGGTCCCCGTCGCCCTCTTCATCCTCGGCATCTGGTTCCTCGCCCTCCGCGACCGGCTGCCCGCCTGGGCGAATGCCGCGGTGGTGATCCTCGCGGTCGGGCTCGCGGTGAGCGCGCTCGGTCCGCTGAGCCTCGTCGTGGCCGCCGTCATCATGATCACGATCGTCGTTGTGCTCGAGGTGACCCGGGAGCACACTGGGGCATGAGCGAAGACGCCTCTCTCACCGAACCCCCGACGTCGATGTATCAGCGCATCCTCGGCGCGGACTACTCGGCGCTCGACCCGCGCCTCCAGCGCTACTTCGGCCCGATCCCCGCCGGCTGGGTGGGATCAGGGGCTGGCGTCTACCGCGTCGCGGGATCCCGGCGCCGATTCCTCCGTCCCGTACTGGCCCTGATGGCATGGCGGCACGTCCTCTTCCCCGAGCTCGGACACGATGTGCCGTTCGAGGTCACCAACATTCCGAGGAGGAACGGCGGGCTCAGCGCCGTCCGCACGTTCGCCTTCCGCGGCCGCACCCGGATCATGGAGGACGCCATGATCGTCCGGTGCGGCCGCCTCTACGACAGGCTGGGGAAGCGTGGCGGGCTCGGCGTCACGATCCGACTCTCGGTCGTCTCCGGCGCCCTGCACATGACGTCCACGGCCCTCGCCGTGCACGTCGGCCGCGCGCGGGTCCCGCTCCCGCCACTCGCCACGATGCACCTCCGTGAACACATCGAGGAGAGGGATCCGTCACGTCAGCACGTCGACGTCCGAATCGACGCCCCGTTCCTCGGAGAGATCTTCCGCTACACCGGATCCTTCACCTACACGATCGGACCGTCTCCGGAACGGTGAGGTGATCCGACGATCGTGCTCATCGCGGGCTGCGCGAAACGCCGTGTGGCGCGCCACCAGCGAGGTGACGCGCCACACGGCGTTCAGGGTCGATCAGGCCCGCGCGCGCTTCCGCGCGATGAGGACCGTCGCTCCGGCGAGCAGCAGCAGGAGCGCGAGTGCCGCGATGGGCGCCACCGTCGTTCCGGTCACGGCGAGGCCGTCACCCGTTCCGGAACCGGATCCGTTGCCGGCTCCTGATCCGTCGCCGGTGCCGTTGTCGCCATCTCCGTCTCCCGGCGCCGCAGCGGCGAGGACAGTGATGTCCGTCCAGCCGATGACATCGTTCGCTGCGTCGGTCACGGCGATGAGGTGCTCACCGGCCGTCGCGTCGAGCGGGATGGTCGCCGTGACCGAACCCGTCACCGAGACCTGCTGCCAGTCGGCGATGAGCGTCGGAGCGGAGTACATCCACACCGCGACCCACTCGCCGGCGCGCTCGGCACCGACGAAGACCGAGATCTCCTGGCCGGGCTTCACCTCATCCGGCGACACCGAGATCGCGTCCTCGAGATCGGCCGGGAGGTCCTCCGAGTCGACGCCGACGGGCGCCTCGATCGGCTTCTCCGGCTGCGGCTCGGGCTCCTCTGCGGCGTTCACTGAGACGGGCACGCGGAAAACGGTGCCGGACGGCTGCGCCGTGAGCACGATCTCGCTGTCCGCTGCAGCATCGGCCGGTACCGTGAGCGACACCGACGCCGCGCCGTTCGCGACGGCGATCGGATCGAACGTCGCGTCCGATCCCGTCCACTCCGCCGTGAGCGAGGTGTTCACCGGGCTTCCGAGGGACGTGAGGTCGAGCGACGAGACGTCGAACGTGACGGTCGAGCCCGGCTCGACGATCTCGGTCGGTGCGTTCGTGACGGACACGCTCTTGCGGTCGAATTCAGGAGACAGTCCCTGGTTCTCCTCGAGGTAGGAGATCCACGCGTCGCGGTCGACGAGACCCGAGTCGCGCGTCTGCGCCCCCTCCGCGAAGACGCGGAAGTTGTCGCCGCCCTGCAGCAGGAAGCTGAAGGACCCGACACGGTAGTCCTGAGCGGCGACGAGGGGCTCGCCGTCGATCCAGATTCCCGTGACGCGGTCACCCTGGGCACGAGATGCGTCGTAGGTGTACTCCACGTTGTCGGACAGGCCGAGCTTGAGGAACGGCCGCGACGGGATGGTGCCGTCGGCGTTGGTCTGCCACTGCTGCTCGAGCGCTTCCTTGAACTGCGCACCCGTGAGGGTCGTGGTCCAGAGGTTGTTGAGGAACGGCAGGACCGCGTTCGCCTCGGCGTAGGTGATCGTGCCGTCCGGAGCATAGAAGAGCTCCGCGCGCAGACCGCCCGAGTTCACGATGCCGATCTCGGCCCCGCCCCGCTCCTCCGAGGAGAGGATCGACTGGAGCGCGTCGGCGACGGTGTTGCCGAGCGTCGATTCGCTCGCGCGGTCGTCACGAGTGCCGCCGGTCCACTTCCCGTCGACGTACGATCCGCCGGCGAAGGCTGTCGTGATGTCGGCGGTGACCGAACCCTTCGGCTGGTTGCCGATGACGGCGGCCTCGGCGATCGCCGTGTCGACGATGGCCTTGACCTCCGCGACGCGAGGGTACGCCGTGACGAGGACGTCGTCGGCGACCGTCGTGCGGCTCACGTTGCGAGCGGTGTACGACTGCACGTCGCCCGTCTCGGGGTCGAGCGTGAGGACAACGTTTCCGATGTTCTCGCCGTAGCTGCCCGTCTGGAGCACGGGACGGGTCTCGCCCTCGACGCCCGGGACGGGAGCGTCCCACGCGTACTGCTTGTGCGTGTGACCCGTGAAGATGGCGTCGACCTCTGCCGAGGTCTCGGTGACGATCTCGGCGAAGACGCCGCCGGCGGCGACCTCCTCCTCGAGCGTCGCACCGTCGGGCGCGCCCGCGCCGGCACCCTCGTGGTAGTTCGCGATGATGACGTCGGCCTCACCGTTCGCGGCATCGCCGTCCGTGAGCTTCGCCGCCACGCGGTTGACCGCTTCGACGGGGTCGCCGAAGTCGATCGACGCGACGTTGTCGGGAGACACGAGCGAGGGGGTCTCCTGGGTGACGGTGCCGATGAAGGCGACCGTCAGGCCGTCGATCTCCTGCAGGGAGTACTCCTGCATGGCGGGGGTCTCCGTGCCCTTCTCGTACACGTTGGCGCCCAGGTAGTCCCAGTCCGCTTCGGTCTCGATGCGGTCGGTGAGATCCGCGAAACCCTGGTCGAACTCGTGGTTGCCCACGGCGCTCGCGACGAGCTCGAGCGTGTTCAGTACGTCGATCGTGGGCTGGTCACCCTGCGAGGACGATGCGAAGACCGAGGCACCCACATTGTCGCCGGAGGAGACGAACATCGAGTTGTCGTCGCCGTACTCGGCCTTGAGCTGCTCGATCGTGCCCGCGAACTTGACGGTGTTGGCATCGATGCGACCGTGGAAGTCGTTGATGTCGATGAGGTTGAGGTCGACCGGGAGAGCGTCGACCGAGTAGCCGACGAGGATCGGGTCGTGGTCGCTGGAACGGAAGACGCTCTCGTCGTAGAAGTTCGTCGCGTTGTAGTTGTAGCGGCTGTACTCCTTCGCGATCGCCTCACCCGCGTTGATGTTCCAGATGTCGACACCGGTGATCTTGGCGTCGGCGGCCGGGGAGGCGTAGACGTGGTCGAGCGATCCGCTCTGCCCGCTGAACGAGTAGCTGTACTCGCCCGTCTTCGATCCCTGGTCGACGTAGCCGGCCTGGGTGAGGACGACCGACGGGTCCTCCATCGTGTAGGCGTTGAAGTCACCGATGAGGAAGACCTCGTCGGTTCCGAGCTCGGTCTGGAGCTCGTTCGAGAACGCGACGAGGGCGTTCGCCTGAGCGACGCGGGAGGCGTTGGAACCGCCCTGTCCGTCACCCTGGTCGGCGTCCGCGCCGGATCCCGAACCCTTGGACTTGAAGTGGTTCACGATCGCGAGGAACGTGCCCTCGGCGTCCGTGACCCGGAACTCCTGAGCGAGCGGCTGACGCGCGTTGTTGAACGCGGGGTCGAGGAGCACGCGCGAGTCACCGACGGGCTGCACGGCGGCCTGCTTGTAGATGAAGGCGTTGCGGATGACGTCTTGCGAATCGACGGAGGGGAGCTCCGAGGCGTCCGGCGAGGGCACGAACGCCCAGACGTCGTCGCCCGCGGCCTCGTTGAGAGCCTCGACGAGGATCGACAGGGCCTCGTCGCGATCCGTGCCGAACTTCACCGAGTTCTCGATCTCCTCGAGGGAGACGACCTCGGCACCGAGCCCGTTGATCGCCGCGACGATCTTGGCCTCCTGGCGCTCCAGGTCTTCGTCCTCGGCGGCGCCGCGAGCGGCACAGCCGCCGTCGATCGTGACGGGGTCGCCGTCGCGGTCGCGGTAGTACTCGCAGCCAGCGAGCTCGTCGCCGGTCGTGGTGAAGTAGTTGAGGACGTTGAAGCCGGCGATCTGGATGTCGCCGCCCACATCGGCCGGCTTCGCCTCGCGCACGTCGCTGAAGGTCGCAGGCAGGTCGTCTTCCGCCGTGAGCTGCGTCGTGGGCTGGAACTTCCATGCGGAGTTGCGGTAGTCGAGGATGACCTCCTCGGTGAACTCGACGGCCGACCCGACGGTGATCGCCGCGTTCTGCGTGAGGTATGGGAGCGGGATGTCCTTGTTCGCGTCGGAGCCGAGGAAGTTGATCGACGCTCCGTCGTCGAGGGTCACGGCGCGCGCCGCGTTGTCCGCGACGGCGGCCGTGTACCCGGCCGATCCGGGTCGCGCGATCTCCGTGGGCGTGATGAGCGGGGACTCGCCGGCCGCGAGACCGAGCTCGGCGTACTGGTTGGTCGAGTACGTGTTGCTCACCGTGAACCCGCCGACCGGCGCCACGAGCATGCCTTCGAGCGCCTCGCGCTTGCCGGCATCGCTCGGGTAGGCGATCGTCGCCGCTTCCGGCGCCTCGACGGTGGAGGCGTCGAGCTTCTCGAGACCAGCTGCAGAGCCCACGGTGATCTGCGTGAGGTCGTAGTAGTCGCCCGCGACTCCCGTCACCTTGACGTAGTCGCCGATGGCGACCGAGGCGACCGTCGAGGCGGAGTAGACGAAGATCCCGTCCGATGCGGTGTGCGTCGCGAGGTCGATCGCGCCGCCCGTGCCCGGCGTCTGGATGTAGTAGCCGTTGAAGCCACCCGACGGATAGGTCGCCGTGACGACACCCGTGGTCGTGACCGTCTGGCCGGCGAACGGGGACGTCGTCCCCGCGCCCTGGATCTGGGCGATCGTGACGGGCTCGCTCGGGGCGGTGGGCTCCTCGGGCTCGGTCGGCTCCTCCGGAGACTCCGGCATCTCACCGGCGGCGTTCGTCGGCGTGGGCGCGCCCGCGAGGAAGTCGGCGGAGTTGTCGTCGGTGTCGACGCCTTCGGTGCGGGCGATCGACGTGGTGAGCGAGGCCGCTGTGGAGGGCGACGTCTCGAACGTGTTCGACGTGCCGTAGCCGAGGAGATCCACGATCGCCTCGGCGTCCACGAGCGAACCCGTGGCGGGCGCGGTGAGAGCGGTCGCCTGATCAGCGAGGAAGATCGTGCCGGACGAGCCGCTGAAGGAGGCACTCCCCGATGCATTCGGCGTGGGAAGCGGGTCCCCGATGTCGCCGGAGGCGTTGTTCGACGCGCCCTGCACGAGGTAGTAGCCGTCGGCGGCGATCGAACCCGAGAGCGGGATGACGCCCGTCGGGTTGCTCGTGCCGCCTGCACTCCGGTACTGGATCGACATGCCCTCGAGGGAGATGTCGGTGTCGGTGGGGTTGTACAGCTCCACGAACTTGTGGGTGTACGCAGCCCCGTTGCTGCCTCCGTTCAGGAAGGCCTCGCTGATGACGACATCGCTGCCGTCGACGGCGGCTGATGCCGGGGCCGCCACCCCGATGAGGGGAGCCGCGACGAGCGCGCCCCCGAGAAGCGTCGCGAAACCCGCCCTGACGGGTCTCGTGGCTGGCTTGGACAATGGATCTCCCTCGGATCGCGACAGTCGAACTCGGTCAGGCTACGTTGCGCGTCCGACATTGAGAAGATCCTCAGGTTTCGGGAAAGTGAACTCTCGCGAAGTGAGAGCGCCGACGCCGTTTCCGCCGTCGGGTGAACGTCGACGGCGAGTCGCCGCGGACGTTCACGGTCGCGGGTGACACGTCGTACGACCACCAGCTCGCTGCGCTCCTCGATGCGTTGCGTTCGGGCGCACCGCTGTCCACCCCGGGTGAGGACATCGTCGCGAACGCTGAGGCGATCGAGGCGACCGCCGTCGCCGCCGCCATCGCCGCACCCGCGGAGTAGCAGCAGGGGCGATCGAGACGACCGTCAGCGCAGCGCGTGCTCGCCGATGTAGGCGCGGAGCGGGTTCTCGTCGTTCGGCATGTCGGCCGTGCGCTGCTGCGCCTCGAGAAGCGCACGCGTCGCAGGGTCGACGGGCACTGCTTCGCCCAGAGCCTCGGTGATGGTGTCGGCGAACTTCGGCGACTTCGCCGTCTCGAGGACGAGCATGGGCACGCCGGACTCGGTGTACTCCCGCGCGACCTTCACGCCGTCGGCGGTGTGAGGGTCGAGGACGACGGACGCCGTCTCGGCGAACGAGCGGATCGTCGCGAGCCGGTCGGCGTGCGTACTCGTCCCGCTCACGATTCCGAACTCGGACTCGAACCGGTGCCTCTCCGCCGAGAGATCGATCTGGCCCGTGGCGCTCAATTCCTGCCACGCCGCGGCGGTCCGCTCCGGGTCGCGACCCAACAGCTCGAACACGAAGCGCTCCAGGTTCGACGCCCGGGACACGTCCATCGACGGGCTCGACGTCGCGAGCGTCTGCTCGGCCGAGCGAGGACGGTAGACGCCGGTGCGGAAGAAGTCGTCGAGCACGTTGTTCTCGTTGACCGCGAGGACGAGTCGGCGGATCGGCACGCCCATGAGGCGCGCGTACTGGCCGGAGAGGATGTTGCCGAAATTGCCGGACGGCACCGCGAACGACACCTCGAAGCCCGCACGCTCGCCCTCAGGGAGGGCGTCCGTGGCGCGAAGCCACGCCCAGACGTAGTACGTGATCTGCGCGGAGATCCGGCCGAAGTTGATGGAGTTCATCGCGCCGAGGTGATGGGCGCGCTTGAAGTCGAGGTCCTCGGAGAGCCGCTTCACGAGGTCCTGGCACTCGTCGAAGACGCCGTCGACGACGATGTTGTGCACGTTCTCGTCGTGCAGCGAGTACATCTGCGCGCGCTGGTACGGGCTCATGCGGCCCTCGGGCGAGAGCATGAAGATCGCGATGCGCTCGCGACCGCGGACGGCGTGCTCGGCGGCGGACCCGGTGTCGCCGGACGTCGCACCCAGCACGTTGAGGACGCGGTCGGCCTTCGTGAGCGCGTACTCGAGGCCCTCGCCGAGGAACTGCATGGCGAGGTCCTTGAAGGCGAGCGTCGGGCCTTCGGACAGGCCGACGAGCGTGAGGCCCTCGCCGATGTCGCTGAGCGGAACGACCTCGGGGCTCGCGAAGCGGCCGGCACCGTACGCCGACTCGCACAACCGCGCGAGGTCGGCGCGCGGGATATCGGTCGCGAAGAGCCCGATCACCTCGGAGGCGAGACCGATGTAGTCGAGCTCCCTCCACCGGTCGAGTTCGGCGGCGTCGATCCGTGGCAGCTCGGCGGGAACCGCGAGCCCCCCGTTCGGCGCGAGGCCTTCGATGAGGACGTCGGTGTAGGTCCCGAGCGAACCGCCGCGGGTGGAGATGAACTGCACGATGGGGGCCTCGGTCGCTTGCGTCGATGTTCGATCGGTGGTCGTTGCCATTCTACGGAGCCTCGAGGACGGGGACCCCGCACTGATCGCGCTGGTGCACGGAGACTACCCGCAGAGCCCCGTCGGTGCAGACCCCCCTTCGGCTGCCCACCGCTCAGCCCGTCGCGGGAGCGATCCGACCCTCTCCGCTCGAACGCGATCCGCCAGCAGAAACATCAGCTGCGCGCGAGACGTGATCCCGAGCTTGCGGTAGACCGAGGACAATTGCGTCTCGACCGTCCGCACGCTCGTGAAGCTCTCTTCCGCGATCTGCCGGCTGCTGGCGCCTCGCGCAGCTGCCCTCGCGATCTCGCGCTCTCGAGTCGTGAGCGCAGCGAGGACGGCGTCCGAGGAGGCCAGGGCCATCGCACGGTCGACGAGAAGGCCGAGCGAGAGGTCACCGGTCTGATGAGCCAGCACGTGCGCCCTCTCGAGAACCTGCCGTGCGTCGTCGAAACGCCCCAGGGAGGCCAGGGCACGCCCGAGCTCGAGGAGAGACAGCACGAGCTGGTCGGGAAAACCCGCGCCGGACAGCACGGCAACGGAATCCTCGAGCATTTCGACCGATCGTGGGGGATCCTCTTCCGCCGCGAGGAGGGCGTGGATGCGTATCACCACACCATCGAGGAGCGGTCGCGACCCCCGGGAAAGGATCTCCAGACGGTCCGTCATGCGGCGAGCGTCCTGCCGACGACCGGTCCCGACGGCCGCTCGTGCGAGGTCGAAGTCGATCCACATGCGGCGCCCGGGCTCCTGGGAACCGAGCGACTCGGCGTGCGCGAGCGCGATGGAGAGCTGCTGGTAGGCCTCTCGCCATTGCTCCCGTCGGGCCGCTGCGAGGCCGATCAGAGCACGGCGCGTCAGGGCGCCATGGACTTCCGACCCCTGCACGGTCGGCTGAAGGAGGACGGCCTGCAGGGCCGCCTCGTCCGCTCCTCTCAGGGCGATCAAACCCGATGCGCGTGCCGCTGCCGGGGAGAGAACCGCATCGGCCTCGGTCACTCCCCGGAGATCGTCTGCGGCCGTCCGACGTCCCGCGTAGACGTCCACCGTGGCGAGGTGAATCGTGAAGATGCGCTCCATGAAGGGCTCGCCATCGATCCGGGCCTGACGCCGGAGTAGTGCGAGGGCATTCCGCGACTCATCGAGCAATCCCACCTGATAGGCGAGGAATCCGCGTTGGGCGAGCGCGCTGTCGACGGGCGCCACGAGATCGATCTGCCGCTCCAACTCCTCCATCTGCGCCAGGAGTTCGTGATCGAAACCCTGCCCGAGGTCGACCTTGGCCGCGAGGAGGACGGCGATGGCGCGGTGGCGGGAGACGGGCGCTGTCGAGACCGACAGCCGATCGAGGGCGACGGTTGCGAGTTCGGCTCGACGGCGCGGTTCGGCCGTCGCCTCCGCACGGTACGTCATCACGATGCTCGACGCGTCGAGGTCGCCGTGGGCTGTGAGACGTTCGATCCGACCGAGCAGTCTCAGCGAGAACTCCTCCCCTGCCGTCGCCTCACCGGCCATGAGCATCAACGGGAGCGCGCGGTCGAGGATCGACGGCGGAAGAGTCGCGATGTCCAGAGCGTCCAGAATATCGAGGGCCGCAGCATGCTCCGATGAGCGGAACAGGGCTTCCGCTCTCCTCACATCCTGTACCGGGTCGTCATCGGGCGATCTCCCGGACATGTCCGTCATCCTCTTCTCGACTTCGGTGCCTGAACGAGATCTCGGCATGCGCTTCTCACTGTCCACCGAAGGCCCCTGGCCGTCTCGTCGACGGATCCGCGCACGAAGATCACGTTCCTGCCGTGTGATATTCAATACGCAATATATCAAGGGGGGCTGGGCGTTGATTGTGACCGCCCCGACGCGATGCCCCGACGAACGTCGCCGCCCCGTCACGCGTTCGCTCGTCCAGACGATCGCAGACACAGTGAGCCTATTCCGGGAGGATGCACGCGCGTGCCGAACGGTACGTATATCCCTACGTATATCCCTACGTATATCCGCGGATCCATCGCGCCGATGGGCGATATCGGTAGACATACGTATTCCTCGCCCGATGACGGGTTGGTGGGATGAATCAATGACCAGCCGGCACGCTCACGACACCATCCGCGGACTCTTCGCGCTGGTGATCATCACGATCTCGCTCCTCGCGCTCGCACCCGCCCCGGCCGAGGCGGGCCCATCAGTGGACCGGGTCTCCACCCACGCCGACGAGGTGGTCCCCTTCTACGTCGTGCAATCGAGCGTGAACGGTGAGCCCGAGTTCCTCTTCGCCATCGCCCAGCGTTACCTCGGCGACGGCAATCGGTTCACGGAGATCTTCGAGCTCAACGAAGGCCGCCGTCAGCCCGATGGCGGAGCGCTCACCGTGCCGACGAGCCTGAACCCCGGTTGGATCCTCCTCCTGCCCGCTGATGCAGAAGGTCCCGGTGTGCAGTTCGGCCGGATTCAGCGCCCGGACGAGCCGTCCCAGCCCGTCCCGACCTCGCGCCCCGTCGACCCCGCGCCGGCACCGACACCGACGTCGGCGCCCCCCTCCGCCACACCGACGCGCGACACCGCCGACGCCGCTCCTGCGGCCGGCCTCACGGCACCACCGCTGGCCGCGATCGCGATCGCGATCGTTGTGATGCTCCTCGCCGCGCTCGCGTGGTGGGTGCTCCGCCGACGCCGCCGTCGCGCGGCGGGCACCCGGAGCACGGCACGGTCGCGGGACTGGTCGGCGTCCTGGACCATCGACAGTGCATTGAAGATCGTGAGCGCCGCTTGCGATGCCGAGGACATCCCCTTCCCCGGCCTCTACCTCGTCACCGTCGATGGAGCGTCCATCCACCTCCAACTCACCGCTCCGTCCACTCGCGCACCGTCGGGGTGGAGCGCTTCCTCCGACGGCCGCATCTGGACAGCGGCTCTCGCTCATCTCCAGCGCCAACCGGTACCCGAGACGGGGAGCGAGCGCTTCTCCGGACTCGCCACTCTCGGCATCACCGATGCCGGGCGACTGCTCCTCGACTTCCACAGGGCCGGGGGTCCCGTGAGCATCGACGGCCCCGCGACGGCGGTCGCCGATGTCGTCGACGGTTGGCTCGCCGAGCTGACCGGCAGTCCCTGGTCCGGCTCGCCGCACGTCGTACACCTCGCCGCGCGCGGCGCCGACCGGCAGATCGCGCTCGACGACTTCATCGCCGGGGCGAGTACCGATTTCTCCGAGAAGGGGATCGCCGTGGTCGACGAGATCACCTCGCGGGCCCAAGGCGATGCTCTGCGGTCCCTTTTCCTGTCACCGGGCTTCTCCTGGATCGTCATCGTCACGGCTCCCTTTGCCGGCGCCCCGTGGAGGTTCACAGCGCGGGACGGCGTGCTGTCGAGCGACCTCCTTCCCGACGTGCGCTACAGCGCGTCGCTGTCCGATCGGATGCCGACTTCCGCTTGACCGTCCCCCACCTGTCCGGGCGCCCGCCCGTGGCAACCCCGACCATCGAACAGAAGGAATCACCCATGGCGAACTTGAACGTGACCTACGGCGACATGCAGGATGCCGCAAGCCGTCTGGCGAACGGCCAGCAAGAGATCAACATGCAGCTCAGCAGACTGAAAAGCCTCGTCGACAGCCTGGTGTCCGGCGGCTATGTGACCGACCAGTCGTCCATCGCCTTCGGGAGCTCGTACCAGGAGTTCAACGATGGCGCCACGAAGACGATCGCCGGACTCGAGGGGATGAGCACCTACCTCAACAAGGCAGCCGAGGCTCTGCAGCAGACCGACGCGGACCTCGCCAACGCGCTCAAGCGCTGACCCGGTGCTGGTGTCCCGCTTGCCCCCAGGGCGGGACACCAGCTGCCTCCCTCTCCTCTCCCTTCGCCGTCCAGCCCCTTCTCCGCACCTCGACCTGAAAACGACCCATGCGCATCGCCGTCACCGTCCGCGACACCACCAGCGGAGCGCGCGATCTACTCGTCGATGCCGACGCAGCCACGACCGTCGCTGAGATCCTCGCCCGCACCGGAATCACCCTCGCACAGGACGGTACGACGGTGACCGTTGGAGGAACAGCAGTCGACCCGACCGACACGATCAGCGCCGCGGGCCTCCGCCACGGCTCCGTGATCGCCCTGCACCACGGCCCTCCCCCACGCGTGAGTACGACCGAGGGGCTCATCGACATCGGCGTATCGAGCGGCCCCGGAACGGGACGCGTCGTCCGCATCGGGCCCGGGCAGCACTCTCTCGGCAGTTCCCCGTCGAACGATGCGGTGCTGGCCCCTTTGCCCTCGCGGGCACTCGTGGTCGTCGTCGACCTCCAGATGACCGTTCGCGTGCGCACGGTGAACACACTCGTTCAAGCGGAGCTCTCGGGCACGCCGCTGACGCAGGAGTTCGTCCCGTGGCCGAAAGGGGTCGACGTGCGGATCGGGGACAGCCTGTTCCAACAGCGCCCGGTCATCGAGACGAACGCGGTGCTCGAACCGTCGGACGACGGGGGCACGTTGGACTTCAATCGGCCACCTCGGCTGCGATTCGCGCCGGTCGACGAGCTCTACCGCATCCCCGCCGCACCGAGTGCTCCACCGAGGAACCCGCTGCCCTGGGTGGCGGCGCTCCTCCCGCTGCTCGCCGGAGTGGTGTCGGCCGTCCTCTTCCAGTCCGTCGCCTTCCTGGCGTTGGCCCTGCTCTCACCGATCATGGTGATGGCGAACGCCCTCACGGCGAAGAGGCAGGGACGACGGACCCATCGGGAGAAGCTGGCTGAACACAAGGCGACGGTCGAACGCATCGAGGAGGACATCCGCGAGCGTCACGCCCAGGAGAGGTGGGCGTTGCAGGCCGCCACGCCCAGCGCGACCGACCTGGGCACGATCGCCGCGACCCCCGGTTCTCGACTCTGGGAGCGCCGCGCCGGCGACGACGATCACCTCCTTCTCCGCGTCGGCACCGCCGATCTCCCGAGCGCCGTGGCCGTCGAGGATCTTCGAGAGCCTGTGGAGTACCGTCGGCGTGTACCCGCAACTCTTCGGGACGTCCCCACGTCGGTGCCGCTCTCCGAAACGGGCGTTATCGGCGTCGCGGGGGCGCCCGCCCGCTCCCGCTCCGTTGCGAAGTGGTTCGCCGCTCAGTTGGCGGTGATGCAGAGCCCACGCGACGTGCAGCTCGTCGTCCTCACGTCCGGAGACAGCCATCACGACTGGGCCTGGACCGTGTGGCTTCCGCATTCCGTCCCCGCGCTCGGCCAGGACACCCGCTCGCTCATCGGTAACGATGCGGACACAGTGGGTCGCCGCATCGGCGAGTTGGTGCAGCTCGTCGCAGACCGGACGTCTCAAGCCGCCGCGGCGAGCGGTCGACTCCACCGCTTCACGCCCGACATCGTGGTGGTGTGGGACGGCGCCCGCCGCTTGAGGAACTACCCCGGGGTCGCCGGAGTGCTCCGGGACGGGCCGGCCGTCGGCGTCTACGGAATCTGCATCGATGACAACGAGCGTTCGCTCCCGGAGGAGTGCACGTCCGTCGTCGCAATCCTGCCGGAGGGCCGGGCTGTCGTCCGCCGTTCCGCACACCAGGCCGTGCAGAACGTCCGTCTCGACGACATCGACACCGCCTGGTTCGAACGCGTGGCCCGGTCCCTCGCCCCGATACGCGACACAGGTGATGACGAAGAGGACTCCATCCCCTCTGCCGCCCGGCTCACCGAGGTGATGGAGCTCGAGCCCATCGGCGCTCCCGCCCTCGCCGCACGGTGGGCCGGGGGTGCTCGCAGCACGCGCGCGGTCATCGGGGTGTCCCTGGACGGCCCGTTCTCGATCGAACTGGTGGCTGACGGCCCTCACGGCCTGGTGGCCGGAACGACGGGCTCTGGCAAGTCGGAGCTCCTGCAGTCGCTCGTAGCGAGCCTCGCCGTGGTCAACCGACCCGACGAGATGAACTTCGTCCTCGTCGACTACAAGGGGGGAGCAGCCTTCAAGGATGCCGTCCGATTCCCGCACACGGTCGGCATGGTGACCGACCTCGACGCGCACCTCGTCGAGCGCGCTCTCACCTCGCTCGGCGCCGAGCTGACCCGGCGGGAACACCTGTTGGCGGACGTGGGCGCGAAGGACATCGAGGACTACGTCGCCGCTCGCGATCGAGGAGCGCCGGGGGCACTGGCGCCCCTGCCACGACTGCTCATCGTCATCGACGAGTTCGCGTCGATGGCTCGCGAACTCCCGGATTTCGTCGCCGGGCTCGTGAACATCGCGCAACGGGGCAGGTCGCTCGGAATCCACCTGATCCTGGCCACCCAGCGGCCATCCGGCGTCGTCTCGGCGGAGATCCGTGCCAACACCAACCTGCGGATCTCTCTGCGTGTCACCGATGCCGCCGACAGCACCGACGTCATCGACGCTCCGGACTCCGCGCGGATCCCGGCGACACTGCCGGGTCGCGCTTATGTCCGACTCGGGCACTCCTCCCTCGTCCCCTTCCAGACCGCGCGCGTGGGAGGCCGAAGCCTGACCACCGCAGGACCCGCGCCGGTCGCCGCACCCGTCATCGTCGAGATCGGCTGGGCGAGTGCGGGTTACCCTCCGCCCACCCCACCACGCTCGGACGCTGAAGAGGGGGTGGCCACCGACCTCTCCCGGCTCGTCGACGCGGCGATCGAGGCGGCTGCCGGTCTCGGCCTGCCCCCGAACCACTCGCCGTGGCTTGCCCCCCTCCCCGAGACGGTCCTTCGCGCCGACCTCCCGCGCACCGACGAGCCGCGAGGCGGACCCCCGTCGAGCGGCACAGCCCCGAAGCCGGGATCCGCTCCATCACTCCCCGCCGTCGCATGGGCCCTGGGCGACGCCCCCGGCACCCAGTCGCAGCCGCCGGTGTCGATCGCTTTGGCCGAGTTCGGGCACATGTACATCGTGGGGGCCGCGCGATCGGGACGATCCCAGGCCCTTCGAACCATCGCCGGCGCACTCGCCGACAACATCGGTACCGCAGACCTCCACTTCTTCGGAATCGACATGGGCAACGGCGCGCTGCTTCCGCTGAACCGGTTGCCCCACACGGGTGCCGTCGTGCAACGCAACGAGCGTGAGCGGATCGGGCGGATCTTCGACCGGCTCCAGAGGGAGTTGACTGAGCGGCAGGAGTTGTTCGGCCGACTCGGAGTCGCTGACATCTCCGAGCAACGCGAGCAGGTCGCCGCCGTCGACCGCCTCCCCCACATCATCGTGTTCCTCGACCGGTGGGAGAGCTTCACGAGCACCTTCGGCGAGGTGGACGGCGGCATCCTGGTGGAGCAGGTGCTCGCCTTCCTCCGCGAAGGTGCGAGCGCCGGAATCCACCTGATCGTCGCCGGCGACCGCTCGCTGCTCTCGGGGCGCGTCAGCGTTCTGACCGAGGAGAAATGGATGCTGCGACTCAGCGACCGGAGCGACTACGGCATGGGCGGCCTCAACCCGCGGAAGATCGCGCAGACCGTGCCGGACGGAAGGATGTTCCGGGGCTCCACGGGCCAGGAGGCGCAGGTCGCCCTCCTCGCGAACGATCCGAGCGCGACCGCGCAGGCGGCTGCGCTGACCGAGATCGCCATGCGCGCGCGGGAGCGAGACCTCGGTGTACCGCCGCGGCAGCGTCCCTGGCGCATCGATCTGTTGCCGGCCCTCCTGACCTGGGATGAGATCGCCCGGTACCCCACGAATGCCGGCGCGCCCGCCCTGTGGGCGCTGCTCGGGGTCGGGGGCGACGAGCTCTCATCGGTGGGAGTGGACCTGGCGGGCGGGCCGCCGACCTTCCTCGTGGCGGGGCCGCCTCAGTCGGGGAAGAGCAACGTACTGGCCACCATGGCCCGATCTCTCCTCGATGCCGGAACGACGGTCGTGGTGATCGCTCCGCGCCGATCGCCCCTACCGGGTCTGCTCGAGGGCCGACCCGGCCTCGGTCCCGTCTTCGAGAGGAGCGACATCGCGGCGGACGAGCTCCGTCCGGCGCTCGATGTGGCCGGTCCGGTCGTCCTCGTCATCGACGACGGGGAGTTGGTGCGCGACATGCCTGCGAGTGACGCCCTGCGGGACTGGATTCGCGAGGCTCCGGGCGCCGGCCGCGGCGTGATCCTGGGGGGCAGCGCCGCCGAGGTGGGAGGAGGCTTCACGGGCTGGCAGACGGACGTCCGGAACAATCAGCGCGGTGCGCTGCTGAGCCCCCGCAGCCCGTTCGACGGCGACCTCATCGGCGTGCGTATCCCGCGGTCGGCGACCGTCGCCCCGATGCCGCCCGGCCGGATGCTCGCCCACCTCGGCGGTGGCACCATCCGCACTCTTCAAGCCCCCCGGCTCGTGAACTGACACTCACCTCTGAAAGGACCTTGCATGGCGGATCACCTCGTCGTCGACGAAACGCTCGACGACACCAATCGTGACCTGAAAACCATTCACCAGGAGTTCAGTCTGGCGAAAGACCGAGCCGACCAGACCAACCGGATCTGGGGTCAGGACGATCTGACGTGGGCGATGGGCGAATTCGTGAACAACTGGTACGTACACCGCGACAAGATCAACGAGAGGCTGGGGAAGCTCAGCGAGCGCGTCGACCAGGCCTGCCAGACGTGGACCGACGCCGAGAAGCAGCTGGCAGACAGCATTCAGGTGGATGAGGTGAGCAATGCCTGAGCGCCCGGGGCCATGGGATCTGCTCGGTAAACCGTCCGATCCGGTGGTGGCCGACACGGCCGCGATCGATGAGCAGCTGGCGCACTTCCGCTCGCTCGCCGAGACGCTCCGCGTGCAGGGAGACAGGCTCGCCCGGATCGGATCGGGCGAGTCGCTCAGGGGAGCGTACGCCGACGAGCTCCGGTCCTCAGCGAGCGAGGTCGGGAAGGACCTGAAGCAGACCGTCGGGCGCTATGAGGCCGTGGTGAGCGCCCTCCAGGAGTACCGGCCCGCAATCGATGCCGCCCTGCTCGGCTCCGCTTCGGCTCTCGATGACGCGATCGACGCCGCCGGCGCGCAGGCCCGCGCCGACACGATGCCGCTCGCCGAGGCGGCAGAGGGAGCCACGCTCACTCCCGAGGAGGAGCAGGCGAATGCCGATCGGACCGCGGCAGCCGACGGTGCTGCAGCCCGGCTGCAGGAGGCCAGGGCCAGACTCACGGGGGTGCTGCAGCGTCTGGACGAGGCCGGGCGCACAGCCGCCCGGACGGTGAGCAGAGGATTCGACGACGGCCTCAAGGACTCGCACTGGGACCGCTTCGCGCACAGATTCATCAAGATTCTGAAGATCCTGATCACGGTGTTCACGATCGTCGCGACCGTGCTCGCCGTGGTAGCTCTCGTGATACCCGGGGTGGGACCCGTGATCTCGGCCGGTCTGATGGCGTTTTCTCGCGGACTCGACGCCGTGGTGGTCGTGTCCGAGCTCGTTCTCGTCGCCGTCGGGGAGAGCTCACCAGAGGACATCGCGTTCGCCGTGCTCGGCCTCGCCACTCTCGGCGTCGGTTCGGTCGCCAAGGGAACGCGCACGGCCGTCCCCGCCCGCGGGACACCCACCGAGACGCCGGCGGGGACACGACCCCCCACGCCCAGACCGGATACCCCGACGCCGAGACCGGATACCCCGACAGCGGATACTCCGACAGCGGACACCCCCGCGCCCGAGGCGCCGACGCCACGCCCCGATGCCCCGCCCGCCGCGCGGCCGGACACCCCGGCCGGACCGACCAAGACGGAGCTGGACTGGCACGTTCCTCCGGGGTCGAAGGTCGTCGACCCGCCGAACGACCTCCCGCCGGGCGTCACGATCAAGCCGGGAACACAGACGTGGGAGTCGCCCACCGGTGTGAGATACACCCGCATCTCGCACTTCGAGGGCTACCGCGGCATGGGCACGGACGGGGCCCGGATGTTCTACGACAACGGCGCTCGCCGCGGCGATGACGCTCTCTACCAGAATGGGAGTCCCTGGATGGACTGGAAGGGACTCTACGTCGCCGACACGAAGGCCAGCGCTGAGAATTGGGCTCACCAGGTGGACGACGCGACGGGCCGCCCGAGGCCGGGCGACGTCGTCAAGTTCACCTACCCTCACGAGTTCACGCTGGTGACACCGAACCGCGAACTGGACAAGAACCCGCTCGAGTCGTTCCCCGGACTCACCGGTGAGCCGCCCCACTTCGTCGACCGTCTGGGCGCGAACGGCATGATCATCCGGAATCCCCTGTTCAGTGATGACAGTGACCGCTACGAGTGGGTCGTGCCCTGGTCGATGGCCGAGAACGGACAGGTCACTCCCGTCGCCCGGTACATCGCCGGACGGTCCGATCACACCCGGAAGGACCTCGACCTCGCCGGGAACGAGGTCGACCCGTCATGATCACGAACGTCGAAGCGACGGACACCGTCAGCGTCGCCGTCGAGCGCTGGCACACAGCCGGTCGTCCTGTCGCGGCCTCCGACGGCGAGAGCAAAGCGATCACGACCTCGACCATCCGATGGCACCGGTCACACGTGCTCCTCATCGCGGACGACGTGAACGCGCACGGGAGGGACGCATGATCGCCGAACGATCGACGGGCGAGGGAGCGTCCGTCGGGCCGCTCCCCGTGGCGTGGAGGAGAGGCGAGACCTCCGGAGTCTTCCTCGCACCGGGAGTGGCACAGGGTGCCGCCCCCGCGGCGACCCTGCGCGTCTTCCACGCCCTCGGACCGGACACCCGCTACCTTCTCGACCGTTTCGATGCGAACGAGGTCGGCCCGCTCGGCCGACCTCACCGGCGGGGCCTGCCGGATCACCTCGCCGATGGCGTCTCGCTCTTGTCGTTCGACGAGAGTCCCGAGGGCGACCTTTCGGCCCGGATCGTGCTCCTCCGGCGCGCCTGGGGTCTCGACATCACGCTGACCGCACGGTCCGTGCCGATCGAAACCGTACCCGACCTGTACACAGCGATGCTCGATCTCCTCTCGACCGTGCGCGCAACGAGGGAGAAGTGATGAGCGCCTATTCGATCGTGGACATCCCCGGCTGGGAGAACCTCTCCCTCAACAACGCCGACCGGACCGAACTCGAGGCCCGTTTGAGCGCGCTCGCCCATCAGGCGGTTCCCGATGACGTGCCGCGCGACTCCGCGACACCGTTCCGACTGGAGTTGCACAAGCACCTCAGTCGGGTCGTCGAGCACGCCCGTTCCGCCGGTGCAGGGCTCATCTGTCTCCCGACCCGCCGCATGGGCGACATCGCCGTTCCCGCCTCGTACACCGTTTCGGAATGGCGAGACGGCGAAGGCGGCGCGACGACGCCGGAGACGGTCCTCAACGCACTCGCCGCCAACTCGTCGAGCGTCACGCGGCTCGTCGACATCGACGGCCAACCCGCGCTGCGAGAGGAGGGCGTCGAGCCTGCGAACCCTACGGCCGATCCGCTCTCCCGACACGCCGTCCGGCGCGTCACCTACACGGTGTCGAGCCCGACCGACGACCGAGCCTGGCTCGTCTTCACCTTCGTCACTCTCGGCAGCGCCGATCCGACTGGCCCGCTGGCGGACGTTCTCGTCGAGCTCTTCGACGCGCAACTGACCACCGTGCGCTGGGGTGAGCAGTGACGGGTCTCGGCGATCAACTGGCGAACCACCAGAGTTATTGGCACGGCTGGGGCGTCGATGACAGATCGACCGGGGCCCTGTCGCTCTACAAGAGCGGGGTTCCCGCGGCGCGCTTGAACGCGGTCACCCACAATTCGGAGATCTCCGACGTGATCGTCGACGACGTCCGGGCGCGCATGGCGGGAGTCCCCTTCCTTTGGGAGGTGTCCGAGCTCTCACACCCGGACACGGCACGTCTTCTCGAAGCGCATGGCGGCACCTACGTCGGAGGGACGACCATCATGGAGATGGACCTGCGCGATGTCGGCTCGGACGACCCGCCCGCGGAATTGACGGTGGTGGAGATTTCCGCTCCGGACTCCCTTCATGAGTGGGTCCGCGGCTACAGCGCATCGATGGGGTTGGGGGCGCACCTGGGCGCCCCGCTTGTGGGGGTGGAACGCGGGCGGGTGTATCCGGCCCACCGTTTCAGGCGCTTCGCGGGCCTCGTCGACGGTGGGATCGTGGCGACCGCCGAGATCCTGTCGTCGGGCGACCTGGTCGGCGTCTACCTCGTGTCGACGGCTGAGGCCTTCCGTGGCCGGGGCTTCGCGAGCGCGCTCACGATGCACGCGCTTCGCGAGGCTCGAGCCGCCGGCGCGACCTGGGCGACGCTCCAGACCAGTGGGATGGGCCGACCCGTCTACGAGTCGCTGGGGTTCGATGCCGTGTCGACGTTGCACGCCCACCTCTTCTCGGCACCGCCCCACCCCGGGCGCGCACGTGCGGGGTAATCCACTAGCGGCGCACGTGCCGCAGCGTTGTCTGTTCGGGGAATGTCCAGCGGAAGCGGACGGCGGCCAGGCGAATCACCGTCGTGGCGATCACGCAGGCGAGGCCGCTGGCGGGGATGGGAACCCCGACCGAGTCGAGGAGGACGAGGAGGCCGGCGCCGGCGCCGGCCGCGACGGCGTAGAGCGATCCGACCTGGAGGAAGGCGACGGGCAGACCGAGGGAGACGTCCCGCACGACCGAGCCCCCGACGGCCGCGATCACGCCGATGAAGATCGCACCCACCGTCGGCACCCCGAGAACGAGCGCCTTCGAGGTGCCGATCGCACCGAAGAGGCCGATCACGACGGCGTCGAGTCCGGTGATGAGCCAGTTGAGGCGTTGGAAGATGTGCTCGAGCGCCATACCGATGAGCGCTCCTGCGGCCGCGACGAGGAGGTACCAGTTGCTCCAGACCACCACGGGGGGTTGGTTGAGGACGACGTCCCGGAGGAGGCTGCCGCCCAAGGACGTGCCGATTCCGATCGCGACAACACCGAGGACGTCGATTCGGTGGTCGCGGTAGCCGGCTGCGAACATCGCTCCCTGCAGGCCACCGAGGCCGGCGGCGACGAGCTCGACCCAGAGGGGGACCGCGAAGAGTGCGTTATCCATGATCGTCTCCCGAGTGGGTCAGGTGGGCTGTTCAGCCGATCATCCCGCGTACCGGCATCCGATATATTACATATAGTTTCCGTTTCCGGAAGGGATACGCCATGAGAATCGAACGCGTCGGGTCCTTGCATTTCGTGCAGACGAATCACGTGAACTGGGTCATCGACGACCACCCTGACGGCGTCGTGCTGATCGACTCCGGCTACGTGGGACAGCGCGCCGAGCTCATCGCCTCGCTCCACGCACTGGGCAGAGCCCCCGAGGACGTGCGAGCCGTACTGATCACTCATGCACACGCAGATCACATCGGCGGCGCCGCCTGGCTGGCGAAGGAGCACGGAACGCCGGTCTACGCGCCGCCCGGCGAAGTGGCGCACATCCATCGGGAGCACATCCAGCAAGTGACGCCCCTCTCGATCGTGAGAAAAGCCGCACGGCCCGGAGTGATCGCGTGGGCCGCGAGTATCGCGCCACTACTCGGGGGAGATCCCGCCCTGGCCGTGCCCAGCGCGACCGCGGCCCCGTCGGACGACGGTCTCGTCCAGGTCCCGGGCACGCCACGCCTCATCGCCCTGCCCGGTCACACCTCCGGCCACGCCGCCTACCTCTACGAGGAGTCGGGGGTCGTCGTGACCGGCGACGCGCTGGTCACCGGCCACCGCACGTCTCGCCGGTCGGGACCGCAGTTGCTTCCGAGCATGTTCCATCACGACCTGCCGCGAGCGAGTGAGTCCCTAGGGCGACTCCCCGAACTCGACGCGACCACGATGATGCCGGGTCACGGCCCGTCCTGGACCGGCTCGCTGCGGCACGCCGTCGAGATCGCGCGTCGACCGTGACGAGGAGCAGGGAGGGGGAGCGCGCGATGTCGAGCCCCCGCCTCGTGCGTCCCCGCCTCGTCGACCTCGCGGGGCGGCAGGAACGACGAGTTGGCCACTCCACACGAAAACGGCCCGCTTTCGCGGGCCGTTTCATTCTGTCTCAACCAGAATCTGCGCCAGCTGCACGTATCAGCCGGAGGCTGACGACTGTTTTCGCTAGCAGAGTGCGCCCGGAGGGATTCGAACCCCCAACCTTCTGATCCGTAGTCAGATGCTCTATCCGTTGAGCTACGGGCGCAGTTTTCGGCGTTCCGAGCAGTCTCCCGCTCGCAGGCCAGAGTAGAGACTATCAGGCCAACGTGGCAGTGCGCCAATCGGCCGGTGACCGAACCGGGAACCGAGCCCCACGGCCCCGGAGGAGCGCACCACGCACTCCCTGAGCTTGTCGAAGGGCATCGTGCTCGGTTGCGGTCACCACGCTTCGACAAGCTCGGCAACCGTGTCGCGGTGGGCGGGACGGGCTCAGAGCGCGGGGGTCGAGGGCGGCACTTCGGGCCCGAGGGCGCCACGTGCACCTGGCGCCCTCGTGCGGGTGTAGCTCTCTGGGTTAGGTGAGGGAGCCTGCGGTGAGGCCACCCACGAGGCGATGCTGGAGGAAGACCGCTGCGGCGTAGACCGGGACGACCCCCACGAGGGACGCGGCAGCGATCGTGCCGAAGTCCTGGACGCGTTCCCCGAGCATGAGGGAGAGGATCACAGGCACCGTCTGCGCATCCGGCCCCTGGGTGAGGAAGGTCGCGAAAAGGAACTCGTTGTAGTTGAGCACCGCGACGATCACCCCGACAGCGATGAGCGCGGGCGTGAGCAGCGGCGTCACGACACTCACGAGGACCCGCCACTCCCCCGCGCCGTCGAGCTGAGCCGCCTCGTCGACTTCGACCGGCAGCCGACGGACGAAGCCCTCGAGCAGCCAGATCGCGACGGCCGTGTTCGTCAGTGCGTAGACGAGGGTCAGACCGACGAGCGTGTTGTTGAGTCCGAGCACCCGCAGGAGACTGAACAGCGGCACGATCGCGACGATCGGCGGAAGCAGCCACGGGCTCAGCACGAGCCCCGCGAGCGACCGTCCGCCGGTGCGGTGTCGCGCCATCGCCCACGCAGCGGGCAACGCGAACGCGAGGGTGAGCAGGGCGCCTCCGAGTGCCGCGACGATCGAGTTCAGCACGGCCCGCGGAAGCCCCGTCTCGGTGAGAGCGGCGGACCAGTTGCCCCAGTCCGGTGGGAGCGGCACGAGCGACCCGGCCGAGATCTGACCTTGACTCATGAGCGACACCGACACGAGGTATCCGAGCGGGACGAGCGCCGCCAGAAGCGACAACACCACCCACACCTCGGCCGCGACCGACCGCCCGCCCCTTCCCCTCCCGCCAGATCCCGCTTTCGAGCGCGGGGGCACCGTTGTACTGCCGGATGTGCGCTCGAAAGCTGTATTGGGCGGGGTCGCGGCGAGGTGCCGGGAGAACGCGTCAGTCATTGTGGAGCCTCCGGGTGACGGCGACGACGGGAAGCGTCACGAGAGTGACGACGACCGCGAGCAGCAGGGTGACGGCGGCGGCGCGGCCCACGTCGAACTGCTGCAGCGCCGCTTGCCAGATGACGTACGCGGGCAGGGTCGTCGCCTGCCCGGGCCCGCCCGACGTCATCACGTACACGAGGTCGAAGACCTTGAACGCGAGGACGAGACGGATGAGGAACGCGGCCGCGACCGTTCCCGCGATCGCCGGAAGCGTGATGCTCCGGAACAAGCGGAACCCGTGCGCTCCGTCGAGCGATGCGGCCTCGGTGATCGCGGCGTCCTGGCCGATGAGGGCCGCGAAGACGAGCAACACGATGAGAGGCGTCCACTCCCACACGTCGGCGAGCGCGACACCGAGGAACGCGAACACCGGATGCGAGAGCACCGAGAAGGTCGCCCCTCCAGGGATGACCGCACCGAGGACGGTGTCCACGAGCCCCCCAGAGGGAGTGAAGACGAGCTTCCACAGGACGCCCACCACGACGGGCGGCGTGATCATGGGCAGGAGGAGGAGGGTCCGCACGACGGCTCCCGCTCGCACCGAACGCCACAAGGCGACGGCCGTCGCGACGCCGAGCGCCACGCTCACGACCGCGACGAGCAGCGCGTAGACGACGCCGCGGAGGAGCGAGGCGGTCGCGTCCCCGTCGGCGAGGACCGATTCGAACGTCGCGGCGCCGACGAACTCCTGGAACGGCCGACCGAGGCTCGACTCGGTGAACGCGGCGAGCGCGATGAACACGAGCGGATAACCGCCGAGGACGACCAGGGAGAGAACGGCGGGGGCCACGAAGACGCGCCGCGTCCACGTGGTGCGTGGTCGGGGCCGTGTTGCCTTCCGGTCGGTGCGGGCACCGCGTTCCTGACGTGGCTGGTCGTTCCCTGAGCCGGTCGAAGGGTCGACAGGCTCAGGGGACGGGTGAGGGCGTTTTGAGGACGCGGCCGCGTCACGCGTCGTCGACGCGGTCACCCGAGGAGGTCTTCCCATTCGGCCTGCACTCGGTCGAGCGTCTCCTGAGCGGTGCCACCCTCCCCCGCGAGCAGCTTCGCGAGCTCGTCCGTGAGGACCTGCGCAGCCTCCGTGGCGTTCTCGCCGGTCGGCCACGCGAGCGCCCCGTCGAGCGTCGCGCGGTTGGCCTCCTGGATCTCCGGGAACTCCGTGCCGTACGTCTCGTCCTCGAGCGAGGACAGGCGGTTCGGGTCGATCCCCGTCGGCGGCAGTTCGGTGAGGAGCTTCGCATTGACCTCGCTCGACGACGCCCACTCGATAAACTCCTGAGCGAGCTCGGTCTTCTGCGTGTTCGCGGCGATGACCCAGCTGAAGCCCGCGACGAGAGACGCCCGCGATGCCGTGTTGCCGCCGCCCGTCGGGAGGAACGTCACACCCCATTGGTCGACGACCTCGGAGCCGCTCTCGGGGTCCTGCGATCGCACGCCGAGGTCGGTCCAGTTCTCGATGAAGCCGACCTTGCCCGCGAACCAGGCGCTGTTGCCGGCGCCGAAGTCGGTCTCGGCGGGGGTCGGCAGCGCGTAGTCGTTCACGTCGACGAGCGCTTGCGCCGCAGCGACGGCCTCGGGCGTGTTGATGGTGGGCTCGCCGCTCTCGTCGACGAACTCGCCGCCGAATCCCGCAAGCCGGTTCGCGAAGCTCGCACCGAGGATGAGCGGCGACTTCTGGCCGAAGATCGCGGCACCGTACACGCCGTCGGCGCTCTCGTTCTCGGTGATGGTCTTCGTCTGCTCGAGGTACTCGTCCCACGTCGCGGGCGGCGCGTCGAAGCCGTTCCGGGCGAGGATCTCCCGGTTGTAGAAGAGGACGTGCGTGTCACCGTCGAACGGCAGACCGTACGTCTTACCGTCGACCTGGCTGTAGGGCTTCCAGAGGGAAGGGATGAAGTCGTCGACGTCGAGGGCGTCGTTGCCGTCGACCCACTCCGTGAGGTCCTGGATCGCGCCGTCCGCCGCGAGATCGCCGAGGGAGACGTACCAGGGTGCGGCGACGTCGATGGTGTTCGCGCCGGACTGCTGGTCGAGGGCGAGCTTCGAGCCGATCTCGTCGTACGGCACGATGACCGGGTTGATGGTCGCGCCGGTCTTCTCCTCGAACTCGGTCGAGAGCCACTCCGACGCACCCTCGTGCGAGGAAATGAGGAGCACCGTGAGCTCCTCTCCGGAGAAGTCGCCGTCGGCGTTCGAGCCGCTCGCCGCCCCTCCGGCGCACGCGGACAGGGTCATCGCCACGGCGGCGGCTCCGGCGACGAACGCGACACCGCTGGCGCGGCGTCCGAACGGGGATCGGGTGCTGGTCATGGTGGTCTCCTGGTGTGCTGAGGGAGGGCTGTGGGCGGCCCGGCGGCCGGGCGGTTCATCGAAATGTAGGGGCGGGTGACGCCCGGCGGAAGGCGCGACGTAAGACGACGACACGGTGTGACGAAGTGTGTCCTCCGAACGTTTCGCCGTGTGTCGGCGGCCCTTCCGAGGCGCACGGCGGCTTCGATAGCGTCGGCGGACCACGGCCCCCCGGGGCATCCGATCCACGAAGCGGAGCAGAGCCAGATGGCATCGCGCATCATCCTCAACGCGTTCGACATGAGCTGCGTCACGCACCAGGCGCCCGGCCTCTGGAAGCACCCGGAGAACCAGGCGCACCGCTACAACTCGCTCGACTACTGGGTCGACCTCGCGAAGCTGCTCGAACGTGGCACGTTCGACGCGCTCTTCATCGCGGACGTCGTCGGCGTGTACGACGTCTACCGGCACTCGGCGGCGACGGCGCTCGAGGACTCCGCGCAGATCCCCGTCGGCGACCCGATCGTCCAGGTCTCCGCGATGGCGCACGCGACGGAGCACCTCGGCTTCGGTGTCACGGTCGCGTCGACGTACGAGCTCCCCTACGCGCTCGCCCGCCGCTTCTCGACGCTCGACCACTTCACGAAGGGCCGCGTCGGCTGGAACGTCGTCACGTCATATCTCGACTCGGCGGCCCGGAACCTCGGCCTCGGCGCGCAGATCGGCCACGACGACCGCTACGGCATCGGCGACGAGTTCCTCGACGTCACGTACAAGCTATGGGAGGGCTCGTGGGAGGACGACGCGGTCGTCATCGACCGCGAGCGCGGCATCTACACCGATCCCACCAAGGTCCACCCGATCGATCACGTCGGAGAGCACTTCGAGGTGCCCGGCGTGCACCTCTCCGAGCCGAGCCCGCAGCGCACTCCCGTGATCTTCCAGGCCGGCGCCTCGTCGCGCGGTCGGGAGTTCGCCGCGAAGCACGGCGAGGCGATCTTCATCAACGGACTGAAGCCGGAACTGACGCGACGCATCACGGACGATATCCGGGATCGCGCCGAGCAGATCGGCCGCCCCCGCGACAGCGTCAAGATCCTCACGCTCGCGACGGTCGTCGTGGCGGAGACCGACGAGGAGGCGCAGGAGAAGTACGACTCCTACCGTCCATACGTGAGCCTCGACGGCGCACTCGCGCTGTATGGCGGCTGGTCGGGACTCGATCTCTCTCAGTACGACCCGGACGTCCCGCTCACGTACATCGACACCGACGCCGCGCGGTCCGCGCTCGCGATCTTCACGCAGTACGACCCGGAGCGGAAGTGGACGCCGCGCGACATCGCGCACTACGTCGGTATCGGCGGAATCGGCCCGGTCATCGTCGGGAGTCCCGCGACCGTCGCGGACGAGCTCGAGCGCTGGGTCGAGGTGGGCGGGATCGACGGCTTCAACCTCGCCTACGTCGTGACGCCCGGTACCTTCGAGGACGTCGTCGAACTGCTCGTCCCCGAGCTGCGCCGCCGCGGGCGCGTGTGGGACGAGTACCCCGAGGGGACCCTGCGCGGTCGCCTCAACGGCACCGGCTCGCCCGTCGTGCCCGCGTGGCATCCCGCGCACGCATACCGAGGCGCCTTCGCCGACGGCCCGAGCGCCGCCGACGACACCGCCGCATCCCTCTTCGGCTCGGCAGCCGACCTCGAACCGCAAGGAGCCTGACGTGACCGATACGACGACCCCCACGGTCGATGCCTCACGGACGACCACACGATCCCCCTGGAGCGGAACCGCCTCGCGCGAGGAACTCGCCCACTGGCGCGGCGTCGCCGAGGGCGTCGCCGCGGCACTCGGCGAGGACGCCCTCGCCCGTGACCGCGCGAACCTCGATCCCACGACGGAGTTGGACCTCCTCCGCGAGGGCGGGCTCGTGAACCTCCTCGATCCGGCCGAGTTCGGCGGGGGCGGGGGCCACTGGCAGTCGGCGTTCCTCGTGGTCCGCATCCTGTCGCGGACGGATGCCTCGATCGCCCAGATCCTCGCGTACCACTACATCAACTCGGGCAACATCGGCTTCAACACCGATGCCGCGAAGCGCGCCGACTGGTACCGGCGGACCGTCGAGGGGCGCTGGATCTGGGGCGACTCGGTCAACCCGACCGACCCGAACCTCGAACTCGTCCCCGACGGCGACGGGTACCGGCTCAACGGCCTCAAGCGCTTCTCGACGGGAGCGTCGGCGGGCGACGTCGTGCTCGTCAACGCGATCGTGAAGGGCGGAGAGCTCGACGGACGCTTCCTCTTCTTCGCGCTCGATCACGATCGTGACGGCGTGACGTACCTCGGCGACTGGGATGCGCTCGGACAGCGCCTCTCGGCGAGCGGCTCCGTGCGGTTCACCGACGTGGCCGTGACGCCCGCCGACATCCTCGGTGTGGGGACGGATGAGCCGTTCTCGACCCTCATCACCCCGGGCATCCAGCTCGCCTTCGGCAACCTCTACCTCGGGGTCGCGGAGGGGGCGCTCGCGCAGGGACTCGACATCACGCGTGCCCGACCGGCGGCGTGGTTCCTGAGCATCGCCGACACGTACCGCGACGACCCGTTCGTGCAGCGCGTGGTCGGCGAGTTCGCGTCGAAGATCGCCGCGGTCGAGGCGCTCGCCGATCGCGCGGGCCGCGCGTTCGACGAGGTCATCGCGCTCGGCCACGACGTGACGGCGGAGATCCGTGGCGAGATCGCGATCGAGATCGCCAAACTCAAGGTCGTCTCGACCGAGGTCGGCATCGAGGTCGCGAACCGCATCTTCGAGATCACGGGATCGAGCTCGGCGAAGGCCTCGACGGGACTCGATCTCTTCTGGCGGAACGTGCGCACGCACTCGCTCCACGACCCCGTCGACTACAAGAAGCTCGAGGTTGGCGCGTTCGTGCTCAACGGCGAGCTCCAACCGATCTCGCTCTACACGTAGGGACTCGCGATGAAGCAGAGGCACACCACATCGACCTCGGAACCTGGCCGCGCTGTCCCTGAGCCCGTCGAAGGGCCCAGCGACCACGAAGCTCCTGGCGCTTCGACAAGCTCAGCGGCCGATGCTCGCTCAGCGACCGGCGCGACCCCGCTCGACGCGGTGCTCGCGCGACTGCGACCCGTGTTCGCGCGGATCGCCGACGGCGCCGTCGCGCGCGAGCAGGAGCATGTCCTCCCGTTCGAGCCCGTGCGGTGGCTCGTCGACGCGGGCTTCGGTCGCCTCCGCGTGCCGACGGACTTCGGCGGCGACGGCCTCACGATCCCCGAGCTCGCGGAGGTCCTCATCGAGCTCGGCGCTGCCGACGCGAATCTCCCGCAGATCTTCCGCGGGCACATCGCCTTCGTCGAGGACCGGCTGCAGGCCACTCCCGGCGGCGAGCGCGACGTGTGGTTGCGGCGCTTCGCGGCGGGCGAGATCGTCGGCAACGCGTGGAGCGAGACGGGCAACGGCGCGATCGGCTCCTCGCAGACGCGGCTCGAGCGGCGAGGCGATCGCTGGGTCCTGAACGGCCGAAAGTTCTACACGACGGGCAGCATCTTCGCGGAGTGGACCGACGTGACCGCCGATCGGGAGGGCGAGTCCGTGACGGTGCTCGTGCGCACGGGCCAGTCGGGCGTCGCGATCTCGGATGACTGGGACGGCTTCGGCCAGCAGCTCACGGGTACCGGCACGATCGTGTTCACGGACGCCGAGGTCGACGAGGCGCACGTCTCGCTCTTCGACGACCGGTTCCGCTACCAGACGGCGCTGTACCAGCTCGTGCTGCTCGCGGTCCTCGCGGGCATCGCCGCCGCGACCGAGCGTGAAACCGCGCGGGCGATCCGCGAGCGCACGCGCGTGTACAGCCACGGGGTCGCATCGCTCGTGCGGGACGACGCGCAGATCCAGGCCGTCGTCGGGGAGATCTCGTCCGTCGCCTACACCGCGCTCGCCCTCGTCCGCGGCGTCGCCGAGGCCGTGCAGGGGGCCGCCGACACGGCGCACCTGCGGGACACCGAGGAGGACCTCGCGGCGAACGTGCTCGCGGAGATCCGCTCGGCTCAAGCGCAAGTCGTGCTCTCGGAGTCCGTCCCGCGCGCCGCGACCCTCGTCTTCAACACGCTCGGCGCCTCCGCGACGAGTCGCGCGAAGGGGCTCGACCGGCACTGGCGGAACGCCCGCACGGTCGCCTCGCACAATCCCGTCGTCTACAAGGCGCGCATCGTCGGCGACTGGTCGATCAACGGAACGCCCCCTCCCTTCATCTGGTCCATCGGCACCGCCCTCCCCACCCCCTGACCCCCCAAAGGGCTACTCCCGCCTGAGGGCGCCACCTAGACGTGGCGCCCTCGGCTCCGAACCACCCCCCTCGCGCGGATGGCGGGGTCCCTGTGGCGCCCGCAGGACCGACGCACCGGGACCGGACGACGCGCTATCGATTCAGGATCGAGGCGTCGTACGCAACGATTCGCTCACCCAGCCCGCCGTGCACGCACCGATCCGCCGACCGACCCCTCGTTCTGGGGGTACGCCGGTCGCCACGAGTCACTCGGCCGACACACCGGTGAAACATGGCGACCGTACGGTGAAGCCACAGCCTCCCTCCGGCCATTCCGGCCACCGAACGCACCGCCGTCGGCGCATCCATCGACGTACGAGTGCGTCGTTCCGTCGTTCCATCGCGCCTTCGAAACGGAGAAGCCTTCGTGCTCAATCGTGTCGTGGCCGGAGCGAGCAGCGTCATCGTTGCCGCAACGGCCGTGTTCCTCTCCGCCCCAGCGGCAACCGCCGCTGAGGGTGTCCTCGACGCTCCATCCCTTCCCATCGTCCGCACCACCGGCGGCGTCGCGCTCCCCACGAGCTACCCGGTGCAGCCGACGCTCACGGAGTATCCCGCCGACCCCACCGATGCCTCCATCAACCGCGGCGCCGTCCCCTACGCCGAGATCGCTCCCGCTCTCAACGATCTGATGGCGGAGAGCGACTACGTCTCCGCGCAGATCATCGGCCAGTCGGAGCAGGGCCGCGACCTCTACCTCGTGACGGTGACCGCGCCGGAGACCCCGACCGAAACCGCGCAGCAGACCGCCTGGCGCGACGCGATCAAGCATGCTCCGACCGCCGCAGCCCAGGACGCCGCGATCGCCGAGGGCTACAAGCTGCCGATCTGGTTCAACGCGAACATCCACGGCAACGAATGGGAGGGAACGGACGCGACCCTCAACTACATCGACCAGCTCGTCGAGACGGCCGCTGACCCCGAGGTCGCCGAGCTCCTCGACACGACGCGCCTCTACTTCACCGTGACGGCCAACCCCGACGGCCGCTTCAACGGCACGCGCGCGACGGCGAACGGTTACGACCCGAACCGCGACTTCATCACGAACGCGACCAACACGACGACGGCACTCCGCGACATCACGGGCCTCATCCAGCCGACGTACTTCGTGGACATCCACGGGTACACGGGCATCCTCCAGGTCGAGCCGTGTGGACCGCCCCACGGCGAGAACTACGAGTACGACCTCTTCCTGCCGCACGCCTACTCCGCCGCCCTCGCGGTCGAGGAGGCTGTCGTCGCCGCGGACATCCCCGGCAACACCTACGACGACGGCACGGGTCGACCGACGACCGAGAACACCGGCAAGATCCTCATCCCCTACCGCGACATCCGGTCGGGCTGGGACGACTGGCCCCCCATCTTCGCCCCGCAGTACGTCGCCTACCAGGGCGCGATCACCAACACCGTCGAGCTGCCCCTCGGTCGTGTGAACAACAACCCGGCGCAGAACCAGTTCAACTCCGCCGTCGACACCGAGGTGGCCGAGGTCGTCATCGACTCGATCATCGACTACGTCGTCGAGAACCGGGACCCGCTGCTCGAGAACCAGATGGAGATCTTCGAGCGCGGCATCACGGGCGCCGAGCAGACCCCGATCCCCGCCGACATCGCGGCCGATGACCTCGAGCCCGGAGTCCCCACGGAGTGGACCGACATCTGGGACGAGACCGACATCTACAACGCGACGTTCCCGCGCGCCTACGTCATCCCCGTCGACGGCTCGCAGCGCTCGCGCTCCGACGCCGAGCAGCTCGTCGAACAGCTCCTCGTCAACGACATCGAGGTGACGCGCGCCACCGCGCCCTTCACGGCGGGCGGCACGACCTACGGGGCCGGGACGTTCCTCGTGGACATGCACCAGCCGCTGCGTGGGCTCGCGAACGTGCTGCTCGCCGACGGCACCGACATCTCGGACCGGATCGACAGCATGTACGACATCTCCGCGTGGAGCCTCTCGCTCCTCTGGGGGGCCGACGTCGTCTCGGTAGGGAACACGACCGACCCGGCCCTCTCGGTCACCGTCGAGCCGGTGACGACCGCCGACCTCGGGGGTTCCGTCGCCGAGGGTGGCCCGTACCTCTCGCTCGAGCCGAGCGGCACGGCCGAATGGCAGGCGATCACGGCGCTGCTCGACGCGGGGATCCCGCTCTCGCAGCTCGACGACGGCACGGTCGTCCTCGGGAAGGATGCGGCGAGCCGCGCCGCCGCCGAGGAGGCCGCGTCGCTCTTCGGCGTCGACTTCGCCGCGACCGACGGACTCGCCCTCCGCGAGGAGACGACCACCTCGCTCCGCTCACTCGCCGTCGGCTACACGACGACGGACGACCGCGACGTCCTGCTGAAGCTCGGCATCGACGAGCCCGTGCTCGTGAGCGCCGCGCTGCTCACGTCGGGAGCCGTCGACCTGTCGACGCTCGACGTGCTGTTCCTCGGCGGCAACCTCGCATTCACGCCGGCGCAGTCGGCCGGAGCGGCGGCGCTCAGCGCCTACCTCGCCCGCGGCGGCGACGTCGTGGCGCGCGGTAGCGGCGGTGCGACCTTCGGTGTCACGAACGGCCTCGCTCAGCTCACCGCGACGACGGGCACGAGCGGATCGAACGGCATCGTGCGCGTCGACACCCCCGAGGGCAGCCTGTTCGGGCCGAGCGCGCAGGACACGGCGTTCATCTACCCGGCCACGTGGTTCTCGGCACTCGGCGAGGGCGTGACGGTGGAGCAGTCGTACGCCGCCGACACGTTCGTGTCCGGTCACTGGGCGACCTCCCCCGGACGCTCGACGGTGGACGCCGCCGGGCAGGCATCGGCGGTCTCCTCGGAGACGGAGGCGGGCTCCCGCTTCTTCCTCTTCGGCACGTCGCCGACGTTCCGCAACCACCCTGTCGGAGCCTTCAGCGACATCGCACGGGCGCTCTACTGGGCAGCCGGTCCGGGCACCGCCGTCGTCCCGCCGATCACGGAGGACGACCTCACGGACGACACCAAGACGGGCGTGAGCGTTCCCGAAGAGGCGACGGCGGGCGACACCATCACGGTGACGGTCGATGCGGCGTTCGCCGGGCAGGAACTCGCGACAACGCTCTTCTCGGAGCCGGTGGTGCTCGGCACGCGGACGGTCTCCGCCGCCGGGACCTTCGAGGTGACGATCCCCGCGGACACGACGGCGGAAGTCCACCGCGTCGCCGTCGAGGATGCCGCGGGCGTGCTCATCGGCTGGGACGACATCACGGTGCTCGCCGTCGAGGTTCCCGGTAAGGTGCCGGGCGAGCAGCCCGGCGAGGGCGAGCCGGGGACGGACGAGCCCGGCACGACCGATCCGGACGGCGCCGGTCCGGCCGCTCCTGGTGATGACGTCGCCGTGACGGGTGCGAACGACCCGCTCCCGCTCGTCGGTCTCGCGGGTGCGTTGCTCCTGCTCGGCGCCTGCCTCGTCGCGGCCAAGCGGATGCGCGCCGCCGCGGAGTAGCCGCACGACACGATGAGGGCGCCACCCCGCCGGGGTGGCGCCCTCATCGTCGTTTGCAGAACCCCGCATCGCCCGTCGCTGTCGACTCGTCAGGCCCCGCGGTGACCCCGACGATTTCACCCGCCGCGTCCCCGGAGGGCCGACGGTCACCTCACCGTCCTCGATGCGTGCCGTACCGAGGATGCGTCGACCACGGGCACGACCGGGTGCGCGTCGAGAGCCGCGATCTGCCGTTTGAGCGCGACCCGGCGGTAGGAGGCGTCGATCAACTCGGCGACGAGTGCCCAATCGGTCTCGGCCGAGCGATCGACGTCCATACCGATCCACCCGCCCGGGCCGAAGTACGGAGGGATGAAGACTCGGGGGAGTTCGATCAGGGCCCGGCGCTCCTCGATCTCGGGCTTCACGACGATCGAGTGCGGCCTGTTCATCGACGAACCGAGGGTGACGAAGATCTTCTTCCCGGCCCGGAACGTGGGCCGGCCCCATGCCATCACTTCAGCGGACTCGGGATACGGCGCGCACAGCCCTCGCACGCGTTCGACGATGGGGTCGCCCTCCTCGAAGAGCATGGGGTGCTGCCGTTCCATGCCGCGACGCTACTCCGAACCACCGACGTCCACCACGGCGTCGGCGCAGGAGTCGCAGAGCGCGCGGCTCGGGAGGAGCGAGGGCTACAGACCGGCAGCGAGGGCGCCACGTCTATCTGTAGCCCTCATGCGGGAGTAGCCCTTTGGGTTAGGCGCTAGCGAGGGAGTAACCGGCCTCGAGGATCGCGGCCTCGACGTCGGTCGCGGCGAGGGGACGCGTGCTGACGACGTCGACACGTGAGACGCCACCCTCGTGGAGGTCGACGCCGACGCTTTCCACACCGTCGATCGCGGAGATCTCCTCGGTGACGGCGCGGACGCAGTGATCGCACGTCATCCCCGAGACGAGGTACTGCTCGTGCACAGGGGAAGCGGGTTCGTGTGTGGAGCTCATGAGGCCACCTCGCCGATCGGGGCATCCGTCGTCCGAATACCGGGTTGGGGCATCCACGATACGCTCGCCCACCCCGACGGACAACGCCGCCCCCGGACCCGCATGTCGGTCCGGGGGCGGCGTGAGCCGCTGCGGCTCAGTTCGCGGCGCTCCTCCGGCGTCGCGCGACCACGAGGGTCGCGCCGAGGGCGAGGAGGAGGAGGCCGAGGGCTCCCGCGCTCCAGGCGGCTGCCGCATCGGTTCCCGTGACGGCAAGGCCGCCGTCACCGCCCTGACCCGCACCGTCCTGGTCGCCGGCGAGAGTGAACTCAGCCCATCCCAGGAGGTTGCCATCCGCATCGAGCACGGCGATCCGGTGCTCGCCTGCCTCGAGGCTCGCCGGGAGCGTCACGGTCGCGCCACCCTCAGCGTCCGCCTTCACCCATCCGAGGGCGGTCGCCTCCGAGTACACGTACATGTAGTGCCAGGCGTCAGGAGCGAGTCCACCGAGCGTCGCGACGCGCCCCGAGACCGACACCGTGATGCGGTCCTGCAGCGCCTCCGGCAGGTCGTCACCCGACTCCGCCGGGACGGACGGCGTGAACGCGGGCGCTCCGGGGCCCGTGGGATCGGTCGGGTCCGTCGGGTCCGTCGGGTCCGTCGGGTCCGTCGGGTCCGTCGGGTCCGTCGGGTCCGTGGGATCGGTCGGGTCCGTGGGATCCGTCGGGTCCGTGGGATCGGTCGGGTCCGTCGGTTCCGTCAGCCCGTCGATCGCCGCGCGGAGTCCGTCGAACGCACCGACGTACGTCTCGTACGATGCGCCGTCCTCGACCGCGCGCGCCGTCTCGAGCGCCGTGACGAGGGCCGCGACGGATTCGGGCGTGTAGGGCGCCGTGTCGATCGCCTCGGCTTCCGCGATGAGCCCCGGGAGCTGACGCACGACCTTCCACTCGAGTTGATCGGTCGCAGCGGTCAGGATCCGCAGCGCCGCGTCGACCTCGTCCTGGCGCACCTCCGGCGTCGCCGCCACGTCCTCGGCGGCGTCGAGTGCCCGGCGGAACGCGGCGAAGTCGATCGCGATGTACCGCTCCTCCTGCTCCACCACCGTCTGCGCGTCCGCGATGGCGGCCAGCAGCTCCGTGAGGTCCGCCGGCGTCACCTCGCCCTCGGCGGGCGCGAACTCGAACCAGTCCAGGTTGGAGACGTACTGGTACTGCTGTCCGGCAACGGGGTCGGAGTGCATCACGACGACCAGTGTGTGACGTCCGGAGACGGGCTTCTCGAGGTCGACCGTCGTGGTCACGTAGTTGCCCCAGCCGCCGGTCTTCGGCAGCGCGACGTCAGCGACCCTGTTCGCCTCGGTCGGCTCGTCGAGGTAGAACTCGAGACGGGGGTTCGCGCCGACGCGCTCATCCCGGGTGGATGTGCGCACCGTGAGCGTGCTCTGTTCCCCGGCGCCGAAGTCCACGTCCGCGTAGGTGAGTCGACCGCCGTCGTACGTGCCGCCGACGTTGCCCGACGGGCTCGCGCCCTCCGCCACGAGCGTCCCGCCGCTCGACCCCGTGAAGCCCTCGGCCTCGATCCGCACCGGCTCGACCGGAGCGGCCTCGGTCGCCGCGAGGAGCGTGACGCGGTCGATCTCGATCGTTCCCGTGTCGAGTCGGAGGCTCAGGGTGGGATCCCATGCGGCGAGCTGCTCGACGGTCACGGCGGAGGTGAGGACACCCGAGCGGAGCTTCCGCCAGGAGCCGTCCTCCTCCATCCACGACGTGATCACGCCGTCGGCGACGACGGTCGCGAACCGGTCGCCGGGGTTCCACTGCACTCCTGTGAGCGAACCGGCACCGCTGTCCTTGCCCTGACCGTCGACCCAGAAGTCCATGCCGGTCTCGGCGCGCGTGTTGTTGAACCAGCTGTGCGCGCGGTTCGTGGGCCCGTCGGTGAGACCGATGAAGAGACTGTCCTCCGGAGCCTTCGTTCCGGCGAAGCTCTTCGGCTCGACGACGAGGGCGAAGTCCTCCCCGCCGCTCACCGGGAGGGCGACGTGGCTGAAGCGGCGCCCGTCGGCCTTCGCCGTGAGCGTGCCGGACGCGGTGTCCACGGAGACGTCCGCGGAGGACTCGCTCACGTCGCCGAACACCGTGTACTCGGCCGAGCGATCCGTCGAGAAGTCGTCGTCGAACAGGACCTCGCCGTAGAGCGTGTCGCCGAGGCGCACCTCGTCCGACGTGTCGGCGATCGTGAGCGCCGCGGCGGCGCGGTTCAGCGTGCTGTAGGCGGACTGGAGCTGCTCGTCCGTCGCCTTCTCGTCCGCGAGCACGGCCTTCGCCGCGTCTCGCGCCGAACTGAACGCAGCGAACGAGCCGGCCGTGTAGCCGCCCTCCACGACGAGGTCGGCCTCCTCGACGAGGGCGGTGAGCTTGGCGCGCCACTGCTGGTCCACCGCGATCGTGAAGGTACCGAGTCCGGAGATGCCGTCGCCGCTCAGTTCCGTGGCGCGCGCTCCGGAGAGCGCCGCGTCCGTGAAGGCGAGGGCGAACTGAGCGCGCTGGGCGTCACCGAGCGAGCCGAGCAGTCGCAGATCGACCGTCTCGTCGTTCCGCTTCACGGCCGTCGCCCTGATCCCGTCCGGGAGTCCCGGCACCGCGAGGTCGCCGTCCGCGACGAGGTCGCGTCCCGCGGCTCCGGCGAACGTCGCACCGCTCAGCGTGAGCGCCACCGTCGTGTCGACCGTGCCGTCGGCGGACGCCGTCAGCGTCGTGTCCTCGGCCTGCAGCGCGGCGCCGTCGAACGTGACCTTGAACGCGAATTCGCGCGACCCGGTCGACGGCTTCCGGCTGAACGCCGCGTCGGCGATGCTCAGTTCGAGGTCGTCGATGCTGTCGAGCGTGCCGTGGTCGTCGGCCTGGCCGGCGAGGGACAGGGCGACGCCGCGGTCACCGGTGCGCTTCGCCACGAGGCTCAGCCCGGCGGGCAGGTTCGCGGCGGAGATCGCACCGTTCGCTGCGAGGTCGTCGCCGTTCTTGCCGGCGAACGTGCCATTGGCGAGCGTCAGGGCGATCTCGTTCCCGATGGAGCCGTCAGAGGCATCCGACTCGGAGAACAGCCGCGAGGAGACGGCGATCGCGCCCGTCCGGTCGTAGACCGAGCTCGGGAGCACGTCGCTCAGCGAGGACGAGGCCACACCGTCGGCCGCCCACTCGGACGCGGTGTCACCCATCTCGAAGGCGAGCTCGCCGCCGGCCGTGAGCTGGTCGTACGTGATCCACGTGCGCTCGAAGTCCTGCCCGTTGAGCGCAGCCGACTGGATGTAGTAGTCGTCGGGCGAGACGCCGTTCGCGCTGATGTCGAACGAGCGGCCCGACTCGTAGCTGATGTGCACGTTCTCGAAGAACGGCGTGCCGATCTGGTATTCATCGGAGCCCGCCTGAACGGGGTACAGGCCGAGCGCCGCGGCGACGAACGTCGCCGACATCGCGCCGGTGTCGTTGTCCTGCGTGGGCAGGAAGCCCTGCGGGGCGTTCTTGTAGACCTTCGTCTTGATCGGCGGACGGAACTCGCCGCCGCTCGTCGGATACTCGCCCGTCGATCCGGTCGCGATGTAGCGGTTCCAGGTCTCCTTCGTGTAGAGGTCGCGCACCCACTTCTGCGTCTTCGACGGTGCACCGACGTAGTTGAAGAGGTACGGCACCTGCAGGTCGGTCTCGTTCGCGCTCGAGAACAGCATGCGGCCGCCGTCGTTCGGCGCCTGCTCCCCGAACATGAAGCTGAGCGCCGAGAGGGTCTCGTCCTCTCCGCCCATGAGGTCGATCATGCCGCCCATGTCGCTCGCGACCGTCCAGTTGTACTGCCACAGCGTGCCCTGGTAGACGTTGCCGGCTTCGAACGCCTCCGGATTCGCGTTCACCCAGTTACCGTTCGCGTCCTTCGGGAAGACGAGGCCGACGGTGTCGCCGTCGGCGACGGTCACGGCGTCGTCCTTGTACAGGTTCGTCCAGTTCGCGGCGCGCAAGCGGAAGCTCTGCGCCTCGTCCGTCTTCCCGAGCGCGTCGGCGATCGTCGCGAGCGCCGTGTCGTCGTACGCTGCGCCGAGCGTGTCGTCGACCTCGTTCGCGATGTAGCCGCGCTTCACGTTGTCGGGGTTGCTGTAGCCGCCGGCCGACTGGGAGACGAGCGCCGGCCACGCATCCGCGAGCCCGCGCAGCTCCGCTCCCTTCGCGACAGCGTCCGCGATCACGACGGCCGCACGCTCGAAGCGGACGGTCGGCACGGAGTGTACGGCACCGGACAGCGAGTCCTTACCGCTCTTCGCGAACGAGCCGAAGAGATCGACGAGCGACTGCGCCTGGTCGCGGAAGACCTCGGGGTACCCGATCGCGAGGACCTCGAACTTGCGGAAGTCGTCCCACGTGCCCCAGCCGTCGTAGTGGGTGTACCCGTCGGCCTCGTAGATCTCACCGTCGAGACCGCGATACGTACCGCTCGTGCTCGTCGCGTTCACGGGCTGCCCGAAGAGGCGGTAGAGGTGCGTGTAGAACAGCTTCGCGAGGTCGCCGTCGGGGTCGCTCGTCTCCGAGGCGGAGACGGCGAGGCGCCCGAGGATCTCGTTCCAGTCGGCCTTCGTGTCCGCACGGACGTCCTCGAACGAGCGGTCGTTCATCTCGGCCGCGAGGTCGGTCTTCGCCTGAGCTGCGCTGATCGGCGAGATCGCGACCTTCAAGCCGACCTGCTCGCCCGCGTCGACGTCGAAGTCGAGGATCGCACCGAGGTTGGTGCCGTCCTGATGGGACGCCGAGCCGAGGGCGCCCGAGGCGCCCCACGTGCGCGTGTTCGACACGGCACTGGTCGTCTCGACGTAGTAGTACATCGCGTAGTCGTAGCCGTTGAAGTGGCCGCCGACCTTCCCCGAGAGCGCGACGCGGCCGTCCTCGAGCTTCGAGACGTCGATGGATGCGTCATTCCGGCGCGTGAAGTTGTTGCGCAGGTCGACGACGAGCGACGCTCTCCCGGCCTTCGGGAAGGTGTAGCGGTCCTGGCCGGTGCGGACGTCGGTGGTGGCTTCGGCGAGGATCGGGCCGTTCGCGGTCTCGAGTTCCACGCCGTAGTAGCCGGGCTCGGCCTCCTCCGCGTCGTGGCTGTAGTCCTTCGCGTACGACGCCGTCGTCGGCACTCCGGTGTAGCTGGTGTAGGTGGGCACGACGAGCAGGTCGCCGCCGCCGCCCGATCCGCCGACCCCGTCGAGGTTGGTGTGTGTGAACCCGGCGATCTGGTCCTCGGCGTAGTCGTATCCGCTGTGGGAACGGCCGGGTGTCGTCATCGGGTTGATCTTGACGATCGAGCTCGGGGCCTCGGCACCCGGCAGATCCTGACCGAAGTCGTCCTCCGTCGACACGAAGGGGTTCACGAGGGCGGCGAAGTCGGTGGCCGCGGCGCTCACCGCGGCGGGTTCGACCGCCGTCGCGGTCGTGGGGGCGGCCACGGAGCCGAGCAGGGCTGCGAGCAGTCCTCCGGCGACGAGGCGGAGGGAACGGGATGACGTGGACATGCTGGGCGGGTTCTCCGAGGGGCGTTGGTGGGGCGCGGCAAAGGTGGGCGAATCGCCCGGAGGGCCGCCGGGGACCGGTGGGAACCGGTCCCCGGCGGCCGGGTGCGTCAGCTCTGGGCTGCGCGGTTGCGACGAGTGATCAGCAGGGCGCCGCCGCCGGCGAGGAGCAACGCGGCGAGGGACGCGAAGCCCCACGCGGTGGCCGCATCCGAACCCGTCACGGCGAGGTCGTCCCCGGCCTCGGGGTCGGACGCTGCCGCGACGACGAACTGTCCCCAACCGACCAGTGTGCCCGCGTCGTCGAGCACCGCGAGCCGGTGCGCGCCGGCGTCGAGGCCGCTCGGAAGCATGGCGGTCGCGCCGCCGCTCGCGTCGGCCTGCACCCAACCGAGTCCCGTCGGCGACGAGTAGACGTAGACGTAGTACCACTCGCCGGCGGTGAGACCGGTGATGCTGACCGTGCGTCCGGAGACCGTCGCGTCGACGGCGTCGCGGAGATCGGCCGGCAGGTCCGAGCCGTCCGACACGGGCGGTGCCGGAGTGAACGACGGCTGCGACGTGCCCGGCTCACCCGTTCCGGGCAGGTCCGTGCCCGGGTCCGTGGGGTCGGTCGGGTCCGTGGGATCCGTCGGGTCGGTCGGGTCCGTGGGATCCGTCGGGTCCGTGGGATCCGTCGGGTCCGTGGGATCCGTCGGGTCCGTGGGATCCGTCGGGTCCGTCGGGTCCGTGGGATCCGTCGGGTCGGTCGGGTCCGTCGGGTCCGGGGCGACGACGGTCACGACGCGCTCGACCGTCGTGACGTTGCCACGCGCGTCCTCGACCGTGTAGCTCAGCGTGTACTCGCCGGCCGTCGCCGTGTCGACCGATCCGGAGACCGTGATCGCCTCGGTGAGGTCGCCGTCCACGTTGTCCGTCGCGGAGACCCCGTCGAGCGGGTCGAACTCGGCGCCCTTGGCGATGTCGCCGTCCTCGGGCACCGTCAGCTCGGGAGCCGCATCCTTGGTCAGCGTGACCTCGTCCACGACGCTGTTCACGGGCTTCTCGGCGCCGTTCTGCTGGCTACGGAGCGTGCGGACCGAGATCTCGTCGTCCGTGACGTCGAGCACGGTGTAGTTGCGCACCTTCTCCTGGTTCCAGACGGATGCCCACCACGCGCCGGGGTTCTCGGTGTCGTAGTACTTCGATCCGCTGGCGGAGTTCGCGGTCACGTACATGACCTCGCCGTCCTTCGCCTCGACCTTGACCGCGGCCGGAACCTCGTTCTCATCAGCCTTCTGGCCGTTCTTGATGAGGTAGGTGCGGGCGTAGTTGTGGTCGTGACCCATGAGGACCAGGTCGATGCCGAGCTCGGAGATCTTCTCCGGCATGGTGTTGCGTCGGTCGATCACGTCGCCGTCGTCCTGGTGCGGTCCCACGGAGTAGAGGGAGTGGTGGAACGCCACGGCCTTCCACTTCGCCTTGTCGCCCTGCTCGGCGATGACCTTGTCCATCCACGCATAGTGCGAGCTGTAGTCGCGGCTGTTGGAGTTGAGGTTCAGGAACAGGACGTCCTTGTAGATGAACCAGTAGTCGCCACCCGACGACGTGGCCGAGCCGGCACCCGCCGTGAGGTCTTCGTTGGGAAGGTTGAAGTGCTGCTCGTAGGCCTTCGAGCCGACGTCGTGGTTTCCGTTGTTCGCGACGAACGGAAGCTCGCGCAGGTGGTCGGACTGGAGGAAGAGTTCGTACTCCCTCTCGTTCGTGGCCGTGTTCACCTGGTCACCCGACGAATACAGCAGCTCCGCGTCCGGGTAGCTCTGCGTCGCGACCTCGAGGGTGTCCTGCCAGCCGGCTGCGTCTCTCTCCACATTGCCCGAGGCGCCGAGCTGCGGGTCCCCGAAGAAGAAGAACGAGAAGTCGCCGGAGAACGCCTGGGTGCGGAACGTGTACACGTCCGACCAGCCCATGTCGGCGCTGCCCACGCGGTAGGAGTACTCGGTGTTCTCCTCGAGCCCGTCGAGCGTGGCGTCGCGGAAGAACTCGCCACTCGTCGTGGCGCCGGCCTTCGTCGTCTCGATCACACGGGCCGACGCGGGGAACGCGCCGTCGACGACGTCGGAGCTCTTGGCGATCTGCGCGACCTGAGCGACGTCCACGTCGGAGTACCAGGCCAGGGTGCGCTCGGCCTCGGTCGAACCGACGCCGAGCACGAGGTCGGAGATCGTCGCCTCGGTGGGAGCCGGGGTCGGCACCACCGGCGCGAGCGCCTTCAGGTCGAGGTAGTTGTCGCTGCTGGTCTCGCGGTCCTGGTAGAGCGCGATCGCGATCGTGTTCTCTCCGGCCTCGAGCACGCCGGCGGGAACCGTGAAGGTGCTCGTCACCGGGTTGCCGCCACTGTTACCGGCGTAGGTGAGGTTCTGGTTTGCCGCACCGTTGACCCGGTCGTCGACGAAGCCGGCGACCTTCTGGCCGTTGACGTAGACGCGCACGGCGTCGTCATACGTGACCGTTCCCTGGAGCGACTCGATCTGCGCGAGCTCGCCCGCCGTGACGTCGAAGTCGTTGCGGAAGTGGTACGTCTCGATCGTGTTCGACGAGCCGGTCTTCGCATACTGGATCAGCGTGTTGGCGACGAATCCGCCACCCAGGTCCGCGGCGCCGCGCTTGGAGCCGAAGGGACCGACGCCCTCTTTCCACGCCGAGTCGTCGAACGCGGCCGTCGTCCACGACAGCGATCCGTCACCGGACGGGTCGGTGCCGTTGTCGGAGTACGACCAGGAGTCGGCGGACGTGAGGTACGACTCGGGAAGCGGCGCGGCCGCGAACTCGAAGTAGTCGAAGTTGCCGGCGAACGGGTGGCCGGAGTCGGCGGTCACGCTCATCACGACGATGAGCGTGTGCTCACCGGAGAGCTCGGTCGCGAGGTCGACGGTCGTCGTGTTGTACGCCTGCCAGTTGTCGCCGGTGACAGGAAGCGCCGCGGTGGCGATCTTGTTCTCGTCGGTCTTCTCGTCGATGTAGAAGTCGAGCGACGGGTTCGCACCGACGCGGTTCGAGTTGTTGACGTAGCGGACGGTGAGCGACGACAGGGGAGCCGAGCCGAAGTCGACCTTGTCGTACGTGAGCTCGCCACCGTCCCAGGTGCCGCCGACGTTGCCGAGCGAGGCGCCGGTCGAGTCGCTCGAGGTCTCCTTCTTGAGACCGTTGCCGTTGTCACTCGTGTAGGCCTCGGCCTGGAGGCGGACCGGTTCGGCGGCGACGCCCACGGCGGCGGCGGTCACGGTCTGGGTGGCGGCGACGGCCGGCAGGCTCGCCATGGCGGCGCCTCCGGTGGTGAGGGAAAGGAGAAGGAGACCGGCGATGCCGCGTCTCGCGTTCCTGTTCATGCGCTGCTCCGCCGCTGACCGCGGCTTCGCTTCGGTTGTCAGCAAGATGTCACAAGCCAATCGTGAGTTTCGGGAGGGATGGGTGTGTCATGGGGCGCCGTCCGGGCACCCTCTGCAACCTTTGGGGCTCCTCGTGACCGCGACACGGCCGCCGGGTGAACGACGGGTGACTCGCGCGTGAAGCGTGGGGCTCGACCGATCGGCGAGCATCCACTTCGCGCCAAACCCGCTCGCGATCCATCAGCCGAGGCTCAAGACGACACCCGTGACGCCGTCGCGGATGCTCATGATGCCGGCGCTCAACGCGTCGATCCCCCGAGCGACCGTCACGCTCTCGTCGTCGGTCGGTTCTCGAGCGGTGGCGCCCGGCCAGATCACGGCTGTGACGTTCCCCGTCGGCTCGGCCAGTTGACCGCCGATGACGAGGACCTCTTGATCGAGGATCTTCCCCGTCTCGAAGTCGAACACGCCGATGACGCCTTCGCCGAGACCGACGACGACATCCGCGTCGGCGCCGATGGCCGCCGCGAACGCGTCTCCGACCGGGTCATCGCCCTCCGTGTCGGCGGCGAACTCCACGAGTTCCGCGCCGCTCGTCGATGCGAACGCGCGTGCCGAACTGAGCAGGGTGTCGGAGGCGCTCGAGTCATCGGGGACCACCACGGCGATGCGGTACCCGCGCAGATCTGGGACGGCTGGCGGCACGGCGGGGATCGTACGCCCGGGGACCGGAACGACCTCGGAGGCACTGCTCGGTGCCACCGGCGGGGGTGCCGAGCCGTCGGAAACGCAGCCCGTGAGCGCCACCGCGAGCACGGCCGTCACGGTGAGGGCGGCTGCGTTCCGGAAGAGGTGGGAAGTGGTCGGCACCGCGACAGTGAACAGGCAACCGGCGGCCGCGAGGTGGCCGGAGGGTGACCGGGGGGTGAACGGCGGCGCGGTCGGTGACCGATGACCACTCCCGTTCGCCCCGCGTTGGCCATCCGTTCACCGATCGACGACAGAGTGCCGTGGGGCTCGGGACGACCGTCCGAGCGTCACCTGAAGGAGAACCATGACATCCCGCCGTCCCCACCGCCGCCACATCACGGGCCTGCTCGCCGGGGCCGCCGCCGTCGGCGCCGCGATGCTCGGCATCGGTGGTCTCGGTGCGGCGCCCGCCTCGGCTCACGGCATCTCCTCCGTGGTCTACGCGGACGTCGCGGAGGGTTCCGCACCGGGGCATCTCGACGTGGAGCTGCAGCTCGAGTACGACCTGTTCGTCGTCTCCGCCGCCGACGCGGAACAGGTCGACCCGCTCTTCCAGGAGGGCACGGAGGCGTGGGAGTACGGCGACGCCGCCGAGCAGGCGACGACTCTCGACGCCTACGCCGACACGGCGCTCGCGTACGTCGCCGACCGCTTCACGGTGTCGTCGGGAGGTGCAGCGTGCGCGCTCTCCCAGGACGGCGGCTACGAGATCACCGAGCAGCAGGGCGTTCCCTACGCCGTCCTGTCGCTCGACGCCGCGTGCGGAGAGGGCGGCGCGGAACTCACCGTCACGTCCTCGCTCTTCCCGGACGACGAGTTGTACGTTCGCGGCACGGAGACGATCCTGACCTACGACCTCGGGGACGAGTCGGGCAGCGCCGTGATCGACGCCGACAACCCCGAGTTCTCGGTCGGACAGAGCGCGGGGACACGGCTCTGGGAGTTCTTCGTGCTCGGCGCCGAGCACTTGCTCTTCGGCATCGACCACGTGCTGTTCCTGCTCGCGCTCATCGCCGGTTCGCGCCGCCTCCGGGAGATCGTCCTCGCGGCGACGGCCTTCACGATCGCGCACTCGATCACGTTCATCCTCGCGGCGCTCCAGGTCTTCACGCTCCCGGCTGCGGTCATCGAGCCGATCATCGCCCTCTCGATCGCGATCGTCGCGGCTTGGCCGCTCGTCCGGCTGTGGCGTCGACGCAGTGACACCGAGGAAGAGGCGCCGCCGCGTGGACCGCTCGGGATGGACCGTGCCGGCTGGATCCGCCTGGGAGTCGTGTTCGTCTTCGGCCTCATCCACGGCATGGGCTTCGCGTCCGCGCTCGGCATCGACGAGGCGTGGTCGTGGTCACTGCTCTGGTCGTTGCTCGTCTTCAACGTGGGCATCGAGGCGGTCCAGGTGGCCATCATCCTGGTCGTCTTCCCACTCCTCGTGCTCCTGCGTCGCCGCGCGCCGAGCGTCGCGCGGTGGGTCAGCGGGCTGCTCAGTGCGGGTGTCGCGCTCTTCGGTGTCGTCTGGTTCGTGCAGCGCGTCTTCGGTTGGGAGTGACGGGCACTCGGCTCACGATCGCCACAGTCCGAGATAGCCCCACTCCTCAGGCGCGCCCAGCGATCTCCTCAGGCGCGCCCAGCGATGCGACCGTCAGTCCTTCCGAAGTCGGGAAGTCACGAAGCTGCGTTGCGGCGTACGCGGCCCAGTCAGAGTCGGGATCGATCGACCGCAGGAGATAGGCGATCGCCGCCAGCGCGTTGTAGGTGCCGTAAACCTGCTTGGGCTGCTCGGATCGGCGGAGATGGTCGAGCTGAGGGATCTGGCCGGTTTGTGGCCTCGGTCTTCAGTGGTCGGACGGGCCTGGGACTGCGCGGTCGTGCGGCGATTCTCCTCCGATCGGCGTCCCCTGGCTGGGGTTACGCAGCCGCCACGCCGGGCGCCTATTTTGAGTCATTCACGATTACCCACTAGTGTGAGGTCATGCCCTCCGATCTCTCCGCCGACATCCGCGCCGCTGGCCTGCGCGTGACGCGGGGCCGATTGCAGGTACTCGAGCTCCTCGAGAACGCGCCCCACTCCGATGCCGAGAGCATTCACGCGCTGCTGCGCGACGTCGACCCGGATATCTCCATCCAGTCGGTGCACAACATCCTGTCCGCTCTCGCAAGCGCCGGCCTCGTGCGCCGGATCGAGCCCGCGAGATCGCCGGCACGCTACGAGCGCCGCCTCGGCGACAACCATCACCACGTCGTCTGCACCGAGTGCGGAGCGATCGAGGACGTCGATTGCGTCGTTGGTCACGCACCGTGCCTGACCCCCTCGTCGACGAGCGGCTTCACGATCGCGACCGCCGAGGTCAACTTCTGGGGCGTCTGCCCCGATTGCGCTACGGTCGCCGAGACCCCCGTCGCCTCCCCCGTCGCATGATGCGACCCCATATCGTTTCCGACCCATCACCATCCCCGACACCAGGAGTCCCTCTGTGACCAACCACACCACCACCAATTCCGGAGCACCTGTCGGCAGCGACCAGCACTCGCAGAGCGTCGGAGCGGACGGCGCCATCGCGCTGACCGATCACTACCTCGTCGAGAAGCTCGCGCAGTTCAACCGCGAGCGGGTCCCGGAGCGCGTCGTCCACGCGAAGGGCGGTGGAGCGTTCGGCACGTTCACGACGACGAACGACGTGAGCATGTACACGCGCGCCGCACTCTTCCAGCCCGGCGTCGAGACCGAGCTGCTCACGCGCTTCTCCTCCGTCGCCGGCGAGCTCGGCAGCCCCGACACCTGGCGCGACCCGCGCGGGTTCGCGATCAAGTTCTATACGAGCGAGGGCAACTACGACCTCGTCGGAAACAACACTCCCGTCTTCTTCATCAAGGACGGGATCAAGTTCCCCGACTTCATCCGCTCGCAGAAGCGTCTTCCGGGCAGCCACCTCCGCGACCACAACATGCAGTGGGACTTCTGGACCCTGCAGCCCGAGTCGGCCCACCAGGTCACATGGCTCATGGGCGACCGCGGCCTCCCGTCGTCGTGGCGGCACATGGACGGCTTCGGTTCGCACACGTACCAGTGGATCAACGCCGAGGGCGAGCGCTTCTGGGTGAAGTACCACTTCCGCACCGCCCAGGGCCACGACACCCTTACGCAGGCGCAGGCCGACCAGATCGCCGGCGAGGACGCGGACTTCCACATCCGCGACCTTCACGAGGCGATCGACGCCGGCAACTTCCCGAGCTGGGACCTCTCGGTCCAGGTCATGCCGTACGCGGACGCCGCCGAGTACCGCTTCAACCCATTCGACCTCACGAAGGTCTGGCCGAAGAGCGACTACCCGCTCATCCCCGTCGGCCGCATGACACTCGACCGCAACCCGGGCAACTACTTCGCCGAGATCGAGCAGGCGACGTTCGCGCCGTCGAACTTCGTCCCCGGAATCGCCGCGAGCCCCGACAAGATGCTGCAGGCCCGCATCTTCAGCTACGCGGACGCGCACCGCTACCGCGTCGGCACGAACCACGCCGAGCTGCCCGTGAACCGCCCCCACACGGAGACGAACAGCTACTCGAAGGACGGCGCGATGCGCCACGGCTACCGCTCGCCCGAGCAGCCCGTCTACGCGCCGAACTCCTTCGGCGGCCCGCACGCTGATGCCGCAGCGCACGGCGACGACCGTGGCTGGCAGAACGACGGCGAGCTCATCCGTGCCGCCGCGACACTGCACCCGGAGGACGACGACTTCGTGCAGGCGCGCACGCTCGTCAACGAGGTCCTCGACGACGCCGCACGTGACCGACTCGTCTCGAACATCGCCGGACACGTCTCGAAGGTGACGATCCCCGAGCTGCGCGAGCGCGTCCTGCTCTACTGGAGCAACGTGGACGTCGTCCTCGGACGCCGTGTCGCCGAGGCCCTGCCCCCCATCGCCGAGCCGCGCACCTCGCTCGTCGGAGAGCCGGCGCCCGCCTCACGCTGATCCTCCCTCACTCCCCAGATACAGCTTTCGAGCGTCCTTCCACCGGTATGCCGGCGGAACGGCGCTCGAAAGCTGTTCTTGGTGAGGGGGAGTGAAGGCGAGCGGAAGGCAGGGCGGCCGAGGCCGGCGGGGCGCGGCGCCTACCCGAAAGGTTCGCAGCCCCACCGGACTCGGCGGCGACTTGATACTACGGGGTAACGGGGCGCGGACAGTGGAGCATCGTGCGTGGCCCGGATCGATCCACGACATGCCCCGACATCGGGGCGCCGCAGAGGGGGCACGCCGACTCCGTACTCGGCGGGAGTGGCGGCTGGTCGTACGGACCGACCGGAGGCGGGCCGATGTACGGGAAGAGCGTCGCATTCAACCAGTTGGTGAAACCCACCTCGCGGATGCGGGGGCGGGGGCGGGGCTGCCGCTCGTCGCCCGCCTTCTTTCGCACCATAACCTTTAGTGTACTCAGCGAATCTCGCTAGAGTGTTCCTCATGACCACATCCGCCGGAACCGCCGACGCGCATCACGATGATCTCGTCGACGGTCCCGATCTGCTCGCACTGGAGAATCAGGTCTGCTTCGCGCTCGTCGTCGCCTCGCGCAGCGTCCTCTCGCTGTACCGGCCTGTGCTCGAGCCGCTCGGCCTCACCCACCCGCAGTACCTCGTGATGCTCGCGCTCTGGAGCCAGGACGGCCGCTCGGCCGGTGGCCTCGCGTCCGCGCTCGCGCTCGAGCCCGCAACGCTCTCCCCGCTTCTCAAGCGCCTCGAGACCGCCGGCCTCATCACCCGTCGCCGGAGCCCGGCCGACGAGCGCGTCCTCCTCGTCTCACTCACCGAGACGGGGCGCGACCTCCGCCGCCAGGCCGAGGCGATCCCGCAGCAGATCGTCGCCCGGCTCGGCATGGCGACGGACGAGCTCGAGTCCCTCCGTTCCTTGCTCCACGCCGTCACCGCCGCCGCTTCACCCTCCCCGACCCTGTGAGGTGACGGCCCGGTATACTCGGGGGCGCGAAGGGGAGTAGCTCCGAGCGCCCACCGAGAACCGCCGGCTCAGCCCGACGGGACCAGGGGCGGCGCGGCGGTCTGTCGACATACTGGCGCCGGTCACGACGATCGGCACCCGGCAGCCCACCCGGTGACGGGCGAGCGAGACCTTCGGCCACAACGTCCACCGTGGCCGGTCCTCCCTCGTGATCACCGGCCGCCCGAGCGGAAGCATCACCGTGACCGAACACTCCGCCCCCACCCGAATCGATGAGAACGGCGCGGCCGTCTCGCCCACGAAGGCGCAGGTCCGCCGTTGGCGCCGATACCTCGCCGACGAGCGCGCCGAGGCGGCCGTCTACCGCGACCTCGCGTCGCGTCGCGCGGGCGAGGAGCAGCAGATCCTGCTGGGGCTCGTCGAAGCGGAGGAGCGCCATCAGCAGCACTGGATCGAGCTCCTCGGAGCACGTATCGGCCGGCCGATCCCGAGCGACCTGCGGACGCGCGTGCTCACCTTCTTCGCTCGCCGTTACGGCTCCGTCTTCGTCCTCGCCCTCATGCAGCGGGCGGAATCGCGCTCGCCCTATGAGGACGACGTCGACGCCCCACCCGCGATGGCCGCGGACGAGCGGATCCACGGCGAGGTCGTTCGTGGCCTCGCCGAGCGGGGCCGCTCCCGTCTCTCGGGTAGCTTCCGCGCCGCCGTCTTCGGCATGAACGACGGTCTCGTCTCGAACCTCGCCCTCGTCGTGGGCATGAGCGCGACGGGCGTCGCCACGTCGGTCGTGCTCGCCTCCGGTATCGCCGGGCTGCTGGCCGGAGCGCTCTCGATGGGCGCGGGCGAATACGTATCCGTCCGCTCGCAGCGCGAGCTCCTCGAGGCGTCGACGCCCGACCCGAGCGCGCGGAAGGCGCTCCCCCACCTCGACGTCGAGGCGAACGAGCTCGCCCTCGTCTACCGTGCGCGCGGCATGACGGAGGAGGCGGCGTCCGAACACGCCAGCGAGGTCCTCGAACGCATCGCCCACAGCGCCGACGGGCCGCCCACCGGAGCGATGAGCATCGGGCACGACGCCGAGCTCGCCGACGCCCACGAATCGATCGGCACGGCTTGGAGCGCCGCGATCACGAGCTTCTTCCTCTTCGCCGCCGGCGCGGTCATCCCCGTACTGCCGTACCTCTTCGGCCTCTCGGGGCTGCCGGCGGTCGCGGTCGCCGCGGCGCTCGTCGGGATCGCCCTGCTCCTCACCGGCGCGTCGGTCGGCATCCTCTCGGGTGCCTCACCCCTCGCGCGCGCCCTCCGCCAACTCGGGATCGGCTTCGGCGCGGCGGCAGTCACCTACGCTCTCGGCCTCCTCTTCGGCACCACCGTCGGCTGACGGCGGCGACCCCGACACACGAACGGCCGGCGGATGCATGTGCACCCGACCGGCCGTTCCACGGCGAGGCCGTGTCAGTCGCGAGCGATCACCTGACGGGGGACGAGGACCGTGAGAACCCAGCCGATCGCCCCGATGACGAGACCGAGCCCGATGGCGAAAGCCGCGACGCCGAACGACACGACCGACGTGAAGAGCGACGCGCGGAGGAACGACGCGTTCATCATGGTCGCGCGCACCGGATCGTCCTGCTCGAGCTCTGCGTAGGTCTTGCCGTCGCTCGCGGCGAGGGCGTGGTGGTTGATGATGTCCGCTTGCGCGAAAGCCGTGAGCGGACCGCGGACGTCAGCGCCGGCGAGGAACGCAGCATCCTCGGACACGGTGATCTTCTCCGCGGCGAGTTGACTGCTCACCATCCCCCAGACGATCCCGCCCCCGAGAATGAGGACGATTCCGGCGAGGATTCCGAGGAATCCGATGAGGCGAGCCGCGCGGGCTTTACCGGCGGGCATCGTGACGGTCGCGGTGGCGGGGGATGTGGCGGGGGACGGGGCGGTGGCGGTCATGATTTCCTCTGTCTCAGTGGTGGACAGCCCTACTCAAGCGGACCGCGCGCGGGCACCGTAGGGTCGTTGGTCCTACCGCGTCACCGCCGCATATCCGTCTCTCCGATCAGGACTGCGGCTCGTAGCCGATGAGCCAGCGCAGACCGTAGCGGTCGGTCAGCTGACCGTCGGTCGCACCCCACGGCCGGCGTTGCAGCGGATCGATAGCAGTACCCCCGCGCCCGAGGGCGTCGAACCACTGGTGCAGGACGCCCGGTTCCGCGGTACCGAGCAACGAGAGCACTAGTCCGCGCACGTGCACGGCCTCCTCGCCGGTCGCCGCGTCGGACCCGGCGAGAGCGACGACCCCGTCGAGGGTGCCGTGAGCGATCGCGTCGGGGTCTCCGTCACTCCGCCCGAACTCGGCGAAGGTGTGGAGCGAGAGCGACCCGCCGAACACGTCGGCGTAGAAGCCGAGCGCCTCGCGGGCGGTCCCGGGGAACGTGATGTATACGAGCGGCGCTGACATGCGCTCACGCTAGTGCGTCGTCGTCCCCGCAGCGAGGGCTCCATCCTTCGCCGAGCGCTACAGCTATTCGTGAAGCGCTCGGCGATCCGCGTAGCGCTCGGGGGGAATGGGATGCGGTCGGTCGGCCCGTCAGGCGCGGAAGGCGCCGCGGTGGGCCGCGGCGGGGTGCGTCGCGGGAAGCAGCGGACCGGCGCCCGGGAAGAGGCGCTCGCGCAGCGTCGACTCCTCGTAGGCTGTGCGGTACCGGCCGCGGCGCTGCAACTCCGGCACGAGCAGCTCGACGATGTCCTCGAAGGTGCCGGGCGAGAGGTACTGCACGACATTGAAGCCGTCGACACCCGTGCGCTCGACGATCTCCTCGAGGCGATCGGCCACCTGCTCGGGCGTCCCGACGACGTGGAACTCGTCGTTCCACGGGTCGCTCAGCGAATCGATGATCGCCTTCGCCTTGCCGCCCTGTGCCTCGGCGAACTCCTTCTCGCGCGACTCGATGTGGCCTCGGCCGGAGAAGGTCACACCCTCGTCCTCGGCGAGCGCCGCGACATCGATGCCCGTTCCCCCGCCGAAGTGGACGAGGTAGCCGTCGAGGTCACGATAGCCGAACACCTCCTCGGCCTTCCGCCGGGCCTCCGCCTCCGTCTCGCCCAGCACGATGTTGATCGAGGTGAACGCGCGGATGGCGTCACGACCGCGCCCGAAGCCCTCCGCCCGGTCCCGCAGGTCGCGGACGTCTGCCGCGACGCGGTCGAGGGTCCGGGAGGAGACGAAGACACCCTCAGCGTGCCGTGCGGCGAGATTCTTGCCCGAATCGGAGCTGCCCGCCTGGTAGATCACGGGTGTCCGCTGCCGGCTCGGCTCACTCAGGTGCGGGCCGTCGACGGAGAAGAACCGGCCCTCGTGGTGGATCTCGTGCACCTTCGCGGGGTCTGTGTAGACGCGGCGTTCGCGATCGAGCACGACGGCGTCGTCCTCCCACGAGCCCTCCCACAGCTTGTAGGAGACGTCGAGGAACTCCTCAGCCACGTCGTACCGCACCTCGTGCGTGACCTGCTCGCGCAGCCCGAAGTTGCGCGCCGCATCGGGGAGGTACCCCGTCACGACGTTCCAGGCGATCCGCCCCTTCGTCAGGTGATCGAGCGTCGACAACCGGCGCGCGTTGCCGAAGGGCGGCTCGTACGTCGTCGAGGCGGTGACGGCGAAGCCGAGATCCCGTGTGACCGCGGCCATCGCGGGCACCACGAGGTACGGATCGTTGTTCGGGATCTGGATCCCGCGCTCGACCGCGGGGTCGCGGCTGCCGCGGTAGACGTCGTAGGTCCCGACGACGTCGGCGATGAACAGGGCGTCGAAGAGTCCGCGCTCGAGCAATCGCGCCGTCTCGGTCCAGTAGTCGATGTCGGTGTACCGGTGCCGCTGGTTCTCTGGGTGCACCCACAAGCCGTGATTGATGTGGCTGGGGGTGTTCATCTCGAAACCGTTGAGGTGGATCAGGGAGCTCACCCGAGCCACGCTATCGCGGCATCCGAGCACCGGCGACGACGGTGACGGGACATGACGTTCACGCGCCTGGCCCGGACTCCATCCGCCAGCCGGGTCCCGCCTTGAGTTGCAGCCGAAGGGCGGAGGCGGCGGCCTTCGCCTCCTCGAGCGTCGGCGCCTCGACGTCGATCGCGACGGGGAGCTCGTCACCGAACCCGGCAACGGTGACGGACGCCCGTGCGTTCATGGGCAGCGGGACGGATGCGCTCGCGGAGCCGGCGCCCTCCACGTGGGACCGCACGGTCTTGGCGATCATCACGAGCGCCTCGGGTGCGGTCGAGACGACGTGGGCGACGATGGTGACGGAGGGCATGCGGCCACGGTAACCGCGTCCACGGCACCGACGGCCGGGGTTGCGGAGCGTCTCGACTTCACGGGGGTATCGTCACTCAACACGCGACGTGGGCGCGCGGCCGCGGTTGGGCGGTGTGGAAGGCGCTCATCATGATCACGAACGAGCCATCCGAGCAGCGTGCTCTTGCCCGCCACGTCCTCGACGAGCTGGCGGCCGGGGTGTGAAGAGGGGGGACTCAGCGAGCGAACCGCTCGATGATCGCCCCGGCCGGGTCGAGTTCGTAACGCTCAAGCGAGCTCGTCGACAGGAATCCCATGTGCGGTGTCACGATCGTGCGAGGGTGCGACCGAAGCGGATCGTCGGCGGCGGGAGGTTCGCCGTCGAGCACGTCGGCGGCATACCGGGAGAGACGACCGGACTCGAGCGCGTCGAGCACGGCAGCGGAATCGACGATCTCGGCTCGGGAGGCGTTCACGAGCAGCGCGCCCGGTCGTAGGCGCGCCAGCGCATCCCGGGCGATGAGTCCCCGGCTGTCCGCGGTCGCAGGCACGTGCAGGGACACGACGTCGGCGCTGTCGAGGAGATCGTCGAACTCCACCAACTCGACCCCGTGCTCGGATTCCGTCACGAATGGGTCCGTCGCCACGATGCGACCGAACAACGGTCGGGCGATTCTGGCCGTCTCCCGCGCGATCCGTCCGAAGCCGACGAGCCCCAGCACCAGTCGGCCGATATCTGGAGGAGTGACGGTCAATTCGGAGGTCCAGCCGCCGCCACGGACCACGTCCATGCCCGCCTGCACCTCGCGCAATGAGGCGAGGATCAGCGCGAGCGCGTGCGTGGCGACCTCCTTCGTCGCGACGCCGCCGAGTCCGACGACCTCGATGCCGCGATCCGCCGCCGCCCGCGCGTCGACCATGTCGACCCCCGTCGAGGTCGTCGCGATGATTCGCAGGTCGGGGAGCTGGTCCATCTCGTTGGCTCCGAACGGGGCGAGACCGATGATGGCCGCGACGGCCGCCCGCCGCCGTTCACTCGACGGCCCGGAGACTTCGCCGATCGGGAGTGTGCCTGCCAGCACGACCACCTCGAAGCCGTTCTCCTCGAGCAGCGCGCCACCGCCGCCCGGGTCGACGCCTCCACTCTCCGTGATGACGACGACCGGGCGGTCGTCCGCGGCGGCCGTCATGCTGCGGGCCCCGATGGTCGGTCGAGATGTGTCGGCGCGAAGAGAGCGATCCGCTGCGGGAGCACCACGACCGACGGACCCGGCGTCGCCAGCGCATCGGCGAGGTCCGCGGCGAGTCTGTCGACGGTCGTAGCCCGAGCGTCGACACCAAAAGACGCGGCGAGCGCCACGAAGTCCGGCATCACGAGGGACGTCGCGGTCGCTACGCCGAAGGCACTCGTCATGTACTCCTCGAGGATCCCGTAGCCGCCGTCGGCCACGATGAGCCAGGTGATGTCGAGCCCCAACTGCACGCTCGTGCCGAGCTCCGAGATCCCGTACATCGCGCCGCCGTCTCCTGAGACGGCGAGCACCGGACGCGACCGGTCCGCGAAGGCCGCTCCGACCGCCGCGGGGAATGCGTAACCGAGGCCACCCGCGCCTTGTGCCGTGGCGAACCTCCCGTCCCTCCCATCCCAGGCCGACCACGCCCAGTAGGCGATCATGGTCATGTCCCAGAAGCTGTCGGCCGCATCCGGTAGCGCGGTGCGGATGGCCGCGATGATGGTCCGTTCCGCCTCGAGTCCCTGCGCGTCGAGGCGGGCCTCGACCGTCGCGTGCAGGGCGGCGATCTCGGCCACCCGCACCGCTCGCCGCGCCACCTCGGTCGTGGATCCGAGGGCGTCGCCGATCCGCTCGAGCGCGTCCCTCGCATCGCCGTGGAGCGCGAGGACCGGGTGGTTGGCCCCGAGCACGGTGAGATCGGCGTCGATCTGGATGACGGTTCCGCGTGGACGGAGGGTGAAGTAGTTGCTCGACAGTTCTCCGAGTCCGCTGCCCACCACGAGGAGGACGTCCGCGTTCTCGAGGTACTCCGTCGTGGCGGTGTCCTCGAGCCAACTGCCGGCCGCAAGAGGATGCGACGACGCGACGGCGTCGCGACCGCTGAAGGTCGCGAAGACGGGAGCGTCGAGAGCCTCGGCGACCCGCTCGAGTGCGCCGCGGGCTCCCGAGCGCGCCGCGCCACCACCCGCGAGTACGACGGGTCGCGACGCTGCGTCGAGGACCCGCGCTGCGGCGATGATCGATTCGTCGCGGACCCGCGCTGCGCGAGGCTCCGACCGGACATCGACCACGACGGGGACGGTGTCCCCGACCTCGCCCAGGAGGATGTCCTGCGGGATCTCGACGAGGACCGGGCCGCAGGGCACGGTCTCGGCGAGCTCCCATGCCGACCGGATCGCCGACGGGATCTGTGCAGCCGTGCGCACGGTCCAACTGCCTTTGACGACCTGCGCGAAGACCGCCGACTGGTCGTCGAGCTCGTGGAGATGCCCGTGCTTCGCTCCGCCGAGTCCGCTCAGGGGGATCTGGGCGGACAAGGCCAGAACGGGGATGGAGGAACCGGCCGCCTCCATGAGTGCCGGGAGCGACGTGAGGGCCCCGGGACCGGTCGACAGGAGGAGCGGCGCGACGGCGCCACCGACCCGGGCGAGGCCGTCCGCCATGAAGCCCGCGTTGTTCTCCACTCGAGCGGGCAACAGCTCCATCCCATGGCGGCGCAGGGCGTCGAAGAGGCCGAGCGCGTGCTGGCCCGGCGTCCCCACGAGGCGTTCGACCCCGAGCGCCCGCAGCGTCTCGACGGCGACGTCCCCACCCGTCCGAGCCACGGCGGGGGTCATCTCCCCTCCCCGATATCACCGGTGGCCGCGTCGAGGTGCCCCGCGGCGACCCTGACCAGCACCGCGGTGAGGACGTCGAGACCGGCGAGCATGTCGGCGTCGGAGGTGAATTCCCGCTCGTTGTGGGAGATCCCGTCGACGCTCGGCACGAAGAGCATCACGGTCGGGACGATCTCCTTCATGTTCGTCGCGTCGTGCCCCGCGACGGTGGCGGAGCGGCGGTGGCTGTAGCCGAGCCTCTCCGCTTCGGCCGCGGCCAGGAGAATCCCCTCTTCGAGGAACGGCCCGCTCGACCACTCGACGACCCCGCGGATCTCGATGTCGACCTGAGCGCGTGCCTCGATGACGCTCATCTCCGACCGCAGTCGATCGACCGCCGTCTCGAGGATCGATCGGTACGGGGAGCGCACGTCGACGAGCATGCGCACCTCGCGGGCGATTGCGACGGGCGAGTTCGGGTCGAGGTACATCTCGCTGACGGCCGTGTGGAGCTCCTCGGGTTCGAAGCCGTCGACGAGACGGCGCACCGCGACGATCAGTTCGGCGGCCCCGTAGAGGGCGTCGCGCCGATCGGCCATCCGCGCCGCTCCGGTGTGCGACTGCTCGCCGCGCACGACGACCTCGAGCTTGTGAGCCGTCCACGTCGTGGCGACGAGGCCGATCGTGGTCGCCGTGTCCTCGAGCTCGCGGCCCTGCTCGACGTGGATCTCGAGGTACGCGGCCACGTCGAGGGGAGCAGCCTCTCCGCGTCCTCCGATCGCGTCGAGCGCATCGGCGACAGACGTTCCGGCCGGATCGGTCGTGGCGAGCGCCACCTCGAGCGCGAGCCCTCCGGTGAATACGGCGCTGCCCATCATGCTGGGCTTGAACCGGCTACCCTCCTCGTTGAACCAGTCGACGACGGCGAGGTTGAAGACCGCCGGTCCCTCCGCACCGGCGGCGGCGCGGACCGCGTGGGCACCGGCGAGCACGCCGTACGCTCCGTCGAATCGCCCGGCGAGCGGCTGACTGTCGAGGTGGGAACCCACGACGACGTAGGGAGCGCCCGGGATCCGCTCGATCAGTCCGAAGATGTTGCCGATGGCATCGACCCGGACATCGAAGCCGTTGTGCTCGAGCCAGGCGGTGAACCACGCGCGGTTCTCGCCGTCGGCGGCGCTCGCCGCCTGCCGCTCGACGCCCCCACCCGGGGTGGCGCCGAACGCCGACATGGTCGCGAAATCGTCGAGGAACGCATCCGTCATGGCGTCAGCTCCAGTCCCGCTGGAGTTCCATCGTCGAGCAGTGGAGCCCACCGCCGTTCTTCAGCATCTCTCGGAATTCGATCGGGACCACCTCGACGCCGTGGCGACTGTTGAGCAACTCGGCCGTGCGCTCGAGATGGGCCGGCATGATCACGCGCCGCCTGTCGAGGACCAACAGGTTCGTCGACCACTCCTCGTCGGGGTGTACGTCGACGGTTTCGATTCCGAGGTCCCACAGCGCCGACATGTAGTCGTAGGGCGCGAGTCGCGGGTTCACGAGAGCCAGGTCGTCGTCGAGCATGACGGAGCACATGTCGAGGTGGATGAGGTAGCCCGGAAGGCTCACACGCTGCACCTCGATGCCGAACGGCTCGAGGATGCGGGCGAGCTGGCGTCCGCCTTCCGGATTGCATCGCACGGACGAGCCGTAGAACGCGAGGTTCCGGCGCACCTTCACGAAGCTGCCCCCTTCGGCGAGTCCGGATCCCGTGACGGTTCCGAGGATCGGCATACCGGCTGCGGCGACCGTCGCTGCGATGGACTGCTCCTCCCCGCGGCGCATCCGCGGCGCGAGGCGACCGATCACGGCGCCGCCCGGAACGGTGACGAGAGGGTCGCGGGTGTACACGGCCTTGGTGTAATCGGCCGGCAGTTCGGGCGCGAACACGATCTCGATGCCCTCGGCCTCGAGAGCGGCGACGAAGCCCTCGTATTGCTCCGTGACGGCGTCGAGGTCGGGCAGGTCGGCCCCCGTCCAGTACCAACGGCGGTCCGGGTCGACGAATGCGTCCATGTCGGCGTCGTAGGCGTCGGCACGGACGGCGCCGAGGCCGGCACTCGGACGACGCATCAGCACGGAGCGCAATCGGCTCACCTCGTCGGCGGCTCCCCAGCGTCGACCCCACGTCCCTTCGAGCTCTCCGAGCTCGTGGAATGCGGGGAACGCCTCCGGCCCCATGAGGGCGTGGAAGCGCCCGTCGGCGACTTCTTTCGTCGAATCGATGTTGCTGCTCACGCGCGTACTGTCCTTCTGGTCTCGGGGGCGGGGGCCGTGGCTCCGGCGGAGCCTGCGGCGAGTCGGGTCACGATGGACGACCGGGCGTCCCAGTGCAGGGTGACGGGCTGCTCGACGCTCACGTCGAGCGGCCGGGCAGCGTCCTCTCGTGCGATCAGCTCGGTGCCGGAGGCGGTCGTGACGATGATCTTGCGGGAGTCGCCGGCGTAGACGATTCCGCTGACGTGGCCGTCCACGCGCGAGTGGGCTTCCGGGGCGCTTCCGACGGCGGTGATCCGGACCAGGGAGGGGCGCACCATGACGGCGACGCGTCCCGATCCGACGGCGGAGCCGTCGACGAGAGACGGCGGGGAGAAGACGACGCCGTCCGCACCGTCGAGCGTTCCGTCGTCGCGGACGGACCCGCGGAAAAGGTTCGACTCTCCGACGAAGGCGGCCGCCGTGTCGTCGACGGGACGGTGGTAGAGGTCGTCGGGGGTCGCGAACTGCACGAGCCGACCTCGATCGAGGAGGGCGATCCGATCGCTCATCGTCAGGGCCTCCTCCTGGTCGTGCGTCACGTTGACGACCGTCAGGCCCAACTCGCGACTGAGTCGGCTGATCTCGAGCTGCAGCGCATCGCGCAGGTTGCGGTCGAGGGCACCGAGGGGTTCGTCCATCAGCAGCAGCCGCGGACGGCTGACAATCGCCCGAGCGAGAGCGACGCGCTGCTGCTGCCCCCCGGAGAGTTCGGTGATCCGACGACGGCCGAAGGTCGGCAGGTGCACGGCCTCGAGGGCCTCGGCGACGCGCCGGCGGCGCTCGGGGCCGCGCATCCCGCGCATCCGAAGCGGGTAGGCGACGTTCTGTTCCACGTTCAGGTGAGGGAAGAGCGCGTAGTTCTGGAACACCATCCCGATGTCGCGCCGATGGACGGGCACCGAGCGCAGCTCCTGACCGTCGACGAGCAGCGAGCCCTCGTCGGCGTCGGCGAAACCGGCGATGATGCGGAGCAGCGTGGTCTTGCCCGACCCGGAGGCCCCGAGGAGGGTGACGAACTCTCCCGCACGGATGTCGAGGCTCACAGCGTCGACGGCCGGCGTGTCGCCGTACCGCTTGGTGATCGAGCGGATGTCGAGGGCCGCCCCAGGGGCGCGGCTGTCTGCTGGACTCATGGTCTCGAGCTCCTTCTGGCGAGTCGGGCGCGGATCGGTCCGACGGAGAAAACGACGAGGACGACCGCGAAGGTGACGACCGTGACGACGAGGGCCACAGCGGATACCGACGGTTCGACGCCCGAACGGATCTGTCCGTACATCAGGACGGGCAGGGTCTGGAAGCGTGCATCGCTCAGGAACGTCGCGACGACGACCTCGTCCCACGAGGAGATGAAGGCGAGGAGACCGCCGATCACCGTCGCAGGCGCGAGGAGGGGCAGGGTGATCGTGACGAGCGTCGTCAACTGACCGGCGCCGTGGACGCGGGCGGCCTCCTCGATCCTCGGATCGAGCGTCCGCAGGAGAGCGAGGACGTTGACGAAGACGTACGGCAGCCCGAGCACACCGTGCGCGATCGCCAGGCCCAGCACGTTGCCCGTCAGACCGAGGCGCGCATAGACGAGATAGAAGCCGATCGCGCCCACCACCAGAGGGACGATCATGGGGAGCACGGAGACGGCGGTGAAGACCGACGCGACCGCACCTCGGGCACGCGCCGCCCCCAGGGCGAGGGCTGCGCCCGCGATCATCGCGAACAGGGCGGCGAGCAGCCCGACCGAGAAGGAGTTCCCGAAGGCACGCATCCAGCGACGATCGCCGAGGACGTCGTCGATCCAGCGGAGGGAGAAGCCCTGCGGGGGGAACGTCACCGACGAGCCACTGGTGAACGCGGTCGCACAGATGACGATGGTCGGCACGATGAGCAGGATGGCGATGAGTATCCCGACGACGCGGACCGATACTCCGGCGTTCATCGAGCGCTCCTCTCCGTTGCGATGCCGAGAACACGTCCCAGTCCCAGGAATCGAGCGGCGACGCCGAGGATCAGGACGACGATCAGGAGGAGCAGGACGGCCATGGCCGACCCGACCCCCGTGTTCAGCAGGACGTTCGTCTGTTCGACGATCGACTGTCCGATCACGGCGTTCCCGGCCCCGCCGAGAAGCTGCGGGGTCACGTAGTAGCCCAGGGTGAGGACGAAGACGAGGAGGCTACCCGCTGCGAGCCCCGGCAGGGACAGCGGGAACGTCACGGTCCAGAACGCCCGGGTGCGCGTGGCTCCGAGTCCCCGCGCGGCGATCGCGAGGTCCGGAGAGATGCCGCGCAGTTGTGCGTAGACGGCGAGGACCGTGAAGGGGACGAGGATGTGCGTCATGCCGATGAGTGTCGCGAGCGGCGTCCGGATCAGCTGCAGCGGTTCGTCGATGATCCCGACACCCAGCAGGAGCTCGTTGACGAGGCCCGTGTCGTTGAGGATGACCTGCCAGGCGTAGCTGCGCACGAGGAGGCTGGTCCAGAAGGAGAGCATGAGTGCCGTCATGAGCACGCGGGACAGCACTCGCCCCGATCGAGCCATCGCATAGGCGTACGGGTAGCCGATCAGCGCGGACCAGACCGTCACACTCACGGCGAGCGTCGCGGTATTCCCGAGCGACCGAAGGAACGAGGCGGATGCGAGCGCGTCGGCGAAGTTCCCGAATCCGGCGTCGAGGCTCCGCTGGACGACCACGACGAGTGGGACGACGAGCGCCAGCAGGACGAAGAGCAGGCCGAGGAGGCCGACGCTGATCCACCAGCGTCGGCCTCCTCCCTGGATGCTCAGGACGCGACCCACTCGGAGACCGTCTCGAGCACGTCCGCGCGGTTCTCGTTCCACCACTGCCAGTCGGCCACGATGGGGGCGTCGTCTCCTTCGCCCTCGTTCGCGGTGGGGACCTCGGCGGCGGCTTCGTCGCTCACCTCGGCGGCGGGGTTACCCGGCCCGTAGGTGATGTAGTCCGCGATGTCGCCCGCGTGCTCCGTCGAGGTGATGTAGGCGATGAGCGCCATCGCGGCGTCGACGTTCTGGCTCCCCTCCGGGATGGCGACGTAATCGGCCGACTGGATCTGCTGGTTCCACGACTGCGCGATCGGCAGCCCCTCGGCGGCGGCGAGAGTGACCCGTCCGTTGTAGCAGGCGCCGACGGCGGCTTCACCGGAGGTGACGAGGTCGATGCACTCCGAGCCGCTGGAGATGAAGATGAGGTCGTCCTTCACCGGCTCCATGACTTCGAGGGCCCGGTCGATGTCGAGCGGGTAGAGCTCGTCGCGGGCGACGCCGTCGGAGATGAGGGCGGCCTCCGCGAGCCCGAAGAAGCCCTCCGCCGCATTGATGGCACGCTTCCCCGGGAACGCGTCGGTGTCGAAGAAGTCGGCCCAGTCCTGGGGAGCGTCCGCCTCGCTGAACAGGTCCGTGTTGTACGCGACGGTCGTCGAGTAGATGAACATCGGGACGCCCTTGGCGGTGACCTCCCAGTTTCCGTCGAAAGCGGCGCAGTCGACGACGTCGCAGTCGATGTCCACGAGGCCGTCGTTCGCCTCCGTCAGGTCGAAGTCGAGGCCGACCTCGACGACGTCCCACGTGACATTGCCGCTCTCGATCATCTGCAGGAGCTTCGAGTTGTCCATCGAGGGGTCGAGCAGCGCGTCGACCCCGGTCTCCTCCGAGAACGGGTCGAGCCACGCCGAGGTGATGCTGTCGCCGCCCGCTCCGCCATAACCGGCGAACGTGACCTCGCCGCTGATCTCGGTGCCCGACGCGGAGTCGCCGGCTCCGGAGCCGGAGTCGGACGAGCACGCGGTGAGAGCGAGGAGAGCGGCGAGGGACGAAGCCGTCGCGATGGCCGCTGAACGGTGTCGGATCATGGTGGACCTTTCGGGATGTCGGTGGAGATGCCGGTGAGGTGCGAGTGCCGACGGCGCGGCGGACCGGGCATCGCTGGTCGGGTGTGACGGGTGAGCGTGTCCGGTCCGCCTATCCTGATTGAGGTCGGTCTCGTCAGGGAATTGGACGAATGGCCCGATTCACGACCCGAGGTTGGTGGATCCTCCAACGGGAGGGTCCCCGTGCGGACGATTGTTTCGGAGCCGTTACATGCGAAGCGCCCGAGCGTTTCGCGGAGATTTCGAGAGCCTGCATCTCAGGTGGAAAGGAGGACGCCGTGAAGGTCGGCGAACTCCTCGGCGAGCCCGGGCTGTCGCTCACGGTGGCGGTCCACGGCGATCTCGACGCCTCCATCGAATGGGTGCACGCGATCGACCGTTTCCCTGCCTCGGAGTTCATCTCCGCGGGCGACGTGGCCCTCACCTCAGGGCAATGGTGGCCGGCGGTCTCGGCTGACGCCTACGTCCGCGACCTTGCGGACGCAGGGGTCCTCGCACTCGGTTTCGGACTCACGAGCACGGTGACCGATCTTCCGTCCCATCTCGTAACCGCGTGCGAGCGTGGCGGCCTCACGCTCTTCCTCGTGCCCGTCGAGGTGCCCTTCGTGCGTGTCATCAAGTCCTTCGTCGCGGCTCAGCGCCGGGTCTGGGAACGGCCGCTGCGCCGTCATCTCGACTACTACGAGACCTTCGTCGCTGCGCTGCGGGAGGACAGGAGCCTGGGCTCGATGCTCGAGTCCCTGTCGTCTGGTCTCGGCTCCCCCATCGGCCTCGTCGCAGACCGCGAGACGTTCGGCGTCGACTCCACGGACGGCATGCACGCCATCCCGTTGCTGAGCGAGGGTGTTCTGGACGCCGAACTCTTCAGCACCCTCGAGCCCGGCTCCTTCAGCGTCGAGCAGCGCGCCGTCCTCTCCGTCGGTGTCCCGTTCATCGCCCTCGAGATCGAACGGATCCGTTCCGTGCGCCGCGCCGTCGACGGATACACGCGCGAACTCTTCACCTGGCTTCGCAGCGGCGAGCAGGACGAGGTGTCCGTGCTGGCGCGGCTCCGTTCGCTCGGCGTCGAGGAGGTCGACGGGCTCGCGGTCGTCGCCGTATGGAACCCCGATCCCGAGGCGGTCCTGCTCGCGACGCGGCGCGCGGCCGGCCAGCACGCGGCAGCCGCGCCGTTCGACGATGCCGTCCTCGTCTGCGTGTCCGGCGAGGACGTCATCGCGCGACTCACACAGGGACTCCCCTCGACGGCGTCGGCGGGTGTCGGGTCGGCCGGCGGTCCCGGAAGGCTGCGACTGTCATTGATCCAGGCGGAACACGCGCTGGCGCTCGCGCGGCGGTCGGGACCGGGGAGCATCGTCGGAGCGGACGAACTCAACAGCCCCTCGACGGTCCTGTACTCCCAGGCGTCCGACCTCATGCGTGAGACGGGCGCGGCCCTGCTCGCGCCCCTCCGCGAGTACGACGGCGCACGCGGCGGTCAGCTCATGCAGACACTCGAGGTGTTCCTCCGGACGGGCGGACGGTGGAGCATCGCCGCGAGCGAGCTCTACATCCACCCGAACACGCTGAGACATCGAGTCCAACTCATCGAGCAGATCACGGGCAGGAGCCTCGACTCCACTCGCGACCGTACCGATTTCGACATCGCCATCGAGCTCGCGGCGCAGAGCAGCCGCTGAACCCTCAGCGGCTCAGATGGTGCGCGCGAATTCCGCGCTCGCTGCGAGCGCCGCGTCGTCGTCCCCGACCTCGAACTCGAGGGTCGCGGACCGGACACCCGGCATCGCTCGCAGTCGGTCGACGAGCGTGTCGACGCCCGGCGAGGTCGCGAGGAGCGGCGTCCGCGCGGGTTCCGCGAGGTGCACCAGTGTGATGACGTCCTCGAATCGCTGCAACGAAGCGATCGGGTCGAGCTCTTCGTAGGCGAGGTGGTACACGTCGGCGACGAGACCGACCCTGTCATCGTCGATCATCGAGCGCAGAACATCGGCGTCGGCGAGCGAGTTCATGAGGAAGCTCTCTTCACGGCGGAGGCCCTCGAGTGCGAGCGACACCTCCGCTGGCGCATCGGCGAGGACCTCGGAGATCGAGGCCGCAGCGCGCTCGATGCCGTGCATCCGCGTCTCGTCGAGGGACCATGCGACCTTCCGGCAGGCCGGCAGCGTGACGAGTTGTGATGCGCCCAGTTCGCGAGCGAGCTCGAGCGAACCGAGGAGATAACGCTGCGCGCGTCGGCGTGACTCGGGGTCGGGCGAGCCGAGTTCGTCTTCACTGTTCCATGCCCAGCAGAGCGACGGAACGGCGAGCCCGGCGTCCGCGAGACTCTCTGCGAGGCGGGGGACGTCGACACCCGGAGTGGCGTCGAGCTCGATCGCCTCGAATCCCGCTGCGCGGGCCCGCCGGATGGCTGTGGGACGGTCCCCGAGGACCCATTCGCTCGCGCTGATCAGCATCGTGTCTCCTCGTCGGCCGTGTCTCGTTCTTCGGGCGAAACCTTTACGAGTGTTCAGGTTATGAGTACACTCGGGTGCACGTCAACACCCACCGGCCCATCCGAGGAGAGCACATGCACGCCGAAGAACCCGTCGATCTCCTCATCGTGGGAAGCGGCCTCATGGGTGCTGCCGTCGCCCGGAGCGTCCGCGAACAGCGACCCCACGCGCGGATCGTCATGATCGCGGGAGGACCGACCGTCGGGCCCGTCGCCGGCCAGCATCTGCACGACGTCACGGATCCCGAGGTCTGGGACCAGTACAACAAGCGCGTCTCCTCGGGCGTCCAGGCCTTCTACACCGGGGTCGCACCGAGCGCTGAGACCGGTGCCTCGATGCAGGGCGTGACGCCGGGCATGTACCACCTGACCTCTCTCGGAGAGGACGCCGAGGAGATGCCGAGCGCCTCCGTCGCCTGGAACGCCGGGGGGATGGGCATCCACTGGACGGCCGCGACGCCGTTCCCCTGGGGCAGCGAGATCACTCCGCACATCGCCCCCGAGGAGTGGGAGCGCGACCTCGTCCGTGCAGCCGAACTGCTCGAGGTGAATCGCGAACCGTATCCCCAGACGGAGGCCGGCCGTGCCGTCGTCCGGACACTCGCCGGGCACTTCGATCCACGCTCCGCCGCCGGACGGGGCGTGCAGGACATGCCGATGGCCGTCAATCCCGACGAGACGGGCCTCAAGGTGCGCACGAGCCCGTCCGTCATCTTCCCGCCGGTGGGCACGCCGGGGCTCGACGGGCGGTTCACGCTCGTCACCGACACGATCGCGACGTCGATCCTCCACGAGAACGGCCGTGCGACCGGTGCGGAGTGCCGCGACGTCGCTGCCGGCAGGACGTCCACGATCCGGGCGCGCCAGGTCGTCGTGTGTGCCGACACCGTCCGGACACCTCAGCTCCTGTTCGCCTCGGGGATCCGTCCGGAGGCCCTGGGCCGCTATCTGAACGAGCACTTCTTCCTGACGGGCATCGTCGACGCCGACCCCGAACGGCTGGGTTTCGACCTGTCGGGGCTCGTGCCGCCGACCGACCACGAGTGGGCGTCGGACTGCCTCTGGGTCCCGCACAGCGATGCCGACCAGCCGTACCAGGTTCATCTCATGAACAAGGTCGTCACCGACGAGGAAGGGCGTCCGGCCCGCTACGCCGTGGGGATCGAGTACTACATCCGCACCGAGATCCAGCGCGAGAATCGTCTCGAGTTCTCGGACGACGAGGTCGACGCAACCGGCATGCCGCGCATCCGGGTGCACTTCCGCTACTCCGAGAGCGACCGTGCCAATCTCGAACTCGCGCGCGGCGACCAAGCGACAGCCGCCCGCCTCCTCGGCGACTTCGACCCCGAGACACAGTCGGCGGTGCTCGGCGCCGGCGGCTCCCTCCACCTCACGGGTACGGTTCGAATGGGACCCGTCGACGACGGCACGAGCGTCTGCGATCTCGACTGCCGCGTCTGGGGATTCGACAATCTGTTCGTCGCGGGAAACGGCGTCATCCCGACCGCGCTCGTGTGCAACTCGACGCTCACGGGCATGACGACGGCAGTGCGCGCGGCCACCGCCGTGGTGCGAGCGCTCGCATGACGAACGGCACACGTGGCCCCTACAAGTCCGGGATCGAGTCTCGCCGACGCCTCGTCGAGACGGCCATCCACGTCTTCGGGGAGCGGGGATACCGTGGCGGCTCGCTCCGGATGATCGCTGAGGCCGTCGATGCGCCCGCATCGCAGATCATCAATCTGTTCGGAAGCAAGGACGGGCTGCTCGTCGCGGTCCTCGACCGATGGGATGCACTCCAGGTCGAGAACACGGAGCTTTCCGGGCTCCCGTATGTCGACGCCCTCCGCGCTCGCATCCGATACAGCCACGAGAACCCCGCCTGGGTCGAGTTCCTCATCACGCTCAGCGCCGAGGCGACGGCGCCCGGCCACCCCGCGCACGACTATTTCGTCGACCGGTACCGGCGCATCACCGACCGCCTCCAGGAAGAGATCGTCCGGGCCGCCGACATCGGTGAGATCCTCCCGATGGCCGGCACCGAGGCCCGTACCGAGGCCCACCGCCTCAGCGCGATGATGGACGGCCTCCAACTGCAGTGGCTGCTCGATCGCGAGTTCGACATCGTCGCCGCTTTCGACGGGTATCTCGACGAGCTCATCGCCCGTTGGCGCGGCGAATGACCGCTGACTCGCGACATCACACCTCCTCCAGCCACCCCTCAGTCAGGAAGGTCCATCATGGCCGTTGAAATCGGAATCCAGCTCTACTCAGTCCGCGACTCTCTCGCCGCCGATCCCGAAGGAACGCTGAACGCGCTGGCCGATTTGGGTCTCACCCGATTCGAGGGGGCCAACCACCGCGCCCTCACCGAGGACGGGATCGGCTTCGGCATCCCCGCCGATTTCCTCGCCGACCTCATGCGTGAGCGCGGAGTGTCGATCATCGGTTGCCAGATCAATCCACTGAACCTCGAGCGGCTCCCGCGCGTCCTCGACTTCCAGGAGAAGATCGGCAACACCCGCATCGGTTGCGACCTCGAGTTCTACCCCTATGGCGACGTCGACTACGTCAAGAGGCGCGCGGAGTTCTTCAACGAGATCGGCCGAGTGAGTGCCGATCGCGGCATCGAGTTCTTCTACCACAACCATTTCCAGGAGTTTCAGCGTTTCGGCGATCGCACGGTCTACGACCTGCTCCTCGAGAACACGGATCCTGCACTCGTGAAATTCGAGCTCGACACCTACTGGGCCTACCGCGGCGGCGCCGATCCTCTCGAGCTGTTCCGTGAACACCCCGACCGCTTCATCATGATCCACCAGAAGGACTTCCCCTCCGGTCACGCGCAGCCACTCAACCTCTTCGACGGAGTACTCGCCCGCGACACGACGATCACGATGACGGAGTTCGACCAGGTCGTGACGCCGGACACCTTCACCGAGGTCGGAACCGGGATCCTTCCGATCCAGGAGATCATCAACGCCGTCAACGACCTCCCGAACTTCCGATACGTGCTCATCGAGCAGGACTACGCTCCGGGCGCTGAACTCGACTCCGTGAAGATCAGCTGCGAGGCGTTCAAGGGGTACACGAACGTCTCGTGGTGAGCCCCATCACTCGGGGAGCGGGACTCCCCTGGTCTGGTGCTCTGGGCAGTACTGCGCTGTGCCCTTCGAGCCGGGGACGTCGAGGACCGTGCCCCCGCAGTCGGGGCATGCTTCGCCGGCTCGACCATGCACGGCCATCGCGGCGACCTTCGCGGCCTTGAGCTCGGCGGGAGGGACGTCGCGACGCGCCTCGAAGGCGGTCCCGAGGACCTCGCGGATCGCCGCGTAGAGTCGCTCGCGCTCCTCCTCGTCGAGCGCGACGGCCTGCACGAGCGGAGGGAGTCTCGCCGCGAACAGGATCTCATCCGAGTAGGCGTTGCCGATCCCCGCAAGCGACTCCTGCTCCTGGAGCAGCGCCTTGAGCCGCTTGCGGCGGCCCACGACGATGCCCTCGAGGACCTCAGGCGTGAAGGCGTCCGAGAGCGGATCGGCGCCGAGCTTCGCGATGGCCGGAACCATTGTCGCGTCGTCCACGACCGAGAGGCCGAGGGAGAGCCAGTCGCCCGCGTCCGTCACGGCGAGTTCGGCGTCGTCGAACCCGATTCGGGCGATGACGGGCGGCGCGTCGGGACCGGCCGACTCATCGCGGTCCGAGCCGTCGGACCAAAGCGCCCAGCCGGCACGACCGAAACTCACGAGGAGCGACGGACCGTCGGTGTCGAGCACGAGGTGCTTGCCGAAGCGGCGCACGCCCGAGACGGTTCGGGCAACGAGCTCGCGCAAGGGCCGATCCCGCGTCTTCAGCGCCCGGAACTCGACGAGGTCGACCGTCCGGACGCGACGGCCGACGGCGTGCGAGCGCAGGAAGCCACCGAGGGAATCGACCTCGGGAGACTCGGGCATACGCCCATCCTCCCACCCCCGCCGTCCGAGCGTTCAGTCCCTCTGTCAGGTCCGGCGGAGCCTCAGCGGACGGTTTCCATCACGGGGTAGTCGATGTAGCCCGCCGCATCGCCGCCGTAGACACGGCTGAAGTCGACATCGTTCAGATCAGCGCCCACCGCCAAGCGCTCCGGCAGGTCGGGGTTCGCGATGAACGGGCGACCGAAGGCGATGGCGTCCGCCCAGCCGCCTTCCAAGACGCGGGTGCCCTTGGCCCGGTCGTAGCTGCCGGCGGCGATGATGATCCCGGGGAATGCGTCGCGGACGGCCGTCCGGAACTCGTCGTCCAACTCGGGGCCCCCCGCCCAGTCCGGCTCCACGAGGTGGAGGTATCCGAGGTCGCGGTCCGCAAGTTCACGGGCCATATAGATGCCCATCTCCATGCCGTCCGCATCGTCGAGCCCGACGAATTTGATCATCGGCGACAGACGGATGCCGACATGCGCGGCATCCCACTCACCGACGACCGCGTCTACCACCTCGAGCGGCAGACGAGCGCGGTTCTCCATGGACCCGCCGTACTGGTCATCCCGGGCATTGGTGCTGATCGACATGAACTGCTGCAGCAGGTACCCGTTCGCGCCATGGATCTCGACCATGTCGAACCCTGCCGCGCGGGCATTGCGGGTGGCGTGGCGGTAGTCCTCGAGGAGGCGGGGAATCTCGTCCAGGCGCAAGGCCCGGGGGGTCGGCGCGTCGACGGAGATCACGTTGCCGTCGGCGTCCTTGATGTTCGTGCGGCCCTCGAACGGCAGGGCGCTGGCTGAGACACCGGGCGTACCACCCTGCACGTGGGGGTGGGTCACGCGACCGACGTGCCACAGCTGGATCGCGATTCGCCCTCCCTCCGCGTGCACCGCGTCGGTGACGGCGCGCCAGGCTTCGACCTGCTCGTCGGTGTAGATACCCGGGGCGCCGGAATACCCCTTGCCCTCCAGGCTGATCTGCACACCTTCCGTGACGATCAGGCCGGCAGTGGCGCGCTGACGGTAGTACTCGCGATGCAGTTCGGTGGGAATGTCAGCGGGCTCTGGCGCGCGCATCCGGGTCATCGGTGCCATGAAGATTCGGTTGGTGGCGGTGAAGGCAGGGAGAGCGAGGCTGTCGTGCAGTGTGGGCATGATGGCGTCCTATCGATGAGGGATGTGACCTCACCCGAATGTGAGGTTCGATGACGCTAACACCAATGGAAACCGATCTGTTTCCATTTGGTCGTTTTTTCTCAGCACTCCAGGACATAGCCGATCGCGCTGGCCGAACCAGGGGACCCTTGTCGCGAGAGCGGACGATGCGAACTCGTCGGTCGCGGCCTACTTCGCGATGCCGGCGGCGTCGATAAGGGCCTCCACAGCGGCAAACACACTGAGCGGGTACGACCCGGTCAGCAGCGCGTAGTCGGCGGCGCCGGTGTGCAGGACCGTGAGCTGCTCAGCCAGGAAGGCACTGTCCTCCACTCCGGCCATTTCCGCTTGGCGTTGCACGTACTTCGTCAGCTCGCTCTTCTGAAGATGAGCCATCCCGACGGCGGCGTGCGCGGGATCCCGCAGCTCCGTGGCGACGTTGACGAAGAAGCATCCCGAGAACTCCGGCCGCGAGGCATATACGAGTTGCGCCTCGAACACGGCGACCAGTCTCTGCCGAACGGAGCGATCGTCGTGCTCGTCGGGCAGATCGGCGACCGCCATCTCACGGCTCGCCTCGAGTGCCGCCACGAGCACATCGTCCTTGGACCGGAACAACTGGTACAGGGTCTTCTTCGAGATCCCGGCAGCGGACGCCAACCGATCGACACCTACTGCGCGATACCCCTCTCGATGGAACAACTCCGTCGCATGTTCTAGCACTCGATCGCGCGTTTCTGCCGCTGTCATGGCACGAGGCTACCACCGGAAAACCGTGCCGTTTCCAGATCGGACGGCCGTGCATCACACGCCCCCGTCAGTCGAGCCTCGAATGGTGCCGTGCTCAAAGACTGTTCGGTTTTCAGCGGAAACCGATCTGTTTCCATTCGTGGTAGCGTGTCACCGCCTCGCCTCGTGGGCGGAGTCAATCCAGATGGAAGGAATGGTCGTGCCGAATCGGCAACATCTCGAGTCCCGCACCTCGGTCGTGGTAGTCGGCGCCGGAGCGATCGGCACGGTGGTGGCTGATTCGATCTCGCACACCGCCGACGTGACGCTGATTCGACGAGCGACCACCGCCGCCATGTGGATCGACCACGGCTCCGGTGCCGAACGCGTGGACGCGCGGATCGCGAGCTCCCCCGCAGCGGTCGACCCGGTGGATTGGATCGTTCTGACCACCAAAGCACAGCAGGTCGTCAGTGCACGCGAGTGGCTGGCCGCGCTGACCGGACCACAGACGAGGATCGCGATTCTGCAGAACGGTATCGACCATGCCGAACGCGTGTCGGAGTGGGTTCCGCCCGAGCGAGTGGTCCCCGCCATCGTCTTCATCTCCGCCGAACGCACGGGTCCGGATATCGTGACCGTCCGGCAACTCGACGAGCTCGTGCTGCCGGACACCGCCGCGGCACAGGATTTCGCGCGACTGTTCCCCGAGCAGTTCCCCGTCAGCCTGGACCCGAATTTCGAGACTCAGGCGTGGCGGAAGTTGATCATGAACGCCGCCCTCAACTCTGTCACCGCGCTCACCGGGCGCACCGTCGGCGTGGCGAAGGAGCCTGGCGGTCGCGAACTGATCGCGACGGTACTCCGAGAGGGCATCGACGTGGCGCGAGCACGCGGGGTGCGCCTGACCCAAGACGAGCTCACGCTGATGCGGCGGAAGATCGAGAAGCTGCCCCCCACGGCGCCGACATCCATGCAGTTGGACCGCGCTCACGGCAGAGCCCTCGAGTACGGGTACCTCACGGGGGCGGTGCTGAAGGAGGCGGCAGCCGTGGGCGTCCCCACGCCCACGACGCTCGCTCTACACAACCTGATCTCCGCCTTGTAGGTGTCTCCCTTATCGGCGGCCGCCACGCCCGATCCACAGCCTCCGGCATGGCGACGCACACGTCGTCGATGACGAAGTGGACCGAGGGACGGACGCTGGGCGCGGTGAGCGCGCCCAGCGTCCGTCGTCGGGCGGTGCGGCGTCGGTCAACGACGCGCGCCCGGGGCTCCCGTCGAGCTCTTGGTTCGAGTGGGAACGACATCCTTGGGGACGAACGTGACGGCGGCGACCGCGTCGACCGGCTCGGGCGTGACGTCACCGCCCCGCCCCTCGAACGTCGAATCGAGGAGCTCCTTCAGAGATCGGTTGGGCTCCATGGGAGCGAACGAGATCATGCACACCTCCTCCAGCGACGCCGACTCGGCGACGTCGATGAGTTCCGCCTTCAGATCCTCGCGTGTGTACGTGATCACGAAGTTGTAGTCCTGCTCGAGCGCGAACAGCTTGTGCTCTCGCATCTCAGCGGGGACGTCGCTTTCCGTGAAGTTCCACAGGAACTTGGCCGGGCCGCCGACGACCGGCCCGCCCAGCACGAGCTGCTTCGCCATGAGCGCATCGAGGATACGGTGGCCCTGAGCCGTCTGTTCTGCACTGATGAACACCTGGTAGTACTGCATTTTGTCTTCCTTCGATGTTGATGCCCAGCGACGTCGCCACGGGCAACGGTGAATGGTGCCGAGCTGGTCAGCGGCGGGTGCCGGGCTCTCCGGTGGAGCTCTTGGTCCGGGTGGGAACGACGTCCTTGGGAACGAACGTGAGGGCAGCGACAGCGCCGACCGGCTCAGGGGTCACGTCACCACCACGTCCCTCGAACGTGGCATCGAGGAGCTCCTTGAGGGATCGGTTCGTCTCGATGGGGAGGAAGGAGATCATGCAGACCTCCTCCAGCGACGCCGACTCGGCGACGTCGACGAGCTCCGCCTTCAGATCCTCGCGCGTGTACGTGATCACGAAGTTGTAGTCGTGCTCGTCCGTCAGCAGCTTCGGCGTCCGCATCTCGGCGGGCACGTCGCTGTCCTGGAAGTTCCACAGGAACTTGGCCGGGCCGCCGACGACCGGCCCGCCCAGCACGAGCTGCTTCGCCATCAGGGCATCGAGAATGCGGTGGCCTTGTGCGGTCTGCTCGGCACTGATGAGCACCTGGTAGTACTGCATTTTTTCTCCTCGGTTGTCGATCGTATAGCACCGCTATGGTAGCAGTGCTATAGAGCATATAGCACTGCTATGCTGGTGAGGTGACAAAGGAGCTTTCTACTCGTGACCGATTGCTGCTGGTCGGCGCGGACCTCCTCGAGCACGCCGAGGGCGGCACAGTCTCCACGCGCGCCATCACCGAAAAGGCGGGCGTCCAAGCCCCGACGCTTTATCACCATTTCGGCAACAAGCAGGCGCTTCTCGACGAGGTCGTCAGCCATGGGTTCCGGCGCTTCCTGTTGGACAACCCCGTGCCTGCCGGTCAGGCCGGCCAGATCTCCGCGATCGCACGGGCGTGGGACACTCACGTGCGGTTCGGCGTGGAGCACCCCGCGTTCTATGCACACATCTACGCGCGAGTCGAGCCGGGTTACCGGTGCGGGGTGGTCAGCGTCGTCGAACAGATGCTTCTCGAGACGCTCGAACAGGCGCGATCTCTCCTGTCCGTGCCGCCCGCGCTCGCGGCGAGGATGATCCTCGCCGCGAGCACGGGTGTCATCATGACGCTGATCTCCGAACTCGACGGCGCCCCGGATTGGGAACTGTCTGAGCGGGTGCGAGACGCAATCCTCGACTCGATCACGGTCCCGAGCGGATCACGGTGAGCCGTCGCGTGAACCCGGGGGCCATGCCTTTCCCCGCTTGAGGCTCGTGGCCTGGCCCAAGATCTCCCCTCGAGCGCTTGCGACCATCACGCTCCCCGCAGTTCCTCCAGCGTCTTGTCGATCTCCGCCGTCCACCACGATGGTGCATAGGGCCGGGCGATTCCGACCGCAGCCTCCAGATCGACGCGCGCCTCATCGGGCCTGCCGAGTCCCAGTTGCGCGAAGCCACGATGCCGAAGGGCGCGGGCGAGGAAATCGGGCTCATCGGAGAACAGTGCGGCTTCGCCGACGAAACGCTCCGATATGGCGAGAGCGTCCTCCCATTCGCCGATGATCAACAACGATCGCGCGAGCCCGGTGAGCGCATGCACACGTGTGACGGGCCAGAGGTCCGGGGTATCGAGAAGCGCAACGGTCGTGCGGCACTCCGTTCGCGCCGCCGGTCGATCGTAGGAGCTCAGGGCCTTGGCCAACCGGGTGCGAGCACGGATCTCCGGATCGATCTCGCCGCGCTGGCGAAAGATGTCACGAGCTCGAGCCGCGAGCGTGGCAGCTGTGGCTGCATCGCCCCCTTCGTCCTCCAACTCGGAGAACTCGAGCAGTGCGCATCCGAGTTCATGAGTGTCGCCGATCGCTTCCGCAACGCCCATCGCCTCCTGCAGGGTGCTCCTCGCCCGATCGGCGTCCCCGAGAATCGTGAACCGTCCGCCGAGATCATTCAACGAGCGAGCGAGACGGGCCGTATCCCCGAGGTGCCGCGAGCTCGCGGTTGCGAGTTCCAGCAGCATCAACCAGTCCACCCCGCTCGCGACCCTCCCCGAGAAGTCCAGGAGGGCTTCGACGACGCGGCAGACATCCTCGTGCCGGCCGCGGCGGGCCGCCTCTCGGATGGCGTCGATCCAGTAGGCCGTCTCGGTGAGCAGCCACTGCCGCGCAGCGGGCGCAGGACGGTAGCCCTTCGGCCCGGGCGTCCGTTCGTCACACCCGTAGGTTCGTCCCGCAGACGTGGTCGTGTCGAGGATCCATTGCAGGAGACGGTCGCGCTTCGCCATGACGGCTTCGTCCGACTCCTCGCGTCGAAGGCGCTCGCCGGCGAAGATGCGGAGGAGGTCGTGCAGACGGTACCGCTCGCGCCCCAGGCTCTCGAGGAGACCGAGATCGACGAGCTCATCCAGAAGATCAGTGCTGCGCCCCGGGCTGAACCCACTGATCGCCGCCGCCATCGCCGCATCGAAGGATGATCCGCGCAACAGGGCAAGGCTGCGGAAGAACTCCCGGGACTCGCTTTCCAGCGCCATGTAGGACAGCGCGAACGTGGACTCGACGTTGAGGTCGCCGGCCACGAGGTGATGCAACCGATCATCTTCGAGCCTCAGCCGGTTCGCATAGTCCTGCACCGTCCATTGCGGCCGCGACGCGATGCGCGCGGCGGCGATCCTCAGGGCGAGCGGTAGATCCGCGCAGAAGCGGGCGATCTCGTCGAGATCCCCGTCGGCTTCCTGCCCGTCCGTGATGGACCGTCGGAGGAATGCGACGCTGTCGCTCCGGCGGAGAGGACCCAGCGTGACGCGCCGTGCACCTTCCAGGCCCGCCAGGGTGCGCCGCGAAGTGACGACGACACGCACGTCGCCCTTCGCGGTGAGGACGGGGCGTACTTGTGGTTCCGACGCCGCATTGTCGAGGAGAACCGCAAACGGCGCGGATGAAGTCAGACCGCGCCACGCGGCGCTCGCCTCATCGAGCGTCAGGAACTCGGCGCTCGGCCCTGACACCTGTCTCAGAAGCGCCTGAAGGACGTGCAACGGACTGAGGGCCGCGACTTTGAAGCCCTGGAGATCGACGAAGAGGAGGTCGTCGCGCGTCACGTCGTTGAGGCACTCCAGGGCGAGCGTGGTCTTGCCCACGCCGGGCGGGCCTGTCACGACGATCGGCGCCGCGGGACCGGATGCCTCGGGTGAGGGACGGAGCATCGAGGTAAGCAGGGCGCGCTCGTCCGCTCGTCCGCTGAAGTCCACGGCTCTGTTGGGGGACGCGACCACACCTTCGGTGGGAGTAGTCGGCACCCGTCCGGCTCGTGCCGCCGCGAGAAAGCTGTCCCGCTCCTCGGGGAGGAGGCGCAGCGCGTCGGCGAGGGCAGCGACCGTGCGGGGCTGCGGCCCCGTACTGACCCCGCGTTCGATATCACTGATGGTGCGGTCACTGACACCGGATGCCTCAGACAGCCGCTCGATGGTGAGGTCGAGCCGTCGACGATACATGCGCAACAGTGCCCCGATACCACTCCCGAAGACGACCCCTGCCATAACTGGAGGGTTGCAGAAGGCGGGGGCGTGCTGCAACCGAACGTTCACGCGCGCTCCGGTACGACGCGCACATGCAGGACGTCGATATTGCGCACGATCCGCGTGCGAATCTCGTGGCTTCTTCGATCCCCGACCACTCGAATGGGATCAACACATCCCACGACACGACGAGAGGAGAGACGCCGGTGGCTGATCCGACCGTCGTGCTCGTACACGGGTCCTTCACCGAATCCGCGGGCTGGAACAACGTCATCTCCGAACTACGCAGGCGCAGCGTTTCCGCCCTCGCGATACCGAATCCTCTGCGCGGTCTCGCCGTCGACGCAGACAGCGTGCGCCACGCGGTCGATTCCGTCGGTGGGCGAGTGCTCCTCGTCGGCCACTCGTACGGAGGCGCTGTCATCACCGAGGCGGCCGTCGCCAGTGAGACCGTCACGGGTCTCGTCTACGTCGCCGGCTTCGCTCCGGAGCAGGGGGAGACGTCCCTCGGTCTCACCGAGCAGTTCCCTGGCAGCACTCTGGGCGATGCGCTCCGATCGGTCCCGCTGGGCGATGGGACCCACGACCTCTTCGTCGACCGAGACCTCTACCCCAACCAGATGGCGGCCGATGTGCCGCTCGACGACGCGCGCGCGGCCGCGGCGACCCAGCGCCCCATCCACGACACGGCCCTCCGAGAACCACAGCCCGCCCCCGTGTCCGCGTGGAAAACCCTCCCGTCGTGGTTCATCTTCGGAACCGAAGACAGGATCATCCCCGCAGACGGCCTCCGCTTCATGGCCGACCGAGCCGGCTCGATGAAGACCGTGGAGGTCGATGGCGCTTCGCACTCGGTCATGATCTCCAACCCGGATGCCGTCGCCGACCTGATCGTCGACGCACTCACCCACTTGACCTGACCCCGCCCCGCACACACACCAACCACATCCACCAGACGAGGAGAAGACATGCCCACTTTCACCACCACCGATGGCACCGAGCTCTACTACACCGACCAAGGAGAAGGGCGGCCGGTTCTGCTCAGCCATGGCTGGCCGCTCAGCTCAGACGCCTGGCAGGTCGAGGTCAAGCTCCTCGCCGACAACGGATACCGCGCGATCGCCCATGACCGCCGCGGCCACGGACGCTCGTCCAAGACGTACTACGGCAACGACATGGACACCTACGCGAAGGATCTCGCCGAACTCGTCGAGCACCTCGACCTGAAGGACCTGGTCGTCATCGGCCACTCGACCGGTGGGGGAGAAGTCGTCCGCTACACCGCTCAGCATGGCGCCGGCCGCGTGGCGAAGGTCATCACCGTGGGAGCCGTGCCGCCGCAGATGGTGGCGTCGGCCACCAACCCGGGTGGTCTCCCCCTCGAGGTCTTCGACGGCATCCGCGCGGGTGTGTTGAAGGACGCCTCGCAGTTCTACAAGGACCTGACCGAAGCGTTCTTCGGAGCGAACAGACCGGGTGCGACCGTGTCTCAGGGGGCGAGGGACGACTTCTGGCGGCAGGGGATGCTCGTGAACCTCGCGGCCGCGTACGACTGCATCAAAGCATTCTCCGAGACCGACTTCACCGAAGACCTGAAGGCACTGACCGTGCCGATCCTCATCGCCCACGGTGACGACGACCAGATCGTGCCGATCGACGGCGCCGCCCTCAGAGCGATCGACCTGGTGAAGCACGGCACCCTCAAGGTCTACCCGGGCGCACCTCACGGCATCGACGGCGCCTTCCGCCTCGAGCTCGGCCAAGACATCCTCGCCTTCATTTCCGAGTGAAGACACCATCCGACTGAAGACACCATCGACGGAACACACCAAAGGGAGAGAACATGAACACCACCACAGAGGGAATCAAGAATGTCGTGCTCGTGCACGGGGCGTTTGCCGACGGATCCGGCTGGCGGGGGGTGTACGACAACCTCACGGCTCGTGGCTACCGCGTGTCGCTCGTGCAGAACCCCCTCACCTCGTTCGAGGACGACGTCGCCGCGACGATCCGTGTGCTGGATCGTCAGGACGGGCCCACGATTCTCGTCGGGCACTCGTGGGGCGGCACGGTCATCACCGAAGCGGGATCACATGCGAAGGTGGTGGGTCTCGTCTACGTGGCGGCCCTCATCCCGGACTCGGGCGAGACCTCCGGGCAGCAGTACGAGGGGTTCGGCCCGACGCCCGAGTTCGTGATCGACATCGGCGACGACGGTTACGGCTTCCTCAACCCCGAGAAGTTCGCGAGCGGTTTCGCTGCGGATGCGAGTGAGGCCGACGCGGACTTCCTGCGAGACAGCCAGGTCCCCGTGAACATGGCGGTGTTCGCGGCCGCCGTCGGCGACGCGGCCTGGCGTACCAAACCGAGCTGGGCCGTGATCGCGACGGAGGACAACGCCTTCGACTCGGCGATGCTCCACCACATGGCACGTCGGGCCGGGGCGGACATCACCACAACCGAAGGGAGCCATGCCGTCTTCCTGACCCAGCCCGGCGTGGTCTCAGACGTGATCGTCTCGGCCACCGCGCACGCGTTCGTCGACGCGTCCTGAACAGCGCGAGTCGGGGGACGGCCCGCGCCGCGGGGCGCCCCCCGACTCGATCCGACGAAAATCAGTGGCGGAGACGGAGGGATTTGAACCCTCGGTCCCCATAAGGGGACTCCACCTTAGCAGGGTGGTGCACTCGGCCGGACTATGCGACGTCTCCATGTGCGCCGATCGAGCCGACGCACGGCCTCCAGCATAACGGACGCGCGGTGCTCACCCAACCACAGCGGTATTCGGTCGTCGAACTCGTCGAAGCGGGGCACGGCAGCGTCAGGTCGGCTGCCCTTCGGCAGGCTCAGCGACCACGCTCAGTTCTTGACGACGCAGCTCTCCTGTGCAGCCGACTGGCCCACGAGCCCGTCGATGACTCCGCTCGGGGGCGTGGTGGCGGTCTCGCCCGGCGCCGGCGTCGAGGGCGGAGCCGATTCCGTCTCAGGGGCGCTGGGCGTCTCGGATTCGGAATCCTCCACGCCGACGCGGCGCGCCTCCGGGTCGGACGTGAACGCCGTGTCCGCCGCGATCGCGGCCATGAGCTGATCGGCCGTCTCTGTCTGCGGCACGACCCGATTGGGATTCGCCGGGGACTCACCCACGGGGTACTGCACGAGTTGGATGTTCTCGAGGTCGAGATTCCGCACGGTGAGCGCCATCGACACCATCGCGTTGATGTTCGCGAGGTTGCGCGAGAGCGACAAGCTCTCGGAGGCCACCTTCGCGATGCCGTACAGCTTCGTCACGTCACCGAGGGTGCCGTCGCTCTTGAGCTTCTTCACGAGCGACGACATGTAGGTCTGCTGGAGGGCGATGCGGGACAGGTCACTGCCGTCGCCCACGGCCTTCCGTGTGCGGAGGAACTGGAGGGCCTGCTCCCCTTGGATCGTGTTCACGCCGGCGTCCAGGTCGAGTCCCGAGAACCGGTCCTTGATCGGGTCGGCGAGGCACACCTCGACGCCGCCGAGCGCGTTCGTCATCTGGATGACGGACGCGAACGTGAACTGGGCGGCGTAGTCGATGTCGAGGCCCGTGAGCTCGGTCACGGTCGCGGCCACGCACCCGAGGCCGCCCTTCTCCCCGCCTTTGGCGAAAGCGGTGTTGATCATGGCCGCGTACTCCTCGGCGTGCACCTCCCCCGTGTCGGGGTCCGGGCACGAGGGGACGGGGATCACGAGGTCGCGTGGGAAGCTCACGACGACGGCGCTCTGGTGATCCTCGGCGACGTGTACGAGCATGTTGACGTCGTTGAGCGTCACGTCGCGCTTGCCGTAGGCGGAGGTGTTCTGATTCGCCGAGTTGTCCGCTCCGATGACGAGCATGTTGAACCCGCCCTCGAGCTCGCCGATGCCCGACGGCATCTGCGCCGCTTCACCGTCCTGACCGATGTCGACGGCGTTTCCGGCGATGCCCGAGCCGATGTCCCACACCGCGTAAGCCGCGACGGCGGCTCCGCTCACGAGGACGACGGCGAGAGCGATCGCGACGCCACGAAGTGCTGCACCGACGGGGCCCCGTCGGTGCCCGCGCGCGTGTCGCGTCACGGTCTGCTCGGGGTCTCGGGTCGAACGGGCCATTCGTCGAGTGTAGAGGGGCTCCGACCCGAAACTCGGTTGTTGGCCGCCGAACACGGGCGATCGCTCGGGACCGCACGGCCCGTCGAGTTCAGAAGGTCGAGCGCCCGGAACTCAGTTGTTGCCCTTCGAACACGTGCGGTCGCTCGCCGTCTGACCCTCGATCGTGTCGGGGAGCTCGACGGCGTCGTCAGCGGACGGAGGAGGCGTGGTCTCGGTGTCGGCGGGCGGCGTGGGATCCGTGTCGGCCGGAGTCTCCGTCTCCTCGGTCGCCGGAGCGTTCGGATCCGTGACGGACCCGACTCCCGTCGAACCCGTGATGCTCAGCTTCTTGTCCGCCTTGATGGCGTCGAAGAGCTGCTCCGCGGCAGAGTCGAGGGGCAGGACGCCCTGCTGGCCCCCGCTCGAGCCGTAGGCGTTGGGGTACTGCAGGAACGAGATCTGCTCGAGCGGGATGTCCTTGAGCGCCATCGCCACCGACACCATGGTGTTGAGGTTCGCGAGGTTCGTCGAGAGCTGCATGTTGCTCGCCGCCGCCTTCGCGATGCCGAAGAGCTTCGTGGGATCCGACAGGGTCTCGGAGCTCTGCAGCGTGCGCACGAGGGAGGAGAGGAAGACCTGCTGGTTGCTGATGCGTCCGAGGTCGGAACCGTCGCCGACGCCATGGCGGGTTCGGAGGAACTGCAGCGCCTCTTTGCCCTGCAGCGTGTGGGTGCCCGCGTCGAGGTACGTGTCGGTGTAGTCGTCGGCGATCGGCTCGGCCACGCACACCTCGACGCCGCCGACGGCGTTGGAGAGGGCGATGACACCGTTGAACTGCACCTCCGCCGCGAACGGGATCGTGAGGCCCGTGAGCGCCTCGACCGTGAGGACGGTGCACGCGAGTCCGCCGTATCCGAGCGTGGTGTTGATCTTCTGCGACGACATCGCCGGGTACGTGCCCGTCCCGTCAAGCTTCGGGCACTCGGGGATCGGGACGAAGAGGTCGCGCGGGAACGAGACGACCGTCGCACTCGAGTGGTCCTCCGAGATGTGCATGAGCATCGTCACATCGTTGAGGACGCTCGTCTCCTCGGTGGGATCACCGTAGGCCTCGCCCTGCCCCTCGCGGCTGTCGCTGCCCACGAGGAGGAGGTTCACGCCGCCGTCGATCGCGTCGATGTTGGGAACGTTCGGGTCCTGCCCCGCGAGGGTCACGGCGGGCTTCACATCGGAGACGACGTCCCACAGTGCGTACGCGGCGACCGTTCCGCCGCTCACGAGAAGGACGGCGAGAGATGCGGCGACGACGCGCAGCCCGGTCGCGAACGGATTCCGACGGCGACGGCGCGCGTGCCGGGTGATGGTGGGGTCGGTGGCGACACGGCGTGAGGACCGGCGGCTTTCGCTCACAAGGGTGCCTTTCGGATCGCGCAACGTGCGCTGGGTCGGGGGGAGAACGGAGCCGTGGCTCCCGACATCGTCGTCGTTTCCGATGCACCGATCGGGGATGCGCGAGCATCACCGTCTCGAGTGGGCGATCCGCCGCTTGGGTGCGGAGGCGTGTCTCGTGGCCCGTGAATCTGTGGCGGAGGGCGTGGGATTCGAACCCACGAGACATTTCTGCCCACTGGTTTTCAAGACCAGCTCCATCGGCCGCTCGGACAGCCCTCCCGGAGATCGGTCGTGCAGGCACGGCCGGACCCCGAGTGTATCCGATGCGGATTGATCGAGTCTGCCAGCACCTTCTGTGAACGCGCTGAAACAGCCCCCGATCTGGGGGTGCATCGCGCCTACCGCGAGAGCAGGTGAGCGCGCTCCGGGTGCTCGGCGAACCAGTCCGCCACGTACCAACACATCGGAATGACGGTGCGGCCGGCCTTCTCCGCCTCGTCGACGGCGAAGGCCGTGAGCTCGGCGGCGTAACCGTTGCCACGATACGGAAGGTTCGTGAACGCGCGGGTGAACGAGACGGTGCGGCCGTCGTCGTTGTAGTCGAGCGCGCTCACGATCACGCCGTCGCGGCGCATCGTGTACCGGGAGGCGTCGTGCTCGTTCGCGAACTCGTTCGTCGTCATGCCCCTATTCTGCGCCTGCTTCCCCTCGCGGAAGTGCTTCGGTCGCTCAGAGGGAGTGGTGGCGACCGATCGGGACGACGAGGGGGGTGCCCGTCACCGGGTCGTCGATGACGCGCGACGCCATCCCGAAGACGGCCTCGACCGTCTCGGGTGTCACGACCTCTCGCGGTGTGCCCGACGCGAAGATGCGGCCCTCCTTCACAGCGAAGAGGTGGTCGGCATAGCGGGCGGCGAGATTGAGGTCGTGGAGCACGATGACGACGGTCGTGCCGCGGGCGCGGTTGAGATCGGTGACGAGGTCGAGCACGTCGACCTGGTGCGAGACGTCGAGGAACGTCGTCGGCTCGTCGAGGAGGAGGACGTCGGTCTGCTGCGCGAGGGCCATCGAGATCCAGACGCGCTGACGCTGGCCGCCGGACAGCTCGTCGACGGGCCGCTCGGCCAACTCGAGCGAGCCGGTGGCCTCGAGCGCCTCGGCGACCGCCGCGTCGTCGGCTGCCGTCCACCGCGAGAAGAGCCCCTGGTGCGGGTAGCGGCCGCGGCCCACGAGGTCGGCGACGACGATCCCCTCCGGCGCGATGGGCGTCTGCGGCAGAAGGCCGAGGACGGTCGCGACCTTCTTGGTGGGCATCGCCCTGATGGGGGCGCCGTCCAGGAGGACGGAGCCGCTCGTCGGCGCGAGCAGTCGCGCCATCGCGCGAAGCAGCGTCGACTTCCCGCACGCGTTGGCGCCCACGATGATGCTGATGCGCCCGGGCGGGACGATCAGGTCGAGGCCGTCGAGTACGACGCGATCGCCATACGCGACGGTCGCGCCGTCGACCTCGAGCGAGTGGGACACGGTCACAGGGAGCCTCCCGAGCGGTTCGAGCGGATGAGCAGATAAAGCAGGTACGGCGCACCGATCGCGCCCGTCACGACGCCCACGGGGAACGACGTGTCGAAGGCGAACTGCCCGAGCAGGTCGGCCGTGAGCACGAGGAGACCACCGACGAGACCGGCGGGGATGAGGAGCGAGCGCCCGCCTCCCACGAGCCGCGCGGCGATCGGGCCGGAGAGGAACGCGACGAACGCGATGGGGCCCGTCGTGGCGGTCGCGACACCCGCGAGGGCGACCGCCACGACGATGAGCAGGAGGCGCGTTCGGTCGACGCGCACGCCGAGCGCCGTCGCCGACTCGTCACCGAGCTGCAAGGCCGTGAGCCGCCGCGTCAGGACGATGATGAGCGGGAGCAACACGAGGAGGCTGAGCGCGAGAGGCGGGATGCCCTCCCAGAACGCGCTCCCGAGGCTGCCGGTGAGCCACCGCAGCGCCGCTTGCACCTCGAAAGAGCTCGACTTGAGGAGCAGATAACTCACGACGCTGTCGAGCATCGCGCCGACGCCGATCCCGATGAGGATGAGGCGGGCTCCCGAGAGCCCGTTGCGGTAGGCGAGCAGGTAGATCGCGAGGGCCGCGCCGAGTCCGCTGATGACGGCGAGGAGCGACACCACACCTCCCCCGGTGCCGAGGACCGTGATCGCGAATACCGCGGCGGCGCTCGCTCCCGACGTGATGCCGATCACGTCGGGACTCGCGAGCGCATTGCGGAGCATGGTCTGGAACGTCACGCCCGCGAGGCCGAAGGCGATCCCCGCGAGGAGCCCGGTGATCGCGCGCGGGAGCCGCAGAGTCCCGACCGTGAACGACGCACCGGGGACCTGCTCGCCGAGGACGACACGGATCACGTCGCCGAGCGGGTAGAAGGTGTTGCCGACGGTCAGGGTCACGAGGAACACCGAGAGGAGCGCCGCGGCGAGGGCGCCGATCACGGCGGCGCGACGCCGCCCACGCCGCCTCCGCGCCATCCGCACGCTCTCGGCGGCTCGGGGCGCGGACACGCCGGTGGCTCCGGTCCCGCCGAGGGGAGGAGCGGCGACGAACTCTCGCGTCACGTCACAGCTCCTTGATCTTCTGACGGCGCACGACGGCGATGAACACGGGCGCCCCGATGATGGCCGTGATGATGCCGACCTCGACGTCGCTGGGACGGGTCACCACACGTCCGACGACGTCGGCGAGCAGGAGGAGGAGCGCGCCGAATCCCACGGAGTACGGAAGGATCCACCGGTAGTGGCTGCCGGTGAGCATGCGCGCGACGTGCGGGACGACGAGCCCGATGAACCCGATAGGGCCCGCGATCGCCGTCGCCGCTCCGCACAGCAGGACGCCGCCGAGCGCGGCGACGGCCCGGGCGGCCGCGACGTTGCCGCCGAGACCGGTCGCGAGCTCGTCGCCGAGGGCGAGCGCATCGAGCGACCGGGCGGAGAGCAACGAGAGGAGGGCACCGACGGCGAGGAAGGGCACGACCATCACCATCGAGTCCCAGTCGGCCCCACCGATCCCGCCGATCTGCCAGAACCGGAAGACCTGGAGGGCATCGACGCGCGGCAGCACGATGGCACTGATGAGCGAACTGAGCGCCGCGGTCGTGGCCGCTCCGGCGAGTGCGAGCTTCAGCGGTGTCGCTCCACCGCGCCCGAGCGATCCCACGGTGTAGACGAAGACCGCGCTCGCAGCCGCCCCGGCGAGCGCGAGCCAGATGTAATCGGTGAACGTCGTCATGCCGAAGAACGCGATCCCGGCGACGACGAAGAGCGATGCGCCCGTGTTGACGCCGAGGATACCGGGGTCGGCGAGCGGATTGCGGGTCACGCCCTGCATGATGGCGCCCGCCAGTCCGAGCGCCGCTCCGACGAGCAGACCGAGCACGGTGCGCGGGACACGCGCGCGCACCGCCTCCTCGGCGAGGCCCGTCGCCGTGGGGTCCGTGAACGCGCTCACGACTTCCGCAAGGGACACCTCGCGCGAACCGATCGAGACGGACAGCACCACGACGACGACGAGCCCGACGAGGCACGCGAGAAGACCGAGCACCCGGCGACGGCGACGGGACGCCGATCGGGCCCGTGAGGGTCCGATCGGCGCCTCGACGCGCGCGGGCGCAATGATCACTCGGCGTTCTCTGCGGCGTCCGCGAACTTCCCGACGAACTCGTCGAGCGCCCACGGGATCGACAGGACCGTCGGGGAGACGGAGGCGGCGAGGGGCGAGTTGTTGTCAAGCACCACCACCGAACCGTTCGCGACGGCCGGGATTTGCGAGAGCAGCGGGTCGGCCTGGAGGCCGGGGAGCGTGGTCTCGTCACCGTAGACGACCATGATGTCGACGTCGTCGAAGGTGTCGGCGTTCTCGGCGCTCACCGTGCCGAAGAACTCCTCGTTCTCCTCAGAGAGCGTCGCGAGGCTCTCCGGGGTCTCGAATCCGAAGTCGGCCAGGTACTTGTTGCGCGCGTCGTCCGTCGAGTAGTAGCCGATGCTGCTGAAGTCGCCGGGCGTGAAGTAGCCCATCATGGCGGTCTTGCCCTCGAGGGCCGGCTCGGCCGCGATGGCATCGGCGATCTGCTGCTCGACGTCGGCGATGAGCGCGTCCGCCTCATCGGCCATACCGAGGGCCGCACCGTCGAGCTCGGCCATCTCGCGCCAGGTGGATCCCCAGGGAGCGTCCGGGTAGGCGACGGTCGGAGCGATCTGCGAGAGGGTCTCGAAGTCCTCCTCGGTGAACCCGCCGTAACCGCCGAGGATCACATCCGGCGCGGTGTCCGCGACGGCTTCGAAGTCGAGTGCCGAAGCCTCGTCGAAGAGGACCGGGAGATCGTCCGTGCCCCCCAGTTCCTCGAGCTTCTCGTAGGTCCAGGGCAGGATGCCGTCGCCGTCGTCGTCGCCATAGGTCTGCGCCGGCATGCCGACGGGGACGACGCCGAGCGCGAGGGCCACGTCCTGGTTCGCCCACTGGATCGTTGCGACGCGTTCCGGTGCCGCGTCGATCTCGGTTTCGCCGAAGACGTGTTCCACCGTGACGGGGAAGCCGCTACCGGCCGTTCCGTTCGAGGATTCGGATGAAGCGGTGTCGGCTCCGCTCGAGCACGCGCCGAGTCCGAGCATGCCGGCGGCCGCGAGGGCGACGAGGGAGAGGGTTCTGCGAGAAGAGCGCACGGATGTCCTTCGGAGAAGTGGTGGGATTAGGCTTGCCTATCCTAAGGGCATCACTCGCGCTGCGAAAGACCAACCGGACGATCGGCCTCCGTGGGCGCGCCAGGTCACCCCGCTGACCGACGAATGTGCGTCGTTCGACGAATCGGCCCGGTCGGAACCGGACGGGTCAGTCCAGCAGGTGCTGCGTGAGGGCGTCCGCGAGCCCATCCTCGTCGATGGTCCCGGTGCGAGCGTTCGCCGCAGCGAGGACCTCCTCCGGCGCCTGGCCCATCGCGACGGCCGTCCCGCCTCCCGCGACCGCCCACTCGAACATCTCGATGTCGTTGCGGCCGTCGCCCGCCACGAAGACACGATCACCCGGGATGTCGAGCGCCGCGCGTACGGCCTCGAGCGCCGTCGACTTGTTCACGCCCTTCGGGGCGATGTCGAGCCAGGCCGTCCACCCGATGGAGTAGGCGACCTGGTGGAGTCCCATCGCCTCGACGCGCTCGAGGAATTCCTGCTCGTCCTGATTCGGGGCGACGACCACGACCCGCAGGACCGGCTCGGCCGACAAGCCGTCGAACGGCACCTGCTCGGCGTTCTCGAGGTCCCAATCGGCCATGCCCTCCGTGTACTTGCGGTGACCGTTCGGGAGCTCGACCATGTAACGTCCGTCGTCGAGCTGCGCGTGCACCGTCTCGAGCACCTCGCGCGGGTCGAACGTCTCGATGAGGTGGCGACGGTACCCCGACTCCTCCTCGTCATCACGCGCGAGAACGAGGGCGCCGTTGGCGCACACGACGTACTCCGGCGCGAGCCCGAGCGCGTCGAGCACGGGCTTCGTCGACGCCCAACTGCGGCCGGTCGCGAACGTGACGAGGTGTCCGCGCGCCGAGACGGCAGCAACGGCCTCCCGCACCGCGTCTGAGAGCGAGGCGTCCTCGTGCAGGATCGTCCCGTCGACGTCGAGTGCGACGAGTCGTGTCGCGGCCGTCATCGGCGCGGAGCCGCGACGTCGAGGCCACCGAGATACGGGCGCAGCACCTCCGGGATGACGACGGAGCCGTCCTCCTGCTGATGCGTCTCGAGGATCGCCACGAGCCACCGTGTCGTCGCGAGCGTTCCGTTCAGGGTCGCGACGGGCGCCGTCCTCCCGTCCTCGCCACGGGAACGGATACCGAGCCGCCGGGCCTGGAAGGTCGTGCAGTTGGAGGTCGAGGTGAGCTCACGATACGCGTCCTGCGTCGGCACCCACGCCTCGACGTCGAACTTGCGCGCGGCGCTCGAGCCCAGGTCGCCCGCCGCGGTGTCGATCACGCGGTAGGACAAACCGAGGTCGGCCATCATGCGCTCCTGGTAGCCGAGCAGCCGCTCGTGCTCCGCTGCGGCGTCATCCGGCGTCGTGTGCACGAACATCTCGAGCTTGTTGAACTGGTGCACCCGGATGATGCCGCGCGTGTCCTTCCCGTAGGACCCGGCCTCGCGGCGATAGCACGTCGACCAACCGGCGTAGCGGAGGGCCCCGTCCGAGAGGTCGAGGATCTCGTCGGCGTGGTACCCGGCGAGCGCCACCTCGCTCGTGCCGGTGAGGTAGAGGTCGTCGTCCGGCAGGTAGTAGATCTCGTCGGAGTGCGCACCGAGGAAACCGGTGCCCGACATGATCTCCGGCTTGACGAGCGTCGGAGTGATGAGCGGGATGAAGCCGGCCTCGAGAGCGCGGTCGAGGGCGAGGTTCATGAGCGCGAGTTCGAGACGCGCCCCGATGCCCTTGAGGAAGTAGAAGCGCGCCCCCGAGACCTTGGTTCCACGCGCCATGTCGATGGCGTCGAGGAGCTCGCCGATCTCGAGGTGGTCGCGGGGCTCGAAGTCGAAGGTCGGCTTCTCGCCGACCTCTCGCAACGTGACGAAGTCGTCCTCACCGCCGGCCGGCACGCCGTCGAGGACGATGTTCTGGATCTGCGCGACCGCAGCGGCGTAGCGCGCGTCGGCCTCGTTCTGCTCCTGCTGCGCCGCCTTGACCTGCTCGGAGAGGCCCTTCGCTTGCGCGACGAGAGCGGCCTTCTCTTCCTTCGGAGCCTGAGCGACACGCTTCCCGTGCGCGTTCTGCTCGGCTCGCAGCGTCTCGAACCGAGTGATCGCGGCCCGTTTGGCCGCGTCTGCATCGAGCGCCTCCGAGACGACCTCGATGGAGGCCCCTCGCGCCTCCTGCGAGCGTCGAACGATGTCGGGATTCTCACGCAAGAGCACTGGATCGATCACGCAGCCCAGTCTATGCGCCGGGTAGGTTGTCCTCATGGGTGCTGCGGGATCTCGCTGGGCCGCGGTCGTCTACAACCCCGTGAAGATCGACATCGGGGCGCTGCGACCGATCGTCGAGCTGACGGCCGTCGCCGAGGGCTGGGGCGAGACGCGCTGGGTCGCGACGAGCGTCGACGACCCGGGCGCCGGGCTCACACGCGTCCTCGTCGCAGCCGGCGCCGGCCTCGTGATGGCGGCGGGCGGCGACGGTACCGTGCGCTCCGTCGCGGAGGCGCTCGTCGGCACGGGCGTCCCGCTCGGCATCCTGCCGTCGGGCACCGGGAACCTGCTCGCACGCAACCTCGACCTCCCCCTGTCCGATGTCTCGCGAAGCGTGGCGACCGCGTTCAGGGGCGTCACTCGCAACATCGACATCGGAGAAGCCCGCATCGCCCGTGGCGACGGGTCGACGGACGCGCACGCCTTCCTCGTCATGGCCGGGGTGGGCATCGACGCGCAGATCATGGCGAATACGAATCCTGCGCTGAAGCGCGCGGTCGGGTGGCTCGCCTACGTCGATGCGGGGCTCCGCGCCATCCCCGCCTCGCGACCCTTCCGGGTCCGGTACCGACTGCAGGGACACAACGAGCACAGTGCACACGTCTCGACGGTGATCGTCGGCAACTGCGGGCTGCTCCCCGGCGGGATCGAACTGCTGCCGGGCGCATCGGTCGACGACGGGCTCCTCGACATCGCCGTTCTCCAGCCCAAGGGCATCGTCGGCTGGTTCCAGGTGTGGCGCCGCGTCTCCTGGCAGAACCGCGCCCTCCGCCGCTTCAGCATCGGACGACAGATCATCGAGGCGAACGCGCGCGGCGGGGCCGGGAAGACCATCACCTACCTCCGCAGCTCGGGCGTCACCATCGGACTCGACGAGCCGAACGAGGTCGAGCTCGACGGCGACGACTTCGGTTCGGGCACGGCCGTCGCCTTCTCGACACGACCGAGCGCCCTCGCGGTCCGCGTCCCGCTCGCGTCGATCCGCTAGGCGTGGCACGCGGTCCTACGCTGGCGAAGCGGCCGCTCGCTCGCTCGAGTCGGTGCCCGCTCGCGGGGGCCGCCACGTGAGGGCGAGCCCCGCTCCCGTCGCGACGGCGAGGGAGAGTCCCGCGGCGAGGACGGCGCCGACGAGTCGAGGGATCCACGGGCGCGGGAGGGGAACGGGCGAACCGGTCCCCATGCCGCCGAACGAGCCGTAGGAGACGTACTGGTAGCCGCCCTCGTCGACGAAGACGACGCCGTGCGGGTCGTCGATCGTCCTCCGGTAACCCGCCGCGTCCACCACGACGATCGAGTAGCGCGGCAGCGGACCGTCGAGGGACATGGAGTCGACGACGATCGTGCGGGCGACGACGTCTGGGGATGTTCGCACCGGCGCCTCGTCGAGCACCTCCGACTGGATCGCGATGCGGGTCGCCGCGTCGAGCCGGGCCTGCGCGTCGGCGAACACGAGCACGACGCCCACGGCGATGAGCACGAACGACAGCCCGGAGCCGATGAGCCCCACGAGGAGGCGGCGCGTGCCCGTCATCGTCGTGGTCCCCCGCACCAGCGCACCGCGAGCACCGTCACGCCGACCAGGACGGCGAGGAGACCGAACGCGATCAGCAGCGGTCCGATCGTCCACTCGACCTGCATCGCGACGAGATCCTGCGCCGGATCCCGGTCGGCGGATTCGACGTCCGTGAGTCCGTGCGTGCCACGACTCGTGAAGTCCGAGTAGACGACGGCGAGCGCCGAACGGTAGAGCCGCACCCCGATGGCGACGAGCGCGAGTCCTCCGACGACGAGCATGACGACGTGGGGGTTCCAGAGCGCGCCGACGCCGCGGCGGTCCCGCGCACGCGGCGTCGGTGCTGCGCGGCCGGGCGCCGGATGCTCGTCTGGGGCGTTGTTCCCGTCCATCCCCACGCACCTCCCGCCCTCGTGGGGAGCGAGACTCGGGTGGAGCCGCGCTCCCGGGATGCCCGTCCGTCGCCTTCGACGCGATGCGGGCGCGGGCCCGGGCCTCTTCCGTCGAGTATCCCTCAGAGGTCGAGCTGAGGGAACAGCTCGTCCAAACCACTCGAGGCGTGCCTGCTTGCGCGCATGGAGGATCGCCCGGCCGTCGGCACCGTCACCGTCACCGTCACCGTCACGGTCACCGTCACCGTCACCGGATCGAGGATGACGTGTTCCCACGACCCGGTGACCGCGGCGACCATGTCGCCGCCCGGGTGAGCAGGAAGACCACACCGATCACGGCGCCGGCCGCGATCGGCACGGTGATCAGCCGCGGAGCCCACGGGCGCTGCAGAGGGAGGTAGGTGAAGATCCCACCGAAGGCCCCGTAGCGGGCGTCCCGGTAGTCCGCCTGCTCGTCGGTGAAGAGCACGGGCGTCGGACCGTCGTTCGCGAGGGAATCGGCGAGGACGAGTCGAGCGAGCCGGGCCGGTTCCCCGATGTCGTATCCCTCCTGCTCCGCGTAGAACTCGCGGAGTTCCTCGACGACGCCCTTCGCGGCGACCGCGCGCGCGTTCGCGTCGGCGATGACGAGCGCGCCCCCGCCGACGAGCAGTACCGCAGCGAGAGACGCGACGACGATCGCGACGAGTGGGCGGACGCGGCTCACGAGAGCGGCTCCGTCCCGGGCGCGTCCCGACCCGGCCCATCGTCCTCGCTCGCCGGGCGCGTCGGGCGCGTTGGGCGCGTTGGGCGCGTCGGGCGCGTTGGGCGCCAGCGCACCGCGACGAAGACCACGACCGCGAGGATCGCCGCGAGGCCGATGAGGAACAGCAGCGGGCCGAGCGACCAGCCGAGCTGCATCGCCACGAGGACCCCGGAGGGATCCGGGTCCTCCTCCGCTCCGGTGCCGCCGTTTCCGAAGATGACGCCGCCCTGCGCGAAATCCACGTAGATGGTCTCGAGCGCACTGCGGAACATCTGGAAGCCCGCGATCACGAGCACGGCGCCCCCGACGACGAGTCCGACGAGATAGGGGTTCCTCCAGGGCACCGCGGAGTCGGCGGGGCCGGTCGGCTCCGGTCCACGGTGAACGGCGTCGTCGCCCTCGTCGCCGTCGTGGTCGGAGCGTGCCGAGGAGGCCGGCGTGAGGAAGCTGAACGGGTCGAGTGACTCCTCCGGTGCATCGTCGGCGAGCGGCGCACCGGAGGAGACCGGATCCGGATCGTGCGGGGTGATGCCGTCACGACCCGAGCGTCGAGACGACGGCGGTGCGAAGAGCTCGATGTCGCCCTCACGACGGGCCCGGGAGCGCCCCGAGGACCGCTCTCCCGCTTCGGCCGGGCCGCCGTGCACCGCGGGGTCGTACCCGCGCTGGAAGATCGGGTCGTGTCGCGGGTCGATGCCGTCGTGATCGGCCATGGGTCCGTCCTTCTCGTCGCTAGGGGACGTCGAGCGGCACCGTGGGTTCGCCGCTCACGATCGCGCGCAACCAGTCGCGTGCGTCGATGAACACGTCGTCCGAGTATCGCGGATCGAACGCCACTCGGGCCCCGTCTGCCCTCGGGTAGGACCCGAGGAAGACGACGCTCGGGCTGAAACGCCGCACGCCGAGGAGAGCATCGGCCACGCGCTCGTCGAAGATGTGGCCGTCCGCGTCGATGATGAAGCGGTACCGACCGAGCTCGTCCCCGATGGGGCGGGACTCGAGAAGGCTCATGTTGACGCCGCGGGTGGAGAACTGCTCGAGGAGCTCGAGCAGCGCGCCGGCTCGATCGACGGGCAGTTCGGCGACGAGGCTCGTCTTGTCGGCCCCGGTCGGGCGCGGCAGCTCGCGGGATGTCGACACGAGCACGAAGCGCGTCACCGCGTTCGGGTTGTCGATGATGCCGCGTGCGACGATCTCGAGGGCGTGGTGGTCGACGATCCCGGGCGGGGCGACGGCCGCGTCGGCCAGATCGTTCTCCAGCAGACTCGCGGCCGCCTGGACGTTGCTCGATGCCGGCACGTGGGCGTGCCCCGGGAGCGTGCGATCCAACCAGCCCCGGCACTGGGCGTAGGCGACGGGATGCGCGTTGACGACCTTCACATCCTCGAGCCGCATGCCGGGGCGGACGACGAGGACGAAGTCGACGTGTACGAGGTACTCGCCGATGATGCGCAAGCCCGGCATCGTCGACAACGCATCCTGGGCGACGGAGACGCCCCCCTCGATCGAGTTCTCGATCGCGATCATCGCTGCCGCGCTCCGACCCGTGACGACGTCGTCGAGCGCCTCGCCGACGTTGTTGACGGAGCGCCACTCCTGCCCGACGGCCTCCTCGACCTGCGCGAGGGCCGCCTCCGTGAACGTCCCGCGCGGCCCCAGGTAGCTGTACGTGCGGGCCGAGGGGACGGACGGTGTCGACATAGGGGAAGCCTACTGGCGACATCCGCGACGAGCACGCGTTCCGAACGGGGACGGCGGACCTGACCCGCCTGCACGCCGCCCTCCCCGACACCCGCTTCATCGTCGTCGAGCCATTCTGGTACACGGAGGAACGACCGGAGTCGGTCGAGACGATCATCGGCTGGGTGCAGGGGGCGGCCGAGACGATCGACGCCGACTACATCCCCGGAGCGAGTCGGTGGCTCGACGGCCACTATGCAGGATCGCCGGACAGCTGGATGGCGTCCGACGGCCTCCACCCCGACGACACGGGCTACGCCAACATGGCGGAGCGCATGAACGAGGCCCTCGCCGCCCTCAACCCACCCCTCTAACCCCCCTGAACACTTCCTATGTGCACGAATTTTGGTACACATAGGAAGTGTTCAGGGGGGTCAGAGGGGGAGAACGGCGGGACGATCGGTCAGGCGCCAATTGTCCCAGCGTCGCTCTCAGCGATTGACGCGGATCCGGGCGAGTGGCCTTCCCCAGCCGCCGGCGCAAGCGCTGGTCGCCTCCTCTCCCGCCCTGCCAGAATGAGGCCATGACCGACCGTGCCGGAACTCCCGCTACCGAAGCAGACCTCGTCGACCTCGATGCTCTCCACGAGGCCTACTACTCCCTCAAGCCCGACGTGTCCGTGCCCGAGCAACGCGTCGTCTTCGGGACGAGCGGCCACCGTGGGTCCTCGCTCTCGACCTCGTTCAACGAGGACCACATCGCCGCGACGACCCAGGCCATCGTCGAATACCGCGCGAGCCAGGGCATCACGGGCCCGCTCTTCATCGGAGCGGACACGCACGCGCTCAGTCGTCCGGCCCTCACGACCGCACTCGGGGTGCTCGTCGGCAACGACGTGCGCGTGCTGACAGATCAGTACGACGACTTCGTGCCGACGCCAGCCCTCAGCCTCGCCATCATCACGTACAACAACGCCGGCCACGACGACGAGGCCGACGGCATCGTCGTGACGCCGAGCCACAACCCGCCGGCCGACGGTGGTTTCAAGTACAATCCGCCGCACGGCGGCCCGGCCGACTCGGACGCGACCTCGTGGATCGCGAACCGCGCGAACGAGCTCATCGCCGATGGTCTGAGCGACGTGAAGCTCGCCGAGCCCTCCGCCGTCGAGACCTACGACTTCCGGAAGGCGTACGTCGACGACCTCGCGAACATCATCGACTTCGACGTCATCAAGGAGGCCGGGCTGCACATCGGCGCCGACCCCCTCGGCGGCGCGAGCGTGCACTACTGGCAAGCGATCGCCGACACGTACGGTCTCGACCTCACCGTCGTGAACCCGGAGGTCGATCCCACGTGGCGCTTCATGACGCTCGACTGGGATGGGAAGATCCGCATGGACCCGTCGTCCGCGAACGCGATGGCTTCGGTACTCGAGCACCGGTCGGAGTACGACATCCTCACGGGCAACGACGCCGACGCCGACCGTCACGGAATCGTCACGCCCGATGGCGGCCTCATGAACCCCAACCACTACCTCGCGGTGGCGATCGAGTACCTCTACGCCAACCGCCCCGGATGGAAGGACGACGCGGCGATCGGCAAGACCCTCGTGTCCTCGAGCATGATCGACCGTGTGGCCGAGTCGCTCGGTCGTCGCCTGTGGGAGGTGCCGGTCGGCTTCAAGTGGTTCGTGCCCGGTCTCGTCGACGGATCCGTCGGGTTCGGCGGTGAGGAGAGCGCCGGCGCGAGCTTCCTCCGCTTCGACGGCACCGCGTGGACGACCGATAAGGACGGCATCCTGCTGTGCCTCCTCGCCTCGGAGATCACGGCGAAGACCGGAAAAACCCCGTCGCAGCTGTACACCGAGCTCACCGAGCGCTTCGGCTCGCCGGCCTACGAGCGCGTCGACGCCGCGGCGTCGAAGGAGCAGAAGACGAAGCTCGGCAAGCTCGACGGCGACGCGATCACGGCGACGGAGCTCGCGGGCGAGCCGATCATCGCAAAGCTGTCGTCGGCCCCTGGCAACGGCGCGGCCGTCGGCGGCCTCAAGGTCGTGACCGAGAACGCGTGGTTCGCGGCGCGTCCCTCCGGCACGGAGGACGTCTATAAGATCTACGCCGAGTCCTTCAAGGGCGCTGAGCACCTCAAGCAGGTCCAGGCCGAGGCCAAGCAGATCGTCGACGCCGCGATCGCCTGACCCCCTGTCTCTCTCCCCCCTGAAAATCGCCTATGTGCACGAGTTTTCGTGCACATAGGCGATTTTCAGGGGGTGAGGGGGAGGGAGGAGAGGGGGAGGGGGGTCAGGGGACCTGGTAATACCACGCAGTCGAATTCGGGTGGTCGATCGTGATCGCCTCGTCGATGTCTCGGAAATCGCGGTTCTCGTTGTGGCCGGCGACCTTGATCTCGAGGCCGTTCTCGCCCTGCACGATGTCGGAGACGATCATGACGTGGTCGGGGTTGCCGTTGCCGTTCCAGTCGAAGAACGCGATGTCGCCGAGCTTCACCTGATCGCGCTGTGAGTCGTCGAGGCGCGTGAGGTTCGGTCCGGATTCGCTCGCGAGCCAGTCCTCGAGCGAGGGAGCGTAGACCCACGTCTTCGTACCCTGGGCGTTGCGGTTCGACCAGGCGTCTGTCATCTCCCAACCGCGGGCGAGCAGCGTCTGCGACACGAAGTTCGCGCAGTCTCCGCCGCTCGGGTTGTAGTCGCCGAAGTCGGGGTTGTAGTCCTTCCAGTGCGTGAGCGCGTACTGGAGCTGCTTGTCGACGGGCGTGAGTGTCGCGTACGTGTAGGAGTTCGCCCAGAGGGACGGGACCGCCTCGTCACCCGCGAACACCTGGATGTCGACGGTCTTCGGTTGGAAGTCGGAGGACCGCGGCACGGCAGCGGTGACCCGGGTGTCGTCGACGACGGTCACGGAACTCGCCGGGACCCCACCGACGAGCACGCGCGTGACGCCCTCGAGCCCCAGGCCGGTGATCGCGATCTCTCCCCCGCCGCTCACCGGTCCTTCCGGGGCGTCGACATCGCCGACGACGCTCACCGACATGTCGACCGGGTCGAACGTGGGGGCGGCGGCAGCAGCCGGATCGCCGGAGCACCCGGTCAGCACGCACGTCGTGGCGACGACGAGCCCCGCCAGGAGAGCGGTCGCTCGACGGCGGACGGAGGGCGCAGATGCTGTCACGGCGATGCTTCCTTGTGGTGCGGGGGGTCACTCCATCGTACGGGGAGCGCGCCGGGTGTCGCAGGAACGCCGTCCCGGCGGTGTGGACGACCAGGTTCGCCCGACGATCAGGAGGCCGCGTCGCCACCGCCGCGCTGCAGCGCACGCTCGCGGAACGCGAGGAAGAGCGGGAAGGCGAACGCAAGAGCCAGGAGCGGAACGGCGAGCAGGAACAGCCAGACGCGACGCATTCGGAGCCGTCGCCCTTCGACGACCATGAAGAGCACCGCAGCGATCGCGACGACGAGCAGGTCGGTCGTGAGTGACGACACCGACGGGCCGCTCCCGAACCAGTCGCCGAGGTAGTCACGGCGCTCGAGGATCGCGACCACGTTGTACGTCCACGTTCCGACGAGTCCGATCACTGCGAGGACGAGGTAGAGCACCGCGCGCGGCGTCCACCGCCCGGCTCCGTCGCTCCCGCCCGGGGAGGTCGATGCGGCGCTCATCGGAACCCCGCCCGGGAGCGTGACGGGACGGAATCGACGGGTGACGGCGCAGCCGTTCCGGCGTCCGGAGCGGCCGCGGAACCGCGGATGAGTGTGAGAACGACCACCACAATGACCCCGAGCCCGAGGACCGTGACGGCGCCGAGGGTGAGCGCGTCCGGCGCGACGATCGACTGACCACGCAACGCCTGCCACGAGACGAGCGCAACGGTCCCTGCGAACCCGATGGCGGCCGCCAGTACGAGACGAAACCGCACGACGGCACTTCGGAGCACGGGCACCCGACGCGCCAGGAGCTCGAGCCCGATCGCGATCAATGGGAGCACCTGCAGGGCGTGCATCCCGACGAAGTGCGGAATGCGCAGGTCGCCTCCCTCGGTACTCCAGCCGAGGATCGGGATACCGGCCCCGCCGTCGGCGACCCCGACGGCGTGGGCTCCGGCGATGCCCTGGTAGTCGTTCAACTGCTCGGCCGTCGGCCCCGTCATGAGGAACGCGAGCGCCATTCCGACGAGCCCGATCACGAGGCCGGCGCGGATCGCGAGGGATCGGGCCCCGTCGCCGAGGGGGTCGCGGAACAGCACGAGTGCGACGACGACCGTCGCGAGCCAGACCACGACGATCGACACGGCCATGAGCGACCACATCGCGGCCGCCGCGGGGGACGACACGTTGAAGTGGCTCGTCGTGTTGGTGATGGCCGCTCCGATGATGACGACCATCTCGAGGACGAGGGCGACCACGACGACGTTCCCGACGACGGAGAGGAGCCGCCGCCGCGTGGCCAAGCCGATCATCCACGCGAGCGTGACGCTGTAGACCGCCAACGAGATCGAGAACTTGAGGGGCTTCGCCCATACGGGCTGCCCGAGGATCTCGCGCGGATCGGTGACGAGCGCGATGAGGCACACCACGACGCCGACCGCGGAGGCGGCCGCGAGGGCGACGAGCGGACGGTGGAGAGGGACGCGCGTCCGAGTGGATGCGTCCGTCGGCGGTCTCGTGGGGGGCTCGGGAATGGTCATGAAGCGGTCTCCGTATCGGCTGGTGACGAGGATGATGCCGGGGGCGAGGGGAAGCGACGCTCCCCTTCGGTCGCTTGCGCGATGCGGCGCAGCGATTGGAAGACGATGTCGCCGAGGGCGGTTCCAACGGCGGCGATACGGGCCTGGTCGACGGGGTCCGAACGCTGTTCGAGCTCGTCGAAATCGGCTCGCGCGACGATCGCCGCCGCCTCCGCGTATCGTGCGAGCCAGGCCTCGCTCAGCGGCTCGCCGACGACGGCGAAGGTGTCGAGCGCTCGCGCGGCGATGGGGACCGCAGGGTGATGCCGACCGATCCCCTCCGTGACGGCGAGGACCCGTTCGACGGCGTCGGACGAGGGATCGACGGGGGCGTCGCGTCCGGCGAGCGGGACAGCCGCCTGCGCGACTCCGAAGGAATCGTTGAGCGGCATGCTTCCGTCGAGCGCGGCGACGATCTGCTTCACGCCCGCGATGGTCACCCCGGCCCCCTCGATGAGACCCCGGATCAGCCGCAGTCGCGCGACGTGCGCCTCCCCATAGGACGAGCGGTTGGGCCCGTCGGCGTCACCGGGCGCCAGGACACCCTCGCGAATGTAGTACTTGATCGACGGAATGCTGACGCCCGTCGATCGGCTCAAGTCGGAAATACGCACGCGGATAGCATAGCTATCGGATAGCGATACTGTCTACTGCATTCGCCGCTCCATAGAATCATTGACAGCGCACGATCGACCCGAAGGAGCGCCATCATGACGACGCCCACCGATCCGCCCCGCCAGCCCTACCAGATTCCGCCGCCCGGCCAGAAGGGCACGGCGGCGTGGGCTCTCGGCTTTCTCGCCTACGTGCCGATCCCGATCATCGCGCAGATCATGACCGGACTGGTCATGGCGGGGGTCTATCCCACCCAGAAGACCCGCGGACCCATCGCGCACGCGAACGCCCGGAACGCCGCGAACTGGGGACTCACGTACTCGATCCTCACCGCCGTCTTCGTCGGACTCGCGATCATCTTCGCCGCCCTGCTCACGAACGGCGGCACGACGACGGCCTCCGCCGGGGCGGCGGCCCTCCCGCTCATCCCACTCGCGCTGTGGGTGCTCCTCAGCATCCTCCACGTCATCGTGACGGTCATCGGGACCGTGAAGGCATCGCGGGGGACGGTCTTCCGCTTCCCCCTCGCGATCCGTTTCATCTCCGAGTAACGAGCCGCGGAAGCGCGCGGTTCGCCCGGACCGCGACTTCACAGACCGCTCGTGAGAGCGCTCTCCCCCGCGGTAGGCTTCTCGCAGACCCTCGATACGCTGGAGCACCCCATGAGCGACGACGCCCGCCGTTTCCCCGACCACTTCCTCTTCGGCGCGGCGACCGCGGCGTACCAGATCGAGGGCGCGGCCCACGAGGACGGCCGCACGGACTCGATCTGGGACGCGTTCAGCCGGGTTCCCGGTGCCGTCATCGACGCGCACAACGGCGACGTCGCGACCGACCACTACCACCGGTACCGTGACGACGTCGCGCTCATGAAGGACCTCGGCCTCCAGACCTACCGGTTCTCGACCTCGTGGTCCCGGGTCCGACCGGACGGCGGACCCGCGAACGCGAAGGGCCTCGACTTCTACTCCCGCCTCGTCGACGAACTGCTCGGCGCCGGGATCAAGCCGTGGCTCACGCTCTACCACTGGGACTTGCCGCAGGCCCTCGAGGAGCGCGGCGGCTGGACGAACCGAGACACGTCGGAGCTCTTCCGCGACTACGCCATGACGGTGCACGAGGCGCTCGGCGACCGCGTCGGGGTGTGGACGACGCTCAACGAGCCCTGGTGCTCGTCGTTCCTCTCCTACACCGCCGGCGCGCACGCCCCGGGGCGCCAGTCGGTCGAGGACGGCCTCGCCGCCGCCCACCACCTCCTCCTCGGCCACGGCCTCGCGGTGCAGTCGCTCCGCGCCGCAGACCCGTCGCTCGAGATCGGTATCACCCTCAACCTCACGGTCGCGAAGCCCGTCGACCCGACGAACGACGGTGACATCGACGCGGCTCGCCGCATCGACGGTCAGTTCAACCGCTTCTTCCTCGACCCGATCTTCCGCGGCGCCTACCCCGAGGACGTCGTCGCGGACGTCGCGGACAACAACTTCGAGTCGTACGTGAAGGAGGGCGATCTCGAGGTCATCTCGACGCCCATCGACGCCCTCGGCGTGAACTACTACCACGGCGAGCACGTGAGCTCGACGCCCGTCGAACTCGAGACGGGCGGCCAGGCGCCGACCGAGCGTCCCACCCGGTCCCCCTTCCCCGCGGCGGACAACGTGCACTGGCACCCGCAGGACCTCGAGACCACGTCGATGGGCTGGGAGATCGAGCCCTGGCTCCTGCGCGACCTGCTCGTGCACGTCGACCGCGAATACACCGGTCCCGCCGGCACCGCCATCTGGGTCACCGAGAACGGCGCCGCGTTCGACGACGAGCTCGTTGACGGCGCGGTGCACGATGAGGGCCGCACGCGCTTCCTGACGGGCCACCTCGGTGCCATCCTCGACACGATCGCCGACGGCGTCGACGTGCGCGGCTACTTCTACTGGTCGCTGCTCGACAACTACGAGTGGGCGTGGGGCTACCACAAGCGCTTCGGCATCGTGCGGGTCGACTACGACACGCAGGAGCGTATCGTGAAGGACTCGGGACTCGCGTACCGCGACATCATCGCGGCGCGCGCTCTGCCGGCACAGGCCTAGCGGTCGCGGCGAACCGACGACCATGCCGACCATCACCGGGCACCCCGAGCGCCACGCACCGACCCTCGAGGCGGTCGCGGAGGCGGCCGGCGTCTCCCGCGCGACGGTCAGCCGCGTGGTCAACGGTTCGCCGAGCGTGCGCGGCGAGGTCGTCGAGGTCGTGCAGAAGGCCATCGCCGAGCTCGGCTACGTGCCGAATCGCGCAGCGCGATCCCTCGCCTCGAGCCGGACGCATTCGATCGCACTGCTCGTCCCCGAGGACGTCTCGCGGTTCTTCGGCGACCCCTACTTCGCGAGCTTCACGGGCGGGCTCGACCGCCGCCTCGCCGATACGGAGTACGTCCTCAATCTCGTCGTCGCGCGGGACGACCCGGGCCGGAAGGCCGTGCGCTACGTGCGGGGCGGCAACGTCGACGGTGCGATCGTCGTGTCGCACCACCGGGGTCACGACTTCTTGCGGCAACTCGAGGGGTCGGTCCCCATCGTCTACGGCGGTCGGCCCGACGTCGCACTCTCGAGCGCTCCGTATTTCGTGGACGTGGACAACGAATCCGGAGGCTACCTCGCAACGCGGCACCTCATCGAGAGCGGCCGCACCCGGATCGCGAGCATCGCGGGACCGGACGACATGTCGGCCGCCCTCGACCGCGTCGCGGGCTTCCGCCGCGCCCTGCAGGAGGCCGGGCTGCCGGACGACGCGATCGTGCACGCGAACTTCACCGCGTCGGGCGGTGCGGAGGCGATGCGCACGCTGCTCGCGCGCCAGCCGGACCTCGACGCGATCTTCTCCGCGTCGGACCTCATGGCGACGGGTGCGTTGACGGCGCTCGCGAGCCGAGGGATCAGCGTGCCGGGTGACATCGCGATCGTCGGCTACGACGACAGCCCGGCGGCGACGTGGGGCGAGGTCGGACTCACGACGGTTCGGCAACCGTCCGAGCTCATGGGTGCGACGGCCGTCGATGTCCTCCTGCAATTGCTCGGCGGTGTCGCCGACGTCCCACACGAGAACATCGTCCCGACCGAACTCGTGATCCGAAACTCGGCGTGACCGGACGACAGCGCGCGATCGGGCTGGCCGTCATTGGTGCGCTCGCGTTCGTCGTCGTCGTTCTCGGCGCGGTCGCGCTGCCCATGGCCGTCCAGGCGACGATCGCGGCCGACTATTCGGTCCTCCCTGCGGGCACCGAGGTCGTCATGACGAAGGGACAGTACGAAAGCACCCAGACGTTCCCGCTCTGGGGATCGGCCTTCCTGATCTCGTTCCTCTCTCTCGCGGTCGCGATCTTCGTCGTGGCCCTGAAGTGGCCGCGACCGTGGTCCGCACCGCTCGCTCACTGAGTCCGAGCGGCCGGGTGGTCTTGTTCCGACGGCTTCGTGAACATCTCAGATCACCGAACAGTCAGGAGTTCGGGCCAAGCGAGTCTGGCCCGAACCGCGCCGACTGTATTCGAGAGATCGTGCGCCGAACGCCTTGTTCGACGGTGAGTCGACTCGTGTCGATGACCACGTCGGGACCGATCCGAACGAGCTCGTCGGCCCACTTCTCGTAGACCCCGTTGAGGAAGTCCCACTCCCGCGAGATTCCCCTCGTGGGGTCCATGTGAGCCCGAGCGAATGCCGCCTCGAGCGTGACTGTCGTCACGACGACGACGATCACCGCACCGCTCGGAGCCTGGCGACGGAGGCGCGACACCTCGTCCTCCGACCCGGACCCTTCCGCGATGACGCACGTCAATCCGGTACGCGCCCAGAGCCCGACGGTGGTCTCAAAGATGCGGTGCGCTGCCTCCCAGTTCGGAAGCGTCGGGAGAGCCATCGCCGCGATCTGATCGAGTTCGACGAGCGCCGCTCGTTCGCCCCGGCGGCGCAGCTCTGCAGCGAGCGCGGCGGCCACCGTGCTTTTGCCGGAAGCCTGCGGGCCGACGACGATGACGAGCGCGAGCGGAATCGCGGTGTCCATCACGCCGTGCGCCCCGACAGCGACGCCGACGTCCAGGCACGCCGAATCGCATCCGTCTGCTCATCGACGGTCAGGCCGGTGACGTCCACCACGACGTCGACTTCCGGGGGTGACGACAGAAGGTCATGCAGATAGTCGAACTCGTCGTCCGTGAGATAGACGGGGCGAGTCGCAGCGCGATTCCGCGCCTCCTCCAGCGGTAGCGAGAGATGGACCACCAGACAATCGGGGAGCTCGGCACGGTAGGCGGCCAAGGCTTCCTCGGTGACGACATCCGCGACGGTGATCACGAAACCGACTGCAGCGAGGTTGCGCGCCAGAGCAGCGACGTTGCGGACGCCGAGGAGATGCTGGTCCCGACCGTCGGGCCCACTCCACAGGGTCGCTCCTCCCGCGACGACGAGTTGCCGAATGTCATCGGCATCGATGAAGGCGGCTCGTGCGTGCTCTTCGGCTAAGCGGCGACCACACGTCGACTTGCCGGCCGCGGGGCCGCCCGACAGCACCAGTGGACGCATATGCTCGTCCCCTTCCCTCGGCCCGACGCTACCGGGTGTGACGACGACCAGTGTGACACCGGTGTGTGCGGCGGCCCGGATGGTCACGTACGGGAGTTCCCATCAGGGGCGGTCGCCCTGCGATACCGTCCGCGGACCTGAGCATCTCCCCGGAGGCAGATGGGTCCGGAGGAAATCAGCTGCACCCCGGATAGGCGACGGCGGCGATGATAATGCCCCAGCGTCGTCAGCGGTCGACACTTCCCTCCTCGATGCGCGCGGCCATCGGGGTGACCTCATCGACTCGCCCCTCCGCGACATCCACGATGAAGTCGTATGCCTCGTCGTTCGACCACGTCAGGCGTCGCCCGTTGACTCCGAGGAACACGATGAGGCCGGCGAGAGCCAGCCGCTTGTTGCCGTCGACGAGCGGGTGATTCTTCGCGAGAGAGTGCACGAGCGCCGCGGCCTTCTCGGCGAGCGTCGGATACGCGTCAGCGCCGAGAACGGTCGTCTGCGGACGAGCACACGCAGATTCGAGGAGACCGGCGTCGCGAATCCGGACATCGGGACCGATGGTCCTCTCGGCGATTCGTTGCAGGTCCCGTAGCGAGAGATAGATCACTGAGCGAGCCGCTCGAGCGCCTCCGCGTATCGGGGAAGTTCTTCGTCGAGCACGCGATCGATGAGGTCGTCGTGGCTGTGCCTCTCGACGTACTCACGCACCGCTTCCCGAGCGACGTCCTGCATCGACCGGGACTCGAACTCGGCGCGACGACGAAGGGCGTCCGTCTCGGCGTCCGTCAGACGCAATGTCATGGCCATGACGACGATGGTATCACGGGTGACACCATCACGCCCTCCGCCGCCGTCGCCCGATGGCGCTCCCCGGCCAGACGCGACTCATTCCGCCTTTGCTGCGCGTCGCACCGAAGACCCTCGAACGGATGGTCGCGAACCTGTGATCGGCTCTCTCTGCCCGCATCGTCGCGAGGACGGCGGACGCGCAACCCTACTGATAGGTGATGAGGTCGGGCTGGGGGGAGACCTCGCGCATCGTCTGCTCGGGAGCGAGCATCGGGAGGTCCTCGTCGTAGAAGTTCTTCCACCCCCACGCGATGCCCTCCGGCGCTCCGGTGTGCAGCGCCCGCCAGGTCGCCTGCTTGTCCGGCTGGCCGCCCTGTCCGTCGGCGTGGATGAGGAGCTCGAGCTGCGGGTGGGAGGTGTCGACGTCCTGACGGTCCTGGATCATGTCGAGCCGGAACTGGTGGAGGACGAGCATCTTCGGCGGGAGGCCGTCTCGCTCGACGAGGGCGGCGAGCCAGTCGGAGACGGAGTTCACCTCCGCCGCCGTGACGGAGCCGATCTGCGTGAGGTGACGCTCCCCGGGCTCGAGCCTCCACTCGGGATCGAGCGCGAGGCCCACGTTCGGCTTCACGAGGAGGCTCTCGTAGAGCTTCGCCTGGGTGAGGAAGTCGGTCCGTCCCGGTTGCAGGTCGATCACGACGTACACGCCCGCCTCGGCAGCGGCGTCGATGTAGGGCTCGAGCCGTTCGGACGGTAACTCGTTCGAGAAGTTGCCGTCAGCTCCCTCCGCGCCGGCCGCGACCGTCGCGATGATCTCGAGGGTCGGGACGACGGTCTTCTCGGTGAGGTCGTCGTACGACGCCGAAACCTTCTTCGCACGCTCGATCGTCGCGGCCACATCCTGCTCGCCGAGGACGCCGAGGACCGGGGCGCCGGGAGCGCCGTAGAGGGCGACGAACAGCCGGTCGGCGAAGAGATGCTGACCACCGCCGGGCAGTTGGGTTCCGGACGCGGCCGACCGCACCGACCACGCAGGATCGGGGAGAGAGCCGAACGCCTCACCGAGCAGGAGCGTCGAAGCGGCGCCCGCCTCGTGCAGCGCGGCGATCGTCTCGGAGGAGCGGAGTGGATCCGGCGCGTCGGCGGGGAGCACGACCGCCGGGACTCCCGCCGCGCGCGCGGTCGCGAGAGAGGCCGCGTCCGACGGGGCGTCCGTCGTGAGCGCGATCGTCGACTTCAGGGGTGCAGCCGGCACGGGCATCGGATCGAGCGGAGGGTCGGTCGACGATGACGACGTCGTCTTCGACCGGTCGGGGACGGCGAGTTCCGCGAGGGCGGGGATCGACGCCGCGGCGGGGTCCGCCGCCAGCGATGTGCCGGTCGCATCGCTCAACGCTTGCGCATCCGCGTCACTCGCGATGATGTCGAGACCGTCGAACTGTCCCCCACCGATGTTCCCGACGGCGACGACCGTGGATGCGCCGAGCCGCTCGATCTCCTCCGCGACCGCATTACCGGTCACGGGTGCCGATGCCGACGTCTCGGGGACGGCGGAATCGACGGGCGCAGCACCGTCGGCTCCGTCGTCGAGGAGCAGAGGGACACCGAGCTCGACAGCCACGTGCGCCGAAAGCAACGTCGCCTCCGCGTCGCCGGCCGGCGACACGACGACGGCCGGGGCGGACTCGAACAGGAGCCGACTCGTCTCCACGGCCCGCACGACGGGGTCGCTGTCCGCGACGACGGAGGCGCCCTCGACCGGCTGCGTCGTCACGACCTCCGCTCGGCGCTCGTCCGGCTCCGGCACCGAGGTGCATCCGGCGAACGCGACCACCCCGATCGTGGCGATCGAGGCGAGGAGGAACCGGGGGACGACGCGGGAGGGCATCGATTCAGGCTAACCGATGCCCTCCGACCCCGACTCCGTTCGGGGGCTACCGAGCGGCGCTCTCCGCGGTGAAGCGCCGCGCCCGCGCGACCTCCCGCAACGACAGGGGGAGGGTGATCGCGATCACCAGGACGAGTGCCAGCGACACCACGAGGGCGACCGGATCCGCGATTCGCAGCAGATTCTGCGCGAGGATCGCCGTGATGAGGAAGACGTTCTGCGCCGAATTCCACGCGGTCACCTCGGCGGCGAAGGGCGCGTAGGCGACCGCGAGCTCGCGCTCCTCCTCCGACAGCTCGACCGGCCGACGGCCGAGAACCGCACGCCGGATCCGCCGGTTCCGCTGCCGATCGGAACCGAGCAGATCACGCACGGGACCGTACAGGTTCATTCCCACGGTCGCGCACGCGATCGTGGCGACGAGCGACGCGAGGCTCACGGCGATGCTCACCGAGAGGAACACGCTGCCCGCCTCCATGAGCAGCACCTGATCGACCAGGACCGTCACGGCGACGCCGGCGATGAGGACGATGGCGAACCACAGGGCGACGTTCCCCGCACGGTGACGCGTGAGATCACGCAGCCACATCGCGGGCGCATCGGCGGGCTCCTGAAACTCGCGGAGGTCGGCACGCCGACGCACGATGCGGCCGACCGCGACGGCGAGAGCGACGTAACTGAACGCCGCGACGAGCAGGCCCGAGACGACGGCCGGCGGCACGCCGTCCGAGGCGAACTGCACGGCGAGCAGGAGCGCGGCGAGCACACCGATGAACGCGACTGCGGAGAAGAACCGGCGTCGGTCGCTCCGCCCGACGGCCGCGCGTGGATCCCACCAGTCCCCGAGCAGGACGACGGCGGAGAAGAGCCCGACTGCCCAGAGCGCGAGAATGCTCGCGAGCGCAAGGGCCCCTGCCGGCTGCCCAGCACCGTCGAGGAGGATCACCGCGGCGACGACGAGCGCCAGCCCGGCGGCCGTCAGACCCGCGAAGGCGGCGACCTTCATCGTTGACGCCCGGCAAGGGGCCCTACATCGGTACCGCTGAGTGTCATCCGTCGAGCCTACCGATCGCGTTCCGCAGCCGAGCCGGCTGTCCTCTCCTCGTGGACGGTTCCCGTCCATCGGCACCTCCTCGCGGATTCCGTCGGACAATAGAGGAGTGACGATCCACGATTCCTCCGAGACGCCCCCGGCCGGGACTCCCACGACGGGAGCCCCTCGCGCCGACATCCTCGGCGACGAGGAAGCCCTCCGCCTCAGAGGCGACTTCCCTGCGCTGCACCAGTCGGTCAACGGTCACCCGCTCGTCTACCTCGATTCGGGTGCCACCTCGCAGAAGCCGTCCGTCGTCCTCGACGCGGAACGCCGCTACCTGGAAACGACGAACGCGGCCGTGCACCGTGGCGCGCACTCGCTCGCCGCAGCCGCGACCGAGCTCTACGAGGATGCCCGGGTCACCGTCGCCGATTTCGTCGGCGCACGCGATGACGAGATCGTGTGGACCTCGAACGCGACCGAAGGCCTCAACCTCATCGCGTACGCGTTCTCGAACGCGAGCGCCGGTCGCGGCGGAGAGGCCGCCGAACGCTTCCGCCTGGGAGCGGGCGACGAGATCGTCATCACCGAGGCGGAGCACCACTCGAACCTCGTGCCGTGGCAGGAGCTCGCCTTCCGCACCGGTGCGACGCTCCGCTTCGTTCCGGTCGACGACGAGGGTGTCATCACCGCCGAGGCCGCCGCCGCCGTCATCGGTGAGCGTACCCGCCTCGTCGCGTTCACTCATGTGTCGAATGTCACGGGTGCGATCAGCCCCGTCGCGGACCTCGTCCGGATGGCCCACGCCGTCGGCGCGCTCGTCGTCCTCGACGCCTGCCAGTCCGCTCCGCACCTGCCGCTCGACCTCGACGCGCTCGACGTGGACTTCGCCGTGTTCTCCGGTCACAAGATGCTCGCTCCGACGGGCATCGGCGCCCTCTACGGCAGGCGCGAACTGCTGAACACGATGCCGCCGTTCCTCACGGGTGGTTCGATGATCACGACCGTCACGATGGAGAAGTCCGAGTACCTGCCCGCGCCGCAACGGTTCGAGGCGGGCACGCAACGCGTGTCACAGGTGATCGCACTCGCTGAGGCCGTCCGATACCTGCGCGCCGTCGGGATGGACGGGATCGCCGCGCACGAGCGGTCGCTCGGCGAGCGCCTCCTCGCCGGGCTCGCCGACATTCGGGGCGTGCGGGTACTCGGGCCGCTCGACGCGGATCGTCGCACCGGACTCGCCGCGATCGACGTCGAGGGCGTCCACGCCCACGACGTCGGGCAGTACCTCGACGACCGCGGCATCGCCGCCCGCGTGGGCCACCACTGCGCGCAGCCACTCCACCGCCGCCTCGGTGTCACGGCCTCGACGCGCGCGAGCACCTACCTCTACAACACGACGGCAGACGTCGATGCGTTCCTCGAGGGTGTTGCGGGCGTGCGGTCCTTCTTCGGGGAGGCGTGATGGGCTCCCCCGAACTCGCGAACCTGTACCAGCAGGTCATCCTCGACCACTCGAAGCGGAAGAAGGGCTTCGGCCTCGCCGAGGGCGGTGCCGCGGAGTCGCATCAGCTGAATCCGACGTGCGGCGACGAGATCACGCTGCGCCTGCACCTCGCGGCCGACGACACGATCGAGCGGATCTCGTGGGAGGGCGCCGGCTGCTCCATCTCGATGGCGTCGGCGTCGTTGCTCTCGGAGCTCGTCCCCGGGCTCACACGCTCCGAGGCTCGCGAGCGCATCGCACTGTTCCGGGAGCTCATGCGCTCGAAGGGCGAGGGCGTCGAGGACGACGAGCCGCTCGGCGACGCCGCGGCGCTCGAGGGCGTCTCGCGGTACGTCGCCCGTGTGAAGTGCGCGATGCTCGGCTGGGTCGCGTTCGAGGACACGCTGTCGCTCTCCTCCTGAGGTGGCGGGGAAACGCCGTCCCGATCGCGGAGCCTGTCGGAGCGCGTCACGGCAGACCGCAGTCCCCACGTTTCAGGGACCGAGGACGGCGTATGCTTCTCGCGCGAGGAGCGCACGCTTCACGGGGATGCCCCACGCGAAGCCCGCGAGGCCGCCGGCGGAGTTGACGACGCGGTGACACGGCACGAAGAGCGCCGGGGCGTTGCGGGCGCACGCACTCGCGGCGGCGCGGACGGCGCGGGCGTTGCCCGTGCGCGTCGCGAGTTCGGTATACGTGATCGGAACGCCCGCCGCGATCCGGCGCAGTTCCGCCCACGCGACGCTCTGCAGTTCCGTCCCGAAGTGCCGAACGGGCACCGCGTCGATCGCTCTCACCTCACCCGCGTAATAGGCCTCCACCGCGCTCGCGTTCCGAGCGACGCCACGCGCGATCTCCGGCCGGTTCCGCACGGAGAGTCGCGCGAGCACCGCTTCCGCGGAGTCCGTCCACCCGGATGAGAGCACCCGCCCGACCTCGTCCTCGAGCAGTGTGAACGCCCCATCGGGCGTGTCGATCGTGTGCACGACGGCTGTCGCGGTCATTCGATGTCCTTCCGTCGGGGTGGTGCGGGGCGGCGCGGCGGCGCATCCGTGGCCGCCCGCCAGAGATGCAGGGAGAAGTAGCTCCGCCACGGGGCGAAGGCGGCGGCGTCCGCGCCGAGCCCCCGGTCGGTGTCCGGGAAACCGAGGGCACGCGCGCCGGCACGGATCGCGACGTCGCTCCGCACGAACACATCGGGGTGGCTCAGCGCCCGGAGGACCACGTAGTCGGCCGTCCAGGGGCCGATGCCGCGGATCGCGGTGAGGCGTTCGGTGACGTCGTCGCGCGTATCGGCGAGGCCGATGGCGAGCGAACCATCGGCGAGTGCTGCGGCGACGCGACGCACGGTGTCCGTCCGTGCGGCGGGTCCGCGGAGGACCTCGTGGGCGTGCTCCGCGATCGCCTGGGGCCGGGGGAACAACCGCCACGCGGTCCCTGTATCGCCGGGCGGCGCGACCGCCGCCGACACCTGCTCGCCGAGCGCCTCGACGAGCCGCGTGAGCTGCGTGCGCGCGGAGGAGACCGTCACTTGCTGGCCGAGGAGCGCGCGCATGAGCATCTCGCCCGCATCGAGCGCACCGGGCACGCGGATGCCGGGCACCCGCTCCACCGCGGAGCGCAGTCGTGCGTCTCGAGCGAGTACGTCGTCGACCGCGGCGGGGTCGGCGTCGAGATCGAGCAGGCGCCGGACCCGGCCGAGGAGGGCCGGCAGGTCGCCGAGGTTCTCGAAGCGCACGAGGGCGTCGATCCGTGGGCGGCCTGTGACGCGCTCGAGCGCGCTCAGGTCGACGAAGGCCGCGCCCTTGGGGAGGCGGACCGTGCGGGCGTACCTCCGGGCGGACGAGAGCTCCATCCCCGGCACGGCGCGCGGCGTGAACCACCCGAAGAGGCCGTCGACGTCGAGCGGCTCGCGGTACGGCAGCGAGAGCCGGATCGATCCGGCCGCCTCTGGCACGGCATTCCGCCCCGCGCTCGAGCGGGCTCGCAGAGCGGAGGGGGTGAGGTCGAAGACCTCGGAGACGGTGTCGTTGAACTGCCGGATGCTCGAGAAGCCGGCGGCGAACGCCACGTCGGCCATCGGCATGGTCGTCCCCGTGATGAGAGCCCGCGCGTTCTGGGCGCGCTGCGCTCGAGCGAGGGCGATGGCCCCGGCGCCGAGTTCGGCGACGAGGATGCGGTTGAGCTGCCGCGTCGAGTACCCGAGCCGGCGGGACAGACCGTCGACTCCCTCCCGCTCCACGACGCCGTCGGCGATGAGTCGCATGGCCCGGGCCGCTGCGTCCTCGCGCAGGTTCCATTCGGGGCTGCCGGGAGTCGCCTCGGGCAAGCACCGCTTGCACGCGCGGAAGCCGGCGAGGTGCGCGGCGGCGCTCGTGGGGTAGAAGGTGACGTTGGCGGCCTTGGGCGTGCGGGCGGGGCAGCTCGGGCGGCAGTAGATGCCCGTGGAGCGGACCGCGGTCACGAAGCGACCGTCGAACCGCGCGTCGCGCGACTCGATCACGCGATACCGCTCACAGAAGTCCATGACCTCAGCCTGCCTCACACGAGTGTGCAGGGCTAGCGGAAATCGGACATCGCCTCTGAGCTCCTCCACCCCGCCATCGAGTCACTCGCGATCCGACCCGCCGTCGTCCTCGAGCGCTCGATCTCGGAGATTCTGATTCTCGTCCTCGAGGTCGAGGACGCGCCGGATCCCGGCGATGTTGACTCCCTCGTCCCGCAGGTCGGCGACCCGGCGCAATCTCTCGAGGTCGTCGTCGCTGTACCGACGGGTGCCGCCAGCAGTGCGCGACGGCTCCAGGAGCCCCTTGCTCTCGTACAGTCTCAGCGTGGCCTCGGGCACTCCGAGCAGGCCCGCCGCGACCGCGATGCCGTACACGGGGGCCGCCGGATCCCGATCCACCATTCGATGCCCCTCCAGGACTTGCGTGGTTCACGTTTTCGTCGTATAAAAAATCTGCAACCGAAAATACAGATAATCTCCATCATCAGCAAGGGAGCGGCCAGCTCCTGATCGCGTATCCGTACCGCACGGGCGCACCCGTGCACCGCATGAAAGGAGAATCCTCAATGGCACTGACCTTCGACCCGATGAGCCAACTGGATCGCTTCGCCGCGGCCGTCCTGGACTCCGTTCGGGCACCTCGATTCATGCCCGTCGATCTGTTCCGCGACGGTGACCGCTACGTCTTGAACGCCGATCTCCCGGGCATCGATCCCGGTTCGATCGACATCGACGTCGATGGCACCCAGCTGACCATCCGCGCCCAACGCACAGCCGACGGACGGGACGACGTCCGGTGGCTGGCTCGCGAACGTGGAGCCGGCTCATTCCTCCGCCAGTTCACGCTCGGCGACGGCGTGGATGTCGACGGCATCTCGGCGGCGTACGCGAACGGTGTCCTCTCGGTGATCATCCCGGTCGCCGAACGCGCGAAGCCGCGGAAGATCGCCGTCGAGACCGACGAGTCGGCGGCGCCGCAAGCGATCGACGCCTGACGCAGGCCGGCCCGGGGCCGCTCGGTCGACCGGCGCCCCGGGCCGGTCCCTTCTCCGCCACCGTCCTCCCCGCCCTCACGGCTAGCCACACGATCTCTATGACCACGATCACCACACAGACGAACACCCCTCGCGGACAGTCCTCCGCCCTGTCCCCTGCACGCAGCGCCTCCGGCAGTCTCCACCGATGGGCCCGGGAAGCGCTACGGCGCACGTTCACTCCCCCAACCACCCGATCGCGCGTGCGCGACGTTTTGACGGTGCTCGGTGGTTACGTCGTCGTGGTCGGACTCTCGGCCGTCCTGCTAACACTGTGGGCGCTGGTCGTGGCGCTCCTCGCCGGAATCCTGACGGTCGGTTCCCTCGATCTCTGACGACCTCAGCCGCGCTCCGGCGGAACGCCGCCGCCATCGCCACGACCCCCAGCCGGTGCCGAACCGGCTGTCGGAGTCGTGGTGGTGTCGACACGCACCGTGAGCGTGACCGTGTAGCCGGAGGACGGGTCTCCCGTAACGGTCGCGAGCTGTGACGCTCCCCCGTCGTCGCCGAAGACGTTGTCGGCGTCGAGGCTCACCTGCTGGAGGTTGCTCGTCGAGCCCGCGTACTCGTCGAGCACATACACATCGCGACACATGTCCGCGGGGAGCGCGACCTGCGATGTCGCGACCGCGTTCGCCGAGTCGGTGATCGAGTCGACGTCCGGGTACACCTCGAAGTGGATGTGGGGCCAGCGGCCCGTGTAACAAGCCGGGACGATCGAGGTGTACGTCACGGTGCCGTCGGCGTCAGCGACCTGGACGCCCCGGAGGTAGGTCTCGTTCTCGATTCCGTCCGAGTACATGGAGTACCCGCCTGCTGCGTCGCAGTGCCACACGTACACGGCGACGCCCTCGAAGGCCGCGTCCCCTCCGGCCATGTCGAGGATCGTGAGTGTGAGCGTCATCGGCACCCCGGCGGCCGTCGCTCCGCCGCCGATGCTCGAGCGGATGTCGCTCCGCACGATCCCGGAATCCGCGAGGACGTCTGGACCGTTCGACCCGTCTCCCGGGTACGGTCCTGCCGTCTCATCCGGAATCTCTCCGGCGGACGTCGTGCCCGACGTCGCCGATCCCGACGCCGATCCCGACGCCGTGGAGGCGGTCGACGATGCACCACGTCCCCCGGAGCACGCGGCCAGCGCGAGCGTGCCCACTCCGAGGCCGAGAAATGCGAGCACGTTGCGGCGGGTCACGAGCGTTCCCACGTCGAAGCGCAATCCCTGGTCCACGACCTCCTCGTCCGGTCTGTCGAGGCTCCGCCCCTCGTATCGTGGTCCGTCGGGTGTCCGCTCCGGTTCCGGGATGCGCGCCATGAGGTCGTCCTTCCATCGTGCTCGTGTCCGTCCACCGAGTCTGGGCGAATCCGCTGTGGCGACTCCCTGCCGCGTCTAGCCGAACGCTATGGATCAACCGCGTCGAGGCCTTGCGCCACTTCCCCCCGGGGCCGAGACTTGCCGAGGCGTCGTGGCTCCGGCTGCGCGCCGACCACGACGACAAGGAGCATGCATGCAGTACCGCACTCTCGGTGGCTCAGGAGCTGCCGTCTCCGAGCAGGCCCTCGGCACCATGACGTTCGGGGCGGAGGCCACGGAGGAGACGTCGCACGAGATCCTCGACGCCTACGTCGGGGCCGGTGGAACCTTTATCGACACCGCCGACGTCTACAGCGCCGGCGTCTCGGAGACGATCATCGGACATTGGCTGGCCGAGCACCCGACGGAGGCAGCCCAGCTCGTCATCGCGACGAAGGGCCGCTTCCCCATGGGCGACGGGCCGAACGACGTCGGCCTCTCGCGCCGCCACCTCCGCACCGCCCTCGACGCTTCGCTCTCGCGGCTCGGCGTCGACCACATCGACCTCTACCAGATGCACGCGTGGGATGCCCACACGCCCATCGAGGAGACCTTGCGCTTCCTCGACGACGCCGTGAGCGCCGGCAAGATCGGATACTACGGCTTCTCGAACTACCTCGGTTGGCAGCTCACGAAGGCCGTGCACGTCGCGAAAGCGCACGGCTTCGCCGCCCCCGTGACCCTGCAGCCGCAGTACAATCTGCTCGTCCGCGACATCGAGCACGAGGTCGTCCCCGCAGCCCTCGACGCGAACATCGGACTGCTGCCGTGGTCGCCCCTCGGCGGCGGTTGGCTCAGCGGCAAGTACGAGCGCGACGTGCCGCCGACCGGTTCGACGCGTCTGGGTGAGAATCCGACGCGCGGCATGGAGGCGTGGCAGGAGCGCAACTCCGACGAGCGCACGTGGAACGTCGTCGATGCCGTGAAGGAGATCGCGGACGGGCACGGCGTCTCGTCGTCGCAGGTGGCCTTGCGGTGGCTCGGCGACCGCCCAGCCGTGACGAGCGTCATCCTCGGCGCCCGCACGGTCGAGCAGCTCCGCGACAACATGGCCGCGACGGACCTCGTGCTCTCGGACGAGGAGACGCAGCGCCTCACCGACGCGAGCACTCCGCGTGTCGACGACTACCCGTACGGCACGGCGGGCGTCGCCCAACGCCACCGCGGCCTCTCGGGCGCCCACTGACCCCGGGTTGATTCACAGCACCGGTCGGGCACGGCGGGGAGCGCTCGCTCGATGAGGTCGACGACCTCCGCCGTGCTCGGTACGTGCGGCGAGTGAATGCCGTCGACGCCCGGCCGCGGCCGTGGCCGAAGCCGCTCGCGGCGATGTCGTCGACGATCTGCATGCGGCTGCGCACCGCCTCGATGCTCGCCGCGCCGGCGTCGAGTCCACGGATCGCCTCGATGACGATGCCGAACTCGGAGTAGCAGAGGTGGGTGTGCATCACGGCTACTGGCCGCCTCCGCTGCCGCACTCGCCCGGGAAGCTGAACGGGCTAACCACAGCTCGAAACAACCCGTATGCTTGTACCCCTGGGGGGTATGCGCATGAGTGGGTATGTCGAGAACAAGAGCGATCTGACCGAGCGGCTCAATCCGGCCGAAGGACAGGTGCACGGGATCGTTCGCATGGTCGAGGACGACGTGTATTGCATCGATATCCTCACTCAAATTTCTGCCGCTACGAAAGCGCCCGAGAATGTGGCACTTCCACTCCCGAATGACCATCTCAGCCACTGCGTCGCGGAAGCCAGCGCCGAAGGCGGAGCGGTAGCTGAAGAAGCTCCATGAGGAGAGCGCTGCGATCGCGCGCCTCGTGCGGTCCTGACCGAAAGAAACAACACCATGTGCGCGACAGAACGAAACGATCTGGGACTGACAGACGCGAACTCGTCTTGCGTCTGCTGCGCGACGGATGCCGCTCCGGCGACATCGTCGGTCACTGCCGGCCCCGTGAGCGCCGAGGTCCTCGTCGACGGCATGACTTGTGGGCACTGTGTGCAGAGCGTCACCAAGGAGCTTGCGGGCATCGACGGTGTCAGCGGCGTGGACGTGAAGCTCAACGTCGGCGGTTCCTCGACGGTGACCGTCACGAGCACCGCTCCGATCACCGCTGATCAGATCAACGCCGCCGTCGCGGAGGCGGGATACACCGTTGCCACATCGCCCGCTTAGGCCCTCTCATCCACCTAGGGGCATTCTCGCGACCGACCGCGACCGGCGCGGACCGCCGCTGCGGATGCTGCCCACACGGTCTTTACACGTTCTCTCCATCAGTCGGACCGGTTTCCCGGTTCTGCACAGCACAGAAACCGACCGCGCCGTCAGCGGCGCGGGAAATTACCTGCACCCACTGAAAGAAGGAACACATCATGAACACGCGCAGAGTCGCTGTCGCATCAACCGCTCTCGCCACCGCTCTTGTCCTCGCCGGGTGCTCCAGCGCCGGGTCCGATGATGGGATGGCCGGCATGGACCATGGAAGCTCCTCCTCCCCCTCGGAGAGCGCCTCCTCGGCGGACGTCAACGACGCGGACACGATGTTCGCGTCCGCGATGGTCATGCATCACGAGCAGGCGATCGAGATGTCAGACGTTCTCCTGGAGAAGGAGGGCGTCAATGAGGAGGTCGCCGCTCTCGCGGAGAAGATCAAGGCAGCACAGGAGCCGGAGATCGAGAAGATGAACTCGTGGCTTGCCAACTGGGGCGTCGAGGGCATGGAGGGAATGGAGGGAATGGACCACGGGGGCATGATGTCCGAGGAGGACATGGCCGCGCTCGAAGCGGCGACCGGCGCCGAAGCCTCGACCCTGTTCCTCGAGCAGATGATCGAGCACCACCAGGGCGCGGTCAGCATGGCTCAAGGCGAAGTGGACAACGGCCAGAACGCTGACGCCGTCGAGTTCGCCGAGAAGATCGTCGCCGACCAGACCGAGGAGATCGTCATGATGCAGGAGCTCCTCGCGTCCCTGTAACAGACCCGCAGACCCGGTTCTCGGCTTTCCTCTCCGAAACGAGTCATCATCTCTCCGCCTCCGCGCGCCCTGCGCGCCACCACCGTTCTTACGGGCCCGGGAGTGATCACGGTGGACCCAACAGGTCAGCGCTCCTTCGTCACGGACGATCGCGGAATCAGCGTCACGTCCGACTTCGGAGCGACCTGGACACCCGTGTGGGATAGCTGATGAACTTTCGCCACGACTGACGTCGTCAGCAAGCCGGGACGGGGCCACCACATCATCTGCCGCCTCGATGTGGTGACCTCACAAGCCCTGTCGGGAACGTGTCTTCTCCTCGTACCCTCGTCGTGAGGCGGCAACCACACGACAGGAGAAGTGACAATGACGACCTTCATTGAGAACATGCTCAAGACCCACCCCGACGGCAGCAACGGTGTGGATACCGCGCTTCTCGCGGATTGCATCGCTGCATGCATCGAGTGCGAGGTCATCTGCACATCGTGCGCCGACGCCTGCCTCGCCGAAGACATGGTCGTGGACCTGCGCGAGTGCATCCGCCGTAACCTCGACTGCGCCGACGTCTGCGCCGCGACGGGAAAGGTCCTCGCCCGGCCCACCTCTGACACCGTCCTTATCCGGGCTCTTGTCGAAGTGTGCCGGGACGCGTGCGTCCGCTGCGCTGAAGAGTGCGAGAAGCACGCCGGCATGCACGAGCACTGTCGCGTATGCGCGGAGGCGTGCCGGCGCTGTGAACAGACGTGCAACGCCCTCCTCGCCGCCCTCTGACCGATAAGGGGGGTCCGCGAACGACGTTCGCGGGACACCAGGTCATTTTACCGGCAGCATTTGGGCCCTCGACCGTGATGATCATCCGGCGATGCTGAGCGTCAAGTCTTCTCAATCCCCGCCTACGGGCGGACTCGATGCCAGTGATCAGGACACGAGACGACGTACTAGGAGGGGACGGAACTACCGACCCCTTTTCGCCGCTCGCTGGCAAGGTTTCGGGCGCGCCAGCCCCCTGCCGACCCCGGTCACCTCATCGCAGAGAACGCCCAGACTCATCCTCGACCGGCTCGACGTCGATGCAATGACACGCTCCAGGCTGCGCCTCCTGCTCACCGAGCCCGACCGGCAGCCCAGTTCCGACTCCTGACGCGACGGCCGTGCGCCCCACACTCCGACGAGCCGAGAGCATCACGCAGCACCACCGAGCGCCTAGACCGCCGGCGCCTGCGCATGGCCGTTTAGCAACACGCTCTAGATGTACTCGGTCATGACGTTGGTTGCAGTCGGGCGGTTGGTGGGCGGTCTCCGAGGGCTGAGCGGCGTCGTTCAGTGTTGTAGTGCTCGAGCCACGGCGCAAGGGCGGTGGAGCGGTCGGTGTTGGTGAGGAAGATCTGCCGGTAGGCCCATTCGGTTTGCAGGGTGCGGTTGAAGCGTTCGACTTTGCCGTTCTGCCAGGGGCAGTGCGGTTTGATGAACTTCTGTGTGATGTCGTGTGTGGTGCAGATCTCGCGCAGCGAGAACCGGTAAGCCCAGGCGTTATCGGTGATCAACCGCTCGATACGAGTGATCCCGTGGCCGGCGAAATACGCGATCGCTCGTTCGAGGAACGCCGCGCAGGTGGGTCATTTTTCGTCGTCGAGGACCTAGGCCAGCCGGGAATGGTCATCGACGAGGGAGTGGACGTAGTCGAACCCGACTCGATCGGCATGCCGATCCACTGGGCGATGACGTATGTCGCGGATCTGCCTATCCGCTCCTGCATGAGAAGCGCAGCATCAGAGATATCGCGCAGATCACCGGCATTCCCAAGAGCGAGGTCGGCCGGATCGAGCGTCGGCTGGAAGGTCACGGCCAGCTCGTATCGGGGGCGAGTCTCCCGCCGTCGGGCGCCCACGATGAAATGCGCGATCGCGTTCGTGCGGCCTGGGGCCACAAATGAAGATTCACTGTCAGCCGGCGATGCCCCTCGAGCCGCATTGACAAAAAGGGGCCCCGGTCAGTCCGGGGCCCCTTGAGCGATACGGACGGCTCACTCGGCCGCGGCCTCCGCCTCATCGAGCGTCAACTCCGCGGGCAGATCCTCGCCCTCTGTCGGATCTACCGCTTCGAAGGTCACGGTCTCCTCCGCCTGCCGACTAAACGCGGACGAACCGTGGTACGCACCCGCATTAGCTCCGGTGACATAGAACTGGGTATCGTACGGCGCGGGCAGGCCAGACGCCGTGAGGTACAGGAGATACGTTCCCCCCCCATCGAGAAGCGGCGTGGGCGGAACGGAGATCTCGTCTGCGTCCGGATCAGGTAGGGCGCCTACTTGTCGAACCTCAACGACGTCCCCGACGTGCAATGACCCGTCCGCTTTGACGATTTCGTCAACGTGGACCTTAGAGATGGTGAACTCGAGTTCGTCGTCGATGTCTCGCGCCGTCTCCTGCTCTCCAACGTGGCCGACAACGACAATGTCGCTATCGTCCGAAAGCTGGCTGACCGACGAATAGAGCGTGGCGCGCGATCCATCGGTCGTCGTCGTAGGGACGGCACACCCGCTAATGCTGACGAGGGCCACGAGAGCGACAGGCAGTGTCAGCGTCTTCGAAATTCTCATTCTTCTCTCATCTCAGTAGAGGGTGTTGATCCCGTTGATTTCATCGCTCGTCAGGTTGCGGACCCCATTGTTGTAGGCAACCGAAGCGGAGGTGTACATGACGCGTGTCTTTGAGGTCACGTGGCCCAAACCGAGTCCGTGGGAAAGCTCGTGCAGCCAGATGACTCGAATTCGTGCTTGGTTCGCGGTGGTGTTCGCGACGTAGTGTGTGTTTACCCTGCTGAGCGAGGACAAGGTCCTTCCCGCCAGTTGCGTCGTGCTGTTCAAGCCCTCCCAGCCCGTGGCGCCGTAGTTGCCATTCCTCGCTTTCCAGGTTGGATCCGTCGCACTCGTTCCGAGAAGCAATACGTCGGTCCTGTCAGAGATGTGGCTTATCGCTGAACTGAGAGCTGTCTTCGACGCCCCACTGGCCCCCGAAGTATCGATCCTGAGATTCGGCGTCGCCCATCTCAGACCTGTGTGCGTGTATGCGTTTGCAGAAGTCGGGACCGCTACCAATGCGACCGCTAGAGCTAGCGCAGAGACGACGCCCGCTAGGCGTAGACGACCACGATGAGAGGTTGATACACGTCCGTTGGATGACATCGACTTCCTTCCGTTGAGCTGAAGTTCCTCTACCGCGAGAGGGGCGTGAGAGCGTCGACGCGCGAGAATCAAGGAAGAGTTCTCGGCTAGTCACACTCGTCCGGCTCGGTGGCGATTTAGGGTCAGCTAACTCCCAAGGGCCGCTGGATGTCTATGAGATACCTATGTCGATTCGGTAACAGCTTGCGAAACTCACTTGTAGGGGCCTAGCTGTCCACCGTCACGTCCAACCTCGCGAAACGCGATTTTCAGTCGGGACTTGTTTACGGCTCGAATGCCCGCTAACTCCGTCCCGAAACTACGGTGAGCAGCTTCGCTCTGTGTCGTCGTTCTCGCTGCGGTCCGTGTCGGGTCAGGTGGTGCCGATGACGAGGGTGCTGCGGGCTGCTTCGACGACATCGTTGGTGATGACGTCGAGCTCGTTGATCTTCAGGACGCGTACACCGCGACGAAGTTCGCCGTCACCTCGGCCACCGAGGCATGGCGTCAGGAGTACACCACCCGTAACGTCCGCTTCTCCGTCATCGAGCCGGGCCGCACCGAGAGCGAGTTGTTCGACCAGAAGGAAGGCGCCGCGGAGGGCTTCACCTCGATGTTCGGTGAGGTCGAGGCGCTGCACGCCGAGGACGTCGCTGAAGCCGCCGCGTTCATCGTGACCAGCCCCCGCCGGGTCGCGGTGAACGAGATCGTCATCCGCCCCACCGACCAGCCCTAATACTCCCGGAACCCGCACACGGCTGAAAGAAGCGACCATGCCGGACACCCATGCCACGGTGATGCGCGCGGTGAAGACCGTCAGCCTGGAATACCTCGACGTCGGCGAGATTCGCGGGGACGAGGTGCTAGTCAGGATCGAGTCGGCGGGAGCGCGGAGACAAGCCGGGGCAGGGCGCTGGGCTCTGGGCTCTGGGCTCTGGGCTCTGGGCTCTGGGATGACGTTGTTGTTGCCGTCGTAGTCGAACTTCTTCCCATTACCGGCGGCGTCTATGGAGGAGTTCGGCTGGAACTTCGTCCCGCCCGTGCCTGCGCGGCTCGTGCCCGTCGCGTAGGTGGCACTGGCCACCGCGCCCGTCGGAAGAGAGACGCTGGTGACGGTGCCGATTGCATCGTAGGAGTACGTCGTCGAGTTGCCCGGCGTCGGCCCAGAGGCGGACGCGTCAGTGGTCGTCGCGATGTAGCTGTTCGCCATCCACGCCGACCTGGATCGTAGACGCTCGCCATTCGCCGCGTCGATCCCTCCACGCCGAACCGGATTGCTTCGTGCCGTTCGGCGGTTGGCGGTCGGCGGTTGCGGTCGCAGTTCAGGGCAGGCGGGGAACGGAGTCGAGCAGGCGCCGCGTGTACGGGTGCCGCGGCTCGGTGAGCACCGAGCGCGTCTCGCCCTGCTCGACGATGATTCCGCCCTCGAGCACGGCGATGCGACGGCACAGCGCGGCCACGATCGTGAGGTCGTGGGAGACGAGCAGGAGCCCGATCCCCCGCTCCCGTGCGAGACGCTGGAACAGCTCGATGACCTGCATCCGCACCGACGTGTCGAGGGCGCTCACGGGCTCATCAGCGAGAATCACGCGCGGCTCGGGTGCGAGGGCGCGCGCGATCGCGATGCGTTGACGCTGCCCTCCGGAGAACGCGTCAGGGTAGCGCTCGGCGGCATCGGCCGGGAGCCCGACCGACTCGAGGAGCTCGGTGACGCGAGCGGCCCGCTCGGTACGGCCGCCCGCGATCCCGAGGGAGCGCAGCGGCTCCGCGACGGAGTCCCCCACGCGCATGCGCGGGTCGAGGGAGGAGAAGGGGTCCTGGTAGACGGGCTGCACAGCCCGACGGAACGCCAGCATCGAGCGGGTGTCGCGACGGTCGAGCGCGTGTCCCTCGAAGCGGATCTCACCCGATGTGGGCGCGCCGAGCCCGAGCAGCAACCGGAGCAGCGAGGTCTTCCCGGCGCCCGACTCCCCGACGAGACCGACACTCTCACCCGGGACGAGTGCGAGCGAGACGTCGTGGAGCACCTCGGCCCCGCGACCGTAGGAGAAGCTCACGCGATCGGCGGCGAGGACGACCGGCGCGGCGTTCGCCTGCGCCTCACCGGGCGTCGCGGCGGTCATACTCGCCCTCCGTCGAGTGGCGCGGCGGGAAGCAGGTCGTCGAGTGCTCGCGAGGCGGCGACGAGCGTCCGGGTGTAGCCCTCCCGTGGCGCCGAGAGCAGCTGCCGCGTCTCCCCTGCCTCGACGACGCGCCCCGCCCGCATCACGACGACCCGGTCGGCGATGCCGGCGACGACGGGCAGGTCGTGGCTGATGAACACGAGCGACATGCCCCGCTCGGCGACAGCCGACTGGATGAGCTCGAGCACCCCGGCCTGCACCGTCACGTCGAGGGCCGTCGTGGGCTCGTCGGCGATGAGGAGACGGGGGCGGGCCGCGAGGGCGAGGGCGATCGCCACTCGTTGCCGTTGACCGCCCGACACCTCGTGGATGAAGGAGCGCGCGATGCGCTCCGGTTCCGCGAGCTGCACGTCCGCGAGGGCGTCGAGCACGGCACGCCGGAGGGCGTCGCCCCGCAGTCCCCGGTGCTGACGGAGCGGCCACGCGAGCTGAGCACCGATGCGCATGAGCGGGTCGAGCGACGCGAGCGGTTCCTGGAAGACCGCGCCGACCGTCGACCCGCGCACCGTGTCGAGTCGGCGTTGGCGGGCGCCCACCACCTCGACGTCCCCACCGTCGGCCGCCAGGCGGATCGACCCGCTCGCGCGCAACGGATGCGCGAGCAGCCCGAGCACCGCGAGCGCCGTGAGGGACTTGCCCGAGCCCGACTCGCCGATGACGCCGAGCCGCTCGCCTTCGCCGAGCTCGAAGGAGACGTCGTCGACGAGCGGGGCCCCGGCTCCGTCGACGTGAACGCTCAGCGCGTTGACCGTGAGCAGCGCGGTCATCGGATGCTCCGTCCCGCCGGATCGGCGACGTCGCGCAGACCGTCGGCCAGAAGGTTGACGCCGATGATCGTGGCGACGAGGAGGAGCCCGGGGAGGATCGCCGCCGACGGCGCGACGAGCACGGTGCTCTGCGCCTCCTGCAGCATGCGCCCCCACGACGCGTTCGGCGGCGGCGAGCCGAGGCCTACGTAGGAGAGCGAGGCCTCCGCGACCACCGCGCCGCCGAACTGCAGGGCGAGCGGCACGATGAGCGTCGGCCAGACGTTGGGGAGCACGTGCAGGCGGATGAGGCGGAGGGTGCCCGTGCCCGATGTACGTGATGCCTTCACGAACTCCTGCGCGAGGACGCGCGAGGCGGTCACGCGCGTGAGTCTCGCGATGACCGCCGAGCCCGCGAGTCCGATCGCGAGGATCGCGGAGTCGAGGGAGGCGCCACGCCACGCGACGACGAGCATCGCGAGCAGCAGCGTCGGGAAGGCGATCGCGATGTCGAGGAGGCTCGAGAGCGCGTCATCGATCCAGCGGCCCGCCGTCGCGGCGACGAGGCCGACGACGACCCCCACGACCGCGGCGATCGCGACGGACCCGAGTCCCGTGAGCATCGCGAGGCGCGCGCCGATCATGAGTTGCGTGAAGAGGTCGCGGCCGAGCCGGTCCGTCCCCGCCCAGTGCTCGCCCGACGGCGGTTGCAGCCGCCCGCCCGTCGTGTCGGACGGCTCGTACGGGAGCGCGAACAACGACAGGACCGCCACGGCGACGATGACGCCGAAGAGCACGCCTCCGACGACGAGGTTGATCGACGTGCGACCGCGCGTGCGTCGGGCTGCGGGCTTCTGCTCAGCGGCGGTGGGAACGGTGACGGTCACGCGATCGCCCTCGCTCTCCGGTTGCCGGAGACGGACGCCCGCAACCGTGGATCGATGATCCGCTGCACGACGTCGGCGACGAAGCCGAGCAGCAGCACGAGAGTCGTCGAGACCAGCAGCACACCCTGCACGCTCGGAAAGTCCTGCTCCTGGATCGCCACGAGCAGCATGTCGCCGAGTCCCGGCAGCGCGAAGACCCGCTCGACGATGACCGCCCCGACGAACGTCGTCGACAGCTGGATCGCGAGGATCGAGATCACCGGCACGATCCCGTTGCGGATCCCGTGGCGCACGAACGCGCCCGCGAAGCTCTGCCCCGTCGCCCGCGCCGCCCGCATGTATTGCTGCCCGAGCACGTCGAGTGTCGCGCTCCGCACGTACCGGGCGAGGTCGCTTCCCGAGACGATCGCGATCGTCAGCACCGGGAGTGTGAGCGCAAGGAGCGCGGCGCCCGGGTCCTCCCAGTCGGTGCGCGGGAAGCCGCCGGCCGGGAAGATCCGCGCGTTCAGGGCGAGCGCCGTGACGAGCAGGATGCCGACCCAGAACACGGGCACCGCGCCGCCGAGCTGCGACACCGCCGAGAACGCCGTCCCGTACCAGGTGCGCGAGCGCCACGCGGCGATGAAACCCACCGGCACGGCGATGACGACGGAGAGGAGGAACGCGAGCACTGTGAGCGGCAGTGTCACGTTGAGCCGACGGAGGATCTCGTCGCCGACGGGCAGGTTGTTCGTGAACGACCTGCCCAGGTCGAGCCGTGTGAGCTGCAGCACGTAGTCGCCGAACTGCTCGAGGATCGGGCGGTCGACGCCGAGACGCGCGGCGGCGGCCGCGATCTCCTCGTCGGTCGCTCCGACACTGATGAGCGCGTAAACGGGATTGCCCAGCAACCGCAGCACGACGAACAGGATCACCACGGCCAGCGCGAACGCGAGCAGCAGCAATCCTGTCCGTCGGAGCAGATACCGGCCGATGGCCTACGCCTCCTGGATGTCGTACACGTAGAAGAGGGAGTTGAGCCCATTCTCGGGCACACCGGTGATGCCGTCGCGCACGATGCGCAGCTGAGGGTTGAGGTACAGCCAGACGCTCGCGGCGTCGTCCGAGATCTTCTGGTTCACCTGCGTGATGAGCTCCGTCTGCTGCTCCGTCGAGTCGGCCTGCTCGGCCTCGGCGAGCCAGCCCTGGACCTCGGCGTCGTCGTAGCCCCAGTAGAAGTCAGGGTTGCCGTAGAAGTTGATGTCACGATCGTTGACGTGGCCCTGCAGCGTCGCCTCGAAGTCGTGGTCCGTGTAGACCTTCTCGTACCACTCGTCGTCGGTGATGATGTTGATGTCGACCGTCACGCCGACCTTCGCGAGCTCCGTCTGGAGGAACTCCGCGACCGTCGAGTGGACGCCCGAGTCGGGGGTGTCGATCGTGAACGAGAAGCCGTCGGCGTAGCCCGCGTCGGCGAGCAGGTCGGCCGAGAGCTCGGGGTCGTACGGGTTGTTGTCCGCGAGGTCGAGGTACCACGGCTCCGACGGGGGGACCATCGAGCCGATGAGCTGGCCGCGGCCGTCCCAGATCGCGTCGAGCAGCTGTTCGCGGTCGATGGCCGAGTAGACCGCCTTCCGCACGTTCACGTCGTCGAAGGGAGCCACGCGGTCGTTGAACGCGAGCAGCTCCTTCGTCGTCGACGTGCCCTCGATGATCTCGTAGTCGCCCGATTCGAACTCGGCGAGGCTGTCGGGGTTCGACTGGCTCGTCACGAGGTCGACCGCGCCCGTGACGAGGGCGTTGTTGAGGGCCGTCGGGTCGGCGTAGTACTGGTAGACCACGCCGCCGTTGGCGGGCGCGTCGCCCCAGTAGTCGTCGTTGACGTCGAGGGTGATCGAGTCGCCCTTGCGGTAGTCGCCGAGGGAGTACGGACCGGTGCCGTCGGCCGCGGCCGTGAGGTCGCCCGCCTCCGGGTTGACGATCCAGACGTAGCCGAGGTTGTAGGTGAAGCTGATCGACTTGCTCGAGAGCGTCACTTCCACGGTCTTGTCGTCGACGGCCGTGACGGTGTCGATGACGCTCAGCTGGCTCTTGCGGGCCGCGATCGACTCCTCGCCGATGAAGCGCTCGAGGCTGTACTTCACGGCCTCCGCGGTGAGCGGCGCTCCCGAGTGGAACGTCGCGTCCTGCAGCGTGAACGTGTAGGTGAGGCCGTCCTCGGAGACCTCGGTCTCGGCCGCGAGGAGCGGCTCGACCTCGGCGTCGTCGGTGATCCTGAAGAGGCCCTCGTAGACGTTTCCGGTGAAGACCTCGGTGACGCCGGAGCTGCCGCCGAAGATCTGGTCGAGGTTCGTGGGTTCGTTCTGCGAGCCGACGATGATCTCGGCGTTCGCGTCGGGGGCGGCCCCGGTCGATCCGGCGCCTCCCGCGCAGCCCGCGAGGACGAGGAGGCTCGCGGTGGCGGCGGCGAGTGTGGCCGTGAGTCGGTTTCGGTGGTGGCGTGTGATCACGTCAGAGTCCTTTGCTGGGTGCGGGGACGCCGATCGCGTCCCCGGGGCGGCGGTGCCGCGGAGATGAATGAGGAGGTGCGAGTGCGAACGGACGAATCCCGACGCCACAGCTGCGGACGAGAGTCCGTCAGATCGAGAAGCCGTCAAAGAAGCGCACTCGCTTCTCCCCCGCGCGGAGCGGGACCGGCAACCGGTTCTGCAGCGGCGGGAGCGGACAGTTCATCTGGTTGGAGAAACCGCACGGCGGCACGATGGCGCGATTGAAGTCGATCGTGATCGGGATGCTGTCTCCGGGGGCGAGGTCGCTCGTCGCTCCGGGGTGGTCGAGGAAGAGGAAGCGGCCGGCGCCGTAGCTCTCGCGACCGTTCGTCGTGTCGCCGAAGACGAGCTGCAGACTCGCGTGCCCGTCGTGGTCGGTGTCGAACGCGGCGAAGCGGTACTCGACGCCGTCGAGGTCGAAGACGAGGTCACCCGAGACGGGGAGGGCACGCGTGGCACCGGCGTCGCGGAGGTGTTCGAAGGGCACGACGCGCTGCTCATCGACGAGTTCGAACCGGCCCTCGATGACCCACTCCGGCGCGTAGTCGTAGTACTCGATGCCCTCGAACGCCTGGTTCGCAGGAGAGTCGGCGCGCCAGATCCGGTAGCCCTCTTGCGGCTCGCCCGTGTCGATGTCGGTGCGCTGCAAGCGCGTGAGCACGGCGGAGTCGGGCTGGCCCTCGCGAGCGGTCGCGTCGTCGACGGCCGGGGCGCCGGCGGGGCTCCAGTGCGTGAGCACGAGCGCGAGGTTCCCGAGGGGCGCGGTCACGGCGTCGCGCCGCTTCTGCTGCCACGCCTCGTACTCGCCGATCGCGGTCTCGACCGTTGCGTTCATTCCCACACGCTCCACTTCATCAGAAACCAGACGCCGAGCGGTAACCTCATGTCGCTTTGTTGCATTCCCGATCCATCCAAATGGATCGACCCCATCCGGTGAGGTGTGTTCGATCAAGATGCGCTCACTGCCGTCGAGGCGATCGAGCCGGCGGTCTATGAGCGTGTCGCCCTGGCCGCAGGTGGTCGACGCTGGCGAGCCGCTGCGGGCGGTCGGTGACACGGCTGGATTCGCCGTGGTCGACGAATAATCGCTCACAGCCGGCGGCGCGAAGCTCTGCCTCTTGAGCGTCGGGGTTCTGCTGGCGCTTCGAAACTCGGGCGTAACCGACTTCATCTGCCATACCGAAAACGGTGCCGCTGATGTTCCGGCGCGGTGTGGTTTCGGCGAGAGTTTCCGGCGGATCAGGGGTCGGCGTGTCGCGCACTTAGGCGTCGACGTCGAGACTCCAGCTGAAAACGATCGATTTCGGACAGCGCACCACGGCTACTGCTCACTGTCGCGGATAGCCCTCCGCTCCCGAGACGATTACCGGACAGCGTCAGTGAGACGAGAAGCCCGCGGGTTCTGCGAGCTCGTGTCGGCGCTACCCCGTGTCCGCATCAGGATCCCCTTACGGACTGGGTCGACCGTCGCGTGATGCTGCAGGTAACCAAAAGGGATCGTGTCGCACGTGGCCTCCCCATCTACGCGCCCGCGAACTCCTCGGTGCTGTCCGCTCGACGTCACCTTGTGATTGGGGCAGTAAGCGAGCGGCTCGGGCAGCAGTACCACCTAAAGTGGTGTAGCCCGCGGCGGTGGGCAACGAACAATCTCCGGAGCATGGGAGCCTGCTTCACGAGCAACAGGCCGCGCGAGAATCGGACACTTCAGGAGGCTGATGATGAGACTGAAAAAGATGGGAATGTTCGGCGTTGCGATTGCCCTTGTAAGCCTGACTGCCGGTTGTACCCATGATGAGGCCTATGTGGATAAATTCTCCGGTCGGCCAACCGATGCACCGCCCGCAACCGAATCATCGTACGGGCCAGAAGCCAGATGGTCGGAAACGGGCAACGTCCTGATTACTACGTGGGGCAGTTCGAGTTGCCCGTCTACGCCCTCCGCCATATCTCTACTCACTCCGTCGGTGGTGCTGGTCGAGCTGGCACCGCCGCCTGACGGAGCGTGCACGGCCGATATGGCTGCCACGACGTTTGAAATGGAACTCCCTGAGGAAGCACAAGAATCGCGCATCGAGAGCGCGATTGTGGGGGAACAGAAAGTGCAGTTACCCCCATTCGGGTGAGTTGCAACGTCGCTTCTTGCAGACCGTCTGCATCATTTGGTTAGCTGACTAAGCATTCGAATCGAGTTGGGTGGCTCTCTCTCGGATCCGTGCGCGAAGGACTCGCTCTCTATGAAAATTCCTATGTATAGGACAACGTTCAGTGTTGTTGCGGTCGCGGCTCTCGTCGGCCTTAGTTCTCTAACGCCAGCAGCGGCGGCGGATAAAGACAGGCCCGGGCTTGTCCCATTTACCGGACCGATCCCGTCTGACGCAGTGTGGGAGACCCCGGGCAAAGACAGTGACGGACTTTCCGCCGATACTGAGGATGGTCTGTGGGATCTAATGTCTAGTCCCTCGGCCCCAGACGTGAACACGTTTGAGTGGGATTCGGCTACTTCAACCTTGTTGGTCTACTCAACCGAAGACCCGACCGCTCTTCAGGCCAAACTTGATGAGTATCTTCCTGCTCAGCGTGTCTCGATTGTTCCGGCGATCCACTCAAAGGAAGAGGTGGACGCAGCGATTGGAACGCTCACGTCCGATGGCGGCAAACTCGAATCTGGAGTTCAGATCGCGGACATTCTTCCCGCGAAAGACGGTTCGTCTCTCACCGTAAGGATCGCAGCGCCGACGTCGCGGATTGACATGAGTGGTCTCAGCGACCGCCTGAAGCAGACGACAGGACTCGATGTTTCCGTTGAGACAGCTCCGGAGATGCAAGCTACCGCGTTCAGGAACGTCGCGACGTTCTCCACCCTAATTAGCGGTGCATATATGAAGGACCTGGAGACGGGCTACGGCTGCAGCACCGGCTACCGAATTCAGAACATCACAACGAATCAAGCGGCGATGTTATCTGCGGACCACTGCGGACGACAAAACCCTGGAAATGAATGGAACTACAGCACAGTAGTGGGGAACGGATCCTCACTCGGCACGATGACGAGTTCCGTCAGTCAGTACGACCTGGGGCGCTGGACGGGCGGAAGTGTCGGAGCGCTCTATCCAGCGGTGTTTACGGGAACAAATACAAGCACCACTCCCATCACTCTGGTGCGTGGCGGTTCGATCCCAGTTGTCGGGCACTCACTTTGCTTCAGCGGTGCGTACTCGGGAAATGTGTGCAACAACAATGTGACCTCGACGAACAACACGACGTGCTTCCAAGAACCGGCCGTCTGCTACTGGGGAACCGCCTACACCACCCAAACTTCGGGCACCCCGGCCGCAGGCCAGGGTGACAGTGGCGGCCCCGCCTACCGTCTTGTCGATGGACTCCTGCACGCCTCGGGGATCATCAGCGGAATCCACGGTCCGGTGTCCCCTACGTGCACCGGCGACGCAGGTGGTCGGCTATGCAGTTCCCAGGTCATTGTCCAGCCTGTTACCCCCGGGACCGGCTGGGGCCTCGCCTATGTGCCCTAGGTCGTGTTGCTAAAGGCTCCTGTTGAGTCGATAGCTTGGTCATGTGCTTCGTGATTCGGTGACGGTGGCGACGAGCATCCACGCGTCTGTTGACGTTGTCTGGCGGTGCCTGACCGTTGGTAGGGGCGCGTGGTGGCCTGAGATGCGCTTTGAGGCGGTCGTCGGCTCTCCGCTCGTTGAGACCTGGGTCGAGGAAGGCCGCCAGGCAAGTGCGACGGGAAGCGTCACGCGATGCGACGAGCCGAGTCTTCTCGGATTCAGCTGGACGGAAGAGGGCTGGGATCACCCCCTCGACGTCGTGATTGACCTCGTTACGCACGGGGAGTCGACCTCGGTCACACTCACCGAGTCAGGATTCTCCCGCGCTCGGACTCCGCACTCGTTGCCTGCGGAACACGAAGAGGGGTGGCGGTATCACTTAGCAGGGTTGAAGCGCGCGAGCGAGGACCAAGCAGCCGACGTTGATGCTCAGTGAACGCTGCTGGTGAGCCAGTGGAGTGTCGCGGCGAGGCAGAGCCCGGAATGGTAGTTGCAGGCGGTCTTGTCTGAACGCATCGCGATCCCGCGCCACTGCTTGAGCTTGTTGAAGCATCGCTCGACAACGTTGCGGCCGCGGTAGCGGACCCGCTGCTCGTCGCCGAAATCGATCGGTCGCCCGCGCCGCTTGCGCCGGTGGGCGATCTGATCGTCACGCTCGGGGATCGTCGCGGCGATTCCGCGCTCGCGCAGCCAGGCCCGGTTTGCCTTCGACGGGTAGCCCTTGTCCGCGAGCACCCGGTCCGGCCGGGACCGCGGCCTGCCCCTCCCGCTCGGGACGCGGATCTCGCTCAGCGTCGCAGTCAGCATGCTGGTGTCCGCCGCCTGTCCCGGGGTGAGGATGAACGCGAGGGCCCTGCCCTTCCCGTCGCAGACCAGGTGGTTCTTTGTCGTCAGCCCACCGCGGGAGCGGCCGATCGCGTGATCCGCCGGTTCCTCACCGAACTTCTTGTAGTTCGACAGAGCCCCCTGTGGTGCGGGGAAGGGTAGCGCCGTGCTGGTGCACGCGCACGATCGTGGAGTCGATCGACGCGACCCAATCCAGGTCCCCGGACTGCTGCGCGAGCGACTGCGCCTTCTCCAGCACGCGCACCCACACGCCCTGTTCGGCCCACCGGTTGAAGTTCTTGTAGATCGTGTTCCAGTTCCCGAACCGCTCCGGCACGTCCCGCCACGGCGCACCCGTGCGAAACCTCCACGCGGTGGCCTCGACCACAATGCGTCTATCCACCGGAGGCCGCCCGGTCACCTTGGCAGTCGGGAACAGCGGACCGATCACAGCCCACGCCTCATCGGAAATCACATCGCGCGACACGCGTCCAAGACTTACCCGCTAGCTACCGAAGCGCCTTTAGCAACACACCCTAGCCCACATACCAGCTCGAGCAGCGGGAAGTAAGCCACAGCCACCCACACTTCCCGCGAATCGTTCTGGTCTTATCGGGTGGGGGCAAGCCGGCCCCCACCCGATAATTTTGCCCTGTTTGTGGCGCGCTACCGCGTAGGAAGAGTCTTCTGAGAGGCGCCCTCTCGCCTGGGGTGCGAGCGAGGAAAGTTGCCATACCATGGCGAAGCATCACACAAGCCCACAAGATTCCCGGGGGGTCTCGTGGAACGATCCCCATACGGACAACGTGACGGCTCGACAGATTCGTGTCCCAACATTCGGAGTTGCACCGAGTCAGAAGCGACGGCTGCGGCACTCCCGCGTCACCCCCCAACTGCGTCCCCTATCTGCCCGACTGTGCTCCTGAGACGTCCGAGCTAGATTCACAGCAGGCGAACCGGGGGTCCGCGGTAGAAGGGGGGAACATGAACACGCAATCGGTCGGCGTGAGACGGCGTCGGGATCAGATGGTTCTCGTTGCCATTTCACTTGGGGCGATGATCGGAGGGGCGACGGTGGTGCCCGCCTACGCGGACGACGCCGTTTCGGACGCAGAGCATGTCACCGACGTATCGCCGGTAGCAGAGCGCTTCGATGATCTATCCGCTCAGAAGGCGGCCGTCAACGGGAACACCGTCAGCCTTGATGACGGTGGCACGGACTTGACCGTCGAGTTACCTGTGGCAGAGTCGGCAGACTCCTCGTTGGCAGAAAATCTGGTTTCGCTGTCTGTCGACGAGTCATACAGCGTCGTCCCAGCAGTCCTTGACGACGGCTCCGTCGCGATCCACTCGGTCCTGAACGATTCCAGCGCGCCGACGACATACGACTACACGATCGACCTTCCTGAGGGAGCCGCACTCGAGCCGCTAGAAGGCGGGGGAGCCGTTGCCTACAACTTGGACGGGTCGCCAGCGGTCTTTGTGGCGCCGCCCTGGGCCACTGACGCGAACGGCGAGGCGGTGGAAACCCACTACACGATGCAAGGGAATACGATCACGCAGCACGTCGGGGTCACGAAGGATTCTGCGTTCCCCGTCGTTGCCGATCCCTGGCTGGGAGTCGACCTCATCTCGAAGTTCAAGTGGTGGACGTATAAGGGCAAGCCCGCGATCTCTGTGTCAGTGACGCCGATGATGGCGGCTATCAATTCCCACGATGCGGACTGGGCTGGGTGGAGTGAGCTCTTGAATAAGGTGACGAAGTCGAGCAAGTCGAAAGGTACAGAGCTTCGGAAGGTCACCTATCGTCAACAGTGGCTTTGCCATGCTTGGGGAAAGGCGCTCATCGGGGTCGGTGGATGGCTCGGGGTCGACAAGAAGCCGACGTGGGACCTCGAGAGCAGCCGCGGCACAAGTAAGGATCCGGTCAAGGCTGTCACGTCGAAATGCTCATGGTGAGAGGAACAATCATGCAGAGGAACCTTCGAGCGAGTGCCGTGTCCGCAGTGGTGCTCCTGGCCAGCTTGGTGGCGATGGGGGCGATGGGTGCGTCGACGTCCTCTCCCGCAGTCCCTTTCGACGGCGATAGCGATACGCCGGCGCTGATGATCGCCGCTACAGCGCTGTACTCCGTCATGGCGTTGTCTCTCCTCGCCCTCGGCTGGTATCTCGGTCGAGCTTGGTCTGCAGCGATCGGTGGTTCGTCACTGCCGACCCTCAGCACGCTGGCCGCCGCCGTTGCCTCGTGTGCGTTCCTGGTGATGGTCGTGTTGTTCGGCGAGGCGTCGAACAACGAGGCAACAAGTAGGCCAGCCGACGAGATGTGGACACTCACCGTCATCGCGACCGGGACGCTCGCAGCAGGGGTCAGCGTCGTCGCTGCACTCCTCACTCTCCGACGAGGCGGACGCCAATCGCCAATGCTGCAACCCCGCTGAAACAAGGCGACAACCGACGTAACGGAAAGCCCCTCAGGCAGCTGCGCGGGGGGCCTTCTGATCAGTAGTGTGAGCCCCGTGCCGTCTACCCCGGATCCTGACGCGTCGATAGTCGACCGATGGCTGGGCTACGGAGCCGACCTCGCGGGCGCGCTCGCTGGTGCCGGCGTCGGTTCTGCCGTGGCGGGTCCCCCGGGCGCCGTGTTCGGTGCCGTGCTCGGGACGGGCATCACCACTGCTCTCAGCGAAGCGAGCAGCCGTCTCCTGTCAGCGCGCGAGAAGAGCAGGATCGGGGCCGTTGTCGTCCTCGCGCGCGATCGTCTGATCAAGCACCTCGAGGAGGGCGCCACACTGCGGGGTGACGAGATCATCCGGGCGCGGCTGGACGGGCGATCACCCGCAGACGAGGTCATCGAACACGTCCTGCAGGTCGCGCGGGGATCGTTTGAAGAGCGCAAGCTGCCCCACATTGCGGCGACGCTGGCGAACGTTGCCGTCAGCGATTGGCTCGACGAACGCACAGCGCACTGGCTAATCACCACCGTTGAGGGCCTGAGCTGGCCGAAGCTCGTGGCATTGGCGCTGATCGCAGACAAGGACAACCCACTGCCAGACGTCGAGCTCGAGTCCGTCACAGAGTGGTCTCCATGGTCGCTAGATCGCGTGTTCTATGAGTTGCAGTACGCGGATAGCCTCGTCGGGCGAGAGCGCCGTAAGAGCGAGAACGGCATACCCATCTTTTCGTCATCGCTTCTTTCGGACATGAGACTCACAGCGGGTGGGCATCTCATCACGTCGGCGGCCGACCTGGCGTCGATCTCTCCGGCTGATCGCGACGAGATGCACGAAGCACTTCTCGCCGAATCGAAACCACTCTCTAATTAGAGCCGATATTGGATATTATGTCAGCTCAACCTCGCGCCGAAGAATCTGCGGCCTGAATTCCGAAAGACGATCCCCATACGGACAGGACGGCTTGCCTAGGCTGGTCCTATGCCGTCGGATGTTCAGACCTCCTACTCGAAGCGAGCAGAGGAGTACACGACTCTCTTCGGGTCAATGGAGTCTGTTCACCCTTCGGATGTGCAGCTGGTGACGGCCTGGGCTGGTCAGATTGATGGTCCGATATTGGATGCCGGTTGCGGTCCCGGGCATTGGACCGGATATTTGGCGGAGAAGGGCCACGATTCGCGCGGCGTCGATCACGTACGGGCCTTCATCGCTCATGCTCGGGAGGTTCATCCCGGAGTGCCGTTCGATGTCGGCAGCATCGACGTGCTTCCAGACGCCCCCGGGAGCCTCGGGGGCGTCCTCGCCTGGTACTCGCTGATCCATCACAAACCCGCGACCATCGCTCGTCCTCTCGGTGAGTTCGCACGCGTCCTGCGGCCCGGGGGAGGTCTGCTGCTGGGGTTCTTCACCGGCCCCGCGGTCGAGCCTTTCGAGCACGCCGTTGTCGGGGCGTACCGGTGGCCGCCCGAGGTTCTGGCGGAGGAAGTGAGACGAGCGGGCTTCGAGGTCGTGGAGATCCACACGCGCACGGGAGCAGCGCCGAAACCCCGCCCTCATGGCGCCATCCTTGCTCGGCTGCGCGTCACTGGGCGTTGAGCGGTCCCCGTCGGACCTCGACGGAGCGCATGGTTGCTCGGCCTCCGGAGCGACCACGAGACTGCTCTGATGGAACTACAACGCTTACAACGTGACGTCGAGCTTGTGTCCCAGGGCTATGCCGCGCGGAACGAGATCGAGCGAACCGACGACTGGCTCTTACTCAAGCTGCACGAGGAGGTGGGCGAACTGACACAGGCCTATCTCGCGCGAGCCGGGCAGGCGCGGGACAAGGGCCGATCCTCGGAGGAGCTCGAGGCCGACTTTCGCGCAGAGATGGCGGATGTATTCGCTCAGGTCCTGTTGCTGGCTGAACGGTTCGAAGTCGATCTGTGGGACGAGGTTGGTCGGAAGTGGCTCGTCTGGAAGCCCGCGCGTTAGACCATCCTCTTACGGACAATGTGGCGGGACCTCGGATGGGAGGTGCCATTATGTGCGCATGAGCCTGAGCCCGGATACGAAGCACTTCATCGCTCTCCGCAAGGAACTGACGGAGATCCGCACCGAGTTGAAGAGCGCCGATCGCGTCCTCACGCCGCAGGAACGCGACATCGTCACCCTCGCTCAAGCTGAAGCGTTGTGCGACCTTGCGGCCACGATGAACAACGGAATCATCGTCGGCGTCGAACAGTAGAAACGCGCTCTAAACCGATTGGCGCGTGCAGCTCGTCGTTGCGGCCGAAGTCGGCCCGCCCGGGGTCAGGTGCTTGATGCGCGCGCTTTGTACGTGGACGTGAGCCCGAGCCGCTGGGTGAGGTCGTCGAGGCGTTCTCTGTCGGGCCGGTCAACTTGGCACCTATCCCAGATCGCGAGCGTATGGAGCAGGTACGTTGCGGCGAGGGCGATGTACGCGCTGGCGTTGCGGAACGAGGCGTGAGGGCGAGCAGACATCCCAATCTCAGACCTCTCATCGACTTCCGTGTAGAGGTCCACGATGGGCACTCCCGCGTGCGTCCACGCTGAGGCAGCGCGGTAGAGCAGGTACCAGTTCTCCCCACCCTCGATTGCCTGCATCCGCTGTTGGATGAGGTGGCCCGAGGCGGGCCCGAGCATTTCGAGCAGCTTCTCGGTCTCGGCCAGACGCTCGCCGGCGATGAGGTCCGACGGGTCGAGCTCTTGCATTTCACGTAGAGCTCGAGCACGGCTCTTGGCACCGTCGCTACTGAACGAGCGCCACGCGTCCTCGACTGCATGAACCCATATCGCCGTGACTGCATCCTCCATAAGGCACCGGACCAACGGGATTGCCGGCACAGGCTGGCTCGCTCGGTACAGCGTTAGGACTCCCCGACCGCAGTCGACCGCGTGAGCGGCAAGCCCCCGAACGATGACCCCGACGCGGATCCGATCCGCAGGGTCCCTCACCAATTGTGCGTCCGTTCGAGCTGTCTGAGCTTGATCCCAGATATCGAGCAATTCTTCGAGTACCTGCCGGTAGGAGACGGGCCGTGACGACATGAGCCCATCGTGTCTCACACCGGCGACACGCGCGATGAACGGGGAGAGTTTGCGGTTCGTGTCCGATCAGGTGCCGTGCCGACACCTATGACGGGTGAGGCGCGCTGAGCGCCGCGCGGAGGCGAGGAGAACGGCATGCACGCTGTACGGTCGAAGATCATGGAACGGTTCGGACGAGGCAGCCACGTCTTCGTCGACGAATCGAAAGCACGCGGCTACTACATCGCAGCTGCGGCGGTCTCCTCCGGGGATCTCCAGGCAACCAGCCGTGAGCTACGGGGGTTGGTGCGTCGCGGGCAGCGACGTATCCACTTCACGCACGAGTCGGATTCATCGCGACGCTCGATCCTGTCGAGCATGTGCGAGCTCGACGTCCGCGTGGTCGTGTATGAAGTCCACGGCGCCGACGACAAGACGGCGCGGACGCTGTGCGTCGAACAGCTCGTGATCGACGCGGCGGACGGCGGCGCGAACCGGCTTGTCCTCGAGCGCGACGAGTCATTGGAACACGCGGACCGGAAGTTGATCGCTGCGACGCTGCGGGGCCGCGACGGCCGCGCGGACCTGCAGTATGCGCATGCGGGTCCGGCGGAGCACCCACAGCTCTGGGTCGCTGATGCGGTGGCCTGGTGCTACCAAGCACGCGGCGACTGGATCCGCCGATGCGACTCGATCGTCGAGGCCGTCGTTCGCCTCCGTTAAATGCGCGAGCCTGGCTCGTCGAACCGTCCGGATGACTGCCAGGCTTACTTCTCGGGGCTAGTGCCCTTCGCACGTCATACGTTACGCGCACGTGTCGTGCTGCGCAACAAGCTGCGTGACCGCACGGCCTCGCACGGGCCCATACAAGGGTCGAGACAACGACGGCGCCAGCCGCCCTATCAGCGGCGGCACGCTGCGGCGGGTCGTGGATCACCGTGTCAGCTGCAGGCGGACCAAAGGCCGACCCCGTGACTGGCTGCGGACTTCTCGGCTTCTCTGTGCGCCGCCTGGCCGTCGTAGTCCGCGTCATAGGTGTACTCGTGGCCGACGCCGGCTCCAAGGGCCAGGACGGCCGCACTCTTCCCGTCGACGAGGACGTGTCGCAACAGCCGTCCGTACCGGTCGACGTCGTCTTGCGTCGGGTCGCTGCGGAGCTCGACGGTGCGGCCGTAGAGGAGGTCGTTCACGGACGTTCGGGCCTCGTCGGCGTAGCAGTCGCTCGTCTCGCCGGGTTCTCGAGCGATTTCCGGGGTGTCGATTCCGATGATGCGGATCCGCGCTTCCCCGTCGGGCAGCTGCACGTCGATCGTGTCTCCGTCGACGACCGCGACCACTTCACCCTCCTCAGCCTCGACCGTCGACGCCTGGTCGGAGGGGGCAGGCGTGCAAGCCGTGATCCCGCCGAGCATGAGAGCGATGAGAAACGTCGACGCGGCACGTCGTCGCCGCGAGACGCTCACGACCGGTTCCCCTTCCAACCTTCTTCGGGCCCTAGGAGACCTGACGCACCTTGACGTAGGCGGCCAGAGCCTCCCGGACGATGTCGGACTCGTCTCGGTTCTCGCGCTCGGCGAGAGCGTGCAGTCGATCCTTGAGCGCCTGGGGCACCCGTGCGCGGACCACGGGGGAGGGGCCACGCTTGGTGCCGACCGGCGGCCGCCCCATCGCGAGGTGCACCGCGTCGTCGGCACTGGCGGCTCCCGTCGCTTCCATCAGGGCGTCGAGGGCCGCAGCGCCAGCGCCGGGGCCGCGGCGGACGGTCCCGGGCTTCACGGTCAGTTCGCCGCGCTCGGCGCGCTCGGCCAGCCGCTCGTACTTGTCGTCGGTCATTGTGCTTCTCCTTCGTGCAGCAGGTAACGGAACTGGCCTGTGAGGGGCATGACGTGGAAGATGACGATTGTCCGCGGCGGCCGGTGCGCCGCGATCACTTCAAGGTAACGCTCCGTCTGTCCGTGCGGGTGGCCCACGTAGACGATGGTCTGCTCCCCCGGCTCGCCGTCGATTTCCGACGACACGTCGGCGTGCATCATCGCGTATAACGCGTCTTCGCGAGGTACCCCGTGCTTGTCGGCGCTTCGCGTCCACTCGACTCCCGCAACTAAAGTGCGGCACAGATACCGGCTACACTATTGGTCAATATGGTCTAGTTGCAGCCGTTTCCTACTCATGAAGGGGTCGGATACGCGGGCTTGATGCGGGAGGGAGATCCCACCCGTTCTTCTCGGGGAGCTCGATAACCAGCTTCTCTGCATGGGCCGCCAGATCACGGACTGCCGCATCGTTTCGACCTTTCCTCAGGAGTCGTAGATTCTGGCTGAGGACCTGCGCCCACTCCACGAGTGGTCCCAGCTTCTGCACGCGCTCCTCGACGCTTTCTCCTAGTTCTTCCATGACCTGCTGACCGAAGGCAACCCCGAGGATCTGCTCGGCTGCGAGCCACTCATCCAGCCCTCCCCATTCGGGAAGTTCGTCGACGTATGCTGCCGAAGGCTTCACGGTAAGAAGACGGCGCCCGCAGGGTGCCCACAGCGCCGGCCGCGCAGCGGTCGTCCGTGCCGGCCGCGCAGCGGTCGTCCGTTGAGCTCCTGGGGCCGGGCCCGGACGGAGCTTCCTCATTTCGGGGACTGAGGAGGGGCTCCACCGCTGGGACAGCAAGATTTCGTCGACCTCGACGTCGCCGCACTGGCGACCGGACTCGGGACGACCGAGTACCACCTGCGACGGATGTTCTCGTCGTTGGCCGGAATGCCGTTGCCTGAGTACGTCCGTTGCCAGGTGAGCGCCGACGTCGACCCCGACTACGCCGAGGGCAGCGAGTTGACCTACCTGCACGGCGTCGCCGTCACCGAGGCGGCGGACATCCCCGCCGATCTGGATGTGATCGAGGTACCGGCCGGCACGTGGGCAGTGTTCCGCACGGAAGGCGGCTACCCGGCGGCACTGCAGTCGGTGTGGGCCGCCACGGCGACCGATCGGTTTCCGTCGAACCCGTGGCGGCTCCGCCCCGGACCATCGCTCGTCTCGATCCTCGACCGAACCGAGGACTTCAGCACCGCCACGTGCGAACTCTGGCTCCCGGTGGAACGCGCCTGACGCTCGCGCTTCGACAGGCTCAGCGACCGTTCGAAGACCGTCTCTGCGATCCTGCGGCAGCACGGTCCCTGAGCTTGTCGAAGGGCAGGCGACCGCCGGGTGTCGCGCGTCTGCCTCTCACGCGGAGCCGAGACGATCGCGCATGACGGCGATGGCCGCCGGGTTCGAGTCGACGAGAACGTAGTTGCGGCCGAGCTCGGCCGCGGCCGCGCCCGTCGTGCCGCTGCCCGCGAAGAAGTCGAGCACCCAGTCGCCCTGTCGGCTCGACGCCTGGATGATGCGGCGGAGGACGCCGAGCGGCTTCTGCGTCGGGTAACCCGTCTTCTCTGACCCCGTCGGGGAGACGATCGTGTGCCACCAGACATCCGTCGGGAGCTTGCCACGCTCCGCCTTCTCCGGCGTCACGAGGCCCGGCGCCATGTACGGCTCGCGATCGACCGCGGTGGAGTCGAAGTGATAGGCGGCGGGGTCCTTCACATAGACGAGGATCGTGTCGTGCTTCGTGGGCCAGCGCGAGCGCGACTTCGCGCCGTAGTCGTAGGCCCAGATGATCTCGTTGAGGAAGCAGTCGCGCCCGAAGAGCGCGTCGAGCAGGACCTTCGCGTAGTGCGCCTCGCGGTAGTCGAGGTGCAGGTAGAGCGTGCCGTCGTCGGCGAGGAGGCGCCACGCCTCCGTGAGGCGCGGTTCGAGGAACTCCCAGTAGTCGTCGAACGCGTCGTCGAAGACGCGCAGTTCGCCGCGCACGTGCCGATACGTCGCTCCCTTGAAGCCCGTGACGACGCGCGTGCTCGGGTCGAGAGCACCGCGACCGGGAGGAGTCTCGGGTGCCTCGGCGTCGATCGGCGGGCCGGCTGGTTCGACATCGGACGGTTCCGTGGCGGTGGTCTCGTCGGCCGCCGGATCCACGGGCAGGATCCGCTCGCTCGTCACTGACTGCCGCCGCTGCACTCGACCCGTGTTGAACGGCGGATCGAGATAGACGACCGTGAACGCCCCGTCAGGCAGCGACGCCGTGACCTCGAGGTTGTCGCCCTCGATGATCGTGCTCGACTCGGGGAGGCGTCTCTCGTCCTGCGACGTCACGGAACGCGGTGGAGCCAGGCGTCGGACGCGAACTTCGACTCGGCGAGCTGCTCGGCTGCGGCGAACTCGGCTTCCGTGATGTGCCCCTCGCGCGCGCCCGTGAGCGAGCGGAACGACTGCAGCATGCGCTCGATGATCTCGGCGCGGGAGAGCCCCGTCTGGCTCTTGAGCGGATCGACACGCTTCGCGGCGGATTTCGTGCCCTTGTCGCTCATCTTCTCGCGGCCGATGCGCAGCACCTTCGTCATGAGCTCACCGTCGATGTCGTAGCTCATGGTGACGTGGTGCAGTACGGCGCCGGAACCGAGCCGCTTCTGCGCGGCCCCGCCGATCTTGCCCGCGGGGCTCGTGATGTCGTTGAGGCCCTGGTAGGTCGCGTCGATGCCGAGCGACTGCAGCGCCTGCAGCACCCACTCGTCGAGGAACGCGTAGGAGTCGGCGAACGTCATGCCCTGAACGAGTTCGGCGGGCACGTAGAGGGAGTAGGTGATGACGTTGCCGGAGCCCATCATCATCGCCCCACCGCCCGAGATGCGACGGACGACGTCGAAGCCGTAGGCCGCGGCGTTCTCCAGGTCGACCTCGTTCTTCACCGACTGGAAGCTGCCGATCACGACGGCTGACTCGTTCCACTCCCAGATGCGAAGAGTGGGACCGCGGCGGCCCTCCCCGACCTCCGCGGTGAGGACCTCGTCGAGCGCGAGGTGCATGCGCGGCGAGATGGCGCCGGAGTCCACGATCTCCCAGTCGAAATCGCGCCAGTCGGCCGCGTTCGTGAGCGCCCGGCGCACCACGACGCCGACGGCCTCGGGGCTGAAACCCAAGAGCGTCGCCCCCTCGGGGAGCGCCGCGCGCACCGCCGCGGCGATGCGCGACGAATCCGACTCCGCGGGAAGTCCCTCGACGGCGGCGTTGATCGCGTCGAGGGCGTCGTCGGGCTCGAGGAAGAAGTCTCCCGCGATGCGGACGTCGGCGAGCCGGTCATCGACGATGTCGAGATCGACGACGACGAGTTTGCCACCCGGGACCTTGTACTCACCGTGCATGCGTACACACTATCCGCGAGCGCTGCGATCACGCCCGCCGGGGGACGAGCCTGCCGCGGGGGACGCGGACAGGCCGGTGGCGTGGGTAGTGTCGAAGACTCACCGCTCGTCACCGGAGGAGATCTCGTCGTGCCGCTCACCGTCTCGTCCCGCCGCCCCGGTGGCTTCGCGCTCATTCTCGGGCTCGGCCTCCTCGCGCTGACCGGGTGCTCGACCGGCGAGAGCCCTGCGCCCGCCTCGACTGCACCGACACCCACTCCCTCCGCCACGCCGATGTCTCCCACACCCCCGGCGACCGATCCCGCCTTCACGGCCCTGGAGGAGGAGTTCGACGCACGACTCGGCGTCTACGCGCTCGACACCGCGACCGGGGCCGAGGTGCAGTGGCGAGCCGGCGAACGCTTCGCCTTCGCGTCCACGTACAAGGCCCTCGCCGCCGGCGCCCTTCTCGACACCGTCGGCATCCCCGGTCTCCTCGAGGTCGTCACGTTCACGGAGGACGACCTCGTGGCCCACTCCCCCATCACGGAGGAGCACGTCGACGAGGGTATGACCCTGAGCGACGTCGCCGATGCCGCCATCCGCTACAGCGACAACACGGCGGGAAACCTCCTCCTCGAGGCGCTCGGCGGCCCCGAGGGATTCGACTCCGCGCTCGAGGAGATCGGCGACGACGTCACGGTGTCGGAGCGCGAAGAGCCCGACCTCAACTCGGCCATACCGGGCGACGTCCGCGATACGAGCACACCGGCGGCGCTCGCCGCGGACCTGCGGGCCTACGTCCTCGGCGACGCGCTGAGCGAGGACGAGAGCGCCCTGCTCACCGACTGGTTGAGACTCAACACGACGGGGGACGACCTCATCCGTGCCGGCGTGCCCGGCGACTGGACGGTCGCCGACAAGACGGGCTCGGCATCGTACGGGACCCGCAACGACATCGCGGTCATCTGGCCGGCGGATGGCAGCGACCCCCTCGTGCTCGCAATCCTCTCCGACCGGGCCGCCGAGGATGCGGAGTCCGACGACGCCCTCATCGCGCGAGCCACCGAGATCGCCGTCGACGCCCTCCGCCCTTCGTCGACGGAGTAAGACGCCGACCATCGCGTCCCTGCTCGGAACGCGCACTTGGTAGCGTTACCAGTGGCGGCTAGGCTGACGACGTGAACGAAGTGCCGTCGCTGTCTCCTGCGTCGGCAGAGCGCCGCATCCGCGTCCTCGACGTGGGTGGATCGCACGTGACCGCGGCGATCGTCGTGACGGACGGGCGGACGGCGCGGGTCGAGAGTCGCGCCGATCACGACATCGATCCGCACGCCGGACGTGGCGCTCTTCTCGACGACATCGCCCGACCGGCTCTCGCTGTGGATCCGGCTGCCCACGAGTGCATCGTCGCGATGCCCGGGCCGTTCGACGACGACACCGGCATCGGCACGTTCGCCGGAGTCGCCAAATTCGCATCACTCGCCGGCATCCCCCTGCACCCGGAGTTCGCGCGTCGCCTCCACATCGGTCCGCACAACGTCAACTTCCTCAACGATGCCGTCGCCTACGGCATCGGCGAGTGGGCGTTCGGCTCGGCGCAGCGCGCGCACCGCTCCGTGTGCATCACGCTCGGTACGGGCGTCGGCTCCGCTTTCCTCGACGCCGGGCTGCCCGTCACCGATGGGCCCTCGGTACCGCCGGACGGCTACGCCTTCCGCATCGACGTCCACGGCGGCCCGCTCGAGGACACCGTGTCGACTCGTGCGATCATGACGGGTTTCGCCCGCCGCACCGGCATCACGACGACGGTCGCCGAGATCGCGGCGAGCGCTCGCGCGGGCGATGCCGACGCGACGGCGGTGCTCGATCACGCCCTCCACTCGCTCGGCGTCGCACTCGCGCCCTGGTTGGGCCGCTTCCGGGCCGACGAACTCGTCGTCGGGGGATCGATCTCCCGCTCGTGGGACCTGCTCGAACCGCCCCTCCGGAGAGGTTTGCTCGACGGCGGCGGGGCACCGCCCCTCGTCCGTCGTTCGACCCTTCTCGCCGACGCACCGCTCCTCGGAGCGGCCGCCTGGGGTGTCGGCGCCGCCCACCCGGCGTCCCCCCGCGACACCCTCGCCTGAATACAGCGAACGCTGTACTGTAGGCGGCATGCCTCTCGCAGACACGACCGTCACGACGACGCACGCCGCCGCCATCGCTCGCCTCGGCTACGCGCTGTCCGATGCCACGCGGACCGGCGTCCTCCTCGCGCTCCGCGAGGCACCCGCTCGCCCGTCCGACCTCGCGGACACCCTCGGCGTCTCCCGCCAGGTCATGTCGAACCAGCTCGCGTGTCTCCGAGGCTGCGGCCTCGTCGAGGCCACCCGCGACGGACGCCGCTCCCTCTACCGGCTCGCCGACCCGCACCTCGCCCCGGCTCTCGGGGAGCTCGTGAGAGTCGTCCTGCACGTCGATCCCACGTGCTGCTCGAACGACGGGTGCACGTGCTCATGAGCACCGCTTCGCCTCCGATCACTCGAGAGCGCCGCGAACTGCTCGAGCGCCGCATCCGATGGATCGTCGCCGCGACGATCACGTACAACCTCGTGGAAGCGATCGTCGCCCTCACAGCCGGCACCCTCGCCTCCTCGGCGGCCCTCATCGGCTTCGGCCTCGACTCGACGGTCGAGGTCCTCTCCGCCGCCGCCGTGGCCTGGCAGTTCACGCGCCGAGACCCGGAGCGGTGGGAGAAGGGCACTCTGCGCGTGATCGCCGTCGCCTTCTTCGCTCTCGCGGTCTACGTCACGGCTTCGTCGGCGCTCGCGCTCACCGCTCGCCTGGAGGTCGCGCACTCGACGCTGGGAATCGTCATCACCGCACTCAGTGTCGTCATCATGCCGTTCCTCTCCGTCGCGGAACGGCGGACCGGTCACGCACTCGGCTCGGCGAGCGCCGTCGCCGACTCACGCCAGACGTTGATCTGCACCTATCTGTCGGCAGCCGTCCTCGTGGGGCTCGTCGCGAACAGCCTGCTCGGCTGGTGGTGGGCTGACGCCGTCGCGGGACTCGTCATCGCGGGCTTCGCAGTCCACGAGGGCATCGAGGCGTGGCGCGGGGACGCGTGTGCCACCTCCGTGGGGATGCTTCTCGAGGAGGAGCACGACGACAGATGAGACGATGACCTTTCGAGCACGAGGAGGATCGCGTGAAGCTGTATTCGGATTTTCGGCGGCAGCGGACCGGGCAGATCCTCGGAGACGTGATCGCGCTCGTCGTGCTCGTCGCCGGGATCCTGCTGGCCGTGACGATCCACGGCACCATCACGGCGCTCGACACGATCGGCCGCAACGTCCAGGAATCCGGGCGGGGGCTCTCGTCGACGATGAGCGACGTCGGGGACGCGTTGTCGTCGACGCCGCTCATCGGCGAGAGCATCGGCGGCCCCTTCGACGCCGCGAGCAGCGCCGCCGATTCGCTTGCGACGGCCGGCGAGAATTGGCAACTCGGCGTCCACACGCTTGCTGCGATCGTCTCCTGGATGATCGTGGCGATCGTCGTCGCGATCCTTGCGCTCGCATGGGTCCGGCCGCGGCTCTCCAGTGCCGTCCGCCGGGGCCGGCTCGCTCGACTCGCCGCCTCCCCGAACGCCGTCGAGCTGCTCGCCTTCCGGGCCCTGACGGAGCACGAACCGCGCGACGTCCTGGCCGTCGACCCCGCGGTCATCGCCGCTTGGCGTCGCGGTGACCCCGCGGTCGTCCGGCACCTCGCCGCACTCGAACTCCGATCGGCGGGCGTGCGCCTCCCCCGGTGACCCTCCGAGCGGCCCGCACTCCCGTGGCGGTCGGCGGAGAGTGGAGCGCCGGCGAAGCCGGCCCTCCAGGACGCGCCAGAGCCTCAGTACCCACCGCCTCAGTACTGGCCGAGGGACAGACCGCGCTGGAAGATGCGCTGCGTGAACATGAACAGGAGCGCCGTCGGGATCGAGACGATGAGCGCCGCCGTGAGCACGACCGTGTAGGCGGAGCCGCCGCCCTCCGTGGACTGCAGCGCCGCGAGAAGCGGCATGACCGGTCGCGTGGACGCGCTCTGGGTGAGCACGAGAGCGAGCAGGAGGTCGTTCCACACCCACGTCGCCTGCAGGATGAACACGACCACGAGAGCGCTGCGCGACATCGGCAGATAGATGCGGGTGAAGATCCGCCAGGGGTTCGCCCCGTCGACGACCGCCGCCTCGAACACGGTCTCCGCGATGCCCGCGAAGAAGTTGCGCATCACGAACGCGGAGAACGGCGTCGCCACCGCCGCGTACACGATCGTCATGCCCGTGAAGGTGTCGAAGAGACCGATCTGCGAGAACGCCGCGAAGAGTGGGATCACCATGATCTGCAGCGGGAAGACGGTGCCGCAGAACACGGCGAAGAACCAGAAGAAGCCGTGCTTGAGCTTCAGCACGATCACGGCGAAACCGATGCCCGCGCCGAGGACCACCGCGATGAACGGCGCGATCGTCGCGTAAAGGAAGGTGACGCCGAGCCCCGAGGGAACGTCCGTGGTCGAGAACACCTCGCCGACGTTGGACAGCAGGGCCGGCAGGTTGCCGGGTGACCACAACTGCGAGCCGGAGTACTCGGAGGTCAGTTTCCCGGCGTTGGCGAGCAGCAGGTAGATGGGAAGGAGCCACAGGATGCCGAGCGCACCGAGGACGACGTACCGGACGATTCTCGAGATCATGACCGCACCGCCTTCTTCACGGGGTCGCCGATGGTGAGCTGCCTCCGCAGGTAGATGATCGACGCCGCGAGAGTGATGACCGTGAGGAAGAGGGCGACGGCGGCGCCGAGCCCGTATTCGCTGTTGAGGAACGTGTTCCGGTACATCGTCACGCCGAGCGTCTCCGAGACACGGTTCGGTCCGCCCTGGGTCATCGACTGCACGATGTCGAACGTCTTGAGGCTGTTCACGATCGAGAGGCCCACGACGATCGTCGTGGACGGGCGAAGCAGCGGCCAGATCATGTAGCGGAAGAGGCGCCAGCCCACCGCTCCATCCACCTTCGCGGCCTCGAGTGGCTCCTTCGGGATCGACTGCAGCCCCACCGTGAAGAGGAGAGCGTTCACTCCGACGCCCTGCCACGCCGAGGCGATGATCATCGCGAACGTGTTGAGGGGCGCGTCCTGCAGCCAGCGCAACTCGGATCCGGGGAGATTCAGCCACTCGAGCGCTTGTGACAGCGCTCCCCCGTTCTGCAACACGAACGAGAACACGACGCCGACGGCGACACCGGACAGCGCGTACGGGATGAGGAACGGCACGCGCAGCCAGGCGCCTCCGGGGAGCCCGAACGCCAGATACGCGACGACGAGGCCGAGGCCGACCGGGACGACGAGGGTCCCGACCACCCACAACAGTGTGTTGACGATTGACGTCAGGACCGCGGGGTCGCGGAACATCCGCACGTAGTTGTCGAGACCGACGAAGTCCGGATCACCGAGTCCGTTGAAGTCGGTGAAGCTCAGATAGACGGTGTAGACGACGGGCAGGTGGAGGACGAGGACGACCGCCACGACGCCCGGGGCCAGGAAGCCCCAGGCGGCGCGTTGGTAGTTCGTCGAGGAACGGCGGGCCATCCCGGTCGTCAGTTGCCGGCCCAGTACTCGTCGGCGACCTGCTGGATGCCTTCGAGGTACGGGGTCGGGTCACCGGGGTTGGTCATGAAGCCCGTGAACTGGTCGAGGGATGCGGTGAGGATCGGCGCGGGGGCCGCCTCGTACCAGCGCAGGTAGAACTCGTAGCTCGGGTCGGCGAACTCGGCACCGATGGTCTGGAACTCCTCGGTCGATGCCTCGGCGTTCGGGTTGTACGGGAGGTTGCCCTCCTGCTCGCTCCACGCGGTCTGCGCCTCCGAGCTCATCCACCACTCCGCGTATTCGAGGCCGACGTCCTTCTGCGGCGAGTTCGATGCCGTGCATGCCGGAGCGGTCTCGATCGCGACGGGCGTGGTCTCCTGGTCCGGATTGACGTTCGGGATCGGGAAGACACCCCAGTCGGTGCCGCTCTCGAGCCCGACCGTGGTCAGGGTGCTCGCGTACCAGGTGCCGAACGGGATCATCGCGACTTCCTGATCCTTCATCTGCGTCTCGGCTGCGACCTTCGAGCCCGGGTCCGTGAAGTAGCCCTTCTCCTTCATGTCGAGCCAGATGTTCATGACCTCGACGACCTCCGGGTCCGTGAACTTCACGTCGCCCGTCGTGAGGCCCGTGTAGAGGTCCAGGTCGGTGCCGGCGGCGAGGATCTGGAACCAGACGAAGGCCCACGGGTTGCCGCCAGCGTTCCAGAACGGTGCGACACCGTTGTCGACGAGGGTGTCCGAGACCGTCATGAGCTCGTCCCATGTGGCGGGCGCCGTGAGGCCGTACTCCTCGAACGTGCGCTTGTCGTAGTACATGACCCAGTCGTCCACGCTGATGGGTGTGCAGTACTGCTCGCCGTCGACGGTGTAGAGGTCACGGACGGACTCGGCGACGTCACCGTTCTCGACGGCTTTCGTCCAGATGTCGGTCGTGGGCGCCACGAGATCCTCGGCGACGAGCTCCTCGAGTTGGCCGCCGGTGTGCCACGTGAAGAGCCCTGGGCTCTTGTTGGTGCGGAAGGACTGCTTCACGAAGGCCTGGAAAGCCTCCTGGTCGGCGTACGCCGTCGTCTCGAGAGCGACGTCGATGTCCTTCTTCGACTCCTTCGAGAAGTTGTCGAAGTCCCACGTCTTGTCGGTGATGAAAACGAGCTCGCCGGAGTCGGCGCCCGAGGCGCCCCCGGCCGAGCATCCGGAGAGCGCGGCGGCGCCGAGCACGAGGACTGCCGCTGCCGCGGCGCTTCTGGAGAATCTCACGCTGAACTCCCTTGTTCGAGCAGATGTGATGGCGGGTGAGGTGCATCCGGTCGGGACCGGTTGTTATCGTTACCAAGCACACGCACAGTAACACGCCGCCCGAAGGGCCACAAGGGCCGCTCCCCGGCGGTCCGGCCGCTTCGGTATACCGTGGCGCTATGACGACCGACGGACCGAACGACGCGAGACCGCGCGCTCGCCGGTCGTCGAGTCCCACCGTCCACGACGTCGCGCTCGAGGCGGGAGTCAGCCCCATGACGGTGTCGCGCGTCCTCTCGGGCGGCAAGAACGTCAGGCTCGAGGTACAGGAACGGGTCGCGCGGGCGGTCGAGACCCTCGGGTACCACCGCAACGAGAATGCGCGCAGTCTCCGACCCGGGCACCGGTCCGGGCTCGTCGGCGTCACCATCACGAACATCGCCAACCCGTACTACGCCGAGATGCTGCGGGGCGTCGAGGAGATCGCCTCGTCCCACGGCCGCCGCATCCTCGTGGGCAACTCGAACGAGGACGCCGACCTCGAGAAGCAGCTCGTCGCCGACTTCATCGGGAGGCGCGTCGAGGGACTCATCGTCGTGCCGTCGAGCGCAGGCGACGCCGCCCATCTGCAGCCGGAGCGGCTCGGCGGGGTTCCCCTCGTGCTCGCATCGAGGGCCGTCGCGGACGTGGCCGCGGACACGGTCCTGATCGACGACGTGGAGGGGGCCCGCGGTGCGACGGCCGCGCTCCTCGCCGAGGGACACCGCCGCATCGCCTACCTCGGTCAGCGATCGGTCTTCACGGGACGGCGCCGACTCGAGGGCTTCACCCTCGCGCACGAGGCACTCGACCTGCGGCCGGACGACGAGCTCATCCGTGTGGGGCAGCAGGACGTCGGCTCGGCCGAACAGGCGATGACGGAACTCCTCGAGCTCGCTGACCCGCCGACCGCCGTGTTCAGCGCCAACAACCGCAACACCGTCGGAGCCATCCGCGCGATCGTCGCGCGGCGACGCTCCGGCGGATCTGCGGGCACCTCGAGCCTCGACATCCGCGTCGCGGGCTTCGATTCGTTCGATTTCGCCGACATCGCGCCCGTGCGCCTGTCGGTCGTCGACCACGACGCCGGTGATCTCGGTCGCCGTGCCGCCGCCATGCTCTTCGATCGACTCGGGGACGCTCCGCAGCCGCTCGACGCACGCACTCTCGAGCTTCCCGTCACCCTCCGCGACCTGTTCTGACGCCGTCCGCGTGGCCGGAGCGAGATGGCTCTGGTGCACCCGCTCCTCGACTGATATCGTTACCAACGCTTCGGGCCCGAGCGCCGACCACCACCCTCCGGCGACCACATCGACCCCGTCTCTTCAACGACGAAACAGGCGAAAGGGAGGCCATGGCTTCTCACCCATCCGCGCTCCGCCGCACGGCGGCGTACGACCCGCGACCGACGATCCCGTTGCCCGACGGACACGATGTCCGGCGCGGCGCCGACGCGTGGGCGCGCATCGCGGCCGAAGCGGGCGAAGGCGGATCGATCGCCGTCGACACGTACCCCGGCGTCGATCTCCCCGCCCTCCGGGCCGAGATCCAGCGGCACCTCCCGGACGCGACGATCTTCGACATCGAGGAACTCGCGGCCCTCTCCCCTGAGCGCATCGACGCCCTCATCGACGGCAACCTGACGGACGACCGCGTCTTCGGCGTCATGAGTCACCACACGCTGCGCGACTTCTACGACCCGGCGGAACTCGACCGCGCTGCCGCTGACATCGAGGCGGCGAGCGGGCGCAGCATCGTCATCGGGTGGGGCGCGACGCTCGCGCCCGTTCCCTTCGATGTCGTCGTGCTCGCCGACCTGGCCCGCTGGGAGATCCAGCGCCGGCAGCGCGCCGGCGCGCCGAACTGGCGGGCCCGCAACGGCGACGAGGACGCGATCCGAAAGGTCAAGCGCGGCTTCTTCGTCGAGTGGCGCGTCGCCGACCGGCACAAGCGCTCGCTCTTCGAGCGACTCGACTTCGTGCTCGACACGAACGACTCGGTCACCGAGGCCCGGCTCCTCACGGGCGACGGCTTCCGCGCGGCGCTCGAACTCGCCGTCACGCGCCCCTTCCGGGTCGTGCCCTTCTTCGATCCCGGCGTCTGGGGCGGGCAGTGGATGAAGGAGAACCTCGGCATCTCAGGCGAGGACAACTTCGCGTGGGGCTTCGATTGCGTCCCGGAGGAGAACAGCCTGCTCATCGCGTCGGGAGAGGACACGGTCGAGATCCCCGCGATCGACCTCGTCTTCCGTCACCCGCGCGAGCTCCTCGGCGAGAAGACCTTCGCGCGCTTCGGCGCCGAGTTCCCCATCCGCTTCGACATGCTCGACACCGTCGGCGGCGGCAACCTCTCGCTCCAGGTGCACCCCCTCACCGACTACATCCAGAACACGTTCGGCATGCACTACACGCAGGACGAGAGCTACTACCTGCTCGACGCCTCCGACGATGCCGTCGTGTACCTCGGCGTGAAGACCGACGTGGACCGCGATGCGATGCTCGCCGACCTCCACGCGGCAGCGACGGGCTTCACCGACTTCCCCGCTGAGACGTACGTCAACACGTTCCCGGCGCGGAAGCATGATCACTTCCTCATCCCCGCCGGCACCGTGCACTGCTCCGGCGCCGACTCGATGGTGCTCGAGATCTCCGCGACGCCCTACATCTTCACGTTCAAGATGCACGACTGGGGCCGCGTCGGCCTCGACGGGCGGCCCCGTCCCATCCACCTCGAGCACGCCGCCGCGAACATCCAGTGGGACCGCGACACCGAGTGGACGACGCGCAATCTCGTCGACCGCGTCGAGCCGATCGGCGAGGGCCACGGCTGGGTCGAGGAGCGGACAGGACTGCACGAGTTCGAGTTCATTGACGTGCGGCGGCACTGGTTCACCGACGTGGTCCAGCACGACACGAACGGCACGGTCAACGTGCTCAACCTCGTCGAGGGGGACGAAGCGATCGTCGAGAGCCCCATCGGCGCCTTCGAGCCCTGGGTCGTGCACTATGCCGAGACCTTCATCGTCCCCGCCGCGGTCGGCCCGTACACGATCCGGCCCCACGGCGAGAGCGTCGGACGGCGCCTCGCCACAGTGAAGGCCTTCGTCGCCGGCACGGGCACGGGCACGGGCACGGGCACGGGCACGGGCACGGGCACGGGCACCCGATTCCACCGCAACGCACGACACCACAGAAACGGAATGACATGAGCAAGGTAAAGGCACTCATCGCCGCCCGACCATGGACCGACACGGGAGCACGAGCGGGACTCTTCTCCTCGGCCGCCGCAGCGACGGAGGTCGTCGGTGGCGAGAACGTCCGCGTAATCCCGGAACAGCTCGTCCGCGCCGGGCGCGACGGCGCGCGCGAGCAGGCGATCCGCCTCGAGATCGGCGACATCCACCGCCCCATCTCGCTCGGATCCGCGGTGCAGCACGGCGGGATCGCCCTCGACGTCGAGGCCGGGACCACCGACGACTCGACCGTCATCGACGTGAACGGACTCACCCTCCGCACCGTGGACGGCGAGGACGTCGACGTCCGGGTCGAGGACGGCCCCCGCGGCGCCTACCGCCTCTTCGTGCCGGCCGTCGAGTCGGACACCGTCATGCGACTCGTCGTGCCATCACTCGACGCCGATACCGAGTTGACCTTCACCGTGCTCCCCGTGCGCGACTGGACGATCCACGTCGTGCACCACTCCCACTTCGACATCGGGTACACCGACCCGCAGGCGATCGTGCTCGCGCACCAGCGCTCGTTCCTCGACTCCGCTCTCGAGCTGCTGCGCGACTCGGGGGGCGAGCTCGACGGCGAGCGCTTCCGCTGGGTCGTCGAGTCGATCTTCACGTTCGAGAGCTGGGCGCAGTCCCGCCCGCAGCACCTCGTCGACGAGTTCGTCGGCTACGTGCGCGAGGGGCGGGCAGAACTCACGGCGCTCCCCTACAACCTCCACACCGACACATGTTCAACGGACGAACTCCACGAACTGCTGCGCACCGCGCGCCGGATCGCGGCGCAGTACGACATCCCGATCCCGTCCGCGATGCAGACCGACGTCCCCGGCACGGTCGTCGGTCTGCCCGACGCCCTCGCCGAGAACGACGTGAAGTACCTCGCCGTGGCCCACAACTGGGCGGGCCGCTCGATGCCGCAACTGAACGGCGGGCAGCTCCTCCCCCGGCTCTTCCGCTGGGCCGCGCCGTCGGGCAAGTCGGTCCTCGTCTGGCTCACCGACAGCCCACACGGCATGGCGTACATGGAGGGTCCGCTCCTCGGCTTCCACCAGGACTACTCCGCCGTCGAGGACCACCTGCCCGTCTACCTCGAGTCGCTCGCGGCGAACCCGTACCCCTTCCCGCCCGGAGTCTTCGGCTGGCACGGCACCTCGCACGCCGTCGATCGCACGCCGTACCCGTGGGACATCGTCCACCTCAGGACGCAGGGCTTCGTGGGCGACAACGCCCCAGCCCGCCGTCGTGCAGCGGACATCGCCCGCGAGTGGAACGAGACGTGGCTCTCTCCGACCATCCGCATCTCCACGAACGCCGACTTCTTCGAGGACGCGGAGAAGCGCCTCGGCGACGAGATCCAGACGTTCGAGGGCGACTGGGGCGACTGGTGGGTCGAGGGCGTCGGATCGGCCGCATACCCGATGACCCTCGTGCGCGACGCGCAAGCGAAGGTGACGGACGCGCAGACCGTGTCCGCCGTGCGTGCACTCGTCACCGGCGCCGATCTCCCCGGCGAGGCCGAGCAGTCGGAGGACACCTACCGCACGATCTCGATGTTCAACGAGCACACGTGGGGCGCGGGAAACTCGTGGCGGTTCTCCGACCACGGCTTCGACTCGGGCGAGGTGCAGTGGCAGTGGAAGGTCGCGAACTCGATCGTCGCGCAGCAGACGGCCGGCGAGTACCTCGAGCGCGCCTCGGCATTCCTCGGAGCGGACCTCGGGGTAGCGGACGGTGCGCGCGCGAGCTTCTACGCCGTCAACACGACGGCGATCGAACGCGACACCGCCGTGAGGATCTTCGTGCGGGAGAGCACGGTGCCGATGGGCACGGCGTTCACCCTTCACGACGGGCGGACGGGCGAGTCCCTCCCCTACGTGGAGGAGGCGCAGAGCAACCACGAGCACCGCGAGGCGGGCCGGTTCGTCACGGCGCGGGTGCGATCCCTCCCTTCCGTCGGTTTCGTGCGCATCGATCTGCGCACGACGGACGGTGATCCCGAGTCGGCGGCAGCGGCATCGACGTTTGTCGCCGATCCGCTCGTGCTCGAGAACGAGCACCTCCGCGTGCACGTCGACCTCTCGATGTCCCGGATCGCGTCGATCGTCGAACTGTCGACGGGCCGCGAGCTCCTCAACCCGGATTCGCTCTTCGGCGGCAACGAGTACATCTACGACCTGTACACGAGCGCCGGCGGCTTCAACCACCAGTCGAACAAGACGTCCACCTCCGAGGAACTCGAACTGCTCGGCGACCGGTGGCGCGCGCGTCCCGCCGCGCTCATCGAGCGCGAGTCGGACGCCGTGGAGGAGCGGCTCGTCTACGAGTACCCGGCGGCGGGAGCCGAGTGGGTGCGCGTGACTCTGCGGCTGCGGCACGGCGAGCCGGCCCTCGTCATCGAGAACCGCATCGCGAAGGACATGACGGACGCGAAGGAGAGCGCGTTCTTCGCTTTCCCGTTCGCGGGAGACGACCCGGTCGTGCGGTACGAGGTGAGCGGCGGCGTCACGGGCGACGGTCTCGAGCACGTCCCCGGAGCCCCGCAGCACATGCGCGCGGTCCGCGACTGGGTCACGGTGGAGTCGGCGGACGGCGCCGTCGCGTGGGTCACGAAGGACGTCCCGCTCGTCGAGCGCGGCGTGATCGCACTGCCGTACGCGCCGTTCCCCGCGAGCACGTCGCCGTACGAGCCGGGCACGATCCTTTCGTGGGTCCACAACAACGTGTGGGACACCAACTTCCCCACCCGGCAGGCCTTCGAGGCGACGTTCTCCTACGCGATCGGCGTCCGCCCAGCGGAATCCTCCACGTCGGGCTCGCCCTCGGCGTCCGGCTTTGTGGAGGAGATCGCGGTCGCAACGAGCGCCGCGCTCGTCCACCCACCCCTCGTCGTGCAGGCGAACGCCCGCTCGACTGAAGCGGATGCGCCCGCCGAGAGGTCCCTTCTCGCGGTGAGCGACGCACGAGTGAAGCTCGTCGCCGTTCACTCCCTCGGAGGTGGGCGGCTGCTGGTGCGCCTGCAGTCGTTCGTCGACGCTCCCGTGAGTGTGGACGTCGCGGTCCCCGGCGGTATCGCGTCCGCTGCAGCGGCGACGTTCCTCGGCGAGGAGCGTGAGCCGCTCACCGTATCGGGCACCACGGTCACCGTCGAGATCCCGCGCCTCAGCCCTCGGGCGGTGATCCTCACCCTCGCCTGACCCCGGCCCCGCAGCCGCCGATGTGCCGGCTTTCGTCGACCCTCCGGGCCTCGAGACGGAGACAGCCGCGCATCGCGGTCATCCTCTCGCGGCCCGCAGCGACGGCCTGGGGTGTGGAAGCATTGGGGAATCACCGAAGGGACCCCACTCGATGTCGATCACCGCGGACTCCAACGCACTCCTGCCGGACCTCGTCGCCCTCCGCCGGAAGCTCCACGCCGCTCCGGAAGTCGGCCTGCAGCTGCCGAAGACGCAAGCGACCGTGCTCGCCGAGCTCGAGGGCCTCGGCCTCGAGATCACGACCGGAACCGCGACGACCTCGATCGTGGCGGTCCTACGAGGTGCGCACGAGGGGCCGACGGTGCTCCTGCGCGGCGACATGGACGGTCTCCCCGTCCGGGAGGAGACCGGCCTCCCCTTCGCCTCGACGAACGGTGCGATGCACGCGTGCGGTCACGATCTTCACACGTCGGGACTCGTCGGCGCCGTCCGACTGCTCGCCGCCCGCCGCGACGAGCTCCACGGCTCGGTGATCTTCATGTTCCAGCCCGGCGAAGAGGGCTACGGCGGCGCGAAGATCATGATCGACGAGGGCGTGCTCGATGCAGCAGGAACGCGACCGGTCGCCGCCTACGGCATCCACGTGATCCCCGGCCCGAACGGCGTCTTCTCCATGCGGTCGGGTCCGGCGATGGCGTCGTCGAGCACCCTCCGCATCCGCATGGTCGGTGAAGGCGGTCACGGTTCTCAGCCGTCGAGCGCGTTCGACCCCGTGCCGGCGCTCACCGAGACGGTCTCCGCGCTGCAGTCGATGGTGACACGGCGCTTCAGCGTGTTCGATCCCGTGGTGCTCACCGTGACGCAGCTGTCCGCGGGCGAAGCGATCAACGTCATCCCCGACTCGGCGAGCCTCGGGGCGACCGTTCGGGCGCTCTCCGACGAGGCGCTCGAGACCCTCGCGATCGAGACGGAGCGGATCGCGTCCGGAATCGCATCGGCGCATCGGTGCCGGGCCGAGGTGCGGTTCGAGACGATCTACCCCGTCACGGCGAACGACCCCGGTACCACCGCTGCGGCGATGATGACCCTCAGCGACACGTTCGGGCCCGGCCGCGTGGAGACGATGGCCGTACCGCGGATGGGCAGCGAGGACTTCTCCTTCGTGCTGCACGAAGTGCCCGGAACGTTCATCTTCCTGCAGACGACCCCGCGTGAGCTGGACTCCACGACGGTCGCCTACAACCACTCCCCGCGTGTGCTCTTCGACGACTCCGTGCTCGGCGACCAGGCCGCGGCCCTCGCTGCGCTCGCCCTCTCCCACCTCGCCGCGCCCGCCATCTGACGCCGCGAAGCCCGCCGTCCGACCCTCGCGCGGGACCCCCTACACGTGGGTGTCCCTCCCGGCTTCAGGCGCTGGTAGTGTCTCTCGTCGTGACACCCGCTCTCACACCTCCGGACGACGCTGCGCGCCGTCATGATCCGGCGTTCCGCCCGTCTCCTCAGTACGAGGAGGTGTCGACGATGGGTGATCGCAGCGACGACGCGGTGTGGGTGGCGACGATGAAGGCGGATGCGCTGCTCGGGCACCTGTCCGACGAGTACCGCGTGCAACTGGGCGCACGATTCGACTGGGACGTGTCGGAGGAGGACGTGCGGGTCGCCCGGGCCACACTCTCTGCACAACGCATCGACGCCCTCACGCGCGGCCAGCGGAAATCGAGCGTCGCCTCGGTCTCGACTGCAGGGTCGGGGCCGGCCGTCGCCGGCGAGTGGGACCTCACGAACGACCTGCTCGCCCTCTGACCCCGAGAGCCGCGTCCCCCACCGTCAGGCGAGGCGGTAGTAGTCCGGCTCGATGTGCTCGCCGCGGTCGAGCTCCTCGATCAAGGCCATGTCTTCCGGGTCGAGGGCGAATTCGAAGACGTCGAGGTTTTCGGCGAGACGCTCGGGGACGGCGGACTTCGGCACCGTCACGAACCCTGATTGAACGTGCCAGCGGAGCACGGCCTGCGCGACGGTCACGCCGTGTTTCACGGCGATCCGTTGGAGCCCGGGATCGCGGAACACCCGTCCCCGCGCGAGAGGCGACCACGACTCCGTGACGATCCCGAGCGCTCTGTGCGTGGCCTGCTCCGCCGTCCGCGTATGGAAGGGATGCAGTTCGATCTGATTGACGACGGGCACCTCCCCGCCGAGTGCGACGAGATCATCGAGCTGGGTCGGCGAGAAGTTGGAGACGCCGATGTGCCGCGTGAGGTCGGCGCGCTTTGCGGCCTCGAGGCCGCGCCAGGCGTCGCGGTGCCGCCCTCCCGCGCTGTACGGCCAGTGGACGAGGTAGAGGTCGACGCGCTCCAGGCCGAGCCGATCGAGCGACTGCTCACACGCCCGCACCGCGGCGACCTCGTCGTGCGCGTCGATCCAGAGCTTCGTGGTGACGAACAACTCGCCGCGATCGATGCCGGACCGCCGGATTCCCTCGCCGACGCCTCGCTCATTGCCGTAGACCGACGCGGTGTCGATGGATCGATAGCCGAGTTCGATCGCCGTCGACACGATTCGAGCGGTGGTCTCATCGTCCATGTCGAAGACGCCGAGGCCGAGTTGCGGCATTCCGAACGTCGGGTGGGCAGGGGCGGCGGGCGGGGCGTGCATCGATGACCTCCTGAGGTTTTCGGACGATCGTCCGAAAACAGGTGTAGCACGGGGAACCTCCCGGGCATCGGCCAAGGCATCGGGTCTGCCGGATATTAAACAGATCGGAAACACACGTCCACGCCGTCGAAACGTGCGGAGTTTATTTTGGACCCATGTCCGATAACGTGCTGATCGCACCCACGACCGCCGACTCGACGACCGCCGACCCCGCACCCCTCCTCAGCGTGCGCGACCTCACGGTTTCGTTCAGCACCTCCCGCGGCCGGCATACCGCCGTCTCGCATGCGAGCCTCGACCTCTCGGCGCACCGCACGCTCGCCGTCGTCGGCGAGTCCGGATCGGGCAAGTCGACTCTCGCTGCCGCGATCAACCGGCTCCTGGCGACGAATGCCCGCATCGACTCGGGCAGCATCCTCTTCGACGGTCGCGACCTCGTCACGGCGAGCGCCCGGGACCTCACGCGAGTGCGCGGGGCGGGCATCGGGCTCGTGCCGCAGGACCCGATGTCGAACCTCGACCCCGTCCACCGGGTGGGCGCTCAGATCGTCGAGGCCCTCGAAGCGCACGGGACGTCGTCACGCGAGTCGACGAAGCGGGCGATCGAGCTGCTCGACATGGTCGGCATCCCGGAGCCGAAGCGCCGTTTCCGGCAGTTCCCTCACGAGTTCAGCGGCGGCATGCGGCAGCGTGTGCTCATCGCGATCGGGCTGGCGTGCCGCCCGAAGCTGCTCATCGCCGACGAGCCGACGAGCGCGCTCGACGTCACGGTCCAGCGGAAGGTGCTCGACCGCCTCGACGAGCTCACGGCGGAGATGGGCACGGCCCTCTTCATGATCACGCACGACCTCGCCCTCGCCGCTGAGCGCGCGAGCGAGGTCCTCGTCATGTTCCGCGGCACGATCGTCGAGCACGGCGCCGCCGCTCAACTCCTCGAGGACCCGCAGCACGAGTACACCCGCAAGCTCCTCGACGCCGCCCCCGCACTCGCCGCGCGCCGTGGAGTAGCGCGAGGCGTGACCCCCTACGCCGCCGCGGGCGAGACGGGTGAGGCGATCGTCACGCTCACGGACGTCGTGAAGGAGTACTCCGTCCGCGACTCGGCGTTCGGCAAGCCGCGCACCTTCGCGGCCGTCGCGGGCTCGACGCTCGACATTCCGCGCGGCAGCACCGTCGCGATCGTCGGCGAGTCCGGATCCGGCAAGTCGTCGACCGCCCGACTCGTCCTGGGCCTCGATGCTCCGACGCGCGGCACCGTGGCGTTCGACGGACGCGACATCGCGTCTCTCTCGGCGGCGGAGATGACGGCTTTCCGCCGGCGGGTCCAGCCCGTGTTCCAGAACCCGTTCGCCTCCCTCGACTCGCTCTTCACCGTGGGTGCGACGATCGCGGAGCCGCTCGTCGTGCACGGCATCGGTACCGCCGCGGAGCGCTCCGGGCGCGTGCGTGCTCTGCTCGAGGAGGTCGCCCTCCCCGCCGACACAGCCGACCGGTACCCGCACCAGCTCTCAGGCGGGCAGCGTCAGCGCGTCGCGATCGCTCGCGCTCTCGCCCTGCAGCCGGAAGTGCTCGTGCTCGACGAGGCGGTCTCAGCGCTCGATGTCGTCGTGCAGGCACAGATCCTCGATCTCTTGGCTCGGCTGCAGCGCGAGCACCGGCTCACGTACCTCTTCATCAGCCACGATCTCGCGGTGGTCCGCCAGATCAGCGACTACGTGCACGTCATGTCGCGCGGACGCATCGTCGAGTCAGGCACTCCCGACGAGCTCTTCGAGTCGCCGCGCGAGGAGTACACGCGCGAACTGCTCGGCGCGATCCCGGGCACTCGCCTCCCCGCCTGAGCGCTCACCCTTCCCCGCCCCACCCCTCCCCGTTCCGTCCCGTCCCGTCCCGTTCCGTTCCGTCGCGTCGTTTGCGTACGCAACGGGCACCCGCGCGTGTAATTGCACCCGCGGTTGTCTGTTGCGTACGCAAACGCAGGGGTGGGGGGGCTAGCGGCGGGCCTTCACATCGAGGGCGTCGCGCAGGCCGTCGCCGATGAAGTTGATCGCGAGCACGATCGAGACGATCGCGAGGCCCGGTGCCGCGGCGATCCACGGCTGGTAGAAGTTCTTCGCCCCCTCCGTGATCATCGCGCCCCACTCCGGCGTCGGCGGCAGGGCGCCGAGACCGAGGAACGACAGCGACGCCACCAGCAGGACGATCTGACCGAGGTCCATCGTCGCGTTCACAAGGGTCGGCGTCGAGGCGTGCGGGATGATGTGGCGGAACAGGATGCGGCTCCGCGACGCTCCGATCGCCACCGCCGACTCGACGTGCTCGCGCTCCTTGATCGACAGCACCTGCCCGCGCATGAGACGGGCATAGATCGGCCACCAGACGATGATGATCGCGATGCCGGCGTTGTTGAGCCCCGGGCCGAGCGCTGCGGCGACGGCCATCGCGAGGAGGATCGCGGGGAACGACATCGTGATGTCGGCGATGCGCATGATGATCGCGTCGACGATGCCGCCCACGTACCCCGCGACGGCGCCGAGCACACTCCCGACGACCACCGACGCGACGATGGACACGAGGGCGATCGGGAGGGAGTACCGGGCACCGTGGAGTGCGCGGCTCAGCACGTCGCGCCCGAGCGCGTCCGTCCCGAACCAGTGCGCCGCACTCGGCGGGGAGAGTCGCTGACCGACGGACGCCAGCGGGTCGAACGGCGCGATCCACTGCACACCCACGACGAGGACGAGCCAGAACGCGACGATGACGTAGCCGAAGACCATCTGCGGACGCATCCACGCGGAATCGCGCGCGGTGCGTAGAACCGTGATCGACGTCGTGCCGAAACCGGCGACACCGGGTGCTGCGGTCATGCGAGTCTCACTCTCGGGTCGATGGCGGCGTACACGAGGTCCGTGGCGAGGCTCGCGAGCAGGAAGATGACGCCGCCGAGGAGGGTGACGCCGTTGATGGCCGGGTAGTCGAGGCTCCGCGCCGCCTCGACGGCGTAGGTTCCGATGCCGTTCCACGAGAAGATCTGCTCGACGAGCACGGCGCCCATGAGGAGCGAGCCGAAGGCGAATCCGACGATCGTGATGACGGGCGTGAGGCTGTTGCGCAACACGTGGCGCCGCATGACGGCGGACTCCGCGATGCCCTTCGCCCGGACGGTGCGGACGTAATCGGAGTGCAGCTCGTCGAGCATCGCCGCGCGGACGAGCCGGCTGATCGTGCCCATGAGCCCCCACGCGAGGACGAACGCCGGCAGCAGCAGGTGTCCCCACGCATCCACGAAGAGAGGCACGTTCCCGGCGAGCAGCGCGTCGATCGTGTAGAAGCCCGTGACGTGCGGCGGGGCCTCCACGCGGGCCGACAAGCGCCCGGGTCCCGGCACGATCCCGAGTTGCGCGTAGAAGACGAAGAGGAAGAGCAGTCCCGTCCAGAAGACGGGGAGCGAAGACCCGAGCAGGGCGAACACGCGCGCGGCGTTGTCGGCGAACGAGTCCTTCCGGCTCGCCGAAATCACTCCGAGCACCGTTCCGAAGATCGCCCCGATGATGAGGGCGAGGATCGTCAACTCGAGCGTCGCGGGCAGTCGCTCAGCGAGGTCGCTCGAGACCGCCGCCCGAGTCTGGAACGACGTGCCCATGTCGCCCGTGAACAGTCGGCCGACGTAGCTGAGGTACTGGACGAACACGTTCTGGTCGAGCCCCCAGCGCTCCCGCGCCGCCTGCACGACCTCCGGATTGCCCATGCTGCGCTCGCCGACGATCGCGGCGATCGGATCAGCGGGCATGAGGCGGGAGATCACGAACGCGATCGTCACGAGCCCGAGGAGGAGGAGCGGGACGATCGCGAGGCGACGGAGGACGAAGCGGGTCATGAGGTCTCCAGTGGGGACGGGGGGGAAGAGGCGGACGGAGCGCTGAGGGGGTGCGCTCCGCCCGCCCGTCGATCAGCCGCTGAGGCCGAGCTGCCCGATCTCGAGGTTGCAGCAGGGGCTGTAGGCGACTCCGCTGATGTCGCTCGCGTAAGCGAGGATCAACTGCGGGTTGACCATGGGGAGCACGAAGGTGTCGGCCGCCATCGACTCGGCAAGAGCCTCGTACGTCGCGACGCGCTCGTCACCGGACTGGCTGAGCGCCTCGGCGAGCAGGTCCGTCTGCTCCTGCGACACCGAACCTGTCCACGGATTCACGAGTCCGCCCTGGTCGATGTTGCCGAAGTACTGCACGTACTGGCTCGAGTCGGTGTGGTCGGGAGCGAAGTACACGGCCGTGACGGGTGTGCCCTCCCCGCCCATCGTCGACGCCCACTGGCTGAAGTCGGTGGGGTTGAGCTCGAGGGTGACGCCGATCTCGGCGAGGTCCTGCTGCACCGCCTGCATCTGCAGGTCGAGGTCGACGCCGTAGGCGACGAGCTTCGGGTACGTGGCGCTGAGGGTGAAGCCGTCGGCGTACCCGGCCTCCTCGAGCAGAGCCTTGGCCCCGTCGAGGTCGTAGCTCGGAAGCGCGACCTCCTCACTGCCCTCGAACCCGTTCGGGATAGGCGAGCCCTGGAGCTTGCCGTATCCCGCGACGAGGGTGTCGACGAGTCCGTCGTAGTCGACGGCCATGCGGATCGCCTCGCGGACACGCACGTCCTGGAGCGGTTCACCGCCGGGCGCCGCCGGGAGCAGCGCGATGTAGGTGTAATTGAAGGAGTCGACGATCTCGGTGGAGATCGCCTCGTTCCCCTCGAGCTGCGCGAGCGCGTCGGGGGAGATCTGCATCGCGATGTCGACGTCGCCCTGCTGGAGCTGCTGCAACTGCGAACTCGAGTCGGTGACCTCCTTCATCTCGACGGAGGTGAACTGCGGCTCGTCGCCCCAGTACTCCTCGTTCGCGGCGAGCTCGACCGACTCACCGGACGTATAGTCGGTGAGCGTGTAGGGGCCGCTACCAGCGGAGTTCGCGAGGAACCAGCCCTCGGCGTCATCCGTCGTGGCGGCGTCCTCGGCCGCGCTCGCGCCGTTCTCCTCGGCGACCTCGCTGTTGACGATGCCGAGGTAGGGAGCCGCGACGATCGCGAGGAAGGCGGAATTGGGGTTCTCGAACGAGACCACGACGGTCTCGGCGTCCGGCGTCTCGATACCCGCGAGTCCGGCGAGGAGGAACGACGCGGAGCCCTGCAGGTTCACGAGGCGCTCGAAGCTCCACTTGACGTCCGCGGCCTCGACGGGGGATCCGTCCGAGAAGACGGCGTCCGTGTCGAGGTGGAAAGTGAACTCCGTGTTGTCGGCGTTCGCCTCCCACGTCTCGGCGAGACCGGGCAGCACCGTCGACGTGTCGGCGGGGTCGATCGTCACGAGCCGCTCGTAGAGGGCGGTGTAGAGGATCTGGCAGGTGTCGCAGTAGCCGCGCTGCGGGTCGAGCGTCGTGAGGTCCATCGCGCGGGCGATCACGAGGGGTCGATCGCCCGACGTGGCCGCGGGGACTCCGCCGGCGCAGCCGGTCAGGGCGAGCGCGATGGCGACCGCCGCGGTCGCGACGGCCCTCCACCGGCGTCGGGTTCGCTGTGGTGCAGGATTCACGGGTAACTCCTCGTCAGGTCGATCAAGTGCCGGTCGGGGATGGAGCTGGTCGGGGTGGAGCGGGATGGTCGAGCGAGTCAGCGAGCGGAAGGGGCCTCAGCCGATGACGGAGCGCGTCTCCGCGAAGGCGTCCGCCGTGCGCTCGAGGGCCTCGGCGATGTCCGCCTCGGTGTGGGCGGTGGAGAGAAACCAGTTGTGCACCGGGTGAAGGAGGACGCCGCGGGCGGCCGCGGCGCCGGAGAACGCGAGCGCTGTCGCGAAGTCCGTGTCGCCGACGAACCGCAGGTACGGCATGACGGCGGGCCCGCTCTGCACGATCTCGAAGCCGTTCTCCTCCGCCTGGGCCTGCAGACCCGTACGGAACAGCGCGCCGACGTGGTCCATGTAGGCGGGCGTGTCGGTCTCACGGAGCAGGCCGATGTTCGCGATCGCCGCCGCCATCGCGACGCCGGAGTACCAGAAGGATCCGGTCGCGTAGATGTCGGAGGCGGCCTGCGCCAGGGAGTCGATGCCGACGACGGCGGACAGCGCGTAGCCGTTCGCGATGGCCTTGCTGTAGGCGATGAGGTCGGGGGCGACGCCGAGCGGCTCCCACGCACTGCCGGTCACGAGCCGGAAGCCCGTGCGGACCTCGTCCATGATGAGCACGGCCGCGTTCCGATCGGCGATCGCGCGGACCGCTCGGGCGAACTCGACATCGGCGAGGCGCTGGTCATCGGCCGGCCCGTCGTGCTTGAAGGGAGAGGCGATGATCCCCGCGAGGTCGTCGCCGGCCTCGGCCGCCGCCGCTTCGAGCGACGCGATGTCGTTGAATTCGAAGTAGATGATGTTGGCGCGGTCCTCGGGTGTCGACCCGAGCGGGTTCGGGTTGAACCACGCGTTGGCGCCGTGGTACGCCGTCGTGCCCTTGAGGATCTTGCGCTTCCCCGTCGCGGCACGGGCGATCGTCACCGCGAGGCTCGTCGCGTCGGTGCCGTTCTTGCCGAACATCGCCCAATCGGCCGGGCCGATGGTGTCGACGAGCAACTCGGCGAGTTCGACCATGCGCGGGGTGGGCCCGCCGAGGGCATCGCCCTCGGCGAGCTGTGCCGCAGCGGCCGCCTCGACGACGGGGTTCTTGTATCCCGAGATCATCGGACCGAAGCCGCACATGAAGTCGATGTATTCGTTGCCGTCGACATCGGTGAGGCGGGCGCCGTCGCCCGAGCGGTAGTACTGGGGGTACGACGCCGGCAGTAGCGTCACGTTGAGGTGGCCGTACATCCCGCCGGGGATGACGCGAGCGGCACGTTCGCGCAGTGCGGCATCGACGGGCTTGAGCAACGGCGTCATGGTCTCGATCGTCATGGGGGTCCTTCTCGCTGGGGACCGGGCGAGGGATGCGGAGACCGCGGGCGCCCGGTGCATCCAGTTTTTGGTACAGCCGTCCGAAATAGATTTCGATCCCGTTACGGGTAGGTTAAATAGGGCAAGCGTCCGAAAACACTTGCGACGATGGAGTCGCGCCGAACGCTCGCGCAGGAGGGAGGCGCACGACATGCCGAAGATCGTGGACCATGACGAGCGCCGGGCGACGGTGCTCGAAGCGACGTGGCGGGTCATCAGCCAGCAGGGCCTCGAGGCGGCGACCGTGCGCGAGATCGCGAAGGCCGCCGGCGTCTCGAACGGGGCGCTCGCCCACTACTTCGCGAACAAGGACGACGTGCTCATCCAGGCGCACAAGCTCGCCTATCAGCGCGTCTACGACCGCGTCGCGGAGCGGGCGGCGGGACTCGACACCTTCGAACTGCTGAGCGAGATGCTGCACGAGGCGATGCCGCTCGACGACGAGAAGCGCACAGAGGCCCTCATCGACCTCAGCTACATGGGTCGCGCGATCACGAACCCCGCGCTCGCCGAGGTGCGGGCGGACTCGATGGTCGTCGCGCGGGGCTGGTGGACCGACGGCCTCACCGCGGCTCGCGACGCCGGGGCGCTCCGGGCCGACCTCGACATCACGCTCACCGTGAACGAACTCCTCGTCCTCATCGACGGAATCTCCGTGCAGGCGGTGCTGTACCCCACGGAGATGACGCCCGACGTGCAGCGCTCCCTCGTCGACGCGTTCCTCGACCGCATCCGCGCCTGACCGCGCCCGTCGCCCACCGACCCGCCTCAGCGCGGGACGCGGGCGTCGAGCCAGGCGATGAGGTCAGCGACGATCTCGTCGCGGTTCGTCTCCTTGTAGATCTCGTGCCGTGCGCCCTCGTAGACCTGGAGCGTCACGTCCGAGAGCCTCGACCGCTTCACGTACGCGTCACGCAGCAGCCGCATCCCGCGCGTTCCGCCGAGAGGATCGTCCGAGCCCCCCTGGATCAGGACGGGTAGATCACGCGGCATCCGCCGCGGCGGCCGCCCGAGGAACGCGAACGCCTGGATCGCCGTCCACACGGGCTGCTGCGCGATGTCGAACGCTCGCGGGTCCTTGGCGAACGCCGCCCCGACGGTCGGGTCCCGCGACAACCACTCGAGTCCTGTGCTTCCCGGCGTCCGCCACCGCTTGTTGAGGTCGCCGGCGTTGATGACGCCGGGCACGGCGAGCGAGGTCCCGGACAGGACGAGCGCCGAGTAGGGATGCTCGCGCGTCACGATCCTCTGCGCCATGAGTGAGCCCCAGCTGTGGCCGAGGAGCACGATCGGCACGCCGGGGTACGCGTCGGCGATGGCCTGACCGACGTGGAGCACGGACCGGATGGCCCCGCGCGTCGTCCCGTCGCCGAGGCGACCGAGGCCGAGGTGATTCTCCCCCGTCGCGCCGTGCCCGCGGTGGTCGTCCGCTATCACGGCGAAGCCGGCGCCATTCAGATCGGCGGCGAGCGCCGCGTACCGCCCGGCGTGCTCACCCGCTCCGTGCGCGATGTGCACGATGCCGCGCGGATCCTCCGCCGCCCACACGTAGTACCAGATGGTGACCCCGTCGGCGTCGACGAGGGTCCGCGTCTCGGGGGCCTCACTCACCCCCACACCCTACCTACGCCGCTCCCTCTCTCCCCCCTGAACACTTCCTTTGTGCTTGAAAATTCGCGCACAGAGGAAGTGTTCAGGGGGGAGAGAGGGGGGGGGAGGCGGGAATAGTTAGCGAGGGTAATGAGTTACGCTAAGTAATATGCCTCGCACCATCGCCGAACAGAGTTCGGATCTGCGAATGGGCACGTTCCGGTTGGCTCGCCGACTGCGCGCGGAGAAGTCCGACGACGATCTCAGCGACGGCCAGTTCTCGGTCCTCGCCGCCCTGTTCACGCACGGCCCGCACACCCTCAGCTCCCTCGCGGAACGCGAACGCGTCTCCGCCCCCTCCATGAACCGCACCGTCGGTTTCCTCGAAGAACTCGGATACCTCACGCGGGTGACCGACAGCGAGGACAAGCGACGCGTCACCATCACGCTCACCCCGAGCGGAACGGACACCGTGAAAGCCACCGTCAAGAAACGCGACGCCTGGCTGACGCACGCCCTCAAGGCGCTCAGCCCCGAAGACCGCGCGACCATCGCTGATGCCGCCGCCATCATGCAGAGGATGGCGGAACGATGAGCGCCATGTTCCGCTCGCTCTCCGTCCGCAACTACCGGTTGTGGTTCATCGGCGCGCTCGTGTCGAACATCGGCAGCTGGATGCAGGCGACCACGCAGAACTGGGTCGTCCTCACCGACCTGACCGACAACGACGCGGTAGCCGTCGGCACCACGATGGCGCTGCAGTTCGGTCCGCAGCTGCTTCTCGTGCCGATCACCGGACTCATCGCCGACCGCTTCGACCGCCGCAAGATCATCATGGTCACGCAGTCGCTCCTGCTGCTGCTGGGCCTCGGCCTCGGCCTCCTGCTCATCCTCGGTCACGCCGAGCTCTGGCACCTCTACCTCTTCGCGCTCGCCCTCGGTCTCGTGAACGCGGTCGATGGGCCCGCCCGGCAGACCTTCGTCTCGGACCTCGTCGATGAGCACAACATGTCGAACGCCGTCGCCCTCAACGCCGCGTCGTTCAACGCCGCGCGCATGATCGGGCCGGCGGTGTCCGGTCTCCTCATCGTCCTGATCGGAGCGGGCTGGGTGTTCGTGCTCAATGCCGTGACGTTCGTGGCGATGATCATCGCGCTCGTGAACATCCGCACGTCGGAGTTGCGCCCGCGACCGCGCGCCACCCGCTCCAAGGGGCAGCTCGCGGAGGGCTTCCGCTACGTGCGCGGCCGCCCGGATCTCCTCGTGGTCTTCGCTGTCGTCTTCCTCATCGGCGCGTTCGGCATGAACTTCCCGATCTTCGCGTCGACGATGGCCGTGGAGTTCGGCCGCGGAGCCGGCGAGTACGGCCTCCTGTCGTCGATCCTCGCGATCGGGTCACTCACGGGAGCGCTGCTCGCGGCCCGGCGAGAGCGCGCGCGCTTGCGCGTCGTCATCCTCGCCTCGGCGGGCTTCGGTCTCGCGGCGATCACGTCGTCGCTCATGCCCACGTTCTGGACGTTCGGCGTCTCGCTCATCCTCATCGGCTTCGCGACCGTCACGATGCTGACGACGGCGAACGGCTACGTGCAGACGACGACGGAACCCGCCGTGCGCGGCCGCGTCATGGCGCTGTACATGGCGATCCTCATGGGTGGGACGCCCATCGGTGCCCCCATCGTCGGAGCCGTCGCGAACGCGTTCGGGCCCCGCTGGGCGCTCATCGTGGGCGGCGTCGCGGGCCTTGTCGCCGCGGTGATCGCGTTCACGTGGCTCGTGATCGCGAAGGATCTGCGGGTTCGCCGCTCCCGCGACGCGCGACTCGGTGTGGCCGTCGAGTACACCGGCAAGCAGCGCGCTCGGCCGACGAGCGTCGTACCCGAGGACTTCTCCGAGCAAGTGGCGCTCACGTCCCCCATCACGATCCCGCTGCCCGGAACGAACACGCGCCACAACGTCGGCTCGAAGCGCACGCCGACGGGTTCGATTCCCAAGCAGCACCGCGCCCGCCGCTGACACCGGACAGCCCGCCGCCCCGGCCACCCCCGCAACGCGGCGAGCGCTACACCTCGAGCCGCGCGCAACAGATGATTCTGTCGCGCTCGGCTCGAACTGCAGCGCTCGATGGGCTGACGGCGGGGCCGGTCAGCCGATCAGTCGGTGATCGCGGCGCGGAGCTCCGCAGCGGCGGCTCCCACGTCGTCCGCGCCGTAGATGGCTCCGCCGGCGACGGCGACCTGAGCGCCGGACTGCTGGACGGACGCGATCGTCGACGCGTTGATACCGCCGGCGACCGAGAACGGCACGCCGGACGCCTCGCCGTCGCGCAGCAGGGTGGAGAACGTGAAGCCCTCCTCGGCCTGCTCGTCGAGGCCCGCGTGCATCTCGACGAACTCGGCACCGAGGGCGACGACCTCCTTGGCGCGCTTCGGCTTGTCGGCGACCCCGATGAGGTCGACGACGACGCCCTTGCCGTGCTTTTTGGCGGCCGTGACCGCTCCGGCGATCGTGCTGTCGCCCGCGGAACCGAGCACGGTCACGAGGTCGGCGCCTGCGGCGAAGGTCATGTCGGCCTCGAGCTCGCCCGCGTCCATCGTCTTGAGGTCGGCGAAGACGATCTTGTCGGGGTGCGCTTCCTTGATCGCTGTCACGGCGGAGAGTCCGGCGCTCTTGATGAGCGGGGTGCCGAGCTCGAGGATGTCGACGTGCGGCGCCGCGGCGGCGGCGAGCTCGAGGGCGGCTTCGGTCGTGAGGGTGTCCATGGCGAACTGCAGTTTCATGATGTTCCTATCCGTGTAGTGGGGGGAGAGAAGAGGTCGGCGTCACTCGAGGTTGGCGTGACGGGGCCAGAGCTCGTCGGCGCTCACGCCCGAGCGCGTCCAGAGGGTGTGGAAGAGGGCGTCGCCGAGCAGCACGATGATCTGCTCGAACAGGCTGCCGGCGTACTGCGCCGACGCGGCGCCCGATCGATCGCGCTTCTCGGCGGCCGGAACGACGACGACAGCGGTCGCGAGCGATGCGAGTGGCGAGGCGGCGGCCGTCGTGATCACCGCGATCCGCGCTCCGGCGTCGGCCGCTGTCTCTGCCGCGCGCACGATGGCGTCCGTCGTACCGGACCCGCTCGCTGTGAGGAGTACGTCGCCCGCGGCGATGGCCGGCGTCGTGACCTCCCCCACGACGTGGACGTCGAGCCCCAGGTGCATGAGGCGCATCGCCGTCATCCGCAGGGCGAGACCGGAACGGCCGGCGCCCACCACGAACACCCGATCGGCGGACGCGACGAGGTCGGTGACCGCCTCGAGGGGGTTCGGGGCGGCACCGGCACCCGACTCGGCGAGCACGCGGTCGGCGAGGGCGTCGAGCTCGCCCCGTATCAGGACAAGGGAGTCCGCCACGGAGATCTCGGGGGAAGTCATCTCTCCATCCTGGGACGCGCATCGGGGCCGGACGCTCCCCCGTTGGAACGGGTCAGCCTACCCGAAAGAATGGGATGGGCGGAGCGTATAGTCGGGCCATGACCGCCGACCCGCACCAACTCGCCGCCGACCAGGCCGACCGTCACGCGGTGACGCTCGAGTCGATCCTCGCGGTGCTCCGCTCGCGCCGCCTCGACGACCGTGCCGCGCGGACGATGGCGACGGACCTCGCGGCCGGAGCGCTCGTGGATCTCCGCACGGCGAGCGACGAGTTCCGCGACAGCCTCGTCGAGCCCGTCGTCGGCGCCTTCGCACGGCTCCGGAACGACCTCAGGCCCCTCGTCCGCCACGGCGACCTCGACGTCCAGTTCGTCGAGCCGCCCGCGACGGGCCGAGCCCTCCCCGGTGAGGTCGCCCACGCCGCGCGCGCGATCGTCCGGAGCGCCGTACTGGCCTTCGTCGATCACGGCGAGACGAACCGCGTCCGCATCCAGTGGGATTGCGACGGCCTGAATCTGCTCATCGACATCCGGGACGACGGCCGCGGCGAACTGACCGCCCACGATGACTCGCTGCGACCGATCGCCGAGCGGGTCGCGGCACTCGGCGGTGAGCTCGGCGTCTCGTCGACCCCGGGATGGGGCTCGGATCTCGCGATCCGGCTTCCGCTCGATCCCCCGGCGTTGCCCGAGTCGCTCGACAGCGTCGCGCTGAGCGCGCGCGAGCGCGAGGTGCTCCGCCTCGTCGCGTCGGGCGCCCGCAATCGCGCCATCGCGGGGGAGCTCGCGATCAGCGAGAACACGGTGAAATTCCACGTGTCGAACCTGCTGCGGAAGGCCGGCGCCGCCTCGCGCTCGGAGCTCGTGGCCCTCGCGACCCACTGACCGATCGGGCGGCCGCGCGTCGGGTGACCTCACTCGTCACGCGCGATCACCACTCGGACAGGGAGGTCACGGGCGCGAGCGAGCGGCGCCGGCATCCACGATGCCCACCCCGCGGTCACTCACGGGGCGGGCGTCGAAGGTGATCACTCGGCGCACCCGCCGAGCGCACGGTCCTCAGTTCGAGGTCGCGGCGCGCAGACCGTCGATGAGGGGCGTCGTCGGGCGGCCGATGAGGCGGGCGAGGTCGCCGCTCGTCTCAGCGAGGAGTCCGTCGCGGATGTTGCCGTCGAGAGCGACGACGAATCCAGCCGTTCCCTCGTCGAGGCCCGCGCCGATAAGGATCGCGACGTGCTCCTCGGCGCTCACGTTCTTCCACTCGACGGGCGTGCCGCTGATCTCGGCGATCGCCGCGGCGAGCTCGTCGTAGCTCCATGCGATGTCGCCCGAGAGTTCGTAGACGGCGCCCTCGTGGCCGTCGGTCGTGAGGACCGCCGCGACGGCGTCGGCGTAGTCGGCGCGCGACGCGCTCGCTACCCGGCCATCCCCCGTGCTCGACAGGAGGACACCGGACTCGCCCGAGCGCTCGACGTCGGTGGCGTAGTTCTCGGAGTACCAGTTGTTGCGGAGCACGGTGCTCGCGACGCCGGTCGACGCCAGGTACTCCTCCGTCGCCTTGTGCTCGGGCGCGAGGACGAGGGCAGAGGTGGTCGCGTGGGGCGCGCTCGTGTAGACGACGCGCGAGATGCCGGCGTCGACCGCCGCGTCGATCGCGTTGGAGTGCTGCTGGACACGCTGGCCGACCTCGCTGCCCGAGACCAGCACGAGGCTGCCTGCTCCCGCGAACGCCACGTCGAGCGATGCGCGGTCGGAGTAGTCGGCGATCGCGGTGCGCACACCGGTCGACGCGACGTCGGCGAGCTTCTCGGCGCTCCGCCCGATGGCGACGATGTCCGCGGCGACGACGCCGCGGGCGAGCAGGGAGTCGACGACGAGTCGGCCGAGGTGTCCGGTGGTGCCAGTGACGACGATGGGGGTGGCGGCGATGGTCATGGGGGTCCTTCCATTTGGGTGTGTTCTCCAGGGCAAGCGCAGCACCGTGTGTTTTGCTTCCCGCCGGACAGTACCCACTTTCCGGTAAGCTACCCACCTTATGGAAAGTCTCGTGAATTCGCAGGCCCTCGCCGAACCGGCGACTCTCGAATCATTGCTCTCGGGGCCGGGCACGACCGACGGCGTCTTCCCTGCCGCGTGTCCGACGCGCATCGTGCTCGATCACGTCACGAGCAAGTGGGGCGTGCTCGTGATCGTGGCGCTCGCGGAACGGTCGCTGCGCTGGGGCGAACTCCGGAGAGGTGTCGAGGGCATCAGCGAGAAGATGCTCGCGCAAACGCTCAGACTGCTCGAGACCGACGGCTTCGTCCTCCGCGAAGCGCAGCCGACCATCCCGCCGCGCGTCGACTACAGCCTCACGCCGCTCGGCCAGGAGCTCGCCGCACAGCTCCTCCCGCTCGTCTCGTGGATCGCGGGCAACACCTCACGCATCCTCTCCACCCCCTGAAAACTTCCTATGTGCTCGAATTTTCACGTACATAGGAAGTTTTCAGGGGGGAGAGGGGTCAGGACTCGCGGGTGATTTCCACGCGGACGAAGAGCGACGACCGGAACGGGCCGGCGTAGACGCCGCGGAGCGGGGCGACGTCCTGGTAGTCGCGGCCCCGACCGACGAGGACATGCCGGTCGCCGATCTCGATGAGATTCGTCGGGTCGTAGCCATGCCAGGTGCCGGAGAACCACTCGACCCACGCGTGGGACTCTCCCGTCACCGTCTCCCCGATCGGCGCATCCGGACGCGGGTGCAGGTAACCGGACACGTACCGGGCTGGGATCCCGACGGACCGCAGCGCCCCGAGGGTGATGTGTGTGATGTCCTGGCAGACACCGTGCTTCTTCTCCCACGCGTCGGCCGCGGTCGTCTGAACACCCGTCACGCCCTGCACGTACTCGACCTCGCGACCGATCGTCTCGGCGATCTCGAGGGCTGCGCCGTACGGCGTCTCGTGCCGCAACCGGACCTCGCGCGCGAGCTCGGCGAGATCCTCGGGCGGTCGCGTGCGGCGCGTCTGTTCGCTCTGCTCGACCGTCTCGACACTGCGCCGCACGAGCTGATCGAGCTGCTCCCACGTGATCGCGCTGTCATGGTGCGGCCGCGGCCGCACCTCGACGAGACTGCTCGCCGTCAACGAGAGCTCGGTGTGCTTCGAGAGCACCTCGAACGCGGTCACCTTCGTTCCGAAGTAGTCCGTGTACATGTTCTGGCTCGCACCGGGTGAGATCTCGATCCCGGCCTCGAGGACGAACTGGCCGTCGGTCGTCGACGGCAGCATGCGCGCCTCGTTGTACGACGTCTGCACGTGACCCTCGTACGTGAAGCCCGTGCGGTGCACGATCCGCAACCGTTTCATGCGTTCTCCCCGATCCAGCTCGGCTCCGCTTGCGTCGGGAAGAAGCGCTGCCGCACGGCCTCCGACGTCTCGAGCGTCGCACGCTGCACGTTGTCCATGTACCCCGGCAGGTCCTCGAGGATCTGCGTGATGGGCGTGTACTCGAGCTCGCTGCGGATCTGACCCAGTAGTCGCTGTGACTGCCCGGAGACCCCGACACGGTCGGAACGCGGCTCGAGGTCCCCCACGCACTCGAGCGCCTGCACGATCGAGAAGATGATCGAGCGGGGGAAGAGCCGATCGAGCAGGAGGAACTCGGCGGCGTTCCGCGCGCTCGGCACCCCTCGATACGTGCGCAGGTATGCCTCGTACGCGCCGCACGAACGCAGGATCGTGGTCCACGACGGCCCCGACGCCTCCGTGAGCGAGCGCGTCGCGAGCAGCCGCGCAGTCATGTCGGCGCGCTCGACGCTTCGCCCGAGAGTGAAGAACCGCCACGCGTCGTCACGGCTCGTCGCCGAGTCCACGATGCCCACGGCGAGCGCCGATCGCTCCCGCACCCAGCGGAAGAACGAATGCACCTGATCGGGATCCACGCGCCGCGGCATCCTCGTGCGCGTGGTGTTGAGGCACTCCCACAGCTCGCTCGACACGATCTCACGGGCCCGCCGCGCGTTCTCGCGCGCGGCGGTGATCGAGTAGGCGATCGACGACGGATGCGTGCGGTCGACGGCGAGCCGACGAAGCACGTCCTCCCGGGTGAGCGGCACGTCCGCGTCGTGGTCGCTGCCCATCACACTGAGCAGCGAGTGGCACGCGGAGTTCTCGTCGATCCAGGGGTCCTCGAGGAGGAGCTGCAGGTGCACGTCGAGGATCCGCGCCGTGCCGTCACTGCGTTCGATGTAGCGGCCGATCCAGAAGAGGCTCTCGGCGATCCGGCTCAGCATGCGCCACTCCGCTTCCCGATCGGGGCGATCATGTCCGTCGGGATCACCTCGGATTCCGATCGCGACTGCTGCTGCTGTTCCGACTGGCTCGCGCTCGGTCCGTCGTACGGCGAGTGCTGCTGGACGCCGTCGCCCGTGGTGCTCTGCTGCTGCTGTTCCGACTGGTCGGAGCGTGCGGGCCGGTCGTAGGGCGAGTGCGCGGGCTCCGGCTGGTCGGCGTAGATGATGGGGATCGCCTGCGTGACCGTGGCCTGGTCGGCGACGAGGCCCTGGATGTCGTGCGGGGAGTCCTCCGGGTCGCCGCGCTGTTCGGCGGCGCCGACGATCCACGTGTCCTTCGATCCGCCGCCCTGACTCGAGTTGACGACGAGCTGGCCCTCGGGAAGCGCCACGCGGGTCAGTCCGCCGGGGAGCACCCAGATGTCCTCGCCGTCGTTGACGGCGAAGGGGCGGAGGTCAGCGTGGCGGGGCCGCATTCCGTCCTCGACGAGGGTCGGGATCGTCGAGAGCATCACGACGGGCTGCGCGATCCAGCCGCGGGGATCGGCGCGCAAGCGGTCCCGGAGATCGTCCAGCTCCTTCCGGGAGGCGTCGGGGCCGACGACGAGCCCCTTCCCTCCGGAGCCGTCGACGGGCTTCACGACGAGCTCGTCGAGCCGGTCGAGGACCTCCTCGAGCGCACCAGGGTCCTCGAGCCGCCAGGTGTCGACGTTCTTGAGCAGAGGCTCCTCGCCGAGGTAGTAGCGGACCAGGTCCGGCACGTACGTGTAGACGAGCTTGTCGTCCGCGACGCCGTTGCCGACGGCGTTCGCGATCGTCACGTTGCCGAGCCGCGCCGCGAGCATGAGGCCGGGAGACCCGAGCATCGAGTCGGCCCGGAACTGCAGGGGGTCGAGGAACTCGTCGTCGACCCGGCGGTAGATCACGTCGACGCGCTGTGGACCGCTCGTCGTGCGCATGAAGACCTTTCCGCTCGCGCAGAAGAGGTCACGGCCCTCGACGAGCTCGACGCCCATGAGCCGGGCGAGCAGAGTGTGCTCGAAGTAGGCGGAGTTGTAGACGCCGGGGGTGAGGACGACGACGTTCGGATCCTCGACGCCGTTGGGCGCGCTCGCACGGAGTGCCTGCAGCAGCTTGTTCGGGTAGTCGCCGACAGGGCGGACCTTCATCGAGACGAAGAGCTCGGGGAGTGTCTGGGCCATGACGCGGCGGTTGGAGATGACGTAGCTGACGCCGCTCGGCACGCGCACGTTGTCCTCGAGGACCCGCAGTTCTCCGTGCTCGTCGCGGATGAGGTCGATGCCGGAGACGTGGATCCGGACGCCGTTCGCGCTCGTGATCCCGGCGGCCTGGCGGTGGAAGTGCTGTGAGGACGAAATGAGGCTCGCCGGGATGATGCCGTCCCGGACGGCGTTCTGGCGGCCGTAGACGTCGGAGAGGAACGCTTCGAGCGCCCGGACGCGCTGTTTGATGCCCGCCTCGACACCCGCCCACTCCCCTTGCTCGATCACACGGGGCACGGCATCGAGCGGAAAGGGGCGTTCCTCACCGGCGAAGTCGAACGTGACGCCCTGAGCGAGGTACGAACTCGCGAGCGCTTCGGTGCGCCCGCGGAGCTCCTCCTGCGTCATGGCGGCGAGCGAGTTGTAGATATCGCGGTAGCCGGGGCGGGCCTCGGCGGCACCGGCGGGAGAATCCGCAAGCTCGAACATCTCGTCCCACGGCGGTACCCCCGAGACGGTCTTCCGCGGAGCCAGAGTCGCGCCGTACCCGTCGAAGAGGTCTCCCATGGGCCGAGCCTACAGCGGCCCGTGTTGCGCCCATGTTTCGTCCCCGCACCCTCTCGCCCCCCCTCTCACCCCCCCCCTGAACACTTCCTCTGTGCTCAAAAAATCATGCACAAAGGAAGTGTTCAGGGGGGTGAGGGGAGGGAGGAGGTTCAGGCGGAGGCGGCGGACAGGGCCGCGAGCTCCTCCGGAGTGAGCGCGACCGTCGCCGAGGCGAGGAGGTCGGGCAACTGCTCGAGCCGGCTCACGCTCGCGATGGGCGCGACGACCGTCGGCTGCAGGCGGAGCCACGCGAGCGCGATCGTCGCGAGGCTCACCTCGTGCGCGGCCGCGACGGCGTCGAGGGCCTCGATCACGGCATCGCCTCGCGCATTCAGGTACTCGGCCGCCCCGCCGGCGCGCGGGCTGTCGACCGACGCTCCCCCGCGGTACTTCCCCGTGAGGAAGCCCTTGGCGAGGCCGAAGTAGGGGAAGACGCCCAACTCGTAGCGTTCGGCCCGCTCACGGAGCGCACCCTCGAAGTCGCGCTCGACGAGGTTGTAGTGCGGCTGCAGGGCGACGGGAGCGTGGAATCCGTTCGCCTCCGTGACAGCCATCCACTCGTCGATGCGCTCGGCGGAGTAGTTGGACACCGCGATCGCGCGGATCTTGCCGGCATCGACGAGGCCGGAGAACGCCGCGACGGTGTCCTCGAGGGGGACGCTCTCGTCGTCGAAGTGCGCGTAGTAGACGTCGATCACATCGGTACCGAGCCGCGCGAGCGAGGCGTCCGCGGCGGCACGGATGTTCTCCGGCGCGAGACCCGAGAACTGCGGATGAGTGCTGACCTTCGTCGCGATGACGAGGTCGTCGCGACGGCGCGTGCGCGCGATCCACTCTCCGATGACGCTCTCGGACTCGCCGCCCGTGTGACCCGGAACCCAGTGCGAGTATCCGTCGGCCGTGTCGACGAGGTCGCCGCCACCGTCCGTGAAGGCGTCGAGGATCGCGAACGAGGCGTCGCGATCGGCGGTCCAGCCGAAGACGTTGCCGCCGAGGGCAAGCGGGAAGACCTGCAGGTCGGAGCGGCCGATGGGTACGAGGTGCGTGTCAGGAGTCGTCATGATGCCTTCCAACGTAGGCTCCGACGCCCGCTATTCCGACCCTGTGCCCGCGCGTTTCCGCCGCGTGTCGTCCCACGGGCACGCGGCGGAACGGTCAGGACGTGTGTACGCGCGCGTATTCGTCGACCGTGAGGACGATCGTCTCGATCTTGCGATTCACGACGCGGATGATCACGACGATGAGCCAGAGGCCACCCGTGAGGAGGGTGAGCACGAGGTTCCAGAACCAGCCGATGCGCTTCTTCCGCTGCAGCACGGCGGTCGCTCCGGACACGGAGGACACCGTCCAGCCGTTCTTGGCCCAGCGGGCGACGGCGTCGTCGAGAGCGGCGACGCGGACGGGATCGATGTTCGGCATGGGAACCTCCTCCGGGACAGATCCTCCGATGGTAGCGAGTGAGCCTGGGGAAGCAGAGGGCTCTACGCTCAGTCGTCGAGTGGTCCGCCGTCCCGGTACCATGGCGATCGGTCGTGACGGAGCGGTCGGAACGGGGCATCCGGGTATGAGGATCATCGACGCACACCTGCACGTCTGGGACACGGACCGGCTCGGCTACGACTGGCTCCGGGAGGTGCCGACCCTCAACCGTCCCATGGGCTTCGCCGAGCTCGCTGCGGAACGCCTCAGCGGCGCCGCACACATCGACGGCTTCGTCTTCGTTCAGGCCGATTGCCGCCCGGAGCAGGCGCTCACCGAAGTCGACTGGGTGACGACGATCTCCGCGGAGGGCCCCACCGTCGGCATCGTCGCGTTCGCGCCGCTCGAGCACGGCGACGCGGTCTCCGCGCACCTCGACGCCCTCGGCGAGCGCGCACTCGTCGTGGGCGTGCGTCGGCTCCTGCAGTCGGAGCCTCGCGGCTTCTCGGAATCGCACGTCTTCCGCGCGGGCGCCCGGGCGCTCTCCTCCCGCTCGCTCGTGTTCGACGCGTGCGTCACGGAGGACCAGCTCGACGACGTGACCGCACTCGCCGACGCGATCCCGACGCTCTCGATCGTGCTCGACCATCTGGGCAAACCGGATATCGCGAGCGGCTCCGCGGACACCTGGCGACAGGCGATCACGGAACTCGCCCGCCGCCCGAACGTCGTATGCAAAGTGTCGGGGCTGCCTCCGCAGACCGGCTCCCCGGCCTGGTCCCTCGAGACGCTGCGCCCGTACCTCGACACCGTGCTCGACGTGTTCGGCGCCGACCGGCTCCTCTTCGGCAGCGACTGGCCCGCATCAAGCGGCCAGACGACGTACGATCGCTGGCTCGACGGCGTCCTCGAGTGGGCCGCGCCATTCTCGGCGGACGAACGGGCGGGCCTGTTCTCCGAGACAGCCAGCCGTGTCTACTCGCTCGACCGCTGACACACCGTGGCCCGGAACTCCGGGATGGACGGGAACCGCGACAAGTAAAAGGCGCCTCCGCCGGAATGGCTCCGGAGTTGGTTACCGTCGCATCGAACCCTCTCTTCCGTGCGCTCGGCGGTCACAGCGCAGCTGAAGGCTGCGCCCTCCCCGGTCGGCCGTGCACGGGAAGGACGACCATGCCGCTGCTCGAATCCGAGGCGTCGCCGCGGGGTCGCATGCGGGTGTTCGTCCGAGCTCAGCTTCCGCTCCTCCTCGGCGCGGCGTTCATCGGTGTCGTCGTCGCCGTCGCCGTCGCCGTCGCCGACATCGTGGGCCTCGCGCTCCTCCGGGCGGAGTTGCTCGCCGTACTGCCGTCCGTGGGCATGCTCGCGACCTTCCCGATCCTCTGGCTCGCCTACGGCTTCCGTCGCACCGTCGTCCTGGTCACACGCGGCAAGTGCACCGGCCCGACGGTGCACTCCTCGGCACGGTCGTGGTGGCGTACGACATCACGGAACTCGCGCAGGCCGTCGCGATCCGCGAGGATTTTCTCAGCACGGTCTCCCATGAGCTGCGGACGCCGCTGACGAGCGTGACCGGCTACCTCGAACTCCTCGAGGACTCGCTCGATCCATCCGACACGGACAGCCTCCGCTATCTCGAGGTCATCTCCCGCAACGTCGCCGGCCTGCGTTACGGCATCGCGGACCTCCTCGTCGCCACGGACACCGATCGTCCGTTGCACGTCGCCTCGCTCGATGCGCGCACGATCGTTGACGATGCCATCGCGCTGACCGCCGAGGCCGCCGAGCGCCGCCGCCAGCTGGTCGAGGTCCGTCGCGACGGTGCGGAGTCGGTCCGGATCGAGGGGGATGTGATGCGACTGCGACATACCGTCGCGGAACTCCTCGAGAACGCCATCAAGTTCAGCCCCGAGGGCTCCCGGATCACGCTCACTCAGAGCACCGGACCCGAGGGCGTCACCATCACGGTCGAGGACCGCGGTGCCGCGTTGACACGCGGAGAAACAGGCACAGATGTTCGATCGCTTTTACCGCACGAACCACGCCCGCTCGAGGGCGCCACTCATTCGCGGCGCCCTCGGCACCGAGATGGCGCCGTCGACCGTCCCCTACCGCGAGTACCACGTTGTTGTGGATCCGCGGTCATCTATGGGCCCAAGGAAAGTGGATGCACCACGAGGGCGGCACTTCGGCACCGAGGGCGCTAGTCGTACATGGCGCCCTCGTGCGGGTGTAGCCCTCTGGCTAGAGTTCCTCGCCCGTGGGGTCGGCGGCCGCGTCGTCATCGAGACGCGTGCCGCCCAGCGGGTCCTCATGCCAGGAGACGGCCTCCCAGCCGTGGGCCGGTGAGCCCTCGAGGGCCACCATGCCCGTGTTCGCGAGACCGCGCGTGCGTGTGTTGCCCTCGTCGAGATTCCACGCCGCTCGAGCGCTCCACGCGCGGATCGCGGCTCCGTGGCTGAAGAGGGCGACGGTACCGTCGTGCGCCGCAGCGATCCGATCGACGTCCGCGTCGTACCGGTCGAAGAACTCGGTTCCGCTCTCACCGATCCGCGCCTCCGGATCGTTCCACCACGAGAGCAGCGTCCCCATGTAGGCGTACACCGCCTCCATGTCGCTGCGACCCTCGAGGTGACCGGCGCTGATCTCGTGGATGCCCTCGAGCTGCACGGGGTCGAACCCGAGCGCTGTGGCGAGGGGGGCCGCCGTGCGGTGCGTGCGAACCATCCGCGAGACGTAGATCGCCTCGATGTCCTCGTGCGCGAGCGCCGTGGGGACGGCGGCCGCCTGCCGCTCGCCCAGGGGCGTGAGGCCGGGACCCGGGATCACCGTGCCGAGCGCGCCGACGACGTTGTCCGGAGTCTCACCATGGCGGATCAGCAGGAGCCTCATTCCCCCAACGTTATCCGAGGGTCCTGAGCGGAGTGTCGGCGTCGCCGAGCCGCTTGATGAGCGTCTCGAGCTGCACGTCGACTCCGGTGCGGACGTGCACGGCGTGCTCCTCGGGCAGCGGCGCGACCGTGCCGGTTCGGCGGTAGCCACGGCGCTCGTACCACGCGAGCAACTCCGCTCGTGATGCGATGACCGTCATGATCATGCGGGCCGCACCGAGCTCGTGCCGCGCGATCCGCTCCGCCTCGGCGAGGAGCGCCGTACCGAGACCGGACCCCTGGGCGGCCGGCGACACCGCGAACATCCCGAAGTAGGCGATCCGCCCCCGATCCGTGACCGTGCAGCACCCGACGAGGGCGCCGCTCTCCTCGGCGACGACGAGGGTGTCGCGCGGCGCGGCGAGGACGGCACGCACCTGGTCGGCGTCCGTCCGGGGACCGTCGAAGAGGTGCGCCTCCGTGGTCCAGCCCGGTTCTCCCCCGGTCCCGCGGTACGCACGGGCCACGAGCGCGACGATTGCGTCTACGTCGCGCTCCGTCGCCGTCCGGAATTCCACACCCCCACGCTATCCTCCCCGGCGGCCGCGCGGCCCCTAGCACGTCGCGGCGTCGAGGGGAACCGAGACGGCGCATGGCCGGGGGTTCATATTCGCGGGGATAAAATGAGTCCTTGCTGAAACGAGCGAGTGACGGCTCGTGCGACGGAGGATTCGTGACCGGAAATGCGACGACCCGCTTCGACAACGTATCCCTGTTGTCGGTGGCGAGCACACTGCCCACCCGCGTGACCACGTCGGACGACATCGAGGACCGCCTCTCGTCCGCACTCAAGCGCTTGAAGCTCCGAAGCGGCCTGCTGCGTCGCGTCGCGGGTGTCCTCGAGCGCCGCAATTGGGCTCCCGGTGAGGACTCCGACGACGCGACCGTCGCGGCCGGCAAGCGCGCCCTCGCCGAGGCGGGCGTCGACCCGTCGGAGGTGGGGCTGCTCATCAACACCTCCGTCACCCGCAAGCACCTCGAACCGTCCGTCGCCGTCCGCCTCCACCACGGTCTTGGACTGCCGAGTTCCGCGATCAACTTCGACGTCGCCAACGCCTGCCTCGGTTTCGTCAACGGCATGAGTCTCGCCGCGAGCATGATCGAGTCGGGCCAGATCCGCTACGCGATCGTCGTCAACGGCGAGGACGCCGACGAGATCCAGACGAACACGATCGACCGTCTCCTCCGTGAGGACGTCGACCGTGAGGGCTTCATGAGCGAGTTCGCCTCCCTCACGCTCGGCTCCGGCTCGGCGGCCGCCGTCCTGGGGCGGGCCGACGAGCACCCCGGCGGCCACCGCATCCTCGGCGGCGTCACCCGCGCCGCGACCCAGTTCCACGAGCTGTGCGTCGGAAGTGTCGACGGCATGTTCACGGACGCCAAGGCTCTGCTCAAGGGCGGCCTCGACCTCGTCGTCTCGGCGTGGAAGGAGGCCTCGAACGAGTGGGACTGGTCGAAGATGGACCGCTACATCACCCACCAGGTCTCCTCGGTGCACACGAACGCGATCGTCAAGGCCGCGAAGCTCGACCGGGATCGTGTTCCCACGACGTTCCCGCAGTACGGCAATGTCGGCCCCGCCTCGATCCCCATCACGCTCGCGGCCGAACAGGAGTCGCTCAAGAAGGGCGACCGGGTCCTCCTCATGGGTGTCGGCTCCGGGCTCAACACGGCGATGATGGAGCTCGCGTGGTGACGGAGGGAGCATCGCTTCCCCCCTCCGGCCTGCCCGGACTCGATCCTCGATTCAGCCGCATCCTTCGGGTTCCCGGTCGCGGCGTCGACGCGGGCGTCTCGCGCGAGTGGCACCACCTCGACACCGGTGACGAGCTCGCTCGCCTCGGCATCCCCACGGCGGGGACCATCCTCGCCGTCCACGGGAACCCGACGTGGTCGTACCTGTGGCGCAGCATCGTCTCGGAGTCGGTCCGGGCAGCCGAATCCGGCCGACCCGCATGGCGCGTCGTCGCCGTCGACCAGTTGGACATGGGCTTCTCCGAGCGGACCGGCGTGCACCGTCCTCTCCACCAGCGCGTGTCGGACCTCGCCGCATTCACCGAGGCGCTCGCCCTCGAGGGACCCGTCGTGACGCTCGGACACGACTGGGGCGGTGTCGTCTCCCTCGGTTGGGCCGTCGACCACGGCACGTCGCTCGCCGGGGTCATGCTCCTCAACACCGCGATCCATCACCCTGAAGGCGTACCGATCCCCGCACCGCTGCGGCTCGCCGGGGCCTGGGGCGTGCTCGCGGCGTCGACCGTGGGGACCACGGCGTTCCTCGACACGACGCTCGCCCTCGCGACCCCGTCGCTGGATCGCGACGTCGCGGACGCCTACCGCGCTCCGTATCGCACGGCCGAGCGGAGACGGGCGATCGGCGGCTTCGTCGCGGACATCCCCGTCGATGCACGGCACGAGAGCTTCGGCGAGCTCGACCGCATCGCCGGCGCGGTGGCCCGCCTCGACGTCCCGGCACTCATGCTGTGGGGGCCGAACGACCCGATCTTCAGCGACCGCTACCTCGACGACCTCGCCGATCGGCTCCCGCACGCCGACGTGCACCGCTTCGAGGGCGCGAGTCACCTCGTGGCGGAGGACCGCCCGTACGCGGACGCCGTGCTCACCTGGCTCGAGGACAACGGCGAGCGACTCTCGGGGCTCGCCCCGTCGCCCCCCCGGGCGGCCGCGTCGGCACGACGGACCTCGACAGGCTCCCCCGACGGACCGCCCTTCGTGCCCCTGTGGCGCGGACTGGACGAACGACGCGAGGACGACTCCGTCGCCGTCGTCGACATGGCGCCGCGCGGGAAGAGCGAACCCCGACGGGTCAGCTGGCGGCAGCTGGACGACCGCGTGCGCAAACTCGCCGCCGGCCTCCACCGCATGGGCGTCCGGAAGGGACAGCGCGTGTCGCTGCTCGTCCAGCCGGGGCCGACGCTCACCGCCGTCGTCTACGCCTGCTTGCGCATCGGCGCCGTCGTCGTGGTGGCCGACGCCGGCCTCGGCGTGAAGGGACTGACGCGTGCCGTCCGCGGGGCGTGGCCGCACGTCGTCATCGGCGAGGCGCTCGGGCTGACCGCCGCCCGCACCCTCGGGTGGCCGGGGCTGCGGATCTCGACCGCTCGACTCCCGCGCGTCGCTGCAGTGGCCCTCGGTGTCGAGTGCAGCCTCGCGGACGTCATCGAACTCGGCACCGGCGCCCCCGTGCCCGCACCGCCCGGTCCCGGCGACGAGGCCGCGATCCTCTTCACCTCGGGGTCGACGGGACCGGCGAAGGGCGTCGTCTATCGGCACGGTCAGTTGTCGGCGCTCCGCGACGTGCTCGCCGCGCACTTCGACGTGACGTCGGAGACGGGACTCGTGACGGGATTCGCGCCCTTCGCGCTCCTCGGTCCAGCCCTCGGCACGCGATCGGTCACGCCGGACATGGACGTGTCCGCGCCGCGCACGCTCACCGCGAGCGCCGTGGCCGCAGCCGTCCGCGAATCCGACGCCCGCATCGTCTTCCTCTCCCCTGCGGCTATCCTCAACGTCGTCGCGACGGCCGACGCCCTCACGACGACGGATCGCGCGGCACTCACACACGTGCGGACCTTCCTGTCGACGGGCGCTCCCATCGGCGAGCAGCTGCTCGCGTCCGCCGCCGCGCTCATGCCGAACGCGACGCCCCACACGCCGTACGGGATGACGGAGTGCCTTCTCGTGACGGACGTGACGCTCGACGGGATCCGCGCGGCGGCCGCGGCACCCGATCGCGGCGTGTGCGTCGGTACGCCCATCGGCTCGAACCGCGTGCTCGTGGCGGCTCTCGACGCGGACGGTCGGCCGACCGCCGCACCGAGCGACGAGGCGGGAGTGCTCGGCGAGCTCGTCGTCTCCGCTCCTCACCTGAAGGACCACTACGACCGGTTGTGGCTCACGGACCGCGCCGCGGAGAACGGCACCCCCTCGGGGAACCGTGGCGCCGCCGCCGGGGAGCGTTGGCACCGCACGGGCGACGTCGGGCACCTCGACGCTGACGGTCGCGTGTGGGTGGAGGGTCGACTGCCGCACGTCATCGTGACGGCGGACGGGCCCGTCGCGCCCGTCGGCGCCGAGCAGGACGTCGAAGGCGTCGAGGGCGTCCGCCGCGCGGCCGTCGTCGGTGTGGGTCCGCACGGATTGCGGCAGGCCGTCGCGGTCGTCGAGACGGTGCCGCCGACCTCCCGGCCGGGGCTCGCGACTCCGGAGCTCACAGCCGCTGTGCGGGCGAGCACGGCGCTGCCGCTCGTGGCCGTGCTCGCTGTGCCGCAGCTGCCGACGGACATCCGGCACAATTCGAAGATCGATCGCTCCCGCGTGTCGATGTGGGCCGAGTCGACGCTCGCGGGCGGGAAGACGGGCGCCCTGTGATCGTCCTCGTGACGGGAGCGTCCGGTTTCCTCGGACGCGCCGTGGCCGCTGAACTCGTGGCGGCGGGACACGACGTCCGGGCGATGCAACGGCGCCCGTCGGGCGCGGCCGGCGTCACCGACATCCTCGGTTCCGTCACGGATCCCTCTCTCGTCGAGCGGTCGGTCGACGGCGTCGAGGGCGTCGTGCACCTCGCCGCGAAGGTGTCGCTCGCGGGAGATCCCCGCGAGTTCCGCTCGGTGAACGTCGGCGGGACGCGATTGCTCGTCGAGGCCGCGGAACGCGCCGGTGCGTCCCGGTTCGTGCAGGTGTCGTCACCGTCCGTCGCCCACGCGGGCTCAGCGCTCGCGGGCGTCGGGGCGGAGCGCGCCGATCCGGAGCACGCACGCGGAGACTATGCGCGGACCAAGGCCGAAGCCGAATTGCTCGCCCTCGATCACGACTCCGATACTCTGCGCGTCGTGGCCGTACGCCCACACCTCGTGTGGGGCCCCGGCGACACCCAGCTCGTCGACCGCATCGTGGACCGGGCACGGCGTGGGCGGCTCCCGCTCCTCGACGGGGGCACGGCGCTCATCGACTCGACGTACGTCGACAACGCCGCCACCGGAATCGTCGCCGCGCTGCACCGCGCCGAGGAGGCGCACGGCAATGCCTATGTGATCACGAACGGGGAGCCGAGACCTGTCGGCGACCTGCTCGTCGGCATCTGCCTCGCTGCGGGGGTCGCCCCGCCACGGTGGAGCATACCGGCCGGCGTCGCTCGCGCGGCGGGTTCCGCGATCGAGCGGATCTGGTCGATCCGCCCGGGCTCCGACGAGCCGCCGATGACGCGATTCCTCGCCGAGCAATTGTCCACCGCACACTGGTTCGACCAGCGCGCCACTCGCCGTGACCTCGATTGGACGCCCACGGTCTCGCTCGACGAGGGCCTCCGCCGCCTCGCGGCCTACGCGGGCACCGCCTGACCCGCGCCGGTCAGCCCGTGCGGTGGGCCGCGAGGGCGTAACCTGCCGACGTGACCGATGAGAACCGACGGGGAGGTCGCGCTGATGGATGTGCGTGACCTGGAATGCGTCGCGGTGCTCGGCGACGAACTCCACTTCCGACGGGCAGCGTCTCGGCGTCGCTCAGCCCGCCCTGAGCAAACGCATCCGGAAGATCGAGGCGGAGCTCGGTGTGGAGCTCTTCGCGCGAGGGGGTCACTCCGTCTCCCTGACAGACGCCGGCGTCGGACTCGTCGCGCACGCGCGTGAGGTCCTCGCACGGTGGCGCGCCATGACCCCCGAAGGTCGTGTCGCCCGTCGCGTAGCGCTGCCGTGGCGCGGCTCGGCCGCCCCTTTCGTGATTCGAGGGCGCCAGATCGCTGCGAGGGCGCCCCGTGGAACTGTAGCCCTCGTGCGGGTGTAGCCGTTTGGGTCAGCCGCCGAGTTCGGGGCGGCCCTCTCGCCAGTAGCCCATGAAGGCGACGGAGCGGCGATCGACGCCGAGCTCGGAGACGAGGAGGCGGCGGAGCGTCTTGATGACACTCGCCTCACCCGCGAGCCACGCGTAGAACGGAGCGCGATCGCCGAGGGCCGCACCACCGGTCGACGAGACGGGCACCTCCCACAGCAGACCCGCATCGATGTCGACGTCCTCGAGCGGGGCGTGCGCGATGAGCTCGGCGCGCGCGATCACTTCGCACTCCTCGAGGATGCGCGGAGCGATCCGGCGCAGTTCCGGCTCGAGCAGTGTGCCGACGGGCGCGCCACCGCGAGCGAGCACGACGACCTCGACGTGCTCCGGCTTGGCGCCGATCACGACGGCGTCGTCGGCGTGGGGCACCTCGATGACGGCGACGCCGCACGAATCGGCGGGCAGCCTCTCGAGAATGCCGGCGATGGCCGGCGCCGCCGTCTCGTCACCGGCGAGGAGGACGCGGTCCACCCGCTCGGGCGCGTGCCAGTCGACGCCGCCGTGGACGTCGGGGAAGTGCGCGCACGGCGCGTTCACGATGATGCTGTCGCCGGGACGGGCGTCGAGCGCCCAGGAGGAGGCCGGTCCGATCCGGCCGTGCAGCGCCACGTCGACATCGAACTCGGCGACGTCCGACCGCACCTCGCGGATCGTGTACGTGCGCATCGGCATGCGCTTGTCATCGGGAAGCTCGCGCCAGCGCTGGTACCAGTCCGTGGGCTCGAGGCCGAACTCGTCGAGCGGCATCCCGTCCGTGGGGAGCAGGAACTTGATGCGCTGGTCGTGACGATTGTCGGCGATCCCGTCGCACAGCGGACCCGTGAACGTGATCCGGCGATACGTCGGGCTGATCGCGACGACCCGTTTCACCGTGACCGCGAACAGGCGGAACGGGATGGGTGCGGTCTCAGGCCGGGCGTCGAGGATCGTCATGGTAAGGAAAGCCTAACCTGACGAGCATCGAGAGGGAAGCCCCGGATCCTCACCGGCCCTGGACGCCCTGCAGCCGCGCTCGTCCGTTCCGGTCGGGCCGAGACAAGTCCCGGGTGCGATCCGGGGCGCGCGATAGGGTCGGATGCATGGTCGACTCCCTCATCGTCAGCGTCCCGGACTCCCGCCTCGCGAACGCGGTGGGTGATCTCCCGGACGCGGTCGAGCTCGTCGAGTGGGACTTCGAGGGAGCGCCGCCGCGCTCGCGCATCGATCTCGTCGTGCCGCCGTACATGGGCGGGAGCAGCCGAATCGGTCGCGTCGCGGAGGTCTCGAGCAGGCTCGTCCAGTCGCAATCGATCGGCTACGACGGCGTCGATGAACTCTTGCCGGAGGGCATCACGTTCGCCAACGCGAGCACGGTGCACGAGACGGCCACCGCGGAGCTCGCGCTCACCTTGACGCTCGCGGCACAGCGTGGGCTTCCGGAGTTCGTGCGGAACGCCGAGTCGGGCACGTGGAAGAGCCGGATGACCCCGGGCCTCGCCGACAAGAACGTCATGATCCTCGGCTATGGCGGCGTCGGTCGCGCGATCGAGGACCGCCTGCTGCCGTTCGAGACGACCGTCGTCCGGGTCGCCTCACGCCCTCGCACCGACGACCGCGGTGCCGTCCACGGTGTCGACGAGCTGTCGGAGCTGCTGCCCGAGGTCGACATCCTCATCATCGTGACGCCGCTCACCTCGAAGACAACCGGCCTCGTGAACGACGACGTGCTCTCAGCGCTCCCCGACGGCGCCCTCGTCGTGAACGTCGGCCGCGGACCGGTCGCCGACACCGACGCGCTCGTGCGCCACGCGACGGAGGGGCGCATCCGCCTGGCCCTCGACGTGACCGACCCGGAGCCGCTGCCCGAGGACCACCCGCTCTGGTCGCTCCCGAACGTGCTCATCAGCCCCCACGTCGGCGGCGCGTCGGGCGCGATGCTCCCCCGCATGGTCGCGCTCATTCGCCGCCAGATCGACCACCTCCTCGCGGACGAGGAACCGGAGAACATCGTCCTCCGCACCTGAGGGCTCTAGGACGTGTGGATCAAGTCCGATCTGGTTCAAATGGACGATGAGCGGAGCGTTGCAGGCCGCAACGTCAGTGGCGGAGTGTAAGTTCGGTCCGGTGGCAGTGAACAAATCAGGACGACCCCGCGTGGTCATGATGTGCGGGCCAGGTGGTGCCGGCAAGACCACCTACGCCAAGCGCCTGGAGCGCGGAGGCTGGACACGTCTGTCGTTCGAGGTGGAGTTCTGGAATCGCGGTATCACGACGATGCCGTCCGCCGAGGTGGTGGCCGAAGTGGCAGCAGACCTGAAAGCACGGCTGCTGAGTAGCGTCACGGCGGGGGACGATGTCGTGCTCGATTTCGGATTCTGGTTCCGGCGACAACGTGACGAATATCGCGCGCTGCTCGCGCCCCACGGCATCGTGCCGGAGACTGTTTACATCGCGACGAGTCTTGAGACCATCCTGAGTCGGGTTGGTGACCGACACGGTACCTCCACGGGATGTATTTCGCGATGAAGTTGGGATCAACGTAGTCTCGCAACTCGTGTAGGTTAATCGTTCGTTCAACGTTCGTCGTCAGCTCGATATTCAATTCGGTCCCCTTCAGGGTGAAGTCGGGGCGGCCCGCCCCGCCCTTCCACTGGAAGAACCGTTGGACGACCTTGTCCAGGCCGAGAGCCCGCTCGATCGCCTTGCCATTGTTCATGGCTTGGAGGAAGGGCCTCCTGGCCTCGGCCGCAAGTTCCTCACGGCTCAGGAAGTCGTCTCTGGCTGCCTTATCGGACGCGAGTTGGTCTCGCTATCGAGGGCCGGCGCGGTCATGAGAGCATGATCATCGCGCACGACCATCGGCCGCCATACGTGCTCCACGAGGACGTGGCCGGACCGCCGCGATGGAAGGACGATGATGCTCAGCACCTTCCCCGAGGCCGACGCCTAGCTCCGAGGACCGCCTGCTGCCGTTCGAGACGACGGTCGTGCGCATGGCATCGAGCCCACGCGCCGATGACCGCGGCGCTGTGCACGGCGCCGCCGAGTTGCCGGAGCTGCTGCCCGAGGTCGACATCGTGATCGTCGTGAGCCCACCCACTAAGGCAATGCGGCCGCCCGGTCGGGCGCGACCTCGTCATCGTCGAGGATACGGCGACGAAGAACGTGGCTCTCTCTCCACAGAAGATGGCCGCCGGTCCAGAGCAGCATGCCCGCAATCAAACAGAGGCAGGGGAAGAGGACGAGGAAGTCCAGCGCGGTGCCGATGGGCGGCGCGCCCGGCATGGCGGACCGCAGAGCGGGAAACGACAGCAGCGTCGCCGACAGCCAGATGACGTTCGAGAACTCCAGCTGACGGCGCAGGATCGCACTGCCGATGGTCACCACGGCCATGAGAGTCGTGAGCAGAATGGCCAGAACGTAGAACATCACGAGGGTGATGGTCAGCACGTCACGCGATCCATGGATCTGGATCGGATACAGCAGGCTCTCGTTGTCCTGATTCGCCTCCCCTCGGGCAGCGGTGAGCATCCACGGTCGAGCGGAATTCGACAGCTCGAGTTCGAACGCGACGGGACGGTCCGTATCCGTGTTCTCGACGGCGAGCTGGAAGTCTGCGAAGGGCTTGTCGAACGGGTAGTCGGAGTCGCCTCGTTCCAATGCGAGAGTGAGGGAGGTCGGGTCGACGATCGACTCGCCGGGCACTGCGACGACAGAGGTCGTCACACCGCCGCTGCGCACCTCGATGCGGAGATTGGCGGCGATCTCGCCGGGCTCCGCCCCCTCGAGCTCGCCGTGCGGAATGGGGAGCACGTTGGCCTGGATCACGCGATTGGTGAGGTCGACGTCTTGCGTCGACATCCGCAGCGTGAGGTAGTCATCGCTGCTCAGGGTGTTGTCGTCTCGCACCGCCACCTCTGTCGAGGTCTGCAGTACGCCCGAGAGTGCGACCACCGCGTAGTAGACGACGAGGAGCAGCGCGACGACGACGAGGATGATCGGGGCCGGATTGCGGCGGGTTCGGGGCGGCGTGGGTTCTGTCATGTCGGTACTCCCGGCTTGGTTGATGACGTACGCGTAGCCGCCGCCCGGCGCCGCTCCGTTTCGGACACTGTTGCGGCCAGAGCCAGCAGGAGCAGCGCGAGGAGTGGGACGAAGGCGTCGGGGAATGACGAGAGATCGAGCGAGAAGGCGGACACCCAGTCGCTGGTGTCGCGGTCGAGGCTGACAGGTGTCGCTACCGTCATCGCGTTGTCCTGATCGGGGTCCGTCGACGAGACCTCGAACTGTTGGATGACCCGGTCGGGAGCATTGAGAGCGTCCGGATAGACCCGGATGCGCACGTCGGCCGACTCCCCCGTGTGCAGTGTGAACGAGCACGAGAACTCGGTGGCGCGCACCACACACGCGCCGGCATCGACATCCCCGAGCGTGACGTCGACGGAACGGTAGACCGCGCCGGCGGTCACCCGACCGGTGAAGGTGAGGGCGACGGTTCCACCGGTGGTATTGGGCCCGACGGTACCCCGCATCGTCGTCACCACGCCACGCGCGATGGATGTGGATCCGAAGCCGAGTGCCATCGATATGGCTTCATGGGTTCCGGCCGGAGCAGCCTCGGACGGTCCGGTCGGCGCGTCACGAGCCGGAACCGTCGGCGACGGTTGCACCGTCGGGGGAGGATGCTCCGTCGGGGGCGGTACCGGGGTGGGGACGGGCGCTTCGAAGACGACGTCGACGGCGAAGCCGGGACCGGACGCACTGTTCCCGAGAGCGTTCGTCGCAATGGGCGTCAAGACGTTCCGTCCTGCTGCGAGCGCGACTGTCGTGCAGGACCACGAGCCGGACGCGTTCGCGGTCGTCGTGCACACGGTCGTCCCGGATGCGTCCTCGACGGCCAGACGGGTACCGGGATCGCTTCGCCCGGTGAGAGTGGGAGTGGTCGAGGTCGTCCGCGCGGGACCGGTGATCGTCGGCACAGCGGGCGGGGTGAGGTCGACGATGTAGGTGCTCGGCGCCGACGGGGGATAGAAGAAGCCGTGTGGATGCGTTTCAGTCGCCGTCAAAAGGTGAGAACCCGATGACAGCGGGACGACCGGGACGCAGGACCACGAATGTTCGACCCTCACAGTCGCGGTGCAGACGATCCCGCCCGAGCGACCGTCGGTGACGGTGACGGTGTTTCCCGGTGACCCGGTCCCCACGATGGAGGGGGACACCTGGTTGGAGACGGAACCGTCACGAGGGGCCGTGAGGGTCGTAGCAGGCGCAGCCCACTCGATGATCGCGGTCCCGTCCGCGCCGGGCGCTCCGGCAGCGCCGGGGTACGAGACCGCATCGATCACCCCTGGTCCGCCGACGTAGCCGGACCCTCCCCCTCCGCCGCTTGCCCCATTGGGCGACGGGGAGCCGACACCCCCGCCTCCGCCGTACCACCCGCCGCCGCCTCCGCCGCCGCCGGAGACGGCTGACCCTCCGGAGGCGCCGGTGAACCCGCTTCCACCGGCTCCGGGCGCGGTGGCGGTGCCGCCCGTCCCACCGGGGCCATCTCCCGGCGAACCGTCACCTCCAACCGGTCCGCCGCCGTCTCCACCGAACGCGTCGCCCGCTCCACGGCCACCGCCGCCTCCGGCGATGAGGACGGCGGCAGCGCGGACGAATGCCGAGTCGTTCGCCCACAGCCCCGTCAAGCCTCCACCGCCGTCACCGCACAAACCGTTGCCGGAGCCGCCGCCGGAACCGCCGCCGGAGCATCCGCCGCCATCGCCTCCGCCCCCGTACCCGCCGTCGCCGGTGGCGAGGCCCTTACCACCCACGGTCACGGAGAACACGCCACCGGCCGCCACCATCACGGTTCCGATCGTCCGTCCCCCGGCCGAGCCTGCCCCGCCTGCGCCGTCGAGGGTGACACGAAGGCTCGTCACCCCTGGCGGCACGGTGAACGACTGGGCACCGCCGGTGAACGTGAACCGAGCACAGTTGTTCATCCCCGGCGCATCCGTGACACAGGCAGCGCCTTCGCCCGTCGCCGTCGCCGGTGACGCGACGCCGGGAGCCCCGATCAGCGCGAACATGATCAGGATCGATCCGATGAGGCGACGTGGACGAAGCTCGCGCGCGGACACGCTCCGCCTCCGACGGTCAAACGTCGCGAACAGTCGACGGTCCGGTCCAACTCGAAGGACGAACCGTGACGTGAGGAGCCGGGGGCCTGTTCGTTCGTCGATGAGGCGGATCAGACCCTCGTTCTCCGCTTGCATGCGATCGATGCTCTGTGCATTCCTCTTCCTCAATCGCCGCGTGCACGCACCCGTTCCCGTGCTGCATTCCGCGTTTCCCCGTTCCTAACAGAGTTTTCACGGCCGTCACAAGAGAGCACTCGACCGAACCACCCGCGACTCCACCCCGGTTGGGGTGACTTGACAGCAGCCAAGAGACGATGCGATCCGGGCGCGCATTCGAGCAGTGAGGACGACCTCGACCGTGCGTTCCTCGCCCTCGCCGATCCCGTGCGCCGACGAATCGTGGCCCGGTTGAGCCTCGGCCCCGCCACGGTCAACGATCTCGTCGAACCGTTCGCGATCACGAAGCAGGCCGTCTCCCGGCACATCCAGGTGCTCGAGGCGGCGGGCATCGTGTCGCGCGCACCGAGACCCGGCCATCGTGGCGCAGTGGCTCGGACCGAACGGCTACGAGATGACCGTCGAGGAGTACGACTTCCGCACGGGTGGCCGTTACCGCTACCTCCACCACGACCCGAAGGGCGGCGACTACGGGTTCAACGGCGTCTTCCACGTGGTCCGTCAGAACGAGTTCGCCATCCAGACGTTCGAGTTCGAGGGGCTCCCCGACGTCGTGAGCATCGAATCGCTCCGCTTCGAGGACCTCGGCGACGGGCGCACCCGCTTGAGCGGCCACGCCGTGTACCCGACGCAGGAGGCACGCGACGGCATGGTCGAGAGCGGCATGGAGACCGGCATGAGGCAGGGCTACGAGCGGCTCGAGTCCATCCTCGACGCGAGCTGAGGGCCGACCGTGGACTGGACCCTCGAACTCGTCACCGTCCCGGTCGCCGACCTCGACCAGGCGATCACCTTCTACCGCGATCAGGTCGGCTTCGCCCTCGACCACGAGATCCGTAACGAGTGGATGCAGGCCGCGCAACTCACGCCGCGGGGATCCGGCTGCTCGATCCTCGTCGATGCCCGACCCGGCGACGACAAGATGTCGGCGGGATCGGTTCGGGGGCTCCAGCTCGTGGTCGCCGACGCTCACGCCGCGAGAGAGGAACTCGTCGGCCGTGGGATCGAGGCGGACGAGATCTCCGTCATCGACCCGCGTGACGGCGGGACGCTGTTCGGCTTCCGCGACCCCGACGGCAACGCCTGGATCGTGCAGCAGATCGCCGCTCGTGCGGAGAAGCCGCTCATCCCGCGCGACTGAACGCGGCGGATGGAGACGAGGCTCGGGACCCACGGAAATCGGGTGCCCGAGCATCGCCCTATCCAACCCCTCGACACTGCATCCGGGGACACGACTCAGCCGTGACAACTTGTCACTGCGTCGCGGAACTCGCCGTCCTTCATGCGCTCTTTCACGGCCTCGGTGAAGGAAGCCGTCGGAACGACGGCGACCTCTACGAGGTCGGACTCCGGGATCCGTTCCTCGGAACTGCACGCGCTGACGACGGTCCATGCGTCGTCGCTCAGTCCCTCGCGGTACGTCGCCTCCAACCCGACCACCGGAGATATGTCCTGAATCAGCACCGCGGCGCTCTCCGGCATTGCGGTCCGCGCGCTTTCCAGCGAGGTTCCGAGCAGTTCGCTCGCGACGTGAGAGTCACCGGAGTTGGAGCTCGAGCACGCCGCGAGGACAAGCAGACTCGCACCGGCGGTGACCGCCCGGGCCACGATGCGCAGACTCACGCGCAATGAATCCGGGTCGAACTGGGGTTGAACGCGTAGAGATACGCGCTCGTCTGTGCTTTGACGAGAACCGCGTCCACGGAGGTGACTTTCTTGGCCTTGTACTTCCAGTAATCGCCCACCGCCCAGGCTTTCCAAACCGATCCCCTCTTCATCCCAGGGGAGGTGCACGAGACGCTCGTCGACACGCTCTTACCGCTACTGATGCCCAGACCCGACGCGGCGACCGACCGCGTGAGACCGAGCGACAGGCTGATGGTCCTGTCGGCTGTCTTGCCTCGCGAGATAGTGCAGGTACCGCCGTCACGTCCGATCGAGCAACTTCCGATCGGCTTGGAGGATCGCGTCGATGAACTCAACTTGAGCTTGTTCGTCACAGTCGTCGCCTCCCACAACTGTTGCGTGTGCTGCCTGTCGTCCGCGTGAGCTGCCGCCGCAGCAGCGACCGGAGTCATCAATCCGATTGCGGCCGCAAGTGCCAGGCCGATTGTTCGTTTCACGGGGATCCCCCTATGTTCGAGCGCCCGATGATCGTTTTGCAGCGGGAATGAACCGACTGCCACAGAACGCCGGTCCCCCGACCGGAAATGGGTGCGAATCCGACGTTAACGACCGCCGCGCCCCTGCACAGTAGGCCGTTTGGTGGACGCCCCAGGGGGACCACGACGGCGACCGACCCTGCTACGCTGTGGTCTGACCACTATGGTCTGACCACAGCGGTCGGGCCGTCGACCGAGCGAGGACGCCCATGACCGACGAGACGCGCGCGTGGCAGACCGTGCTCCGTTCGGTCGAGACCGACCTGCTCGCCGGGGTCCTCAAACCGGGTGACCGCCTCCCCGGCGAGCGCGCGCTCGCGACCGACCTCGGCGTCGGCCGGTCGAGTGTTCGCGAGGCGCTTCGCGTGCTCGAGGTCCTCGGCCTCATCCGCACCGCGACCGGCTCCGGTCCGTCGTCGGGCGCGATCATCGTGTCGACACCGCGCGGCGGCATGTCCGCCCTCCTCCGCCTCCAGGTGGCCGCGTCGGGCTTCGCCGTCGCCGACATTGTGGACACCCGGCTCGTACTCGAGACGTCGATCGCCGCGACGCTAGCGCGCCACGCGGCGTCCGGGACGGCGCCGAAGCTCACCGAGTCGGAGTCGCTCCTCGACGCCATGGAGGACGCGTCCCTCAGCCCGGCGGAGTTCCTCGCCCTCGACGCGCGTTTCCACGCCAGCCTGGCTGAGGCCGCCGGCAACCAGGTGATCGTCGCGACGATGGCGGGACTCCGCGACTCGATCGAGAGCTACGTCGTCGCCGGAGTGCCGACACTGCCGTCCTGGCCGGACGCCGTCGCGCGCCTCATGCGCGAGCACCGCGACATCCTCGCCGCGGTGCGAGCGGGCGATGCAGATCACGCCCGTGGCGTCGTCCACGACCACATCACCGGCTACTACGCGGAGACGGGTCTGTCCGGCTCGGCCGCCGCAGCGGCCTCACCCCACTCTGCCCCCACCTCGACGGAAGGACCGATCGCATGATCGAGAGACGCATCCCCACGTGGCACGACTTCGCGCCGCTCATGCAGTTCAAGAAGCCCGAGCTCGACCCGAAGAAGCGTCGCCTCGACACGGCCCTCACGATCGAGGACCTCCGGCGGATCGCGAAGAAGCGCACCCCGAAGGCGGCCTTCGACTACACCGAGGGCGCCGCGGAGGGCGAGATCAGCCTCGCCCGCGCGCGCCAGGCGTTCAGCGACATCGAGTTCCACCCGTCGATCCTCCGCGACGTCTCGCGCGTCGACACGAGCGTCGAGGTCCTCGGCGGCCGCTCGGCGCTCCCGTTCGGCATCGCTCCCACCGGGTTCACCCGCATGATGCAGACGGAGGGCGAGCGCGCCGGCGCGACCGCCGCGGGTGCCGCGGGCATCCCCTTCTCCCTCTCGACGATGGGCACGACGTCGATCGAGGACGTGAAGTCGGTGAACCCGGACGGACGCAACTGGTTCCAGCTCTACATGTGGAAGGACCGCGACCGCTCGATGGCGCTCGTCGATCGCGCCGCGAAGGCCGGCTTCGACACGCTGCTCGTGACCGTCGACGTGCCCGTCGCGGGCGCGCGTCTCCGCGACAAGCGCAACGGCTTCTCCATCCCGCCGCAGCTCACACCCGGCACCGTCATCAACGCGATACCGCGGCCGGCGTGGTGGATCAACTTCCTCACGACGGAGGCCCTGTCGTTCGCGACCCTCGACCGCTGGTCGGGTACCGTCGCGGAGCTCCTCGACACCATGTTCGACCCGACTGTCAACTTCGACGACCTTGCCTGGATCAAGGCTCAATGGCCGGGCAACCTCGTCGTGAAGGGCGTCCAGAACCTGAGCGACGCGAGACGCCTCGCCGATATGGGCGTCGACGGTATCGTGCTCTCCAACCACGGCGGCCGTCAGCTCGACCGGGCCCCGATCCCGTTCCACCTCCTGCCGAAGGTCGTCACCGAGGTCGGCAACGACACAGAGGTGCACATCGACACGGGCATCATGAACGGCGCCGACATCGTCGCGTCCCTCGCTCTCGGTGCGAAATTCACCCTCATCGGTCGTGCCTACCTCTACGGGCTCATGGCGGGCGGTCGCGAGGGCGTCGATCGCACGATCGAGATCCTGCGCGGGGAGATCGAGCGGACGATGCGTCTCCTCGGCGTCACCACGGTTGCGGAGCTCGAGCCGGCGCACGTGACACAGCTCGCACGCCTCGTTCCGCTCTCCGCCGCGGCCAGCCACGCCGCCTCCCGCTGACCGCGGCCCGGGCGCCCGGTGTTCGGTCTGAACCCCCTGAAGTAGTCACTTTGAGCGGGCTGCCTCGCCTCTACGCGACGCAACCCGCTCGAAGTGCGACCTGGGTCTACCCGTCGTCCACAGGGCGCGGCGAGGGCGGAAGTGCCGCGGCGGGTGAACGGGACGGGAGTGGCGTCGGAGGCTGCTGCAAGGATGGACGTATGACCTCGACGAGCACCGCGACCGATTCCCGCTCCGAGGCGCTCGACGCGCTCCGCGCCCTCACCGGGCGGCCGGAGGCGGTGTTCCACGATGGGCAGCTCGAGGCCATCCTCGCACTCGTCGACGATCGACGACGCACCCTCGTCGTCCAGCGCACCGGGTGGGGCAAGTCGGCGGTCTACTTCATCGCGAGCCTGCTCCTCCGCCGGCGCGGGGCCGGCCCGACGCTTCTCGTCTCACCCTTGCTCGCCCTCATGCGCGACCAGGTGGCCGCGGCGGAACGCGCCGGAGTCCGGGCCGTCGCCATCAACTCCACCAATGCCCACGAGTGGGACGACGTGCGTGCCAGCCTCGCGCGCGACGAGATCGACGTCCTGCTCGTCTCCCCGGAGCGCCTCAACAACCCGCGGTTCCGCGACGAACAGCTTCCGGATCTCGTCCGCCGGACGGGGCTGCTCGTCGTCGATGAGGCGCACTGCATCTCCGACTGGGGCCACGACTTCCGGCCCGACTACCGCCGGCTCGCCGAGCTCATCACGACACTGCCCGCCGGCGTGCCGATCCTCGCGACGACGGCGACGGCCAACGCACGCGTGGTCACCGATGTCGTGGAGCAGCTCGGCGGGGGCACCGCGGGCCCGGACGGGGAGGGCGACGTGCTCACGATCCGCGGCTCCCTCGCCCGCGAGTCGCTCCGACTCGGGGTGCTGCGCCTGCGCACATCCCACCAGCGGCTCGCCTGGCTGCTCACCCACATCGGCGAGCTACGCGGGAGCGGCATCATCTACACGCTCACGGTGTCGGCGGCGGAAGACGCTGCTCGTCTGCTCCGCGGCGCGGGCCACGACGTGCGCGCCTATACGGGCCGCACCGACCCGGACGAGCGCGAGGAGTCGGAGGGGATGCTCAAGCGCAACGAACTGAAGGCCCTCGTCGCCACGAGCGCACTCGGCATGGGCTTCGACAAGCCCGACCTCGGTTTCGTCGTCCACCTCGGGGCGCCCTCCTCGCCCGTCGCCTACTACCAGCAGGTCGGCCGAGCGGGCCGCGGATCGATCGATGCCGACGTCCTCCTCCTGCCAGGCGACGAAGACGAGGACATCTGGAGCTATTTCGCCACCGCGTCGATGCCGGACGAGCGTCGTGCCACCGCGGTACTCGAGGCGCTCTCGGACGCGACCGACGCGAAACCGCTCTCGACACCCGCTCTCGAGGCCCGCGTCGACATCCGGCGCTCCCCACTCGAACTGCTGCTCAAGGTGCTCGACGTCGATGGGGCGGTGCGTCGCGTGTCGGGAGGCTGGGTCGCAACAGGCCGGCCCTGGGTCTACGACCGGGAACGGTACGAGCGCATCGCCGCCGCGCGACGGGCGGAGCAGCGGTCCATGCTCGACTACGAGCGCACCGACGCATGCCGCATGGAGACGCTGCAGCGCGACCTCGACGACCACACCGCCGCACCCTGCGGCCGGTGCGACACTTGCACGAGCGCGTGGTACCCGTCGGCCGTCGCCGAAGAGGCGACCGCCACGGCGAGCGCCTCGCTCGATCGCGTCGGCGTGCCCGTCGAGCCCCGCTCACAGTGGCCGACCGGCGCCGACCGCCTCGGCGTCGCCGTCAAAGGTCGACTGCCCGCCGACGAACGCCTCGAGGAGGGCCGAGCGCTCGCCCGCCTCACCGATCTCGGCTGGGGCGGCGTGCTCCGCACCCTCTTCGCCGAGGGCGCCGCAGACGCCCCGATCGCGCCGAACGTCCTCGATGCGTGCGTCCGTGTCCTCGCGGAGTGGGGCTGGGAAGACCGCCCCGCAGCCGTCGTGAGCGTGCCCTCCCGATCCCGTCCGCAGCTCGTCGACTCGCTCGCGACGGGCATCGCACGGGTCGGCAAACTCCCCTACCTCGGCGCTCTCGACCTCGAGAACGGCGGACCGACCGGCGGCCCGGGCGGCAACAGCGCCTACAGGCTCGCCGGGGTGTGGGGCGGATTCAGCGTCGGCCCCCAGCTCGCCGCCGACCTCGCCCAACTCGGGGGGAGGCCCGTGCTCCTCGTCGACGACCGCGCCGACTCGCGGTGGACCCTCACCGTGGCCGGACGCCTCCTCAAGCAGGCCGGAGCGGGAGCGGTGCTCCCCCTCGTGCTCGGCGTCGTCGGCTGATCGTCGGGGCGTCCCAGCCCCCGACACCGACGCGCCTTCTCGACGGCCCTGCCGCTAACCGCGGGGCTGGGGTTTCCGCGCCGTGAACAACTCCTCGCGCACGCGCTTCCGCAGCACCTTGCCGACGAGCGACCGCGGCAGCGAATCCGCCTCGACGAAACGACGGGGGACCTTGTAGCGTGCGAGCCGAGCCCGGCAGAACTCCTTGAGCGCATCGGGATCGAAGACCGCACCCGCGTTGAGCACGACGGCGGCTGCCACGTCCTCACCGCCCGACTCGCGGGCCAGCCCGACGACCGCGGCCTCGGCGATGTCGGGGTGCGAGACGAGCACCTCCTCCACCTCCGAGGGCGCGATGTTGAAGCCGCCCGTGATGATGAGTTCCTTCACGCGGTCGACGACCGTGACGAAACCGTCGGTCGAGACAGTGACGATGTCGCCCGTGCGCAACCAGCCGTCCGCGAGGAGCGCCTCGGCCGTCGCGTCCGGCCGCCGCCAATAGCCCTGGAACACCTGCGGACCCTGCACGAGGAGTTCGCCCGGCTCCCCCGGCTCCCGATCCACCGCGGGATCCGCGGGGTCGACGACGCGGATGCGCGTGCTCGGAAACGGCACGCCGACGGCACCGGGCCGCCGGGTGTGACCCATCGGGTTCCCGAGCGACACGGGCGACGACTCGGTCATGCCGTACCCCTCGACGAGCAGACCGCCGGTCGCCTCCTCCCAGCGCGTGACCGTCGAGACGGGCAGGCTCATCGCGCCCGAGATCGAGAAGCGCACGTGGGAGAGGTCGAGCTTGGACTTCCCGCCTGCCGAACGCGTGAGCGCGTCGTAGATCGGCGGCACCGCGGGCAGGAAGGTCGGCGGCGACGACGTCGACGCGTCCGCCACGAGCCCGACGTCGAAGCGCGGGAACAGCACGACCTTCGCCCCGATGCTCATGGCCGTGATGAGACACACCGTGAGTCCGTAGGCGTGGAACATCGGCAGGACCGCGTAGAACGTCTCGTCACCTTCACGCAGTCCCGGAACCCACGCGCGGCACTGCATCGCATTGGCGCGGAGGTTGCGGTGCGTGAGGACGACACCCTTCGGCATCCCCGTCGTGCCGCTCGTGTACTGGAGGGCCGCGACGGAGTCGAGGGTCGGACGTGCGTGCCGACGGGAGAGCCGGCGACTCTCGACGAGCGAGCTCCAGGAGAGGAACCGGCGGCGCTTCGGGCGCTTCGTCATGGCCGCGCGCAGCTCGCGTGCCTTCGGAACGGGCAAGCGCAACGCGAGGCGCTTGCCGAACGGGAGCGCCTCCGTCATGTCCACGGCGACGATGTGCTGCACGCCGATGTCGGCCGGGAAGCCGTCGACCGTGTCGTACACGGAGTCCCACACGATCGCGACGCGGGCGCCGTGGTCCTCGAACTGATGACGCAGTTCGCGGTCGGTGTAGAGCGGGTTGTGCTCGACCACGATGGCGCCGAGCCGCAGCACGGCGTAGAAGGCGACGACGTGCTGCGGGCAGTTCGGCAGGACGAGAGCGACCCTGTCGCCCTCCTTCACCCCGAGCCGCCGCAGCCCCTCCGCCGCACGCGAGACCTGCTCGGCGAGATCGTCGTACGTGGTCTGCGCGCCGAAGAACTCGACGGCGATCCGGCGTTTGTGACGGGACACGACGCCGTCGAACATGTCGACGAGCGTCTCCGTCGGTTCGGGGATGTCAGCGGGTACTCCGTCGGCGTAGGCATGAAGCCACGGCCGGTCGTCGATGTGGGTCACGGTTCCCTCTCGGCTCGGGGATTTCCACGTTACCGGGGAGAGCATCACCCGACCGATACGTTGCCCCGGAGCGAGGAACCGCGTAAGGCGACGGCCGGCGCGGCCGCCAGCCCTGAAGCCACACGCATGATTCCGTCGATCCACCCTTCTGCGGCTCGTCAGGAACCGCGCGCGATAATGGACCGATGGCGTCCACCGGGGTTCGACGAGTCGCACGCGGGTCTGCCGCCGCGGCGGTCTCGACGTTCGTCGCCCTCCTGTCCCACGTCGCCGCAGACGGCGCCGCCCCCACCCTCGTCGGCGTGAGCGTCCCGCTCGTCCTCTCACTCGCCGTCTGCACGGTGCTCGCGGGTCGCCGCCTCGCACTGCCGCGGCTCGTCGCGTCGGTCGTCGTCAGTCAAGTGCTCTTCCACGCGCTCTTCGTGCTCGGTGCCCCCGGTGATGTCCGTCTCGGTGACGGGGCGACAGAGAGCGGCTCCCATCTCCACACCGTCGTCCTGACGTCGAGTGTCGCCCACGACCACGGGGGCGGCCCGACGATGTGGTGGGCCCACGCTGTGGCGGCCGCCGTCACGGTCGTCGCCCTCAGCCGAGGTGAGGCGGCCGCACGGCGGGTGCTCTCGGTGGGACGCCTCGTCGTCACCCGCTTCGCGACGGGTCGACTCGCCCGCGCTCGCTCGATCCGACCGCTCGGCTTCCGCCGAACGGCCCGTCCACCGGTCCCCGTCTACGGGCGCACCGCGTGCCCCCGGCGTAGCGCGCCGCTGCTCAGCCGTCGGGGGCCGCCGTTCCCGTCCACAGCGGTCTGAACCGTCCTCCGCTCCGAACGAGTCGAGGACGGGACGCCGCAGCAGCGACCCCCTCCCGTCCGCTCGACCGCCAGCGGCCGATGCGACTCACCGAAAGCGACCCCATGTCCCTCCTCTCCTCCCCTCAGCACCCCCGCACGTCACGCCGTCTGGGCGCCGCGGCCGCGGCCACCGCCCTCGGCATCGTGCTCGCGGCGACCACCGCCATCGCTCCCGCGTCCGCCCACGACGAGCTCGTCGCGAGTACCCCCACCGCCGGTGAAACGCTCGACCCGGCACCCAGCGAGATCACCCTCACCTACTCCGACAACGTCCTCGAGGTCGGAATCGAGGTGAGCGTCACCGACGCCGGCGGCGCCGAATACGTCGCCGACGAGCCGGTCGTCGATGGGTCGACCGTGACCGTCGCACTCGACTCCGACATGCCGGGTGGCTCGTACCAGGCGGACTGGCGCGTCGTCTCCTCGGACGGACACCCGATCAGCGGAACGATCCCCTTCACCGTGACGACGCCAGCGGAGACGGAGGGGCCCACGACCACGGCGACGCCCGCGACGAGCGAACCGCCCGTGCTCGCGACGCCGTCGGACGAGACGAGTGAGAGCGCCGCTCCCCCGATCGACGATGAGAGCACCGACGCGGAACCGACCGGTGGTCAGATCGCGCTCATCGCCGCGATCGCCCTCGCTGCCCTCATCGTGGTCGCCGCGCTGATCATCATCATCGCCCGTCGGCGCGGACGCTCAGCGGGCACCCCGGCCGATGGGTCGACGGGGAACGAGCTCTAACCGGGGGCGTCCGCCCGCTCGTCGCGTGGGCGGACGCCGTCCGCCGCGCGGACCGACAGCAGATGCAGGAGCCGCTCGAGAGGCCCGCGACCGAGCGTGAGCCGCCACAACGGGCAGACCACGAGAGCTGTGAGGGTGAACCACAACCACGACCACTCGGTGGGTTCGTTGTCCGGGAAGAGCACGGCGTACGCCACGACCTGCAAAGAGTAGGTGCTGAGCGCCGTCGCGCCCACGGATTCGAGCGGGAAGAGCGCGGCTCGGAGCGGACGGGCGATCAGGAGCGCGATCCCCACGATCACCGCCGCGACGCCGGAGGAGCCGATGATCTCGAAGGACGTGCCCGAGTGCGCGTCCATGCCCCGGAGCAGCGACCAGTCCGGTTCGAGGATCACGCCCGGTGGACCGTACGCCGCGCGGATGATCGGGGCCGTCGAGACGGCCGTCGCGGCGCCCAGCGTGTACCCGACGAGGGCGAGGAGAGCGCCTACCCCGGCGATGCGTGACGCGACGCGCCGGGAAGCGAGGTCGAGACGGCCGATTCCCATCCCGAACCACAGGAACGACATCCAGATGATCACCGGATAGCCACCCGTCACGAGCAACTCGACGAGCAGGTTCTCCTCGGAGCCGCCGAACGCCGCCGAGATGGTCGCGAGGAGTAGGACGACCACCGGCGACACGACAGCCCACACGCCGGCGAGCACGAAGAGGCTCCGCGCGCGCCAGCGGATCATCGGCAGGGCCAGTACGAACATCAGGGCGTAGTACTCGAGGATCACGATGATGTTCGTTCCGAGGGCACTGAGGCCGACGCCGATGAGGAAGATCACGAGAGCCCGCACGAGGATGCGGATCCGGGCGCGAGCGCGCGCTGCTTCCGCGTTCCGGCGGCGCTCGTCCCCCTCGAACCGTGACCGGCCCCCGGTGAGGAGCGCGATCGAGACTCCGGCGAGTACGGCGAACAGGATCGAGGACCGGCCGTGCACGATGGCACCCCAGCTGCCGGGATCGCCGAGGACGAGGTCGTCAGGAGCGCCGAGATGGGCTCCGAACATGCCGAGGACCGCGAGCCCCCGAGCGACGTCGAGCCCGAGGAGCCGGGACGGGTCGCTGATCGCTCTCACGGCATCACCCTAGACGCTCCGTCCGCACCGCGGGCAGCCGCTCGTGGGCGCACGACGGTGAGAGCCTGCCCTAGCATCGAGGCATGGCAGAGCGGGGTGCGTACGCGAAGGGCATCGCCCGCCGCGAGGAGATCCTCCGCGTCGCCCTCGACGTGTTCGCGCGTGAGGGGTACCGCGGCACATCGCTCCGGGAGGTCGCCAAACGGGTCGGCGTGAGCCTGCCGGGCCTCATGCACTACTTCGAGAGCAAGGAGCACCTCCTCACGGCCGTCCTGCAGAAGCGCGACGAGGTCGACACTCTCGGCGCCGGAGCGGCGGTGACGGATCTCATCGACGGCTTCGTCGTGGTCATGCGCCACAACAGCGACGTGCCGGGTCTCGTTCAGCTGTACCTCACGCTCGCCGCCGCGGCGGAGGACCCCACCCACCCGGCACACGAGCACTTCCGCTCACGGTTCGTCCTGCTGCGCACGCAGATCGCCGACGCCGTCCGGGAGCGGCAGGCGCAGGGTCGTGCCCGCGCGGATCTCGATCCCGACCACATCGCGCGCATGCTCATCGCCGTCGCCGACGGGATCCAGATCCAGTGGACGATCGACCGATCCGTGGACATGGCCGACGACCTCGAGCGGCTCTGGGACGCGCTCGCGGGCTGAGTAGGTGCCGAGCGACGGTCACCGAACCGTCGCTCGGCGACACGATCAGCGATCGGTGTGCCGGCGGGCTCGGAAGCCGTCAGGGGGCATCGGCGGGGACCGGTGCGAGGTCGGTGAGCACGGCGCCGAGCTGCTCGACCGCCCAGTCGATGTCCTCCTCAGACACCACGATGGGCGGAGCGAAGCGGATCGTGGGTCCGTGCGTGTCCTTCACGAGCACGCCGCGCGCCATGAGCGCGACGCACACGGCGCGACCGGTCGCGAGCTCGGGATCGATGTCGACGCCGGCCCAGAGACCCGCGCCGCGGACGGCGACGACGCCATGCCCGACGAGGGCCTCGAGTCCCGCGTGAAGCCGCGCGCCGAGGACACGCGCGCGCTCCTGCATCTCGCCGGTCGCGAGCAGTCGTACGACCGCCAGTCCGACGGCGGCGGCGAGCGGATTGCCGCCGAACGTCGAGCCGTGCTCCCCGGGGCGCAGAACACCGACGATGTCGCGGTTTCCGACGACCGCCGAGACGGGGACGATGCCGCCGCCGAGCGCCTTGCCGAGCAGGTACAGATCGGGCACGACGTCGACGAGGTCGCACGCGAACGTCGCACCCGTGCGGCCGAGCCCCGACTGGATCTCGTCGGCGACGAAGAGCACGTTGCGCTCCGTCGTGAGCGCGCGCACCGCGGGAAGGTACTCGGCCGGAGGAACGACGATTCCGGCCTCGCCCTGGATCGGCTCGATGAGCACAGCCACGGTGTTCTCGTCGATCGCCGCAGCGAGCGCGTCGATGTCGCCGTACGCGACGGATCGGAAGCCGGGAGTGAACGGACCGAAGCCGTCGCGCGCCGTCTCGTCGTCGGAGAAGCTGATGATCGTCGTCGTGCGGCCGTGGAAGTTGCCGTTCGCGACGACGATGTTGGCCTGACCGGCGGGCACTCCCTTGACCCGGTAGCCCCAGGCACGGGCGAGCTTGATGCCCGACTCGACGGCCTCGGCGCCCGTGTTCATGGGGAGGACCATGTCCTTGCGTGCGAGGGCCGCGAGCTCCGTCGCGAACTCGCCGAGGCGGTCGTTGTGGAAGGCACGACTCGTGAGGGTGACACGGCCGAGCTGCTCGGTCGCCGCGGCGACGAGTACCGGGTTCGAGTGCCCGAAGTTGACGGCGGAGTACGCCGCGAGGCAATCGAGGTAGCGATTGCCCTCGACATCGGTGACCCACGCGCCCTCGGCGGTCGCCGCGACCACGGGAAGCGGGTGGTAGTTGTGCGCGACGTGGGCGTCTTCGAGTGCGAGCGCGTGGGCGGTCGCCTCGGCCCCGGTCGTGCCGGCAGGAGCGCCGGTCTGCCCGACGGCGCTCATCGGCGGAGCTCCAGCGTGCAGCACTTCACGCCGCCGCCGCCGAGCAGGAGCTCGGACAGGTCAACGCCGATCGGGTTGTAGCCGCGCTCGCGCAGCTGCTTCTCGAAGCCGACCGCGCGCTTCGCGATGACGACGTTGTAACCGTCCGAGATCGAGTTGAGGCCGAGGATGGAGGCGTCCTCCTCGCTCACGAGGATCGCGTCGGGGTAGCGCTCCTGCAGGATCGCGAGGCTCGGCGCGTCGAAGGCGCTCGGGAGGTACGCGATGTTCGCGTCCGCGTCGCCCGTGAGCGGGTCGAGGACCGCGATCGCGGTGTCGAGGTGGTAGAACGACGGGTTCGTGAGCGTGAGGGACACGACCTCGCGACCGTAGATCAAGGCGATCTCGGCGTGACTGTTCGACGCGCTGCGAAAGCCCGTGCCCGCGAGGATCACGTCGCCGACGAGGAGGAAGTCGCCCTCGCCCTCGTTGATCTCCTGGGGCTCGCGCACCTCGAAGTCGTTCTCGCGGAACCAGTCCATGAACGCGGGGCCCTCGGGCTGGCGCTGGGGGTAGGTGAAGCTCGCGCCGTAGGCGACGTTGCCGATGACGAAGCCGCCGTTGGCCGTGTAGACCATGTCGGGCAGGCCGTCGATCGGGTCGATGAGGTGCACGGTGTGGCCGAGGGAGACGTAGGTGTCGTAGAGCGACTGCCACTGGGCGACGGCCTTCGCCGTGTCGGTGGGCTTGGCCGGCTCCATCCACGGGTTGATCTTGTAGACGACGGTGAAGAAGTCGGGCTTGCACATGAGGTAGGTGCGCGGCGTCGCGGTGCGCTCGGGCACTGCGGCGGTGGTCGTGGTCGTGTCGGTCAAGGAGACTCCTCTGCCGGCAGGGCGATCGCTCGGCCGGTGCGTCGAGGCCCAGGGGGCCGGTCGTGGGCGGGGGAGGCGGACCAGGTCACTCTTCCGAGCCCCGCCGGAGCGGGACGCCGCTTCCAGTGTGGCACAGGGCCTCCCGGTGACGAGGTGTGCCGGACGCATGAAATCGCCGATTCCCGAGGGCAGATTGCAAGGATCTGGCGCGCGATGCCGCTACCCTGATCGAATGGACAACCTCGACCGTGGCATCATCGATCTCCTGCGCCAGAACGCCCGCGCGAGCTACGGTGACATCGGCGGGTCCGTGGGCCTCTCCGCCTCGGCGGTGAAACGTCGCGTCGACCGCCTCGTCGCCGACGGGGTCATTCGCGGGTTCACGATCCAGGTCGACCCGACGGTCGACGGCTACAACACGGAGGCGTACGTCGAGCTGTTCTGCCGCGGAACCGTCGCGCCCGATGAGCTCCTCCGTATCCTCTCCGGCGTCCCCGAGGTCGTCGACGCCGGCACGGTCACGGGAAGCGCCGACGCGATCGTGCACATGCGGGCGCGCAGCATCCCGGCGCTCGAGGATGCACTCGAGCGCGTGCGGATCGCTCCCAACGTCGACCACACGCGCAGCGCGATCGTTCTCTCGCGCCTCATCCATCGCACCCACGACTGAGGACCGACCGGTCGGCTGAAACGGGCTGACGGACCGCTGTTGTCCGCGCGCAACGACCGCTGCGCGTCCCATGGCCCGCTGCCGGGAACGTGCTGAACCGGTACGCATTTTGTATCGAGGATTGTGTTGCATCAGGAGCGACGCCGGGCTAGGTTTGTACCGACACAGAATGTCGGTGCCGGCATCATCACCGCCCGATCCCCGGGCGATCGAAGGAGAGGTCCGTGACCGCTCACGCCTTGATCTACATCGTCATCGGGTTCGCGCTCGTCCTGGCAGCCGCGCCCTATGGTTTCGCCCGCACCGAGACCGCTCGCCGCAAAGCGGTCGACCGGCTCGCGCGGAGGATCGACCTCGCCGTGCCGACGTCACCCATCGAAGACGAACGCATCGGCGCCCGCCTCGCCGTCCGCGAGCGCTCCATCGCCGTCAGCGGCGGCATCGGTCTGATCGCCGCCGTGCTCGCCGCCCTCTTCCTGCCGGGCTTCCACCAGAACGATTTCTCGCACCTCGGGATCTTCATCATCTCGCTCACGGGGGTCGGCGTCGGCGCGGGGCTGAACGCCCTCAGGACCACTCGAGAGCTGCCGGACGATGTGCCGCGCATCGCGCGCCTGTCCACGCCGACCATGAGCGACTACCTCCTCGGGATCGAGTACCGCGGCGCGATCGTCATCGTGGCCGTCGGAGCGGTGGTGACCGCGGCGAGCGTCGCACTCGCCTCGAACCCGCATCGCCACTATCGCCGCCGGTTGTGGCCGACGCCCGCCGCACGGGCGACGGCGGCGGCGACCCCCGTGACCGCGAGCGCCGAGCGCGACGTCCGATGATGCTCATCGTCGACCCGACGTCGACCGTCGCCCCGTTCGAGCAATTGCGCGGCCAGATCCTCGACGCCGTCCGCTCCGGCGGGATCGCGGCGGGAACGAAGCTCCCCACGGTCCGGAAGCTCGCTGAGGACCTGGGCCTCGCGCCGGGAACCGTCGCGCGCGCCTATCGCGAACTCGAGCGGGACGAGATCATCGAGACTCGCGGTCGTCACGGCACGTTCGTCGCGGCGACCGGCGACCCCACCCAACGGCAGGCCCAGGCCGCGGCCACCGCCTTCGCGGAGCGTTCCCGCCAACTCGGCCTGTCCCCGGACGAAGCCATCGGCTATGCGCGGGCAGCCCTGGGACTCCCGACCGATTACCCCGTCTGATGACGTACCGGATCCGCCCCGGAACCCGATAGCACGCGACGTGCTCGCTCGCAATCGTTTCACCGTCGAGCACGAAATCGGGCATCGTGGCACGCTGACCGCTACACGATCAGGAGGTTCACCATGTCACCCGCCGAGAGCACCGAAAGCACCGAGCGCGAGCGGACGCAGGACGCCGAGAAGCGCCAGGAGATGAGACGCATGTATCTCCGCTTCGGCGCGATGATCCTCACGTCCATGATCGTGATGTATTTCGTGATGTTCGCGGGCTCCTGGGAGATCGGCCACGTCCGCTTCAGCGAGAGCCGCGTCTTCATGGCGGTCACGATGGGGGGCACGATGGTGATCGTCATGCTCGCCTGGATGCTGAACATGTACAAGAACACGAAGGCGAACGTCGCCATCATCGCGATCGGCGTCCTGCTCATCGGGGGCGGCATCGCGCTCGACCGGAGCCAGGTCACCGTCGACGACACCGCCTACATGAATGCGATGATCCCGCACCACTCGCTCGCGATCACCCGGTCGGAACGGGCGGGCATCGAGGACGTGCGCGTGTGCGAACTCGCCTCCGAGATCAGCGCCGCTCAGCGGAACGAGATCCTCGAGATGGAGTGGCTCATCCGCGACATCGAAGAGAACGGGATCGTGACGACGCCGGAGGAGGCCGAGGACCGCGCCGCTCCGACGTTCGACGAGTCGGCCGACCGGGAGTGTCCAGCAGGGTGAGATCCCGGTCAGCGACCGCCGCCACCTCCGCCGCCGGAACCCATCCCCGAGAAGCCGCCGCCCATCGAGCCGCCCGTATAGCTGCCGCCTCCGCTGCCCGACCACACGGCCGACGCGGGTGCGGCACTGGCGCGGAGGGCGCCGAACGTCGCGAGGAAGTGCACCGACGTGAACGACGCGCCGTCGTACCAGCCGAGCGTGGCCCCCGTCTGCTGCACGCGCGTCTCGAGCACATCGGCCCACTGCTTCTCAACGCCCCAGATCACCGCATACGGCAGCAGCTTCTCGTAGACGTGGACGATCTGAAGCGGGTCGCCCGTGTCGATCCGTTCGGCCCCGGCCGGGCTCTGCAGCACCCGTAAGCGGTCCGCCTCCGCGAGCGCGAGGTAGTCGCGTAGTCCCACGAGGTGGTCGCGCACCGGAGCGCCCGCGTCGGTGATCCGATCGCGGTAGCGCCAGACAGAGATGGCGACGATGACCGCCGCGACGGCCGCGAGGAGCCCGATGACACCGAGCCACGACCCTGTGCGCCCGATGATCGGCAGGATCATCGCGACGAAGGCCACGACGACGACACCGATCGACGCGTAAATGGCTGCTGAGGTCGCGCGCTGCCGCGGCTGCTCAGTGAGTCCGGCATTGCGCAGCGATTCTTTGGCAATGTCCGAGCGCGCCGCGAGACGTCCGGCGAGTCCCTCAGAGTCGGCGCCGAGGGTCTTCCGCTCGCCGGCCGGCGCGTCCTCCCCGAAGACTGCGACGAGCACGTCCTGCCGTTCGGCGACGTCGCTCGGGCGGACGTACTCGAGGACCACGCCGTCCGACGTCTCCTCCCCCTCGGCGGCGAGGATGCGCACGTGACCCGCGACGGCGAGATCCACGAGAGCGGCGGGGACCGCGCTCAGCGGACGGTTCGCGAGGTGAGCGGCCTGCATGACGGTCACGTCGGCGGGCGGGTCGTACTCGGGGACGATGACGCCGCGCCCGGGAGCATCGCGTACCCGCCGACGCGCGACGATCGCCCCGATGGCGGCGAGCACCCCGAGGACGATGGCCGCGATCGACCCGCCCTGCGCGACCGGTGTCGAGGCGAAGGCGAACCGCTCGAAGGCGTTCCTCTCGACCTCACCCGGGACGAAGGTGCCCGGCTCGAAACCGACGACGAGCGTCACGTTCTGCTCCTCCTCGAGGCCGGTCTCCGAGACACGGAACACGGCCGAGCCGTCCTCCTCCGTCTGCGCGACATCGCACTGGTCGGTCGAGCCCTCCTCGCCGCGGTAGCAGGAGGCGTTTCCGCTGAGATCGGCGGCGAGATCGGGAGCCATCGTGAGGGTCGCGCTCACCTCGTCGAAGGGCTGCTCCCAGCCCGCGCCGTTGATGTCTCGCTGGAGCTCGTCGGCGTCGGTGTCGCCGAATGTGCGCACGACGTCGCGCTGCGAATAGGAGATGACGTAGGTCTGCTCCCCGAACACGTACTCGTCGGTGCCCGTCGCGACCTCGAGGAAGCCGTCGTCCTCGGAGAGCTCGAAGGGGACGTCGTCGCCCTGTGCATCGGTGACGGAGAGCACCTCGGTCTCGAGGGGGACGCCATCGTAGTCGTCGGGGATGGCGCGGACGATGCCGCGGTTCTGCTCGCGATCCTCGGGGAAACGGGCGACGATCGTCTCGGTCACCGCGAGTTCGGAGTGCTCGTCGTCGCCGCGGATCAGGGTCATGTCTGCGTGGAAGGAGTCGAACGTGAAGTCGTCGGTATCGGCGTGCGCGGCGGCGGGGGCACTGACGGCGGAGGCGACCGCGAGGACTACTGCGAGCGCGGGTCCCGCCCAGGGGCCTCGCCTCGCCGTACCGGGGGTCGGGGCGGACAGGCCGTACGCGTTCCGGACAGGCATATCGGCAGCATAATCAGCGACCCCCACCGCCCGAATCCCCCGCCCGACGGATCCCAGGGACCTACACCCGCACGAGGGCGCCACGTGTAACGGGCGCCCTCGCGACCGAAGAGGCGCCGTCGCGGCCCGGTAGAGCCGCGCCCGACGAATCGAGGGGCTCGCCGATGCTGTCAAGCCCGCGTGATGGCCGCCGGCTCGTCATAGCGTCGAAGGGCACGAGAACCATCGACAGAGGAGGACGACGTGACTGCAGAGAATGACCCGCGCACCGCTCACCGCGAGGACGGCTTCGAGGAGCAGGAGCAGACCCAGCCGGGGCTCACGACGGAGATGACCCCGACGCCCGACCACGGCGAGGGGAGCTACACGGGTTCCGGTCGGCTCGAGGGTCTCGTCGCGCTCATCACGGGCGGTGACTCCGGCATCGGACGCGCCGTCGCCATCGCGTACGCCCGCGAGGGCGCCGATGTCGCAATCGTCTGCCTCCCGGAGGAGCAGGCGGACGGCGACGCCACCGGCGCGCTCATCGAGCAGGCAGGACGGAAGTCGCTCGTCATCACGGCGGACATCCGGGACGAACAGACCAACGCGGACATCGTGGAGCGCGTCGTGAACGAGCTCGGCTCCCTCGACATCCTCGTCCTGAACGCCGGTTTCCAGGACGTGCACGAGAGCATCGACAAGATCGAGACAGCGAAGTTCATCCGCACCTTCGAGACGAACATCTTCGCCCAGCTCTGGATGACGCGCTCGGCCGTGCCACACCTGAAGCCGGGGTCGTCCATCATCGTGACGTCGTCGGTCCAGGCGGCGAGCCCGTCACCACAACTCATCGATTACGCGATGACGAAGGCGGCTCAGGCGGCGTTCGTGAAGGCGCTCGCGCAGGAAGTCGGCGAGAAGGGGATCCGCGTGAATGCCGTCGCCCCCGGCCCCATCTGGACGCCGCTCATCCCCGGCACGTCGTGGCCCGAGACCCTTCCGGAGTTCGGGCAGAACACTCCGCTCGGTCGAGCCGGCCAGCCCGCGGAGCTCGCTCCCGCGTACGTGTTCCTCGCCGACCCGGCGTCGTCCTATGTCTCCGGGGCGGTCGTGCCGGTTACGGGAGGCAACCCCTTCTAGACGCTTGCCCCGGTGCGACCACTGGGCCGGTCGCGTGAGTTGCGTACGCAATGGACAGTCGCGGGTGGAATCACGCCCGCGGTTGTCCGTTGCGTACGCAAATCGCGGGGGTCGGGGGGGGGCGGGGGCAGGGTGAGGGCGGAAGGGTCGGTCAGGCGAAGCGGACGACGAGCTTCTCGCCGGCGGCCGCCGAGCTGCGGAGTCGGCCGTCGACGATGGCCTCGGCCGGATCGATGAGGACCGGGCGCGGCGCACGGAGGCGACCGGCGGCGACGGCGCTGACCGTCTCGGCCAGAATCCGGGAGGTCCGTCGCGGGGAGAGGACACTCACAGCCGGACTCGAGATCACCCGTTCGGCGGGGTGGGTCCGCGCCGCCACGACGAGCGCTCCGAGCGCGGTGTCACTGCGCTCACGCCCCGGACGGCCGGTGAAGGCCGTCCGGACGACCACGCCACCCGGACGCACGACCGCCCGAACGCTCGCGTCTCCGCGGTGGTCCACGGCGACGTCCAGTGGACCGCCACCCGCCGCGAGCACGTCGTCGATCCACGTCCCGGAGGCGTAGTCGACGAAACGCACGCCGAGTGATTCGACGAGCTCGCGGCCCCGCTCCGACGCCGTTCCGACCACGGTCGCCCCGGCGGCCAGCGCGAGCTGAGCGATGAGGAGTCCCACCGGTCCGCTCACACCGTTGACGAAGATCCTTTCCGCCGACGGTCGCACACCGAGTACGAGCCGGGCGGTGACGGCATCGAGCGGAAGGGTCGCCACGATACGACGCCGACGACGTCGTAGCCGGTGACGAAGCCGGGCAGCGGATGGAGCAGATACCCGCCTGCCGTTGCGAGAACGTCGGTCGACCCGATCGACGCGTGCGTCACCCGCACGCGGACGCATCCCGGTCGCCGAGCGCGCGTCTCGTCTTCGACCCACCGCACGCCTCCCACCCTGAACGCGTCGACCGCGAGCCGGCGCGTCCGACTCCCCCGGGTCATCCTCCCCCGGGTCATCCTCGGCTCGATGAGACGTCGCCTGCGTCGTCGACGGACGCTCCGTCGGCGGTCGATGCGGCGGACGGCGCCGCGGGATTGCGGATCCCGAACCACGACACGAGACCGCCGAGCGCGAGGAGCGCCGCCGTGACGATGAGAGCACGGTGCAAGCCGTCGAGGTCGAGGATCGACCCCACGACGAAGCCGACGCACGCGATCGCGATGAGGCCGGCGACACGCGAGACGGCGTTGTTGACCGCGGAGGCGATGCCGGCTTGTGCGGCCGGCGGGGCCCCGAGGATAGCGCTCGTGAGCGGCGCGACCGTGATGGCGAGGCCGAGGCCGAACACCACGAGTCCCGGCAGGACCTGCCACCAGTAGTCGACGGGGTCGCTGATCGTGAGCAGCAGCACATAGCCGAGGGCGCCGACGAGCGGGCCGACGGTCATGAAGAGGCGGGGCCCCAGCCGCCCGGCGAGGGATCCGACACGGCTCGACAGCAGCAGCATGACGAGGGTCGGTGGCAACGTCGCGAAGCCGGCCATGGTGGCCGAGAAGCCCGCGACCTGCTGCAGGTAGATCGCGAGCACGAAGAAGCCGAACGACAGTGCTCCGTAGATGAACGCCGTCGCGATGTTGCCCATCGAGAAGTTGCGGTGGCGGAAGACGCTGAGCGGCAGCATCGGATGCGGGGTCCGCCGCTCCCACGAGAGGAACGCGACGAAGCTCGCGACACCGACCACGAGGCTGAGCCAGACGGCCGGATGCTCGAACCCGAGGCGCGGCTGTTCGATGAGCGCGAAGACCGGGCCGCCGAGGCCGACGGCGCCGAGAACCGCGCCCGTGACGTCGATCTTCGACCGGGCCTCGAGCACCGGGTCCTTCGGGATCCGGCGGAGCAGGATCAGCGTCACGAGGATCGGCAGCACGTTGATCCCGAAGATGAGCCGCCACGACGACGAGTCGACGAGGATGCCGCCGAGGAGCGGGCCGATGATCGCGGCGGTTCCGGTCCACGCCGTCCACATCCCGATGGCGCGACCCTGCGCCGCACCGGAGAACGTCGAGATGATGATCGCGAGCGACGACGGGACGAGCAGCGCGCCGGCGGCGCCCTGCAGAGCTCGGGCTGCGACGAGCAGCTCGCCCGTGGGCGCGACGGCGCACGCAAGGCTCGTGATGCCGAACCAGATGAGCCCGATCGTCAGAATCCGACCGCGCCCGAGCGCGTCCGAGAGGGACCCCGCGAGCAGGATGAGTGCGCCGAGCGTCAGGAGGTAGGAGTCGACGACCCACTGCTGGAGCGCGATACCGCCGCCGAGCTCGTCCACGATCGCGGGGAGGGCGACGTTCACGATCGAGCCGTCGAGGAACGCGACGAACGAGGCCAGGATCGCGACGACGAGCACGTGCCGCTGCGTCGCCGGATCGACGAGGGCGGAGCGGGGATCGATCATGCTCTCAGTATCGGGGTCCGGAGGCGCCGGCGGGTCCCGTCTCGGCTGCTCGTGCCCCACGTACCTCGAGCGTGTCGGAGGGCACCAGCCCGCCCGGAGGCCATTGCCCTTCGATAGACCGCAGAACGCACGAAGGGCCCCCTGCGAACAGGGGGCCCTTCGTGTGAGTGTGATCGGTTCGATCAGCGGCGCGTGTCGTCCGCGTCACGGTCGTAGTACTCGCGGCTGCCGGACTTGGCGAGCCCGCGCGAAACCATGTAACCGATGGTGAGGAGCGTGGCGTAGAGCCACACGTGGTCGGCACCGAAACCCTGACCGTCTTCGTTGTTGTCGACGACGGCGGATGCGATGAACATCGAGATCAGGATGACGACGTAAGCGATGAACTCCGTGGTCTTGAACGCGGCCTTGGTCTCGGTGGAGAGGCGCGCGACGCGGCCGGTGTTGCCGGAGGTGTTGTTTGTCATAGCCCCATCGTGGCACGGATTTACCTAACTAGGTAATATTCACACGGGGTTGACTTTCGGACGATAACCAGGGATGATCTCGCAAGCTGATGCAGAGACACGGCGGACCGAGGAGCAGAGTATCGATGACCGAACAGGACGACCCCCGGGACCACCTCTATGCCGCGGCGCCGCGATCGACCGTCGGCGGGTCCACGATCAGGGCTCTGCAGACTCTCAGCCGCAGCACGCAGGACGCTGACGCTCTCGCGCTCCAGGGTCTCGGAATGGGGCCCCTCGACGTGCGGGCGCTCCTCCACATCATCCAGCGCAATCGCCACGGACACGTGGTCCGCCCCGGCGATCTCGTCACGACGCTGCACGTCACCTCGGCCGCGATCACGAAACTCGTCGACAGGCTCGTCCGGGCCGGTCGCATCGAACGCACCCCTGACCCCCACGATCGGCGGGCCGTCGTTATCACCGCCACGGAGAGCGCCATCGCCGACATCACCGAGGCTTTCGGTCACATCCATTCGCCCCTCGTCGCGGTCGTCGATGAGTTCACCGACGCCGAACTCGCTGTGGTCGCCCGGTTCTCGGTCCGTCTCGCGGCATCACTGAGCCGCGAAACCCATGGAGAGGAATCCACCGGGCCGCTCCCCCTCCTCGAGCCGACGGCCGCCGGAGAGGCCTGAAAGTCGTCAGATGACCTCCGCGCTCCACGCGTCGGGGTTGCCGAAGCGGTGCGCCGTGATCGAGATCGCCTGCTCGTGGAGGAACGGCAGCAGCTCGATGCGACCGGCCTGCGTCACCTCGCCCGAGTAGATCGCGAGGTCTGGGTCGCCGTCGACGGCCCAGGCGAGGGCCGCGTGCAGCGAGCGGCGCGACTCGGCCTCTCCGATGATGCGGACCCGCGGGACCCGCTCCCCGCCGTTGCCGGACTCGTCGCGAGGCGAGCCCGCAGCGACCCGGCCGACCCACTCCTCATCGGTTTCGACGGCGAGAACGATATCGAGGGCGCTGAGCGCACGCAGGATCGGCGTCGGTAGTCCGCGTGCCACGCTGAGCGTGAAGGCCGACCGCGACCGCACGGCGGCGACGACGATGCGCACGAGCTCCCCGAGCTTCGCATCCGGCGTCGCACGGACCGCGACGGGCACCGGGCGGTAGCGCAGGATGTTCCGTTCGAGACCGAGTCCCGAGACGTCCTTCACCTCGCCGAACTCGGTCCCCCAGGCGACGGCGTCGGAGAGGGCCGAGCGGCGCAGCACGTCGAAGTCCTCGTACGCGAGCGACGGCTGCGCGGCCTCGATGATGCTCGTGATGCGGGGGTCGAGCCCGCGGAGGTGGAGCGTCGAACTCGCCGAGCCGACCGCCGAGCGCCAGGAACCGAGGCCGAGCAGGTAGTTGGGCCCGCCCGCCTTCGTGCCCGCGCCCACGGACGAACGTTTCCAGCCTCCGAAGGGCTGGCGCTGCACGATCGCGCCGGTGGTTCCGCGGTTCACGTAGAGGTTGCCCGCCTCGATGCCGCCGAGCCACTCCTCGAGATCGACGGGGTCGAGCGTGTGGAGACCGGACGTGAGGCCGTAGTCGACGGCGTTCGCCATGCGGATCGCGTCCGCGAGGGTGCGCGCGTGCATGATGCCGAGCACGGGCCCGAAGAACTCCGTGAGGTGGAAGTACGAGCCGGGCGCGACGCCTGAGCGGATGCCGGGCGACCACAGCGTGCCCGTGTCGTCGAGTTGTTTCGGCTCCACGAGCCACTCCTCGCCGACGCCGAGCTCGGTGAGCGCGTGCAGAAGCTTGCCGTGCGCGGGCTCGACGATCGGACCCATCTGGCTCGTCGGGTCCTCGGGGTATCCGATCCGCAACGACATCGCGGCGTCGACGAGCTGGCGGCGGAACCGGTCGGAGCGGGCGACGGATCCGACGAGGATCACGAGGCTCGCGGCGGAGCACTTCTGGCCCGCGTGCCCGAACGCGCTCTTGATGACGTCGGACGCGGCGAGGTCGAGGTCGGCACTCGGCGTGACGATGATGGCGTTCTTGCCACTCGTCTCGGCGAGCAACGGCAGGTCGGTCTTCCACGACCGGAACAGCTTCGCGGTCTCCCACCCTCCCGTCAGGATGACGCGGTCGACGGCCTCGGAGGAGATGAGCTGCTGGCCGAGCTCACCCTCCTCGATGTCGGCGAGCACGAGCAGGTCACGCGGGATGCCCGCTTCCCAGAGCGCCTCGCACAGCACGGCCGCGGCCCGGCGGGCCTGCGGAGCCGGCTTGATGATGACGGCGGCACCGGCGGCGAGGCCCGCGAGCACGCCGCCCGCGGGGATCGCGACGGGGAAGTTCCACGGCGGCGTCACGACGATGAGCTTCGGCGGCACGAACACGGCGCCCTGGACACGATCGAGCTGACGGGCGAGCGCCGCATAGTAGTGGGCGAAGTCGATCGCCTCGCTCACCTCGGGGTCCGACTCGGCGATGGTCTTGCCGGTCTCGGCCGCGGAGACCTCGATGAGGCGGTCGCGGTGTGCGGCGAGAGAGAGCCCCGCGCGGTCGAGCATCTCGGCGCGGTCGGCGGCGGGGGTCCGGCCCCACTCCGTTCCACGGGCGACGGCGGCGGCGATGGTCGCCTCGAGCGTCTGAGCGTCCGTGATCCGCGCGTCGAGGATCGTGTCGCGACCGAGCGTCGACCCGGGGACGCGGTCGAGGATCGCACGCCCCCATGCTCGGTTGGCCGGGAGCGACGGGTCCGTGTCCGGCGTGTTGTGGAAGCCCGCGGCGCCGAGACCGGTGCGCTCGATCTTCTCGAAGGTCGCCGTGAAGACACGCGTGGTCTCGAAGGGATCGTCGCCGCGAGAGCGCGAGCTTCCGAGCGTCTCGACCTGACGGGTCAGCCCATCGTCCGGTGTGACGTCCGCCGGTGAAGCGGCCGACGCGAGCTCCGCGGCGGTCGGCGCGGCTCCCGGCGCGAGCAGGGCGCGGAAACCGGCGGAGGGCGCCGAGTCCTCGTCGCCGGGCAGCGCGGGCATCGGCGGGGCCGCGACCCACTCGGCCGCGCGGTTCTGAGTGCGGTTCGGCGTGGGCACCTCGCCGCGGGTCTCGATGAGCCGGTCGACCGAGGCGAGGAAACGGCGCTTCTCGCGGGAGAGCAGCGACGCGTTGCGGTGCAGCTCGAACACGGCGGACATGAAGTTCTCGTCCGACGCGTTCTCCTCGAGGCGGCGGATGAGGTACGAGATCGCGAACTCGAACTCACGGGGGCTCACGACGGGCGTGTAGAGGAGGAGCTCGCCGACCGTCCGGCGGACGGCGTCGGCCTGCCCGGTCGCCATTCCGAGGAGCATCTCGAATTCGACGGCGGACGTGACGCCCCGGCGCTCGGCGAGGAGCCACGCGAAAGCGATGTCGAAGAGGTTGTGGCCGGCGACACCGACGCGGACGGCATCGGTCCGCTCCGGCGAGAACGACCAATCGAGGACGCGCTTGTAGTTCGTGTCGGCCTCGAGCTTGCTCGGGACCGTCGCCTGCTGCCAGCCGTGCACGACGGCATCCACCGTCTCCATCGCGAGGTTCGCGCCCTTCACGAGGCGCACCTTGATGGGGGCGCCGCCCTGAGCACGCCGAGCCTTCGACCAGGCCGTGAGCTCCTGCATCGCGCCGAGCGCGTCGGGCAGGTATGCCTGGATGACGATGCCGGCTTCGAGGTTCCGCAGCTCGGGGTGCTCGAGCACACGCGTGAAGACCGCGATCGTGAGGTCGAGGTCGCGGTACTCCTCCATGTCGAGGTTGATGAACTTGCGCCCCCCGGCCTTCTCCGCGTCGGCCGCGAGGCGGTAGAGCGGCAGCAGGCGCTCGACCACGCGATCGACGGCCTCGTCGAACGACCACATCGACAGCTGGGAGGCGATCGCGGAGACCTTGATGGAGACGTAGTCGACGTCGGGGCGCGCGAGCAGGTCGCGGGTGCCCTCGTAGCGCTTCGCCGACTCCTCCTCACCGAGCACCGCTTCGCCGAGGAGGTTGAGGTTCAAGCGGGTGCCGTCCTGGCGCAGTTTGCCGATCGCGGGACCGAGGCGGGCGGGCGTCGCGTCGACGACGAGGTGGCCGACCATCGCGCGCAGGACGCGACGCGCGATCGGGATCACGATGCCGGGGACGATCGGGGCGAAGAAGCCGCCCGCCGTGATCGCTGCCTTGAGGTACCAGGGCAGGAATCCGGGAGTGAGCTTCGCGACCTTCTGCAGGTTGTACCCCGCGACGAAGAGGGACTCGGGGCGCATGACGCCGTCGACGAATCCGACCGTGAAGGCGAGACCGTTGGGATCCTTGAGCACGCCGGCGAGACGTTGCGCCGACGGATCGACGGGCGCGTCGGCCGACTCCGTGACCCACCGTTCCGCGAGGATCGTCGCCTCGGTCGCGAGGGCGGCGAGGTCCTCGCCTCCGGCCTCGGTGGACCGGTCAGGGGTCTGCTGCGGGATTGACGTCGACATGGCGGGGATCCTCCGGGGGGCGAGCGACTCGGCGGTCGCGTGAGTCCAGTGTGCGGTCCGCCATCGTTCGGGAAAAGTGCACGTTTCCGAACGGTTATCGTCAGTCTCGCCGAACTATAGGATGACGCCATGCTCGACATGCGGAGGTTGCGGCTTCTCCACGAACTGCACTTGCGCGGGACCCTCGCCGCCGTGGCCGACGCCCTCCGCTACAGCCCGTCGTCGGTGTCTCAGCAATTGGCCCTCCTCGAGCGCGAAACCGGGGTCGAACTGCTCCAGAAAAGCGGTCGGCGCGTGCTGCTCACGCCGCAGGGCGAGCTGCTCGCCCGCCGCGCCGGCCGACTCCTCGACGAACTCGAACTCGCGGAAAGCGAACTCGCCGCTTCGCTCGACGAGGTGACCGGAACGGTACGACTCGCGGTGTTCCAGTCGGCCGCCCATGCGGTCGTGCCGTCGGCTCTCGCGCGCGTCGCCCAGGACTTCCCGGAGCTGCGAGTGGAGGTCGTCGAGCGCGAGCCCGACATCGGGCTCTTCGAGGTCTCGGCCCGCGACTTCGACCTCGTCATCGCCGAGCAGTACCCCGGTCACACCCGGGTTCTGCGCCCGGAACTCGACCGCGAGCACCTCCTGACCGACGTGATCCGGTTGGCCGCGCCGCCCACGGGACCCTGGAGGGTGGGGTCGCTCGCCGACGCGGTGTCGCTGCCCTGGGTCCTCGAGCCTCGCGGCACGGCGTCGCGCACGTGGGCGCTGCAGACGTGCCGCGCCGTCGGATTCGAGCCCGACGTGCGCTTCGAGACCGCCGACCTCGTCGCGCACATGCGGCTCATCCGGTCCGGCGCCGCCGTCGGTTTCCTGCCGGACCTGGTCTGGGCGGGCGGACCGGCCGACGTCGCGCTCGTGGAACTCGACGGCTCACCGCACCGGGAGGTGTTCTCGAGTGCGCGGCGATCGAGCGCCGCGCGACCGGGTGTGCTCGCCGTCCGCGGTGCTCTCCGCGACACCGTCGCGGGCTTCACCGCGTGAGCCCCCGAGTCTCCGGGGTTCAGGCCGCGCGGACCTGATACCAGCGGATCAGCTCCCGGAGCGACGGCAGGGAGTCGCTCACGTCGCCGCCGGCCGCGAGAGCCTCGAAGACGTTCCGCAGCCCGGGTGCCGCCGGCTCGTCGTCGGCCTCCACGTGTCCCATCGTCCACGCGGGGAACGTCCGCTCGGGGATCTCCTCCTCGAGCAGCATCCGAAGGCTGGAGTGGCGCGGGTCGGAGGCGATGATGGCCATCCGCTCGCGCAATGCGTCCTCCGGCCCCTCGATGGCCTGGAGGAAATGGCCGCCGTGGTGCAGGAGCATCCCCGAGAGACCGAGTCGCTTGTTGTTCCTCCGGCTGCGGAGGAGGAGATCCACGAGGTACGCCTCGTCGAACGAATCCGAGGCCCTACTCGAATAGACGATCGATAACACCCTGGTCCCCCTACTCCGACGCACCACGCACCGATCGCCACGTTGTTGCTGCTGACAGCCTCGCACACGCGACGGTTCGGCGAGAACGGGTGGCCGGCACGGTGCCGGTCGAGAAGCAGGTCGGTGCTGCCGGCTGAGCCGGCCGCGCCCGCACCGGTGCTCTTGCGCGTCCACGGCCCGATGACAAGGGGCTGCGCGGGTTCCGCCGCTGCCGCCACCATGGAGACATGGGAAAAGCACTCGCGGTCATCCTCGGCGTCCTCTACGGCGGTCACGGCTTCCTCGGGCTCTTCGTCGAAGGCAGTCACCTCCTCGGCATCTTCAACGTCGACATCTTCGTCGACATCCTCTATCTCGTGCTCTCCGTCGCCCTCCTCTCGGTCGGCTTCTTCGCGAGTAGCGGCGCGGCCATCCGCGGCGTGCTCCTGCTGTCCGGCGGCATCCTGATTCTGCTCGGTCTCGCGGGGCTCGTCGACCACACCGTCTGGGGCCTCCTGCCCACGGGCCTGACCCTCATGGACTTCATCGTCCTGTTCGCGCCAGCGGCCGTCGCGGTCATCATGGCCGTCATCCCCGGAACGGAGAAGCCGCTCGTGTCCGGCGGGGTCGCAATCAACTGATCCCCGTCCGGGGGTCGATCCTCCGGTCCCCCTTCATTGGGGCTTCGCATTCTCACCTGATCGGCGTCACTATTCGGGGTGGCGGATCTCTCTCCTTGTAGACGTACCCGTCAGAGGAGAAGGACACATGCCCGCTGCATCAGACGTTCCATGCGACGCTCGTGCCACAGCGTCGCAGATCGTCCAAACACGGCCCGTGCGCCGCCGTGCGGTCGTCACGGCGGTCGCCGTGGCCGCGGTGCTCTTCATCGTCGTCTGCGTCCTCGTCGGGGGCTCGGTCGCGGCACCGACGCACGCCCGAACCTACAGCGAGGCGGCACCGAAGCTCCCCGCCGCCGATAGCCCGATCGGGGTGATCGCCATCCTGATGGCCGTCGCCCTCAGCCTTCTTGCGACGGTCATCGTCCTCCGAATGCTCGCGACGTCGAAGGCCTGGGACGGGGATCTGGCCACCGACTGCGCCGGGGACGAATCGAGCGAGACGCTGCCCTCTTCGAATAGCGCGGGAGCAATCCGCCGCGATCGTGGCGGTCAGCGACCGAGCGGGGTCATGTCCGCGTAGCGGTCGCCTGCCGGCGCGGGGAGCGCCGAGAGCCGTGCGCGCTGCGCGTCGGTCAAGCGCACGTCCGCCGACCCCACGTTCTCCTCGAGGCGCTCGACCCGCTTCGTCCCCGGAATCGGGACGACGTCGTCGCCCTGAGCGAGCAACCACGCGAGAGCGACCTGGGCCGCCGTCGCCCCGACCTCGGCCGCCACGGCGTCGACCTCCTCGACGATGCGGATGTTCGACTCGAGGTTGCCGTCGGCGAAGCGCGGGTTGTTGCGGCGGAAGTCGTTCTCGTCGAGAGCGTCGACGGACCGGATTTCGCCCGTGAGAAAGCCGCGCCCGAGTGGCGAGTACGGCACGAAGCCGATGCCGAGCTCGCGCAGCAGTGGGAGCAGCTCGGCCTCCGGATCGCGCGTCCACAGCGAGTACTCCGTCTGGATCGCCGTGATGGGGTGCACGGCGTGCGCGCGCCGGATCGTGTCGACGGAGGCCTCGGACAGACCGATGTGGAGGACTTTGCCCTCCTGAACGAGCTCGGCGAGCGCTCCGACGGTCTCCTCGATGGGCGTGTTCGGGTCGATGCGGTGCTGGTAGTAGAGGTCGACGTGATCGGTGCCGAGTCGCTCGAGCGAGCCCTCGATCGAGCGGCGCACGTTCTCCGGCGTCCCGTCGACGACGCGCCCACCCTCGGGTGTTGCCTGGTTGCCGAACTTCGTCGCGATGACGACCTCGTCGCGACGACCGGCGAACGCTCGGCCGAGGAGCGATTCGTTGAGGTACGGGCCGTAGATCTCGGCGGTGTCGAAGAGTGTCACGCCCAGATCGATCGCGCGATGCAGCGTACGGATGGACGCGTCGTCATCGAGGCCGGCTCCCGTGTAGTACGCCGACATGCCCATGCACCCGAGCCCCAGGCGCGAGACGGTGAGTGGTGTCGAGTCGCGCTGAGCGGTTCCGAGGGTCGTCGATCCGAGGAGGGAGGGCGTCGTCGCGTCGGTCATACCGGCAGCATAGGCGCGTGCTCCGACATCCGGGACCGGGTGGCGTCGGTTTTGATCCTGGGCCCCGATGTGTCCAATATGTTGCATGCCGATTCCTCAGGACTCCCCCACGACTGAACGCACGCTCTTGCGCGACAACGTCTACGAGAGACTCCGGGACGCCATCGTCGACGGAACGTTCGAGCCCGGCGAGCAGCTCAAGGATGCGGAACTCGCCGCATGGATCGGAGTGAGCCGGACGCCCGTCCGCGAAGCGCTCCTCCGCCTTGCGACGAGCGGCCTCGTCGTCTCTCTCCCCGGTCGCTCGACCACCGTGAGCCTGATCGATGCGCGCGCCCTGCAGGAGGCCCGTGACGTGGTCGCCGCCATGCACGAACTCGCGGTCGGGGAGACGGCCGGGAAGCTCAGCGCGGCCGAGATCGACCGGATGCGCGAAGCGAACCGCCGATTCGAGAAGGCTCTCGCGGAGAAGGACGCGGCGGCCGCGCTCGTGGCGGACGACGACTTCCACGCCGTGCCCGTCGCGGCGGCAGACAACCGTGCACTCCAATCGGTCCTCGAGCACTTCGGACCGCTCGTCCGGCGCGCGGAGCTGCAGCGGTTCCGATCCGACGACGGCGCGGAGTCGTTGCGCATGCACGAACGACTCATCGACTTGTGCGAGGCGGGCGACGTCGAGGGCGCCAAGCGCGTGGCCTTCGACACCTGGCGGAGCCTCCCCGACACGTCAGAGGCGAGTTGAGCGGACCGGCTGGGCAAAGACGGCAGACCGACGTCGGCCGAACCTAGTCGTCGGTTTCGTCCGGCGCGCGTCGGCGTTTCGGAGCGTCCGGGCCCTCCCGGACGGGATTCGAACCCGGGCCGGCTCCGGGTGTCTCGCCGCCGAGGCCCGGAGGCGCCCACGTCGAGCGATCCGGGATCGATTGCTCCGGCGTCGCCTTCGCCCGAGCGGCATCGTCTTCCGAGATGATCGGCATCATCCCGGTCTCCGAGGTCGTGTAGACCTTCCCGAACTGCTCGTCGACGTTCGGTTCGACCCATGCGAGGTCGTCCTTCGAGTGGTCGTACTCGCTGGGCACGAGCGCGAAGTCGTCACCGTACTCCTCGAGGCCGGTGCGCACGCTGTGGCGCACCGCCCGCTCCGCATACGCGTCGCGGAGGATGAGCGGGTCGCGCCGCAGGTCCTTCACCAACGCGATCATCATGCCGGCCATGATCACCCCGAAGGGCAGCGCCGCCACGATCGTCGCGTTCTGGAGCGCTTGCAGCCCCTCCCCGGAACCGTCTCCGGTCGCGAGGAGCACGGCGGCGATCGACCCGACGAGCGCACCCCACAGGACGGTGACCCACCGAGATGGGTCGGGGCGACCCTGCTGCGACAGGGTTCCCATGACGAGGGAGGCGGAATCCGCTCCCGTGATGAAGAAGATCGCGACGAGGACGGCGAGCAGTATCGTCGTGAATCCCGCGAAGGGCAGATTGCCGAGCACCCCGAAGAGTACGTTCTCGGGCGGTGACACCTCGAGGCCGGCCCCGTTCATCTGCTGGTCGATCGCCGTGGTCCCGAAGATCGCGAACCAGAGGAACGAGACGGCGGACGGCACCAGGACCACGACGGAGACGAACTGCCGGAGCGTGCGGCCGCGCGAGATCTTCGCGATGAACATGCCCACGAAGGGGGACCAGGAGATCCACCAGGCCCAGTAGAAGATGGTCCACGCGGAGAGGAAGGCCTGCGTCTGCTCGCCTTGCGAACCGGAACGGCCGATGAGGTCCGGCAGGTCGCCGATGAAGTGGGCCGCGACCGACGGGATGATGTTGAGGATCAGCATCGACGGGCCGACGAAGAACACGAAGAAGGCGAGGACGATCGCCATCACGGAGTTGATGTTCGACAGAGCACGGATGCCCTTCGACACCCCCGAGACCGCCGAGGCGATGAATGCCGCCGTCAGGACGGCGATGACCGCGATGACGAGCCCGTTGCCGAGGTCACCGAGGCCCGCCACGAGCTCGACACCATGACCGATCTGAAGGGCGCCGAGTCCCAGCGAGGCCGCGGTACCGAAGAGTGTGACGATGATCGCGAAGATGTCGATGATCCGGCCCACCGGACCGTTCGTGCGCTGCTCACCGAGGAGCGGAGCGAAGATCGAGGAGATGAGCGGAGTGCGGCCCTTGCGGTACGCGCCGTAGGCGATCGCGCCGCCGACGAGTGCGTAGAACGACCACGCCTGGGGCCCCCAGTGGAAGAGCACCTGCACCTGCGCGGTGTGCATCGCGGCGATCGTGCCGGCCTCGACCGTTCCGGGCGGCGGCGACTCGAAGAACGTCAGCGGTTCAGCGGCACCCCAGAACACGAGACCGATGCCCATGCCCGCGGCGAAGAGCATCGAGATCCATGAGAACACCTTGTACTCGGGTTCCTCGTCGTCCCGCCCGAGCCTGATGCGCCCGTAGCGGCCGAAGCCCACGAAGAGCATGAAGACGAGGACGACCGTCGCGAGGGTCGTGAAGAAGAAGCCCATGTACTCGACCACCCAGTCGAGCGCTGCACTCGCCGTATCGCCGAGGCTGTCCCCGCCGAGGATGCCCCACACGATGAAGGCGACGGCGAAGCCGATCGCGACACCGAACACCACCCGGTCGGTGCGGAACGCCCGGTTGGTCTGCTCGACACCGAGGCCCGGGATCAGCGCCGGGTGGATCTCCGGCGACGACGAATCGTTCGAATCAGGCATGGTTGTCGATCCTCCTCACATCGTAACGATCGGGCTCGTCTGCGGCCGCTCCCGGACCGCCCGGCGCGCGACGGACACCAGCCCTCCGCCGTGCCCGCCGCCGTGTCGCTTCCATCCGTTCCGAGCGTGCGAACCACTGCTGGAGGAGGATGACGATGACGACCGCGGTCGAGAGCTCACCGATCCCCCAGGCTATCCCTCCGGCGAGCGCCTGATCCGCTCGGAGGGACTGCTCGTCCGCCATGGTCACGGCGCGGAAATACCCCTCGGCCAGCACGCTCCTCGTGAAGACCACCACGAAGGCGAAGACCGTATGAGCGACGGCCATCGTGACCACGAGTGGCACCCGTGCGATCTCGACAGGGCGACCAGGGCCGGGGTCGGTGCCGAGGACCAGCCAGAAGAACAGGTACCCCGAGGCGAGGAAATGCGCCTGCATCAAGACGTGCCCCGCTGGGTTCGACATCGCGATCTCGAAGAGGGGAGTGAAGTAGAGGAGGAACAGGCTGCCGGTGAAGATCGTCGTCGCGACGAACGGATGTGTCACGAAGCGGACGGGCGACGAATGCACGGCGGCTACCACGCATCGCCGCATCGACGATGGAACGGTACGCAGCAGGAGGGTGAGCGGGCCGCCGAGGACCAGCAGCATGGGCACCACCATGTTGAGAGCCATGTGCTGAAGCATGTGTCCGCTGACGGTGACCATCGCGTGGACCCCGAGCGGCGTGCAGGTCACCGCGAGGAGCACGAGGATGCCGCTCGCGAAGCTCGCGCTGCGCGCTATCGACCACGGGTCGCCGCGCCGGCGCAGGGTGACGACTCCTCCGACATATGCCACGAGTGAGGGGAACCCCACCACGACGCCGAAGACGTCGAGGCGGAGGAGCGCCGCCACTTCGTGATGCACCTGCGCCCTCCGTTCGGTCAGGAACCAGGCCCAACTAACAGGATGGTTCGCGTCAAGTCAAGCCGTTCACCGTCCCGCATTTTCTTGGAAGCGTGGCCCGCGATCGAGCGATATGCACCGGGAGGCGCCGGATGACGGACGCGGAAAGTGACCACACGATCACGGGCGCGCACAGCGGCATCACTCGTCGGCTCTTCCTCGGCTCGGTCGCCTCGGTGGGAGGGCTCGTCCTCGTCGGCTGCACATCCGACGGCATGTTCGCACCCGACGGAACGAGCACGCCAGGCGCCGAACTCCGGCCGTTCCTCACCGCAGCGGAAAGGACCATCGTCACCGCGATCGTTGCGCGGCTCATTCCCGGAACGCTCGGTGACCCGGGCGGCGTCGAGGCTGGCGCCGTCGACTACATCGACGGCAAGCTCGCCCGTTTCTCCGCCTTCGCGGAACCGAGCTTTCTCGCCGAACCCTACGTTGACGTAATCGAGTCGGGGCCCGTCCCCATCGGCGACGCTGTGCTCACGGTGTCGTCCGATCAGCTCTACCGTTACGGCTACCAGTCGGGCGTCCTCCCGCATGAGCTCTATCGCCGCGGCATCGAGGCGTTCGACGGGTTCACCGTTGCGCGATTCGGCGCCGCTTTCGCCGAGCTGGGACCCGAAGAGCAGGACAGAGCGCTCGACGTCCTCGACCGGCTTCAGCAGGGTTCCCAGGGCGGCGAGAACAGCGACCAGGGCGGCGAGAACACGCCGGGCGGGGCGGGCGGCTCGGGCGGCTCGGGCGGCGGGCCCGACCAGGAGGGGTTCACGGAAGCCCGCTCGGCCTTCGGCGACCTGAACCCCGGTGAGTTCTTCTCGACGATCCGCGAGGACGCCATCGAGGGCATGTTCGCCGATCCGTCCTACGGCGGTAACCGCAACCTCGTCGGGTGGGCGCTCATCGGCTATCCCGGGTACCAACGGGCGTGGACCCCGACGGAGATGCTGCTCGGCACCCGTCGCAAGCCGCAGTCCCTCGAGAACCTCCCCACCATGAACCCGGATCGACATGACGAGCATTCGATCCCGGCCCTCGAGCAGCCGATTGACGGCGTGAAGGACGGTTGACGATGGTGATCACCCACGACCCCGTGGACATCGTGACGATCGGTGCCGGCATGACGGCTTCGATCCTCGCGGCCCGCATCCTCCCGGGGACCGGGCTCTCCATGGTGTCCATCGAGCAGGGCGGCGAGCGCTGGACCTACCCCGACTTCGCTCACAATCACGACAGCCTGAAGTACGAGAACCGCTTCGAGATGATGCAGGACCTCTCCCAGGTCTCGTGGACATGGCGACCGCACGAGGGCGCCGCTGCTCTGCCGATGCGCCAGTACGGTTCGTTCAACCCGGGACAGGGCCTCGGCGGTTCCCTCGTGCACTGGACGGCGCTCACCTGGCGTTTCCATCCGAGCGACTTCCGGTATCGCAGCCACTACACCGAGCGCTACGGTGCGGACAAGCTGCCCGATGAGATGACGGTGCAGGACTGGCCGATCAGCTACGAGGATCTGGAGCCGTACTACGACGCGCTCGAGTACGACATGGGAGTATCGGGTCGCGCCGGCAACCTCGGGGGAACCGTGGTGCCCGGTGGCAACCCCTTCGAGGGTCCGCGGAATCGCGACTACCCGAACCCGCCGCTCGCGGAGAGCCGATTCGGTCGACGGTTCACGGAAGCGACGACCGCGCTCGGCCACCACCCGTTCCCGACACCGGCCGGCATTCTCTCCCAGGGCTACACCGACCCGTACGGAAACGTGCGAGCGGGGTGCCTGTACTGCGGTTTCTGCACTCGCTACGGATGCGAGGTCGGAGCGAAGACGAGTCCTCTCACCACGTGGTTGCCGCCGGCGCTCGCGACAGGGCGGTACGAGGTGCGCACGCGTTCCCACGTCATCGGTATCGACACCGATTCTTCCGGGAGGGCGACGGCCGTCCGCTACATCAACTCCGCCATGGAGGAGCACGTGCAGCCGGCCGAGATCATCGTCTCGTCCTCGTTCATGTTGGAGAACGTCCGCAACCTCCTGATGGCGCGCAGCGATGCGCACCCCGACGGCATCGGCAACGATCGCGGCCAGCTCGGCCGGAACTACACCTACCAGATGTCGCAGAGCCCGGCGAAGGGCCTCTGGGAGGGCGAGCGCTTCAACTTCTTCATGGGCAACGGCTGCACCGTCCCGCAGATCTTCGACTACAACGCCGACAACTTCGACCACAGCGACGTCGACTTCGTCGGCGGCGCCCGCATCTACCCGAACGCCGGTCAACGCGAACCCATCGGATCGGCCCAGACCCTCCTCGACGGCCTCATCGATCGGCAATGGGGCGCCGACTGGAAAGCACAACTCGGCCGCCATTGGGACAGCATCGCGACCATCGGGATCGAGGGCGAGAGCCCTGCTTATGCCGGCAACTTCTGCGATCTCGACCCGAACTTCACGGACGCGTGGGGACTACCGCTCCTCCGGATCACCTTCGACTGGCGCGACAACGAGCGGAACATGTATCGCTTCATCGCCGCGCGCTGCGAGGAGATCATCGACGCCATGGGACCGACGCGGAAGACGACGTCCCCAGAACTCCCCGACTACCGCTACGACCAGTACCAGAGCACCCACACCACCGGGGGCGCGATCATGGGTTCGGACCCCTCGAACAGCGTGACGAACAGCTACGGGCAGGTCTGGGACACGCCGAACGTGTTCGTCACGGGGGCGGCTCTCTTCCCCCAGAACCCCGGCATGAACCCGAGCGGCACCGTCGGCGCGCTCGCCTATCGCACGGCCGACGCGATCCGCGACCGGTACTTCGGCGCACCAGGGGAGCTGCTGACATGAGACGGCTGCTTCTCTCCTTCACGGTGCTCGTCGCTGCCGCAGCCACGTCCGGCTGCGCATCACCGAGCGCTGCGTCCCTCATCTCGGTGGACGACGTGAGCGCCGACCGCGCACTCCCCGATCCCGCGGCGGTCACCGTCGAGACGGGCGCGGAGGTCCGCTGGCGCAACATCGGCGACGGTGCCCACACGATCACCCTCGGCCGCGGAGCCGATGCGATCCTCTCCTCGGATCAGCCGGAGTGGGGCCCCGAGCGGCTGAGTCCGGGCGAGACGCTGTCCCGAGTCTTCGACGAACCCGGAGAATACGTCTACTGGTTCGACGACGAACGGACCGCCGGGACGATCACCGTCGAGGAGCCGTCATGAGGACCGCGACGCGTGCGACCGCAGCCTGGTTCTTCGTCGTCGGAGGGGCCCTGCTCCTCGGGGGCTGCACTGTGGACCCGAACGAGCAGCAGTCGATCCTGGCCCCGCGGGGCGAGCGCGCGGAGGCGGTGGACGGGCTCTGGCAGCTCATGCTCGTCCTCGGCACCGCCGTGTGGGTGATCGTGACCGCCGCGCTCATCGTCGCCGTGCTGCGCCGTCGTCGCAAGGACGATCAGGACCACAGCTCCCGCGGCCCCGACGACCCCGACCCCGCCGATGGCCGACGGCCGTTCTGGCTCATCGCGGCGGCCGGCGCGCTCGTGCCCGCCGTCGTCATCGCCCTCCTCACCGCCGTCTCGGCGACGGTCCTCCGGGATATCGATCCGGAACAGGAGACGGACGGGCCCGTCGTCGAGGTCATCGCCCACCAGTACTGGTGGGAGGTGCATTACCCGGACTACGAGGTCACCACCGCCAACGAGATCCACATCCCGACGGGTGTCAAGGTCCGACTCGAACTCGGCTCAGCCGACGTCATCCACAGCTTCTGGGTCCCCGAACTGAGTGGAAAGGTCGACACCATCCCCGGTCGGACGAACGCCCTCTGGCTCTCGACCGATGAACCAGGGACCTACTGGGGTCAGTGCGCCGAGTTCTGCGGACTCGATCATGCGCTCATGAGGATGCTCGTCATCTCGCATTCCCCTGCCGAGTTCGACGGCTGGATCGCCGCCCAGCAGGAACCCGCTCCACGGCTGCTCGAAGCGAACCCGACGGAATCCGTCGAGCGTGGACAACAGATCTTCATGTCGTCGTCGTGCGTCTACTGCCACACGATCGAGGGGACGGCGGCGCAAGGCGAGGTGGGGCCGGACCTCACGCACATCGCGAGTCGCGAGACCCTCGCCGCCGGCATCCTCCCCAACGACCGCGGCAACCTGGCCGGCTGGATACTCGACCCACAATCGATCAAGCCGGGCAATCAGATGCCGGGGACGGACCTCGACGGTGAGGACCTCCAGTACCTCCTGGACTACCTCGAAAGCCTGGAGTGACGATGACGACCGACACGACGGCGATCGGCCGCGCCAGGGACTTCGAGGAGCTCTGGACCAATCCCCGCGGACTGCGAAAGCTCTTCACCGCGGTCCAGCACAAGGACGTCGGCATCCGCTACATGGTGACGGCCTTCGTGTTCTTCCTCGTGGGTGGAGTGCAGGCGCTCTTCATGCGCGTGCAGCTCGCCCGGCCCGACAACGACTTCCTCGGACCCGAGACGTACAACGAGCTGTTCACGATGCACGGCTCCACGATGATGTTCCTCTTCGCCGTGCCGTTCCTCGAGGGGCTCGCGAACTATCTGCTCCCCCTCATGATCGGGGCGAGGGACCTCCCGTTCCCTCGGGCGAACGCTTTCAACTACTGGTGCTACCTCATCGGCGGCATCATCCTGTACTCCAGCTATCTGTTCGCTCTCGTCCCCGACACGGGCTGGTTCGCGTACGTGCCTCTCAGCCGGGACTTCACCGACCACGCCATGGACTTCTGGTTGACGGGACTCACGCTCGCCGAGATCTCGGCCGTAGGAGCCGCGATCGAGCTCGCGGTGGCCATCCTCGTAATGCGAGCGCCGGGGATGTCCCTCAATCGCATGCCGATCTTCGCGTGGACGATGCTCGCGGTCGCCTTCATGATCATCGTCGCGTTCATCCCGCTCATCGTGGCCTCAACGCTGCTCGAACTGGACCGCACCGTGGGAACGGCCTTCTTCGACGACAGCATCGGCGGCAATCCGCTGCTCTGGCAGCACCTCTTCTGGATCTTCGGACACCCCGAGGTGTACGTCATGTTCCTGCCGGGCGCCGCCATCATCAGTCACGTCGTACCGGCCCACAGCCAGCAGAAGCTCGCCGCGTACCCGCTCGTCGTCATCGCGCTCGCATCCACGGCCGTGATGAGCCTCGGCCTCTGGGTGCACCACATGTACACCGTCGGTCTGCCGTCGATCACGATGTCGTTCTTCACCGCCGCGAGCATGTCGATCACCCTCGCGAGCGGCCTGCAGGTCTTCGCGTGGATCGTCACGCTGTGGCTCGGCAAGCCCCGCTTCACCGTGCCGATGCTCTACGCCCTCGGCTTCATCGTGACCTTCGTCGCCGGAGGCATCACGGGCGTCATGGTGGCGTCGACCGCCTTCGACCAGCAGGTACACGACACGTACTTCGTGGTCGCCCACTTCCACTACGTCCTCATCGGGGGCATGCTCTTCCCGATCTTCGCCGGACTCCATCACTGGTGGGGGATGCTCACCGGCCGCCGGTATTCGGAGCGGGCGGGCGTCGTGGCGTTCTGGCTCATCTTCGTGGGCTTCCACACCACCTTCTTCCCCATGCACCTCACGGGTCTCTGGGGCATGCCGCGACGTGTCTTCACGTACCCGACAGGACTCGGCATCGACACGGTGAACCTCCTCTCGACGGTCGGAGCGTTCGTGATCGCGGCCGGCGTCGTCGTGCTCACCGTCAATCTGGCGCACTCGGCCTTCCGGGGGAGGCCGGCCGTCGACGACCCCTGGCAGGGCGACTCGTTGGAATGGACGACGAGCTCTCCCCCACCGTCCGAGAACTGGCCGGCGGTGCCCATCGTCGCGAGCCGCACCCCCGCCTGGGACGAAGAGGACGACGATCCGCGGTACGACCGCGTGCGTACGGTCTTCGACCACGGACCGACGGCGGTCCGTGCGACCCCGCTGACGACGCCGATCGCCGCCGACCCGGATGCCGCCGTCCACCTCCCCGGCCCCACCTTCTGGCCCATCGTGCCCCCGGTCGGTCTGGGGCTCGTGGCCGCCGCACTCCTGACCGAGTGGTACATCCTCGCCGCCGTGGGTCTCGCGATGGCCCTCGTCGGCTTCGGCGGCTGGGCGTGGTCGAACGAATCAGGCGAGCGGCGACACCTCCACCCCGAGTCCGCGGCGGAGTTCGAGTTCGAACGCTCCGGGCCTCACGCCATCGGCTGGTGGGGGGCGACGTTCACCGCCGCCACGCTCGTGGTGGGCGTCTCGACCCTGGCCTTCTCGGCGCTCTACCTCCAGGTGAACGCCCCGGTGTGGCCGTTCGAGGAGACGGTGGGCCGGCCTTTACTGTTCGGCGGGATCGCCCTCCTGCTGATCCTCGCGACGGCGGCCTCCTGGTGGGGACGGACGTCCTCGCGGGGGTCGGGTCAGAAGCACCGCCACCTCCTCTCCATCGCCGTCGCCGGGGCGGCGGGAGCCGCGGCGCTCGCCCTCGTCGTCGTCGCCTGGACGACGAGCGGACTCGACCCCGCCGACGACGCGTACCAGTCGTCGGCGTGGGTGCTTCTCGCCGCGCAGACGGTCCTCGCCGTCGTCGGGCTCTCGGCGACCGGACTCGTGCTCCTCGGGCGGCTCCGCCATGAGCGGCACTCCCGGGCAGCGATCCTGTCGGAGTACGCAGCGCTCCTCTGGGGCGCGGTCGCGGTCTGCTGGGTCATCACCTGGGTCACGACGGATCTCCTCCCCCTGGCGGTGATCTGACGTGGACCGGCTGGAGCGGGACCGGTCGGCCGAGGAGGCCCCGGAGGAGCTCGCGGGCGGGAACGGCGAGGGTGACCGATCCGACGGCACCCTCGTGCCTCTCCTCACGTTCCTCGTGCCGATCGTCGCGTGGCTGGTCTCGCTCGCGGGCTCGTACGCGGTTCAGGACTTCACGTGCTCGGCGGCGTCGAGCGTGGGACACCCGCAACCCGTGGCCGGTCTCACCGTGGTACTCATCGCCCTGAACGCCGCGATGTTGGCCGTCTGCGTCATCTCGGCAGCAGTCGGCGCCGTGCTGCTGCGACGCGGACGCGCATCGAGCGGGTTCCGCTTGCGCGTGTTCCTCCTCGTCGTGGGTTTCGCCTCGTCCCTCTTCTTCGCGTTCGGAGTCGTGCTCATCGGTGCGAATCCGCTGATCTACGGAGCATGCCAGTGACTGCTCGACGCCGCCTCCCGCTCATCGCTCTTGTGGCCGCACTCGCCGTAACCCTCACGACGGCGTGCTCGTCCGGCCCGGCCCCACCGGGACGCAGCGTCTCCGGCGACCCGGAACGTGGCCGAGCCGCGGTGCTCGAATACGGCTGCGCGTCGTGCCACAGCCTCCCCGACGTCGCGAGCGTCGACGACGACTCCATCGCGCCGGACCTTCACGGATTCGATGACCGTGACCACATCGCAGGACAGATACCGAACCGAGCCGAGGAGCTGATCGCATGGCTGCAGGACCCGCAGAGCATCGAGCCGGGAACGCTGATGCCCGACCTCGGAGTCACCGAGCAGGACGCACAGGACATCGCGGCATACCTCTATCGGCAGTGATCACGACCGGCCGGGACCGACGGGTCGACCGGTGGTGGCTTGCCGGGGCCGCCGTCGCGACCGTCGTCGCGCTCGTCCTCGGCGTCCTCGCCCCACCGGATGCGGTCCAGGGCGGGATCCAGAAGCTCATGTACGTGCACGTGCCGGCAGCGTGGTCGGCCTACCTCTGCTTCTTGAGCGTGCTCATCGCGAACCTCTGGGGCCTCATGCGCACCGGATCAGGCGCCGGTCGCCTCGCCCGAGCGGCGGCCGAGGCGGGTGTCGTGCTCACGGCGCTGACTCTCGCAACGGGAAGCCTGTGGGGATCCGCCACCTGGGGGACCTGGTGGATCTGGGACGCACGGATCACCTCGACGCTCGCGATGGGCCTCGTCTACGTCGCCTACCTGTGTCTCGACTCCCTGACGAGCACGAGCCGAGGACGGCGCCTCACCGCGATGGTCGGTGTCGTCGGTTTTGCGAGCGCTCCGCTCGTGCACTTCTCCGTCATCTGGTGGCGCACCCTGCATCAACCGGCGACGGTGCTCGCGCCGAGCCTGTCGCCTCCGATCGACGGGCGGATGGGAGCCGCACTCGCGGCAGCCGTCCTCGCAGCGAGCCTCGTGACGAGTCTCATCGTCCGGCTCCGGCACGAGCGCCTGCTGCCACCGGCGTCGTCAGGACGCCCGACGCCGCAGGGTCCGAAGCCCGCACCACACCGATCCGACCCTGTACCGACGGTGTCCCGATGACCGGAGCGCCCTTTTCTCCCCGGCGCCGGAGGGCGATCGCGTCAACGATCCTCGTCGCCTCATGCGTCGGCCTCGGCGCCCTCGCCCTCACGGGAGCGAACGAATCCGTGACGTTCTATCTCACGCCGACGGAGGCGATCGATGCCGGACGGCTCGACCGGGAGGTCCGCGTCGGCGGATTCGTCGTCGAAGGCTCGCTCGATGAGGGTGACAGCCGATCCTCCCTCGTCTTGAGCGACGGCGAGTCGGACATGCGGGTCGTCTACCCCGGACGCCTGCCCGACGTCATACAGGAGGGTCAAGGGGCCGTCGTGGTCGGCAGTTGGGGTGCGGACGACGTCTTCCTGGGAACCGAGATCGTCATGCGGCACTCGAACGAGTACCGCGCCCCGGAGCCCGGGTCCTGATGCCTCCCGCCACCATCGGTCTGACCCTGCAGGTCCTCGCCGTCGCATCGAGCGCGCTCGTCCTCGCGGCGGCGGTCCTCCCGGCCGCGCCCCGATGGCGGCCCGTCGCACCCGTCGCCGAGCGCGTCGGCCGATGGGCGGTGATCGCCACGGGGGCACTCGTATTCGCCGCGGTCGTCCTCGTGGAGATCGCACTCGTCACTCGCGACGAGCGCCTCGGATTCGTGACGGTCGTGACCGAGGACGCGCTCCCGACCTTCTACCGCATCACGGCGTTGTGGTCGGCGATGGACGGCTCCCTCCTTCTCTGGTCCCTGGTGGTCGCCATCGTCTCCGCGGTGTTCGTCGCGCGGGTCCCGGCAGGTGTCGGGCGCTCAGCCGGCGCCGCTCTTCCCATCCATACGGCGGCACTCGGCGCCACACTGCTCTCGTTTACGACGATCTCCCTCGTCGAGTCGCCCTTCGCCGCCGACGCCGCGGAGCAGGCGAAGCCCAGCCCGCTCCTCCAGGACCACCCGGCGATGGGTGTGCACCCGCCCCTGCTCTACGCCGGCTTCGCGTGCATGCTCGTCCCATACATCCTCTCCCTCGTCGCGCTCGCCCGTGGGCACCTCGACGAGGTCTGGCGCCGGAGCACGCACCGATGGACCCTCGTCGGTTGGGTCCTCCTCACCGTCGGAATCGGACTCGGCGCCTGGTGGTCGTACGCCGTCCTCGGATGGGGCGGCTACTGGGCATGGGACCCGGTCGAGAACGCCTCCCTCCTCCCCTGGCTCGCTGCGACCGTCGTCCTGCACTCCGTCGGACCACGCACGCGGGGGCCGTCGTGGCGGCGCTGGGCCGCCATCACCGCCGGTCTGCCCTTCGTACTCGTCTTGATCGCGACCTTCCTCACCCGCTCGGGTGTCGTCGCGAGTATCCACGCCTTCGCGCTCTCGCCCGTGGGCGGGCTCCTCGGGGTCGTCGCCGCACTCGGCACGGGGGCTTGGCTCATCCTGGCGATCCTGAGAGGACGACGGCTCGACCCTCCCGCTCCCAGCGCGGCGTCGAGCGGAGCGCCATGGACGGCGTTGCGGGCGGGGCGGATCGCGCTGCTCCTCGTTCTCGCCGTCGTCCTGGTCGGAACCGTCGCACCCACGATCGTCGCCGCGACCACGGGTGCGACGGTGTCCATCGGTCCGCCGTGGTACGGCCGCACCCTCGCCCCGCTCGCCGTCGCCGTCCTCGTCCTCATGGCCGTGACACCACTCCTCCTCGATCGACGCGGGCTCTCTCCGAGCACGGTCGCGGCCACGGCGGCCGGCGCCGCGGCCGCGCTCGTCTGCGGGATCGTCGTGCGCGATGTCGGTACCGTCGTCACGACAGCGCTCGCCGTCTTCGTGACCGTCACGGGAGGACGCCGCCTGACGGCGCGCGCCCTCCGTCCGACCACGGTGGGATCGGTTGTCGCCCACATCGGAATCGCGCTCAGTGCGGTGGCCATCGTCGCCGGCGGGCAGTCGACCGTCGCCGAGCGAACCCTCGCCATCGGGGAAGCGGCGCGGTTCGGGGACGTCGACGCCGTACTCGTCTCCGTCGAGCGCGTCGATGACGGGCGGACCCTGACCGCGCGCGCGCGGCTCGTCGTCTCTACCGATACCGGATCGAGCGAAGCGGCTCCTGAGCTGCGGTACTACCCCGACCATGCAGCCGTCCTGGCGGGCCCCTCGATCGACAGCCGGCTCGGCGGTGACGTCTACGTCTCCCTTCTCGACGTCGACCCGGACACCGACAGTGCAACCGTCCGCATCGCCTCCATCCCGCTCGTCCCCTGGCTCTGGGGCACCGGCTCGCTCGTCGCTCTCGGAGGAGCGATCTGCCTCCTCCCGGCCCGTCGAGGCCGCACTGCGGCTCGGTCCGGTGTCGAGGAAGCCCGCAACGAACCCGTGAGGGCCTCGTGAGACGCGCGCGTGCGGTGACGGCTCTCCTTCTCACCCTGCTGCTTCCGCTGACAGCCTGTTCTTCGGCTCCCGCCGCCGAACAGGAGCCCGCCCCGGAACTCGTGGGCACCGACCTCGAGGGGCGGACCCGAGACCTCGCCGATCTTCGCGGACATACCGTGCTCGTCACGGTCTGGGCATCGTGGTGCGCGCCGTGTCGCGAGGAAGCACCGATGATCCGGGACGCTGCCACACGATGGGAGGATGACGGGCTTCGTGTGCTCGGGATCAACTTCCGCGACAACGCGACGACGGCCCGAGCCTTCGTCGACTCCGCCGGGCTCACGTTCCCGAGCATCGTGGACGCCGACGGATCACTGTCCGTGGAGTGGGGCATCACGGGGATACCGCAGAGCTTCGTCGTGGATGCGGACGGCGTGATCGTCGCCCGACGGATCGGTCCGATCACCGCCGAGTGGATCGACAGCGACGTACGGCCCGTCGTCGTGGCGCCACGATGAGCAGGGGACGTGCCCTCACCGCCGTCGGCGTGTGCATCCTGGTGGCTCTCGTCGGCGTGATCATCGCTCTCGCGGCTCCCTCTGCGCCCAGCGCGGAGCAGCGCGCCCGTGACGTCGCGGAATCGCTCCGCTGTCCGACGTGCGTCGCCGAATCCGTCGCCGACTCCCAGGCCCCTGTCGCCATCGCGATGCGTGCGCTCATCGACGACCGAGTGCATCGGGGTGACTCCCCCGATCAGATCCTGTCGTGGTTCCGACGACAGTATGGCGAGGGGATCCTCCTCGACCCCGGCGCGTCCGGCATCGGGATCCTGTTCTGGGTGATCCCCGTCGCGATCGTCATCGTCGCGGCTCTGGGCGCCGCCGGACGCAGGAGGTGGCGGCTCGCGACCTTCCTGGGCGCTGCGGCGGCAGCCCTGATCCTCATCCCGCTCCTGACGCCGGGGGAGTCGCCGGCCGTCGTCGCGGAAGAAGACCAGGTCGACGGAATCGACCTCCTCACGTCCGCCGCCGAAGCACACCCGGGAGACCTCGATCTCCGGCGGGGGCTCGCCGACGCGCTGGCGTCGGCCGGCCGGAGCGACGAAGCCGCGGACGAGTACGCCGCAGCGTATCGGCTCGACCCCGGAGATCGACGGATCGCCCTCGATTATGCAGGAGCACTCATCACCTCCGGTCGGGCCGACGAGGCTCTCCCCGTCCTCGAATCGGCGCACGCACGCTACCCCGACGACGCCGCGGTCCTCCTCCTCCTCGGCACTCTCCTCGACGACCGGGGGTCACCACGCGGAGACGACCTGCTCCGCCGCTACCTCGAACTCGAACCTGAATCGGCCTTAAGGGACGCCGTCGAGACACGGCTCGTCGCACCGGGGCCACCTGCCTCGAGCGGCACCGAGTCCGGGTGAGCGCACGTGGGCAGAGGGGCGATCAGGCGCTCGTCCGGAGGCGGGCACTTCGCCCCGCTCCCCCGATCCGGTCGTAGGCTGAGGCGCGTGGCTGACGACGAGCGAGACCCCGACCTCTCCGAGCAGAACCGACCGGTGTCCACGGACGCCCCGGTCGGTGTGACCTACGACTACGACGTCGTCATCGTCGGCGGTGGGCACAACGCCCTCGTCGCCGCGGCCTACTGCGGCCGCTCCGGCAAGAGCGTCCTCGTGCTCGAGCGGCTCTCGCAGGTGGGCGGGGCGGCCGTCTCGGCCGAAGCGTTCCCGGGTGTCGACGCGAGACTGTCGCGGTACTCCTACCTCGTGAGCCTGCTGCCTCCGCGCATCATCGACGAGCTCGGGCTGCACCTGACCCTCGCGCGGCGGACGGTCTCCTCGTACACCCCCGACCCGGCGACCGACGGGCGGACCGGACTGCTCGTGGCCGTCGACGACGCCGAGCGGACCGCTTCGTCGTTCGCGGCGATCGGCGCGGCCGACGACGCGCGGCAGTTCGAGCTGTTCTCGGACCACTGCCGCGTGCTCACGGAATCGCTGTGGCCGACCCTCATGGAGCCCCTCGCCACCCGGAGCGAGGCTCGTGGACGCGTCGTCGCGAGCGGCGGCGACCGCGCGGCCGACGTGTGGGACGCCCTCATCGAACAGCCCGTCGGCGCCGTGATCGAGCGCACTCACCAGAACGATCTCGTGCGCGGTGTGCTCCTCACCGATGCGCTCATCGGAACCTTCGCCGGCGCTCACGACGAGGATCTCGAGCAGAACCGCTGCTTCCTCTATCACCTCATCGGGCAGGGCGACGGGCGCTGGGACGTTCCGGTCGGTGGCATGGGGGCCGTCTCGGGCGAGCTCGCGCTCGCCGCCCGCCGCGAGGGTGCGGACATCCGCACCGACGCCGAGGTCGTCGCCGTGACGGCCGACGGCCGCGTGCGTTTCCTCGACGGCGACGACAGGGTCGAGAACTCCGTGACCGGCCGGTGGGTGCTCTCCGGGGTCTCGACGCCCACGCTCGACGCGCTGCTCGACGCCTCCGGGTTCGAGCGCACGACCCACCGTGACGGCCCGGGCGGCCACCCGCGCGAGGGATCGCAAGTGAAGGTCAATCTCATGCTCACGCGACTGCCGAAACTCAAGGACCCGACGGTGCGCCCGGAGGAGGCTTTCGCCGGCACCTTCCACATCAACGAGTCCTGGTCGCAGCTCGAAGAGGCCCGACAGCAGGCACTCGCCGGATCGATCCCGTCGCCGCTGCCGTGCGAGATCTACTGCCACACGCTCACCGATCCGAGCATCCTCTCCGAGGAGCTCCGGGCGTCCGGCGCGCACACACTCACGGTCTTCGGCCTGCACGTCCCCGACCACCTGCTCGACGGCATGGACGAGGGCGACGCGCGCGCCGCTCTGACGCGCGCGGTGCTCGAGTCACTCGACAGTGTCCTCGCGGAGCCGATCGAGGATGTCATCATGCGCGACCCGTCGGGGGCGCTGTGCGTCGAGACGAAGACGACGAAGGACCTCGACCGGATTCTCGGGCTCCCGAAGGGCAACATCTTCCATGGCGGGCTCGACTGGCCGTTCCTCGAAGACGACGAGCCGCGCGAGACTCCGGCGCAGCGCTGGGGCGTGGCGACGGGGCACGAGCGGATCCTGCTCTGCGGCTCCGGCGCGCGTCGCGGAGGAGCCGTGAGCGGACTCGGCGGCCACAACGCGGCGATGGCCGTCATCGAGGCGGACGCCGCAGCTGCCGGCACCTGACCCTCTCGCGGCGTCGACTCAGTGGCGACGATGGTCCTGGATCGTGATGCGGGGGCCGCGGCGCGGCTTGCGGATGCCGCTGCGCTCGATGAGCCGGAGGATGCGCTGGCGTTGCCCCGCCCACGGCGCGAGCAGCTCGAGCATGCCGTCGTCGTCGACCGCCGTGCCCGCGAGGGCCGTCCCGACGGTCGCCGCGAGGTGGTAATCGCCGACGCTCACCGCGTCCGGGTCGCCGTGCGCCCGCAGCGTGACCTCAGCGGAGGTCCACACTCCGATCCCCGGGAGGCTCTGCAGCCGCCGCCCGGCCTCGGCGGCGTCGACGTCCGCCGAGCGGTCGATCGCGTCGGCGACGCGACTCGCGCGCACCACCGTCTGCGAGCGCCGCGGGTCGACGCCGGCCGCGTGCCACTCCCAGCTCGGGATGACACGCCACGCCTCGGCCGCGGGCACGACGAACATGCCCTCGGGAGCCGGGCCCGGTGCCGGCTCCCCGTGCCGCCGCACGAGGCGGCGCCACGCGCCCCACGCCTCGACGACGGTGACCTTCTGCTCGATGATCGAGGGGACGAGCATCTCGAAGACGAGGCCGCCCGCGGCCAAGCGGATTCCGGGATTCCGCCGCAGCACCTCGGACAGGAGCGGGCTGCGGGACACGTCGAGGTCCGACCAGTCGTCGTGGGCGCCGAGGATGTGCGGCACACGGGCGATCGCCCATTCCCGCCCAGGACCCCACGCTCGCGCGTCGACTTCCCCGCCCACGCCGTCGCCACGCCGCTGCCGCAACCAGAGCGTCGCGGCGCCGCGCGGTGTGCGCATGGTGAGCCAGACGCCCGTCGAGTCGCGCCGGAAACACGGGCCGTCGCCGCCGCGCGAGAAGACCGACACCGTCGCCGCGAGGTCGAAGTGGCCGGATGGCCGGTAGACGGTGGAGAGGTGCGGGTCCGGAGCCGCACGCGCGAGCCGCTCTCGTCGGTTCCCCGTGGCGCGCCCAGTGGGCGCCGGGGCGTCGGCGGCCGCCGCGACGACCGCGCCGTCGAGAGCTCGGGATCCGACGGCGACCGGACGGTCGCCGAGCGCTGCGACGGGCAACGGCTCGATCGGCGCGGTGATGTCGGCGAGCTGCGGAAGCTCGGCGAGGCTGACGGGTTCGGACATTGCGGCAACCCTAACCCGACCCCACCGACATCGAGTCCGCGGCTCCGTTCACCGTCCCGTCACCCGGCCGGCGCACACTGGCCGTATGAGCACTTCAGAGCCCTTCATGCCGGCGCACGAGCCGCGCGCCGATCAGGACCCCCGCGACCGTGAGATCGACGCCGATGTCGACGCGGACGAGAACGAGGAGGCGGGCGTCCCCGACGTGGACGCCGACACCGCTGCGGCACACGAGCCGCACGGTCGGTCGTCGGTCGTCCGGACCCCCTCACCGGGTGACCGCCTCAGCCCGGACACCCTCGAGGACGCGATGAGCGACAGGAACGACTGACGACTCTCGTCAGTCCCACTCGGACGGGGCCGGCGAGCGCGTCGATGGCAGCACGACGTCCTCGGCCCAGCGCTCGATCCACTCCTCCCGGTGCAGAGTGCGGGGAGGGACGCCGACCGCGTCGAGCACCTCCTGCATCGGAACCGGTCCGCCCGCCTTCCTCAGGATGCGCGCGCGGATGACGGCACGAGCGTAGATCTCGCCCCTGACCACGATGCGCTGATCCATGAGGACGGCGCGCTCGTCGTACCCGACGATGCGGGACTCCACCGTGAACCGCTGCCACAGTCTCAGCGACTTGCGGAAGGTGATCGTCTCCGAGGCCACGACCGGGTACCACGAATGCGTGTCGAAGATGGCGGCGATCCCGCTGCGGATCGTCAGCTCCCACCGGCCGAGGTCGAAGATCGAGAAGTAGACCCCGTTGTTCATGTGTCCGTTGAGGTCGAGGTCCGTCGGGAGCGTGCGCAGCCGCAAGCGGCCGACGTCGTAGTGCCCGATCGTCTTCCCGCGGCGGAACAGGGCCTGGGCGCGGGCGATGACGAGCAGCGTCCGGAAGATGAGGTGCATGCGGGAACGCTACCGTCCGGCTCGCCTCGGACGCTCGGAGTTGTGCCGGGGCACAAACGAACGCGGCGTATCGCGCTCGCCCACGTCACCCTTCGACAAGCCCGGGAACCGGACCGCTAGAACAGGCCCCGCGGGGACACCTCGAGGAACGCGGCGCCGCGCTGGATCGTGAGACCACGCAGTTCCTGGGCGTCGAGCTCCGGGAGCCGCTCCGCGAGGCCCAGGAAGCGCTCGATCTCAACGTCGTCGAGCACACCCTCAGCGAGCGTGCGGAACTTCTGCACGTATTGCTCGCGCCCGAACGGCCTCGCGCCGAGCGGGTGGGCGTCGGCGACGGCGATCTCCTCGACGATCGTCGAGCCGTCCGTGAGCGTCGCGACGAGCCGACCGCCGAAGGCCTTCTCGCTCGGGTCGGTCGCGTGGTAGCGGCGGGTCCACTCCTCGTCCTCCGCCGTCGTGATCTTCCGCCACAGCTCGACAGTGTCGGGCCGAGCGCCGCGCTCCGGCGCGTAGGAGTCGACGTGGTGCCACCCGCCGTCCTGCAGCGCCACCGCGACGATGTAGGGGATGGAGTGGTCGAGCGTCTCCCGTGAGGCGGCGGGGTCGTACTTCTGCGGGTCGCCCGATCCCGACCCGATGACGTAGTGCGTGTGGTGCGAGGTGTGCAGCACGATCGACTCGACGGCCGCAGGGTCGGCGAGCGCCGGGTGCTCAGCGTGCAGCCGGCGGGCGAGGTCGATCCACGCTTGAGCCTGGTATTCGGCCGAGTGCTCCTTCGTGTAGGTGTCGAGGATGCCGCGCTTGGCCTCGCCCGCCTCGGGGAGCGGGACGTCGTACGTGGCCTCCGGGCCGCCGAGGAGCCACGCGATGACGCCGTCCTCGCCCTCCCAGATGGGCTCGGGAGAGGTCTGCCCCCGCATCGCACGGTCGATCGCCTCGACCGCCATCTTCCCGGCGAAGGCCGGCGCGTGCGCCTTCCACGTCGAGATCTGACCCTTCCGCGACTGCCGCGTGGCGGTCGTCGTGTGGAGGGCCTGGTTCACGGCCTGGAAGATCGTCTCCACCGGCAGGCCGAGGAGCGTGCCGATCCCCGCTGCGGCGGACGGACCGAGGTGCGCGACGTGGTCGATCTTGTGCTCATGAAGGCTGATCGCCTTCACGAGGTCGACCTGGATCTCGTATCCCGTCGCGATCGCGCGCACGACGTCGTGACCGGTCGCGCCGACATGCTGCGCCACGGCGACGATCGGTGGGATGTTGTCGCCCGGATGCGAGTACTCGGCGGCCAGGAACGTGTCGTGGAAGTCGAGCTCCCGCACCGCGACGCCGTTCGCCCAGGCGGCCCACTCCGGCGACACCCGTCGGGCGAGGTCCGGGCCGAAGACCGTGGCGCCGTCACCCCCGGTCGTCACGGGGTGCGCAAGGGCCTGCGACCGCGCGGCGACGACGGGTGCACGATTGAGCGAGGCGGCCGCGACGGCGGCGTTGTCGATGACGCGGTTGATCACCATCTCGGCGACCTCGGGCGCGACCTCGACCGGATCGGCGGCGACCTCGGCGATCGCCCACGCGAGCTGACCCTCTCGCGGCAGGCTCTCGGAACTCCGGTGGGTGCGGAGGAAGTGGGTCTTCACGGGGGGTCCTTTCGACGCCGGATCAGTCTATTGAGCGGACGGCGACCGCTTCACCGGGTTGTTCGGAGCACGCGGTCCCCGGTAGGGGAGTTCATCCCGGGGGGTGAACCCTCTGGGTTCGGGTCCGTCCGGTAATCTGACTGGGCCGCGGATCACGCGGCGCAACCACATCGAGAGTGCGAGGGGCCCGCCATGACCGGCATCCGTTCCCTCGTGGCCTACCTGTGGGAGCGCGTCCTGCGCTACGCCGTCAAGTTCGGTGTCGTCGGCCTCATCGGCTTCGCGATCGACGTCGGCCTCTTCAACCTGCTGCGCCTCGGCGTCTTCGGAAGCGACCACTTCTTCCAGGGCGCGATCGGCGCCAAGATCGTGAGCACCTCGGTCGCGATCGTCTTCAACTGGGTCGGCAACCGGTACTGGACCTTCCGCGCGCACCGTCGGCCCGACGTCGTCCGCGAGTTCCTCGAATACGTCGTCGTCTCGATCGGCGGGCTGCTGATCGGCCTGCTCTGCCTCTGGGTGAGCCACCACCTCCTCGGATTCACGAGCCTCCTCGCCGACAACATCGCGGCGAACGTCGTGGGCCTCGCCCTCGGCACGGTATTCCGGTTCCTGCTCTACCGGTTCTGGGTGTGGGGGCACCATCGCACGCCGGGGCAAGAGCTCGACGAGCACGAGATCGAGGAGCGCGTCGTCGCGGCGACGCTCGCCGACGCGCCGCTCGAGGACGTGGTGGAGGAGATCGACAAGGAGCAGGCCGACCGGTGACCGATGCCACGCGAACGCTCGTCATGATCCCCACCTATCAGGAGCGGGAGAACGTCGAGCGGATCCTCGACCGCCTGCACGCCGCCTTCCCCGAGGCCCACGCGCTCGTCGTCGACGACGGCAGCCCCGACGGCACGGCGGACCTCGCGGAGGCGCGGGCTCGCGTCGACTCGCGCGTGCACGTGGTGCGCCGCACGGAGAAGAACGGTCTCGGAGCCGCATACATCGCGGCGATGCGGTGGGGCATCCGGCACGGCTACGAGGTGCTCGTCGAGATGGACGCCGACGGTTCGCACCCTCCCGAGACCCTGCCGGCGATGGTCGCCGCGCTCGACGGACCGACTCGGCCGGGACTCGTGATCGGCTCGCGCTGGGTCGATGGCGGCAGCGTCGTCAACTGGCCGCGGAGCCGCGAGGCGCTCAGTCGCGCCGGCAACGCCTACGCCCGCATCGCCCTCGGCATCGGGGTCCAGGACGCGACGGCCGGGTACCGGGTCTACCGAGCGGACCTGCTCGCACGCATCCCGCTCGACGACATCGTCTCGCACGGGTACTGCTTCCAGGTCGACATGACGCTGCGCGTGCTCGACGCCGGCGAGAGCATCGCCGAGGTGCCGATCGAGTTCCGCGAGCGCGAGTACGGCGAGTCGAAGATGAGCCGGGCCATCGTCGTCGAGGCGATGCTCAAGGTGACCCAGTGGGGCTTCGCGCGACGCGTCCTCGGTCGGTCGCGGTGAGCGCGGTGACGGCGAACACCGACCGGGACGGCACCGTAGCGCGTGCGCTCGGCCACGGTGACCTCCATCCCGTGCGCCGGCTCGACGCCATCATCGTCGCCGTCGTCGGTGCCCTCGTCGCCGGCTTCGGGTTCTGGATCCCGAACTTCTGGGGCGACGAGGAGGCCACCCACAACGCGATCGACCGGCCCCTCGGCGGTCTCATCGAGATGGTGACGCAGCAGGTCGACGCCGTACACGCCGTCTACTACCTGCTCATGATGCCGTGGGCGCCGCTCGTCGGCGTCGAGCCGGCGCTCCTCCGGCTGCCGAGCGCACTCCTGGTCGGCGTCGCCGTCGCCGGAACGGTTGTGCTCGGCCAGCGGCTCGTGGGGCGTTCGGCCGGGATCCTCGCCGGTACCGTCCTGTTCCTCCTTCCGGCGGTCACCGACATGGGGATCGAGGCGCGTTCGTACCCGTGGAGCGTCGCGGTCGCGACGTGGCTCACGGTCGTGCTGCTGCAGGCCCTCAGCGACGGACGGACCCGATGGTGGGTCGGCTACGGCCTGCTCGCGAGCCTCACCATCGCGCTCTTCCTCAACAACGCGCTCGTCATCGTCGCGCACGGACTCGCGGTGCTGATCACACGGCCCGGGCTCCGTGTCCTCGTGCGCTTCGTCGTGGCGACCGCCGTCGGCGCGCTCCTCGCCTCCCCCGTCGTGCTTCTGAGCTTCGGCCAGCGCGGTCAAGTCGGCTGGATCCAGGAGGTCGGCCGACATACCGCGGGCCAGGTCCTTCTCGAGCAGTGGTTCCGCGACGCGATCGGTTTCGCCGTCGTCGGCTGGGCCATCGCGATCATCGTCGTGGTCGCCGGTCTGACGCGCGCGCGACGCCTCCGGCCGCTGCTCACGATCGTGCTGCCCTGGCTGCTGCTTCCGACGACGCTGCTCGTGCTCGTGTCGGTGGTGCTCCCCCTCTACACCCCGCGGTACCTCGCGACGGGGGCGCCGGCACTCGCCCTCCTCATCGGGACCGGGCTCTCGCTCGTCCCGTGGCGGGTGGTCCGCGTCGTCGCCGTCCTCGGCCTCGCCGCACTCACCGCCGGGACGTACGTCGCTCAGCGGCAGCCGCTCCGGTTCGCCACCGAGTGGCGCGAGACGGCAGCATTCCTCGAGGAGCGCGCCCAGCCGGGAGACGCCCTGCTCTTCAACGATGTGGCCTACGCGCCGTCGGACTACACGCGCGGGACCCTGAGCTTCTACGGCGATCGTCTCAGTGCGTTCGACGACGTCGCGCTGCTCGAATCGCACCGCTCGAACGGGCGCCTCCGCGACGATGTCGTGGACATCACCACGCTCGAGGAGCGACTTCGCGACGTCGACGCGATCTGGGTCGTGTGGCCGGATGCCCTGGCCTGGGACGACAGCGACATCGCGGAGGCCCTGCGGGCAGCGGGCCTCGAATTGACGGACGCGACCTCGCTCCAGTACACCGAACTGCGGTACTTCGAGCGAACCCCCTGAGAGTCGGTGACCCGCGCGTCAGGCGGCGACCGACGTCGCAAGTCGGATTCGCGGGACGAGTGGAGCGCAAGCGCGGCGAGCGTCCCCGCGTCCTGAATCCTGCCGTCGGCGACCAAGCCTCTCAGTTGCGGCCATGAGACGGTGGTCGGCGTCCAGACCTCGCCGGGCTCCAGGCTCGCGCCGCTTCCCGGTGAGACCCGGGCGGTGAAGACGAAGCAACGGGACGGGCTGATCCCGGGCGCCTCGACGAAGGAACCGAGCTCTCGGAGGCCCGTCGCCTCCCACCCTGTTTCCTCCCGCGTCTCGCGCACAGCCGCGTCGACGGGCGCTGGCCACCTCAGACCCAGTCGTCGAAGTCCTCGATCTCGCCCCACGACGTGCGATGCGACGAGCGCAGCAGTCCGAGGTCGACCTCCGCGACGAGACGCATGCGCTCGTCACGGTCCTCCTCGTAGCGGGGATCGTGCGCCGCGGACTGCTGCTGGTTGCGCAAGCGCGCCTCGAGCGTCGCGGCGACCTCGCGCCATGCGCCCTCACGAGCGCTCTCCGCGATCTCCGCCACGACGACGTCGTCATTCGCCGCCGCTTCGAGAGCGTCCGCGAGCTGCGTGTAGCCGTCCCGGCGGCGCTCGAGGATGGCGCGATCCCGGGTGCGATAGTCGTGCTGGTGCTGCGAGCGCCCGGGGCGCGACGCGACACGCGCGAGTTCCTCCGCCATGCGGGCGGCGTAACTCCGCTGCTCGGTCGCGAACCGCACGAGCTCGTCGCGGATGATCCCCGTGTAGGCATCGGCGACGTAGACGCCGCCCTGCCGGAGGATGTCGATGAGGACCTGGTTCTTGACGCTCATCGCGATGGCATGGCGTGCGATCGCGAGTCCCTCCTCGACGATCCGCTCCGTCGAGACGGGATCGCGTTTCTCGAGTGGGACGTACGGATTGATCTTCCGGAGCTTGGGACGCCGGAACGGAGAGGGCGTCACCGAGCCGCCATCCGGATCGCTCCGTCGAGACGGATCGTCTCGCCATTGAGGTAGGCGTTGTCCACGGCGTGCAGGACGAGCGACGCGTACTCCTCGGGACGGCCGAGCCGCGCCGGGAACGGCACCTGCTCGTCGAGTGACTCTTGCGCATCAGCGGGCAGCCCCGCCATCATCGGGGTCTCCATGATGCCCGGCGCGATCGTGACGACGCGCACGCCGAAGCGGGCGAATTCGCGCGCGAGCGGCAGGGTCATCGCGGCGACCGCTCCCTTCGACGCGGCATAGGCGGCCTGGCCGACCTGACCGTCGAACGCGGCGACGGACGCCGTCTGGACGATGACTCCGCGCGCTCCCTCCTCGTCCGGCTCGGTCGCGGCGAGCGCCTCGGCTCCGAGGCGCACGAGGTTGAAGGTTCCGAGCAGGTTGATGCGGATCACGCGATCGAACGCCGCGAGCGGTAGGACGCCGTCGCGGCCGAGCACGCGACCCGGGTCGGCGACGCCGGCGCACGCGACGACCACGCCGAGGGGACGGCCGACGGACACGGCGGCGAGCGCTGCACGAACGTCATCCTCGTTCGTCACGTCTCCCGGCACGAACGACGCGCTCGAGCCGAGTTCCGCGGCGACGGCGGCTCCCCGCGATGATGGGAGGTCGAGCAGCACGACGTGGGCTCCGCGGGCGAGCAGCGCACGGGCCGTCGCGAGCCCGAGACCGGACGCGCCTCCCGAGACCACCACCGTGCGATCAGCCAGTTCCATGTCGCGCGCCTCCCCTTCGAGATTAGCCGCCCCCGCCGACGACCGGAAGCCGGATGACCACTCAGGGGGAGCGGGGTAGCGTTGCCGACACAGGCGGAGAGGAGACCTCCGATCCGCCACGCGCGAAGAGGAGGAGGCCGTCGTGAAGGTGCCGAGCGAACGCGCCAGGGCCACCGCGCGGGCGAACCGTGGGACATGGGTCTACGAGCTCGACCCGACCATCGCGGAGCCGGACGGCGACGTCCCGCCCCACCTCATCGTCGGCGCCTGGCGGTCGGATGCGCGCGGTGAGATCGTCGGCGACTTCCGCCCGAACCCGGAGTACCGGCCGGCGGGGGCGATCCCCGACGACGCGAGCGAGATCCTCGACGAGGACGCGGGCCCTGCTCCCCTCGATGTCGCCGGGGAGACGATCCTCTCGCCGGCCGAGGAGGGCATCCGTCGCGGCATGATGGGGCTCGCCTCGGTCGCCGAGGTGCTCGCGGCGCTGTGGGCGAGCAACGGCATCATCCTCTCCGGCACCGTCACGACCGGTTCAATGGCCGAGTTGCAGCCGCTCTACATCCCGAAGGGGGAGGTGCGGATGCTCGCGATGTTCACACACGGCGACCGGGTGCCGAGCGAGGCGAGCGATGCGGCGCCCTACGCGCTGTCGATCCCCGTCTCCGCGCTGCTGCCGACGCTCGGCCCGCTCATCGGCGTGGTCGTGAACCCCGGTTCCCGTCTGGGTCTCGAGATCTCGCCGGAAGGCGTCGCGGAGGCCATCGCCGCGAACCGCCCCTCCTAGGCGTCGCGTCCCCTCGCGGAGGAGGGTTTGGGGCTCGCACGAACGTGGAGGCGCTCGCCCTGCGGGCCGAAGAGGTTGAGGATCTCGGCCGTCTCGGTACCGGGATTACCGATCCAGTGCGGCACACGCGTGTCGAACTCGGCGACCTCGCCGGGCCCGAGCTCGAGGTCGTGCTCGCCGAGGACGAGCCGGATCCGCCCCGAGAGGACGTAGAGCCACTCGTGGCCCTCGTGCGTCTTCGGCTCCGGCTCACCCGGCGTCGGCGGCACGAGCTGCTTGTACGACTGCACACCACCCGGCCGCTTCGTGAGGGGGATGAAGGTGCGGCCGTGTCGCCGGATGGGCTTCATGTGGATGCGCGGGTCCCCCGTCGCCGGTGCCGCGACGAGTTCGTCGAGCGGGACGTGGTGGGCCCGTGCGAGGGGCAGGAGGAGTTCGAGGGTGGGCTTGCGTCCCCCGGACTCGAGCCGGGAGAGCGTACTGACGGAAATGCCGGTTACCTCGGAGAGTTCGCCGAGCGTGACCCCGCGTCGCGTCCGCAACGAGCGGAGCCGTGGGCCGACGCCCCCCAGCACCTCGTCGGTCGACACGGCCGGATCGGTCGACTGCAGGTGCATCGGCTGCCGCCGCGGCGAGTCGGCGGGTGAGGGCGTCGTGTCGGAACTCATGTGCCCAGTCTGCACACTCCTTGCCGGAGCGGCAACGAATGTTGTCGAATCGGCAGATCTGCCCGAGGCTCGGAGAACACAGAGACCGCGCGCCCGAATGCGCACCGGACCGGGAGAGGCTGAACGATGGAACAGAACGAGGCATTCGATGTCGTGGTGATCGGTGGCGGCGCCACCGGATTGAGCGGGGCGCTCGCGCTCGGTCGGTCACGCCGCTCGGTGCTCGTCGTGGACGCCGGCGACCCGCGTAACGCGGCTGCCTCCCGCGTGCACAACTACCTCGGGCGGGAGGGCACTCCCCCGCGCGACCTCTATGCGATCGGACGGGCCGAGGTCGAGCAGTACGGCGTCAGCGTCGTCCCGGGGAGCGTCACAGCGCTCGAACGGGACGGCGAGCGCTTCCGCGTGACGGTTGAGGCCACGGGCGGCGCAAGCGGATCCATCACCGTCACGGCCCGGCGCGTCCTTGCCGCCACGGGAGCGCGGGACGAGTTGCCGGACGTTCGCGGCATCGCCGAGCAATGGGGCCGCGGCGTCGTGCACTGCCCGTACTGCCACGGCTGGGAGGTGCGCGATCGTGTGATCGGCGTCCTCGCGACGAGCCCGATGGCCGCACACCAGGTCGCGATGTTCCGCCAGCTCACCCAGCACGTGATCCTCTTCCTGAACGACGTGCTCGAGCCGAGCGACGAGCAGCGGGACGAGTTCGCCGCCCGCGGCATCGAGGTCGTGACCGGGCGGGTCGAGGATCTGGTCTCGGTCGATGGCGACGTCGCGTCCGTCCGGCTCGCGAGCGGAACGGTCGTGCCGATCGAGGCCCTCGCCGTGGGGACGCGGGTCTGGGCGAGAGCCGAGGTCCTCGCGCCACTCGGGGTGAGGGTCGAGGAAGTCCGGCAGGGTGAGACCCTTTTCGGGTCGGCCGTCGCCGTCGACGAGATGGGGCGTACGAGCGTCGCCGGCATCTATGCGGCGGGCAACGTGACGGAGTTCAAGACGCAAGTAATCTCGGGGGCCGCCGCCGGTCTCCAGACGGGCGCGGCGATCAACGCGGACCTCATCCAGGAGGACATCCGCGCGGCTCTCGCCGACCGGGTCTGAGTCCGGCGGCTCGGTCCGAAACGTAGACTGAGACGTGGCCGTTCCCAAGATCCTGCTGTTCTACGCGTTCACACCGCTCGCCGATCCCGAAGCGATCCGGCTCTGGCAGCGGGAGCTCTGCGAGGCCAATGGGCTCCGCGGCCGAATCCTCCTCTCCACCGACGGCATCAACGGCACCGTCGGTGGCGACCTCGACGGCGTGAAGCGCTACCTCCGCCGCACCAAGGAGTACGCGCCCTTCCGAGACCTCGACGTCAAGTGGTCGGAGGGCACGGGCCTCGACGAGAACGGCTTGAGCACCGACTTCCCGAAGCTCAGCGTCAAGGTGCGGGAGGAGATCGTCTCCTTCGGAGCTCCGGACGAATTGCGCGTCACGGCAGAGGGGGTCGTCGACGGCGGAAAGCGCCTCAGCCCGGAAGAGCTGAACGCCCTCGCGGCGGAGCGCGACGACCTCGTTCTCTTCGACGGCCGCAACGCGTTCGAGGCCGAGATCGGTCGCTTCGCCGGAGCCGTCGTGCCCGATGTCGCGACGACGCGCGACTTCGTCGACGTCCTCGATTCGGGCGCCTACGACCACCTGAAGGACAAACCCGTCGTGACGTACTGCACTGGCGGGGTCCGCTGCGAGGTCCTCTCGAGCCTCATGGTCGCGCGCGGTTTCTCCGAGGTCTACCAACTCGACGGCGGCATCGTCCGGTACGGCGAGCGCTTCGGCGACGATGGCCTCTGGAACGGCTCCCTCTACGTCTTCGACAAGCGCATGTCCGTCGACTTCAGCGACCACACCGCCGTCATCGGCCGCTGCGTCGTGTGCGAAGCAGCGACGAAGGACATGCGCAATTGCGACGATCTCTCGTGTCGGGAACAACTCGTCGTCTGTGGACGCCACGACCGGGTCACCTGCGACGCCCACGCGGTGGCCTGATTCGGAACGGCGACGGCCGACGCACCGGCCGCACCCCAGTCTGCTCGACTCGGCTCGTGCTGTGGGCCGGCGGCGGGGTGGTTCGGGGAGCCGCCGCGGGTGGTTCCGGGGGCGCGGGCATCAGGAGGGGAGACGACCGACGTCAGTTCACGGTCGCCCGAGACCAGATCGCCTCGCGATGTCGGCGGCCTGCTGACGGGAGTTGACGCCGAGGATGCCGTAGATCTTCTTGAGCGCACTCTTGAGGGTGTTGACGCTGATGTACAGGCTCGCGGCGACCTCGGCGAGTGGCCGGTCATCCGTGAGAGCTCGGAGGATCTCCGCCTGCCGGGAGGTGAGGGAGCCTATCTCGGGCGCCCGCTGACCGTACGCGAGGGTGAGCAGACGTGCACCGACCTCCGCCGGCATCTGGTCGGCGAGCCGTTCGATCGAACCCGCGGGGAGCAATCGGTACGGGGAGTAGAGACGTCCTGAATCGATGAGCGCTTGCGCCTGGAGCCCGACGTCGACGGCGTGCGACGTCTGCTTGAGGCTGCTGAGCGCCGCGGCCCGCACGAGGAGGGCACTCGCGAGACCACGGGGGGTGTGTGAGCGGTCCACCGCCTGGGCGCCATGGACGGCGGACGTCCGGTAGGCCCCTCGGTGCAGTGCCTCGGTCGCGATCACCAGGTGGTCGAGGCTCGTCGAGGGATCGGACGGGGACGCGCGATGGACTGAGGGGCGGAAGAGCGACAATCGCAGCCTCGCGGCGCGCAGATACCGGCGGTTGGCCGGCGCCTCCCTCTCCGCCTCCGAGTGCCGATCGAGCTGGCGGGCCAGTTCGGCGTGAAGGGGGACGGCCTCGACGGCCGATCGCACGCGCATCGACGAGACCCAGAGCGACGCCGCCCAGTACTCGCCGACCGGCAGCACGGACAGCCGTGCGAACTCCACGGCGGCGCTCTCGAACTCGTTGCGGTCGATGCACAGGAGAGCACGCGCGAGGTACAGAGGCGCGTCGTACCGCGGGTTGGACTCGAGCGCACCGGCCCGTCCGATCCACGACTCGCCCACATCGAGGTGACCCTGGCTGGTCTGCAACCACGCGAGATGGGCCGCGGCACGGCGCGCGAGATGGCTTTGATCCGTGAGCTGTGCGAGTTCGTACGCCCGCTCGTATTCGTCGGCGGCGCCCATCCGGTCGGAGACGTCCATCGCTCGCGCCCACTGCAACCGCAGGTGAGGAAGAGTCGGCCGCATGTGCGCCTCGTCCTCCGGAGTCGCGCTCGCCAGTTCGGCGCGAGCCGCTTCCACGACCGTCAGCGCGCGCTCGGCGTCCCCCGCACCGACGGCGGTCGCGATCTGGCCCGTCAGGAGGATGAGTCGCTGGGCCAGGGGCGTGCCGGGCGATGTGGCGAGTTCATCCGTCCGGATGTCGTGGGAGAACCGGCTCGGGTCCCCGTCGATCAAGACCCGCTGCAGATAGGTGGCCGCGACGACGAGTCCGGGCTCCTCGACCAGCGATGACGCGGGAAGGGAATGAACCGCATCGAGCAGCTCACGGGGAGCGGCGACCAGGAGGTGGTCCCAGTGCCGACCGATCAGCTGTCTCGCTTTGGGCCATCCCTCGGTCGATGCCGTCTCTCGGATTCGACGAGTGAGTTCGCCGGGTTCGGCGATATCTCGATCTCCGGCATCGCTCTCGACTGGCACTGCGCACGCTACCCCTCGTAGTGGTCACACTCACTCCGCCCAGTTTAGGTACCCCGGACCACGAGAGCGTGGAGGGCGGCGTGCCTCGATCGGGGGGCAATTAGCCATATTGCGTGCTCAATCGGGGTGATCGGTGTTGACAGCAGGACGAGATCCGCAGCTGCACCGATCGACGGACAGCGCGCCATCGCGCGTGTTGCGGTCGACGTCATGGCACAACGAGAAGCCCGCCACCGCGGATGCGATGGCGGGCTTCCCTGGCCGAGGGGCCCGACCGCTGTACGATCGGGCCCCTCCTGTCACTCGACGGTCGAGCGGCGACGTGCCATCACGATCCCGAGGCCCATGGCGATGGTGAGGGCTGCGGCGAGGGCGGCGAGCACGAGGTCGAGACCCGCGCCCGTGACGGCGAGCGGAGGCTGCACGACGGTCGAGGACACCGCGCAGTCCGCGTCGTCCGATCCGGCGACGCAGTTCCCGCCGAGCGGCGTCACGACGGCGTTCGTGAGCGTTCCGTCACCCGTGGCCGAGGCGTTGACCGTGACCGAGTAGGTCACGACCGCGTCCTCACCGGCCCCGAGGGCGCCCGACCACGACAGCACGGGCGCGGCGTAGGTCGCACCATTCGTCGCGTCGTCGTTGTAGGCCGCGTCGTCGAGCACATCAGACATGTCGTCCGTGAAGGACGCCGGTTCGGCGTCGGTGTAATCCGCCGTTCCGGTGTTCGTGACCGTGATCGTGTACGTCACCGTCGCACCCGGCTCGATCGACGTGGCGTCGACGGTCTTGACGACCTCGAAGGAGCGAACCGGCGTCGTGGTGGAGCAGCTGTCCTCCGTCGCGCACGCGCCGCCGGGAGACGTCGGGCGCACGAAGTTGGCGAGCGACTCGTCACCATCGACGGGGTCGTCGACCGTCACCGAATAGGTGATCTCGATCGCCTCGCCGACGGCGAGCGGACCGGACCAGGTGAGTTCATCACCCGACACGACCGCGCCGTTCGACGCGTCGTCGTTGTACGCGGCATCGTCGAGCACTCCCGAGAGGTCGTCCGAGAACGATGCGGGGTCTTCAGCGGTGTACGCGGCCTTGCCGGTGTTGGTCACCGTCACCGTGTAGGTGAGGGTGCCGCCCGGCGTCGCCGTCGCATCGGAGGCCGACTTCGCCACCGTGAACGACTTCGCGGGGATCTCCACGAGGCACGCCGGGTCGTTGGAGCCGGGCTCGCAGTTGCCGCCGACGCCCGTGACGACCGCGTTCGGCATGACGCCGTCACCCGTCGCCGGGTCGTTGACCATCACCGAGTACGTGATCGTCACCGTCTCGCCGATGGCGAGCGGGCCGGACCACGCGATCGTCGGGGCGGCGTACGTCGCACCGTTCGACGCGTCGTCGTTGTACGTCGCGTCGTCGAGGATCGCGGTCAGGTCGTCCGTGAAGGTCGCCGGCTCGGCGTCCGTGTAGGCGACCTCGCCGGTGTTCTCGAGCACGACCGTGTAGGTCACGGTGCCGCCGAGGACGACCTCGTCGGTGTCGGCGGTCTTCGTCGCCGTGTACGACTGGACGAGGGTGCTCGTCTCGCAACCGCCCTCGGTCTCGCAATCGCCGCCGGGGCCCGTCGGGACGACGACGTTACGCAGGTCGTTGTCGCCGTTGACGGGCGAGTCGACCGTCACCGAGTAAGTGATCGTGACGACGTCGCCCACCGCGAGCAGACCCGACCAGGTCAGCGTCACACCGGACACCGTCGCACCGTTCGACGCGTCGTCGTTGTACGTCGTGTCGTCGAGCACGGCCGTCAGGTCGTCCGAGAACGAGGCGGGCTCGTCCTCGGTGTAGGCAGCCTGGCCCGTGTTCGTCACCGTGACGGTGTAGGTCACGACGTCACCCGGGTTGGCCGTCGCCGTCGACGACGACTTGGCGACGGAGTAGGACTGCAGGCCCGTCGTCGTCGTGCACTCGCCGACGCACTCGCCGCCGGGTCCTGTCGGAACGACCGCGTTCGTGAGAACGCCGTCACCGGTTCCCGGGGCTGCGACGGTCACGGAATACACGATCGTTATCGCCTCGTCCACCGCGAGCGCGCCGGACCAGGTCAGCGTGGCCCCGTCGACGACGGCGCCGTTCGTCGCATCACCGTTGTACGTCGCATCGTCGAGCACGGCCGAGAGGTCGTCGTCGAATGCGGCGGGAGCCTCCGCCGTGTAGGCGGCAGCACCCGTGTTCGTGACGGTGACCGTGTAGGTGATCGTGTCACCGGGATTCGCCGTCGCGGAGGACGCCGTCTTCGTCGTGGTGTACGACGCGACCTCCGTCGTCGTCGTGCACCCGTCCTCGGGTGAACAGACGCCACCAGGACCCGTGGGGAGCACCGCGTTCTCGAGGATGTAATCCCCCGTGACGGGGTCGTCGACCGTCACCGAATAGGTGATGGTGACCGTCTCGCCGAGGGCGAGCGGGCCCGACCACGTGAGCGTCTCTCCCGAAAGCGTCGCGCCGTTCGAGGCGTCCCCGTTGTAGGCGGCGTCGTCGAGCACGCCCGAGAGGTCGTCCGAGAACGACGCCGGCTCGTCGGCCGTGTACGGCACGTTGCCCGTGTTCGTCACGGCGATGGAATAGGCGACCGTGCCGCCTTCCGTCGTCGTCTCGACGGACGAGGTCTTGGCGACCGTGTACGAGGGGTCGGGGCACAGCGCCACGGACTCGACCTCGGCGTTGAAGCCCTGAGCGGGAGACGCGCTCTTGACCTCGACCAGGATCGTGTTCAGGCCCGTCTGCCACGGGCCGTCGAGGGTCGTCGATGCGGCGTTCTCACGGAAGAATCCAGCACCGACGTAGGGCGCATCGGGGCTCTGCGGCAGGTTCGCGCCGGTCTGCGCCTCGTCGTTGACCCATACGCCGTTGACGCTGTTGTCGGCCATCCAGTTCATCCGGAGCTCGAACGACGTGGGCTCTACGGCGGCGTCGAGCTCGAACTGATACCGGTAGTACCACGTGCCGTACCCCGAGGACTGGTTCTGCCCCACGACATAATTCGCGGAGATCCACTGGGACTCGCCGGAGAGGCTGTCATCCCAGAGGGCGTTGCCCTTGCCTGCGAAAGCGGCCGAATAGGTCGTACCGGCGGGGGGAAGGGCCGCCGGTGATGGGCCTGCAGGGGGTGCCCCGGGCACGTAGTTGAGTCCGTCGACTCCGCCGGCCACCGTCCAGCGCTGGTCGAGAGCGCCGTCCGGGGTCTGTCCGCCGGTCGTGGCGTCGTAGCCCGTGTTGAAGATCACCGGGTCGGTGGTGCAGGTCACGAGCGGGATGTCCGCGTCGGTGACGTTGAGCGTCGACTCGCCGGGAGGGTTGAGTCCCGTGGTCGTGACGTTGTCGGGACCGTTCGTGTACGAGCCGGGTCCGTCGGGAGCAACGGTCACGGTCACCGTGCAGGAGGCCTGGCCGGCGTCCAGGTTGCCCGACACGGCGACCGAGTCGGCGCCGGGAGCAGCCGTGACGACGCCTGCGGAGCAGGTGGTCGCCGCGTTCGATGGATCGGCGACGGAAAGACCCTCGGGCAGCGCGTCGGTGAACGACCAGCCGTTCTTCGCCGCGAGTTCCTCGGTGTTCGTGACTGTGAAGGTGAGCGTGCTCGTCTGACCGAAGCGGATGGACGTCGGGCTGAACGACTTGTCGAGCTGCGGGGTCACGTCGAGGACGCGGATGTTGTCGAAGGCCGCATCGTTGCCGACACCCGAACCGTTGGCGTTCGTCATGCGGAGCCCGAGTGTCGTGCCGGAGAAGAGCACCGAACCATTCGACGTGTAGGTGTCGACGTTGACGCTCCGCGCGGGGAGGTTCCCGTAGGCCGGGACGGCGACGGTGTTGGAGGAGCTGCAGGCGTTGATCTGGCCGCCGATGTTGGTCGCCGTGCCAGCCTCGTTGAGGAAGGCGAACTGATACTGCGGCGCGGACACCTGGCAGTTGACGGCCGCCGTGTCGACGCTGAAGGTCAGGAACCGTCCGGAAGCCGATGCGAGCGGAATGTTTGTCGCCGTCTGGAACTCGACGGCATTCGCTCCGGGGTCGCCTTCCGTGTAGGCCGCGACGACGCCATTCGCGCCGGGGTCGGCATCGCCGTTGTTCGCGCCGAGGGCATACGCGAGCTGACCGAGGTTCGACGTGTAGTTTTCGCTCGCGCAGTTCCCGAGAGTCGTCGACGGCATGTCGAAGCTGCGGATCTGGCCGTTGCAGTTGGTCAACCATACGGGGTCGGCCGTGTACTCCTGGCCGGTCGCGCTCGTGTAATCGGTGAGGAGGATGGGCGTCGCTTCGACGCCGTACTCGAAGTCCTCCTCGAACGCGACCGAATTGGCCTGCGGCGTCCCCGGTGTTCCCGGCACGGCGTTCGCCGGCGCGGCGGCGACGGCGAGTCCGGCCGTGAGGCTCGCAACCCCGAGCACCGTACTGAGTAGAGCCGACAGGAAACGGGACGGTCGACGCACGGTCGGCCGTCTCCTCCCGTCGACGGTGTGTGATGGTGTGCGATCCGGCACAGCGATTCCCTCCGATAGCGGCGCCGAGACACAGTCCTACCCTCTCGGCCGTGTCCCAGCTAACCCGCCCCCGCGCGGACGGGCCGAGGTGCGAACGGCACGTTCACCCGCCCAGAAAAGGGAAACCACCCCCCTCGACCCCTGAACAGGTGACACACCCGCGCCGGGGTGTCGCATCAGACGGATCGGTGTGCGGTGGCCCCTCCGGCGATCACCCCGGCTCGCACGGTCTCCCCCAACGGGAGGAGGCGTTCGCAACCCGTGTCGGGCAGACTGGGGCCACGACTTCCGGGCCCCCGACGAGCCCGAGATTCAGGAGGCGGCCGATGACGGACGTGCGGACGATCGACATCGAAGCAGTGACGAAGCGCTTCGGACCCGTCGCAGCCGTGAACGCGCTGAGTTTCCAGGTGCAACCTGGAAGGGTGACGGGTTTCCTCGGCCCGAACGGAGCTGGCAAGACGACGACGTTGCGGATGCTGCTCGGGCTCGTGCGTCCGAGCCAGGGACGCGCGACCTTCGGGGGCGTCCCCTACTCCGAGCTCGTTTCGCCGCTGCGCACCGTCGGCGCCGCTCTCGAGGCTGCCAGCTTCCATCCGGGACGCACCGCTCGGAACCACCTCCGCGTCGCCGCGACGGCGTCGGGGATCGCACGCTCCCGCGTCGACGAGGTGCTCGGGCTCGTCGGACTCGCGGAGTTCGCCGACCGCCGCGTCGGCGGCTATTCGCTCGGGATGCGCCAGCGGCTGGGACTCGCCTTCGCCCTGCTCGGCGACCCCGGCGTGCTCGTCCTCGACGAACCGATCAACGGGCTCGATCCCGAGGGCATCAAGTGGATCCGCTCGCTGTTGCGCGCGCTCGCGTCGGAGGGACGCACGGTGCTCGTGTCGTCCCACCTCCTCAGCGAAGTGCAGCAGAGCGTCGACGACGTCGTCATCATCGCCCGCGGCGAACTCGTCCACTCCGGCACTCTCGCGAGCCTCTCCGCCGGTGACAGCGTGAGCGTTCTGGTCGACGCCCCCGACCGGTCGGCGCTCGGCGACGCGCTGGCGGCCGCCGGCTACGCGGTCACACGGGCCCGGTCCGGCTTGATCGTGGCCGGCGTCGAGGCCGAGGAGGTCGGCCGGACCGCCTTCGAGGCCGGCATCCCGCTGAGCTCGCTCCAACGGCAGTCGTCCGGACTCGAGGACACGTTCCTGCACCTCGTGGAGGGGAACCGATGAGCACGTTCCTGCGCACCGTCAGCGCCGAGACCGCGAAGATCACGACCACGCGGATGTGGTGGGTCCTCGCGCTCGTGCTGTTCGTCTATGTCCTCGTCCTCTCCGGCGGCCTCGGCGCACTCTTCGGCGCCGGCTCGAGCGGCAGCCTGCCCGGCGGGACGACGGGCGAGATCCCCACCACCGGCTTGGCACCGCTGCTCTACTCGTTCGCGAGCTCGATCGGCTACGTCTTCCCCGTACTCCTCGGCGCCCTCGCCGTGACGGGTGAGGTCCGCCACCAGACACTCACGCCCACGCTCCTCGCGACCCCGAGGCGCGGACTCGTACTCGCGGCGAAGCTCGTGGTCCTGCTCGGTTTCGGGGCGCTCTTCGGTGTCATCGGGCTCGTCGCCTCGGTCGGGGGCGGTGCCGGGGCGCTCGCGCTGTTCGACATCGACACGGAACTCGGCTCGAGCGACACGTGGGCGCTGTTCGCTCGGCTCGTCCTCGCGATGGCCCTGTGGGCGGCCGTCGGAATCGGGCTCGGCTCGGTCGTCACGAATCAGGTCGCGGTCATCGTGATCGTCATCGCGTTCACTCAATTCGTCGAACCCGTCCTCCGGTCGGTCGGCGCCCTGGCCGACTGGATCGGGGACATCGTGCGCTTCCTCCCCGGCGCGGCGAGCGATGCACTCGTCGGCGCGAGCGTCTTCAGCGCCATGGCGCCGGGCCAGGAGTCCCTCGACTGGTGGGTGGGGGCACTCGTGCTCGCCGGCATCGCAGCCGTACTCACGGTCATCGGTGCGCTCACGACCTGGCGCCGCGACGTCACCTGATCCCGTCGAGCGCCGCTCGTCCTCGAACGGCGTCGACCGGGCTCGCCCGTAGGCTGAGGCCATGCAGAGGTTTCCCGCATGGGTCGTACGCCGCTCCGACGACGACGCACGCTCCCGGAGTGCGTCCCTCGAGACCGTCGACGCCGACGTTCTCGACGAGCTCGCGGCAAGCGGGTCGGGAGGCGATGACCCCGACACCGCCGTGCGGGTGGACTACTCGAGCATCAACTACAAAGACGCCCTCGCGCTCACGGGGGTGCCGGGCGTCGTTCGACGCGTGCCGCTCATCGCGGGGATCGACTTGACCGGCGTCGTGCTCTCGACGAGCGACCCGCGCTGGTGCCCGGGCGACCTCGTGACGCTCAACGGTGCGGGCCACGGGGAGTCGCTGCACGGTGGCCTCGCCGGTCGTGCCCACGTCGACGGGAGCCGTCTCGTGCGGGTCCCCGCCGCGATGACGACCCGGCATGCTGCGGCCATCGGAACCGCCGGCTTCACGGCCGCGCTCGCGGTGCGACAAATCGAGCATCACGGCATCACTCCGGCATCCGGCCCCGTCCTCGTGACCGGTGCCGCAGGAGGGCTGGGCTCCCTCGCCGTCTCGCTGCTGGCGCGAGCGGGTTACGAGGTGACCGCGTCGACCGGGCGGGTGGCGACCCAGTCCGGTTTTCTCCGGGATCTCGGTGCGAGCACCGTCATGGACCGATCGGAGCTCAGCGCGCCCGGCAAGGCCCTGCAGGCGCAGCGCTGGGCGGCCGTGGTCGACGCCGTCGGCGGCCCGACGCTCGTGAACGCCGTCGCGCAGCTCCGCTCTGGCGGTATCGCGGCCGCGTGTGGGAACGCACAAAGCGCCGAATTCGCCGGAAGCGTGTTCCCGTTCATCCTGCGCGGAGTCACCGTCACCGGGATCAACTCGGTCGAGGCGACACGGACCGAGCGTGAGGAGGCGTGGCGACGTCTCGAACGCGACATCGACCTGAGCACACTCGACGGGATGACCTCGGTCGTCCCCCTCTCCGCTGCCCGCGAGGTCGCCGAGCGCGTCCTGTCGGGGGGCGTGCGCGGGCGCACGGTCATCGAGACAGGCGGATGACGGTCAGGAGCACTGTGCCGGCTCCGACTCTCAGTCCTTCGTGACCTCGGCGTCGCCGGCACCGTCGGCCGTCGACTGATCAGCCTCGGCCTCCACGCCGTCCGCCCCAGCGGGCTCGGTGCTCCCCGTCGCGGTGCCCGCAGACTCTGCGGGCTTCGACGCGCGTGTCCGGCGCTTCGCCGGAGTCGTGTCCGAGCTCGCCGGTGCTCCACTCGTCGTGTCGGACGCTTTCGTGGAGCGGGACCCCCGTGGCGATGGCCTCGTGTCGGTACGCGAACCCTCCGGCACCTTCGTCGCGGCCTTGGTCGCGGCCTTCGTCGCCTTCGTCGCGGCCGGCGCTTCGGCCGAGGCCGCTGCGCCGGCGGCCTTCGAGCCCTTCGTCGCCTTCGCCGGCTTCACCACCGGCGCGTCCGCCTCGCCCTTGCCCGCCGCCTTCTTCGCGACGGACGAGCGGCCACTCGGCTTCGCCGCACTCGCGTCGGATTTCGCTTTCGCCGCTTCGACCTTCGCCGCCTCGGCCTTCGCCCGCACCGCGATCGGACGGGGACTGACGGTACGCACGCGCGTCGCGCGGACCTTCTTCGCGCGCGCCTCGTCCTCCGCCAGGCGGAGGGCCGCGACGAGTTCCGCGCCGTGGTTGGTCGAGACGATCACGCGCGAGTACTCGGCATCGACGACGTCAAGGACCACCGCGGGGCGGGACCCCTTCTTGATGACGAGGAAATCGGTTCCACCGTGTGACTTCCATTGGCCGACGGCGAGCGTGAGGGGAATCGCCGCCCCCTTGCCGCGTACGCCGCGCACCCAGATCCACGGATCGTCGGTGAGTGTCGCCGACCGGATGCTCGAGCGGGGGATCTCGACGTTCTCGCGTCGGAGCGAGAGGGCCTTCTCCGCCGCCGTCAACCGGATCTCGAGTCGATCGGAGTGAAGGTGGATGCTGGCCATGTTCCTAGTCTGCCGTGGCTGCGTTCGGGGCGTCGTTGTGAAAGCTCACAAACACATAACGACGCCGCTGTATGCGCCCGTCGGAATGCGCTGGCGCGACGCCGCGATCAGGGGGCCGGACGCGCCGCCGCCGCTGCTCGAGCGGCGTGCGGGAGCGCGTCGAGGATCCGCGACACCGCCGCTTCGTCGTGAGCCGCGGTGACGAACCACGCCTCGAAGACGCTCGGGGGCAGCGACACCCCGTGGTCGAGCATGCTGTGGAAGAAGGCTGGATACCGCCACGATTCCTGCCTCTGCACGGCCGCGTAGTCGTGCGCGGTCTCGGCGGAGAAGACGAAACTGAAGAGGTTGCCGGCGCGCTGCACGACATGCTCGACGCCGGCCTCGGTGAGTGCCGCAGATGCGGCAATCGAGACGGTGTCAGCGACCTTGTCGAGAGCCGAGTAGACCTCGTCCGTCGCAAGCCGGAGCGTGGTCAGGCCTGCGGCGACCGCGACGGGGTTCCCCGACAGAGTGCCGGCCTGATAGACGGGTCCGAGCGGCGCGAGCAGGTCCATGATCTCCGCGCGGCCGCCCAATGCCGCGAGAGGCATACCTCCGCCGACGACCTTGCCGAACGTGAAGATGTCGGGCTGGTAGTCGACCGCGTCGCGGCGGGAGACGCCCCAGTACCCGGCCGGTCCCACACGGAAACCCGTGAGCACTTCGTCGATGATGACGAGCGCTCCATGGCGGTGGGCGAGGTCGACGATGAACGCATTGAAGCCGGGCTTCGGCGGGACGACGCCCATGTTCGCGGGCGCCGCTTCCGTGATGATGGCGGCGATGCTGTCACCGTGCTCCGCGAAGACGGCTTCGAGCGCGGCCTCGTCGTTGTACGGCACGACGAGCGTCTGCCGCGCGACGGCCTCGGGCACACCGGCGGAACCCGGGAGGGCGAGCGTCGCGAGCCCCGAACCCGCGGCAGCGAGCAGCGAGTCGGAGTGGCCATGGTAGTGACCCGCGAACTTCACGAGCAGGTCCCGACCCGTCGCACCGCGGGCGAGCCGGATCGCCGTCATCGTCGCCTCGGTGCCCGTCGAGACGAGCCGCACCTTGTCGAGCGGCGATGGTCCGGCGGCACGGAGGCGGCCGACGATCTCCTCGGCGAGTTCCGTCTCCGACGGCGTCGACGCACCGAAGGAGAGCCCGCGGGCCGCGGCCTCCTGAACGGCCGCGACGACCTCCGGGTGCGCGTGTCCGAGGATGGCCGGTCCCCACGAGGCGACGAGATCGACGTAGTCGCGACCCTCCGCATCGACGACGGTCGCGCCGTGCGCCTCCACGAGGAACCGGGGGGTTCCGCCGACGGAACCGAAGGCCCGCACCGGCGAGTTCACGCCACCGGGGATGATGCTGCGTGCGCGGTCGAACAGGTCCTGGTTGACGTGGCTCACTTCAGCCACCCCGCGACCTCGGTCGCCCAGTAGGTAAGGATCGCATCGGCCCCCGCGCGCTTGATACCGACGAGCGACTCGTGGATGGCGCGGTTGCGGTCGATCCAGCCGTGCGCGGCGGCGGCCTCGATCATCGAGTACTCCCCCGACACCTGGTACGCCCAGACGGGCACGTCACTCGCCGCAGCGACATCGGCGAGGACGTCGAGGTAGCTCATCGCCGGCTTCACCATGACGATGTCGGCGCCCTCCTCGATGTCGGTGATCGCCTCGCGGAGTCCCTCGCGGCGGTTGCCCGGATCGAGCTGGTAACTGCGGCGGTCACCTGTCAGCTGCGAGTCGACGGCTTCACGGAACGGCCCGTAGAAGGCGGAGGCGTACTTCGCGGAGTACGCCATGATGGCGGTGTCGTGGAAGCCCTCGCCATCGAGGGCCTCGCGTACGGCGGCGACCTGCCCGTCCATCATGCCGCTGAGTCCGAGGACCTGGGAGCCCGCGCGCGCCTGGGCGAGCGCCATCTCCCGGTAGATCACGAGGGTCGCGTCGTTGTCGACCGCGCCGTTCGCGTCAAGGACTCCGCAGTGGCCGTGATCGGTGAATTCGTCGAGGCAGAGATCGGTCTGGACGACGATCGCGTCGCCCACCTCGGCTGCGACGGCCTCCGTCGCGACGTTGAGGATCCCGTCCGCCCGGCAGGCGGCCGACCCGTTGGCGTCGCGGACTTCGGGGACACCGAAGAGCATGACACCACCGACGCCGGCCTCGGCCGCCTCGTTCGCGGCGCGACGCAGGGAGTCGATCGAGTGCTGGAGGATCCCGGGCATCGATCCGAGCGGAAGCGGCTCGGAGACGCCCTCACGGACGAACATGGGAAGGACGAGCTCGGCAGGGTGCAGGCGGGTCTCCGCCACGAGGCGACGGAGCGCGGGAGTCGTGCGCAGTCGGCGCAGACGGGTCTCGGGAAAAGTCACACCTCAAGCCTACGGCGACACCCTGGGCGCGGGGTCAGCGCGGCCGGCCGTCCTCCCCACGGTATGTCGCTCGTCAGGAGACGGGTGGGACGTCGCGGTCGGCGACGACCTCGACGACGGAGTCGATGAGGCCCGCGACCGTCTGCTCGCGGGAGACGACGGCGACCTCGAGGCCGACGGCTCGCGCGTCCTTCGCCGTGCGGGGACCGATCGCGGCGACGACGGTCGAGGCGGGCAGAGGGCCGAACTGGCTCGCGACCTGTTCCGCGACACTTCCGGACGTCACGAGGATCACGCTGATGCGACCGGAACGCACATCCTGGACGACGCGGTCGTCGACGGGCTCCCCGATCGTGCGGTAGGCGACGACGGACAGCACATCGTGGCCCGCCTCGACGAGCCCGCGCGAGAGCAGGGGCTTCGCGATCTCGGAGCGGAGGGTGAGGAACCGGCGGGGATTCGGCTCGAGGGCGTTGAGCTCGTCGAGCATGCCGCGTGCGGAGTTGTCGCGCGCCGGTACGAGGTCGACCGCATAGCCGACCGCTTGGAGCGCGGCGGCCGTGGTCTCACCGACGGCGGCGATCTTCGTCGTCGGCGGGATCCGCACACCCTCGGAGTAGAGCACGTCGACGGTCGTCGCGCTCGTGACGGTGAGCCAATCGAACTTGCCGGCCCTGAGCGCATCGAGTGCCGCCCGCAACGCCGCCGGGTCCTCCGTCGGCGCGAAGTTGATCATGGGTGCGACAACGGGTGTGGCACCCCGCGCACGCAGATCGGCCGCGACGCCGTCTCCCCAGGGACCCCCGCGTGGAACGAGCACTCGCCACCCCTTGAGGGGTTTGGCCACGAGGGCGTGTGCCGTCATGCGGTGGTCCTCACTAAGGTCGTGCTGCAAGACCGGGGGCGCCGGCGCTGATCAGGGACGCGGCGAGTTCGAAACCGATCCGGCTCGCCGTCGCGATCCGCGCGTCGAAGCCGTTTCCGTCGGGGTGGCTCGAAGCTCTCGGATCGATGAGGTTCGGGAGGACCGCCTGCGCGTCATTCGCCACGGAAGACGATCCATCCCCAGCGTACACGCTGGCCGTGAGGCGGATACCGTCGACCGCGACGACGGCGGAAGCACCGACGGGTGCGGAACATCCGGCCTCGAGACCCGCGAGCACCGCACGCTCGGCCTCTGCGGCGACGAACGCGTCGGCGTCGTTGATCGCGCGAAGCGCCCGGGCGACCTCGCTTTCGCCGGCCCGGTCGAGCGACGCGAGGGTCTCGACGGCGAGCGCTCCCTGCGCCGGAGCGGTGGGCCACTCGTCGAGTTCGAAGATCTGCGTGATCGCACCCGTGCGCTCGAGGCGCGAGAGCCCGGCCACGGCGAGCACGACGGCGTCGAGCTCGCCGGACGTGACGAACCCGAGCCGCGTGTCCACGTTCCCGCGGATGTCGACGACCGTGAGGTCGGGGCGACGGGCGAGAAGCTGCGCCGCGCGGCGCGGTGATCCGGTCCCCACGCGGGCATCCGCGGGGAGCTCGTCGAGGGTGAGTCCGTCGCGCGCGCAGAGGGCGTCGCGAGCGTCTTCACGCATCGGCACCGCTGCGATGACGAGACCCGGGTACGGCGCCGTCGGCAAGTCCTTCATCGAGTGCACGACGACGTCGCACGTTCCCGCGAGGAGCGCTTCCCGGAGCGCGGAGGCGAAGACGCCCGTGCCGCCGAGGCTCGAGAGCGACGCCTGCGAGACGTCACCGTGGGTCGTCACCGGTACGAGCTCCGTGACGATGCCGGTCCGTTCGGTGATGAGCTCCGCGACGTCGCCGCACTGGGCGAGGGCCAGCGCGCTGCCGCGCGTTCCGATCCGGAGGGTCACGGCGCCACCCCCGCGACGGCCGGCTTGAAGCCGAGACGGGCGTTCTCGCAGCATCCGGGGCGACAGACATCGAACCAGGGGCCGAGCTCCGTCGTGGCCGGGCGCTCCTCGGCGGGGGTGCCGTTGACCCGCTCGAGGACGAGGTCGACGAGTCCCGCGACGTAGTCGTCGTGGGTGCCCGGCGTGGCGACGCGCACCGACGCGAGCCCGAGGCGCTTCGCCGTGTCCGTCGCCTCGTTGTCGAGGTCCCAGAGCACCTCCATGTGGTCACTCACGAAGCCGATCGGCACGATGACGACCGCACGACGACCGGCGGCGGGCAGCAACTCCATCGCATCGTTGATGTCGGGGTCGAGCCACGGCTGGGTGGGCGGTCCGGAGCGCGACTGGAAGACGAGCTGCCACGGCGGCACGCCGCCTTCACCGCGCTCGGCACGCACGGCCTCCATGATGACGCCCGCGACGGCACGGTGCTGAGCACCGTACGCGCCGCCGCGCCCGCCGAAGTCGCGGTCGCGCGGGCCGGAGCGCTCGGCGTCCCCATCGGGGATCGAGTGTGTCGTGAACATCACCTCGACCTCGGTCGCCACGTCGAGTCCGTCGATCTGGCCCTCGAGGGTCGTGAGGGCATTGCGGACACCGTCGATGAACGGTCCCACGAAACCGGGGTGGTCGAAGAACTGACGGACCTTGTCGATGCGGACCGTGCCGGCGAGGTTCGTCTCATCGAGGACGCGAGCGAAGTCCTCTCGGTACTGGCGGCAGCCGGAGTAGGAGGAGTAGGCGCTCGTCGCGATCGCGAGCAGCTGCGTGAAGCCGCGCTCGTTCGCCTCGCTGACGGCCTCTTCGAGGTAGGGGGTCCAGTTGCGGTTACCCCACAGCACCGGCAGGTCGATGCCGCGGCGTGCCAGCTCGGACTCGAGGGCCGCCTTCAGTGCGCGGTTCTGGTCGTTGATGGGGCTCACACCGCCGTAGTGGCGGTAGTGGTGCGCGACCTCTTCGAGACGCTCGTCCGGGATGCCGCGGCCACGCGTGACGTTGCGGAGGAAGGGGATGACGTCGTCCTGCCCCTCCGGGCCGCCGAAGCCTGCGAGGAGGATCGCGTCGTAGGTCGTCGGCTCGCTCACGTGCGGAGCGCCAGACGAGGCGGCGGGCGACGCCGAGGGGACGAGAGGGGTCGCCGCGTCCTCCGCGGCGAGCTTCGCGGTGAAGGCGTCGAAGCTGCCGTCGGTGCTTCCGAGGTTGCGGGCGGCCATCAGGACAGCACCTCCGCGACCTCGGCGGCCGGGATGCGGCGGCCCGTGAAGAACGGCACCTCTTCGCGCACGTGGCGGCGAGCGTCCGTCGCACGCAGGTCACGCATGAGGTCGACGAGGTCGACGAGGTCGTCGGATTCGAGCGGCAGCAGCCACTCGTAGTCCCCGAGCGCGAAGGACGCGACGGTGTTCGCGAGCACGCCGCGGAACGCCGCGCCCTTGCGCCCGTGCTCCGCGAGCATCGCGCGGCGCTCCTCCTCCGGCAGGAGGTACCACTCGAAGCTGCGCACGAAGGGGTAGAGGCAGAGCCACTGCAGCGGCTCCTTCCCACGGAGGAAACCGGGGACGTGCTGGCGGTTGAACTCGGCGTCGCGGTGCACGCCCATCGCGTTCCACGTCGGCAGCAGGTCGGAGAGCATCGTCGTGCGGCGCAGCGCACGGAGTCCGGCCTGGAGCGCCTCGGCGGTGTCGCCGTGGAGCCAGATCATGAGATCGGCGTCGGCGCGCATGCCCGAGACGTCGTAGAAGCCGCGGACGGTGACGCCGTCGGTGTCGAGCACGTCGACGACCGATTCGAGTTCCGAGACCGCGGGGGCGGACACGTCAGAGGCCCGATCCGGGTTGCGACGGAGGATCGCCCACAGGGTGAAACCGGACGGTCCGACGTCGGGTTCTTCGGTGTGGGGAGAAGGGAGGACTGCCTCGTCGGAGGCCGGGTGAGTCATGCCTCCATCCTCCCTCTTAACCCTGAAAGATTTCAAAGCGCCGAGTCCCCCTGGCGCCGAGAGCCGCCGGGTAGTCGCTTTGTGCGCATATCGCCCTGTATAACGGTCGCACTACGCACAAACGCACTACTTCGGGGGGCCGGGGCGAGTCGGGCGAAGACGACGGAACGCGCGGGCCCCGGGGGGACCGCGCGTTCCGTCGTGCGTAGGTGAGTGTCGCCTAGTGCTGCTGCGGCGCCGCGTCCGCCGTCTCCGGCGTCGAGTCGGTCGAGCCGCCGACCGTGCCACCGCCGGCGCCGCTGCCGCCGCCGAGCAGGTCGCCGAGGCTCTGGCCGCCCGCGTCGCCCGAGCGCCGGGTGGCACCGTTGAAGAGCTTCGTGAGGTCGATGCCCGTCGCGTCCTTGAGGAGCGTCGAGACCTGCGTGACGTTGTTGACGACGTCGTTCGAGAGCTTCGACGCACCGTCGGTGGAGATGACCGTGAGGTTGTCGATCGAGCCGTACGGGGCGGCGAGCTCGCGGGCGATCTGCGGCAGGATCTCGATCGCGCGCTGCTGCAGGAGGGCCTCGGACTCGTTGCGGAGCGCGGCGACGCGGAGCTCGGTCGCCCGGGCCTCCGCCTCACCCTTGGCGAGGATCGCGGCCGCCTCAGCCTCACCCTCTGCGCGCGTGGCCTCGGCCTCGGCGATACGACGGTCGCGGTCGGCCTTCGCCTCGGCGACGACCTTCGCGGCGTCGGCCTCCGCGATCTGTCGGATGCGGTACGACTCGGCGTCCGCGACCTTGCGGACCTCCGCGTTGAGCTGCTGCTCGCGCAGGGCGGCCTCACGGACGGCCGTGATCTCGCGCTGCTGGAGGATGCCCTGCTGCGCGGTGGCCTCGGCGAGCGGCTTCGCGGCCTCGGCCCGCGCGATGGCCTCGTCGGTCTCGGTCTTGATGGACGCGTTCTTGAGCGACAGTTCGCGGTTGGCGTCGGCGATGGCCTCCGCCGCCTCGATGCGTGCCTGCTCGGATGCGCGCGCCGACTGCGATTCGGCGATCTCGGCGGCCTGGCGGACGCGGGCTTGCTCGGGACGACCGAGGTCGGTGATGTAGCCCTTGTCGTCCGCGATCTCCTTGATCTGGAACGTGTCGACGTCGAGACCCTGGTTGAGGAGCGATGTGCGGGCGGCCTCGAGCACCTGCTCGGCGAGACCGGCGCGGTCGCGGATGATCTCCTCGACCGTCAGGTTACCGATCGACGACCGCAGCGAACCGGAGAGGACCTCTTGCGTGAAGGGCTCGATGTGCTGGTCCTGGCCGAGGAAGCGCTGCGCGGCGGAGCGGATGGCCCCGTCGCTGTCGCCGACTTTCACGACGGCGACGGCCTCGACACGGATCGTGACGCCGTTACGCGTCTGCGCCACACCCTGGATCCCGATCGCCCGCGAACGTAGCGAGAGGGAGAACTGGCGCTGCAGGAACGGGACGACGAACACGCCGCCGCCCTGGACGACCTTCTGACCGGAGAGGTCGGTGATCGTGCGGCCGTCGGCCCCGATGGTCTTCTTGGCCTTGCGCCCCGTGACGATGATCGCCTCATCGGGCTTCGCGATCTTGTACCGGCTCTTCGTGAACAGAGCGAGGATGATGATGATCACCACCACGGCGATGATGATCGGGATCGACGCGATGGCGAGCAGGTCCATGACACTCCAGAGTGTTGGTGGGCGGTCCGCTCAGCCTATCGGGAGGGCAGGTTCCGGTACACGGGCAGTCGTCCCCTGTGCGGATACCGGATGCGGTCATCATCTTCGGAGCGGGGACATCTCTCCTGCTCCTCGTCCAGCAGTGGCGCGCCGTCGAATGGAGGATCGCGGTTCCGCTCGCCGCGAGTGGGGCGGTCGGCGTCATCCCCGGTGTCGCGGTCCATGCCCTTCTTCCGGCTGCGCCGCTCCAAGTCGCGATCGGTGGCACGACGCTCGCATTGCTCCTCGCGGTCGTCGTTCTCGACGCATCACGCCGGCCCGTGCATGAGGCGAAGGCCACACCCCCTCTCACCGCCGTCGCCTCCACGGGCGTCGCCGCTGGAGCAGTCAATGTCGTGGCGGGCGTCGGGGGCGTGCCGCTGTCAGTATTCGCGGTTCTCGCTCGTTGGCCCGCCGCGGCTTTCGCCGCGAGCGCGCAATTCGTCTTCACGATCCTCTGCGGGGCGACGATCGTTGGACTCGGCGTCGTCGGGAGCTTCGACCCGCCTCGATTCACCGCCGGAGGGTGGATCGGCGCAACCGCGGTCATCATCGCGGGAACGGCGATCGGTCCCTGGCTCGCTCGCAGGACGTCTCAGAAGAGCGCGCGCCGGGTCATGCTCGTCGCCGCGGGAGCCGGCGCAGTTGCGAGCGTGGTCGCGGGCGCAGCGGATCTCTGAGACCCCCCTGCACGACGGCGCCCGCCGTCATGTCCTTCTCGAGTCGCTAGCGCTTGAGCACCGCGCGGGCCACAGCCCAGACGCCCGCCCCGACGGCGAGCGCGACAGCGGCCGCTCCGCCGACGAGCGCCTGCGGGTTCTCCTCGCGGAGCTCCGCGATCTTCGCCTTCGCCCGATCGGTCGCCTTGCCGACCTGCTTCGGAACATTGAGCTTGTCCTCGATCGCGTTGAGGGTCGCGACGAGTTCGGCGCGCACCTCTTCGGCGCTCGGGTTGTCAGTGCCGGTCATACTCCCCAACCCCTTTCACTGCTCGGATGTCTTTCTGGAATTCGTCGGACGGGCTCGGGCCCTCGCTGATCTTGCGGAAATAGTGGAGGGCGATGAGCACGAGCACTCCCGCGATGAGCAGGAACACCACGAACACGATGAGCGCTGCGAGCCACGCGGGCATCACGAGCGCGAGCGCGAGGATGCCGACCGCGACGAGGGTGCCGAGGGCGAAGAACAGGAACATGAGCGCGACGACAACGAGTCCCGCGCCGATGCCCGCGTTCTTGCCGATGTGGCTCGCCTTGACCTTGAGGCCGTCGAGCTCGACGGTGACGAGGCTCTTGAGCAGCCCGGGCACCGACTTGATGAGCTCGAGGAGGGGGACTTGCTCCTTCGAGCGACGCCCCGGCGTCTCCGTCGTGTACCGACTCATGATCGGCGGCTCAGCGCGACGACGAGTCGTCGGCGATGTCGCCGATCTCGTCCTTCACGTCGCCGACCTCGCCGAGGGTGTCGTCGAGCTTCTGCCCAGGCGAGCGGTTGCTCCGGACGATCTTCACGACGGTCTTCGCGCCCGAGAACAGAGTCGTCGGAACGGCGCTCACGCGGGCCTTCGCGAAGCCCTGCACCGTGCGGACCTGCTTCTGCACCGGTTCGGTCTCGTACAGCTTCAGCCAGTTGGCCTTGATCTGCTCGTAGCGTCCGCGTCCAGCACGAGCCCCGAGGACGTACCCCGTTGCCAGCCCCGTCACGAGGAGGATCTTGCCCTTCATAGCGTCTCCGTCCGATCGGCGTCCATCGACTGGTCCCATGGCGGGCATCACACGGAAGCGGACGCGCCGGGGCCAGGGACTCCAGCGTATCCGCATCGGCGTCCGGCCGCCCACCCCCTGCATTCCGCTCGTGGAATGCGGTAGAGCCACCGGGCCGACTCGCGTCAGGAGCCGGAGGAGCCCGATGCGATGTCGCCCAGCACACGCTGCGCGACCCGGTGGCGGATGCGGCCGGCGGCGGCGAGCGCGTCAGGCACGACGGCGGCGAGACCGGTGCCCGCGAGCCAGCCGCCCGTGACGTCGAGACCCTCGATCTCGAGGATCCGCTCCCGCACCGACTCCGAGCGCGCCCGCTGACCGGTGACCGCCCCCGGGATGGAACCCGCCCAGGTCGTCCGGCGGGAGTCGACGATCGACGCGGGATCAAGCGGGAACCCGAGCATCGTCGACAGGTCGCGGATCGCGAGGGCGACGAGCTCGTCGTCGCTCAACCCGCCGACCGTGTCCTCCCCCGCTTTCCCGAACGAGACACGCAGGACGTGGCGGTGCTGCGCGAGAACGCGAGCGCGTTCCTCCAGCCACGACCATTTGGCCGTCGCGTGCGTCATGGCCTTCGCCGTGAGTCCGGCCGTCGGCGAGACGAGCATGCCGGTGCCGCGCGGGTGCCGATCGAGACGGGAGTCGTCGAGCACGAGGGTCACGAGGTCGACACGCGGCGGCTCGAGCGGCTCGATGTCGGCGAGCGACGGATCGAGCTCCGCGAGAAGGTCGAGGGCGGGGGCCTCGGGGATCGCGACGATCACGTAATCCGCGTGGAGGCCCTCCCCCTCTTCACGACCAGCGGACGAATCGCCCGAGACCGAGACGGCCCAGCCGTCTCCGTCACGTTCGAGCGCGGAGACGGGGGCATCCCGGCGGATCTCCACGCCCCACGAGTGCTGCAGCTCGTGCACGATCGCATCGACGAGCGCCGACATGCCGCCGATGACCCCCTCGACGTTCGATCCCGCACGAGAGGCGGCGCGCATCGTCGCCACGGCGCCCGAGAGCGACCCGGCCGTCGTGAGCGCGCGGTTGAGCCCCGGCGCGGCGAAGGTGACGTCGAGCGCCTCGGGGTCGGACGAGTAGACGCCCATCGTCACGGGGGCGACGAGGTCGTCGCGCACGGCACGGCCCATCCGGCGTGTCACGAGCGCGCCGAGGTCGTGCTCGGTACCGACCGTCAGAACGGGCATGATGCGGTCGAGGTAGGCGCGCAGCGCACCACTCCACCCGATGACCGCTCGGACGTCGTCGGCCAGCGGGTTGGAGGGGATCCCGAGGATTCCGGCCTTCGGCAACGGAGCCATCCGGCCCTTCGCGGCAGCGACCCAGGCGCCCTCCGGGTTCGGCGTGACGATGCTGTCGCGGAGGCCGACGCTTTCGGCGAGCGCCCGGACGGTGCCACCTCGGGTCGCGTAGCTCTCCGCCCCCACTTCCACTTGGAGGCCGCCGACCTCCTCGGCGCGCAACGCGCCGCCGACGTGATCGGAGCCCTCGAGGACCGTCACACGGATACCGACGCGCGCACAGTCGAGCGCGGCGACGAGACCCGCCATGCCGCCGCCGATCACGACGACGTGCTGCGGCTCCCAGCGCCCGTCGCCGACCGGAGCGGCCGCCTCCGTGCCACTCATGCGTCTCGCCGCGGCCTCTCGTACGCGTGGACGAACTCGACGACGCGCGTGATGACGTCGGGATCCGTCTCCGGCGGAACGCCGTGACCGAGGTTGAGGATGTGCGACGGAGCCGACGCGCCCCGCTCGAGGACGTCGACGACGTGGGCCTCGAGCACGGACCACGGTGCCGACAGGAGCGCCGGGTCGATGTTGCCCTGCAGTGGCACGATACCGCCCAGACGACGGTTGGCCTCGTCCAGCGGCACACGGTAGTCGACACCTACGACGTCGGCCCCGATGTCGTGCATCGCTTTCAAGAGCTCGCCCGTCCCGACGCCGAAGTGCACGAGGGGCACGGACTGGGCAGGGCTGCCGTCGAGAGGCTCGATGTGAAGTGACCGCACGCGTTCGAGCGCCGCCGCCGAGGCCGGGGCGACGAAACGCGAATAGTCAGCGAGTGAGAGCGCCCCCGCCCAGGAGTCGAAGAGTTGAGCGGCGGAGGCGCCCGAGAGCACTTGCGCCTCGAGGAACCGACCGGTGATGTCGGCGGTCCACGCCATGAGCTTCGCCCACGCGTCCGGTTCGGCGTGCATGAGAGTGCGCGCGTGGATGTGGTCCTTCGACGGTCCGCCCTCCACGAGGTACGCCGCGAGGGTGAAGGGGGCGCCCGCGAATCCGATGAGCGGTGTGTGGTCGTGCTTCTCCGTGAGTTCCGCGACAGTCAGGCGCACGGCCTCCCGCACGGGCTCGAGCGCGACGTCGAGCACAGCGGGATCGAGGGCGACGAGTTCGTCGACATCGGAGGCCGTTCGAACGGCCTTCCCGAGCACGGGGCCCTTGCCGGGGACGATCTCGACGTCGACGCCCGCGAGCTTGAGCGGGATGACGATGTCAGAGAAGAAGATGGCCGCATCCATGTGGTGCCGCCGGATCGGCTGCAGCGTGATCTCGCTCGCAAGGGGCGGCGTGAGACACGCGTCGAGCATGCGGGTGCCCACGCGCAGCTCCCGGTATTCGGGTAGCGATCGCCCCGCCTGGCGCATGAACCAGACCGGGGTCACCTCGGGACGGTCGCCGCGGTAGGCCCTGACGAGGCGGGATGTGCTCGTGCGGCCGGCGACGAGGGGATGGTTCTGGTCGAGCTTCACCCCTCCATCCTCCCATCACCCGACCCGCCGGGCCTCGACCGCGTGTCAACCGGGGGCACCGAGCGCCTTCGACGCCGCGTAGAATGGTCCGGTGCTGATCTGTCTGACGGCGAATCACAAGAACGCCAGCTTCGACCTCCTCGAGAGGCTCGCCGTCGACCCGGGCACCATCGCCCAGCGCATCACGAGTCACGACGAGAGCCTCGCGGGCGCGGTCGTCGTCGCGACCTGCAATCGCTTCGAGGCCTACATCGACGTGGACGAGCCCGCGACGGGTATCGAGCAGAAGGCCCTTGAGGCCACGGTCGATGCGATCCGCCGTTCGACCGACCTCGAGAGCGACGAGCTCACCGGGACCCTCGACATGCACATCGGCCGGGGTGCCGCCGAACACCTCTTCGCCGTGGCGTCCGGGCTCGAATCCGTCGTCGTCGGCGAGGGCGAGATCGCCGGTCAGGTGCGCCGCGCCCTCGAGCGCGCTCGCGCCGCCGGCACCACGTCGTCCGATCTCGAGCGAGCGTTCCAGCGCGCGTCGCAGACCTCCCGCGGGGTCAAGAACAGCACGCCGATCGGTCGCGCCGGCCGCTCGCTCGTCCGCCTCGCTCTCGATCTGGCCGAGTCGCGCGTCGAGGACTGGAGCGGCGTGCGCGTCCTCCTCGTCGGAACGGGAGCGTACGCGGGCGCGAGCCTCGCGGCGATCGCCGACCGCGGAGCGACCGACGTCGGCGTCTATTCGCCGTCCGGTCGCGGCGAGCGCTTCGCCGCCCGGCACGGCATCCGCCTCGTCGAAGCCGCCGATTTCGCTCGGGAGGCCGCTCTCGCCGACCTCGTCGTCACGTGCACGACCGCGTCGGGTTCCGTCCTCGACGCCTCGATCCTCGAGCAGGGCCGCCGTGAGATCGGCGCCGAGCACACGGTCGTGGCCGCACACGGCACCGTCGGCGAGTCGGCACCGCTCCACCCCGTCACCGCGTCCGTCTCGGTCGTCGACCCCGCGACGGAGTCGACCGTCGCAGAGGTCGTCCTCGACGAGGACGGGGGCGCTCCGTCGGACGGCGCCAACACGCACGCCGACGATGCGACGACGTGCCCGGCGCACGTCGCGCGCCAGCTCGTCATCGACCTGGGCCTCCCCCGTAACGTCGACCCCTCGGTCGCGTCGGTGCACGGCGTCGAACTCCTCGACCTCGAGACGATCCGCATCCATGCTCCGCTCGAGGAGCTCCAGGCGACCGACGTCGCGCGCCGCATGGTGAGCCGTGCAGCCGAGAAGTACACGACCGTCTCCGACGAGATCACCCTGACCCCGGCGGTCGTCGCGCTCCGCAAGCACGTGTTCGGAATCCTCGACGCCGAGATCGACCGCGCACGGTCACGTGGCGACGAGGACGGCCGGACGGAGCAGGCGCTGCGGCACCTCGCAGGCGTCCTCCTCCATACCCCGATGGTGCGTGCGCGCGACGCCGCCCATGCCGGCGACCACGAGAGGTACATCGACGCGCTCGACGCCCTCTTCGGCATCGACGTGAGCCTCTCAACCGATGGCGCTGCCGACGGCGAACAGGGTGCGCTCCCGGCCTAGGCCGTTCACGAGCCGTTGCACGCCGGACACGCAGAAGCGCCCGCTGCCGTGTAGCTGCGGGCGCTTCAGGTTCCGAACGGAACGATCACATCTCGGTATAGCCGACCCCGGCCGAGCCGATAGCCACGATGACCACGATCGCCCAGATGATCCCCAGCACGATACCGATCGAGCTGATGATGATGCCGGCGAGGGCGAGGCCGCGCCCCTGCTCACCCGTCTGCTTGATCTGCTTGAGCGCGATGATTCCGAGGATGAGGCCGGCGAGCGAGAACACGAAGGCACCGACGAGCGACAGGATCGCGAGGAGGTTGGTCTTCTGCGACTGCGGGGGCTGGCCGTAGCCCTGGGCTCCGCCACCCTGGTAGGGCTGCGCGGGCTGGTAGGACGGGGGGTTCGACGCGTTGGGGTCGGACATGGGGGTGTCTCCTTAGGTGGGGGATTCCGGACAAGCGTGGCAGCCCGGGGGAATCACTGTCAACGCGCCCGTATGGGTGGTACTCCCCATGGGCACGAGCGATCAGGCTCCGCGGAGTCGTTCCGCGAGGTACCCGAACAACGCGTCGATCGAGATGCGTTCCTGTGCCATCGTGTCGCGGTCGCGCACCGTGACGGCGTTGTCCTCGAGGGAGTCGAAGTCGACCGTGACGCAATACGGCGTCCCGATCTCGTCCTGCCGCCGGTAGCGGCGACCGATGGCGCCCGAGTCGTCGAAGTCGACGTTCCACTGGTCGCGGAGCGTCGCGGCGACCTCGCGGGCGAGTGGCGAGAGGGCCTCGTTCCGGCTGAGAGGGAGGACGGCGATCTTGACGGGCGCGAGACGCGGGTCGAGCTTCAGGACCGTGCGCTTGTCCATGCCGCCCTTGGCGTTCGGCACCTCCTCCTCGACGTAGGCGTCGACGAGGAAGGCCATGAGAGAGCGGGTGAGGCCGGCTGCGGGTTCGATGACGTACGGGACCCAGCGCTCGTTCTTCGTCTGGTCGAAGTACGAGAGGTCCTTGCCCGAGTGCTCGGCGTGCGTCGTGAGATCGAAGTCGGTGCGGTTCGCGACGCCCTCGAGCTCACCCCACTCGCTGCCCGTGAAGCCGAACTTGTACTCGATGTCGACGGTGCGCTTCGAGTAATGCGAGAGCTTCTCCTGCGGGTGCTCAAAGAGGCGCAGGTTCTCAGGGTCGATGCCGAGGTCGGTGTACCAGTTCATCCGGTAGTCGATCCAGTGCTGGTGCCACTCCTCGTCGGTTCCGGGTTCGACGAAGAACTCGAGTTCCATCTGCTCGAACTCGCGCGTGCGGAAGATGAAGTTCCCGGGTGTGATCTCGTTGCGGAACGACTTACCGATCTGGCCGACTCCGAACGGCGGTTTCACGCGTGCGGACTGCAGCACGTTGGCGAAGTTCACGAAGATGCCCTGAGCGGTCTCGGGGCGGAGGTAGTGGAGGCCGGACTCGTCCTCCACGGGCCCGAGGTACGTCTTCAGCATCATGTTGAAGTCGCGCGGGGGCGTCCACTCGCCGCGGGTGCCGCAATTGGGGCAGACGATGTCGAGCATGCCGTTCTCGGGCGAGCGCCCCTTCTTCTCCTCGAAGGCCTCGATGAGGTGGTCCTCGCGGAAGCGCTTGTGGCAGTGCAGGCACTCGATGAGCGGGTCGGTGAAGACGCCGACGTGGCCGGAGGCCACCCACACCTGGCGGGGCAGGATGACGGAGGAGTCGAGGCCGACGACGTCGTCACGACGCGTCACCATGTACTTCCACCACTGCTTCTTGATGTTCTCCTTGAGCTCGACGCCGAGGGGCCCGTAGTCCCACGCGGAGCGAGAACCTCCGTAGATCTCTCCCGCCTGGAAGACGAACCCGCGGTGGCGGGCGAGGGCGATGACCGAATCGAGGCGGCTGGCTGATGCCACGGGAGAACTCCTGGGATGTGATGTGGTCGTGCCGCGGCCGGATCGCCGGGCAGTCTTGCCTCCCAGTTTAGACGGAGCCGGCCGTCCGCCCGAGGGGACGCCCGTGGATTCCGCCGTCGCGGACGTGAGAAAGCGGCCCGTCCGTGTCACGACACGAACGGGCCGCTCCTCACTCGATTACGCCAGCTGCCGGCGGCGCCGGTGGACGAGGATCCCACCGAGCGCGATGAGCAGGGCTCCGAGCCCCAGGGCTCCGCCGACGCTCGCTCCGGTGACCGCGAGCTCCGAGCTGAGGCCCGGAACCGTCGGGCACACGTCGTCGCTCACGGTGTTGCCGTTGTGCTCGAGCGTGGTCGAGTTGGCGAGGCCGCCTCGATCACCCGATCCCGGCTCGGGGCACGTCGCCGCACTCGGGGTGACCTCCCCCGCCGCGGCGAGCACGACCACGCGCACCTGGTAGGTGTGAGCGGTCTCGGCGTCGAGGGAGACGCCGGAGGCGATCAGGTTCGGCGCCGAGGTGGCTCCGTCCCCGAGTCCCGTCCACGACTCCTCCGTGCTCGCACCCTTCGGCGCGGTGACGACGTCGGCGGAGACGACGTCGATGCCACGGCCGTAGAGCAGCTTGTCGTAGACCGCGTACTCACCGGCCACACCACCGTCGTTCGTGGCGACGATGTCGTAGACGACCGACCACTGGTCCCCGCCGATCGGCGTGGGGCCCGACGAGATCGTCTTCTCGATCGTGATGGAGGGGATCTCGGCGCACGCCTGGTCCTCTTCCACCGTGTCGGACGGGTCGGTCATCGCGGAGGTGTTGTTGAAGGCGCGGTCCGCGTCGTCCCCGTCCGGCCCGCACCGCGTGGGATCGTCCTCACCGGAACCTGCACCGTCGAGGGAGATGGGCACGTCGGCGATCACGGTGACCTCGTAGTGGTGCGCCTCGTACTCCTCGTCATCGGACGCGAGCAGCGGCACGCCGGACGCGATGCGAACGGCGTCCTGACCATTCCACGCGGGCTCGGCGAGCGTCACACCCTCGGGTGCGACCGAGACGACGGCGGACTCGATCGTCGCCTGCTCCGTGAAGTGGAGCGTGTCGTCGAGATCGTACGACGTGTCGAACGGGTCCTCGTTGGTCACGTCGATGCCGAACACGACCTCCCACTGACCATCGCCGATGGGCTCGGCCGAGATGAGGGACTTCACGTGCGTCGGGTCACCGACGAGCTCGATCCCCGCCGGGTCGCAGTTCACCTGCACCGGCTCCTCGGAGTCCTCCGGCTGGTCGGCCGCGGCGCACGCGTTGTTGACGGTCGTCTGCTCGAGCGAGTCGTCTGCGACGATCTCGTACTCGTGCGACTCCGTCGCTCCGGGCGCGAGCTCCTCGACGACGAACTCGCCGAGCTCCGGCTGCTTGTCGTCGCTCACCGTGAGGTTGCGGATGGTGCCCTGGCCCGTGTTCTCGACGACGATGCGGTACGTGATGGTGTCGCCGATGCGGAACCGCGGGTAGTCTGCCGCGTCGTTCGCGTCGTGCCATTCGCCGTGGATGTCCTGGACGTACTTCTTCAGCGAGGCCGAGTAGAACGTCCCCATCGTGAGCGGCTCGGACGTGCGCATGATGAGTCCGGTGTGCTCGGCACGCGTCTGCGCCCGGTTGACCCAGACGTCCCCCGGCTCGGCACCGTCAGTCGCGATGTTCACCGTGAACGAGAACGTCGCGCCCGGGTCGAGCACGCCGCCGATCACGCGGACGGCCGTGGGGTTCGGCACCGGCGTGGTGGACCAGCCGATGTCGTTGCCCGTCGGATCGCCGGCCGCACCGTTCGACTCATGCGCGGGGTCGTCGCTGATCGTCGACGGATCGGCGGTCGTGTAGTAGACCGTCGCGCCGGCCGGGGCGTCGATCGACGTCACCTCGTAGGTCCCCGTGTAGCTCGTGCCACGCTCGTCCCCGACATACGGGAGGACGTCGATCGTGTCGGTGTACGCCTGCGGCAGCGGGTCGACCGAGCGCAGCGACACGGTCCACGAGCCTTCGCCGTCGCCCGTTCCCTCGGGGTTCCCGATGAACCACTGGTCGGTCGTCTTCGAGAGCAACGTGTAGCCGCTGCTGCTCGTCGTGACCTGCGCCGTCGCGGGGCGTGAGGTCTCGCCGCGCAGCGTCGTCGTGACCGTGTTGGTCAGCGTCTGGCCCGGCTCCACCGTGTCACCGGCGACCGACTGGTACGTGAGCACGTTCGGGGCGTTCGTCGGAACGCCGTCGAGCACCCACGTGAGCACCTGGCGCCGCTGGGCGTCCGTCGTGATCGTCGGCTCAGGAGTCGACGACCCGGCGACGTAGGTCATGCCGACGGGGAGCGTGTCCACGATGCGGTACCCGTCCACGGTGTCCGGGATCGCGCCCGAGCCGTTGGCGGAGTAGGTGAGCGTGAAGGTCGCCGGTTCGCCCGGTCGCACGACCGAACGGTCGACCGCCTTGCGTACGCTCGGCACCGCGAAGATGACGTGGAGGACGTCACGACCGTTGCGCGTGCCGGTGTACCGGTCGCCCGGCGTCGGCGTGAACACCTGGTCCTGGGGCAGCGCACCGCGCGCCGGGTAGTTCCACACGCCGTTGCGGATCATGGCACCCCAGGTCCAGATGTCCTGTCCGATGGGGGCGTCGGCCTCGATACCGGCGATCACCCGCAGTTGCAGGAACTGGTTGCCGAGATCACCGGTCGTGAAACCGGCCCAGCGCACGGCCTTGACCGTCGTCAGGTCCGCGGGCTCCTCGTTGACCCAGCCGGCACCGCCACCGCAGCCGCGGAAGGCGTCGGGGTTGTACCCACCGGAACCGGGGGTGACGGTCGGGTCGTTGCCGACGTACCACTGCAGCTGGCCAGGGATGTCGGTCTCCGGCGTGCCGGCCGGGTCACCCGGGGTGTAGAGGAACACCTGCGTCGCCCGGTAGTCGACGAAGGCACTGTCGAGTGTGACACACTCGCCCATCGCGGTGTTCGCAGGCAGGTCCTGCTGGGTCAGGGTGTCGTTGGTGTAGCTGTACACCTGAGCCCCCGGCGCCATCTCGTAGGAGTTGTCCCACGGGGTGCCACCGGTCGTGCGCGCCCACGCGTGGCTCCACGTGCCGGGAAGGACGAGCACCTTGCTCGACGTGTTGTTACCCGCGAGGTCCTGCGAGGTCTGCCCCGTGACCGAGCGATAGACGGGGGCCGTGGAGCGCAGGTTGGCCGAGGTGCCCTCCGTGAGGTCTCGCACCTGCAGCCAGATCGAGCCGGAGGCGAGTGCCACCCGGTCCGCCGGCAGGGGGCGGCCTGCGGAGTCGAGCGTCGGAACCATCGTCTGCGAGTAGTCGATGCCCGTGAGCGTCAGACGGAACGTGTTGCGGCCCGTCTTGGTGAGCGTGCACTGGTCGACGAAGGGCGCCTGGCGCTCCCCGTACGCATTCGGGTTCTGGTGCGAGTACGGGTGCCCGACGGCCGTATTGCTCTGCGCGAAATACCCGCAGGGCTGGTTGAACGGCGCCGTGTTGTTCTGTACGCCGAGGAAGAGTTCCTTGTTGTTCTGCGTCGTGATCGTGAGGTCGTAGGAGACCGTGTCGGGCCCCTGGTCGCTTCCCGCGTCGGCGAAGAGCGTCCACTCGAAGTCGAAGTCGTGAGTGGCATCACCGCGTGGCAGCTGCGTGGCCGTCGGCGTGCCCCACAGCATGTCCATGCCGAACGTGTTGCGGATCGTGATGGGCGTGAGCTCCGCCGTCTGACCGTTGATCTCGGCCGAGCCGTTGATGATGTCGCCCGTGATCCCGTCGGCCACAACGGGGGTCTGGACGACGACCGCGGTGCCCTGGAGCACGGGGCCGAGGTTACACGTGAGCGTGAGCTTGTCGTCGGACAACGCGGAGACCGGGTCGACGCCCGTGGTCTTGCAGAGGTCGGGGATGCCCTGGAACAGACCGTGCTCGAGCGTCACCGTGAACGTGACGTTCTCCACGGGCTCGTTGGCCGGCGCTTCGGCGTCGTCGTTGACGTTCACGCGCCACTCGGCGTTGATCACGTCACCCTTCGCGACCTCGGTGGGGGTGTTCTCCGCCCAGCCGCCGGTGATCTCGTAGACGGTGGCTGCCGCCGCCGGCGGCGCGAGAGCGAGCGACGCCGCGGCCATGAGGACTGTGGTCCCCGCCGCGATCGTCGACCTGAGGCGCCTCGTACCGCGCGGCTTCGGGAAGCGATCCCGACCTCCGCCGCGCCTTAATGCTGTGACCCGTAGTGACACGCGTTCATCCCTCATCTCAGTGCATCCGAAAAACGTCTGTCGACGTACGGAGACGAAGCTCCGCAATCACAGCGAACTGTCAGGGCGGGACGCTGGACAAGCGAGACCGCCGAAACCCACCCATGATTCCGCCCTCGTGATCGGCGCGGTGGTCGCCGCACCGTCGGCCTTCATCAGTAGCTCCCGAGCGAAAGCGGACTGGTATTGCCCCTCGAACGAGGGCCTTTCGGGTTGAAACGGGTGGACGAGGGGGTGGTTTCCAGCCCTTGACAGCGGACGATGTTCGGGCATGTCCGAACATGGGATCCGTGCCTTCCTCCGCCCGCCTCACCGTCGCATTTCATCGCATCCGACGATGACCCGCGCGCTCGGTGTCGACCGCTCAGCGACCGGTGGCGTGGAGGATCTGGCCCACCACATCGCCGTCGTCTCAGCGCGAGACGGCTGGCGCTCCGCGGTCGGCATGATCTCGGCTCGCTGGGATCAACTCCTGGCGACCCGACCCTCGGCCCTCCTCGCGGCCATCAATGCGCTCCCCGGCGAGGCGATCATCGCCATGCCGAGCCTGCTGATCGCTGTGAACTATCTGCGCCACGTCCTGAGGGGTGACGACTCCGGGCGCTTCCACGACCTCCCGTTCGACGCGTACGGGAGGGAGTCCCGGACGAGCGATCTGCTCGACGCTCTCGTCGCTGCTACCGCCCGATCGGCAGGGCAGCGGACGAGCGGCCGGCTGGCCCTCGCCGTCGAGAGCGCGCGGACCGCGCGACGCCTGCTCGAGGAAGCCTCGGACCGCGCTCGGGCCGACGCCCAGAACGCACTGCCTCAACTCCTCGCACGCTGGGGACGAACCTTTGAACTCGCGGACGTCGGCGGGGCACGCGAATACGAGGAGGCCTGGGACCTCGGCGAGTTGACGGGCCAGGTACAGATCGCACGACGCGCGGCCGCGGCCCTCGCCTGGCTCCACGCGGACCACGGTCGGCTCTCCGACGCCGAGCGCTGGTTGGAGCGGGCGCGACGCACGGGCTCACTCTCCTCCCGCCACGACGCACCCCTCCACCTGGCCGCGGCGCTCATCTCGAACGACCGCCTCGATCCCGAGGCGGCCGAGCGGCGCCTTCTCGCGCTCGCTGAGGCTCCGAGTCGCGACTACTGGGCGGCGGAGTTGTGGGTGCGCGCGCTCGTGGCGCGCGGATCGCGCGAAACAGCGCAGATGCACGTGACACTGCACGCTGAGATCCAGCGTCGTCCCCTCACGTTGGTTCAGGACGGCGCCAATCGTCGGCACGTCGGGGCAGCAGCGGCCCGAATTGCGCTCCTCCAGAACTCTGCCGCGCCGACACCACCCGAGCCGACGATCCAGACACCGTTCGACGGCGTCATGGCTGCCGCTGCGGCCTACCGGGCCGGTCGGTATCGTGCCGCGATCACTCACGCGATGCCCGCCGCGGGCGATGGCGGGAGCCCTCGGCTCCGCGGCGGTGCCCTGTTGCTGACGGCGGCAGCACGACTCGGATTGCGGCGGATGTCGTCGGCAAGCGTCGCCTTCGGCAGCGCACACGCGATCATCGAGGCAGAAGGCCTCTATAGCGCCTACGGGATCATCGACCCCGAACATCTCCGGGAGCTCATCGGTCTCACTGGTCTCACGAGCTCCGCCTCACCTGACGCCCTCAACCGAACCACGTCGGGCCGTCACAGATCGAACGACATCGGCCGTCTCACGCGTCGTGAGCGTGAGGTGCTCGCGCTCCTGGCGTCCGACCGTTCGTTCTCCGACATCGCCTCAGCCCTCTACATCAGCGTGAACACTCTCAAAGGGACCACCCGCAGCATCTACCGGAAACTCGGCGTGCATTCGCGCGCCGAAGCGTCGGACCTGGCGGACCGTGCGGGTCTGGCCTGACCCGATGCCGACGACCGGGCCGAGCCCGACCGGTTCCACGGACAGCCCCTATTTCGACCCCCGAATCCACCCCGTCCGCTCTCGCACTGGTGCGGCGGAGCCATCACCATGGAGGAGGCCGGTGCGTCGGCCACTCGATGCCCCCCCTCGCGTCGAGCCCGGGCGGGCCGGGCTGAACCCGGCCCGCCCACTTCACCGGGCGACGTCCACCCCTCGATCGGCCGGATGAGCGCTCCGTAGACTTCCGGCATGGGGATCACGCAGCCGGGCACGTCGCCGCGTCGACCGTCCGACCGGCGGCCCGCGCACGGGAATCGCCTTGTCCGCGGGATCGTCCTTCTCGCGGCGTTCACCGAGGACTACGCGATCGCCGGATGGGTTCACGTCCGCGCCCTCGTGACGCGCAACGCGCCGGACCGCTACCGACACGGCGACCCGTCGAAGCCGACGATCGTGCTCGTACCCGGCGTCTACGAGACGTGGCTCTTCCTGAAGCCCGTCGCCGATCTGCTCAATGAGCGCGGCTACCCCGTGGCCGTCGTGCGCGGCCTCGGGTACAACCGACGACCCGTCGTCGACACGTCGACACGTCTCGCCCGAGCACTCTCCCGTCGGCCCGCTCCCGCGGCCGGGCGCATCGTCGTCGCCCACAGCAAGGGCGGGCTCGTGGGCAAGCACCTCATGCTCACGGCGGGAACACGACTCGACATCCGCGGGATGGTGGCCGTGTGCACACCGTTCGCCGGCTCCCGATGGGCGCGCTGGCTCCTCGACCCGAGCTTGCGCGCCTTCCTCCCCACCGACTCGACGATCGTGTCGCTGTCGAAGCACGCCGACGTGAACTCGCGGATCGTGTCGATCTATCCGCCCGTCGACCAGCATGTCCCGGACGGGAGCCAGCTCGCCGGCGCGACGAACGTCGAGATCGACGTTCCGGGCCACTTCCGGCTGCTCAGCGATCCGCTCGGGCTGGCCGCGATTCTCGACGGCGTCGAGTTCCTCGTCACCGAGGTCGCGTCGGGACCGGAGACGCGTGAGGACTCCGCCGACGACTCCACGGTCACCGCACCGGACGCGGCGGAGGTTCCCCTCGACGAGGAACCGGCGACGGCGGTGTGGCAGGACGGCGACCCGCGGTAGGTCAGTCGCGCTTACCGCGGACGGCGGAGATCATGTTCGTGAGGAAGCGCGCGACGACGTCGATCTCGTGTTGACTCATGCCGTCGGCGACACGCGCGAGGTCCGATTGCATACGGGTGAGCGCCTCACGGACCTCGCGCTCACTGCGCACCGTCGGAACGATGACCGTCGAACGGCGGTCCGTCTCATGGGGGCGGCGCTCCACGAAGCCGGCAGTTGCGAGCCGATCGATGAGCGCTGTCGTCGACGCCGTCGAGATGCCGAGCGACGTGCTGAGCGAACCGGGCGTGAGGCGTCGTCCGTCCGACTCCGCTTCGACGAGCAGCCTCATGGCGATGAGGTCGGTCTCACCCATCGCGGTCTCCCGACGCGACTCTCGCCGTGAGGTGTTCTCGGCGGCGCGGTACTCGCGGAGAAGGGTGAGGACATCGGCGCTGCTCGCACGGGTGCCGTGATCGACGCTCTCGAAGAGTTCACGTGCATCGTTCGGGGCGACGCTCGACAGGTCTGCCGATTCGGTCTCCATGAGGTCACCGGAGACGCCATCGGGGTACGGGGCTTCCATTCGTTCCACCTCATCCTTTTTGCTAGAGGGTCTAGCAGCATGCCTAGAACGCCTAGCTACCTTAGCGTAGGGTTCCGCGAGAATTCACCACTTTTCTTTTCTCGGTCAACGTGAGTATGGTCTTCTAAGTAGCTAGACGAACTACATACTCACCGGGCGAAGCACTGCACCGTGAGCAACTACGCCCCCGGAACACAGTTATGGAGAACCTCATGGCAACGCTCACTTACGGCCCCGACGCGACGACGGTGACGATCGAGGATCGCGCCCTCGCGCACCTGCAGTACGTCATCTTCCAGCGCTACCGCCGCCACGAACCGTTCGTCATGACGCTCGTGACGGGGACCGGTACCGACCGCCGGCGTCGCTCCACGTGGATGACCCCGGGAGCCGCCGTCTCCTTCTCCTACGATTCCGAGGCCTCGCAGCAGCTCGACCGCGAGTGGCTCGAAGAACTCATGAAGCAGTCCTACAGCGGCGCGGGCCTCACCTACATCGAGGGGGCTGAGGCGTCCGCCGACGGCGAGTCCGAGGCCGTCGTCGCCGCCGCCGGCAAGATCGTCGACGCCGCTGCGGAAGCCGCACAAGCCGCCCACCCCGCGCGCGGGCGTCAGCGCGCGACCGTCGCAGCCGCCTGACCCTCATCACGCGGCGTTGCCGCCACCATGAACGCCCCGCGAGATCCATGATCCCGCGGGGCGTTCGTGTTCAGCGTGAGCCGAGGGAGATGGTGAGCTCGGTGGAAAGTCCGGCGAGCGACGTCGCGCCGGATTGGGAGAGCGCGAGGGTGAGCTCGGCGTTCAGACCGCGGAGGACCCGCTCGACTCCTGCCGCGCCCGACAACGCGAGCCCCCACATGACCGGGCGACCCACGAACACCGCTTGTGCCCCGAGGGTGAGGGCCACGAGCGCGTGACCACCGGAACGCACACCACTGTCGACGTAGACCTCGGCGGCGTCGCCGACGGCCCCGACCACGGACGGTAATGCGGAGAGCGACGATATGGAGGCTCCCGAGCGGCGCCCCCCGTGCGTCGAGACGATCACCGCGGATGCTCCGGCGTCGACGGCCCGCGTGGCGTCATCACCGCGGAGCACGCCCTTCACGATGACGGGCAGTCCACCACTCGCGCGCGTCAACCACGCGATGTCGTCGAGCGTTGCGGCGACCGTCGGGCGGCCCTCGAGTCCTGCGAGTTCCGCGGCCGTCAGGTTGACGAGGCGGGCCCGCTCCGGTCCCTCGGGCCACTCCGTCGGTTCGATCCCGGGCGCGCTCACGAGCAGGGCCGTCGTGTCGACGGTGAGGATGATCGCCGCGGCGCCCGCCGCCGCCGCGCGTTCGACGATCCGCTCCGTCGCCGCGCGATCGGCGAGCGGATAGACCTGGAACCACCACTCGGCGCCCGTGCCCTGGATCTCGCCGAACGGCACGGCCGTGTTGGTGGAAACACCGATGACCGTTCCGACAGCGGCCGCCGCCGCCGCGGTCGCGCGCTCCCCCGCCGGGTGCGCACCCACCTGCTGGGCCATCGGCGCGATCAGGACGGGAGAGGATACGGACCGGCCGAGCACGGTGGTACCGAGATCGAGCGACCGTTCCCCAAGGAGGGTCCGTGGAGCGAACGACACGGCGTCCCACTCGGCGAGATCGCGCGCCGCTCGTTCAGCCGAACCCGCGGTCGTGCCGACGTACTCGCGGATATGCGGAGGCAGCGCCGCGTTCGCCTGCTCCTCGAGCGCCGCGAGCCAGCCGCGCGAGATGTCGACGGGCTCGACCGCCGTGGCGGCGTCGACGTGTGAGGCCGGGAGCGACGAGTCCGTCATCGCGCCGTCCCGTGCACCGCGAACTCGTCGATGCGCTCGAGTTCGTCGGCGGTGAGCGCCGGGGCGCGGAGCGACGCAATGTTCTGCTCGAGCTGGGCGACGCTGCTCGCGCCGATGAGCGCGGAGGTGACGGCGTCGTGCCGCAGCACCCAGGAGAGCGCGAGCTGCGCGAGGGTCTGTCCGCGCTCCGCCGCGATCGCCGAGAGGCCGCGCACCCGGTCGAGGTACGTCTGCGAGATGTGCTCCCCCGAGAGGAACCGGCTCGTCGCCGCCCGGGAGTCGCTCGGGACCGTGCCGTCGAGATAGCGGTCGGTGAGCAGGCCCTGCGCGAGCGGTGAGAACACGATGCTGCCGATGCCCGTCTCCGTGACGGCATCGAGCAGCCCCTCCTCGACCGTGCGGTTGAACATCGAGTACGGCGGCTGGTGGATGAGGAGCGGCACGCCCAGGTCGCCGAGGACGGCGGCCGCCCGGCGGGTCTGCTCGGGATCGTAGTTCGAGACGCCGACGTAGAGGGCCTTGCCCTGCCGGACGGCTGTCGCGAGCGCGCCCATCGATTCCTCGATCGGCGTCGTCGTATCGGGGCGGTGGTGGTAGAAGATGTCGACGTAATCGAGGCCGAGGCGCGTGAGGCTCTGATCGAGCGACGAGAGCAGGTACTTCCGCGATCCGCCGTCGCCGTAGGGCCCGGGCCACATGTCGTAGCCCGCCTTCGTCGAGATCACGAACTCGTCACGGAAGGGGGCGAGATCCGCGGCGAGGATACGCCCGAACGTCTGCTCGGCGGAGCCGTAGGGCGGCCCGTAGTTGTTGGCGAGGTCGATGTGGGTGATGCCGAGGTCGAACGCGCGCCGGACGATCGCACGCTGCGACTCGAAGCTGCGCCCCTCGCCGAAGTTGTGCCAGAGCCCGAGGGAGAGCGCCGGGAGATCGAGACCGCTTCGGCCGGCCCTCCGATACCTCATGGACGCGTAGCGTTCCGGGGCGGGTGAGAACGGCGCTGCGTCGTTCACGGGTCTCCTGTCTCATCGGTGAGGGGCGTACGTCCATCCTGTCAGCGGGAGCTGCCCGTGACCACGCGCGCTCGATGACTGCATCGGGGACGAGGGTCACTCGTCCTCGTCCTCGGCTGGGGTCCCGGAGCCGCTCGGTCGCGATCCGCCGCCCACGCCGCTCGACTCCTGCTGCTCGACGCTCAGTGCGTAGTCGTTGCTCGGATCGCGGGAGATCGTGTGGACGTGTCCCCAGCCTGAGGTGATGACGCCGTCGACGTCCGCCCCCGCCGACCCGCGCTGCGCGGCGAACTCGATGTAGACGTCCGGACCGGAGATCTGGAAGGAGATGCCGTCGCCCTGTGACATGTCGTAGACCGTCGCTCCCGACCAGTTCACGTACGTCTCGTCGAGGGTCGCCTCGATCTCGGCGAGCGCCTCGGCCGTCGTCTCCTCATCGGCGAGTCCTGCCCAATTGGCGATCACGTCGAGGAGGAGCTGCTTCTGCTCGTCCGTGAGGTCGGCGCCGGAGATGCCCGTGCCCGTCGGGTAATCACATGTGCCCCCCGGCTCACAGACCATGGCAGCCGGTTCCTCGCCCTGGTAGAGCTCCGCCTTCTGCTCATCGGTGAGGCTGTCGTAGAAGGCGAACGCCATCTCGTAGATGGTGGCGAAGGGCTGCACCTCGGTGCCGTCGGCGTCGGTGTAGACGGCGGGCTGTACGCCGAGGTGGGTCGGCGCGAAGGTGATCTCATCGGCCGTCTCGTCGAGGGTGGCGTTGATCCCGAGGTGGTGCCCGCCGAACTGCAGCTCCCACGCGCTCGAGTCCGTCGGATCACCGAAGAAGGCGATGTAGTACTGACCGAGCGACTCCTCGGTGCTCGAGCTGTTCTCGAGGAGGTACTCGTCACCGCCGATGATGCCCGTGACGGTCGTGTAGCCCTCGTCGCTCAGGAGCGCTTCGAGCACCGCCATCGCGGCAGCCTGCTGCTCCTCGGAGAGGTCAGTGAGATTCAGCCCCGCCCGCTCGACCATGGTCACGGGGAAGTTCGACCACGACGTGGTCTTCGTCTCGTCGTCGTAGGCGTAGAGCACCTGCTCCTGCTGCTCCTCAGAGAGGATCGCGAGGAACGCTTCGGCGGCCGCCGCCGTGCTCGTGATCGTGTCGGCCGTCGTCGAGGCGGAGAGGCTGTCCGAGGTGAGGGTCGAGAGCGACGTACTCGTCCCACTCGCGGAGGAAGAGGAAGAAGCGGTGGTCGCCGCTGCAGCGCAGCCCGAGAGGCCGAGGCTCGTGACGAGGAACGCCGAGGTGAGCCAGAGGACCGGGGAGCCTTTCGCGCGCCGCGGGCGGGCTGAGTCGAGGGAGTCGATGGGGTTCGTCATGTCCACGACGCTAAGGAGACCCGCTTTGCGAATCCTCTGCTGTTCCTATGAAGGTCGCATGAGCCGCCGGGTGTCGACCCGACGGCGACGCGGGTCCGGGCGACGCGGCGAAGCTCTCAGCGAGGCCGTTTAGGCTGGATCCGATGATCACGCGCTCTCGACGGACGGCCCTTCGGCTGGTCTCGTCCGCGACCCTCGTCGTCGCCGGCGCCTCCCTCCTCACGGGGTGCGCTGCCGCGGTGTCGCTCCAGCCTGCCGACGACGCGAACAACGCCGACTGCGCCTACGTGACCGTCGCGCTCCCCCCGACCGTCGCCGATCTGCCGGAGAGGGACACCGACGCGCAAGCGACGGGTGCGTGGGGATCCCCTGCCTCCATCCTGCTCCGCTGCGGCGTCGCTGTGCCCGAGCCCACGACGCTCGAATGCACGACCGTCAACGGCGTCGACTGGATCATCGACGACTCGGACGCGCCCAACTACCGTTTCACCACCTACGGCCGTGACCCTGCCGTCGAGGTCATCGTCGACTCGGACGTCGTGCACGGCTCGACGGCGCTCGTCGACCTCGAGCCCGCCGTGTCCAACGTCCCGACCGCACCCTTCACCGCCTGCGTCGGTGCCGACGAGCTCGAGATCCCCGACACCACGGAGTGACACGGTCGCCGTCTCATGAGCAGCGATAGCGTGATGCGGTGACTCTTCCCTCCACCGATACCCTCGTCCTCTACCCCGCCGGCACCCTCGTCTCCGACGGGGTCGTGCTCCACCGCGAGCCGCTCCTCGACGGGCGCATCGGGCTCGTGTTCGACCGCACGTCGTTCCACGCCGTCGATGCGGCCTGGCCCGACCAGCCCGCCGATCGCGGAGTCGTCCGCTCGCCGGACGGCACCGCAGTCGCCATCGACGGCGCCGTCGTCGGCGCGACCGATGGCACCGCCCTCTTCGTCGGACCGGACGTTCCCGTGAAGAAAGGGACAGACGGATGGGCCTTCGTGGTCGTGCACATCGTCGCGACGGATTCCGGGCCGCTCGAAGGCGAGCACGTGAGGGTCGAGGTCGACGGAGAGTACCGCCGCGCGCTGTCGGCCGGACACACCGCGTGTCACCTGGCGTCGCTCGCACTCAACCGCGCTCTCGCGGAGGCCTGGCGCAAGGACGTCGTGCCGGATGCCGCCGGATCGCCGAACTTCGACGCGCTCGCGATCGAGACGTCGACGATCACGCCCGACGGTTCCGTCGACGTGTACCGCATCGGCAAGTCGCTTCGCCGAAAGGGTTTCGACCCCGAATCCCTCGCAGACCTCGACGGCCTCGCCCGTCGCGTCGACGACACCCTCGCCCACTGGGTGGTGAGCGCCGCCGCCGCTCGCATCGAGCGGACGGGCGAAGGGCTCACCGACCGGCGCGACTGGGTCTGCGACCTCCCCGAGGGAAGCGTCTCGATCCCGTGCGGAGGGACGCACGTCGAGGCGTTGGGCGCCTTCTCGACTGTCGCGGTCCGGTTCGCGAGCGAGGCGAAGGATGGCGCGACGGTCCTGACGATGACGACGACCGCGATCCCCGCGAGCGGCGATGACTGAGCCTCGGGGTCCTCGGCGTTGCAACGGGGTGACGCTGCACGAACGAGCCGCTCGTGTCGGCGTCGCCGGCGCCGCAAGTCCACGAGGGCGGCAGTATTGCCGCGAGGGCGCTAGATAGAGGTGGCGCCCTCATGCGGGTGTAGCGCTCTCAGTGGACGTACTCGAGGAGGTCGGCGCCGACCGTGCGCATCCCGTCGATGACCGCGAGGCGGGACGGGAGGTCGGTGTCCGAGAACGAGGCGGCGACGGCATAAGCGACACCGGCACGTGGCCCTCGCAAGACGCCCACCTCGGCGCGGACCCCCACATCCGAGCCGGTCTTGTTGAAGAGCGTCAGCCCATGGTCGGAACCGAGGTGGGACAGCGGATCGAGGCCGAACGCCGACGCGACGAGCGACAGGTCGGTGTTGAGCGACAACCACCCGACGACCCGCCGACTCGTCTCCGCGTCGACGACCTCGCCACGTGCCAGTTCGGAGAAGAGCCACGTCAGCTCCTTCATGGAGCCCACTGAGAGCGTCGGCGCATCGTCGGGTCCCCGGTGGTCCCGCACGAGATCGAGAAGCGCGAGCTTCGTGAGACCCAGTCGTTCCGTGCGCGCGTGTACGGCGTCGAGCCCGATCGTGCGCAGGAGCACGTTGGTCGCGAGGTTGTCGCTCGAGGAACCGATGAGCGCGGCGATGTCGGCGATCGGCAGCGTCGGCACCTGGAGGTGCTGCCACATGCCCGAGTCCCCGACGCCGCCTGTGACATCGCGGTCGAGCAGCGCGAGCGCCGACATGTCCGGCCCCCGCAGCCGCGCCGCCACCTCGACGAGGAGCAGCACCTTCCCGATCGACGCCGTCGGCATCACGACGTAGTCGTCGATCGAGAAGAGCTCGCGACCACTCGCGAGGTCGATCGCGCGAGCGGAGACCTGAACGCCGTTCCGCGCGAGGAAGCCGAGCGCCGTGAACCCACGAGCGAACGACGCACCGCGCTCGTCCGCCCGATGGCGGGCGTGGCGGCGGGCTCGCTGCTCTATGCGTCGATCCGACGGCGACGGGGATGGGACCACGGGAATCACTCCAGGTGCGAACACGTGCACGTGATGGAACGCCGACCGATCATCACCGATCACGGTGGCCGCCGGGACACCATCGCTGGAGTCCCGGCACCCATCGAGTGCCGTTCCGGGTGAGACCGGACCTCCCCGGGGTGCCGCCCCGGGTGACGCGACGTCGCGTGCGGAAGAGGGAGAAGAGACTCGGCGGGCGGCTACCAGATGGTGACGCGCTCGCTGGGATCGAGCCAGAGGGCGTCCGTCTCGACCACGTCAAAAGTACCGTAGAAGACGTCCAGGTTCCTGACAATCTGATTGCACCGGAACTCGTTCGGCGAGTGCGGATCGATCGACAGCAGCCGGATCACTTCGGCGTCGCGCCCCTTCTGCTGCCAGGCCTGGGCCCACGAGAGGAAGAACCGCTCTCCCCCGGTGAGGCCGTCGACGACCGGAGGCTCGGCGCCGTCCAACGAGAGCACGTAGGCCTTCCACGCGATCGAGAGGCCGCCGAGATCGCCGATGTTCTCGCCGATCGTGAGGGCGCCGTTGACGTGATGGTCGGGGACCTGCGCGGGGGCGAGCGCGTCGTACTGCTCGATGAGCGCCTTGGTGCGTTCCTCGAAGGCCTTCTTGTCCTCGGCCGTCCACCAATCCGTGAGACGCCCGTCGCCGTCGAACTGCGACCCCTGGTCGTCGAAGCCGTGACCGATCTCGTGACCGATGACCGCACCGATGGCCCCGTAGTTCGCGGCGGCGTCGCGCGTCGGGTCGAAGAACGGGAACTGCAGGATCGCTGCGGGGAACACGATCTCGTTGAAGCCGGGGTTGTAATAAGCGTTGATGGTCTGCGGAGTCATGAACCACTCGTCACGGTCGAGCGGCTTGCCGATCTTGCCGAGCTCTCGATCGAATTCGAACGCGTTCGTCGCGATCACGTTCGCGACGAGGTCGTCGGCGGAAACCACGAGGGCCGAGTAGTCACGCCACTTCGCGGGGTACCCGATCTTCGGCGTGAACTTGTCGAGCTTCTCGAGGGCGCGGACCTTCGTCTCCTGGCCCATCCAATCGAGCGCTTGGATCGACTGCCGGTAGGCCTCGACGAGGTTCGCGACGAGTTCGTCCATCTGCGTCTTCGATTCTGCCGAGAAGTGACGCTCGACGTACACGCGTCCGACCGCCTCACCGAGCGCGCCCTCCACGAAGGAGACGCCGCGCTTCCACCGCTCGCGGATCTCGGGGGTCCCCGTGATCGTCGTGCCGTAGAAGTCGAAGTTGGTGTCCACGACCTCGTCGTGGAGGTAGGGGGCGAAGCTCCGCAGGACCTGGAAGCGCAGCCAGTCCCGCCAGGCGTCGAGCGAACCGACGGTCAGCAGACCGGCGACGCCGGAGACGAAACTCGGCTGGCGGACGACGACCTCGGCGAAAGCACCGTCCGGCGCTCCGAGGGCCTCGAGCCAGCCCGCGAGATCGGCACCCTCGGCGAGCGCCAGCGCATCGTCCCAGGTCATCGGGTTGTACGTCGCATTGCTGTCGCGGCTGCGCACGTTGTCCCAGTGCTGCGACGCGATGGCCTTCTCGAGGTCGACGATCCGCTGGGCGCTGCCCGAGGCGTCCATCACCCCTGTGATCGCCATCATCTTCTCGACGAACGACCGGTACGCGTCACGCGTCTCGGCGAACTTGTCCTCGCGGTAGTACGACTCGTCCGGCAGACCGATGCCGCCTTGCTCCAGGAAGACGAGGTACCGCTCCGGGTCTCCCGGGTCGTTGTCGACGAAGAGCTGGAAGAGGCCGCGCACGCCGAGGCGCTCGAGCCGTGCGAGTGTCGGGAGCACGTCCGAGATGGACGAGACTGCGTCGACCTCAGCGAACAAGGGCGCGAGCGGTTCGAGGCGCACGCGCTCGATGCGTTCCGTGTCCATGAAGCTCGCGTAGACGTCACCGATCTTGCGGGTCTCGGTGCCGGGCTCGGCGTCCTGCGACTCGACGATGATCTCGCGTACGGCCTTCTCGGCCTCCTCTGCGAGAAGGTGGAACGACCCCCATCGCGCCTTGTCCGACGGGATCTCCGTGCGGCCGATCCACCGGCCGTTGACGTGCCGGAAGAGGTCGTCCTGGGGGCGGACGTTCGGGTCGAGTTCGTCGAGATCGATGCCGGATGCGCTCATCCCTCCAGCCTAGGCCGTGGCTGCTCGAGGCGACGGGGTCGTGTCGGCCGGTAGCGTGAACGGGTGACGAGCGGGCGGAGACCGGCGCGCGGGGTCGACCGGGAGATCCTGCGCCTCGCCGTGCCCGCGCTCGGCGCCCTCATCGCGGAGCCGCTCTTCCTCCTCGCCGACTCCGCCATGGTCGGGCACCTCGGGCTCGTGCCGCTCGCGGGTCTCGGCATCGCGAGCGTCGTGCTGCAGACCATCATCGGTCTGCTCGTCTTCCTCGCCTACGCGACGACTCCCGCCGTGGCTCGGCGCCTCGGCGCCGGGGACGAGCGCGGCGGGGTGTCCATCGGCGTGGACGGCATGTGGCTCGCCCTCGGGCTGGGCGCGGTGCTCGCGGCGGCGGGCGCCCTGCTCACCCCGGCGCTCATCGCCCTCTTCGGACCCGAGGAGGCCGTCGCCGAAGCCGCGATCACGTACCTCGCGATCTCCATGGCCGGATTGCCCGCGATGCTCGTGGTCTTCGCCGCGACGGGACTCCTCCGCGGACTGCAGGACACGCGCACCCCGCTCGTGGTCGCGGTCGCGGGGTTCGGGGCGAATGCGGCGCTCAACGCCCTCCTCATCTACGGGGCGGGTTGGGGCATCGCCGGCTCCGCGGTGGGGACGGTCATCGCGCAGTGGGGCATGGTGGCGGCGTACGCTGTCGTGGTCGTCCGTCACGCGCGCCGCTCGGGTGCCGCGCTGCGGCCCCAACGGGCGGGCATCCGCAGCTCGGCACTGTCCGGTGGATGGCTGCTCGTCCGCACGGCGTCCCTGCGCGCCGCACTCGTACTCGCAACCGTCGTCGCCACCGGGATCGGCACGGCCGAGCTCGCCGGGTTCCATGTCGTGCTCACCGTCTTCTCGACGCTCGCCTTCGCGCTCGACGCGTTGGCCGTCGCAGCCCAGGCTCTCGTCGGGAAGGGACTCGGGGCGGCCGACGTCGACTTCGTCCGGTCGGTGCTCCGGCGGTGCCTCGTGTGGGGAGTCGGGGGCGGTGCCGTCCTGGGCGCCGGGCTCGCTGCGGTGAGCGGTGTGGCCGGCCTGCTTTTCACCGGGTCCGCTGAGGCGGCGGCATTGATCGCGCCGAGCCTCGTCGTCGTGGCGACCGGAACCCCCTTGGCCGGTTACGTCTTCGTCCTCGACGGCGTACTCATCGGTGCAGGCGACGCGCGATACCTCGCACTCACGGGGCTCATCAACCTCGCCGTGTTCGTGCCGCTCGTACTCGCGGCCGGCGCGTGGGGTGGCACCGGGGCGGCGGGCCTCGCGTGGCTGACGGCGACGTTCGCGATCGGCTACATCGCCGCACGCGCCACGACGCTCGGACTCCGCACTCGCGGGACGGCGTGGCAACGGACGGGTGTGTGAGACCGGCTGTCTCCGCGTCCCAGTCATCTGTCGCGGCCCGACCATCTGACGTCGCACCTCCCGAGAGGGTCCACGGCATCACGCGAGGGCGCCATTTTGGAGGCGAGGGCGCCCCGTACACGTGGCGCCCTCGTGCGGGACTAGCTGTCTGGGGGGTTGGTGCGTGGGGTGCTGGCTAGACTGATGCGCGGCGTCCGACGGCGCCCCAGCCCACCGGCCGACCCCTCGCGCGGGCGGTCCCGAACGAGACGGATGTCACGTGAAACTCGTCATGACGCTCATGGTCCGGGACGAGGCGGACATCATCGCCCCGATGCTCGAGCACCACCTGGCTCAGGGGATCGACCTGATCCTCGTGACGGACAACGGCTCCGTCGACGGCACGCGGGAGATCATCGAGAACTACGTCGGGACCGGCCGCGTCCTCCTCTCGGAGGACCCCCGCCACGAGAAGCAGCAGAGCACCGTCGTGACGGCGATGGCGCGCGAGGCCTACGAGAAACACGGGGCGGACTGGGTCATCAATGCGGACGCCGACGAGTTCTGGCTCGCCGTCGACCGCCGACAGACGCTCAAGCAGGCCTTCGAGGGCATCCCCCAGAGCGTCGTGACCTTCCACGCCCCGGTGACCGATATGACCGGTATCCCCGCCCGGCAGGGCGCGGGCATCCGGCGCTTGCGGTGGCGCGACCACCGCAGTCCGCGCAACCTCTGGAAGCGCACTGGGCTGCACGCCCACGCGACGCCGGACGCCGTGCACATCGGCTCGTCCACCGTCGAGGTCATCCAGGGCAACCACAACGTGAACCTCAAGCCGGGCGGAGAGGTGCCCGTCGGCTCGCTCGTCGAGGTCCTGCACTTCCCGTGGCGGTCGTGGGCCCAGTACGGAGGGAAGGTCGAGCGGTCCGGAGCCGCGTATGCCGCGAATCCGCTGTTGCGGCCGAGCCCGAAGCACCACGGCATGCGCGACTACCGCCGGCACCTCGCGGACATGCTCGAGCACTTCTACGTCTTCCGGCACTCGGTCGTCGACGGCGAGGTCGTCGAGGGGGCTCCCGAGGAGCTCGGGATCGACGACGCCGTCATCGAGTCACTCGAGTCGATCCTCGCCTCCGGCACCGCCGTCCGCCCGGACCTCGTCGAGAAGGCCCTCGACGACTCCGAGGACGAGCCGTACCGGCGCAACGATTGGGAGGCGGCCGCCGAGGTCGCGCGCCTCGTCATCCCCCTCGAGACCGCATACACGGAGACCCTGCAGTCGTTCCGTTCGGCCCTGCAGAAGGCCAACCGCGACTTGCGTGCCGCGCAGGCCGTCGCCGGTCGTCCGGCGAGCCGCACGCTGTACCAGCGCGGGCGGTCCTTCGCCGGACGGATGCTCCGCACGCTCGGCTTGAGGAAGTAGGACGGTGGCGTCGATCGAGTGGGCCGTCCCCGCCTTCCCCGTCGAGGACACCGATCCCGACAACAGCGCGGACGCCGAGCACGCCACCATCATCGCGAGCCCGCTCCTCACGCCTTACGAAATCGGGAACGTGCCGACTCCCCTCCCCGCCCCGAAACACTTCATCACCGGCGCTGTCTACACCGCCTCCGGCGACCTCGTCACCGCGTCCCAGCGCGTCGGCGGCTTGTCCGGCGACCAGTACGTCCCCGCCGATTTGCCGTCGATCCCGCCTCGGCGCCTCGCGAGCTCCCTCGAACGCTTCGGACGCGGTCGGGACCGCAGCGGCTCGACGACGCTCGACGGCCTGTGGGCGTACGGCGGCCACTGGATGGACCACTTCGGACACTTCATCACGGAGACGCTCACCGCGATCCCCGTGGAGTCGGTCGACGACGGCGACGTGAAGGGAATCGTCGCCCACTCGTCACTGCCGACCCGGCCAAGCTCGTCGTATGCCTGGCGTGATCGGCTCGCCGAACTCGCCGGCCTCCCGCAGCGTCGGCACGTCGTGACGACGGGAGACTGCTTCCCCGAGCGGCTCATGATCTCGCGTCGGCGGCTCGTCCTCAATGCGTTCGCGCGCCCGCGGGCGACGGCCCTGTGGGACCGCATCCGTGACACCGCGGCACCGGACGCCGAGCCGACCGACCGCGTGTTCCTCTCACGACGACGCTTCGAGGACTCGCTGGCCCCCGCCGGCGTCTCCACGCGGAACCACCGTGCGAGCCTCGCGTGGGACGCCGAGCAGCTCGAGGCGTCGTTCGAGCGGGCGGGCTTCCGCATCGTGCACCCGGAGACGCTGAGCATCGACGACCAGATCCGCACGGTCGCGAACGCCGCCGTCATCGCCGGAGGGAGCGGGACCGCGCTCCACCTCGCCGCGTTCGCGACCTCGCACACGCGAGTGATCGAGCTGGGCGATCTCCGCAGCGGAGTCAAGGCCCTCGCCAATCAGCGAGTGGTCTGTGCCGCGCGCGGTCAGGAGATGGCGTTCATTCCCGCAGACCGGAGCGCAGAGGAGTCGCAGGACGACCGTCTCGATCGGGTATTCGCCGAGCTCCTCTGAGGAGGAGGCGGAGCCCCGAGACGGCGGATCAGCCGAGGAGCACCGCGCGCTCGTAGGGAACGCCGCGCAGTTCGAGCACGTCCGAGAGGAGCTGCACCGCCCGGGTCCGGAAGGAGTGCCGCTCGATGATGGTGAGTGCGAGTCGGCGCCGTTCCTCCGCGTCCGGCCAGGCGCCGTCGTCCGCGAGCAGGAGCGCGCGCAACTGGTCCTGACGGTGGTAGGTGCGGGCGAGTCCGCCGAAGGTGTCCTCGAGCCCGGCAACGTGATCGCTCACGATGAGCGCTCCGGTCGCGGCGGCGTCGAAGAGCCTGTTCGAGAGGAAGCCCAGCCGCGCCATGTCCTCCCAATGGTCGTTGAGCACGAAGCGCGCACTCGCGTAGGTCGTCGGCAGCTCGCTGTTGTCGAGGTGCTCGGCCCGGACCAGGGAGGGATCGATGAACTCCTCCCAGCCGTCGCCGTAGATCTCGACGTCCGCTCCGATCGCGAGCGCGTCCCGCACGATGGGGCGGAACACCTTCCGCGTGCGGCCCACGAACAGGGCGCCGTGCTCGCCCACACTCCGCTCGACGTCCGGATGGAAGCGATCGGCGTTCGTCGCCTGGAGGAGTGGCCGGATCGTGCGGCCGAGCCGGCGCGACTGCTCCGTCGCCCACGGCACGCTCGCCGCATAGACGATGTCGTACGCAGCGAGGAGCTCCTCGTCGGGCACGTCCTCCGGGTGGCTGATGATCCAGGACAGGTTCGTCGCTCCGGGCTGCGGCGCGACCGGCACGCGGCCACGCAGGTTCAGCACGACGTCGTCGACGTGATCGCTCACCTCCCGCGCGTGGGCGTTGCGGCGGTCGATGACCACCTCTTGACCCAATCGCCGCAGGGCCTCGGCCAGGTCGTCGGCGAAGAACGTGTCGCCCCAGAGGTCGCCGTCCGGCGTCCCCGGGGCCGCGCTCTTGATCGCCCAGCGCAGCGACGGCAGGCCCTCAGCGGGACCCGACTCGACGAGTCGCTTCGGCCGGAGGACGATCGGGCGCACGGCGCGGATGTAGCCGCCGTCCTCGGGGACGGCGCTCGTGTGGCCCACGACTTCGAGACCCGCGCGCACGTAGGGCTCGTCGTCGGCGGGCGGCAGCTGCCCCGCCCAACGCTCGAGGAAGAGCTTCCGGTTGCCCCATTTGCCGGAGAACCGTCCGGGCGTCTGGCTCTCGTAGTGGAAGACCACCGAGGAGGTCACGACGCGGAAGACTCCGTCGAGGGCGCGCGCCGCACGGAGGCAGAGGTCGACGTCCTCCATGCCGTTGACGTAGGCGGGATCGAAACCCTCGAGCGCCTGGACGTCGGCGGCCCGCATCATGAGGCATGCGGCCGTGACGGCCTGGAACTCGACGCCCTCCACCGCGACGGCATCCTCACGCGGGAAGCCGGAGAGCACGTGGTACGGCAACGAGTGGAACCCGGAGAACACGGTGCCGGCCGCCTGGATCGTTCCGTTCGGGAAGAGGAGGAGCGGCTGGACCCCGACCACGCCGGGCTGCGCGAGTCGCGCCCTCATCGGGTCGAGCCACCCGGCCGTGACCTCGGTGTCGTTGTTGAGGAAGACGGTCGTCTCCCCCGTGGAGAGCGCGAAGCCGATGTTGCTGCCGTTCGCGAAGTTCGCGTTCGAGGGAACACGGTAGAGCACGACGCGCTCGTCGCCGACGAAGAACGCCGTGAGCAGGTTCGACACCGCGGCGTGAGACCCGTTGTCGACCACGATGATCTCGATGTCGTCGTCGCCGGCGTGAGCGAGCAGCGATCGCACGGCGCGAGCCGTCATCCCCCAGTCCTCGTAGGTCGGGATGACGATCGAGATCCGGCCGGGCACGCGCTCGCGGTCCGCGATCGCGCTCCAGTCGACGGACCAGTCTGGACGGTCCTCGCCCTCATCGAAGACGACGGAGGGCTGGCGCCCTTCCGCCACGGCCAGGAGCCGGCCGCGGAGCACGCCGAGCGGCACGACGGGCGCGCCGTCAAGCGGGACGGTCGGCGTCTCCGCGGTCGCCGATGCGAGGTAGTGGCCGAGCGGCCCCGCGGGGTGGGAGAGCGCATCGGGGTGCTGCTCGCTCCAGGCCACCGGGTCGAAGTGGGGGCTGGGGGAGTCGAGCCGGTGCTTCGCGCGCACGAGGTTCTCGAGTCCGCGTGCCTGCCGTCCGCGCGCCTTCGCCTTCCGGCCGAACCACTCGGAATCGAAGAGCACGTTGGGTGCCGCCGGACCGTCGGGGGTGACGACGTAGTGCCACAACGCGACCTCGAGCGACAGGAAGGTGCGGTGCAGTTGGGCCGAGTAGAACTCGAGGTCGAAGAGCCCGGACGCGGCGAGCCGCTCGACGCGCAGAGGCATCTCGGCCAGCGGGACGTGGAGCGCCGGTGCGGCCGTGCCGAGCCACGCCGGGTTCTGGGCCTCGACGGCGGAGCGCACCCGAGCGCTCTCGGCACGATCGGTGGCGACGGAGAGGAGGTCGACGGCCGGATGCGGAGCGAAGCCCTTCGCCCATCCCTCGGTGAGATAGTGCCGCAGGGCCGCTCGATCGCTCACGCCCGGCAGCGCGGCCTGCGCTCGGTAGTAGACGGGGTCGAACCCGTTCTCGGCGCGGCGGGTGTGCAGTCGCTGGAGGGAGCTCACCGGGCCAATCTACCTGTTCGCCTCGCGCCGCCGCGGCGTGCACGTAACCCACCCGTGGGGCAGACTCTCTCGTGTGATCCGTTTCATCGCCAAGGGCGCCCCCGGCGGCTACCCCGGCTCCGCCTACGTCCGCACCGTCGCTCGAGCCGAGGCGGCGAGCGCTCTGCTCGGGGAGGAGGTCGCCTACACCACGGCCGAGGACTGGCTCCACGGGCCCGAGGGCACCGACGTCCTCCTCGTGGAACGGGACGCGGTCCCCGCCGAACTCGTCGATGCGGTCGTCTCGACCTGCCGAGAACGCGGTGTGCGCCTCGTGATCGACCTCGACGACGACCTCCTGTCGCCCTCCTCCCGGGGCCGCCTCCTCGACGGCGGCTACGAGGAGGCCGAATTGGACGGCCTGCAGCGCATCGTCGCCGCGGCGGACGCGGTGATCGTGAGCACAGCGGAACTCGCGGACCGTCTGGGGGACGCCGCACGCGACGTGCACGTCGTGCCCAATCGACTGAGCCCCGTCGTCTGGACCGATGAAGTCGAGACGGTGCCCACGCGCCGGCCGAACGCCGCCGTCCGCGTCCTCTACATGGGGTCGGCGACGCACGTCGACGACATCGCGATCGTCCGGTCCGTGTTCGACGGCCGTTCCACGCGCTACGGCTCGACGATCGAACTCGACGTCGTCGGCGTGCTCGACGACGACGAGGACTGGTTCACCCGGCTCGACGTCCCGCGCGGGGAACGCTCGTACGACCGGTTCAGTACGTGGCTTCGTCGGCACCATCGGCGGTGGGACATCGGGATCGCCCCGCTCGCGAAGACACCGTTCAACGACGCGAAGAGCGACCTGAAGTTCCTCGAGTACACCGCCCTCGGCCTACCGACGGTCGCGTCGGCTGACAGTCCCTACGCGGGCACCGACGCGAACGGAGCGGTCCTCGTGGACAACGACCCGGACGTGTGGTTCTCCGCGATCGAGGAGCTCGCCGACTCCCCACGGCGTCGCCGTGAAGCGGTCGCTGCGTCCACGGCGTACCTCCTCGACGAGCGCATGCTCGCGTCGGAGGACGCGCTCGCCGACTGGTGGTCCGTCCTCCGTCCCGCCTAGCCCAGGCTCCCGGCGAGCTGCCGTCTCGGGTCGGCCGGCGTGCGACGGCGAGGTCGGTGGGGCGAGGGAGACTAGGGGGATGCACCTCGTCGTCCGCCGTCTTCCCGATCGGCGAGTCGTGGTGTCCCGGATCCACGGCGCCGACCCCGAAGCCGGACCCGGGGTCGGCGCGGGTTCCGGCGCGGGTTCCGGTTCCGAGACGGTCGGCCCGGACGAGTGGGCGCGGTTCGTGGACCGCGTCGAACGCGACGAGCCGGGCGTGCGCTGGGTCTGGGACGACACGGCCGCGTGGTACCCGGAGTTGCTCCGCGCCGACGTCAGAGTGACGCGCTGTATCGACCTGCGCCTCTGCCACGCGATCCTCCGCGCGTCGATCGCGACCGCCGCCTCAGCCCTCGCCTCCGCTCCGCCGGGACCGTGGGACGCACCCGTCGCCGTGCCCCGTGACGCGGCCGCCGACGCCGGTGCGCTCTTCGACCTCGACACCGGGCCGGCGGACGACGATCGCGACCCCGTCGCCGAATTCGCGGTGCAGCGTGCGGCGGTCGCCGGAGCCGCGCCGGACTCCCGCTCCCGTTTGTCCCTCCTCATCGCCGCGGAGTCGGCCGGTGCGCTCATCGCCGCCGAGATGACCTTCGCGGGCCTGCCGTGGGACGCCGGACGACACGACGCCGTGCTCACGGAGCTGCTCGGTCCCCGGCCCGCGCCGGGCGCTCGTCCTCGTCTGCTCGAGGACGCGCTCGCCGAGGTCGTCGCCGCGCTCGACGTCGCTCCGTTCTCGCCCGAGTCGCCCGGCGAACTCCTGCGCGCCCTCCAGAGCGCCGGGATCCCCGCGACCTCGACGCGGTCCTGGGAGCTGAAGCAATTCGCGCACCCGGCGATCGAACCCCTGCTGCGCTACAAGAAGCTGGCCCGGCTGTACACCGCGAACGGCTGGAACTGGCTCGATCAGTGGGTGAAGGACGGCCGGTTCCGACCCACGTACGTTCCGGGAGGCGTCGTCAGCGGACGCTGGGCCTCGGACGGTGGCGGAGCGCTCCAACTGCCGCACCAGATCCGCAGCGCCGTCGTCCCGGACCCGGGCTGGACCTTCATCGTCGCCGACGCCGCTCAACTCGAGCCGCGCATCCTCGCCGCCCTGTCGGGGGACGCGGCGATGGCGGCGGCCGCGCGGGGCGTCGACCTCTATGACGGCATGGTGGCGGCGGGTGCCGTCGACACCCGGGCACACGCGAAGGTCGCCATGCTCGGCGCGATGTACGGCGCCACGACGGGCGAGAGCGGCCGCTTGCTTCCCCGGCTCGCCCGCGCGTACCCGCGAGCGATCGGTTTCGTCGAAGAGGCTGCACGCGCGGGGGAACGCGGTGATCGCGTCAGCACCCGGCTCGGCCGCAGCTCCCCGCGCCCCGGCCGGGCGTGGCAGGAGCTCCAGGAGCAGGCGGGCGGAGACACAGCGACCGAGGCGATCGGTCGCCGCGCCCGCACGGAGGCCCGCAACTGGGGCCGCTTCACTCGGAACTTCGTGGTGCAGGGGTCCGCGGCGGAGTGGGCGCTCTGCTGGATGGCCTCGCTCCGCACGCGGCTGACCACGCTCGCGGGCGGTGGCCCTCTGACCGCATCGGCGCATCTCGTCTTCTTCCTGCACGACGAGATCGTCGTGCACTCTCCTGCCGCTCACGCGGAGACCGTCGCGGGTCTCGTCATCGAGAGCGCGGCGGAGGCCGGACGGCTGATCTTCGGCGACGCCCCCGTCGACTTCCCCGTCACGACCGCGATCGTGTCGAGCTACGACCAGGCGAAATGAGCGGGCGGTCCCCCTCGGGAAGCGACCGCCCGATGCCGCGCTTGTAGGCTGAGGCGATGCGCATCGTCGTCGCCCACGGCTACCTCGCCGATCCCACTCGGCACTGGTTCCCCTGGCTCGTCGAGCATTACGGCGCGGGTACCATCACCGTCCTCGAGTTCCCCGAGCCCGACGACCCCGACCTCGGATCCTGGGTGCACACGGCGGCCGCGGGGATCGGCGCGGTCGACGAGGAAACGATCCTCCTCGGCCACTCGCTCGGCTGCGTCACTCTCCTCCACGTCCTCAACCGCCTCGAGCAGCCGTGGCGGCTCGGCGGCCTCGTGCTCGTCTCGGGCTTCGTCGACCGGCTGCCGAACCTGCCGAAGCTCGACCGCTTCACCGAGGAGCCCCTCGACCTCGACCGGGTCCGGCGCAACACCACGGCCCGTCACGTCCTCCGCTCCGACGACGACGAGACCGTCGCTCCCGACATCACCGACCGCCTGGCGATGCTCCTCGACGCTCCCGTCACGATCGTCCCGGGCGGCGGCCACTTCGTCGATCGGCAGGGCCACCGGTCCCTCCCCGCTGTGCTGCCGATCCTCGATCGCCTGCTCGACGAGACCGCCGCGAGGTGACCGTCGAGGACGTCCTCGACGGTCGTCCACTCACCGGGCGGCCGGCAGCGCGATCGTCGCGCCCGGCTCGAACACGACCGGGAAGCAGCGACTCTCCGGCCGTCCGCCGTCGAGGAGGTCCACGACCGCGCGGCCGGCTGCCGTCCCCTTCTCCTGAGCGGGCTGGGCGACGGTCGTGAGCGGCATCGGCAACTCGTCGATGCGGATGCCGTCGAAACCGACGACGCTGAGGTCGCGCGGCACGGACAACCCGAGATCCTGAGCCGCGAACACCACGCCCGCGGCGAGCAAGTCGCTCTGGGCGATGATCGCCGTGGGGCGATCGGACGGCGGTACGTCGAGCAGCACGCGACCCGCCGCGCGGCCGTCCGCGATGGTGCTGCCACTCGCGACGATCCCCTGCGCGTCGGGGAAGACGTCGCGTGCGCCGTGGGTCCGGGTGACGGCGGGACGCACCGTCGCGGCATCGAGGGCAGCCGCGGTGAGCGGGGCGAGATCGTCGGCGATCGCGAGCGGCAGCGTCACGAGTGCGACGTCGCGGTGACCGAGGTCCCGGAGCTTGCCGGCGAGCAGCCGTGTTCCCCCGCGGTTGTCCACGTCGATGTTCGCGACACCCGCTTCCGGGTCGCCCTCGATCGTGATGACGGGGACGCCCCGGCGGCGGAGCACGGAGATCGCCGTCGTCGAGGAGACGCCGCAGCCGAGGAGGACGAGGGCGTCAACGGGCGCCGCCTCGATCGAGACTCGGTCGGTGTCGCGGGTCCGCTCGGACAGCAGCAGAAGTCCCGACCCGCCCTGGCCGAGCTCCTCGGCGAGTCCGTCGAGGGTCTGGATGATGACGGGATCCCGGAAGGACGTGCCGATCCGCTGGGGAATGAGTGCGCCCACGATACCGCTGCGGCCTGTGCGCAACGAGCGCGCGAGCGGATCCGGGCCGGTGTAGTCGAGCTCTTCGGCGGCCGCGCGGACGCGGGCCTTCGTCGAGTCGGACACGGGACCCTGGCCGCTGAAGGCGATGGACGCCGTCGACGGGGAGACGCCGGCACGCGCGGCGACGTCCGAGAGTGTCGCGCGCGCCTCGGCGTCGGCGTTGTCGCTCCGTCGGCCCATCGTCTCCCTGCCGTCCTCGTGCGGTCGTCCCGGCCGGCCGGCTCGCGCCTTGACGCGTTCGGCCCGCGCGGGATAGCTTAGGCGGATTCGCCAGTCGAATCGATTCGATCCGCTCTTTCACGGGAAACACCGATGTCCTCCTCACCGCAGCGCACCAGCCCCGTCACGCGATCGGAACTCGTCGCCTGGCGGAACGCGATCTTCGTGATGTTCGCCCTCTCGGGCCTCAGCATCGCCACGTGGGTCTCGCGCCTCCCCGCGATCCGCGACGGGCTCGGCCTCACGACCGGCAACGTCGGCGTGCTCATCTTCGGCATGTCGGCCGGCTCGATCCTGGGGCTGCTGCTGTCGGCGTGGATCCTCAACGCACTCGGACCCCGACGCGGCATGGCGCTCTCGATGCTCCTCGTCGCGGTCGGGCTCGCGGTCGTCGGCATCGGCGCCGGGGTACTCGTGTCACCCGTCGTCGTCTTCATCGGGCTCGCGATCTTCGGCTACGGGAACGGCAGTGTCGACGTCATGATGAACGTCGAGGGCGCCGCGGTGGAGAAGGAGCTCGGCAAGACCGTGATGCCGCTCATGCACGCGCTGTTCAGTGCCGGAACGGTCGCGGGAGCCGGCATCGGAGCTGCGGCCTCCGCCGTACGCATCGACGTGACGTGGCACGCGATCGGTATGTCCGTGGTCCTCGCGGTGGGTGTGCTCGTGGCCGTGCGCTTCGTGCCGATCCGGCAGGACATCGAGGCGGTGCTGCCCGAGGATCGCGCGCCCTTCGGCGAGCGCGTCCGCGAGAAGCTCCTCGTGTGGTCGGATCCGCGCCTCATCTTCATCGGCCTCATCATGCTCGGCATGGCGTTCGCCGAGGGCAGCGCGAACGACTGGCTCCCGATCGCGGTCGTCGACGGACACGGTCGGAGCAACACGACGGGCGCGATCGTCTTCGGCGTCTTCGTCGGCGCGATGACGGTGGGTCGGGTCGCGGGAGGGCCGCTCATCGACCGGTTCGACCGCGTCTCGGTCCTCCGCATCTCGGCGGTCACGGGCATCATCGGCCTCGCCCTCTTCATCTTCTCGCCCGCCTTCCCGCTCGCGATCGTCGGGGCGGTGCTGTGGGGGCTCGGGTGCTCGCTCGGCTTCCCCGTCGGCATGTCGGCGGCGGCCGACGATCCCCGGCATGCCGCGGCGCGCGTGAGCGCCGTCGCCATGATCGGGTACTGCGCGTTCCTCGTCGGCCCGCCGCTCATCGGGATCGTCGCCGACCACGTCGGCATCCTGAACGCGCTCCTCATCGTCTTCGTGCTCATGATCGTGGCCGGGCTGTCCTCGGGAGCCGCCCGCGAGCGGTCGGCAGCCGCGCAGTCGGCGGGCTGACGCGGGCCGGCGCGGGCTGACCGTCGCACTCCGCCGAGCGAAACTCGCTGGGTGCGCCTCGTGATCGCGACCTGCTCGGTCGACTATGCCGGACGACTGACCGCTCATCTCCCCCTCGCGAAGCGGCTCCTCGTCGTGAAGGGCGACGGCAGCCTCCTCGTCCATTCGGACGGCGGCAGTTTCAAGCCGCTCAACTGGATGAGCCCGCCCTAAGCGTGTATTTGCGATCGGCCCACATCGCAGGATCGAGGGGATAGGTCGTGGGCAGCGTCGCGAACATGCAAGACGACGACCGTGCAGCGATCTATTGCCGCATCTCACGCGACGCAACTGGCGACGGCGAGGGTGTCGAGCGTCAGGAACGGCCGTGCCGCGAAGTCGCTGAACGCCACGGCCTCGAGGTAATCGACGTCAAGGTCGACAACGACATCGGCGCGTCGGACAAGACAAGCAAGCTGAAGATTCGTACGGCCTACGCCGCATTGCTCGAAGGCGCGCGCGCTGGTCGATACAGCCACATCATTGCCTACTCAATCTCGCGCCTCATGCGCCGCATGCTCGAACTCGAATACGCCGCGGAGTGGCGGGACTACTGGTGGCAGTACGTGCGCGACTCCAAAGACCCGATCGAGCGCCGCGGTGTGATCGCGCCTGCAAATGCTGCTGCATATCCCCACAAGGCGGATCTGGTGAGCATGAAGCCCGTCCATGGCGGTGGCAACAACTACGGGCGACTCCCTCGCTGCAAGCTCCTCATGGATGTGTTCGTGGAAGAGGCGCTCGCGCATCCGATCTTGGGAATCCCTGCTATTGACTGGCAGCTCTTCCTAAAGGTCCACTCGGAGAACGCGGACTCCGATGAGGTTCTTCGCCGCGTGGCCGCAATGGACAAGACGACTGCTGCAGAAACGAACGAGCGCGCCGACCGTCTTCGCGCGATCCTGCGAAGTCGTTGGGTACTCTCCCGCGCACTATCAGACGCCACGGAACCCACCGCGATCATCGAGCAGTTCCCCACGGTCTGGGAACGCTGTAAGCCCCCCGTGCGCAGCCATGCTCATGAGGGTGGACTCCGGCATCCTCGACACCCCTGCCGAGAGCTGGAGCTAGCTGGCGCTCGCGAGCGGGGCCTCCGTGGCAGCCTCGTCGAGGGCCGCGATGTATTTAGTGATGGCGTCGCGGTTCTGGGTGAGGAAGTCGATTTTCTGCGACATCCGGTCGCGCTCCTGTGCCAGCAGGTCACGAAGGCCGGGCTCCACGTTGCGGACGACGATGTCTTGCTCCTGATCTAGGCAGGGGAGGATGTCGACGATGATGCGGGACGGGATACCGGAGTCCACGAGGCCCCGTATCTTGCCGACACGGTCGATGAGGTAGTCCTGGTAGTCGCGGTAGCCGTTGTCGAGCCGTGTCGGGCTGATCAGCCCTTGCTCTTCGTAGTAGCGGAGCATACGCGATGCTACGCCCGTTTTTTTGGAGAGTTCTCCGATTCGCATGTTGCTCCGTCTGCAGGTTGACCTTTTCGACCTGGGTTTGACATTACCACTTATGTGAAGGTTGCAGGATGAATGCATGACACAAACGGTTCCGCAATCTGTGACATCGGCGGCGATGAGGCGAACCCTCGCAGGATTCGCGACGGGCCTCTCTGTCGTCGCCGCCGAACTGGACGGCCGGGTCGTTGGGATGCCGGCGAACTCACTCGCCTCGGTGTCCCTGGATCCCCCGCTTGTGTCTCTCGCGTTCGCGCGCACGTCGACGACGTGGCCCGCGCTTCGCACCGCGCCGCGCTGGGGTATCAGCGTTCTCGCTGAAGAGCAGGCTGCCCTCCTCGATGTTCTTCGGCGCCCTGCCGGTGCGCGTTTCCAAGGCGTTGGATTGAACATCGATGACGGTGCGGTATACATCCGCGACGCTCTCGCGACGATCGCCGTTGCCCCTCGCACCGTTGTCGAGGCTGGAGACCACGATCTCGTGCTTCTCGAGGTGACCCACCTACACAGAGACGAAACGCAGCAGCCCCTCGTCTTCTTCAACAGCACGACACACCTGCTGTCCCATTGAAAGGAAAAGCCCACATGGCAGATAAAAAAATGATCCTCGGAATGACTCTGAACTCCGGCTACGGCAACATCTCTGGCGCCTGGCGGGCACCGGAAGTCGACCCGGGAAACTACGCAAACATCGAATCGAACATCCGCTATGCCCAGGCCGCCGAGCGGGGTGGATTCGCGTTCCTGTTCACCCCTGACTTTCCCACCGTCCGTGGGGACGTCGAGTTCTCGGGCATCCAGAACATCATGGAACCGATGATGGCGCTAGCCGCGATCTCGCAAGCGACCAGCAACATCGGATTCATCGCGACGGGATCCACGACCTTCCAGGAACCGTTCAACACCGCACGCCAGTTCAAAGCCCTCGATGCGATGAGTCACGGCCGCGCCGGGTGGAACGCGGTCACCACCAGCGACTCGATGGTCTCTGCCAACTACGGCCGACCTGTCGCCGACCGTGCCGAGCGGTACCAGCGTGCTAACGAGGCGATCCAGATCGTGCAGGCATTGTGGGGCAGCTGGGAGAAGGACGCGTGGATCAAAGACCAGGCGTCCGGCCGCTTCCTCGACGCATCCAAGCTTCGTCCCGTCAATCTGCAAGGCGAACACGTCGCCTCACGCGGACCTCTGCCCATCCCCCCGTCAGAGCAAGGCCAACCAATCATATTCACCTCCGGGGGGCCCAGCCCGCACCTTCTCGAACTCGCCGGCCGCTACGCCAGCGGATTCATTGCCGAAGTGTGGACAATCGAGGAAGCCAGAGCGCAGCGTCAGATGGTGCGAGATGCCGCCGAACGAGCAGGGCGCAACCCCGACGAGATCAAGTACATCCCCGGACTCATGACCACAGTCGCTCCGACTGTGCGGGCGGGCCTTGACCGCCGCCTCGCACTGTCAGGCGACGTCATCGAAGCCCGACTGCCCCATGTTGGCGCGCTGCTGGGACTGCAGCTCGACCCGAGCCGTTACGACCAGCCCCTCACAGAAGCCCAGCTGCGTGCCGCGCACGCTTCCCCGATGGACCCGCGGTCCGGGATCGTCCTGAAAGTTGCGCGCGAAGGGTGGTCCCCACGAGACATCCTCGCCCACGGTGTCATCGACTTCCACCCGACCACGGTCGGCCCAGCAGAGGTGCACGCGGACCACCTGCAGGAGTGGCTCGAAGCGGGAGCCGCCGACGGGTTCTGGCTTTCCCCGGACATCTATGAGGACGGTGTCGACGCGTTCGTCGATGAGGTCGTTCCCGAACTGCGCAGACGCGGTATCTTCCCCGAGGAATACGTGGGCTCCACCCTGCGAGAGAATCTCGGCGTGCCCGCACAGTACGGCCTCGACCCCCGCGTCGCGGGCGGTACCTCCTAATCAGGGTTGGCGTCGTACGATGCGAGGGCGCGTCAGCGGAGTTGTTCGCCTTGTTGGCTGGGGCGATCTTGGTGGAGTCGAAGCCAGCGGCGGCGGCACCCTGACCGAGGAACAGATCATTGAAGTATTCGGAGGGTTGCTTAAGGGCGATGGCATTAGCAAAGTTGCCACGCATGCGACCCAATAGCTCCTTGTCGGCTTCCTGAGTAGCGGCTACCACAAGCACACCGAGAGAACGGCCCTGAGCGAGGATCGCCGTGAGAAGGGTGAGTGTCCGCTTGCCCTCCTTGCCCATTTCCTGAAGCTGAATCAAGAGACTTAGGAACTCATCGATGATGAGCACGATGAGTGGGGTCTCGGTGGTGTACTCAAGCGAACGGCCAAGGTCGGCGTTGTCGAGGTCGAGGCGCTTGTTCTTCGTGCGGTCCTTCATGATGTCGTGAACGGTCTCGATCATCGCGGCCATCTCGGGGTCGTCGTAGGCAAGATCCTCGAAAAGGGTTGAGTACCCGTAGGGCTTCAGTTTGGATGCCTTCGGGTCAGAGCCATAGAGCTTCGCACGACCCTCCACGACGAACGGTGCAAGCTGGCGGACGATACCTGCGAGCGGCGACCCCTTACCGGAACCAGTCATGCCGAGGATGATCGTGTGGTGAAGCGGCAGGGACCACACATCACCAAACGCGGTGCGCGCAAGCGGGATGAGGGAAGGGTTCGTGCAGGGGTGAGCGTCGAAGAAGTCTGCCTCAATCTTCTCGGTGGTGAGTCTGTCAATCGGCTCGACGGTGTGCGCCTCGAAGCGGATAGCAGCCACATTCGTGGTCCGACCACATCAATACATCCCCGCTGGAGACCACGAGCTGGTCCTCTTCCAGGTTCTTGAACACTATCGAGACGACCAAGTAGCCCCCCCCTCACGTATTACAACCGTCGAGTGAACACCATACGTTCCTGACGATCGCGGTGGCTCAAGCCCCGCGGAGCGCCCAGAAGCAACTGACAAGACGCCGAAGCCGGCCTGCACAGAGAGAGAAACACGATGACGAAACAAATGCTGATCGGCATGCACCTGGGTAATGGCTACGGCACGATACCGGGGTCATGGCGCGCACCGGGCATGGATCCCACGAACTACACCAGTTTCGACGCGAAAGTTCGTCAGGCTCAAGCAGCCGAGCGCGGGAAACTGCAGTTCTTGTTCTTCCCCGACGGTCCCAGCCATGTCGGTGACCTCGACAACGAACCTCCTGGCTTCAATCTCGATGTCATGGTCACCTTGGCGGCAGTCGCGCGCGAGACGAGCCGGATCGGTATGGTTGCTACCGGGTCGACCACCTTCAACGAGCCGTTCAATGTTGCACGCCATTTCAAAGCCCTCGACGTATTGAGTCACGGACGAACTGGCTGGAACGCCGTCACCTCAAGCGCTGAGGACGTCGCTGCGAACTACGGTCGGCAACTACCTCCCAGCCACGAACGCTACGGCCGAGCGCACGAGGTGGTGCACCTCGTGCAAGCGCTCTGGGGTAGTTGGGAACAGTCCGCTTGGACCCACGACCAGGAATCGGGCCGTTACGCCCACGCCGACCAGGTCGCTCCGATCAATTTGGGTGGGCAGTACGTGGCCTCCCGTGGGCCGCTCTACATCCCGCCGTCAGAGCAGGGTCAGCCCGTCATCTTCCACGCGGGGGGTAGCCCGAACGCCCACCAGTTCGCGGGCCGCTGGGCTAACGCCGTGATCGGATCAGCATTCTCGATCGACGACGCGCGAGCGCAGCGGGAGGCGTTCCGTGAAGGGGCTGAGCGTGCTGGACGCAACCCCGACGAGATCAAATTCATCGTCGGTCTCATGACCTCCCTCGCCCCTACCAAGAGGGAGAGCCTCGACCGGCGAATCTCCCTGAGTGGACGGGTATTCGGCCAGCGCGCCTCGTACCTCGGACACATGCTCGGCCTGCACCTCGATGCAAAAAACCTTGACCGCCCCCTCGCGCCCGAGCAACTGGCAGCGGCGCGCCCATCACCCGCAGACCCGCGTTCAGTGCACGCACTCGAGGTCGCCCATCAAGGTTGGACCGTCCGAGACATCCTCGCGCACGGAGTCATCGACTACCACCCCGTCATCACCGGGCCAGCGGTCGAGGCAGCCAACCACATGCAGGAATGGTTCGAAGCCGACGCAGCCGATGGGTTCTGGATCCTGCCTGACCTCGAAGAAGGCGGAGTGGACGATTTCGTCGACGGTGTCGTGCCGATCCTGCAAGACCGCGGACTCTTCCACCACGACTACGAAGGCACCACCTTGCGCGAGCACCTAGGCGCACCAGCCCAGTACGGTGTAGACCCTCGCGTCACGCAGTAATTCACCCCCAAAAACCCGGGACAGCGGCGTATGAGCGCCACTTAAAACAGAGCGGATTCCTCATGAACGCAACTCTCGAAGGCAAAGTCGCCCTCGTCACGGGCGCCGCCCAGGGCATCGGAGCAGCCAGCGCCGCCACGCTAGCCGTCCACGGCGCCAGCGTCATCCTCACGGACTTCAATCGGGAAGCAGGGCGCGCCACGACCCAGGCAATCGTCGCGGCGGGCGGAAAGGCGTCGTTCGCCGCATCGACGTCACCGACGAGCAGGCCTGGGTCGATGTGATTCAGAGCGTGCGGTCAACGCACGGAGCCCTACACGTCTTACTGAACAACGCCGGCCTCGGTAGGCCAGCCCCGCTCACCGAGATGTCGCTCAGCACCTTCCGCTCAATCTTTGCCGTGAACGTGGACGGCATGTTCCTCGGCATGAAGCATGCCATCCCCTTGATGACCGAGAGCGGTGGCGGCTCGATCATCAATCTCTCCTCTGCGGCATCCACGAAGCCCTTCGCGAACATGTCCGCCTACTCCGCCAGCAAAGCGGCTCTCGCGCAGCTGACCAAAGTGGCAGCTCTCGAATGCGCCCAGAACCGCACAGGCATCCGAGTGAATTCCATCCACCCCGGCATCATCGAGACCCCGGCCTGGGGTGATCTGGGTGCGCTTGAGGGCGGTGATCCCAGCTCAGTGATCGATCTCGACACCATGGCCGCTGCCACCGTGGCGCTCGGCTACAAAGGTGTACCCGACGACATTGCCCAGGCGGTTCTGTTCCTCGCAAGCGATCAGAGCCGCTACATCACCGGAACCGGAGTGACCGTCGACGGTGGCCAGCTTCTTCTCTGATCGCCTCGGGGCTAGGGCGTGTCTCCTAACCTCTTCGAGGGGTTGGATGCAGGCTGGGGAGCGTGTCTCGTACTCGTACTCTCTCGGATGCTGCTTGGGCTCGAATCGAGCCGTTGATGCCGGTCGCCTCTCGTAAGGGCGGGCGCCCGTTTCAGTCGCATCGGCGGGTGCTCGAGGGGATTGTGTGGCGGTATCGGACGGGTTCGCCGTGGCGTGATCTGCCGGCCGAGTTCGGGCCGTGGCAGACGGCATGGAAGCGTCATCGCCGGTTCAGCGGGGACGGCACCTGGGATCGGATCTACGCGGAGATTCTCGCTGACGCGGACGCGGCGGGTGAGATCGAATGGGCGGTCAGCGTGGACTCGACCATCAACCGTGCGCATCAGCACGCGACGAACCTCCCGCGCGACACAGGGGGCTCTATCGAGTTACTAGAATCTGCGCGAGGAGCCGTCTGATCACGCCATTGGCCGGTCACGAGGCGGTTTGAGCACGAAGATCCATCACCTTGTCGATGGTCGCGGGCTGCCGTTGGTCGTGCTCGTGGGCCCCGGACAGGCCGGCGATGCGCCGATGTTCCCGGTGCTCATGGACCACCTGCGTGTCGCCCGACGCGGACTGGGCAGGCCCCGCACCCGTCCCGAACGTGTTCGCGGTGACAAGGCGTACTCGTCCCGCGCAATCCGGGAACACCTGCGTGAGCGTGACATCGTCGCCGCCATCCCGGAGCTCTCCGACCAGCGGGGACACCGTCAGCGTCGCGGCTCACGCGGCGGACGACCGGTCAGCTACGACGCCGAGGACTACAAGGGCCGCAACGTCGTCGAACGCGGATTCAACGAAGACAAGCAATGGCGCGGACTCGCCACCAGATACGACAATCTCGCCCTCACCTACCGCGGCGGCGCAGTCCTCAGAGCCATCACCCTCTGGCTCAAGCGGTGAGGAGACACGCCCTACTCCGGTCGACTGAACACGCATCTCCCCCTCGCTACCCGCTTCATCATGATCAAAGCCGACGGGACAGTGGTCTTCCATCGAGACGTACAGTATTCGCCACTGAACTGGATGAGCCCAGATCGCGAAGGCCTGTGACAGGCGTCACAGGCCTTCGCTTTTGGGGACGGGTGCGACATCGAGATCATTGGCGCCGACGCCATCGGGTTGGCGTTCGAGGCTTCTGCGTTCTCCGTCGAATACCTAAGGTCGCATGTTCGCCCCTCCTGGTGATTGCGCGTTGTGTCAGAGGGTGTCGACCTGGCCGCCGTCGACGGACAGGGTGACGGCGTGGATGAAGTCGGCTTCGTCGCTGGCGAGGAACAGGGCGGCGTTCGCGATGTCTTCGGGCTGACCAAGGCGTCCGGCAGGCTGCGCTTTTAGGCCAGCGACGGTTTCGGGGGCCTTCGAGAAGTGGGAGACCATGGGCGTGTCGATCAGTCCCGGAGCGATCGCGTTGACCCGGACACCCTTGCGGCCGTAGTCCGCGGCGAGTTGCTTGGTGAACCCAACGACAGCGTGCTTGGAAGAGGTGTAGCCGATTCCGCCACCCCCTCCCCGCAGTCCCGCGCCGGACGCGATGTTGACGATGGCACCCTTGCCTGCGGCGAGCATGTGCGGAAGGACAGCCTTGGTGACGTTGAACATCCCGGTGAGATTGACCGTCAGTACCCGCTCGAAGAACGACCGGTCAGCGTCCGCAAGAGGCACCATCTTGTCGAACATCCCGGCCGTGTTCGACAGGGTGTCGATGGTTCCATACGCGTCAACCGCGAATGCGATTGCGGTAGCCACGCTCTCTTCGTCCGTGATGTCGATGCCTGTGCTGACCGCGTCGCCCCCCTCGGTACGGATCTGTGCGGCGACACGCTCCGCGCCGTCTGCATCGAGGTCGGCAACGACGACACGGGCACCCTCTCTGGCGAAAAGTAGCGCCTGCGCTCGCCCAATCCCTGAAGCTGCGCCGGTGATGAATGCGGCGCGTCCTTCGAGTCGGTTCATGACGATGTACTCCTTTGTCGGGGCCGTGGCACGCTCGCCACGGACGAGGCTGTTGTCGGGATTAGAGGCGGTCTATCAGGCGTTGGACGCGCGGCTTGACTTCGGTGCCCAGCAGGGTGATCGCTTCCAGGAAGTGCTCGTGCGGGAGGCCGCCGAGGTCCATCTGGAAGAAGTGGCGCATGTGGCCGAGGTGCCGGTACAGATCGATGATCCGTTCTGCGACGTCGTCGGGGTCACCGACGTAGTACGCGAACGGGGCGTGAGTTTGCTCTTCGTAGCGAGCGCGCTCTGGCTCTGGCCAATGACGGCGCTGCGTCATCAGGAGCTGCAGGTTTCGCCACCCGGGATAGAAGCGGTCCACTGCGTCTTTTTTCGTCGGTGCGATCAGACCGAAGGTGCCAGCCGAGACCTTGATGTTTGGACCATGGTGGCCGGACCGTTGGGCCGTTGCCCGGTACAGGTCGGCGAGGCGCCCGAAACGTGCCGGGATGCCCCCGATGATGCCGTAGGACACTGGTAGGCCCAGGCGACCGGCCCTGACTGTGGAAGGGGCGCTGCCTCCGGTCCCGAGCCAGATGGGCAGGCTCCCCTGCACGGGCCGAGGAACGACGACGAGGTCATCGATGCCGGAGCGCACCGAGCCGCACCAACTGGTTCGTTCCCCGCTGTTGAGGGTCATCAGCAGATCGAGCTTCTCGGCGTAGAGCTGGTCGTGATCGCTGAGCTCATATCCGAACAGGGGGTAGGACTCGACGGATGAGCCGCGTCCCGCGGTGATCTCGACCCGGCCCCCCGAGATCGCGTCAGCCGTGGCGAACTGTTGGAAGACCCGCACAGGGTCGTCTGTGCTTAGGACCGTGACCGAGCTGCCAAGGCGAATCTGTTGCGTGGCGCCGGCCGCCGCCGCAACCATCGCACCCGGCGAAGACGCGGGCATGTCTACGGTGTGATGTTCTCCGACTCCGAAGTAGTCCAGCCCGACAGCATCCGCGAGAACGATGGCTTCATGAAGGTTGGCGATGGCTTCGGCAGTGGCGCGCAGGGTGCCGTCCGCGTTTCGCTGGGTGTCGCCAAAGCTGTAGACCCCCAGCTCCATTCCGAGGGGACTCGCCTCGTGCATTGTCAGCCCTCGATCCTGATGAGCCGCTCGACGCGCGGCTTCACCTCGGTGGCCAGCAAGGTGAGGGACTCCAGGAAGTGCTCTTGCGGAAGGCCACCGATGTCCATTTGCAGGAAATGACGCATGTGCCCCATAAAGCCGTGCAGATGCACGATGCGCTGCGCTACATCGTCGGGGTCGCCCACGTAATACGCGCCGGGCGCATGCGCCTGCGCGAGGTAAGCGTTGTCATCCGGCGCCGGCCAGCCGCGGAGCTTGCCGAGCTGGGTGTGCATGTTCCGCCATCCGGGGTAGAACCGCTCCAGCGCCTCCTGCTTCGTCGGCGCGACCAGGCCAAGGGCGGCGACGGAGACCTTGATGTTGGCGCCGGCGTGTCCGGCCTGCTCAGCGGTACGACGGTAGAGATCGGACAGTGCAGCGAACCGGTGCGGTGCCCCGCCGATGATGCCGTAGCTGATCGGCAACCCGAGTCGGCCCGCTCGAACGCTCGACGGCGCGCTTCCGCCGGTTCCAACCCACAACGGCAGAGATCCGTCCACGGGACGCGGCACCACCGTCAGATCCTGCAGAGGTGATCGGGTCGTACCGGACCAGGTGACTTGCTCCTGCTCGTTCACTCGCATGAGCAGTTCGAGCTTCTCCTCAAACAGCCGTTCGTAGTCGCTCAGGTTGTACCCGAACAGAGGGTAGGACTCCACGGACGACCCACGCCCGGCAGTGATCTCCACACGACCACCGGAAACAGCGTCGGCCGTGGCGAACTGTTGGAAGACCCGAACGGGGTCATCCGTGCTGATGACGCTCACGCCCGAGCCAAGCCGAATCTGCTTCGTCGCCCCCGCGGCTGCAGCGATCATAGATCCGGGGGAGGAGGCGGGCATCTCTAGAGTGTGATGCTCGCCAACCGCGAAGTAGTCCAGTCCTGCGCTGTCCGCAAGCACGATGGCGTCGAACAAGTTCTTGATCGCCTCAGCTGTAGAGCGGAGAGAACCGTCGGGGTTGAGTTGAGTATCGCCGAAGCTATACGCGCCGAGTTCCATATGAGTGCCTCGATCTGAAGTCAGTGAGTGGGGTGGAGATTCAGTTCGAGCTCCCTCAGGAGGTCGTTCTGAGAGAAGGCGCCATTGAAGATGGCCGTCCCCGGCTCGAAGGCCCGACCGGTAGCCAGCGGCCCCGCGTACACGGTGTCGAAGCCGAACCTGTCGAGTACGTCCTGCACCGCGGCAGCCGCCGCCTCGTCGTCGCTGGCTATCGCCAGTGCCCGGCGACCGGCTGTCCCGCTCGGCGCGCCATCGTCCTCAAGCTCGTGATAGCCGATGTGGTTGAGGGTCTTCACGACTCGAGAGCCCGAGAAATACCTGCTGACTACCTCGCTCGTGGACGCGATGTCCTCTTCGAAGTCCGCGATCTGACCGTCGACTGGAGGCCAGTAGTTCATCGCGTCGACGACAGTCTTGCCCGCCAGCATGCTCGCGTCTACAGAGCGGTACTTACTCAGTGGCACAGCGACGACGACCAAGTCAGCGTCGCTCACCGCGTCCGTAGCGGTCATCGCGCGCGCGCCAGGGATCACGATCTCGGCCAGCAACTCGATGTCCTCCGCGGCGCCGGAGCCGGCAACCCGCGTGTCATAGCCCGCAGCGAGCGCCGTTCGCGCCACGGCAGAACCGACGCGGCCAACCCCTAGCACTGCAATCGTTTGGACGACTGACTCCTGCTTCTCATGCGTTGAACTCACGAGCTCGAGTCTGCGCAGCTCCGCCATGGCTTGCGAGCAGCGGGTTACGCGCTTACTATTAGTTACCATGACCTCCGCTACCGCCACCCCATCGGGCCCCGCTCTGCATGCCCATCACATCGACGACGAAGCATGTCGCGTCTTCCGGGCCGCCGCGGAGTTCGCTGGCAGGAAGTGGAACGCTGCGATCTTGCTAGCGCTCGCGCGTGGTGCCACGCGTTTCTCCCAGATCGAACACGCGGTCGACGGGATCTCAGCGCGACTTCTCAGCGCCCGTCTTCGAGAACTCGAAGCACGTGAACTCGTAGTGCGCGAAGTGATTCCCACGGTTCCGGTGCAGGTCACCTATCGTCTGGCGGAGTCAGGTGACGAACTGATCCGAATCCTGCATCCCCTCGTGCAATGGGCGCAACGGCAAGAGGTGTCCGGCGGCTCCGACGGTCAGGCGCAATAGACGCCGGCGAGCTTCCAACAGGCAGCTAGAAGGCCGGACGGCACCAGAGGCTGCGTTACGAAGTGTCCGATAGGTTTCGTGACGACGCCGTGTCTCGGCTAGCGCCTCGTGTAGTGCTCGCTCTTGCTCACTCCGTTCGCGTCCATAGCTGTGAGCTGTGTCCGTTCTCGGAAGAGAGGCCAGCGGCTCGCGATCCGGCGCGACGACCTCAGGGATGACACGACGATGCGGACTCATCATGAAGGGGGCGCAGACTCGATCCAGTGACAGCTGGCGACGTGTTTTGGGACAATAGGTCGGTGCGCCTCGTCATTGCCCGTTGTTCGGTCGACTACTCAGGTCGGCTCAACACGCATCTTCCCCTCGCTACCCGACTCATCATGATCAAGGCCGATGGCACTGTGGCGTTCCATCGAGACGTACAGCACGCGCCCCTGAACTGGATGAGCCCGCCGTGCACGCTCAGCATCATCGAGCCGGAGGAGGCGCAGCGCGAGGCCGGCGTCACCGAGGTGTGGAAGGTCACACACTCGAAGACCGCCGACATGCTCATCGTGTCGATCCACGACATCGAGCACGACTCCGCTCACGACCTCGGCGTCGACCCCGGTCTGCAGAAGGACGGCGTCGAGGCGCACCTCCAGAAGCTCCTCGCGGAGCAGATCCACTTGCTCGGCGACGGGCACTCGCTCGTCCGACGCGAGTACATGACCGCGATCGGGCCCGTCGACATCCTCGCGCGCGACGCGGCGGGCGCATCCGTGGCCGTCGAACTCAAGCGACGTGGCGACATCGACGGCGTGGAACAGCTCACGCGGTACCTCGAACTCATGAACCGGGACCCGCTCCTCGCCCCCGTCACCGGCGTCTTCGCAGCCCAGGAGATCAAGCCGCAAGCCCGCACCCTCGCCGAGGACCGCGGCATCCGCTGCCTCGTGCTCGACTACGACGCCATGCGCGGCATCGACGACGGCGCCGCCCGCCTCTTCTGACCGCCCCCCTCACCCCGGCGATGATCCCCTGAGTCGTCAGGTGCACCCGGACCAGGGGCGCTCCGGCGAGCCACGTGGGTCGGCTACGATGCCCTGCGGGGCGCGACGCCGCGTCGCTCGGCGACCCGGCCGACCCCGCATCCCCTCCCGAACGGACCACCCATGAGCAACCCCGATGCCGTCACGACCCCGGACGGTGCCCCGTCCTCGATCACCCGGACGTGGTCGTGCATCCTCTTCGACCTCGACGGGACGATCACCGACTCGGCCCCCGGAATCGTCCACCGGCTGGCCCTGACGCTCGCGGAGATGGGCGCGCCGGTACCCTCGAACGCCGACCTCCTCCGCTGGGTGGGCCCGCCCATCCTCGACTCGTTCCGTGACTTCGCCGGCTTCACGCCGCAGCAGTCGGCACGCGCCCTCGAGATCTACCGCCGCCTCGTCGCCGAGGTCGGCCCGTACAACGAATCCGCCGTGTACCCGGGAATGGCCGGCCTCATCCAGCGGCTGCACGCTCGCGGCATCCCCCTCGCCGTCTCGAGCAGCAAGCCGGAGTCGCAGGTCGTCCCGATCCTCGAGCACTTCGGTCTCGACTCCTTCTTCCGGGTGATCTGCGGCGCGAGTGACGACGAGACCCGCAGCGCCAAGGCCGACGTCGTCGACGAGGCGCTCCGGCGACTCACCGCGCTCGACGTCGACACGAGCCGCATCGTGCTGGTCGGCGATCGTATCCACGACGTCGAGGGGGCTGCGGCGCACGGCATCCCGGCGATCATCGTCGAGTGGGGCTACGGCTCTCCCGCCGAGGCGGCCGACGCGATGGCCGTCGTGCACTCGACCGACCAGCTCGCATCCCTCCTCGTCGGTTGACCCGGCCGGGACGTCCCAGCGGACGGAAAGGCGCCCGCCGATAGACTCTGCGAGGATTTCCGCCTCCGATCGAAAGCCCTGGTCCCGCGACATGACGAACCTCAACCGCGAACTCGCGGCGATGACGAAGAAGGAACGCAAGGAGTTTCAGCGCGAGATCGCTCGCATCGAGCGGGAGCAGGAGCGCAAGCGCCGGAAGCGCCGCAAGATCGTGACCATCGTCGTGAGCGTCGTCGCAATCCTCGCGGTGCTCGCCCTCGTCGCCTGGGCGGTCCTCACCGCGGTCCGGGCCGCCAACCGGGGGCCCGAGAACATGTTGAGCGATGGGATCGTGCTCTCGGGCGACGGCACCGCGCTCACCGCGACGCCGACGGCGGCTCTCGAATGGGGCGCCGATCCGGTGGCGACCGCCGAGGGCATGGCCGAGAACCAGGTCAACATGCGCCTCTACGTCGACTATTCGGACGCGGATGCCGCGAGCTTCTCGACGGCGAACCTCGAGCAGGTGCAGCAGTGGGTGACGGCCGGCTACGCGTCGCTCGAGGTGCACCCCGTCGCGCTCTCCGGAGACGGCTACGGCCTGCGTGCCGCGAACGCTGCTGCGTGCGTCGCCTCGTTCGCTCCGGACGACTTCCTCACCGCGCACACCGCACTCATCGCCGAACAGGCGAACGCGAGCGGTGGGTCACCCACGAACGAGGACCTCGCGGCCCTCGTGAGCTCCGCCGGCGTGACGATCGACGGCGTCGAGGAGTGCATCACCGACGGCCGCTTCAACGGATGGGTCGAGGGAGCGACGGACCGGGCAACGGAGGGCGCGCTCCCGAACTCCGAGGCGACCCTCGAGTCCGGCAGCCTCTTGCTCGTGAACGGCGAGCCGTACACCGGCGCGATCGACGACCCTGCCCAGGTGATCGCGTTCATCACGAAGGTCATCGCTCCCACCGAGGGCGAAGGCACCGAGGGCGAGGGCACCGAGACTCCGGCGCCGACCGACGCGCCGACCCCGACCCCCACTCCGACCCCGTGAGCGATCCGATGTCGCGGTAGCCTCGCTTCGAGCACCCGAACGAAGCGAGGCCACCCGTGAGGATCCTGTTCGCGGCGATTCGCGTGGTCATCGCAGTGTCGATCGTCTCGGCCGTCCTCGGTCAACTCGTGACGAGCGTCACCTTCTGGTCGGCGCGGAACCCCGACCTCCTCGGCACGACACTCGCGAACTTCTTCAGCTTCTTCACGATCCAGTCGAACCTCGCCGCCGCCATCACCCTCGCCATCGGCTCGGTCGTGCTCCTTCGCGGCCGCGGCGAGGACCCGCGCTGGTTCGCCGTCCTCATGACGAGCATCGCCACCTACATGGTGACCACGGGCATCGTTTACAACGTGCTGCTCCGAGGCATCGAGCTCGACCCGGGACTGAGCCAGCCGTGGTCGAACGAGGTCGTGCACGCGATCGCACCGGCATACCTCCTGCTGGATCGTCTGTTCGCACCGGGCCGCCGCCCGCTCCCGTCGCGGAGCATCGGCATCGTCGTGATCTTCCCCCTGGCGTGGGCCGCCTACACCCTCCTGCGCGCGCCGTTGGTCACGAGTCCCTCCACCGGCACCGCCGGCTGGTACCCCTACCCGTTCCTCGACCCGCGTCTCTCGGACAGCGGGTACCTCTCCGTGGTCTTCTTCGTCGTCCTCCTCGCCCTCGTCATCGCCACCGTGGGGCTCGGCGTCCTGTGGCTCTCACGCCGTGCCGTCGGGAGCATGCGCACCACGACGGCCTGACGGGGCGGGCCGTCGGTTCGGACGAGATGCCGCCGGTCGACGCGGACGTCAGCTGCGGTGCTCCGACACGAGGACCGCTGCGGTCCCCGTCTCGAGCGCCTCGAAGACGTGCGCGACGTCACCCGGATAGAGGACGTAGTCGCCCGGTCCGACCTCGACCGCGTCGTCCGTCGGACCGACGAGAGCGCGTCCCGTGCTGAGGATGACGTGCTCCAGCGTCCCGGCCAGATGCGGCTCGCTCCTCCGCGGCTCGCCCGGCTGCGCCGTGATGAGGTAGATGTCGCGGCGCGTCTTCGCCGGCGATGCGGACAGCAGCGTCGCGACGTAGTCGGCGCTCTCCGACGAGAGGGCCGGTCCCTCCCCGGCCCGGATCACCTGGACGACGGGTCGTGGCGGGTCGACGAGCAGCGAGAACGGGACCTCGAGGGCCGAGCTCAGCGCCCAGAGCGTCTCGATGCTGGGATTGCCCGTGCCCGATTCGAGCTGCGAGAGGGTCGACTTGGCGATCCCCGCGCGACGTGCGACCTCCGCGAGGGACAGTCCGATGCGTCGACGCTCGCGTTGCAGCGCCGCCGCGATCGCGGCGAGGGGTGCACCGGAGTTCCCGACCATCCGTCCTCCTCGTTCTCGGCAAGCCGTTCGGCTCATCGATCGTGCGTTCGACTTGACGAACACCTTATCGGAACCGCACGATGTCATCATGCGTTCTCTCTGGCGGGCTGTCGACCCGGTCACGGCGCGATCGATCCTGGTCGTGTGCGCGGCCGACGGCATCGTCGGTTTCGCCTTCGCCGCGATCACCGTGGGGGCCGACCTCCCGCTGTGGCTGCCGACCCTGCTGTCTATCGTCGTCTTCGCCGGCGCATCCCAGTTCCTGCTCGTCGGTGTGATCGCATCCGGCGGGTCGCTGCTGGCAGCCGTCGCCGCCGGTCTGCTCGTCAATGCGCGGCTCCTCCCCCTCGGACTCGCCGTTGGCGACGCCGTCGGGAGGGGCACCTGGCGCACCCTCATCGGCAGCCACGTGCTGACGGACGAGAGCGCGGCGTTCGCCCTCATCCAACCGTCCGGTGAGCGCCGGCGTGCCGCGTTCTGGCTGTGCGGGATCGCGCTCTTCCTCTTCTGGAACGTCGGCGTCGTGGCGGGCGCGCTCGTCGGAACGACGATCCCCGACACGGACGCGCTGGGCCTCGACGCCGCGTTCCCCGCGATCATCCTGGCGCTCGTCCTGCCGACGCTGCGGAGCGCGCGAATCGGTCGGGCCGTCGCGGTCGGTGTGGCCATCGCCCTCGTGACGGCCCCCTTCCTCCCGGCGGGCGTCCCGGTTCTCCTCGCGCTCCTCGGCGTCGTCGTCGGCCTGCCCCCGCGGCGCGCCTCCACGCCCGCCACGCCCGCACTCGAACCGAGCGGATCCCCCGAATGAGCGTCCGGACGCCCTCGCGTCAGCGCACCGCACCCCCGCCGACGCGCCGAGTTTCGTCCTCATTCGCTGCCGGTCACCCCCCGATGTCCGCCCATCGGGGGGTGAGAGGGACGGAAGTCCGCACGTCGGCGGCCGCCCTCGTGCGGAATGGATACACGGGGACGGGCCGCCCATGAGTTCCGTCACCATCGGACTGCTCGTCGCGGCGGGCGTCCTCGCGGTCGGAACGATCGCGTTGCGCCTCGCAGGAGTCCTTCTGCGAGCGCGCATCGTGCCGTCCGAGCGTGTTCAGGAACTCCTCGACACGGGTGTCGCCGTTCTCTTCTGCGCGTTGATTGCCACGTCCGCGCTCATCGAAGCGCAGGAGTTCGTGGGATGGGCGCGCCCGCTCGGCGTCGCCGTGGGCGGTGTGCTCGCGTGGCGGCGCGCCCCGTTCGTGGTCGTCGTGATCGCGGCGGCGGCCGTCGCGGCGATCCTCCGCCTCCTCGGCCTGCCCTGATCCGCCACGACGGCAGCGTGCCCTGACGTGTCGCATGTCGTCGCTCTCGCGCACCGGATGGCGACGAAAGGCGACAACCTCACGGCACGTGGGTCAGGACCGGAAGAGGCCACTGTAGGCGTTGAGCGCGAGCTGGCCGCCGAGGTGTGCGTACAGGACCGTGCTCGACGCGGGGATGTCACGCGACTGCACGAGATCGATGAGGCCCGCGAGAGACTTCCCCTCGTAGACCGGATCGGTGATCATGGCCTCGAGCTCCGCGCCGAGCCGGATCGCATCCATGGTCGACTGGACGGGGATGCCGTAGAGATCGCCGGCCCAGCCCTCGAGAACCGTGATCTCGTCGTCGCGGAGGTCGCGACCGAGACCGATGAGTTCCGCGGTGTTCCGAGCGATCTTCTCCACCTGCGCGCGCGTCTTCTCGAGCGTCGCGGAGGCGTCGATGCCGATGACGCGGCGAGGGCGGTCCTGGCCCGCGAATCCCGCGATCATACCGGCGTGCGTCGAACCCGTGACCGTGCAGACGATGATCGTGTCGAAGAAGACACCCAGCTCGCGCTCCTGCTGCTCCACTTCGTCCGCCCAATTGGCGAATCCGAGGCCGCCGAGCCGGTGATCCGAGGCGCCTGCCGGGATCGCGTACGGCTTCCCGCCGTCGGCGACGACCTCGTCGATCGCCTGCTGCCAGCTCGAACGGATCCCGATGTCGAAGCCCGCGGAGTCGAGGGTGACCTTGGCGCCCATCATGCGCGAGAGCTGGATGTTGCCGACGCGGTCGGTCAGCGGGTCGGGCCATTCCACCCAGTTCTCCTGGACGAGTCGCGCCTTGAGCCCGAGCTTCGCGGCGACCGCGGCGACCTGACGCGTGTGGTTCGACTGGTACCCGCCGATCGAGACGAGCGTGTCGGCGCCCTCGGCGAGCGCCTCCGGGACGAGATACTCGAGCTTCCGCGTCTTGTTGCCGCCGAACGCGAGCCCGCTGCTCACGTCCTCCCGCTTCGCCCAGATCTGCGCCCCGCCGAGGTGCTGGCTGAGCCGGGGCAAGTGGTGCACGGGACTCGGGCCGAAGGTGAGCGGGTAGCGGGGGAAGTCGGAGAGCGGCATGGATTCCTCGTCATCAGTGGTGGGACACAAAGCACGAGCCGATGCCCGTGCAAGTCAATATATTGCACATCGGATTCGTCCGTTGACCGCGCGGCCGAGTTCGCCGCCCTCCGCTGCGACAGATGTCCACCGAGCGGCTCTGGCGGAGCCGCGCCGCGAGACCTACCCTGAGCGCATGGAAGCGATCCTCCTGCCCGCAGCGGTGCTCCTCATCGTGATCGTCGGCATCGTCCTTCTCCCGCTCGTCGGACGCCGCCAGCCGCCAGTCCACCCCGAGGAGCAGCGCCGCGCGGGCGCGGGCGTCGGCGTCGACACGGACATCGGCGCCGCGACCGACCGTGCGACGGGAACGACAGCATGGATGCGCCCCGGCGGCGGCGGCGTCTGAGTCGTCGAGCACCACGGAAGCGACGAAGGCACCGATCGATCCGATCGGTGCCTTCACATTCTGTGCGCGAGGGGGGACTTGAACCCCCACGCCCTTGCGGGCACTGGCACCTGAAGCCAGCGCGTCTGCCAATTCCGCCACTCGCGCGAGTCGATGATGCGCACGCGCACCACCGCAGCGAGATTAGCACGGTGCGGAGGGGCTCAGCCATTCGAGGGCGACGGCGGTCGTCTCGCACCGGCCCGCACCGTGGCCGGGACGGGGGGGTCGAGGGCGTTTCCAGGGGCTCCCACTAACATGTGGGTAGCCATCACACCACTTCAGGAGCATCGTGGGCATTCTGGACAACTTCGAGAAGGGCTTGGAGCGCGCCGTCAACGGGGCGTTCGCCAAGGCCTTCCGTTCCGGGCTGCAACCGGTCGAGATCACGAGCGCTCTGAAGCGCGAGATCGACACGAAGGCGGCCGTCGTGAGCCGCGAGCGCATCCTCGCCCCCAATTCCTTCCGCGTCGTCATGTCGGTCACCGACCACCGCAGGATGACCGCGATCGGCCCGGCGCTCATCGACGAGCTCACCGCCCTCGTGCAGAAGCACGCGGCATCGCAGGGGTATCAGTTCGCCGGCGGCATCCAGATCCTGCTCGAGGCGGAGCCCTCGATGAGCGACGGCATGCTGCGCGTGGATTCCCGAAACACGAAGAGCCGGGTAGCGTGGACGCCCGTGCTCGACATCGGCGGCAAGCGATACCCCATTACGGCGGCGCGTACCGTGATCGGTCGCGGTCGCGACGCTGACATCACGGTCGACGACTCCGGCACGAGCCGACGCCACGTCGAGATCCTGTGGGACGGCGAACGCGCCGCGGCACGTGACCTCGGGTCCACGAACGGGTCGACCATGAACGGCGAGCGCTTCAGCGAGGTCGCCCTCGCGCCCGACTCCTCGATCCAGATCGGGCGGACCCGCATCATCTTCCGCGTGCTCGCCCAGGCCGAGCCGACAGCACCCATCCGCCGCATGGACGACGTGACCGCGCGTCACGACGGCTCCCACCTCGACGGTTTCTGGGGGCCCAGCGCGTGAGTGAACTCACCCTCCTCCTCCTCCGCTTCGGCTTCCTGATCCTCCTCTGGTTCTTCGTGCTGGGCGTCGTCTACGCTCTCCGCGCGGATCTCTTCGGCCGCGGCAATCGCAAGCCCGCCGCCGCGTCAGGCGGCTCGTCGAGTCCGGCCCCCGCGCCGGCCCCGCCCGTCGCCCGGCCGGCCCCAGCACCCTCCTCGCCGACGGCCCCGACCGCCGCCGTGAACCGCTCCCGAGGTGGCTTCGCGACCGCCGCGAACGCGCGCCGCCTCGTCATCACGCAGGGCCCGCGCGAAGGCCAGGAGATCCCCCTCGGCAGCGGACCGATCACGATCGGGCGCTCCGCCGATTCGAGCCTCGTCTTCCGCGACGACTACACGTCCACCCACCACGCGCGCCTCCTGCAGTGGAACGAGGAGTGGATGATCCAGGATCTCGGTTCCACGAATGGGACGTTCCTCGACGGCAAGCGCATCGGCTCCCCCACCCAGGTCCCCCTGCACACCCCGATCAAGGTCGGCCAGACGGTGTTCGAACTGCGAGGCTGACCCGGATGGAGTACACGGCCGACAGCGCCGCGGTCTCCCACGTGGGGAAGGTCCGCTCGAACAACCAGGATTCCGGCTACATCGGGAACCGCCTCTTCGTGGTCGCCGACGGCATGGGCGGTCACGCGGGCGGAGACGTCGCGAGCGCCATCGCCCTACAGCGCATCCTCAAGGCCGATACGGAGTATACGAGCATCGAGGACGCCCAGGCCGCCCTCCAGAGCGCGATCGCCGCGGCGAACGGCGAGCTCGCCGAGACCGTTTTCGAGCACCCCGAGCTCACCGGGATGGGGACGACGGTCGACGCGATCTCCATCGTCGGGGACCAGGTCGTCATCGCCCATATCGGCGACTCGCGCATCTACCTCTACCGGGACGGCGAGCTCAGCCAGATCACGACGGACCACACGTTCGTGCAGCGCCTCGTCGACTCCGGCCGCATCACGCCCGACGAAGCGCGTGTGCACCCGCGCCGATCGGTGCTCATGCGGGTGCTCGGCGACGTCGACTCGGCGCCGGAGGTCGACACCTTCGCGATGACGACGAAGCCGGGCGACCGCTGGCTGCTCTGCTCCGACGGGCTCTCCGACTTCGTGGACGACTCCGACATCGAGAAGATCCTCGCGGAACGCGTGTCGGCGAAGGCCACGGGCGACCGGCTGGTGAAGCTCACTCTCGACCACGGGGCGCCCGACAACGTGACCGCCGTCATCCTCGACATCGGCGACACGCTCCCGGAACGGAAGCCCGTCATCGTCGGGTCGGCGTCGAAGCCCTTGTCGTTCAGCGAGGTCGCCCCGAAGCAGCGCACGGGACTCATTCCCGCCATGCTCCACTCCGTCCGTCCGTCGCCCGCCAACCCCTCGCACTTCGAGTCCGACGCCGAGGACTACCTCGAGGAACTCATCGAGGAGGACGCACGGCGCGCCAAGCGACGCCGCCTCGCGTGGCTCGCGGGGATCGTCGTCATCGTGCTCGCGATCGCCCTCGTGCTCCTCGCCGCCTACTCGTGGACGCAGACGCGTTACTACCTCGGCTCCGACGAGGACACCGTCGTCATCTTCCAGGGCATCCAGCAGAGCGTCGGCCCGATCTCGCTCTCGACCGAGTACGAGGACACCGGCATCCCGCTGTCCCTCCTCAACGTGTACGACCGGCAACGCATCGATCAGACCGTCGGACCGGAGGGCCTCGACGAGATACGCGAGACGGTCGAGCGGATCAAGGCGCGTTCCGGACTCGGGGGCGGCTCGTGACCACTCCGAAGATCGTCGCCGACACGAGCGTCATCAAGACGATGCGGAAGCTCCGGATCCCTCAGACGGAGCGCAACCGCGAGCTCGCGCTGCTCATCCTCGCCTTCATCGTCAACATCGCGATGGTGCTGCTCGTCCAACTCGGCGCGACGGGCGCGATCGACACGACACTCGTGTCCCTCACGGCGACCCTCGCGGCCCTCGTCCTCGGCCTGCACGTCTGCCTGCGATACGCGGCCCCTCGCGCCGATCCCCTGCTCCTGCCGATCGTGACCGTGCTGAACGGCATCGGCATCGCGATGATCTATCGGCTCGACCTCGCTGAGGGCTACACCGGCTGGGCGGCGTTCTCGACCCGCCAGATCGTGTGGAGCGCGATCGCCATCGTCGCGGCGATCACCGTCATCCTCGTCGTGCGCAATCACCGCATACTCTTCCGGTACACGTACGTCTTCGGACTCTCGGCCTTCGTCCTCCTGCTCCTCCCCCTGCTCCCCGGTATCGGCAAGAGCGTGAACGGCGCACGCGTGTGGATCGGGATCGGCGACCTCCTGTCGTTCCAGCCCGGCGAGGTCGCGAAGATCGCGCTCGCGATCTTCTTCGCGGGTTACCTCGTGCGCACGCGCGATTCGCTCTCGCTTGTCGGCCGCCGCTTCCTCGGCATCCAGTTCCCCCGTCTCCGTGACCTGGGCCCCATCGTCGTGGTGTGGGCGCTGTCGATGGGCGTCATCGTCTTCCAGCGCGACCTCGGAACGGCCCTGCTGTACTTCGGGATGTTCACGGTGATGATCTACGTCGCGACGGGTCGGCTCAGCTGGGTGCTCATCGGACTCGGGCTCTTCGGCGGCGGAGCGGCCATCGCAAGCCAATCGCTCACCTACGTGAACGGTCGCTTCAACAACTGGCTCGACGCCTTCAGCCAGGAGGTCTACGACGCCCAGGGCGGCAGCTTCCAGCTGCTCCAGGGCATCTTCGGCCTGGCCCACGGGGGTCTCGTCGGCACGGGACTCGGTCAGGGCAGACCGGCGATCACGCCCCTCGCGGAGAGCGACTACATCATCGCGAGCCTCGGGGAGGAGCTCGGCCTCGCCGGCATCTTCGCGATCCTCGCGCTCTACCTGGTCTTCGTCGGCCGCGGGATCCGCATCGGCTTCATGGAGGGGGACGACTTCGGCAAGCTACTGTCGCTCGGCCTCGCGTTCACGGTCGCCCTCCAGGTCTTCATCATGGTCGGAGGGGTCACGCGCGTCATCCCGCTCACGGGTCTCACGACGCCCTTCCTCGCCGCGGGAGGCTCATCTCTCGTGGCGAACTGGATCATCGTGGCTCTGTTGCTCCGCGTGAGCGACAGCGTGAAGCCGCCCCGAAACGCGGAGGTGAGCGCGTGAAGAAGGAACTGAGGCGCGTGAGCGTCGTGGTCGTCGCGATGTTCGCCGCGTTGTTCATGTCGACGAGCGTCATCACGGTCTTCCAGGCCGACTCGCTCGCCGCCGACCCGCGCAACTCCCGCACGCTCTACGACAGCTACCGCACGGAGCGCGGGCCGATCCTCGCGGGCAGCGAGGTCATCGCCCGATCCGTCGCGACGGGCGACCGCTTCGCGTTCCAGCGCCAATACCCCGAGGCGGAGCTGTACTCGGCGGTGACGGGTTACTTCAACCCCACGCAGGGTTCCGCGGGTGTCGAGCGTGCGATGAACGATCTGCTGAGCGGAACATCGGACCTGCAGTTCCTCGACGAGATCAACCGCATCATCTCCGGGCAGCCGCCGAAGGGCGCAGCCGTCCAGGTGACCATCGATCCGGCGGTGCAGCGCGCGGCGTTCGACGCCCTCGGAGACCTGACGGGATCGGTCGTCGCGATCGAGCCCGACACCGGTCGCATCCTCGCCATGGTGTCGAAGCCGACGTACGACCCCAACATCCTCGCCGGGACCGACTCGACCACGGTCATCGACAACTACAGCGCACTCCTCGAGGACGACGGCGACCCCCTCATCAACCGTGGTATCGCGGGTGACCTCAATCCGCCCGGATCCACGTTCAAGCTCGTCGTCGCGACGGCCGCGTTCGAATCGGGCGACTACGCCCCGGAGACGCAGCTGCCGAACCCCGCCTCGCTCACCCTTCCCGGCACGAACACCCCTGTCTTCAACTCCGGGCGGGGCCAGTGCGCCGGGGGTGGGGACACCGTGTCGATCGCCGATGCCATCCGCTACAGCTGCAACATCCCGTTCGCGGAGCTCGGCATGCGGCTCGGCGACGACGTCATCCGTGAGACGGCGGAGCGTTACGGCTTCAACGAGAGCCTCTCCATCCCGCTCTCGGTCGAGTCGAGCGTCTACCCGCAGGTCCTCGACACGCCCCAGACGGGCCTCAGCTCGTTCGGTCAGTCGGACGTGCGCGCCACTCCGCTGCAGATGGCGATGGTCTCGGCGGGGATCGCGAACGACGGCGAGCTCATGACTCCCGGCCTCGTCGACGAGGTCACGGGCCGCAATCTCGAGGTGCTGCAGGGCTTCGAGCCGAGCGCGCTCGACACCACGTCGACGCCGGAGACGGCGGAGTCGATCACCCAGGCGATGATCGCGAGCGTCTCGAGCGGCGCTGCGACCAATGCGAGAATAGACGGGGTCAGCGTCGCCGGGAAGACGGGCACGGCCGAGAACGGCTCCGGCGACCCCTACACGCTCTGGTTCACGGGTTTCGCCCCGGCGGAGGACCCGCAGGTCGCCGTCGCGGTGGTCATCGAAGACGGTGGCGGACGAGGTCAAGACGGAAGCGGAAACGCGTTGGCGGCTCCGGTCGCGAAGAAGGTACTAGAGGCGGTGCTGAACGAATGAGACCCATGTCAGGGGTGACCTTCGGAGGTCGATACGAGCTCGAGTCGCGTATCGCCATCGGAGGGATGGGCGAGGTCTGGAAGGCGACAGACCAGGTCATCGGCCGAACCGTCGCGATCAAGATCCTCAAGGACGAGTACATGGGGGACCCGGGGTTCCTCGAGCGTTTCCGCGCAGAGGCGCGTCACGCCGCCCTCGTGAACCACGAGGGCATCGCGAACGTGTACGACTACGGCGAGGAGAACGGCTCCGCCTATCTCGTCATGGAGCTCGTGCCGGGTGAAGCGCTCTCGACGATCCTCGAACGCGAGCAGGTGCTCTCGACCGACCGTGTCCTCGACATCACGGCGCAGACGGCGCTCGCCCTGCAGGCGGCGCACGCAGCCGGCCTGGTGCACCGCGACATCAAGCCGGGGAACCTGCTCATCACGCCCGAGGGGCGCGTCAAGATCACCGACTTCGGCATCGCGCGGATCGCCGACCAGGTACCGCTCACCGCGACGGGTCAGGTCATGGGGACCGTGCAGTACCTGTCGCCCGAGCAGGCGTCGGGTCACCCCGCCTCCCCCACCACGGACATCTACTCGCTCGGCATCGTCGCGTACGAGAGCCTCGCGGGCAAGCGCCCCTTCACGGGCGAGTCGCAAGTCGCGATCGCGATGGCGCAGATCAACGAGGCCCCGCCGGAGCTCCCCGTCACGGTGCCGGAACCCGTGCGGAACCTCGTCTTCAGCATGATCGCGAAGAGCCCGGCGGAGCGACCCGCGTCGGCCGCCCACGTCTCGCGCGCCGCTCAGGCCCTCCGCCGCGGCGACGTCGCGACGGCCACAGTCGCCGTTCCCGCGATCGCCGAGGGCGTCGACATCACGGCCTCGACGAAGCTCATGGGAGCGGCCGCTCCGGCGGACGACGCCACGATGCTCCTGACCGGGGCCGGCGGACCGACGCCGACGGCCCCCGTCCCGCTCGTGGACGGAGAGCAGGACGACGAGAAGAAGAAGCGGTCGCGCTGGACCTGGCCGCTCGTCGCCCTCGTGCTCATCCTCCTCATCGTGCTCGCCGCCTCGCTGTGGCCGCTCATCGCGCCGAGCGACGATGATGCTGCGACCCCGACGCCGTCGGCCTCGTCGTCCGAACCGACGCCGACGGACACTCCGACGCCCACCGAGACCGAACCGGACACGGTGACGATCAACGAGTCGGACTTCATCGGGCTCTCCTACGCCGAGGCATCCTCGGAGGTCGCCCGTCTCGGTCTCGTTCCGGAGCGCGCCGTCGGCGGCGCTGCGTCGACCTCCGCCGAGGTCGACACCGTTTCGGCGGTGAGCCCGCGCGGGAACGTCGAGCCCGGCTCGACCATCACCCTCACGGTGTACGGTCCGCTTCCGACCGTCAACGCACCGACGGCCTCACCGACCATCGCCGACTGCTCGACCCCGTGCGAGGTCGAGGCCGGCGAGACGTACACGCTCACGTGGTCCGCGTACTCGGGATGCCCGTCGGGAACCCAGGTCGTCGGCTACACCGTGAACATCCAAGGCGGAACGGTCGAGGCTGAGAATGACACCGTGCCGACCAACTCGGCGCTCGTCACGATCAACGCGGACGCCACGAGCGTGATCTACAGCTACACGGTCACGTGCGGCAACGCCACGTCGCCCTCCTCGCCCTCCAGCTCCGCGACGGTCGTCCAGCCCGACACCGGTGGCGAAGGCAACGGTGAGGGCAACGGGAACGGGAACGGGAACGGGAACGGGAACGGCAACGGCAACGGGAACGGGAACGGCGGCGAGGGCGGCGGCGAAGAGGGGTGATCCCCCTCGGTTAGGATTTACCGGGCGGCCGACCGCCCACGATGAGGGAGATGAGTGGTGACTGACGGACAACGCCTTTTCGCGGGGCGCTATCTCGTCGGCGACGTCATCGGCCGCGGGGGCATGGCGAACGTTTACCGCGGAGAGGACACGAAGCTCGGTCGGACCGTCGCCATCAAGGTCCTCAAGCCGCAACTCGCCTCCGACCCGGCCTTCCGCACCCGTTTCCGCCAGGAGGCGCAGGCCGCCTCACGCATGGCCCATCCCACGATCGTCCGCGTCTACGACGCCGGCGAGGAGATGGTGACCCGGGCAGACGGCGACGTCGTCACCGAACCGTTCATCGTCATGGAGTACGTCGAGGGACGCCTCCTCAAGGACATGATCGCCGAGGGCCCCCTCGGCTCGAAGCAAGCCACCGACATCGCCGACGGCATCCTCACGGCGCTCGAGTACTCGCACCGCGCGGGCGTCGTCCACCGCGACATCAAGCCCGGCAACGTCATGATCACGCCGGACGACAAGGTCAAGGTCATGGACTTCGGCATCGCCCGTGCCGTGAGCGACTCCTCGTCCACCGTCGCTCAGACCACCGCCATCCTCGGCACGGCCTCCTACTTCTCGCCCGAACAGGCGAAGGGCGAGACGGTCGACGCACGTACGGATCTCTACTCGACCGGCGTCGTCCTCTTCGAGATGCTCACCGGCCGCACGCCCTTCCGCGGCGAGACCGCCGTCTCAGTGGCGTACCAGCACGTCAGTGAGACCCCCGTCCGGCCGTCCTCGGTCAACCCGGACGTGTCGCCGGCCCTCGACGAAGTCGTGCTCCGCGCGCTCGGCAAGGGCCGCTTCGACCGGTACCAGACGGCGCAGGAGTTCATGGAGGAGCTGGAGCTCGCTGCGGCGGGACACCTCCCGAAGCGCCGCGTCGTCGACGACGAGGCCACCGCGATCTTCGGCGTCGCCCCGACGCCGGGCGAGCAGACGGCGCACGCCCTGCGGCAGCTCACGAGCGACGATACGGTCACGCGCACCCAGCGCCGCCCTCCCGTCGTGTGGATCTGGGCCGGCGTGCTCGTCGTCGCCGTCGTGATGGTCGCGGTGGTCTGGTGGGTGCTGAGCCTCGCTCCGTCGGCGGAGATCCCCGCGGCGTCGCGCGAGGTGCCGGACCTGTCGGACACCACATGGGAGTCGGCTCAAGAGACCCTCGTTGGACTCGATCTGGTTCCGACGCGACTCGACGAGGCGTCGAGCGACATCGAGGAGGGGCACGTCATCCGGACGGATCCGCCCGCTACGACGACCGTGGCGCCCGAGGACACGATCCGCGTCTACGTCTCCACGGGGGCCGAGCAGGTCACGGTGCCGGACCTGTCGGGGCTCGATCAGGGCGGTGCGACCGCGGCACTCGAGGAAGCCGGTCTCGAACTCGGCTCGATCACCGACCAGAACTCCCCGAGCATCGGCCCCGGGATCGTCATGGGCGCGTCACCCGCGTCCGGCACGGACGTCGACACGGGGACGACGGTCGATCTCGTGCTCTCGAACGGCAAGGTGACCATCACCGACGTCACCGGCCAGACGATGAGCGTCGCCCGGCAGCTGCTCGAGGACGCCGACATCGGGCTCACCGTGGATCCGATCGCCGATCCCACGTGTCCAGCCGAACCTGGTGAGATCATCACGGCCCAATCCCTCGCCCCCGGTGAGGTGGATCAGAAGTCGACGATCGAACTCACGTACTGCACGGGGTCGTCCGATGACGGCCCCGACGGCGGAGACGGTGGCGGCACCGACGGCGGGGACGAGAACCCCGAGGGCTGACCCTCTCGGGTCACCATCGCGACGCGTCAGAGGCGGACGAGCGGGCTCAGCGTCTTCGCGGCGTCTTTCGCCGCCGGCAGACCGGCAGAGGCGAGCCAGTTGCCGATCATGAGGTAGCCGCCCTCGGTGAGCACGCTCTCGGGGTGGAACTGCACGCCGACGATCGGGGCCGCCGCGTGCCGGACCCCCATGATGACCCCGCCGGTCGTGCGGCTCGTCACGACGAGATCGTCGGGCACGGTGTCATCGACGACGGCGAGCGAGTGGTAGCGGGTCGCCGTGAAGGGCTGGGGAACGCCGTCGTAGAACGCGTCGTCGTCGTGAGTGACCTGCGAGGTCTTGCCGTGCATGAGCTCCTCGGCGTTCGTCACGGTGGCCCCGAAGGCCTCCGCGATCGCCTGGTGGCCGAGGCACACGCCGAGGAGGGGAGTCCCCGAGGCGAACGCGGCGTTCACGACGGGGATCGAGACGCCGGCCTCCGACGGCTTGCCAGGTCCCGGCGAGACGAGCACGGCGTCGTACTCGCCGATCCGCTCTGCCGCGTCCTCCACGGCGAAGGAGTCGTTCCGCACGACCTCGGTCTCCGCGCCGAGCTGACGGAGATACCCGTTCAGCGTGTAGACGAAGCTGTCGTAGTTGTCGACGACGAGGACTCGCGTCATGTCGGTGCTCCTTCTTCGTCGTGCGGCTATTCCTCCACGGTCACATCGGGGACCGGGACGAGTTCCTGGACCAGCGGGAAGACCCACGTGAAGAGCGCGTAGATCACCGCCGCCACGAGGACGAGGACGATGATGAGTCGAACCCACACGGGGCCGGGCAGTGCCCGCCAGAGTGCTCCATACATTATCCGTCACCCTCCGAGTTCGAGCGACGCCGGCGGGGCATCGGTGATGGGCGTGAACGACTCGAAGACGCCGTACGCGATGATGCGCTCGGCCGCCGAGTACATCGGGCTGCAGCTCGTGAGAGTAATGAGGCGATCCGTGGCCTCGACGCCGTCGGCTTGGGGGACGGGATTGAGCACGTCCGAGGCCGAGGGGGTGACGTACTCGAGGGTGCGGAAGCGGTAGGTGTACCAGCCCTCGGCGGTCTGCACGACGATCGCATCGCCGACGCGGAGGTTCGCGATCTGGTTGAGCGGCTTGCCGTACGTGGTGCGGTGACCGGCGACCGCGAAGTTCCCCACCTCTCCGGGGGCCTGGGTGGTGAGGTAGTGGCCGATGCCGATGGGGTTGAGCGTGCGCGGCCGAGTGACGCCGCCGGCGATCTTCGCGTGGTAGTCGTCGCCGAAACGCGGAATCGTGAGGACGCCGAACTCCTCGGCGTCGCCGGCCGTCGTTCCCGCGGGCGGCGCGGCCGGGTCCGCCGGTTCCTCGCTCGGGGCGGGCGACTGGTCCTCGCCCGCGGCCTCGATGAGGCTCTGGGCGAAGTCCTCCGCCGCCGTGTTCTGCTCGGCGCGGACGACGAGGTCGTTGAACCAGAGCTGCCAGAAGAGGAAGAGGAAGATGAGCACTCCGGCAGTGATCGACAGTTCACCGAACACGCCGAGCACCGTGATGCGGCGGCGCTTCGCCGCACGCTCGCGACGCGCGGAACGCCGATCCCCCGTGGTGGCCATGGCCGCAGTCTACCGATCCCCGGTGACCGGTCGACCGCTCCGCTCGGCAACCGGTGGAACGCCCGGCTAGAATGTCGGCATGGCACGCGTGAACAACTCTTCGACCTCCGCGGACCGCGAGGCACAGCGTACCTCCGGTGACGCACCCAACCCCGTCTGGTTCAAGCCGATCATGTTCGGCTTCATGCTCCTCGGACTGCTCTGGATCATCGTCTTCTACGTCTCGAACGGTGTCCTCCCCATCCCGACGGCGGGTTCCTGGAACATCCTCATCGGCTTCGGGATCGCCTTCATCGGCTTCCTCATGACCACTCGCTGGCGCTGACCAGCGGCATCACGGCGGCCGCCCCCTCGGCGTCGCCGCCCTTGCGCATCGCGCTCGTCTGTCTCCACACGTCTCCCGTGGACGACCCGGGAACCGGCGACGCCGGCGGGATGAACGTCGTCGTCCTGCATCAGGCGCGAGCGCTTGCGGCCCTCGGTCACTTCGTCGAGATCCTCACCCGGCGCTCGTCCCCCGACGTGGACGCGGCACGCACGCTCGGTCCCCGGCTCCGAATCCGGTTCCTCGATGCCGGACCGGCGCATCCGCTCGCGAAGGGTGAGCACGAGTCCGTCGTCGCCGAGTTCTCGAGACGACTGCGAGAGCTCGGCCCCTACGACGTCCTCCACTCGCACCACTGGTTCTCCGGCATGGCGGCGCTCCCCGTCGCCGGGGAACACGGCGTCCCTCATGTGCAGAGTTTCCACAGCATCGCCGCCGACGCGACGACGCCCCTCTCCGAGGGGGAACGACCGGAGTCGCCCGGACGTCTCGAGGGTGAAGCTCATCTCGCGCGCGCGTCCGACGCCGTCGTCGCCATCAGCGCGGCCGAGGCCCATACCGTCGCGGTACGACTCGGTGGGGATCCGAAGCGCATCGTGATCGTCCCGCCGGGCGTCGACGCCGAACTGTTCCACCCCTGGTCCGGAAGCCGGCGCGGCAGCGGATACGTCGTCGCCGCCGCTCGGCTGCAGCCTCTCAAGGGACTCGATCTCGCGATCGAGGCCGTCGCGGCCGTCTCCCCGGACGTCCGCCCCGATCTCATCGTCGCCGGCGAAGCCTCTTCCGACTTCGACGGCTACGTCGACGATCTCCGCACCCTCGCGGACGAGCGGGGCATCGCTGCGAAGGTCCACTTCATCGGCCCTCAGTCGCGCCCGGATCTCGCCGCCCTGCTCCGCGAATCCCGGCTCGTGCTCGTCCCATCGCACTCGGAGACGTACGGGCTCGTCGCGCTCGAGGCGTCGGCGAGCGGCGTCCCGGTCATCGCGTCGGCCTCCGGAGGGCTCCGCGAAGCGGTCGTCGACGGCGAGACGGGCATCGTCCTCGACTCCCGCGACCCCGGCGACTGGGGCCGTGCCATCGAGCGGGTGCTGCGTGACCCGGAGCTCGGCGCCCGCTTCGCCCGAGCGGGACGCTCTCGCGCCGAGGCGCTCTCCTGGCCGCAGTCCGCAGTTGCCCTGTCGGCCTGCTACGGAGCGCTCGTGGACACCCGGTTCGAGGAACGCCGTCCATGAGCATCCCCGACGGCGCCCGGCGCGTCCTCGTCGTGCACGCGCACCCCGACGACGAGACGATCGCGTCCGGCGGGTTGCTCGCGGAACTCGTCGAGCGGGGCGTCGCCGTCGTTCTGCTGACCGCGACGCGCGGGGAGCGAGGCGAGATCGTCGCCGGTACGCTCGACGCCGCACTCGACGAGTCCGCGCTGTCGGCCGCACGCGAGATCGAACTGCGCGGTGCGCTCGACGTCCTCGGCGTCACCGAACACCACTGGCTCGGTGAGCCGCCTGCCCGAACGGTCGGCCTCCCGCCGCGGCGGTATCGCGACTCGGGCATGGTGTGGCTTCGTCCGGGACTCGCGGGCCCCGCGGACGACGCCGACGCCGATGCCTTCGCGCGCGCCGCTCTCGCCGAGACGATCGATGACGTCGCTGCACTCGTGTCGGCGTTCGGTCCCGACCTCGTCATCAGTTACGCACCGGACGGCGGCTACGGCCACCCGGACCACGTACGGACGCACGAGGCGGCGTCGGGCGCCGCGCGGAACGCGGCCGTGCCGTTCGCCGAGCTCTCACCCGTGCCCGGTCCCGACGTCGACTGGCTCGACCTCGAGCGCCACCGCCCCGCCGTGATCGCCGCCCTCGGGCACCATCGGAGCCAGCTCACGGTCGACGGCGACCATCTCGTGCACTCCGGCGGCCAGCGCCAACCCATCGAGCCGAGCGTCGGCCTCCGCCTGCGTTCCCCCTGACGTCAGCCCTCCTGGTCGTCGAGACTCGCGTACGACTCCGCGTAGCGCGTGTTCTTCACCATCCTCCGGGTCTCGTCCGGAGCGTCGTCGTCGCACCAGACGGGACCCCGCTTCCCGAGCGCCGTCTTCGCGGCGTCGACACGGACCCGCGCCGCCTCGACGCCATCACGATCGCCCGCTGATCGGGTGTCCTTTTTCGCGCGCCGCGCCGACATGAGCTCCGTCACGAGTTCCGCCCGACGATCCGGATGGAGGTCCGGGTCGCTCCGTCGCCACAAGCGGCCACGCACCACGGTGTAGCGCCCGTCCGGCGTGACGAGTGGTCCCCATCGGGTCCGTCGTGCTCCGTCATCGCACCCCTTCCTACTCGGTCTTCTCCGCCGTGATCTCGGGCCGGAAGACGCGTGATCTCGGGCCGGAAGACGAGAGTTACACGCGTGTAATTATCCCCACTGTGCAAAACGCTGTGGATAACTTCTCAGGATGTTCGAGCGGCGCGGGGAACGACGAAGGGCCCCGGAAATCCGGGGCCCTTCGATGCCGACGGTGCTCGACCGTCAGCGGACGATCGCGACGAGCGCCGTCGCCACGAGCAGGACGGCGGACAAACCGATGAGGAGTCCCACCTGCATCCCGTGCCGCCGGATCTGGCGCGTCGACACGAAGATGAGACCGGCGAGGGCACCCACGACGAGCCCGCCGAGGTGGGCTTGCCACGCCACGTTGATCCCCGGGATGAACCCGATGACGAGGTTGATGCCCACGAGGACGAGCAAACCCGTCATGTTGCCGCCCATGCGTCGTTGGATCACGATGAATGCGCCCATGAGACCGAAGATCGCTCCCGACGCACCGACGACGGGCTGCAGCGGATCGGACAGCGCGAGCACGCCGAGCGAGCCGCCGAAGCCGGCGATGAGGTACAGCGCGAGGAAACGTCCGCGGCCGAGGAGGGATTCGAGCGCCTGGCCGAAGATCCACAACGTGTACATGTTGAGTGCGACGTGGAAGATGAACCCCGTCGAGTGCACGAGCATCGTCGTCAGCATCCGCCACGGCTGGAATCCGTTGAACACCGTGTAGTCGGGGATCACGTAGGCGCCGGCGAACCACAGCTGCTGCGTGATCCATCCGCCGGTGACGAGCTGCAGGACGAAGACGAGCACCGTCGCCGCGATGATCCCGAGGGTCACGACGGGTCGGTCGCTCGATCGCGACAGGATGCGCGGGCGAGTGCGTGGTGCACTCGCCCGCTGCTCCTTCATGCACTCGGGGCAGACGACCCCGACGGCGGCCGGCGTCTGGCACTCCCCACAGATGGTGCGTCCACACCGCTGGCACAGCACGAAGCTCTGCCGGTCGGGGTGTCGGTAACAGGTGTTGCTCGAGAACCCGGGTGGGACGCTGCTCATCGAGGGGCGTCAGACCTGCTCGACGGTGATGCTCTCGATGACCACGTCGTCGAGGGGACGGTCGCTCGCGTCCGTCGGAACGGCTGCGAGCTTGTCGACGACCTTCTTGCTGTCGTCGTCGAGGACAGCACCGAAGATGGTGTGCTTGCCCTGGAGCCAGGTGGTCGCGCCGACGGTGATGAAGAACTGCGAACCGTTCGTGCCGCGTCCGGCGATCTTTCCGGCGTTCGCCATGGCGAGGATGTACGGCTCGGTGAAGCTCAGCTCGGGGTGGATCTCGTCGTCGAACTGGTAGCCGGGGCCGCCGATGCCCTTACCGAGCGGGTCGCCGCCCTGGATCATGAAGCCGGGGATGATGCGGTGGAACGGGACGCCGTTGTAGAGAGGATCGGTGGAGGTGACACCCGTGCCCGGGTGCTTCCACTCCTTGGTCCCGGTGGCGAGGCCGACGAAGTTCGCGACGGTCTGAGGCGCGTGGTCGCCGTAGAGGGCGACGGCGATGTCGCCGTAATTGGTGTGGATGGTGGCGACTGCAGTGTGCAATGACATGAGCCTTATTGTTCCATAGCACGCTGGAGCAACCCTTAGTGCGTGGGCACCCCGAGGTGGCAAGATAGGTGGACCGTGTTCAACGAGAACCTCTGGGAGGTCGGCCGTGGGTCTGTCACGTAAGCGCAAGAAGGAACTCAAGCGACTGAAGCACGAGGCGAATGAACTGTGGGGCGCTCAGCAGGATCTGCTGAACCACGCGAACGCCGTCGCCAAGGAGGCGAGTCGTCAGCTCGGCAACTTCGGACGTGAGAGCGTCGTGCCCGCTGCGACGGGCGCGTACGCCGCCCGTATCGCCCCGGTGGTCGGCAAGGGGGCCCTCATCACCAAGGGTGCCGTCGAGGTCGTGAAGAAGGGTGTCGACGCACGCGTCGTCCCCGTGCTCGGAGGCGTCGTGGGCTCGGCTCTCGCCATCGGCGACGTCGCGAAGGACAAGCGGGTCCAGGCGGCCGTCAAGCGCCTGCACCTCGAGAAGTACGCACCGGCCGCTCAGAAGAGCGGGCCCGGCGCCGGCACGATCGTCGCGATCGGCCTCGGCGTCCTCGCCGCCGCGGGTGTCGCGTACGCCGCGTGGCAGACGTTCCGCGCCGACGACGAGCTCTGGGTCGCCGACGACGAGCCGATCCTCCCCAACGCGTAACAGGATCGCCGACTCCTGACCGACAGGCTCGGGCACCTCGTGTGCCCGAGCCTGTCGTCGTGTCCGGACCGGTCTCGCCCCGCCCTCGCGCCACCCCACCCCCGGCCGATTGCGTACGCAACAGACGTCTGCGGGTGGAATCTCAGCCGCGGATGTCCGTTGCGTACGCAGTTACGGGATGGGGTGGGGGACTAGAGGTAACCGAGACCGATGTCCACGAGGGAGACGCGATCGAGCGAGGGGATCTGCTCGAGGGCGATCCACTCCGCGTAGTCGGTCGAGCCGTTCTCCTCGTAGGCGAGCGATCCCCCGATGACCCGTGCCCGGTAGACGATCCGGATCGCGTGCAGGGGTCCCGTCGCCTCGGGCGTGAGACGACGGTCGGCGGAGATCACGAAGCTGTCGACACCGAGGACGCCGTCGATCTCGGCCTCGAATCCAGTCTCCTCCCGGATCTCGCGGACGGCGGCGGCCGCGGGGTCCTCCCCGGGATCGATGCCGCCACCGGGAAGGGTCCAGCCGCTGCGCCCGTGCTCGTTCCAGTGGGCGAGCAGGATCTGAGCGCCCTCGATGATCACGCCGTAGGCGGCGACCCGAATGTCCATGCCGTCACGATACTTCGCCTAGCCTTGACGGTGGTGCCCGATGGACGGGCGAAAGGGGATCCCATGGCCGACATCACCGTTCAGGACCTGCACGCACTCGATGGTGTGACCGTCGTCGACGTCCGCGAGCCGGCCGAGTTCGAGGCGGGCCGGGTCCCCGGGGCCGTCAACATCCCGCTGCAGACGGTGCCCGATGCGGTCGACCGGCTCGACCCCGAACAGCCCGTCTACGTGATCTGCCAGCACGGCGTGCGCTCCGAACGTGCGGCCTCGTTCCTCGAGAGCCGCGGTTTCGACGTCGTCAACGTGCTCGGCGGCACGAGCGCGTGGAGCGAGTCGGGATTCCCCCTCGAGCGCTGAGGCCGCCCATCCTCGGTGACGCCGCTCGCACAGTCCTCGACCGGTGCCCGATCCCGAGCACCCCGCCCCCACGGTCCCTGAGCTTGTCGAAGGGCGCCGAGCTCCCGAGAACTCAAGGCACGTCGACAAGCTCAGTGACCGTGACCGTGGCCGGGTCAGGCGGAGGCGGTGACGGAGCCCGTGCCCTCGACGATGGCGCCGGCGACACCGAAGCGGACGCGGAACGGGCGGTCGCGCGAACTCGAGACCGTCGCCCCCGTGTCCGTGCGCTGCACCGTGAACTCTGCCGATGATCCGTCGGGCGAGGTTACCCGCACAGCACCGACCCGGTCGCCGGGGAAGACGGTCACGAGCGGCGACTCGAGGACGTCGTAGTCCGGTCGATCGTCGACCGATCCCGTGACGATGACGCTGCCCTCGCGCACCCAGAGCGGGACGCTGTCGAAGGCGTGCGTCTCCGAACGCCAGACTCCGCCGGTGACGACCTCCCCCGTGAGGTAGTTCGTCCACTCGCCGGCGGGGAGGTAGTACGTGACCTCGCCGTTCGCCGAGAACACCGGCGCGACGAGAAGGCTGTCGCCGATCATGTACTGGCGGTCGAGGTGGTCGACCGCCGGGTCGCCCGCGAAGACCAACTGCATCGGCCGCATGAACGGGATGCCGCGCTCGTGCGCCTCGAGCCCCACGGCCGTGAGGTACGGGATGAGCGAGAGCTTGAGCTTCACGAACTTCCGTGTGACGTCGACAGCGCTCTGCCCGGCCGCGTCGGAGCCGTCTTCCGAGTCGAACGCCCACGGCACGCGGTAGCTCGTCGAGCCGTGGAGACGCGTGTGGCTCGAGAGCAGACCGAAGACGACCCATCGTTTGAAGACCGCCGGGTCGGGCTTGCCCTCGAAGCCACCGATGTCGTGGCTCCAGTAGCCGAAGCCGCTCATCGCGAGCGAGAGCCCGCCGCGGAGCGTCTCCGCCATCGACTCGAAGGACGACGAGTTGTCCCCGCCCCAGTGCACGGGCATCTGCTGTCCACCGGCCGTGGCGGAGCGGGCGAAGAGGACGGCCTCGCCGTCACCGAGCGTGTCCTCGAGCGCGTCGAACACCGCACGGTTGTAGAGCTGGGTGTACCAGTTGTGCATGCCCTCCGAGGCCGAGCCGTCGAACCACACGACGTCCGTGGGGATCCGCTCGCCGAAGTCGGTCTTGATGGCGTCGACGCCCTGGCCGACGAGCGTGCGGATCTTGTCCTGGAACCAGGCCGTCGCGTCGGGGTTCGTGAAGTCCACGAGCCCCATGCCGCCCTGCCACATGTCCCACTGCCAGATGGTGCCGTCGGCACGACGCACGAGGTAACCCGCCTCCGCTGCCTCGGCGAAGAGCGAGGAACGCTGAGCGATGTACGGGTTGATCCAGGCGCTGATGTGCAGCTTCTTGTCGTGCAGTCGCGCCAGCATGCCCTCGGGGTCGGGGAAGGTACGGGCGTCCCACTCGAAGTCCGTCCAGTTGAACTCGCGCATCCAGAAGCAGTCGAAGTGGAAGACGCTCAGCGGGATGTCTCGCTCGGCCATGCCGTCGACGAACCGGTTGACGGTCTCCTCGTCGTAGTCGGTCGTGAAGCTCGTCGAGAGCCACAGCCCGTACGACCACGCCGGCACCTTGGCGGGGCGACCCGTGAGAGCCGTGTACCGCTCGAGCACACGCTCGGGCGTCGGGCCGTCGAAGATGAGGAACTCGAGAGCCTCGCCGGCGGCGGAGAACTGCACACGCTCGACCGATTCGGTCCCCACCTCGAAGGAGACGTGGCCGCGGTGGTTCACGAGTACGCCGTACCCGCGGTTCGTGAGGTAGAACGGGACGTTCTTGTACGACTGCTCGCTCGACGTACCGCCGTCCGCGTTCCAGATGTCGACGGTCTGACCGTTCTTCACGAACGGGCCGAATCGCTCGCCGAGACCGTAGACGAGCTCACCGACCCCGAGCGACAGTTGCGCGTGGATGTAACGCTCCGCCTCGGCGAGGCCCGTCGAGGTCACGCCGGTGATGCCGGCGGGCTCGGCGGTGACGGGAGCCTCCGAACCGAGCGTCATGAGCCCGAGCGATTTGTGACCACTCGAGGTGAGGACGCGCCCGCCCGAGGAGAAGGTCAACGACCACGGCGCTCCGGGAGACACTCGGGCCGTGAGACCGCCGGTCGAGAGGACCCCGTGGCCGTCGTCGAGCGTTGCGACGCCCGCACCGTCCTCAGCACCGACGAGTTCGAAGCCCGGGTCCGCGTCCGTGCCCACGTGGTGCTCGACCCGCACGCGGACGACGCCCTCGAGAGGGCTCGACAGCGTGACCGTCAGGAGCGGGCGGTTGAGGGTGTCGCCGCGACGCTCGATGACCTTCGTCGGCGCCGTGATGACGAGGTGGTCGCCGCGCGCGTCGACGTCGTACGCCTCCTGGGCGTAAAGGGCGTCGACGCCCGGACGGGCGTGCCAGAAACCATCGGTGAACTTCATGACTACTTGACTGCTCCTGCGGTGATGCCCCGGGTGAGGGTGCGTTGGAAGATGAGGAAGAACACCAGCGTCGGGATGAGCCCGAGGAGCGCGGAGGCGCTCGTCGTGGTCACATCCATGAGCCGGTCGCCCTGCAACGACGCGATCGCGACGGGCACGGTCTGGTTGGCGTTCGAGACGAGGAACGTGAGCGGGATGAGGAACTCGTTCCAGGTCCAGATGAAGAAGAAGATGAGCAGGACGCTCAGCGTGGGTCGGGAGATCGGGAACACCACGCTCGTCAGGATCCGCCACTTCCCGGCTCCGTCGAGCGCCGCGGCCTCGAGCACCTCCTTGGGGAACGTGCCGTAGACCGACGCGAGCAGGTACGTCCCGAACGCGCTCTGGATCACGATGAAGATGATGATGACGCTCCACGTGTTGTCGTAGAGGCCCGCCGCCTTGAACATGAAGTAGAGCGGGTAGAGAAGGACCTCTTGCGGCAGCATGTTCGCGAGCAGGATCAGGACGACGATCCACGTCCGTCCCCTCACCCGACCGATGCCGAGCGCGAAGGCGTTGAGCACCGAGATCGCGACGGCACCGAGCGCGACGACACCGCTGATGAAGATGCTGTTCCAGAGCTTCACGGGGAAGTCGACGCGCTCCCAGAACGCGACGATGCCGTCGGTGTAGAGGGATTGCGGCACGGACAGAGGACCGTTCGAGGCGTAGTCCGAGGGCGACTTGAACGAGTTCAGGAGGATCAGGAGGATCGGAGCGGCGATGAGCAGCCCGATGAGGACCGCGAAGGCCAGAACGACCCAGTCGCTCGCGCTCTTCTTCGCACCGGGGCGACGCGACACGGGCTTCTTCTTCCGTGCGGCGCGGGAACCGGGCTCCGCGCCCGTGACGATCGCCGTGGTGTCGAGGGTCGATGTCGTCATCGTGCCTCCTCCTGCTTCTCGAGTCGGCGCTGAACGACGATGAAGACCACCGAGACGATCGCGATGACGATGGTGAGGGCGGTCGCGATGGTCGCGCCGTAGCCCACTTGCTGGGACTGGAAGAACTCGCTGTAGGCGTAGTACGCGGGGACGATCGTCGAGTCGCCGGGGCCGCCGCGCGTGAGGGTGTAGACGGGCCCGAAGACCTTGAGCGCCGCGATCGTTCCGGTGAGCACGACGACGAAGATCTCCGGCCGGATGATCGAGACGGTGATCGCCTGGAACCGCTGGAACCAATTGGCACCGTCGAGTTCGGCGGCCTCGTAGAGCTCCGGGTCGACCCGCTGGAGGGCTGCCATGAAGATCACGACGGGGTAGCCGATCTGGACCCACACGAGGATGACCATGAGACTGATGAGGGCGGTGTCGGGGCTACCGAGCCAGTTGTGGGCGAGGCCGCCGAGGCCGACCGACTCGAGGATGGTGTTGAGTGCGCCGTCCTGAGGCCGGAGGATCCAGCCGATCACGATCGCCGCGATGACCGCGGGAAGGATCTGCGGCAAGTAGTAGGTGGCCCGGAAGAAGCTCGCGAGCTTGCCGCCGAACTTCCGTCCGACGAGATCGAAGAGGACCGCCGCGAGCACGAGGCCGAGGAGCGTCGGCACGACGACCATCGCGAGGATCATCGCGATCGAGTTCGCGAACGAGGTCCAGAACGTGGAGTCGCCCGCGAGCTTGACCCAGTTCTCGAGGCCGATCCACTCGGGCGGACGGATTCCGCGGTAGGACGTGAACGTCAGATACACGTTCCACACGAGCGGAACGATGATGACGAGCGTCAAGAGGGCGAGACCCGGAATCAGGTACACCCAGAACGTGCGACTGCGTGTTCCCGGGATCAGGCTCTCGGAGCCGGGTCGGCGCTTCGGGGGCGCCGTGGTCTGGGTGGTCATTACGTGTCCTTCGTCATCTCCTGGTGCGGTGGGCCGTGGAGCGCGTCCACGGCCCACCGATTCTGGTCGAGGGGTCAGCCGACGATGTCGTCGACGCCGCTCTGGTAGTCCTCACCGAGCTGCTGCTGCACCTCGGTCGGGCTCAGGGTGCCGTTGAGCAGCTCCTGAAGACCGGCGTTGAGCTCGTCGTAGAACGTCGGCGTAGGCCAGTCCGGGTAGAAGGCGATGCCGTCGCGCTCCGTGAGCGTGTTGAAGTTCGCGATCAGCTCCGCGCTCTTCTCATCCGTGATGTCCGCGGGGTCGGCTGCGACGGGCACGCCGCCGTTGTTGCCGATGAGGGCCTGGATCTCCGGTCGCATCGTGATGTCGATGAACTGCTCGGCGAGTTCCTTGTTCTGGGCGCGCTCCGGGATGACCCACATGTTGCCGGCCGATCCGGGCGACATCTCCGACCCGGGGAACAGGAACGTCCCGAAGTCGAAGTCGGTGATCTCGGTCGTGAAGCGGTTGTGCCACCAGCTGCCCGAGAAGAAGATCGGGTAGGTGCCGTTGATGAACGACGTGCCCGCGTCCTCGGCCTTGAGACCGGTGGCGTCCGAGCTGATGTAGCCCTTGTCGGTCCAGTCCTTCACGGTCTCCGTCGCATAGGAGATCTCGGGACCCTCGAAGTCGACGGTGTCGGTGTAGAGCTGGTAGGCGTCGACGAAGTCGCGGTCGGCCTGCGACAGGGCGAGCTGGTACCAGAGCTGACCGAGGGGATACTCGGCCGCCGACTCGGCGAGCGGCGTCACACCCTGGTCGACGAAGGCCTGCATGACGGTCTCGAACTCGGCGAGCGTCGTCGGCACCTCGAGGCCGGCTTCCGCGAAGGCGTCCTTGTTGTAGTAGACCTCGACGAACTCGCCGTAGTTCGGGATGCCGTAGTAGCTGCCCGAACCCATGACGCCCTGCTCGTCGTAGCGGGCGGTCGTCTGGAGGGACGGGGCGAGCATGTCGTCCCAGCCGTACTCCTCGACGGCGTCGTCGAGCGGGGCGAGGAGGCCCTGGCTCGCGAGGAGCCCGGCGGTCGCGTTGCCCTTGTTGTACTCGAGGATGTCGGGCGCCTCATCGGAGTTGAGGACCTGGCTCGCGGTGGAGCGGATCTGCTCGAAGGCCTTCGCCTCGAACTCGACGGTCGCGCCCGTCTCCTCCTCGAACGTCTCGATGGCCTGCTCCCACGCGATTCCCATCGCGCTCGTCTCACTCTCGAAGTGCCACAGGGTGAGCACGTCGTCGGGCTTGGAGCTTCCGGAACCGGAGCATCCCGACAGGACGAGGGCGCCGGCCGCGAGGACCGCGGCGCTCATCAAGGTTCTGCTGTGTCTCATGTCTTTCCTACCTCTCTGGAGAAAATGCGGTGTTCAGGCGGCGCACCGCGCGCCGGTGGCGCTGGCTGTCGAAGCGCTTCGACAGTTCGAAGACGACGGCGGCATCCGGGGTCGTGGTGGTCAGGGGGCGGGGACCGGGGCGACGGAGCCGTTGGCTCTGTACTCCGGGGCGACGTACTGGACGCGCGGATCGGGCGGATCGGGGAGTGAGGCGACGAGGATGTCGACGGCGGCGTCACACGTCGCGGCCGGGATCAGGGGGATGACGTCGAGCGCCGGCGAGAACTTCGTCGTGTCGAACGTCGACCCCACCGAGATGATCGACATGTCCTCCGGGACCGAGATCTTGCGGTCTCTGAGGTGGTCGAGGACCGTCGCCTGGACGGACTCCTGGCAGTGCATGATGAGCGCCGTCGGGCGCTCATCGCCGGCGAGCAGCGCGTCGAGGGCCGCACGCACGGCACCACTGTCGGTCTCGCTCGTGCTGAACCGCCCCGGCAAGCCCAGGTCGGCAGTGTGGGAGAGGAACGTGTCCCGCACGCGGATGGGGAAGTTGGAGCCCCGCTCGTAGATCTCGTCAGGGTGGCCGAGCAGCGCCATCCGTCGGTGACCACGATCGGCGAGACCGTCGATCGCGAGCCGGGTGGCGGCTTCGAAGTCGAGGTCGACGCACGCGAGACCCGCCGGGTCGTCCGGGATGCCGATCACGACGGTCGGAACCCCGAGGTTCTGCACGAGCGCGATCCGCTCATCCCGGACGGAGACGTCGAGGACGATGACGCCATCCACGAGCCGACTCGACGCCACACGGGAGAGGCCCTTCGTCGCCTCATCCTCCGTGAGGAGGAGGATGTCGTAATCGTGGCGGCGTGCGGCCGTCGCGACGGCGAGCACGAACGCCATGTGCGCGGGCGCATAGGTGTCGTGTCGCAGCGGGGCGGTGAGGGCGAAGATCTGCGTGCGCGTTCCGGCGAGCATCCGTGCGCCGGCGTGCGGCTGGTACCCGAGGCTCACGGCGGCGTCCGCGACGCGTCGACGCGTGCTGTCGGCGATCGATCGCTTGCCGCTGAGGGCGTAGGAGACGGTACTGATCGACACGCCGGCAGCACGAGCGACGTCGTGAATGGTTGCCATGGCGACTCCGTTGTCTGCTGCCGGGGTGGTCTCGAGGACCGTGTGATCGAAGGGTGTGACGAGCCGGGCGGGCTCCGGTTGCCGAAATCGTTGAAGCGCTTCGACGACCGCACGAGTCACCATACGTGACGATCCAAGCGAACACAACACATATGTGGATCGCGACAACAAAGGCGGTGGCGATACTCTGACCAACGGATCGATGACGAAGGGACCTGCATGTACACCGACCTCACCGGCGAGGCTCTCCTGGAGTTCACCTCCGCAGTGCGGGAACCCGAGGACTTCGACGAATTCTGGGCGGAGACGATCACGCGGGCACGCGCGGCGGCGGCACCCGTCGTCGTCGAGCGAGTCGGCGCCGGACTCGCGACGATCGACGTGTTCGATGTCACGTTCACCGGTTTCGACGGACAGCCCGTCCGTGCGTGGCTGCGGGCCCCCGCGGGTGCCGCCGCTCCGCTGCCGACCGTCGTGGAGTTCATCGGCTACGGCGGAGGCCGCGGCAGACCGACCGAGAACCTCTACTGGGCGTCCGCCGGTTTCGCGCACCTCTACATGGACACGCGTGGTCAGGGGTCGAGCTGGAGCCGCGGCGACACAGCCGACCCCGTCGGCGCGGGCCCCCACTATCCCGGCTTCCTCACGCGCGGCATCGAGAGCCCTGAATCGCTCTACTACGTCCGGCTCATCACGGACGCCGTCCGAGCCGTCGACACCGCCGCCGAGTTGCCGATCGTCGACCCCGAGAGGATCGCTGTGTTCGGCATCAGTCAGGGCGGCGGGGTCGCGATCGCCGCCGCGTCGCTCCACGAGGGCGTGAAGGCGGCCGCACCGTGCGTGCCGTTCCTGTGCGACATCGAACGGGCGGCGGGCATCACCGACGCGTACCCCTACCGTGAAGTCGCCGACTACCTCGCCGTGCACCGCGACGGGGTCGAGAACGTGCTCCGCTCCCTGTCCTACATCGACGGCGTCACTTTCGCCAAGCGTGCCGCGGTCCCCGCGCGATTCTCCGCGGCCCTCATGGACGCGATCTGCCCTCCGAGCACGATTGCCGCCGCACGGAACGCCTGGGCCGGCCCGACCGAGCTCGCGATCTGGCGATTCAACGGGCACGAGGGTGGCGGCCCCGTCGACGCCGAGGAGGCCGCGGCCTTCTTCCGCCACACCCTCACCTAGCCCCTCCCTCTCCCCCCTGAACACTTCCTCTGTGCACGCATTTTCAAGAACATACGAAGTGTTCAGGGGGGAGAGGGGTCAGAGTTCGGCGCGGGCGACCACCCCGTCGAAGACGAGTTCTGCGGCGCCGACGAGGAGGAGGTCGGACCCGAGCTCGGCGCGCACGACCGTGACGCTCTCCCACGATGGCGCGAGGGTGTTCGCCTCGAGGAGATCGAGGAAGTACGCGGTCTCGAAATCGAAGAGCACCCCGAGGAACCCTCCGAGCACGACCTTCTCCGGATTGAGGATGTTGATCATGTTCCGGACGCCCACGCTCAGCACGCCGAGCTGCCGGTGCACCTCGGCGCGGACCTCGGGCCGCTCCGACGCGAGGAGCGCCACCTCGAGCTCGTCGAGACTCGCGCTCCTCAGCCCGAGCACGGAGAGCAGCCGGTTCTGGCTCACGCTCGCCTCGAGCTCGCCGTCGGTCACCTCGGAATCGGTCGGAGCGGCGACCCGGTTGTGCCCGAACTCGCCCGCGTAGCCCTCGGCACCGCCCACGAGCTCACCGTTGACGATGATGCCGCCGCCGATGCCGCTCGGTCCGCCGTTCATGTAGAGGATGTTGGACGCCTCCGCCGCGGCCCCGAAGAGGTTCTCCGCCCGCGCACCGAGGTTCGCGTCGTTCGCGGCGAAGACCCGGTACCCCGTCGCCTCCTCGAGAAGGGCGCCGAGCGGCTCGTCACGCCAGTCCAGGTGCGGAGCCCACCGCACGAATCCGTCGACCGCGCGGACGAGCCCCGGGACGGCCACCCCGATGCCCGCGATCCGATACTCCGGCCCGAGGCCGTCGCGCATGCCCTGGAAGAGCGCCCGCGCGATCACGACGGCCTCGCGCACGGTGGGGATCGACTCGGTTTCGAACCGCACCCGTCGGATCACCTGCCGGTCGAACGACACAAGCCCGATCGTCACCGCATCGACTTCGGGCACGAGCGCGACGGCGAGAACCTGCGGCGAGGCCTGCACGACGGGGCTCGGCCGGCCCACTTGCTTCGTCGAGCGGGGTTCGACCTCGACGACGAGCCCGCGTTCGACGAGTTCGCCCACGAGACCCGAGATCGTCGAACGGTTGAGCCCCGTCTCCCGCGTCAGTTCGGCGCGCGACGCCGGCCCCGAGCGGTGCACACGGCGGAGGATCGTCGAGAGGTTCGTCGACGCACCGCGTTCGGGCGGAGCACCCCGTGACGCATCGTCTCGTGGGTTGATCGACATCGGCGGCCTTCTCTGTACGGGTACGTGTGGCGCGGTTTGGCAGGTGCTCGGCATTCACGATCATGGCATCGATCGAGGGTTCTTTCCGATTCGTCTCGCGATCACGAGTGACTGGCGACCTTTGACACGGGGAACAGGGGGCGGATATGTTGTGACTCACTACTTATCACCAATGACGTTGAGAAACGGAACCACCATGTCCCTCACCCCCACGCCCGCCGATCGCTTCTCGTTCGGTCTCTGGACCATCGGCTACACAGGTGCTGACCCGTTCGGCGGCCCCACCCGCGAAGCCCTCGACGTCGTGCGCGGCGTCGAGAAGCTCGCCGAGCTCGGTGCGTACGGCCTCACCTTCCACGACGACGACCTCTTCGCCTTCGGCTCGTCCGACGCCGAGCGCCAGACGCAGATCGACCGCCTGAAGAAGGTCCTCGCCGACACCGGCATCGTCGTGCCGATGGTCACCACGAACCTCTTCTCCGCTCCCGTCTTCAAGGACGGCGGTTTCACGTCGAATGACCGCGCCGTCCGCCGCTTCGCGCTCCGCAAGGTGCTGCGCAACATCGACCTCGCCGCCGAGCTCGGCGCGAAGACCTTCGTCATGTGGGGCGGCCGCGAAGGCGCCGAGTACGACGCGGCGAAGGACATCCATGCCGCGCTCGAGCGCTACCGCGAGGCGGTCAACCTGCTCGGCGACTACGTCACCGACAAGGGCTACGACATCCGGTTCGCGATCGAGCCGAAGCCGAACGAGCCCCGCGGCGACATCCTGCTCCCGACGGTGGGGCACGCGATCGCGTTCATCAACACGCTCGAGCGCCCCGAGCTCGTGGGTGTGAACCCCGAGGTCGGCCACGAGCAGATGGCCGGGCTCAACTTCACGGCCGGCATCGCGCAAGCGCTCTACCAGGGCAAGCTCTTCCACATCGACCTCAACGGCCAGCGCGGCATCAAGTACGACCAGGACCTCGTCTTCGGTCACGGCGACCTGCAGAACGCGTTCTCGCTCGTCGACCTCCTCGAGCACGGTGGAGTCAACGGCGGACCGGCCTACGACGGCCCGCGTCATTTCGACTACAAGCCGAGCCGCACCGAGGGTGACGAAGGCGTCTGGGAGTCGGCTGCAGCGAACATGCGCATGTACCTCCTGCTCAAGGAGCGCGCTCAGGCCTTCCGCGCCGACCCCGAGGTCCAGGAGGCGCTCGAGGCCTCGAGGGTCGCCGAGCTGCGCACGCCGACCCTCGGCGAAGGCGAGTCGTACGACGACTTCCTCGCGGACCGCTCCGCCTACGAGGACTTCGACGCCGACGCGTACTTCCACGGCAAGGGCTTCGGCTTCGTCCGCCTGCAGCAGCTCGCCCTCGAGCACCTCATGGGCGCCCGCGACTGACGTACTCCGTGCGTCCCGATCGGGTCGGTTCGTCTGGGACGAGCCGACCCGATCGCACCACCCGCGCCACGGTCACGAACCGCAGCTCGGCTCATCTTCACGCGCGGCGACGCCGAACCATCCTCACGAGACAGGACGAAACCCATGCTGGTAGCCGGCATCGACTCGAGCACGCAGAGCTGCAAGGTCGTCATCCGTGACGCGGAGTCGGGCGCACTCGTCCGAGAGGGGCGCGCGAGCCACCCCGACGGCACCGCAGTCGACCCCGCAGCATGGTGGACCGCACTCCGCGAAGCGATCGCGGGGGCCGGCGGATTCGACGATGTCGACGCGGTCTCGGTGGGCGGTCAGCAGCACGGCATGGTGGCGCTCGACTCCGAAGGACGGGTGATCCGCGACGCCCTGCTCTGGAACGACACGCGGAGCGCGGGAGCAGCCCGCGACCTCATCGCCGAGTTCGGCGCGGAGGAGCTCGTCGCACGCTCCGGTCTCGTCCCGGTCGCGTCTTTCACGATCACGAAGCTCCGCTGGTTGCGCGATGCCGAGCCGGACAACGCCGCTCGGGTCGCCGCCGTCGCGCTTCCGCACGACTGGCTGAGCTGGCGGCTGCGCGGCTACGGGCCGGCGGGGGAGAGCGAACTCGGACCCGTTCTCGAAGAACTCGCGACCGACCGATCCGACGCATCGGGCACCGGCTACTGGTCGTCGACGACGGGCGAGTACGACCGCGAACTGCTCGTCGCGGCCCTCGGCCACGACGCGATCCTGCCGCGCGTGCTCGGCCCGGCGGACTCCGCCGGGCGCACCTCGGCGGGCGCCCTCGTGGGATCGGGCGCCGGCGACAACGCAGGGGCCGCACTCGGATTGTCCGCCGGCCCCGGCGACGTCGTCGTCTCGATCGGCACCTCGGGCACGGTCTTCTCCGTCTCGGAGGAGCCGACGACCGATAGCTCGGGAACGGTCGCCGGTTTCGCCGACGCCACCGGTCGCTTCCTTCCGCTCTCCGCGACGCTCAACGCCGCACGCGTCATCGACACGGTCGCCGCGGTCCTCGGTGTCGACTTCGACGAGCTCGCCACGATCGCGCTCGAGGCGGAGCCGGGCGCCGGGGGACTCGTGCTCCAGCCGTACTTCGACGGCGAGCGCACCCCCGACCTCCCCGACGCGACGGCGACGCTGTTCGGGATGACGCGGGCCACATTCACGCGTCCGGGTCTCGCACGCGCCGCGATCGAGGGCATGTTGTGCGGCCTCGCCGACGGTCTCGACGCGCACCGTGCGCTCGGCGTACAGGCGTCTCGTGTCCTGCTGATCGGCGGAGCCGCCATGAACCCGGCGGTCCGCGAGATCGCCTCGACGATCTTCGACGTCCCCGTGACCGTCCCCGCGCCGGGGGAGTACGTCGCGAACGGCGCGGCGCGTCAGGCGGCGTGGGTCGCGCTCGGATCGCTTCCCGACTGGGAGATCGAGACCGTCGCCGAGCTCGCTCCGGCGACCGTTCCCGTCGTCCGCGAGCAGTACGCCGCCCGCCGCGTCTGAGGCGTCACGGTCTCCGTCCGAGCAGCCCGGCCGCTGACCACCGCCGCGTCAGTGTGGTGCCCGGGCGGTGACCGCGGTCGCGTCCCGGTCCTCGTCGCGTCTGACCTGCGCGTCGAAGCCCCGATCAGCGAAGAGTGCGCGGGTGCGCTCGGCGTGATGCTCGCTCGTCTCGATCACGAGGACACCGCCGGGGACGAGCCAGTCGCGAGCCTCTGCGGCCACACGACGGTGCACGTGGAGGCCGTCGTCGCCGCCGTCAAGGGCGACGAGCGCCTCGAAGTTGCGGGCCTCCAGCGGCATGAAGGCGATCTCCGTCGTCGGAACGTACGGTGCATTCACGACGATGACCTCGACCCGGTCGCGCAGCGAGACCGGGAGCGCCGCGAACAGATCACCCTCGAGCACTCGATCGGCCGACAGATTCCCACGAGCGCAGCGGACAGCGATGGGATCGATGTCCGCGGCATAGACGTCCGCGTCGGGCACCTCCGCGACGATCGCCGCCGCGAGCGCACCGGCTCCACAGCAGAGGTCGAGCACCACGGAGGCCGGACCGATCCCATCGACGCAGAGGTCCACGAGGAACTCCGTGCGGCGTCGTGGTACGAACACCCCTTCGTCGACACCGATCCGCAGACCCCGGAACTCCGCCCACCCCACGATGTACTCGAGCGGCGTCCCGGCCACCCGCCGGGAGACGAACCGCTCGAGTTCGGCGTCGCTTTCGGACGAGGTGAGCAGGATCTCGGCCTCCTCCTCGGCGAAAATGCATCCGGCCGCTCGCAGACGGGTGATGACACCAGCGGCACCGGGGGACTCGACCACCCTCACACGGTAGCCCGGGTCATCCGGCGTCGCGAGCGACGTCCGAGGGAGACTTGTCCGTACGCAGACCGCGCCAGACGGGGTGTCGAAGTCGACCGGTCTGCGTCCATTCGCTGAACGTCACCTCCCCGACGAGGTCCGCTCGCACCCAGTTCGCGTCGTTCGCGTCCGGCTTCGGCACCTCGACCGGCGCGGTCTTCCGCGCGCGTGCGTCGAGCAGCGATCGGATGCGCCGACGATGGCTCTCCGTGAAGCCCGTTCCGACGCGGCCTGCGTATTCGAGATCGCCGCCGTCACCCGGCACCGCGACGAGGAGCGAGCCGACCGAGTCGGCGAGCGAGTTGTTGCCCGGACGCCACCCGATGATGACGACCTCCTGCGTGCGCTCGTGGGGGAGCTTGATCCAATCGCGTGAGCGTCTTCCGGGCCGGTACGGCGAATCGGTGCGCTTCGCGACGACACCCTCGAGACCGAGTTGCTTCGACGTCGACACCGCCGAGTCGACGTCGCCCTCGAACGCCGGCGGCACCTGCACGCGGGACCGATCCGACGTCGTCCCCACGGGGGTCGTGGCGAGTTCCTCGAGCAGGGCACGGCGCTCGAGATACGGCTCCCGCGAGAGATCACGCCCCTCGCTCTCGAGGACGTCGAACACCATGATGTCGGCCTCGATCTGCGCGACCGCGCGCGCCACGTCGGCCTCCTTCGTGAGCCCGAGGCGGTTCTGTAGCCGACCGAAATCCGGGCGGCCCTTGTGCAGAGCCACGATCTCGCCGTCGAGCACGGCGTCGTCTGGGAACGCCTCGGCGAGTGCCGCCGCGACGTCCGGGAAGGTGGCGGTGAGGTCGATGCCGTTGCGGGATCCCAGGCGCACCTCCCCGTCCTCGATGCGCACGAGGCACCGGATGCCGTCCCACTTCATCTCGAAGGCCCACGCGCCGTCGCTCACGTCCGAAGTCGTTCCGCGGGTCGCGAGCATCGGTTCCGGCAGTCGCGCGGAAGAACGCGACGACCCTCCGACCGTCCGGCGGGCCGGCGGCGTCGGCTCCGGGTCACCGCTGCGCCGACTACCGCTCGAGGTTCGCTTCGCGGGCGTGGCCTCTCGTGCGGCGTCACGTGCCTCGCCGTCGACCACGGTGTCGGTGCCCTCGAGTTCCATGCGGTGCATGAGCCAGTTCTTCGCGTCGTCGCCTCGACCGGTGTGGATGAGTGCGAACTTCGCCTTCTCTCGTAGTCCGCCGCCGGAGCGGCCCGTCAGGGTGACGATGATCTCGTTCTCGCGCCACTTCTCGGTCTCGTAGGTGCCGCTGTCCCAGATGGTGACGGTGCCGGCGCCGTACTCGCCCTTCGGGATACTGCCCTCGAAGGTCGCGTAGTCGAGGGGGTGGTCCTCCGTCTGCACCGCGAGGCGGTTCTTCTCGCCCCGCGCCGGCGTACCCTTCGGGACCGCCCACGAGACGAGCACACCGTTCCGTTCGAGGCGGAAGTCGTGGTGACGGCGACGCGCGTAGTGGTCCTGGATGACGAACGTGTCGTCGTTGCCCTGGGCCGGCGACGCCGCGGGCACCGGCTCGGGCGTCTTCGTCGCGTCACGCTTCGACCGGTAGATCGTGAGCCGATCGGGCTCATCACCTGTCTCAGTGTCGCCGTCGAGGATGACGGCGAGCGGGTCGTCCCTCTCCTCCATCCGTGCCAGGACGGCCCTGTAGTCGAGATGATCGAGCCCCGGATCGTCGAGCTCGTCCCACGAGCGTGGGACGGCAACCGTCGGGTGCGACCGCCCGCGCAAAGAGTAGGGCGCGATCGTCGTCTTCGCTCCGCTGTTCTGACTCCAGTCGACGAGCACCTTCCCCGCGCGCTTCGATTTCTTCATGTCGCTCACGACGAGATCCGGCATGTCGCTCTCGAGCACGCGCGCGAGCTCATGGGCGACGTCCGACACCCGGTCCGACGACTGCGTCCCGTCGAGCTTCGCGTACAGGTGGATGCCCTTGCTTCCGCTCGTCACCGGCATGGGTGTGAGCCCCATCCCCTCGAGGATGACGCGGGCGCCCCGTGCGATCTCGACGCACTCGGGCAGCCCGGTCCCGGGGCCCGGATCGAGATCGAGCACGAGTCGATCCGGGTTCCGTCGGGCGCCACTGCCATCGACCCGCCACTGCGGCACATGGATCTCGAGGCTCGCCATCTGCGCGAGCCACACGAGCGTCGGCACGCCGTTCACGAGCGGATAGGTGTTGTGGTGGTCGCTGTGCTCGATGTCGACGCGCGCGATCCAGTCGGGCGTCGAGGCGTCGAGGTTCTTCTGGAAGAACACGTCACCCGGGTCGTCGTCGGTGCCGACACCGTGCACCCAGCGCTTCCGCGTCGCGGGCCGGTTCTGGGTGTACGGCAGGAGGTACGGCGCGATCGCGGAGTAGTACCCGATCACGTCGGCCTTGGTCGTCCCCGTCTCGGGGTAGAGCACCTTGTCGAGGTTCGTGAGCCGCACCCGGCGCCCCTGGATCTCGACGAGTTGCGTCCCTGCCGACCCCGTCGATCTCTGCACCGCCATGCCTCACCATAGGCTTTCGGCCGCTGATACCGTCAACCCCTCGGTATTTCGGTCCCGACCGGTGTTTACTGTTTCCATGAGGTCCATCTGGAAGGGCTCGATCACGTTCGGCCTCGTGAACGTGCCCGTGAAGCTGTACTCGGCGACGGAGGACCACGACGTCTCCCTGCACCAGGTGCACGACGCGGACGGCGGCCGGATCCGCTACGAGCGGCACTGCGAGATCTGCGGCGAGAAGGTCGCGTACGAGCACATCGACAAGGCGTACGACGACGGCGAGCACACTGTGATCCTCACGAAGGAGGACATCTCGAGTCTCCCGGAGGAGCGCAGCAAGGAGATCGACGTCGTCGAGTTCGTCCCGACGGATCAGATCGATCCCCTCATGTTCGATCGGAGCTACTACCTGGAACCGGACTCGAAGTCGACGAAGTCGTACGTCCTCCTCCGCCGCACCCTCGAGGACACGGACCGCACCGCGATCGTGCAGTTCGCCCTCCGGAGCAAGACGCGTCTCGCCGCGCTGCGGGTGCGGGACGACGTGCTCGTCCTGCAGACGCTGCTGTGGGACGACGAGGTCCGGGAGGCCGCGTTCCCCTCGCTCGACGCCGACGTCCGCATCCAGAAGCGCGAGCTCGAGATGGCCGGCCAACTCGTGGCGTCATTCGAGTCCGACTTCGATCCGTCGAAGTTCACCGATGAGTACCAGCAGCAACTGCGCACGCTCATCCAGGCGAAGATCGAGCAGGGCGACACCGTCGACACCGACGCGACCTTCGGCAAGACCGAGGACGACGATGGTGACGGCGAGGTCATCGACCTGATGGAGGCCCTCAAACGCAGCGTCGAGTCCACGCGGAAGAAGAGCAAGAAGGGCGCCTAGCAGCCGGGCGGACGGCTGGACGGAATGCGCGAGCGTCCGTCCTGGTTGCGCCCCTCATGACGACGACCAGCGCCACGCGCGCCGACCGCATGCCGCTCACGATCTGGCTCATCGCCGGCGGCATCTTCGCGATGGTGACGAGCGAGTTCATGGCGGCGGGTCTGCTCCCGGCGATCGCGCCGGACGTCGGGGTCCCGATCGGGCAAGCGGCCTTCCTCATCTCGGGATTCGCGGCCGGTCAGGTCGTCGGTGCCTGGCTCATCGGGATGCCCCTGTCCCGTTTCGGTCCGCGCTGGATCCTCGCCGGACTCATGGTCGTCTTCGCGATCGCTCAGACCATCGGGACGCTCTCGCCGTGGCCCGTCATGCTCGCGCTCCGCTTCGTGTCGGGTGCGGCCATGTCGGCGTTCTTCGCAACGGCGCTCTCCGTCTCCGTGCGGATCGTGGCTGATCGACTGCAGTCGCGTGCCACCGCGGCGATCTTCACCGGTGTGACTGTGGGAACGACGCTCGGACTCCCGCTCGCGACGCTCGCCGGCCGACTGCTCGAGTGGCGCTGGGCGTTCCACCTCGACACTCTCCTCGTGCTTATCGCCGCCGTCGCGATCGTCGCGGCCATGCCGAAGCTCAGCGGTGTCGCGCCGCTGCCGTTCCGCGAGACGCTGCGGCCGCTGCGCGACGCCCGCCTCTGGGTCCTCTTCGGCACAGCCGGTCTCGCGATCGGGGCGACGCTCGCCGGGTTCGGGTTCTTCAGCACGATCCTCGAGCAGGTGACCGGTGTCGATCCCACGATCGTGCCCTGGCTGCTCGCCCTCTACGGGCTCGCCTCCGTCGTCGGCAACACCGTCGTGGGCCGGCTCACGCCGCGCGGACCGACACTCGTCGTCGCGATCGGACTCGTCGTACTCACCGCCGGGCTCCTGGCCTTCTGGCTCGCACCGACCTCGCTCGCCGTCGTGCTGCTCGCGCTCGTCGTCGTCGGTCTGACCGGGGTGTCGCTGAACCCGGCTCACACCGCTCGTGTGGTGGAGCGCGGTGGCTCGGGGCCGGCTGTCACGTCCATGCTCCCGACCATCGTGACGGGTGGCATCCTCCTCGGCACCGCGCTCGGCGGCGTCGCGGCCGATGCGTTCGGCGTTCTCTCACCGCTCCTTCTCGGTGCGGCCATGTCGCTCCTCGCGCTCATGACGCTGATCCCCGAGCTCGTGCTCAGCCGGAGGAAGTCCGGTACCGTCACTCTTGCCGAGACGACTCCGGCGTGCCCCGTCGCCTGACGCGTGTCGCTCACAGCGAGACGATCGCCAGGCCGATGGTCCCCAGATAGAGGACCGCGATGCTCACGCCCTCGAACCCGATGCCTTTTCGGTCCCGGACGAGGAGACCGGCCGCGAGAGCCGCCGTGATCATGAGGGTGCCGCCGAGAAGCACGAGGCTTTCGTCGCCAGCGGCTGTATAGATCGTGCCGTCGAGGTAGAAGCTGTCGGCGACCGTGAGGGTGAGGACGTCGAAGACGTTGCCGCCGATGATGTTCGCGACCCCGAGGGTGAGGGCGCCGGAGCGCACGGCGGCGATCAACACGATGAGCTCGGGAAGCGAGGTGATGAGGGTCGTCACGGTGAACCCGGTGATGCTGCTCGACCACCCGGTCGCGGCGATGACACCCAGGCCCGCTCGGGCGATCACCCATCCGGTCACCGCCACGAGGGCGCCGAGAAGGCCGACGGTGAGCCAGACCTTCGCGATCGAGCCGGAGTACTCTACCTGCGACTCGTCACTGCGGGTCTCGCGAGTGCGCGTCGGTTTCCACATCGGCGTGGAGTGCATCCGGCGCAGCAGGCGCAACCCGAAGAAGTAGAGGATCGGTATGCAGACCGTCACCGGATGGATCCAGCCGACGGTCAATTGCGGGGTCGCGAAGGCGATGACCGGCAATCCGAGCAGCGCGATCAGGATGACCGATTGCAGCAGGTTCTCGAGGGACGCGGCGGCGTGTTCGAGGTTCGCGCGGCGGTACAACAGATCCGCGATGGCAAGCCACACCGATTGCAGGGCGATGCCTCCGACGGGATTCGCGAGCGCGAAGCCGGCGTCTCCCTCGAGTGCTCCCGTCGCCGTCGTGATGATTCCCGGTAGCGAGGTCATCGCGCCGAGGAACACGGCACCCGCCACGGCCTCCCCCATGCCGGTGCGGTCTGCCAACTCGTCGGCGGCGCGAGCAAGGGGCGTTCCCGCGATGACGATGATGCCGACCGACACCGCCAGAGCGATCACACTGGGCCATAGCGGCCACTGCTCCATCATCGGACTCCCCTCGAGTCGCGACCGCGACGGCTGTCCAGGAGATCAGCGTCAGCCATACGGGAAACCCGTCCGTACCGATCGCATCATTCATCCGTCGCCATAGTGTTCGTCATCCCACCCCTCCCCGCGGCCGTCGATCGCGGGCCACGTTGCCAAAGGGCGGGAGATCAACAAAAGGCTTGACTCGAAACCGCGGATCGTCTTGGTTGGCCGTCGATCGGCCGTGGTCCACGTGGCCGGAGACGAGCCCGACTGCGACGATCGGCTGGTGCGGCGGAGAGGTGAGAGACGGACCCGGCTAGTCGACCTCGTCGGCGTCGACCGGCAGCGCTTCGTGGTGACGGAGTCCGTGGGTGCGACGGTCCTCCTTCATCTCGGCCTCGAACAGGTGGCGTTTGCCGTTCGCGAGCCGCTCGCGGGCCTCGCGCTCAAGGTCGCGGAACGTCGCGTAGTAGCCGTCGTCGTAATCCTCGACGATCTGGAAGGTCCAGCGTCCCTCGATGACGTTGCGACCGACGAGGTCGCGCTCGACGGTGTCCGCGAGCTCGTCGTGACCCGCCTCGCGGAGGAAGCCGACCGCCTCTCCGAGCGCCAGATCCGCCGTACCCGTCAGCCGGTGGAAGCCGTAGAGCAACCCACGGGCGTGCTCGACGACCTCGAGGGCCTCGGAGAGCTTCCCGAGAGCGGCGACGGTGGCGTCGTCGACGCCCTCCGGTCGGACGTGTGCGGCATCAGGACCATCGTGTGCAGAAGTAGCCATCATGCGATTCTCCGAGACTCGGGCGCTCTCGGGCAGGGGTCGACGTGCCGCTGGGCTTATGTCATCCGCGCCCACCGGGCATGATGGGTGCATGCGTGTCGTCGTCGCCCCGGACTCCTTCAAGGGCACCGCGAGCGCCGACAGCGTGGCCTCCGCCGTCGCGGAAGGTTGGCGGCGCGAGCGGCCGGACGATGAGATCGTCAGTGCACCCCTTGCCGACGGCGGCGAGGGTACCGTCGAGGGCTTCGCCGTCGCGAGGCCGGACGGGATCCGCCACGATGTCGAGGTCGAGGGACCGGAGGGCCCGGCCACGAGCGCGTGGCTCGAACTCCCCGACGGGACGGCGGTCGTCGAACTCGCATCGGCGGCGGGCATCGAACTGTGGGGAACGAATCAGCCCTTCACCGCGAGTACCCACGGTCTCGGCGAGGTGATCGCGTCGGCGCTCGACGCCGGCGCCACTCGGCTCCTCGTCGGCGTCGGGAGCAGCGCCTCGACGGATGGAGGCGCCGGGATGCTCGCCGTGCTCGGCGCCCGCATCATCGACGCCGACGGCGACGCGATCGGCCCCGGAAACGCGGGACTCGCGGACGCCGTCGCCCTCGACCTCTCGTCGATGCGACCCGTGCCCGCCGGCGGAGTCGTCGTGCTCTGCGACGTCTCGAATCCGCTCCTCGGCCCATTCGGGGCCGCCGCCGTCTTCGGTCCGCAGAAGGGGGCCGAGCCCGACGACATCCCGGTGATGAACGGGAACCTCTCGCGTCTCGCGGCCCTCGGGACGGTCGACCCCGCAACGCCCGGCGCCGGGGCGGCGGGCGGGACCGGCTGGGCGCTCCTGCAGTGGGGCGCGGAGATCCGGTCGGGCGCCGAGTCGATCGGCGCCGAACTCGGCATCCCGGCGATCGTCGCCACGGCGGACGTCATCATCACGGGTGAGGGACGTTTCGACGGTCAGACGGCCGCCGGCAAGGCGCCCGCGTACGTCGCCGCCCTCGCTCCCGGTCGCACCATGCTCGTCGCCGGTTCGATCGACGCGGATGTCTCCGCGTTCCCCGCCGCGGTGAGCCTCGTCGACCTCGTGGGCCGCGACCGCGCCCTCAACGACACGATCGACGCCCTCATCGAGGCGGGCGCCGCCCTCGCGCGACGGGCCTCGGAGCCCGACCTGAGCTGAACGACCGGACGCCTCAGGCGCCGACGGTGAAGTGGGTGACAATCCACTCGCGGTCGACGAGGTACTGGTCGTCCTCGGGGTAGAAGCGGGCCCGGTCGATCTCGTCACCCGCGAACGAGCGGATCGCGTCGAAGGACTCCCAGTAGGAGACCGTGACGATCGTGGAGCGGCCGTCTTCGTGGTCGCGCGACATGATGTACGCGCCGAGGTTCCCGGGCGTCTCGCGGTAGCCGGCCATTCCCGACCGGTCCATGTAGGCGATGTACTCGTCCTTGTTCACGGTCTCGACCCAGCCGTGCCAGAGCCGCACGACGCTGCCCAGGGGTGGTGCTGTACGTTCGGTCGCTTCGCTCATGGGATCAGCCTCCGGTCACAGTCGACCACGGATGCCCGGCCGCGACAACCGCCTTGAGGAGGAGAGACGGATGCGAAACTCCAACGGGTCGGATGTCAGGGAGCGGCGGATGTTCCCGTCGAACGATGTGGAGCCTGGGAGAATCGAACTCCCGACATCCTGCTTGCAAAGCAGGCGCTCTACCAACTGAGCTAAGGCCCCGCACCCACCGTCACACGTCCTGACGAGCGAACCATCAGGTGTTGATCTTGATGAGCGGAGTGGGGATACGAGGACTTGAACCTCGGACCTCTTCGTTATCAGCGAAGCGCTCTAACCGCCTGAGCTATATCCCCGTGGGTGGACCGAAGTAGAGATTACCCGAAATAGCGAGCTAATCCCAATCGGTGCCTTCAACGGAACGGTCCCCGAGTCCGCAGGGACTCGAGGACCGTGTTCGCGGGTGCGTCAGTTGTTGGTGAAACCGACGAGCACGCCGCCCGTGATCTTGACGCTCATGTTGTAGAGCGCGGCACTCAGAGCACCGAGCGCCGTGACCACGATGAGGTTGAGTACCGCGGCGACGAGCGCGAAGCCCATGATGCGGTTGAGCCCGAAGAGGGCCGTGAGGTCCTCGCCCTCACCGGCGACGGCCTGGTACAGGCCGTTGATGCTGTCGAGGACACCCGTGCGCTCGACGACGGTGTAGATGAGGAATGCGGCGACGATCGTGATGATCGCGACCGCGATCGCGAGGAGGAACGACAGCTTCACCGCCGACCAGAAGTCGACGTACACGAGCTTCAGGCGGACCTGCTTGCTCGACGGCTTCTTGGCCGACTTCTTCGCGAGTTTGTCTGCGACGGTGCTCATGCCTGCTCTTCCTGCTGTTCGTCCACGCTCGGGGCGCTCGGGTCAGTCGTTCCGGACGCGTCGGGTTCCGCTACCGCTTCTGCAGTGAGGTTCCTGTCGCTGTTCTTCGCCAGAGCGATGATGCGGTCGTCGTCCGCGAAACGGGCGAAGACCACGCCCATCGTGTCACGTCCCTTGGTGGGGACCTCGGCCACGGCAGAGCGTACCACCTTGCCGCTGGCAAGAACCACAAGCACCTCGTCGTCCTCACCGGCGATGAGAGCCCCGGCGAGGACCCCGCGATCCTCGCTCAGTCTCGCCACCTTGATGCCGATTCCGCCTCGACCCTGGAGCCGGTATTGGTCGACGGCGGTGCGCTTCGCGTACCCGCCCTCGGTCACGACGAAGACCGACGCGGCCGCACCATCGGCCGGGAGGACCGACGCCGACAGCAACGTGTCGTCGCCACGGAAGTGCATTCCGATCACTCCGGACGTCGAGCGACCCATGGGACGGAGCGTCTCGTCGTTCGCCGTGAAACGGATCGACATGCCGTGCCGCGAGACGAGCAGCATGTCGCTGTCCTCCTCCACGAGCAGCGCCGAGACGAGTTCGTCACCCTCCCGCAGGTTGATCGCGATGATGCCGCCGGAGCGGTTCGTGTCGTACTCGGTCAGCGTCGTCTTCTTCACGAGACCGTTGCGCGTCGCGAGCACGAGGTACTTCGCGGCCTCGTAGTCGGGGATGTCGAGGATCTGGGCGATCTGCTCGTCGGGCTGCATCGCGAGCAGGTTGGCGACGTGCTGGCCCTTCGCGTCGCGGCCCGCTTCCTGCACCTCGTACGCCTTCGCGCGGTAGACGCGGCCCTTGTCCGTGAAGAAGAGGAGCCAATGGTGCGTCGTCGTCACGAAGAAGTGCTCGACGACGTCGTCGGCGCGCAGCTGCGCGCCCTTCACTCCCTTGCCGCCGCGGTGCTGCTGGCGGTAGTTGTCGCTCCGGGTGCGCTTGATGTAGCCGCCGCGGGTGACGGAGACGACCATCTCCTCCTCGGGGATCAAGTCCTCCATCGACATGTCGCCGTCGAAGCCGAACATGATCTCCGTGCGGCGCTCGTCGCCGAAGCGCTCGACGATCTCGGTGAGTTCGTCGGAGACGATGGTGCGCTGGCGCTCCGGGCTCGCGAGGATCGCCTTGTACTCGGCGATCTCGAGTTCGAGCTCGGCCAGGCGGTCGATGATCTTCTGGCGCTCGAGCGCCGCGAGGCGACGGAGCTGCATCGCGAGGATCGCGTCGGCCTGGAGCTGGTCGACGCCCAGAAGCTCCATGAGTCCGGTGCGGGCCTCCTCCACGTCGGGCGAGCGACGGATGAGGGCGATGACCTCGTCGAGGGCGTCGAGCGCGAGGACGTAACCGCGCTGGATGTGTGCGTCGGCCTCCGCCTTGTTGAGCCGGAACTGCGTCCGCCGGACGATGACCTCGATCTGGTGGTCGACCCACGCGGAGATGAAGCCGTCGAGCGCGAGGGTCCGCGGCACGCCGTCGACGATCGCGAGCATGTTCGCGCCGAAGTTCTCCTGCAGCTGCGTGTGCTTGTAGAGGTTGTTGAGCACGACCTTCGGGACCGCGTCACGCTTGAGCGTGATGACGAGGCGCTGGCCGGTACGACCGGAGGTCTCGTCGTTGATGTCCGCGATGCCCGAGACCTTGCCGTCCTTCACGAGGTCGGCGATCTTGATCGCGAGGTTGTCCGGGTTGACCTGGTACGGCAACTCCGTCACGACGAGGGACGTGCGGCCCTGGATCTCCTCGACGCTCACGACGGCGCGCATCGTGATCGACCCCCGACCGGTCATGTACGCGTCGTGGATGCCCTTGGTCCCGAGGATCTGAGCGCCCGTGGGGAAGTCCGGCCCCTTGATGCGCTGCATGAGCGCCGCGAGCAGCTCCTCACGCGGCGCCTCGGGGTTGGCGAGGTACCAGAGGGCGCCCTCGGACACCTCGCGCAGGTTGTGCGGCGGGATGTTCGTGGCCATGCCGACCGCGATGCCGACCGAACCGTTCACGAGGAGGTTCGGGAAGCGGCTCGGCAGGACGAGCGGCTCCTGCGTGCGGCCGTCGTAGTTGTCGCCGAAGTCGACGGTGTCCTCGTCGATGTCCCGCACCATCTCGAGAGCCAGGGGTGCCATCTTCGTCTCGGTGTACCGCGGTGCCGCGGCCCCGTCGTTGCCGGGCGAACCGAAGTTCCCCTGACCGAGCGCGAGCGGGTACCGGAGGCTCCACGGCTGCACGAGACGCACGAGCGCGTCGTAGATCGCCGAGTCGCCGTGCGGGTGGAACTGCCCCATGACGTCACCGACGACACGAGCGCACTTGGAGAAGGCCTTGTCCGGACGGTAACCGCCGTCGTACATCGCGTAGATCACGCGGCGGTGCACGGGCTTGAGCCCGTCGCGCACCTCGGGGAGCGCACGACCGACGATGACGCTCATCGCGTAGTCGAGGTACGAGCGCTGCATCTCGAGCTGCAGGTCGACCTGGTCGATCCTGCCGTGCGGTCCGACGCCCGTCTCGGGCACCGTCTCGTCGGGGGTGATGTCGTCGTCTGCCATGTTTCTCTTCCTGCCGTCGTCGCTTCGACAAGCTCAGCGACCGTGGGCCGCCGTCCTTCCGGTCCCTGAGCTTGTCGAAGGGAGAGACCGTGTCCGTGCTGCTAGATGTCGAGGAAGCGGACGTCCTTCGCGTTCTTCTGGATGAACGAACGCCGGCTCTCGACGTCTTCGCCCATGAGTGTCGAGAAGATCTCGTCGGCGGCGGCCGCGTCGTCGAGCGTCACCTGGAGGAGCGTGCGCGTCTCCGGGTTCATCGTGGTCTCCCACAGCTCCTTGTAGTCCATCTCGCCGAGACCCTTGTAGCGCTGGATCCCGTTGTCCTTCGGGACGCGGCGCCCGTTCTTGAGTCCCTCCGCCAGGAACGCGTCGCGCTCGATGTCGCTGTAGACGTAGTCGTGCGGCGCGTTCGACCACTTGATGCGGTACAGCGGCGGCTGTGCGAGGTAGACGTAACCCATCTCGATGAGGGGACGCATGTACCGGAAGATGAGCGTGAGCAGCAGCGTCGTGATGTGCTGACCGTCGACGTCGGCATCGGCCATGAGCACGATCTTGTGGTACCGCGCCTTCTCCGGGTTGAAGTCCTCACCGATCCCGGCGCCGAAGGCCGTGATCATCGCCTGGACCTCGGCGTTGCCCATCGCACGGTCGAGGCGGGCCTTCTCGACGTTGAGGATCTTTCCGCGAAGCGGGAGGATCGCTTGCGTCATCGGGTTGCGCCCCTGCGTGGCCGAGCCGCCGGCCGAGTCGCCCTCGACGATGAAGATCTCGGAGATCGAGGGGTCCTTCGACTGGCAGTCCTTGAGCTTTCCGGGCATGCCGCCGCCCTCGAGGAGGCCCTTGCGGCGCGCGGTCTCACGCGCCTTCCGGGCCGCCAGGCGCACCGTCGCCGACTGGATCGCCTTGCGGATGATCTCCTTGGCCTGCTGCGGGTTGCGCTCGAACCAGTCGCCGAGCTGGTCGCCGACGACCTTCTGGACGAACGACTTCGCCTCGGTGTTGCCGAGCTTGGTCTTCGTCTGACCCTCGAACTGCGGCTCGCCGAGCTTCACGGAGACAACCGCGGTGAGACCCTCGCGGATGTCCTCACCCGTGAGGTTGTCGTCCTTCTCCTTGAGGATGTTGTTCGCCTTGGCGTATCGGTTGACGAGGACGGTCAGCGCCGCTCGGAAACCCTCTTCGTGCGTCCCACCCTCGTGCGTGTTGATCGTGTTGGCGTAGGTGTGCACACTCTCCGTGTACGCCGTCGTCCACTGCATCGCGACTTCGAGTGCGATCTTGCGCTCCGTGTCCTCCGACTCGAACGAGATGATGTCACCCCCGACGATCTCCGCCCGCTTCGCCGAGTTGAGGTATTCGACGTAGTCGACGAGTCCGCGCTCGTAGAAGAACACGTCCTCGCGGCCCTTCTCGTGCGCCGCTTCATCGATCTCGCCCGCGACGTCCTGGATCTCGCCGCGCGAGGTGCGCTCGTCGCTCAGCTCGATGCGGAGCCCCTTGTTGAGGAACGCCATCTGCTGGAACCGCGTGCGGAGCGTCTCGTAGTCGAACTCGACGGATTCGAAGATCTCGCCGTTCGGCCAGAACGTGATGGTCGTGCCGGTCTCGTCCGACTCACCGACCTTGTCGAGCGGTGCCTCCGGCACACCGTTGTGGTAGCGCTGCGTGTAGATCGCCCCTTGACGACGGACCTCGACCTCGAGCTTGCTCGAGAGCGCGTTCACGACCGAGGAGCCGACGCCGTGCAGACCACCGGAGACCGCGTATCCGCCGCCCCCGAACTTGCCACCGGCGTGGAGGATCGTCAGGACGACCTCGACGGTCGACTTCTTCTCGACCGGATGCATGTCGACGGGGATGCCTCGACCGTTGTCGACGACGCGGACGCCGCCGGACTCGAGGATCGTGACGGTGATCTTGTCGCAATAGCCCGCGAGCGCCTCGTCCACGGAATTGTCCACGATCTCGTACACGAGGTGGTGGAGACCGCGCGGTCCTGTGGACCCGATGTACATGCCGGGTCGCTTGCGGACTGCTTCGAGGCCCTCGAGAACCTGGATCTGACTTGCGCCGTAGTCGTTGCCGTCAGGGGTGTTGCGCGGTTCCGATGACATATGGAATTGGACTCCAAACCGTGGATGGGATGGTCTCCATTCTACCAAATCACGGTGTTGCACCGTGGCTTATTCGCCCGTCTGAGGCGCTTTTCTTCGCCCGGTGACCTGTTTTGTCGGGTCAACCGTAGGTATCGCGTACGCCGCGCCCCTGGACCGATCTGGGGCCGCGTTTCCAGGATGGGACGTCTGGCCCGAGAAAACGGATGTTCGAGATGCCGGCCTGGGGGAACCGCGTCGTGATGTGCGTCATGATCTCCGTGCGCATGAGACGGAGCTGCGTCGCCCACGCCGTCGATTCGCACTGGACCGTCAGCAGTCCCTTCTCGATGCCGACCGGGGCCGAGTGCTTCGCGGTCTCCTCTCCGGCGAGCTCCGTCCAGCGACTCATGAGTTCGGACTGGGCGAGTGGGGAGTCCCAACCGAGGTCGGCGGTGAGTGCTCCGACGATGTCTCCGAGTCCCTTCGGGTCGCGTCCGTGTCCGAAGGGCACGCTCTCGTCATCGTCCCGCGAGCGCCGAGAGCGCTGGGGTCGTGATCGCGTCCCCGTGAAGATCTCCTTGAAACGCAGATAGACGCGGGACGCCTCGGAGAGCCCGCCTGCCCGGTCGCTCGCTTCACTCATCGACGACCTCCCCGGCCCGGATGTGGACGGTGTGCGCCGTGAGGGTGTCCGGGACGTCGTCGAGGACCGCCGCCGTGATGAGCACCTGCTCGAAGCCGGCGATCGCCGCCGCCAGACGGCTCCGACGCCCCTGATCGAGCTCCGCGAAGACGTCGTCGAGGATGAGGACCGGGTCGCCCAGGGACGACTCGGCCCGCAACAGCTGCGCCGCGCCGAGTTTGAGCGCGAGCGCGAACGACCACGACTCCCCATGACTCGCGTATCCCTTGACCGGGAGCCCGTTGAGCCCGAATGCGACGTCGTCGCGGTGCGGGCCGACGAGGGTGAGCCCGCGATCGAGCTCGGATCTCCGCCGACTGGCGAGTGCGGCGCGGAACAGTCCGGCGGCCTCCGCTGCCGTCGTCGGGATCACGGCCGCCGGTCTCACGGTGTGCTCTCCACGTACCCCGTCGTCGGGGTCCTCCGCGTCGACGCCGCCGATCGACAGCACGGGAGCGAGTGTCGGGCGGTGATCCTCGCCGACGACGGCGGAGTACGCCGAAGCCACCGGTGCTCCGAGCGCCGCGACGAGCGCGGCGCGGACGACGATGATCTCGCTCCCGAGAGCGACGAGCTTGTCGTCCCAGATCTCCAGCGTCGTCAGTTGCGATTCCTTGAGGCCGGTCGACCGCGCCGACTTCAAGAGCGTGTTGCGCTGCCTGAGTACACGGTCGTAGTCGCCCAGGACTCCGGCCATGCGGGGAGACCTCAGCACGATGAGCTGATCGATGAAGCGCCGGCGTGCGGACGGATCGCCCCGGACGATCCCGAGGTCCTCCGGGGCGAACAACACGCTCGAGAAGTACCGCGGTAACTCGCGTGGCTTGATCTGGGAGCGATTCACTTGTGCCCGGTTCGGCGAAGAGCGGTTGATCTGAACCTCGGCGAGCAAGTCGCGCTCGTCATGCCGCAGTCGAGCGCGGATGACGGCGGAGTCGGCGCCGGCGCGGATGAGCGCCTGATCGCTCGACACCCGGTGGGATCCGAGCGTCGACAGATAGCCGAGGGCCTCGACGAGGTTCGTCTTCCCTTGCCCGTTACGACCGACGAAGAGGTTCGCGCCCGGATGCATCGGGACGTCGGCTGCCGCGTAATTGCGGTAGTCCCCGAGGTTCAGGTGCGTAACGATCACCGTGCAACGATAGCCGCCGACGGCGACAACGGCGGAGTCGCGAGAGCCTCGGCGATGGAAGGACGAGCGGTCAGCGACCCTGTCGTTTCTTGAACGGCTTCGGCTCGCCCTTGACGATGGGTGCGCGCCCCTTGCCTTTCGACGCCTTCGCCTTTCCCCCCCGATTCACGGGCGGCGTCGGGGCCTTGGCGACGCGGGCCGCGGCCTCCTCGACGAACGCCGTCCCGGCGTCCGTCAGGACGACCCCGTCCTCGACGTCGGACACGAGATTGCGCCCGAGTTCCGTCTCGAGAGCGGCGATCGACGACTGGATCGTCGCCCTCGAGACGTGCTCGCGGTTGGCGGCTCGGGAGTAGTGCCCCTCCGCCGCGACGGCGAGGAAGTGCCGCAGGTCTGCCGTTTCCACGAGTACCGACCGGGAGGTCAGTCGTCGATCTTCTTCACGGCGTGACCGCCGAACTGGTTGCGCAGTGCCGCGACGGCCTTCATCGCCGGCGAGTCCTCCTGTCGCGACACGAATCGCGCGAAGATCGATGCGGAGATCGTGGGAACGGGGACCGCGTTGTCGATGGCCTCCTCGATCGTCCAGCGCCCTTCGCCGGAGTCCTCGACGTAGCCCTCGATGTCGCCGAGCTCCGGGTCCTGCTCGAGCGCGCGGACGAGGAGTTCGAGGAGCCAGGACCGGACCACCGTGCCGCGCTGCCAGGCCTTGAAGGTTCCGGGGACGTCGGTGATGAGGTCGTCGCGCTTCTCGAGGAGCTCGTATCCCTCGGCATACGCCTGCATGAGCGCGTACTCGATCCCGTTGTGCACCATCTTGGCGTAGTGGCCGGCGCCGACGGGTCCGACGTGGACGAAGCCCTCGTCGCGGGGGCCCTCGGGACGCAGAGCGTCGAAGACCGGCATCACTCGCTCGACCTGTTCCGCGGGACCGCCCACCATGAGGCCGTATCCGTTCTCGGCGCCCCACACTCCGCCGGAGACTCCGACGTCTATGTAGTCGATGCCGGAGAGCGCGAGCGACTCGGCTCGGCGGAGGTCATCGGTGAACCGGGTGTTGCCGCCGTCGATGATGAGGTCACCGGCCTCGAGCAGACCACCGAGCTCGGTGACGACAGAATCGGTGACCGGGCCGGCCGGAACCATCACCCAGACGGTGCGTGGTGCGGGCAACGCGGCGACGAGGTCGGCGACCGTCGCCACGTCGGAGACGTTCGGGTCGCGGTCGTACCCCGTGACCTCGACTCCGGCGGCGCGGAGCCGGGTGCGCATGTTGCCACCCATCCGACCGAGACCGACGAGACCGATGTGCAGATCGCTCATGGCGATGGCTCCTCTCAGCGCAGCAGCAGGTTGGGCTGCAGCAGGTATTTGAAGCTGTCGGCGCCCGGCTGATCCTTCGAGGACTGGCTCGTGATCAACATGGGGCCCGGCTTGTTGGTGTTCTCCGACTTGGTGAAGGAGAACCGGACGAACTCGCTCCGCACGGCGTTCAAGCCGTCGATGAGGAACGAGGGCTTCAACGACAGCACGATGTCCTCGCCGGTGAGGAGAGCGTCGATGGACTCGGAGGCCTGCGCGTGCTCGGAACCGATGGCTTCCATGGTGAGTCCGTCGATCGAGAAGCTGAACCGGAGCGCGGCCTCGCGCTCGAGGACGAGGGACACGCGGCGGACCGACTCGATGAGTTCGGCCGTGTTGATGACGGCGTGGTTGTCGACCTGCTCGGGGAAGAGACGACGCACCGGGGGGAAGGATCCCTTGATGAGCAGGGACGTCACGGTCTTGTTGTCGGCGGAGAAGGCGATGATCTCGCGATCGTCCTTGCTCGTGAACGACACGGTGATCGTGCCGCTGTGTCCGAAGGTCTTGCCGACCTCCTGCAGAGTGCGCGCCGGCACGAGTGCGGTGAGCGACGGCGCGTCCGCGCCACCGTCCCACTCGATCTCGCGCACCGCGACGCGGTAACGGTCGGTGGCGACGAGGCTGATCTTCGTACCGGTGACCTCGAGTTGCACACCGGTGATGACGGGGGTGACGTCGTCGCGCGATGCCGCGACGGCGACCTGCGCGATCGCGGTGGCGAACTCTTCGGCCGGAACGAGGCCGTGCTCTCCGGTCACCTGCGGGATGGTCGGATACTCCTCGACCGGCATCGAGAGGAGCGTGAAGTGGGCGGAGCCGCACGTCACCGAGATGCGGTTGTCGTCCGTGCTGAATTCGACCGGAGCGTTGGGGAGGCGGGAGGCGATGTCGGCGAGGAGACGTCCCGAGACGAGGATCGACCCCTCCTCCGCGATGTCGGCGGCGATCGTGGTCTGGGCGGAGACCTCGTAGTCGAAGCTCGAGAGGGTGAGCCCGTCGGCGGTGGACTCGATGAGGACGCCGCTCAGGATGGGAAGTGTCGTGCGTTGCGGAAGCAGCTTCACCGCAAAGGACACCGCTTCGCTGAACACATCTCTATTGACGCTGAACCGCACTTGTCACCTCTGTCCTCTGGGCACTAGACGACACCATGCTATCCGCAGGGCGACAGCGCAACCCGACGACCGCGACGAGGCGCTGTGCCCGTGCCCGAGACGAACCACGAGGTTGGCGGACCGAGAGAGAGATTAATTAACTCTTAAAGGTCTTAACGCCTGTGGAGAATGTGGATAACTACTCGTCGACCAGTCGGGCGTAGGGAACTACACCGGTGTGAGTTGTGTGAGTGGTGTGTGATTCGGGGCGAACAGGTCCTGCACGTTCAGCGCGTGAAAACGCGTTGTTCACATGACGGTTGCCACTTTCAACATTAAGCGGCCTGTTTAAGGACTGTGTTTCCACAGGTTATCCACACTGTGCAGAGTCGCATTCTGGCCAGGGCACGGGGCGCTGTCAATACACGCGTCAGGGGGTCGTGCGGGCGCGCCGAAGACCCGCGGATCACGATGCGCGGCGTGATGTGATCCCGGGCGCGGCGAGCATGCCGGTCGACCGCGGAGGAGGACCTAGCGGTTCCCCTGCTTGATGCGGCTCGTGAGTTCCGTGACCTGGTTGTAGATGGAACGACGTTCCTGCATGAGGTCCGAGATCTTTTTGTTCGCGTACATGACGGTGGTGTGGTCGCGGTTGCCGAACAGCTGACCGATCTTGGGGAGGGAGAGGTTGGTGAGCTCTCGACAGAGGTACATGGCGATCTGGCGGGCGATGGCGACGGCCTGTGAACGGCTCGACCCGTACAGGTCCTCGACGGAGAGCTTGAAGTAGGCGGCCGTCGTGTTGATGATGTCGACGGGTGAGATGACGTTGTCGTCATCGAGTGTGATGAGGTCCTTCAGCACCGTCTGGACGAGGGCCATGTCGACGGGCGTCCGGTTGAGGCTCGCGAACGCAGTGACACGGATGAGCGTGCCTTCCAACTCGCGGATGTTCGAGGAGACCTTGGAGGCGATGAATTCGAGCACCTCGTCGGGGATCTGGAGCCGCTCGCTCTGCGTCTTCTTCCGGAGGATCGCGATGCGGGTCTCGAGGTCGGGTGTCTGGACGTCGGTGATGAGACCCCACTCGAAGCGGGAGCGCATCCGATCCTCGAAGCCCGTGAGGTGCTTCGGCGGGAGATCGCTGGTGATGACGACCTGCTTGTTGTGGTCGTGCAGGGTGTTGAACGTGTGGAAGAAGGCCTCTTGCGTCTCGGCCTTGTTCTGGAGGAACTGGATGTCATCGATCAGCAGGATGTCGATGTCCCGATAGCGCGCTTGGAATGCGGCCCCGCGGTTGTTCGCGATCGAGTTGATGAAATCGTTCGTGAACTCCTCGCTCGACACGTAACGGACGCGGATGCCCGGGTACAGGGAGATCGCGTAGTGGCCGATCGCATGGAGGAGGTGGGTCTTGCCCAGCCCCGACTCGCCGTAGATGAAGAGCGGGTTGTACGCCTTGGCCGGCGCTTCGGCGACGGCGACCGCCGCGGCATGGGCGAAGCGGTTGGACTGACCGATGACGAAACTGTCGAAGGAGTACTTTGCGTTGAGACGCGTGTCGTTCTGTCGAGCAGGCAGGACCTGGTCCGTGGTGGGCATGACCGTGGCGGTCTGTTCCGTGTAGGTACCGGGGGTCGCCGTGGGCGCGGCGGTCGGTGTGCTCGACTCGAAAGCCGGTTGCAGGTCGTTGTCGACGATCTCCGGGTTGACCACGACGGCGAACGTGTGAGCGCCGTGCTCGTGCTCGGTCGCGGCGAGGGCCGCGAGGATCGGTGCGCGCATCCGCTGGTTCAGCTGGCCGGCGGTGAAGTCGTTCGGAACCTCGAGGTAGAAGGTCCCTCCCATGACGCCCTTCGGAACGACGAGACCGAGGAAGCCGTGGAGGGGCGCCGTGATGCGGTCGTCCGCGGTGAGGGCGTCGAGCACCATCTGCCACCGTCGAGCGATGTCCTGCTGGTCGTCTGCCATGGTGCCCCCGAGAGGTCGATCGCACGGCGGGTGCCGGCGAGTGATGATGAAGTGGACGACGGGACGCGCCGCGCCACAGATGGAACCGCAGCGGCTGAGCCTCCGCGGAGGCTCTTCCGTCAGCCTGTGGATAACTGCCTGATCACGGTAACCAGAACCGGGGGGAGAGGCAAAACACACCATACGTCGGGCGGACGACGCGCGGCCAGGGCCCTGCGGAACTCCTGTGCATACCGCGTCCCCGCGCTACCGGGTTTGACCGACGCGCCGCGAAGCCGTAGTTTTAATCAGTTGACGCCTGCCCTCGGGCACCGAGCTTTCCCTGCCGCACGCTATCGCGGCTGCGGATTCATTCATCAGGAGAAGAGTCATGAGCAAGAGAACGTTCCAGCCGAACAACCGTCGTCGCGCCAAGGTGCACGGCTTCCGTCTGCGCATGCGCACCCGCGCGGGTCGCTCGATCCTCGCGGCACGTCGCCGCAAGGGTCGCACCGAACTCTCCGCGTAATCGCGCCTCGGCGCTCCGGACTCGGTGATCGACGGTGCTCGCGAAGGTCAATCGCATCGCGAAGGCCGACGACTACCGAGCGGTCGTGCGCCGCGGTCGCCGCGTCGTCTCGGAGAGCACGGTGAGTTATGTCTCGATGAACCCGAATGGTGGTCCGCCACGATTCGGGTTCATTGTTGCAAAGACGGTGGGCAACGCAGTCGTACGCAACACGGTGCGGCGTCGGCTCAAAGCCGCATCTTTTTCCGCTCTGGCCAGGACTACTGAGGGGACCGACATCGTGATCCGCGCTCTTCCGCCTGCGGCACACGCTCCATACACGGTCCTCGTCGCCGACATCGAGAGAGCAATCACGACCAAGGCCAGGGCACGATGACCGCGACCCGGTCGAGCGCCGATCTCCGGCATCCCCTCCTCATCGCCTTCGACGCGCTCGTGCTCGTTCCCCGCAATGTCGCGGTGGCGATTCTGATCGTGTACCGTCGCGTCGTCTCCCCCCTGTACGGCGACGTGTGTCGCTACTACCCGTCCTGCTCGTCGTACACGCTTCAGGCTATTCAGCGTTTCGGCCTTTTGATCGGGGCCTTCTTCGGAGCTCGCCGCTTGTTGCGGTGTCATCCCTGGGCCGAGGGCGGTTTCGACGAGATCCCGGAGAAGCGGTCGTTCCGTCACGTCGTGACCCGCATGGGCTTCGTTCTTCCTTCCAGCCAGAGAAAGGGCTGATCACCACATGGACCCGTTGTCCCTCATTCTCTGGCCACTCAAATGGGTGGTCGAGCTCCTCCTCGTGGGCTGGCACGCACTCTTCTCGGCCATCGGCCTGGAGGCGGCAGCCGGCATCACCTGGGTGCTGTCGATCGTCGGGCTCGTGCTCGTCGTCCGTGCACTCCTGATCCCGCTCTTCGTCCGGCAGATCAAGAACCAGCGCAAGATGCTGGAGGTCGCGCCCCAACTGAAGAAGATCCAGGACAAGTACCGCGGTAAACGCGATCAGTTGTCCCGGGAGGCCATGAGTCGAGAGACCATGGCGGTATACAAGAACGCCGGCACCAATCCGCTCGGATCCTGCTTGCCCCTGCTCGTGCAGATGCCGATCTTCTTCGCGCTGTTCTCGGTGCTCAATGACGCTCAGCACTCGAAGACCGGCGTCGGCCCGCTCAACGAGCAGCTCGCGCAGCAATTCGGTAGTGCGAGTCTTTTCGGAGCCCCGCTGCACATGAGCTTCTCCACCGCGATGGGCGAGGGCGAGGTCGGCGTCATGGTGATCGCCGCCGTGATGGTCGTCCTCATGACGGCGTCCCAGTTCGTCACTCAACTGCAGATCGTGTCCAAGAACATCTCGGAGGAGACCAAGGCCTCCCCCATGTTCCGTCAGCAGCGGATCCTCTTGTACCTGCTGCCCTTCGTGTTCCTGTTCTCGGGTTTCGCCTTCCCTCTCGGCGTCATGTTCTACTGGCTGACGAGCAACATCTGGACGATGGTTCAGCAGTTCATCATCATCCGCAACATGCCGATGCCGGGCACGGAAGCCGCCAAGGAGCGCGAGGAGAGACTCGCTCGTAAGGGCAAGCTCGAGGTGTCCGACACGAAGGATGGCGGCGGCACCGTCGTCATCCAGGAGAAGAAGCCCACCCAGCGGCAGCAGCCCGTGGGAAAGAACCGCGCCAAGAAGGCGGCTCAGAACAAGCGACCTGGGACGCCGGAATCCGGTCCCGCAACGAGTGGAAAGTAGAAGGATGTCGGACGTCATCGATCGGGAAGGCACCGAGAAGCCTCGCCGTGACGACCCCACGGTCGAGCAGCTCGAAGAAGAGGGCGAGATCGCTGCGGACTACATCGAGGAGTTCCTCGATATCTGCGATCTGGACGGCGACCTCGAGATCGACGTGCGCAATGGCCGCGCATACATCTCGGTCACGGCAACGGGCGAATCGAACCTGCGGGTCTTGGCCAAGCCCGACGTCGTGGGCGCACTCCAAGAGCTCGTCCGGTTGGTCGTGCAGAACACGAATGGATCCTTCTCGCGGCTCATCCTCGATGTCGGTGGGTCGCGTGATGCTCGCCAGGCCGAACTCGCTCGCCTGGTCGATGCCGCGATCGCTCGCATCGAAGGCGGAGCGCAAGACGCGGCGCTGCCCCCGATGTCGAGCTACGAACGCAAACTCGTGCATGATCTCGTTTCCGAGCGCGGGTTCGTGTCGGAGTCGAGCGGCGAAGGCCACGACCGTCACACCGTGATCACCCGTTCGTGAGTGGCGTTTCACGTGAAACGATGCCGGTGAATTCGTGACCGAGATCCTCGTTGAGGCGGAACCGGCAGTAGCCGCGTCACTCGCGGGTGATCGCATCCCCGAGTTGCGCCGATTCGCACACAATCTGGGTCGCTTCGGTGAAGAGCGCGGGCTCATCGGCCCACTGGAACCCCCGCGGCTGTGGAGCCGGCATATCCTCAACAGCGCCATCATGGCCCCTCTTCTGCGGCCGGGTCGTGTCGGAGATATCGGCACGGGGGCCGGATTGCCGGGGCTCGTCCTGGCGATTGTTCGACCCGACGTTCACTTCGTCTTGATCGAGCCGATGGAGCGCCGTGTCGCATGGCTCGAGGAGCAGTCGGCGGAACTCGAACTGTCGAACGTGACGATTCTGCGGGCGAGAGCAGAGGATGTCCGGCTCGACGATCCCCTGGATCAGGTTACGGCGCGAGCAGTGAGTGCTTTGCGCACACTTCTTCCTCTTACGGCCCCGCTCCTGCGCGATGGCGGCGAGCTCGTGCTCATGAAGGGTGCGTCCGTCGATGCTGAGATCGCTTCGGCGGAGAAGCAACTCCGGAAGTATCGCGTCTCGGATGTCCGGGTGGATGTCCTCGGCGAGGGTGTGCTTGACGATGTGACGCGCGTCGTTCGCGGCACCGTTCGAGCCCGCGGTTAGCGCGCTCGTCGTTTGAGAATCGAGGTCCGTTTCCCGTGAAACGTGTCCGGTTCGGTTAGCCTGCGATGGCGTCTGTCGCGACCGCAGACCTGTTCGCGTGCCTTCCCGGGAGTGAGCGCACTCTACGCTGCACCTCGTGGTGACTGTACCTCGTGTTGCCTCAGGCCTCGCTCATGAATGAGGACCTGAGGTCCGTAACATGACGAGCAGTAGCGTAGATCGCTGCCGAGCGAGCCGTGGCGACGCACTGTCTCACGTGAGACCGCGTGAGTATGCTATCGAGTGGGCCCGCCGGGAAAGGGGGGCCCGCCGGAGTAGAGTCGCAGTCTCGCCCGGCGGTCGCCGCTATCGATGACATCTTGTGGTCGCCGCGACTCTGTCTAGTCGCGCTCAGCGGGCGTTGCTGCATTCGTCGTTCAGCGGACCCTCCGCGGCGGGGCGTGCTGAGGATCGCCGCTGTCGAGTGCGGAGCGTTTCACGTGAAACGGCAGGACGGGTGAGGCGTACTCAGGGGCTTCCGCCGCGCTTCCTGGGTGGCGCACGTGAATGGCTGACCGGATGGGCTGGTCCATCGGCAGAGCTCGCCCTCTGTCGGCGTTCGCGGGGGTGTCCTGATGTGGCGATCATCGCACAGGCCGGCACACCGGCGGTGGGCCGGCTCTCTGTCGTCGTCCGGCGCCGCTGCCATGCGGGTGACGGTCGCTCTCCGAGACTCGGTCGCCATTGGCGATGTTTCACGTGAAACGGAGCTCGCGCGCGGCCGAAGCACCACGAGCACCCGCTGCAGCGGTGGATAACCAAAGATATCCACAGTGCTGGAAACACTGTGGAATCCGTGCCTGTGCCCCGGATTCACGCGGATCTTGGCGCCGGTCGTCGTCGAAGGCTTCGAGTTTCTCCACCGCCGCGCCGCCCAGTTGTGGATAACTTCTCGGCGGGCGAGGCACTTTTGTTCGAGGGAGCGGAACCCGTAGACTTGCTTCTTCACCCGACCCTCGAGTCTCCTCGACAAAGTCGTTCTTCGTGCAATGCGGTCGACGTCTCGGGAACAGGTGCCCTCGGCAGAGGTGCGACAGTCGGGTGTCTAGGTCCTGGAAACACGTAGAGTAAGCGGATGCCCCTCACCGGGTGTTCCACGTGAAACAGTCGTGAGGAAGAAGGAGCGCCATGGAGACGGAGCGCTTCGACGTGTCGACTCCCCTCGCCCGGGAACTCGCGAACCTGCGTTCACGACGCAAGGCGCTCGACTCCCGTGATGTGCCTTTGCCTTCTCGTACTCGCGTCTTCACGGTGTCGAACCAGAAGGGCGGCGTTGGCAAGACCACCACGACTGTCAATATGGCTGCTGCTTTCGCGAAGGCGGGCGCCCGTGTGCTGGTGATCGATCTCGATCCCCAAGGAAACGCATCGACGGCGCTCGGAGTTCCCCATTCGGCTGAGGTCCCGAGCGTCTACGACGTACTCATCGACGACTTTCCCCTCGCCGATGTGATTCAGCAGAGCCCTGAACACGAGAACCTTTTCTGTGCCCCGTCGACCATCCACTTGGCGGGCGCCGAAATCGAGCTCGTCTCTCAGGTCGCACGCGAGCATCGGCTCCGGACCGCCCTAGAGGCGCTTCTCGATTCAGCGGAGCAGAAGTGGCACTATGTCTTCATCGATTGCCCGCCGTCCCTCGGACTGCTGACGATCAACGCGTTCGTCGCTGCCCGGGAGGTCTTCATCCCGATCCAATGCGAGTACTACGCACTCGAGGGTCTCAGTCAGTTGCTCGGCAGCATCGAGTTGATCCAGAAGCACTTGAATCCGTCACTGGAACTCACGACGATCCTCTTGACGATGTTCGACGGACGCACCAACCTCGCGAACCAGGTGGCCGATGACGTGCGTTCGCACTTTGCGGATCGCGTGCTGCAGACGGTCATCCCTCGGGCAGTTCGGATCTCCGAGGCTCCGAGCTTCGGTCAGACCGTGATCACCTACGACCCGGCGGGCGTCGGTGCGATCTCCTACCTGGAGGCGGCCGCGGAGATCGCCCGACGGGAAACGACCAGCCATCAGGACAAGGAAGCACACGCGTAATGGCGACCAAGCGAACAGGACTCGGCCGGGGTATCGGTGCCCTCATCCCGACACAGACGGCCGATCAGTCGGAGCGTCCCGTCGACGTGTTCTTCCCGGGAGGGTCTCATGCGGAGAAGCGCACACGCTCCGCTGAGGAGTCGCCCGCCGACAGGGTGGAAGAGGCGTCGACACCGGCGAACGTCCCGCCTGCGGAGTCTGACGATCTGGTCGCTGTGCCCGGCGCCCGCTTCGCCGCACTGGACCCGCACAAGATCGTCCCGAACGCTCTGCAGCCTCGCACGGTCTTCGATGAGGATGCTCTCGCTGAACTCGTCCACTCGGTTCGTGAGTTCGGTGTCCTTCAGCCCATCGTCGTCCGCGCCATCGCCGACACGGACACATACGAGCTCATCATGGGTGAGCGCCGCTTGCGCGCCTCCAAGGAGGCCGGCCTCGAGACGATCCCGGCGATCGTGCGTGAGACGGCCGACGAGGACATGCTGCGCGACGCGCTGCTCGAGAACCTGCACCGCGCACAGCTGAACCCGCTCGAAGAGGCGTCCGCGTACCAGCAGTTGCTCGCCGACTTCGGGATCACTCAAGAGGAACTCGCGACGCGCATCGGTCGATCGCGCCCGCAGATCTCCAATACCCTGCGGCTGCTCAAGTTGCCTGCTGCGGTGCAGATCCGCGTCGCCGCCGGCGTGCTCTCGGCCGGCCATGCACGCGCCATCCTGTCGACCGGCGACCCGGAATCGATGCAGCGGCTGGCCGACAAGATCGTCAACGAGGACCTGTCGGTCCGGGCTGCGGAAGCCGCGGCCGCCCAGTTCTCGGCTCCTCCGAAGCGGGCCAAGCCGCTACCCGGAAGTCGTCGCGGACACCTCGATGAGGTCGGTGAACACTTGGGTGACCGGCTCAACACCCGGGTACGTATCAACCTCGGAGCGAAGAAGGGCCAGATCAGCATTGAATTCGCCACGATTGCGGACCTGAACCGGATCCTCGCGGAGATCGGCGAACCGGGCTACGGCGGCTGAGAACGTCGCCCTGATCGGAACGGCTACGACGTCGAATCGATGGCAGCCGCGCGAGCGAGCTCCGAGTAGACACTCGAGAGCTCGAGGCCTGCTGCTTCGATCGCCTGCGGGGCGAGGGACGTCTCGGTGAGCCCGGGCAGCATGTTCGCCTCGAGGAACCACGGAGTGCCGTCGGCGGCGACGATGAGGTCCACGCGGGAGATGTGGCGGAGCCCGAGCAACTCGTGCACCGCGATCGCCGTCTCCGCTGCAGCCTCGGCGACGGCATCGCTCACTCGAGCCGGGGCGTAGAAGATGGTCTCGCCCGCGTTGTAGCGAGCCTCGAAGCTGTAGACACCCGAGAGCGGCTCGATCTCCACGGCGGGAAGGGCCCGGGGACCATCAGCCGTGTCGATGACGGTGACGGCGAGCTCCGTGCCCTCGACCTTCCGTTCGATGAGAGCGACGTCCGAGTAGGTGTAGGCGTCCACCATGGCCCGCGGTAACTGCGCGGCATCGTCCACGATCGTCACGCCCTGCGCTGATCCGCCCTGGGACGGCTTGACGACGGCCGGAGTACCGATCGTCCGGGCGACCTCGCCGAGGACGGCGCCGGCGCCCAGTTCGGTGAAGGTCTCGCGTGGCAGCGCGAGCCACGCCGGTGTCGCGACACCGGCGCGAGCGACGAGCGCTTTGGCCGTCGGCTTCGACCACGCGAGACCCGCAGCTTCGGGGTGCGATCCGACGTACGAGATACCGCGCCCGCGCAGCAGCGCCTGGAGCGCGCCGTCTTCGCCGCTCGCGCCGTGGAGAGCCGGCCAGACGACGTCGGGGGCCGTCTCGGCGATCCAGTCGAGAATCCCGGCTCCGGGATCGCGGAGGATGGCGCGGTGGCCGGCATCGGTCAGTTCGTCCGCCACGCGACGGCCCGATCGAAGGGACACGTCCCGCTCATGCGAGATTCCGCCCGCGAGGACCACGATGGTGAGGTTCCGGTTGTCGGTCATGGATCGTTCTCTCTCCGGGTGGTGACGGTCGCGAGGGGCGGGCGCGTGGCGGCGTCAGTCGAGGTCGGGCGGCGGGGCCGAGACGTGCAGATCACGGGAGGCGATCTGCAGCGGTCCGGTGCCTGCAAAGGTGTCGAGCAGGTCGAGCTCGCCGTTGACGACTGTCGCGAGCCGGCGGATGCCGACGCGGATGTTCTCCGGCGTGGGGTAGCAGAACGACAACCGCATCGCATGACGACCACGCCCGTCGGCGAAGAAGGCGGTACCGGGCGTGTAGGCGACGAGCTCCTTCACCGCCCGCGGCAGCATCTGCTTCGAGTCGAGGCGGTCCGGGAGAGCGAGCCAGACGTAGAAGCCGCCGTCGGGGTCGGTCCAGGACAGGTCGGGCAGGTATTCCTCGAGCGCGGCGACCATGGCCTCTTTGCGCGCCTTGTAGACGCCGCGGAACGTGTCGATCTGGGCTTTCCAGTCGGTCGAGGCGAGGTACTCCGACACGGTGAGCTGACTGAACGCGCTCGGCGAGAGCACGGCGGACTCGGCCGCGAGGATGAGCTTCTCGCGGATCGCGTGGGGGGCGAGCGCCCAGCCGACCCGGAACCCGGGAGCGAGGGTCTTCGAGAACGAACCGAGGTAGATTACACCGTTCTCGTCGATCGACCGAAGCGCGTCAGGCGCCTTCTCGTCGAAGTGCAGGAGTCCGTAGGGGTTGTCCTCGAGCACGAGGATCTCGTTCTGCCGGCAGATCTCGAGGATCTCCGGGCGCCGAGCGGCCGACAGGGTCACTCCCGCCGGATTGTGGAAGTTCGGGATCGTGTAGAGGAACTTGATACGCCGACCCTGGCCCCGGAGATGCGCGATCGTTTCGCGCAACGCGTCCGGGTTGAGCCCGTCGTCGTCCATCGCGATGTGCACGACGCTCGCCTGGTAGGAACGGAAGACGCCGATCGCCCCCACGTAGCTCGGCGCCTCGGCGAGGATGACGTCCCCCGGATCGATGAAGAGCTTCGTGACGAGGTCGAGCGCCTGCTGGGAGCCCGTCGTCGTCACGACGTTGTCGACGGTGCCCCGGATGCCCTCGAGGGCCATGACCTCGAGGATCTGCTCGCGGAGGGCCGGCTGACCCGCACCGGAGCCGTACTGCAGGGCGGCCCCGCCTTGCTCACGCATGACCTTTTCGAGCGATCCCGTGATGAATTCCGCGGGGAGCGCCGACACGAAGGGCATGCCGCCCGCGAGCGACACGACTTCGGGGCGGCTGGCGACGGCGAACAGGGCCCGGACCTCGCTGGCCGCGAGGCCCGACGTGCGTTCGGCGTAGTTCGCATACCAGGGGTCGAGGTTGTTGCCCGGTGAGCGGGGGATGCTCTGGTCTGACACGTTGCGTTTCCGTTCTCGTCTGTACGAATGCTATCGGGGCGAGCCGAGAGGGTTCGGGAACGCGGGTACGGAAAAGGCCCGTCCGGCGTAACCGGACGGGCCTCTCGAGGTGTCGGGTTACGCCAGGACGGCGGCCAGGTCGGCCTCGAGGGCGGCCTTCGGCTTGGCGCCGATGACCGTCTGGACGACCTCACCGTTCTGGAACACCTTCATCGCGGGGATGGAGACGATCTGGTACTCCATCGCGAGCTGAGGGTTCTCGTCGACGTTCACCTTGACGATGTCGAGCTTGTCGGGGTTCTCCGCCGCGATCTGGTCGAGGATCGGGGAGACCATGCGACACGGGCCGCACCACTCGGCCCAGAAGTCGACGAGAACGGGCTTCTCGCTGTTGAGGACCTCGGTCTGGAACGAGGCCTGGTCTACTGCACGTGCAGTCATGTTGTACTCCTTATTGCCGCGGGGTTGAGTTGGTGAATGGACCGTCGGGTCAGGCGGAGGCGATGAGGGCTTCGGCCTCGGCCGTTTCACCCTCCTCGTCGAGCTTCTCCGCGTCGTCGAGGGCCGAGAGGTAGTGCTCGGCGTCGAGAGCGGCGACGGTTCCGGAACCGGCAGCCGTGATGGCCTGACGATAGTGCGGGTCGATGACGTCACCGGCGGCGAAGACACCCGGGAGGTTGGTGCGCGAGGACCGACCCTCGACGGCGATGGTGCCCTCGTCGGTGAGGTCGAGCTGACCGTGGACGAGGTGCGTGCGGGGGTCGTTGCCGATCGCGACGAAGAGTCCGCCGATGGCGAGATGGCGCTCGGACCCGTCGATGGTGTCGCGGAGGGTGAGGCCGTCGACGGCGCCCTCACCCGTGATGCCGACGACCTCGGAGTTCCACACGAATTCGATCTTCTCGTTGGCGAAGGCGCGGTCCTGCATGATCTTCGACGCCTTGAGCGAGTCGCGGCGGTGGATCACGTAGACCTTCGATGCGAAGCGCGTGAGGAAGGTCGCCTCCTCCATCGCCGAGTCGCCGCCGCCGACGACCGCGATCTCCTTGCCCTTGAAGAAGAAGCCGTCGCACGTCGCGCACCATGAGACACCGCGACCGGAGAGACGGTCCTCGTCCCCGAGGCCGAGCTTCCGATACGCCGATCCGGTCGCGAAGATGACCGTACGGCCCTCGAAATCACCCGAGTAACCGGTCTTGACGGTTTTCGTCTCGCCGCGCAGGTCGAGTTCGGTGACGTCGTCGAGGATGACCTCGGTGCCGAACCGCTCGGCCTGCTCCTGGAACTTGGCCATGAGGTCGGGCCCCATGATCCCGTCCGGGAAGCCGGGGAAGTTCTCGATCTCCGTGGTGTTCATGAGCTCGCCACCGGCCTCGACGGAGCTGGCCAGGAGCACGGGCTCGAGCCCGGCGCGGGCCGCGTAGATGGCGGCCGTGTAACCGGCGGGGCCGGATCCGATGATGATGACGTTGCGCACTCGAAACTCCTCGTTTGACGTGTCGCCTGATGGAACCCATTGTAGGTGCGTGCTATTCCCCGGCACGGGAGCGTGACGGGACGCTCGGGTGTGCGGACCAACGACCCGGCGGCCTCGTCAGTGCGTCAGGCCCGGAGTTCGAGCTCCTCGACGACACGAGCGACGCGTCGGCGCGCATCTCCCTCGAGTCCGCGGACGGGGCGCGGGAGCGAATCCGCGGCGACGAGGCCGAGGTATTCCGCGATCGCAGCGGTCACACGGTAGCTGCCGAAGTCGCGGAAGAGCGCCCAGAGCGGTTCGAGTCGCGTGGACTCCGCCGTCGCCGCGACGTGATCGCCGGCACGCGACGCGCGGGTGAGACGGAGCGCCGTCTCGGGCAGGGTTCCGCCGATCACCGAGTACCAGACGTCGCAGCCGGCGTTGAGTCCGGTCGCCGCTGATGCATCCCCGGAGACCCCGATGCTGACCCCCGACGGAACGTGCGCGCGGATCGAGTCCACCCGCGCCCGTGCCTCCCGGGGTTCGGCGGGGACACCCGGGATCTTGAGGGAAGCCACGTTCGGCAGGGCCGTGATCCGGGCGTAGAGCTCGTCGGAGAAGCTCACGTGGGTCGTGCCGGGGTTGTCGTAGACGACGAGAGGGACGGACAGACCGCTCGTCACGTCCTCGAAGAGACCGAAGATCTCGTCGTCGCCGAGGGCTTGGTAGGTCACGGGCGCGAGCAGCACGGCGCTCGCGCCCGCCTGCTGCGCGTCGTCCGCGAGATGCCGCACGAAAGAGGTGCGGAGGGCGCCGATCCCGACCAGGACGGGGATCTCTCCCGCATGCCGAACCGCCGTCTCCGCGACTCGGCGTCGCTCCGCACGATCGAGGTACATGTACGACCCCGTGGAACCGAGTGCCGTGATCGAGTCGACGCCGGCCGTGACGAGTCGCATGACGAGGGACGCGTACGACTCCTCGTCGAAGACGTCGTTGCGTAGCGGGGAGTGGGGGAAGGCGCTGAGTCCGGTGAACACGGGTTCCTCTCAGAGAAGGTGACGGCCGGCCGGCGTCGACGGAGCCGGGTCGACGGAGCCGGGTCAGCGGCGTCGGAAGCGGCGGAGGATCGGCGCGAGGGCCGAACGGAGGTCGGGCGAGCGCATCACGATCAGGAGCGCGAAGTACACCGCCGACATGACGAGACCGATGACGATCATGGAGAGCAGTGCGCCGACGACGCTCGTGGTCGCGAAGCCGCCGTCGACGAAGGCTCCGAGGAGCCACGCGGCGACGAGGCCCACGGCGAGGGTGGGGATCGCCGCGACGAGGTAGACGACGAGGGCCCGCACGACGGGCGCCGTGTCGAGTCCGCCGAGCTTCCGGCGCAGCAACACGAAGGCGAGCAGCATCTGCACCGTCCCGGCGATCGTGATCGACGCGGCGACGCCGATGCCGATGAGCGCTTCGGGGAGGAGCAGACCGCACCCGATCGCGAGTGCCGAGAACAGGACGACCTGAGCAGCCGTGAAGAAGAAGGGTGTGCGGGTGTCCCCGAGCGCGTAGAACGTGCGCTGCAGCACGAAGAGGATGGTGAACGGCACGAGCCCGACGATGTAGGCGACGAGCGGACCGGCCAGCGCACCCGCATCCGTGAAGGTACCCGTGAAGAGGCTCGCGAACGGCATCGCGCACGCCGCGATCACGGCCGCGGCGAGAACGATCAGAAGACTGATCTGCCGAATCGCCGTGGCGACATCGGCCTTCAACTCCGTCGTCCGCTCGGCGTGGGCGTGCTCCGCCATTCGGGTGAAGTACACGGTCGCGACGGACACCGCGATCACCGAGTGCGGCAGCATGAAGATGAGCCACGCATACTGCAGGGCGGCGGTCGCCGCGTCCTCGCCCGACGCGATCATGGTCACGTTCGTCTGCACGATGCCGGCGACGAGCGTCGCCCCGATCATGGCGAGCGTCCAGCCGGCCATCTTGCCGGTCTCGACGAGCCCGATGCCGCGCCACCCGAAGTCGGGGCGGAAGCGGAGACCGGCACGCTTCCAGAAGAGGAAGAGCACGAGGGCCTGCACGGCGATGCCGAGGCTCGCCGAGCCCGCGAGGACCGCGACCATCGGAATGCTCCATGTCGTGACACCGCGTTCGCCGGTGGGATCGGCACCGAACATCGCGCCGAAGACGAGGAGACCCGAGATCGCGACGACGTTGTTGAAGACGGGCGCCCATGTGAACGGTCCGAAGAGTTTGTGGGCGTTGAGGACCTCGCCGAGCAGGGCGTAGAGGCCGTAGAAGAACACCTGCGGGAGACACCAGTACGCGAACGTCACCGCGAGGTGGAACTGCTCCTCCGGCATCGTTCCCCCATACAGGCGCACGAGGACGGGAGCGAGGAGGACGGCGGCGATCGTCGCCCCGAACAGGATCGCCATGCCGAGGGTGAGCAGTTTGTTGACGTAGGCACGCCCGCGGTCCTCACCGACGATCGCCTTCACGATCGAGGGCACGAGAACGGCGCTCACGACGCCGCCGGCGATGAGCGCGTACAGATTGTTCGGCAGGCGATTCGCGAGGGCGAAGGCGTCGGCGCTGCGACCGACCGCGCCGACCGTCTGCGCGAGCAGGATCGCCATGACGAATCCGAGGATGCGCGACACCATGGTCCCCGAGGCCAGGAAGGCGCTCGCGCGTCCGATCGACGGTCCGTCTCCCGGGGTCACTCGTTCTCCTTCGTCCGGCTGCCCGGGATGCTGTCCGCGGTCGTTCGGAGCGTTGCGTCGTCGTCGGCGGCCACTGTCTTTGCTGCCTTCTCCGAGCGGCGCTCACGGCGGCGCAGGACCGTGCGGATGATCCCGGCGACGAGCATGGCGACGACGAGGAGCACCGCGATGACGGCGCCGATGCCCTCCCAATCGGCTCGGACGGCGACGGTCGCCGTGACCGGGGGGCCGATGCGCTCGCCGGACAGGGACGCGAGCGTGACGGTGAGGCTCACGTCGCCGTTGCCGAGCTGCGCCTTCACCGGCACCCGGACGGTCTGTCGCGACTGTGCCGAGACCTCGATCGTCTGAGGTGCTCCGACGTCGAGTCGGATGTTCGAGGGCACCGCTGTGACCTCGACGGCGATGTCGTAGGGGGAGTCGTTGCGCACGCCGAACGGGATCGCGCTCTCGTTGCCGACGAGCAGGACGTCGCTCGGATTGAGGATCGAGACGGAACCGAGGAGGTCGGTCGTCTGCTGATTGTGGGCGACGAGGGCTTCCGTCCACTCGTCGGGGGTGTCGTGCCAGTCGACGGCGAGGAGGGCGAGGATCTGTGCGCGCTCGCGCCCGGTCAGGAGCTCGGGATCGGTGAGCACCGACGAGAACGTCTCGAGCTGCTTCTCTCGGTCCACGAGGAGCTTCGCGGCGCTGGTCCGCGCACCGTCGGACTCGAAACCGGCGATGGTGGTTTCTGTTCGTTCCTCTCCGCGGACCTGAGCGAGCGAAACGGGTTCGACCATGGGCAGCGCGAAGGCCGCGTCGAGGGCCTCGCCGAGGCCGGCGGAGGTGGGCGGCCAGCCGCGGTCGAGGGTCGCGAGTACGGTGCGGCCGGTCGCTCCGGACTCACGTGCGGTCACGGCGAGTTCGGCGGTGAGCTCCGCGATCGCGTCGGTGGAGTCGGTCGTCGTCGCGGCGGTGGTCGCCGCGCGGAGCGCCGTGGAGATGGCGTCGTCGGAGACGAGCACCCGCTTGTCACCGACGAGGGCGGCTGCTCCCACGGCCGTGTCCTCGAGATTGTCGGTCGTCACGATCGTCTCGGTCACGCCGCTCCGTGCGAACGTCTCGAAAGCATCCGCCGAGACCGTGCCCTCTGTGGGCCACAGCAGATCGTCGGTCGTCCACTCCCACGTCAGCAATTCGTCGAGTGTGGGCCGGGCGCCCTGCGGGTCCTCGGCCGGCTCGCCATCGGCCGGGGGAGTCTCGGGAGCCTCGGCGGTCGCGGTCGGTGTCGGGGCGATCGCCGAGTAGTCGGTCGGGACGCCGAATTCGAGCGACGTCGGCTGCAATAGCGTCTCGAGTCCTGCGGCCGCCTGCAGAGCGCCGTCCGCGTCTGCGTACTGGAGTGGGAACATGTCGTTCGGGATGGTCGCGAGGCGGTCGAGCCACTCCGTGGCGCTCGCGGGCGCGGCTTGCCCGAGCGCACGGATCGACGCGATGATCATCGGGTCGACGGCCAGGGTCACGTCGCGCCCGACGACGCCGTCGAGTTGCCGGGTCAGCACGCCTCCCGGTGCCGTGTAGGTCGAGAGGGACTCGGCTCCGATGAGACCGTCCTGTTCGGTCGGCGTCGTCACGGGCATCACGATCGAGAGTCCGATACTGCCCGTGGGGCTCGCCTCGGCCGCGACATAGGTGCTGTGCGCCTCGACGGTGACCGGGCCGGCGGAGAAGGCTGCGGACAGCGGGACGGCGCCGTAGTCCGTGGGCATCCGGAGTTGGTCGTGGGCGACGACGATCGGCTCCGACGTGAAGCTCGAACCGGCAGGGACCGAGGGGATGGGCACCTCGATGAGCCCCGCCGGAGTGGGGAGCGGGTCCGTGCCGTCGACGTGTGCGTGCAGGCTCGCGCGCGACCCGATGGTCGCGATCCCCGCCGACAGGACGACGACACCGGCGGGGAGCTCGGTGAGCGTGGTGTTGTCGATCGTGACCGTGAGACGGAGCGGGTCGTCGCCGTCGACCGACGCCGACTCGTTGTCGATGTCGAGGGAGACGGTCGGTTCGGTCGATTCGTCGACGGCGGAGGGAGCGAGGACAGCGCGCTCCGGACCTGTGCCGATGCTCGAGGGCTGAGTGAGTGCGAGCGCGGGAACGGAGACGAACGAGAACACCATCGCGAGAGCCGTCGCGGGCAGCGAGCGCAGGAGGCTCTTGTGAAGGCGTCTGTTCATAGGGGGCTGCAGCGCCGTTTTCTGCGGCCTGACTCGTGCGATTCTACGGGTTCGGCTCGGAAGCACCCGGGAGGAACGCGGTGCGGGGGGAACGGCAGACCGGCGTCGCCCGGGTCACGAGGCGGCGTAGCGGGCGAGGAACGTCTCCACGGCGCTCGCTATCGTCTCGTCGACCGCCGTCTCGGTCGGCGACCAGTCCCCAAGCAGGAGCTGCGGCCAGAGCACGAAGTTCGCGATCATGCCGAGGAACTCGGTCGTCGCTCGCACCACGTCGGGGACGCGGAGAGACCCCTCTCGCGCTTCGGAGTCGATGTAATCGCGCACGAGTTCGAAGAACGGTTGCTTGCCGAGATCGAACTGTACGCGTGCGAGATCCGGGAACCGCGGTGCCTCCGCGATGACCATCCGGTGCAGCCCGGCCATACCGGGCCTTCCGAGAAGCCGTGCGTAGCGGGCTCCGAGTGTGGACAATCCCACTCGCGGGTCGCCGGGAGAGGGCGGAGCGGCGTCCTCGTCGGGGGCCGCCTGCCAGAACTGCAGCACGATCGCCTCGAACAGCTCCGCCTTGGTCCGGAAATGGTTGAACATCGTCGCCGTCGACACGCCCGCCCGGTCGGCCACCCGTGCCAACGAGGCCTTGTCGTAACCGAACTCCGAGAAAAGGTCCGTCGCCGCTTGCAGGATGAGCGCACGCTTCTCGAGCGCGACTCTCTGGTGATACGTGGCTGAGGGCGTCTCCATTCCCCCATTATAGCAAAGGCGAGTGACTTGACTCGGGATACGCTCCGGTTCTACGGTGGTGAGGCGAGTGAATCACCTCACCATTGAGGCAGGGCTCCTCGCTGATAGATCCGGGAGGAACGACTGATGAGAATCGAACGACGACGGCTCGGCAACGGGCTGGAGGTCTCGGCCCTGGGCCTCGGCACCATGGGCATGACGATGGCATACGGCCCGGCCGATGACGTGCAGAGCATCGCGACCATCCGCCACGCCTACGACATCGGTGTGACGCTGTTCGATACGGCGGAGCTCTACAACGGCGCGGACCCCGGGAGCAACGAGCGCTTGCTCGGGGACGCCGTCCGCGGCTTCCGTGACGAGGTCGTTGTCGCCACGAAGTTCGGCTACGACATGGGTGCCGACCAGTCGGCCGGCGCGAAGCTCGACAGCAGACCGGAGCGCATCCGGACGGTCGTCGAGAACAGTCTCCGGTATCTCGACACCGACCGTATCGACGTCCTCTACCAGCACCGTGTGGATCCTCGGATTCCGATCGAGGACGTCGCGGGTGCCGTCGGCGAACTGGTCGAGGCCGGGAAGGTTCTCCACTTCGGCCTCAGCGAGGCCGGTCCCGATATCGTCAGGAGAGCGCACTCCGTGCACCCCGTCACGGTCCTGCAGAGCGAGTACTCGATGTTCGAGCGCGGAGTCGAGGCCGTCCTCCCCGTCCTCCGCGAGCTCGGGATCGGCTTCGTCGCCTACTCGCCCCTCGGGCGCGGGTTCCTGAGCGGTGCGGTGAAGTCCGCCGACCAGTACGCCGAGGGTGACATGCGGCAGTGGGACCCGCGCTGGCAGCCCGGGAACTTCGAGCGCAATGCCGACGCGGTCCGGCGGCTCGCGGTCGTCGCGGAGGAGGCCGGACTGTCCCTCCCGCAATTCGCCCTGGCCTGGCTACTCAATGAGGGGACGGACATCGTGCCGATCTTCGGGACGCGGGATCCCCGCCGCGTCGACGAGAATGCAGCGGCCGCGCAGGCGACGATCGCGCGCGCGCTGATCGGCCGCGTGCGGGAGATCCTTCCGGAGGGGGCCTTCGGGAGTCGCTACGTCGACGGCCATCTGCCGGACTGGGAGCGGGACTCGTGACGTCGCTCGTCGCGGTCTTCGGGGCCACAGGCCAGACAGGACGTCGCGTCGTCGATCGGCTCGTCGCGGGCGGTGATCGCGTGCTCGCGCTCGCCAGGTCGGTCGACGGTCACGGGACCGGCGACACCCGGGTGCGAGGGGTGACGGTGGACCTCGAGCACGCGGACGTGTCGCAGCTCACTCGGCTCCTGGAGGGCGTCGACGCTGTCGTCTTCGCGGCCGCGGGCGACCCGGAACGCGTGGATCGGGACGGCGCGATCCGTGTCATCGAGGCGGCCGAGCTCGCTGGGGTGTCGAGGTTCGTCCTCCTGACCGGCATGGGCGTCGGCCGAACGCGGCCGGCGGCCCTCTACGGCGGCTTCTGGGACGCCTACTTCGGTGCGAAGGAGGCATCGGAGCGTCGCTTGCGCGCCTCGACCCTCGCGTGGACGATCCTGCAACCGGGCGAACTGCTCTCATCGCCCGGATCGGGACGGGTCGCGCTCGCCGCGACCGGGAGCCTTCCCATCGGCGCGATCAGTCGCGACGATGTGGCCTGGGCGATCACGGGGGTCCTCGAGAACGCGGGGAGTTCGGGGTTCACATGGGAGATGGTCGCCGGTGATGAACCGATCACCGACGCGATCGAGCGGGCGGTGACGGAGCGTCCGTTGGAGTGACGTGCTCAGACGCCGCCGGCGTCCGCCGCGTCATCGCGCACGTGCTGCATCCGGCCGAGCATCATCCAGGCCGTGCGCGTGAGGGCGGGGTGCTCGATCCCGATCGCGCGGATGATCTCCGCGTCGATGCGCTCGAGGGCACGGCGGTGATCGTCGGCGTCGGCGCGCGTGGAACGGGCGGCGAGCCGCGCCATGAGGTACTCGGCCGTCTGATTCCGCTCGTCGAGGGCGTCGTCGCGCAGCGAGAGGACGACGAGTTCGTCGACCGTCGGCATGTCGGGGAGGAACTCCCACGGGTCCTCGCCCTGACGGCTGCGGTGCTCGATCAGGACGTCGAGCTCGTCGCGAGCGAACTCGCGCAGCCGAGCGATGTCGACGTCGACCATGGCACCCCTCCGCTGTCCGGAACGGCCCGATCCGCCGTTCGAGTCATCAACGATACTCCGGGACACGAACGTCTGGTCCGGGGGTGTGGGAGCGTTCGCCGCGAGCCGAATAACGCTCGACGAGCCGTACGGACAGGAGGATGATTCCCCCGATGATGGCACCGGCGATCGCACCGGCCGAATTGGCGAGCAGGTCGTCGACGTCGCAACGGCGGCCGAGATCCGGGAACGCGTACTGCACGCCCTCGATCGTCGCCGACCCAAGCGGGCCGAGCACAGCGACGAGTGCGGTACTCCGCGTCGCGACGACGAGGAAGATCGCCGGCAGGAGGAACAGCGCGACGTTCGCCGTGTCGCTGAAGAAGTTGTACGGCTCGACGTTGCAGGAGCGTTGTTGCGGGCTCGTCCACCCGACGGGACTCAATGTCAGTGCGAGGACGACGACGACACCGGCCAGGGAGAGGAACGCCGCGCCGAGCCGGCCGCGGCGCCCGCGAGCCGCGAGGGACGCCGCGAGGACGATTGCGGCCACCGTGGTGAGCACGAGCAGGGAACGGACGAGCGCGGGGTTCGCTGCAATGAGTGTCGAGATCAAGACGTGCCTTTCCGAGGTCCGGTCGTCCATCATGCAGGCGGTGCCTGAGTCGTGTCTTCATCCGTGCGATTGAATGAGAGGGTGAATCCCGACCTCCTCCTCCGTCTCCGATCCGACCTCGCGGCGGCCGCGTACACGACCGATGCCGTCGCAGCCCGGCTCGGTCCTGAGGCGGAAGCGGCGCTCGGCCGCGAGCACGTCGTTCCCGGATGTCGAGTGGTCGATGCCCGCCGCCGCGCGGGTGAACGGGATGCGCTCGACGTGCTGCTCGATCTGTTCCTCCTCGCACGCTCCGTCGAGGGAGACGACGTGGATCGAGCCTTCCCGACGCTCGGCCCGGACGGAGCGGCGGAGTTGGGGCTGCTCCGGATCATCGAGCCCGGCTCCGGCACGGACTGGACCGCCGCGCTCGACGTGCACCCCTACGCCTACACGGACGAGCGCGGCGAGGGGCACTGGTGGATCCTCTCCGACCTCGGCGAGCGGGCTGTCGGCGGCGCGCTTCCCGAAGACCACGTCCTCGGTGTCGGCGGTGCCTCGCTCACGCTTGCGGGCATCACGATCCCGACGCCCGTCGAGTCGGTGCTCGACCTCGGCACTGGTTGCGGCATCCAGGCGATGCACGCCTCCCGTGCGGCGACTCGGGTCGTCGCCACGGACATCTCGGCGCGTGCCGTGGAGATCGCTCGTGCGAACGCCCTGCTGAACGGCATCGACAACATCGAGGTGCGCCTCGGCAGCCTCTTCGAGCCCGTGACCGGAGAACGGTTCGACCGCATCGTCACGAACCCGCCATTCGTCATCACGCCCCGGGTCGACGGCGTCCCGCTCTACGACTACCGCGACGGCGGCCTTGTCGGCGACGCCCTCGTCGAGACCGTTATTCGTGGCTGCGCCGAGCACCTGGATGCCGGCGGAACCGCGCAGATGCTCGGCAACTGGGAGTACACGACGGCGTCGGATGGACTCTCGCGCGTGGAGCGGTGGCTCGCGGACCTCGGACTCGACGCATGGGTCGTGGAGCGGGAGCACCTCGACCCGGCCTTCTACGCCGAGACGTGGATCCGCGACGGCGGCACGCGTGAGGGGACGGCGGAGTTCGCCCGGCTCTCGGAGGCGTGGCTCGACGACTTCGAGGAGCGTGGTGTGCGCGGGGTCGGCTTCGGGTTCGTCACCCTGCACCGCCCGAACGACGACCGACCGCCCGTGGTCCGCCTCGAGCGGGTAACCGGTTCGCTCGAGACGCAAGGACTCGGCGAGCACATCGGTCGTTGCGTCGAGGCCGTCGAGCGGGCGGCGGGGCTCGATGACGCCGCGCTCGCCGACGAGGCTCTCGTCGTGGCGGGCGATGTGACGATCGAGCACCACTTCGAGCCCGGCCACGATGACCCGACGGCGATCCTCCTCCGCCAGGGCGGTGGCTTCCGTCGGGCGATCTCCGCCGGCACGGGGCTCGCGGCACTCGTCGGCGCGAGCGACGGAACGCTCACGGTCGGCGCGATCCTTTCCGCGATCGCGCAGCTCCTCGAGGTCGACGAGTCCGCTCTGATCGCAGAGACGCTCCCCGACGTGCGCCGCCTCCTCGCGGACGGCTTCCTCCTCCGCGCCTGATCAGGGATCAGTCGTCCGCGGATGAATCCGCATGCTTGCCGTGCATCGAACGGATCGGTCCGATCGCCATGAAGAGCAGGAGGGGCCAGAGGATGATGAGTATTCCCGGGTCGCGCCCCTCGACGACGGTCCAGACGGTCATTCCGATGCAGAGGATCAACCAGGCCACGAAGACGACCCAGCTGACGCCGTCGACGATTCGCCTCTTCCGAGGCGATGGCGTCGTCACATCACGCATCGGCCCTCCAACCTGTCCTGCCCGAAAGCTACACCGGATTCGACGGTTTGCCAGGATGGCTCCGATGTCGAATGAGTGAGGGGACGCGGTCGCGCCGGAGCAGATCGCCGGCCGCTTCGCGCTCGAGCATCGGCAGCGGCTTCCCGACCTGCTCCGCGGGGTGATCATCGTGGGATCGGCTGCGCTCGGGGACTGGAAACCCGGCCGAAGTGACGTCGACCTCGTTATGGTCGTCGACCGCCGGCTCACGTCCGCAGAACTCACGATCGCGGCGCAGGTTCACGCGGAAACGAAGCGGTCTCGACCCGTCGACGGCATCTATTTCACGGAGCAGCAATTGATCGACGGGCTCCTCGACGTGCCGGCGTGGGAACTCATGACACCCGGGAAAGCGGCTCAGACCGTCCAGGTGGGTGCCTTCCCGGACGCCTACGACAAGTGGGTGCCGGCAGGTAAGACGCTCGTCGAAAAGTTGAGCGGATCAGCCGCCGGCGGCGGGGGAGGAGCCTGCGCGGCCCCGGGATCCTCAGGCGAGGCGATGTAACCCCTCGAGCAACCGTTCAACATGACGAGCCGCTTTGGGACGCGCGAGTCCCCGGCTGCCGGCGCGGGCACCTGGCACCCGGCCGTGGATCTCCCGAACTGGCTCAACCCCTGCGGGCGCCCGGTGTACGCGATGGTGCCGGGCGAGGTCACTCTCAGCAGCGCCCTGTTCCTGTCGATCAAGACCCCCGAAGGATTCACCGTCAGCTACCTGCATATGTACAAGTCCGACCGGATCGTCGATGTCGGCGACCAGATCGCAGCCAGCCAACAGATCGGAGCCATGGGTAACGTCGCTCCGTCCTCCGGCTGCCACCTCGACATCCGGGTCAACGTCGCCGGAAACACCAACCCCGAGGTCGCGAAGCTCCGCGTCTACGACGCCGCCGGCGGGGGATGTGTGAACCCGATCGAGGTCTTCCCGCTGTTCGGCATCGAGATCTGCCCCGCCGATAACTGCTCCCACGTGTAGGGCTCAGGCGCCGCTCGAGCGCGATTGCGGTGATCGTAAAGATCCCGCACCGCCGCGAGCATCTGCAGGGCGTCGTCGTAGAACACCGCGAGGTGAGCCGCGCTCGAGGTGACGCTGAAATCGGCGCCGCCGTGCGCTGCAGGCGTCATCTGCGCCCGGTCGAGCACCTGCAGCATCGTCGCGGGATTCCCGTGCGCCATTCCGCTCGCGGTGCGCCACAGCACGATCGGCCGCATGGAGGTGCCCGGGAACAGCTGGTCCACTTCCGGCAACCGGTTTGTGATCGTGGCGGGACGGAGGTCCTCCCCCCGGAGACGGGGACGAGTATCCCTCAGCCGCTCGACGGTCGACTTCGCCCGGTCGAAACCGTGATCGGGGATCCCCGTGTCGGTGTAGACGCTTCGAACCTGCCGGCGTGCGTCGTAGGTCAGCTGCAGGCGCGCAGGACCGCTCGTCCCGGGTCTTGGGGTGCAGCAGCCACATCGCCGTCCCACAGGCCTCATACGCGCTCCTGACGAGCGTGTACGGCGCCATCGCCGTCAACGCGTGCCCCCGCTCGATGACGAGGCGCAAGGTGAGCAGATGATCGAGCGCAGTCCCGACGCTGGCTCGCACCTGATCCGGTATCGAGCTGTAGTTCGCGGCATCGCGATCGCCCGCCAGCGACCTCCGCGGCTCGATCGTGAGCCCACGCGTGCGGCGGTCGAGCTCGTCGAAGACGGCGAAGTTCGCGTGAAGGAACTGCAAGCCCTGATGTATCGCCTCTTCGGCTTCTACCCGGTCGTGCATCCCGTCGCGCATCCCGCCACAGTATCCCGGCCGGTACGCGAGGAAGCGGCCGAATTTCCGGGGCAGAAGCCGTAAAATCTAGAGAAAGGAAAAAGACGAAACCCGTCGTCCGCACCTCGATTTCCAGACCGACGGAAGCCCGAAGCCGTGAGCGAAGACGAACAACCGCGGGGCCAAGTCGCCGTCAACGGATACCGAACGCACGGGTATTACATCCGCAACGAAACGCACGAACGTCTCAAGGGAGCGTGGTGGGGCGCTAGGCACAAGGACGAGACCGTGCCGGCATCCAACGTCAGGCCAGCGGAGTCGCCGGCCTCTGGCAGCGGCAGCGCGAAGAATCCGCGCGAGCTCTGAACGACGAGCAGAACTGAGGTCTCCCATGACTGAGCTGAGTCCCGTTCCCGCGGATTGCCTCTACGACTACAAGGGCGTCTGCTGGTGGTGCGGAGCGGAGGCGACGTCGCGGGAGCACAAGTGGAAGCGCACGGAGGTCACGAAGATCTTCGGCCGCGGTCACTACGGCGACGACGTCGCCTGGCTTCACGATGACACGGTCGAATCGCTGCGAGGCCCGAAGGCCGCCGGCTTCATGTTCTCAAAGTCCCTGTGCCACACCTGCAATGGCGCACGGAGCCAGCCCTTCGATGACGCCTACTCGATCTGGTCGGACTACCTCATCGAGAACCACGACGAGATCCTCGAGCTACCCCTGGCCGACGTCGCGATCGACTTCGGTGAGGTCTTCGGCACGGACATCGACGAGATGCTTCCGTTGCTCGGCCGCTACTACGCGAAGCACATCGGATGTCGTGTGGCTGAGAACGCCGGCCGAGTCCCCGACTCGCTCATCGCCTACCTCAGCGGAGAGGTCGACCAACCCGTCGGCGTCTTCTCGCAGCTCGGCGTGCGGATTGGGCTGGTGGACATCATCGATCAGTTCGAGGGGGATTCGTTGATGCTCTCGCTGCGCGCATCGGCGGCCAACTACGATCGCACCCGGCGGATCCTCACCTCGTTCAAGAGCGGGGTCGGGGTCGGAGCGCTCGAGTTCTTCTACGACATCAACCTCGACCCGGACGCCGAGGTCGGCCCGAGCTCCGGCATCCTCCGATCACCACAGCAGACGCTCTGGCTGCACGACGAGAACGTCCATGGGGTCCAGATGATGGTCGAAGGATTGGCCCCTGGCGCCTAGGTCGCGCATCCCCTTCGATCCCCTCGCATCGACCTGTAAGCCGACGGCAATGTAGATGTATGGCGGGGGTTCGCTCGCTCCGACCCCGCAAGCTCCACGGGCGAGCTTACTCCTGCTGAGAAGCGGATAACGAGACTCGGCTGACCACAAATGATCTCCTGAATCTGTCAGAACCTCGGCGTGTCGCCTCCCGATGCAGCCCGCGGATACCTACCTTGCGAGGTGAGTGGCATGTCAGGGTGAGGAGTCTGGGAGTGAGTACAACTCTCATCCGAGATGAGGCAGCCGCGCGAGGTGTACTGGGCCCAGCGGCACTGTCGATGCTTCTGCGAGTGTTCAACAGCGAATTGCGACGTTTTCCCGGCCTGGCGGAAATCGATACGGCTGAGGACCTAGCGCTCGAATTCTTCGCCGACCGCGCCACCAGCTACGTTGACGCCGTCCTCGCAACACCTGATGACGAGGCGGCTACCCGTCGGACGCGACAGTGGGCCCGCCACTGGCTGATCGATCGCGTCAGGACCACGCCATACGGCGCCTTGCGCCATCGGCTTGAGAAGCGGCTGCAGCGGTCCCCGCTGTTCCGCGCATCGGCGGTCGCGAACCACTGGTTCCGCGAAGGCGAGGAGGACATGGACCGCGTCGCGAGTTTCGACGAGATTCATACAGCAGCCACAGACATCCGTGTCGATGTCTTTGTCGACGCTGGCGGGCGCGTCGTGCTTGGAAAGACGGGGCAACTTGAGGAGATGCTTCTGGCGGTCCTGAAGCTGAGCGGACGCCTGCACATCGCCGACCTCACCTACCTGTGCGCGCAGCGATTCCCCTCCGTCCTCGAGGATGGAGACTGGCTGACGGCGCGACACAGCACCGCAGAGATCGAAGACGCAGAAGACACGCATTCGAACGACGCGTTCGTCCAAGCAGTCGAGCAGACGACTGACTCTCGCAGCGCGCAGGACATCTTCGCCCTGCTGACCGAGGCTGAAAGGCTTGCCCTGCGCTTTGGCGATGATCGGCGAGAGGTCGCTTCTCGCCTAGGCGTAGGGCGCAGCACGGCCTACAGTCGCATCCAGAGCGCGAAGGCCAGGCTCGTCGAACTCGCTGGCGATCGGACTCGTGCCAGGCAAGTGATGGGGGATGTCCTAAGGCTGATCCTGGACGATGACGTCGCCGTCCCGTCTATCCAAGTTGAGGGAGCGTGATGACGAAGGACATTGAGGGTCGTTGGGCGGCGTTGACAGCGCAGTTCCCGCCGAGCGCACCGGGTCGACCGGCCGATAGCGGTGATGACGTGCGTCCTGGTCAGGTTCGCGAGGCAATCTGGGGCCGCTGCGAGGCAACCGTTCTCGTTGTCGGCGTGGACGACGACGCAGCTGAGGTCACTGTTAACCCGGTGAGCCTCGAACCGGGTGTTGCAGATGTAAACGCGCTGGTGCTTGAGGGCGAGGACAGCCCGCTGCGCGGTCGTGTGGCGATCTGGCCGAACGTCCACGCGACGATGTCATTCATCGTGCTTCACGATGTCGTCGCCGAACTCCGAGAGGACGTGACGCACCGTGTGCTCAGCGGAGCGCATAAGACACGCGCCGCGGGTTTCGGGCATGGTGACAGCCCACGATTCGGTGCTATGCCCTTGCCCGCTTCGGGCGCGGCAATTGCCTTCAACAGGTTGCTCGACAGCATCGATGAACTCGCGTTGGTACGTCCGCAGCGCTCGCAGACGCCTAAGACACACCAGACAATAAAGTTTCCGCTGAGCCTGTCAGCGCTCATGGAGACGCTGGGGATCACGCAAGCGGTAGCCATGTCGGTTATCAAGGGCCAGCGCGAGCTCACCCTTGATCAGGCTGAGGCTGTCGCGAACGTTGCGGGAGTCCCGGTCGCTGATGTGCTCGCTGCAGCACGCCCACTTCCGGACGACCTGGAGCGCGAACTCATGGAACCACGGTGGCGCGCTGTGATTCGCGCCCGAGCCGGTACGCGCGGCGAGGCCGGGGCCCGTGAGGAATTGGGGCGAAGTGCATTTGCACTCGCAGCGCGCGGCAAGGGCAGCGGACGCGAACTCTGGCGTCAACGAATTCAAGCAATGCTCGCGGCAGAGGACGCCTGACTATGGCGAGGGTCGTAGACGGGGTGGCTGCGCAGGTCGCGGCGATGATCGCCGTCTGGTGCCGCCGCGACGGTGACGTCGAGGCTCTGACGCTGGATGCGTTCGATGCGCTCGATCAACGCGAGGACGTCTCGGTAATCAGGGTTCCGGAGTTCGTGCCCGCCGAAGCACAGCTGGATTGCTCCGTCGCGGGCGGATATCGCGATACCCCGCCGACCCTGGTCGTCACTCAGTCGATGTCGGTACGACGGCAACACTTTACGCTGCTTCATGAACTCGGCCATCACCTGCAGCGCACGGATCTGACGCTTGGGGAAGCAGTGCTCATGCATCCTGAGCCGGACTTGTTCGAGGAGGCGGCGTGTGATGCGTTCGCGGCCCGCGTTCTGCTTCCAGCCGACATGGTCGCGAGTGTTCTCGGCGCGGAGGGCCCCAGCGCCCGAAGTGCCGTGGAGCTGTTCACGCTTTCGAACGCGTCGCGTGCGGCGATCAGCGTGAGGTTGGCCGGTCTGCTCACGTCTGCTGGTGTTGTCGCCGTTCTCGACGAGACCGGGTCGGTCACGTTCGCGGCGTCCCGCGGGGGTCTCTTCCCACCACGCCGGACGAGCGACCAGACGGCGAACCCGCTGGTTCGAACCATGCTGGAGCGCCGCGGCGAAGGGGGGATCGTCACGCGCAATGACGCTCACATCCGCTACAGCACCGGGGGAACGTCGAACACGCTGTACGGGCAGGCAGCGTGGGCGGGCGATCGGATGATCATGATGATGGTGGAAGAGGCCGCGCCGTGGCTCTCCTATTCGCCGCCCCGCGACGGCACCGCGATGTTCGGCAAGATGCAAGTCGAGGAGCACCCCGAACCCAAGACGCGGACGTGTGAAGGCTGCTGGCTTGTGAAGCACCCCGCCCAGTTCGACATCGGCGCCGACGTCTGCAAGGAGTGCGCCGCCTGAGACACGTTGGACGATTCAAGGGCTGTCCCGTCATTCACAACTGACGGGGGTAATCGGCCCCTCTAACGGACGGGAGTCCTCATGGCTGACCAGCAAACCACCACTAACGACGAGTTCCAGACCACTGATCGCGGGCGCCCGAACGGCAACGTGATCCAGATCTTCGTCAACGCGCGCCCTCACCTCGTCGACGACAAGGAGGTCTCCTACGAGCAGGTCGTCGAGTTCGCCTTCCCGGGCCAGGCTCCTGGGGCGGACACGGAGTACATCGTGACCTACACTCGCGCACAGCACGGCAACGAGTCGGGCTCGCTAACGCCGACCGGACGAATTCGGGTCAAGAAGGGCACGAGCTTCGCCGTCCAGATCACTACGCGGTCCTAAACATGGACGACTTCACTCGCCTCCTCGACGAGGGGTACGACGTGCAGCTAATCGACGGGTACCTGGTCATCGACGACGTGCCTTACGTCACCGCACAAAAGATCGTGCAGCGCGGCCGGCTCGTCATGCCGGCCGCGCTCGCGGGCGACGAGCTGACCACGCCGCCGGACCACACAACCCATTTCGGCGGAGCCGAACCCTGCGACGCCGACGGGAGGCCGCTCTCCAAGGTCATCAATAGCGCCCAGCACAACGAGTTCCTGCCGGGACGGAGCACCGATTTCTACTTCTCGGCGAAGCCACCCGCCGGCAACTACGCGAACTACTACGACAAGGTCACTACCTACGTCGAGTTGCTCACACGCTGGGCGCTCATCATCGATCCGCGCTCCACCGCGCGCACCTACCCCGTCCGCGAAGTCAACGCCGATGCCTCCCCGTTCGTATACCGCGACTCTGCTTCGAGCAGGGCCGGTATCACCGGTCTGAACACGGTTTTCGCAGGGTTGAAGATCGCGATCGTCGGCCTCGGTGGCACGGGATCGCACATTCTGGACCTCGTAGCGAAGACGCCCGTCGCAGAGATTCACCTGTACGACGGCGACGTCTTCCTCAATCACAACGCCTTCCGCGCACCGGGCGCGGCGGACGTTTCTGATCTGCGGGGCCAGCCGAATAAGGCTGAGTATTGGTCCGCGCAATACTCCCGGCTCAAGCAGGGCATCTTTCCGCACCCTGTGCTTTTCGAGCGTGACACTGTCGCCGAGGTCGCGGACTTCGACTTCGTGTTCCTCGCCCTCGACGACGGTTCCGACAGGGAAGGTATCGTCGACGCCCTGGAAGGGGCTGGGGTCTCGTTTATCGACGTGGGCATGGGGGTCACGGATACCGGCAGCGGGCTGACGGGACTGCTACGAGTGTCTGTCAGCACCGCCCAGCGGCGCGTCCGGATTCCCTCCGGCGGTACGGCGCCAGATGAGTACCGGCGCAACATTCAGATCTCCGACCTCAACGCGCTCAACGCGGCCTTGGCAGTTGTCCAGTGGAAGCGACTCCTCGGGTTTTACGCCGATATGGCCTCTGACGCGGCCGTGTTCGCGTATCCCGTCAGCGACAACATGATCACCGTACTCTCCCCATGAGCCGCCGCCTCGAGGTCGACCACCGGTTCGTGGAGGAGCTCCCGGCCGCACTGAAGCCCGGATTGGTGTACATCAGCGGGACGCACAACATCGCTGCTCACCTCTGCTGCTGCGGATGTAACGAGGAGATCGTTACCCCGCTCGGGAAGGCAGGGTGGACACTCCACTACGACGGCCAGGTGACCCTCTCGCCATCTATCGGCAACGGGGCACTGGCCTGCAGCTCGCATTACATCATCCGCGAGTCTCGAATCCGATGGCTTTCGGATATGACCGAATCACAGCACGCGCGAGCCCACGCGCGAGACCATGCGGCAGCCCAGGAACTGAACGCCACGCAAGAGCCGTGGCTCGCGCGAGCGCTCAAGGTGATTTTCAACTGGGTGCGCTGATGGGCGGGCGGTTGGCAGCAAGCGCACCAAGCGGAGGAGAAGTGTCCGTGGCGGGCATCACATTCAGGATCCCGAGCGAAGGAGATGCCATGTCGTCAGAGTCGTACAACTACCCGGTCGCGATCTCACGTCTCACCGACGGTGAACGATCTCGTGAGCCCCAGAACGCCCGTGCAGTCCGGTGGCTCCAAAAGCAATCGGGCGGCCAGGTGGTAGTAGTGACTCCCCGGCGCGAGGTTGACAGTCCGATCGTCAAACAGCTGATCGCGCATTCGAACGTGCGGCATGTGGTCTGGCGGGGGTTCTCGATCGGCATGCTGTCGGGGCGCGTCCTTCACGCATGGCCGAATCGCGAGCACTTCCAGAAGCTCTGGGACCAGGACCTCGACGCTCTTGCGGTGATCGAATGGAACGAGGACGAGGCGGCTGAGTGGATCGACGATGCGAATCCCATTCAGCTGTTTGACGATCGGACCGTGGAGCCGGCCGCGAGTCCTGGTGAGGTCGTGTGCGAAACGCTGCCGAATGGCGTCGACGGCATCCTCGAGTACGTCGCGGGGATGGCGGCTGGATACTCGACCGGCCTCAAGTGGAACGAAGAGGACAAGCTCAAGGCGGACATGATGAACCGGCCTGAGCGCTGGGTGCAGATCACGGTCGAACAGGTGCGCGTGAAGTGTCGCGTGTTGAATATGCGACCTGACGACATCGACACGATCGCCGCCCTCCTGCAGCGACGCAAGGAAGGACGACGCTTCAACGTCCGGAGCAGCTACAGGACATTTTCGTTCAGCTGAGCCGGCCTAAGCACCGGACGTTGCTGACATGTTCGTGAAGCAGATCGCCGCAGGCCGCTGCGGCGCCTCCCGGGTGATTCCGCGGCCGATTCGTCTCACTTACCGCGAACTCGCCTGAAAGGGGACACGGCGTGTCCGATCTGCTTACCTGGCGTTCTGAGCGCGCTGCAGCCTGTGGAAACGCCCTCGAGCGAGTGCGGCTGCAGCCGTACGGTGAGTGCATGGTCAGGGTGTCAGAGAAGAAGAAAATCGCCGGGTCCGTGCGCGCTGAGCTCGCACGCCGACTGATCCCCGCGGCCACACTCTCTGAACCCCTGCAGCTGCTCGACGCACTCGACGCAGCTCGAGCTCGATCGCGTCGACCGTTCGGACCTACGAGGTCGACCGGAAGGTCAACAACGCCAGATCGGTCGACTACAGCGATCCCAGACTCATCGCACCGATCGACCCCACACTCATTGCACCGATCGACCCCCGATAGCGGGGGCGACGCCGCCGAAACCCGCCGGGTAGTCTGCCGGTGTGGACCGGGGCGGGGGAATCGATCACCCCTTCCTGCGTGGTGAGACACGCCGCATTTACGCCGCGCGCCGCGACGGTACCGGAGATCTCGTGGAGCTCGCTGACGGCCAAGCCGCGGCCATGAGACAGACCACCCGAACCGAACTGATGTGCCCGGTGCTGAAATGCCCCGACCCGTCCATCACCACCGTCGGATCTCTCACTCGTCGAGATCATTTCCGGCACCTCCGGAGCGATCCGTCCGTCGATCACTCGCCGGAGACGTGGTTCCACGTCGAAGCGAAAGCGCTGATGGCTCGCTGGGCTCGTTGGGCGCACCCTGATGCGGTCGTGGACGTTGAGAAGCCCTCGAACGCCTCCCGAGAGCGAGTCGCCGACGTCATGGTGACGTTCCCTGACGACACCCGGTACGCCATCGAAGTCCAATACTCGTCTCTCAGCCCAGACAAGCTCCTCGAGAGAAGAGAGTCCTACGCCAAGCAGAGCATTCACGACATGCGGATATTCATCAGTAGCGGCATCCACATGACCACAGAATGGGGCGAGCCGAGAGTGCACCTCTCGCCGCTTCACGAGACACTCGCCGACACCGGCGCCGCGATTTACTGGATCAACCCCTCGCTCCGCGAGATCGGATACCCGGTGACCACAGTCCCGCCTCCGACCTCTTGGACGGTCCACGCACGCCGCGACCACGGGCACCTCCAGGTTGAGAGCCTCCGCAAATTCCGGCTCGAGGCCGGTGGTCTTCGTAGCCGGCACACCCGGGAACTCGACTCCCAGACAGCCATTTGGGAAAAGGTTCATGCTCGACGAGTCGAAGCCGACATCGATCGGCATCGACGAGAGGCGGTGCGGGCGGCCGCTGCTGAGAAGGCCAGGCTTGAACGCGAAGCCGCAGAGGCCCGGCAGCGCGAGGAACTCGCGGTGATCAACCGTGCTCGACGAGAGGCGGTCGCCGCGGTGTGGGCTCGATCCGCCGACGGGCAGGAGGCGATCGCGCAGTTCCCCGACGGGATCCCCCCGTGGCTCGATAAAGACGTGGATCTCGACCTGCCGCTTCCCGCGACGGTCTGGCAGTGGTTCATCTACTCCCGTTACGTGCGGCCCGCCCGGTTCGGGGTCTTCATCTTCCCGGCGACCATCCGCGACGGCCTCCTCGAGCACTTCCCGGGTGCCTTCGAGGACAAGGTGGGCGCCCGGGCCGTGCTGAGATTCTGTCGTGGCCTCGCCGTCGCAGGCGTGCTGACCGAGACCAATACGTTCAGAAGGGGGGTCGTGTTCTACCGTCGTCACCCGAACCCGCCGAGGCTCAGTCTGCTTCCTCGGCCAGCTAAGTCCGCGGTGCTTCCGCCGCCGTGCGAGGAGGTGCCCCTGCCCGCCGTCGATCGTTCGATCCCTGCCTGCTCCATATGTCGGCTCCCACTAGACCCAATGCTGCGAGCGCACGGCCGTCATGTAACTTGCTGACGTCTCGTCTCCCCAAGATGCCGCTCTTGATGGGTCCCTAGTGTTTGGTCGTTGCCGCATCGGGGGAGGAATACTGACACATGGGATCGCTTGCACATATCTGAAGTCGGTTGTCGTGGGGTCTCTCGAGGCCCGTGAAGCGCTGCCAGGATGTACCCATGCTGATCGCTTCTGCCGTCGCCGACGGGCCGACGTTTGTCGAAGTACTAACGGCGTGGAGCACGCTCGCTGCGGCTCTCGCTACAGCCATCTCCGTCATCTTCATCGCCGTGCAGATCGCCTACACGCGCAAGAGCGTGGAGAGCACTTCGACGGCGTTGAAGATCGCGCGTGACGAGTTCACGCACGGACAACATCTTCGCCACGATTCGCACCGAGCGGCGATTGATGCTGAGATGCCGCGGATTACCGTCGAGGTGACGGTGCAGAGCGACACCATCTGGAGACCCGACCGAACGACTCCTTCGAGGGCCAGGGATCGTGAGATTGCAGAGACGGTCTCAGTTGGGTCGGAGTTCACGGTGCCCCGGGACGACGCAGTCCCTCTCCGAGTCGGTTTTGCGCTGACTATCACGAATGATGGCCCTCGACGGGCTGCGATGACCCTGAACGTGGAGGACGGCTCGAGAAGGGTAGTTCTGGCGCCGGGAGAACACTCTGTGGAATGGGCGTATCGAACTCAGCCACTCTCAGAGTGGATAGCGATCGCCGAAGCCAGAGAGCAAGGCCGGCCCGGCGAGGAGCGCACCATCGCGACGTTGTCGTATTCCTACCCGGGGGATGTGGGCGCCGACGGGAGACATCAGGTGCTGCAAGGCGGCACGATCGTGGAGCGAGTGCGTGGCAACGCCGGCGGGCGGCGAGTGATTGAACTGATGGACACGTCATCCAGCGGGAGCGGAGCCCTTTTCGCAGCAGCTCAACCATTCGAGCGGGTCGTCTACCGGGCTTTTCGTCGCGAGGGGCGGCGCCTAGAGCCTCCCGCAACCCGGCAGGATAACGACTGACCGACATAACAAGGGGCACGGCCGCCGCCGACGGTTGGCGGAGATGTAGACGTAGTCGATTGCCCGCGGGTGGTGCCGGTGGATCCGGAACGGACCTGCTGGGTGCGGTTGCCTGCTTCCCTACAGAAGCCGATGCGCTAGCTGTTCCGTCTTCCCCAAATCGCCGCAGCTATTCCGACGATGAGACAGGCAGCACCCGCGAACAGCATGAAATTCGCAAGAACTCCCACATCCGAGGCCCCAAGGACGACGCCGACAGCCAGTAGCAGTCCTCCCACCCCGAGGAGCAATCCAATCGTCAACGTCCTCTGTGTCATGGTCCTATTCTCTATCCGAACACGTCGCAGGTTAGGAGGGCACCTATTGTTGCGACCGCGGTAAGGACCCCCGCTCCGGCCGTCAGTCCGGCCGACGGGACCCATCCGGCGATCGTCGGCAGCAATCCGACCGTCACAGCCCCTGAGTACGCTGTCACGGCGCCTGCCCCTGCGGCGATACTACCCAGCGTGATGCAGCCGGCGCTGGCAGCATTACCTGAGGGTCCGTTGCGTTGATGGGATTACAGCCTGCGTAGGTGTAGGGGTTACTTTCTTGGCCCGTCGGATCGAACTGTGTGAAGCACCCGAGGCTGGGGTCGTAGAAGCGGGATCCGAGTTTGTAGAGCCCGCTCGCTGAATCGAGGTAGCCAGCGATGTAGCGGAGATTGTTGTTGGTGCTGACGGCCGCGTTAGAGCCGGTCGCTCGTGCTTCTCCATAGGGCGAGTAGGAGTATCCGTCGGTGCCGGTGCCGGTGCCGGTGCCGGTGCCGGTGCCGGTGCCGGTGGTGCCGGTGCCGGTGGGTTCGATGATCTGGGTGCGCTGGGTGGCGTCGTCGTAGACGTAGGTGACGGTGCCGTAGCTCGAGTCCCGGTAGGAGAGAATATTGCCGGCGTCGTCGTAGGTGAAGTCGATCGTGATGGTGGAGCCGCTGACGATCACGCCGCCGGAGTACATGGCGTTTTGCTGGCGGTACTGCTGGCCGAGCTCGTTCCAGTAGAAGAACGTCGCCGGTCCCGTGCTATCGGTGTCTTTCGACTTGAGGCCGTTCACGAACCACTCGGTGGTGAGGGTCACGCCATTGTCGAAGGTGGTGAGGACGATGTCGTCGCGGACGTTGTACGCGTAGGTGGTGGTGTCGCCGTTGCCGTCGGTGACGGTGAGGACGCGGCCGAGGGAGTCGTGCGTGTAGGAGGTGTCGCCTTGGGGTGCGGGGGCGTTGACGAGGGTGAGGTTCCCGTCGGCGTCGTAGCTGTAGCTGGTGATGTTGTTGTTGCCGTCCGAACCTCCGAGTTGTCAAGATGTTCAGGCGGAGTTCCCCCGCCTGCTTACGTTGCAGGGGTAACGTAACTCCTCAACGGAGCCCTCGACGAAACGGATTTCTCGTGAATTCCCGCGTGGCCGAATACCCTCGGCCGGATCACTTCATCCTTCACATCAGCGATACGCACCTGCTCGCCGGGTCGCGCGGTCTCTACGACGCCGTCGACAGCGCGAAGCACCTGCGGACCCTCTTCGAGGAGTTCGAGGCGTCGGGTGGACGACCCGAGGCGATCGTCTTCACGGGCGACCTGGCCGACAAGGGTGAGCCCGAGGCCTACGAGGCGCTACGGGCGATCGTGGAACCGGTCGCCGAGCGACTCGGATGCGAGGTCATCTGGGTGATGGGCAACCACGACGACCGGGCGGCGTTCCGCTCGCGCCTCTTCGGGGAAGTCCCGACGATGCGCCCCGTCGACCGCGTCTACGACGTCAACGGCCTCCGAATCATCACGCTCGACTCGAGCGTCCCCGGCTTCCACCATGGCGAGGTCTCGCCGGAGCAGCTCGACTGGCTCGCCGAGGAGCTGTCCGAGGAGGCACCGCACGGCACGATCCTCGCGATGCACCACCCGCCCGTTCCGAGCGTGCTCGATCTGGCCGTGAGCGTCGAGCTGCGCGATCAGCCGGCGCTCGCCGAGGTGCTCGAGGGGTCAGACGTCCGCTCGATCATCGCCGGCCACCTGCACTACTCGTCGACCGCGACGTTCGCGGGCATCCCCGTCTCGGTCGCGTCGGCCACCTGCTACACGCAGAATCTCAACGTGCCCGTGGGCGGAACGCGTCCGCAGGACGGCGCACGCGCCTTCAACCTCGTGCACGTGTACGAGAACACGGTGCTGCACTCGGTCGTGCCGCTCGGCTCGTTCGTCGCCCTCGACGACGTCTCGGCGGAGGAGAGCGCTCGCCGCCTCGCCGCGTCGAACATCGAGATCCGCGAGGCCGCGCGTCGCCTCGTGGCGCGCTCCGAGGAGCCGCTGCGTCTCCCCGAGCCCGTCGCGGCATCCGCCGGCGCCGCCTGATCAGGCTCGTCCGTACCCCGACCGCCGACGCGTCCCCTGCTGGCCCGCGGCCCGGTCAGGCGGCGACGCGGGCGTGGGCGTTGGCGAGGAGCTCGACCGAGCGGACGCGGCCATCGGTGCGGAGTGACCCGTGCGCGACGATGACCTCGTCCGCGTCGGCCGTCCGAGCGAAGTCGTCGATGTAGCGGGAGACGTCCTCGCCGGTGCCGACGCCGGTGTACGTCGCCATGCTCGCCACCTGCGTTCCCGCGGGAGCGGTGAGCAGGTAGTCGAGCTCCTCGTCGCTGAACTCACGCTCGATCGGGATCCGGCCGCTCTGACGCAGCATCATGAGGAGACGCGCGCGCTTCATCTCGGCGAACTGCCGCTGCGCGTCGTCGGCATCGTCGGCCGCGATGGCGTTCACACCCGCGATGACGTAGGGCTGCTCGAGCTGCGCCGACGGCTGGAAGTCGCGCCGGTACACGGCGACCGCGTCGTGCAGCGCATCAGGGGCGAAGTGCGACGCGAACGCGTACGGCAGTCCGAGCGCCGCGGCGAGCCGTGCGCCGAAGAGCGAGGAACCGAGGATGTAGAGGGGGACGTTCGACCCGGCTCCGGGGGTCGCGCTGACGCCCGGGACGCGGGACTGGCCCGCGAGGTACCCCTGAAGCTCGACGACGTCCTGCGGGAAGTCCTCGGAGGCCGCGGGGTCGCGGCGGAGCGCAGCGAAGGTGGTGCGATCACCGCCCGGGGCGCGCCCGAGTCCCAGGTCGATGCGATCGGGGTGGAGGGACGCGAGTGTGCCGAACTGCTCGGCGATCGCGAGCGGCGAGTGGTTGGGGAGCATGACCCCGCCGGCTCCGAGCCGGATCGAGGAGGTCTGGCTCGCGATGTGGGCGATGAGCACGGCCGTCGCACTCGACGCGATCGTCGGCATGTTGTGGTGCTCCGCGTACCAGACCCGGCGGTAGCCGCTGCGCTCGGCCTGCTGTGCCAGGGCGACGGAAGCGGCGAAGCTGTCGCTCACCGTCTCTCCGGGGGCGATGGGAGCGAGGTCGAGGATCGAGAGGGGAACGGTCATGACAGAGGTAACGGCGGGTCGACCGTTCGTGTTCCCGTGACTGCCGATCCGAGCGCTATCCCGCACCGCCCGCTCACGCTAACGTCGATGCGAGTCCGTCGCGCTCACTCGGAGCCGACGCACACGAGCAAAGGTGACGTGATGAGCGACCGTGAGACCCTGACGACGAAGCGACCGGTGTCCGGTGCCCCGTACACGATCTCGGCGGCGGGCTACGTCGCTGAGATCGCGAGCGTCGGGGCGACGCTGCGCTCCCTCACCCTCCACGGCCGTGACCTCGTCGTCCCGTTCGACGCCGAGGAGGTTCGGCCGGCGTACCGCGGCGCGACGCTCGCGCCGTGGCCCAACCGCGTGACCGACGGCGAGTACTCGTTCGACGGCGAGGACTTCGTGCTCTCGCTGACGGAACCGGAGCGCGGACACGCGTTGCACGGCCTCGCGAGCTGGCTTGACTTCGACGTCGTCTCCTCGGACGTGTCCAGCGTCACGCTCACCGCGACCATCGAGGCGCAGTCCGGTTATCCGTTCCGGATCCGCGTCGACGTGACCTTCGCCGTCGACGAGACGGGCCTCAGCACGCACGTGACCGCCACCAACGTCGGTCCGCGGCGCGCGCCCGTCGGCGTCGGCCCGCACCCCTACCTCGTGGCGGGCCCCGGCCTCGTGGACGAGTGGGACCTCGAGCTGCCCGCCGATCGGGTGCTCACCGTGCACGGTGAGCGGATGATTCCGGGGCCGGTCGTCGGCGTCTCCGAGGAGTCGTTCGACTTCCGGTCGCGCCGCACGATCGAGGAGACGGAGATCGACCACGCTTTCACGGGGCTCTCCCGCGTCGACGGTGAGGTCACGGTCACGGTCACGGTCGCGGACGGCTCCGGCGTCGGCATCAGCTGGGGCGAGGAATGCCCGTGGGTGCAAGTGCACACCGCCGACAAGCCCGGCCTCCCCGTCCACCGCATCGGTCTCGCGGTCGAGCCGATGACGTGCCCGCCGGATGCGTTCAACTCGGGCGTCGACCTCGACGTCCTCGAACCGGGCGCCTCCCTCTCCGCGTCCTGGGCGATCTTCGGGATCCCCGCGAGTTGAGGTCGCGCGGATGACGCGCGATTGCGTACGCAGCGGACAACCGCTGGTGTAATCGCACCCGCAGATGTCCGTTGCGTACGCAGTGTCAGTCGGGGCGGGGGGTATCCGGGCGCCGGGTGAGCCGGACGAAGTGGTGGCGGGGCGGCGCGGTGGGTAGCGTCGGAGCATGACCGCATCGTCCGCCGCCCCCGTCCGCGTCGCCGCCTACGACTGCGGCACCAACTCCCTCCGACTGCTCATCGCGGACGTCGCCGACGGCCGGCTCACCGACGTGGTGCGCGAGCTCGACGTCGTGCGGCTCGGGCAGGGTGTCGACGAGACGGGCCGGTTCGCCGACGACGCGCTCGAGCGGACCTTCGCCTCAGCGGAGCGCTTCGCCGCCCTGGCCTGCGAGCACGGCGCCGAGCGCGTGCGGTTCGCCGCGACCTCCGCCACACGTGACGCATCCAACCGCGAGGAGTTCATCAGCCGCATCACCGAGATCGTGGGAGTCGCGCCCGAGGTGATCTCGGGCGACGAGGAGGCGGCGCTGTCCTTCCGCGGCGCGGTGAGCACGGCTCCGACGCGGGACGGCCTCACCCTCGTCGTCGACCTCGGCGGAGGTTCGACGGAACTCGTCCTCGGAGCCGACGAGCCGGTCGCGGCCTTCTCGATGGACATCGGGTCCGTCCGCATGACGGAGCGGCATGTCCGCACGGATCCCCCGACGTTCGACGAGATCGAGGCCGTCCGGACCGACGTCCGTTCGGCCCTCGATGAGGCGCTCGGCACCGTCGACGTGTCGCAGGCCGCGACCGTCGTGGGGGTCGCGGGCACCATCACGACGGTGACCGCTCACGCCCTCGGCCTCGAGCGCTACGACTCGGCGGCGATCGACGGCGCCGAGCTCTCGCTCGAGTCCGTGCTCACGGCGTGCGACGAGCTCTCGATCATGCCCCGCGAGGAGCGGGCGTCGCGAGCGTACATCCACCCGGGCCGCGTCGACGTCATCCCGGCGGGCGCGATGGTCTGGGCTGAGGTGCTCCGACGCGTGCGGACCGAGGGTGCACGGCTCGACGGTGGCATCTCGACGGTCGTCACAAGCGAGCACGACATCCTCGACGGCCTCGCCCTCTCGGTCGGCTGAACCGGGACACGGAGGACATTTCTCCCTGAGTCGTCACGAATCGTCGGTGTTCGAGCCGTCGGACCGCTGATTCGTGACAACGGGGGGGGCGTTGGCGGCTTGGCGGTGCCCCGTACGATGCGAAGGGTGACCGCCTACACGCCACCCCTCGACCAGCCCTACTACCGGGCGCCGTTCCTCCCTGCGATCGGCAGGATCTTCCGGAAGTACGCGACGTTCTCCGGCCGGGCCGGCCGGGCGGAATTCTGGTGGTGGTACCTCGTCGCCACGGCGTTCCCCGTGGTCGTGCGGCTCGCCTACGGCGCCGCGACGGGCGATTGGGAGTACCCGCCGTCGGCCCTGCCGTCGACGATCATCGGGCTCTTCTCGCTCGCGACCTTCATCCCGACGCTCGCGGTCACCTGGCGCCGACTGCACGACACGAACCGCACCGGCGCCTGGTGGCTCTTCGGCTTCATCCCGATCCTCGGGTGGATCGTGCTACTCGTCTTCACGCTGCAGGCACCCGTGCCCGAGGGACGTCGCTACGACGCCCCTCGCTACCTGAACGCGGGCTAGGCGGAGCTCGACGCGGAGTCGGAGAGCGTCGCCGCGTACTCTTTCTCCCACGGCGCGACGACCGGGAAGTAGCGCTCGAGGAACTCGGTGACGGCCTTCGTGCGCTTCTCGACCGAGATCTCGGGCTTGCTGCCGTCGTTGAGGCAGAACATGTCCTGATTGCGGCGCTTCAGGAGCTTCTTCATCTGCCGGAGTGCGCTCTTGAGCGTCGTCTCGACGTAGAGGACCTTCGCGTTCGTCTGCACGACGGCGTGCCCGCGCAGGAGACCGTAGTAGTGGTACAGCGAGTTCGTCACCGAGATGTCCGTGGCCGAGCGGAACTGGCTGTGCGAGGTGCGGTGGAAGTCCTCGGGGAACTCCGCTTCCAGCTCCTGCATCACGCTGCGGCGCAACGGTGCCGCGCAGTGCTCGAGGTGGCGCGTCGTCACCTTGCCGAACCGCTCGCGGAGCAGCCGGCGGTTGACGCGGGCCGCATTCTCGAAGCCGCTGCGCGCGGGATTCGAGTCCCCGAGTCCGATGCGGGTCTTGGCCTCGACGAACTTCGTGATCCCGCCGGGCGAGAAGAACAGGTTCGGCTGCACGGGGCGACCGAAGAACATGTCGTCGTTCGAGTAGAGGAAGTGCTCGGCGAGACCCGGGATCTTGTGGAGCTGGCTCTCGACGGCGTGCGAGTTGTGCGTCGGCAGGGCGTCGGCGTCCTCGAAGAAGGCCTCACTCGGCATGATCGTGACGCGCGGGTGCTCGTCGAGCCACTCGGGCTTCGGGGAATCGGTCGCGATGTAGATGTTCCGGATCCAGGGCGCGAACATGTAGACGCTGCGGAGCGCGTATTTGAGTTCGTCGATCTGGCGGAAGCGCGCCTCGGAGTCGTCGCCGTCGCCGACGACGTAGCTCTTCATGCGCTTCGCCCGCTGGCGCTGGAACTCGATCGACGAGCCGTCGACCCAGGAGAAGACGAGGTCGATGTCGAAGGTCACGTCACTCGCGAGGTCGGCGAACATGCTCTCGAGAGTCGGCCACGACCGCCCGTAGACGACGACCTCCTCCTCGACGGCCTCCGCACGCGGCAGGGTGCGGCGCATGAGGGCGTTTTCCGTCGGCGCCGTGATGACCTCGTCGCCGAACCGCCAGAGCTCGAGCTGGAAGGCCGTCTCCGGGCCGTAGCGCAAGCGACCGATCGGCTCGATGCGGGGCCGGTAGAGGCGGAAGATCGCGTGGGAGGACCCCGCGAGGGAACCGTCGGCTACGAGCACCGGGCGGCCGTCCGGCTCGAGCGCGTCGTCGGGGTCGCCGGCCGGCACGAACGGTGCGGAGTAGAAGGGCTCCTCGGCGAACGACTCCGCGAGGGCGCGCTCGAGAGCCTTGCGTCGCTTCACGTCGACGGCGATGACCGGTCGGTCGTTGTCGCCGCGGACGAGGAGGAAGTCGATCTCGGCACGGTCGAGGACGTCGCGCACGGCGATGAGGTCCTCGACCATCGACTCGTGCGGCGTGAGGTGCCCCGCGACGAGCGCGTACTCGCCCTTCCGTCGCACGATGCCGTCGCGCTCGAAACGCGGTCGGCGACTCCCCGTGGACACGAGGACGAGTTCGGGGGTCTCGGCGATCTGCAGTCCCGGGGCGTCGTCGCCCTGGCTGGCATGGAAGCTCGTCGCCGTGGTGCCGTTCTCGTCCGTCGTGTCTCTCGTCATATGTGTACCTTCGGTCGGGTCTCGCGCTGGTGTCCGGACGCCGCGTTCCGCCCTGAGGCACCGGCCGGTCGGCAGCGGTGCGACGGCTCCGGCGTCCCGGGCGAGTGCGCCGCCGCGGGGACGTGGAACGACATCCATTGTCAGTATGCGCCCAAGAGGCGGTTTCGACGTAGTCAGTCGGTTTCGGGCGCCATCCAGAGCACTTCCCAGAGGTGCCCGTCGAGGTCGTGGAAGCTCCGGGCGTACATGAAACCGTGGTCCTCCGCGAGGCGGGCGGACGAGCCACCCGCCGCGAGCGCGCGCTCCGTCACCCTGTCGACCTCCTCGCGTGAGGGCACGGTGACGGCGAGGATGGTCTCGATGGTCGTGCTCGCGTCGGCGAGGACCTTGTCCGAATAGCCGCCGAAGCGCTCGCGCGAGTGCAGCATCGTGTAGACGGTGTCGCTGATCACGAGACACACGGACTGCTCGTCGGTGAACTGCTCGTTGACGCTCCAGCCGATGGCCTCGAAGAACGACCGGGACCGCGCGACGTCACCGACGGCCATGTTGACGAAGATGTTCGGTGCCATGGCGGTTCTCCCGGTCGGTATGCGGCGGCGGGTCCACCCCAACCTCCCGTGCCCGTGATGTTGTGTCAAGAGCGGAACCGATCGCGGGGCGTGATCACCAGAACGGGGGACGGTGATCCTCCCGTACTGGGGGCAGCCCGGGACTGCCGGGTTGCCAAGGCCGTCCGTAGGCTCGGGGGAGCTTCACAGCGGGGATCCGGGAGGACGCATGGCGGAGACGAGCTTCGCGCGACACGGCGTCGCGCCCCGGGTGGTCAGCCCGGTCGCCCGGCCGCGCCGCGAGCCGACCCCCGTGGTCGGTGGTTCGGCCACGGGACGTGCCGATCTCGCCGCCCTCGTCCGGGTGGGAGGACGACGTGCCGGGCAGATGTGCACCGAACACGTATCGAGGTTCGAGCGGGACAAGAGGCGTCCGTCGCTCCTGCGGCGGGTGTTCGGCGCCGGCCCCCTGAGCGACGGCGAGAGGGAGGCGTTCGACGCGGCCCGTGGCGAGCGACTCGTCGGAGCCGAACTGGACAAGCTGTCGCCCTCCTGGATCGTGCTGCATTCGTTGCCTGCTCCCGGAGCAAGCGGCGATCTCGATCACGTGGTCGTGGGCCCGGCCGGTCTGTTCGCGATCACGACGCGTTACGTCGACGGCGAGCGGGTCTTCGTGGCGGACGACTATCTCCTCACGAGCGGACTCCGGACCCCTTTCGCCCGGGAGGCCATCGCCGCTGCCCGCCGGACCGCGCAGCTCGCGGGACGAACGCTTCCCCCGAGCGTCTCCGCGCGGCCGGTCCTCGCGATCGCCGGGGCACGAGCGGTGCGTGTCGGGGTGCGGGCGCGGGCCGTCGACGTCCGTGATGCGGCCGTCGTCCGGTCCTGGCTCGAGAGTCAGCCCGTGGTCCTCGATGCGTACACGGTGGAGCGCGTGGGTGCCCGGGTCGCCGCGGCGTTCGAGGAGTCGAGCCGGGTTGATCTCGCATCGGACAGCACGTCCGCGGCGGCGAGTGAGACCCGCTTCCGGCGACTGGAGCGCGAGATCGCGGCCGCCCGTCGGATCAGATCACTGTGGCGCGTCGTCGGCGCATGCGCGGTCACGGCCGGAGTGTGGGTGGCGTTCGCCCATCTGCCGTCCTGGCTTGCTCTGCACGTCGGCTGAGGTTCCGTGCGGGGACTCGGACGGCTGTCAGCCGCTCTCGACTATCGTCTGTAGGTGACCGCGCCACGGGGTGCGCTGAGTGAGGAGGATGCTGCGGATGACCGATTCGCCGGCCTCCGCGTCTCCCTACGAGGTACTCGGGGTGAGCCCGTCGGCCACGGCCCACGAGTTGCGTAAGGCGTACCGCCGCCGACTCCGCGAGACACACCCCGACACGGGCGGCGACGCCGTCGAGTTCACGGCCGTTCAGCGCGCGTGGGAGCGAGTGGGTGAGGCGGCGTCGCGTGCGGCCTACGACCGAGGCGAGAGCAGCGACACCGAGTCGACGGCCGAGGGTGCCGGGTGGTCCGCCCCGAGCCATCGGACGCGTGCCGACAACTCCCGCCCCCGCGCCCGCTCCTATGGGCATCCCGGTGGCGCAGCGCGCGAGGCCTACTTGCGTCTGATCCGGGAGTGGGCGGGCCGCGGGGCGGAACCCGAGGACCCGTACGACCCGGCTCTCGTCCGTCGCGCTCCCGCAGAGATCCGCCGGGCGCTCGCCGAGGCCCTTGCCGAGGAGGCGACGGCTCGTCAGGTCTCCGCTCTGGGGATGGCATTCACGGTGTGGCACGACGTGGCTGTTCCCGGCGAGCGGAAGATCGACCACGTCGTCCTCGGACCGACCGGGCTCTACGCCATCTGCTCGGAGGACTTCGGGGTACCCGTGCGCGTCACACGTGGGGAGGTCGTGCCCGTGGGAGGACCGTCGGTCGAACAACCGGTGCGCTCGCTGGTTCGCGCGTCGCGCGAGTTGGGGCGGTCGGCACGGGTCAAGGTGACGGGTGTCGTCGTCGTCGTTCCCGATGAGGCGTTCGAGGACGGAGCGGCCGAGCTCGATCGGATGCGCAAGCCCGCGGCGTTCGTGGTCACCCGTTCGCGCCTCCCCCACCTGCTGCGGACAGGTCCGTCGGGAGTCGACCCGATCGGGGGTAACGAGCTCTTCGATGTGCGGACCCGTCTGCAGGGCGCCGTTCGACACGTGGTCTGAACGCGACCCGCCTCATGACGCCGCGCCGCGCGCTCGCAGACGCGGGTCGGCGATGCGGCCCGCGAGGATCTCGCGCTGGTAAACCTCGATGACCGCGAGCGGCACGTCGAGATGGCGCGCGATGTCGAGGGCCGACAGTCCGCATCGTTCGGCCTCCGCGTAGGATGCCTCGTCGATGAGCATGACGGCGCTCTCGCGTTCCGCCCGGCGTTCCGCCGCCGGAGTCGACGCGCGATCCCGGTATCGGGCGTGGATGTATTCGTGGTGCAGAGTCTCTCGCTCGAGTGGGGCGCTCAATCCGGCGCGGATGACGATGCGGCGCTCGTCGTCCAGGTAGGCGCCGAGTCGCCCCGGCGGCAGATCAAGGCTGTACTCGACACGGACACCGAGTTCCGCGATGAGGTCGTGGATCGACGGGGCCCCCGCGGCGCTCGCGGCCCTCCATCCACCGTGCCGCACCGCTGTCGTGCCGCCTCGTCCCCCCATTGCTCCCCCGTCCGGTCGCCCGGACGCGCGTCCGGTTCAGTCGTGCTGCTCGGTCTCCTGCTGCGACTCGAATCCCGGACGATCAAGAGCGGCGAGTGGGAGGCCGTCGGCATCAGTGTCGTCCACACCCCTGACATCCGAGAGGCCGTGGCCGGCCGCCCTGACCGCGCGCTCGGCTCGAGTGAGCACTGCGGACGGCGTTGTACCGAGGGCCGTCGCGATTTCGGCGACGTCGTTCAGGTTGAGGGGGAGCTCGCCGCGCAGTCGCTTGTAGTAGTAGTTGCGCGAGATGCTGAGGTGCTCGAGCAGGGCGGCGTGGGTCATGCCGCGCTTGGTGCGCACCGTGTCGAGTTCGCGCACGACCTGGTACGCGAAAGCCGCAGCAACGCCGATCTCAGCTCTCCCCATCGCCCCAGAGTACCCGTGCGCGAGGCGCATCCACAGGTCGGACCCGGTGCGCATCACAGGGAGTATCCATATGGGTACTCTGAGGGGATGGGGCATCTGGAGCAGTCGTGGTCTGAAGCCGTCGCAGCGACGATTCGAGCCGAGTTGGCACGTCGGCGGATTCGAGCGGGAACCCTCGCGAGCGTGCTCGGCCTCGGGCGAACCGCCACGTACGACCGCGTCAACGGCGTTGTTCCGTTCGACACCTCCGAACTGCTCCTGGTCGCCGAACACTTGGGCATGAGCGTCGAGGATCTCGTGCGTGACGCCGGCGGTCGCGCGAGGTGAACCGGGCTACCGCCCACGGTCGCACCGTGCAACGGGGCGCGCACGCACGGCGGAGCCGTAGCTTCGGGATATGGAATCCCCCGACTCCCGCGGACTCGTTCTCGTCACCGGCGCGACCGGCTACATCGGCGGACGGCTCGCGCCGCGCCTCCTCGACGCCGGTTACCGCGTGCGCGTCCTGGTGCGGAACCCCGATCGCCTGCGCGACGTGCCGTGGGCGGGAGCCGTGGAGATCATCCAGGGCGACCTCCTCGACGCGGACACCCTCGATGCCGCGTTCACCGACGTCGAGGTCGCCTACTACCTCGTGCATTCCATGACCAGCTCGTACGGCGCGTCGTTCGAGGACTCCGAGCGCTCCTCCGCGGAGAATGTGGCGATCGCGGCGAAACGGGCCGGCGTGGGTCGCATCGTGTACCTCGGCGGCCTGCATCCCGAGGGTGTGGAGCTGTCCCGCCACTTGCGCTCACGTGCCGAGGTCGGCGACGTCCTGATGGCCTCCGGCGTGCCGACGGCGGTGCTGCAGGCCGGCGTCGTCATCGGCTCCGGATCCGCTGCCTTCGAGATGGTGCGACACCTCACGGAGGTGCTCCCGTACATGCCGGCACCGCGCTGGGTACGCAACGTCATTCAACCGATCGCCGTTCGCGATGTCCTCCACTACCTCATCGGTGCCGCCGCGCTTCCCGCGGGGGTGAACCGGACCTTCGACATCGGTGGGCCCGACGTCCTCCGGTACGGGCAGATGATGAACGGGTACGCCGTCGAGGCGGGGCTTCCCCAGCGTCCCATCGCGCCACTCCCCGTTCTGACGCCGCGGCTCGCGTCCCACTGGGTCAACCTCGTGACCCCCATACCGCGCAGCCTGGCGATGCCGCTCGTGGAGTCGCTCCAGTACGACTGCGTCGTCCGCGAGCACGGCATCGACGAGTACATCCCGGCACCCGACGGCGGCCTGGCGGGGTATCGGAGGGCCGTGCGCCTCGCGCTCGCGAAGATGAAGGACGGCGAAGTGGAGACGAGCTGGCAGGACGCGTCCGTCGCCGATGCCGCGAGCGATCCACTCCCGAGTGACCCGGACTGGGCGGGCCACACCGTCTTCACCGACGACCGCACCCGCGAGACGCCGGCCTCCCCGGAGCGGGTGTGGGCGGTCGTCGAGTCCATCGGGGGTGAGAACGGCTGGTACTCCTTCCCGCTCGCGTGGTCGGCGCGCGGGTGGATGGACAAGATCGTGGGCGGTGTCGGCCTCCGGCGTGGCCGGAGGCATCCGACCAGGCTCAACACCGGTGAGGCCCTCGACTGGTGGCGCGTCGAGAAGATCGAGCGCGGTCGCTTCCTGCGGCTACGCGCCGAGATGAAGGTGCCGGGTCTCGCGTGGCTCGAGATGACGGTCGACCAGACCGAGACGGGCAGCCGGTACCGACAGCGCGCCGTGTTCTTCCCCCATGGGCTCGCAGGTCGTCTCTACTGGATCGCGATCCTGCCGTTCCACGGCGTGATCTTCTCCGGGATGGCACGGCGGATCACGGCGCAAGCCGCGCGCGAGTCCGACTGAAGCGGTCGTCGGCGCGACGGCCCCGTCAACTCTTCACAGGACCTCGCCGCAGAGCAGACGGATGCCCCCCGAATGAGGTACAGATAGAACCCTACGGTTCGACGTTCCCCGTGCGTCCGGCGGGCCGTGTCGTCCGTATCGACGGCTCTTGCGCACGGACGAAGGAGGACGCATGATCGCGCTCATCGACGACGAGGCGACATGGCTCTGCGCCCTGAAGGCTGACCGCCTGTTGGGGCTCCTTCCCACGGCTCAGATCGCCCACCTCGGCGACACCTTCCCCTGGGCCGTGACCGACGTCGACGTGGGCGTCGCCCGCACCCACCTCATCGGAGCACGACTGCGCGCCATCGAACTGGGCAGACGTCTTGCCGACCTCGACGACGACGACACTCTGTGGGCTGGCCTGCGGCGACTCTGAGACGAGCGGTGCCCGCGTGCTGCATTGCCTCGATCCGTGCTCCGCGGGTACTCCCCCGAGGACTTCCATTACCACATCCCTCGATCAGGGGCCTTGTCCCGAACGGGGGGTACACGCGGTGTTCTCTATACCGTTGGATGGGTTTCACCCGAAGTAGAAAGTACGGAGTTGATTACCCGAATCGATGACGTCTCCTGGTCGGAGTGCTCCTGAACGAGCGTTGAGGCATGCCTTTTACCCGAATGGCATCGCACTATGGCGCCCGCTGCACGGGGTGCTCTCCGTCCGAGATCCACTGCGGAGGATCGAACCCGAAACTCGTTCCCACCGCTAGCAGTTGCCCTTCCTGAACCCCCCCGTCAGGCCCCCCGGCCTGTCATCTTCCCGATCACTGAGGGGTTCGACGGCGCCAGCCCCGCCGTCCCGAACGTGCTCCGATTTTTCTGGCGTACCCGCGTCATGATCCGCGTCGAGCGCGCTCTTCTGTAGTGAACCCGAAAGAAAGCCCTAGCTCATGATCACCCGATTCGACGAAGACACCATCTGGGAAACGATCCAGAAGGCAGACCGCTTGCTCAACCGACTTCCTGCGGAGCAGATCGCCCACTTGGGCGACGGCTTCCCCTGGGCCGTCACCGAAGACGACGTGGCCATCGCCCGCCGCAGCCTCAAGGGTGCGCGTGCAGGAGCCATCATGCTCGGCTTCGAGATCGCCCAGCTCACAGCCCGGGAGGAGATCGCGCGCGGCGCGTGACCCTTCCTGAGCGCCGGCCCGCTGGGGGGTCGGCCGGCGCTCGACTCTCCAGCGGGTGCGTCCGCTGGAGACGTCGCCGACGAGCGTCCGACCGTGCAGTCCACGCTCGCGGCCGATGACCGCCACGCGTCGCATTCCCGGCGCCGCGTGGCGGTCATCCCGTTCGTCCCGCGGCGACCCTTTGATGGTCGCAGCGTCGTGTGACACGCTGGCTGCATGGCGGCGTCGAACGAGAACATGCACGGTGAACCGACGGACGCGTCCTCCCCAGCGGAACCGGACGGCGTGGAGACGTCAGTGGAGACGTCAGTGGGGGCGGAGAGTCCTCGTCGTCCCATCGCCGATATCGGAACGCCCGCCTACGACGGCGTCGACGTGTACTCGGGCGACGACGCCTTCGAGGCTCCGCATCCGTACGATGGCGCGAGCACCTACGAGGCGGCCCCCGCGCTCGGCGTCGCCGACGCGTACGAGGGACCGACCGGCGTCGACGCCATCGGGGCCTATGAACCGGAAGGCGCCTACACGCCGGCCGTGACGCCGGTGGCCGCCGAGGCGATCGTTCCGGATGGTGTCACGGCGCCCACCGACGGTTCGGCGTCGGCGCGAGTGGACCCCATCGGCGTCTATGTCCCCGAGGATGTCCCCGCCGCGGCTCTCCCGCACGACGAGATCGCGGAGTCGGAGTCCGCCACCGCCGATGTCTCCGTCGACTCCGCCGCCCCCCTGCCCGGCGTGGCGATCGAGCGCGAGACCGGTGAGACGCTCACCCCTCGGGAGGCCGACGGGGGCCCGAGCGCGGTGCGATTCGACGACTGAGGCCGCCCGTCTCGGGGCGGTGTCCGAGGTCGCTCCTACACTGGTCGCCATGGTGAGTTTCGCGGACAAGCCGATCCTCGACCTCACGATCGAGGAGTGGGAGCAGTATCTGGGAGGCTCGCCGGCCGACGGCGGCGTTCGGCTCAAACTTCGCAAGAAGAGCTCGAGCGCGCCGGGGATCACCTGGTCCGAGGCCCTCGACGTGGCGCTCTGCTACGGCTGGATCGACGGTCAGACCGCACGGCTCGACGACGACTACACGCTCCAGGCGTTCACTCCCCGGCGGAGGAACAGTCCCTGGTCGCAGATCAACAGGGAACACGTCGCTCGCCTCATCGCGGAGGGGCGGATGCGCGACGCGGGCCTCGCCGAGGTCGAGCGGGCGAAGGCCGATGGACGCTGGGACGCTGCCTACCGGCAGAAGGACGCCGTCGCGTCACCGGAGCTGCAGGCGGCACTCGACGCGAACCCCGAGGCGGCGGCGTTCATCGCCGGGCTGACCGCTGTCGAGCGGTTCCGCATCTACTTCCGTCTCGCGTCCATCAAGACGCCTGCCGTCCGAGCGGCGCGTATCGCCGATGTCGTCGAGAAGGCCGCTCGAGGAGAACTGCACTACCGCTGAGGCCGGTCGAGAGATCCGGCGGTCGGCGGCAAGACTGTCCGCCGATCGATTCACGAAAGCGCCGCGGAACGGAAAGTGAACCCGCCGCCGAGCAGCGTGGCTGCGACAGGCATGCGACGGAATACGTTGTCCGGTGCGGTCAGGGGATCGGCGTCGACGAGCACGAGGTCCGCGACGTCTCCGACCTCGACGCGGCTCCGTCCGCGCGTGGACGCGGTGAGGGCTTCGAGTCGTGAGATCGCTTGTTCCGGGTGCCACGGCTCGCGCCCGTCGTCTCGCGCACGAGAGGTCGCCGCAGACATCGTGACCCATGGGTCGAGGGGCGCGACCGGGGCATCGGAGCCGAACGCGAGACGGGCACCCGCGTCGAGCAAGGAGCGGAGCGGGAAGGCCCGATCGGTCGAGCCGGGCCAGTTGGCTTCAGCAGTGTCCCGGTCGTCGAGGGCGTGTTCGGGTTGCACGCTCGCCGTGACCCCGAGGGCGGCGAAGCGAGCCAGTTCCTCGGGTCGGAGGAATTGAGCGTGTTCGATCCGGCCGGTGATGCCCACCTGTTCGAAGGCGTCGAGTGCGACCCGGTTCGCCGCATCACCGATCGCGTGCACGGCCGGCGTGAATCCCGCAGCCTTCGCACGCGTCAGCAGCTCGACGAGTTCCGATTCGGGAACGGTGAGAACCCCGCGGCCCCCGTGGGGGTAGGGGTCGACGCAGTAGGCGGTCCGAGTGTTGAGCGACCCGTCGATGATGACTTTGAGCGGCCCGACGCTGAGCAGGTCGGCGGACGCCTCGGAGAGCGGCGCTCCCGTATACATGTGCTCCGTGATCGCGGCATCGAGGTCCTCGCCGTACACGCCCACCTCGACGCGGAGCGATCGGAACCCGGTGGAGAACCGACGGAGCCAGTCCTCCCGGTTCCACCTCATCTCGAAGTCGACGATCCCGACGACGCCGCGCGCGGCCGCGAGGTCCGCTGCGTCGAGCATCCAGGCGGAGACGAGCGTGTCCGGGAGGGCCGCGAGGGCCTGGGTGAGGTCGAACGCCTGCTCCTCGCGCAGCAGACCGTCGGCACCCACCGCCACGTCGAAGTGGGACGCGGCGGCGGAGTTGAGCCACACGCAGTGCAGATCATGGCTCACGAGGACGACGGGGCGTCCGCCGCCGGCGGAGTCGAGGGCTTCGAGCGAGGGCTCGTCCGCCCAGACGGCGTCACGGAAGCCGACACCGACGAGAGTGTCGTCCGGTCCGGCCGTGTCCGTGACGAAGCCTCGTACGATCTCCGTCACCTCGCGGGCCGACCCGGCGCGGGAGACGTCGACCCTTTTCGACGCGAGCGCCCAGGTCGTGGCGTGGACGTGCTCGTCCCAGAGACCAGGGATGAGGTAGCGGCCTTGGGCGGCAACCTCCTCGACATCGACGTCGAGGGAGAGCACCGAACCGGCGGGCTGGATGCTGTGGACACGGCCGTCGCGCACGTGGACGTCGACGGCATCCGATTCGCCGGGCAGGCGGACGGAGCGCAAGACGAGGGGGGTCATCGAGCATCACTTTATCCGCGATTCGTGACCGTCCACGAAGCCGTCCCGGCGGCTGGCGAACAGGGGCTCCTCCGGCGGGCCGTTGTCGGCGCCGGGCGTGGTGTCACGTCCCCCGTTCGGGGCTGACCTGAACGGGGAGGCGCGGAGATCGAGTGGTCGCCGTAGCGTGGAGGGGTCATCCTTTCACCCGAGAGAGGTAACACCCATGGACTCACCCGCGTCCGCTCCGCTCTCCGTCGTACCCGGAGCCGATGCGTCGCGCCCGCTGATCGGACGGTGAGGATCGTGGTTCTCACCGTCGACACCCTCGACGTCCTGACCGCCCTCGTGATCCTCGGGGGCGCCGCCGCCGTGGTCGTGGCCGCGATCCTCGTCGGACAACACCTCGAACGTCGGCAGGACGGGGATGCCGTGGCCGGCGGCGTCGACGGGGAGCCCGCCGTCGGCCCGGTCGCGAGCGGATTCACCCCCGCTACCCTCTCCGAGGGGGAGGCGGCGATTACGGACGAGGACACGGCCTCGCGGCCGTGCGGACCGCTGTTCATCATGGCCGGCGCTTTCGTCACGAGTTCCGTGCAGCCCTGGCGGCCCGCGCCCGCTCGTGATCCGGGTCCGTTCGCGACGCAGGGCCGCGCCGTGTCACACGAATGGATCGAGCCGGAGAGCGACGGGCTGGTCGAGCTGTACCGCGTCGGATTCCTCCTCGACGAACTCGCCGAGGAACTCGACATCGGTCCCTGCTCGATCGTGGAAGAGCTCGCCCGCCGTGTCTTCGGCGCAACGGAGCCGGTCGCGGACCCGCTCGCCCGCCGCTTCGGACAGTCCTGGACGGACGCAGAACTGCGAACCCTGCACTCGGCGGTGGACGCCGGGCACGCCGTGCCCGAGATCGCCCGTCAGCTGGGCCGCGACCAGTTGTCCGTCGTGTTCCGCGTGCTCGAGGCGGCGGCGGAGTCGCGGGGCACCGGTGTCGACGAGACGAGCGTCGTCGATTCTCGCGAGGCCGCCCTGCGACGCTGAGCAGCCCGGACCGCGACGAAGGCGGCGGCCGCGGTCGCCGTGGATCGCGTACCCTGGAGGGACGTGCCCCGAGCACGCTCGACGCCCCACGGGAGCGCGTCGATGCGGCCCGCGCGACCCCCACCTCCACTTCCGGCCGAAGGATGATCATGCCCAGTTCCAGCACCGGCGTCTGCCCCATCTGTCGTCAGACGGTCGACGTCGCCGACGGCCGCGTCGTCGATCACCGTCGGCAGGGCACGATGTGCCGCGGGTCGGGACTCGCTCCGCGCGTTGCGCCGGCGGCGAAGCGGTCTCCCGGCAAGCGTGCCTCTTCGTCGCAGACGACCCCGCGCGAGCCCGCCGCTCCCCGCGTTCGCAAGCCGGTCGCCGCTCCCCTGAACCTCGCGGATGCGTCGACCATGCGTTGCCCGGTCTGCCGGGAACTCGTCGGCACGACGTCCGTCGGGGGCGCCACTCTGCTGGCCTCTCACACGGTGCGCTCCATGCCCTGCATCGGGAGCGGTCGTCAGGTGGGTCGCCGGACCGTCGCGGCCACGTGCCCCGGTTGCGGGGAGACGCACGACGCCCAGATCAACGAGTCGGGCGGGCGGATGACGCGCCACATGGTCGGCGGATCGCTGTGTGACGGCACGGGCGCTTCCCTCGGCTCGGAGGAGCTCGAGCGCGTCTACGCCGCGGAGGCCGCCGCGCGCTGACCGCGCGCGACGGAGCACTCCCGTGGTCGACGTGGCGCCGCCGGTCCCTCACCGGGGTGATCGGCGTGACCTGCTGAAGGCGGATTGCGCCTCATGCGTCGGGCTCTGCTGCGTCGCTCTCGCGTTCGCGCGTTCCGCCGACTTCGCCATCGACAAGCCCGCTGGTGACCCGTGCGTGAATCTCGCGGACGACGATGCGTGCCGCATCCACGACCGTTTGCGGCCGAGCGGGTTCCGCGGCTGCACGGTCTTCGACTGCTTCGGCGCGGGGCAGCACGTCGCACAGTCGACGTTCGGTGGGGCGAGTTGGCGCGGTGACGCCGGACTCCGGCGGTCGATGTTCGCGGTCTTCCCGATCATGCGCGAGGTGTACGAGCTGCTCTGGTACCTGAATGAGGCCGTCGCGCTCTCGCCGCGGCTCGAGGGTGGCCTCGGCGACGAGGTGCTGCGCGTTCTCGCGGCGACCGAGCGGATCGCCGATGGTGCTCCGGCCGAGGTCCTCGGCACGGACGTCGCCACGCATCGCGATGTCGTCGTCGAGCTGCTCGGACGGGTGAGCGAGGCCCTGCGTGCCGCCGCGCCGAAGCCGGCCGGCAAACGGCACAAGAAGGTCGGACCGCGCAGCGACCTCATGGGCGCTCGCCTCGCGGGCGCCGATCTGAGGGCCGTCAACTTGCGCGGCAGCTATCTCATCGCCGCCGATCTGCAGCGCGCCGATCTCGGGTTCGCCGATCTCATCGGTGCGGACCTCCGCGACACCGATCTGAGAGGAGCCGACCTGTCGACGGCCCTCTTCGTGACGCAGCCGCAACTCGAGTCGGCGCGTGGCGACGCCCTCACCCGGTTGCCGCCGATGCTGCACCGCCCGGCCCACTGGATCTGACCATCCCCGGTCCGGAAAATCCTTGACGGGTCGTGGTGCCGGGGCTGGCTGCGCGTCGACAGGCTCGATCACCCCTACCATGGCTCGGAATCGGGCCATTCCGGTTCGTCCTCTTCCACGGCAGCGTCGGGTGGGAGAACCGCGCGGAGCCGCGCGAGGTAGGACGAGACGGGCCCGAGGTCGATGACGCCGCTGCCGGCGGCACGCTCGAAGCGGGCGGGACGGAGGGCGTCGATGCAGCGCTCGACCGCCGCGGTGTCCTCGAGTTCGATCGCCGCCTCCGCGAGCAGGCACCAGTAGACCTCGAGGAGCAGCCCCTTGGGTGGGTCGGGCGCCGTGCGCAGCGCCTCGTGTGCGTCGTCGTGCGCGTCGGCTCGAGCGAGGAGCAGTGGGCGCACCCACGGCTCGTGAGGGCCGAGGTCTCCGTCCTCGGGGAGCGGCTCGCCGAAGCGCAGGGCCCGCGTCACGTCGTCGAGGGCCGCGATCCCCTCCTCGAAGCCGGGCATCTGACCCGTGGCCTCCGGTCGCGTCCCCTCGCCGAGGAACGTCCAGCGGAACCACCGCGTGAAGACCGTCGCGAGGGCTCGACTCCGTGACCTCGCCAGGTCGTCGATGCGGTCGGCGTCACGCCGGGCCCGGTCGATGTCGTCACGCGCGCACAGCGCCTGCATCCGGATGAGGAGCCCCGTGATCTCGAACGTCGACCACTCCGTGCGCTCCGAGATCCCCTCGATCCTGGAGCCGATCCGCCCCCGCTCCTTGGCGAGGCCGGTCCGCACGAACATCTGCATGAATCGGGAACACGCGACGAGGCAGTCGAGGAATTCGTCGTCGGCACCGATCCCGACGAGTTCCTCCGCCTCCAGTACCTCCGCGACGCGGTCGGCCGTTCCGCGCGATTCCATGGCGATCGTCGCGAGTAGTCGCGCCCGCAAGCGGTGTGATCTCTCGGCGGGGAGGCGGGCGAGGGCCCGCGCCGCGGCGGCGACGATCGCCGCAGCGTGCTCCTCGTCGTCCGATCGCGTCCAGATCCCCGGTGCCTCGAAGCCTCCGATCACCTGCGCGGTGAGCTGCGCATCTCCGAACTCCTCGGCCGCCCGGATCGCGGCCAGCCGTTGCACCCGCGCGACCGTGATGTCACCTGACAGAGCGAGACTCGTGAGCATCGCGGCCGAGGCTTCGAGCTGCGCGCGTGAGTTCGCCCGACCGAGGGCCTCGGCGGTGAGTCGAAGACCCGGAGGGGCGTCGAGGGCCGGATCCTCCAGGCGCATCCGTTCCGCGAGGATCACCGTATCGGCGCTCGCCGCGCCCTCGAAACCGAGGGTCAGGCGCCGCTGGGCTTGCGCGAGAACGGCACCGGCGTGGTGCCGCCGACCGTCGCGATACAGAGCGAGGGCGAGCAGCCGCCATGCCTCCTCGTTCCACGGCTGCTCGACGACGAACGGATCGAGCAGTTCGACGGCGCCGCCCGGACGCCCGGCGGCGATGTGCGCCTCGCCGAGCCGGAGGACGAGCCGGGATCGGAGTGTCGCGAGCTGAGTCCGTTCGGCTGCCGCCCACGGTCGCTCCGCGAACTCGTCGAACGCGGTGCCCCGCCACTCCGCGAGCGCCTCGGTGAGGATGACGTCCGCACGTTCGGGCGGCTGCGCAGCGGCTGCGCGCTCGGCCCGGCGCACGCTCCACGCGTCGACGAACGGCTCCGAGACGCGCAATCGGTAACCGCCGCCGAGGGTTACGACCCCCGCGGATGGCGCGTTTCGGGGCCGATCGGGGTCGAGGGCGCGACGGAGCTCGCCGATGAAGGTCTGCACGGCACCCGCGGCTCCGTGGGGCGGATCGTCCTCCCAGAGGTCGCCGATGAGAGTCGACGTCGGCACTACATATCCGCGCGCGGCGACGAGGATTCCGAGCACCTCACGCGTGCGCGGCTTCGTCAGCGGCAGCTCGCGACCGTTCCGCTCAGCCGTGATGGGGCCGAGCACTCGGATCCGGATGTCGCTCATGTCCTCACCGTAGCGGCGACGTCCGACCCGCTGATCGAGCGCTGATCGGGTCGGTGGATGCTGGTCCCGTCCACAGCGAAAGGAACCCCATGACCCTCTCCCTCCCCGGTTTCGACTCCCGCCGGATCACGGTCGACGACGGCGTCGAACTCGCCGTCGCGGTCGCCGGGTCCGGCCCCGCCGTCGTCCTCCTGCACGGCTTCCCGCAGACCCACCTCATGTGGCGCCAGGTCGCCGCCGACCTCGTCGCCGACCACACCGTGATCGTGCCGGACCTCCGCGGCTACGGCGCGAGCGACAAGCCCGCTGAGGCCGACGAGAACACGTACTCGAAGCGCACGATGGCAGCGGACGTCGTCGCGGTGGCGCACGTGCTCGGGCACGACCGCTTCGCCCTGGCCGGGCACGACCGCGGCGCCCTCGTCGCGATCCGCGCCGGCCTCGATCACCCGGGCGTCGTCACCCATCTGCTGTCGCTCGACGTGCTGCCGACGCTCGACATGTGGAATATCCTGCACGGCGTGGACGCGAAGGTCGCGTGGCACCTCTACCTCATGGCGCAGCCCGTCGGCGTAGCCGAGCCGATGATCGAAGCGACGGCCGACACGTTCTTCGCGTCCTTCATAGACGGCTGGGTGTCCAACCCGGACGCGATCCCCGCGGAGTACCGATCCGAGTACCTCCGGGCGTCCCGCTCTGCGGTGTGGTCGATCGTCGCGGACTACCGGGCCTCAGCAGGCACCGACGTGCGGCACGACTCCGAGGACCGCGCTGCGGGACGGACCCTCGGGATGCCTGTCACCGTGATCCAGCAGGACTGGGGCAGTGCGCTCGGATACGACGGCGCCGCCCTGTGGGGAGCGTGGGCCCCCGACCTCGACCACCGCATCCTCGACGCGGGCCACTTCATGGCCGAGGAATCGCCGGAGGTCGTCGTCCGAGCGCTGCGTGAGCTGCTCCAACGCTGACCCTCGGCGACCCCGCGGAGGCGGCCGTGGTTGTGTCGTGCGAGAGCAGACTCGGGCCGCGGAATCAATGCCCCCCGCGATCCGGGCCCGGGCGGAGGGGACGCGCTTAGGCTGCCGTCACCGCGCATCACCATCGAAAGGATCACCGTGACCGACACCACCGACGGCACCGCGAAGGTCGCCGAACTCCTGAAGGACTTCCGGTTCGCCATGCTCACGACGGTCGACGAGATGGGCAAGCTCGTCGCCCACCCGCTCACCGTTCAGGAGCGCGAGTTCGACGGCGACCTGTGGTTCGTCATCGGCCGCAACGCGTCGGCCGTCACGCATATCGCCCTCAATCCGAGCGTCGGCGTCTCGCTGAGCTCGAACGACTCATGGGTCTCGCTGTCCGGAACCGCCGAGCTCGTCGACGACCACGCGAAGCTCGAGGAGCTATGGAACGGCGCCATCGAGGCGTGGTTCCCCGAGGGGCCCTCCGACCCGAACGTGACGCTGCTCAAGTTCTCCGCCGACAGTGCGGAGTACTGGGACAGCCCCGGTGGCAAGGTCGCGTCGCTCATGAGCTTCGTGAAGTCGAAGGTGACGGGTGAGTCGCTCGACGCCGACAACGAGAAGGTCGATCTCTAGCCCGCCCCTGAGCTCGTCGAAGGGCGTTGCGCTCGAAGGCTCGGCCCGCTTCGACAGGATCAGCGACCGAACGCTCAGGTGCGGAGTTCGTGGCGGCGCGGCTTGAGGCGCGCGGGAGCGTCCGACGCCTCCGGGAATTCGCACGTGAAGGTGCCTTCGTACCCGAAGAGGAAACCGAACACCCGATTCCGCACCTCGAGGCGCACACGGAAGCACTCGGCCTCATCGTCGTACGATTCGACGAGCGTCGCGTATCCGCTTGCGAACATCGGGAAGCGGAACCCGACCGGTCCCTCGTAGAAGCGCTGTGGTCCCGACGTGAGGCGGAGCGATCCGTCGGATCCGGCCCGGAGATCGAGGTCGACGACGAGATGCTGGTGCGTCCCGAGGTAGTCGACGACGTGCCCGTCATCGAGCACCATCGTCGCGTCGAACCGAGCGGCCCGGCTCGGACGGACGCGGTACTCCCGGACGAACGTGATCGTCTCGCGGCCGTACGGGTCGCGATAGGGGAAGTTCTCGACCGTGAACGGGACATCCGTCCCGGTGTCGGCGACGAGGATGTTCCGCAGCCGGCCGATCTGGAGGAACGGTACCGTCCACCACGGGCCGCGCCGGATTCGGGTCATCGTGCCGCGGCCGACGCATGCGTACCCCGACTCGAGCCCGACGCCGAAGCGCTTCTGCAGCATCGGATGGAGCCGCTCGAAGTCGGCTCCCATCGCCTCGGTGAACATCGATGTCGTCATGGCGCCTCCAAGCGAGTGAGGGAGTCGGGACTGTCGCGCATGGCGTCGGCTCGCGCAGGGTGGATGCGTCGGCAGCGCGCGGCTCGCGGACGACGGGGTCGCCAGAACGCGAGCACCGACGACACGGGTCAGCGCTCCGGCTGCACACCCGTCTCCGCCCAGATGCGCAACCGGTCGAAGCTCCACGCCGTCATCCAGTCGCAGGGGTCGGCCGCGTGTCAGGTGTGGCGCTCGTGCCGGCGCGGTTTGAGGCGCGTGGGCGCGTCCGTGGCCGCCGGGAATTCGCATGTGAACGTGCCTTCGTACCCGAACAGGAAGCCGAAGACACGATTGCGCACCGGGTCAGTACATCTAACGCCTTGAAACGGCGCAAATGCTCTACCTGACGGGGGTGAAAGGGGAGCGGTCGTCACCAGCCGAGGGCGGCGAGTGCGCCGGTGGCGGCGACGGCGATGAGAGTTGTCCACAGGACGATCGCGACGACCTGCCAGAGGATGACCCACCCCTTGCGCACACCGGAGCTCACGAAGAAAGCGGCCGTGAGCATGGTCGGCAGTGCGAGCGGCGCGAGGAGGCTGGCGCCCGGAACGCCGAACCTCACCATCCACCGGCGGAGCTTCGCGCGACCCTTCGCCCCGCGGCTCGCCTTCTCGCGCTGTTTCTCGGCGGGCTTATCGGTGGTCCGACCGGGGCCGACCGTCTTCTCGAGACGGCTCCTGGGGTCGGTGGTGGTCGTCATCGCGGTGGTCGATGTGAGGGTCGAGGTCGGGGCGGCCGCGGACTCGTCGAGCGGTGCGGCGACGACGGGACGATCTTCCACCAGCGGAGTGTGCGTGCTCGCCGGTCGCGGCGCAGTGGCTCCCGCCCGCGCGGCCCGACGGGAGACGAACGCCCCTCGGATCCGCGAACCGAGGAGGACCACGGCGACGACGCAGAGGATGTTGCCGGTGGCCCCCGCCATCGCGGCGACGACCGGGTGGATGCCCACGAGGATACCGAAGGCTGCCGCGCCCTCGCCCTCGATGTAGGGCACCATTCCGGCGAGGGCGACGATGGCCGGCTGCAGGAGCTCGGGCACCTGGTGGATCGTGCTCTGCAGCAATTGGTACGGGTTGTCCACGGTCTGTCTCTCCTTCGGATCCGACGCCCATCCTCGACGTGCGGCAGGACCCGTCAAGGGTCCGCGCGAGCGTCTGAGAAGAAGTACAGACCGTGTTCTCGCGACAGGGTCAAGGGTGGGGCTTGAGCGTGACGTGACGGCATGGTCTTGCATCGACTGGCGCACGTCGCCTCGACGGAGGCGCACGCTCCCGCCCGCGAACACGCGAGACCCCGATGACAGACACCCGGCCTCACGACACTCCCCGCCTTCACGACGCCCACGTACGCGGTATCGGCCGACCCCTCGGAACCTTCGAGAGGATCAGCGATCTCCACATCGAACGCAATCCGGTGCACTTCTCGCTGACGGTGGAACTCGGCGGGCGGCCGACGCCGGACGAGGTGATGTCGGCGCTCGGCACGGTACAGGCGGCGCACCCCCTCCACGGGTCGCCGATCGACCGAGCCGGCGGGCATCCGCGGTTCATCCCTGGAGCGGGGCGGATCCCTGTCCGCGTGGCGACGGGATCGTCCCGGCCGCGCGGGGCTGAGGATGCGACGGGGGACGGCGAGTAGGGCCAGAACGAGGATCCGACCGGCCCGACTTGACCCTGTTGCGGGAACACCGTGTGGACTGCTCGTACGAACACTGAATGATCGCGGCCGGTGAACGTCCTCACTCGGCGCGGCCACCGCCGACGAGATGGAGTCCTCTTCGATGATCGAAGCCCAGTCACTCACCAAACGCTTCAGCACCACAACCGCCGTCGATGGCATCACTTTCTCGGCACGGCCCGGCAGGGTGACCGGTTTTCTCGGTCCGAACGGCGCCGGCAAGTCGACGACGATGCGCATGATCGTGGGTCTCGATCGGCCGTCCTCCGGGTCCATCACCGTGAACGGACGCCCGTACGCGGAGCACACGGCGCCGATCCACGAGGTCGGTGCGCTCCTCGACGCCACCGCCGTGAGCGGTGGTCGCAGTGCTCGGAACCATCTCCTCGCTGTGGCCGCGACTCACCGCATCGGCGCTCGCCGTGTCGACGAGGTCATCCGGCTCACGGGGCTCGAGTCCGTCGCGCGCAAACGTGTTCGAGGGTTCTCGCTCGGCATGGGCCAGCGACTCGGTCTCGCGACGGCACTTCTCGGCGACCCGGCGACCCTCATCCTCGATGAGCCGGTGAACGGTCTCGATCCCGACGGCGTCGTGTGGGTGCGTCAGTTCGTTCGCGGTCTCGCGGCGGAGGGGCGGACCGTCCTCCTGTCCTCGCACCTCATGAGCGAGATGGCCCAGACGGCGGATCATCTCGTCATACTCGGCCGCGGCCGCATCATCGCCGACGCTGCCGTCACCGATATCCTCGCCGACGCGGGCGGCACCACCGTCGCGGTGCGCACACCCGACGGCGGTCTCCTCGCCACCGCTCTCGAGGCTCACGGCGCTGGAATCTCCTTCCCCGAGCCCGACCTTCTCTCCGTCAACGGCCTCGACTCACGGCGGATCGCGGAGATCGCCGCGCAGAACGGTGCCGTGATCTATGAACTGACACCGTACGCCGCGTCCCTCGAGGAGGCGTACATGGCTCTGACCCGCGACGACGTCGAATACCACTCGGCCGGAACACCACGGGAGGCGACTCGATGATCGCCGGGACGCCGACACCGTCCACCGTGGTCCCGGCAGGGGACGCTGCGATCCGTCACGGCCTCAGCCTGCGGGGGATGATCCGCTCCGAATGGATCAAACTCCGAAGCATCGGGTCGACCTGGTGGATGTACGCTGCCCTGCTCGTGATGACCGTCGGCATCGGGACTCAGATGTCGTCCTCGACGAGCTTCGCGTGGCTCGGGGATGAGCAGCCCACGCAGATGGGGATGCAGGCCGCCGCCGTGAACGCCATGATCCTCGGCGCTGACATCAACGTGCTCGTCGTGGGCGTGCTGGGTGTGCTCGTGATCGCCGGCGAATACAACACCGGGATGATCCGCTCCACCTTCACAGCCGTGCCTCGGCGCGTGCCGGTTCTCCTTGCCAAGGCCATGGTGTTCGCCGTCGTCACATTCCTGGTCGGCATCCTGTCGCTCGCGATCACCGTCCCGATGTCGATCGGCATACTCGCCGGCAACGGGATCGACGTCCGCCTCGACGACCCGCACTACTGGCGCGCCGTGATCGGCAGCCTCGTCTACGTCGTGCTGGTCGGTCTCATCGCATTCGGTATCGGCGCCATTCTCCGCAACATCGCCGGTGGCATCGCATTGGCACTCGGTCTCGTACTCGTCGCGCCGATCGCCCTCGGCCTCGTGTCCGGTGTCGGGCCACAGCTCGTCCTGCGGAACGTCTCTCTGCTGTTCCCGATCAATCTGGGTCGCGCCCTCACCGCTCACCCGGGTTACCCCGACTTCGCCGCGCCGGGTGAACCCCCGGTACGCCTGGAGGGGCTGTTGGTGCTCGAACCGTGGCAAGGGGCGCTCGGACTCGTCGTCTGGGTGGTGGTGTTATTCGCCGCGGCGGTCGTGCTCCTGAAGCGTCGCGACGCGTGAACGTGTACCCGATAGGCCGTCCCGCGCTGTCCAGGTGACCCCGACTGCGTCGAGGAGAGCCGAGCACCCCCCTTCCGACGGCCACGAACGACCCACCGCTGAGAGGACCCCATGACTGACCGAATGCACGACTCGCTCGAAACCCCCGGATCGGCCCCTTCGCCGGTCCGACCCGGATGGCCGGAACTGCTGGTGGGCGTCGTTGTGGGCGCAAGCGTCCCACTCCTCCTGATCATGGTTCAGGACGCGCTTTCGACCGATCCGACCGTGTGGGGGCTCATCCTGGCGGCGACGTCGGGAGTGGCCGGGCTCGTTGGTTTCGGTGCCGCCTTCCTCGTCCGACGTCTGCCCCTGCATGCGTTCGCCATCCGGAAGGCGTCGGGACGCTGGATTCTCCTCGGACTCCTTTTCGGAGTGGTCGCCTTCGTTCTCAAGGGTCTCGTCAACACGGCCGTCCTCGCCGTGATGGGCCCCCTCGAGGACCCGCAGGGCTCCTACTACGACGCGGCGGGTGGCGGGCTCTTGCCCCTCATCCTGACGTTCCTCTTCCTTGCCGTCCTCACACCCATCGGGGAGGAGTTCCTCTTCCGCGGGGTCATCACGAACGCCCTCCTGCGGCTTGGACCGTGGGTCGGCGTCGTGGGTGGCTCGATCATCTTCGCCCTCGTCCACGGCTTCAACCTGACCCTGCCGGCCGCGTTCGTGGTCGGCCTCATCGCCGCGGAGGTGATGCGTCGGAGCGGATCGATCTGGCCGGCGGTCCTCGTCCACTCCGTGAACAACCTGGCGCTGCCGATCCTTGTCATCATCCTGCAGGTGACGGGGGCGGCGTGAGGCGTCGTCGCTCACCCGCGTCATGAGCCCATCGCATCGACGCAAAGCGGTGTGGTCATCCGGAACCGGGATGACCGGTGCCGTCCGGGAGGGTGATCTCCCTGACCCCTGCACGCTTTGCACGAGATCGCCGTCTCCCGACACAGAATCGGGTGGAGACGCAGCGGCCGTCCGTCGGCTGATGACGACGGCGAGGACCGCCTGGACACATGGCCGGCCCCCGATCCGTCCTCAGTCCGAGCGGCGTGACCGGCGGACGATGGCGCTCACGACGACGAGGACGAGGCCGGCCGTACCGAGCGGGATACCGACGAGGGACAGTGCGCCTGCGCCGATGTTGGCGTCGAGCGCCGTGGGATCGCGGATGAGGATGGCCATGGCGAGCAGGGCGAAACCGATCGCGAGGAGGACTGTACCGACGGTGCGGAGGGTACGCATCAGAGGACCTCACCCGCTTTGCGCCGAGATGACGGAGCCGAGGTGTGAGCGCTCGTCTCGACGGCGGCCATACGCTCGCGACCCCCGCCCCCGCCGTGAGGCTCCTGGACAACCGCCGTCGCACGAGCCGGACCCATCGCGGGTGTCGCAATGGAGAGGCTCTCGGCGCGGTGAGGCGGGAGCCAGAGGTCTGGGCGCGTCCAGCCATCCGCGCTGAGACCCACGCGGAAGAGGACGAGTTCGTCTTCGTGGTCGTGCGTCATCGGGTCCCGGATCACGTTGCGCATCGCGTGCCTTCCTCTCGGTGGTTGAACTCCTCCGCACATTGATTCCCGTGTCCCTGGAACCGGGTCGAGCGGGAGCCGCGAGCCGCGGGGTCCCGGCTCAGTCCGCCAGTGAGTGCTGCGCGGCGAGGTGCCATGCGAGCGCTGAGGCGTCCGGTCCGGCACGGTCCGTGTACTGGCCCTCGCCCGTGGGGCCGGGCCACGCATGATCCATCGTCGGAACGACGTAGTACTCGATGAGGGTCCGGTCGTCGGCAGTGGTGAAGCGGGTGAGCTCGAACGCCCGGCGGCCGTCCTGGGCCGGCGTCGCCGACGTCTCGATCGTGAGAGCGAAGCTGTCGTTGAGCGACCCGTCGTCGACGAGGTCGTAGACGGCGCTCCAGTGCTCGACGAGACGATCGCCGACGATCTCGGGTACGACCTCGTCATTCCCTCCTTGAATCACGAGAAGAGGAACGGTCCGCTGTCGATCGGCCATCTGCGCCCACGCCTGCCGCGCGGTCTCGACGGCTGGCGTCGCGCCGGGATCGTCTGGGTCGACACGGTTCAATCCGTACTCTCCACCCGCGACCGACGTCACGGTCGCGAAGACGTCCGGGTAAGTGACGCCCAGGATGACAGCGGTGCCGGCACCCGACGACGCCCCGGAGACGTGGACGCGGGATGCGTCGGCTCCATACGTCTCGACGACCTCACGGGCGATTCCCGCGAGGAGTGCCGGTTCGCCGCTTCCGCGCTGCTGATGGCGAGGGTCGGCCGAGTTCCAGCAGTTGAGGGGGTTCGCGAAGGGGCGTTGGCTCGGATACACGACGATGACGCCCTCGCGGTCGGCGAGGGCGTCGAACTGCGTCGTGCGCTCCATCGAGTTCCAGCCGAAACCGGTCATGCCGCAGCCGTGCAGCGCCAGCATCACCGGCAGCGCCGTGGAGTCGTCGTGCTGCGGAGGGAGATGGACCTGGTACGGCAGCCAATCGCCGTCCGCGTCGTGGTACACGTGGGTGGTGTCGCCGTCGCCGCTCGTGTTCGGTAGCCCGAGTTGGAACAGCGCGGTCCCAGCGGCGATCGTCAGCAGCACCAGCGCGATCATCCCGGCCACGACGGTCGGCCAGCGCCGACGGCGCTCCTCGATAACGGCCCTCGGCCGCTCATGGGGGTTGTCCATCGATTGTCGCTCCTCCGGTGTCGGTGCACGGACGGCCGATCGGTAGTGTCCGCGCGAGTGCTCGGAACACAGTCAAGGCCGTGTTCTCGGAACGCGGTCAAGCGCACACCGAAAACGAGTGGGATGCCGGCTCGTCGGTAGGGAGAATGGTGGTCAGGATTCGGATGAACTCTGCAGATCCCTTCCGCTGCAGGCTCATCCTTGACCCTGTTCTGGGAATACGGTCTTGAATTGCTTGAGCACAGCGGCCGAGACCTGGACGTGGTGAGACGGAGAGGATGACCGATGCCCTGGAGCACGAGCGAGCTCGCCGAACTCGCGGGGACGACCGTGAACACGGTGCGTCATTATCACCGATCGGGGTTGCTCGAGGAACCCGACCGCATGTCGAACGGCTACAAGCAGTACGGTGCCCGGCACCTTGTGCGCCTGCTGCAGATCAGGCGGCTCCGTGACCTCGGCGTCCCCCTGTCTCAGATCGAGAGCGTGGGTTCCGGCGGTGATTCGCCGGCGGGTGCTCTGCTCGCGATCGACTCGGATCTCGAGGCGAGTATCGAGAGGTTACAGCGAGCGCGAGCGGAGATCCGAGCGATCCTCGAAGGCTCCACGGCGACCGATCTCCCACCCGGCTTCGAAGACGTCGCCAAGCGGCTGTCGACGCCCGAACGATCGCTCATGCTCGTCTACGAGCAACTGTACGACCGGGAGGCCATGAAGGATCTCCGGACGATGGTCGAGACGGATTCCGATGACGGCAGTGCCGAGTTCGAGGCGCTCACCGTGGATGCCGACGATGAGACCCGGCAGCGGATCGCCGCGATGTTCGCTCCGGCAATCGCTCGGCAGGTGATCGATCATCCTTGGTTGACCGAACCGGATGCGCACCTCTTGAAGGGGCCTCGTGTCACGTCCGACACCTTCGTCGAGACCTTCAGGGAGCTGTACAACGAGGCTCAACTCGACGTGATCGCCCGGGCGAGTGTCCTGGCACGTGAGCAGGTCGAGACGGCGAGGGCCGCCTCGGACCCCGACGATCTGATCGACCCCGACGATCGGCTCGACTCTGACGGGGGAGAGAGCAGATGACGCCCCACCCCCACCCCCGTTCCACGACCGATTCGGACTCGTCGCTCGGCGAGCGCCTGATCGTCGAAGATGTGCTGCTCCTGCTCTTCCAGCCGGACTCGGGGAGCATCGCGGGCGAGAGCGTCCTGTTCTTCGTGCTCGGCGGCGCGGTGCTCGGCGATCTCGCGCTCGCGGAACGCGTGGAGGTACGGCAGGACGGTGTGCTCTCGCGCCGCGTCCACGCCCTCGACGACGAGGCCGTCGCGGATGAACTCCTCGCCCGGCGTGGGTTTACATCTCGGAGAAGCCACGCGGGGTGCAGGCGGTGCTCGCTGCGATCCCGTGGAGCGGCGACCTCTACATGCGCAGCAAGGCGCTTGAACGCGGCGACTGGGTCGCGGCCGCGGCGGCCGACGCGGTGACACGCACGATGGCGGCGATCATCGGGAACGCCGTGATCGCGGCGACGATCCTCCCCCGCACGTAGCGGGCCGCCGTCCCGCGGCCCGCCCGCCCGGCCCCGGACCCCCGTGAAGTAGTGCGTTTGCGCCGATGCGCGGCGGTCTACCGCCTCATATCCGCGCAAACGCTATAACTGGTGGGGATCGGTGGCGGGCGGCGCGGAGGCCCACGCGTTGCGGACGAGGCTTTCGAGAACGGCGAGATCGAGCGCGGCGAGGCGTTTGACGTAGACGCAGCCGACGCCCGTGGTGTGCGGGCCGAGGTCGGCGAGGAGCGGATTCTCGGGGCCGTAGCCGTCGTGGATCCGTAGATCGTGAGGGCCGTCTTGCGCGGCGAGAAGCCCACGACGAACCACTCGTTCAGCGACCGGCGGGGGCGATCCAGACGGTGGACTCGGCGGGGAGAGAGCCCGCGTCGACCGGGCCGAGGACGATGCGGGAGGCGTCCGCGCCGAGGTCAAACGGGGCCGTGCCGAAGTTCGTCACGACGCGCCAGCCGTTCGGACGGACGAAGCTCAGGACGTCGGCGCGGCCCGTCTCGGTCCACTCGAGCTGCTCGTCCGTCTGAAGCACGCGGCGGAGCCGGAGCGCCTCGCGGTAGAGCGACAGCGTCGAATCGGGATCGGCGGCCTCGACGTCGACGGCGTACTTCGCGAACGACGCCGGCTGCGGCAAGTGCGCCTCGGCTTCACCGAAACCGAACGACGGGCCCGCGGCCGTCCACGGCAGCGGCACGCGGCAACCGTCGCGACCGAAGCCGTCGAATTCGCCGCCGCGGAAGAACGCCGGGTCCTGCCTGCGGTCGGCGGGGATGTCCGCGACCTCCTGCAGCCCGAGCTCCTCGCCCTGATAGAGATAGGCGCTTCCGGGCAGGCCGAGGAGCAGCAGGGTCGCCGCGCGGGCCCGGCGGAGGCCTTGCTCGCGGTCGATCCAGTCCTCCGGTCCGCCCGCCTTGATCCACTCGACGCCCTGCTTGACCGGTCGCCCCTCGAGAGCCGGCAGTCCGTAGCGGGTCGCATGGCGGGTGACGTCGTGGTTCGACAGCACCCACGTGGTCGACGATCCCGACGCCGCCGACTGCGCGAGGTTGTCGGCGATGATCGTGCGGAACTGCGCGGCGTCGAAATCGGCGACGAGCAGGTCGAAGTTGAACGCCTGCCCGAGGCCCTCGGCCGAGGCGTACCGGGCGCGCCGCTCGGGCGTGCTCACCCACGCTTCGGCGACCCCGGTGCGGGGCGGGTCGTACTCGTTGAAGACGCGACGCCACTCGGCGTAGATCTCGTGCACGTCGTCGCGGTCGCTCAGCGGGTGGTTGCCGTCGTGCGGCAGACCCTCGAGCTCCGCGCGGCTCGGGAGCGGCTCCGTGAGGTCCTTCGTGAGCATGTGGGCGACGTCGATGCGGAAGCCGTCGACGCCCCGGTCCGACCAGAACCGCAGGGTCCTGAGGAAGTCGGCGCGCACGTCGGGGTGGTCCCAGTTGAAGTCGGGCTGTTCCGTCGCGAAGCTGTGGAGGTACCACTGGCCGTCCTCGACGCGTTCCCACGCGGAGCCGCCGAACGCCGCGCCCCAATCGCTGGGTGGCTGCTCGCCGTTCTCGCCCGTGCCCTCGCGGAAGATGTACCGCTCGCGCTCCGCCGAGCCGCGGCCGGCGGCGAGGGCCTCCTGGAACCAGGGGTGCAGGTTCGAGCTGTGGTTGGGGACGATGTCGACGATCACGCGGATGCCCCGCTCGTGCAGGGCTGCGATCATCCGGTCGAAGTCCTCGAGCGTTCCGAGCCGCGGGTCGACGTTCCGGTAGTCCGCCACGTCGTATCCGCCGTCGGCCAGCGCGGAGGGGTAGAACGGGCTCAGCCACACCGCGTCGATGCCGAGTTCCGCGAGGTAGTCGGCGCGCGAGACGACGCCCGGGATGTCGCCGAGGCCGTCTCCGTTCGCGTCCGCGAAGCTCCGCGGGTAGATCTGGTAGACCGCGGCCTGACGCCACCACGTGGCGGGGTCGGTGCGGCGTGACTCACTGAGAAGCACATCGGTCATGGAGAGGAACCCTTTCTCTGGTTCGGTGAGGTCGTGGTGACGGCCGCCGCGGAAACCGCGACGGCCGCCGAATCGTGGTGCCGATCAGCCCTTGAGCGCGCCCTGGGTGACGCCCTCCATCACCCAGCGCTGCGCGAACAGGTAGGCGATGATCGCCGGCGCCATCGCCATCAGGTACGAGGCGAACGCGACGTTGTAGTTGCTGCTGAACTGCGACTGGAACAGGTTCTGCCGCACCGGCAGCGTCTGCATGTCCGCGTCGGAGATGATGAGCGACGGCATCATGAAGTCGTTCCATGCGTAGAGGAACGCGAAGATGCCGACCGTCGCGCTCATCGGGGCGAGCAGCGGGAAGATGAGCCGCCAGAACGTCTGCCACGTGCTCGCACCGTCGATCCGTGCGCTCTCCTCGAGTTCCATGGGGATGGAGCGGAGGAACGCCGTGAACAGCAGCACGCTGAAGCTCAACTGGAACATCGTCGCGAGGATGATGACGCCGAGTGGGTTGTCGAGCCCGAACCGTCCGGTGAGCTGGATCTGCGGCAGGGCGACGACGGGGAACGGGATGAACATCGCGCCGAGCAGGTAGAAGAAGGAGTAGCGGAACAACCGGTGATCCCAGTTGCGGATGATCGCGTAGGACGCGAACGACGCGAGGATGATCGTCGCGACCACCGTTCCCGCCGTGACGATGAACGACATCGCGAAGCCCACGGGGAACCGGGTGAGCTGCCACGCCTCGACGAAACCGTCGATGCTGAACGGGGCGGGGAGCGAGAAGGCGTTGCCGTCGACCGACTGCGGGCCGGTCTTGAACGCCATCGAGATGGTCACGTAGAGCGGAAGGAGCACGGTCACGGCGCAGAGGAACAGGATGATCGTCGTCGACCAGCTGCCGCTCTTCCTGCCCTTCGCCGTCGGCATCGTTCCACCGGTGGTGATGGAGCGGGTCGAGGTGGGGTCTCCGGCGGCGGACGGTGCGGAGGGGGTCTTCTTTGTGGGGAGGGGGATCGTGGACATCAGATGTTGCTCCTTCCGCGCGTCACCGAGAGCTGCAGGACGGCGATGATGATCGTGATGATGAAGAACAGCGTCGCCGTCGCCATCTGGTAGGCGTAGTCGCCCGTCTGGAAGCCCCGGATGATCGTCATCGCGATGCTCCGTGTGGAGGTGCCGGGACCGCCGTTCGTGAGGCCGATGATGATGTCGTAGGCGTTCAGGTAGTTCTTGAAGCCCAGGATCACGTTGATGACGACGTAGCCCGCGACGAGCGGGAGCGTGATCCGCACGAGCTGTTGGCGCTTGTTCGCGCCGTCGATGGAGGCCGCCTCGTAGACGTCGCCGGGAATGGACAGGATTCCCGCGATGTAGATGAGGAGCGTTCCGGGGATCGACTGCCAGGCCGTCACGATCACGATGCCGACCCACGCGAGGTCCGGGTTCGCGAGGATGCTCGTCTCGAGGAACGGGATGCCGAGCGCCGAACCGGCGGCCGGCAACGAGTTCTGGAAGAGGAACGCGAAGACGTAGGCGATGATGATGCCCGAGACGACCATGGGGATGACGAAGATCGCCCGGAGGCCCATCTTGAAGCGGATCTTCGCCGTCAGGCCCACCGCGAGGAGGAACGCGATCACGTTCACGAGGATCACCGTCACGAGCGCGAAGCCGAACGTGAAGAGGAAGCTCGTGAGGATCGCCGGGTCGCTGAATGCGGCGATGTAGTTCGTGAACCCGGTGAACTCCCACTGCCCGATACCGATGGAGTCGGTGAAGCTGAAGAAGATGCCGATGATGCCGGGGACCGTGATCGCCAGCGTGAACAGCACCACGGCGGGGAAGAGGAAGAGGTAGTAGATGGGTTCGACGCGCTTGTTGCTGCGCGACTTCTGGGCGCTACCTCCGGTGACGATGCTCCGTGTGGCGGTCATCAGTTGCCTTCCTCGCTCGAGACGGCCGGTTGGCGGAACGCGATCCGCGCCCAGTCGGCGTCCATAGTGCGCAGCATCGACTCGGCGTCGGTGCCGAGAGCGAGTGCCTGCGCGTAGTTCTCGGTGGGGATGGCTCGGGGGTTGAGGATGCCGGGGCCCTGATAGACCGCGCCGGCGTCGTAGTAGGGGATCATCCCTTCGACGCGGGGGTCGTCCGGGGCCGAGCCGTCGTCCGTCGGTACGAAGCCGAGTTGCGAGTTGTTGTACTCCTGGATGATCTCCGGCGTGAACAGGTAGTCGAGGAAGTCGAAGGCGCCTTCCTTGTTCGACGCCTCCTCGGGGATCATCGTGACGAGGTCCATGTTGACGCGGACCTTGAGGTCGGCGGGGTCCTCGGTCATCGGCAGGGGGAAGGTGCCGATCTCGAGGTCGGGGTTCGTCAGCTCGATCTGGCTGAGCGCCCACGGGCCCTGCATGTACATCGTGGCCTCGCCGTTGGCGAAGGCGACGTTGCCGACGTCGTAGGCGCGGCTTCCCGCGTTGGGCTGCGTGTACTCGCTCGCGAGCAGCTGCATCTTCTCGATCGGCTCGAGGAAGTCCTTCTGGAAGGACACCTCGGAGTTCGGTCCGACCTCGGTGCCCTGCTCCGCCATCTGGTCGTAGAAGGCCTGGACGTCGATCGCGCCGCCGACGGAGTAGTCGAACCAGCCTTGGTTGACGGTCCACGCGTCGGCGAACGTCCCGTAGAACGGGTTGATGTCGTTGGCCTTGAGCGTGTCAGCGACCTCGATGAGCTCGCTCCACGTCTTGGGGACTTCGAGGTCGTTCTCCTCGAAGATCGTCTTGTTGTAGATGACCGAGGCGGCCATGACGGAGTAGGGGAGAGCCGTCGTTCGACCGGGGCACGTGCCGAACTGATCGAGCAGCGGCTGGAAGTCGTCGCGGATGCGTGACGCGGGTTCCGTCTCGGAGAGGTCTTCGAGCACGCAGCGCTGGACGAAGCGGGAGACCTCGTGGTTGTAGTTGGCGAGCATGATGTCCGGCGGATTGCCGCGGACGAAGCTCGCCGAGATCGGGTCGACGCCCGACGTGTCCATGACCACGCGGTAGTCGCTCTGGGAGGCGTTGTAGTCGGCGACCGTCTGCTCCATGAAGCTGATCGCTTCACGCTTGTTGAACGTGAAGTGCACGGTCTCCGCACCTCCGCTCGAGCATCCGGTGAGGACCGCGCCCACGAGGGCCAGTCCTATCGCTCCGGCGGCGGCGCGCAGAGCCCCCGTCTTTCGTCTAGACATCGTCGTCCTTCCGTCGGTGGTCCTCCATTGGGCCACCAATAAATAGTGTGAGTGAATCAACTCTCGGTCTCCACTCTATATCGGACGACGTCCGGGTCAAGAGCCTTGTGTGCCGGTCGTGATGGATCGGTTACGCGGAGGGTTCGTCACCGTGGGGCGTGAGGGTGGGCGCTCGGTGGATGCAGGGTGTGCGCGGGGTGGGTAGCGGAGTTCGCAGGGTGGACACGGCGGGTGCGGCGCGGGGATACTCTTGGCGATCATGAGTGCGACGACGACGATGACGACGGGCAGAGCGGTGGGCGCTGGGCCGCGCTCCGTGAACGTCGCCGCCGTGCTCGACACCGCGTGGTCCGTCGCCGCCTTCACCGCCACGGACGTGATCGAGGCCACGGGCCTCGCCCGGTCCACGGCGATCGCGTTGTGCGACGAACTCATCGAGCTCGGGTGGCTCGCGGAGCTCGACGACTCACGGCAGTCCGGCGCCGAGTACCGCAAAGGCCGGCCCGCGCGGCGGTACGCGCTCCGCGAGGACGCCGGCCTGCTCGTGGGCGTCGACGCGGGCGCGCACTCCATCACCGCGGTCGTCACCGACCTGCGGGGGCGTGAGGTGGCGCGGTCCCAGCGCGTGGTGAACCCGATGGCGGACGGCGACGAACGGATCGCGGCGATCGATGCGGGGATCGATGAGGCGCTTGCGGCGGCGGGTGCGGCGACCGTGCTGTGCCTCGCGATCGGTATTCCGGCGCCCGTGGACACGCAGGGGCGCTCGCCGGAGCGTGACCCGTTCTGGCAGCGCGTGAACCCTCGGATCGCCGAGCGGGTCGCCGGTCGCGGCTGCCCGGTGATCGTGGACAACGACGCGAACCTCGCCGCGCTCGCCGAAGGCGCGATCGGCGCGGGCGTCGGCCTCGAGTCGTACATCACGATCGTGAGCGGGGAGCGCTTCGGCGCCGGTTACGTGATCGACGGCCGCCTCGTGCGCGGTCGCGGCCAGGCGGGCGAGCTGCATCTGCTCGACCTCGTCGAGGGTGTCGGTTCCACGCTCGGCGTCGGCGCGGTGCTCCGTGACTGGGCGCGGGAGCAGCGCACGGTCGGGACGATCCCGGAGACCAGCCCGCTCGCGGAGCTCCCCGTCGACAAGATCGAGGCCCGCGCGGTCTTCGAGGCCGCCGCCGCGGGCGACCCGGTGGCACTCGACATGCTCGACCGGGTGGCGGACCGCCTCGCGCGCATCGGCGCCGTACTCGGGGGACTGCTCGACGTGGAACGCATCGTCTTCGCCGGCGCCCTCGCCCCGTCGATGCCGCCGCTCCTCGACCTCACGACCGCGGCGCTCGCCACCTACATGAACGCGGACCCACCGGAACTCGTCGCCTCGACCCTCGGCGCCGACATCGTCGCCCAGGGCGCGATCGCGAGCGCGATGGAGTATGTGCGGCGGAATGCGCTCGCGATCGACATGTCGACGGGGCCCGCCGCTCCCTGACTAACGGTTCCTGAGTCTGTCGAGGGGCGCCAACCTGAGACCGCCGACTGCTGCACCCCGCTTCGACAAGCTCAGCGCCCGTGATGAAGGCATTTCTCACGGCCTGGAATGGCCCCGATTGTTCCACCCCGCGACCGCTCGTTGGTCGGCCCTACCGATCGAAAGCTCAGCCGATCGATGATGGTCCCCCTGCGGTGGTCCATCGAAAAGACGACTATCTAGTGCTCGGGATGAGGGTTAGGTTCGCCTCGGGTGGGGTTCTCGCCTAGGTATCGGCGGATAGACGTGCCGCTATCCGATTCCTACCCGTCGTCTGTGACGGTTCGTGTGCGCGGTGGTCTCATGTGGGACAGCGCTCGATACGCGGGAGACACCGCCAATGGCATCAAGTGGTCGATGCTGCGATCAAGCGATGAGACCAAGAGTGTGCGGGTCAACAATGTGACGAACACGTTCTACACGCCGCGCCTCGGACAGAAGGGGTCCTACTTCACAGGCCACTACCAAGGGCCTCGACTGTTCAGATAACTGCCCCAACCGGGCAGAAGTCAGGATCAGACATCTCGAGCGTGCAGTTCATCAAGTCCTAGCGTCAAGGAACGATTCCGGCGGTGGGGTCAGCCAAATGAGACCGACTCCACCGTCGGCCTCCACTCTTGCCGCTATCGAGTATTCGGCCTGCTCACTGTTGTCCCGCGCCCACTGCTCGACGGTGGAAAGCGAGTCCGATTCCATGTCGTAGGCGATCCAGTGAACGCCGCCTTCCTTCACGATCATCACCCGATAGCCGATGGACTGCGACTCCCACTGGCCGTCTCTCTCGTCAACCTCACGCGCGTTCATGCCGCAAGGATAGCCAGCGCATTTCACCGAGCGGTCCTCGCTCGCACGCATTTGTGGAAGCGCAAGCTTTACGCGATGAGACCGCCGATCAGGCTCGCCACAACCGCAAACGCCACCAACGCCGTGGAGATCGCGCCGATCCAGATGCCCCACCACGCGACGGTGCCGCGGCCGCCGGATCGCCTCGCGGTGCGGTAGCTCGACACGCTCACGATCAGCCCGACCGGTGGGAGAACCACCGACAGCACCAGGCCGATCAGCACGAGACCGATACCCGGCTCGTCGAGCTTGGCAATGTCGTTCTGGAGGTTGCTGAGTTGAGTACTCACCGTTTCCCTTTCGTGTGGAATCTCCCAGGTCCTGGTTCCGGATCGACCTAGGAGAGGAGCCTTGTCCGGCCCGCGATCGTCGGAGAGTGCTCGGCGAGAGCATCGTCGGTGACAGTTTCTTGCGCCGTTGGCCGCGATCCTCTCCAAGATGGTCCCCCCTCAGGGGTCCTCCGTTTGCCCTACTGCATATCTAATCAGGTACCGCTAGTTTATCCTCTCGTACCCGATATCCGTCGGGGAATCTCAATAACGAGTGGGGGCGCTATGCGTTCAAGCAGGGCGAGGGGCAGGAGAAGGTTGTCCGTAGCGGGAGCCGGGTTGGCGGCGATTCTGGTGTCCAGTTTGGTTTCTGGATCTTCAGCAACATCCGTCTCGGCGGAACCGCTGGAAGAGGTCGCGATCGAGAACATCGCTGACGTGGTCTCGGACGCAGCTCCGGACCAGGCCGAACCCGTGCAAGCTGCTCCGGTTGCTGAGTCGTTCGTCGCAGAGGTGGGTGCGACGGAGGTGACGGTCCCAATCGACGGCGATGATGGAATCGAGGTATTGGCAACCATCGGCGGCTCGGAGCTGGCGGCGACTCTATCGCTCCCATCGGGTATAGAGGTGGACGAAGGGGAGCTCGCTTCCGACGGCACGATCGTCTTCGCCGAGGAAGGCGCTGCGGGTCAGAGCGACGGAGGCGTTGCCGTCCAGACGTTGGAGGATGGTGCAACACGAATCCAAACGGTGATTGCCGACGTCGGCAGTGAGCACGAATTCGGGTATGCGGTGGACGGCTTCCGAGCGACGATCGATGCTCAGGGCCAGGCGGGTTTTGTCAGTGATGGCGTGGACGGCGCATACGTGCCGGTGGCTCCGGCGTGGGCGACGGACGCGAACGGTGATCCCGTAGACACTCACTACGAGGTGCGCGCGGACCAGCTGTTTCAGGTCGTGGTTCCGGGTCCCGATACGGTTTATCCCGTCGTCGCAGACCCCACGTGGCAGTGGAGAAGCGCAGCATGGGGGATGACTCTCAATCGCAAGGAGACGGCGAGTATCAAGGATTATTCGGTGGCTGCGGGGATGTGTGGCCTCTTCATCAAGAAGAAGCCGATCGTCGCCTGCGGTATCTGGGCTTCTTACCTTCTCACCCAGGCGGTGACGGCCAACAAGCTCAAGCCGAAGGGCTGCTTGCACCTCGTCCTCGCTCCTCTGCCGGGCGCGATCATCCACGTGAAATGCTGACCGTGGACGCAAGCGAGCCGGTCTCAACATCAGGGTCAACATCAGGGGAGGGGCTCACATGATCGCTGAGTTCGTTTCGCGGCCTGAGGGGGCCTACGTGCTGACGTTCGCACTCGCGGTGGCTGTCGGTCTCGTGGTGCGGGGCCGGTCTATCCGGGCGTGGGCGTCGACCGTACTGGTGTCGGGCGTGTTTCTCGCGGTTGCATCGACGCGAGTGGACGATGCTCCCTTCGCCGCGCCGCTCTACATCGTCGTCGCTGCCACCACGAGCGTGATCGTGGTCGCCGTTCAGCTCCGCGGCAGCCCGCTGCTCGCGGATGAGCCGTGGTGGCGGAGATTCCTGCTCGCGATGCTCCATGAGCGCGCAGTCCGGCAGGCTGCAGGCGAGGACTCCGAGCCGGTCTCCGGGCGCGCCCACGTCTAGCGATGCAGTGGAAGGGCGGTTGGTCGCCGGCAGCGTTGTTGTCGGCAACCAACGCCCCGATTCTGTGCCGTGGGGTCAGATGAGCTGCTGGTCCTGCAGCTCACCCTGCCTGCGCTTCAGCCGTGCATCGTCCGTCGAAGCTCCACGCTCAGACTGCGCAAATGGTCTTCGGCGACAGCGTCCTGCACAGCTGGAAGTGTCGGGTCAATGCCGCGGCCACGTCCAGCATGGTAGCGCCGGCTGAAGCGCTTCTCCGGTATCGAGCCCGCCGCAAGTTCGTCGAGGAAAGCAGCGAAACGGTGTGTCCGCCGATGAGCGGAAGTGCTGATGCGAGTACCGTCCGCTACTTCGTTGAATTCACTGCTCGCATACTCAAGACGGGCGGAGTCGGATGCGAGTCTGTTCCAGGCTTGCTCGACATCATCATGGCCAGTTGCCGTCCTCAGGTGTCCGAATCGACACCGGGCCGCGGCCCGCAGCACGTGGTGGAGGAGATGTGCGTCTTGGTGAACAAAGTGGGCATCTGAGTAGCTGGCCAGTGAGCGAGGCAGCCATACAAGATTCGGCACGAATGAGAAAAGTAGGCGATCGGATGTTGTCTTCGGCCAGATGTGACAGCAAACGAGCCCGTTCCGCAACCTACCGGCACCGTACGGTGAATGTGGCCCGGAGACGTGCTGGCTGCGAATCATCCCCTTGATGAGCGAGTTGTCGTCGGAGAAGCGTCCTCTCTCGTCGGGAAAGCCCCAAAGGTCGCGTGGGGGACCCGATACGCGCACATCAGCGCGAACTCGAACCCGCCGTACGGCGAAGGGCGCCAGCCATGGAGACGAAACATATGTGGCAACGGGCAGCCAGATCGCATACCGGAGGCCGAGTTCGACGATCTCGGAAGGCCCGAGTTGCCGCAGATCGTCGATACCGTCGCGACGTAGTTCCGCCTGGAGTACATCGTTTGCATCCATGGGAATCCAATCGGTGGCGTTGGCCCGCCATACAAACGACTTCTTCGCCAACGACGTACGTAGCCGCCTCGCGAGCGTACGGCGAGGGACCAGGCCGGCGCCTCACCCAGTACGAGGGTGACCTGGCATCTTCCCATCGGTGTCCTCGATTGCCTGAACTAGACGTGGTGCGGACCGGGTCGGTCCCCCGAATAGGCAAACCGGCCCTTCAATGTCGGGTGCTTGCACCATGGGCGTTCTAATGCACCAATCCGGGAAGACGATCAAGCCGGAGCACTGGAGCCGGACCAAGCTTCATTCAGCGCCCGACCGAATGCGCGCGCGACCAGGTTTGGCTGAGCCGAGGTTGGTGCTTCCTGGTCTGTCGTCTCATCACCGTGGGCGTGCTCGGAGCTTTCAGCGGCATCAGGCGTCACGTAGTCAGTCATTGTGTGTCCGATTGTTCGGGTGCAGTAGCCATATCGGCGTCCGGCGAAGTACCAAATGCCGACGAGCGCTCCGTGAACGAGAGCGCTCGTCGGCGGGCCTACCTAGTCGTTGAGGTGGGCGATCGCGTAGTCGGCCTCGGACGGGAGGAACTTCTCGCCGTACTCGCTGATGAGCTGGTCGTAGATGGCGGCGGGCGACATCGACATGGTGTCCTGGTAGCTCTTCGCCTTCTCGAGGGCGTTCGCGTTCCAGTCAGCCTTCACGTTGTCGATGGCGTACTGCGCGGCTTCCGCGGAGAACTGCTCACCGTATTCGCTCGTGAGCTGGTCGTAGATGCCGGCCTTGCTCATGTACATGAGGTCGGAGTAGGTGCCTGCCTTCGACAGAGCGGACGTGTACTCGGCCGGCACGGAGGGCTCCTCCGGCTCCGGCTCGGGGGCGGGCGCAGCGGGTTCCTCGGTCTCCTCGACGACGGCAGGCTCTTCGACGACCTCGGCGGGCTCTTCGGCGGCTTCGGTCGGCTCGGTGGTTTCAATGGGGACGGGTGCCGACTGCGAGTCGGCGTTTCCGGCGATGGTTCCGAGTGCGGCGGTGGTGCTGCCCGAGGCGATGAACGCGAGCCCACTGAACACGATTGCGACTATCGCCATGCCCTTGGACTGCTTCTTGATGAGCGCGATGATGCCGAGCGCGATACCAGCGGCACCGAGGAGGATGCCGAGGACGGGGACGAGTCCCGTGAGGAACGCGATGATTCCGACGACGAGCGCGATGATCGCGAAGGTGGCGGGCTTCTTCGCCTGGCCGGGCGGTGGCGTCCAGGCGGGGCCACCCATCTGGGGCGGCATCTGCTGGGTCGCGGCGGTGAGCGGGTAGGGCTGCTGCTGCCACGGCTGCTGCTGGTTCGGGTTGGAGTGCTGGTTCGGGTTGGAGTGCTGGTTCGGGCCAGGCTGGGGGGATGCAGGAGGGGGGATGGACATAAACATGATGCTTCCTCATAATCAGCTGTGAGGGCGATACCCCAGTGGGAGGGGTGGGGCGGTACAAGGCCGCGGCCCTCGAACGCGGCCTATTCTCTTCGGCTCGTGAGACCTACTGTCGGGTGAGCGCCCGTTTCCCTGACGGCGACCTCAACCTCCCTGGCGTTTGCTCTGCACTCGGCCCCGGCCACACCCGACCGCGCGATGGCGCACGTAAGGAATACACATGATCGACTTCGCCACTGGCAGCGTCTTCAAACTCGGCGAGATCAACCCGGCCGAGGTGGCCGGCGAGCTCCAGCCGATTCTCGTCCCCAACGAGCGGGTGCTCGTCGCCGCGAAGACCGTCCGCGACTTCGTGGCCTTCACGGACAAGCGCATCATCGCGATGAACGCGCAGGGCATGACCGGCAAGAAGAAGGACTTCACGTCGCTGCCCTACTCGAAGATCCAGGCCTTCAGCATCGAGACCGCCGGCACCTTCGACCTCGACGCCGAGCTCGACCTCTTCTTCTCCGGCCTCGGCAAGGTGCGGTTTGAGTTCAAGGGGAAGTCGAACATCCACTACATCGGGCAGCTGATCGCGAACTACGTTCTGTAGGGCTGGCTGTGGTTCGGAGTGCCATTGGTGTCTCGCGGGACACTGAATACCGGCAGATGGACTTGGGGGCGAATGACGGCGCTTATCGCGTCGCCGCACCAATGTCAGTGGTCGAACGACAGAATGAAGAAGTGACCTTGTTTCTAGAGACCCCGGCTCCTTCTGCGCCCGAACAGACGGGCCGGCACTTCACCTTCATCGACTTGTTTGCGGGGCTTGGTGGCTTTCACGTGGCTCTTTCTCGGCTTGGTGGGACAGCCGTATTCGCAGCCGAATGGGAGCCGAAGCTGAACAGTCTGTATGAATCGAACTTTGGGCTGCGTCCCGCCGGTGACATCGCACTGGTTGATCCTGAGTCGATACCTGACCATGACGTCCTGGCGGCAGGGTTTCCGTGCCAACCGTTTTCAAAGGCTGGCGAGCAGCTTGGATTCGAGCACACTCTCCAAGGCCAACTCTTCTTCCACGTGGCTGCCATCATTGCTGCGAAGAAGCCCCAGAAGGTGGTTCTGGAGAATGTCCCAAACCTCATGCGACACCGGGGCGGCGATACATTCCGCACGATACAGGCGACCCTCCGGCAGCTTGGCTATGACGTCGATGCGAGACGCTATTCACCTCATCACTTTGGCGTTCCCCAGATTCGCGACCGTGTCTACATTGTCGCTTCGCGTGATGGCTTGCATACATTCGACTGGCCAGACCCCGTCCCGACCCAGACCGACGTCCGGTCCGTGCTCGATTCAGATCCGGCCGATGCGCGCCCAATTCGTCCGGAGGCACTGCGCGCCCTCGAGGTCTGGGACGACTTTCTGACATCCGCGCCGAGGGAGGTGAAGTTGCCCTCGTTCCCAATATGGGCGATGGAATTTGGTGCAACCTACCCGTACGCCGATGAGACGCCAGCCGCTCTCCAGGCCGAACTGGGTGTGAACGGTCTGGACTCATACACAGGTATCTTGGGTCGACCGCTGAAGGGGCTCGGGCTCGCCGATCAGTTAGCGGCATTGCCAAGTCATGCGAGACGGCAGCAGTACGAGTTTCCAAGATGGAAGGTCGACTTCATTCGAAACAATCGAACCTTCTACGAGGAAAATCGAGACTGGATTGATCCGTGGCTTGAACGGTCGAAGCTGGAGACGCTCCCGTCGAGCTTTCAAAAGTTTGAGTGGAACGCACAGGGTGGGCAGCGATCACTTTGGAAGTATGTCCTGCAGTTGCGGGCCTCTGGAGTGAGGGTCAAGAGGCCGACTACATCGCCAAGCCTTGTCGCCATGACCGACACACAGATTCCGATCATCGGTTGGGAGAAGCGTTACATGACCCCGCGTGAGTGCGCGCGACTGCAGAGCCTAGATGGGATCAAGCTCCCTGAGGATCGAAACGTGGCGTACAAGGCGCTTGGAAACGCTGTGAACGCGGAGGTCGTAGGTGCGATTGCTGAGCCCCTCTTGCGGTCGCTACGTCTGAGCGCTGGCTCTCGCGACGTGCCGCAACAACTAGAGCTGGCTGGCTGATGTCTGACCGAGGATCAACGGTCGATATCTCCCCTGGGGTTTCAATCCTTGGTGTGCTCAGTCATCTGAACTACGAGCCGTGGTACGCGCTGAGTGAATACGTGGACAACGCTGTCCAGAGCGCGCGCGCCGATCGGGAAGCACTTGTTGAAGCTGACCCAGGTTTCAATCTCATGGTGGACGTGGAAATTGATCCAACCGGGACCGGTGTCATCACCATCGTGGATAACGCCGGTGGTATTCACCGTGACGACTTTGCACGTGCATTCCGAGCTGCCGAGGTTCCGCCTGACCGATCGGGTCTTTCCGAGTTCGGTATGGGGATGAAGAGCGCCTCGATCTGGTTTGCGCGCAAATGGGCGGTGGAAACTACCAGTGTTGGTGACGTCAGCGTCTACACCGTGAGGTTTGACATGGACGAGGTGCTGAGGGGGAACTCGTCAGATCTCGTGGTGACGACTTCGTCCACCGACGCCAAAACGCACTACACAAAGATCGTGCTCTCGGAACTGAATCAGGTCCCGAGAGGTCGAACCCTGGGAAAGATCAGGGATCACATGCGAGACATCTATCGCACCTTCCTTCGGTCGGGGGAGCTTCGCCTCACTGTCGCCGGTGAACGTATGGCATTTCGCGACCCGGTAGTTCTGCGAGCAGTCGATGCTCGGCAAGATGCGGATGGAGGTGAGGTTCAGACCTGGCTAAAGGATGTCGCCTTCGAGTTGTCACCGGAAGTTCGGGTCACCGGTTTCGCGGCCCTCCGAGAGGAGGGCTCGACAAAGGACGCTGGTTTTGCACTTTTTCGACGCGGTCGATCAATCATTGGATCCGGCGATACTCCTTATAGGCCCGCCTCCATATATGGAGGCGGTAACTCTTATCGCTCGCAGAGGTTGTTCGGCGAATTGCATGTTGATGGCCTTCCCGTCAGCCACACGAAGGATGGTTTTCAGTGGGGTGAGTTCGAGGAGTTGTTTCTCTCTCAGCTTCGCAACCAGCTAGATGAGGAGCCGCTGCCCCTGCTGAAGCAAGCAGAGGGGTATAGGTCCAGGACGATGAATCGGCAGCAAGCCAGATTCATCCTGGCGGCGACAGAAAGCACTGCCCGATCGATGGAGGCCAATCTTCCCGAGATTCTGGAGGAGGTCGTTGGGCCTGTAGTTACAGAGCTTGAGGAAGATGCCGGCAACAACTCATCGACACGGTTGGCCCAGCCTGTCTCTACGCAGGGTCGTCTTGTTGAATTCGAACATGACGGTAAGACCTGGCGTGTTTCGGTCGCTGCGGTACAGAATGCACCAGCTGCTCGTTGGCTGTCGAGCGCTATCGATCACGGGGTGCCAGGTGAGACCAGCGTGACCCTTAACCTGAACGCCAGTCACCCCTTCATCACCCAATTTGCGCTCGGCGATCGCGACTCCTTTGAGGCAGTCCTGCGGATGGCAGTAGCGCTCGTGGTCGCTGAGAGTCTCGCGATCGACGCTGGCGTACCGTACACGCGGATTCTCCTGGACCGTGTTAACACTGTGCTGACTAAGGCGCTTTCAACGAAGTGAGGGACAGATGACATCTGGCGCATTTCTCGAGCTGGAGAGTCAGCCGGACGACAGCGTGACCGTGGGGCCAACGTTCACGGGCTTTCTGAATCGGGTAGCTCCGGAGGAGTCGCGTGCAACTCTTACTGGTGACGCGGTTCAGATACTCCGAGACGCGCAGGTGGGGGCGGAATCTGTAAGTGGTCGCACAGGTCTAGTTGTGGGGCGTGTCCAATCGGGCAAGACGCTCTCCTACGAAAGCGTCATCGCGTTGGCTCGCGACAACGGGTTCGCGTTAGTGATTGTCGTCTCCGGCATATCGACACCGCTCCTCGATCAGGGCGTGAAGCGGCTGCGAGGAGACTTGACCGCTGCGGACAGCCATGGCTGGAACTTCCTCGTCAACGCGGGTAGCGATCCGAGCGATGCTACCGCCCTCAGGGCCGTGAGGGAGAACTGGCATGATCCGGAAACTCCGGCGATTCTGAAGAAGACGACGGTGTGCCTTTTGCTGAAGCACCACGGCCGAATCGACAACTTCATTTCCGCTTGCAATGACATTGACTGGGGCGGGCTGAAAGTCCTCATCATCGACGACGAGGCGGATCAGGCAAGCCTCAACACGCTGCACAAGCGCAACAAGCAGTCGGCCACGTATCGACAGCTAGTTGACCTGAGATCGAAGTTCCCCCACCATGCCTACCTGCAGTACACTGCGACCCCGCAGGCGCCGCTACTGGTAACGATCAACGACGTATTGTCGCCTGATTTCGTCAAAGTGATTGAGCCTGGGAAAGCCTATGTAGGTGGATCCGACTATTTCGCCTCGCGGTCCATCGAGCAGGTGGAGGTAATAGGGTCCGAGGATCTTGAGATGGCCAACGACCCACATGGCCCTCCGCCCGAGTCGTTGATAGCGAGTTTGCGCTTGTTCGTATTGGGCGGGGCGCATGTTCTTGCGTCAGGGCGACCCGAGACGCGCTCGATGCTTGTGCACCCCTCGCGAGTCACAGCTCCCCACGCGTCGTTCGTGAGGTGGATTACCTCGGTCATCAATCTCTGGCAAGCCGCATTGCAGGACCCCAGCGACACCGACCCGCTTCGCGCGCAGTTTGAATCGAGCTGGAACTCCCTTGAACGATCCGATGCGAGCATCACCAACTTCGAATCCTGCTGGCGCAATCTCCCGTTCGTACTCCGTAATCTCCAGGTAGTCGAGATGAATTCGCGCGAGACGAAGACGCCGGTCATCGATTGGGACGAGACAAAATCATACGTACTCGTGGGTGGGCAAGCGCTCGATCGCGGATTCACGGTCGAGGGTCTGGCAGTCACCTACATGCCACGAGGTCCGGGACTGTGGAACGCCGATTCGATCCAGCAGAGAGCGCGATTTTTCGGCTACAAGCGATCGTTCTTCGGCCAGTGTCGTGTCTATCTGGACCCGTCGCTCCGCGACGCCTTCGAAAGATACGTCGAGCACGAGAAACACATGCTCTCGAGCTTGAGATCGATCGAGCAGGGGACCTCCACACTGCGCGACTGGGAGCGACAGTTCTACCTTGATCCCTCGATGAAACCGACCCGGCAATCAGTCATTTCCATCCCAACGGTGAGAGTGAATGCGGGGGAGCGATGGATACTCGACACGACACCCGTTTCAGATAGTGACCTCGGGGACGAGGCTATCCGGCAGATGGATCTTCTGAAGAGCAGCGTCGAGTGCGTGACAAGCGAATATGGACATCAAATGTCCACCATCTCGGCGGCACGGGCGCTTGAGTTCCTGGAGAGCATTCCTAGCGCGGGTCGCTCACTTCACCCGAGTGTAAGAGGACTCAAACTTCAGCTGGCTGGAATGTCCGATGACGCGGCGGAGGAGGTGCGCGTGCTCTTCATGAGGCCTGGGGAGGAGAGTATTCGCACGGTAACCGCTGCGGGCCAGGTGCAACCTTTTCAAGGCCGAAACAGGTCCTACCCTGGCGACCGAGCAATATTCGACGATGCTTTCATCACGATGCAAGTCCACACTTTCGGGGTGTGCGAGAAAAAGGGTGCGGCGCCGTACGCCTCAATGGTTGTCCCGGCTGTCTGGATTCCAGAGCGATTAGCCGGCGGATGGCTACTCGAGGATCAATCGACATGATTGCGAGCGCCGTCAAAGGGGTCTTTCAGGACCTACAGGCACGCGCCGCGGGAGAGGCGGGCGGAAGTGACGTTGGGTACTTTGTCGAGGAACAACTTAATTCAAGCCTCCGGATGTTCCTTGGAGTATCGAATGAGGGAAAGCTTGCGCTGATTCTGGTTCCGAAAAAGAGCAACGTCCCACCAGCTCCAGTAAGGCTGGCGTCACTTTCGGTCGATTTCGGAAGGCAGTGTGGACTCATCTCGGTGTCTGGAACCGAAATGTTGCGAGTTACAGTCATCCAATGCACCTCGACAGAGTCTGCCCAGGCAGACGTGTTCGCGTCGATGTGTTCGTCGATGCTTCAGTCTCTTGCCGGGTCGACTACGGAACGAGATGTCGCGTCCAATATCGATGCCTGGGCCGCGCTTTTCTGGCAGTTACAACAAAGGGTGGATACCGATGTAGTTGGTATCTGCGGGGAATTGATGGTGATTGCCGCCAGCGGAGACCCCAAGTCTTGGGTGAGCGCATGGCACAGTAACCCGAACGATGTGATCGACTTCGAGTTTCAGACCCCTTCCTTGTCTGTCGAGGTGAAGGCCGCCCGGAGCGCGAAGCGCCTTCACACCCTGTCCCTGATGCAGTCGTTGGGAACGGGGGCTCATAGTCAGTTACTGGCATCAGTTCCCGTGACGTTTTCTCAGTCAGGTCGAACAGTGGCGTCTTTGGTCCGTGAGGTAGTCGACAGGCTTGACGGCGCAGCGCTCCAACTCAAGCTCTGGGACGTGCTCGGAGCCACATGCGGGAACTCACTCGACGACGTTCTCGCTCGAACGGTGGACGTCGACGCCGGCATCGCAGGGGTCCGGATCTTCTCTATGAGGGACGTTCCCTCACCCACTATTCAGGAGCCGCTACCGCCGCAAGTTGTGCGTATCCAGTTCTCCGTCGATTTGACAGATATCCACGGAATGTCTCTTAGCGAGTTTGAAGCGCCGTATGGCTTCGGACCAGGGCAACTCGGTGCTCCTACCTAGGATCTGAAGGTCCGCTTGCAGGCACTTCGTCCAAGAAATCCGATCCGAAGATTCCCATCAGTCTCGTGACCAGTTCTTTCGCCGCTGATTTGTCGAGTTGAATGGACTGGCTGCTCTTCGGAGGGGATTCTCGGTCGGTCGATCCGAACGTGCTGAGATGAGCAAGCAGTTCGGAACTTTGAGCTTGACCTACCACTTGGACAAAGCAGTCCACCTCAGTTCGATGTGCGCGAACGTCCTGGGTCCCGTCAAGAAATCGGGCTATGCGTGCCATAGCTAGAGCCTAGGCCCATACGAAGCCCTTGACCTGGGCCCGGAGGTCTGGGGCCACCCGACTGCGGACGCATCCGAATCGACACCCACATCCGCAAGCCGGCTACATGGCTGGGTGGCTCTAGGGGGGGGGCCGTAGCCGGCTCCGACGGGTCGGCAGGCAATGTGCGCTAGATCATCGGGTTCAGCGAATCGTCCGTCGATGTCGTGTCGGGGATCTCGTCGACGATGCTTAACTACGTGTCGCTGCGGCGTGGTTTGCTCAGGTCGGGGAACCCAACAGACATGCTTGCTCGGCCGGGTGACAGCGCATTGCACAGCATCCGGCCGTCCGGTGCAACTTCGTGACCGTACTGGCAATGCGACGCACGTTCCAGGGGTGGGAGGAGTCATCCGACGAATCCACGGCGACTCTGATCGCGACGCAGCGCAAGTCTGCGATTACCATGCGCATCCCTGCTTAGGCCGTACATCGCTTACCCAAAGGAAGGGATGCGTGGCTCGCGGTCCGCGGCCGACACGTCGGAGCAGGCCCACGTGGGGGAGAGAGGCAACACCTGCTCGGAGGCTAACCTGGGCGGGTGGCGTCTATCGCGAGTACTGGTGTACTGAGAAATCTCTTGCTTTCCGATCTGTTGTTGGACTGGAACAACCCGCGACTTCCCCAGTCAATGCAAGGGGATGAACGAACCCAGTCGGAACTCGCACATTTCATCAATCGCCACTATGACCCTCTGAGCATCGCGGAGAGCATCGCGCGTCATGAATACTTCATGAGCGAGCCCCTTATCGCGGTTCCACATGGCGACTCATTCCGCGTGATTGAAGGCAACCGGCGCCTTACAGCTCTCAAAGGCCTTGCTGACCCCGATCTTCGGGCGTCCTTCGCCAAGGAGAACAAGGGCTGGAAGAAGCTACCGCCGGCCCGGCTACCTGACACGTTGCCGGTTCTGGTGGTCGACGATGAATCCACCGTTGCTCCGCTGCTTGGGTTTCGGCATATCTCAGGTATCGAACCGTGGGACCCTCACGCACAGGCGAGGTACATCGCCCGGCTCGTTGGTGAGCAGAGCCAAGACCTCGACTACGTCGCAAACCTCGTGGGGCGTAGCTCCACTGAAGTAAAGGCGATGTATCGCGACTACGACATCCTTGAACAGGCTGACCACGAGTTTGGACTTGACACGTCGAGAGCCAGGTCCGCTTTCGGTGTGTTTAGCAATGCGATGTCTCGCCGAGCGGTTCAGGCATACATCGGTGCCAAGGCGCCTAGATATACCGACCCAAATTACTATCCGGTTCCCGACGAACGGCGAGATCAGGTGGAGCAATTGCTCCTCTGGATCTTCGGTGGCCCGAAGGGAGAGGGGAAGGTCATCACAGATAGTCGTCAGTTGGGAGATCTTGCGAAGGCTTTAGGGCACGCCGGAGCGACGGAGGTCTTGGAACGGACCGGTGTGCTGTCTGATGCGCTAGAAGCCATGGCTGACGTCGCGGATCAGTTCTCGACCTCGGTAGGAAGAATCAATCGTGAGTTGACTAAGATCGCCGCTCTGGAGCAAGAGGAGATTTCTGAGGCCCTGTGGAGCGGTCTGAGGAGCGATCTAGAGACACACATCGGCTCTATAGAGTCACTCAGGAAGGGCCAGGGCCAGGGCCAGTGACTCAGCTTGCTGCCCCGGCCGACTACGACCCGCATACACTCGCGGAGTTTGCTGAGGCTTCGTTGATCGTCGGAGACGACGACTATCTCAGCGCCGTCGAAATGCTTGGACTATTTCCGTCCGGAAACCAGCCGACTGAAGCGGAGATCGAAGACCTCTTGGCGGAAGTCGAGCGACGCACCCGCCAGTTCGGTGATCTGTACCCCTTCAGGGTAGAAGACCGAGGCATAGCGTTTTCCCGCGACGGCGGGGCGGACCTCTACTCCACGTTGGTCATTCTGTCGTTGAAGGGAAGTCGCCTTCGTCGGGATAAGGACTATCCCCGTTCCGACCCGATATTCGACGACATCGCGGAGCGAGCATTCCTTGCAAAGATGGGCGTTGGGGCAAAAAGTGTCCAATTTGGTTGGCCGCCACGAAATAGTCGCCCTTCGGGCTTCCCTGATGCGGTGGCCTGGCTCGCATTGCAGCTGGGCATCCCGGTTCGTGACGATGAGATTCCTTCCAACTACCTCGATGACGGAGTGGACATCTTCATTTGGAACCCCTTTCCTGACGGTCGTGCGGGATTCATTCTTATGGCAGCTCAAAACACCGTGCAGTTCGAGTACCGAAAGAAGCCGCGGGATGTTGTGCCCGGACATTGGAGGGAGTGGTTGCGACTCGGGACTGACCCGACTGTTGGTTTTGCTATTCCGTTCGCCATGGCCGCAGGTGACCCGTGGTGGCACACCGTTCAAAGCAACGTTCATTTAGTCCTCGACCGTGGGCGCATTCTGTCTGCGCTGGAGGGCCAGCAGCCAGAATCGTGGGCGACTTGGTCAACAATTACCGAGTTTGTTTCGACTGAGCGCACCTCTCTAGAGCAACTAGATGACGGAAGCGCGTCGATCCTGACCCGCCGGAAAGGGGACCGTTAGAGCGCGAACCCGGGCAGCTAAGTCCTCGTCGATGGCCTCGTTTCAGTGTGAGTGATGCATCACTGTCAGGTGCAGTTCTCACGATGCAGGATTCCATCACCTGCCGATGCGATTTAGGTTCACAGTCGAGTCGTTTCCCCAGAGGTCCAGAGGTGGCCTCTACATCCCATACCTCCTCGCCACCCTGCTCTTCGGCGGCGCCGCCTGGCTCCTGCACACCCCGAGCTCGCGTCACCGCGTCCTCCGCGTCGTCTCACTGATCGCCGCCATCGCTTCGGCCGTGATCGGCGTCTTCGCGATCACCACGTTCGTCTGACGTCCGGGACAGCCCACTACCGCCGCAACTCCTACCGCTCCGCGTGCTCCCCGCACGACTCCCGAACCACGAGCTCGAACTCCACCGTCTCGTGCCGCGATCCCGCGGCGTCCGCGCCCCGCACCATGTCGAGGGCGCGGCGGGCGATGTCGTGGATCGGTTGGCGCACGGTCGTGAGGGGAGGGAGGGAGTAGGCGGAGTGCTCGGTGCCGTCGAAGCCCGTGACGGCGACCTGCTCGGGCACGGAGAGGCCGAGCCGGTGGCAGGCGAACAGCACGCGTAGGCCTGCTCGTCCGTTGCGCAGTAGACGGCCCGGGGGTGGTCGGGGCGGGCGAGGAGATCGAGCATCACCTGGGCGGCGTGCGCGCGGGCGATTCCGCTGCTCACTTCCGTGACCGCCACCCCGGCGGCGTCCGTTGCGCGGTGCACGCCGTTGCGGTGTTGCCTCGAACCGGCGGCGTCGGCCGGGCAGTGCCTTCGACGAGCGCGGGATCCTCACCGGGCCAGGTTCAATATCAGCGGCTCATGCCTCGCAGACAGCCACCGAGCGCTACGCAGAGTTCGAATGGTCGACGTCGGTCTCTTGAAGCCGCCGAAACGGATGATGCGAAGAAGGACGATCTCGATTCGCTCAGCGCGCTCGAGCGGCTCGCTGATCACTCCGAGCGGACGTAGAAGTTCGGGTGCGAGCGCTTCCACTCACGCCAAATACGCATACCGCCCAGCGGCCCGAACCGCCATCTCCGCCGCCCCGAGCAGCACCGCATCGGCCCCGAGTGACGCGGTCGCAATGACCGGCACCCGCTGAATCCGCCCCTCCAGTCGTGACCGCAGGGCCGGCGCGACGAAGTCGCTCTCCCGGTCGAGCCCCTCACCGAGGACGATGGTCTGCGGGTCGAGGATGCTCGCGATCGCGCCCACCGCGCGGGCGACGTCGTCGAGCACGCGGCTGGCGAGCGGCAGGGCGCGCTCGTCGCCGGAGCGGGCGAGAGCGATGAGCTCCATCGCTCCGATGCTGCCGCTATGGGGGATGCCCTCCTCGTCGGCGAGGCGCGTGATCGTGGCGGCGCCGAGGCGGGTCTCGAGGTCACCGCTCTCCTCGAAGCGCTTGCCGAACGACGACGACTCCACGAGGAGGAAGCCGATCTCGCCTGCGGCGGAGTTGTGGCCGCGGTACACGGAGCCGTTGGTGACGATGCCGGCGCCGAGGCCGCGCTCGAGCAGCAACGTGACGAAGTTGGGGCTGTCGCGCCCGATCCCACGGTGTAGCTCGCCGATCGCGAGCGCGTTCGCGTCGTTCTCCACGATCACGTCCACGTCGCGCCCCTCGGAGAGGTCCGTGACGTTCAGCTCCGCCCAGCGCGCGGGGTCGAGCCCCGATACGACGCTGTCGGGCGTCACGATGCCGGTGACGGACACGCCCACGGCGAGCGGGGGAGTGCCGCGCTCCCGCCCGAGCCGCTCGAGCTCGTCGAGCACCGAGCGGTAGACGGCCAGACCCTGCGGCGGGGAGCCAGCAGGCAGCGCCCGGTCGACGCGCTCCACGACGACGCCCTCGAAGTCGACGAGCGCCCCCGTGATTTCCTCGGAATGGATCTGCACTGCGGCCACGACGCGAGCGCTACCCACGAATGCGAGCACGATCGGGGGGCGCCCGCCGGTGGAGGCCTCGACGCCGCGATGCTCCACGAGTCCGTCGGCCATGAGGGCCGCGGTGATGCGATTGACCGTGGCGGGGCTGAGGCCGGTCGCCTCACCCAGCTGCACCTTCGACATCGGCCCGCTCGTCTTCAACGCATCGAGAATGGCCGTCTGATTGACGAGCGCGAGCGTGCTCGTGGTGGCGGCAGCGCGCGACCGACTCGTCCGCGAGGGCGTGTGTGTCATGCGGTCCGTACTCCTGCACCGTTGCTCGGTCTCATCTGCTCGATCTCGTCTCCCCATCCTGGCCTGCCCCGGGACATTTCGGGACACCCACCGAAATCCGTCATTGACGCCGCCGACGAGGACTGGCTACGCTCACACTACTTCTTTTCTCTCTGAGTCATAAGAAAGTCGGGACGGCTGTGGACAGGATCATCGGCATAGACGTCGGGGGCACGAAAACGCACGTGCGCGCCGAGGACGGCGACGTCGCGGCACGCGATCGGACCGTCCCCACACGTGACTGGCAGCAGGGCCGCGGCCTCGACCACCAGGACAGCATCCGCTCGCTGCTCTCCATCGTGCGGACACTCGGAGACGACGACGGAACCGCCGCTCTCGTGGTGGGCGCGCACGGCTGCGATACTCCTGCTCAGATCGAGGCATTCCATGCAGCGCTCTCGGCGCAGCGCCCGGGCCCGGTCCTCGTCACGAACGACGCGGCGCTCGTCGGCCCCGCGGCCGGAGTGACTCACGCGATCGGGGTCATCGCCGGGACGGGCTCAATCGTCGTCGGCGCCACAATGGACGGCTCACCCATCGCCGTGGGTGGGCACGGCTGGATGATCGCCGACCCGGGGAGCGCCCCGGCCCTCACCCGCGAGGCCGTGCGCGCCGTTATCCGCCGCGCCGACGAAGGCGGGGAACCCGACGCGCTCGGCCGCGCGCTTCTCAGCCACTTCGCGGCCCCCGGGGTCAACGAGCTCGCGTGGATGTTCATGTCCACGGCCACGATGCACCGCTGGGCGGAAGGTGCGCGCCTCGTTTTCGATGCCGCGGAGCAGGGATCGAAGGACGCGCTCGAGACCATCGAGGCAGCGGCCGCGGAGCTCGCTCACCACGTGACACTGCTCCTCGACCGCGGCGCCGTCGCCGATGCGGTCGTGGCAGCCGGTGGCGTCGTCACCAACCAGCCGCTCCTCGCGCGTGCCCTCGAGACGGAGCTCGTCCTGGCCGGGGTCACCCAGCCGTTCCGCGTGCTCGATCACCCACCCGTGGCGGGCGCTATCGCGCTCGCGCGGGACCTGCGGGACGGAACAGGCGGCATCACCCGCGCCACCGCGCCGTCCACGCCGGGCCGCACCACCCAGCCCCACCCCCGCTGACCGCACCATCCGCACCGCCGCACCACCCGCACCGCCGCACCACCCCGCTTCACAACCCCATGCACCACCTCGACGCATCACAGACCAAGGGAGGTCGACATGAACACCGTCACAACAAGGTCGCATCGCGGCACCATCACCGGAGGGATTGCGGTCATGGCCGCAATCGCGCTGACCGGCTGCAGCGTTACCGGCGTCTCCAACGCCGGCGGCGGCACGGGCGACGGCACTGGCACCGTCAACGCGCTCTTCATGAAGCAGGCCGGCTACACCGAGGACGACTACGCGGAGATCATCGCCGCGTTCGAGGAGGAGCACCCCGACATCGACGTGGAACCCACCTTCGTCTCGTACGAGGCGCTTCACGACAAGATCGTGACGTCGGCTCCGTCCGGCAGCTACGACGTCTTCCAGATCGACGTCATCTGGCCCGCTGAGTTCGCCTCGAAGGGCATCGTCGCCGACCTCACCGACCGGTTCCCCGACTCCTGGAACGACGAGATGCTCCCGGGCGTGCTTCCGACGGCGGAGTACCAGGACAAGTTCTACGGGGTGCCGAACGGCCCCGCCACGAAGCTCTTCTACTTCAATTGGGACATGGTCGCGCAGGTCGGCGCGACGGAGGAGGACCTCGCCACGTGGGACGGTGTCCTCGACGTCGCAAAGCGCATCAAGGACGAGGGGCTCAGCGAGTACCCGATCGCGTGGAGCTGGGCGCAAGCCGAGGCCCTCATCTGCGACTACGCGCAGATGCTCGGAGCTTTCGGCGGCGAGTTCACGAACGATGACGGCGAGCTCATCATCAACAACGAGCAGGGCGTCGCAGCCCTCGAATGGATGAAGGCCACGATCGACGACGGCCTCACCAACCCGGCGTCGACGACGTTCCTCGAGGACGACGTCTCGAAGGCCATGGCGCAGGGCGACACCGCGTTCGGCCTCAACTGGGACTCGACGCTCCGCGACCTGCAGGACCCGTCGATCTCGTCGATCAACGCTGGCGTGCTGCCGACCCCTGCCGGCCCGTCCGGCGACCGGCCCGGCGTGAACGGCGCGATGGCGTACTCGATCGGCGCGAACTCGACGAACCAGGACGCGGCGTGGGAGTTCATCTCCTACCTGACGAGCCAGGGCGTTCAGGACCAGTACGTCGACGCCGGCCTCCCCAACTGGTCGTCGAGCTACTCCGACGAGGCGCTTGTTGAGACCAACCCGGAGATCTTCGAGGTGGCCGAGGCCGCCTACGACGACTCGATCCTGCGACCGGCGGTGCCGAACTACTCGAGCGTGTCGCAGATCATCCAGGTCGAGGTGCAGAAGGCGCTCCTCGGTGACAAGACGCCGCAGCAGGCGCTCGACGACGCCGTCGCCGCGGCGAACGACATCCAGGAGGGCTGACCATGGCGGTCGCGACGGCGGTGACGCCTCCCTCTCGGGAGGCGGGCCCCCAGCACCGGGGAACGGGTGAGCGGAAGCCGGTGAAACGGCGCCGGGAGCGGCAGGGACGCTTCGCGTTCTGGCTCCTGCTCCCCGCGTTCATCACCGTGTTCGGCGTCATCGTCTACCCGATGCTGCGCACGCTCCTCATCTCGATGTTCGAGGTGAAGTCCGCCGTCGCGACCGTGACCCCCTTCGTCGGCCTGGACAACTACGTTCAGGCCCTCACGAGTGGTGGCTTCTGGGAAGCCATGGGCCGTACCCTCTACTTCACGCTCGTCTCCACCGGGCTGGAGCTCGTCCTCGGCCTCGCGATCGCGTGGCTGCTGAACGCCGAGTTCCGGGGTCGCTGGCTCATCCGCGCGCTCGTCGTACTGCCGTGGGCGCTCCCCACCATCGTGAACGCCGCGATGTGGAAGGGCATTTACAACGCCCAGTACGGTGCGCTCAACGGGCTGCTCTCGGGACTCGGCATCATCGACGAGTACCAGGCGTGGCTGTCCGACCCGTTCACGGCGCTCAACTTCCTCATCGTCGCCGACGCGTGGAAGACGACGCCTCTCGTGGCGTTCTTCCTCCTCGCGGGTCTCACGTCGATCCCGAACGAGCTGTATGAGGCCGCGAAGATGGACCGCGCGGGACGGATCCGCACGTTCTTCTCCGTGACGGTCCCACTCCTCGCCCCCTCGATCGCCCTCGTGCTCGTGCTCCGCACCGTGGAGGCGGTGAAGGTCTTCGACATCGTCTACGCGATGACCCGCGGCGGCCCCGCGAACGGCACCCAGACGATCTCGTACTACACGTACGTCACCGCGTTCTCGGAGCAGAACTACGGCCTCGGATCGGCGATCTCCTACCTCATCGTCATCGTGATCCTCGCCCTGTCCGCCCTCTACCTGCGACTGCTGCGCCGGTCGGAAATGAGCCTGCTGTGAAGCGCACGACCGGGGGTACCGTCCTCACCTACGTCGCGGCCGTCGTCGTCGCGCTCGGGTGCATCGCACCGCTCGCGTGGACGTTCCTCGCGAGCGTGTCCACGCAGAGCGACATCGTGGCGCGGCCCGCTCGGTGGTGGCCGAGCGAGTTCGTCTTCGACCGTTACGCGACGATCCTCTTCGACAGCTCGTCGGCCGTCGGCAACTCGTTCCGCGCGGCGTTCGTGAACTCGCTCGTCGTCGGCGTCAGTGTCGTCGCGATCTCGATGATCGTCGGCATCTTCGGCGCCTACGCCTTCGCCCGGTTGCGGTTCCCGTTCCAGAGGACGACGCTCATGATCTTCCTCGCGACGTACATGCTGCCGCAGGTCGCGCTCCTCATCCCGCTCTACCTGATCCTCAGCTCGATCGGGCTGCTCGACTCCACGATCGGTCTCATCGTGGTGGACTGCGCGCTCGTCGTGCCGTTCACGCTCTGGATCCTGAGCAACTACTTCGCGACGATCCCCGCGGAGCTCGAGGAGGCCGCGCGCATCGACGGCACCTCGCGACTCGGGGCGCTCTTCCGCGTGATCCTCCCGTCGGCCAAGCCCGGGCTCTTCGCCGCGACGATGTTCGCCTTCCTGCTGGCGTGGGACGAGTTCATGTACGCGCTCATCTTCACGTCGACCGATGCGGCGAAGACCCTGCCGGTGGCGATCGCGGAGTTCGCCGGCCGGTACACGACCGACTTCGGTCTCGTCGCCGCCGGCGGCCTGATCGCTTCCATTCCCCCGGTCATCATCGCGCTCGTCTTCCAGCGCCAGGTGGTCAGCGGACTCTCCGCCGGCGCCGTCAAGGGCTGACCGACTCCCACCCCCACGAAAGGAAACACATGCAGAACCGAGAGACCTTCTCCACGACCGTCTGGAAGCAGCCGGAGCTCCTCCGCACGGCGGTCGAGAGCATCCGCGACTCCGTCGCCGACGCGTCGATCGCGCCGTGGAAGCCGGGCGAGACGGTCGCCGTCGTCTCGATGGGGGCGTCGAGCCACTCGGCCAACGCGCTCGTGTGGGCGCTCACCGCTCAGGGGGTGCGCGGCATCAACGTGACGGCGTCCGACCTCTTCGACGCGCCGGAGGGGTTCACCCCGGGCGACCACATCGTCATCGTCACCGAGTCCGGTCGGAGCCCGGAACCGATCGACGTGGCCCGTCGGTTCCCCGAGGGCCGCCGCATTGCGATTACGAACTACCCCGAGGCGGAGGTGGGTGAGGTCGCCGATGCGATCGTCTCCCTCGGCGGCATCATCGACTCGCCCGTGTACACGGCGGGCTACATCGGCACGCTCGCCGCCTACTCGGCGCTGCTGCGGGCGGCGGGAGTGCCCGGCGCATCGATCGACGAGTCGACGGTGCCCGACCTCGTCGCCGACATGCTCGAGCGGTTCCGTCCCGAGGCCGAGGCGCTCGCCGAGTTCTTCGACGGCGTGCAGAGCGTCGACTTCGCCGGTCTCGGCGTCTCGTTCACGTCGGCAGCGCAGGGTGCTCTCGTGTTCCGTGAGGCGCTGCGGCTTCCGACCGCGGGGTACGAGACCTACCAGTACCTGCACGGTCCGATGGAGCCCGGCCGAACCGGTACCGGCCTCGTGCTCTTCGGCGACGGGCGCGGACTCGGCGTCGTGGCGTCGCAAGCGGAGGCGGGCGTGAAGGTGCTCGTGGTGTCCGCCGGGAACGACGAGGAGGTGCGGGAGCTCGACCACGAGAACGTGCGCGTGCTGCGGTTGCCCGAGGGCAGCACCGGCTTCGAGCGCGTCATCGCCGAGACGATCGCGATTCACATCGTGACGGAGGCGATCGCGAAGCGACGGGGGATCACGATCGAGGAGTTCCTCTACAGCCAGCCCGACACGAAGTTCGGCAAGGACGAGTAGTGCGGTCGCTGAGCTTGTCGAATTGTCGGGTGGCGCGGCGCTTCGACAGGCTCAGCGATCGGTGGTCGGAGCACCACTGACGTTGAGCAGCAGCGCGCCGGTGACGCTCGAGATGGGAGACAGCGGTCGGTCGTAACCGTCAGTGGCGCTCCGTAGGCGGAAAAACTGAACGGAGGCGCCGATGACGAACGGCAGCGGCGAAATCATCCTCTATTCCGCGCCCGGCGGAGCGGAGGTACAGCTGCGCGCGGTCGACGGTACGGTCTGGCTCACCCAGGCGCAGCTCGCGGAGCTCTACGGAACGTCGAAGAACGTTCGGCAACTCATATCCCGCATCTTGGCGGACGGTGAGCAGAGCGAGCCAACTGTCAATTCAGAGTTGACAGTCGCATTGAAGGCAAGCGCGAGGTCAAGATCTACAACCTCGACATGGTCCTCGCGGTCGGTTATCGCGTCACAACGGAGCGCGCCGCGCAGATGGGGTCGGTCGTCAAGTCGTCGGGTGCCTTACCGCGGATGAGGGCGCCGACGGTGAGGGAGAACGCGGGCCACTGGTCGCGGAAGTCAGCGAGCAGCTCCTCGCCGGCGACGGTCAGGCGGTAGTACTTGCGGACCGGGCCGGCTTCGCTCACCTCCTCGAACGAGGTGACGAGGCCGCGTTCGCGTAGCCGCGAGAGCACCGGGTACAGGGTGCCGATGCTCGCGATGAGCCCCGATCGCACGAGCGTCTCCGAGAGCTGCCAGCCGTACATCGGCTCCCGCGAGAGCATCCCGAGGATGCAGTACTCCACGACACCCTTGCGCAACTGCGCGGAGACGTCAGCGGGAGGTGTCATGCATTGCAATATAGCAGGGAGCTGCTCGACCTCGCGATGTCGGTGGCAATCGCTTTCCTGGACGGTATGCGAGATTTGAGCCGCTTCGTCGTCCCTCGATCCATTCGAGAAGTAATGCCGATCGTCCTCTTCTTTGGAGGCGTCCTCGTAGCGCTGCCCATCTTCTGGCAGGTCGTCGTGATCAGCGCGTCGGGCGGGAATGGGCGGTGGGACTGCATGGCCTGGCTCGGCGAGCAGCTCGTCGCTGAGTCTTCAGTGCTGATGCCCGCGCTGCTCGGTGCGCTTGTCCCAACGTATTTCGCGATCGCGACGCTAGGTCGGCAGAAGCGGGACAATCCGACATTGAAGGAGGTTCGAGCCTGGTTCAGCGGGCTAGGTATGGCTATTGCCGCGGTCGCGGCCGGCTGGACGGTACTCTCAGCCTTCGTCTTCATCGACGGCACCGAGCGCGTCGGAACTTGGCTCCTTACCGCCGTGGTCAGCGCGATCGTTTTTCTCCTGGGCTGTTTGCTAGGAGCTCTCCTGCCGAAAGATCTCGTCCGAACTCTCGCTTCCCGCAAAGATGAGCTCGAGGTGGCGCGGGCCTCAATCCGGGAAGCGCGTCGACACGGTGTGCAACGAGTGAGGCGCCCAATCTTGATAATCGGTCTCTGGTTCGCGATGGCGGTTATCACACCGGCTGCGACGTACATCGTGATCACCTGGCCACTTATCGCTGGCGCGACGAGCGATCTCCTCGGTGTCGTCACAGTGATCCTTATGGCCGCGGTCCTCAATCTATGTACGCCCGCAGCAGCCTTCATGATTCGAAGCGCTCGGGACGTGCCATGGCTCCTTTCAGCGTTGGGTTGGGCGTTGTACCTCATTGGCCTTTGGCCGATGATCATCGCTTCCGTGGTCTTCGCGAGCAATACAACGGACGAGTACAGGCTCCAGATGTACCTCCTCAGTGGGTCGTTCCTCGTGGTCGCGATCACGACAGGTGTCAGCGCGCGCCCGGGCATCTCGCGGCGCTACCGGTTCCTCCAGAGGTGGACGTTGGATGGAGCCACCGACTCGCTTCACCTCTCGCAGGTGATTGAATCCGTGCCGAGAATCACCGAAGCCATCGCTGCGCTGGAACGTGATCTTGCCAAGATGCGTCGGGAACGCACGCGTGAACGGTGGCGCGGGCTTCTTCCATGGTTCAGCTAGACGTGGAGCTTGTCCCCAACCCCTAGCTGCCGCTCCGCTTGCGGCGGGCGCGTGCCCCGAACGCGTCGAGCGCCGTAAGAACCTCATCGGCTTGCCAGTGCCGATTGCGCCGCCCCGCGGTGACCTGAGTCAGGGCCCCCGCGTCGACCAGCTTCTGAACGGCATCGTCCGCCGCCGGATTACTGACACCGAGTTCCGACGCGACGAGCTTGATGGTCACGACAGGCTGGCGGAGTAGCAGGTTCTTGAGGCGGTGCACCGAGGAGTGGCTGCGCGCCCGAACGTTCGAGTCCCAGCGCGCCGCGATCTCGGTGATGTCCTTCTCGAGGATCCGGCCGTTACGGATGGCGTCAAAGGACGCTTCGGACATCGCCTCGACGATCGGGCGGACGTCGCCGTCGCGGTAGGCGGTCAGCGCGCGCAAGTAGCCTTCGGTGTCGCCGAGCAGCCCGGCCGACACGGGGACGGTCACGTTGTTCGTCACCCCTCCGGCACGCAGCATCGCCTGCACGAGCGCTCGCCCGGTTCGGCCGTTGCCGTCGGGAAACGGGTGGATCGTCTCGAACTGGGCATGCGCGATGGCGAGTTGGGCCATCGCCGGAAGGTCGGTGCGACGCGCAAACGCCATGACGTCGTCCATCAGGGCAGGGACGCGATCCTGGTGTGGCGGGACGAACGTCGCGTTGTGCGGTGACACGGAGCCACCACCGATCCACACCTGCTCGTCTCGCCAGCGACCGACGATCTCGGGGGTCGACTTCTCGCGCAGTGCGCGGTGCATCGCCAGAACGGCGTCCGTATCGAGGTCATCCGCTAGGGCGATAGCCGCCTCCATCGCGGCCACGTTGCCGACAACCAACCGCGCGTTCTGCGAGGTCGAGTCGCCGATCTGGGCGAGCGCGACCTGCTTTGCGCTCGATGTCAGGTTCTCCACCTCCGAACTCGATGCGCTCTCCGTGCGAAGCAGGATCGACGCGAACGGAGCCGCGAGGGTGCCTGCTTCCGTATCGAAGCGCGTCAGCTCCCGGCTGGCGTCTTCCGATGCAGCGACCAGCTCGGCCGGAAGTTTCACGTCGAGATCGCGAATGAAGGGAGGTACCGCCGCTTGGTAGGGGCCCGATGCCGCCCTCAAGCGTCGGCGTGAGCCGACCTCATCGCCGGAGCGAGTCCAGGGAAGCGACTCGAACCGGGTGACAGGCCAAGTATCACCCGTGCCGAGATTGTCGGTTTCGTTTGCCACTTCAGTATCTTATCCAAGCTTTCTCGAGAAAGCTTGGATAAGACAACGCCATGGTCAGGTCTACGACCCCCGCAGGATCGACGTCATCTTCTTCCCCCGCGCGACCTCGTCGACCAACAGGTCCATGTAGCGGATCTTCTGCATGAGGGGGTCCTCGATCTCCTGCACGCGGATGCCGCAGATCGTGCCGGTGATGAGCGAGGCGTTCGGGTTCGGCTCGGGAGCCTGGGCGAAGAAGTCCTCGGGTCCCTCCATCGGGAGCGTGCGGTGGGTGCATCGACGGTAACGCGAGAGGGTCCCGCGGGAGCGCTCCGTGGGGAAGGAATGCGCTCTCGCGGGACCCGGTGTCACCGCATCGTCGACCGGTCTCGCTCGCCGGCCCGATCCGCTCAGCTCGCGGCACCCTCACCGCGGACCGCGACGGGCTCGCGCGTGTAGTAGTCGATGAGCCCGCCGTTCTCGTCCGTCAGCACCGGCCGGTCGAACTCGCCCGGCAGGTACATCGGCGTCACGAGGTACGACTCGCGCTCGCGCGTCGGCCGCGCCCAACGGACACCGTTCGCGATCACGCGCTGCACTCCGGGGTTGTGGTACACCGGGTACACCTCGTCGCCGGGGCTGAAGTAGAACACACGCCCGTAGCCGCGGCGGTACGTGATGCCGCTCCGGAACACCTCTCCACCGGTGAAGGTGCTGAGGAAGATGAGCTCGTCGGGGTCGGGGATGTCGAAGAACTCCCCGTACATCTCCTGCCCGGGGATCACGAGCGGCTGCGGAACACCCTCCGCGATCGGGTGGCGCGGCGAGACCGTCCACACGAGTTCACGGTCGCTGCCATCGTTCCGCCACCGCAGGCTGCACGTCGTGCCCATGAGGCGGCGGAAGATCTTCGAGTGGTGACCGGAGTGGAGCACGATGATGCCCATGCCCTCGAGCACGTGACGCTGGATGCGTTCGACGACCTCGTCGGTCACTTCTTCGTGCGCGGTGTGACCCCACCACAGCAGCACGTCGGTCGCCGCGAGGGTCTCCTCCGTCATGCCGTGCTCGGGGTCGTCGAGCACTCGCGTCGTGACGGTCGCCTCGTCGCCGAGCAACCCGCGGATGCCGTCCGCGATGGTCGTGTGCATGCCCTCCGGGTAGATGCCGCGCACGACGGGGTTGATCTGCTCGTGGCGGTTCTCGCCCCACACGGTCACCCGGATCGGAGCGGTGGAAGTACTGGTGGAATCGGTCATCGGGCGCCTCCCGACGCGGTCGGGGCGTGGGTGGAACCCCACGCCGGAGTGGTGATGCCGACCGCTGCGCTCGTCCAGGAGCGGAGCAGCTCGCCGACGTCGTCGCTCCGCTCGGCGGCGATGGCCTGAGCGAGCGACTGTTCGATGAGGTCGGCGAGCACGACGCGCTCGCCGCCGAGGTCGCGGCTTCGGATGGCGCCCTCGACCATCGCGAGACTCAGCACGTTCGCGCGCACCTCGTTCTGCGGAGTCGTGCCACTGCGGAGAGCGCCGACGAACTCGGCGAGCGAACCCGCGATCCCCTCCGGAGCGTCCTGCGCCTCGGGAAGGGTGCCATCGGCGTCGAGGCCGACGGTCTGTTCGCCGTCCCACGACGCCGCGCCGTTCTCCCCGTAGACGCGCCACTCGGCATTGAACGAGGTCTGCAGGCCGGGGGTGCAACGGCTGCCGGCGTAGGCGAACCGCGCACCCGAGGCGAGCTCGAAGTCCGCGGTCGCCGCGGCATCGCCGTCGAACCAGCTCCACGGCGGGTTCCACGACGTGCACCGCACGGAGACGGGCTCATCGCCCGCGACGTACCGCAACTGGTCGAAGTGGTGCACCGACATGTCGACGAGGAGCGGGTGCGCCATGCGCTCCCGGAACCCGGGCTCGTGATCCTCGTGGAAGAAGTCGGCACTCACCGCGGCGAGGCGGCCGAGCCGGCCGACGGCCTCCCGGAACACCGCGAGGTGCGGGAAGTAGCGGCGCGACTGGCTCACCATGAGCAACTCACCGGTGAGGTCGGCGATCGCGACCTGCCGGAGCGCCTCGGCGATCGTCGGGGCGAGCGGCTTCTCGCACAGCACGGGGAACCCCGCGCGCATGGCCTCCTCGTTGACGACGCCGTGCGCTTGCGGCACGGTCACGTTGATGACGGCCCGGGCGCCCGAGCGGCGTGCCACGTCCGCGACCGACGAGCCGACCACGGCGCCCTCGAGCCCGAGGGACGCGACGGTGCGGTTCGCGAGGTCCAGATCGAGATCGACCACGCCGACGGGCGCGGCGATCGACGAGGCGGAGAGCATCTTGAGCCACTCCGACCCCATCGCACCTGCGCCGACCACGACGACCGGCAGGCGCTCGGGGAAGTGAGCGGCGGAACCGACGCTCACCCCTTCACCGCCCCACCGAGACTCGACCGCAGCAGGTGCTTGCGGACGAACATGTACAGGACCGCCGGCGGCACGAGGTAGACGATCGCACTCGCGGCGAGGAGGCCCCAGTCGACCTGGTTGTACTCGCTGAACGCCCGGAACAGTCCGATCGAGAGCGGGTAGAGGTCGGTGCTCTGCAGGAGCACGAGCGGGGTGAGGAAGTCGCCCCACACGTTCATGAAGCTCAGCATCGCGGCGGCTCCGAGCCCGGGGCCGACGAGCGGCAGCACGATCCGCCAGATCGCCTGGAGACGCGAGTTGCCGTCCATCCACGCGGCCTCCTCGAGCTCGATCGGAACCGCGGCGATGGTTCCGGCGAGGAGCCAGAGGGTGACGGGCAGCTGGAAGGCCGCCTCCACGATGATGAGGCCGATGAGGGTGTTCGAGAGCCCGATGTTGACCATGATCAGGTACAACGCGACGATCGTCGCCGGGGCGGGAACGACGCGGATGAGCAGGATGCCGAACATGAAGGCCCGGCGCCCGGCGAACCGGAAGCGAGCGAGGGCATAACCTCCCGCGAGTCCCAGCGCGAGGTTGATGACCGTGGCGGTCACCGAGATGATCAGGCTGTTGACGAGCAGGAGCGGGGTCCCGCGGTTGGTGAAGAACTGCACGAAGTTGTCGAACGACAACGCGGGCCACTGCACGTTGGGTCCCGCGTTCGCGTCGACGGCGCTGAACACGACCCACGCGAACGGCACGAGGCAGAAGACCGCGAGCAGGGCGATGAGCACGTATCCGAGGGTCCGCTGCACGCGGTCGAGCGGCGTCAACGGGCGTCGACGCATCTTCCGATGGGAGGGGGCTGGGGCTGTCGGGGCCACTGCGGTTGCCATGTCAGACCTCCACTTTCGCGAGACGGACGTAGACGATCCCGAGGACCAGGACGATGACGAGCAGGATGATCGACGCCGCGCTGCCGATACCGATCTGGGAGAACTGCAGAGCGCGCTCGTAGATGTAGATGGCGGCTATGCGGGTCTGCCCGCCGGGTCCACCCTGCGTGAGGAAGTAGACGAGTCCGAAGACGCCGACGGTGCTGATCGTCGTGAGCAGCAGGTAGAGGAACACCGGGCCACGGATGAGCGGGAGCGTGACGTGGCGGAAGACTTGGACGGCGCTCGCGCCGTCGATCCGCGCGGCCTCGATGAGCTCGGCGGGAACGTCCTCGAGCGCGGCCTGGAACATGATCATGGCGAAGGCCACGCCGCGCCAGATGTTCACGATGATGATCGACGTGAGCGGGACGACTTGAAGCCAGTCCGTCGGGTCGGCCCCGAACAGGCCGGTAAGCCGGTTGAGCGTGCCCTCGGAGTTGTTCGACAGGACGCTCGCCCACGCGAGCGACGCCACGACCTCGGGCACGATCATGGGCATGAGTACCGCGGCGCCGAACAGGCCCTTGCCGCGCAGCCACGGCCGGCTCAGGAGGATCGCGGCGACCATGCCGAGCACGGTCTGACCGATGATCGCGCTGAAGAGCGTGAAGGTGGCGGTCTGGCCGAGGGAGCCGAGGAAGTCGGCGTTCGACAGCAGGTAGGTGAAGTTGTCGAGTCCGACGAACTGCGGGTCACGCGCGGCGAAGCCCGTTAGCTGCGTGTTCGTCAGGGAGAGGTAGATGCTGTAGAACGCCGGCAGGACGATGAAGAGCGTGATGAGGATCACGGACGGGCCCAGCAGAAGCGCGATCAGCGGGCCGTTTCGCTGGCGACGCCGTTTCGGCAGCGGCGGCGTGTTCGCCGCTGCCGAAACGGGCACGTCGAGGGTCGACGTCACTCTTTCACCAGGTTCGGTCCGAGGAGTTCGGTCGCGTCCCGCACGAAGGCCTCGTAGGCCTCCTGTCCGTCCGCTTCTCCCGTGAGGATGAGCTCCGTGGCGGAGGCGACGGCCTGGGCGATCTGGTCCGATCCGTCACCGGTGGGAACGAAGACGCTCGTCTCCTGGTCGACGCCCGCCTGCAGCAACTCGGGCTCGTCGGCGTACGGCTTCACGTCGATGATGTCGTCACGCGGCGACGCGGCGCCCGAGGCGACGAGCTGCTCGGCGAGCGGCTCGCCCGTGGTGAGGTACTGCATGAGGAGCATCGCCTCCTCCTTGTGCTCGGACGACTCCGGGATCGTGTAGACGCCGCCGAGGTTCAGCCAGCCGAACGGCTCGTCGCCGTCGCGGAGGCCGGGGAACTGCCACGTGGAGACCTTCTCGGTGAGGTCGGGGATCGGTGTGGCGCCCTCGGGGCCCCAGTCGAACTTCCAGCCCCAGGTGCCCTGAGCGGCGACCTGGATCTCGCCGGCGGGGAACTTCTCGTACTTGGTGGGCTGCCACGGGTTCGGGTTCAGCAGATCCTGGACGGGGAGGAGTTCCTCGCCGGCGAGGTCGCTGTAGAGGTCGAAGACCGCTGCGAAGCCGGGGCTCTCGAGGTCCCACGTGCCCGTCTCGGGGTCGTAGTAGTCCTGGTCGGTGCCACCGAGGAGGGGCTGGAAGCCCTCGTTCCAGGTGCCGCCGCCCCACGCCGATCCGGCGGGGAGGACGATCGGGGTGTCGCCGGTCAGGTCGCGGACCTCGACGAGGCGCTCGATGAGCTCGTCCCAGGTCTGCGGCTGGCTCGTGTCGACGCCGAGTTCCGTGAGGATGTCCTCGCGGTAGAAGAGGTTGAGCACGCCCGAGGTGTTGAGGAGGGAGTAGATCTTGCCGTCTTGGCGTACCGACGCCTCCTTGAACTGCGGGTAGTAGTGCTCCCAGCCGTCCCAGTCCTCGAGGTACTCGTCGAGGGGGGCGAGGTAGCCGGCGCCGGCGAAACCGGGCACGAGGCTCTCGCCCATGTCGATCACGTCGGGGGCCTCGCCCGCGATGAACTGCTGGGTGATCTTGGTCTTGAACTGCTCATCGTTCAGCTGGTCGGCGATGAGGTTCACCGTGACGTCGCGGCCCTGTTCCTTCATCTCGGCCTCGAACCCGGGGATCAGCTTCTCCACGATGTCGATGCGGGTCTGCTGGTATTCCATGATCGAGATCGTCACGGGTCCGTCTCCACCGTCGTCACCGGCGGAGCAGGCGGAGAGCCCCGCTGCTGCCACCAGCGTGGTGAGAGTCAGGGCGACTGCTCGGTTGCGCTTCATTGCGGTACCTCTCTGCGCTCCGCTCCCGTGGGCTTCTTCGCCTGCGTGGTGAAGGGGATGCGCGCCTTGTAAAGACATATTTACATTAAGCGCAGTCAGAGTCGAGCCGCGTTTTTCTGTAGATCTGTCGGGTCTCATCCGGCCGCCCCGAAGAGGGCGGGTCGGCGGACATTGCAACAGTACGAGGAAATGATTACGGTTTCAAGCATGACCGACGACGCTCGCCCTGTTCCGCGCCCCGAGTATCCGCGCCCGCAATTCCGCCGGGAGCGGTGGCTGAATCTCAACGGCGAGTGGGGGTTCGAGATCGACCGGGGCGATTCCGGTCTCGAACGGGGACTGCTTCAGCGCCCGCTCTCCGGACGCATCGTCGTGCCCTTCGCTCCCGAATCCGAGCTCTCGGGCGTGCACGACATCGACTTCATGACCGCCGTCTGGTACCGACGGACCGTCACGTTGCCGTCGGACTGGACGGGCAATCGTTTCCTGCTGCACTTCGGCGCGGTCGACCACGACACGACGGTGTGGGTCGACGGGAACGAGGTCGGCCGCCACCGCGGTGGCTTCTCGAGCTTCACCTTCGACATCTCGTCCCACATCACCGCGGGACGGCCGGCGGAGATCGTCGTCCGCGCGCGGGATCCGCGGTCCGGCCCGCAAGCGCGCGGCAAGCAGTCGACGGTCTACTCGAACCAGGTCACCGAGTACACGCGCACGACGGGGATCTGGCAGACCGTGTGGATCGAGCCGGTGCCACCGGTCGCGATGCGACGCCCCCGGATCACCCCGAACGTGGCCGCGTCGTCCTTCCTGTTCGATGTGCCCCTCACGGCCAACACGCCGGGCTCACGTGTCCGAGTCGTCGTCTCCGACGCAGAGGGTGAGGTCGCGCGGGGCGACGTGCGCGCCGATCTCGACCTCGCCCCGACCCTCCAGGTGACCCTGCCCCGCGATCGCGTACGCCTCTGGAGCATCGACGACCCGCACCTCTACGACGTCGAGTTCACGCTCGAGGACGCGGACGGTCGCGTTCTCGACCTCGTCACGAGCTACGCCGGACTGCGGAGCGTCTCCATCGACGGTCGCGGCTTCCTCATCAACGGTGAGCGCGTGTTCCAGCGTCTCGTGCTGGATCAGGGCATGTACCCCGACGGCATCCTCACCGCTCCCGACGACGAGTCGCTCGTGAGGGACATCCGCTTGTCGCAAGCGGCGGGGTTCAACGGCGCCCGACTGCACCAGAAGGTCTTCGAGGAGCGCTTCCTCTACCACGCGGACCGGCTCGGCTACATCGTCTGGGGTGAGTTCGCGGACTGGGGCTGCCGCATCCCGGGTGCACCGGAGGACTGGCAGCAGCCGACGTCCTCGTACATCACGCAGTGGCTCGAGGTGCTCGAGCGCGACTACTCCCACCCGAGCATCGTCGGGTGGTGCCCGCTCAACGAGACGTACCAGTTCATCGACGACCGGATCAGTGTGCTCGACGACGTCACACGCGCCATGTTCCTCGCGACGAAGGGCGTCGACCGCAGCCGACCGGCACTCGACGCCTCCGGGTACTCGCACCGTGTCGTCGAGACCGAGATCTGGGACTCGCACAGCTACGAGCAGGACCCCGAGGAGTTCGCGCGCATGATGGCGCCGATCGCGCAGGGCGAGCCGTACACGAACCGGGAGGGCGACCGTGAGATGCCTCCTCGGGACACCCCGCCGTGGTCCGTCCCGTACAGCGGACAGCCCTACTTCTGCAGCGAATTCGGCGGGATCTGGTGGAACGCGTCGCTCGGTCACGACGCCGACGAAGCGGAGTCCTGGGGCTACGGCGGCCGGCCGCGGTCGGTCGAGGAGTTCTACACACGCTTCGACGGGCTTGTCTCCGTCCTGATCGACGATCCCGAGATGTTCGGCTATTGCTACACCCAGCTGACCGACGTGTTCCAGGAGCAGAACGGCGTCTACACGTTCGACCGCCGTGAGAAGTTCGACATGGACCGCATCCGCGCCGCGCAGACGCGCCCGGCCGCCTTCGAGGACGGACGAGCGCGACCGTCTCTAAGATCGACGACATGAAAAGGCGCACCGGTTCCCGAGTGCCGGCGATGGCCGACGTCGCCGCACTCGCGAAGGTGTCGGTTCCGACCGTGTCGAGGGTCGTCCAGGGGACGGTGCCGGTCAGCGAGGAGAAGCGGAACCGCGTGCTCGCGGCCATCGAGGAGCTCGACTACCGGCCGAGCGCGGCGGCTCGTGCGCTCGCCCACGGCACCTCGACCATCGTGGGTGTCTTCGCCGCGCAAGCGAGCGCTTACGGGTATGCGGCCACGATCGAAGGCATCCACGACGAGTCGCGGCGGAACGGCTGGACCGTCGCGGTCGGCCTCCTGGACTCGCGACCCGACGATGACGGAACGGCTCTGCAGCGCGCGCTCGATCCGATCCTCACGCAACGACTGGTGGGCGCGATCGTCATCGGCTTCGACCCGATCGCGTTCGACACGATCGAGATCCTCCGCCGTCGGCACCGGGTCGTGGTCGCGGCCGGCTCCCTCTCGGACATCGCAGGGATCGACCAGGTGCACCTCGACGAGTACGCCGGCGCGTACGACGCCACGACGAGTCTCCTCGAGCTCGGTCACCGCACCGTGCATCACGTCGCCGTCCCCGGTTCGCAACGCGACACCGGGCGCACGGGCGGGTGGCGCGCGGCCCTCCGCGACGCCGGCGTCGTCGACATCCCGGAACCGTGGCATGTGTCCTGGGATCCCGCCACCGCTCGCGAGGTCGCGCTCGCGATGCCGGCTGACGGGTCGGTCACGGCCGTGCTCTGCGGTAACGACGAGATCGCGATCGGCCTCATGCGCGGACTCGGGGAGAGGGGGCTGCGTGTTCCGGACGACGTCAGCGTGATCGGTTTCGACGATCATCCCCTCAGCAAGATGCTCACGCCGTCGCTGTCGTCGGTCCGCCTCGACTTCGCTGCGCTGGGGGCGCGCGCGGCCGCCGTGCTCGCCGCGGGCTCGTCGTCTCCGTCGACGAGCGCGGTCGAGCCGCGTCTCCTCCTCCGGGAGTCGGTGCGGAGCGCTCCGCCTCGGTGAGGTGCGCTGCTAGGCCCGCCGCCCCAGTCGCACGAGCAACCACACCATCGCGATCACGTTGAGCAACAGCGCGCCGACCACGCTCGAGATCGCGATGTCACTGATGACCGGCACGAGCGGGTTCTCCGTTCCGGACATCCCCGCCCAGCCATTGATGGCGTGGCTGACGAGCGCCGCGAGGACGAGGACGACGGGCGGGCCGACCGTGGCGATGAGCTTCTCCCGCGTGCGCCAGAGCGACGACGTCCAGACGAGTGCGACTCCGACGACCCATCCGAAGAGCGGGACGACGAAGCCACCGACTCCGAGGGCGATCGCGCCGAAGATCGCGAGTCCGCGTGACTCCGACAGTGGCGGGCGCGCCACGACGGCAGTGTAAGCGCTCGAGGAGGTGTCGCCCATCGTGCCGACGTCGACGGCGTTCCGTGCCTCACGGGCGATGAACGACGGGTCGCCGAGTTCGGCGATGCGGTCACGGGCGTCGGTCTCGCCGAGGCCGTCGAGCTCTTCGGCGATGCCCGACCAGATCTCGCCGCGCACCGGTTCGCGCACGTCGCGGAGGGCATTCGCGAGTCGATCGAGGTAGCTGTCGGCGGCGGGGGAGAAGTCAGGCATCGGGAGTCCCTTCGAGCGGGGGGTCGGTGGGGAGATCGTCGGGCGTCTCGCCGTGGATGAGCGCGCCGACCGTGAGTGAGAAGGTCGGCCACTGATCGCGGAAGTCGGCGAGCAGCTCCTCACCGGCGGCGGTCAGTCGGTAGTACTTACGCACGGGTCCCGCGCCGGTCGATTCCTCGAACGAGACGACGAGGCCGCGTTCCCGGAGTCGCGAGAGCACCGGGTACAGGGTCCCGATGCTCGCGATGAGCCCGGCCCGCACGAGCGTCTCCGAGAGTTGCCAGCCGTACATCGGCTCCCGTGACAGGAGCCCGAGGATGCAATACTCCGCGACGCCCTTGCGCAGCTGCGCGGAGACGTCAGCGGGAGGTGTCATGCAATGCAATATAGCAGGGAGCCCGTGCCTGCGACTCGAACTCCATGCGGGGCCGGGTGCCGGGGCCACCGGGTTCTTTGGTCACCCGACCGCCTTGTCCAAGGCCCTTCTGTGGGCGCGTGCGGGTGGTGGGTCAACGGTAGCGCGCGGCCGCGGCCGCGGTCGCCGGGAGGGGCGACTCAGCGGCGCTGTGGCCGTCACTGTCCGCGGGAGACCGCGAGCCACACGAGGCCCGTCCCGAGGGTCAGAAGAGGCCCGATCATACTGACCACCACGTGCAGCGTGATGAGGAGTCCCTGAGAAGCATCGGGGATGACGAACGGCAGCGCGAGGGCGAACAACCCCGCCGCGACGTACCAGGTGACGGTGCCGGCAGCGATCAAGACCGCTGGTCGCGGCGCCCGGTGAGCCGCACGGAGTCGACTCACCGCAACGACCGCGCACATCAGCACGAGGAGGTCGACGAACAGGGCCAGGTACGAGTACGCCACTGCTGCCCCCAGATCGGACGGGAGAAACGGCGACGACAGCAACAGGACGACGTCGATCACGAGGAGACCGGCAAGAGCGCGTAAGGCCCCCACGCCCAGATGGTCCGTGACATCGTTTTCAACACCCCCGATCCGCCGGAGGGACAGGACGACCGCGGCGCCGGCGAGAAGAACGACACTCGCTGAGAAGGTGGGGCGCCCGACGGCAAAACTCCATTGGCTTCCCGCGACCAACTGCAACACGATCTGCACGATGGCAGACGCGGCGATCAGGATTCCCGAGAGCCGAAGAGCCATCGAAGAGCTGGTGCGCCCCCGCGGGTCGTGGCCTTCAGCAGTCACTGATCCCCCTCGACGTCGGATACGCCAACGGTATCGGAGGTGCGCAGGCGCGGACATGTCGGCCTGTTGGCGCGGCTCCCGCTACTCGGCGATCGTGGCGGCCGGGGCCGGTCGGATCGTAGCGTGGGGGTATGGATGCAGAGCGGGTGCAGTTTGAGACCACCATCGGCGTCGACGTGAAGGGGGAGACGTGGAGCTGCGTCGAGATCCCCGACTCGGTGGCGTTCTTCGGGAACGGGAAGTCCGCTCGCGTGGATGCGACGATCGATGAGGTGACGCTCGAGAACGTAGGCACCCTCCCGACGGGTGCGGGTGGGCACATGGTGTCGCTCAACGCGAAGGTGCGGAAGGCGCTCGGCAAGGACGTCGGTGATCCCGTGTCCGTGACGATCAGCAAGCGGTAATCGCAGTGCCGGGAGCGCCGGAGGGCACGCCGGGAAACGCTTCTCAGGCTCTCCGGAAGCGCGGAACCCAGCAGGCCACGCGGTCGCGGTACTGCACGTACTCGACGCCGAAACGCTCCTCGAGGTCGGCCTCCTCGATCGGGCGCACGAGTTCATTCCAGACGAACGATCCCGCGATCGCGTAGACCACGACGAGCCAGGATCCGAGCATCAGGCCGACCGCTGCGCCCTGCACGATGCCCGCGACGGCCATCGGGTTCCGCACGAACCGGTACGGGCCCGCGATCACGAGGCGGCGCGCAGTGGCTGAGGGCAGCGGCGTGCCCTCGCCGAGCGCCGACATCGTGATGGCAGACCAGATGCCGAGCGCGCTCGCCGCGACGAGGATCACTGCACCGAGGATCGGGATCACGATCGGCACGTCGACGTCGACGTCGACCTGCCAGCGATGCTCGAGAAACGCGATCACGAGCGGGAAGACCACGAGGAAGAGGCCCCAGAAGAGGACGATCTGCAAGCCGGTGCGGCGGACGTGGTCGCTCGGCCGCCCGGCCGGCGCGAGGCGGAAGGCGAACGGACCGCGGATGATCCACTCCGCCGGGAGCCGACCGAGAACGACGAGCAGCCCGGCGGCGACGCTCCCCACCGCCGAGCCGATCATGAGGAGAGCGCCCCAACCCGCCTCGCCGGTCAAGGTCGCGAAGGCGACCATGCCGATCGTCACGAGCACGGTCCACGGAACGGCGACCCAGACGGCCCCCCGCACACCGACGGCCGCGAGAGCCGACGCGATCACGAAGAGGGGGATGTCGAGGGCCGCGACGACCACGGCGTCGAGGCTGCCGAGGGTGAGCTCCCGGACGAGAGGGACGGTGAAGACGGCGATCCACCAGACGAGTCCCATGAGAGCCTGCACGCCGAAGTAGAGGCGGCCGTGGCGGGCGTTCAGCCGATCGGTGACGCGGCAGCGCTCGTCGATCCGCGCGCGATCGATGGCGCGGCCGAGAGCGGACGAGGGCATGAGCCGAGTCTAGGAGCGGCGCGGGCGTCGCCGACCGCGCCTGGGCGAACCGTCCGAATAACCCTCCGTCGATTGTCGTCGTGCCGAGGGCGCTCCTAGGCTGGATCGGATGAAGCGCACACGACACCCGATCAGTGCGGCCGCGGCCGTGGTGTTGGCGTCGCTCGCTCTCAGCGGATGCGCGGCCGCGCCGGACGACGAACCGACCGCGATCGAGAAGATCGGAGACCGACTCGAGGCCTTCGAGGATCGGCTCGACCGCATCATGTGGAGTCGTCCGAGTCCCGAATCCCTCTGGTACCAGCTCGACCCGGCGACGGGGATGGGCAACCCGGTCCTCGCGGCGGACTTCGCCGCGGCGACGATGGCACCGCATCCCTTCGCTCACGAGGTGCGCGACGATCTCCTCACCGTCGACGTCTTCGTCTCGGCGTTGACCCGTCCGGGTGGGAGCCTCTTCCCCGACGCATCTCACGCCTACCTGTGTGCGTCGTACGTCATCGACCCGTACCACCAGTCGTTCGTGCGCGAGCAACTCGACTGCCCGGTCGGACCCTCGGAGCTCGGCGACGGGACGGGTGCGGTCGTCGCCCTCGACGACCTGGCACTCGACCCCGCCTGACCAATCAGGACCGAGCCCGCCGAGGCGTGACGCGGCAGCTCGCGCGTTACGGGCGGTTGGCGAAGCGGTCCGTCGCGGTGACGAGGGCGTCGAGGATGCCCGGCTCGTCGAAGGCGTGACCGGCATCCGGAATCATGTGCAGTTCGGCTTCGGGCCACGCGCGGTGCAGGTCCCACGCGGTGAATGCCGGGGTGCAGAGGTCGTAGCGGCCCTGGATGATGACGCCCGGGATGTCGCGGAGCTTCGGCGCATCGCGGATCAGCTGTTCCGGTTCGAACCAGCCCTTGTTCACGAAGTAGTGGTTCTCGATGCGTGCGAACGCGAGCGCGTAGGCGGGCTCGGTGAACGTGTCGATGAGGTCTTCGCGCGGGATGAGCGTGATGGCCGCGGCCTCCCAGCCCGACCAGGCCACGGCGGCCGGCCCGTGGATCGCGGGATCCGGGTGGTTGAGCAGCCGGTGGTACGCGGAGATGAGCGACCGCCGCTCGTTCTCCGGCACCGGGGCGACGAACCCCTCCCACCGGTCGGGGAGGATCGCGCCCGCGCCGCCCTCGTAGAACCAGTCGAGCTCGCTCTGGCGCAGCGTGAAGATGCCGCGGAGGACGATCTCGGTCACGCGCTCCGGGTGCGTTTCGGCGTAGGCGAGCGCGAGTGCGCTGCCCCAGGAGCCACCGAACACCTGCCAGCGATCGATGCCGCGCGCCTCGCGGAGCCGCTCGATGTCCACGACGGAGTGCCACGTCGTGTTCGCGGAGAGATCAAGATTCTCACTCGCGTGCGGGGTGCTGCGCCCGCAGCCGCGCTGATCGAAGAGCACGATGCGGTACTTCGAGGGGTCGAAGACGCGGCGCTGATTGGCGTTCGTGCCGCCGCCCGGTCCGCCGTGGAGGAAAACGACGGGTTTGCCGTCCGGGTTGCCCGACTCCTCCCAGTAGAGCTGCTGGCCGTCGCCGACGTCGAGCATGCCGGTGTCGTACGGTTCGATCTCGGGGTAGAAGCCGCGCATGAGATCAGCCTAGGGAGTCGGTGCGCTCACCTCACGCCATCCCGGATCAGCGGGACCGCTCGTCGAGCCAGATCAGCGGGAACAGCAAGATGAACGCCGCTCCGGCGATGGCGGTGCTCAGATCGCGACTCCCTGCCGCAGCGGCCGCGAAGGATGCGGCGAAAGCCGCGATGAAGACGGCCACGCTCGCGACGAGCGCCGGAGCCACGCGCCGTCGTCGTGGAAGGCCGGGTGGACGGGTCGCGGTGGGCCGGGTGGACTCGACGAGCGCGAGTGCCAGGCTGGAGAAGCCGATCGCGATGGCGCTGGCGTACGCCTCGGTGAGCCCCGGTGCGCTGACGATCACCGCGGCGAAGAGAGCTCCGAGCGACGCGCGTCCGAGCGGCGACACGTCGCCTCGCGCGACAGTGGGACGCGCGTCATGCGGCGGGGGCTCGAGGGTGCCGGAGCCCGAATCGCGGGATGCGGACGAGTATCTATTCATGCACGCCAGTATCGCTCGCCCGGAAGAATCTGTCCACAGAAAACGTATCTATGTGGAAACTCCGAGCGGGTGTGGAGAAGAGCAACTACCGTCGGGTCACGCAGGCGCCGCCCGGTGCCCGCATCCGAACAAGGAGGTACTTACATGTCCATGGTTCTGGAGATGCCCACCACGTATCGAGACGTCCCGAACGACGAACTGGACGGCATCGACGGCGGCATCGGCGCCATCGCGGTTATCGGCATCATCGGCGGCGCTCTCGGAATCGGAGGAAGCCTGTACGCCGGAGGCATGGCCGCCGGCGAGCGCGCCTACCACGCCGGCCTGCGCAACAAGACCTACCAGAAGATCAAGTGGCAGGTCCGCGGGGCGGTCGCCGGCATGTCCCCCGCCGGCAGCCCGTTCATCATGGCCGGGTTCGAGAACAAGTTCTACTCGATGATCTAGCACCTCGGGGCGGGCGGCGCGCCCGAACGCGTTGCCCGTCCCCCGTTCCCCCTACCGCTGCGACGAGAGGACGAGTGTCGCGGAAGCGACACCGACACGAGATGAGAAGAACGATCGGCACCGAGTACCCGCGCACACTCGTACTCGAGAACGTCGTGCGGCGACGGATACGTGCGCTGGATCCGGGCCATGTCCGCGACACGGCGGTCGCGCTCGTGCGGGATATCCGCGACAGCGGAGGGACGCCGAGAGGTCCCCTCGTCCAGCGACTCACCCCGAGAGCGAACGAGGACCACGTCGTCGCGCACGAGACGGCGCTCATGCGTCAGTCGGAGACGCCTCTGTCCCCCGCCGATCTTCCGCCGGACGTCGAAGTCGAGCCGCGCGTCGAGGTGACCGATTGCATCCTGGTCCGGTTCCGTGGCGACGTCTCCGACCTCGATGTCGTGTACAGCAAGATCAACGTCTTCGCCTACGAGAACGAGATCGAGCTCGACGGGACGGTCTACCTCGTCTTCGCCGGCGAGGACGGAACGTCCGTCGAGGTCGACGCCTTCGCGCCGGCGGTCTCGCGCGAGCCATGACGCGCATCGTCGACCTCGACAGCCTCACCGACAGTCGGATCCTCTACGAGAAGCGGCCGCCTCTCTTCGGACTCCTCCTCCTCGCGCTCACCGCGGGTGCGATCGTCGCGGTGGTCCTCTGGTCGTCGGTGACCATGCGACCGAGCCTCATCGAGGGGGTCGGCGTCATCGAAGGAGCCAACCGCACGGTCGTGATGGCGAGCGTCTCGGGTCGCATCGCCGCGGTCGACGCACCGAACGGCTCGAGGGTCGAGGCGGGAGCGCGCGTCGTCGCGGTCGAGAGCCTCGAACTTCAGGCGGAGAAGGACACCGTCGCGGCCCAGAAGGCCCTCCTCGAGAAGGAACTGGACCTTCAGTCTCGCTTCTCGCAGGCCGTGCGCGACGGCGAGAACTCCTTCCGGCAGGACGTCGCCGACGAGGCGGCCTTCTACTGGCAGTTCGACTCGCTGCAGAAACAGAAGGACCAGCTGATCGTGAGCCGCGAGAGCCTCGAAGCGCTCGGGTACACACCCGTGGAGATCGACGGCGCCATCGCCGACAACGCGTTGAAGGCGGAGGAACTCGACTCGACGGCCTTGAGCGAGTCGTCGGCGGAGGAGACCCAGATCCGTCAGCAGATCGCGGAGATCGACATTCGTGGTCGCGCGGCGAGCACCGGGGAGAGCGCCTTCCAGATCACCGCGCCCGTCTCCGGAACGGTCCACCTCGACGAGGGCGTGCAGGTGGGGAGCGTCGTCACGGCCGGAGACCGGATCGGCTCCGTGGCGTCGACGGAGGAGGGGCTCGACGTGAGCGTCTACCTGTCCGTGCCGGATCGGCAACACGTCGAGGTGGGGGATCGGGCGACCGTCTCGGTGGAGGGTCTCCCCGCCGTCGAGTACGAGAAGCTCAGTGGCCGCGTCGTCTCCATCGACGCCGACGTGACGGCGATGCCGATCGACGGGACGGAGACGGCCAACTACTTCGTGGTGCACCTGGCGCTCGACGACGACGTCGTCCGCACGCGCGACGGCGCCGAGCACGATCTGATCAACGGGACGACCATCACCGTTGACCTCGTGCGCGACGAGGTCACCTACCTCGAGTACGCCCAGGAGCTCGCCGGGTTCTCCCCCTGAGGTCGCGCCCGCCCGCCTCCGACACGACGACCATGACGACCACGAGAGAGGGATCCCACCGATGACCCGCCAGCACGTCCGCCAGAACGAGAGCTCCGACTGCGGTGCCGCGTGCCTCGCGGCGGTCAGCGCGGCCCATGGGAAGACCGTGTCGGTCACACAATTGCGGGACGCACTGGGAACGGCGGCTCGGGGCGTGTCGGTCCGCGGACTCGTCGAAGGCGCAGTCGAGTTGGGGTTCGAGGCGAAGGTCGTGAGGGTCGGCGAGGACGCGCTCACGACGAGTTACACCCGACCAGCGATCGCCCACGTGACGACGTCAACGGGCGATCCGCACTTCGTCGTCATCCACCGGGCCACGTCCCGGCGCCTCCTCATCGGCGATCCGGCGGAGAAGCGGCGGCGCTGGGTCGCGGTCGACGACTTCCTCGAACGCTTCACCGGGGTACTCGTCCTGCTCGCCCCGTCGCGCGCGTTCGAGCCGGGCGGATCACAGTCCCGTCCCGTCGGGCGATTCCTCCGCCTCCTCCGCCCGCACCGGGCGCTCTTCCTCTGGGCGATCCTCGGCTCCCTCATCCTCACGGTCCTCGGCATCGCCACGTCATTCGCCACGAAGATCATCGTCGACGAGGTCATCCCCTACGGCCTCGAGTCACTCATCGTCCCGCTCGGCGTGCTCTTCCTCGGAATGTACGTCGTGCAGCACGCCGTGCAGTTCATCCGGCAGTGGATCGTCCTGCACCTGTCGCAACGCATCGATGTACCGCTGATCCTCGGCTACTTCGCGCACGTCTACCGGATGCCGTTCCGGTTCTTCGACTCGCGCCCCGTGGGAGATATCCTCACCCGCTTCGGCGACGCCATGACGGTCAAGAACGTCCTGACCGGCGCCGCCCTGTCGGCGGTGCTCGATGCCGTGATGGCGATCGTCACGGGAGCCGTGCTGTTCTCGCTCGACGCCTCCCTCTTCCTCGTCATCGTCGTCTTCGTGATCGTCTCGGTCGTCCTCGTGGTCGCGTTCCTGCGTCCGTTCCGTGCGGTCAACGGCGAGCAGATGCAGCAGGCTTCCGTCCTCAATTCGCGCATCATCGAGGGGCTCCGCGGTGTGGAGGGCATCAAGCTCGAGGGCTTCGAACCGAGAGAGATGGAGGGCGTCGAGCGCGAGTACATCCGCAGCGTCCGCTTCTCCTTCCGGGAAGGGATGCTGGAGAACGGGCAATCGACGTTGATGTCGCTCTTCCAGGCCGCCGCGGGGCTTCTCCTCCTCCTCTTCGGAACGACGCGCATCATCGACGGTGACCTCACACTCGGAACGCTTATGGCCTTCGTCGCACTGAGCGCCTTCTTCATCGATCCCGTCTCCCGGCTGATCGGGCTGCAGCTCGAGTGGCAGGAAGCGAGCATGGCGCTCCGGCGCGTCGGGGAAATCCTCGACTACGAGCCCGAGGGAGGCGAGTCGTCGGGCTTTGCAGAGATCGATCATGGCGGCGGGGTCCGGTTCGATTCGGTCTCGTTCGGCTACCGCGGTCGCGCCACCGCGCTGCGGGAGTTGTCCTTCTCGATCCGTGAGGGCGAGCGTGTCGCCTTCGTCGGCCCGAGCGGTGGGGGGAAGTCCACGATCGCGAAGTTGCTGCTCCGTGTGGTTGAACCGGACGAGGGCAGTATCGCGCTATCCGGGATTCCGCTCGAACGGATCTCGCCCGCGGATGTCCGGTCTCACATCGCCTACGTTCCCCAGCAGGTCTCGCTGTACTCGCGTTCCGTCGCGGACAACGTCCGATTGTCCGTTCCCGACGCCTCGCCGCGGGCGGTCCGACGAGCGCTCGAGCGGTCCCACGCCGATGAATTCGTCGCGGCGCTTCCTCACGGTGTGAGTACCGTGCTCGACGAGGCCGGGGCTGGGTTGTCGGGAGGCGAACGACGCCGACTGGGGCTCGCTCGGGCGCTCCTCAAGGAGTCGCCGCTGTACGTCTTCGACGAGGTGACGAGCGATCTCGACGCATCGACCGAGGCGCTCGTGATCGATGACCTCATGGCTTCGCTCCCCGGCGCGACCGTCATCATGATCGCCCACCGTCTGGCCAGTGTGATGCGATGCGAACGGATCTTCGTGGTCGAGGCCGGACGGATCGTTGAGGAGGGCACTCACTCGGAACTCATTGAGATGGGCGGGCTCTATGCGGACATGTGGGCGGTGCAGCGCGGTGAGAGTCAGTCGACGCGCGGTCGCGTGGAGGAGGCGCGATCCTCGCGTCGGCCGCGTGGTCGGCAGGAGAACGACGCGATCACGTATCGGTGATGAAGCGCTTGAGCCCCACCGACCCTCGCGCACGACGGCGTCGCTGCACTTGCGACCTGAGCGCGCCGAGTACCGACGTCGTCGGACCCGTACTCAAACCGACGGCCCGAGGTACCCGCGATTACTCGTCGGTCGGGTCACCCGTGAGCGCCGCCGCATAGGCGCGAACCGAACGGTTGTAACGGGGCAGGGTCGGTTCTATCGCCTCGATCGCGACGCGGAGAGCCTCGTCGACGCGGCCCGCGCTGTGGAGGGCGAGCGCGAGGAACACCGCGGGGGCGACACCGATCGAGGGGTCGGCGGGTGCCTCCCGGAGCATCGTGATCGCCTCGTCGATACGACCCAGATTTCTCAGGGTCGACGCGTGCTGGATCACGAGTTGAGCTGCGCGGCTCGGGTCGACCTCCCCCAATCCGGCTTCGGTCGCCACGGAGTACTGGGCGTCGGCCTCGGCTTCGTGCCCTGCCGAATCGAAGGCGCCACCGAGCTCGAACGCTCCGAGCGCCGGATGCGGAGAGGCCTCGGCGAGCGCCGTCATACTCTCGAGTCGCGCCGCGTCGGCGAGGGTGTCGTCCGTCCACAGTCGGGCGATCGCGGCTTCCCACTCATCGGTAGTCATATGACCAGCGTAGGAGGGTGATTGACAGGCTCAGCGACTGTGCCGACCGTTCACCGCCCGCGGGCGAACTCCTGCGTCCCCGTCACCCGCAGGAGCTGGAGCTTTTCCGCCGACTCCGATCCCGGGACGGCTGTGTAGACGACGATGCGCATGTCGGTCGAGGGAGTGCTCAGGACGTCGCAATCGAGTTCGATGGGGCCGACGACGGGGGAGTGGACGGTCTTCCGGCTCGACGTGTGTGAGGCGACGGTCGCTGTCTCCCAGGCCTCGGCGAAGAGCGGGGAGGTGCGCAGCAGGGCGGCGACGAGTCCGGCGATGCGCGCGTCATCCGGGTACAGGCCGGCGGCGCGGCGAAGGTCGGCGGACAGGTCCGACGTGAACTCCTCGCTGTGCCCCTCCGCGAACTCGACGTCGCCGGGTCCCTGCGTGAAGTAGCGCCACGCGACGTTTCGCTCGTTGACGGAATGAGCTGACGGGTCGCCGAAGAGCGCTGCCCACAGTGGGTTCCAGTGCACGATGTCCCACGCCGCCGTCATGACCGCGACGGGCGAGTCGCCCATCCGGTCGACGATCCGCATCACTCCGGGTGGGATGTGCTGCGGCGCGACACGTGCGGAGGGGATCGGTGCACCGGCGATGCGGAGGAGGTGGTCGCGTTCCTCGCTGTCGAGACGGAGCGCGCGGGCGAGCGCCGTGATGGTCTGCGCCGAGGGATTGGTTGCCCGTCCCTGCTCGAGTCGCACGATGTAGTCGACGCTCACGCCGGCGAGGGCGGCGAGCTCCTCGCGGCGGAGTCCGCTCGTGCGCCTCCCGGGCCCCGCCGGCATGCCCACCTGCTCGGGCGTGACGCGGTCACGCCACGCGCGCAGGACGGTCGCGAACTCACTCATGGAGCCAGTATGCGCGCACCCCGGCATCGCCGGGTGGTACCGCCGGTCCCCCCGTCGAGCGGTACCTGTGGCACTCGCCGGATGGGCCGCAGAGTCGAGCCATGACAACGACACTCATCACCGGGGCCAACAAGGGCCTCGGGCTCGAAACCGCCCGCCGCCTCGTCGCCGCCGGCCACACCGTCTACGCCGGAATGCGCGACCTCGCCTCCGGGGACGCCGCTCGGGAACTCGGCGCCCACCCGGTTCAGCTGGATGTGACAGGCGACGCGTCGGTCGCCGCCGCGATCGCTCAGCTCCCGGCTCTCGACGTGCTCGTCAACAACGCCGGGATCGCCGGAACGGCGCAGAACCTCGACGACCTCACTCCCGAGGCGAACGATCACGTCTTCGCGACGAACGTCACGGGCATCGTGCGCGTCTCACAAGCGGCGCTCCCGCTCCTGCGGCGGTCGTCGAACCCGGTGATCGTGAACGTCGCGAGTGGACTCGGGTTCCCACGTTTCCTCCTCGACACGTCCCGCGCCGAGGGACACGTCATGACCGTTCCGTACGTGGCGTCGAAGGCCGCCGTCATCGCCCTCACCGTTCAGTACGCGAAGAACCTCCCCGGCATGCGCATCAACGCGATCGACCCCGGCTACACCGCGACCGATCTCAACGGGAACTCGGGCCACCAGACCGTGACCGAGGGGACCGACGCCGTCGTCGCGATGGCGACGATCGGCGCCGACGGACCGACCGGCACGTTCAGCGACCGCGAAGGCGTCATCGCCTACTGACCTCCGAGGTGACGTCAGTCGCTCGCGGCCGCGGGGTCGACGTCGACGGGCTGGACGACGGCCCGCCAACCGCTCCGCGCGTTGCCCTCGAAGCGGCCGTTGCGGAGCCCGACGTCGTCGAGCCGCCGCTCCACGTCGGCTCGTGCTGCGGCGTCGAAGTCCCGCGCGTAGACGACCCACTCGTCGAGCTCCCGGCCGGTGTTCGTCGTGATCGTGAGCCGCAACTCGTCGGCGACCTCGCCCCGGCGGACGATCGCGAGCACGGCGGTCGGGTAACGAGCGGGCATGCCCTCGACGATACCGGTCGGCGAATCGAGCGGATTGAGCGGAACGAGGGCGGGCTCCGACGATCGATCGCCGCGGCAGTGTCAGCCCTCGCTTCGGCCTCCCCGGGCGAACGCCGCCGCGGCACTGGCCTCCGGGCTCAGATCGAGTCGTCGGAGCAACTGGGCGTTGAGCGCGACCACGACCGTCGACGCCGACATGAGCAGGGCCCCGATCGACATCGGCAGAACGAAACCGATGGGCGCGAGCACACCGGCGGCCAACGGAACGGACAGCAGGTTGTATCCGGCCGCCCACCACAGGTTCTGCGTCATCTTCCGGTAGCTCGAACGTGACAGTTCGATCACCGAGAGCACGGATCGCGGATCGTCCGAGGCGAGGATGACCCCCGCCGACGCGATCGCGACGTCGGTCCCGGCGCCGATGGCGATTCCGACGTCGGCTCGCGCGAGGGCCGGGGAATCGTTCACACCGTCCCCCACCATCGCCACCGTCCGCTTCTCGCCCTGCAGTTCGGCCACCTTCGCCGCTTTGTCTTCGGGGCGGACACCGGCATAGACCCGGTCGACGCCGAGCTCCTCGGCGACGGAGCGGGCGACCGCCTCGGCATCTCCCGTGATCATCACGACCTGGACACCGATGCCGTGCAGCGCCGCGATCGCGTGGCGGGATTCCTCACGGATCTCATCCGCCAGGGCGAGCGCGCCCACGACGACCCCGTCTCGCACGACGTGCAGGATGATACGACCGTCGCGCTCCCAGTCGTCGAGACCCGTCAGGCCACGGACGCCGTGAGCGTCCAGCATCCCCGGCCCTCCGACGCTGACGGAGCGTCCCTCGACGGTGGCGGTGACGCCCACAGCCGTCGACGCTTCGAACTCGGTGGCCGTCGGAATCGTCAGCCCACGACGTTGCGCGTGTCCGACGATCGCGCGGGCCAGGGGGTGCTCGCTGTCCCGCTCCACGGCCGCGGCGATGGCGAGGATCTCGTCCTCTTCGAGGTCGACGTCGCCGGCGGCGCGGATGGACGTGACGGTGGGCTCGCCCTTCGTGAGCGTGCCCGTCTTGTCGAACAGGACGGTGTCCACCTTCCGCATGCTCTCCAGCGCGAGGCGGTCCTTCACCAGGACGCCGCCCCGCGCGGCGCGCTCCGTGGCGATCGAGACGACGAGCGGTATCGCGAGACCCAGTGCGTGGGGGCAGGCGATGACGAGCACGGTGACGGTGCGGATGACCGCGTCGTCAGGCATGCCGAGGAATGTCCAGGCGAGCGCCGTGATGACGCCGGCGCCGAGTGCGAACCAGAACAACCACGCCGCCGCGGTGTCCGCCAGCCGCTGGGCTCGGGATGACGAGTTCTGCGCCTCCTCCACGAGACGACGGATGCCGGCCAACGCCGTGTCGTCGCCGACGGCCGTGACCCTCACGCGCAGCGCGGTGTCCGTGGCGACGGTTCCGGCGACCACCGTCGCACCCGGCCCGCGCGTGACGGGGCGGGACTCCCCCGTGATCATCGATTCGTCGACGTCGGCGGTCCCCTCGATCACCTCGCCGTCTGCGGGGATGCGTGCGCCGGGACGCACGATCACGACGTCGTCGCGCTGCAGATCGGATGGAGCGACGGTGACAACGGTGTCACCGTCGACCCGCTCCGCCTCGTCGGGCAGCAAAGCGGCGAGCGATTCGAGCGCAGATGCCGATTGTGCAAGCGAGCGCATCTCGATCCAGTGCCCGAGCAGCATGATCACGATGAGGAGAGCGAGCTCCCACCAGAAGTCGAGAGCGTGATCGAGCAGGCCGAGGCTCGCTCCCAGGGAGGCGATGAACGCCACCGTGATGGCGAGCCCGATCAGCAGCATCATTCCTGGACGGCGGCGGCGGAGCTCGTCGACGGCACCGGTGAGGAACGGGCGACCGCCCCAGAGGTACATGACCGTGCCGAGCACCGGGGACACCCATTCGAGAGCCGCGATGTCCGGCAGGTCGTATCCGAGGATCATCGCGAACATGTCGCTGAACGCCACGACGGGCACCGCGAGGACGAGCATCACCCAGAAGAGTCGCCGGAACTGACCCACATGGTCCGCGTGACCGCTGTGACCCTCGTGGCCACCGCCGCCGCCGTGACCACCCGGCGTCGGCGCGTGCTGGGAGTGGTCGTGCGATTCGTGCGACGACTGGTGGGCGTTGGTCATCATTTGAGAGTGCTCGTGTTGCGCGTGCGGGTCAACCATGATCGGTCCTCTCGTCGGTCTATCGCCTGAAACGATACCCCTAGGGGGTATATTCCCCACGACACGGCGTCCTCGCGTCCGGCGCGAGCGCGTCGAACGGCCAGCATGCACCGCCGGCATCGGCAGGTCCAGGTCATCCCGTTCGCACCGGTCGACGGGAGGCGGGAATCGCCCTGGTCCTGACGCGCACACCGGCGTACAGTGAAGAACGGCCGTGGATCCCGCCGGAGCGTGAGCTCGAATTGTCTCGAGGCTGATGGTTCCTCCCTCTCGATCTGAGCCGAGGCAGGTGAATCGTGCCCGAACACCCCCGACTCGTCCTCGTCCGTCACGGCGAGAGCACGGGCAACGCGGACGGTCTGTTCAGCGGCATCCTCGACGTTCCCCTGACCGACACCGGCCGTAACGAGGCTCGTGGGGCCGCGGCGCTTCTCCGTGCGGCATCGATCGATCCCGACGTGGTCGTGACGTCGACGCTGCAACGCTCGGTCGAGTCCGCGCGGATCATCGTCGACCACCTCGCGGCCCGGTCCCGCACCGTGGTCGCCGACTGGCACCTGAACGAGCGTAATTACGGGGCACTCACCGGGTTGTCGAAGACCGCGGTACGAACCGAGTACGGGGCCGAGGCGTTCAGAGAGTGGCGGCGGTCGATGAACGGCCGACCTCCCGCTCTCGCCGACGACGCCTTCGCACGACTCACGGCGTCCGCTGCGTTCGAGGGCCAGCCCGCCGACGCGATGACGCGAACGGAGTCCCTGCGGGACGTCATCCTCCGCCTCCACCCACTCGTCGATGACCGCATCGACCCGGCCCTGACCCGCGGAGACACGGTGCTCGTCGTGGGTCACGGCAACTCTCTCCGCGCCCTGCGCGCCCTCCTCGATCACCTCGACGATGCCGCCGTGCGTGACCTCAACATCCCGACTGGACACCCGTTCGTCTACGACACCGGTGCCCACGGGTCCCCGATCTCGCGGAGCGGACGCTACCTCGACCCTGCACGAGCCGAACGGGCGGCGATCACGCTCGCCCACGAAGGAGGAACCTGACGACCACCGACCTCAGCCGCACCCGCACGAGCACCGCAGCCGCACGAGCACCGCAGCCGCGAGCCGACCTCGACCCCACCGCCGACCCTCCCTGCATCGCCGTCGACCGACTCCGAGGCGGTGCGCGATCACCATGACCGTTAAAGACCGCTAAAGAAGGTGGGGCGGCTCTCGCCGACTATCGCCGCGCCGCGCCACGCAGCGAGGCGGCGTCCTCGCTCGGGGAGGCCCCGAACTCACGGCGGTACTCGCGGCTGAACTGCGAGGGGCTTTCATAGCCGACCGCATAGGCGATCGTGCCGATATCGCCGGGGTCGGCGATCAGTCGCAACCGCGCCTCCTGCAGTCGGATGCTCTTCTGATACTGGATCGGACTCATCGACGTCACTGCGTGGAACGCTCGATAGAACGCCGACGGGCTCATTCTGGCGAGTTCTGCGAGCTCATCGACGCGAAGGGCCTCGGCGAAGTGCTCCCGGATCCATCGAACGACGTGGCGGACCCGACTGAGGCTGCTGTCGGCGAGGCCGAGATGCCGGACGGTGGCGCCCTGCTCATCCGACATGATCAGCCAGAGGATCTCCCTCTCGATCATCGGCGCGATGACGGGGATGTCTCGAGGGTGATCGAGGAGCCTGAGCATGCGAAGGGTGGCATCGAGCAGGCGTTCCGAGGTGTCTCCGACGGCGATGGCCGGCGGGGATGACTCGCCGCGGGCTGGGCGGGGAAAGTCTGCCGCAGCGGCCGTGAACATCAGCTCCGCAATGATCTCAGGCCTCAACTCCAGACCGAATCCGAGCGCGGGATGTTCCGGGGTGGCATCAGCGAAGTGGCCCGACACGGGGAGATCGACGGAAGCGACCAGATACTGGCCGGCGCCGTAGTCGTGCACGACTCCACCGACGGAGAGTCGCTTGGTGCCCTGCGCCACCACCGCGAGAATCGTGCCGGTGCTCGACTCGTCTTGCGACCCTCCCTGGGTCATCCGCGACACGACAACGCCTGGGATCGCTGTCGTGCCGATGCCAACGGTGGCGTGACGATCGACGAGCGCGCGGAACTCTTCAAAGGACATACGAAGAGTGAAACAGCAAACCCATACCTGGGTGTCGGTTTCCCGCGAGGTCGGCAGGATCGTGCAAGGAGTCGGTTCGATTCCCCTACCGTCTTCCGTGGAGCTGGCGGTTGGCTTGAACTATGAACGAACAGACAACCGACCAGAAGATCGTCGTCATCACCGGAGCGAGTTCCGGCATCGGACGCGGTGCAGCCATCGAGATCGCCGCCCGCGGAATGGGTGTCGTCATCACGTACAACGCACGTCCCGCCGGTGCCGAAGAGACCGTCTCAGCGATCCGTGACAGTGGAGGCACTGCTGTTGCCTTGCCGCTCGACATCGGTCGCAGCGAGACCTTCCCCGACTTCGCCGATGCTCTCACCGGGGTGCTGCGAAGGGAGTGGAACGCGGAGCGCATTCACGCCTTGGTGAACAATGCCGGTTTCGGCGGAGGCATGGCTTTCGAGGAGATGACCGAGGATGCCTTCGACGAGTACTACCGGGTGCTGCTGCGGGGCCCGTACTTCCTCACCCAGGCACTCCTGCCCCTGATAGAGGACGGCGGGGCGATCGTGAGCACCTCCAGCAGCGCTGCGCGTCCCGGGGAGACCGAACCCGGGTACTCCGGTTACGCCGCGATGAAGGGGGGACTCGTGGTCGCCTCCCGTTTCCTGGCCAAGGAGCTCAGCGGTCGGGCGATTCGCGTCAACTCGATCGCCCCGGGCCCGACACGCACCCGTCTCGGCGACAACGCCTTCGAGCGGTTCCCTCAGGTGATCGACGGGATCGTGGCCAAGACCGCCTTCGGACGGCTCGGGGAACCGGCCGACGTCGGAAAGGTCATCGCCTTCCTCGTCTCCGACGACTCCGCCTGGATCACGGGCCAGGATATCCAGGCAGCCGGAGGATACGCATTGTGAACGCCCAGTGGGAAACTGTTGTCCTCACCGGCGCCACCAGCGGCATCGGAGAGGCGACAGCGCTCCGTCTCGCCACAATGACGACAACCCTGATCATTCTCGGAGTCGAACCACGGGAGGACGCCGCTGGCGTGATCCAGCGGGTGCGTGACGCTGGCGCCGCGAACGTGCATTACATCGCAGCGGACTTCACCCACTTGCGACAGGTCGTCGAAGCGGTGCACCACATCCAGTCATTGGTGACCTCGATTGATCTGCTCATCAACGACGCGGGTGTCCCCGGCGCACCGGTTCGGATCATCACGTCAGACGGGTTCGAACGCACTTTGCAGGTGAACGCACTCGCGCCGGCCCTGTTCACTCGTCTCCTGGTTCCGACGCTCGCCGAAGGCGCCCGGATAGTCAACGTCGGTTCCTCCGCACACCGCATCGAACAGTTCGACTTCGACAACATCGACCTCGAGCACGACTACCGTCCGATCGCTGCCTACGCCAGAGCGAAATTGGCGATGGTGACCTGGTCGTCGCTGTTGGCCGAAGAGGAGGCCGCCACAAACACCACGGTCGTCGCCCTCTGCCCAGGCCTGAACGACACGCCACTGAGCGCGGCGATGACTGGCGGGACGGGCGGACCGCCGTCCCATGGGGCCGCGCGGGTGCTGTTCGCGGCCTCAGCCGACGTCCCCTCGGGCTCCTACCTCGAAAGCGACCGCGTCGTCAGCCCGAGCGCTGAGGTCCTCGACGCCATCAACCGGAAGCACCTGACCCGCCTGTACGGGCAACGGCTGGCACCCTTCGCAGCATGTGCGGGGACGAACCGATGAGCGGCATGACCGTACCCGGTCCGCTCATCGGTCGGGTCGCCGTCGTCTTCGGGGCGACAGGCTGGATTGGACGAGCGATCTGCACCGAATTCGTTCGCCTCGGCGCGAGTATCGTGATGGTCGGGCGCGACCGCGAACGACTGCATGAGATGCATCAGCAACTCGACGTCGATGACCGGATCATGCCCGCCGTCGCCGACGTCACATCTCCGCTCGACGTCGACGACGCTCGACGTGCAGCCATCGAACGCTTCGGGCACGTCGATCTCCTCGTGGTCTCATCCGGCGTCATCAGCGGCTCTGCGTTCGAGGACGGCGTGCCCGGCGACTGGGCTCAGATGATCGACGTGAACCTCCGTGGCCTCCTCCACGCCTCACAAGCCTTCGCCGAACCACTGCTCACCGCGGCCGACCACGGTGGACCGGCAGACATGGTGTTCATCGGGGCGGTCAGCACCGACGTCCATGCCCCGCGATTCGCCGTCTTCAACGCCGTCTCCGCCGCTATCAAGCAGCTCGCCCGCACGTTGAGATACGAGTACGGTCCCCGAGGGATGCGAGTCCACATCATCGAGCCCGGATTCGGGGTCGATCCCAACCAGGTGAGCCAAGAGGAACTCGCTGCCCCGTCTCCGCGGCCGCGCCTCCGCGAGTCCTCACCAGTCACCCCCCAGACGATCGCGGCCGTTGTCGCTCTCGCGGCGAGCCTCCCCAAGGGGGCCAACCTCGCCGAAGCCCTGCTCCTGCCGACCGAGAAAGTCTCCTCATGAACGCCGCGACGTCCCCGAAACGCAGCGCGCGCAACCGGCTGCGAAACACCCCAGGGGCGCTGCGCGGCGCGCTCGTGCTGTTCGCAGGCACGATCATCGCGCTCGTCTGGGCCAATCTTCCCGGCTCGAACTACGAAGCATTCTGGCACCTCCCGCTCGGGTTCGAGATCGGCTCGTTCACGTTCGATCTCGATCTCCTGCACTGGGTCAACGACGCGCTCATGGCCCTCTTCTTCGCCCACGTCACCCTCGAGGTCCGCCGCGAGCTCGAACTCGGCGAGCTTCGGGACTGGCGTCGCGCCAGCGTGCCCCTCATCGCCGCCGTCGCCGGTCTCGTCGTCCCCGCACTCGTCTATGTCGCCGTCACCTGGGGCAGCGGGTCCGTCGAGGGGTGGGGCGTCGTGGTCTCCACCGACACGGCGTTCGTCCTCGGCATGCTCGCTCTCGTCGGCCGGGTCATGCCGCCCGCGCTCCGCATCTTCCTCGTCACCCTCGCCGTCGCGGACGATGTCGGAGCCCTCGCCGTCATCGCCTTCGCCTACACCGATGACTTCACCCCCCTGCCACTCCTGCTCGCCGCGGCGGGCCTCGGAATCATCGCGCTGATGCGCTTCGCACGCGTGTGGAGGGGAGTGCTCTACCTGCTGCCCTCCATCCTGGTCTGGGTCGGGTTCCTGCTCTCCGGCGTCCACGCGACCCTCGCCGGCGTAGCGATAGCTCTGCTCCTGCCCATCTTCGCCACACGGTTCGACGACATCCGCCGCGCCCAAGACCACGTCCGGGCCTTCCAGATGGCGCCCACCGCACGCTACGCGCGGACTGCAGAGAACTCGCTCGCCCGCGCCGTCTCGGTGAACGAACGCGCCTATAACGCCCTCACCCCCTACGTCGCTTGGCTCATCCTCCCGGTCTTCGCCCTCGCCAACGCCGGAGTACGCATCACCCAGGACTCACTCCTCGACGCCTTCACATCCCGGCTCACCTGGGGAATCATCATCGGATTGGTCGTCGGCAAGACTCTCTCGATCACCGTGGCCACCTGGATCATGACGCGAGTGCGCCCCAACGCTCTGAGTCCCTCGTTGCGCTTGTCCCAGATCTTCGGCGTCAGTCTCCTGTCGGGGATGGGTTTCACCATCTCGCTCTTCGTCGTCGAGCTCGCCTTCGACGACCCCACCGACGTCAGCCGTGCCCAGATCGGAGTCATCGCCGCCACCGCGCTCGCGGCGATCCTCGGCGCGATCGCCTTCTCCATCCTGAGCGGCCGGGAGCAGCGTCTCTTCCCGAACCGCGACCGCCTTCTCCGCCCGCTCGATCCCGACCGAGACCCCGTGCTGGGCGATGCATCGGCCGCCATCATCACCGTGGTGGAGTACGGAAACTACGCGACGCCATTCTCACCCGGAGCCACCGAGATGCGCCAAGAAATGATCGGCCGCTTCGGGAGCGACGTCTGCCACACTTTCCGCCACCTCCCACTCGAGGAGCCGCTCGGACGGTCAGCGGCCCTCGCCAACGAAGCTGCGGCAGAACAGGGACGATTCTGGGAGATGCGCGACGCCCTTCTCGCACAGGCGCCCATTCGCACCGAACGCCAGATTCAACGCGCTGCAGCGGCCGCGGGGCTGAACCTGCGTCGCTTCGAGCACGACTGGATGCACTCGATCGGATCGGAACGAGTGGTCCAGGACGTCGATGAGGGGCACGACATGCACCTCATGCAAGCCCCCGCCTTTTTCATCGACGGACGTCGATACACCGGTGCCATCGACCCTGACTCGGTCAACAGTGCAGTCGCAGAAGCCCTCGATCGGGCGCATGCCCGCGCAGGCACAACAGGAATGGGCAAAGACCCCAGAGCAATGTCTCCATGCACGACCTTCCGCAATGAGGTGATTGAGACGTGACTTCTTCATCTGTGACGTATGGACCCACCGAGCGTCCGGACGTCGATCCGGAGATCGCTGCCTTGGTGGCGGAGTTGCCTCCGTTCGTGGATCTCAGCGCCGACACGTTGCCACAAGCGGACCGCGTGGCTGCGCCGTGCTGGGCGCGGCGGTCGATGCCGGCTAGGACCCGCTGAGCGCTTCCTCATCGGCCGCGACGTTCTTCTGCACCGCGAACTGGGTGCGGTGCAGTTCCTCGTATCGTCCTCCCGCGGCGAGCAGTTCCTCGTGCGTGCCCTGCTCCACGATGGAGCCGTCCTCGACCACGAGGATGAGGTCCGCACTGCGGATGGTGGAGAGGCGGTGTGCGATCACCATGGCCGTGCGCCCCTCGAGCGCCTCGCTGAGCGCCGCTTGCACGGCGGCCTCCGACGTCGAGTCCAGCGCCGCCGTGGCTTCGTCGAGGATGACGATGCGCGGCTGGGCGAGCAGGAGCCTCGCGATGGTCATGCGCTGACGCTCGCCGCCCGACAGCCGGTAGCCGCGCTCGCCCACCATGGTGTCCAGCTGGTCGGGCAGGGACCGGATGAGCGGCTCGAGCCGCGCCCGGCGGACGGCGTCCCACACCTCGTCCTCGGTGGCCTCGGGCCTCGCAAGGCGCAGGTTCGAGAGGATGCTCTCATGGAACAGGTGGCCGTCCTGCGTCACCATGCCGAGGGTGCGCCGCATGGACGCGAACGTGACGTCGCGAACGTCCGTGTCGGCGAGGCGCACGGCACCGCTGTCCACGTCGTACAGGCGCGAGAGGAGCTGCGCGATCGTGGACTTGCCGGCGCCGGACGTACCGACGAGAGCGACGGTCTGCCCCGGCTCGATCCGGAAGGACACACCGTGCAGGACCTCCTCGCCGCCGCGCGTGTCGAGGGTCGCGACCTCCTCGAGGGAGGCGAGGGACACCTTGTCGGCGGACGGGTAGGCGAAGCGGACGTCGTCGAACTCAACGGCGACCGGCCCCACGGGAACCTCGACGGCGTCCGGCTTCTCCTGGATGAGCGGCTCGAGGTCGAGTACCTCGAAGACGCGCTCGAAGCTCACCACCGCGCTCATGATCTCCACTCGTGCGTTCGCGAGGCTGGTCAGCGGCGCGTAGAGGCGGGTGAGGAGGAGCGCCAGAGTGACGACCTCACCCGTGTCCAGCTGGCCGCCGAGGGCGAGGGAACCGCCGAGCCCGTACACGAGCGCGAGGGCGAGAGCGGAGACGAGCATCAGAGCGGTGAAGAAGACGAACTGCAGCATCGCGGTCCGAACCCCGATGTCACGGACACGGGCGGCACGGACGCGGAACTCCTCGGCCTCCGCGTCGGGCCGGCCGAACAGCTTGACGAGGGTGGCTCCGGGTGCCGAGAAGCGCTCGGTCATCTGGGTGCTCATGTCCGAGTTGTGGTCGGCGGCCTCGCGGCGCAGCGCGGCGAGGCGGCTGCCCATGCGGCGAGCGGGCAACAGGAAGATGGGGAGCATGATCACGGCGAGAACAGTCACGAGCCAGGACGTGCTGAGCATGACGATCAGGGTGAGGATGAGCGCCACGAGGTTGGTGACCACGCCGGACAGTGTGCCGCTGAAGGCCTGCTGAGCACCGATCACATCGTTGTTGAGGCGGCTCACGAGGGCGCCCGTCCGCGTGCGGGTGAAGAACGCGATCGGCATCTTCTGCACATGATTGAAGACGGCTGTGCGGAGATCCAGGATCACGCCTTCGCCGATCCGCGCCGAGTACCAGCGCGTCACGAGGGAGACGGCCGCGTCGGCCACGGCCACGAGGGCGATGACGACGGCGAGCCACACGATCGTTGAGACCTCGCCCCGCGCGACGATGACGTCGACCACCTGGCCGGCGAGCACCGGCGTCGCGACCGCGAGGAACGCTCCCACGACCGAGAGGGTGATGAAGATCACCAACTGGGACCGGTAGGGCACCGCGAACGTCATGATCCGCCGCACCGACTCACGGGAGAAGCCGTGCTTGCCGTCCCGGGCGGACGAGATCTTGTACAGCGAGCTCCAGGCCGCGCTCTCCATGCTCATTGCGGTTCCTTCCGTGGGCCCCAGCCCACCTTAGACGCCGGGTCGCCCGGGCTCTGTTCGCCGAGCGACGGCGAGCTTCAGAAGCAGCCCGGTGTGGCGGCCCGAGCGAGCGGCTGCCGAGGTGGCGTGTTGGGCGCCGCCGGCGTGGACGGCGTCGGGACCGCGCCCATTTCCATGACTGCGTGCCGGCAGGTGGAAGCGCAGCGTTGTAACGGGATAGATCGCTCACGGTGTGTTCTGCGAATCGCTAGCGTGAGCAGGTGCGCATCTATCTCAGTGCCTACCGATTCGGTCCGCGGGCGGAAGTGTTGCGACGTGTCGATGGCCGAGCCCTGATCGTGATGAATGCGTTGGACGAGTACGAAGAGCGCCTGCTGAGTTGGGGTCGGGAAGTCGACGACCTCGCGCGGCTCGGCTATCGCAGTGAGGAACTCGATCTACGGGACCATTGGGGCGGCGAGGAGAATCTGCTGAGAGAGCGTCTCGCGGCCGCCGATCTGCTCTGGGTCGTAGGGGGGAATGCGTTCGTACTGGCGCGGGCGGCGACGGAAGCGCGGTTGGGGGCCGCGCTCGCCCGCTCACCGCACCTCGACTACGCCGGCTACTCGGCGGGCGCCTGTCTCACCTCGACGGATCTACGCGGAATCCACATGATGGATGACGACTCGACGTATCCTCCCGGCTACCGGCCCGAAATGCGTGCGCTGACCGTGAACCTGACCGGCACACGGATCGTCCCCCACGCCGGTTCCGACGACGCACGCGCAGCAGCCGACTATCTCCGGAAGCGGGATCTCGGCTTCATCGAACTCCCAAACGGCGACGACAAGCTGATCGACATGCCGTCCGCTCTGGGACTTCGCAACTGACGGTCATCGAGCTGTTTCGATCACTCGACCTCGCGGCACATCAGTAGGTAGGGCTCTCGGCCGACCTCTTCGCCAGTGGTCGAGCGGAGCTCGAAGCCGACGGCTCGCCAGAATCGGATGCCGTGCTCGTTCTTCACGTCAGGGTCGACCGTGAGCCGATCTATGCCCCTTTCTCGAGCGGGGGCGATTATGGCGTCGACCACGAGTCGACCGGTCCCTTGACCTCGCGCTGCTGACGACAGGATGAGGTCGATCCCGGCGCTCCCGCCGCCCTCTGAGTGCATCTGGACGATTCCGACCGCTTCCTCCTCGACCAGGACGATGAAGCACTCGACCTCGGAAAGACGCGTTCCGAGGTACTTGGCGCGGATGAGGGCGTCGGACGGTCGTCCTAGACCACCCCACCCGGACAACGACGGGTCGTCAAACAAGCGACGAAGAGTCGCGAAGTCGTCCAGGGCCGCGAGCTTCAGTCTCATAGACAACATCTTCGACTGACGACTGCCTAGCGAATAGACCAGTCGCTTCCCAGGGTCGATTCGACCTCGGACCTCGGGCGTAACTGGCAATGGTGCGGTGAAGATGTTGCGCGCTCTGAGAGGATGAGCGTGTGGATGTGGAAGCTGCACAACGAGATGTCCGCCGCGTCTATCGTGGTGGGTTTTCAGGTCCGCTTGTCTCCGCGGTGATCTGGGCCGCGGCCGCTGCGGCCTACCAGTGGGTGGCGGCCGCAGCGGCCATGACTGTGCTGTTTATCGGGGGGATGCTGATCTTTCCGCTGTCTTCGCTCATCTTGAAGGCCATGAAAGGGCCGGCCTTCCTGCCCAAGGGACACCCTTCCATCGCCCTCGCTATGCAGAGCGCGTTCACTGTGCCGCTCGGGCTGCTTGTGGCGATCGCACTCGGTACTCTGGCGCCGTCGTTGTTCCTGCCGGCCTCGCTCATCATCGTGGGCGCTCACTACCTCACGTTCATCTCGCTCTATGGAATGCGTCTATATGGCGTCCTGGCTGGGGTTCTTGTAGCCGTGGGCGCGGCCGCAATATTCGTAGTTCCGGCGTTGCGAGGAGCCAGCGGTTGGATCGGTGCTGCGGTGCTGCTCGTCTCAGCCATTCCTCTCTTCGTCAGCCATCGAGTTGAGGCCCAGCATCCCGACTCGTCGCGCGTCGCCGGCGATTCCAGTCATCTGGGCCTGTGACCGTTCGCAATTCACTGGCAGTGTGGATTCTGCTGCAGCAGACCTGAACGTCGAGAGTTCTCGGGTTCAGGCGATCGTGGGGTGGCTGAGACGAAACCCGTTCCGGGGCGGTCGGGTGTCGGTCCGGAGTTGGGGTCCCCGTGGCCGCTGCTGCTGGGGAAGAACGGTCTCGAGGCCGAGAGCGGCACGCCCAGTGGCATGTACTCTGGTGCCGTGTTCAGGCAGCAGCGATTTCGTGACCCCCGGCCGGGATATGGCCGCGGGGTCATCGACGTGCGCCAATAGCGCTCTAGGTCTCCGCAGGCGCGGCCGGGGGGAAGTTCTCACCCTTCGCCATCCTGCAAACGTCTCGGAGACCTTCTCATGTCGCACGCCGACTATCTGACTTCTGACCAGCTTTCCCGCGCGCTGGATATGCGCGACCTCACGGACCCCACGGAGGGTCCACACGCCATCCACGTTCTTCTCGATGCGGTGGTGACGGCGCTGCAAACCCAGTGGGGCAGCACCGTTCGTTACGTCCGGAACTCGCCGATCGTGCCCGTGCGCGAGAACTACGACCGTCTCGGTTACGACGCCGGTGACGTCACGCGCGCGCGCCGCTACACCCGGTACATCAGCCCCACGGTGATGCTGCGAAGCCACACGAGCGCGGCGCTCCCGACTGCGCTCGAGGACTACGCAGGCCAGGACGGGGTCGACGAGCTGATCGTTGCTCCCGGTCTGGTCTACCGGCGGGACGTGGTCGACCGCAGCCACGTGGGCGAACCACACCAGGTCGATCTCTGGCGCGTTCGCGAAACCGCGGACACCGACGACGGCGACATGCTCACGATGATCGACGGGCTTGTTCGCGCGGTGCTCCCGGGTGCCGAATGGACCGTGACCGATGTCACGCACCCGTACACGGTCGGGGGCCGCCAGATCGACGTGCTCCATAACGGCGAGTGGCTCGAACTGGCCGAGTGCGGGCGTATCCACCCCGATGTGTTGCGCGGATCGGGCCTCGACCCTGAGCAGTGGTCGGGCCTCGCGCTCGGCATGGGGTTGGAACGGGCGTTGATGCTGCGGAAAGGCATCCCCGATATCCGCTACTTGAGGGCGGGAGACCCCCGGATCGCCTCCCAGATGCTCACGCTGGAACCCTGGCAGCCCGTATCGATGCTCCCAGCGTCCCGACGGGACATCTCCGTGGTCCTGGCAGCGGAGGAGGACGAAGAGACATTGGGCGATCGGATCCGCACTGCACTCGGGGACGACGCTGACGTTATCGAGTCCGTCCACGTACTCGGCCGCACACCTCATGAGGAACTACCCGAGGCGGCGCGCACTCGTCTCGGCACGCGAGGCGGTCAGGTCAATCTTCTGCTGAGGATCGTCCTACGTCCCATCGACCGAACGCTCACCTCCGACCAGGCCAACGCGATCCGCAACCGGATATATCTGGCGGTGCACGAGGGGCCCGTGATGGAGCTGGTGTGAGGGTGACCTTCGAGCGCGAGCGCATCTCGGCATTGCGACCGCTCCCGTGCCGGTGATGCGGCGGATGAGGTCGGCGTGACCGGACGGGTTGCGCCCTCGCCCCGGCGCCGTGATCGTGGAAGCTATGACGATGCATCCGCTGTGGCGGCCGCTCCACACCGGGGCGAACGCGGCCCGACAGGGGCAGCGCATCGCCCGCAGACAGACGGAGCCCGGGCCGCTGCGAGCGCATGACCCGTCGTGGAGTGCCGACTACGCGGCGGTCGAGCAACTCGTCCGCGAGGCGATCGGCGACGACGCCCTCACCGTCCGCCACGTCGGGTCGACCGCGGTCGACGGGCTCGTCGCCAAGCCGGTCATCGACGTCGACCTCACCGTCCCCGACGTCGACGACGAGTCTCGCTACCTCCCCGCACTCGAGCGGGCGGGCTCCCGGCTGATCTTCCGCGACGAGATGGCCGGTGACCCTCACAGGCACCTGACGCTCGCGCAGCCGAACACCAATCTGCACGTCTGGAATCCGGGGGCCGCGGAGCCGCGGCGTCACGCGCTCTTCGTGGACTGGTTGCGGCTGAACCCCGCGGATCGTGAGCGGTACGCCGAGGCGAAGCTCGCTGCGGTCGAGAACGACGGCGGAGGCCGCTTACAACGACCTCAAAGCGACGATCGTGTACGAAATCTACGAGCGTGCCTTCCGGGCTGACCCGCACCACCATCACAACCCTCGCTGATTGCGGGAGGTGGGGTTCAGCGCGTCGCGACGGCGACGACCACGACGCCGCACGCGACCGCCGCGCTGAGTGTCATCGCGGCGACCAGGCCGGGCAGCGTCCCGTCGGGGAGCGCGATGCGATCGGTCGACGCCGTCGTGAGGCGTATGTGCTGCTCGCGATAGCGATGATGCGATGCGACGAGGACGACGACCGCGAGGACGACCCCCGCCCCCGCGGGGACGACCGCCCACGCGCCGAGAAGAGTCGGAAGCACCCGGATGCCGACGACGGCCGCGACGACGAGCGCGAGGGCGGTGCGGCGCCACGCGAGCGCCGTCCGCTCCGGCTGGAGACCGGCGTCGAACGGTCGCGCTCCGCGGTCGTCCGCGTCCTCCGGGGCGCCCGTCCCATCACCGCTCACGCGAAGACGACCCCCAGGAGGACGAGCACGCCGACGACGAGCACGGCGACGCCGAGCGGCAACGCGAGGTTCGCCGAGGGCAGGGGCGTGTCGAGTCGCAGTGCCCGCTCGGAGCGGGTCCAGCCGAGCCAGGCCTGAATCGGGGTCAGGATGCCCGCGACGATGAGGAGCACCGAGGCGGCGAGCCGGAACCCGGGCTGAAGGCCGAGCCCGAGGGTCTCGAGCGCGACACCACCGGCGAGCAGGGCCAGTGACGTGCGGATCCAGGCGAGGAAGGTGCGCTCGTTCGCGAGCGAGAATCGCGCGTCGGGCTCGGCGCCGTGTCGATAGACGCTCTTCGGGAACCTCCGGTCGTGTGCGCTCACGCTGTCACCGCCCCCGAAGCGTTGGTTGCCGGCGAACTCGCCAGCGTCTCGTCGTCGGAGCGGCGCTCAACGGTGCGGAAGCCGCCGTTGCCCATCGAGGAATCCGGCGTGTTCGACGAGCGCGCCGCGTTGCGGTACCGATTGCAGTAGGAGTCGTGGCACAGGTAGGAGCCACCGCGCATGACGCGCACCTGGCCACGTTCCGGGCCGCGCGGGTCGATCCGCGGCGAGACGCTGTAGTAGCCGGGGTGCCACCAGTCGGCACACCACTCCCAGACGTTCCCGATCGTCTGCCACAAGCCGTAGGCGTTGGGTTCGAACGTGCGTACGGGGGCGGTCGTGAGGAATCCGTCGTCGAGCGTGTTCTCCGTGGGGAAGACGCCCTGCCAGATGTTCATGCGCCACGGTTCCCCCGGCCGCGGTCTCGTGGTGGGCGCCGCCGCGTCCTCGTTCCCATGAGGATCGTCGCCCCACGGGAAGCGTGAGCCGTCGCGGCCACCCCGCGACGCCGCCTCCCACTGCGCTTCCGTGGGCAGTGAGCGCCCGGCCCAGACGCAGTACGCGAGCGCGTCGTTCCAGCTGATGTGGACGACGGGATGGTCGCCGAGGCCGTCGATGTGGGAACCGCGGCCGCCGGGATGACGCCAATCGGCCCCCTTCACGCCCCGCCACCACGGAGTCGCCGGCGGCGCACCCATGATGTCCTCGACGGGAGCGGTGATGGCGAGGTGGAAGACGGCGGAGAAACCCCAGGTCTCGGCCTCGGTGCGGTAGCCGGTCGCGTCGACGAAGCGCGCGAAGTCATCGTTCGTGACACTCGTCGCGTCGATGGAGAACGCCTCGAGCGTCACGTCGTGCACGGGTGTCTCGCCGTCGCCGCGGTTCTCGTCACCGTGTGCGTCGCCCATGCGGAAGGTCTGCGCGGGAATGGCCGCCTGTTCGATCCGGTGGCGGGACGGAGCAGCAGTCACGGGGAGCGGGGGGATCTCACCGGCGGGCGGGGCGGCGAGGAACGCCTCCCGTCCTTTCGGGGCGCAGCAGTCGGGAAGGGCATGACCACCGTCATCGATCGCCGCATGCTCGGCGTTGTGCACCGGGCCGAGTTCCGGCGGCTCACTCGGGTGGAGTTCCGACGCGTCGTCGTTCCTCTGCATGGATTCTCCTGGTATCGCGGGTGTCGGGGATGTGCCTGCCGAAGGGGAGGTGGGGGTCACGACGGCGACCGGCGCGCCGCGGAGCGGCCCTCGACGCGGTCGATGATCGCCTCCGCGAGCGGAGCGTCCACGATGAGGGTGTGGACGTAACCCGCTCGCGCCGCGGCGATGGTCGCGTCGGCTCGATGCGGACCGTAGCTCGTGGCAACGATGTGCGGAACGGTACGCAGTTGCGCTGCCCCGATACCGATCACTCGGCTGTCGAATTCGGAGCTCACGAGGCGTCCATCCGAACTGAAGACCCTGCCGGTGATCTCTCCGACCGCTCCCGCTCGCGAGATCTCCTCCGCGAGCTTCGGCGGCACGAGTCCGTAGAGCGCCGAGCCGTCCGTCGACCACGTGCCGACCGATACGACCGCCAGGTCGAGGCGGGAGGCGCGATCGAGGCACTCCGCGATCTCCGGCTGCGCTTCGAGGGAGTGGCGCGTCGCCGCGCTGTCGACGACGATCGGCGCGTAGATCGGGTAGGCGGTGCCTCGCGACAGGCGTGCGACCTGCCGGATGATCTCGACGGATCCGAGCCGGTCGCCGGTCAGGGTGACGGCCCCCGCGAGCTGGACGACATCGCACGGGGCGAGTTCCGTGAGGTGGGTGACCATCGCCTCGATCGCGCGGCTCCAGGTGAAGCCCACGGCGTCACCCTCTCGGACGGTCCGGGCGAGCACGCCGGCGAGGGCTGAACCGATCGAATCCAGCGAGGGCTCCAGGCCGAGCCGCCGGGATCGCCCGACGACGATCGTCTCCCTCACCCCGAGAGCCGCCGTCACGGCATCGGCGAGTGTGCGGTCGGTGTCGGCGGGATCACCGACCGAGATGCGCACCAGGCCGAGTTGCCTCGCTTCGTCGAGCATCCGTGCGACCTGCCAGCGGCTCAGGCCTTCGCGCTCGGCGATGGCGACCTTCGACACATCATCGAGGTAATAGGAGCGCGCGACGCGGAGCATCTGCTGTGCGTCGGTCGGAGGGCGACGTGCTTCAGGGATCGGGCGGGGAATGGGAGTACCTCCGGATCGGAACGAGTCCATTATCGCTCAAATGTGCGTTTGCAGAACTTCCGTTTGTGAGGCCGCGCGGCGGCGCGCTACGGTCGCTTCACTGAAGAGCAGCGCAAGCTGCACATTTGAGCATACTGTCGTCCAAGGAAGGGCATCAGAACCATGTCGTCACACAACAACCCCGCCGCTCCCGCGGATGTAAGCCGCGCCGCGCCCGAGGCTCCGAGCCCGCGGAAGGCCGTCAGTGCGGCGTTCGCCGGCGCCTTCATCGAGTGGTACGACTTCTACCTCTACGGCACCGCCGCCGCCCTCGTCTTCCCGCAGGTCTTCTTCCCCGAGTCCGACCCGACCGTGTCGCTGCTGCAGTCGTTCGGATCCTTCGCCGCCGGCTTCCTCATGCGCCCGCTCGGCGCCGTCGTCTTCGGCCACTTCGGCGACCGGATCGGCCGCAAGAACATGCTCATCCTCACCGTGCTGCTCATCGGCATCTGCACGTTCGGCATCGGTCTCCTGCCCGGCTACGAGCAGATCGGCGTCTGGGCGGTCGTCCTGCTCCTCCTCGCCCGCCTCATCCAGGGCTTCGGCATCGGGGGCGAGTTCGGGGGAGGGTCCCTCGTCGCGCTCGAGAACGCGCCGGCCGGCAAGCGGGGCCTCATGGGCAGCTTCCACCAGATGGGCACGCCCGCCGGCCTGCTCGTCTCGACGGGTGTCTTCAGCCTCATGCAGCTGCTCCCCGACGACCAGTTCATGTCGTGGGGCTGGCGCGTCCCGTTTCTGCTGAGCGGCGTCTTCGTCATCGCCGCCTTCCTCATCCGGCGGTCGCTCCCCGAGACACCCGCGTTCGAGAAGGACGAAGACGACGTGCGCAGCATCCCGTTCTTCTCACTCATCCGCGAGAGCTGGAGGAATCTGCTCCTCGGTATCGGCGCCCGGATGGCGGACGCCGTGACGTACAACATCATCAACGTCTTCGCGATCTCGTTCGTCACGACGTACCTCGGTCTCCCGAGCACCCTCATCCTCGTCGGCTTCACGATCTCCGCCGGTGTCCAGATCTTCCTGCTGCCCCTCTTCGGGACGTGGTCCGACCGGGTCGGCCGCAAGCCCGTCTACCTCACCGGCATCATCATCTGCGCCATCGGCGGACTCGTCTACTTCCCGATCCTCCAGCTGAACCAGCCGCTCACCACCTGGCTCATCATCATCGCGATCCATGCCGTCGGCACGGGCATGATGTTCTCGATCCAGGGCGCGTTCTTCGCCGAGATGTTCGGCACGCGCATGCGGTACACGGGCCTCGGCGTCGTGTACCAGAGCTCCTCCCTCCTCGGAGGCGCCCCGACCCCGGCCATCGCCGTGGCGCTCGCCTCCGTGTTCATGGGCTCGTTCTGGCCGGCGGTCATCTACCTCGTCGCGATGTGCGTCATCAGTGGCGTGTGCGTGCTCATCGCCGCGGACAACTCCAAGGTCGACCTGAGCGACACCGCGTCGATCACCACGGCGCGCTCGAAGCGGGTCCGCGCGTGAGCGCCGCCACCACGAACGCCCCATCGGAAGGAACGGGAGACATGACATCGACACCAGGGTCGAAGCGACCCAACATCGTGCTCATCATGACCGACCAACAGCGTTTCGACTCGATCGCGGCGCTCGGTCACACCCACGTCGACACCCCTCACCTCGACCGGCTCGTGCGAGAGGGGACGGCGTTCACGAACACCTACGTCGCGTCGCCCTCGTGCGCGCCATCGCGCGCGAGCCTCTTCACCGGCCTGTACCCGCACAGCTCCGGTGTCCTGAGGAACGACGACAAGTGGTCACACTCGTGGGTGGAACTGCTCGCCGATTCCGGTTATCGCTGCACGAGCATCGGCAAGATGCACACCTATCCGTACGAGGCGCCCGTCGGCTTCCACGAGCGCCACGTGATCGAGAACAAGGACAGGGCGCACCCCAACCTGCCGTACTTCCTCGACCAGTGGGACAAGGCGATCTGGATCCGCGGGCACGAGAAGCCCAGCCGGGTGACGTACCGCACGCTCCCCGACTACGCCGAGCGCCTCGGCGCCTTCGAGTGGGAACTTCCGGACGACCTCCACGCCGACAACTTCGTCGGCAACCTGGCCCGTCACTGGCTCGACACGTACCCCGGCCACGACGCCCCGTTCTTCCTCCAGATCGGGTTCCCCGGCCCGCACCCGCCGTATGACCCGACGTCCCGGCACCTCGATGCGTACCGGGACCGCGAGATGCCGGAGGCCAAACGCACGCACGAGGACCTCGATTCGCAACCGACGCCGCTCAAGGAACTGCGGAAGCACCACCAGGCGAACGACCACGACGCGATCGTGCAGCTCGAGAACCCGACCGCCGAGCAGCTCGACCGCCAGCGCCGGCACTACTTCGCGAACGTGTCGCTCATCGACGAGCAGGTCGGCGGTCTCATCGACGCCCTCGACGCCCGCGGTGTGCTCGACGACACGATCATCGTGTTCACGTCCGACCACGGCGACGCCCTCAACGACCACGGGCACTCGCAGAAGTGGACGATGTACGAGCCGAGCGTGCACGTGCCCGGGATCATCTGGGGACCAGGCCGAGTGGCGGCGGACCAGCAACTGCCCGGTCTCATCTCGCTCATGGACTTCGCGCCGACGCTCCTCGAACTCGCGGGCCTCACGGCTCCGGAGTGGATGGAGGCCGAATCGCTCCTGCCCGCGCTGCGCGGTGACGAGTGGACGGGACGCACGTACGTGTTCTCCGAGCACGCTCGTGACTTCATCCTTACGGAGACGGCCCTCATGACGATGGTCCGCGACGAGCGGTTCAAACTCGTCGAGTTCATCGACTACGACGAGGGCCAGCTCTTCGACCTCGTCGACGACCCGTTCGAGGAGCACAACCTGTGGGGCGACGAGACCCATCGCGAGACGCGCGTGCGACTCGAGAAGGCGATCGCGAACTGGCGTGCGTCGAGTTCGATGACGACCGCGACGTGGGGGAAGGACTGGCGATGACGACGACGGGAGACACCATGACAGCGCAGGTCCTGCCGGAGACGATGCGCGTCTCGCTCCTGGAGGGTGAGCACCGACTCTCGTTGGCGGATCGTCCCGTTCCGGTCCCCGGCCCGCACGAGGTGCTCGTGCGCATCGCCGCCGTCGGTGTGTGCGGGAGTGACACCCACTACTTCGAACACGGCCGTATCGGCCCGTTCATCGTGGACTCGCCGCTCGTCCTCGGCCACGAGGCCTCCGGCACGATCGTCGCAGTGGGGTCCGACGTTGACCCCGGACGCATCGGAAGCCGGGTGTCGATCGAGCCCCAGAAACCCTGTCGCGAGTGCACGGAATGCAAGGCCGGACGATACAACCTCTGCTCGAACATGGAGTTCTACGCGACGCCTCCGATCGACGGCGCGTTCGCCGAGTTCGCGCTCATCGACCACGACTTCGCACATGACGTGCCCGACTCGATCTCGGACGAGGCAGCCGCGCTCATCGAGCCGCTCTCCGTCGGCATCTGGGCCTCGCAGAAGGCCGGTGTCACGGCCGGTTCCCGCGTTCTCATCGCGGGAGCCGGGCCGATCGGTGTCATCGCGGCCCAGGTCGCCCGGGAGTTCGGCGCGACGGAGGTCCATGTCACCGACATCTCCGAGGAGCGACTCGCCTTCGCTCTTGAGCACGGCGCCACTCATGGTCATGTCGCAGGCGAAGACCTCTCCGCGTTGAGTGTCGACGCGTTCATCGACGCTTCGGGAGCCGCGCCGGCCATCCGCGGCGGGATCGCCGCGGTGCGGCCGGCCGGTCGTGTCGTTCTCGTGGGTCTCGGGGCGGACGGTCTCGAGATCCCGGTGAATCTGCTGCAGAACCGCGAGCTCGCGCTCACGGGCGTGTTCCGCTACGCCAACACGTGGCCGATCGCCATCGCGCTCCTCGCGGCCGGGCGGGTCGACCTCGACGCTCTCGTGACGGGTCGCTTCGGACTCGACGACGTCGAGGCGGCGCTCACGAGCGGGCGTGCGCCGGGGAGTATGAAGGCCGTGGTCCTCCCCGGACGATGACGCGGTGCTCGTCGTCGGCGAGACCCGTGATCGTCGTCGACCACGACTCGCCGTACGGGGTTCCCGGCGGCCGCGCTCGGCGACGGACTCCGCTCACCCTTCCGGCTCGAGCGGAGGGATCGACGGGAGATCGAACTCGGGGATCGTGAACGTCGGGATCGGGGCCGGCGATTCGAGATCGTCGAAGTACCCCGGCGGAATCGTCGCCGGGGTCGTCGGTTCCTCGGCCGGAGTCTCGGCCTGCCCGCTCGCCCAGGCGCCCGTCACCCACACGGCGTTCGCGAGCCCCACCAGGAAGACGAGTGTCAGTAGCACCCCGGGAACGGCGAGGCGGACGACCCGCCACACCGTGGCCGACTGTCGACCGGGTTCGCGCACCCAGGGGGTCGCCGCGGCGATGGCGGTGAGCCCGACGATCGCAGCGATCATGCCGAGCGCCGCTCGCGCGGCGGGGGCTTCGTCGGGCGATCCGGCCGGGATGAGGCCCACGACGCAGAAGGGGATGAGGAGGAGTGGCGTCGTCACGGCGTGCCGCCACCGCAGCCGGTGAACGGCGCGCGTCGCGGGACCGATGGTCGAGCCCTCTCCGGCCGCGCTCACGATCCCCGGCTGCAGGGCGGCGAGATCCGCGTCGGCGCTCGCCGCGAGCCGGCGCTCGTGCGAGAGGCTCGCGAGCCGTGCGACCGCCCAGCTCCCGGCAGCGAGAACGAGGAACCACGCGCCGAACGGAACCTGGAAGGCCAGAAGGATCGCCCCGACGACCGTGAGCGCGGCGGCCGTCCGCCCGCCGCTTCGGACGGCCAGTCGCCACGGCGCGTTCGATGCGAGTTCGGCCTGGTATCCCGGCGGGAGAGCCTGGATCGATGCGTTGCGGACGCCCCACACGGTGAACGACGCCGCACCGACGGCGACGAGCGCACCCGTGCGGAACGGCCCGTCGAGGAAGGCGATCACGAGGGCGATGAGAGCGGGAGCGAGCCACAGCATCGACAGGACGGCGCGGCGGCGTGCGGAGACGAGGGCGTCGAACCGGGCGCGCAGCGCGGGGTCGGCCGGGGAGCCCGCGAGCAGTCCGCTCACGATCCCCATCGACTCCTCGATCGAGGTCGTCGCGAGACCGGCCTTCATCTGCAGGAGGTCGACGTCCGTCGGGTTCTCCGCGAGACCGGCGTCGACGAGGCGGCGGGCCCCGGCGGAGTCGGCGAGTCGCACCTCGATCTTCGCGGCCATCAGGAGATACCAGGGATCGCCTCCGCTGCGTTCCAGGGCTGAGCGGTAGATCTCTCGCGTGCGCCGCTTGCCGGCCGTCGAATGGTCGCGCTCGCCGTGCAGTGCGAGGTACATGAGCGCCGTCGGTTGATCCGGTCGGTGGGTGAGCACGACGTCGAGGTGCTGCTTCATGAGCGCGAGGTCGCCGATCTGGTAGGCGGCCCAGGCGATCATCATGCGCGCGGCGAGCGAATCGGGATTCGACTCGAGGGCGGCGGTCGCCGTCTGCACGACGTCGGGCCATTGCCGCCGCACCTGGAAGACCTTCGCGAGCGTGAGCAGCAAAGCCGGCTCGTCCGGTCGCTGAACGAGTTCATCGCGGAGCAGGCTGTCCGCGCGGTCGACCTGCCCGACGGCGAGGAACGACTCGGCGCGATAGACGACGCCCTCGACCGGGTCCGCCACCGGTTATCGGATGCCGCGGGATTCGAGGAACGTCGCGAGGTCGTCGTAGCGCCCGTCGGTGTTGGCGAAGGCGACGACGTTCTTCGCGCCGGCGAGCCAGGGGCCGGTCGACGGTCTGATCTCGCGCAACACGTGACGCAGCTCGGCCATCCCGATCGGCTGCACCTCGCCCGACTGGATCGAGCGCAGCATCGCCTGTTCGGCGGCGGAGGCGACGAGGTGTTCGAGATCGGCTCCCGAGAAGCCGTCGGTGCTACGCACCAGCTCGCCGAGGTCGATACCCGCAACGGGTCGGCGGTCGAGGTGCATCCGCAGGATCGCCTCCCGTGCGGGTTCGTCGGGCGGCAGCACGAGCAGCATGCGGTCGAAGCGGCCCGGACGCAGGAGCGCCGGGTCGACCTCCCACGGGCTGTTCGTCGCGGCGAGCACGAAGAGACCGTCATTGTCGGCCGTCATCGAGTCGAGCTCCATGAGAAGCTGATCGACCATCGCGCGCATGCCCGACCAGCCCGTGCCGATGCTCGAACGCTTCGCACCGATCGCGTCGATCTCATCGAGGAACAACACGGCGGGGGTGAGGCTGCGTGCGTGCTCGAACAGGGCGCGCAGGTTCTTCTCGGTCTCGCCGAAGTGTGAACCGAGGATGTCGGCGAGGCTCGCGGTGAGGAAGCGGGCACCCAGTTCACCCGCGATCGCGCGAGCCATGAACGTCTTGCCGCAACCGGGAGGGCCGTAGAGGACGAGGCCGCCGCGCAGCGTCTTGCCGAACGCCTTCGCGAGTTCCGGGTGGCGCATCGGCTCGAGGAAGCTCTCGCGGAGGCGCTGCTTGACGGCTTCGAGTCCGCCGACGTCGGCGAGGGTGACGCGGTCGCGGTACTCGTCGACCACGGCGGCGGCCTCGTCGCCGCCGGGGGTGATGACCGACGGCTCGGCGTCGGAAGCGGGAGGGCTCACGTAGGGCGGTGGGACGTGCGAGGCGCCGAGGTCCGACTCCGCTGCGGTCCAGTCGAAGTCGCCGTGGTCCGAAGCGCCGCGCGGCGTACCCGGCTCGAGACCGGCGGAGGCGTCGCCCGTGCCGAATTCATCGCGAGGAGTACTGCCGGTCCGGACGTCGTCCGCCCTGGACTCGACCTCGGGGGGAGCGGGGGTGTCCGCCGGGGCCGAGGCCCTCATGGCGGCTGTGGCCGCGGTGAGGACCCGCATCGCCGCGGGGTTGCCGGGCTCGTGGGTGAGCGCCGTGGCCGCTTGAGTGACCGCGTCGTCGAGCCGCCCGCGGTCGAGCAGGAGCTGCGCGACCTGGACCCGCAACTCGACGTTCGTCGGGCTCGCTTCCAGGGCGGCGAAAAGGCTCTGGAAGAGGGCGTCAGTCATGCAGCAAGCCTAGCCACGACGACCGACACGCCCCACCGCCTGGACAGCCCGGGCCCGACCTGCTCCGGGCCTGCGTGCTCGGGACTAGACGGACGCGTCGACCCCTCGGGCCGCGGCGACGACGCGACCGCGCTCCGTCTCGTCGAAGCGGGCCATCATGTCGGCGAGAGTCGCCGCGTCCTCATTCGCGCCGAACGCCTCGGCGTGCGGTTCGAGTCGGATGCTGTCGCGGAGAGATCCCGCGAACACGACGTCGAAGCCGAGCTCATCGACGAGGCGTCCGACCGCGGCGACGGACTCGTCGTCGTCACCCGCGACGGCGATCGCCTTGCGGCCGGCCGCTCCCGCGGGGCGCGGCCCCTCGTCGAGGTCGTGGTACCCCATGTGGTTGAACGCCTTCACGACGCGCGAACCGGGCAGGAAGGACTGCACGCGTTCGCTCGTCGAGACGCGCGGGTCCGTGAGGTCGTCGCGGATGCCGTCGACCTCCCACCAGTAGTTCATGGCATCGACGACGATCTTTCCGTCGAGCTCAGCGACGGGCACGCCCGGCAGCTTCCCGAGCGGGAGGGCCAGCACGACGAGGTCGGCGTCACGAGCCGCTTCGGCGCTCCAGACGGCCTCGGCGCCCGGAGCGAGCACCCCGACGATGAGGCGGATTTTGTCCGGGTCGCCGGAGCCGGAGATCAGCACGCGGTGGCCGGCCGCGAGTGCGAGCCGCGCGAGCACGGTGCCGACCTTCCCGGAACCGAGGATGCCGATCGTGAGCCGTTCCGTCGTCACGCCGCTCATGCCGCCACCGACCCGTCGGCCTTCGCGTTCGCGAGGATGTCCTTCACCATGGGCAGAACCTTACTTCCGTAGAGCTCGACGTTGCGCAGGCGAGCGCTCGCCGGGACCGTGCCGGCCGTGTAGATGAGGTCGAAGCGGCCCACGCCGAGGCTCGAGATCGTCTTCGCCATCTTGCGTGCGACCGTCTCGGGGGAGCCGATGTACTGCGAACCGTGCTCGATTTCGGACTGGAACTCGTGCCGCTGGATGGGCGGCCAGCCGCGCAGGGCGCCGATCCGGTCGCGGATGACCTTCATGTGCGGCCACACGATCTCGGCGGCCTCCTCGTCGGTGTCGGCGACGAAGCCGGGGGAGTGCACGCCGACCGGGTGCGCGACGGTGCCGAGCTGGTCGGCCGCGCGGCGGTAGAGGTCCATGTAGGGGAGGAATCGCTCCGGCTGGCCGCCGATGATCGCGAGCATGAGCGGCAGGCCGTACTGAGCGGTGCGGATGACCGACTGCGGGGAACCGCCGACGCCGACCCACGTCCTCAGGCCGTTGGCGGTCTTCGGGAACACGTCGGCGTTGTCGAGGGCGGCGCGCGTCGTGCCGCTCCACGTGACGGGCTTCTCCTCGAGCAGCTTCGCGAAGAGGGCGATCTTCTCCTCGAAGAGCACGTCGTAGTCGGCGAGGTCGTAACCGAAGAGGGGGAACGACTCGGTGAACGAGCCGCGACCGAGAATGACCTCCGCGCGGCCGTTCGACAGCGCGTCCACCGTGGCGAAGCGCTGAAACACGCGGACGGGGTCGTCGGAGCTCAGCACGGTCACTCCCGAAGCGAGCCGGATGCGGGAGGTGCGCGTCGCGATGCCCGCGAGGACGGTGTCCGGGCTCGAGACGGCGTACTCCGGGCGGTGGTGCTCGCCGAGGGCGATGACGTCGACGCCGAGTTCGTCGGCGACGACCGCCTCGTCGACGACCTGACGGATCGCTTCCGGGTGGCTCATGACCTCGCCGTCGTCCCGGGTGGGGACGTCGCCGAAGGTGTCGAGACCGAACTGGACGGGTTGCATGTCGTGCTCCTTTTAGTTGACGCGTCAATTACTACTCCTTTATGATTGACATGTCAACTAGGAGGAGCCATGACGGCGAGCGCGACCCGCAAGACGCCCACGAGCACGGAGCTCGCGGCCTGGCGCGAGTACATCGAAGCTGCCGACGAGCTGAAGCGCGCGGTGTCGTCGGCGATGCAGGAGCAGTCGGGGGTCTCGTCCGGCGACTACTCCGTGCTGCTCGCCCTCTCCGAGGCGGACGGCCATCGCTTGCGCTCCTCCGCCCTCGCCGACGAGATCGGCTGGGAGCGGAGTCGGCTCTCCCACCACCTCGGGCGGATGGAGAAGCGCGGACTCGTCGGTCGCGACCGCTGCGGCGACGACAACCGTGGCGCCTGGATCGTCCTCACGACGGAGGGCTCCCGGCTGTTCCGTACGGCATCCGCCGCGCACTTCCGCGTGATCCGCCGCCTTTTCGTCGACGCCCTTGACGACGACGAACTCGAAGGCGTGCGCACCGCGTCCGCGACGCTCCGACGTCACGTCCGGTCGGCTGACGGGGGCGCGTCGCAGGATGACTGAACGCAGCGCCACCGTCGTCGTCATCGGAGCCGGCCAGGCGGGGCTCTCGGCAGCGTTCCATTTGAGGCGGCGGGGGTTCTCCTCCGCGATCGCCGACCCGTCGGGCGCGAGGACCTTCGTCGTCCTCGACGCCGAAGCTGCCCCGGGGGGCGCGTGGCAGCACCGCTGGGAATCGCTCCAGATGGCGACCGTCAACGGGATCTTCGATCTGCCCGGGATGGCGAAGCCGCCGATCCGCGCCACCGACCCGTCGCGTGAGGCGGTGCCACGCTACTTCGCGGCGTACGAGGAGGAGTTCGGGTTCCCGATCCTGCGGCCGGTGCGCGTGACGGCCGTGCGGCGCGACGACGACGACCCCGAGGGCGACCTGCTCGTCGAGAGCTCGGCCGGCGTGTGGCGGACGCGCGCGCTCGTCAATGCGACCGGCACGTGGACCAACCCGCTGCTCCCAGACCACCCGGGAGCGGAGACGTTCCGGGGACGGCAACTGCACACGCGCGACTACGTCTCGAACGCCGAGTTCGAGGGGCAGCGTGTCGCGATCGTCGGCGGCGGTATCTCGGCGGTGCAGCAGCTCGAGGAGATCTCCCGCGTCGCGACGACGTTCTGGTACACGCGCAGGGAGCCGGTCTTCCTGGCGGACGGCTTCCAGCCGGAGACGACGGGGCGCGCGACGATCGAGAAGGTCCTCGCCGACGTGGAGGCGGGACGCCCGACGGGAAGCGTCGTCTCCTACACGGGCCTCGGCTGGACGAGCTACACGATCGCCGCGCGCGAGCGCGGCGTCCTCGAGCGGCGGCCGATGTTCACGGCGATCGAGCCGACGGGTGTGCGGGAGGCGGACGGGTCCTTCACCGCCGTCGACGCGATCCTCTGGGCGACGGGCTTCAGAGCGGCCCTGGGGCACCTGGACCCGCTCGATCTCCGCGGTCCGCTCGGTGGCATCGCTCTCGAGGGCACCCGGGTCGCGGGTGAGCCGCGTGTGCACCTCATCGGGTTCGGTCCGTCGCAATCGACGGTCGGCGCGAACCGTGCGGGGCGCGAGGCCGTTGCGACGCTCCTGCGGACGGTGCTGCGGCAGCCGGGCACGGCGTAGTGACAACGCCCGTGCGCTCGTCGTCCACACGGGCGCACCGGCGGTTCTCTGGCAAGTCCAAGCTTGAGTCGAACGGCCGTCGGTGGTGACGGTTAGCCTCGAATCGCACCCCCTCCCGACGATCGGACCGACTGCATGTACCTCCTCGACGGAACCACGCCGATCACGAGCGCGAGCGATCTCACCGCGGCATCGAAGTGCGAATTCGCCTTCCTGCGATCGATCGATGCGAAGCTCGGCCGGGTCGAGGCGACGGTCGAGGACGACCCGATGTACGCGCGCTCCTCGAAGCTCGGTGACGAGCACGAACTCCGGGTGCTCGAGCAGTACCGGGCGGAGTTCGGCGATGCCGTGCGGGAGTTCGACCGCCCCGACGTGCGCGACCGCGCGGCGATGGAGCAGGCGCACCGCGACACCATCCAGGCCTTCCGAGACGGTGCGCCGCTCGTCTTCCAAGCGGTCTTCTTCGACGGCGCCTTCGTCGGTTTCGCGGACTTCATCATCCGCGTGCCCGCCACGGAGGACAAGCCGGCACGGTACCGCGTGCAGGACACGAAGCTCGCGCGGTCTCCCAAGGTGACGGCTCTCCTTCAGCTCGCGGCCTACGTCGAACAGCTCTCGAACGAGGGCATCCCGGTCGACGACGAGGTCGACGTGATCCTCGGCGACGGCACCGTCAGCACCCATCTCGTCGCCGACATCCTGCCGGTCTACCGTCGTCGGCGTGAGCGACTCGTCCGCATCGTGCAGGAGCGCCTCGACGACACCGAACCCGTGCGGTGGGACGATCCGCGCTACGCGATCGACGGCCGTTGTGCCGACTGTGAGCGCGAGATCCAGGAGCGGCGCGACGTCCTCCTCGTGGCGCGCATGCGGCTCACCCAGCGGGAGAAGCTGCATGCCGCGGGCGTCACGACCATCGATCAGCTCGCCGCCCGCACGGAACCCGTCGAGGGCATCCCCGCGGCGACGCTCGAGGGTCTGCGCGAGCAGGCCGAGCTGCAGTTGCAGGCGCCGGTCGATGGCGGTGTGCCGCCCGTCCGTCTCATCGACACCGAGCCCATCGCCCACCTTCCGCTACCGGATCCGGGTGACGTGTTCTTCGACTTCGAGGGCGACCCGCTCTACACCGAGGGCAGCGCCGGTCATCCGGTCGGCACGCGCTGGGGTCTCGACTACCTCTTCGGCCTCGTCGACGTGGACGAGCGCTTCACGGCGTGGTGGGCGCACGACTTCGCCGCCGAGCGCGCTGCGCTGCGCGGCTTCCTCGACTGGATCGCCGAGCGTCGCGCGCGGTTCCCCGGTCTCCACATCTACCATTACGCGGCGTACGAACGCACCCACCTGCTCGCCCTCGCGGCCCGCCACGGGACGGGCGAAGAGGAGGTGGACCAGCTCTTGCGCGACGGTGTGCTCGTCGACCTCTATCCGATCGTCCGCGCGTCGGTCCGTGTGGGGTCCCGGTCGTACTCCATCAAGAAGCTCGAGCCGCTCTACATGGGCGATGAGCACCGCGAGAGCGATGTGAAGGACGGTGCGGCCTCCATCGACGCGTACGTCCACGCTCGCGAGCTCCTGGCCTCGCCCGACGCCGTGGAGCGTGCGCAGGGCCAGGCGGAACTCGACGAGATCGGCGATTACAACCGCTACGACTGCGTCTCCACCATCCGTCTGCGCGACTATCTCCTCTCCCTCGCCCGCGAGGTCGGCGTGGAACCGGGGCAGCCGGTTCCGGCGGCCGGAGAACTGCAGGTGGCCGAGCCCTCGCCGCTGCACGACGAGCTCAGTCGGCTGGCGGGCGACCCGCTCGACCCGGAGCGCGACGCCGATCACGCCGCGCTCGCTCTCGCCGCCGCCGCGATCGACTACCACCGCCGCGAGCAGAAGGTGTTCTGGCAGGAGCACTTCACCCGTCTCGTCGCGCCGCTCGACGAGTGGGCGGACGTGCGCGACGTCTTCGTCGTCGACAGCGCTGAGGTCGTGCGCGATTGGTTCCGCGAGGGCAATCAGCGCACCGACCGTCGCGTGCTTCGCTTGCGCGGAACGGTCGCGCCCGGCAGCTCGCTCAAGGCGGGCAGTGAGCTCAACGCCCTCTACGCCTACCCGGCGCCGTTCGCCAATCCCGGGTCCAGCCAGGGTGCGCGGTCGTGGACGGGTGTCACCGTGCAGGAGAACGACGAGGAGGGCACGCTCGTCATCGTCGAGAACCTCCGTGGTGGCCGCGACCCGTACGACGACGTCCCCGTCGCACTCACGCCCGGGGCGCCGCCGCGAGCGGGAGCACAGGCCACAGCCATCGAGTACTGGGGCTATCGCATCGTCGACGCCATCACGGCCTCGGGCGGCGAAGTCGACGGAGCCGCGTGGCCGGCGGATCCCGTCGTCGACATCCTCCGTCGTCGTCCGCCCCGCACACGCAGCGGCCGCCCGCTCCCGCACTCGCTCGGCGAAGACGGTGTGCCCCGCACGGTGCCGGACGTCGTCGCAGCACTGCTCGATCTCGATCGCTCGTACGTCGCCGTCCAGGGGCCTCCCGGTACGGGAAAGACGTATGTCGCCACGCACGTGATCGCCGAGTTGGTGCGCGACCATCGCTGGGCCGTCGGCGTGGTCGCCCAGTCACACGCCGCGGTCGAGAACCTGCTCGCGGGGCTCGTCCGCAATGGCCTCGCCCCGTCGCTCGTCGCGAAGGCGCTGAGCGCGAGCGTCAGCACGGACGACGCCGAGCGGCCCTTCACGGTCCTGCCGAAGAACGGTCATGCGGCCTTCGCGGCCGAGCGTGTCGCTGGCGGCACCGGCTACGTCATCGGCGGAACAGCGTGGGACTTCAGCAACACCGACCGCTTCGAGCGCGACCAGCTCGACCTGCTCGTCGTCGAGGAAGCCGGCCAGTTCTCTCTCGCGCCGACCATCGCAGCGAGTGTCGCCGCGCGCAACCTGCTGCTCCTCGGCGACCCCCAGCAGCTACCGCAAGTCACGCAAGGAATCCACCCCGAACCCATCGACACGTCTGCGCTCGGATTCGTCGCCGACGGTGAGGACGTCCTCCCGCACCAGCTCGGCTACTTCCTCGCCCAGAGCTGGCGCATGGACCCGGCCGTCACGGCGGCCGTCTCCGACCTGTCCTACGCCGGTCAACTGCACTCGGCGCCCGCGACCACCGAGCGTCACCTCGCCGGGCTCGGACCCGGCGTCCACGTCGTCCCCGTCGAGCACGAGGGCAACGCGACGCATTCGCCGGAGGAGGCCGAGGCGGTCGTCAGCATCGTGCGCCGAGCGCTCGGCCTCGAGTGGAGCGATCCCGGCACGATCGTCGACGGAGCCCCGCTCGACCGTCATCCGCTGGCGCAGTCCGACGTGATCGTCGTCTGCCCCTACAACGCCCATGTCGGAGAGGTCCACGAGGCGCTGCGCCGGGCCGGACTCGCGGACGTGCGCGTCGGGACCGTCGACAAGTTCCAAGGTCAGGAGGCCGTCGTCGCGATCCTGTCACTCGCGGCCTCCTCACCCACGGACGCGCCGCGGGGGATGTCGTTCCTCCTCATGAAGAACCGCCTCAACGTCGCGATCTCGCGGGCGAAATGGGCGGCGTTCCTCGTCTACAGCCCCACCCTCGTCGACTACCTGCCGCACACGCCAGCCACACTCACCGAACTCAGCGCCTTCCTCCGCCTCCTCGACCGCGGGGTCACCGACTGACTGGCCGAAAGCCGCTCACTGCGACAGGGAGATGGTGCGGGTCGACGAATCGTAACGACCGACCGTCCCGAATTGCACCGCCGTCACCGTGAGCACGTACGACGACCGGTCCGGTGACACCGAGTAGTCGACGGTCGTTCCGGCCGGGATCGCGACGAGCGGCGTCCCGTCGGGAGCGAGGAGTGTCTGGCCATCCGTGGTGATGGCCAACGCCGTCGGCCACAGCCCATCCGCCGAGGGAAGAGTCGTGTAAGCCGCGGTTCCGAGCAGCACGTTGATGCCGTTCCACTCCGCGTCCGCATCTGCGAAGGTCACGGCGGTTCCGGTGGCGGCGTCCACGGACGAAACCGGCTGGGGCGCGTCATCGAGAACGTATTCCGTGTTCGTGATGGCCTGCTCACTCGCGGTGAGGCGATCGAAGAACGCGACGTTCGGAAGGACAACCCCGTTAGAGGCCAGCATGAGCGAGACGACGGACCACGCCATCGCACCGACGCTGAGGACGCCGAACGTGATGCCCGCGCGGGCGACGAGGCGTTCATTGGCCCGGGCTCGCAAAGCGGCGACGCCGAACCCCACGGCGAGCACACCCGCTCCGGAGATCCCCGCCGCGTGGTGAGACTGAGCCGACAGCATCCCCAGCAAGGCGAAGATGAGCGCCGCCGTGCCGAGGAGGAGCGACACCCACCCGTATCCGCGTGCGGTGCGTCGCCTCGGAGCGACAGAGGGATAGCTGCTGCCCGCGGACCAGGGTTCCGGTTGCGAACTCCACGTGCGCGCCCGGGTGTTCGTCGGCGGCGAGTCGTCGACGCTCTGGCTGGGCGTCCAGTCGCGAGGACCAGGTTCTCGTTCCATCATTCTCCGGCAGTCGGTTGTCGATTCCTCATTCCTACCGACCTTCCCGAGAGCACCGCTCGCCCCACTACGGGGCCGCGCTGTGGACGGACCTGACTGCTCGTGACCTCTGTCAGCTATCGTTGAGTCACGTTAGTTAGTCCGGTCTATTAGTCCGGTGAGGAGGCCCACCATGGACGTTGTGAACATGCACGACGCGAAAACTCACCTCTCCCGCCTCGTCTCGCGCGTCGCCGCGGGCGAGACGGTGGTGATCGCTCGGGCCGGGGTGCCGGTGGCCCGACTCGTGCCCATCGAGCCGGAGGGACGCGGCCGCCACCAGCGCGTCGGGTTCCTGGAGGGTCAGTCGTCGGTGCCCGACGACTTCAACGAGTGGGCCTCGGACGAGATGAGCCGGCTCTTCGACGGGCGTCCGTGAAGCTCCTCCTCGACACGCACCTCTTACTGTGGTCCGCGTTCGATCCCCGTCGGCTCGGCGACGGAACGCTCCGCCTCATCGAGGACGAACGCAATGAACTTCTCTTCAGCGCCGCGAGCATCTGGGAAGTCGCCATCAAGGCCGAGCTCGGCCGATCGGACTTCGAGGTTGACGCACGCGTTCTGCGCCGCGGACTACTGGCGAACGATTGGCGGGAGGTCTCGGTCACCGGACCCCAGGGCATCGACGCTGCGCGGCTGCCTCGCCACCACGCCGACCCCTTCGATCGTGTTCTCGTCGCCCAGGCGCGAGATCTGGGTGCCACGCTCCTGACCAACGACTCCGTGCTCGGCCGCTACGGCTCCCCGGTGCTGATCCCCTGAACGGAGTTCGTGACCACGAACCTGTTCTCCGTCTGATCGACCCAGCCCTCGAGAGATTCGACATAACCACATTGCGAGCGCCCGACGTCGGGGGCGGGCTTTTCTGAGCGGCGGTGTCCACCCGTCGCCGGTTGTCAGGGGCAGCCCGTACGCTGAACGCATGGAGAAGCGCATTCTCGGTCGCACTGGTGCGACCGTCTCGGTCATCGGACTCGGCACGTGGCAGCTCGGAGCGGACTGGGGTGACGTCTCCGAGTCGGACGCCCTCGCGGTGCTCGATGCCTCGGTGCAGGCGGGCGTGACGTTCTTCGACACGGCCGATGTGTACGGCGACGGCCGTAGTGAGACCCTCATCGGTCGCTACCGGGCCCAGAATCCGGGGCTCGACCTCACCGTCGCAACGAAGATGGGCCGCCGCGTCGACCAGGTGCCCGAGAACTACACGCTCGACAACTTCCGCGCGTGGACCGACCGTTCGCGCCGCAACCTCGGCGTCGACACCCTCGACCTCGTGCAGTTGCACTGCCCGCCGACGCCGGTCTTCTCGTCCGATGCGGTCTACGACGCACTCGACACCCTCGTCGAGGAGGGCGCGATCCGCCACTACGGCGTGAGCGTCGAAACGGCGGACGAGGCACTCGCCGCGATCGCCCGACCGGGCACGGCTACGGTCCAGATCATCCTCAACGCATTCCGGCTGAAGCCGCTCGACCGTGTGCTGCCCGCCGCGGCGGAGGCCGGCGTCGGCATCATCGCGCGCGTCCCGCTCGCGTCCGGCCTGCTGAGCGGCACGTACACGACCGAGACGACTTTCGCGGAGAACGACCACCGCAACTACAACCGCTCGGGTGACGCGTTCGACGTGGGCGAGACGTTTGCGGGTGTCGACTTCGAGACCGGCGTCGCTGCCGCTCAGGACTTCGCGGCGCTCGTGGCCGGCGAGCCCCTCGCGGGCGCCGATGGCGAACCCGACTCGGCCGAGTTCAGCACCGCGCAGGTCGCCCTCGCATGGGTCGCCCAGCAGCCCGGTGTCAGCACGGTCATCCCCGGTGCGCGGTCGGTGGAGCAGGCGCAAGCGAATGCCGCCGCGGGCGACATCCCGCCACTCAGCGACGGGTTCCAATCGTCCGTGCGCGACCTCTACGACCAGTACTTCCGGACCGCCGTTCACCACCGGTGGTAGGGGGCGTCAGTGCACCGCTGCTAGCGTAATCCGGTGCCCCCAACCGCTCCCGACTCGTTCCCTCTCGATTCTCTCGACGGAACGGAGCCGGTGCGCGGACGATCGTGGCGATCAGCGGTTCTCGGCACCGTCGCCGGGATCTTCGAATCCATCGCCCGGACGGCGACGCGGATCGCCGAGCGGGCACGAGCCTCGTCGGGCGCCTCGTCGACGTCGAGCGGCTTCGACATCGTCGGAGACGTGGTGACGGACGAAGAGATCGAGGGCGCCCGCGATCTCTTCGGTAGGGGCTCCGGGCCGGTCGACACCGATCCGTCCTGGCCGCTTCACCGGCCGGCGGCCTGACAGATCTGACGAGCCAGCCAGCCGGCCGGTCAGGTGTCGTCGCCCGCAGTCGCCGCTGCGGTCGGTGTCGTGGTCGTCGAGCGCGCGGGCGCTCCCACGACGAAGGACACCACGAGCGCGAGCAGCGCGATGATCGCGGTGTAGCCGAGGGTCGCAACGAAGGGCGCCGTCGGGTCTCCCGAGGCGAAGCCGATCACCCACTCGCTCGCACGGGCACCGGCGCTCACCTCGCCGAGCGGATTCAGGGACGTGACGAGCGTGAACACGAGACCCGAGATCGCGAGCGAGACGCTCGCGCCCACGGCCTCGGAGAGGGAGAGCGCCGAGGTGTTCCGCCCCTCCTCGCCGCGCTCGGACGAGGCGAGCACGATCGTCGTGATGCGCGGGAACATGAGTCCCATGCCGAGGCCCGCGAAGAACCAGGCGACGACCGCGACGAGGGGGTGCAGGGAGAGCGCCGCGATGACGACCTGCGTGACGGTTCCGAGGAACAGGAAGCCCCCGCCCGCCCGCATGAAGACGCGATGCGGGGTGCCGTCGCCAGCTCGACCCTGGATCGCGGATCCGCTCGCCCAGGCGATCGCACCAGCCGTGAGGGTGACCCCCGAGAGCCACGGCGGGAGACCGTAGCGGTCGTGCAGCAGGAGTGGCAGGTACACCTCGGCGGCGAAGAACGTCGCGGCGATGAGCCCGCGCAGAAGCACCGCCGCGGGAAGCCCGCGGCGGGCCGTGAACGTGCCGAGCGGTAGGAGACGGTGCACGAGCACAGCGATGAGAACGAGCGCGATCGCCCCCGCGACCCACCGCGCGCCGCCGGGCAGCTCGCTGCTCAGGCTCAGGCTGACGACGGCGACCGCGACGGCTGCGCCGAGGGCGAGACGAGCGGAATCGCCGAGTCCACGCGTCGCGCTCGGGGCGGCGGTCTCCTCGGGAACCGTTCCACCCGCATCGCTGCCGAGCGAGCGCAGCGCGGGCGCGACGAGCACGAGCGCGACAGCCACGAGGGCGACGACGCCGAGAAACACCCACCGCCACCCGACCGTGTCCGCGACGATGCCGGCGACGAGGGGCCCCACCATCGACGGCACGACCCACGCGGCGGCGTATGCGGCGAAGATCTTCGGATGCAGCGGCGGCGGGTAGAGCTTCGCGACGAGCACGTAGATCGCCACGGTCATCGCTCCCGAGCCGAAGCCCTGCACGAATCGTCCCGCGACCAGCATGGGCATCCCGAACGCGAGTCCCGCGACGATGAGTCCGACCGTGAAGACGAGCACGGCGGCCACGAGCGGGCGGGCCGGCCCCCGGCGGTCCGCCCAGATCCCGGCCCCCACCATGCCCACGACGCTCGAGGCGACCGGGGCGGCGAACGCGAGAGAGTACTGCGCGGCGCCGTCGAGCTCGTCGCTCACGACGGGCATGACGGTCGTGACGGCGAGCGACTCGAACGCCGAGAGCGTGATGAGGGCGCACGTACCGACCGTCGTGAGGGCGAGTCCACCGGCGAGGATGCCGCGCGGCGTGGAGCCGTCGGGTGGCGAGGGCGTCGAGGCGGCGTGGGACGCGCTCGCGGGGGAGGAGGGATCGGACATGCTCACAGTTCTCCGAGCCTATGGGCTACCGTCGAGCGGTGCCCTCGTATCGTGTGACGATGACGATAGGGATGCTGCGCCCCGGCGTCTCGCCCGAGCGGGTGCAGCCGACGGCCGCCGACGCGGCGGAGGAGGTCGCCGTGCTCGAGTCCTCGAGTGTCGACGTCGTCCGAGGGCAAGCACGCCTCGTCGTGCGGTTCACCGCCGATGACGTTGAGCTCGCACTGCAGGTCGCCCGACACATCGTCACGTCGACGGATCACGTGGCGCAGGCCCTCGACGCCGTCGTCACGGAGCGGGATGGCGGGACCTGGCGACGCGTCGGTTGAGGCCGGGTACTCTCGACGACGGCGCCCGTTCGGTGTCGAGGGCGGCATGTATAACTGGCGCCCTCATGCGGGTGTAGCTTTCTGGGGCTGGTAGCGTGCGGGGAATGGCGACGAAGGGATCGGACACGGCCGGGGTCACGCTGTCCGACGACGACCGCTGCCCCTGTGGAAGCGGCGACCCCTACGGACGGTGCTGCGGTCCGCTGCATCGCGGTGAAGCCGCCGCCCCGACGGCGGAGCGCCTCATGCGCTCCCGTTTCACGGCGTTCGTCCTCCATGACGCGCGCTACCTGCTCGCGACATGGCATCCGACGACGCGGCCGCCTCGACTGCACCTCGATGCCGACGTGCGTTGGCAACGATTGCTGATCCTCGGTCACTCCGCCGGCGGCCCCTTCGACGACGAGGGCACGGTCGAATTCGAGGCCATCTTCCGCACCCCCGAGGGGCGAGGCGTTCAGCACGAGAACAGTCGGTTCGTGCGCCAAAACGGTCTCTGGCGCTATGTGAGCGGAGTCGTCGAGGCCTGACGCATCGCTCGCCGGGCCTCGACGCTCATTGCAGTTGTGCGATCTGGCCCGCGTAGTACGACGACTGCGACGGGTAGTAGTCGTCGAACTCGGGTAGCGGCCGATCGGCCCGGGCCGCGACGAGCATGTCGAGGTAGTACTCCCACCCCGGGCCCACGCTCGCGACCATGTCGGCGACGGCTTCCCGATCGTTCCCGAGATGTTGGACGAGGGTCAGTCTCGTCGCTCCGAGATCCTCGTGTCCGTCCGCCGGGGGATCGACGATGAGCTCGAGCCGCCACTCGCCGTAGTCGTCGAGCATGGTGACCGCGAGTCGCCGCCCGACGTCGCACGCGTCGATCCGCAATTCGCTCGTCGGCATTCCGTCCTCGAACGCGAGGCGCACCGCGATGATGCCGCCGATCCTCGGTTCACCCTCCCACGGGCCGAACCACCGCGCCGTTCGTTCGGAAGCGGTGACGTCGCGCCAGACGGATGCGGGAGGATCCGCGAACTGCCGCGACAGGGCGACGTCGAAGCCGTCAGGGGCACGCTGGATGCGACCGGTGGGACGAGGGCTCACGAGGACCTCCGCTCGTGGTACGTCGGCTGGGGTGGTCCGCATCGACGCGGACGCCCACATCGTACGCCCGGGCGGGGCCGCTGCACAGAGGCGACGAGTGGCGTTGGCGGGGTACCCGGGGAGTACCGGCCGGTCAGACGCAACGGGCGCCGTGTCGGTCCAGCGCCCGCTGTGCGTCTGCCGCACCCCCCGACGCCACCGCGGCCATGGCCGAACGAAATCCGCGGAGGCTCTCCTCCATTCGATACCGAGCCGCCGACTCTGTCACGTCCCCCGTTGCAGGGGATGCGCGACTGGCGTGTCGTCCGCTACACGCGCGCTGCGCGCGGCACCCCGCACGCTCGCGTAGCGTCGGGGGAGGCGGTGCCGGGAGGAATGACGGAGTCGGAGGAAACGGATGTCGAACGAGCTCGTGTCCGCGCGGCGGCCAGACGGTGGGCGCCCGACGATCGTGGGGATGGATGCCTTCGTGGCCGACGTCGAGGCCCGGCTGACCGCGGCGGCGGGGGCGCGCCTCGTCGTGGGGATCGCGGGGGCGCCGGGTTCGGGCAAGTCGACGGCGGCCGTGGTTCTTCAGAACCGGCTCCGCGTGGAGACGGTCCTCGTTCCCATGGACGGCTTCCATCTCGCCAACGAGCAGTTGGAGCGCCTCGGGCGGCGTCAGCGGAAGGGCGCACCGGACACGTTCGACGCTGCGGGCTACGTCGCCCTGCTGGAACGGTGCCGAGCGGCGGGACCGGAGACGATCTACGCTCCGCGCTTCGTCCGCGAGATCGAGGAGTCGTACGCGGCAGCGATCGCCCTTCCGTCCTCGGCGCGCGTCGTGCTCACGGAGGGCAACTATCTCCTGCTCGACGCGGCCCCGTGGAACGAACTCGACCGCGTGATCGACGTGCGCTATCACCTCGAAATCGACGACGACGTGAGGGTGGAGCGGCTCATCGCCCGTCACATCGCGTTCGGCAAGTCACCGGATGACGCGCGCGCGTGGAGTCTCGGCCCAGACGAGGCGAACGCCCGCCTCGTCGAGAGATCCTCCCACCGCGCCGACGCTCTCCTGCGCCTCTGATCCGCGGCGGTTCCACCGCACACGGTCGCCAAGGCGGTGTCGCCGCCCCGCCGGGCGCGCATGCCATGGCAGGTCTCTCGCGCCGGGGCAGGTCCCTGGCATCCCGTCCTCGGTTGTCACGACCGCGGTCGTGACAGTGTTTACCGCGGATGTGCGACAACCCGGGGGTGGTGCCGGAGAACGTCAGTCGGTGCCGGAGTCGAACGCGGCACCCTCGGAGGCGACGTCGGTCGCGCGCTCGAGGGCGCCGGCCTCCAAGGGCTCCTCCGACTCGACGATCTCGTTCGCGTGGCCGGCCTCGAGGCTTCCGACGAGCTCAGCCGTCGCGCCGCCGATGATGCCGGAGGCCGCATACTGCTCGAGGCGCGCGCGCGAGTCGGCGATGTCGAGGTTGCGCATCGTCAACTGACCGATGCGGTCGCCCGGGCCGAATGCGGAGTCGCCGACTCGCTCCATCGAGAGCTTGTCGGGGTGGTAGCTGAGCGACGGACCCGTGGTGTCGAGGATCGTGTAGTCGTCGCCACGACGGAGCCGCAGCGTGACCTCGCCCGTGACGGCGGAGCCGACCCAGCGCTGGATCGACTCGCGCAGCATGAGCGACTGCGGGTCGAGCCAACGGCCCTCGTACATGAGGCGGCCGAGGCGGCGGCCCTCCGCGTGGTAGTTCGCGACGGTGTCCTCGTTGTGGATCGCGTTGAGGAGGCGTTCGTAGGCGATGTGCAGCAGCGCCATGCCCGGGGCCTCGTAGATGCCGCGGCTCTTCGCCTCGATGATGCGGTTCTCGATCTGGTCGGAGACGCCGAGGCCGTGACGGCCGCCGATCGCGTTGGCCTCGAGCACGAGCTGCACGGCGTCGTCGAACTCGGCACCGTTGATCGCGACCGGGCGACCGGCCTCGAAGCGCACGGAGACGACCTCGGTCGCGACCTCGACATCGTCACGCCACGCGGCGACACCCATGATCGGCTCGACGAGGTCGAGTCCGGAGCTGAGCTCCTCGAGCAGCTTCGCCTCGTGGGTGGCGCCCCAGATGTTCGCGTCGGTGCTGTAGGCCTTCTCGGTCGCGTCGCGGTAGGGGAAGCCGCGGGCGACGAGCCACTCGCTCATCTCGGTGCGCCCGCCGAGTTCCGTGACGAAGTCCGCGTCGAGCCAGGGCTTGTAGATGCGCAGGCGCGGGTTCGCGAGCAGGCCGTAGCGGTAGAACCGCTCGATGTCGTTGCCCTTGTAGGTGGAGCCGTCGCCCCAGATGTCGACACCGTCCTCCTTCATGGCGCGCACGAGCATCGTTCCCGTGACGGCACGGCCGAGCGGCGTGGTGTTGAAGTAGGTCTTCCCGCCCGAGCGGATGTGGAACGCGCCGCACTGGAGGGCGACGAGGCCCTCCTCGACGAGGGCGCTCTTCGCGTCGACGAGGCGGGCGATCTCCGCACCGTACTCGGTGGCGCGGCCGGGTACCGACGCGATGTCGGGCTCGTCGTACTGACCGATGTCGGCCGTGTACGTGCAGGGGACGGCGCCCTTCTCCCGCATCCAGGCAACGGCGCAGGAGGTGTCGAGACCCCCCGAGAACGCGATGCCGACTCGTTCACCGACGGGGAGACTGCTCAAGACCTTGGACACGCGTCGAGTTTACGGGAGAGGGAGCACCCTCTTCGGCATCGTGTCGCGGTGGGCGATGGGTTTTCGTCCGGGAGTCGGTGATGCGTCCACGCGGAATCTAGTGTCGAGGTGTGAACCGCACCGATCGTCTCTATGCGCTCGTCGAAGAGCTGAGGGCTGTCGCGCCCCGACCTCGGAGCGTGCGGTGGCTGGCGGACAGATTCGAGGTGAGCTCGCGCACCATCGAGCGCGACCTCTCGGCGCTGCAGAGCAGCGGGGTCCCCATCTGGGCGGAACCCGGCCGTACCGGCGGATACTGCCTCGACCCGTCCCACACGCTCGCACCACTGGGATTCACGGTCGATGAGGCCCTCGCCATGGCGATCTCGCTGGGGATGCTCGAGACCAGCCCCTTCCGTGACGCCGCGATCTCGGCGCTCCGAAAGGTCGTCGCGGTCACCGACGATCGGAGCCTGAAGGAGACAGCTGAGCTTGCGACCCGCATCCATCTGCTCGACGAGCGCCCGGCGAATGCAGAGACGCGAGGGATCGGAGAGGCTCTCCGGACGGGACACGTTCTCCAGATCGCCTATGTCGATCGTGCTGGAGTCGCGACCTCAAGGAGCGTCGAGCCCATGGGATTCGTCGGCAAAGGTGGCGACTGGTACCTGGTCGCCTGGTGCCGACTGCGCGACGGTCTGCGCGCCTTCCGGGGTGACCGCATAGCGGAGGTGAAGCTCACAGGCGAGCGAACGCAGCGACGCTCGCTCCGAGCGGAGGATCTCGGCGTCGTGCAGGGAGAACTGCGAGCGGTGAATCCCCGCGGGAACCGGCTCTAAACACCGACAGGACGTTGTCGCCGGGTCTGCCCACGATGGGGACACCGCTCCGGACGGCGCGGCTGAAAGGAAGACCATGGACCTCGCATCGATCCGCATCATCACTCACGACGTCGACCGGCTCGCCCGATTCTACGAGTCGGTCACGGGCGCAGCCGCTGAACGGCCCGCTCCCGTTTTCGCTGAGTTCCGAACGACCACCGGCACCCTCGCGATCGCGAGCACGGTCACGGTCGACATGCTCGGTTCCCACGCCCCGAGACCGGCCGCCAACAGCTCCGTCATCATCGAATTCCTCGTCGTCGATGTCGACGCGGAGTTCGCTCGACTGCGCGATGCGCTCGAGGACATCGTGCTCGAGCCAGCGACAATGCCGTGGGGCAACAGATCCACGCTGTTCCGCGACCCCGACGGTAACCTCGTGAATCTGTTCTCGCGTCCAGCCGACTAGAACGACGGGCTACGGCGCGTGAGCACCGTGACGGCGAGGGCCGACCTCGCACCCGGCTACGCGTCGGCGGGGACGCGTACCGTCAGGCCGCCGGGGACGACGCGCGCCTTGAAAGCCGTCGCCTTGCCGAAGTCGTCGCCGTCGAGCTCGATCTGCTCCGGGCGCCGGAGCTTCACGATGAGCTCGCGGCCCTTGACGTAGTTGAGGGCGTCGACGTCCTTGCTCAGCATCAGGCGTCCGAGCCTGCTCCGCCGCAGCACGCCGTTCTCCCACAGCACCTTCACGCCGATCTGCAGCCAACCGATGAAGCCCTCGGGGCGCAGAAGGACGATCTCGAAGTAGCCGTCGTCGATCACGGCCTCCGGCAGGAGGAGGACGTTCGCCTGCAGGGTCCCCGTGTTGCCGACGATGATGGTGTGGGCGCGGAGCGAGCGGGCGGGGTTGCCGTCGACCGAATACCGCAGCCGCAGCTGGTTCTTGTCGCGCAGCGCCTTGAAGATCGCGTCGACGTAGGCGAGCCAGCCGACCTTCTTCTTGAGGTCCTCATCCGTGTTCGCGAGCATCTTGGCGTCGAGACCGAGGCCCGCCATCACGAGGAAGGCGTGCTTCCGGACCTTCCCGTCCTCGCCGCGGATGTCCATGAGCGCGATGTCCATGTTGCGGTTCTTGCCCGCGAAGGCCGCGTTGACCGAGGTGTCGAGGTCGTCGAGCGTGAGGTTGAGGTTGCGCGCGAGCAGATTGCCCGTTCCCGACGGCAGCAGTGCGAGGCTCGCGTCGCTGTCCCACATCGCCTCCGCGACGGCGCGGACGGTGCCGTCGCCTCCCGCTGCGAGGATCATCGTCGCGCCGGCCTCGAGAGCCTCCTTCGTGACGCCGGCTCCCGTGTCCTCGACCGACGTCTCGAACCACAGGGTCTCCTGCCACCCGGCCGCTTGGGCCTCGCGGGCGACGGTGGCCTTGAGCGCCTCGACGTCGACCTTGATCGGGTTGTAGATGACGGCGGCGAGCTTGTGCTGGGGCTCGGGCGGCGTCGCCGGTGCGTCCTCAGCTGCCTCGACGGGCGGCTCCGAATCCGTCTCCGGGCCGCCGGTCGCCTCGGACTCGTTCATCGCGAAGACGTCGTCGTCGCCCGTCGTGACCTCGGCGATGCCCGCGTTCAGCTCCGGCTCATCGTCCGCGGGGCGGTTGGGGGTGTCGTTCGCAGTCATTCGGGGCCTTCTCGCTGTGGGGTGTCGTGGAGGAGCTCGGCGCCACGGTGCGCGACTTCCGAGCGTACGGCCAACGCTCGCGCGCTGGAGGCCCTTGACCTCGGGGTGGATCGTCCGGGCTGTCAGGGCCAGACTGGGCACATGGGAAGCACCGTCTACCACTCGACCTTCATCGCCGTCGCTGAGGACTGCCCGGTGAGCGGCGCGGAAGAACCGCCCGTCTCGGCGAAGGGTCCGACGATCGCGACGCTCCAGTATGAACTCATCGAGCAGCACCCCTACGAGTTCACGAGCGACGACGTGCTCTTCGAGGTCTACGCGATCCGTCAGGGGATCCCCGCCGACGAGCGCTCGGCTGCGCGGGAGGCGTTCTTCGCCAAGGATCAGCCGTGTCTGCGGTCATCGCCGCTCGGGAAGCGGTACGGCTGGGGGACGCATCACGACGCTGACGGACGCGTCGCGCTGGTTCCAGTCGGGTCGGACCAGTACGAGGCCCTCTCCGCGGACCCCGCACTGAAGCAGCTCAAGGCGATGCGGTCGAAACGCGCCTGACTCTGCCGTCTCCCGGCGGCGTCAACGGCCGAGGCTCGCCTGCATGAGTGCGGTCGCGATGCCCGGCGGGTCGCCCGGGCGCACGGGTCGTGGCGTCGATTCCTGAGGAGAGGGTTCCTGCGGTGTCGGCGAGGACATGCCGCGACCCTATCGCGGCATCAGAGGTTCGGCGACCAGCCGATCGCGGGGGCGACGTGCTTCGTGATCGTCTCGAGGAGGTGGGTGTTGTACTCGACGCCGAGTTGATTGGGCACGGTGAGGAGCACAGTGTCGGCCGCCTGGACCGCGGCGTCCTTCGCGAGCTCCGCCGCGATCACGTCGGGCTCGCCGATGAAGCTACGGCCGAAGCGCGCGAGGGTGTTCGCGTCGAGGTAACCCACCTGGTCCCGCGAGTCGGCTGCCTCGCGCCGCCCGAAGTAGGCGCGGTCCTCGTCGGTCACGATGGGGAGCACGCTGCGGCTCACCGAGACGCGGGGTTCCCGCTTCCAGCCCGCCTCGGCCCAGGCCGACCGGAACATCGCGATCTGCTCGGACTGCAGCTCGTCGAACGGCACGCCGGTGTCCTCGGTGAGGAGCGTCGATGACATGAGGTTCATGCCCTGCTGCGCCGTCCACACGGCTGTGGCGCGGGAACCCGCTCCCCACCAGATGCGCTCGGAGAGGCCGGGGGACTGCGGCTGGATGGCGAGCGGCTGATCCACACCGGTCATGAGCGTGTTCGAGCGGGCCATGCCGGCGCCCGCGATCGCCTCGCGGAAGACCGCGGTGTGCTGGTGGGCGAGGTCGGTGTCGGTCTCGCCGTCGCCGGGAACGTACCCGAACGCCTCGTAGCCGTTCACAGCTGTCTCGGGTGAGCCACGGCTTACCCCGAGCTGCAGTCGGCCGGCGGAGATGAGGTCGGCGGCCCCTGCGTCCTCCGCCATGTAGAGGGGGTTCTCGTAGCGCATGTCGATGACGCCGGTGCCGATCTCGATGCGGCTCGTTTTCGCTCCGACCGCGGCGAGCAGAGGGAACGGCGAGGCGAGCTGGCGCGCGAAGTGGTGCACGCGGAAGAATGCGCCGTCGACGCCGAGCTCCTCGGCCGCGACCGCGAGGTCGATCGACTGGAGGAGGGCATCGCCGCCCGTGCGAGTCCGTGAGCCGGGTCCCGGGTGCCAGTGGCCGAACGAGAGGAAGCCGATGCGTGTCATGCGGGGTAGAGCGCCGGCGCGCGCCCGGTTATTCCATACGCCCGAATGCAGTGCGTCGCCCCGCCGCCCCCGAGGGCGAGGGCCGATCAGATGCCGTGCACCCCGGGGGAGGATCCGGGGTGGCGCTGCACAGGGCGGCGGAACTCGTGGTCCTCACCGATCTCGCAATCGCACCAGACCCGGATCGAGCGTCGGGTCTCGAGGGTCGTGATGACCTCGACGTGGCCGCGGATCATCGGTCCGCCCGAGTACATGCGCGCGTCGATGTCGACCGTGTCGAGAAGTTCCATGCTGACCATGTCATCCCCTGCTTCCATCTCTCCCATCGCTGGGCCCCCGGTTGTCAGATCGCGACGACGTCCATCGTGTCGCTCACCCTGAGAGAGGGGAGTGCATCGGGATCATGACGCGTGTTTCCCGCCGGAGACCCGCGGGGTGACGGCTTCGGTCGCTTTCACAGCCGGAACAGCGGCCAGAGCTGTCACCTCAGGTGGCTCAGAGGGCGGCGACCGCGTCGAGGACCGCATCGCTCACGTCGATCGTGCCGCGCCGGCGACGGTCGGTCCGGAGCGCGCGGGAGCGGCCGAACGGCAGACGCACGGGAGCGGACGGGTCGAGCGGGCGCGAGGTGCGCACCGCATCGGAGAACGCGCTCGCCTCCCGTTCGAGGTGGCCCTCATCGGCGAAGAGGTCGGAGCGCATCGCAACGATCGACATGCCGAAGCCCGAGAGCTCCGACGGCAGAGCGGCAGACCCCGCGTGCATGCCGAGCAGCTGCACGGCCATCGCGAGCCCGCTCCCGCGGTGACCGCCCCACGGTGCCAGCGCTCCGGCGAGAGCACTCGCCGGGTCCGTCGTCGGAGCCCCGTCCGGTCCGAAGGCCACGCCGCCCGGAAGCGATCGCCCCTCCCGGCCGGCGAGCACGGTGTCCGCGTGCGTGATCGCCGACGTGCCGATGTCCCACACGATGGGGCGGTCCGCCGTCGGAACGGCGATGCAGATGGGGTTCGTGCCCACGAGCGGATCGCTGCCGCCGCTCACCGCCACCCACGGTGACGCGTTCGAGACGGCCATCACGACGAGACCGGCGTCGGCGAGCGGTTCGGCGTAGTACGAGAGCATCCCCGTGTACCAGGTGTCCCGCACCGCGACGGCGGCGATCCCGTTCGAGAATGCCTTCTCGCGGACCAGGCTCGCAGCGAGAGGTGCCGCGAGATAGCCCAGCTCGTCGTGGGCGTCGATCGTCGCGGCGACCGGGGAATCGCGCACGACTTCGGACCGCTCGTGGCCGCGCGGCCTCGTCGAGAGTCGATCGGCGATGCTGAGGACCCGCGCCAGTCCACTGTAGGCGAGCCCGCGCAGTTCGCAGTCGATCAGGTGGTCGACGACGGTGCGCGACTCCGATGTGGAGTAGCCGAGGCGTTCGAGCGAGCGAGCGCCGAGTGTCGCGGCCTCCGTGATCGAGATCTCCACGGTGCTCCTCTCGCGCTCGCCGAGCAGTCGACGACGGGGACCGGGGTGTCGTCGTCGACGGGCGCGGCGCGGCGGCGTTGCGCGCAGCGAGTTCTCGGATTGTCCGACAATACGCCGCGCGCCGTCGCGGGCGCAAGAGAGGGTAGGTGCCGTCAGGCTGAGGACCCCCAAGATCCCGACGGAGACAAGCGGTCCGATCGGGTGGTCGACATTCGGTATTGACAGATTGTCGGACAATCCTGTTCACTGGCGTGCAGCACCGGCCGCCACCAGGGTCGGTCCCAGTACAAGGAGGTACTCGTGGCTCAGTCCACCAACTCTGCCGAGCAGAGTCGTGCGAAGGTCGGAATCGCCGTCGGCATCGGCAACTTCATGGAGTGGTTCGACTTCGCGGTCTACGGCTTCTTCGCCGCGATCATCGGTGCGCTGTTCTTCCCGCCCGAGACCTCGCCATTCGTCGCGATCCTCTCGTCGCTCGCCGTCTTCGCCGTCGGCTTCGTCATGCGTCCGCTCGGCGGGTTCATCCTCGGACCCATCGGGGACAAGTACGGCCGCCGCATCGCTCTCTCCGTCTCGGTGCTCACGATGGGCATCGCGACGACGCTCATCGGCCTGACCCCGACGTACGAGACGATCGGCGTCTTCGCCCCGGTCCTCCTCGTGCTGTTCCGCTGCCTGCAGGGCCTCTCCGCCGGTGGCGAGTGGACGGGCTCCGCCGCCTTCCTCGTCGAGAGCACCCCGACGGCCCGCCGCGGCGTCTACGCGAGCATCATCTCGGGCACCGCCGCCCTCGCGACGATCGTCGGCAGCCTGTTCGCGCTCTTCCTCAACAACACGCTCACGGAGGAGGCGCTGCTCAGTTGGGGCTGGCGCGTGCCGTTCCTCATGGCGGCGCCGCTCGCGCTCATCGGCCTCTACATCCGGTGGAAGCTCGGCGAGACGCCCGTCTACCAGAACGTGCAGGCCCAGGGTTCGGTCAAGAAGAACCCCCTCACGGGGCACTTCCGGAGGAACCTCAAGCCGATCCTGCTCACCCTCGCGATCGCCGCGGTGCAGGGACTCGGGTTCTACTACCTGGCGACGTACGTCGTGAACTATCTGACGACGACGCTCGAGATCGAGCGCGGACCGGCCCTCACGATGAGCGCTATCGGCCTCACCGTGTACATGATCCTGTGCCCCATCGCCGGTGCGCTGAGCGACCGGCTCGGCCGTCGCAAGCTCAACCTCACGGGTACCGCGCTCTACGTGATCCTGCCGATCCCCGTCTTCATGCTCATGTCGGGCGGCAACGGTGCAGCGGTCGTTCTCGGTATCGTCCTGCTCTCGATGGCGCAGTGCCTCGTGAGCGTCACGACGGTGGTCATGCTCGTCGAGCTCTTCCCTGCCTCGAGCCGCTCGTCCGCGAGCGCCATCGGCTTCAACTTCGCGCTCGCGTTCATCGCGGGCCCCGGCCCGTTCATCGCGACGTGGATCGCGGGAGCCACGGGAAGCGCCGTCGCGCCGGCCGGATACATGGTGCTCGTCGCGCTCCTCGCGCTGCCGGTGGTGTGGAAGTGGCTTCCGGAGACCGCCGGTCGCGACATCTCGGCGGAGCACCACGCCGCCGAGACGGACGACGCGCTCGTGCGATAGTGCGACGAGACGGATGAGCAGGCCGCGTGCGCCCATCTCAGGCGCACGCGGCCATCATCTCGGCAGCGGCAGCGGCAGCGGCAGCGGCTGGGAGCGACAGGAAAGGAACGCGGTGACGCACACGACAGCGGAGTCGGACGCCCTCTACGAGGTCACGATCGTGAAGTACGGCACGAGGCAGGGCCACCGGAGCGAGATCTACCTCAACCACCACTTGTACGGGCGGCCGGACGAACCGCTCGACATGGACTACTTCGTGTGGGTCGTCCGGAACGCCGAGCGCACCATCGTCGTCGACACCGGGTTCTCCCGTGCCGGCGGCGACAACCGCAAGCGCACCTTCCTGATCCAGCCGGCCGAGGCCTTCGCCCACCTCGGCATCACCCCCGAGCAGGCGCCGCCCGTGCTCGTGACGCACGCGCACTACGACCACATCGGCAACCTCGACCACTTCGATTCGTCCACCGTCACGATCGCGGCTTCCGAGTACGCGTTCTGGACGTCGCCGCTCGCCGTGCGGAAGCAGTTCCACCACTCCGTCGAGGACGCGGAGCTCGACGCCTTGCGAGCCGTCCACGACGGCGGTCGGCTTCGCACCTTCGAGGGAGAGATCCAGATCGCGCCCGGCATCACGATGAGGGAGGTCGGCGGCCACACGCCCGGTCAGAGCGTCGTTCTCGTCGACACCGCCGAGGGTCGGGTCCTCCTGGCCTCAGACGCCGTGCACTACTACGAGGAATACGAGGACGACATCCCGTTCGCGTTCGTCGCAGACCTCCCCGCGATGTACCGGGGCTTCGACCTCATCACCGAACTCGTCGCCTCCGGAGAGGTCGCCCACGTGGTGCCCGGACACGACCCCGACACGCTCAATCGCTTCACGCCGGTGGCGGATGGCCCGCTCGCGGGACTCGCGGCGACGATCGGCGGGACGACGGCGACGACGCCGACGCACTCGACGAAGGAGACCATCGCATGACCGGAACCACCAGCACGACCCGCCGCTTCGAGGGGGCTGTCGCCGTCGTGACGGGGGCCGGTAGCGGCCTCGGTCGCGCGTCGGCCGTCCGCCTCGCGAGCGAGGGGGCGCACGTCGTCGCCGTCGACGTCAACACGGCGGCCGTCGAGGCGCTCGTCGCGGAACTGCCGACCGCGAGCATCGCGGTCACCGCAGACGTCTCCGACGAGACGGCGGTCGTCGGCTATATGAGGGCGGGCATCGAGGCCTTCGGCCGCATCGACGTGTTCCACCTCAACGCCGGCATCTTCGGAAGCTTCGCGCCGATCCCCGATCTCGAGGTCGACGACTTCGAGCGCGTCATGGCGGTCAACGTGCGCGGGCAGTTCCTCGGGCTCCGCGCGGCGCTGCGGCACTACCGCGACCGGTCGGAGTCGGCGGGCGAGCCCGTTCCCGGATCCATCGTCTTCACCGCGTCGATCGCGAGCCTGCGCGGCTCGGCCGACCTGCTGCCCTACCAGACGTCGAAGCACGCGGTCACGGGACTCGTGCACGGAGCCGCCGTCTACGGCGGTCCCCTCGGCATCCGTGTCAACGGCGTCGCGCCCGGCATCGTGCCGACGGAGCTCTTCGCCGCCGCGGCGACCACGAAGGGCGGCGGCAACGATATGACAGCTCGTGCCTCGACCACGCCGCTGCGGCGAGCGGGCACCCCCGAGAACATCGCCGGAGTCGTCGCGTTCCTGCTGAGCGACGACGCCGCGTACACGACGGGCGAGATCGTGAGCGCCGACGGCGGCGCGTCGATCGTCAACACGGTCCGTCCGTCCGGCGGAGCCGGGGCCTGGGACCCCACGAGCATCGACGACGGACTCTACGGAGAGGGCTGGCGCGGTACGCCGAGCGGCCACGAGAACGAGGGGAGCGCATCATGACGGATGCGGACACGACCACACCGAGCATCGGGTTCATCGGGCTCGGCAACATGGGCGGCCGGATGGCCCGCTGCATCACCGCAGCGGGCGTTCCCGTCCTCGGCTTCGACACGCGTGCCGAGTCGATCTCCGGCGCGGGGGCCGACGCGGCCGCGAGCGCCGTCGATGTCGTCGCGGCGAGCGACGTCGTCCTGCTGTCGCTGCCGGACAGCCGCGTCGTCGAGGCGATCGTCTACGCCGAGGGCTTCCTCGACGCCGTGCACGACGGCCAGGTGATCGTCGACCTCAGCACCTCGTCACCCGACTCGACGCGCGCGATCGCGGCGAAGGTCGCCGAACACGGCGGCGTCTACCTCGACGCGGGCATCTCGGGCGGTGCGGCCGCTGCCGAGAAGGGCGCGCTCACGCTCATGGTCGGTGGCGACGGCGACGCTCTCGAGCAGGTCCGTCCCGTGCTCGACCACTTCTCGTCGACCGTCTTCCACTGCGGGGAGTCGGGCGCCGGCCACACGGTCAAGCTGCTCAACAACTTCCTCAACGCCGTGACGCTCTCGGCCACGGCGGAGGTCATGGTCGCGGCGAAGAAGGCGGGGCTCGACCTCGCGACGGTGCTCGACGTCATCAACGCGAGCTCGGGAGTGAGCTTCGCGAGCCTCAACAGGTTCCCGAAGATCATCCACGGTGACTACCTCAAGGGCGGCCTCACGAACACGCTCATGCTCAAGGACGTGACGCTCTACACCCAGCTCGTCACGAGACTCGGTGTCGCGAGCCTCAACTCCGCCGGTCCCGTCGCGAGCTTCGGGCTCGCACGGGCGCTCGGCTACGCGGACGAGATCAGCAACACCGTCGTCGACGCGATCGGCGACATCTCGGGAGGCGTCCGCCTCCACGACCCATCGCACGACGGGTCGGACGGTGCCATCCCCGACGGTGCGCAGGAGAAGGAGACGAACGCATGATCATCACTCCGCCCACCGCGCACGCGGGAACCGCCGGCAAGCCCGGCTCCCAGTTCACGGGATCGGTCTTCCCCTACGTGACGATGCCCGCGACCGACGGTGTCACCATCAACACCGTCAACTTCACGCCCGGTGCCCGCACGTACTGGCACCACCACGAGAACGGTCAGATCCTTCAAGTGCTCGCCGGGCGTGGGCTCATCCAAGCGGGCGACGGCAGCGTTCGTGTGCTGCGGGCCGGCGACACCGTCTGGTGTCCCCCCGGCGAGCGGCACTGGCACGGCGCCGCTCCCGACTCCTTCATGACGCACACCGCGATCTCACTCGGCACGACCGTGTGGGCTGACCCCGTGGACGACGCCGACTACGCGGCGCCCGCGATCGAACCCGGCGACGCGGAGACCCCCGCGGCGCCCGACACCCAGGAGGCATGACCGTGACGACCGAAGGAACCCACGCCGAGTCGTACGAGCGCGGCATCGAGATGCGCAAGTCCGTGCTCGGCGCCGCGCACGTGGAGAAGTCGCTCGAGAACGTCTCCGACTTCGCCCGTCCCATCCAGGAGCTCGTGACGGAGTACTGCTGGGGCGAGGTGTGGACGCGACCGGGCCTCGACCGCAAGACGCGCAGTCTCCTCAACCTGGGCATGCTGACGGCGCTCAACCGCTCGCACGAACTCGCCGTTCACGTCCGTGGGGCGCTCACGAACGGCTGCACCGTCGAGGAGATCCAGGAGGCGCTGCTGCAGACGGCGATCTACGTGGGGGTGCCGGCGGCGCTCGAGTCGTTCCGCGTCGCGGAGAAGGTCATCAACGAGCAGGCGGGGAAGTGAGCGACGAGACGGCGGGCACCGCGGCGACCGTTGCGTTCGTCGGCCTCGGCAACATGGGTACGCCGATGTCCGCGCGGCTCATCGCGGCGGGCTACGCGGTGCGCGGGTTCGATCTGAGTGAGGACGCTCGCGGTCGCTTGACCCAGGCGGGCGGGACACCGGCGGCGTCGGCGGCCGAGGCCGCAGCAGGAGCGGACCTCATCGTGCTCATGCTGCCCAACTCGGCGATCGTGAACGCGGTCGCCGACGAGCTCCTCTCGGCGGAGGCGCTCGCCGAGGGTGCCCTGGTCGTCGACATGAGTTCGTCCGAGCCGCTCGAGACGCGAGCGCTCGCCGAGCGGCTCTCCGAGTACGGCGTCCGCCTCGTGGACGCCCCCGTCTCCGGCGGAGTGAAGGGCGCCCAGGGCGGCACCCTCACGATCATGGTCGGAGGCGCGGACGACGATGTCGCTGAGGCCGGCGTGGCCCTCGAGCACCTCGGCCGGGTGGTCCCGACCGGAGCGGTCGGTTCCGGGCACGCGGTCAAGGCGCTCAACAACCTGCTCTCCGCGACGCATCTGTGGGTGACGAGTGAGGCGATCGAGGCCGGCAAACGTTTCGGGCTCGATCCCGAGGTCATGCTCTCCGTCTTCAACGGCTCGAGCGGGCGGAGCGGCTCGACCGAGAACAAGTGGCCGAACTTCATTCTGCCCGGGACGTTCGACTCGGGATTCGGGCTGCGACTCATGCTGAAGGACATGCGGATCGCGGCGGGACTCGCTCGTGCGGTCGGCGCTCCCACGGGGCTCGGCGAGGACGCGATCGGCTTCTGGGCTACCGCGGCCGACGAACTCGACGCCGCCGCCGACCACACCCGGGTCGCCGAGTGGATCGCGAGTCACACGGCAGGCGACGCATCCCGCACCACCGAGGGGGGTACGCCGATGACGTGACGCAAACGGGCTGCGCCGTTCGCGGAGCGGCGGCCCGTCCCCCGCCGGGTTGGCGGCCGATCTCCCGCCGGATTCCCTGGCCGTTCCGACCCATCCCGCCGATACAGTGGAGCATCATGCTGGACGACCCTCTCGCAGAACCGTGGAGCTTCCCGCTCCTCGGCCGGACGGCAGCGCCCGTCCGGGAGCAGGTCGTGGCCGCACTCCGGCAGGCGATCCTCGACTTCCAGTTGAAGCCGGGGCAACGCCTCGTCGAGCGCGAACTCATCGAGAGTATGGGGGTGTCTCGGACGACCGTCCGTGAGGCGCTCAGCGTCCTCACGAGTGAGGGCCTCGTCGCCGTGATCCCGCAACGCGGCGCCCACGTTGCTGCACCGTCGCTGGACGACGCAGAGGACCTCTACGACGTGAGGGCGTCTCTCGAGTCGCTCGTCGTGCGTCGCTTCGTCGAACGCGCGACCGACGAGCAGGTGGCCCGACTCGGCCGTACGGTCGACGAGATGGCGTCGCTGCTCGAACGGGAGTCACCGGACGACGCCGACGGCTACTCGGCTTCGGAGATCCGGGAGTTCCTGGCGGCGAAGGACGTGTTCTACGACGTGCTCGTGGAGGGCGCACAGTCGGCGTCGCTCACGCAACTCCTCGAGTCGATCCAGGCGCGTGTCCGCGTGCTCCGCGTCACGTCGCTCGCGACACGGCACCGCCTGCCCGCTGTCGTGACGGAGATGCGCGAGATCGTCGCCGCGATCGCCGCCCGCAACCCGGACCGCGCCGCCCGATTGCTCACGGAACACATCCAGACCGCGGCGCGCCTCGCCCTCCGCACCCTCCGCGACAACGCCTGACCCGCCCCAAGCGGGCCCTCCCCTCATTGAAGTAGTCACTTCGAGTGGATTGCGTCGCCTCTACCCGATGCAAAGCGCTCAAAGTGACTACTTCGCACACGAATCGTGCACCCCACCGCGAACCAGGAGTACAGACATGACCGAGTTCACCCCCCGCCAGCAGGAGATCAAGGACGCCTTCGTCGAGCAGCGCGGCACGTGGAGCCCGTTGTGGGAGAGCATCCTGCGCCTCGACCCCGAGTTCCTCCTGTCGTACCTCGACTTCTCGATGGTGCCGTGGAAGAAGAACCACCTCGACGCGAAGACGAAGGAGCTCATGTACATCGCGGTCGACGCGGCCGCGACACACCTCTACCAGCCGGGCATCCGCCAGCACATCAAGGCCGCGCTCGGCGTCGGTGCGACGCCCCAGGAGATCATGGAGGTCATCGAGCTGACGTCGACGCTCGGCATCCACGCCATGAACATCGGCGTGCCGCTGCTCGTGAAGGTCCTCGAGGAGAAGGGTCTGCGGACCGGTCCGTCGCCGCTCGACGAGAACCAGGAGCGCGTGAAGGCCGAATTCACGGAGAACCGCGGCTACTGGCACTCGTTCTGGGACGAGATGCTCGAGCTCGACCCGGAGCTCTTCGAGGCGTACACGAACTTCTCGTCGGTGCCGTGGAAGACGGGCACGCTCGAGCCGAAGGTGCGCGAATTCGTGTACATCGCCTTCGATGCGGCGGCGACGCACCTCTACGTCCCCGGCCTCAAGCTCCACTACGAGAACGCGCTCGGCTACGGCGCGACCGTCGGCGAGCTGCTCGAAGTGCTCGAGATCGCGAGCGTCATCGGCATCCACGCGGCGACGACGGCCGTCCCGATCCTCGTCGAGGAGATCGAGGCCCGCGGCGACACGATCTGATCTCCCGCCCGCGAGGTGTCACTATTCGTCGCCTCAACGGCCGGATGAGCCGCGAGAAGCGACACCTCACGAAGGGGACGGCAGCGGGCGCGGTGCGACAGGATGGGGGGATGTCGTCCCCTCGCGTTCTCGGCCGCCCGTCTGCCTTCTTGTTCGACTGCGACGGCGTGCTCGTCGACTCGCTCGCCTCGGCGGAAGCCGCCTGGGTGGCGTGGGCCACCACTTACAAGCCCGACTTCGACATGGAGCGCGACCTGCAGCACGGCCGCCGGGCGGTGGACACCATCGCCGAACTCGTCGAGACCGCCCTCGTCGAGCAGGCGTTCGACGATCTGCTCGCCCGCGAGATGGACACCGTCGACGGCACCGTCGCGATCACGGGAGCCGCAGCGCTCACCGAGTCGTTGCCGTCCGGCCGCTGGGTCGCCGTCACCTCCGGGCCCCGGGAACTCGCGCTCGCGCGGTTGAACTCGGCCGGGATCTCCCTCCCCGAGCGGCTCGTCACCGCCGAGGACGTCGACCGCGGCAAGCCCGACCCGCAGCCCTACGAGCGGGGAGCCGAGCAGGCGAGTGTGCCCGTCGGCGAGTGCGTCGTCTTCGAGGACGCCCCGGCGGGCATCGCCGCCGCCCGCGCAGCAGGGGCCGGTTGGATCATCGGTGTGGGCGCCGGCGCGTACACGCCGTGGTCGGACGGTAGTGTGCCCGACGTCGTCGTACCCGACCTCTCCGCCGTGCGCTTCGTCGACGGCGAACTGCTCGTCGACGAGGAATTGCCGAGGCCCTGACGGGCGCTGGTCCCAGGCCACGTGACCCGCGAGGATGGTGTCGTGGCACCCACGATGACGATCGGCGACTTCTCGCAAGCGACGCGGTTGAGCGCGAAGGCGCTGCGGTTCTACCACCGCGAGGGTCTCCTCATTCCGGCCGCGATCGACCCCGACAACGGGTACCGGCTCTACGCCCCCGAACAGATAGCCGACGCCCAGGTGATCCGCCGCCTGCGGGACCTCGAGGTTCCCGTCGATGACGTGCGTGCGATCCTCCAGACGGCGGACGTCGACTCGCGGACGACGCTCATCGCCGCGCATCTCGACCGGCTGGAAGCGCGGCTCGCGGAGACCCGGGCAGCCGTCGGCGCGTTGCGGAACCTGCTCGAGCCGTCGGCGCCGGTTCCGGTCGAGCACCGGAGCGTTCCGGAGACACCCGCGCTCGTCATCCGGGCGACCATCGACCTCGCCGATCTGGGCGCCTGGTACGACGATGCGCGCGCCGAACTCCAGGAGGCCACGGATCGGCCCGGAGTGCGGCCGGCGGGCCCGCTCGGCGGGCTGTGGGCCACGGAACTGTTCCTCGACGAGCGTGGCGACGCGGCGATGTTCCAGTCACTGATCTCCCTCGAGGGCCTGCCCGGACTCACCGGGAGGGCTCGCGCCGAGACACTCCCGCCCGCGGAACTCGCTGTCGCGGTGCACCGCGGAGCCGACGCGACGATCGCGCACACCTACGGAGCTCTCGGGGCGTATGTCGCCGAGCACGAGCTCGGAGTCGCGGGTCCGGTCCGCGAGACGTACATCCGTGAGCCGTCGGACGGCTCAGAGGACGTCGTCACCGAGATCGGCTGGCCGATCTTCCGCGTCTCGCGCTGACCACCGCGGCCGCTTGACCTTCCCCCAACGGGAAGGTGGAGGGTCGAGCCATGACAACGACGAACCTCTCCCCGGTTATCACCACGTACTTCGACCTCATGGACGGCGCCGACAAGGCGCTCGCCGTCGAGGTCTTCACCCCCGACGCCGTCGTCACCGACAACGGCCGGACCTACCGCGGCCGCGAGGAGCTCCTCGACTGGCTGCGGGGCGAGGCGAGCGCATACACGTACACGTCGACGTGGGTCGGCTCGGACGAGACCGACGGCGTCGCGGTGATCGACATCCTTCTCGAGGGTGACTTCCCCGGCGGCCGTGTGCAGCTGCGGTACACGTTCCACCTCGCGCAGGACGGCCTCATCCGCGAGTTGAGCATCGCCGCCTAGGTCTGCGCCTCCGACCTGGAGGGCTCGTGCCCCCTTGCCGTCACGACCGACGTCTGGCGCCCGCAGAGGGAACAGCTCACTGGAGCGCGGCGAACCGTTCCGTGCGCTCGACCGGTCCGATGACGATGAGCGTGTCGCCCTCGTTCACGACGGACGCTGCACCCGCGGCGTGCCAGGCGCCGTCGGCGCCCTTGATCTTGACGATCGTGATGCCGTGCCGGCGGCGGACAGCGGCGTCCTGAAGGGTCTTTCCGATGATCTCGCGCGGAGCGATCGTCTTCGCGACGACGAGGTCCTGGTCGAACTCGACGTAGTCGAGCATCGAACCGCGCACGAGGTGGGCGACGCGCCGCCCCATGTCAGCCTCGGGGTAGATGACGTGGTCGACCCCGAGCTGCTCGAGGATCAGCCCGTGCTGCTCGCTGATCGCTTTCGCCCAGATCGAGCGCACGCCCATGCGCTTGAGCAGGGAGGCGGTGAGGATGCTCGCCTGGATGTCGGACCCGATCCCGACGACGATGCGGTCGAAGTCCGCGACACCGAGCTGGTCGAGAGCGGCCTGCCGTGTGGAGTCCGCCCGGACGACGTGTGTGAGGATCCCGTTGAGGGACTGCACCGTGTCCTCGTCGGCGTCGACGCCGACGACCTCGGTGCCCGATCGGACGAGCTCGGTCGCGAGCGCTCCGCCGAAACGACCGAGGCCGATGACGACCACGGACGTCGCGTCGCCGTCGCGCTGCTTGCGGCGGCCGAGGAATGAGTTGCGGTTATCCAATGATCGGACGCTCCTTCGGGAGTTCGTACTGACGTTTCTGCGTGGACAAAGCGAGGGCCGAGCCGAGGGCGACGGGACCGAGGCGCCCAATGAACATGAGGACGATGAGGATCGCCTGAGCGGCGGGCGGCAGGCTGGCCGTGATCCCCGTTGAGAGCCCGACGGTCGCGAACGCCGAGATGACCTCGAACACGACGCGGTCGAGCGAGTAGTCCGTCATGAGCATGATCGCGAGCGTCGCACCGATCACGAGCGCCACGGACAGCAGGGCGACCGTGAGCGCCTCGCGGTGCGTCGAGCGGGGCAGCCGCTTGCCGAACATGTTGACGGCCGTGTCTCCGCGCAGTTCCGCGACGATGATGAAGAAGAGGACGGCGAACGTGGTGATCTTGAGCCCACCGGCCGTGCCCGCCGGTCCGCCGCCGATGAACATCAGGATGTCAGTCACGAGCCAGCTCGCCGGGTGCATCTGCGAGACGTCGATCGAGTTGAACCCCGCGGTCCTCGGCATCACCGACGCCGTGAACCCGCCGAGCACGCGGCCGGCGGGGTCGAGCGCACCGAGCGTCGCGGGGTTCGACCACTCGAGGATCGTCAAGACGACGGCGCCGACGACGAGCAGGACGATCGACCCGACCACGACCGTGATGGTGTTGAGCGTCCACGCGCGCGGGAAGCGGAACTTCTTCCGCAGCTCCATGATCACGGGGAAGCCGAGGCCGCCGAGGATGACCGAGGCGCAGATCGGCAGACAGATCCAGGGGTCCGCGACGAAGCCCATGAGGTTGTCGCTGAAGAGGGCGAATCCGGCGTTGTTGAACGACGAGACGGAGTGGAAGACACCGAGCCAGACCGCTCGCCCGGGGTCCTCGCCGTAGCCGAGCCACCAGCGGAGGGCGAGCAGAACGGCGACCGCGCTTTCGATCGTGAGGGTGATCAGGGCGACGCCGGTGAGGACCCGGCGCACGTCGCCGACCGCGACCGTGTGCGTCTCGCTCACGGCGGTGAGCCGCGTGCGGAGGCCGAGGCGGCGCGCGACGAAGAGCCCCAGGAGGGTCGCGAGCGACATCACCCCGAACCCGCCGATCTGGATCAGGACGAGGATGACGACCTGGCCGAACGGCGACCAGAAGACCGGGGTGTCGACGACGATGTGCCCCGTGACGCACAACGCGCTCGTCGCCGTGAAGAGTGCCTCGATGAACGTCGCCGAGCGACCGTGCACGGCGATGGGCAACGACAGTAGCGCGGTGCCGATCGCCAGGACGCCGGCGAACGCGAGGGCGATGAGCTGGCCGGGCTGAATGGATCGAAGGATCGTGGGACGCCCGCCGAAGGTCGCCATCAGACCGCCGTCTCCCGCTCGAGTTCCTCGCGGATGGCGTCGACGCCGAGGCGCACCTCGGCGAACGACGTCGACAGCGGCGACAGTCCGATCCGGAGGCCGTCGGGTGAGCGGAAGTCGGGGATGATCCCTCGGCGCCACAGCGCCGCCGTGACCTCGCGGAAGCGGGCGTGCGACACCGTGACATGGCTGCCGCGGAGCTCGGGGTCGCGCGGGGTGGAGACGGTGACGCCGAGAGGCGCGAGCAGGGCGTCCGTCAGGCGCAACGCGTACTCGGTGAGGGCGACGGACTTCGTCCGGATCGCCTCGATACCGGCTTCGGCGACGAGGTCGACCATGTCGGTTATCGGCTGCATCGCGAGGACCGGCGGGGTGCCGCTCAGGAAGCGCCGCATCCCCTCGGCCGGCACGTAGACGTCGGCCATCGCGAAGACGTCGGCCGCTCCCATCCAGCCCTGGATCGGCTGCTCGAGCTCGGCCTGGAGCCCGCGGCGGACGTACGCGAACGCCGGTGCTCCCGGCCCGCCATTGAGGTACTTGTATGAGCAGCCGACCGCGATGTCGACGCCCCACTCGTCCACCTGCATCGGGACCGCGCCAGCGGAATGGCAGACGTCCCAGAGGATGAGGGCGCCGGCGTCGTGCGCGAGGCGGGTGAGGCCGGGCATGTCCGCGAGGTAGCCGCTCCGGTAGGCGACGTGGCTCAGGACGACGAGTGCCGTCTCGTCCGAGACCACCGCCGAGAGCTGGTCGGGGGTCACCCCGATGGAGCGGTCCACCTCGATGATGTCGAGCTCGAGGCCGAGTTCCCGCGCGATGCCCTCCATGAGGAAGCGGTCGGTCGGGAAGTTGTCGTCGTCCACGACGACGCGGGAGCGGCCCGGGCGAGCCGTGAGGGCGGCCCGCATGAGCTTGTAGAGGAGGACCGTCGTGGAGTCGCCGACGACCGTCTGCCCGGGCGCCGCCCCGAGCGTCGCGGCGCCGATCGCGTCGCCGAGTTCGAACGGCAGCCCCATCCATGTCTCGTCCCACGAGCGGATGAGTCGCTCGCCCCACTCCTGCTGCACGAACGGGGGCAACCGCTCGACGGTGCGCCGCAGTGGCCGACCGAGGGAGTTCCCGTCGAGGTAGGAGACGGTGTCGCCGCCCTGCACGAAGCGGTCCCGAAAAGACGCGAGCGGATCGGCGGCGTCGAGCGGCGCGGCGTCGAGCGACGCATCGAGCGCGGCATCGGGGGTGGTCACACGGTCACGCTACCCCGCGCGAGTGGTCCGGGAACGCCGATTCCACGAGTCGGTCGTCGCCGAGCTGGCCGGTGTCCACGAGGCGATCTACGGCAGTTGCTGCGCCCTCCCTGAGGAACCCGCCATTCAGATCGGTCGCGCTTCGGCGAACGCGTGACCGTCAGTCTGCGAGGATCGTCGCCCGGATCTTGTCCGACACGGCGTCTCGCAAAGGCCGGACGGCGTCGACGTCCCACGCCTCGGGGTTGGGGAACGACCACTCCAACACCTCACCGCGCGGCGTCGACGGGAGGCTGAGTCCGGGCTTCATGAGCACGACGATGTCGGCGGTGTCGAGGTCGGCTTCTGTCACCGCGCGGGGGACGCGGTCGGAGATGTCGACGCCGAGCTCGGCGACCGTCGCGGCGACCGCCTCGTTGACGTGTTCGGCGGGGGAAAGGCCCGCCGACGTCGCAGCGAAGCGGTCGCCGGCCAGGTACTCGAGCAGCGCGGCCCCGAGCTGGGAGCGACCGGCGTTGTGCTGGCAGATGAACAGGATGGTGGGCTTGTCGCTCATGGTTCGCTTTCGTTGGTGGTGCCGGCGGGAGGTCAGGCGGTCGTGCGGGTGAACGGAGGGGAGACACTGAGCTCGTCGAGCAGTGTGAGTACGCGACGCTCGACCTCGTCGGAGCTTCTTCGCTTTCAGGATGCGGCGAGCCGCGGTGCGAGTTCCGAGATGCGTCGTTGCAGCTCGGCGTATGTGGTGTCGAATGCGGCGGCGGTGCCGATTCGAACCGGGTCCGGGATCGACCAGTGGAGGTTCCCGGCGACGCCCAACTCTTCATGGGCGTTGTCACAGACGGTGACGACGAAGTCCTTCGGGGTCAGTACATCGCTGAGGGCGCGCGGCTGCTCGTGAGCGAGGGGGAGGCGGTGCCGCTCGGCCGCGGCGATCGCACCGGCGTCGATCCGATCAGCAGGATGTGTGCCCCCGGATACGGCGGGGATCGCGGACTGCTGCCCCCACAGTGCGGCCGCGAGCTGCGACCGAGCCGAATTGGCCGTGCAGACGAACACGACTCTGTCGGCGCGCTCCACGGCCCCCGGTGTCAGGCCCTCGAGGGCTTCGTCGGAGAGGTGGACGTAGCTGCGTCGCTTGTCCGCTTCGGATCGGGAGCGGGACACCATGCCGACGGCCTCGAGGGTGTTCAGGTGATGAGTGACGAGGTTCGCGGGGATGCCGAGTGCGGCACGGATCTCGGAGGGCGAGAGGTCGCCCAACGTGAGCAGGTCGACGATACGGAGTCTTGCCGGCTCGCCGAGTGCGGCGTGCTTCGCTGCTCGCCGATCGATCGCGTCGCTTCTCTCAATGTTCATTGTTTCAATATTGACTGAACTATGATGATCGGTCAAGATGGCACTCAACATGGATCACTCACTCCCCGACCCGACACCCGCGCGTCCGCATCTGGCTCGACGATTCGTAGCCGAATTCCTCGGCACCGGTCTGCTCGTGACGATCGTGGTCGGCTCCGGGATCGCGGCTGCAGAGCTGTCGCCCGACGACGTCGGCCTGCAGCTCCTCGAGAACAGCCTCGCGACCGCACTGGGCTTGGCGGTGTTGATCCTCATGTTCGGACCCGTGTCCGGCGCGCACTTCAATCCCGTCGTCACCCTCGTCGACTGGGTGATCGGAGCACGATCCGATACGGGACTGCCGCTGCGCGACGTCGCTCCGTACATCGTCGCCCAGGTCCTCGGCGGGAGTGCCGGGGCGGTCCTCGCGAACGTCATGTTCGACGTGCCATGGCAGCTCGCCTCGACCGACCGCGCAACCGGTGGGCATCTCGTCGCGGAAGTGGTCGCCACGGCCGGACTGGTGCTTCTCGTCTTCTCTCTCGCTCGAACGGCGAGCGGCTCGGTCACGGCGGCCGCGGTCGGCGCATACATCGGGGCGGCGTACTGGTTCACCAGCTCGACGTCCTTCGCGAACCCTGCCGTGACCGTGGGTCGCGTGTTCAGCGACACGTTCGCCGGCATCGCGCCCGGCTCCGTGCCGCCCTTCATCCTCATGCAGCTCCTCGGTGGGGTCGTCGGCCTCGCCCTGGTGCTCGTGCTCTATCCCACCGCCGCTCGCGCGGCCGACGACGTCGTGGTCCCCCACTCCGTCGACGCGAAACTCTGAAAGGCCACGTCATGCATCTCGTAGCGATCGGCGGAAGCGACGCCGGAATCTCCACCGCACTGCGCGCCCGCGAACTCGACCCCTCGGTCGACGTCACCGTCGTCGTCGCCGACTCGTTCCCGAACTTCTCCATCTGCGGGATCCCGTACTACTTCTCGCGCGAGGTGGACCCGTGGCAGTCGCTCGCGCACCGCACCCACGCCGACCTCGAAGCGACCGGCATGCGGCTGCGGCTCGACACCCTCGCGACGGGCATCGACGTGTCCGGGCGGAAGCTCACGGTGCGGAACGCCGACGGCTCCGATGACGTCCTCGCCTACGACGAGTTGATGGTCGGGACCGGGGCGTCGCCTTCCACCGCTGGCATCGCGGGGATCGGAGGGCAGGACGGTCTCGGACCCGACGACGGCGTGCACGTGCTGCACTCGATGGGCGACACCTTCGCTCTCGAGCGGTACCTCGACGAGCGCGATCCCCGCACCGCGATCATCGTGGGTGCCGGATACGTCGGTCTCGAGATGGCCGAGGCCCTCACCGTCCGCGGGCTCGCCGTCACGCAGTTGCAGCGTGGACCCGAAGTGCTGTCGACGCTCGACCCCGAGCTCGGATCGCTCGTTCACGACGAGCTCACGCGGAACGGCGTCGACGTCGTGACCGGCGCCCGCGTCGGCGCCGTGACTCGAGCCGGCGGGCGACTCACCGTCGCCGGCGAGGACGACTCCGGGTCGTTCGCGCGGACCGCCGACCTCGTGCTCGTCGTCGTCGGCGTCCGCCCCAACACGGGTCTGCTCACCGCCGCTGGCGCGACGACGGGTCCGGGTGGAGCCGTCGTGGTCGACGAGCGGATGCGCACGGGCCTCCCTCACGTCTGGGCCGCCGGCGACGGCGTCGTGACGCATCACCGGCTGCTCGGCGTCACCTACCTCCCGCTGGGGACCACCGCGCACAAGCAGGGCCGGGTCGCGGGGGAGAACGCGATCGGCGGCGACGCGCGCTTCGCGGGGAGCCTCGGCACGCAGGTCGTGAAGGTGTTCGACCTCGTCGCCGCCCGCACCGGTCTCCGCGACCTCGAGGCCGTCGGTGCCGGTCTCGCGCCCCGCAGTGCGACGGCCGTCGCCGACGACCACAAGGCGTACTACCCGGGCGCGACGCCGATCAGCATCCGCATCACCGGAGACACGAGCGACGGACGGCTCCTGGGCGCGCAGCTCGTCGGAACCCGCGGTGCGGAGATCGCGAAGCGCGTCGACACGTTCGCGACCGCGCTCCACCACGGCATGACGGTCGAGGCGATGAGCGACCTCGACCTCTCCTACACGCCTCCGCTCGGCTCCCCGTGGGACGCCGTCCAGGTCGCCACGCAGGCATGGGCGAGGACCGTGCGCGGGTCGGCGATCCCGGTCGACGCACACTGAGTCGTCGAGATTCCGCGCTCAGTCCATGCGCGCGCAGATGCCGAACGTCCGGCGGCCCATCCTCGTCGTGAGGAGCCGACCGAGTCGCCGGGCGTTCGCCGTCCCTGCCGGACTCTCGGCGCTGACCGGACCGTAGAACGAGCTGATCTCGTCGGGTTCCATCGCGGCCGTCTTCTGGATGAGCTTCAACAGCTCGGGGTCGAGGCCCGGCGCGAACTCCTCGAACCGCTCGGGAGCGATGACGGACGGAAAGCCGTCTCCGAAGGAGGTGGTACAGCCCAGGGGGGTCAGCGCCAGGAGCGTTCCGGCCGCCAACCGATGGTCTCGGCCGCTCGCGACGAGTCGAACGCGCTTCCCGCCCCGGCGATCGGGCGGAGTCGTGTGATCGTCGGCAGGTGTCGGTCGAGGAGTTCCTCCGTCGGCACGTCCGAGAGGGTGTCGTCCGCGACGATCACGAGGGCCTCGTAGCCGCGGTGCGCGGGGAGCGGATCGAGCGAGAGGATGCACGCGCGGGCGGCGTCGTTCAGATCCGTGTATCCCCACAGACCGACCGCTCCCTCCTCCTCCGGCTCGGTCGCCGCCCGCTCGCGCGCCTGCTCGACGGAGGCGATCCAGTGGAAGCGCAGCGCCGTCACGGTCATGCCGCGGCGCGCGAACATGCGGCTCGTGCTCTCGGTCACGTCCTTCGACAGCGCGTAGGGGTCGACGAAGATGAGCGGGGTGTCCTCGTCGACGGGGACGGAGTCGAAGCGCAAGGGTGGCGACGCCCACTCCTCCGACCAGGCCGGGCCGTAGATCGAGGCGCTCGACGCTACGGCGGCGACCTGGATTCCCGCAAGCCAGGCCTGCTCGAGAGCGTTGAAGCACGACAACGTGTTGATGCGCATGAGGTCGACGGGCTCGATGTTCACGGGCGCGGGGATCGCCGCGCAGTGGACGACGGCGTCGGCCCCGCGCATCGAGTCGGCGACGGCCGCGGGATCGAGCAGGTCGACGGGTGACTCGCCGACGAGGTCGGCCTCGATGACCTGGTCACCCGCCTCCCGCAGCTGCCGCACGACCTCGCTGCCGAGTTTGCCCGACGATCCGCTCACCCAGACCGTGCGGGGAGCGGGTGTTCCGTCTGTCGTGTGGGGTGCGGGGGCATCGTCGCGTCGCTGCATGACACCGACTGTAGTGGCGTGACAGGAACCCGATCGGCCCCCGATGCTCGGCCCAGCGCTCAGCCTGCGCGGCCCGACAGCATCGAGAGGGCCTGCGACCGGACCGCGAGCAGCTCGGCGTAGGTGCCGTCGCGCTCCGCCCAGCGCAAGCGCTGTGCCGCGGTCACCACGATCTCGTTCGGCGTCGGGTCCGCCGAGAGGAGCGCGAGAGCCTCGTCGAGGTAGGCGTCGAGCGGCAGGGCAGCCGGGTTGACCTTCTCCTGGCCGGCCGTCGCGACGGCCGGCGGGACGACCTCGGTCACTCGGACGCCCGTGCCGTCGAGCTGGGCGCGCAGTGACTCCGTGTACGCGTGCACCCCGGCCTTCGAGGCGCCGTACGACGGCATGGGTGGGAAGGGGAGGAACGCGATCCCCGACGACACCGTGATGATGTCCGCGTCGCCCCGCGCGAGGAGGTGCGGAGTGAAGGCGTCGATCACGCGGATCGTGCCGAGCAGGTTCACCGCGATCGTCGTCTCGGCGCTCGCCGCGTGCGCCGGGTCCTGCAGGTCCTCCATGAGCATGACGCCCGACATCGTCACGACGACGTCGAGGTCGGGGTGCGCGGAGAGCACCTCGTCGCGGGCACGCGCGATCGAATCGGCGTCGGTCACGTCGATCGCGACAGTCTCGAGGTCGTCGACCCGACTGGTGTCGCGACCCCCGACGACCACGGTGCTGCTAGCTGCGGCGAATCGTCGCGCGAGCCCCAGCCCGATGCCCGACGTGCCTCCCACGATGAGGACGGTGCGGTGGGTGATGTCCATGGTGAATCTCCTTCTGATCGGTACACCGGAATCCTCGCCCCGTCCGCTGCGGCGGGGAACGTCCCCGCTGAGACGAGGAGGGCTGAGACGAGGAGTGGCAGGGCCTCTCTCGGTGCGAGCGACGCGCGTACCGTGGGAGCGTGGACGGGAACGAGGAGCCGGGGCGGCTCGGCGAGTACCTCGCAGCGCGTCGCGCCCTCGTCCGGCCGGAGACGTTCGGCCTGACCGTCGGGTCGAACCGTCGGGTGCCGGGGCTCCGGCGCGAGGAGGTCGCTCTCCTCGCCGGAATCAGCGCCGACTATTACGTGCGGCTCGAACGCGGTCGAGACAAGAACCCCTCGCCGCACGTGCTCGATGCCCTCGCGCGTGTGCTCCAGCTCGACGACGTCGAGGCCGACCATTTGCGCGGGCTCGGCGGGACCGCTCCGCGCCCGCGCCGCTCCCGGCGACTCGACCGTGTCCCGGATCGCCTGCACCACCTCCTCGCGGCGATCGGGGTGCCCACCTTCGTCGAGAGCCGTCACTTCGACGTGCTCGCGTCCAACCCGCTCGCCGTCGCGCTCTCACCGCGACTCGTTCCGGGCGAGAACCGGTTGCGCTCGCTCCTGCTCGATCCCGCCGAGCGAGACTTCCACGAGGACTGGGAGCGGGCCGTTGAGGGCTTCGTCGCACTCGCGCGTCACACGCTGGGTGATGATGTCACGGACCAGCGGGCGGTGGCGCTCGTCGGGGAACTCTCGCTCGCGAGCGCCCGCTTCCGCTCGCTCTGGGCGCGCCACGACCTCCGCCCGCTCGAGGGCGGCACGACGACGCTGCACCACCCGACGGTCGGCGAACTCCGACTCCACCGCGAGAAACTGCCCGTCGGTGACGTCATCCTCGTGCTCTACTACCCCGACGAGGACAGCGACGCCGCCGAGAAGCTCGGGCTGCTCGCCTCGCTCGCGGCCACCGGCAGTTGATTGACCTTGGCTCGTCCTCATTCGCGTGAGTGACATGGGATGCGGTAGGCGCAATCGGAATGTGCCCGAGGAGAGAGACTGCTCGCCCAGGAGTATTCTCTCGCCGTGCAGTTTTCCTCGAACGCCGGAAATGGACACCTTGTACGATTGCCGCTCGAGAGTCGTAGGCGCCTAACGGCAAGCTACCTGCGAGCCTCCGACGCCTTCTTGAAGGTGTTTGCGTGGTGTGTCGATCGCGGTCCGACGGCAACTTCGCGGGCGGGAAGGCTCAAGGCGCAACAATCTGCCATTCCCATACGAACAACATCGACGCCAATTGACGACGCCCTAGACAGAATCGTGTTTGCCTTCCGCGCGGGGCTTGATCACGCGCGGCTCGTAGCAACAGCTCTCCCCGACGAACGAGCATCTTTCGCCATTGTGACGACAAGTCGCGGGTGTATCGAGAGTTTCGCGAAGGCTTGGTGGCTGATGAGTGCCCCGAGTCAAAAGGAGATAACGGTCCGGTGGCTTTCTTCTCTCGAGCGTGAACTCAATCTTCGTCACAAACTTGAGCCCGACGCTGTCTTGGCCTCGGTGGATTCGGGTGTCGAGAGAAGCGTCACATCCTTCCGAGACGTCGTCGCTGATGATCTGCGAACGCTACTAGCTGGCGAAAGGCCAGCTGTCGCTAGTGATACATGGCTGGCGTCCGAGTTTGGAAACCTGCTCGGCCCAGATGGCCGTCTCCGATACTCTCGTTTCTCTGCAGTAGCTCATGGCGAGTCGCTTGGCATCGGAGATTTCATTGGAGTAACTACCGGAACGCGGACCCCGCACTATGTAGTCGGGATGCCAGCGTGGCTTGCTGAGTATTGTTCGGAAACTGCTTTCATCGCCTCCAGCGTGACTGCCAAGATGCTCATCGAGTTCACGGGATACGACGATAGCGATGGAGAAGTTGCGGCAGCGCACGACGATGCGCTCGTCACGATGCAGTACGAGCGAGAACGAAATTTCGCTATCGTCCAGCGTTCGTTGTTTCGCTTTGAACGGTGAAGCGTCTCTACGGAACGGCAGTTCGCTTGTCCCACGGAATGACTTGACGTCAAGGAGATGCGCGCGGCCGCGACGCCTCATCGCAGATAACCCGATCGGATTAGGTCAGCGCGAGGCGGTCTAGTACTTGGCGATACGTGTTCACAAAGCCGTCGACCACAGCGTCCAGTTCATCTTCGTAGAACGCTCCTGAATCGAAGCCGTGCGTTTCGTCGAGCTTGAGTAGCCCGCGGACGCGCTTGACGTCTTGAACTCCTACGCTGAAGTTTGCTTTCGGGTAGCCCATTTTCGCGGATAGCTCACCGTCTGCCGTCTGGCGGTAAACCTTGATGTAGTTGCCTGCTGGAGCGCCGAAGGAGCACCCTTGCGACTCCAACTGCGCGCGAAACTCTTTGAACTGCATCGTCTTGTCGCCGCGCTCGAGCGCGCGCGTCCGCCGAGCAAGCCACGCGCCGATCGATGCAACCTCGGAGTCGGCGTCGCGCTCGACACCTGGCGGAAGGGGGAAACTATGCGCTGCGACGCCAGTCGCCATGTCATAAAGCTCGTTCTCTGAGGCGCCGACGAGCAGAGTCCGGTTCTGTTGCAAGAACACGAGCATCGCAACGAGTGCCGTGCGCTTGTTCCCGTTCTCGAACGGGTGGTTCAGCACGAGGCCGTAAAACAACGTTGCCGCCACCAGCGGGACGGTGTCGTACTTCCGAAAGCTGCCGAGCCCGGCGGACTGGCGAGCAAGAGCACTGGCCAGCCCGTTCGGCCGCAATGGATTGGTCGCGCCGAAATCAAGACTTGCGAGTTCACCGGTTGCGAGACGTCGACGAATTGTCATCAGTTCGTTTTCGTCGAGATAGTCCACGTGTCAAACCATACGGCTGTACCCGGTGCGAAGGGCTGGCGGCTTGAGGTGCAATCGTGCACGGGCTTACGTTGGCTGCTGTCGTCACGAACTCAGATCGTTTCCCTTGTTAGCACACCAACGGTTCGCCGAGAGCGGGGAGAGTCAGCTAAACCACCAGGGAGAATGGGCGGATGAGCGCTTCCTTGGTGGCCAGCGGCCTCGCCGGCGGATACGGCCACCGCACCCTGTTCGACGACCTCGACTTCACGGTCGCGCCCGGCGATGTCGTGGGCGTCGTCGGGGCGAACGGGGCGGGGAAGTCGACCTTGCTGCGGCTGCTCGCCGGCGTCGACGAGCCGCAGGCCGGCACGATCACTCTCAATCCGGGCGACGCGTTCGTCGGCTGGTTGCCGCAGGAGCACGAGCGTGTGCCCGGCGAGACTGTCGCGGATTACGTCGGTCGGCGCACCGGCTGCACCCAAGCGACCCTCGACATGGATGCGGCCGCCGCGCTCCTCGCGACACCCGAGGCGGCCCCTCCCGGCATCGACCCGGGAGACGCCTACTCCATCGCCTTCGACCGGTGGCTCGCGAGTGGCGCGGCCGACCTCGACGAGCGCCTCCCCGTCGTGCTCGCCGACCTCGGCCTTGGAAGCGGCGGCACCGTCGGCCCTGACAGCGCGATGACCGCGTTGAGCGGGGGTCAGGCGGCGCGCGTCGGGCTCGCCGCGCTGCTCCTCAGCCGCTTCGACATCGTCCTGCTCGATGAGCCCACGAACGACCTCGACCTCGACGGACTCGACCGGCTCGAACGGTTCGTGCGGGAGCAGCGCGGCGGCGTCGTACTCGTGAGTCACGACCGGGAGTTCCTCACTCGCTGCGTCACGACGGTGCTGGAACTCGACCTCGCGCAGTCCGCGAACCGCGTGTTCGGTGGCGGCTACGACGCATACCTCGAGGAGCGTGAGACCGCTCGCCGGCATGCGCGCGAGGCGTACGACGAGTTCGCCGACAAGAAGGCGGACCTCGTGGGCCGCGCCCGGACGCAACGGGAATGGTCGAGCCAGGGTGTCCGCAATGCGATGAAGAAGTCGCCGGACAACGACAAGATCCGACGCAAGGCGGCGACCGAGTCGAGTGAGAAGCAGGCCCAGAAGGTCCGCCAGATGGAGAGCCGTATCGCGCGACTCGAGGAGGTCGACGAACCGCGCAAGGAGTGGAAGCTCGAGTTCTCGATCGGGGCTGCTCCCCGCTCGAGCGCCGTCGTCTCGACGCTGAGCGGTGCGGTCTTCCAGCAGGGCGACTCGGAGACCGGTGAGTTCGTGCTCGGCCCGGTGTCACTGCAGATCAACGGTGGCGACCGGATCGGCATCACCGGCCCGAACGGCGCTGGCAAGTCGACGCTGCTCCGTGGCCTCCTCGGGCGCCAGATGCCGGACGAGGGCACCGCGAGCATCGGGACGAGCGTTGCGATCGGGGAGATCGACCAGGCGCGGGCCCAGCTCGACGGCTCGAAGCCGCTCGCCGAGGCCGTGGAGGCGATCCTCTCCGAGTGGCCGCAGGGAGAGGTCCGGACCCTGCTCGCGAAGTTCGGGCTGCGCGCCGATCACGTGTCGCGCCCCGTCGACGAACTCTCGCCCGGAGAACGGACCCGTGCCGGGCTCGCGCTGCTGCAGGCGCGCGGGGTCAACGTGCTCGTTCTCGACGAGCCGACCAACCACCTCGACCTCGCGGCGATCGAGCAGCTCGAGCAGGCGCTCGAGAGCTACGACGGCACGCTGCTCCTCGTGACGCACGACCGCCGCATGCTCGACACCGTACGACTCGATCGCCACTGGCGCGTCGAGGGCGGTGTCGTCACCGAGCGGTGATCTGCCGGAGTCTGCCTCGTCGGGGGATGTGCCCGACGGCGGTAGTTCGGTTGCGAGGGCGCCCGGTAGAGGTGGCGCCCTCGTGCGGGTGTAGCCCTTTCGCGGCGTAGCGCGGCGAGGGAATGCGTGCAATCCCGTGAGCGCGCTCCAGCGGCAGGCGTAGCGTTGCACCATGGAATTCCGATACCTCGGCAACAGCGGACTCAAGATCTCAGAGATCATTTACGGCAACTGGCTCACGCACGGCTCCCAGGTGGAGAACGACACCGCCATGAAGTCGGTGCGCGCGGCCCTCGATGCGGGCATCACGACCTTCGACACGGCCGACGGCTACGCCAACGGTGCGGCGGAGACGGTCCTCGGCGAGGCCCTCAAGGGAGAGCGTCGCGCGGGCATCGAAATCTTCACGAAGGTCTACTTCCCGACCGGCCCGAAGGGCCACAACGACACCGGCCTCAGCCGTAAGCACATCCGGCACTCGATCGACGAGTCGCTGCAGCGTCTCCAGACCGACTACGTCGACCTCTACCAAGCGCACCGTTACGACTACGAGACCCCGCTCGAAGAGACGATGATCGCCTTCGCCGACGTCGTCGAGCAGGGCAAGGCCCTCTACATCGGTGTGTCCGAGTGGACGGCCGAGCAGCTCTCGGAGGCCCACGAGCTCGCCGAAGACCTCGGCATCCAGCTCGTCTCGAACCAGCCGCAGTACTCGATGCTGTGGCGTGTCATCGAGGAGAAGGTCGTCCCGACCTCGCGTGATCTCGGCATCTCGCAGATCGTCTGGTCGCCCATCGCGCAGGGCGTGCTCACCGGAAAGTACAAGCCGGGCGAGGAACTCCCGCAGGGCAGCCGCGCCACCGACGAGAAGGGTGGTGCGGACATGATCAAGCGGTTCATGAACGACGAGACCCTGACCGCCGTGCAGAAGCTCAAGCCCATCGCGGACGACCTCGGCATCACAATGGCGCAGCTCGCCGTCGCGTGGACGCTGTCGAACGACAACGTCGCGGGCGCGATCGTCGGTGCGTCGAAGCCCGAGCAGATCGAGTCGAACGCGGCAGCGGCGGGCGTGAAGCTCGACGAGTCCGTGCTGAAGGCGATCGATGAGGCGCTCGGTGACCTGCCCGAAACCGACCCGTCGGAGACGAAGTCCCCCGAAGGCCGCCTGGTCTAGCCGGTTCCCCGGTCCTGAGCCTGTCAGAAGACGAGCGGCCCGCCCTCTCCTCGGAGACGGCGGGCCGTTCGTGTCGGCTCGTGCGCGGGTCGGGGAACCGTCCCGCGCGTGGCGAACTGAACGGCGGGCTCAGTCCGCCTCGACGTCCGAGAAGAGCCCGGTGAACGACGCGCCGGTGGCGACGAGCTTTCCCACGAATTCGCCGGCCGCAGGCGTGGTGACCGCCGCCGAGGCGTCCTGGTAGGAGTCGAAATAGAGGTCGAGGGTGCGGTGCGCCGTAGTCGGCGTGCCGTCCTCCTTCGGCCAGACCTTCGCGGACTCGCGCCGGCGAAGCGCCGGGAGGCGGTCGGCGAGAGCGGTGACCTCCGCGTACGCGGATTCGAACGCCTCGGGGTCCGCCGGGTTGTCGATGATGAACGTGATCTTGGTGGTCATGATGATCTCCTGTTGATGTGGTCTTGCGGATTGATGAAGGTGTGGACCAGGGCCTCGCGTCAGAGACCGGCGGTCTCGAGAAGACGCAGCCAGACCTCGCTGACGGTCGGGTAGGCGGGCACGGCGTGCCAGAGCCGGTCGAGTGGAACCTCGGCGGTGATGGCGATCGTCGCCGCGTGCAGCAGTTCCGCGACGTCCGGACCAACGGCGGTGAAGCCGACGATGCGGTCCCCCTCGTCGTCGATCAGGATGCTCGCGCGCCCGGCGTACCCATCGGCGTGGAGCGCGGCTCCCGCGACGGCTCCGAGGTCGTACTCGACCGAGCGCACCTTCAGCCCGGCCCGCTCCGCGCTCGCGACGGTGTGGCCGACGGACGCGATCTCGGGTTCGGTGAAGACGACCTGCGGTACGGCGCGGAGATCTGCAGTGGGGGTGTGACGGCCCCACGGTGCGTCCTCGACCGCCGCGCCGGTCGCGCGCGCCACGATGACGTCGCCCACGGCGCGAGCCTGGTACTTGCCCTGGTGGGTCAGGAGCGCCCGCCGGTTGATGTCGCCGGCTGCGTACAGCCAGCCGTCGCCGAGGGGTTCGCCCGACGCATCGAGTACACGGAGCGTGTCATCGACCGTCAGCCAGGTCCCTGGAGTGAGCCCGACCCGATCGAGGCCGAGGTCGGCGCTGTTGGGCGTCCGGCCGGTGGCGACGAGCACCTCGTCCGCCTCCACCACGCCGCCGTCGGCGAGGGCGATGTGCACCGTTCCGGCGGCGTCCCTCGACACCGAGGTCGGGCTCCCACCGATGAGGACGTCGACGCCCGCGTCGCGCAGCGCCGCGAGGACGTGCTCGGAGGCGTACGGCTCGACGTTCGGCAGGACGCCGTCCCTCGCGATGAGGGTGACGGAGGAGCCGAGCGCGCTGAACGCCGTGGCCATCTCCGAGCCCACCACGCCGCCGCCGATGATCGCGAGCCGCTCGGGTGCACGGGTGGCGGAGACCGCTTCCCGGTTCGTCCACGCCCCGGCGTCGGCGAGTCCCGGGACCGCGGGCACCGAGGCGCTCGTGCCCGTCGCCAGGACGACTGCATGCCGAGCGGTGAGGGTGACGACGTCGCCGGAGTCCGCGGTGACGGTCACCGTCCGGGTGCCCGCGAGTCGCCCGTGACCGCGGACGAGGGAGATGCCGACCTGGTCGAGCCACGCGACCTGACCGTCGTCCTTCCAACCCGAGGCGAAGCGATCGCGACGCGCGAAGACGGCGGCGGGATCGAGGTCACCCGTGATCGCGGCGGCGGCTCCGGGCAGTCGCCGTGCGGCGCGGAGGGCTGCGGCGTCGCGGAGGAGTGCCTTGGTCGGCATGCACGCCCAGTAGGAGCATTCGCCGCCGACGAGCTCCGCCTCGACGATCGCGGCGGTGAGCCCGCCGCGGACGACGCGATCCGCGACGTTCTCACCGACCGGGCCGGCGCCGATCACGATGACGTCGTACTCGGTCATCGTGTCGCCGCCTTGGTTGTGCTGTTGAGCCGGAGTGCGGAGATCAGGAAGAAGATGCCGCCGAGCGTCGCGTAGCCGGCGAGGCCGACGAGAGAAGCCGAGGGGCCGCCCGACATCAGGATGAAGCCGGCGCCGGCGAGGACGGAGATACCGCCGCTCAGGATCATCGGCCACTGCCCGCCGAGTGAGCGGCGCGTGATTCCCACGACGAGCTGGACGCCTCCCGTCGTGATCGCCCAAACGCCCCACACGATGAGAACGGCCGGCAGACCGGACGTCACAGCGACCGCGAGGCCGATCGCGGTGAGCAGGCTGAGCGCCATGTTCACGAACAGCAGGGGTGCGGGGCGGCTGGCGCGTGACGTGCGGTGGTCGATGACGGCCGCGACGAGATCGACTGCGGGATAGAGCACGAGCAGCGCGATGCTGAGCGGATTCAGTGTCGACGCGGTGAGGGCGAAGAGAACCGCCCACACGATCGCGAAGCCGAAGCGGGTGGCGTAGAGGTTGCGGAGGCCGACGGTGATGGGCCGCCGTTCGGAAAGGGTGTCGGTCATGAGTGTTCCTGTCTGTGTGATTGAGGTAGAATGACTAGTCACTCTACATGGCTCGACGATAGTGCCGAGCCGGGGAATGCACAAGAGCGACAGGAGGCGCTTATGATCGGGGCCGTGAAGGTGTCGATGCGGGAACAGTTGATCGAGGCGGCGACCGAGCTGTTCTACGCCGACGGTCTGCGCGCTGTGAGCGTGGAGAAGGTGATCGAGCGCGCAGGGACCACGAAGGTCACGTTCTACCGGCACTTCAAGAGCAAGGACGACCTCGTGGTCGCGCACCTCGAGCGCCGGGCGCAGCTGGAACGCGAAGGCATCTCCGCCGCGATCGAGCATGCGGCCGGCGATGCCGATCGAGCGTTCCAGCTCATCTCGGAGGCGGTCGGATCGATGGCGTGCGAACCGGGATTCCGTGGTTGCCCGTTCATCAACGCGTCCGCCGAGTATCCGGACGCAGACAGCGCCGTGAGGAGGACGGTCGACGAACACCGCACGTGGTGCAAGTCGGCCTTCACCGAGATCGTCGCGCCGCTGCAACTGGAGGATCCGGACGCCGTAGCGGACGACCTGATGCTCATCCGGGATGGCGCGATGGTGGCGGGCTACCTTGACGACCGCGACACTCTCGCGGCGTCATTCCTCCGGAGCTGCCGCGCGCTCACCCGCGCCTGACCACTCGGCGTCACGCACTCGGCGACTGGTCCTTCTCGTCCGGGTCGCTCGGGGTCCAGCCGTACCAGCCGTCCTCGGCGGGCGCGACGGTCCAGTCGCCGCACGCGAACACGCGGTCGGTCTTGTACACATCGGGAGCGCCCTCGATCGAGAAGGCGGGCGCGGACTGCCGATCGATCTCGGCGCACAGGGTGGGATCGAGCTCGGTGGAACTGTCGAGCAGGAGGACGGCGGACTTTCCGTCGGTCGACTCGTGGGTGCGGATGTCCGTCGCGTCCGACGGCACCCACGGCGCGTTCCCGTCCCAGTCGGCCAGGGCGGTCACGTCGGCGTACTCGCCCGTCTTCTCCTTGTGGATGAGGGCGTCGGTGGCGGAGCAGCCGGTGAGCGCGGCGGCGATCAGGGTCAGTGCGAGGGTGGCGACAGTGCGTCGGGGTGTGGTGTTCATGATTCGATCGTCGCCCG